>NZ_JBIWDP010000001.1:0-2642930 GCF_044762075.1 Lysinibacillus sp. NPDC097195 | reverse complement strand
ATCCCTCAAAGACGATGAGGTAGATAGGTTCGAGGTGGAAGTGTGGTGACACATGGAGCTGACGAATACTAATCGATCGAGGACTTAACCAAAAAGTTTGAAACATTCAATGAACCGTTTATCCAGTTTTGAAAGAACAATTCTTTCATATGTCTAGTGATGATGGCAAAGAGGTCACACCCGTTCCCATACCGAACACGGAAGTTAAGCTCTTTAGCGCCGATGGTAGTTGGGGGCTTCCCCCTGTGAGAGTAGGACGTCGCTAGGCAATCTTAGCAGGCCGAGGATTTAATTCCTCGGCTTTTTTGCATGTTTTAAAATGTAGTTGCTGTGCAGTGAAATCCAAATAACTAAAATATACGCGGCATAAACTTACGTGTGTTCTTGTGGACAGGACTATAGAAGAGGACAATTAAGCTATAATTAATCTATTACATGCATCCACGATCGTGATAGTCAGAGTCCTTTACAGTGCTGTTTGTCTGGTATTAAATAGTATATAAAGGAAGGCTATTATTCTTCCTTATTGAGCTATATGACCTTGTATATTGGCGCAATCAACAACTATTATAATAGAATGACTCTTCAGAAGGAGGAGATATTATGAAATTAAGTAGACTATTGCTACTGATTTTTGTGGTTATCGCCCTAATGATTTTCATTGCACTTTTTGTCTTTTGGAATAATTCAAAGGAGAAAAATGAAGTTTTTTACAACATCTCTACCATGAACATTGTTATTGATAAATATAACTAAAGGTAAAAATATCAATAAGCCCTTTCAAAATTTCGTAATTGAAGTGCAATATTTTGTAAATGTTCATTGGGAAACGGACTCTAATGATATAAATATACAAGATAAAACGGCATTATTGCTCCATAAGCTTAAACATCAAAATGGTCTCGATATTTGCTATGTTATAGTGCTTTCAATGTTTTCCAAGACAGTCAATAAGCTAAGCCGCTCGCCTTTCGAGTGGCTTTTTCTTTGCATATAAGGAAGAATTAGGTCGCAAAATGAACTTATTTTGCGATGTTTCGTTCCATGCTATAGGACACAGTTTGCATGAAACTGTTACACAATGGTAAAATGAAATTTGAGACTCGTATAGGAAGTGAAAAATATTCATGGCAAACCTATTAAATAAATTATTTGATTTCAATAAACGTGAGTTAAAAAAATTAGAAAAAATCGCTGACCAAGTTGAGGGATTCGCTTCTCAAATGGAACAGCTTTCAGATGAGCAACTTCAAGCGAAGACAGAAGAATTTAAAAAACGTTATGCAGATGGCGAAAAATTAGATTCTATTCGTGCTGAAGCTTTTGCGGTTAGTCGTGAGGCGTCGAAACGTGTATTAGGGATGTATCCTTTCCGCGTGCAAATTATGGGTGCGGCTTCACTTGATGAAGGTAATATTTCAGAGATGAAAACCGGTGAAGGTAAAACGTTAACAGCGACGATGGCTGTTTATTTAAATGCGATTACTGGTAAAGGCGTGCACGTTGTAACGGTCAATGAATATTTGGCTAGTCGTGATGCTGCTGAAATGGGAGAACTGTATAATTTCTTAGGCCTTTCAGTTGGTTTAAACTTAAACAGCTTATCAAAAGAAGAGAAGCGTGCGGCATATGAAGCGGATATTACGTATAGCACAAACAATGAATTAGGGTTTGACTATTTACGTGATAATATGGTGCTTTATAAAGAAGAGCGTGTTCAACGTCCACTTCATTATGCTGTCATCGATGAAGTAGACTCGATTTTAATTGATGAGGCGCGTACACCATTAATTATCTCTGGTCAGGCTGGCAAGTCAGCACAGCTGTACAAGCAGTCGAATGCTTTTGTCCGCATGTTAAGTGCGGAAACAGATTACACATATGAAGAATCAACAAAAGGTGTTACGTTAACGGATGCCGGTGTAGAAAAAGCTGAAAAAGCATTCGGAATCGACAACTTGTTCGATTTAACACATGTTCGTTTAAATCATGCCATTAACCAATCGTTGAAGGCACATGTAAGTATGCATAATGATGTAGACTACGTTGTGCAAGAAGGCGAAATTGTCATCGTCGATGGCTTTACAGGTCGTTTAATGAAGGGGCGCCGTTATTCTGATGGTCTTCACCAAGCTATTGAAGCGAAAGAAGGCGTTGAAATTCAAAATGAATCGATGACAATGGCTACGATTACGTTCCAAAACTACTTCCGTATGTACCAAAAGCTTGCAGGTATGACAGGTACAGCGAAAACAGAGGAAGAAGAGTTCCGCAATATTTACAACATGAGCGTTATTGCAATTCCAACGAATAAGCCGATTGCTCGTGATGACCGTCCAGATTTAATTTTTGCTTCGATGGAAGGCAAATATAAAGCGGTAGCAGCTGATATAGCTGAGCGTCATAAGGCAGGCCAACCAGTACTTGTAGGGACAGTTGCGATTGAAACATCTGAAATTATTTCGCAATTGCTTGATAAACATAAGATCCCACATAATGTACTGAATGCGAAAAACCATGAACGTGAAGCGGAAATTATCGCGAATGCCGGTTCTAAAGGTGCAGTTACAATTGCTACAAACATGGCTGGTCGTGGTACCGACATTAAACCTGGCGAAGGCGTATTAGAAATTGGCGGTTTAGCGGTAATTGGTACAGAACGTCATGAATCACGTCGTATCGATAATCAGCTACGTGGTCGTTCTGGGCGTCAGGGGAATCCAGGGGTTACTCAATTCTATCTGTCACTTGAAGATGATCTAATGCGTCGTTTTGGCTCTGACAATATGAAATCGATGATGATGCGACTTGGAATGGACGATTCACAACCATTGCAATCGAAAGTTGTCTCAAGAGCGGTAGAGTCAGCGCAAAAACGTGTTGAAGGGAATAACTTTGATGCCCGTAAACGCTTATTACAATATGATGATGTTTTACGTCAGCAACGTGAGATTATTTACAAAGAGCGTTATGACGTTTTAGAAACAGAAAATATGCGTGAGCTTGTAGAGTCGATGATTCAAGAAACAATCGATAATATTGTCGGTCTTTACACACAAGGCGATCAGCCCAATGACTGGAACTTAAAAGCGATTGAGGACTTTGTTGCGGCTAATCTTTTAGAAGAAGGCACATTAAAAGTTGCGGATTTCCAAGGTAAATCTGCTGAAGAAATTAATACACTTATTTCTGATGCTGTACATCAACGCTATGATGAAAAAGAAGCTGAGCTTACACCAGAGCGTATGCGTGAGTTTGAAAAAGTTATTTTACTGCGTTCAATTGATACGAAGTGGATCGATCATATCGATGCAATGGATCAATTACGACAAGGGATTCATTTACGTGCCTATGGTCAAAATGATCCTCTGCGTGAATATCAACAAGAAGGTTTCGCAATGTTTGAGGATATGGTCGCTTCCATTCGTGAAGATGTAGCGAAATATGCTATGAAGGCAGAAATTCGCAGCAACTTAGAACGTGAAGAAGTTGCCAAAGGTCAAGCTGTCAATCCGAAAGAGGATGGATCTCCTGCGCCTAAAAAACAACCTGTTCGTAAAGCTGAGAATATTGGTCGTAATGATTTATGTCCATGTGGTAGCGGTAAGAAATTTAAAAACTGTCACGGTGCAGGTCAATAAGTGCGTAATAAAGAAAGATCAATTCAACGACAAGTTGAGTTGGTCTTTTTTATTGTTATCTAGAAAAAGCGGATCATATATCTGAATTAATAGACAATAGATAATCAAGGGTATACAATAATTGTAACAATAGGTATTTAGTTCAATGAAAGTAATGAATATAGCAGATTAAATATATAGTCAGTCACTTCCATATGAATTTACTTTCTTTGACAAAAGGGGAGGTGAATGAATTTATGCGATAGTTGAACAACTTCTCGAGTTTTGTATGATTGCTAAACATGCTCGAGGAAGTACATAAAGTGGACCAATATACATGTACATTCCTTTTTTAATTCACATAATATAAAGGAGGAGTAATCATTGCATTATAATTGTCAAGACATTATGAGTAGTGAAACAATGTTGTATATGCCTGAGTATGATGCCTTTGGAAATTTATGTACACGCGTAATTGAAAGGGACTATCAATATATCTCCAAATTATCTCCTACGAGACTAATGGATTTTAATCTCCGCTATTTCGGTTCAAGCTTACGAGGGGCCTTTGATGGGTCGAAAATGATTTTAGGTAAGCTCAATAAAAACCCAATTGTTGTTCATGAACGGTTTAATATTTTGTGGTTTCCAAGTAAGTCGCCACTGCATCCAGAGTGTATGTGGTTTGCAGTTCATCATATAGATGATTATATAGCAGTCGGTAAAAAGGAGACGAAGGTTGTCTTTATGAACGGACAAGAAATGATTGTGGATGTTAGTCCGAAAGCGTTTGAATACCGTATTCAACGGGCTTTTTTATTAAAATATAAGCTTGAGAAGCGCACGAAACATTTACTTGTGCAGCTAGATCGTGTCAAAGTATTTCAACGAATGGCGCGACGTTCTAAGTTAGAAGATGAGATGACAAAGGATGAGCGTTAGAAAATAATAAATGCTTAGGGGTGTAAGCTGATGATTTATTATGAAACGACTTGTATTTGCTGTAAGAGACAATTTAAGCTTTTAGAGGGAACGAGAAAATACCAGCTTTATAAAGTAAATCGACAAAGACGATTAACATGTGAGCATTGTGATCAAAAAATCCATGCTGAAGCTCGGAAAAGTTTACTTAGTAAGCTCAATTAGGGAGATTTGAACATAGAGAGTGGTACAGACTAAAATAGTTTGTACTACTCTTTTTTTGTTTGGTCCTATTTAACCTGTGTTGAAAAAAGTATGTTTTCCGCTTTAAAAACGCTATAATAGAATAATACGGATTTTACTTGTACTATCCATAAAAAATGTTCGGAGGATTTAACAATGATTGAATTAGCAGATGTACGTAACGTTTTAGACACTACAGCCAATAAGTTGGCGGACTTTAGGGGGTCTCTTTGACTTAGAAAACAAAGAGGCACGTATTCAAGAATTAGATGAAATGATGTTAGAGCCAGGCTTCTGGGACGATCAACAAGGAGCACAAGTTATCATTAACGAAGGTAATGGCTTGAAGGCAATCGTCAATGAATACAAAGAGTTAGTGGATACACATGAAAACTTAGATATGACACTTGAGTTATTGCGCGAGGAGCCAGATGAGGAATTACAAGAAGAGCTAGGCAATGAGCTAGCAGAATTCCAACAAAAAATGGGTGACTTTGAGCTGCAATTACTATTAAGTGGACCATATGATCACAACAATGCCATTTTAGAGCTTCACCCAGGTGCTGGTGGTACGGAGTCTCAAGACTGGGGTTCTATGCTGCTTCGAATGTATACACGTTGGGCAGAAAAACGCGGCTTTAAAGTAGAAACAGTCGATTATTTACCTGGTGATGAAGCGGGTATTAAATCTGTCACATTATCGATTAAAGGGCATAATGCGTACGGTTATTTACAGGCTGAAAAAGGTGTACACCGTTTAGTACGTATTTCACCGTTTGACTCTTCGGGTCGCCGTCATACATCATTCGTGTCATGTGATGTCATGCCTGAATTCGATGACAATATCGAGGTAGAAATTCGTACAGAAGATTTAAAAATTGATACGTACCGTGCAACAGGTGCTGGTGGTCAGCATATTAATACGACGGATTCAGCTGTTCGTATTACGCACATTCCAACTGGTACTGTCGTACAATGTCAGGCGGAGCGTTCACAAATTAAAAACCGTGAAAAAGCAATGACAATGTTAAAAGGGAAGTTATATCAATTAGAAATTGATAAACAGCAAGCACAACTTGATGAGATTCGCGGTGAGCAAAAGGAAATTGGTTGGGGTTCACAAATTCGCTCATATGTTTTCCATCCATATTCTATGGTGAAAGACCACCGTACAAGTGAAGAAACAGGAAATGTAGGCGCAGTAATGGACGGAGATATCGATCCATTTATTAATGCCTATTTACGTTCTAAAATCGGATAACAATGACAACCTCAGAGGAAGCAAGCCTCTGAGGTTTTTTAGTGCCATTTTAGTGCCAGGCACGCAAACAGTTCTGAATATTTCCGGTGCCAGGCACACAAACAATTCTTACACAATTTTAAAATGGGGGATGATATGGGGCATCGTGGCGAAGTTGTTTACGTTCCTCCATAAAATGTTTGTATAGCATGGAAGCATTCACAAATTGTTTACTAATGGAGTTGTATGTAATCGGTAACTCAATTTCCATCGCATTTTTCAATGTAATCATGCAGCCTTCATTACTTGGACAAATATTTGAAATGGCATGAAGGCCAATCCAAATATTATGGATAGAAGCTGGTGAATAAGTCGGTAAAAAGATACAAGGAAAGCCATAATCATAAGCGACGACGATTGGGAGTTTGTGTTGATTGCCAAAAAAGCGCTTCGAAGAATATTTTGCTGCTTCATAAGTGGTGCCCATTGAGATGCACGATTTTCGTAACACATGTAAAGGTCTACGTGTAACAATTAGCTCGTTATGTTTGTCGATAACGTGAGTAAAAATTTTTGATTCATGTTGAATCGGTTGCAATAAATAAGTATTGAAAGACATTAAATAACCATTCACATAATTTGGTGACATATGTAAACGCCTCCTTTTGACTTTGATTACTTGTAGTGTAAAGGACTAAAACAAAATCTAAAAACATAGATAAAAATCGAAAAGTTATAGATATTTCATAGTAATTGCTAAGAAATTTGCTCGAAATTACGTTTTAATTCTCCTAAATAATAGAGGATTTTCATTTGTTAAGCGTTGCATTTTAATCTAAATTTTCTTATAATTTAGAAAAGGATCGAGGTGAGATCGTTGGATAAATATTATTCGTACACAGATTTTCTAAAAGCCGTTGGACAGTCAAAAAAGGTTGATGAGGCAGAGAAATTATTGAACGAGATTTATTTAGATTTATTTTTAAATCGTATCCAGCGTATGCATCGTGAAGAAAAGCTAATGGTTCTAATAGATAGAACACTCGATGAACGAGATAAAAAAGCTTTTCACATATACGCATCTGAACTAGAGGCCTTACACAAAGTAGCAAGTGAATAATAGGATAAGCCCGCTCTCCCATGCAGGAGAGCGGATTTTTTTTGCTAAACAATAGTCTGCTATGGGTGTGCACGCTAGAAGGAAATTGCCTAATGAACAACGTATAACTGCAAAATCTTTTATTTTTCTAGAATTCTATGATTAAAGAAAGGGTATATATCAAATCATGGGTATAAGTGGTGTATAGGAAAGATGTCCATTTCTGATCATCTAAATGAAAAATAACAAACATTCGTTCGGAAATATTCGATATTTTATTACTGCTATGCTAAAATATATGTACAAATTGGAAGGAAAGGACGGGGACATGCGTGCAAACATTTGATTTACAGGCGCCTTATCAGCCTAATGGGGATCAGCCACAGGCGATTGCGGAATTAGTGGAGGGTGTGCGTGAAGGGAAACGACATCAAACATTGCTTGGCGCAACAGGGACGGGCAAAACTTTTACGATTTCCAATGTTATTCAGCAAGTCAAAAAACCAACACTGATTATGGCTCATAATAAAACATTAGCGGGTCAATTATATAGTGAGTTCAAAGAGTTCTTCCCAAATAATGCGGTTGAATATTTTGTTAGCTACTATGATTACTTTCAGCCAGAAGCGTATGTTCCGCAAACAGATACGTATATCGAAAAAGATTCAAGCATTAATGATGAAATCGACAAACTGCGTCACTCAGCCACATCGGCACTGTTTGAGCGTGATGATGTCATTATTATTGCATCAGTGTCCTGCATATACGGTTTAGGTTCTCCGGAAGAATATCGAGAATTGGTTGTATCGATTCGCACAGGCATGGAAATTGAACGCAATCAATTATTACGAAAATTAGTAGATGTGCAATATGAGCGCAATGATGTCAGCTTTACACGCGGGACGTTCCGTGTGCGTGGAGATGTTGTGGAAATATTCCCAGCCTCTCGTGATGAGCATTGCGTACGTGTCGAATTTTTCGGAGATGAGATTGATCGTATACGAGAAGTTGATGCATTAACGGGCGAAATATTGGCAGATCGTGATCATGTAGCCATTTTCCCGGCATCTCACTTCGTTACACGAGAAGAAAAAATGTTAAAAGCAATTGATAATATTGAACAAGAATTAGAACAACGCCTTGCATTATTGCGTTCAGAGGATAAGTTATTGGAAGCACAACGCTTAGAGCAGCGTACACGTTATGATTTAGAAATGATGCGTGAAATGGGCTTTTGCTCGGGTATCGAAAACTACTCACGCCATTTAACATTACGTGAAGCGGGAGCAACCCCGTATACATTGCTTGATTACTTCCCAGAAGACTTTCTACTAGTGGTCGATGAAAGCCATGTCACATTACCTCAAGTGCGAGGCATGTACAATGGGGACCAAGCGCGGAAAGGTGTGCTAGTAGAGCACGGTTTCCGTTTGCCTTCAGCATTAGACAATCGTCCGTTACGTTTTGAGGAATTTGAACGCCACATTCATCAAGCGATTTATGTATCGGCTACGCCTGGTCCATATGAACTTGAACATACGCCGGAAATGGTGGAACAAATTATTCGTCCGACAGGGTTGCTGGATCCATTAATAGATGTGCGGCCAATTGAAGGGCAAATTGATAATCTGATTGATGAGATTCATGATCGTATAGCGCGCAATGAGCGTGTACTTGTCACAACATTGACGAAAAAAATGTCGGAAGATTTATCTGCTTATTTGAAGGAAATGGGCTTAAAAGTGGAATACTTACATTCAGAGATTAAGACATTGGAGCGTATTGAAATTATTCGCGAACTTCGTAAAGGTACATATGATGTACTGATTGGCATTAATTTATTGCGTGAAGGTTTAGATATTCCTGAAGTGTCTCTTGTGGCGATATTAGATGCGGATAAGGAAGGTTTCTTACGTTCAGAGCGTTCTCTTATTCAAACAATTGGTCGTGCGGCACGTAATGCTAATGGACATGTCATTATGTATGCAGATAATATGACCGATTCGATGAAAAAAGCCATTGAAGAAACGAAACGTCGCCGATCCATACAAATGGCGTACAACGAAGAACATGGTATTACACCGCAAACGATTGTTAAAAAGATTCCGGATGTTATTCGTGCAACACAGGTAGCAGAGGAAGAGGAATCTTATGTTACAAAGGCGACGAAAGGCAAGAAGTTAACAAAAGCAGAAAAAGAAAAATTACTCGCGTCTCTTGAAGTAGAGATGAAAGAAGCGGCAAAAGCACTCGATTTCGAACGTGCAGCTGAGCTTCGCGATACAATATTTGAATTGAAAGCAGAAGGGTGATTGGCTTGTGAAAAATACAGAAATCGTCGTGCAAGGCGCACGTGCACATAATTTAAAAAATATCAATGTCACAATTCCACGTGATCAATTAGTCGTGTTAACAGGCTTATCGGGATCAGGGAAATCTTCATTAGCGTTTGATACGATTTATGCTGAAGGGCAACGCCGCTATGTCGAATCATTGTCGGCTTATGCACGCCAATTCCTTGGTCAAATGGATAAACCGGATGTAGACGCCATCGAGGGGCTATCGCCAGCCATTTCTATTGATCAAAAAACGACGAGCCGTAATCCGCGCTCAACTGTTGGAACAGTAACAGAAATCTATGACTATTTACGTTTACTATTTGCCCGAATTGGCAAGCCAATTTGTCCTAATCACGGCATTGAAATTACGTCTCAAACGATTGAGCAAATGGTAGACCGTTTATTAGTTTATCCAGAACGTACGAAAATGCAATTACTAGCACCGATGATTTCGGGGCGTAAAGGTACACATGTAAAATTACTGGAGGATTTGAAAAAACAAGGCTTTGTTCGTGTACGTATCGATGGAGAATTACGCGATTTAGATGATGCCATTGATCTTGATAAAAATAAAAAACACTCAATCGAAGTGGTTGTCGATCGTGTAGTTGTGAAAGAAGGTATTGCAGCTCGTCTAAGTGATTCGTTAGAAACAGCTTTGCGATTGGCAGAAGGACGTGTCCTTGTCGATGTGATGGAACATGAAGAATTACTCTTTAGCGAGCATCATGCTTGCCCATTATGTGGATTTTCAATAGGTGAGCTTGAGCCACGAATGTTCTCCTTTAACAGTCCATTCGGTGCTTGTACAAGCTGTGATGGTTTAGGTACGACACAGGAGGTTGACCTTGAACTGATTGTGCCTGATTGGGATCGCTCATTATTAGAGCATGCCATTGCGCCATGGGAGCCTACAAGCTCGCAATATTATCCACAATTATTAAAGGCTGTATGTGATCATTACGATATTCCAATGGACGTACCAGTTAAAGATTTACCTAAAGATAAGATGGATAAAATTTTATTTGGCTCAGGCAAAGATAAAATTCATTTCCATTATGAAAATGAATTTGGTAATGTCCGAGATCAGATGATTGAGTTTGAAGGTGTTGTGCATAATGTAGAACGTCGATTTAAAGAAACAACGTCTGATTATGTACGAGAGCAAATGGAGAAATATATGGCGCAGCAAGCTTGCCCTTCTTGTAAAGGTTATCGACTAAAAACCGAAACATTAGCTGTCAAAATTGCAGACAAGCATATTGGGCAAGTAACAGAGTACTCGATTCAGGATGCAGATACGTTTTTCAAAGAGCTGGATTTGTCTGAAAAGGATATGCAAATCGCCAAGCTTGTCTTACGTGAAATAGAAGAGCGTCTCGGCTTTTTAGTCAATGTCGGTTTAGATTATTTAACCTTAAATCGTGCGGCGGGCACACTTTCAGGTGGTGAAGCGCAACGTATTCGTCTTGCCACGCAAATTGGCTCACGCTTAACAGGTGTGCTTTATATTTTAGACGAGCCATCAATCGGCCTCCATCAGCGTGATAATGATCGTCTTATTAGTACACTGCAAAATATGCGTGATATTGGTAACACATTAATTGTTGTAGAACATGATGAGGACACGATGCTAGCGGCAGATTATCTTATTGATGTTGGACCAGGTGCTGGTGTGCATGGTGGTCAAATTGTTGCGGCAGGTACGCCACAGGAAGTAATGGATAATCCTAAGTCGTTAACAGGTCAATATTTAAGCGGTAAGAAATTTATCCCGTTACCAATTGAGCGTCGTAAACCAGATGGTCGTAAGCTATCGATTTTAGGTGCGAAAGAAAATAACTTACAAAATGTAAAAGTAGATGTGCCATTGGGTTTATTTGTAGCAGTAACAGGTGTTTCAGGCTCTGGTAAATCGACATTAATCAATGAGATTTTATATAAATCATTAGCACAAAAACTTAATCGTTCAAAGGTAAAACCAGGGGCACATAAAGAAGTCACAGGGTTGGATGAATTAGAAAAAGTGATTGATATTGACCAATCGCCAATTGGTAGAACACCGCGCTCCAATCCAGCAACCTATACAGGGGTGTTTGATGATATTCGCGATGTTTTCGCAACGACAAATGAAGCGAAAGTCCGTGGTTATAAAAAAGGACGTTTTAGCTTTAATGTAAAAGGCGGCCGCTGTGAGGCATGTCGTGGCGACGGTATTATTAAAATCGAAATGCATTTCCTACCAGATGTTTATGTGCCATGTGAAGTTTGTCATGGTAAACGGTATAATCGTGAAACGCTTGAAGTAAAATATAAAGATAAAAGTATTGCCGATATTTTAGATATGACAATTGAAAATGCTGTTGTGTTCTTTGAAAATATTCCTAAAATCCAACGTAAATTGCAGACGATTGTTGATGTTGGTTTAGGCTATATGAAATTAGGGCAACCTGCGACAACCCTTTCTGGCGGTGAGGCACAGCGGGTAAAATTGGCTTCAGAATTACATCGTCGCTCAACAGGTAAGTCATTTTACATTTTAGATGAACCGACAACTGGTTTACATGCAGATGATATTGCACGACTTCTACTTGTGTTACAACGCCTTGTTGAAAATGGTGATTCAGTGCTCGTCATTGAACATAATTTAGATGTTATTAAAACGGCTGACTACATTATAGACTTGGGTCCTGAAGGTGGCGACAAAGGCGGGACAATTGTTGCGACAGGTACGCCAGAAGAAGTAGTGGAAGTAGCTGGCTCTTATACGGGCAAATATTTAAAACCGATTTTAACACGTGATCGTATGCGTATGGATGCTGCTTTAGCAGAAGCATCTAAATAATTTACATCAAAAAATCTGCATGTTTCCGTGGGAAGACATAAACACATGAGGCTGTTGCTTTCCTAGGAAATTTTGCAGGTTTTTTTTGATGAATTATAAGATTGTCAATACTTTTTTAGCTTTGCAGTGAAACTTTTCACATATGGAGACGTATAAATAAATATAACAATCTGTGGGAGGCTATATAATTATGCAAAATGAACGTCAACGAATTTTAGAACTTGTGGAAAAAGGTACTATTTCAGCGCAAGAGGCGATTACATTATTAGAAGCATTAGAGCAACCTAGCAAGTCCACGCAACCTAATATGGATGATATGTCGAAGACAGGTGAGCAATCCTCAACAGAAAAAGAATTTATTTTTGAAGAAGAGCCAAAGAAAAAAGATGGTGATTTCACGAAGTATTTCCAAGATGAAATCCATGATTTCCGTAAAGATTTATCGCAAATCGGTTCACTTTTTATGGATATGATGAACACAGCAGTAAAAAAAGTTAAAGAATTTGATGTTTCTTCGCCATTTGGTGATAAATTTGAATTTACACATACAGAAGAACTGGCAGCAGAGCATATAGAGAATGTCATTGTCGAACTACCGAATGGTAATTTTTCTTTAGAGCCATGTGAAGGTGATACATTCCACATTATTTGTAAGGTGAAAGCACCGCTTGTCAATGATAGCGAGGAAGAGACACGTAATCATTTCTTGGAGCAATTTGTTGTGAAAAGTGAAGAAGACTCTCTAAGAATTTTAAGTCAATTAAAGCTTGTGCAAGTAAATGTTCAAGTGCTAGCACCAAAGGAAAAGCTAAACAAATTATCGGTTCGTTTAATGAACGGTGGAGCAACTTTGCAAGATATAGAGCTGGAGCAATTAAAGTTGAAAACATTGAATGGCGCAATTAAGGGCACGAAGCTAGTCTTTGCGAAGGCGGAAGTCGATTCAACGAATGGCTCTATCGAATTAATGGACGTTCGAGGTAAAGATTTAGAAGCTGAGACATTAAATGGTCGCGTCTACTTAGATGGTGCATTAGATGAAGTAGAAGCAAAATCAGTGAATGGACATGTTGTCGTGACGACATGTTCAAGTAACTCATCGAAAATTAAAGCACATACTGTGGCTGGTGCTGTAGAAATATATGTCCCACGCACAATATCTTTAAGCGGTAAAATTGTTACGAATTTTGGTAAAGTAGATGTCGGTATTCAAGATGCTTCAAAAATTGACACGCAAGATCAATTTTTAACGAAAGTAGTGCGTTTTGATAAAGAAGTTGAAAATGCCAACCGCTTGTTTATTGAAGGTGAGTCGAAAACGGGGGCAGTTTTAGTCCGGTATACAACGACTGAAGAACAATAAATAGTATAGATCAAAGAGTTAGATTGACTGCCATCAATCTAACTCTTTTTTATTTTGGGATTGTTGTTCTAATTTCTTTTCATCGCCATTATTTAAGGATAGTAACAGTAATCGCTAGTACTTTCCATCGATTCCTGTTTCTATTTGTTGGTATTTACAATATTTTTAAAAAATATTCCAACAAACGATATTTTTATAGAAAATAATGTCAACGAATGAAATAAAACTGTAATAAAAAAACATAGATTGAGTGCTATAATAGAAAAAGGAATACATCTTACATATTTAAGAGGTTTAGGTGGTTTTAAAAAAATGATAGAAATGAAAAATGTGACAAAGAAGTACCCGAATGGTGTAGTTGCGACAAACGGCATTTCGGTTAATATAAAACAAGGTGAATTTGTCTATGTTGTTGGTCCAAGTGGTGCAGGTAAATCGACATTTATTAAGTTAATGTACCGTGAGGAAAAAGCAACGTCAGGTGAAATTACTGTTAATGGTATTAATTTAGGTGGTTTAAAAAATAAAAAAGTACCTTTCTTGCGCCGTCAATTAGGTGTTGTTTTCCAGGATTTCAAATTATTACCAAGATTAAATGTCTATGAAAATGTGGCATTTGCTCTAGAGGTTATTGAAGAGGAGCCTGTCGAAATACGCCGTCGCGTAATGGAGGTTTTAGACCTTGTTGGCTTAAAGCACAAGGCAAGAATGTTCCCAAATGAACTATCTGGTGGCGAACAGCAACGTGTCTCTATTGCACGTTCTATAGTCAACGTACCAAAAGTGGTTATTGCAGATGAACCAACAGGGAACCTAGATCCCGAAACATCATGGGAGATTATGAATTTATTTGAGGAAATTAATGCACGAGGTACAACAATTGTTATGGCAACTCACAACCGTGAAATTGTAAATACCATTCGTCGTCGCGTAATTGCGATTGAGGGCGGTATGATTGTTCGTGATGAACACGGAGGTGACTACGGCTATGAAATTTAATACAGTAAAACGACACTTTCGAGAAAGTTTTAAATCACTAGGCCGTAATAGTTGGATGACCATTGCGTCTGTCAGCGCGGTTACAGTGACATTGATATTAGTAGGTGTATTCTCATTAATTATGATGAACTTAAATAAAGTAGCATCAGATTTAGAGAACGATGTAGAAATAAAAGTTTTAATCGATGAAACAGCAGATCAAGCTGCTGAAAAAGCGCTACTTGCGAAAATAAAAAAATTGCCTGATGTTGCCGAAATGACTTATTCCACAAAGGAAGAAGAATTAACAAAGTTAGTAAAAGACTTTGGGGATGATTTTAAGCTTTTCGAGCAAAGCAACCCATTACGAAATGTTATTTATGTGAAAGCGACAGATCCACAACAAACGGCGAAAGTGGCCAAAACAATTGATAAGTATGACTATACTTACGATGTGAAGTACGGAGAAGGCAAGGTAGAAAAACTTTTCAACTTCTTAAATATTAGTCGTAATGTAGGTGTTGTGCTAATTTTAGGACTGTTATTCACAGCTATTTTCTTAATTTCTAATACGATTCGTATTACGATTATTGCACGTCGCGATGAAATAGAAATTATGAAACTAGTAGGGGCAACGAATGCGTTTGTGCGAATTCCATTCGTTTTAGAGGGTATGTGGCTCGGCGTTTTAGGCTCTATCATTCCGATTGCAGTCATCGCAACACTTTACCACAATGTCTATCGAATTATTGCGCCTCGTTTACAAGGGGAGTTAGTTCAGCTTCTTGATTTTTCACCACTAGTTTATCAAGTAAGCGGTTTGTTATTGCTTATTGGTGTGCTAATTGGGGTTTGGGGAAGCTTCATGTCTGTGCGTAAGTTTTTAAAAGTGTAAGTAATGACAAGAGTCGTAAATACATTTAAAGCAATGGAAATTAAATAAGCGAAGGGGAGTTCAACAGATGAAAAGTATTGCAAAAAACACGATGAAAACATTTGCAGCTACAACTGCATTACTACTTCTTATCCAAACTCCAACAGCGTTTGCAACTAGTTTATCGGATTTAAAAGAAGAGAAAAAACAAGTAGAAACAAAGAAAAATCAATTGAATTCTTCGATTAGTAGTAAAGAAGAAGCGATTAGTGAGAATAAAGAAAAACAACAAAAATTATTAGATCAAATTCAAGCGTTAAATGCTGAAATCGATAAAACAAATAGTAATATTAAAAATGTTCTAGCAGAAATTCAAGCGACTAATGCTGAAATCAAAGCATTAGAAGGTACGATCGATGAGTTAATGCGTAAAATAGAAGAGCGTGATTTATTATTACAAGATCGCGCACGTGCTATTCAAGCAGGTGGCTCAGTTAGTTATTTAGATGTACTTCTAGGTTCTAATAGCTTCGTAGATTTTATCGACCGCTTCTCTGCTGTTAATGCTTTGCTTGAAGCGGATCGCCAAATTATTCGCGATCAAAAGCAGGACAAGCAAACTTTAGAAGAGCAAAAACAAGTTTTAGAAAGCAAGCGCCAAAAGCTTGAAGAGCAAAAAGCGAAGCTAGAACGTTTAAAAGCATCATTAGATGGACAGAAAAAAGAAAAAAATACATTAGTTGATCAGTTAGAAAAAGAACAAGCGAAACTGAAGTCTGAAAAAGTATTACTTGAAAAAGAATATTCAGAGGCTCTTGAAATTAGTGATGAATTACAACAGCAAATCATTTCTGAGCAAAATCGTTTAGCTGAAATTGCTCGTCAGCAAGAGGCAAAACGTAAAGCTGCCGCAGCCGCAGCCGCTGCTGCTGGGAACTCAAATTCTGGCTCTACGGTTAACGCTCCAGCTTCGGACGGTACTTGGATTAAGCCGACAAATGGTCGTTTAACTTCGCCATATGGTTGGCGTAATCTTGGGGCAGGTCCTGAATTCCATTATGGAGTTGATTTGGCCAATAAAACAGGGACACCGATTTGGGCAGCAGCTGACGGTGTTGTCTCTTATGCCGCACCATTAAGTTCTTACGGAAATGTGGTCATTTTAACACATTCTATTGATGGACAAATTTATACGACGGTTTATGCACATTTAAGTGCGTTCAATGTAAGTGTAGGCGATGAAGTAAGCCAAGGACAGCAAATTGCAGCAATGGGTAGCACGGGTCGTTCTACTGGTCCTCACTTACACTTTGAAATACATATCGGCTCTTGGCGAGGACAAGCAGTTGGTAGTGTGAATCCACTAAAATATATTCCATTATAAATATAATGAAAAAGAGTGTCTCCCTTACGAGACCATTCTTGAGATAGCAGACAAAATACTTCAGAGGATATCACCTCTTGCGGTATTTTGTCTTTTTTCTTGGGCATACATTCCTTGTTTTTTATAAATATGTTTTTTGGGGAGTGTAGAATAACTAAGAATAACAAGTATCTCTTTAATTGTGGTAAAATCTGAATAAATGACAGATATAGGGATTTTCTAGTTTTAGTAAAATAACTATGGGGGTGATGAATAAATGAGCAGGTTGAAGGAATTTTTAACTAATATTTTTTATAAATTTGAACATTTATATCAAAAAATTTCACTCGTCTCGATATTATTATTCACTGATATTATACTCATTATGGGTGATTTTACATTTCTGTTCGTTCTTCCTGAAATAGCGCCTATGATTTTCACGATAATTATTTTTATGTATTTTTGGAAAAAGTATAAAGAACATAATAAATTTAAATTAATCATTCGATTTATTAATTCCTTAGTTTTTTATAATTTTACATTTGTATGGGTTTATCCTTATCCTGAAAAGTCTCCAATGGATTTGATAGAAAAGAGTTAATAGTTTGAGCCGTCTCCCAAAGTGAGGCGGTTTTTTTGTAGCAACGAAGAGAAAAAATAAAGAAATATTGCACTATCTAGAGGGGGAAAGAGCAAATGCGCATGAATCGTTTTGCATGCTAAATTAAGTATTTATAACATGAGTTTTTAGTAGTTTTTTTGAACACAATGTGAAAAGGCAGTTTTCGTAAAAGTAACTATGCTATGCTAAACATATCTAAATCAGTGGAGGATTTGTGAAGGTGATTAATAGTGAATGGTTTTCAATTCGTGCGTTAACTTTACCAGCAACAGCAATCGCTTTAATAGCGTCATTTATCATTGTCTGGCTTATTTTACGAATACAATTTCCCAAAATATGGTCGGGGGTATATGGCGATGCCATTTTTACTTTTATACTTGTTTGGAAATTTAGTCTTATTATTACTGATTTTCAGGCTGTCATGGCACAACCACTATCGCTTCTATACTTTAATGGTGGGACGATTGGTGTGTTGTTAGGGACGGCAGCTATACTATTGCAGCTTTGGTGGAAGCGACAACAACTACCATTCGATATTGTAGGCGTAACGGCAAGTGGCTGGGCAATTATGTTAACGCAATCTATCTATCAATGGTTCGTGGTATTATTAAATGACAATCCACTACATAGCGAAGTTATTACGTTATTAGTGCTAAGCGTGCTAACAATCCTCATACTATGGAAAGTAACAGCAACTAATATGGCGTTATTAATATATACAGCTGGCTATATAATCGTAGCTATTTTACAGCCATACGGCTTTTGGCAACCGGCTGTTGGAGTAAGTATCCTACTACTTATATTAGGTTTAGGAATTCAACGAATGGGAGGAAAAGTATGAAGAAAAATATTGGGTTACTAATAGTTGTTCTGCTTATAGCTGCGATGATTGGTACATATGTTAAACAGCAAATTGATAAAGAACGTGAGATCGATACTGCCTTGCTTGGTAAAGAAGTAGAAGAACGGACGGTTGGATTAAATAATGGAGATATACCACCAGATTTCACATTAATGAATTTGGAAGGTAAAGAAATGTCCTTAAGTGAGCTTCGCGGAAAAAAAGTTGTGCTAAATTTCTGGGCAACATGGTGTCCACCGTGTAAAGCTGAAATGCCCCATATGCAAAATTATTACGAACAATATGCGAAAGAGGACAATGTTGAAATTTTAGCGGTCAATTTAACGACCGAAGAACGAGATGTAACGGCTGATGCAAAAATCGATACAGTGATGACATTTAGAGATGCCTTTGAACTGACATTCCCTATTTTACTTGATACAGAAAATGAAGCTGGATCGGATTATCAAATTATAACAATTCCGACTACCTTTTTTATTGACTCAACCGGCACGATTCAGCACTCGATAGAAGGTCCGATGAATTTAGAGATGCTAAAAAGCAAAATAAAAGCATTAGATTAAAATGCAGATTAAAGTGCCAGGCACTCGAACAATTCTGAATATTTTCGGAGACGCATTTAAAATAACCATACAAAAAATCCACGAGACTTCTGGGGCTTAACACTACCCGTAGAAGAGGCCGTGGATTTTTTTGTGCTGTTGGAGTGCCAGGCACCCAAACAATTCTGAAATTTTTACGCAAGTAGGAAGTGTTCCTCAAAGTGCCAGGCACCGAAACAATTCTGAAAACAAAACATTATGTTGTATGTTTGAAAATAAAAATTCATACAGTAAAGAGACAGAGGAGGGAAGGTTTGCGCAAAATTACGGCAGGAGTCGGCGTACTTGTCAGCAGTTTATTGATAGGTAGTGGATTTTACTTTGACTGGTTTGATGGGGCAGAGAAAAAAGTGCAAGTTACAGAAGTTGATTCGATTAATGAAGCATTACAATTAATCGAAAAGAAGTCGGTGTATAGTACGAAAAAAGAAGAATTAGTAGAAGGGGCATTACGCGGTATGGCAGATGCCATTAAAGACCCGTATAGTACCTATTACACGAAGGAAGAGGCTGAGCAACATCGACAAATGCTTGCTGAAGAAAGAGTTGGCATCGGTATTGAACTGACAGAAAATAACGGCAAATTTATTGTTGTATCGCCTGTGCGTTCATCCCCAGCCGAAAAAGCAGGTATGCGCTCTCTCGATGAAATTGTACAAGTTGATGGCGTCAAAGTGAATGGGAAAACAATGAGTGAACTGATGCATTTAATCCAAGGAGAAAAAGGGACAAAGCTGACAATCGTTGTTTATCGTCCAAGTGAAGATAAACATATTAAAATGACAATGGAACGTGCCGCAATTTCCAATAAGACGGTAACGAGTGAAGTAGTGAAAGTTGAAGATACTGAGCTAGGGTACATTGAAATTTCGTTGTTTGGTGAAAAGACAGCGAATGAGTGGGTTGCAGAAACAAGTAAATTACTACGAAAAGATGTAGAAGGTTTAGTAGTGGATGTTCGTGATAATCCTGGAGGCTATTTACATAGCGTCGCAGCGCTCCTAAGTACAGTGTTAGATGACGGTAAAGTATTTGCCTATATGCAAAACGGAGAAGGTGCTATGGAACCGTTAAAAACGGAAACGAAAGGCTTTGATGAAAAATATTTGGCAACGATGAACAAAATTCCGATTGTAGTGATTCAAAATGGTGGTAGTGCATCAGCTAGTGAAGTACTTGGTGGGGCGTTAAAAAGCTGGAATCGAGCTTCCATTGTCGGCGTTAAAAGTTTCGGTAAAGGAACAGTACAAGAATCATGGGCGCTCGCAAATGGCGGTGAATTGAAGCTGTCGACAAATAAATGGCTAACACCAAAACGTGAATGGATTCACGGAAAAGGCATTGAAGCTAATTTAATGATTGAACAAAATGAGTTATTCGCCTTTCAATTACATCCATTAACAGGGCAATTCAAAGTAGGAAATATGAGCGAGGAAATTGCTTATACACAAAAAGCATTACAAAAGCTTGGGTATCAAATCGACCGCTTAGATGGATATCTAGATGAGACCACGGAAGAAGCTGTAAAGCTTTATCGTAAACAAAAAGAATTGCCGCAGCCCGAAAATGAAGTCTATGTTGATGCTACGTTTTTCAATAGTTTAAATGGAACTTTGAAGGCTTACAAAGAAGATCGTCAAAATGACTTGCAATTCCAAATGGCAACAAGCTTCCTTTTACACAATATTGAGCAATAGAGATAGTAAATCTAGTAAAAAATGATGGGAAATACAAAGCTTTCTACCAGTTACTACTACGCAAGACCGTAGCCGTTTGATACAATGAATGCATAGTATTCATGAAAGAAACGGCGGGTGTTCGTATGGTTAGTAATATATTAATAGAAATTGTAACAGCGATTGGCCGCTTTTTACTTAACCCAGTAGTTTATATTGCAATAGTAGTTGCTACCTTTTTAGGGTATAGTCGCGTAAAGCAAGAGCGAAAATTTTTTAACAGACGTATTATTTGGGGCTGGACAGAGCTGCTAGGACAATGGAAGCGTGGCTGGCCGTATGCATTAGTCATTTCCCTAATAAGTGTAGGTGTTGGGCTAACCGTACCAAAAGCATTCTTACTAATACTTATTGCAATCTCTTTACTTGGCCTTTTGTTGTTTTTCATCAATGTATTGTCACCTATTTACACGATGGCAATTGCAACATTCGCATTGTGGGCAATGTATCAGTACAACTGGTCATTCTCTTGGTGGAAGCTTTCACTGGAAGGTATCGATTTATTAGAAGGCGCTATTGTGACGATTACGATACTAACAGGCCTTTGTGTGATAGCAGAAGGTTTACTTATTCGTCGTACTGCAAAACAAGTGATAACGCCTGGTATTGAAAATACGAAACGTGGTATGCAAGCGATTGTCTATCGCACACGAAATGTATGGGTATTACCTATCTTCTTTATTATTCCGGGTAATATCATCCCATCCTCATTGCCATATTGGCCGCAATTTACTTTAGGGGATCATCATTTTGCAGTCGTGTTATTTCCGGTAGTTATTGGATTTTCAAAATTGTTGAGAAAAGAATTACCGGTTGTGCAGTTGCCGAAAATAGGACGCTCTGTCTTATTGTTAGGACAGCTGATTTTAATCGGTGGACTGGCATCATTTTTGCAACCGATTGTTGGCTTTCTAACGTTGGCAGTTGGGGTAGTGATTCGCATCATTATTTCACTTTATTATGCATTGCAAGATAAAACAGAGTCTTATGCGGTTGCACCGACAACAAAAGGCGCGATGATTGCGGCGGTACTTCCCGATTCGCCAGCAGAAAAAATGGGCTTACTTGCAGGGGAATGTATTCGTAAAGTAAACGGACACACGATTACGACCGAAGTTGAATTATATGAAGCATTACAATTAAATGCTGCACATTGTCGTTTAGAGGTGTTGGATCGTAATAACGAATTACGTCTGACGCAGCATGTTATTTACAGCAATGACCATTATCGAATTGGTCTATTGTTGGCGGAGCCGAGGGAATTATGATCGACCTCTATGGGAAATTGATGTTAGCGTTATTTTTCCCAGCAGTACTCGTGTTATTGTTTACTCGTATTACGTATAGCCGTTATGTGGGATTAGCATTAGCTATTGCGCTAATAGCCGCTTCCGTCTATGCCGGTTATACGTCCCCACCTATTATTTTTGTTGTGGATGCTTTTTCATTAACGCTAGGCTTTTGGCTAGCGAGCAAGTGGCAAAAAAATAAGGAGGGCTATCATTAAGGCCCTCCATTCCATTACCAAGAGCTGTAATGGATTCATAAAATCCCTTTGTTCTTGTGTGGGCACTGCGTAAGACGAAACTTTCCTGCTTTTGGATAGTTTCAACTCACGTTTCGTGCTTAAACCACAAGTGACTAAGCGGATTTTTTTATACCTTTTATTTACATAAAGAATCTAACGACAGCCATAATGATAACACCTGCTACTACTGTAATCGACAAGCTTTTTGTCACAAGGGCAATGATGAGTGTGGGCACAAATGTAACGAAGATAGGCCAATCCAATGTTACATAACTTTTGCTTTCTGTATCCAATAAATTTTCGATAACAAGGGCACTAAGGATGCAAACTGGAATAAAGCTTAACCATTTCAACACGACATCAGGTAGTGTCACACTGCGCACAAACATAAACGGTATAATTCGGGGCAACCAAGTCACGAGTGCACACCCGATAATGAGCCAGACCATAGAAGCTGTTGTTGTCATTTATCTGTCACCACCCCAATTGTCGCTACAATCACAGTTGCAAGCAGTACGGCTAAATGTGAAGGTACGATATAAGATAGGCCATACATAATGACAACCATATAACCAATTAGCATTAAGTAATGCATAATTTTATTTTTACCAACGCTACTCAGCTGAAGTACTAGGAGCGCAACAAACATGGCAATTAAAGCAAAGTCTAAGCCCCACTTTTCAGGGTTTGCTACCCATTGCCCTAAAAATGCACCTGCGACACAGGATAAAATCCAAAATGAGTAGGCCGTTATATTGAGTCCGTCCATCCATCTTCCATGTAATTTGCCATTTTGCATTTGCTTGGTTACAGCTACACCAAATGTTTCGTCCGTTAATAAAGTACCGAATCCAACATTGCGTAACATGGAATAGCGCGTAAAATGGGGCGCTAATGTTAAACTCATTAATAAATGACGTAGATTTACGACAAAAATGGTTACAATGATAGCAGAGGCAGGGCTACTCGTTAGCAAAAGTGCACAAAAAATAAATTGTGCAGAACCGGCGTAAACAAGTATTGTCAGTAATGCGATTTCAACTACAGATAGACCAGAAGCGGAACCTACAACACCAAATGCCAGTCCTATACTAATGTAACCGAGTAATGTAGGGACGCAATCTTTAATGCCTTGTAAAAAGCTGTCTTCTGTCGAGGTTGTTGATTCATTATGAAGATCTGTTGTGCTCGTCATAAATAGGTCACCCTTTCGAAAAAATTTCCATGTATACTTATAATGGAATAGTTTGAACATTCTCATATGTTTATTAAAGTATACATATGTCTGATAAAATAAACAATAGGAAATGGTGAGTCAGATGGAACAAATGAGTCGAAATTTAGCATTCCAATTAAAAAAAATACGGCAGCACCGTAGTTTAAGTTTAGATGATGTGGCAAAAGTATCAGGTGTTAGTAAAGCACAGCTTGCTCAAATTGAAAAGGGAGAAGCGAATCCAACTGTTTCAACTATTTGGAAAATAGCAGCTGGTTTGCGCATTTCATTTTCTTCTCTTTTGCAGCCACCAATTGCCCATTATATGAAGTTTAGTAGTAAAAATGCGCCGCACGTCGATGAAGATGACGGTCGCTATCGCGTTTATTCAATTATTCCTTACGATCCTGAACGAGGGTGGGAATTTTATAAAGTGGAGATGGAGCCCGGAGCGAAAAGTAGGAGTGAAGCGCATACGGAAGGGGTAGAAGAAACTGTCACAGTTATTCATGGACAAGCAGTTATTACTGCCGGTGTTATGCATGAAACATTGAGCGAAGGCGAAACATTGGTATTTTCGGGACATCAAGCACATGAGTATGAAAATACTTCACAAGAACTAACCATTTTACATGTAATCTTGCAATATAAATAGAGGTGGCAATAGTGAAAGAATTGTTTACTGTAGAAAATATCGAGTATGTTGCGGCACAATATCGAACACTGGGTCCCTTAATGGGAGTGCTCTTACCTTTTTTAGAGGCATTTTTACCTTTTTTACCGTTAGTCGTATTTGTTGTGGCAAATGCGAGTGCTTTTGGATTATGGATAGGCTTTTTATTATCTTGGTTAGGTTCAGTAGCTGGCTCCTATGCAGTGTTTTTGCTAGTAAGACATTTCGGCAAGCATCCGAAGCTACAATTTGTGACGGGCAGTAAAAGGGTGCAAAAACTTATAAAATGGGTTGATATGAATGGTATTAGCCCGTTATTTGTATTACTTTGTTTTCCTTTTACGCCTTCTGTAATTGTTAACATCGTTGCAGGTTTCTCCCATATTCATAAAAAATACTACTTAACGGTATTATTAGCAGGGAAATTCGTGATGATTTTTGGTATGAGTGTTTTAGGCTATGATTTAAAATCGCTGCTAACAAGTCCAGTACGGCTTATTAGTGCCGGTGTTGCCGTTGTTTTATTATGGTGGATTGGCAAGCTCATGGAGAAGCGACTAAATGCCCGTGTGGAAAGAGATTTGAAACGTGTGCGAAAAATGACGAAAAATGAATAATCTTCTAGGCTGAATATGCACATGCAGTCCCTTGTATCATGTAAAATGGTAGGAGGGTCTTTTTTATTTTTTAGTAGTAGATGAACTTTTTGAACGAATAGGGGGAAGTATGAATGACATTACGAATTGTATCAGGACGTGCGGGTACTGGAAAATCCGCATTTATTCATAGAGAGATAGTCGAACAATTAAATACAGATCCATTAGGTCACCCTATTTATATCATTGTCCCTGACCAAATGTCCTATTCCACAGAATATGAACTGACAAATAGACATGGCTTACACGGGCTTATACGTGCGCAAGTGATGACCTTTAAACGTTTAGCTTGGCTTGTGCTACAAGAAACAGGTGGTATTGCTCGACAAGAAGTAAACGGTTATGGGTATCGGATGCTTATTCGCAAATTACTAGAGGAACAAAAAAAAGATTTCTCGCTATTTCGACAAGCAGCCGGTAAACGAGGATTTACAGAAGAAATTGAATCGCTATTGCGCGAATTTAGTCGTTATAGTGTTAACAGTGCTGTATTAGGAGAGGTGACAGCATCTTTAAAGGCAATTGACGCACCGCATACATTGCAGGCTAAAACAAATGATTTACACGTCGTTTTACAAGCTTTAGAAGAACGACTTGGCACGACATATGTTGATAGTGAAGGGTACTATCCGATTTTAACCGAGCAGTTGAAATTTTCGGAGACGATGAAGCAGGCAACAATTTATATCGATGGCTTTACGGCCTTTACTGTAAGAGAATTAGAGCTTGTGCAAGAATTGCTAAAGGTGTCAAAGCAAGTAACCGTAGTGCTGCCATTTGACCATCTGGATGAAGCAAATGACGAACAAGCGTTATTTAATGAAGCAGCCACAACAAATCAGCGATTATATGATATCGCGCGGGACAATGGCATCGACATTGATGCACCGTTGCATTTTGTCAAAACACATCGATTCCAGTCTGAAGATATACGGCATATAGAAGCATCCTTTGAGCAATTAGTGCCGCAAACGGAAAAATCAACAGGGAATGTCCATGTCTTTGAAGCTTCGAATAGGCGAGCTGAAATTCATGCCATTGCCCGGGAAATAACAAGGCTGACAAGGCAAGAAGGCTATCGTTATCAAGATATAGTATTGCTCTATAGACAAGCAGATGTTTACGATCCGCTAATTTCAACAATTTTCCAACAATACGACATTCCAATTTTTGTGAACTCGAAAAAAACGATGCTTCACCATCCATTAATTGAGTTTAGTCGCTCTGCATTGGAAGTAGTCACTTCAAATTGGAAATATGAGCCGCTTTTCAGAAGTGTAAAAACGGATTTATTTTTCCCATTACGTGCTGAGCATAGTGTTTGGCGTGAGCGTGCAGACCGTTTAGAAAATTACTGTTTAGCACAAGGCATTTACGGAGAGCGTTGGTTTGAAGAAGCTCGCTGGTTTTACAAAAAATATCGTGGGCTTGAATTCCATTCCCGTGTACAAACAGATGAAGAACGTGCGATGCAGACAGAAATCGAGGCTATTCGTGATGAAATTCGCACACCATTAAAAACACTGCAAGATAAGCTTATGCTAGCGACAACTGGTAGAGATGTGGCGACCGCATTATTTGAGCTAGTAGAGGAAGTGCAAGTGTATGACAAGCTACAAGTGATGAAAGATCGTGAACTTGATAGAGGTGAGGCACTAGCGGCAAGTGAACATGATCAAGCGTGGAACGAATGGGTGGCAGTACTTGATCAGTTTGTTTATATGTTTGGTGAGCAAGAAATGACTGTTGAGGAAGCGGCAAAAATTTTAGATGAAGGTTTTGATACGCTAGAATTCTCTCGTATTCCGCCAACATTAGATGAGGTTATGGTGGCAACAGTTGATTTAGCCCGTTTATCGCATATGAAAGTTGCCTTTGTGCTTGGCATGAATGATGGCGTTTATCCTACCCGCATGGATTACGAAGGATTACTGTCTGATGCAGAGCGAGAATGGTTTACGCACATTGGCTATGAATTAGCACCGACATCTAAAAATCGATTATTGCAGGAAAACTTTTTATTTTATCGTGCCATTACTACACCGTCAGACAAGCTATATCTGACCTATCCGACGGCAGACGAGGAAGGGAAGGCATTAATCGCTTCTTTATATATTAAAAAAGTTATAGGTAATGATAAAACGGCAGGACTTTTAAGCGGAGTGAACGTTGAGCGTGTCGTCATGGATCCAATTGAATTGCTCGATGATAATGTGCTGCCTTATATACGTCATCCTCGTACAGCATTAGCACATTTAATGCTGCAGCTACGACAAGCAGAGCACAGTCGAGAACTTGCTCCTGAGTGGCTTGCCGTACGAAAATATTACGAACATGATCCATATTGGTCATTGATTTTGCGTCGTCTGATGCATCCGATTACGCATAAAAATGAAGCAGAACCGCTAGAAGGCTATATTACTCAAGAATTATATGGACGCAAGCTAACATCAAGTGTATCCCGTGTTGAAAAATACTTCCGTTGTCCATTTTCGCATTTCACGACGTATGGACTGCGTTTAGAAGAACGAGCGGAATACCGTTTAGAAACGTTTGCAATGGGTGATTTATTCCATGAGGCGTTGAAATGGATTACGGAAGAGACGCATCGCTTACAACTGTCTTGGATTCGTTTGACAAAGCAACAAATTCAACAACTTGCCCGACAGGCTGTAGAACAAATTGTGCCGGTATTCTCGCATCAAATTTTACTGTCAAGTGCACGTTATCGTTATATTCAACGCAAGCTAATTCGTATCGTCGAACGCACGATGATGGCACTGACACAGCATGCTAATGTGTCGCACTTTAAACCGATTGCTATTGAGGCATCGTTCGGACCAGGGCAACACGAACAGCTGCCGCCATTAGAAATTGATTTACACGGTGGCAAAAAAATGTATATGCGAGGACGTATTGACCGTGTAGATAGTGCGTCAATTGATGATCGCTCGTATTTACGAATAGTCGATTATAAATCATCCGCTCGTGATTTAGATTTGAATGAAGTTTATCATGGTCTATCATTGCAAGTGCTAACGTACTTAGATGTAGCAATGGAAAATGCATCTTATTGGCTCCCTAGTGAGGCAGAACCTGCGGGTGTGCTGTATGTTCACGTTCATAATCCAATGTTAAAGCTTGATAAAGACTTGAGCGATAGTGAAATTGAAGAAGATCGTTTAAAGCAATTTAAAATGAAGGGGCTTTTAACCGAAAATCCAGAGGCAATTTACTCGATGGACGAGCAGTTGGAAGAAGCGAGCGGCCACTCACAAATCATTCCTGTCTATATGAAAAAGGATGGTACACCATCAGAATCTCAATCACGTATCGTGCCTGTGAATGATATGAAAAATCTGCAGCATTTTGTGCGCCGGAAACATCAAGAAGCAGGCAATGGCATTTTAGCAGGGGACACAGCGATTAGTCCTTATAAACTAAAATCCAAAACAGCTTGTGATTATTGTCAATTTGCAGCAGTATGTCAATTTGATCCATCCGATGGTAAACAAAGCTATCGCCAGCTACCGCAAGCAAAACCGGTAGAGGTTGTCGAAAAAATTCGGAAGGAGATGAACTAACATGGTGCAGCACATACCTGTAAAACCAGCAAATGTGACATGGACCGATGATCAGTGGAAAGCGATTTATGCAAGTGGACAAGATACACTTGTGTCAGCAGCGGCTGGCTCTGGTAAAACAGCAGTCCTTATTAATCGCATGATTGAAAAGGTCATCGCCACAGAAAATCCAATTAATGTCGATGAATTACTCGTCGTAACGTTTACCAATGCCTCTGCGGCTGAAATGCGTCATCGTATGGCCGAGGCATTAGAAAAAGCGATAGCAGAAAATCCGACGTCTAGCCATTTGCGCCGTCAATTGAGTCTCGTCAATAAAGCGCAAATTTCAACATTGCACTCTTTCTGTTTAGCTATTGTGAAGCAATATGCTTATATGCTTGATATAGACCCAGGTTTTCGTATAGCGAATGAGGCTGAAATTGCCTTGTTGCGAGATGATATTTTAGCAGATGTGCTAGAGTCTGCCTATGATACCGATGATGAAGAACAAATAGCCGCTATTTATCGCCTTGTCGATAGTTTTACATCGGATCGTGATGATCAGGCAATTGAAACATTGATGAGTAAGTTATATGACACGTCGCGCGTTCATGCTGAACCACAAAAATGGTTACAAAGCTTACCAGAAACATATAAGCTTGCAGATGATGTGACGATTGATGATGTAGCGTTATCAAAATATGTGAAATTAACGGTCAAACATAGTCTAGAGGAAGCATTCGTCTTAATTTCTGAAATGCGTGCCATAACGCTACAGCCTGATGGCCCTGCTCCATATGCGGAAACGGCAGAAATTGATTTTGCGATGATTCAAGAAGGAATACGAATCAGCCAAGATGGCACATGGCAACAGTTATTTGATTATTTTTCAACCGTTAAGTGGTCGACGTTGAAACGTGTATCTAAAGATGCTTTAGTTGATGTTGAACTTCAGGAGCTTGCAAAGAAAAAACGTGATGCTGCTAAGAAAATAATGAATAAGTTGAAAGAAACTTATTTTGTCCGGACGCCAGCTCGTTTGCTTGAAGAAATCAGACTAATGGCGCCCACGATTGCAACGCTCGTTAATTTAACGAAGATGTTTAGCGCACAATTCCGATTAGCAAAATTAGAACGGGGCATTATCGACTTTTCTGATTTAGAGCATTATGCTCTACAAATTTTAACGGAAGAAGTAGATGGTCAATTACAGCCTTCACCTGTTGCACTAGATTTGAAAAAACGTTTTAAAGAAGTGCTGGTCGATGAATATCAAGATACGAATATGTTGCAAGAAACGATTTTGCAATTAGTAAAGCTCGGGAATGAACATGACGGTAACCTTTTTATGGTAGGTGACGTAAAGCAAAGTATTTATCGCTTCCGGTTAGCAGAGCCGAAACTTTTTATGCGAAAGTATGGCGAGTTTGTAGAAAATCCTGAAGCGACGGGGATGCGCATTGATTTAAATGCTAATTTCCGTAGTCGAAGTGAAGTATTAAATGCGACTAACTTTGTTTTTGCGCAAATAATGGGGGAGCGTGTTGGTGAAATTCACTATGATGATAATGCATCATTAAAGCCAGCAGCACCTTATGATGACAAAGAGGTACCTGTGGAACTTGTCGTTTTACATCCACCTGAGGAAGAGGCAGTGGATGAAGAAATCGAAGACAGTGCTAGTGAAGCATCAGAGCTTGAAGAACTGAAAAAATCACAGTATGAAGCGCGTTTTATAATTGATCGAATTCGTCAACTGATGGAAGAGGGCACCACAGTATACGATACAAAAACGGCGACAGAACGTCCGTTAAAATATAGTGACATTGTTATTTTAATGCGTTCAATGACATGGTCAACCGATTTAGTAGAAGAATTTAAGTTAGCGGGCATTCCTCTTTATGCGGAGTCGTCGAAAGGTTATTTTGACGCACTTGAAGTGATGATTATGCTGAATACGCTAAAGGTTGTGGATAATCCCTATCAAGATATTCCACTGGCATCTGTTTTACGTGCCCCATTCGTAGGCTTAACAGAAAATGAGTTAGCTAAAATTCGTTTAGCGGATACGAAAACACCGTTTTACGATGCACTTAAACAATTTATACGCAGTGAGGGACATGGCGTACAGTCCGAAACATTTGAAAAGCTTCAACGATTTATGCTGGCATTTGAAAATTGGCGCGATTTAGCACGCCGAGGATCATTGGCGGATTTGATTTGGAAGATTTACTTAGATACGCATTATTATGAAATGGTCGGCGCTATGCCTAATGGCAAACAACGCCAGGCAAATTTACGGATTTTACATGATCGAGCACTAATGTATGAAAAAACAGCATTTCGGGGGTTATTCCGCTTCTTACGCTTTATCGACCGGATGCGCACACGTGGCGATGATTTAGGAACGGCAAAATCCATTGGAGAAAAAGATGATGTTGTACGACTAGTAACCATCCATTCTTCTAAAGGTTTAGAGTATCCTGTCGTTTTTGTTGCAGGAATGGGACGTCCCTTCAATAAAATGGACTTCCACAATCCCTATTTATTTGACCAAGATTATGGGCTTGCAGTCAAAGCAATCGATCCTGAAAATCGGATTACTTATACGTCATTACCATTTCTGGCGATGAAAGAGAAGAAAGAGCTTGAAATGAGAGCTGAAGAAATGCGCGTATTATATGTAGCGATGACCCGTGCGAAGGAACGCCTTATATTAGTTGGGTCAGTAAAAAATTGGGATAAAACACGTGATGCTTGGCAGGATGCACAAAACTTAGCTGTCGATGCACCGTTGCAAGATTATTTACGGGCACGGGCAAATAGTTATTTTGACTGGGTTGGACCGGCTGTTGCGAGACATGCTGATTTTGCTACTCTTGCAAGTGCGCCTTATAAGGCGAGACAAGACGCATCACATTGGTGGGTTCGTGCTATATCTACACAACACTTTATGTATGATACACAAGCGCTAGATAATGAAGTCCAGCAAATGTTAGAAACACCAGAGGATACAGCGCTACTAGCAGAAGTTTCAGCTCGCTTCCAAGCACAGTACGCTTACCAAAAATCAACGCAAAAACGCTCGAAAACATCTGTTAGTGAGATTAAACGGATAGAAAATTTACAGCGCCAAGAAGAGCCTGAGTATTATTTTGCTACACCTAAGAAGGACAAGTCTTCCATTGCACCAAGACCACTCTTTATGCAAAACAAGCAGCTAACAGGGGCAGAAATGGGAACGGCGATCCATACGGTGATGCAGCATGTCCCACAGTTTGGCTTTACGACTGTGCAAGAAGTGGAGCAATTTGTTGCGGAGTTAGTGACGAAGCAGTTATTAACGGAGGCAGAGAGCAAGATTGTACCATGTGATAAAATTTTCCGTTTCTTTACAACAGAGATTGGACAGCGTTTTAAAAATGCAAAACAAATTCGCAGAGAAATGCCATTTACGATTAGTCGTGTTGATGATGATGGTGATGCACAAATTGTCCAAGGGATTGTGGACTGTTTGTTTGAGGATGTCGATGGCAACTGGGTATTACTTGATTATAAAACAGACCATATTAAGCCACACTTTGCGCAAGAGCCCGCACTGTCGAAGGAGTTATTAAGTCGTTATGGTGTGCAATTACGAGTGTATAGTGAAGCAATTGAATCGATTTTACACATCCAAGTGAGTGAAAAAGTGTTGTACCTATTTGATAACGAACAGGCACTTTATGCATAGAGGAACGAATATTAGCTTGTGAATTCAATAGTGTTAATAAGCAAGATGCAAACTTCTGCGTGAAACGTCAGCTTTACGCAGAAGGGTGTAACTTGTCAGTTTACGCGGAAGAAAGAAGAGGAGGCTATGTTGTGGATTTGAAACCAACAATGTTGCAGGAACGCATAGCAACATTAGATATTTTACGAGGAATAAGTTTACTAGGTATTTTACTAGTTAATATGTATGCTTTTTATTTGCCGATGCCATACATTGATTTAGGGTCATGGTTTACAACACCATCAGATATTGTGTGGCAGCAAAATTTAGATATTTATGTGCAAAGTAGTTTTTATCCATTATTTTCTATGTTGTTTGGCTATGGTTTAGCAATGCAATGGCAAAAAGCACAAAGTCGTCAACAAAATTTTTATGGAATAGGGCTTAGAAGACTCATTGTTTTATTCCTATTTGGTGTGGTGCATGCGGTCCTGATTTGGTGGGGAGATATTTTAATGATGTATGCATTTTGTGGGATTTTCCTGCTATTACTCCTACGTTTACATCCAATATGGCTGTTAGTGACTGGCATTATTATTAGTGGAATCATGCATCTTTTTATGTTGTTTGTAGTAGGTTATATTAACTTTAATACGCAGATTGATGCGTATTTAAATATTACCGATGTAGAAAAAGCCATTACGGCTTATGGCACGGGTAGTTGGATGGATGCATTTATGCAACGCCTAGCAGACTTATCTATTCAAGCCAATATTGGGATGTGGTTTGCGGCATTATTTACAATCCTACCATATATGTTAGTAGGTGCAGCTGCTTCTAAATGGCATTTAATCGAGCGAGCAAAAGAGCTTAAATGGCTATGGCTAGTACTAACAATTGTAGGACTAGCGCTCGGTATTTTCCTAAAAAGTACACCGATTGTCTTTAGTCGTACGTATTTATTTGATTATGTAAAAGTGTATATCGGTGGTCCGATATTATCGGTCGGCTATATAGGAATCATTGTATTAGTATGTTTAGTGCCGGTTGTCCCGAAAATACTTAGTCCATTTGCAAAAATTGGACGTATGTCGTTAACGATGTACATACTTCAATCTATTATAGGCACTTTGGTATTCTATCAATTTGGCTTAGGTTGGTATGGCAAAGTAAGTGTTGCAACAGGTGTCTTAGTTGCTATTGCTATTATTGTCGTGCAAATGATTGTAGCTGAAATTTGGCTATCGAAGTGGAAACAAGGGCCATTGGAAGCTTTATGGCGTAAAATCACATATAAAGCGAAAACGGAGCCAAGTGAAAAAATTGCTCGTAATATCCTTAATTAATTGAGAATTAGCAACATTAAAAATTGTTATCGTAAAAGTAAGGTAATTTATATCATATTGTTGTATCATGTAGAAAAAAGAAGGAGCTCTTAAAATCATGAAAATTTTATCATTTAAATTAGGTGGACATGTAAGTTTTGGACCAAAAGTAAAAAAAGAAGAAGCGGTATGGGATGTACTCGCTATTCAAAACGAACTTCAAGTTCTCCCTTCTTTTTCAAGTTCAATTGTCGATGGTATTGCGCTAGGCTTCGATTTTGTTGAACAGATTCGTAAGTTAGTAGAAGCAGCAGAAAAATCAGATCGTGCGAATAGTTTCAAGCGTGAGTTTACAGAGATTGAATGGTTATCACCAATTCCACGTACACCAAAAAATATTATGTGTATAGGTAAAAACTATGATGAGCATGCAAAAGAAATGGGTGCAGAAGCAGCACCGATTGATTTAATGGTATTTACAAAGTCTCCTACAGCGATTGCTGCCGATGGTCAAACATTATCGATACATGCTGATCTTTCTTCTAAAATGGATTATGAAGGGGAATTAGCTGTTGTTATTGGAAAGCGTGGCAAAAACATTCCAAAAAACTTAGCCTTTGATTATGTTTTTGGCTACACAATTGCCAATGATATTACAGCGCGTGATCTACAAGATAAACATAAGCAGTTCTTCTTAGGGAAAAGTTTAGAAGGCACTTGCCCATTAGGTCCATACCTTGTGACAAAGGATGAAATTCCAAATCCACAAGATTTAACGGTCGTAACAAAAGTCAATGACGAAGTCCGTCAAAACGGTACGACAAAAGATATGATGTTCACTGTAGAATCGTTAGTATCCATTTTATCGCAACACGTAACATTAGAGCCAGGTGATGTTATTTTAACAGGTACACCGGCAGGCGTGGGGAAAGGTATGAACCCACCGCAATTTTTAAAAGCGGGCGATACGGTCAAAGTGTCCATTCAAGGTATTGGTACATTAGTCAATCATTTTGAATAATTTAAGTAATCCGCGTGAGTAAAAGCTTGCGCGGATTTTTTGTTTCATGTAGAAGATATCATGGCCAAAATTAATGCAATTTCGTGAACACAACTTGTAATATTTGAAACCATTTCCACTGCATGATAGGATAGAGTTTGATAGAAAAAGAATGAGGTGGGACAATAATGGATTTTTTAACTAGCCGAACAGATTTACACATTACGACTTGGGTAGTAGGTATCGTCATCTTTTTAATTGCAGCACTTAGCGGTAAGCAATCTAAAGGCTTACATATGACATTACGCTTATTTTACATTTTAATTATCATTACAGGTGGGGCATTATTTATTGAAGCAATGAAGTTTGGTCAAGGAATGCTTTACGGCTTTAAATTTATTGGCGGACTTTTAGTTATTGGTATGATGGAAATGGTATTAGTTCGTCAAAAGAAAAACAAACCAACTGCAATGTTCTGGGTTTTATTTGTAGTGTTCTTACTAATTACGATGTTCTTAGGCTTCAAGTTACCAATGGGATTCAGTTTCTTTGCATAATGATTTAACAAGCCGTGAAGCTATTGCTTCACGGCTTTTACTTTTTACAGGAAGTGCCTACGGGGAGTGCCAGGCACTGAAACAATTCTTAATTTTCTGTATTTTTAAGTTTGCGCGTGGAAAGCACCTGCCGCAGCGGACATCAATGAATAGCGAAAAAGTTAGCAGATGGTATTTCTGCGCTATAAAGAAAAATGATATCTGAGCTGTTCTTCTTATGCAGTAGATTAAAAATAGAAGCAAACACTAGTTGATGGTAGCGAAGGAGGTGACTCCTGCGGGACTAGCACACAGCGTAAGACGCAACAGGCCGCGCATTAGCGAGGGTTGCGGCTTACGGTGGGCCCGCGGAAAGCACCACCGTAGCGGACATCAACGACATCGCAAAAAGTGTTAGATCGTTACCAGTCAATCTAACACTTTTTCTCTATTTTCTTTGCCTTTTATTATTGAAGTTGGCTTAATTTGACACCTTTTTGTCGCAATTCATTTTGCATTTCAGGAAAATATTTTGAAATGATAGCAAGGTAACTGGTTTATTTGGTAAAATGACGGTGGATTGCTTTGAAAGAGAGGGAATAAAAGTGAAATTTAAGAAGTGGATAGGCGCGACAGCTGCATCGCTTTTACTGGCAACTTCATTAATAGGCATAACACCAGCACATGCAGATGAAGTGCAAACAAGAACGATTGCAGAAGAAAGCATATATGATTTACTCGTTGACCGTTTCTTTAATGGTTCCGGTACCAACGATTATGATACAAATACGCAAGACCCAACAAAATTTGCAGGTGGCGACTTCATAGGATTACAAGATAAACTAAAATTTATTGGTGAAATGGGCTATACCATCGTTTCTATCGGTACCATTTTTGATACTGAAACATATGATGGCTCGATGCCAACAAGCTATAGTATTATCGAGGAGCATTTTGGAACAGAAGAAGAATTCCAAAGTGTTGTAAAGGCCTATAAAGATAAAAATATGTCGATCATGGTGGACTTTCCGTTGAGTAATGTAAGTCCTAATCATGAGTGGGCACAAGATGCTGCCAAACAAAGCTGGATTGCCTCTACAGATAATGGACATATTCAATGGGATTTAACAAATCAGGATGTACAAGCAGCTTTAATAGAAGCAGCGACAAATTTTGTTTCTACATATGATGTGGGTGGCATACGTTTAACGAATATTGCAGATGCTGATCCAACGTTTCTTAATGCCATGATTACGGCATTAAAAGAGACAAAAAAATCGTTATATGTTATTTCAAATGAAGAAAGCGATGCCAATTTTGATGCAAGCTTCTCGACAGCAACAGCAGAAATCTTCCGTAATATTTTTAAAAATGTTGATCGAGACTCTTCAAAATTAATGGAGCCTTTTTCAAGTGACAAACCGACGCAAATTATGATAGATACGCTACAAACGCCTCGTTTTACATTTGATTCTGCGTCAGAAAATATGTTTCCTCCAACACGCTTAAAAATGGCTTTGGGCGCGTTATTTATGATGCCTGGTATTCCTGTTGTCCAGTATGGTACGGAAATTGCTATGAACGGGGAAGTAAAACCTGATAATCATCAGTTATACAATTTTAAAACAGATGAAGAATTAATTGACTATGTTAAAAATGTGCAGTCATTACGTAATCAATCGGCAACTTTACGAACAGGTGATTTTGAAATCATTACGAATGATAATGGGTTACTAGTATTTACACGAAAATCGGATGACGAGCAATGGATTATCATGGTAAACAATACTGGGAAAACCCAACGCGTTGATTTAACACCAGAACAAATTGGTGAAGGTAAAATGCTAAATGGTATTTTACAAGAAGAAAAGGTACGTAAAAATGAAAAAGATGTGTATCCAGTCATACTAGACCGGGAAATAGTCGAGATTTATCAAGTTAAAGATGATGAAGGGCTAAACGTGCCTTATATGGTTGCACTTGGTTTGGTCTATGTCGTATTTATTGGCTTCGTCGTTATTATTATTAAACGAGGGAAAAAACGTCGTCAAGAACAAGACGCCGTTAATTAATAATAGCTAACAAGCGGTGATAAATTTGTTACTTGTTTCCGCAATAACTAGGGGAACCTTATTGATGAGGTTCCCATTGTTTTTTTTATTAGTTTTCAATACGAATAAAGCATTTTTCAAATATCTCAAGTGTTTCAATTTGTAAATCATGTAAATAAATGGTTGACTCATCCCCATGATGGTCATCTTCCTCACCTAACCAACAAATATAAACTTCACAAAAATCCCCATGTGGGAGTAAATCTTTTAGTAAATGACATAAATGGAGAAAGGTTTTTTTAGATTTATCGTAGTGGTGTGGTGAATGTCTTTTTTGATATGCATTCATTTCCCAAATAGGATGACCTTTTTCAAATAGTTCATAAATATAGGGCGTAGTAAAATGCTTCTGCTGAACGGCAGTACGATTTTCTTCATTAGAGAAAACATAACCTATTTCCACATCACCCTCTGTATAATATTCATTTAGTGTTACTGTAAAATTTAAACCTAAATAAGTAACCATACTCATCTTCATAAACTCCCTGCTGTTTTAGTTTTCCATGTAAATTACTTAATAGTTAAATAAGCAATACACACATTATTGAAAGTAGAAGTATGTGTGAATCCTACGGCTTACAATGTACCCGGTGCAAACAATCCGCCATAGTGGTTAATGGTTTTTTACGCAATGGCAAATAGTTGATGCTAGCGAAGGCGGTGACTCCTGCCAGAGCGCACGCAACGTAAGACGTAACAATCCGCGCGATCGCGAGGGTGTGACCGCGCAAAGCACCGCCATAGTGGACATCAACGGCATAATAAAAAGTGTTAGATTGATTATAGTCAATCTAACACTTTTTCATGTATGTTCTATTGTCTTACACTATGCTTGGTAGCTCTTATTAGTAAAGAATATAGCAATTGTGCCTGGTCCTACATGGGAACCAATTACCGAGCCAATCATTGTGACTTGGATAGCTTTTGGCGTAAATCTTTCCTGAATCAATGTTTTCACTTCGTTCGCAAATGCTGTGTCATCACTATGGCTAATGCCGACAATTTTGTCAGAAAAATTACCACCGCGCTCCTGCATTAAATCTAACATGCGCGCAATCGCTTTTTTACGACCGCGTGATTTTTCAATTGGTACTAGCTTGCCATCCTCGACATTTAAAATGGGCTTAATGCTAAGAAGTCCACCAAGAAAGGCACTAGCTTTCGAAACACGACCACCCTTCGCAAGATAATCTAAATCTTCTACTGTAAAAAGATGTTCCATCTGTGAAGCAAGTGATGAGACTTTAGATTCGATTTCTTCCAGTGATGCACCAGCTTTTCGCAGTTGAACGGTTTCTTCTACGATTAAGCCATGACCTAAAGAAGCACATTTCGAATCGATAATGGCTAGCTGAAGCGTTGGATATTGTTCCAGTACTTGGTTGCGAATCATTACAGCGGTACTATACGTACCTGATAATTCAGATGAAAAGGCGATATAAATGCCTTGTTCTTCGCTTTTAGCAAGGCTTTCAAAATGCTTCAAAAAAAGCTCTGGTGAAACTTGTGAAGTTTTCGGATGTGCCCCTTGTCGGATAGCATCGTAAACTTCTTTTGAATCAATTGCTAGGACATCATCGTATTCATTGTTGTTTACTTGTACTCGTAGCGGAAGTAGAATGACATCATTCTCTTCGTAGAAAGACTTGGGTAAATCACATCCACTATCAGTAAAAATTTTCATCATCGTAACCTCCTAAAAATCTGTATTTACTTGAACTGCTGAAGATGCATGTTATGCTAATTGGAAATGGAAATTACTTCTTATCTATGATAATTTTAAGCGTTCTATAAGTATTTTAGCAATGCCATCCTCATTATTCGTTGCTGTAATTTCATTGGCAATATTTTTTAAGCTAGGGATGCCATTACCCATTGCGACACCGATACCTGCATAATCAATCATTTCTAAATCATTGTCCTCGTCACCGAAGGCAATAATTCGCTCCCGTGGAATGCCTAAATCCTTGGCGACATGTGAAATACCCACCGCTTTGTTTAAGCCACGACGGACAATTTCAATAATATGCAGCGGCGCGCCCCAACGGCGATGCTCGATCACTTCTGCATGAACTTCTTGTAGATGATCTCGAATAATCATAGAGTTTGCTTCGTTTGCTTGAATAAGAAGACTTGTTGGATTGACTAATAAATTTGTTGAAATATCACCGAGCGTTATTTTGGGATTGCCCATGTTAAAAATATTTAAAATCCGATCATCTTCCGTATGGACATAAATATCATCCTTTACTTCGGCAATAATATTTTCATAATCGTAGGTATTAACTGAATCAACCACTTCTCGTACAACATTTAAGTCAATCGGTGTATGCATTGTTTGCCATGCGGCGTTTTTAGGATGGTGGACATAGGCTCCATTAAAATTAACAATCGGTGTTGTTAACCCGAGCTCATGATAGTAAAGATCACTTGCGCGATAAGGACGGCCTGTAGCAATCATTACCTGATGGCCTTGTTCCTTAGCCTGCAATAATGTTTTTTTTGTTTTTAATGAAATCTGTTGTTGGTCCGTTAATAACGTCCCGTCTAAATCTAACACGATTAAATGCGGTTTCATAACGTATTGCCCCTTTCTATATGTTTGAATAGTATCGCTTTGTTAATCATACGTCAAAATTTTGTCACATTGAAAAAAGTTTGCTAACATAAAAAAGGTCAGACAAAAGTTGGGAGTGACAAGCATGTTAGTCAAAAATGAAATATGGGGAAATATTCCTTTGTTACATATATCCACAGATAATATGAATGAAAAAACCCCAGTAGTAATTTTCTTACACGGTTTTATGAGTGCAAAAGAACATAACTTACATTATGCGTACCAGTTAGTAAATAAAGGAGTGCGTGTCCTTTTACCAGATGCGAAATGGCATGGTGATCGCAGTGAAGGATTTACAGAGACTCAAATGAATTTACATTTTTGGGAGATCGTCTTAAATTCTATTCATGAAGTTGAGCAATTATATAATGAATTAAAGAATAAGCAACTCGTCGCTCATGATAAAATTGGCGTCGCTGGTACTTCGATGGGAGGTATCGTCACTTCAGGATGCTTAAAGCTTTATGACTGGATTGAAACGGCAGCAATCTGTATGGGTGGCCCTGCTTTTATCAAATTAGGTGCTTATCAATTACAGCAAATGGCTAAAAACGGTGTGAAATTTCCAATGTCAGAACAAGAAGTTCAAAAAACGAATGAACTGCTTGCAAAGTATGACATTAGCTTAACGCCTGAGCGATTTGCAGGACGTCCAGTGTTGTTTTGGCATGGTGAGCGTGATAAAACGGTCCCATTTAATGATACGTATAATTTTTATTGTACATTACGCACATACTATGATGACAATCCGAACAACTTAAAATTTATTGCAGATAAACAGGCCGGTCATGCTGTATCACGTAATGGGATGTTGGCGGCAACAGATTGGCTTGCACAGCATTTGGCATAATAAGAAGCATCTGCTATGATTAAGTAAACACTGTAACGAAAGGAGAAATACAGATGGATCAAGATATGAAAGATAGCATGTTAAGTGCATTAGAAAATGTAATTGACCCTGAGCTTGGTATTGATATCGTCAACTTAGGTTTAGTATATGATGTAGAGTTAGATGACGAGGGGGTAGCAACTGTTACGATGACGTTGACTTCAATGGGATGCCCAATGGGACCTGTGATTGTCGATCAAGTAAATACTGCTATGAGTGAACTACCTGAGGTGAAAAGTACAAATGTTAATATTGTATGGAATCCACCTTGGTCAAAAGATAAAATGTCTCGCTATGCCAAAATGGCATTAGGTGTCCGCTAGTAGTGCGCCTTTAAACGCGCTAATATACGAATAAAAAATCCCTGCTTGCACATAACTGTAAGCGGGGATTTTTTATGAAGCTTACGCTTGCCTATAGTCTCTTTAAGCGAGCGCAAAGAATCAATCAATGCGGCAAATTTGTAATGGACAATTTTCGCAAGCAATTTCATCTTTTAAATATTGTAAATCAAGAATGGTAATATAGCCTTTTTCAAAGGAAAGAATGTGATGTTTTTTTAAATCATTCAGCATACGATTAATCATTTCTCTACTCGTAGCACATAGATTTGCAATTTCTGTATTTGTTAATGGAAAGTTGATAAATATTGAGTCATTTTCTGCTGGCTTGCCGTAAGTATTTGCAAGTCGAATAAGCGTTGAAAATAAAGCACCTTTTTTACCATTTAGCATTAAATCACGGAGGCGGCTCTGATATTTTAAATTTTCTGTTTGCAACCATTTCATATACTCTACCATCAAATGTGGCTGCTCTACTAATAGATGTTCTAATGACTTACGGCTTAACACATACAACGTTGACGTTTCTAACACTTTAGCTGTCATCGAAAAGTATGTCAGATTACAAAATAAAGAGCCCTCACCAATTATACTATCGGGACCGCAAATGCGAATCGTTAATTCCTTGCCACTCTCCGTCTCCTGACTAATCGCAATAGCACCAGATTTAATGTAATAGATTTCTTTCGCACGTTCACCTTCTAAGAAAATTTTACTATCCTTATTCACTGTAATAAAAACGCCATTATGTTGAAAAAGAGCACGTATTTTCTCGTGCATACTATCCTTTAGAACCATATATCAAACACATCTCTTTCTTTTTGTAATCGAAAATACCTGCATTACAAAAGGATGACGATAATCATTTCGATATACTAAAACAACGAAACATACTAATATTATAACGTAATTTTCCAATTATCGGTTAAAAATTTTTGAGCTTTTTTTTTGCTTGGCTTTGTCGGTTGTTGTAAAATAAAGTTAGTCAAAGAAGGTCAAACTTTTAAAAATGTAAATTTGGGTAAAGATATAAAAAGAGAAAAGGAGTGCTATTATGCAATTTCAACAAACAGATGATAAAAAACCATTAGAGCAATTTGGCCGTAACTTAGTTGAAGAAGTTAAAAACGGCAAGATGGACCCTGTCATTGGGCGCGATGAAGAGATTCGCAACGTCATTCGCATTTTAACGCGTAAAACGAAAAATAACCCTGTGTTAATTGGTGAACCAGGGGTAGGTAAAACAGCCATCGTAGAAGGCTTAGCACAACGTATTGTAAAAGGGGATGTGCCGGAAGGCTTAAAAGAATGCATTCTGTATGAGCTAGATATGAGTGCATTAATCGCAGGTGCTAGTTATCGAGGTCAGTTTGAAGAACGACTTAAAGGTGTGTTAAAAGAGGTAAAAGAATCCGAAGGACGCATTATTTTATTTATCGATGAAATCCATACCATTGTTGGCGCTGGTAAAACAGATGGCGCTATGGATGCTGGCAATATGTTAAAGCCAATGCTTGCACGTGGTGAACTGCACTGTATAGGGGCTACCACATTAGACGAATATCGTATGTATATTGAAAAAGATCCAGCTTTAGAACGTCGCTTCCAACAAGTGCTTGTCCGTGAACCATCTATTGAAGATACTGTTTCGATTTTACGTGGTTTAAAAGAACGCTTCGAACTGCATCACGCAGTGCGTATTCATGACCGTGCTATTGTTGCGGCAGCAGAGCTGTCTAATCGCTATATTACAGAGCGTTTTTTACCTGATAAAGCGATTGATTTAATTGATGAAGCTTGTGCGATGATCCGAACAGAAATCGATTCGATGCCACAAGAATTGGATGCAGTAACGCGTCGTATTATGCAGTTAGAAATTGAAGAGCAAGCATTACGAAAAGAAAAAGACGATGCAAGTAAAAAGCGTCTTGAACAATTACAAGAAGAATTAACAAAGCTTAAAGATTCATCTGAAGGAATGCGCAAACAATGGGAAGCAGAGAAAGAGGCGTTGCAAGGCATTCAGAAAAAACGTGAATCACTAGATAAATATCGACGTGATTTAGATGAAGCAGAAAGTAATTATGATTTAAATAAAGCTGCAGAATTACGACATGGGAAAATTCCTGCACTTGAAAAGGAAATTCAAGAGATGGAAAAGCAATTAGAAAAAGGTAGCGAAGCACGTATTTTACGTGAAGAAGTTACATCGGATGAAATTGCTTCAATTGTATCGCGTTGGACAGGTATACCGGTAACGAAGTTAGTTGAGGGTGAACGTGAAAAATTATTACGTTTAAAGGATACATTACATGAACGTGTTATTGGGCAGGATAATGCTGTGCAGCTTGTGACGGAAGCGGTTTGGCGTGCACGCGCAGGTATTAAAGATCCACATCGCCCAATTGGTAGCTTCTTATTCTTAGGGCCAACAGGTGTAGGGAAAACGGAGCTAGCGAAAGCATTGGCAGCTCAACTGTTCGATTCTGAAGAGCATTTTATTCGTATTGATATGAGTGAATATATGGAAAAACATAGTGTGTCACGTCTCGTTGGTGCACCTCCAGGCTATATTGGCTATGAAGAAGGTGGACAATTAACAGAAGCAGTACGCCGCAATCCGTATTCAGTCGTTTTGCTTGATGAAATTGAAAAGGCACATCCAGATGTTGCAAACATTCTTTTGCAAATTTTAGATGATGGTCGCATTACGGATAGTCAAGGACGAATGGTCAACTTTACGAATACGGTTGTCATTTTAACATCGAATATTGGTTCAAGCTATTTAATGGAGGCACAAGAGGGTGACGCAGCGGTTGAGGATTTAGTAATGACAGCATTGCGCCAGCACTTTAAGCCTGAGCTTTTAAACCGCATGGACGATATTATTATGTTCCATGCGTTGTCCGAGGAACATTTCACTGCCATTGCTTGGAAGTATGTTGAACAGCTTATCAAACGAGTAGCAGAACAAGAAATTACATTAGATGTAGCACAAGAAGTGATTGATTGGGTAGTCGAGCAAGGAGCAGATCCTCAGTTTGGTGCACGTCCACTTAAACGCTTTGTGCAACGTTATATTGAAACGGCCGTTGCTAAGGAATTATTGCGTGGCGAGGTACTGCCAGGAGAAACGCTACATGTTAAAATGCACAATGGTCAATGTGTAGTAGAAAAATAATAAATAAAAAAAACCTGTTTCGCGTAAGGCGAGACAGGTTTTTTTATACATTTGATTAGTGATGGTCTGCAGCTTCTGGAGTTGGCTCGTTTGGAATGATTGCGCCAATAACAAAAATAAGTACTGAGAATACAACTGAAATGATCGCACCAGTTTGGAAATCAAATGGTACCCCAATTACAGCACTTACTACGTAGTTTAACATTGAAACTAGTAAGAATGACCATATGAATGTTACGATATATTGCATTAAATTCACCTCAACGAACTATTTTATTACATATACATTATCATATCATAACATAGGACGAAAAAAAAAGAACCTTTTATCAAAAGTTGAGCTTTGTGCGTGCTGATTAATGGCAAATTTGTCACAACAATGTAGCAAATTGGGCATAGGTGATGTGTAAGTGGTGATTGACCTGTTTGGTGGTATTACGCGAAGTTTTAATGGCGATGCTCGAAGCTCTATCGTCAATTCTGTAATAGCAGAAGTGTAACCTACAAAAAAATGAACTGAAGCAGCAAAAATAACCATTTTATTAGTGTAAAACGATTGAAGAATGCTATATGAAGTACAACCATATGCTATACTAATTTTAATTCGTCTTGCACCATTTGTTTATTATGAGTTATAATTATGACCAGTTACTAATAATTGATAGTAAGAAAGCAGAGGGGTTGCTATATGAACGCAGGTATTATAGGTTTAGGCAGATACGTTCCTGAAAAGGTCGTTACGAATTTTGACTTAGAAAAAATTATGGATACTTCAGATGAATGGATTCGAACTCGTACTGGCATCGAAGAGCGTCATTTTGCTGCAGAAAATCAAGAAACTTCAGATTTAGCAGTAGCTGCTGCGAAAGATGCTATTGCAAAAGCAGGTATTACACCTGAAGAAATAGGATTAATACTTGTTGCAACTGTAACGCAAGATCAAACATTTCCAAGTGTAGCATGTATGGTTCAAGAGCAAATTGGTGCAGTAAATGCAGCAGCGATGGACCAAGCGGCAGCTTGTGCAGGATTTATATATAGCTTAGTGACAGCAAAACAATTTGTAGAATCAAGTGCTTATAAATATGTCTTAGTAGTAGGTGTTGAAAAGCTGTCCAAAGTCATTGATTGGGAAGATCGCAACACCGCTGTATTATTTGGTGATGGTGCAAGTGCTGCTATTGTTGGTCCAGTATCTGAAGGTAGAGGGATTCTATCATTTGAACTTGGAGCAGATGGCACTGGCGGAAAACATTTATATTTAACACAGCAACAAACAATTGCGATGAACGGTCGTGAAGTATTTAAGTTTGCTGTTCGCCAAATGGGTGAATCGGCAGTTAATGTATTAGATAAAGCAGGCTTAACAAAAGAAGATGTTGATTTTTTAATTCCGCATCAAGCAAATATTCGAATTATGGAATCAGCACGTGAACGTTTAGCATTACCAGCGGAAAAAATGTCAAAAACGATTCACAAATACGGAAACACATCAGCGGCTTCTATTGGTATATCTTTAGCAGAAGAGCTTGAAGCAGGTAAGATAAAAGATGATGATCTATTAGTACTTGTCGGTTTTGGCGGTGGCTTAACATGGGGCGCCGTTGCAATGAGATGGGGAAAATAACAACGAAAATTGCTTGAGAGGAGTAAGACAATGAATAAACGACGAGTTGTAATTACAGGAATTGGCGCAGTAACACCACTAGGTAATAGTATCGAAGAAACATGGGCAAACATTAAGGCTGGGAAATCAGGCGTTGGTGAATTAACACGCTTAGATAAAGATCTTTTTGCTGCCAAAATCGCTGCTGAAGTAAAAGACTTTGATATTGAAAAGTATATTGAACGTAAAGAAGCTCGCAAAATGGACCGCTTCACGCATTATGCATTAGCAGCATCTATTATGGCGATGGAAGACGCACAGCTTACAATTGATGAAGAATTAGCACCTCGTGCAGGTGTATGGATTGGCTCTGGTATCGGTGGGATGGAGACATACGAAAACCAATTTTTAACGTTCCAAGAGCGTGGTGCACGTCGTGTTAGCCCATTCTTTATTCCAATGATGATTCCAGATATGGCTTCAGGCCAAGTATCTATTCACTTTGGAGCGAAGGGCATTAATTCTTGTTCAGTAACTGCTTGTGCATCAGGTACGAATTCAATTGGTGATGCATTTAAAGTAATTGAACGTGGTGATGCGGATGTGATGATCTCCGGAGGAGCTGAATCACCAATCGTAACGATGGCTGTTGCAGGCTTCTGCGCAAATACAGCATTATCATTAAATACAGACCCGCAAACAGCTTCTCGTCCATTCGATAAAAACCGTGATGGCTTTATCATTGGTGAAGGTGCAGGGATTGTTATTTTAGAAGAATACGAACATGCAAAAGCGCGTGGCGCAAAAATTTATGCAGAAGTGCTTGGTTACGGTTCAACAGGCGATGCGCACCATATTACAGCTCCAGCTCCAGAAGGCGAAGGCGCTGCACGTGCGATGATCCAAGCGTTAGAAGATGGCGGCGTAGAGCCTTCACAAGTTGGTTACATTAACGCGCATGGTACAAGTACGCCGTACAATGATTTATTTGAAACACAAGCGGTAAAAACTGCATTTGGAGAACATGCTTATAAACTAGCAATGAGTTCTACAAAATCGATGACAGGTCATTTATTAGGTGCAGCTGGCGGTGTGGAAGCAATTTTCACAGCACTAGCACTGAAAGAGGGCATTTTACCACCAACAATTAACTTAACAGAACCAGATCCTGAATGTGATTTAGATTATGTACCAAATGAAGCACGTGAGGCGAACATTGAATATGCAATGAGTAACTCACTTGGCTTTGGCGGTCATAACGCAAGTCTATTATTTAAAAAAATTGAAGAATAATGAAAAAACGTCAGCCTAATTTACAAGGCTGACGTCTTTTTTTTTAAGCTAGCGAATAGAAAATAAAGTAAGAAGAAATAGAAAGGATGCCGTTTATTTGTTTCGTCTTTTTTTATTTTTAATGAGCTATGGCTTAATGATTCTTTCCGTTGGTAATTTAATATTATATTTGAACTACCGGACACTCGGTTATTCTTGGTCCGTTGTTTTTAAATTTATTTTTCACACAACAGAATTTTATATGGCAATTGGTGCTTGTATTGTACTGTGTAGCGTTGTGCTCGATGTTGGTTTCGATCGCACAGACAATGTTAAAGATAAGGTGTGAATTTTACCGGAATCGCTAAAGCGAGTGCTACTTTTTTGGCCAAGTCTTCACCTTGTACATCGTGATTTTGGGCCAAGTGTTCCATCCCTTCGATGAATGAGTCTGTTTCAAGGTCAATCCATTCACCGAAGTTACACATCCATGTTGTCAGCTCCTCTAATAAAGCATCATCTAACGGGAATTGTTCTAATTCTAAATTGTTATGGCAGTGACCACACCATAATGGGTCGGCACCAAAGTCACCTTCTAAAAGAAGGGTCTTAATCGTTTGTTTACAATGTTCACAGTGCATAGTAGAAGTCCTTTCTTAGCGACGTGTGCGGCCTAAGCCCATTGCTTGTTCCATCCGCTTTAAAGTAGCGCTAGCAATAGCATTTGCCTTTTCTGCGCCTTCATCTAAGATGATATCCAGTTCAGAAGATTCTACAAGGTCATAAAAGCGTTCTTGAATAGGTGTAAGGTGCTCGATAACGGCTGCGGCAACACTTTGTTTAAAGCCACCATAACCAATGCCATCGTATTTTTTTACTAAATCATCAATCGATACGCCAGAAATAGCAGATTCAATTGTTAGTAAATTTGAAACACCTGGTTTATTTTCAACATCAAATGCCACAATACCATCAGAGTCTGTTACTGCTGATTTAATTTTTTTCTCAATCTCTTTTGCTGTATCTAACAGTTTAATTGTAGCCTTTGTATTTGGGTCAGACTTGCTCATTTTTTTCGTAGGCTCTTGTAAAGACTTAATACGAGCTCCTGCTTTCGGTAATTGAATTTCAGGAATTGTTAACACTTCACCATAGCGTTTATTAAAGCGCTCTGCAAGGTCGCGTGTTAGCTCAATATGTTGCTTTTGGTCATCACCAACAGGAACAATATTCGTATTATATAATAAAATATCAGCAGCCATTAATGGTGGATATGTTAAAAGTGCTGCAGAAACAGTTTCCTTGCCATGTGATTTATCTTTGAATTGTGTCATTCGCTCCAGCTCACCGATTGAAGCGACACATTGTAGCATCCAGCCTGCTTGTGCATGGGCAGGTACTTCTGATTGAATAAATAATGTTGACTTTTGAGGGTCAATACCAGTTGCAATGTACGTAGCAGCTAAGTTACGAATATTTTGACGTAATTCTTTAGGATCTTGCGCAACCGTAATGGCATGTTGGTCAACGATACAATAAATAGCATTCCCTTCCTCTTGTAACGCGGGGAATTGCTTAAATGCGCCAAGATAATTACCTAAAGTTACAATACCAGTGGGCTGTACGCCTGAAAAAATTGTTGTCATCTTAATTTCCTCCTCGGGATTCGAAAAATAAAAAAACATCATGCGTCCTCATTAGTATTAGCTAATGAAGGGACGAATGATGTTTGAATCCGCGGTACCACCCTGCTTGCCTTAAAAAGGCCACTTTGCTTCGTAACGTGAAGAGACGAGCTTTGCTAAAGGTATCAAGTAACAACCTTGAACGTTCACAAAGCTAACTCGGAAGCCCATTCCAAATGCATACATGATCTGTTTCCAGCAACCACAGACTCTCTATACATGTATATTGCAAATGTACTACTCTTCGTCAGCGTTTTTAACTACATTGTTCGTGTAGGAATCTTTCCTGAGGCAAAATGCCATCGTGTAGAAAGACTTGCGCATATGCGCTTTACTTATTGCACAAAATTATAGTATAAAGTCTTTGCTAAATGCAAGCATGTGAAGGCAATGTTATGACTAATTTTTTCTTTTTGGAAAAAAGCAACAAATACTAGTGAAGTTACGTCTTATTTGTATACGTTGAAGTGACATTATTCTCGTTTGTATTTTTTAATTGAGAACAAATAGTTTCAATTATTTTATGTTTAAAAAGCTGTGTAAATGGGAATATTATTATTAGTTCGTTGGACATGTAAAGAAATATTGGATACTTTAAAGTAGTATCAATAGACAGAATATTTTGTAACAAAGTCGTTCAAACCGCATTCTTTTTTTCCTTGGAACTATATTCAAATACAGCTGAGTGCTGTATAATGGAACTGTAGATTTACATTACATTAATTCTAATTTAAGAAAATGGCTTATAGATAACAATACCAAAGAGAAAGGATGTGTCAGTATGATAGTTACTTTATTTACATCACCAAGTTGTACGTCTTGTCGTAAGGCGAAAGCATGGTTAGAGGAGCATGAAATCCCATATACAGAACGTAACATTTTTTCTGAGCCGTTAAGCATTCGTGAAATTAAAGAAATTTTACGTATGACGGAGGATGGAACAGACGAAATTATTTCAACTCGATCAAAAATATTCCAAAAATTAAATGTAGATGTTGAAAGCTTACCTTTACAACGCTTATATGAACTAATTCAAGAATATCCAGGATTATTACGACGACCAATCATATTGGATGAGAAACGATTGCAAGTCGGCTATAATGAAGATGAAATTCGACGATTTTTACCTCGTAAAGTAAGAGCATATCAATTACAAGAAGCACAGCGAATGGTGAACTAAAACCCCCTTATTGTGCATAGAATAATGTATTAGGTGTTACAAATGCAAAAGCATGTTGTGACATCTATTTTTTTATGTTTTACTTATGTAAAAACCTGCAACCAAAACTAATATTTAATAGGTAAAAGTCATATATTTCCGTAAAAGTATGTTAAACTTGATTTAATCTAAATAGTTTAATACAATTTCAATTATTCAAATATCTTCTTTGAAATGGTGTATATCCTTTTCATTTTATGAAAGAACAGCATACAATAGAATTAGAGACAACTGTGAACAAAAAAACACTGATTACAGTTGCTCGATGATTTTCTGTAGTGTGGTCAAAGGTTGAAAAACAAAGGAGTATGAAGGTTAAAAATAATGAATCAAAGCATACTAATGAAATAATACTGTTTTTCGACAAATGACAGTGAAGGGAGATGAGGTCTAGTGGACATCGAACGTGTAAATGAAAATACACTCAAGCTCTTTATTACGTACAATGATATAGAGGATCGCGGCTATAGTCGTGAAGAAATTTGGTACAACCGAGCAAAGGGTGAACAACTTTTTTGGGATATGATTGATGAAGTAAATACTGAAGATTATTTTGATGTAGAAGGTCCGATTTGGATTCATATCAATGCGTCAGAAGTAGGCTTAGAAATCATTGTCACACGTGCACATATTTTAAAAGACGGTGAAACATTAGATGGTCATTCGCAATTTGATGAACAAAAAAGTATGTTTGCCCCATTCGACGAAGTTGGTGAGGATCTTCTTAGTCAATTAACTCAATTTGGTGACATGGATGAATCAGAGTTATTTATGGATACAGACATTTATGTTTATAAATTTAAAGATATTGATGAGTTAATCCCCGTTGCAAAACGGATGACGGACGACTTAGTGGATTCCTCATTATTCAAATATGAAGGTAGTTACTATTTAGTAGTAGACTTTGCGAACGCAGATGATGATTTAAATCGCCATGATAAAAACGCGGTCATTAAAGAGTTTTTAAGCCCTTCAAATTTCACAATTCATCGCCTTGAAGAATATGGTGAAAAAATTATGGAATATGATTGCTTCGAAACTGTTCGAAAATATTTTAGTTAACATCTTCAAGCTTCTTAGTATTTTCAGGGGCTTTCAGACTGTAGACACACTCAATATAGTTGAGTTGCCTACAGTCTTTTTTTATTTTAGGAGTTAATAATAAACATAAGAAAACTCAAATTTCGAAGAAAAACACATGTTTAATTGGCATTTGGAACAAAGCTCTCTACAATAAGGCAAAAAGGAGAAGGATTGTCTTGCTTATTGCATATACAGAGCAACAACAACTATTTATTCCATATCAACATTCAAGACAAGCTTTACAGCAATACCGCCAACAACAACAATTTTTTTGTCCGCAATGTCAGCAACCTGTTCAATTGAAAATAGGGAGATTGATGATTCCACATTTTGCACATATGGCTAACCAATCTTGTGATCAGCGATTTGCAGAAGGGGAATCAAAGCTCCATTTGCAAGGAAAAATTCAATTATTTGAATGGTTAAAAACATGCGGGCATACAGTAGAGCTGGAGCCATTTTTAACGAAGCTGTCCCAAAGGCCAGATTTATTACTACAAACAGAACACTTTCCGTTAGCGATTGAATACCAATGTAGTCCGATAACCCATGAAACCTGGCATGTGCGAACAGAAGGCTATAAGAGAAATAATATGCAGGTTTTATGGCTTTTTCAAACACCGCAGAACAACTATCCATCAAATGCAATTCAAAAGATTCGCATTGCTCCTATCCTTCAAAATGCAATTACTAAAACAACAAACAAAGTACCATATTTAATAACATATGATGCACAAGTAGCCAGATTTAATTATTGGACGAATCTTCTTCATGTTCACGGGCATACTTTTATAGCGAAAGTACTTACTATCCCTCTCCATAAACAGCAAATGCCCTTTTTTGAACCGCGCTTGATTACGCTTAAAGCATTTAATACTTACTGGCAAATTTATAAAAAACTTTGCCAACAGTACGTATATCAACGACTATTGCACAGTAAAAAAGGGGTTCAAGATCCTTTTTTACGAAGCTGTTATGAACTAAATCTGTCACTTAATGCATTGCCGCATTTTATTGGCATACCTGTGCGGAATGCAAAAGCTATTCCGATTTTTTCAATTGAGTGGCAAGCCATTTTATTAAATTATTGTAGGAAATTACAGTTGCGACCTTGCGAATTAGATAAGAGAAATATTCGGTTGTTTTTAACATTACTCAATTTAGAAGCTACAAAATTGAGAGTGCAAGCTGTTGAAAACTATGGGAAATTGTTAGGACATAGTTTTCAGCACCCTAATCACAATATGGTGATTTGTGAAGAAATATATAGGCATTTATATAATCAATAAAAAAGTTTTCAAAGCAAGAAAGGGACTGCCCTGTTCAGCATGTTCACAAAAGAGGCGGAGATCCAGAAACGGAATGCAACGGCAGTAGGAATAGTCTAGGGTATTGTTTGCAATTGTCACAATATATTGAGAAAATATGAAGGTAAAGGAAAATTATTTAAAAAGGGGGCTGACTCATGGCTAGTAACAGCAATCGAGTTTTAATGAGAAACGAAATACCGGCAGAGTTAACTTGGCGATTAGAAGATATTTTTGCAACGGATGCACAATGGGAAGATGAATTCAAGAAAGTCGCAGAACTTGCCCAAAAGGCATCTAGCTATGTAGGTACTTTAAAGAATGGTGCAGATGCCTTATTAGCTGTATTAACGTATTACGATGAAATATATCAGCGCACAATGAAACTGTATACGTATGCTCATATGCGCTATGATCAAGATACGACGAATAATTTTTATCAAGATATGAATAGCCGAATTCAAACTTTAGCGACAAATATTTCAGCAGCTTTATCATTTTTAACTCCTGAAATTTTATCATTAAGTGAAGAAACAATTGAAAGTTATTTAGTAGAAAATCAAGATTTACAATTATATAAGCAATCATTGAAAGAAATTTCAATGACGCGTCCACACGTCTTACCTGCTGAACAAGAAGCTCTACTTGCTCAAATGGCTGAGGTTACAGGTACAGCATCGAATACATTTAGCATGCTAAACAATGCTGATCTAGTTTTCCCTACAGTGCAAAATGAGGATGGGGAAGAAGTACAGCTGACACATGGTAATTATATTAAGTTTCTAGAAAGTAAAAACCGCTCAGTGCGTGAAGCTGCATTTAAAGCGATGTATGAAACGTATGGTAATTTTAAAAATACATTTGCTACAACATTGACTGGTAATGTAAAAAAACATAATGTAAGTGCTCGTATTCGAAATTACGACTCTGCCCGTCATGCTGCGATGTCCAATAACTTTATCCCAGAAAGTGTATACGATCAATTAGTTGAGACAATTCATAAGCATTTACCAACGATGCAACGCTATATAGCTTTACGTAAAAAGTTATTAGGTGTGGATGAATTGCATATGTGGGATTTATTTACACCACTTGTTAAAGAAGTGGATATGAAAGTTCCATATGAGGAAGCAAAGGATATTTTAGTAAAGGCGTTAGCCCCACTCGGTAAAGAGTATCAGGATATTGTGCAAAGTGGCTTTGATAATCGTTGGGTCGACGTTAAAGAGAATAAAGGGAAGCGTAGCGGTGCCTATTCATCAGGTGCATATGGTACAAATCCATATATTTTAATGAACTGGCAGGACAACGTAGATAATTTATTTACACTAGCGCATGAATTTGGTCATAGTGTTCATAGTTACTATACACGTAACAATCAACCTTTTGTTTATGGTGACTACTCAATCTTCGTTGCGGAAGTAGCTTCTACATGTAATGAAGAACTATTGAATGATTATTTACTAAAAACAATTGATGACCCACAGCAAAAAATCTATTTATTAAACCATTGGTTAGATGGTTTCCGTAGCACAGTCTTCCGTCAAACAATGTTTGCAGAATTCGAACATTTAATTCACCAAATGGATAAAAACGGAGAATCTTTGACGGCGGAACGTTTAACGGAAGTTTATTATAACTTAAATAAGCAATATTTCGGTGAAGATATGGTAGTGGATGAGGAAATCGGTCTGGAATGGGCACGCATTCCGCACTTCTATTACAATTATTATGTGTATCAATATGCTACTGGTAAATCTGCTGCTACAGCATTAAGTAAGCAAATTTTAGAGGAAGGTGCACCAGCTGTAGAGCGTTATATAAATAACTTCTTAAAAGCAGGATGCTCTGACTTCCCAATTGAAGTACTAAAAGCTGCAGGTGTAGATATGAATGTAGCACAACCAATTGATGATGCATGTAAAGTATTTGAACAACGCCTAAATGAGCTGGAAGAATTATTGTTGAATAATTAATAAGTAACGGTGTTCGTTAAAATTTTTGCCATTACTATAACAATTCTTACTTTTGTAAAAGGGGATATAGAGAAAACTCCACTAGTTGAGTAGCGAAGGTGCCGACGCGGCTTACGTGGGTAACCGCGGAAAGCGCCGCCTAGCGGACATCCATAATAGAGAAAGTGTTAGATTGACAGCAATCAATCTAACACTTTTTCTCTTTTGGTTAAGCCTCATCTCAATTAGCAAATTAAAATAAAATTAATAATGTTTTTTTTAGATTTTTAAGTGAAAAAAAGAAGCAATCTTACAAAAATACTGTCTGAAATCGCTTTCTATATGACAAATTTGTGAATCTAAAGCAGGATACATTGCTTAATTTATTATTCCGTGATAAAGTGAATCTTGTGAAATAAATCACAAAACAAACATACACCCCTTTGTTTGAACGTGAACATTTCTCCCATCCCCTTTGTGAAAAAGAGGCGTTTCTATCTGTCGAGGATAGAAGCGTCTCTTTTGTTTTAGTTCTTTCATGCTAGGGATAAAATTTTTATGTGCCATTAGTAGTTTCAATAATAAGCGTCTCATTTACTATAGTTGTGAGAGCAGTCATACTTAATTGCTATGACTATTGATATAATCAAAAAGCTTTTAATAATGTTTTTTGACTTATATCTTCGTCAAACGACAGGAAAATAATTTAACTTACTTAAAAGAAGTTTTGTACTTCCTCATTGAGGGGTAAATACGAACTGTACGTTTGAATCAGTCAAGAAATGAATATTTATTAACTACAGTAAAAGGTCCTAGTACATAGCTTTAATTTTAAAAAAAGATTTTAGTAGGCTAAAAGAAATTTAGACATTATGATGCCAAGGTATAATGAATTCTAGTAGCTAAAAAACTATTTTATAAAAATAAAAAAAGGATAGGGACTCGTCATAAAATGATGGAGTACCTATCCTCTAGGAATAAAAGTATAATTGCATTATTTATTACGCCATAGAGTAGCGTAGTCTGTTTGAATACGTTCTATCTTTTGTTGTAGCATACGTTTTTTTAATTCACGTTCTGCTGCTTGTTCAGTTAATGAATAGATAAAGGCGATATCATTTGTAGAAAGTGTATGGAATCTTGAAAATAACTCTTCAATAGAAGGTAACGGCTGACGTATTAACTGCTCGTTCATCATTTCTTGTAAAATATGTTCATAAACTTCATAGGAATAGCTACCACTAACTTTAAGCCCTTCATCTTCAATGCATTCATTGAAAAATACGATACTAGGTACTTCATCAACTTCCATTTCGCGTTTCATATATAAGTCACATTGGAAGGCACGTGCAGCTTCTTTAGAACCGAAATCTACCACGAATTCATTCATATCCAATTGTACTTCTTCAGCAATTTTTAACAATGTTGCATAGGAATTTACATCCTGATAGTTCAGTACAACATATTCTTGTAATTTCGACAAATAACGAGCGCCTGCACGTTTTCCCTGTAATTCTGCTGCTTTAATGGCAATAGAGGGTAAAACAGGATGATTAATATCTAGCTCTATGCCTGATTCGCAACCTTTCATGCGCTTGCTCAAACAATTCAGCGAAGAAAGTTCTGTACTTAATACAAAGCGCCATGAAAAGTAATGATTGTACTCTAGTTGTAGTTTACGAATGATGGCTTGCATACTAAAAGCTTCAGGACAAAGTGGATCTACGAAAATATACAATTCAATTGGCTTATTGGCAGTAGTTATCATCGGTGTTGGTTCTTGCAACATTTGAATATTATTCACGTAATAATTCCCCCTCATCGTCATTAGGTGTATTAATCATGTGATGAGCTGTTAATACTAAACGTTGGTAATACGTTTCACGGAACTTCCCTTCCAAACCAACCTCATCCATTGCTTCGGCCATACATTCAAGCCATGCTTGGGCACGATCCGGTGTGATGGGGAAATTCATATGACGCGCACGCATCATTGGATGCCCATGCTCTTCTGTAAACAAATTTGGGCCACCTAAATATTGTGTTTGAAATTGAATTTGCTTGCGGGCTGTCTCTGTCAAATCTTTCGGAAAGATTGGCATAAGATCAGGATGCTGTGCAACTCTTTTATAGAACGCATGTATGAGTTCAGAAAGTTTTTCAGCTCCCAGCTCCTCATAAGGAACAGTGTATTTTCGACTCATAAGTAATTGCTCCTTTATTCTTTATAAGAAGTATATTGTAAAGTACAAATCAATATGTTGATGTACAAATTTAGCTAATACTTTGTTGAATAGAAAAATGTGAATAACTTGTGACTACCTTCATTCTATCAACGTCCAATCGTTTACACAAATAAAGAGCTCTTTGGAAGTTTTCGCCAGAAAAACACAAATTTCACCAACGAGGGTGAAATTTGCTGAAAAAGACTGTAATTACAGGCTTTATGCGATTTAAGCTGTGTAGTAATTCATTACTTTTTTGACATAATTCTGCGTTTCTTTAAATGGTGGGATACCATTATATTTTGTTACACGGGAAGCACCAGCATTGTAAGCAGCCAGGGCAAGTGTTGGGTCATTATCAAATTTATCGAGCATTTGACGTAAATATTTGGCACCGGCCATAATATTTTGTTCAGGATCAAGGCTATTTTTAACACCTAAAAATTGAGCAGTCTTAGGCATTAACTGCATTAAGCCCTGTGCGCCTGCATGACTGACCGCTAAAGCATTGAAGTTGGATTCTTGCTTTATAACGGATGCAATAAGTTTAGCAGGAACATTATAAGTAGCTGCAGCCTTTTCAATGATATCTGCGTATTTGTTTGCTCCAGCAAGCGAATTTGCATAGGCAGTTGATCCAATAACATCATCTGATACATAGGAATCAAGACTAGTGTTGGATTGCATCTTTGCTAACGCAGCTTGGATAGAAGCTGGTATATAAACGGAATTTGATCCGTTATAGAGCAATGATTGGAGCGTACTATTAGTTGTGCTAGCAGACATTCCTGTCAAACTACTAAGCTGATCCATGATGTTGGATGAGCTTGAAGAAGACATGCCAAGTAGGCTAGATAGTTTTGCATTGTTCGTTGTTGTCGTATCACTTAGCATTTCATCTATCATATCTGAAAAAATAGAATTGCTATTGGTGAAAGAATTAGCTGAAGCATTTTCTGTAGAACCGAGCGTTTGTAGTGCTTGGATTTCAAGCATTGTTCGCATAGATTGGATATCCAATTAGCTGGTCACCCTTTCATTTTGTACTATTTAGCTATTATTATTTTGTTTCGATGTTTGGAGTGCCTTCATAAAGCGGGCGATTTTTTTATCAGCAATTTGTTTTTTTATATCATATTGCTGTAGAAATTCGTCGAAGATTGCATTTCCTTTTATTTCATCTTTTGATTCATATTCTACCTCATAATCGTCACACTGCAAATAGAAAGAATGATCAAATACGAGAAGTCCGTCTTTATAAGGAATTTCGACACGATCTGTTGTTAAGGAACCAAACACTGCCAACTGCTCTAATGGAATATGGTGTACCGCTAGTCTTTTTGCTACTTCTGGAGCATAAAAACCTTGACCTGCAAGCATCTTTTCAGCTTGTGCAGCAGTCAATTCATCCGTTGTCTCCAAATGACTATGCTCTGCAGACTTCTCTTTTAATGTACATTCATAATAGTTGTCTATTATGCGGATACGTAGCCCACTTTGTAATTTTCGAATAGCATTTGTTGGTGTATCGAAATAGTGATTTATTTGACGATGGATAGCGTTTTTTAGGATTTGGAAATCATGGAGCAGTTGCTCATATTGTTGTTTTGTTAAAACATTTTTAAACTCTATTTCAAGTTGTTGTGCCATGTATCTCACCTTTTTTAGTTTTGTCATTTTGTATTTCAGAAATCCTTCGCATTTTAAGCGAGGATGAAAGCTAGGTATGTGCTCGGTAATGATGCTGAAGCGTTATTGTTTTTTAGCCGAAGATTGCTCGTTGTTTTGTAAATACAACTGCAACTATTTACCCCATATGATAAAATAAGAGGAAGAGAACGACGAAAAGGGGACCACATGTGCGTAAAATATATACGATAGATTCATTTTATTTTGAAAACCAGCAACTTCATTTTAGTTTAAACGACAATAATAAAAATTTACAGTTAAAACCTGCTGCGCAATTAATTGCAGACTCAGATGATTTTGCTTTTATCTATTTACTTGATGCAGGAGAGGACTACCATTACTTGCGATTTCCGATGACTAGTTGGGATAATCTTGTACATATTTTACAAGCTAAACAAAACCCAATGTTAAAAATAAACGAGGAAGTAGTCGAACTTACAAATTTTTACGATGAATTGGAAATGCTCGTGTATAATATTGAAGGAAATTACAATTATGGAGCAGAATTTGTTCAAGCAGTGGAACAACACTTCAAGGCAGTTCTCGCTGAATAAAAAGACAAAACGAACAGTCGGTGTTGCTTTTGTTCGATACCGAATGTCGGGAGGTTTTAGCGATGGGACAATGGGAGATTTTTTTAAGTCCTTATAAACAAGCAGTAGATGAGTTAAAAATAAAATTAAAAGGAATGCGTTCTCAGTTTGGCATTGTCAATGCAAATTCACCAATAGAATTTGTAACAGGACGTGTAAAGCCACTGGCAAGCATTTACGATAAAACATTAGAAAAAGGACTAGCCTTTGAACCTTCAAAGCAACTTGGCGATGAGCTTGGCGATATTGCAGGCGTTCGTATTATGTGCCAATTTGTAGATGATATTTCGACGGTGACAGAGCTCATTCGACAGCGTAAGGATATGCGCGTAGTAGAAGAACGCGATTATATTACGCATAATAAACCAAGCGGTTACCGTTCATATCATATGATTGTAGAATACCCCGTTGAGACCATTCAAGGAAAAAAGGTAGTGCTAGCTGAGATTCAAATTCGTACATTAGCGATGAATTTTTGGGCATCAATAGAACATTCACTAAATTATAAATATAAAGGCATGTTTCCAGAAGAAATCAAAAATCGACTGCAAAGTGCCGCAGAGGCAGCATTCCGGTTAGATGAAGAGATGTCATCCATCCGTAGTGAAATTCAAGAAGCGCAGGCCTATTTTAGTGAGTATAAAGAGGCATCGAATCCTAGTTTACTATCAGAGAAGGAGCGTGACTCACAATGAAATTTTCCATTCAATCACGTAGAGATGCACAATCAAATGAATTAATGGAGCTAGCAAAAACATATTTGCAAGATTTTGGCTTAACATACGATGAAGAAACACCTGAAATTGTTGTTTCAATAGGTGGGGACGGCACGCTATTACATGCCTTTCATCGCTACTCACATTTGCTAGATCAAGTTGCATTTGTCGGTATTCACACAGGTCATTTAGGATTTTATGCGGATTGGAAGCCTTCGGAATTAGAGAAATTGGTGTTATCCATTGCCAAGAAAGATTTTAATGTTGTGGAGTATCCATTGCTGGAAGTTAAAGTAGAGCATCATAATGCAGAATCAAACACGTATTTGGCGTTAAACGAAACGACTGTGAAATCGCCTGATGTTACCCTCGTAATGGATGTAGAGTTAAATGGTAATCAGTTTGAACGGTTCCGTGGCGATGGTCTTTGCGTTTCCACACCTTCGGGAAGCACGGCCTACAACAAGGCGTTAGGAGGCGCAATTATTCATCCAACATTAGCGGCGCTTCAAATTACTGAAATTGCATCGATTAATAATCGCGTCTTCCGTACGGTTGGTTCACCGTTAATTTTACCAGCACATCATCACTGTATTTTACGTCCAGTTAATGATCAAAACTTCAATATGACAGTTGATCATATTCAAGTTACGCAAGGCGATGTAAAATCCATCGCATTTAATGTAGCCAATGAAAGAGTACGCTTTGCACGCTTCAGACCTTTTCCATTTTGGGAACGTGTGCATGAGTCATTCGTTGCAAATGAATAATATTGACAGACGTTTTACATTGCAATTTCTAGCTGAAAAGGACGGTCAACTGTTACGAGATGCATTAGCACAATGGCAAATCTCAAAACGGGCCTTAACAGCTATTAAGTTTGAAGGGGGCTTATTGACGGTCAATGGTATCGAACAAAATGTCCGCTATCCCCTTCATACAGGAGATCGAGTAGAAGTCAAATTTCCCCCTGAGGAGAAAAGTGAAGGCCTCACAATTGAATATGGTAAACTTTCCGTTATTTACGAGGACGAGGCTTTATTAGTGCTTGATAAACCGGCACATCAAAGTACAATTCCATCTCGTGAGCATCCTACGAAAAGTATTGCTAATTATGTTTGTGGCTACTTTGATCAACAAGGTTTAGCTTCTACCGTTCATGTTGTGACAAGACTTGATCGTGATACATCTGGTTTGTTATGTATTGCAAAGCATGCACATATTCATCATTTAATGGGTCTAGCCCAACGCCTAGGTAATGTATCACGTGAATATGAAGCAATCGTACATGGTCATGTAGCGCAGGATTGGCAGTCTATCATTGCGCCCATTGGACGAAAAGATTCTAGCATTATTGAGCGTGAAGTACGTGAGGATGGTCAATTTGCCCATACTGATGTGACCGTATTACAGCGTTTTGCTGTTGATGGGGAGCCACTGACGCATATTCGCTTAAAGTTGCATACGGGACGAACACATCAGATTCGTGTGCATATGAGCTATTTAGGACATCCACTAATAGGTGATGATTTATATGGAGGGAGTCGCAAACTCATTGATCGTCAAGCGCTCCATTGTGTATCGCTGTCGTTACAACATCCACTAACAAAAGACACTGTTTATTGCACTAGTTCTTTAAAGGACGATATGCAACAAATATTAAATAATTGAGGAGGTGTTCGCAAAATCGAGCATCTCCTTATCATTTTTTACTAAAAAAAATTATCTTACTAGCATGTTAACGGCAAAATAAGCAATAGTAGGGTATAGTAAAGTAGAAAGTTGTATGGACTGAAAAAAAGAGTTTGCACAAACAGTACATGCACACTATTATATAAAAGGTAGATTTACGTCACTGGACGTAAAGTAATTTCAACGCTCGGAAGGAGGGGACAAGCATGATAGAGGAAAGAAATGAAAAGGATGATGTGCAATTCGACGAAGCACATTTACGAGGTATGCTCGAAAATAATGATATTAGCGCATTCCGTGATGAGTTTTTAGAACTTCATCCATATGATCAGGCAACGTTTTATGAAAAGGTGGAACCTGATATAAGGAAGATCATCTATTCGTACTTGTCTCCGACGGAAATGGCTGATATTTTTGAGGCAATCGAAATAGATGATGATGAATATAAAGCTTACTTAGCTGAGATGGACCCGGCATATGGTGCAGAAATGTTGTCCCATATGTACGCCGATGATGCTGCAGACGTCTTAAATGAGCTCGATACACAGCAACGAGAAAGCTATTTAGGCATGATGGATGAAGAAACGGCTGGCGAAATTAACGAACTTTTAAGCTATGATGAATATACAGCCGGTTCAATTATGACGACTGAATATGTCGCTATTCCTGAAAACTCTACCGTACGTTCGGCCATGGCAATCTTACGTAAAGAGGCACCAGATGCAGAAACGATTTATTATATTTTTGTTGTGGATGAGGCCCACCGACTGACAGGTGTTATTTCATTACGTGATTTAATTATTGCGGATGAAGATACACTTATTCGCTCCATTATGAATGAACGGGTTGTTATGGTTCATGCGGGTGATGACCAAGAGGAAGTAGCACAAATTATGAAAGATTATAATTTCCTAGCGACACCAGTTATTGATGATAAAGGTGAGCTGTTGGGGATTATTACTGTCGATGATATTATCGATGTTATTGATGAAGAAGCATCTGAAGATTACTCTAAACTAGCGGGTATTTCAGATATGGATAAATTCGATACGAATCCTTGGCAAGCAGCAAAAAAACGTTTACCATGGCTTGTTGTATTATTGTTTTTAGGCATGTTAACAGCCAATTTAATGGGGCAGTTTGAAGATACATTAGATAAAGTGGCACTCCTGGCAGTCTTTATTCCACTTATTTCTGGTACCTCGGGGAATAGTGGGACACAAGCATTGGCGGTTGCCATTCGCGGTATTGCCACAGGTGACGTTGAGGAACATAGCAAGATGAAACTGCTACTGCGCGAGGCAGGTACTGGTATTTTGACTGGTATTGTATGTGGTATTATCGTCATCGGTATAGTATATATATGGAAACATGAATTAATTTTAGGTATGCTTGTAGGCGCGGCGATTTGCGGTTCTATTTTAGTGGCAACAGTTGCGGGATCATTTATTCCGTTATTGATGCATCGCATGAAAATCGACCCAGCGGTTGCATCAGGGCCGTTTATTACAACGTTAAATGATATTACGAGTATTTTAATTTATTTAGGACTAGCCACAATGTTTTTAAGTCAAATAGGCTAAGAACCAATTTCTTCACTTTTGCATATTGTAGGGAAAAAAGGGAAGTGATAATTGTGGAGAAAGAGCCACGCCTATATATAAAATCACCAACTTATTTCTTAAACATTTCTAAAATGCTCCATGAACTTGAATTAGATGAAAGTACGTCTGTTTATGTAAAAGATCAGTTTGAAGACGAGGCGAGTACGGAAGAAACGGTACCTATCCAATTAGAAGAACAAGTAGATGACTATATCATCAAACAGCTTCAATTTTTAGAAAAACCGTTTCGTCAGAAAGCCTATCAGCCTTTATTAATTAGTTTAAAAGATGGCAGAAGACTAAGTGGAACTGCTTCCGAGATGCAAGTGGATTCTCTGTTATTGACTTCTCAGGAATTCAACACACAGGAAATTATTTACTTTGAGGATATTAAGGAAATATTATGGCGCGGAAGACAATTGCCAACATTATAAAAAAAGTGTACAGCAGAGGATGCTGTACACTTTTTTTTATGTGTAGTGTGTCAAAGGAGAAAGACTTAATTACAAATCCCTAAGTCAACATCAGCGATACATTGTACAGCGCAGAAACAAGATAGATCCACAGTGATACAGCTATCAGTACTGTTCCAATCATCTACTTTACAAATTTTCTTCATGTTGATGCAACAGCCGTCACGACTTAATAAATCTACTGTGCTTTCAGTAGAATCATAAGTACATAAAGGTTCTAAAACACGTAAAGTAGCACAGCATTCATCAAACATATCTTCGACACGGAAGAATACTGATGTACAAGTACATGGATCTGCTGATGGGGAATTGAAGAATGCTTTAAATGGTGTACCGTCTTTTGTAATTAACATGAATACTCGTGTATCTGCTGCTGAGCGTGCAGGACTTACGATCCCACCTAGTGGTTCTAAGAAACAGTTTGCTGTACATGGGGAACACTCATCTCGCACCGCTTGATTTTGAATATCTAAAATAGCACGCACTACGTCACAAACGCAGCCTGCCGAATGGATAGGTCCAATAGGATTTGTTGGTTTACCACAACCCATATTGTCACCTCCTTTCCTTCTAACTACTTCTACAATATGTACTTTTGAAAGATGGACTCGGGCTTTCGTTTACTTATTCAAATGAATAGTTTTTTTCTGTGTGGAGAAACTGTGAAGAAAAGGAGGGTAAATACTTGAGGTTATTAAGAATGATGTTGCCTCTTTTAGTCTGTATAACATTTCTGATTGGATGCACGGAAAAAGAAAAATTTATTGTCTATGGTACCCCACAAAATGAAGCAGAGCTTGAAGCGGTAATAAAAGAAGAAAAAGCTGTTGAAAAATCAACGGTAATTCAATATGACGATAAAATGCTCGTAGCCGTGCAGATTAAACCATTAAAAAAATGGAATAAGACTAAATTAGAGGAAAAACTGCAAAAGAAGTTTGATAAAAAATACCCTGACAAAGAAGTCTTCGTATCAGCTGATTATAAAATTTTTTATGAAGCAAATAAAATAAAAAAGAATCAACTTGAAGATAATAAGCTAAGCGATAAAATTACAGAGCTCCAAAAGCTTGCAAAGGAGGAAACATAATGGAAAAAGAGCAATATCAACAGCTAGAGCAAAATATAACACCGACCCCGCCTTACTTAAAAAATGCAGGTAAAGCATTTTTGGTCGGAGGCCTTATTTGTACAATTGGACAGGCAGTTTCTCTTTTTTATATTGTGTTCTTTAACTTTACGGAAGCAACAGCCGGGAATCCAACAGTTGCAACAATGGTCTTTTTTGCAATGATATTGACAGGCCTTGGTTTGTATAAAAGAATTGGTCAATTTGCAGGAGCAGGTTCGGCAGTACCGGTAACAGGGTTTGGTAATGCTGTGATTTCATCAGCAATTGAACATAAATCGGAAGGTCTAGTACTGGGTGTTGGCGGTAACTTATTCAAATTAGCAGGTTCCGTTGTGTTATTTGGCGTAGTATCTGCATTTTTTGTAGCACTTATTAAATATATTCTTGTGACGTTAGGGGTGGTTTCGTGGTAATCATCTTTCCATCAAAACCATCATTGTTAGCAGGCGGTGTTGTGGCAGGACCACTCGAAGACCGAAGTACGTTCAAGCAATATTTTGATACGGTTTATGATGATGAACGTTGGCAAATGGAAACAAATGAACAGGGGCATCGAAAAATGATTGAAGAAGCCTGTGAAATAGCGATGAAAAAAGGTGGCATTACAACGAAAGAAGTGGATTTTTTATTAGGTGGCGACTTAGTCAATCAAATGACTCCCACGAATTTTGCTGCAAGAGAATTAGCGATGCCATTTATCGGTATGTTTTCCGCTTGTGCTACCTCTGTGTCCGCGGTGATCGTAGCAAGCCTTTTAACAGAGCTTGGTGCAGCAAATTTATCGATTGCCGGTGCCTCAAGTCAGCATAATGCAGTTGAGCGCCAATTTCGCTATCCAATCAATTATGGAGCACAAAAACCGCAAACTGCTCAGTGGACTGTAACAGCTGCTGGCTATGCGCTTGTTGGCAAGCACCGTGACGATGCTCCTTCTATAGAAGCGGCAACGATTGGTAAGGTGATTGATTATGGTATGGATGATCCTTTTCATATGGGAGCTGCCATGGCACCTGCGGCCTTTCAAACGATTACGTCACATCTGGAGCAGCGTAAGCAAGAACTTTATCATTATGATTTAATTTTAACGGGTGATTTAGGGCAACTTGGCTTAAAACTTTTGAAAGGTATGTTTGTCGAAAGTGGCATAAAAAATGAGGAGTTAACATTTTTACGCGATGCTGGAGCCGAGTTTTATGGTCAAGATGAAGCCTTTCAATCTGGAGCAAGTGGTGCAGGCTGTTCAGCGGCTGTTTTTTTTAGTTATGTCTTGCAAGAAATTCGAGCAGGCTCATATAAACGAGTGCTCCTTGTGGCGACGGGTGCTCTGCTATCGCCATTATCTTTCCAACAGAAAGAAACGATTCCATGTACGGCACATGCGATTGAAATTACAATGAAATGAGGCAACAGCATGGTTATGACATTTGTATTTGCATTTATTGTAGGCGGTTTATTTTGCGTAATCGGTCAATTATTAATGGATGTTGGTAAATTAACTCCTGCCCATACATTAAGTACGTTAGTTGTTGTTGGTGCCATTTTAGATGGCATGGGTTTGTATGAGCCGCTCATTCATTTTGCAGGGGCAGGCGCGACTGTACCAATCACATCATTTGGTAACTCTTTAACACATGGCGCAATGGCGGAGGCAGAAAAACATGGCTTAGTAGGCGTGTTAACCGGTATGTTTGAAGTAACAAGTTCTGGAATTAGCGCGGCTATTGTGTTTGGCTTTATTGGCGCATTAATTTTTAAACCAAAAGGCAATATTGACTAGACGAATACCCCTCTCTGAACTACAACATTACATATTATAGGTTGTAGAAGGGAGGGGTGCTTTTATGGGATATCAGGGCTGGTGTGCACAACCTTATGGTATGAATAGCTGGAACAATAATTATTGCGGAGGTAATAACAACAACTATGGCTATGGCTCAACATTTGTCTTAATTGTTGTCCTATTCATTCTTCTAATTATTGTTGGCGCTACTTTCGTAAATTAATATTCTAGCTATTAGAAACAGCTAAATTTTTAAGATTATTAGGCTTTAGCTTACTCTGTAAGTCTATAAATAGCTTACCGCATGAAGTTAAAGCCTCCAACAGTTGTCAAATAGACGATTATGTTGAGGTGGAATTGATAGGAGGGGGAACATGCATCGCTCGTTTTTTAATTCGATTGAACAAAAGACAGGCGTATCAATGGATGAAATCTTTGCATTAGCTAATGCAATTCAACATGCTGATTTCACCAATGAGAAACAAGTAAGAAAAATAGTACGCCGTGTAGGCAAAGTGTCTAATAGACAAATCACACAAGAGCTTGAAGATAAAATAGTAAACTCTATTATCCAAGATGGCGCTTCACTAGATTTCGAAAAGCTTGCTAAAATGATGAAATAAGGTAAAGTGCTGATGAAAGCATGCCGAATTAGGTGTGAACAAAAGCTTACAATAGAGAACTATCTTCAAAAACATAAAAAAAGGTGTTACGACTATGCATTTGCATATCGTAACACCTATTATTAAATGTTCTTTTCCATTGCTCGATGCGGTATGCCAGCATCCATAAATTCTGGAGATGTCACCGTATACCCTAGCTTTTCGTAAAAAGGAACTGCATAGCTTTGCGCATGAAGTTTTAATTTTTGTAGGCCGATAGAAATCGCATGATTTTCCATTTCCTTCATTATTAAAGCACCTAATTTTTTGCCTCGCTGGCTTTCTAAAATACATACGCGTTCAATTTTTGCAATATGATCTTCAATGCAACGGAGACGAGCAGCACCCGCAGGTTCACTGCCTTCATACATAATGAAATGTGTTGCAGTTGCATCATGCGCATCACATTCTAAATGAAGAGGGACGCCTTGTTCCTCGACAAATACTTTTTTACGAACAGCAAATGCATCAGCATGTTCTTTCTCTGTTTCAACAATCTTAACGTTATACAAAAGTTATTCAGCTCCAGTCAATCGGAATGTTTCATATGTTGTCCATGACCCATCTTCCAATTGATATAATAGATGAATGCGATCGATACTATCCTTTTCATCAACACCTGTCATGCGGAGCTGTCCAAAAATATCATCATGCTCTGAGTCAGTCATTTTTTGTGCAATTGTAATATGTGGCACGAAAACGTGCTTAGAATCCCCAAAAGGAATTTTTTCTTCAAGTACACGATGGAATGCCTGTAATTGTTCAGTTGGATCAATGCGGAAATAAATCGCATTTGTTGTTGGGAAAAACGAACTAATGCGTGATGCATGAATCTTTAAAGGTGCATGTTGGGAAGCGATGTCATCCAATTGCTTCACGATGGCTTGAATATCCTCTTCCGTTGCATCAAAACTATCTTTTAACGTCATATGCGGTGTAATCTTTGCATAATGAGGATCATACCGTTTGCGATACGTGTTCGCTAAATCTTGCAATTTTTTTGATGGAAATGCCACAATTCCGTACTTCATAGTCCATTACCTCCCGTAAATAAACAATTTTTCTATTTAAGTATAACAGAAAATTCAAAATACGTAATTTGAATCGCCCAACATTAATTGAAATTTTCAATTAATGCACGTCTTAAATCAGGTTTCCAATATTTCCATGTATGATTACCGTCGAACTCTTCATAAAATGTAGAAAAGCCTTTGCTTAACATCAGATTATGCAATTGACGATTTGGGGTTAAAAAATCTTTAATCGTTTTATCCATCGTCACAACTTTATCTTCATTTTTCCCAATGATATGATAAATCGAAATGGCTCCTGGATCTTTAAATTGTTCAACAGTTTTAAGTACATCTTCATCAACATAAGGTGATTGTAAAATAACCTTACCAAAGATGCTTGGATACTTTAACGCAGCCATTAAGGAAGCGGTTGCAGCCATAGAGTCACCAATCACTGCACGACTCATACCCATTTGATATGTTGCATATTCTGCATCTAAATAGGGCACAAGTTCATGTGCTAAAAAGCGCAGATAAGCCTCATGTTGCTCTCCACTTGGAATATATTTTGTACGTCGATCTTGAATATCTTTATATGGAACGAAAGCAATGATTAAATTCTCGATTTCATAGTCATCGATAAGTTCATCGGCTAATTTTGTCATACCTCCAAGTTGGAAATAGTCCTTACCGTCTGAAGCGATTAAAATGTTATATTTGTATAGTGGAGAATAGTTAGCAGGGACATAAATATATAGATCCAATTCCTCCTGCAAAGCTTCACTAAAAAATTTTAAATCTTGTACAGTTCCCTTATCCAATGATGACACTCCTTCATGTGTTTGTGACAAAATTGTACCATATTACGTAAGTAAAGGTATAATAGGTTGGGTTAGCGTTATGATGCTAGCAAAAAAACTGAAATGAGGGTTCGTTATGCATGATAAAAGTATCCGCGTACATTCAGAAGAAGTGGCGAAAGCAGCCCAAGCTGCACTCATTCGTCGTGGTGTAGAGTTAGAGGACATTGCTGAAATAGTTTATGAAATGCAAAAATCCTACAATGATGGTTTAACATTAGAGCATTGTATTCATTCGGTTGAACGTGTATTACGTAAACGAGAAGTGCAACACGCAGTATTAGTAGGTATAGAGCTAGATGAATTAGCTGAAAAAGGGCTTTTATCATCACCTCTTCAACAAATTATCGAATCGGATGAAGGATTATTCGGAGTAGATGAAACAATCGCACTAGGTTCTGTGTTTACATATGGAAGTATCGCTGTTACAACATTTGGACATTTAGATAAACAAAAGATCGGTATCATAAAAAAACTCGACACAGAGCCTGGCCACCATGTCAATACATTTTTAGATGATTTAGTTGGCAGTATCGCAGCATCAGCGGCGTCGCGTATCGCACATCGTATGCGCGATTTAGAAGAAGAAGGCGAAACATTTGCCGATATTGAGCCAGAAGAGCTTGGCCCGAAACCGAAACCACATAATGAAATTTAATGGCAAAAAAATTTGCGCTTAATTTTTTAGGCGTGCCTAGACTGTAGATAAACTCGAAAGTTAGCGAGTTTGACTACAGTCTTTTTTGCATGGGCAATTGTTTTTTGCTATGAGCTTAGCATATGAAAGTCTAGCACTATAACTGCACGTGCTCGACTAATGTTGAACAATGCAGTATTATAAGTTTTCTTAACAAATTTAGCAGAAGAAAACAAATCAAAATCATTGTGCTATTCGGCGACTTTATTGATAATAGAGGTAAATAAAGTATTCGATAAATAAATGTAAGAAAAGAGGTACTGAAAATGAGTGACAAAGATATTAAGACGTTAATTACTAGCGGAACGATTATATTTGCAGTTGTGCTGTATTTAATATTTAGATGAATGGTCATATCTTCAGTTTTTTACCGAACTGAGGATTTTTGTTATGGGAAAATAGAAGGAAGTAGGATATGGATTTGAAAAAATTATTGTTAGCTTTGTTCCTTTTAACATTACTTATTAGTGGATGTACGGAAGAATCGAGCACTGAAAATATACAAACTGAAAATATACAAACTGAAGATATACAAGGAATTGTCACTGCAACAAAGGACACTGCTGAAAAGCATGATGTTAGTAAATTTGAAGAATATGAGCTAGAAAGTGTCATTGATGGCGATACAATAAGAATTAAATATAATGGCAGTTCTGAAAAAGTTCGTTTCTTACTTGTGGATACACCTGAAACGAATCATGAGACATTAGGCGTCCAACCATACGGACCTGAAGCGAAAGAATTTACAAAGCAACTATTAGCTGGGCAAGATACGGTCTATTTAGAATTTGATGTATCTTATCGCGATAAATATAATAGATTGCTTGCCTATATTTATACTAAAGATGGTATAAGTGTTCAGGAGCAGTTATTGAAAAATGGCTTAGCTCGTGTTGCTTATATATATGCACCCAATACGAAGCACGTAGATTGGTTTAAATCGATTCAAAAAACTGCACAACAGTCAGCACTTGGAATCTGGTCAGTTGAGGACTATGTCACAAATCGCGGTTACGATAAAGAAGCCTATTATGCTGCAACAACAGATCAGCAAGATAATGTCGATTCAAATAATGTCGAATCTACTAAAACTAATAATAGTTGTGTAATCAAAGGGAATATTAATGCGAAAGGCAATAAAATATACCACATGCCTGGTCAACGTAATTATGATAATACAATAGCGGAAGAAATGTTCTGTACTGAAAAAGAAGCAAAAGATGCTGGGTTTATTCCAGCACAGCAATAAATTATTTAAAGCATCGACAAATAAAGTTATAAACGCATATGTAACCTAGGATTAAGCACCAAATATAACATACCTTCAACGAATTCAACTGCCATGAGACAATCATGGAAACGAATGTAGTTGGAGGTTTTTTTATGAAACACTTAGAACGTAAGCGGTTATGGCAATTGTATTCAAGCTTTTCACAGATGTGGCGTATCCAGCGTTGTCGCTTGGTGTGGAAAACGAAATGTCCATTTTCAAAAAACTTAAATGAGATGTGTCAAAACTTGATGTAAATTTAATGCACTTGCGAACATCGCAAGCCAAATACTAAAAAAACCGAACGACTTTGCAATAGTCGTTCGGTTTTTAAATTTTACTTTTTACTATTTTGCGTTTGTTTTTTCTCCTCTACGGCCTTCGGTAAACCGATGACCGGATCACCGAGTAAAGGTGTAGATAGGACATACATGCCATGGTTTGAAAATGCCCAAATTAAGTTTCGATCCCATTCGACGAAAATGCCGTGTACCGGATTAGAATGGTCGCTTGTCGAAGTTGTGCCATCTTCATTTGGAATTTCTCCAGACATCTTCGGCACAAAATATGCTTCGATTGTTGATTCTGTTGGGTTGGATACGTCAAAAATTTGCACACCTGCATTGTAGAAGGCGTAAGGAATATATTGGTCGCTCGGAACACCAGGATTAATGGTTGCATAGCCACTACGCTTCGGTCCAAAGCTACCGCGGCGTTGGCAAAAGTCTGTGAATGGTGCTGATTCTGGTGGTGTCGGGCGTTTTAATGTACTAATGATTTTAGGCTGAAGCGGATCGTTGACGTCGATTGCGTAAATTTCCTTATAAGGCTCATGGCAATCTTCGCTAAGTGGATAGCCGCTATAGTAAACAATGCCCGTGCTTTCAACTTTGGAAACGTCAATATTATCCCCTTCAGTACCGCTAACACTCATTGGCATCTCAATATGCGAAACCGTTTTCATATTTGCTGGATCGGATATGTCGACAATATAAAAGCCAAAGCCACCCATTGCTGCATAGCCGTACTTGCCACCCTTTTCTACAGGTGTCGGAATGAATAGCGGCATGCGAGCGCCCATCCATGTTGTTTTGTTGCCAGCGCGAGGGTTTTTGTTATAAGCTGCCTCTTCACCTACACGTTGACCTGGCACCCACCAAGTTGAAAGTCGTTTCGGATTAGATGGGTCCGAAATATCAAAGGCCATTTGTGCACCTGAGTATAAATAGCTTTTATACTCTGTATTGCTGAAGGAATCATCAGGTGCACCTGCAACAAATAGATAATCTCCACCATCATAGACAGGTACGTCTTGACAGCCTGAGCCTTGTTGTACAAGGTCACTGGCGTTTGCTTTCGCATCTAAAGGTGTTTCAGATAACAGCTCCCATTCTGAAAATAATGGGGTTGTCACTTCAAAAATGCGGAATCCTCGCAGCATTTCTTTTTCTTTAATAGCCTTAACCTGCTCAGGGTATTCATACTTATTCGATAGAACACCATAACGAGGTACTTCGTAACATTGAACGGCAATTGTTTTGTCCAACTTTTTATTGTATTTGACAGTCATTGGACCAAAGCGTTTGTCTCCCTTATCTGTGTCAATTAATTTATTGGCGATACGCTTGGCGTTTTTAGGATCTGTAATATCGAATACATTGTACATATCTGTTTCAAGATCGTATAAATAGCGACGACCATCTAAATCGAATGTAGCTTGCCAGCTATGGCCCCAACCAATAACGTATGGATAGAATGCTTCTACATTCATATTTTTCGTATATTGATTTTGATCTAGATAAGGCAAACTCCCTTCAAATGGTTGAGGACCTTCATTATCCGGCGTTGCGGCTGGGTGAGTGAAAATCCCTGTCTTCGCATTATAGCCCCAGCTGCCAGGCGCGGGCTCTTTTGGTTCACCTGGTAATAGCTTTGTTGTGCCTTCCTTTTCCTGTGGCAGGGGTGCATCAGGTGCAAATTTGTTCAGACCTGTCCGCGGTGCTTCCTGCTTTTCTTCTTTTTTGGCTTCATCGTTCGCTAAGGCAGTGCCTAAAGACAAGAAGAAAATAATGCCCATCATAAGAAAGGTAAAAGCTAAATTACTCAGAAAAGAATGTAACTTAAATTTTTTCATCAACGCAATCCCCCTAGAAATCTATGAATTTTTTAAAGCGTAAGAGCATTTTACTAAAGACATGTAGATTGTATAGGTGATAAAAAAGTTGAAGCTGAAAAATTGTAAAATTAGCTGTTCCGGAACTAAATAAATACTACAATTATATATGACGTGGTGTCAACTTTTAATTTCTGAATATTTAGACTCTTAGTTTTTAGTATCTATCCTAGGAAATGAGATGCCAGGCATGAAGTCACGCAGAGGGTATTGATAGACAAATGCGGTTTTTATTCGAATATTAAAACAGGTGCATTTAAGCTTGTGAAGCATCATTCGTTGACTAATGAAGTGACTAGATATTACGTGTAATGGGATAGATGAGAGAATAACCGGAGGAGCGGATACAAGAAAAATTAGGCTACTTAACTCCCAATAGAATTTGGGAAGCAAGCAGCCTAATGGGGTGTTTTCTATGTGTCTCAAATGACTAGGTCAGTTCTTGATGTAGTTTTTTATTTGTATAACCCATCGATATACATCGTAGTAATCGTCCAAGCGATATCCTCAATAGAAGCGGACGTATCATCACGCACGAGATCCCATTGGTGGTTTTCATTAATTAAAAACCATGAGCGTGCGACGATATCGATTTTTAAATCTGACCGTACTAAGCCTTGACTCTGTGCATATGTAATATCGCGGATAATAAAATGAATGTTCGTTTTGCGGATGTCATCCCATTTTTCATTCACAGCAGGGGAAAGGCTTATTGCCTCTGCGAATACTTTCATAATCTCTTTATTGGATTTTGCCATCGTTAAAAAAGCAGTTACTTGATTGAGGACAAGCTCTTTTGCTTCTTCTTTGCTAGTAGGTAGGAAAGGTGTGTGGGCCAAATCAAGAAATTTCTGCATGACCGTTTCCATGAGTGCGATTAAAATCTCGTCTTTTCCTTTGAAGTGTACATAAGCCGTTCCATAACCAGTTTCTGCTTTCTTAATAATTTGAGAAATGGTAGTTTTTTTAAAGCCAAATTCATAGAATACGTCACGCGCGGCATCCAATAATTTTTGTTTTGTTGCGATAGAGCGCATATTTCTTCCGTCGATTTGCTTCGTTTTTCCACTCATTAAATGACCTCCAAGATATGACTTATTTTATTTATAATAAGCGTTCTATTGCTTGATAATCCAATGATTTATTCCATTTCATCATAGCCCATTTGAAATATTTTTACAAATTACGATGAAAAATTTGGCAAAAATAATATTGACACTATGTCAACTTTATTTTAGACTATGAACATATTCTGAAAATTTAAAAAACGGGGGAGAGAATTTTGGAAACTAGAGAAAGCGTTTACAAAAAAGAGCATGCGAAAGAATATGATGCAAATGATTCATTCCGATCATTCCGCGATGAATTTTATTTACAATCAGGGGTTATTTACATGGATGGCAATTCCTTAGGCTTAATGTCTAAAAGAGCCGAGGAAAATGTCATTGAATTAATGGAATCTTGGAAAGCGTACGGAATTAAAGGGTGGACAACCGGTAAGTATCCATGGTTTTTCATTTCCGAGAAGCTAGGTGAAATGTGTGCTCCGCTAATTGGAGCTGAGAAAAACGAAGTCATTATTGCCGGTTCTACGACTTCCAATATTCATCAAGCTGTCGCAACATTTTATAAACCAGAAGGGCGACGTACAAAAATTTTAGCGGATGAATTAACATTCCCATCAGATATTTATGCACTACAGAGTCAAATAAAGTTAAAAGGCTATGATCCAGATGAGCATTTAGTTCGTGTGAAAAGTCGTGATGGCAAGCTCATTTTAGAAGAGGATATTATCGCAGCAATGACAGATGAGATTGCGCTCATTTTGCTGCCAACTGTCCTTTACAGAAGTGGTCAGCTACTCGATATAAAACGCTTAACTGCCGAAGCACACGCGAGAGGCATTTGCATTGGCTTTGATGCTTGTCATTCTATTGGGGCAATTCCGCATTACTTCAGTGAGTGGAATGTTGATTTTGCTATATGGTGTAACTATAAGTATCTCAACGGTGGCCCTGGTTCAGTCGCTGGCTTGTATGTGAATAAAAAACATTTCGGCATTCATCCTGGCTTAGCTGGCTGGTACAGCTCCAAAAAAGATAAACAGTTTGATATGGCACATACATTAGATGTGGAAGAATCAGCAGGGGCATTTCAAATGGGTACACCGCACGTGCTGAGCTTAGCCCCTATTATCGGCTCATTAGAAATGTTTGCCGAGGCTGGTATCGAAAATATTCGTCAAAAATCATTAAAGCTTACACGTTATATGATGGATTTAATCGACCAAGAGCTAACGGAGCTTGGCTTTTCAATTGGCAATCCAACTGAAGATGCTAGACGAGGGGGACATGTTTGCTTAGAGCATGATGAGGCGATTCGAATTTGCAAAGCTTTAGTTGATAACGGTGTCATTCCAGACTTTAGACCGCCAAACATTATTCGTCTCGCACCAATCGCCTTTTATACGTCTTTCGAGGATGTGTGGGAAACGGTCGAAATATTAAAGGCAATCGTAACAGAAAAGCAATATGAAAAGTATGGGAAGGAAAGAAATGTAGTATCTTAACGACAATATCAAAGGGGGAAAATGTATGTCACAAGACAATCGTTTGCAAGATATCGTTGAAAGAGAAAAGGGATTAAGTCAGAGCTTAACAACACGCCAGCTGACGATGATTGCCATTGGGGGAGCAATCGGGACCGGGTTATTTTTAGGGAGTGGCTTGGCAATTGGCTTGGCAGGACCGAGTGTCATTATTAGCTATGCAATCGGTGCATTAATCGCATTATTACTTATGGGCTGCTTAGCAGAAATGACTGTAGCTCATCCAGTGACAGGGTCGTTTGGTGCCTATGCAGAGAAGTATATTAATCCGTGGGCAGGCTTTTCGGTACGCTATTCGTATTGGTTTAGTTTAGTATGTGCAATCGGGACGGAGGTTACAGCTGTAGCCGTTTATATGAAGTATTGGTTTCCGACCGTGCCTGCCATCGTTTGGATAGTCTTATTTGCAGCAGTGCTTATGTATGTCAACGCAACAACGGTCAAATTATTTGGTGCTGTTGAATATTGGTTTTCACTCATTAAAATAGCTGCGATTGTTGGATTTATTATTCTAGCAGTATATGTCATTGTTGGCGCGGATAGTGGCGCAGCGATTGGTACTCAAAATTATACAAATGACGGTGGTTTCTTCCCTAATGGGGTATGGGGAATGTGGATTGCTATATTTGTATCGTTGTTCAGTTATTTAAGTATTGAAATGATCGCTGTTAGTGCGGGTGAAGCAAAGGATCCGGAAAAAGCAGTGCCAATCGCGCTTCGTTCAGCCGTTGTTCGACTTGTGCTGTTTTACTTATTAACGCTATCTTTAATGCTGATGATTGTGCCTTGGGGGATGGCTGGAATCGATAAGAGTCCATTCGTAAAAGTAATGGAAATTATGAATATTCCAGGAGCAGCAGCTATTATGAATTTCGTCGTACTTATAGCAGCGCTTTCTGCGATGAATAGTCAATTATATATTTCTACACGTATGATGTTTTCATTATCAAGAGGTGGCTACGCGCCGAAAGTATTGGGGAAATTAAATCGTAAAAATGTACCTTCAGTTGCATTATTTGCTTCTGTTATCGGTATCGCCATCGCGACAATCTTTACAGTTGTCAAACCGGATGCAGCTTTTGCAACGATGATTTCGCTTTCTAGCTTTGGTGCGATGTTTGCTTGGTTTATGATTTTTATTACACACCTATTCTTCCGAAAAAATTGGAATGAAACAAACGGGCGCAAATTACCGGTAAGAATGATTGGTTATCCGTATTTAACAATTTTCGGTGCAGTCCTGTTAGCATCTGTTGTCCTATCAACATGGTTCTCACCAGACTTTAAAGCCACATTAACACTCGGATTCCCTTGGTTAATCTTTATTACAGTTTGTTACTTCCTATGGAAGAGGGCGAACACGAAATCTTCGATTATTGTAGAAGATACAACCGAGAGCTCAGGAAGCGGGATTATTTAGCTGTAGGCAATTTTGGTAATTGAAGTCGGTAAGCTTTTTAGCATGGTATTGAAATCCATAAAAAAAACAAAAATATAAAATTTTAGAGGAGTGGATTTTGTATGGCAAAATTACAAGCATTTAATCTATTAAAATGGATCGAAGAAAATAAGGATTCTTTAAAGCCACCTGTTAACAATAAAGTGTTATGGGAGGATTCAGAGTTTATTTGTATGATTTTGGGCGGACCGAATCGCCGTCGAGATTTCCATGTCGATCCATCCGATGAGTTCTTTTATCAAATTAAAGGCGATTGCTTCGTTGAGATTATTAATGAAGGAAAGCGTGAAGTAATTACAATTAAAGAAGGGGAAGTGTTCATGCTACCAGCGAATGTGCCGCACTCTCCTCATCGTATTGCCGACACATATGGACTTGTCGTAGAAAGGAAGCGGGCAGTGGGAGAGCTAGAGGATTTCGTATGGTTCTGTGAAAACTGCGATCAACAAATGCACAAAAAAACGGTGCAATTAACAGATATCGAAACACAAGTGAAAGGTGCAATCGAAGAATTCAATGGTAGTTTAGAACTGCGCACATGTAAAAATTGCGGACATGTAATGTCTGAAGAAGTGAGTTTATGGCAATGCGAGTAGATTTCCATACTCATATTATTCCAGAGGATATTCCTAACTTTGTGGAGAAGTTTGGCGGAGAGCGCTGGCCAACATTAGAAAAAACATGCACATGTGGTGCGAATATTATGGTAGCAGGTCAAGTGTTTAGAGAAGTGACAGACCAAGTATGGAGCCCAGAAAAACGCATACAGGATATGGATGCTGAAGGGGTGGATATTCAAGTCTTGTCCCCGATTCCTGTGACGTTTTCCTATTGGGCGGAGGGACACGCAGCAGAGGAAATGGCTCGTATTCAAAACGACTTTATTGCGAATACGGTGAAACAATATCCGAAGCGCTTCATTGGTCTTGGCACAGTGCCACTTCAAGATGTAGAGGTAGCTATTCGTGAAATGGATCGTTGCATACATGAGCTAGGACTAAAAGGCATCGAAATCGGGACGAATGTAAACGGCAAAAATTTAGACGACCCAGCTTTTACAGCATTTTTTGAAATGGCGGAGAAATGGCAAGTGCCTTTATTTATTCACCCGTGGGAAACGCTCGGCAAGGACCGAATGCCGCGCCATAATTTTATGTACACGGTAGGGATGCCAAGTGAAACTGCACTTGCTGCTGCTAGTCTTATTAACGGCGGAGTTATCGAAAAATTCCCAAAACTTAAAGTGTGTTTTGCACACGGTGGCGGCTCATTTCCTTATATTTTACCTCGCTTAGACCAAGGGTGGAAAGTATGGCCGCATCTACGCTTAACGAGTAAACCACCGAGCTATTATGCGAAAAATTTCTATTTCGATTCTTTAAATTATGATCCGCTAAATCTTCAATATTTAATCGATCGATTTGGAGCAGACAAAATTGTAATGGGCTCAGATTATCCCTTTTTATTAAGAGAAATCCCACCAGGGAAGATAGTGGATGAGACACTTCATCTTTCAGAAGAACAAAGAAGGGATATTTTAGGGCGAAATGCTTTAGCCTTTTTAAATATCGAGATAAAGGAAGAGATCAAATCATGACACCAGAGGAAAGACTTGCACAGTTAGGACTTGAATTACCACCTTTACGTCCTGCTTGGGGAGACTATGTAGGTTGTGTAAGGACGGGCAATCTCTTATTTACCGCAGGACAGGGTGTAGATCAGTACCACGGTAAGCTTGGGAGAGATTTGACGACAGAAGAAGGCTATTTAGCAGCACAGCAATCGATGTTAAACCTACTCAGTGTAGTGAAACATGAAATAGGCGAATTAAGTAAAGTGAAGCAATTTGTCAAAGTATTAGGGATGGTAAATTGCACAGAAGATTTCATTGAACAGCCTAAAGTAATGAATGGAGCCTCAGATTTAATTGGCAAGGTTTTCGGAGAGAAGGGTAAGCATGGGCGCTCTGCTGTTGGAATGGCTCAATTACCTAATAATACAGCAATCGAAATAGAGATGATTATTGAAATCGAAGAATAGGAGGAGTGGCATTGATTAATGAAAAAGTAATCGAAGAGAAATATTTAAAAGATGCCAAACTATTCATTGGTGGCCATTATGTAGACGCCTTATCAGGTGAAACTTTCGATACGATTAATCCCGCTACAAATGAAATATTAGCATCCGTAGCAAATGGCGGACAAGAGGATGCGAAGCGCGCAATAGAAGTTGCAGATAAAACATTTGCTAGCGGTGTATGGAGTAAGATGCCAGTTGAGGAGCGCTCACGGATTTTATGCAAAATGGCTGATTTAATAATGAAGAATGTTGAAAAACTTGCCTATGTCGAAACGTTAGACGTAGGTAAGCCAATACGGGAGAGTCTTGAATTTGATATTCCGCGAGCGGCTGCTAATTTCCGTTTCTTCGCTGAGATGGCGAAATATATGACGCACGAGCATTATGATCAAAGCAAGCATTTTTCCTATGTGCAATATGCTCCAGTCGGTGTGACAAGCTTAATTATTCCGTGGAACTTGCCATTTATGCAAATGACATGGAAGGCATCTGCTGCTCTTGCTGTAGGTAATACGGTTGTAATCAAGCCTGCTTCTTATACACCGCTAAGTGCCATCATGCTTGGAGAAATAGCGAATGAGGCGGGATTACCTCCAGGGGTGCTAAATATTTTGACAGGCCCAGGTGGTATTGTAGGAACAGAAATGGCGACAAACCCTGCTGTGAGAAGAATCTCCTTCGTGGGTGAATCAAATACAGGAAAAACAGTTATGCGGAATGCTGCTCAAAATTTAATACCAGTTTCGTTAGAGCTTGGTGGAAAATCAGCCAATATTGTGTTTGAAGATGCTGATTTAGAAGAAGCAGTAGCAGGATCAATCGAAGCCATTTATCGCAATCAAGGAGAAATTTGCTTAGCAGGCTCCCGGATTTTAGTGCAGGAAAGTATTTATGATCAATTTTTAGATAAGTTCGTGGCAGCTGTGAAACAAATTAAAGTCGGAAACCCCCTCGATATGGCAACAGATATGGGTGCTTTAGTTTCTAAGGGACATTTAAAGCTCGTGGATGAGTATGTGAAAATAGGTCTAGCTGAAGGGGCGAAACTAGCTTACGGCGGTAAGGCTGTCGCATCACTACCTGAAGGGAACTTCTATGAGCCGACTGTTTTGTACGATGTCAATAATGGTATGCGCGTTGCTCAAGAGGAAATATTTGGTCCAGTCCCTGTCATTATTCCATTTAAAACAGAAGAAGAAGCTATTCAGATAGCGAACGATTCTATTTATGGATTAGCAGGTGTAGTGTGGACGAATGATTTGCGGAGAGGACAGCGTGTGACAGCTGAAATTCATGCGGGCTTATTATGGGTGAATTGCTGGTATGTGCGGGATTTAAGAACTCCATTTGGTGGAGCGAAAGCTAGTGGTATTGGGCGTGAAGGCGGGCGTCATAGCTTTGAGTTCTATAGTGAAACAAAAACAATTACCGTTAAAAAATAAGGAATGAATAAACAAACAAAAGCTGGTATAGCAACCACCTTTTGTTTGTTTTACTAAGGAGAGTGAATGGTGGTGTCAGAGAAAATTAAGCAATATGCCACACAATTATTGATAGCTGAAAAAACAATGCAAAGCATAGTTCCTTTAACAGAGTCGGATGTAAGCTTAAGCATAAAGGATGCTTATGAAATACAGCTTGAAACAGTAAAAATGAAGTTGGAGGAAGGTCAACACGTTGTTGGTAAAAAGGTTGGTTTAACAAGCGTAGCTATGCAAAAAATGCTCCAGGTAGACGAGCCAGATTATGGCCATTTATTAGATGATATGGTGTTTGGAAATGAAGCTATTGTTAAAGTTTCTAGCATGCTCTCCCCTAAAATTGAAGCGGAAATTGGTTTCGTACTAGGAGAGGATTTAGTAGGACCGAATGTAACCTTTCTTGATGTCATGATGGCAACTGACTATCTCGTGCCGACAATTGAAGTAATTGATAGCAGAGTAGAGGACTGGCGCATTACATTAATTGATACAGTAGCTGATAATGGCTCGTCTGCCAAGGTCATCGTTGGGCATGAAAAGACGAGGGTAAATGAAGTTGATTTACGGACAGCAAGTATGGCACTTTACAAAAATGGGGAGCTACTCGCGACAGGGGCAGGCGCAGCTGCACTGGGACATCCGGCACACGCTATTGCTTGGTTGGCAAATAAATTACATGACTTTGGCATTCCACTGAAAAAAGGCGAGCTTATTTTACCTGGCGCTTTATCTGCGGCAGTTGTAGTAAATGCTGGAGATCGTATTGAAGCAAAATTTGGAGGCATCGGTACAGTAACAGTTCATTTTGAATAATGAGAAAGGAGAGAAGGCTATGGGCAAAATCAAAGCAGCTATACTAGGCACAGGAAACATAGGCACTGATTTGCTTTATAAATTAGAGCGCAGTGAAGTAATTGAAGTTGTGGCGATGATTGGGATAGATTCACATTCAGAAGGTTTGAAGCGTGCAGCAGAGAAAGGGTATGCGACCTATTCAAATGGCATCGAAGCTATCGTTGCCAATCCTAACCTGGCGGCTATCGTGTTTGACGCCACATCAGCGAAAGCTCACGTACGTCATGCAAAAGTATTGAAGGAGCTAGGAATTTTAGCGATTGATTTAACCCCAGCAGCAAGAGGACCGTTCTTTTGTCCGGCAGTGGGGACTACGGAAAACTTACTCGATTTACACAATGTCAATATGATTACGTGTGGTGGCCAGGCGACGATTCCAATCGTCTATGCGGTCAACCAAGTTGCAGATGTACTATATGGGGAAATTGTGGCAACAATTTCAAGCTTAAGTGCAGGTCCAGGGACAAGAGAAAATATTGATGAGTTTACGATTACGACGCGCCGTGGAATCGAAGAAGTAGGGGGAGCAAATATTGGAAAAGCGCTCATTATTTTAAATCCGGCAGACCCACCGATCCTTATGCGAGACACGATTTATTGTGAAGTGAAAAATATGAACGAAGAGAAAATTCGCAACTCTATTTATTCAATGGTAGAGAAAGTGAAGGCATATGTGCCGGGCTATCGTCTTAGACAGGAGCCATTATTTGATGGCAACCGTGTAACAATCTTTATAGAAGTAGAAGGTGCCGGAGATTATTTCCCTCCATATGCAGGGAATTTAGATATTATGACAGCTGCTGCGACACGGGTAGCGGAAGATTTTGCGCGGGCTATGTTAGAGAGAACGACATTAGAGACGCATTAAGAAAGGGGGCCGAATACATGAATTTTCAAGTTAATAAACCAATTCGATTAACAGAAGTGTGCCTCCGAGATGGCAGTCATGTCGTGGCACATCAATTTACAGAGCAGCAAGTAAGAGATGTTGTGAGAGGGTTAGATGATGCAGGCATGCATTATATAGAAGTAAGTCACGGAGATGGCCTTGGGGGCTCCACTTTTCAGTATGGCAAATCGCTCGTGAATGAGATGAAGCTCATTGAAGCAGCTGTTGCGACATGCAGCAAGTCGAAAATTGCTGTGCTGTTAATACCAGGGATTGGTACAGTCCACGAATTGAAGCAGGCAAATGACTTAGGTGCTCGCTTAGTGCGTGTTGCTACACATGTAACAGAGGCGGATGTGTCAGCTCAACATATGAGCAAGGCACGTGAGCTAGGGATGGAGACAGTAGGCTTTTTAATGATGGCTCATTCTGCACCTGTGGAAAAGTTAGTGGAGCAAGCGAAGAAAATGGAAAGCTACGGTGCTGAAGCAGTCTATATAACAGATTCTGCTGGTGCATTGCTGCCGCATGAGGTGCGGGAGCGTGTGCGCGCTTTACGACAATCGTTGCAAATAGAAGTTGGGTTCCACGCTCATAACAATTTATCGATGGCGGTGGCGAACACCATCGTTGCGATAGAGGAAGGCGCGACACGTATTGATGGGAGTGTGCGTTGTTTAGGAGCAGGTGCAGGGAATACTCAGACAGAAGTGCTATTAGCTGTGCTAGACCGCATGGGATTAGATGTAGGTATTGATTTATATAAAATGATGGATGTCGCAGAAAATATTGTAGGCCCTCTCTTGCCAGGCTCGCAGGAAATTCGAAAGGGGAGCTTAGTGTTAGGGTATGCTGGGGTGTACTCAAGCTTCCTGCTTCATGCAGAGCGTGCGGGGAAGAAATTTGGTCTTGATCCACGCGATATACTGATCGAATTAGGTAAACAAAAAGTAGTAGGTGGTCAGGAGGATATGATTATCGATGTCGCTGCTGAGCTCGCAAAAAAAAGGGAAATTGAGGTGTGAAAATGACGGTACAAATAAATCAGCAAAAATTGGTTGATTATTTATATGAAGCAGAGCGTGATGTAAAGGAAGTTATCAAGCTGACAGACGACTATCCACAGTTGACGATACAAGAGGCGTATCGTATACAGGACGCTTTACTAGCGCGCAAGCTAGAGGAGAATGGCACGAAGCAAGTAGGCGTGAAGCTAGGTTTAACGAGTAAAGCAAAGCAGCAGATGATGGGAGTCGATGAAGCGATTTATGGCTATTTACATAGCGATATGCTCGCACTAGAATGGGAAGCCATTGAATTTTCACAGCTCATTCATCCGAAAGTTGAGCCTGAGATTGCCTTTTTTTTAGCAGAGGACTTGGCGGGGGATTCGGTTACAGAAGCAGATGTAGTAAAGGCAACGAAATACGTCGCACCTGCCCTTGAAGTAATAGATAGCCGTTATAAAGATTTTCGCTTTACATTAGCAGATGTTATCGCTGATAATTGTTCCTCTGCGAAGTTTATTGTTGGAAGTAAGTGGGTTTCCCCTCACCTGCTTGATTTGAGGCAAATCGGTATGGTACTAAGTAAAAACAGCGCTGTGGAGCAGACAGGCTCAAGCGCTGCTGTATTAGGGCATCCTGCTACTGCCATTGTATGGGCAGTGAAAGAATTAGCCAAGGTAGGAAAAGGCTTTAAAAAAGGTGATATTATTTTAAGTGGTGCGATGTCTGAGGCGATTTCTTTTCAGCCAGGAGATACAGTTGTAGCAGAATTCGATGGACTTGGCAGTGTGACATTATCTTGTAAGTAAAGGACAGTGCTTTTTTCTTCTTACTCAATTGTGAAAAGACGATTGCAACCTCCTTTGCTTTAAATAGGAGCATCTGGAAATGAAGTTTTATTTCTAGGTGCTTTTTGAATTGAGAAACTTCGCTTTGTGAGTTAATCAAGTGGTTTCCTATGTAAGTATAGATTATAAGGGTAAGCATGAAAGCGTACTGGTGAAATTGCTGTGCTGATTTTTTAAATAGAAAAGAATATACTTTGCCCTTGATTATTGATTTTATCAAGGGCAATTTTTTATGAAATGCGATTTTTTGAAAAGTACGCTTTATCAACCTTGTAAAGAAAAGCCCCACCAATCGAGAAAAGTAGTGGCCAATCGCCCATTACTCCTGCGCCAGCCACAGGTAAATCATCCCTCGCAGTTGCCCGCCCATTTGAACAAAATTTATCCCTCATATTATAGAAAGTGGGTAAACGCAATTACAGTTCTTCCAAATACGTGTGGAAATTTCACTAAAAGGTGGAGCAATACCGTTGAGGTGTAATGGACAGGAGGGAAATCATGCATTGGATTACTATTATTTTGATAGGGATAGCAGCCAACTTAGATAATTTGGGCATTGGTCTCGCCTACGGTGTTAAACGAGTGAAGATTCCCGTCTTATCGAACGCAGTCATTGCTATTATATCAATGATCGTCACTTACGTGGCAGTAACTGCTGGTAGTACAGTTATCGAGTATATTTCTCCACACGCAGCCAATCTGTTAGGCAGCCTTTTACTATGTGCTATTGGGCTATATACGCTCTTTTCAAATCGCTTATCCAAGCAGGGCATTGCTAAAAATCCTGAAGTATTTGACGAGGATAAAAATTATATTATTTCAATTAGAGAGGCAATGACACTTGGGTTTGTTTTATCAGCCAATTGTTTAGCAGGCGGCATCGCAATAGGGGCAAACGGCATTTCGGCTATATGGACGGTACTTTCTATTGGCACTTTTTCTTTTATAACAGTTGGAGTGGGGATACATTTTGGTGCTCTTCTATCGAAAACTTATATTGGTATGTACTCAACAGCCATTTCAGGTTGGTTACTCATTGTCATTGGTGTAATAGAAGTTTTTGCTAAATAAACAACGATAAGGATATTACTGGGAATAAACAGTAATATTCCTTTTTTTTTGAGGAAATTTTGACATATTGAGGACGTTTTTGGATTGCTAGTTGACATATCTCTGCATCTGATATTATTCTGTATGTAATTGAGAATAATTTTCATTTTCTTTATCATAATTTATCTCTAATGGAAATATTGAGAATATTAAGGGCATCAATTATAATGTTTAATGGAAAAACAATAAAATTTTTCCATAATTTTAAAGGAGGAGTGCAACACATGAAGAAAATAATGATGTTGGTCATGCTAGTCAGTATGGTTAGTTTTAATTTAGCATTACCACATGCATCTGCTCAACTGGCTGATGGCACCTATTCGGTGAAGTATCAGGTCAATAAACCAGATAGTAGCTCTGCGTCAATTGCCAATGATTATTTCGTAAAACCAGCAAAGGTGACTGTAGAGGATGGCACAGCTACTGTCCAAATTACATTAAAGAACAGTGCATGGATTACGAAGTTTCAACCACCAGGGGGAGCAACAGTTGTTAGCGAAGATAAAGCAGCTGATACACGTGTTGTACAATTCACAGTAAAAGATTTAGCACAACCAGTTGTAACATCTATGAAAATTGATATCGATGATATTAATTATCACCACGAATATAGCGTTTCACTAGTATTTGATGCAACGGCCACGACGGGAAGCACAGTAACAACCGCAACAAATAATACGAAAACGTCCACAGCATCTGAAAGTCAAGTGCCGAATCCACAAACAAGCGATGCGACGCCCTATTTGTTACTTGTTGCATTTGCAGGATCAGCATTTTTACTTTATAGAACAAAATACAAAACAAAAATGGAGGGTCAATAATGGCTAAAAAACATCAATCTCGCGCAACAAAAATCGTTCTTGCTTCATTATTAGCTGCATCACTTTCAGTTCCATCATTTGCATCAGCAAAAGTAGCTGACACAACAACGACAGTAACAACAGATGTAAAAGTGGAAGCGAAGGCTGAAACGACAGAAGGGACAGTTGTAAAGTTCCAAACGTATAAACCTGGTACAAATGAAGCTGGCTACATGGATAAGTACTTCGCAGGTACAGGGTTACTTATTGAAAAAGATGGTACATACACTGTGAAATTAACGATTCCAGCTCAATTTGCTGCAATGATTACTGGTTTCCAAGTAAAACAAGGCGATAAATATGTAGATGCAACATTTGAAAAGCAACAAGACGGCTCAAGCATCGTATCATTCCCAGTAGATCCAAAGGTAAAAACTGCGGCAAAAGTACATGTAGTCGTTCCGCAAGCCAAAATGGATACATGGTATGACTTTGATTTCCAACCAGTTGATGCAGATAAAGTAGCAGAAGAATCAACTGACGGCGTAAAAGAAGAAGAGCAAATTGCAAATGATGATAAAGAAGTTGTTAACGCCGAAGATGAAGACGTATACGAAGGTACTGTAACAGTTTACAAAGATGGAACTAAAGAAGAATCTATCATGAAGCAATATATTAGCCCTACAGTAGCTGTGAGTGAAGTAGAAGGCGGATATGTTGTCGGCATGCATTTCCCTAAAGGTCAATATGTACAATCATTTAAAGTAAATGGTAAAGATGCTGAATTAGCAGAAGAAGATAAAGCATCAAATGAACGTATTTATACGTTTGAAGTAAAAGATTTAAAAGCATTAGCAACTGCTGAGCTTCATATTATCGTAAATGAGCCTGCTGCAGGTGTTAAATATGATTCGGTTCATACAGTACAATTTAGCTTTAATGTAGATTTAGATAAACCAGTGAAAGATACAGACACAGACACAGCACCAACAGCACCAATTTCAAATCCGTTTAAAGATATTGATACTAACGAAAATAAAGAAGCAATCTTAAACTTGCTTGCTTATGAAATTATCGTGCCACAAGATAAATTCAATCCAAATAACAACTTAACGCGTGCACAATTCGCGTTAATGATTGCTCGTACTTTAGAGCTAGAAGCGACTGAAGTTGCTGGCTTCCAAGATATTAAAGGTTTAGAAGCAGAAAATGCCATTAATGCACTTGCTGAATATGGCATCGTAGAATCCCGTGATAAATTCAATCCAAATGGCATTTTAACTCGTCAACAAGGCGCATTAATGATTTACCGTGCAATCCAAGCAGTAACGGAAGGCGACCTAAATGTTGAAATTTCATTACCATACGCTGACCAAGCGTCAATTGCCAATGATGAAGCGAAAAAAGCATTCTCATTACTTTACAAAGAAGGCATTATGACAGGTTCTGTTGCAAAAGATGGTAAAACATACATCAATGCAAACAAACCATTAACACGAGGACAAATGGCGAAAATTTTAAATAACTCATTAAAATTTTTCTATGAGTCTGAAGAATAACAATACGTAACAACAATGGCAGCTTCCTTTCTCATTAGATTGAGGAAGGAAGTTACTGTTGCTTCTATAGAAATTGGGGGAATTTCCATGAAAACATTCAAAAAAAAAGTTATCTTTTTATTCGCACTTATAAGTGCAATAAACTGGGTGCTTGTCCCTCAATTTATGTCATTAACTGCACAAGCTGAAGAAATTCCTTTAATAGTAGATGACAACTATCAAGTTGACCTAAGTTTTTCATCCATTGATGAATTCGCACAAAATCAATTTTTCAATGAAGAAGCAATACTCAGCGTGAAGAATGGTCACTATACATTGTCAATGACGATCAATGATCCATATATTTTACAAGAAATACATAGTGAACAAAGTGCTACTATTGCGAAATGGACCGAAAATTTAGTTCAGTTTGATGTAAAGGACTTAAAAGCACCAATTATCATAAAAGGTTTATTAGCTTCCCAACTAGAAGAGGGAGAGTATCCTTTTGCACAGCAACTTCGCATTCTCTTCAAAGCCCCGATTGTAGATAATGAGGAGGAAATTATAATAGAAGAAACTCCACCTGAAAATTATTGGTCGATCAACTTTATATTGTACGCTGATGGTATAAAAGAGCCTTCCATTATGAATACCTATGTCAATCCGGTAGCAAAGGTCATAAAAAAAGACGACAAATATTATGCGCAAATGACCATTTTAAAATCATCGTGGGTAACAGGATTGACAGTGGAGCAACGTGGGGAACAGCAAGAACCGACTGTTATTTCTATGATGGATAATATACGAAGTGTCGAATTTGAAGTAGTTGATTTCGAACGACCGATTCGCATGTGGGTAAAGGTCGATATTCCAGAGGTGGCCTATCATCATCAATACTTTGTTGAGCTACAATTTGATGAACAACAAGTGGCGAATATTGTCGAGAAGCCTATAGAAGTCGAACCATCCAAGCAAGATGTAATCGTGGAGGCAACTGCGAGTCCAAACGGAAACATAGTTAAGCCACTAGTGAAGCAAGCGGTGGCGTCTACAAAAAATGCCCCATCTCAGCCTGCAGTTAGTGAATTCACGGAAGAATCATTAGCTTTTGATCGTACACTCGATGCCAATGCAGCAGAAGATGAAGCGGAACAAGAACCTCCAGTAACACAAGAGGGAAAGAACAAGAAAACGGAGCAGGCAATGCAACCAACGACAGTTAATCAGCAACTGGCTCAGCTAGATAAAGTAAAAATAGTATTGCTTGTGCTCATTTGTGTTTTATCGGGCTGGTTAGTCGTACGTCGCTTAAAAAAATCAAAAATGACTGAAAGCTAGGAGATGACGAAATGTGCAAAAAACAACGAAATTGGTTGGCATTGATAGCCATTATGACTGTTTTATTAATCGCTGGTTGTAGCGGTGGAGGCAATCAAGCAAAAAATGAAACGGCTACTAAGAATGAAGAGGTAGCAGCGCCAGCAAGTGCCCAAAGTGATAATCGTATTATTGCTGGTACCGTTGTAATAGCTGATATTTTAGATAAGCTAGAGCTAGATGCTATCGCTATACCGGAAACTGAAAAAGTATTAGCAAAACGCTTTGAAGGTTTGCCTACTATCGGTAATGCAATGGAGCCTGATATGGAAATTGTGAAGTCCTTGACTCCTACCGATGTATTATCAGTGTCAACGCTACAATATGATTTACAAGATAAATTCGAACAACTCAATATACCTGTTAATTTTTTAGATTTCCAAAGTGTTGATGCGATGCTGGCTGAAATTAAAACGCTAGGTGAACGTTATGACCGTACTGCTCAAGCGGAAGAATTAGTGGCGGGGCTTCAAAAAAATATTGATGCCGTGCAAACTGTCGCAGCTAATAAAGAAGGTCCTCGTGTTTTAATTTTACTTGGTATTCCGGGCAGTTATTTAGTGGCAACGGAAAATTCATATGCAGGGGATCTTGTGAAACGTGCCGGTGGTGTGAATGTTATGGAGGGGCAAGAAGCAGAGTACTTATCGTCAAATACAGAGTACTTACACAATAGCAATCCTGATATTATTTTGCGTCTATCACACGGTATGCCTGATGAAGTAGTTAAAATGTTTGACGAAGAATTTAAAACAAATGATATTTGGAAGCATTTTGACGCTGTGAAAAACAGCAAAGTATATGATTTAGAAGAAGAATTATTTGGGACGACGGCTTCGTTACAGGTGCCTCAGGCATTAGGACAATTAATGGAAATTTTCTATCGTTAATAGTAACTTGAAAATGTCGCTCGTATAGCAAGCTTCTCTTGCCATAGAGCGCTTTTCTTATATTTTTAATAGCTAAAAAGAGATGCAAACATCACATAGAACGCTAAGAAATTTATTTGAACTATTAGCGGAAATATTAAAAAAGGAAGTCCAATATGACGAAAAAAATTCTAAGCTTTTCAATAGTAATATTATTGCTGTTTGTTTCGATGATTTATTCAGCAACGACGGGTAGTATTAAAATGGGCTTTTTTGAATTTATCACGGCATTATTTGAAGAAGGCAATAGCCAAATGGAGGCGATTCGTGATTTACGCTTTCCTCGAATTGTCGTTGCATTATTTGCTGGGGCAGCACTTTCCGTATCTGGCGTATTGTTGCAATCCGTTATGCGTAACCCGCTAGCAGATGCGGGCGTCATTGGAATTTCCTCAGGGGCAGCTTTTGTACAGTTATTTATTATTTCATTTTTTCCTGCATTATTTTTTATGACGCCAATTTTGGCTTTTATAGGTGGGGCATGTGCATGTGCACTCGTCTTTGCTTTGTCCTGGAAATCAGGTTTAAGTCCACTCAAATTGATTTTAGTAGGTATTGCAATCAATGCCATGTTTACCGGTTTAACAGAAGCATTTTTAAATCTAGGTGGCTCATTAAATACATCGGCCGCTAGTGTTGTCGGTTCAAATTTAACGATGCGCACATGGAAGGATGTTTCGACTATTACAACGTATGGCACAATAGGCTTGGTCGCAGCATTTACGCTCTATAGCTGGTGTAACCTTCTTGTGTTACAAGATAAAACAGCAAAAAGTCTCGGCTTTAACGTAGCGCGAGCACGCTTAATTATTGCAGCAGTGGCAGTGCTATTATCTGCTGTGTCTGTGGTGGTCGCCGGAGTTATTTCATTTGTTGGTTTACTAGTACCGCATATTGCTCGACGCCTAGTTGGCCACGATCATCGCATACTGCTACCATTTACCGCATTAGCAGGGGCGTTGTTAATTTTAGTTGCCGATACAATAGGACGAACGGTTGTGGCGCCAATAGAAATTCCTGCTTCAACCATTATGGCAATAATCGGTGGACCGTTCCTAATATTCTTATTACGAAAAGAGTGATGAAACATGGAAATGCAAGATATTATTGTCTCTTATGATAACACACGCAATCATTTAGATGGTGTGTCAACGAATATTCAAAAAGGCAAAATAACGACCATTATTGGACCAAATGGCTGTGGGAAATCTACATTACTTAGTGTGATGTCTCGCAATAATACGCCAAAAACAGGGCATGTTATGTTAGAAAATAAAGACTTAGTCCACTACAAGGCAAAAGAGTTTGCTAAAAAGTTAGCAATCGTTTATCAACAAAATGAAGTGCCGAAAGATTTAACAATTGAAAAGTTAGTAAGTTTTGGGCGTCTCCCACACAATACAATGTTAAAGCGTAATTATGAGGAAGATGCGAAAGCGATTGATTGGGCATTAACTTGTACTAATTTACAAGAAAAGCGTGCACATGATTTAGAAGCACTGTCAGGCGGTGAACGACAACGTGTATGGATCGCGATGGCATTAGCACAGCAATCGGAAATTTTATGTTTGGATGAGCCGACAACATATTTAGATATATATTATCAAATTGAGCTACTGGAACTTGTTAAAACTTTGAACAAGGAACATAGTTTAACGATTGTTATGGTGCTCCATGATATTAACCAAGCAATTCGTTATAGCGATCACATTATGTTGATGAAAGCAGGACAAATTATAGCCGAGGGAGCCCCGCGGGACGTTATCACAAAGGAAGTTATTAAAGAAGTATATGGGGTTGAAGCCATTTTCAATGAAGATGAGCAACTTGGCCTTTATATGGTGCCCCTAGGTATTTAAGTTGGTGAAGCAATGAAAAAATGGACATCAAAACTTTTAACAGTTTTCTATATCGGGATATTTTTATATTCGGGCTTTGCGCTTGTAAAATACCTCTACACATATTATGAGGCAGCACAATCTTTAAAAGAAGTACAAACGATTTATGCTGAAACATTGGCAACCATTGAAAACGAAGAAGTCGAACATGAGGAAATATTGACGGATGACATCAAAGCGAATTATACAATAAGACCTCAGTTTCAAGATTTACTAGCTGTAAATCAGCGAATTGTAGGCTGGATTTCAATCGATGATACGAAGCTCAACAATCCAATTTTACAAGCGGATAATAATGATTTTTATTTAACCCATAATTTTAAAAACCGGGCAAGTCGTGCAGGTAGTGTTTTTATGGATTATCGTAATGATGCGCTGGACATAAGTCGCAATACGATCTTATATGGTCATGCCATGAAAGATGGAACGATGTTTGGCACGTTAAAAAAATACTTGGATCAAGATTATGCTAATACCCATCGAACAATTTATGTTGATACTCTATATGAAGGGTATGATGTGGAAATATTCGCAGCATATGAAACGACAATCGATTTTTATTATATTGAAACAGAGTTTAAAACAGATGAAGAGTTTATGCATTTTATCGGGGAAGTTGAAAAGCGTTCAACAATTAATATGAACGTCGATATAGGACCACAGGATAAAATTATTACACTTTCTACTTGTAAGGATTCCGTCATAAGTGATGACCATCGCTTTGTCGTGCAAGGGAAATTAGTAAAGCGGAAATAATTGGGATTCGTATCGCTGGAAAAATAGGAGAAATCGCCGATATAAGCCCTCAAATCGCCGATATGATAGGAGAAATCACCGATAAGGCCTCATGAATCGCCGATAAAAGCTTGTATATCGCTGGAATACCCGTGAAAAGCGACCGCCGTAGCAGACAGTAACGGCACTATTTTGCGCTTTTGTAAAAAATAAATAAATTACTTGACGTAAATTAATTATTAATATATAGTAAGTTACATAAAGTAATTGATTACTTTTAGTAACGGAAAATAAGCTTAGAAGTACACAAAGTAACTACATTTGTTTAGCTCATTTATTTTTGGGTAACATAATTAAAGTAGTTACTTCATATTTTAACATATATCTCGAATTCGAGATATAAAACATAACAAATTGGAGGAATTTAAAATGGCAAAATGGAATATCGATTTAGGACACTCAGCAATTAACTTTCAAGTAAAACACATGATGGTATCAAAAGTAAAAGGTGTATTCGACTCTTATTCAGCTGATATAGAAGCGGCAGATCTTGCTGATTTAACAACAGCAAACATTAGCATTACAATTGATGCAGCAAGCATTAACACACGTAGCGAAGATCGCGATAATCACTTAAAAGCAGCTGATTTCTTTGATACAGAACAATACCCAAATATTACGTTTAAATCAACAAGCATTACAAAAAAATCAGGTGATGAGTATGCACTAACTGGAGATTTAACAATTAAAGATGTAACAAAATCAGTAACATTCGATACAGAATTTAACGGTAAAGGTACAAATCCATGGGGTCAGGAAGTATATGGCTTTGAGGCAGAAACGACAATTAATCGTGAAGACTTTGGTTTAACATGGAATGCCGCACTAGAAACTGGTGGTGTTCTTGTAGGAAAAGATATTAAAATTTCTGTTGAACTAGAAGTTAACCCTGCTTAATAATTGTTATAAAAAATACTTTTGTTAAAATCCACTCATCTTCTTGTGGCAAGGTGGCAGTGCATCGCTAGCTAACGCTCGCGATACGCTGTCACTAAATGCTTGGAAGTGTGAGTGGATTTTATCTTTTTACTGAAGCTGCAAGCTACTAGTTTTACGGATTTTAAGCATCTTTTCAACGACATTCGTATAGAGATATATCACCATGTTTTATAGTCTGTTAAAATAATCCAGTAATATGTTACTTGCATATTTTTAGCAATTCATGCATATAAAACATCATATTGTTTTTGGGGGCGATGGGATGAATGTATTAGTGACAGGTGGCTATGGGTTTATTGGCAGTGCTGTGGCAAGGCGATTTTTTGAGGAAGGTGCCAATATTTATATTATTGATAATTTAAGTACAGGGCATCTACGCAACATCGATTTTGAGCATAAATCCTATTTATTAAATGTTGAGGATGAGGTGTGCGAGCATTTCTTTAAAGAAGTTGCTTTTGATGTTGTTATTCATTGTGCGGCGCAAACAAGCGTACAATTATCTATCCAGGAGCCAATGAAGGACATTTTAACCAATATCGTAGGGCTCAGCCAAATGCTTTTTTATTCATCGAAATACAACGTCAAACATTTTGTTTTTGCCTCTTCTGCGGCGGTGTATGGGAATAGCAATTACCCTCCACTTGAAGAAACAGATAGTTGTGAGCCTGTTTCGATGTACGGATTAAATAAAAGTATCGGTGAAACCTATTGTGAAAAGTGGCAACGTGATTATCGCTTACCAACATTAATTTACCGTTTTGCCAATGTCTTTGGTCCTAGGCAATCTATGCAAGGAGAAGCGGCTGTCATCCCTAGTATGTTGAAAAGTAGTCTTGAAGGTCGGCCATTTACTATTTTTGGTGACGGAGAACAGACCCGCGATTTCATTTATGTAGATGATATAGCTGATGCCATTTATGAGGGAGTAGAAGCGAGACTTCAAGGCATCTATAATGTTTCAACAAACGAAGCGTGGTCACTTCATCAAGTGATATTATTGTTACAACATTTAAATCATCCATTAGAGATACTGTATGCCCCAGCAAGGGAAGGGGATATAGAGCATTCATTTTTAAATAATGAAAAACTGGCCAACGCAATTGGATGGAAGCCGAAAAAGACATTTGCAGAAGGTATTGAGCTGACAATCCAAGCATTACAGAAAGAAAAAATTGTGGAAATTTAATAGTAAATTACCGGGTCTGCGCTCATTTCGAACGCAGATTTTTTTGTTGATTTGGCTTTAGGGAATCGCATTATATTTTGGGGTTTATAGTAAAATGATGTTTATATTGTTTTAAATCATGCTGAAAAGAGGGATAGAAAATGGGAATTGATTTTCATAGCAAAAATAATGGTAGTACTTATACAACTCGAAGTGCTGATGAATCGTGGATAAAAGCAATAAACAAACTTGTACCAATTGAAACTATTTCCAAGGCTTTAGATATTGGATGTGGTGGTGGTATTTATTGTAAGGCACTATCCGACATGGGCATTGATTCTGTTACAGGTGTGGATTTTTCGCAAGCTATGCTTACGGGAGCAAAAGAAAACTGTAAAAACTATAAAAACATCACGTTTCAGTATGGCACTGCTTTTGATAGTGGCTTAAATCGGAACAGTTTTCATTTATTACTTGAAAGAGCTTTGATCCATCATATTGAGGATTTACAAGGTTGTTTTAATGAGGCATATAGATTATTACAGGATGGCGGCTATTTTATTGTACAGGATCGTACCCCAGAAGATTGTTTACTAGCAGGCAATGAAAGTCATCTTAGAGGATTTTTCTTTGAGCTTTTCCCAAGATTAGCTGAAAAAGAGACGAAACGTAGACATAATAGTCAATCTGTAAGAGAAAAGCTGAAAGAAGTTGGATTTAGAGATATTGAAGAAATACAATTATGGGAAACTAGAAAAGTGTATGCTACTAAAGAACAATTACTTAATGACTTACGTGAGAGAACTGGAAGAAGCATTTTACATGAATTAGATGATTTGGAATTAAACTTATTGATAAATCATATTGATGCGTCAATAGCAATCGATGTGGATATCGTCGAAAGAGATAGATGGACAATATGGAGAGCGGTGAAATAATTATATAAATTCTACTATTACACTATATAGAGAAATGAAAAGGTGTAATAGCAATAATTGAAGAAAATAATCGACTATTAACAGGGTCTGCATGAGATAGTATATCGAATGCAGGTTTTTTATTTTAGACTACTGTAATAGTCTTGACAAATCCAGACTATCGCAGTAGTATGTGTTTATAGACTATTGCAATAGTCTACTAATTTAAAGGAGTACGCGCGTATGGAAATTAAATTATTTGATTCAGAATTACAAGTGATGGATATTTTATGGCAAGAAGGGGATTTGACTGCTAAAGAACTTTCTCAAAAATTAAATGAAAAAATCGGTTGGAATAAAAACACTACCTATACCGTTATCAAGAAATGTATCCAAAAGGGAGCAATTGAAAGGATTGAACCGAATTTTGTATGTCGTCCTTTAATTGCCAAAGAACAAATTCAAGAACAAGAAACAACAGAATTGATTGACAAAATGTTTAATGGTTCAACATCTTTATTATTCGCATCGTTAATAGAGCAAAAAAAATTATCTTCTAGTGATATTAATAAACTAAAACAGATTGTTAAAGATCTTGAGTAAGGAATAAAACATGAATATTATACAAATGAGTTTAGACGCTTCTATATTACTAATTAGTGTTTTGTTCATCAGGTTATTATTTGTTAATAAAATACCTAAGGTAACATTATTAATTCTTTGGGGAATCGTTGCATTAAAACTTATTGTTCCCTATTCTTTTTATTCAAAACTTCATCTTCAGCCAATGATGCAAAGTCTATTTAATATCATGCCAGCAAAAGGATTAGAAAATACGCAAGATGCCATTGAAATTCAGCACCAATCTAACATTATCTATCATCATGTAATGCTTACTTTAAAGAGCGACGTTGCTTTATCGATATGGTTCATTGGTGCACTCATGGTTTCCCTATTCTTTATAGTATTTTATGTTAGGTCTTATAAAGAATTTCAAACAGCAATACCTGTGAAAAATAATGTTTATTTAAATAAATGGTTACAAGATAATAAGTTAAAAAGAACTGTTCAAATTGCTGTATCCGATAAAATAACAGCGCCATTAACATACAAACTTATTAAACCAGTCATTATTTTTCCGAAATCAACCGATTGGCACGATGAAAGAAGTCTCCAATTTGTTTTAGCCCACGAATACGTGCATATTAAGAGACTGGATATTTTATGGAAGATACTATTGACGGTTATTTTAGCGCTGCATTGGTTTAACCCACTAGTGTGGATTATGTTCTATATTGTCAATCGAGATATTGAATTATCCTGTGATGAAAAAGTAATTCACCAATTAGGAGTTGGAGCAAAATCAGAATACGCTTTAGCTCTTATCCATATGGCTGAAAAAAGTCAAAAAATGACCCCGCTTTGTAATAATTTTAGTAAAAATGGAATTGAAGAAAGGATTGTTTCTATTATGAAATTAAAGAAAACATCGATTTTAGGAGTAGCATTAGCAAGTACATTTGTTGTAGGTGGTGTGACTATTTTTGCTACAACTGGACAAGCGTCAGAGGCTCCAAAAGAAACGGCAAAACAAGTAGAGATAACGAAAGATTTAAAACTTGAGATGAATGTACAAAATGAAGCCGCAATGAATGATGAAGGAAAATCAGCGACTGGACAGAGAAAAGTAGAAATAAACGGTAAAGAAGTAAAAGATGATATTAGTAATATTGTTCTTGTTAAGACAGAAGATGGTGCTATAGCAATTGAAGGGGAAAGTGGAATCTATAAAAATCAATAACATAACCACTGTAACTAGAAGCAATAGAAAAATCTCAAGCTCTTTTTGAGCAATAATGAAAAAGTAATATAGCCAAGCAACAGACAAAGCTATCGTTTTGAATATTTTTATTCAAAGTGATAGCTTTTTATTTATGGTATGCAAAGTTCTATCAATTTCCGTAGAGTTAATCCAATTTTTGGGGTACGGATCTTTAGAGTTGCTTATTTCTCAATTTCATATTATATTAGTTGACGTATCAATCATTGACTAGTCAATTGTTGATATAGCAAACAAAAACAGAAAAGAGGATTCGTTGCACCATGCAAAAATATCAAAAAACAAATGATTTCAATGAAATTGTATACGGACGTCGTTCTATTAAAGAATATGACCCTACCGTTAAAATAAGCCGTGAAGAAATGACAGAAATAATTGCTCAAGCATCAAAAGCACCTTCTTCTATTAATATGCAACCTTGGAGATTTGTCGTGATTGATAGTGAACAAGGGAAAGCACAACTTGCACCCCTTTCTAGATTTAATAAAGACAAAGTTATGAGCGCCTCCGCAGTAATTGCTGTCTTTGCTGATCGCAATAATTTTGATTACGCGGAAGAAATATACAGCTCAGCAGTTGAACTTGGCTATATGCCGAAGGAAGTAAAAGAATTTCAATTAAATGCTTTTAAACCGGTCTATGAAAAAATGTCAGAAGAAGAAATGAAAGATACGGTTATGCTAGATGCAGGTCTTGTCTCGATGCAACTTATGCTAGTAGCTCGTGCTTACGGCTATGATACGAATCCAATTGGTGGTTATGAGAAGGAACTGATTGCAGAAGCTTATGGTTTGGAGAAAGATCGCTATATTCCGGTTATGTTACTTACTATCGGCAAAGCAACTCATGAAGGATTTCAATCGTATCGCTTACCTGTCGATAAAACGACAATTTGGAAATAATGCTACAATAAGCACTGTTACGATCATTAATGTTGCATGATAAATATTTTTATATTATATTTATTGACAGGTCAATGATTGAGCGTTCAATGAATAGTAGCCTCGCCTTTATGTTGGCCTCATAAATTATTTAGGAGGTCAATGGATGCGATGTTCACTTTCAAATCAAGAACAAATATTACATCTACTGAAAGGGCTTAATAATCAAATTAGCCCAAAATTTGAACGATGTACAGGCATTAGCGCCTCACGCTATGAATTGCTTTATCAGCTTTATGAGGCAGATGAAATTAATCAATCAACACTTCAAAAAGCAGTTAATATAGACAGTGGTGCTATTACTCGTCATTTAAAACAGCTTGAGGCAAATGGCATGGTAACAAGACGACGGAACCCGACTGATAATCGTGAAATATTTGTTCGACTGACGGATGAAGGCCGTAAACAAATTGTCGGTTACAAAAAAGAAAAGATTCTTTTCGTGAATCAAATGCTGCATGATTTCAACGCAGAAGAATTAGAAGTATTATCTAATATGCTTTTGCGTATGCAAAACAATATAATTGATTATTAAAATTTTTTACTAATAAATACACTAAAAAGGATGGATCACAATGATTATTATTCACGCACATCTTCAAGTAAAACCAGACCAAGAGCAAGCTTTTTTACAAGAAGCAAAGACGCTTCTTGCAGCTACAAGAGCTGAAGAAGGTAACGTTAGCTATGATTTAATGAAGTCGACTGAACAAGATTGCCATTATACGATGGTTGAAATATGGAAAGACGTAGAAGCTACTGCCATTCATAATACAAGTGAGCATTTCACTGCTTTTACTCAAAAGGCGCAAACTTTCATGGCTGCTCCAATGGACTTAAAAGTATTCAGTGGAGAACCAGTTAAAGCATAATTTTGTCACACCCTAAGAAGTTCATTCTTGGGGTGTGTTTTTTATTCTTCGCCGGATTTTTAAGACACTTGCTACATACTGTTTTGGCATGAGTCATGTTAGCTGCATACAATAAAGAAAAGCTTTATTTAAAGTTAAATTCGAAAATGAATACTTATCCAATCAATATTTACGTGAAGTGGAGGTATTTGACCAGTGAGCGTACATCAACATGGCAATCGGACAATACGTAAAACGATATTAATTTACTGTGAGGGTGAAACGGAGCGTATTTATTTTGAGCAATTGCGAATTTTAAAACGTTCTAAGAAGGTCAGTGTGAAAATAAAAAATGTGAAGCGCTCTGCAATTAAGCTAGCACAGCATGCTTTCCGTGATTCCAGTTACCAATATTGTGATGAAGTATGGATTGTTTTTGATAAGGATGATTTAACAGATAAACAGCTAGATGAAGTAAATATGTTCTGTGAAGAAAAAAATATTCATATTGCTTATTCGAATGAGGCGTTTGAATTGTGGCTATTGTTACATTTTGAAGAAGTGGATGTATCTGAAAAATATCCACGTGCAGTGTTAAACCATAAGATGGCAGAGCATTTAGGGGTAACGCGTTATTTTCGTCATAAGGCGGATGAATCAATTATTGCACCAATAGCTTTACTACACGAGGTTGCCATGAAAAATTGCGCGGAAATGATGTCCCTAAGAAATTCTGATAATCGTGATAATCCTTATTGCAACATACATGATATGATCCAGTACATATTTTAAAATCAGCATATTCTGCTATTTTGCAGGTTTTCTATTCAAAGATAGAAAACCTGTTTTTTTATAGAAAGGAAAGTGATAGAGCTTCGATTTATGGAAGTACGCCATCCCGCTAACCCTAACAGTCAGATAGCATGAGTAGTTTCCCTTATACGCTATTCATGTTTATGTCTTTAAAACATACAGTGTATATAGAGCGCAAATAGGACAGTAAGAAAGGGGATCTCGTGGATAAGTCTAAATCAAATCAGGGCAAGGATTTGACTGAGAATGCGAAGGATCAACAGCTAGAAGCCTTTCGTGTGAGTAATGATGGTAAAAAGATGACGACCAATCAGGGGCTGAAAGTTTCCAATGATGAAGATTCATTGAAAGCTGGCGTTCGTGGGCCAACCATTATGGAGGATTTTCATTTTCGGGAAAAAATGACGCATTTTGATCATGAGCGAATTCCGGAACGAGTTGTGCATGCTAGAGGCTTTGCAGCACATGGTGAGTTTGAACTTTATGAGTCCATGAAGGAGTATACGCGAGCAAACTTTTTACAGGAACCTGGGAAAAAGACACCTGTCTTTGTTCGATTTTCAACCGTCGTAGGCAGCTTAGGCTCCATGGATACAGCTCGTGATGTTCGTGGATTTGCGACGAAGTTTTATACGGACGAAGGTAATTATGATTTGGTCGGTAACAATATACCGGTGTTTTTTATTCAGGATGCCATTAAGTTTCCAGATTTAATTCACGCTGTAAAACCGGAGCCCCATAATGAAATGCCACAAGCCGCATCAGCACACGATACGTTTTGGGATTTTGTTGCCAATAATCAGGAAATCGCTCATATGATTATGTGGCATATGTCAGATCGAACGATTCCTAGAAGTTTTCGCATGATGGAAGGTTTCGGGGTGCATACGTTCCGTTTTGTTAATGACAAAGGTCGATCGAGATTTGTGAAATTTCATTGGAAGCCAGTGTTAGGCGTGCACTCTCTTGTTTGGGATGAAGCACAGATCATAGGGGGCAAAGACGCCGATTTTCAACGACGGGATTTATGGGAATCGATAGAGATTGGGGATTATCCAGAATTTGAGCTTGGGGTTCAGATGATTGAACCTGAGGAAGAATTTAGATTTGATTTTGATATTTTAGATGCTACGAAGCTATGGCCAGAAGAGCTAGTACCTGTTAAAAGAATTGGCAAAATGACATTGAATCGCAATGTTGATAATGTTTTTGCTGAAACAGAGCAAGTCGCCTTCCACCCAGGAAATGTAGTACCCGGCATTGATTTTACGAATGATCCATTGCTGCAAGGGCGCTTATTTTCATATATCGATACACAGCTTATTCGTCTAGGTGGACCAAATTTTGCAGAAATTCCGATTAATAGACCGGTTTGCCCGATTCATAATAATCAACGCAATGGCTTTAGCCGCCAAACGATTAATACGGGCAAGGTGAGCTATCATAAAAATTCGCTTGCTGGCAATACACCCTCCACTTCTACAGCAAAAGAGGGGGGATATGTACATTACGAACAAAAGGTCGAGGGACGTATTACAAGAGCTCGAAGCAAGTCCTTTAATGACCATTTTTCACAAGCCCGCCTATTTTGGAATAGCATGTCGCCTCCTGAAAAACAGCATATTATTGATGCCTTTAGCTTCGAAGTAGGAAAGGTTAAAAGCAAATCAGTTCGCCAGCAAGTCGTTGATATGTTCGTTCATGTCGATAAAGCGATGGCGACGACAGTTGCAGATAATATCGGTGTCAATCGGCCAACAGGTGAGCAAGTAAATGTTACGGCATCTTCGCCCGCACTCAGTCAGGCAAATACGGTGAAATTGCCACAAACACTTAAAGTCGGTGTTTTGATAGGAGATGGATTTGACGCCAATGAAGTGGGGGAAGTGCTGAAATATTTAACAAGGCAAGGAGTTCGCTATAGCATTATATCGGATAGACTCGGTGTGGTGACAGGTAGTAATGGTGTGCAATTAACAGCGAGTGATACATTTATTACGACAGATGCTGTCCTATTTGATTCTCTATACGTGGTAGGGGTTCGCGCAGACAACCAAGCAAAGTTTAACACTTATATCGTCAATTACATTAATGAAGCGTACCGCCATTACAAACCAATTGGTATTGCTGCAACAGGAACGACATTTTTTAATATGTCGAATGCAAACGTAGGGCCAGGCATTATTTTAGCGACTGGAAATGCCAGCTTTGCTAAAAAATTTGTAGATGCCATTGCACAGCAACGCTTCTGGCAGCGCAATATTTATTAATTGAATGCTTTCGAGTGCCAGGCACGTAAACAATTTTGACAATTTACTGAGCGAGAAGCATTACCGTAGCGGACAACAACGGTACAACAAAAGTGTTAGAATGACTAGAGTCCATCTAACACTTTTGTCCCGCTCTCTTTCGATCTTTCGTTATTTCATATATACTTATATGGACTATATTTTGAGAGAGGAACCAATATTATGAATTTTACTAGGAGGATAATATTATTTGTGGTGGTTTGTTGCTACTTTATAACAATGTCAGAGCAGGCACTGGCAGCAACACCAACAAAATTTTATGAATATAGTAATGCTAAACAAGTGACAGTCATTAACTATCATTCATTTGGTGATTATAAGGAAATTACCAATATTAATATTACCGAAAAACTCTTGCGTGAGCAGTTGAAAATGCTTAAGGACAATGGCTATTCAACCATTACGGAGGAACAGCTTATCGCCTATTTACAAGGGCATGGACGTGTTCCTGAGAAATCCGTATTTTTAACAATAGATGATGGCTATGAAAGTGTTTATAAAATTGCCTACCCTATTTTAAAAGAAATGGGCATGCAAGCAACATTATTTATTATCGCCAATGACGTGGAGACAGGCGTTAGAAAAAATGTACCTATGTTGAACTGGCAGCAAATAAAGGACATGTCTGATGCTGGTGTTATGCATATAGGCAATCATACATATGATTTACATTGGCGTGGAAAAAATGATACGCCGAAAAATGAGGCAATCATACTTAATCAGAAGAAAAATGGAGAGCCACTAACAAATGAGGAGCGCCTCCTATACATTCAAGAGGATTTAATAAAAGCTCATCAATTAATTGAACAATATACAGGGAAAGCGCCGAAGTCCTTTGCCTATCCATACGGTGTTTATGATCGAGTTGCAGAGCAAGCTGTAAAAAAAGCAGGTTATACAATCGATTATTCTACACAAGGTGGCTACAATGTATTAGGTCAAGGCACAGTGCATATTAAACGAATTGATTCTAGCAATCGCGTGTCAGCCCAAGAATTAAAAAAGATTTTAGCAAAACATCAAACACAGGCTGAGCAACTTTATCGACAACGAGATATTCAAGTAGAAGCCAATGTAAATTCGAATAAAGTGACGCTAAAGACTTGGTTGAAAAGTGATATGAATAAAGGTACGCTTCACGCGAAAGAGGCACATTTTGAGCTATATAAAATGGTGAAGGATGAGCGCCAGTTACAACGTAATTTTGGTAGTTATCGAGTGGTAGCCAGTACGAATGTAAGAGCGATGGCGACGGAAGAGAATATCGCAAATTACGAAGCAGGTGGCTATTCCGTTAAAACGATTATTATTAAGCAAGACGGAAGCAAAGAGGTATTTTGGATAAATTTCAATAAATAATGAAATAAAAAGTGCTTGTGCTCGACGTGTAAACGCCGAACATTGCCGATGCCTAGTTAAAGCTATAGTATCCTATAAAAAGTCTCTCACATGAGAGGCTTTTTTCATTCATAAACACGTTGTCATATGGCATTGCATTCAAATTTTGTAAATGTTAAGGTGGTACGTGAGGTGAATCGAAGTGGAACAATTTGATATTGCTATAATTGGTGCAGGCCCAGGTGGATATGCGTCCGCTATTCATGCAGCTAAAAGTGGCATGAAAGTTGCTTTAGTAGAACGGTATAAGGTTGGAGGAGCATGTTACAATGTAGGCTGTATTCCATCAAAAATTTTGTTAGAGCATAGTAAATTAGTGCAAGAAATTCAACGAGGCAATGATTGGGGAATTGAAACGCCAGTCATCAATGTGAATTTTCCTCGATTAATGCAGCGCAAAAATGCAATAATTCAAGAGCTTTTGGCAAATATTGAACACTTTATTGCCAGCAATCACATCACATTCTACCGTGGTGAGGCTACAGTAGCTGCCGATTTAACGGTAACGGTTGGTCAAGAAACTTTTGTAGCGAAAGATGTCATGTTAGCAACAGGTAGTAAGCCATTTGTACCGCCATTTAAAGGACTGAAAAATTCGCCATATTATACAACGGATACTTTTTTCGAAATAGCTGAACTTCCGCAACAGCTTACTATAATTGGCGGTGGTGTAATCGCAGTTGAAATGGCATTTAGCTTGGCACCACTTGGCACAAAAGTTACCATGCTCAATCATAGTGAAGATATATTGCAAACGGAAGAACCAGATGCGCGACCAATTATACGAGAAAAAATGAAAAATCTCGGTATTGAACTTATCACAAACTTCCAATTTGAGCATTTTCATGGCAATGATATTTATACATCAAAAGGCATCTATACATATGAGAATTTATTATTCGCAACGGGTCGCCGTCCCAATACAGAAATTGCGCAACAGCTTGAGCTTGCATTTGATGGTCGATTAATTGCCGTCAATCAGCATTATCAGACGAGCCATCCACATATTTATGCAATTGGTGACTTAGTTGGGGGCTATCAGTTAGCGCATGCCGCTAGTGCGGAAGGCATTTATGTAGTAGACCATATTATGGGGGTTAAACGAACAGTGGTTGATCAAGGTCTTATCCCTCGTTGTGTCTATACCCAACCTGAAATTGCGACATTTGGCTTGCTAGAAGAACAGGTTGAACAAGCATATACGGTAACAAAAATGCCACTGAATACGAATCCAAAGGCGCTAATGGAAGGAAATGTAGAAGGCTTTATTAAGCTGATGACAACGAAAGAGGATGGGCAAATATTAGGAGCATGTGTCGTAGCTGATGGTGCTACAGAAATACTCAATGCTATTTTAGCTACGAAAAATGCTGGAGGTACAGTAAGTGCTTTAGCAAATATGATTTTTCCACATCCCACAGTATCAGAGCATATTGGCGATGGGGCAAAAGCAGTATTTGACAAAGCGATTCATCAATAACCTAATGGGAGGTTGCGCACATTTAGATGTGGCAGCCTTTTTTTGATAAATGCCATATAAGTATTGACTTTATTAAATGTTGTGTTAAATTAATTTTATAGGATTACTAGGTATTTAATACAGTAAGCTGGCTAGACTTCTAGAGGCTTCTATTTTACAGCAATCAGGACTGTAAAATAGAAGCCTCTTTTTTGGAAAAGAGCTTGGCAGGCTAACGCTAGGTATTTTGTGAAGATGAATGATAAAAGGAGTGAGTAATATGACCAAAGTAGTCATGATAAATGGGAGTAATACAAGGTACTCTCGCGTCACGGCAATTCAGGAGAAAATCGAGCATTTTTTGTCAGCCTTTAGCACAACACATATAATTCATGTACATGAACTACCCGCTGTTGCATTAATAACGGCAAACTTTGAAAATGATGCAATTAAAGCACAAAATCAAAAGGTGGAGGAAGCGGATATTGTTGTGATTTTAACGCCAATCTATAAAGCATCCTATACAGGGATATTAAAGACTTACTTAGATTTATTACCGCAAAAAGCATTAGTCGGTAAAAAGGTTCTACCAATAGCAGTTGGCGGTTCTTTAGGTCATTTACTTGCATTAGAATATGCACTAAAACCAGTATTGGCCGTATTAGGTGCAACCGATATAGCTCATTCAGTGTATATTATTGATAAACAAATTATTCGGTTAGAGGATGGTAGTTTTGCCATTGAGGAGGAAGCAATGAATCGATTAGAAGTGGAACTTAAAAACATACAGCGCATTGCAGCTGTGAACTAAGGACAAAAACAAAGCGCATCACAGGATATTTGGCCCTACGATGCGCTTTTTATTAATTTACTTCAGGTTCTTCCATAAAATTGTCGTTTTCAGACGGTGATGTAGAAAGATATAAAAAAGCTTCATCTTGCAATAACAATAATTTCTCCTCACATACTCCATGTGATAATGCGCCTGAAAAAATGGATTCCCACCAAGTTCCTGTTGTTGTCATTTATCTACGCCCCCGTTTCGATTTCAATATGTAGTTGTATATTTCCCGAGATTCACAAAATAAAACATGGCATCATTCGTTGTAATTGCTGTTTTTTTACATCACACCCATTTCAGAAAGAGGATTTTTAAGCATTAATGTTGTATCGTATAGACAAAGATAGTTTGTTTCAAAAAAGACAAAACTATGTATCGCATTAAAAAAAAGGGGTGTTTATTTATGAATTTTACGCCACAAGATGTTGAAAATATGATTACAGAGCAGCGACAATTTTATTTTTCTCGCGCTACAAAAGATGTTAAGTTTCGAAAAAAACAATTAATGAACTTAAAGAAAAGTATTGTAAAGTATGAAAAAGATATTTTGAATGCATTATATTTAGATTTAAGAAAAAGCGAATTTGAGGCATACGCAACGGAAATTGGTATTGTCATGGATAGTATTTCTTATATGGTGAAAAATCTAGATGAATGGGTAAAGCCGGAAACTGTTAAAACCCCACTTCAACTACAAATGGCAAAAAGCTTTATTGTTCGTGAGCCATATGGTGTGACGTTAATTATCGGTCCATTTAATTATCCATTCCAGCTTGTGATGGAGCCATTAATTGGCGCGATAATTGGTGGCAATACAGCGATTGTCAAACCTTCTGAAACGTCTGTACATACGGCGAATATTGTGAAAAAAATAGTGGAAGAGACGTTTGATCCTTGTTATATACGTGTTGTCGAAGGAGCAAAGGAAGAAGTGACTGCACTTATCCATGCATCGTTTGACTATATATTTTTTACAGGCAGTGTGGCAGTCGGTAAAGTAGTGGCGAAAGCAGCAGCTGAACGATTAACGCCGATAGCGCTCGAACTCGGTGGGAAAAGTCCAGCAATTGTCGATCAAACAGCCAATTTAGAAGTGGCTGCTAAACGAATTGCATGGGGAAAATTCACAAACACTGGTCAAACGTGTGTAGCACCTGACTATTTGCTTGTCCATAAAGACGTTTATGATCGTTTTATGAAACTGCTAAAAGATACGATTCGTTCTTTCTACGGAAAAAATGCGCTGAAAAGCCCTGATTACGGTCGGATTATTAATGTGAGACAATTTGATCGCCTGCACCAAATTTTAGTGGAGGAACGTGACACCATTACCTATGGTGGACGGACTGATCGAGATGATCTATATATTGAGCCGACTATTATTGAATATGTAAAATGGTCAAGTCCGTCAATGCAAGAGGAGTTATTTGGTCCGATTTTACCTGTTATGGTGTATGATGATTTACCGCTAGCCATTCATCAAGTTCGTCAATTGCCTAAGCCTTTAGCGGCGTATTTTTTCTCTGAACATGAAAAAGCTATTCACTATTTTTTAGAGGAGTTGCCATTTGGCGGCGGCTGTATTAATGATACGGTAACACATGTAGGAAATCAGCATTTGCCGTTTGGTGGGGTTGGACCATCGGGTGTTAATGCATATCACGGCAAGGCAAGCTTTGAAAATTTTACACATCCAAAATCAATATTAAAAAAATCTTCAAAGCTCGAAACCAACGTTCTTTTTCCACCATATAAACAAAAAGTTAAGCTTATTCGTACGATTATGAAGTAATGATAAAGGAGGTGTCTAATGCTTTAGACACCTCCAACCTCTTGATTTTCTGCTTGTGGTAATTTTATTTTAATCGTTGTCCCATAGTTAACCTTGCTCTCAATAGCAATTGTGCCACCATGTTCTTGAATAATTTTGTTTGTAATGAGCATGCCAAGACCTGTTCCTGTTGACTTGGTCGTATAAAAAGGCTCGAAAATCCGCTTAACTAAAGCCTCTGACATACCAACACCATTATCTGTAATGGTTACCATATTCAATCCTTCAGCATCCTTCGCTATAAAGACAATAATTTCCCCTTCAGTAGCATTTGCTTCAATTGCTTCAATGGCATTTTTTATAATATTGATAAAGACCTGTTTTAATTGATTTTCATTAGCTAGGATGAAGTTATCTTCACTGACGATATGCAGTGAAAAGGTAATGCCATGCTTTTGAAATTCAAGGTGGAATAATTGGCTAATTTTCGTAATGACATCGTTCAGCGAGACAACTTTCAATTGTTCGACATGAGGTTTAGATAACACTAAAAACTCACCAATAATTAAATTGATTCGCTCGATTTCTGACTGAATAATTTCTGTGTAAGCCTGACAGTTTGCATTCTGTTCATTACCCATCATTTGTACAAAACCAGAAATAACAGTCATTGGATTCCGAATTTCATGGGCCACACCGGCGGCTATTTCACCTGCCATTTTTAGCTTTTCTGATTGTAATAAAAGCTGCTCATTGACCTTTTTATAAGATATATCGCGTGAGATAGCAGAGATAGCTATCATTTTATTTGTTCCATCATAAAGAGGTGAGAGAGAAATTTCTACATCGAAAACCGTACCATCTTTGCGCATATCTTGTGTTTCTAATAGCTTAAAGCTTTTGCCTTCTAATAAACTTGCATAACGCTGTTCTGCCTCCAACACATTTTCTGGGGGAACGAGCGGAATGGATTTGCCAACAATTTCTTCCCTTGTCCAGCCATATACTTCCTCAAAAGCAGGATTGACATCAAGAATACGATTATCCAAGCTAAACACCGCAATACAATCAGTGGCATGTTGGAAAAATAGATGTAAATATGCTTCTTGGGATAATAACTCTTGTTTTTTCTGTAAGTTCATTTCACTAAGCCGATACCAATAATGGCGTAAATGGCGCGATTGAATCCAGCCAATAATAGTAAGTAATAGTACAACAAAAATAAAGGTAGCAAAATATTGATTTTGCACTATAGATTCAGTTGCACTGCGATGGTAATAGGATAAAACAATTATTTCCAGTAATGAAACAATACTAAAGATGGTATTCATCTTTATCGAATGATAGATGGTAATTAATAATATATAGAAAATAAAGCATATAAAATTTGTCAAAGAAAAGCTGACGATATTAAGATAAACAATGGCCATATTTCCTGAAATAATAATTACCCATTGCATAGCAACTGGCTTAATTTTTAATATTTTCCCAGCTAATATAGGTAAAAATATTACTAAAATCACACCGACCAGATCATCGAGGTTGCTATAAAGATTGAGCATGATAAGCACGCCATAGGCAAAAATAGCTGTCACATAAAATAGTAAGACAACTTCATTGCGCATACGTAATAATTCCTTTTGTTGCATATGTAGCACCTCATTTTTAATCGATATTCTCATCATACATGATTCATTGCTGTCGATAAATGCCGATTTTTGATAAAATAGTTAAAATTCACGCTCATTTTAAAAATGGTAGCGTTTTCATTGAAAAAACGTATCGCGAGGCATTTCATTTCTAGGCGAATAAGTAGTAAAATAAATGCATTAGATAAGTGGGGGTATTCAACTGGTCATTTTTTGTCGAAAAACAACGAATGATGAATGAGTGTTGAGATTGATTGGAGGACTATGAAATGTATGCAGAGGAATTGTTAAGTGCATTACCTTTGAAAAAAATTATTGGCGTGTTACCGGATCAAGTGACGGATATTGTAATTGATTCTCGAAGTGTGCAACCGAATAGTATGTTTGTATGTATTAAAGGGTACACAGTGGATGGCCATGATTATGCACAAAAGGCAGTCGATGGTGGAGCAACGATTGTTGTCACTGAGCGAGAACTACCATTGGCAGACGCCATTGCCCAAGTGATTGTAAAAGATACGGATCGTGCGGTAGGGCTACTAGCTGCTAAGTTTTTTGATTATCCTTCCAAGGATATGACGATGATTGGTGTAACCGGGACGAACGGTAAAACATCTGTAACAGGTATTATTCAAAATATTATGCACGGTATGGGCGAGAAGTCTGCACTATCAGGTACTATTGGCTTTAATTTAAATGGTATTTTATATGAATCTGCCAATACGACAAGTGATGCGTTATCGACACAGCAAATGATTTTTCGTGCAAAAATGGAAGGCTGCCGTTTAATGACAATGGAAGTGTCTTCACATGGCTTAGCGCTAGGTCGTCTGGCAGGTGTCGATTATGACGTTGCGATTTTTACAAATCTTACGCATGATCATCTTGATTTCCATGGTACGATGGAGGAATATGGCAACGCGAAAGGCTTATTATTCTCTCAACTTGGACAAGATTTAGAAAAAAATAAATTTGTGGTGCTAAATGCGGATGATGCTTGGTCAGAACGCTATGCCGCTATGACTCCATTCCCTGTTTGGACGTATGGCCTAAATAATGAGACAGCCGATTTTCGTGCCATTAACTGTGAATATCATGACTACACAACTTCATTTGATGTCGTCATGTCTGAAGGTGTATTCCCTGTAAAAATGCATTTATTAGGTGAATTCAATATTTACAACGTGTTGGCGGCGATGGTTGCTTTTTATGGTCGAGGCTATTCTATGGAGTCAATTATTGAACAAATAGAGCAATTGCCACCAGTAAAAGGGCGTATGGAAAAAGTGTGCTCGGATTTACCTGTACAAATTTTTGTCGATTATGCGCATACACCAGATGCCATTGAAAAAGCTATTGCAGCTGCTGGGCCATATAAAAAAGGTAAGCTTATTTTCTTAGTTGGTACTGGTGGTAATCGCGATAAATCAAAACGTCCTGCAATGGCAGAAAAGGCATCTGCGGCAGATTATGTCATTTTAACAACAGATGACCCACGTTATGAGGATTATGATAGTATTACTGGCGATCTTGCAAAAGGTATGCTACATAAAAATTATGCATGCATCGGAGATCGTGCACAAGCGGTACGACATGCGATAGAAGTAGCTGAACCTGGAGATATGATTATTTTCGCCGGTAAAGGACATGAAGATTATCAAATTATTGAAAATACGAAATATCCACATAGTGACGCAGAAATTGCTATCGAGGCAGGGCACTTAAAATTTGTTTAAAATTTTTATTAGATGCCATTGACGCGACAATAGGGGCTAATTGTTTAAGCCCTTTATAATATAGAAAACCTTTTAGTTGTGACTAAAAGGTTTTCTTTTTGCGGAATTCATGTAAAAAGGTTGTACGAAAGGCAAGACTTCTTTTATTATTAGTAGGTATGGAAAAAGGAGAATGAAGAGATGACTTCAAATTTAGAAAAAGATATATTAGCACGACGTACATTCGCGATTATTAGTCACCCGGATGCTGGGAAAACGACAATCACGGAAAAGCTTTTACTGTTTGGTGGTGCGATTCGAGACGCTGGTACAGTAAAAGGGAAGAAATCAGGGAAATTTGCAACATCAGACTGGATGGAAATCGAGAAACAACGTGGTATTTCGGTAACATCTTCTGTTATGCAGTTTGACTATAGCGGTTCACGCATCAATATTTTGGACACACCAGGACACCAAGATTTCTCAGAAGATACGTATCGTACATTAATGGCAGTAGATAGTGCTGTCATGGTTGTCGATGCGGCTAAAGGGATTGAAGCACAAACATTAAAATTATTTAAAGTTTGTAAAATGCGTGGTATCCCAATTTTTACATTTATTAATAAATTGGACCGTCAAGGGAAAGAGCCACTTGAGCTAATCGAAGAGCTTGAAGAAGTGCTTGGCATTCATGCTTATCCTATGAACTGGCCAATTGGTATGGGGAAAGAGTTCCTTGGTATTTATGATCGTTATAACAAGCGTATCGAGCAATTCCGCACGGAAGATGGAGAACGTTTCTTACCAATCGATGATAATGGTGAGCTAGCTGTTGACCATCCAATGAAAGTAACTTCTTATTACTCACAAGCAATGGACGATATTATGCTACTTAATGAGGCAGGAAATGCCTATTCGGAAGAAAAAATCCGCCGTGGTGAATTAACACCTGTGTTCTTCGGTTCTGCGTTGACAAACTTTGGGGTACAAACATTCCTTGAAACGTATTTACAATTTGCTCCAACCCCTCAGCCTCGTATTACAGAAGATGAGCAGTTCATTGATCCGGTGGAGTATCCAGAGTTCTCTGGTTTTATCTTCAAAATTCAAGCAAATATGAACCCTGCTCACCGTGACCGTATTGCCTTTGTACGGATCGTATCAGGCAAATTTGAGCGTGGCATGAATATGACCTTATCTCGTACGGGTAAATCGTTTAAAGTGACACAGTCCACACAGTTCCTTGCTGATGACCGTGAAACGGTTGATGTAGCGGTAGCTGGCGATATTATCGGGTTATATGATACGGGCACATATCAAATTGGTGACACTGTTGTCGGTGGCAAAAAAACGTTCCAATTTGAAAAGTTACCACAATTCACACCAGAACTATTTGTTCGTGTAACTGCGAAAAATGTTATGAAATCGAAGCAGTTCCATAAAGGGATCTTACAATTGGTGCAAGAGGGAGCTATTCAATATTACAAAACGCTCCATACAGAAGAAGTTATTCTAGGTGCTGTTGGTCAATTACAATTTGAAGTATTTGAGCACCGAATGAAAAATGAATACAATGTTGAAGTGAAAATGGAGCCAATTGGTTCAAAAATGGCGCGTTGGATTGAAAATGAAGAAGATGTCAAAGAATCAATGTCTTCAAGTCGTTCAATGCTTGTAAAAGACCGCTTTGATAATCTTGTGTTCTTATTTGAAAATGAATTTGCGATGCGCTGGTTCGCAGACAAAAACGAAAACATCAAATTATATAGCTTGCTATAAAAAGAAACACGAATCGACAGATAATCGATTCGTGTTTTTTTACAAGGAAAATAAGCGATTGATGTAGAATATATACAATATAAGGAAATGGTTGGTGGCAATGTGTTTATTGAATAATTCGTGTATATTGGCGAAATAACGAATATTTCAATGGAGCGAAAGGTGGCGACTCCTGCGGGAAAAGCAAGCAAACCGAGACCCTGGACTGAGGGTAGCGAAGGAAGCCGCTTGGCCGCTTGCCCGCGGAAAACGTCAGCAGTAGCGAAATGATGGCAGTACTAATACTTAAATAGTTAGGTTTTAATGAATAGAGAATATTTCAATGGAGCGAAAGGTGGCGACTCCAGCGGGAAAAGCAAGCAAACCGAGACCCTGGACTGAGCGTAGCGAAGGAAGCCGCTTGGGCGCTTGCCCGCGGAAAACGTCAGCAGTAGCGAAATGATGGTAGTACTAATACTTAAATAGTTAGGTTTTAATGAATAGAGAATAATTCAATGGAGCGAAAGGTGGCGACTCCAGCGGGAAAAGCAAGCAAACCGAGACCCTGGACTGAGCGTAGCGAAGGAAGCGGCTCGGTGCTTGCCCGCGGAAGACGTCAGCAGTAGCGAAATAATGGCAGTACTAATACTTAAATAGTTAGGTTTTAATGAATAGAGAATAATTCAATGGAGCGAAAGGTGGCGACTCCAGCGGGAAAAGCAAGCAAACCGAGACCCTGGACTGAGCGTAGCGAAGGAAGCGGCTCGGCGCTTGCCCGCGGAAAACGCCACCTGAAGCGTAATGATGCCAGTATGCCAGTATATCAGTAGTCCCGCTTGAATTGCTGCAATATTTGTTTTACTTTATAAAAAATTCCCCTTTTCGGCTATCCTAGGAAAGAAGAGAAAGAAAAGGAGTATCAATAAATGAACATTAGCGATTTTTCAATTAAAAGACCTGTTTTTACTCTTGTTACAATGCTACTCGTTATTATTTTAGGTGGCGTCTCATTATTAAAAATTCCGATTACATTAATTCCTGAATTAAATCCGCCGATTGGCGTCGTTGTCACCTCTTATCCTGGCGCAAGCTCAACGGAAGTAAATGAAAAGGTTACGAAACCTTTAGAGGCGACATTGGCCACCTTGCCAGGTATTAAAAAACTGCAATCTACCTCGCAGGAAGGCTCTAATTTAATTGTCCTAGAGTTTAATTGGACAACAAATATGGAAGATGTTCAACTCGATATTTTGCAGCGCATTGATATGACACCTTTACCAAACGATGCACAAAAGCCGAGCTTTTTAAAATTTGATCCGTCCCAGTTTCCAATTATTCAACTTTCTTTACGTGCAGAAAATGACAGTGTAGATGTCCGTGTATTAGCTGAATCATTGGAGAAAGAGCTTCGTCGAACAGAAGGCGTGGCAAGTGTTAATGTTTCTGGCAAGTTAGTTGAAGAAGTACAAGTAATATTGGATGAATCGAAATTAAAAGCGAAAGGCTTAACCCAAGCGGATATTATACAAATTATTCAAGCGAATAATGTGTCACTGCCTGGGGAACCCGTGTTAACGACGGATGATAAACTGTTGACGACACGAATTATAAGTACGTTAACGACACCACAAGATATTGCAGATTTGATTGTGTCCGTTAATCCAATAGATGGTCAAACACTTACCGTTGGAGATGTGGCGACTGTTGAGCGCGAGGAGCAGAAATCCTTAACAGAAACACGCGCTAACGACCATCCGGCTGTGTTAATGTCCGTATTGCAAGAGTCAGGTGCCAATACAGCTGAAGTATCAAAAGCCTTCCAACAAGCGTTACAAGACTTACTAGCACAGGAGCAATATCAAGGAGTCGGCGCGGACATCTTAGTAGATCAAGGAAATTATGTAGATTTAGCAATTAGTAACATAGGCTCCTCCTTACTTTTAGGCGGCTTATTTGCAATGTTTGTGTTATTTGTCTTTTTACGTGGGGTGAAAAGCCCGATAATTATTGGCATTGCCATACCTTATTCAGTTATCGTCACATTTGTATTAATGTATTTTGCAAATTTCACCCTAAATATTATGACCTTAGGTGCATTGGCATTAGGTATCGGTATGCTTGTTGACAATGCTATCGTTGTTATTGAAAATGTTGAACGGCATTTAGGACTTGGTAAAAATCCAATAGAAGCCGCAAAGCAAGGAACAAGAGAAGTAGCACTAGCCATAACGGCTTCAACATTAACAACAATAGCTGTCTTCATACCAGTCATGTTTATTGAAGGCTTAATTGGACAAATATTTACGGAATTTGCACTGACGATTTCCTTCAGTTTAATTGCTTCATTATCAGTTGCTTTAACCGTTGTGCCGATGTTAGCAAGTCGACTGTTAAAAGTGAAAGCGCACAATATTAATGAAGTACGCCAAGCATCATCGTTTTATAAGCGCTATAATGCTTCAATTGTGTGGGTATTGAAGCATCGACTTGTTGTTCTGTTGTCAGCAGTTATTCTCTTTGCTTTATCGCTCTTTGGGTTATCAAAAATTGGTACGGAATTTTTACCTGCAACTGATGAAGGTTACGCTTCAATTAGTGTCAATCTTGATAAAGGGGCAGCAGTAGCCAAAACAGAAAAAGTTGTTGCGGCAATCGAAAAGCGTTTAAAAGATGAACAAGATGTGGATGTGTATGTTAGTTTAATCGGCGGCACGCAACAATCGCAAGCGCGTGGTCAAACAACCGCAAACCAAGCAGAAATCTATGTCAAACTTCTTCCGTTAGCAGATCGTAACCGTTCTATTTTTGAGTTTGTTGAGGAAGTTGAAAAGGATTTAAACGATGAGTTAGGGGAGCAAGCGACTATTACATTTAATGTCTCTACTTCATCGGGTTCCTCTCCAAATACGTTGACATTCCGCTTAACTGATTCAGATGAACAACGTTTACATGCGTCAGTTGACAAAGTACAACAAGCATTAAGTGACCTGCAAGCTGTTACGAATGTTACGACGGATTTAGATGAAACGATTCAAGAAATTCAAATAGAGGTGGATCGTGAAAAAGCAAAGGATTACGGCTTTGTACCGGCACAAATTGCCCAAACAGTCAATCAAATGACAAAGGGGCAACTGACGACACAAATGATTGTTGATGGTGGAACGGTGTTATCCGTCTATACTGGCTTTGGACAGGTGTTTAATGATAGTGTCGAATCTTTAAAAGCAATGGAGCTTCGCTCACCAGCAGGACTTTTTGTCAAGCTTGAGGATATCGCCAACATTTCCGTACAAGAAGGGCCAGTCTCCATTAGGCGTTCCGATCAAGCAGCAGCTGTGGCATTTTTCGTCGACTACACAGCGAAGGAGTCATTAGGTGGTATTTCAAAAGAGGTCGATCAGGCGCTTGAAAAGGCTAAATTACCTTCTGCAACGCAAGTTGTTTTTAGTGGTGACAGAGAGCTATATGATAGTGCCATTGATGATATGCTGTTAGCCGTTGCGTTGGCAGTTGTCCTTGTTTATATTGTGATGGCTGCACAATTTGAGTCGTTTAAATATCCTTTCGTTATTATGTTTACAGTGCCCCTTATGATTATTGGCGTTGCCATTGCGATGTTTGCTACAAAAACACTACTCGGCGTGACGTCTGTCATTGGCATTTTGGTGCTAGTAGGGATTGTTGTGAATAACGGTATCGTCCTTGTTGATTATATTAATCAGCAAAAGATGCAAGGCATGCCATCCTATGATGCGATTTTACTTGCTACACAAGATCGACTACGACCAATTTTAATGACGGCATTGACAACGATTTTAGGCTTGTTACCACTTGCGCTTGGGATAGGCGAAGGAACAGAGATGAATCAGCCGATGGGCATTGCCGTCATTGGTGGACTAATTACATCGACTTTGCTGACATTATATATTGTGCCAGTTGTTTATAGCTTAATGGATAAAGAAACGAGAAAATTGACTTAGGTACAAGGGGGATACGGGATATGAGTGTGCATTTTTTTACGGGGTTTCCAGGGTTTATTTCAAGTCAATTAATACGAGAGTTATTTTGCAAAAGTAAAACGCAAAAAGTTGTAGCAATTGTTTTAGCCGGGGAATATCCAAAAGCAATGATAGAAAAAGGCAAAATCGAAGTGGATTATCCACATTGTAGAATAGAAATTGTTGAAGGGGATATTACGCTACCGAATTTAGGGCTGACCGATGAAGTAGTACAAGATATCCTGCCACAAATTGCAGTGTTCTGGCATTTAGCTGCTATTTATGATTTAGCTGTTCCACGCGATCTTGCTTGGAAAGTTAATGTCCATGGAACGGCGATGGTAAATGACTTTGTACGCTCGCTGCCTCACTTGCAGCGCTATATGTATTTTAGTACAGCATATGTTGCTGGGACGCGCGAAGGAAGGATACTTGAAAATGAATTAATTCGACCGCATGCCTTTAAAAACTATTATGAGGAAACAAAATTTGAGGCAGAGCTTCGTGTAGAAGATTTAAAATCGGAAGTACCAATTACCATTATTCGACCAGGCATTGTAAGAGGGCATTCCGAGACAGGAGAAACGATTAAATTTGATGGGCCCTATTTCTTCTTAAATATGGTTGATAAATTAAAATGTTTACCTTTTATCCCCTATATAGGAGTGTCTAGCTCTGCGATAAATGTTGTGCCTATCGATTATATTTTACATGCTGCCACTTTTCTAATGGATGACAAAAGTGCAGAAGGAAAAACATTGCATTTAACAGATCCTAATCCACATCCTGTGCAAGAGGTATATCGCACGATGGTGAAAATTGTGACGAATCATTATCCGAAAGGGCGTTTACCATTAGCGTTAGCAAAAAAATCGTTACAAGTGCCGTTTGTTCGCAAGAAGCTAGGGGTCGAGCAAGAAACTTTAGATTATTTAACATGGCAAGCTGTTTTTGATACGACAGAAGCGGTCGCAATACTGAAAAAGGGGAATATTACATGCCCTGATTTTATCCAAACGATGCCAAAGATGGTGGACTTTTATCTAGCTCATAAAGAGGATAAAAACTATCATATTCAAATAAAATAATGTTGGATTTCTTTGTCAGCATTTAATGATAGTGCTATAATAAACGAACAAAAGAAATATCCTTGGACATTTTGTTAAAGGGGAGTAGCTAGCAGGTGCGAGCGATGCATCTGATTTCACATTCGTCAAGACATGGCTTTTACCATCGGGTGTGATAGCAAATGGTGTTACTTTGCAATGGCCGATAGCTGTAATAAGAGAAGTGACAAATTGAAATTTGCTTAGCAAGACCTTTGCCTTCCATCAGGCAGGGGTCTTTTCTTTTTCATTTTACTAGTAAATGTTCGCAATTTTGGGTATACAGAGTTTAAAGGAGGAAGAACAGAGGATGGAAGCAATATTATTACAATATGGCTGGGTACTAATCGTACTAGTTGTATTAGAAGGATTACTAGCAGCAGATAACGCAGTTGTTATGGCTGTTATGGTGAAGCATTTACCGCAGGACCTACAAAAAAAGGCACTTTTCTACGGATTATTTGGAGCATTAATATTCCGATTCTCTGCGCTCTTTGTTATTACGGTATTAGTTAATTACTGGCAAATACAGGCGGTTGGAGCAGCCTACCTATTGTTTATGTCAGCTAAAAATATTTATGATTTAAGAAAAGGTAAAGATGAGGAAGAGGATAGTGATGAAGCAGCTGCCAAAAAGGGATCAGGCTTTTGGATGACAGTCTTAAAAGTTGAACTAGCTGATATCGCGTTTGCAATTGATTCTATGCTTGCTGCGGTTGCCATTGCTGTGACACTACCACACCTAGGTAATTTCGATATTGGCGGCATTAATGGTGGGCAATTTATTATTATGCTATTAGGCGGCTTTATCGGTGTTATTATGATGCGTTTTGCAGCACAATGGTTTGTGAAAGTGTTAAATGACTATCCTTCACTTGAAACAGCAGCATTTTTAATTGTTGGTTGGGTAGGGGTAAAACTTGCTGTATTAACATTAGCTCATGAAAAAGTGGGGATTTTACCTAAAGAATTCCCGCATTCAACAGGCTGGGAATTAACTTTCTGGATTGTGTTAGTAGGCATCGCATTTGTCGGTTATTTAGTCGGCGTACGTAATAAAAAAAATCACAATAACGGTTAATCTTTTGTAAAAGTTTAAACCGTAGCTATTATTTCCGCATTGCTTTCTGTGGGCAAGGCACGAGCCGTACCGCTCGCTTGTTCTGCAAAAAGTTTTGCGGATTTTTGCTTTATATTGAATAAATAGCTCGCAATAGCTAATTTTATACTGTATAGAACAGACCCTTTCTTTTTTTATCGATTTTTTCTATACTAATATCTATCAAGTTTGGCATTATGAATGGAAGGAGCTGATGGGGTGCCTTGGAAAAAATCATCAAATAAACTAATCACACCGTTTCAGGCACTTGTGTCTTATTATTTCATAGCAATAGCAATTTCCTTCCTATTGTTACGACTTCCTGGCGTCCATCAAGCAGGCGTAAAAGTATCATTATTAGATAGCTTATTTACGGCAGTAAGTGCTGTTAGTGTTACGGGTTTAACGACGTTTAACATTTCAGAGACGTATACAACATTTGGACTTGTAATGGTCCTTGTTATTTTACAGCTTGGAGCAATTGGTATTATGTCGCTTGGTACCTTTGTTTGGTTGCTTGTCGGCAAAAAAATAGGCATGCGTGAACGCCAATTAATTATGATTGATCATAATCAATATAATTTATCGGGCGTTGTGCAATTAATCCGAGAAATATTGAAAATATTAATCGGCATAGAATTAGCAGGAGCCATTATTTTAACTGCGCATTTTATGAATTATTTCGATACATTTAAAGAAGCGCTTATACACGGTGTCTTTGCTTCTGTTTCAGCTACGACAAATGGTGGCTTTGATATTACGGGAATGAGTTTATTGCCGTTCCACAATGACTACTTTGTCCAACTAATAACAATGGTATTGATTGTGTTAGGAGCTATTGGCTTCCCTGTACTTGTCGAAATTAAAACATTTTTATTGAATCGACACACTAATTTCCGTTTTAGCCTTTTTACAAAAATAACGACAACTACCTATGCGATTTTATTTATCGTCGGTGCACTTGTTATTTTAGTGCTTGAGTCATTCCACTCCTTTAAAGGGATGCAATGGCATGAGGCAATTTTTTCAGCGATGTTCCATTCTGTATCGACACGTTCTGCGGGGCTTACAACATATGATGTAACTTCCTTCAGTGAGGCGACAGATATTTTTATGAGTTTCCTCATGTTTATTGGTTCATCTCCGAGTTCTGTTGGAGGCGGGATACGGACGACGACTTTCGCCATTGCGATTTTATTTTTAATCACGTTTGCTAGGGGAAGAGAAGATATTCAAATATTCGGTCGGGAAATCCATTTAATCGATGTCTTCCGAGCATTCGTCGTTATTTTAGTAGCTTGTTTCATGGTGCTAATCGCTACTATTATCCTTCTTATTACGGAGCCACATGCGACACTTATACAAATAATATTTGAAATTACATCGGCATTCGGAACATGTGGTATGTCTTTAGGCATTACTTCAGACTTGTCGGTAGTTGGTAAAATCATTATTATCATTTTAATGTTCATAGGACGTGTAGGTTTAATTTCCTTCCTGTATTCACTCGGTGGAGGTGGAAGAGGTAAAAAATCAAAATACCACTACCCGAAAGAGCGTGTTATTATCGGGTAAAGTCAAAAGAAAAAAGTGTTAGATTGAACTCAATCTAACACTTTTTTCTTTGTAGTTGATATCCTAATTTATTTAGTCCTTTTCAGGATAATTTACATGCAATGGCGGTGGCACGAGCCAGCCTTTATTTTTGTTTAAACGTAACAATTTAGCACCTAATTGGGCTTTGTTCATGTGGAATTGACCGTACATCAAGGCGATATCTTCTCTAGTCGACATGCCCATTGCTTGACTACATGCAACTAATCCAGCAGCTAAATCTGCAGATAGGGCAGCACTAATTTCAGGGTCATTCACTCTTGCACCTGGCGGAATATCTTCTAATCTCGCTACAGGTCTCTCGGGTGGAGCAGGAGGTAAACCTACACCATTTGTTTTGAGTATTTTTTCTAACTGTTTTACTTCGTCTCTTAATACTTGGATAATATCTTCAATAATTTTTCGAAGATCATCATCACCCGTATGATTGTAAAATGTTTGATATCCAGCAATTAAGCCATAATCAGCGGCTAAATTAGTCCAAATTCCAAAAACTTCACCGTAATGTAACGGCTCATCTTTTGGATTTCCACCTAGTATTCCCATAGTTGTACATCCTCTTTTCTTTGATTTTTCAAACAAAGTTAGTATGGATGAAATTCGAAATTTAATTCGTAATAAAATTTACTAAAGCAGATATAGAAAAATTTTTAATAGAAAAATTCAACGAAAAAAGTTTACTGCTGTTATTAACCGGGTACAACAAATTGTGAGTGGTTATAGAACAATTACCACAATTAATACGACTGAGGCGCACTTGCTAGTTGAAGAAATTGCAAAAGTGACCCAGTAATGAAAAGAAATAAAAGGAGAACTACAATATGACACTTACGAGCACAGCTAAACAAGATTTAAAGGACTTATTAAAAGAAACACATAAACGCGGTATTATGAAAATTGATTACAGTGATCGAGTAGGCAGCATGTCTGATAGTGAAGCATTAGGATTGCTAATTGCAGTTGTCAGACGTACTTTATAGCTTAAGAACTGATGACTTTCTTCTATTATATAGTATTTAGTATTTAATATATAATTAGTGATCGTTCAATATAAACCACAAAAAATAGAGCGTTAATCTATTTTTTAGGAGCCTTTAAACAGCACTTTAAAATAAACTAAGGCTATAAACGAAAAAAGAAACAGTAGAAAAAAATTAGTTTAATTGTAAAATATCTAAAAATTAAGAAAATTTACAAAAAATTATCCTGATTTATAATGCGACTTTATAGGTATTATTTACCTGTTGTGTTTTTATGATTTAAAGGATATTTGAACTATTAATTTCGTCGTTCAATGTGAGGCCTTTACTAACACTATTAGAGACCATTATTCGGGTAATAGTTGATGATACGAAAGATTGAAAACAGTTTAGTAAGGCAACTTTTTTTCTATCCAATATAAAAAAGCGCTATTCATTAAATTATTTTAAGAGAATAGCGCTTTATTATTAAAGTGAAGGGATTGTTGCAAAGTATGGAGCTTGACCGTGACGGAAGTAGGTTAAAAGATAACCGCTTTTTTGTACAATTTTGCCATTTGAGAAATTCTCATAGTCCAAGTAATGCGGAATAATAAGCGTATGCTTAAACAATTCTTTTTCTGTTAAGTTAAATTCCGCAAATTCTTTACCGGCAATGTCAGGGTTTTCGCGTAATACGGCATAAAGTGCTTTTTGCTGTTCTTCAGTTGGACGCTCTTTCCACCATAATTTACGTGGCTGGAATTGCTGTGCCTGTAAATAATCAAGCTGCATTAAGCTTTGAATAATTTGTAAATTGGCACCTTCCACTGTCTCTAAAAATTCCAGTAAACGGCGGAATAAATCCTCTAACTGATGACCGATACGTGACCAGCCTTTTGTTTCCCAATACGTTCCAAAGTTTTGGAAGAAATCAAATGGCGTGTCAAATACTTCAGTTACTAAGTATTCAATCGTTTGATCCATTCGATGGTCATTCCAATATTTTTCGAGTACATCTTCTGCATGTTTAATGCGGACGATATCATCAAAGGTTAAAACATTGTTTGAAAAGATTTCATAGGGAGCTAAATCCACATAGGTATAACCAAATTTTTTAGCCTCTAAACGAAGCCCAGTCCCACGCAATAGCTTTAAAAAGCCTAACTGTAATTCTTCAGGACGCATAGCAAAAACATCATTAAACGTTTGACGGAAGCTACTATAATCTTCTTCTGGTAGACCGGCAATTAAATCTAAATGCTGATCAATCTTACCACCATCTTTGACCATTGTTACTGTGCGTGTTAGTTTTTCAAAATTTTGACGGCGCTGTACGAGCGTATTAGTTAAATCGTTGGTCGATTGCACACCTATTTCAAAGCGGAAAAGCCCTTTAGGTGCATTGTCGTTTAAAAATTGAATGACTTCAGGCCGCATAATATCGGCTGTAATTTCAAATTGGAAAACAACACCTGGCTGATGTTCATCTATTAAAAACTGGAACATTTCCATTGCATAGCTACGGCTAATATTAAATGTACGATCGACAAATTTAATCGTCCGAGCTCCATTATTCATCAGATAACGAATATCTTCCTTTATACTTTCTCTATTAAAGTAGCGCACGCCAACTTCAATAGAAGATAGGCAAAATTGACAGCTGAACGGGCAGCCACGGCTTGTCTCTATATATTGGATTCGCTTTCCTAGATGTGGAAGATCTTCTTCAAAACGGAATGGACTGGGTAATTCGCGTAAGTCAATTTTAGGTGCTTGCGCGTGAATACGAACTTTTCCGTCCTCTAAGTAACAAATACCTGGTACATCCTCTAATGGAATTTCACCATGTAAATGACGTAGTAACTGCTTAAATGAAGTTTCTCCTTCGCCCATTACAATGAAATCAACTTCCTCAATTCGACGTAACCAATGGTGGACATCGTAAGATACTTCAGGACCACCTAGCAAAATTTTAACATTCGGACAAACCGTTTTTAACATTTTGATAACGTGAATTGTTTCTTCAATATTCCAAATATAGCAACTGAATCCTACGATATCGGGGTTTTTTTGAAATAAATCTGATACAATATTAAATGCAGGGTCTTTAATTGTGTATTCTGCAATGACTGGATTGTATTCAGGTAAAGCAGCAGATTTTAAATAACGCAATGCTAAATTTGTGTGAATATACTTTGCGTTTAATGTAGTTAAAATAGTATTCATGCAGTAATCTTCCTTTCAATTTCTAATTGTAACAGTCAAGTAGCTGACAAACAATATAATTCTTTAGACCTATTTATTTTGCAAACAGTTCGTGAAATAATTTTAAATACTTAAATTTACTAAATTTTGTAATAATAGAATCGTACAGTCATAAAGTATAGTAAAGGCTCAAAATTTGAATGAGAGGTTTTTTACTCTTTTGAAAGGTTCGGTGAGAAAGTTGAAGCAAAATGATATAAATCAATGTTTTGGAAATCTTATGAAAAGTACTTCGTCACCAACACTTATACTCAATAAATCAGGAAAAATTTTGAATTGCAATGAGGCAGCTATTAATCTGTTTAACCTAAATTTAACTTATCATGGCTTTATATCAATGGACGAGCCATCCAATATGAAATGGGCAAACTTCGTAAAAAACTTACAATGTGAGTTAAGATCTGAAGAAATTTTTAACATTCGTACAAATAATAATGAATTTGAAATGATGCATTTTAAATGTTTTTATGATCCGAACACGGAAGAAATTGTCGCACAACTATCACCAATCAATAACGACAGAGCTCTAGAATTGTATGTTAGCAAGGAGCAGGAACGATCTCAATCCTTCAGTGCATACGATCATTTACCTTATGCTGTTATTGTGAGTGATGCGAGTGGGATTATTCTTGGTTTAAACAAATATGCAGAAATGTATTTAAAAATAGAAAAAGCACAACTTCTTCATAAAGCACATCAGCATATATTTGATTCGTTTACAATGAAAAATGGGCAAATTACGACCTATCTGTCTAAATTGATGGGTGAAAAGCATGCCAATATTCATGTTGTAGATGAAACGCAAGTAAGCAGAACTTGTTACTACGAAATCTCTAGTGTCTTCGATGAGTATAACAATATTATTATTACGGTTATTAATGACGAAACTGAGAAGAAGCAGTTGCAACATAAAGTTGAACATCAGGAAGCGTTAAATGTAGTTGGACAAATGGCGGCAAGTATCGCTCATGAAATTCGTAATCCACTAACATCTTTAAAAGGTTTTACTGAGCTTTTAAAGCTGAACGCCGATGAGGAATCTCGCATGTATTTATCTGTTATTGATAGTGAATTACAGCGGATGGAGCAAATTTTATCCGAGCTATTAGTATTGTCCAAGCCAACGACTATGAAAGTAGAGTTAATCGAATTAGATCACATTGTAAAACAAGTGATTGAATTCATGTTGCCTGATGCGTTGATGAAAAAAATTATGATTCAATATATACCGTCAGCTACTGAAGTCTACATTGGTGGCAATGAAAATCGTTTAAAGCAAGTGTTTATGAACCTTATTAAAAATGCCATGGAAGCAATGAATAATGGTGGCACAATTACGGTTGAAATGAATGTTATTGACTGTACGATTGTAGAATTAACAATTAAAGACGAAGGCAGTGGAATGGATAGTAATACAATTCAAAATTTATTCCAACCTTTTTACACGACAAAGTCAACAGGGACAGGACTAGGCCTTGCTTTCGTGAAAAAGGTCATCGAAGAGCATGAAGGCATTATTGGCGTACAAAGTGAAGTGCAGAAGGGGACATGCTTCCATATGCAGTTCCCTGTTTACACATACAATCAAATGGACCCATTAGAAGTTCCTGCAAAAGATGCTGCTTATTTAGTAACATAAATTGACCTTTCAATAGACTTATTATTGAATGCTTTTGACAATGCTTTTCAAAAGTCGCTATAATGACAGTTATAAAGAGCGAATTGAGAGGACTAGGCTATGACGTCAGAAGATTTAAAGCAAACTTTAAAATTATATATTGTATTATCCCGTGCCCATAAAGCAATTAATGAGATGACAAACCATTTTTTTCAAGAAAATGGCTTGAATCCAACTGAATTTGCGGTTTTGGAACTTCTTTATCATAAAGGTAGACAACCATTACAGCAAATTGGTAATAAAATTTTACTTGCCAGTGGGTCTATTACGTATGTAATTGATAAGCTTGAAAAAAGAGGTTATCTTTTACGGGTTTCCTGTCCATCAGATCGTCGCGTTACCTATGCAGAAATTACAGCGGAAGGTGAAGCGTTTATGGGCGAACTATTTCCAAAGCATGAACAACATTTACATGAATTGATGAGTGCTTTATCAGTCGAAGAAAAAGATGAAGCCATTACGTTATTAAAAAAATTAGGGCTTTCAATTAAAGATTTGTCTTATTAAAAAGAGTTGTCTCAAATGGATTTTGAGGCAACCTTTTTTCTTTCTGTTCGATAATGAGGAAGACTTCACTTGTTGTAGGTGTGGATGATCATTGTAATAGCTGTTTTTCACCGTTAGCAATCGTTTTAAAGGGTTTAATAATACGTTCGATAGTTTTTGTTGGAAAATAAAAGAAAGGCTTTAGAATTAAATCTAAAGCCTTTCAAAGATTACGCCTATTTTTTAGAAATAGTAGCCGCCATTGCAAGCATAGCAGCTGTTAAATCTTGTTCATCATTATCATGAATCGTTAATTTTGTAATAAGACCATCTTTTTCAAAAACTACCCCAATAACTTTTTCAGTATCGAAGTCTACAACATAGCCTTCGATATTTTTAATATCTTTAAATGCAGAAAGTTCTTCAGGTGATAATGCTACTGGACTTCCAACAGCATTCATGTAGTCTTGCATAGATGTTTTCACTGCATCATAGTTTGTTTCAGAAGTGTTTGTTGTTTCGATACGCATAAATACTTCATCATCAGCATTTGATACTAACATATCTTTTCCAGGTTCCTCTTGAGAAAGCTTAAATTCAGGTAATTGTTGGAATTTGTAACCTTGAGCTTCGCTTTTAGCTTCCGATGCTGTCTCTTTTTTGTCAACACCATTTTGTACATATTGCACTTCTTGCTGTGGTGTAGCTGGTGTTTCCGTTTGTGTAGCATCTGTTGTAGGCGTTTCTTGCTTGTCGTCGCCTGCAGTTTCATTATCAGATGGTTTTTGAGAGTTTGCTGGTTCCTGTTGTTCTACATCTGCTTGTTCTGTCTGGTCAGAGGTATTACACCCCACGACTATAACAGCTGTTAGTAATAATGCAAGCATAGAAAATAATTTTTTTTGCATGAAAAGCCCTCCTTTTCTATATTAAACGCTAATAAAAGATAAAATGTTTCCAGTTTTTTTTGTTATGATGTTAAAGGTAACACTAAAAACAATAATAGTACAAAAACGACATGGGCTACAATAACTAACGGCATACTTTTTCGCCATTCATAAATAAAGCCCCAAATTAGGCTTGTTACGAGTGCTGCAATGATGCCTAGCTTAAAACCACTAAATGCAATCGAGATGGCACATAAAATTGCTGTTACAATAACTGCTAAAACAGGGCGCATAAAACGCTTCAGTTGTTGTTGTACATAGCCACGCCAAAATAGCTCTTCACCAATGGCTACAATAAACACAAGTAAAATATAGTGCCAAATATGTTGAGGACCGTAAACAGTTAAAAACTTTTTCACTGTCATGATTAGTCCATCATTGATATATGGAGCAAGCCAATAACCAAAACGAATTATGCCATAGGTGATTGTTCCGTATCCAATGCCGAAAATTAAAAATTTCCAAGTTGGCAATTGATCTTCAATTGAACCTGAAAGAATAGCGATCGCTATACATACGAGCAATGTGAATGCATACAAGTACCAAAAAACAGCTGGGTTGGCAAAAGTAAAAGCAAGCATGCCATAAACGAATAATAAAGAAAGGAGTAATATTATTGTTTGTTTCGAATTTGTTTGCATAATTCGACCTCCATACTTTAATTTTACCAAAAAAATAGTCCCTTATCATCTGTTAAGACAAAAAGGGACTATTCAGACTATTAAGCTTCACTTGCATATAAGATTTTATAACGTTTATGGTTGACGACCGTTTTCTCTTCAATTTCTAGGGAATCAAAATTCTCCATATATGTTAGATCAACGATCACCGAATTTTCATTTACTTTTTCAACAATACCTTGCAAACCATCTTTAAACTCGATAATATTTCCAACTTCAGCTATTTTCACAGACAGTCAGCTCCTTCATCGACTAATAATATACAGTTTGCATGAAAAAAAGGAAAACGTAAAGCCTTTTTTGAATAATTCATAATTTAATACACAAAATAACGGAAGAGAAGGGAATAGAAAATCATGGAACAATATGAAAAAATGCTTAACCAATTACAAAACGGAGAACTACAGAGTATAGAAATTACTAAAGATCAATTTTATGAATTTCGGGAAGTATTAGTGAAACACCCATTGTTTAAACACTTTAGAGGAGAAGCTAAACAAAATGGGATTATTATTTACACTTATTTGGAAATTCCTAGAAGTTAATTTTGTCGAACATTGTCGGAACTTAATGCTGTAAGAAATGAAATATAAATGTATAATAATGGTATGATTATTTGTATGTTGGAGGGTTGTATGAATGGTCAATCTACTCTTGAAACAAATGGAACAAACTCGTGAAATGATGATTCGCTCAGGTGTGGAAAACGGGTTACAGAATGCAAAAACCATTCAACTGAGTCGCAGACTAGATCAGTTAATGAATACTTACTATAGACAGACAACATTTGAAGAAGAAGATCAGGATGATTTGTTTCAGTATTCAGAGTAAAACCTATAGATTAGATGTTTAAATATGAACTTACTGGGGAATACTTATTTTGAACACAGCAACATTCTCATTTCCCCCTTTTAGAGCAGTGATTCCCATCACCTGCTCTCTTTTTTTTACTTATTCGGTATATATGCTGTACATAGAAATATTAGTACAAGTAGTAAGAAGAGTTTGAATTATTGAATTGATTCAACTACACTAAAAACAGAATGAAAAGAGTGCATGGCGGTGACTCTTACGCGACAGGTGACGGGCTGCTTGTACGTGGACCGACATCACTTTGTAGCCGTTGTTTTTTTAAAAATTAAATAAGTAAGGGAGTTAATACATATGGGAAAAGAACGTATTGCATTTATTGGCACAGGGGTAATGGGTGCTAGTATTATTAAACACTTGTTACAAAATGGTCATGAGGTGTCGGTTTATACTCGTACAAAAGAGAAAGCGGAGCCATTAGTAGCTTTAGGAGCTAGTTGGGCTAGTTCACCAGCAGAAGCGTTTAAAGATAAGGATATAGCGCTAACGATGGTTGGCTACCCAGCAGACGTGGAGGAAGTTTACTTCGGTGACAATGGTTTATTTCAAACTGCCAAGAAGGGCGATATTGTGATTGATATGACGACATCTGAGCCCACTTTAGCGAAGAAAATTTATCAACATGCTCAAGGCATCGGAGTAGCAGCATTAGATGCACCTGTGTCTGGTGGGGATGTTGGCGCACAAAATGGTACTTTGTCCATTATGGTTGGTGGGGATCTTCATACTTTTAATCGTGTGACACCAGTATTGCAGCAATTTGGTGCAAATATTGTTTATCAAGGTGAAGCAGGTGCTGGACAGCATGCTAAAATGTGCAATCAAATTGTTATTGCTTCAGGCATGATCGGTGTCTGTGAGTCGCTTGCATATGGCTTAAAAGCGGGGCTTGATTTGTCTACTGTGTTACAATCCATCTCTTCAGGTGCTGCGGGGTCTTGGTCTTTAAGTAATTTAGCTCCACGTATGATAAAGGAAGACTTTGCACCTGGATTTTATATTAAACATTTCGTGAAGGATATGAAAATCGCTTTAGATGAATCAAAAAAAATGGGTATTTCATTACCAGGGCTAGCGTTAGCTTATGAAATGTACGACAAGCTAATCGCAGAAGGCTATGGTGAAAACGGTACGCAGGCTTTGCTGAAATATTATCAATAGATTGTAAAGAGGGAAAAGTGTTAGATTGACTACTATCAATCTAACACTTTTTTTATCGTCACAAAAGTCCACGAATCGGCCGAAAAATAGGAGACATCACCCGTAAAACGTTCTATTCTTTACTAAAAAGTTGGGCATCTAAAGAAAAGCGAGATGCCCCAGCAAGTGCAAAGTATAGAGCGATAGCTGCTAAGGCTAAATCTAGTTCATAGCCAGCCAAGCCGTCAGCTCCGATAAAGCCAATGCTAAGCTTTGCTGTGAAAATAGCTACAATCATTGTCATTGTTAGTAAGACACCAAAAATTCTTGTTGCTAAACCTAATATAAGAGCAGCTCCACCCACTAATTCAATAGCCGCCACGATATACGCCATAAAACATGGTATACCTAGACTTGTAAAGAAGTCCGCTGTGTAACTGATGCCTCCTTGGAATTTCTGGAAACCATGTACTGCAAAAATGATGCCGAGCACGACACGTAAAATAGTTGAACCAATATTTTGCATAATGTAATTACTCCTTTTCCTTTACTTACATTTCGTAACTTAGTTTATTTTCAAAAACAACTTTTGTCAAGTAACTAAGTATCGTTTTTAAGAACTGATTTTTAAAAGGTGCTATAATCTTAAATAGGAACTAGTAATAAAGGAGGGGAGTAAATTGAATCAAAAAACTATTTGTCCACGCTTTGAAAAAGCACTGATGCTATTGAATCATCGTTGGAATACTTTGCTTATTTATCAATTACTGGATGGCCCACAACGCTATTCAGCGATTAAAAATCAGTTGAATATTAGTAGTCGGGTGTTAACAGAGCGACTAAAAGAGTTAGAGCGTGAGGAAATCGTTTTACGCACCGTAATTCCTTCTACACCAGTCGTTATTGAATATGAGCTAACTGAAAAAGGCTATGCCATCACACCTGTGCTCAAAGCAATTGAACAATGGTCTTCGGAATGGGTAACGATTACTGAGGAATAATTAAGAATGATATTCAAGCGAGGGGGCTTGGATATCTTTTTTAGTTTTTAAGAAAATAGGTGACATACATTAACCAATTAATGGTCATTTTGCAGTTATGTTTTAGTAGAAATACTGTTATATTGTAAATAATATTATTTTTAATTTAACAAATGGTATTTTTTAATACAGGGAGGAATTAATTTAATATTATAAGAAAGAAAGGGAGGGATTGAATGAATCAAAGGCATGTAGGGGAACGACAGCATCGCAGTCAGCTAGCACTCTATTTATCATTGCCAATACTATCGTGGGCATTTTACGATTTTGCTAATACAATATTTTCTTCGAATATTAATACCGTGTTTTTCCCATTTTATATGGACGAAGTATTAGGGACAAATGAAGTTATGCAACAAGTAGCGAGTACATTTATTTCGTATGCGAATGCTTTAGCAAGCTTTTTCCTAGTCGTTTTTTCGCCGCTGTTCGGTGTATGGATTGATCAAACAGGTTATAAAAAACGATTTATAGTGTGGTTTGCCTCGATTTCAATTTTATTTACTTTTATGATGGGCGTTTTTGCAAATCTAGAAACGACAACAACTTATTCCGGGGTACCACTGAGTTTATTTTTAGTCGTCGCAAGTTTTGTTATTGCGAAGTTTTTCTTTAATTCAAGTCTCGTATTCTATGATTCAATGATGGGGGATCTTGGCACCAAAGAAGAAATGCCCTTTATCTCAGGTTATGGTGTTGCTATTGGCTACTTAGGTACTATTTTTGGGTTGCTCGTTTATTTATATGTAGGGAATAGTGATTTCCACCGAGCATTTATACCAACAGCGATTTTATATTTATTATTTTCATTGCCCTTATTTTTCATAAATAAAGATACGCCGATACCAAAAGAACAGCGTAAGACGACAACGTTTTTTGATGGCTATAAGGAGATTATGCGTACTTTTAAGGATATGAAGCAATATAAAGCGATTTTTACGTTTATGATTGCATACTTCTTCTTAAATGATGCTATTGCTACGACAATTGCCATGATGGCAGTTTATGCAACAACGATTGTTGGCTTTTCATCTGGTCAATTTATCATTCTCTATTTAGTGTCTACCGTATCGACTATTATCGGCTCACTTGCCTTTGGCTATATTACAAAAGCAATTGGCGCCAAACGAGCAATTACGATTGTTGCGTTATTAATGATTGTCGCACTTACCTTCGCTGTTTTTGCAACAGAGCAGTGGATGTTTTGGATTGCCGGCAGTATGTTTGGTATTTCGTTAGGTTCGATGTGGGTTACATCAAGAACCTTTATTATTGAGTTATCTCCAGATGATAAACGAGGTCAGTTTTTTGGTCTATTTGCCTTCTCTGGAAAAGTTTCATCTATTATCGGACCAGCTGTTTATGGAACGGTTACATTATGGATGAAAGATTATGGTACATTAGCAAGCCGAGTAGCATTATCAACATTAATATTAATGACAGTAATTGGATTATTCGTGCATCTAAAAGTTCATGATAATAATGGAAATAGCAAGTAGGAGATTTGTAGCGCCTATGATACAATTGAATTATAATTTAATGTTGAAATAGAAAGGAGCGGGGTTGCTTTGGAACATAAAGGCATATTATTAGAGAGTGGCACAAATGAGCTAGAAATCGTTGAATTTGAAGTAGCTAACAATAAATTCGGTATAAATGTTATTAAAGTAAAAGAAATTATCCAACCAATACCAGTAACGTTTATTCCACACGCGCACCCGCATGTAGAGGGAATTATTCAATTAAGAGGTGAGGTATTACCAGTAGTCGATATGCTACGAGTACTAGGTATACAAAGTGCAGAACGTAATCCACAGCAAAAATACATTGTTGCTGAGTTTAATAAACAACGAGTTGTTTTCCATGTAGATAATGTGACACAAATTCACCGTATTTCATGGAATCAAATCGAAAAACCTTCGGATATGTATCAGGGGGGCACTTCACAAGTAATCGGCGTTATTAAGCAAAATGAACAAATGATTCTATTACTAGATTTTGAGAAAATTATGGTTGACATTAACCCTGATTCGGGTATAAGTGTAGAGTCAGTTAAAAAACTTGGTAAACGTGAACGTTCTGAAAAACGTATTTTGATTGCTGAGGATTCACCTTTATTACGTAAATTATTATTTGATACAATGAAGGAAGCCGGTTATGAGAATGTAGAGTTTTTTGAAAATGGCCGAGATGCGTATGAATACTTAGAATCATTAGCAAATAGTGGAAGTAACGTAACAGAACATATTCAATTAGTCGTTACTGATATTGAGATGCCACAAATGGATGGTCACCATTTGACTCGTAAAATAAAAGAACATACTGATTTACAAAAGCTACCGGTCATTATTTTCTCTAGTTTAATTACAGATGATCTTCGTCATAAGGGCGATCAAGTTGGAGCAGAGGACCAAATTAGTAAACCCGAAATTGCAGAGCTTATTTTACGCGTCGATCAACTTATTTTATAAAGTTAAAAAAGGAACTTACAATTTTAATAATTGGTATCCTGAAATATTAATAAAAAATGAAAGTCGGATACCTTTTTGGTACCGACTTTTTTGTATAAATGACGGTGCCATTAACACAAAATAATGAGTACTACCGATTGTCCTGAAAAGGAAGTGATGATATGAAAGATTTGAAAACGGCTATTATTGATATTGGATCGAATACAATTCGTTTAGTTCTGTATCAGTATGATAATGAAGAGGGACTTCGAGAACTAGGCAATATTAAAACGGTTGCGCGTTTACGTACATATTTGCAACCCTCAGGTGAAATGTCACAAGAAGGTATTCGAATACTAACGGAAACATTATGTACTTTTAAAGCAATGCTAGATGATTTTGAAATTGTGGATGTCAAAGCTGCTGCAACCGCTGCCATTCGCCAAGCAACGAATAGGGAACAAATTATTGCGTTAATGAAGGAAAGAACGGATATACAAATAGAGCTTTTATCTGAAGAGGAAGAAGCGTATTTCGGTTACGTTGCCGTAGCGCATTCGATGGGTACACCTTCTGCTGTAACAATTGATATTGGTGGAGGCAGTACCGAAATAACGCTATTTAAAAATAAAGAACTGCTTGAATCTTTTAGCTTCCCTTTTGGAACGGTGTCATTAAAGCAACGTTTTGTTAAGGGTGACATCATGAATAGTAGCGAAAAGAAAGAGCTGATTACCTATGTCAAAGAGCAATTCCAATCACTTCCTTGGATGCAAAAAGTAGGTTTACCGATTATTGCTATAGGGGGCAGTGCAAGAAATATAGCCCAAGTTCATCAACAGCGACATCAATATCCGATTGCCAGTGTACACGGCTATGAAATAGCTAAAGCGGATTTAGATGAACTCAGTATGTTTTTGGGCAATTTAAGCTTTCAACAATTAAAACATTTAGACGGGCTTTCGACGGACCGTGCAGATATTATTGTCCCTGCTTTAGAGGTGTTCCGTGTATTGATGGACATTGTGGGTAGTGAAGTATTCCAGCTTACGAAAAAAGGTTTACGGGAAGGACTCATTATTCATCGTATTTTACAAGAAAATCCACAGGCTTTTGATAAATATAATGTGTTTGAGGGAAACGCTAGAAGACTAGCTAGGCAATATGGACGTGCAGAATTAGAAGTAAATTATTTAAAGCATTTAGCCGACCAATTATACAGAGAGTGTTGCCATTTAAAATATTTTCAATTTGATGAAACTGATTTGCAATTGTTAAGTAAGGCTGCAAAGATTTTTAATATTGGAGAGTATATAGAGTTAAGCTCCGCTAGCCAACATACTTTTTATTTAATTGCCAATCAATCCATTGATGGTTTAAATCATAAAGAGCGGCTGAAATTAGCACTTTTAGCTTCTTATAAAAATAAAGATTATTTTCAACGCTTCGCAGCTCCTTTTGCAGAATGGTTGAGCCGTGACGAGTATCGTAAAATGCGAGATTTTGGCGCGCTGTTAAAATTCGTCTATGCACTAAATGTATCCAAGAGAACAATAGTACATGCGATTGAAATGCAACCTTATGACAGTTTTGTCCAGATGAATGTATATGTTAAAAAAAATGCCGCTGCTGAAAAATATCAAGCCAATCGACATAAGAAACATCTAGAACGCGCTCTAAAGATACCAATTACAGTAAACTTTATCGAAGAAGGGTGGAACCAAGATGACAACGGAAGTAACAAACAATCGATTACATGAAGAAGAATTTTCAGAAGCGCATAGCCGATTACTCGAAGAAATAGCAAAACCGCAATATTATAATAATCGTGAATTAAGCTGGTTAGCTTTTAATGAGCGTGTTTTAGAAGAAGCGGAGGATGTGAATAATCCTCTGCTAGAACGTTTGAAGTTTTTAGCAATATTTAGCTCCAATTTAGATGAATTTTTTATGGTGCGTGTAGCAGGACTGCAAGACCAAGTACGTGCTGGTTTTCATAAAGCTGAAAATAAATCAGGTTTAACACCTAAAGAGCAATTAGCAAAAATTGCTGAGCGTACGCAAGCTTTAGTGCGCCGACAAACGGAAGTATATCGACATTTAATTTATGACTTATTACCACAGCATAATGTACATATTGCGGACATGAAAGATTTAAATAGTACGCAAAAAGCGTATATTAATGAAATGTTTGCTGAAACCATTTTTCCTGTGTTAACACCAGTAGCAGTAGATGCCTATCGTCCGTTTCCAACATTGCTCGGCAAGACTTTAAATTTACTTGTCCTTTTAGAACAAGATGAACCCGATTTCGAAAGCCGTGAAAAGGTGGCCATTGTGCAAGTGCCTTCTGTTTTGGATCGCTATATTAAAGTGCCCAGTGCTGAGGGCGAAACTGTCATTGTATTACTTGAAGATGTCATAGTTGCTCATATTGAAAGGCTTTTTTATGGCTACAGTGTGAAATCTACACAGGCATTCCGTTTAACACGAAACGCTGATTTAACAATACATGAAGAAGGTGCTCGCGATTTACTGGTAGAAATCGAAAAAGAACTGAAGAAACGTAAATGGGGTGTCGGTAGCCGTCTAGAAGTTCGTGTCGGGGAAATGAATGATGAAGTTCTTGCCTATTTATTAGAAGAATTTGAAATCGAGGAGACGGATGTTTTTCATATTGACGGGCCACTCGATTTAACATTTATGTTCTCGTTTGTAAAAGGTATCTCTGTAGGACGGGAACATTTAGAATATGAGAGCTTTATTCCACAACCACCATTAGATCTACAATCTGATGAAAATATTTTTGAAAAAGCATTACAGCAGGATATTTTCTTCCACCATCCATATGAATCATTTGCACCGATTGTGGATTTTATCTCGGAGGCTGCAGTCAATCCAAATGTCTTAGCGATCAAGCAAACATTATATCGAGTTAGTGGTAATTCGCCGATTATCCAAGCGTTAAAGCTCGCAGCTGAAAATGGCAAGCAAGTGACGGTTTTAGTGGAATTAAAAGCACGGTTTGATGAAGAAAATAATGTCCATTGGGCAAAGCAGCTTGAACAAGCGGGATGTCTCGTTATTTATGGCATGAATAATTTAAAAACCCACTCTAAAATTACGCTCGTTGTCAGTCGCCGTAATGGCAAAATTGAACGTTTTGTCCATTTAGGAACAGGAAATTATAATGATGCAACTGCCAAAATTTATACGGATATGGGCATCATCACAACTGACAAGGAATTCGGCATTGATGCTACAAACTTCTTCAATTATTTAAGTGGTTATACGGAAAAGCCTACATTCAATCATTTAGTTGTTGCCCCATTCGATATTCGCGATGAATTTATCCGTTTAATGGATGAGGAAATTAGTTGTCATAAAAAATACGGAAATGGCTTTATTCGAGCAAAGATGAACTCATTAACAGACAAGGACTTAATGATGAAGCTATACGAAGCTTCCATTGCTGGCGTAAAAGTAGAGCTTATTATTCGCGGAATTTGCTGTATACGACCAGGTATCCCAGGTATAAGTGACAATATAACTGTCACGAGTATTGTTGGTCGATTCCTTGAACATTCTCGTATTTACTGGTTCCACCATAATGGTGCAAATAGAGTTTACTTATCTTCGGCAGATATGATGACAAGAAATATGATAAAACGAGTTGAAATTCTATTCCCTGTCTATTCAATTGAAGCAAAAGCTCGTATTATGGATATAATGAATAAACAACTTGAGGATACAGCAAAAGCTCGAATTCAAGATTGTAATGGGAAATATCATTATAAAGAGTTCGATCGCAGCGAAGACCCTATTAATAGTCAGGAAATTTTCTTAAAAGAAGCTCTAAAACCGACGCTAGATGAAGAATAAAGTATGAGCGTATTAGACGACTAGAGTAAACACGCTACCTAGAGAGGGATATAATGAAAAAATATAGAGAGAATGTAGCGCAATTCGCAAACTATCGACAGATGGCACTGCTTAATCCATTTGATGCTGTTGTATGCTTAAAAAAAGCGGATGATGGGGAATTTGAAATCGTTCATTATAACGACAAACTCGCATTATCTATAGCGGTGCAGGATGTGAAAGCCGCTAATGCAAAGCAATTTTTTAACAAGCAATGTTGGCAGCAATTATTAAAAATCGTACAGCTAGAATTTAACATTGCACGGAAAATTGAGCTTTATTCAGAGACGGAACAAATGCAGCAATCATTTACTGTAAGTGTACAGCAACTAGAAGCCTCACTTATAGCTGTAATATTGCGTGAGGAGCAGTATGATACAAAGCCTTATTTGCAATTTGTTGAGCAACATGTATGTCCTGTGTTAACGACTGATTTACAAGGTCGTATTATTCATCAAAACGTTGCGGCCACGTCTTTATTGTCGAGAGAACATCACAGCCTAATAGGACTAGATATTTTTTCATTATTAGAGTGCAACTATGTAAACGAAGTCCAATTATTATTTGCTAAGACAATCGAGGGTGCTACTTTTGATATGCCGAAATGTTTATTTAAAGGCAACTTATTAAGTAGTGAACCATTTTATTTGCGTATCCATCCAACCTATTTTAATGGGGAGATCATTGCAGTACATTTCTTTGTAAGAGACGCTGAATTTTTAAAGAGTGACTATGATGCCTTTTACTATTTAGCCTTAAAGGATGAATTAACCGGTATTTGGAATCGTAGAGCGTTTAAAGAACATTGGCACCAACATTTAAATGATAAGCAAAGTGATAATCAGGCAACCATTATTTTAGTAGATATTGATCGCTTTAAAAAATTTAATGAAGCACTTGGTGAGAGCAAGGGTGATGAACTTATGCGAATGTTTAGTCAAAGACTTCGTGCACTTTGTTACGCAAAATGCTCACTCTATCGTTATAATAGCGACGAATTTATTTTTATTTTAAAAGATGCATCGGTAGACAAAATAGAGCAATTAGCTAGTTCAGTTTTAGAATCGTTGAAACAGCCCTTTATGATCGATGACCAAGAATATTTTATCAGCGTTTCGATTGGTATTTCCTTAAGTCCAGCAGATGGCAAGGATCTCGAAACACTTGTCAGAAAGGCTGACCAAGCTTTATTTTCAGCTAAGGAGCACGGTCGTTCACATTACCGCTATTACCGTGATGATATGACGAATGTCTTTCCAAATGAGGCACTGATGGAAGCCCATTTACGTCGTGCTATTGAGTTTAATGAGTTGAGTATTCATCTACAGCCTCAGATGAATTTAAATGATAATAGTATAAATAGCTTTGAGGCTTTATTGCGCTGGAATAATCGAAAATTTGGCTTTGTCTCACCTGCACAGTTTATTCCGATTGCCGAAGCGACAGGTTTAATTGTTGAAATAGGTGATTGGATTATTAGTGAGGTTTGTCGCTATCAAAAGGAATGGAGCTTAAAGGGATATCGACCGGTGCGCATTGCCATCAATATTTCTCCAAAACAATTTAGGAAAGAAAACTTTGCTCGTAAGATTAAAGCAACATTGAAGAAATATGATGTAGCACCACAATTAATTGAGGTGGAGATTACTGAAAGTTCCATGACGAATGTCCATGAAACATTTTCAATATTAACGGAATTAAAGCAGCTAGGGGTTTATGTGTCTGTTGATGACTTTGGCACTGGCTATTCATCACTGAGTTATTTAAAGCGCTATCCTATCGATATTATTAAAATTGATCAATCGTTTATTGCTGATATTGCAAAAGATGATAAAAATGAGGCCATTATTAAAGCAATTATTTCCATGTCCCATAACTTAGGGCTTGAAGTCATTGCTGAAGGCATAGAGGAGCCATCACAAGTGGCATTCCTAAAACGTCATCGTTGTCAAAAAGGGCAAGGCTATTTATATAATAAGCCCTTACCTGTGGAATCCATTGTGGCACAATATTTTGTAGGGTAGCTTTTAGCATAATACTGCGGTTGATTTCCGCTACGGACGGGCGCTTTCCGCGGGCACATCGTAAGCCGCAACCCTCGCTAACGCGCGGTTTGTTGCGTCTTACATTTTGTGCTGTTCCCGCAGAGTCGCCCATCCTCCGCTCCAATCAACTTGGTAGCGTGTAAGTAAATATTGAAGGCATCGAGTTCCTACTCGATACCTCTATTAATAAAGTTAAATACTGCGGTTGATTTCCGCTACGGACGTGCGCTTTCCGCGGGCACATCGTAAGCCGCAACCCTCGCTAACGCGCGGTTTGTTGCGTCTTACATTTTGTGCTGTTCCCGCAGGAGTCGCCCGTCCTCCGCTCCAATCAACTTAATAAAAGACAATAAGCAATAACTTCATTATTTCTTTTGTCAAAACTCTAAGCCCCTCGAGAATCTCGAGGGGCTATTTTTAAAATATATTCTATTTTGAAGGTTGTGCCTTCATGCCGTTTAGCACAACTGCTGTGAAGTGTGCCATTTCCGTAACTAAATCAAATTCTTCGTTATGGATTAACCAATCATATACATTAGCGCGCATACATCGTTGAATAATGTGTTGCATTTGAATTGCTTGTAATTCGTTAACAAACTCTCCTTGTTGAATACCCTCATGAATATATGAATTAATAATTTGAAAAATTTTCCGCTCCGGGCTAATTAAATAATGGTTCTGTTCAACTTGATTTGTCATCGCGGCTGTATAGACCGTTCGCAACAAATCCTTCCCGACAACAGTTGTTAAATAGATCATTTGTTCTTTATAAAGCAGTAAGATTTTTTCACTTGCTGGTAAAGTTTGATCGATTTTTTTCTCCACTGTACTATAAAAACTATCCAGCTCCTCAAATTTTTCCAAAATAACATCATATTTGGATGGGAAATGAGTATAAAATGTACCTTTGGACACTTTACATGCTTTTGTAATTTGTTCAACTGATACATGCTCAAAACCATAATTATTAAATAATTCTAATGATGTTTTAAGTAGCTTTTCCCGAGTTTCCAATGCCTTTTTTTGGCGAGTAGTTAACGAATTCATGCCGTTCTGCCTCCGTATAAAAAATATCCTATAATAATAAATATCAAATATATTCAGAAAATATAAAATTTTTAATTGACGAGCTCTCGTAACTTTGTTTATGATTTAAGTGACCGAAGTCAGTGACTGCGGTCATCAAGAGTATCTCGTTATTAATGTTACGACAAAAACATAAAGTTTGCTAGTGTATCAGCGCTATTTTACGCAATTCACAGGAAATGGGGGAGCTCAAATGAAAGAAAAATTAGGTTTTATCGGTTTAGGTAATATGGGTTTACCAATGTCGATAAACTTACTTCGTGCAGGCTATGAAGTGTATGGCTTTGATACGAATACGCAAGCAATGGAGCAGTTTATTGCACAAGGAGGTATAGCGCTAACAACAGCTAAAGCAGTTGCACAGTGCAGTGAAGTTATAATGACAAGCTTACCGACGCCACAAGTAGTTGAACAAGTCTACTCATCACCAGAAGGCATTTTACAAAATGCTAAACAAGGAAGTTTACTAATAGATTTTAGTACAGTGAATCCCGAATTAAATGATACGTTCTTTCAAAAAGCGAAATCATTAGGATTGCGTTATCTTGGAGCCCCGGTAAGTGGTGGTGTTATTGGTGCAGTAAATGCCACGCTTACAATTATGATAGGTGGGGAAGAAAGGGATTTTCAAAGTGGAGCTTCCATTTTCAAAATAATCGGTAAAAATATTTATCACCTTGGTGCATCGCCAAGTGTTGGTACACGTATTAAATTGCTTAATAATTTAATGATTGGTTTCTACACACAAGCTGTCGCTGAAACAATTGTACTTGGAGAAAAAATGGGAATTGCAGCAGATACACTTTACGAAGTATTAAGTAATAGCTATGGTCAAAGTCGTATTTATGAACGCAATTATTTAGAATACATGAAAAATGAAAACTATGAGCCTGGCTTTTCTACGAATCTACTCCTAAAAGATTTACGCTTAGCTCAAAATATGGCGGCTGAAGCAGGTGTGCCTCTTCGTATAGGTGAACAGCTAGTGAATCTTTACAACGAAATATCAGTAGAAGGCTATGGTGAACATGATATGTCTGCTGCTTATTTAAGTTTAAAAGAAAAATGTACGGTGAAACAATTTTAAAGGAGGAAAAAAAATATGACAACAGCACAAGAAGTGAAAACTTTAACGCATTTTATCGGTGGGGAAATGACTAAAGGAAGAAGTGGTCGTTACGGTTCAGTTTATAATCCAACAACGGGTGATGTCATTGCCAAAGTTCCACTGGCAACAGTAGAGGAGACTCGCGAGGCTATTGCTAAAGCGAAAAAAGCATTCCCTAATTGGCGCGATACATCCGTTTCAAAACGTGCGGAAGTTGTATTAAAATTCCGCAATTTAGTTACAGACAATATGGAAGAGTTGTTACAAATTATTTGTACAGAAAGCGGTAAAACGATTGAAGATGCGCGAGGTGAAATTACACGAGGGCTAGAGTCTGTTGATTTAGCCATTGGTGCGCCACATTTAGTAAAAGGTGAGTACTCTGTCAACGTTGGAGGTCAAATTAATGCCTATTCTGCAAAGTATCCGCTAGGTGTTGTAGCGGCAATTTCACCATTTAACTTCCCAATCATGGTGCCGTTAGCCCAAACAAGTATGGCAATCGCAGTCGGCAACGCAGTTGTGTTAAAAGCATCGGAGCGAGTACCGATGACCGCGTTATTTGTCAGTGAGCTATGGAAGAAGGCGGGATTGCCTGATGGTATTTGGACAGTAGTAAATGGAGATAAAGATGCCGTGAATGAACTTTTAGAAAACCCAACTGTGCAAGCGGTTTCATTTGTAGGATCAACGCCAGTTGCTAAGTACATCTATGAAACAGGTTCAAAATATGGTAAACGTGTCACAGCACTAGGCGGAGGTAAAAATAATATGGTTGTCATGCCAGATGCAGACCTTGAGCAAGTAGCAAATGCATTTATCGGTGCAGCATACGGTGCAGCATCACAGCGTTGTATGGCTATTTCAACAATCATGCCTGTCGGTAAAGAAACAGCAGATCGTCTCGTTGCCATTCTAAAAGAAAAAATTACCGCCTTAAAAGTAGGTGCTTATACAGACCAAGATACAGACTTTGGTCCAGTTATTTCACAGCAATCAAAAGAAGCTATACTTGCTGCTATCGATAAAGGCGAAGCAGAGGGGGCAACCGTTGTATGCGATGGTCGTGAGCTTGCGATTGTCAACGACTCAAAAGGATTCTTTGTTGGTCCTACGTTATTAGACCATGTCAAACCAGGTATGGAAATTTATGAACAAGAAATATTTGGCCCTGCTCGTAATGTTGTACGTGTAGATTCATTAGAAGAGGCGATTGACCTGATTAACGAGCATGAGCTTGGCAATGGTGTCACGATCTTTACAAACGATGGGCTTGTCGCACGTAAATTTACAACAGAGATTGATGTAGGGATGGTTGGTGTGAATGTACCAATCCCAATTCCAGTTGGCTACCATAATTTTGCTGGATTTAAAGGCTCACGTTTCGGTGAGGGCCATATGTTTGGGCCGGATCAGGCACGCTTCTTTACAAAGACTAAAACTATATCCGAACGCTGGATGACAAATAATGCTTCATCCGCATCTACATTTGCATTTCCAAGTAATAACGATTAATGGCGTAGTTAGAATTGAATAAAGCAAACAGAAGGTGACGATTTCAGCGGGCTTTAGCGAATACCATTGTATGTAAGCCCGCCTAAACTTCTGTCTAATCAGGCATATCCTGAAAGGTCAAGCCTAGCACTTTCTATAAAAAGATAGGTGGGTGTGAAATGATAGCGTATATTGGACTTTTTGGCAGTTTAGCATTATTGGTTTATTTAACAATGAGAGGGGTCAATTTACTGATTTCAGCACCATTAACTGCTTTAATAGCAGCTCTAACGAATGGTCTTGCTTTCTTTCCACAAACGGCAAATGACAATCAAGCCAATTTCTTAACGAGTTATATGGATGGTTTTACGGGCTTCGTTGGTTCTTGGTACTTAATGTTTATGGCAGGTGCGATTTTCGGGAAAGTAATGGAGGATACAGGCGCAGCTGACAGTGTTTCCAAATGGATTGTTGAAAAAATTGGCGTAAAGTATGCCACATTTGCAGTCGTTTTAGCTGCAGCGGTATTAACGTACGGTGGTGTCTCGGTATTTATTGTGGCGTTTTCTGTATATCCGATGGCCATTAGTTTATTTAAGCAGGCGAATTTCCCACGCCGTTTTATTCCAGCAGCACTTGGTTTAGGTTCTGTGACTTTTACAATGACTTCGGCAGGCTCACCAGAAATTCAAAACTGGATTCCGATTCCTTATTTAGGGACGACACCGTATGCAGGTTGGCAAGTAAGTATTGTCGTTGCCTTATTTATGGCAATTGGTGGTGCACTATGGCTCAATTGGATGATTAAGCGTGCAGTGAACAAGGGAGAGGTTTTTATTGAACGCCCAACAGATCCGGTAGTAGACAACACGCGTAAGCTACCTAGCCCCATTTTAAGCTTAGTGCCATTACTAGTCGTTTTACTAATTTCCTTTATATATCATGACTCGCTTGGTACATCTGCTTTAATAGTTGCCTTAACGAGCGGTTGTATTACAGCTTATTTAGTCAGCTACAAATATTCAAAATCGGTTAGTGCAACACTAGCTGCTGGCGCTATGGGCGCTGTTGTAGCTATTGCCAATACGGCAGCAGTAGTAGGATTTGGGGGCGTTGTAAAAGCTACACCGTCATTCGTAGCGACTGTAGATTTGATGACTAATATTCCTGGAAATCCTTTAATAGGTGGTGCTGTTGCGATCGCAATTATTGCAGGTTTAACAGGTTCAGCATCTGGAGGACAAACAATAGCAATGCCATTATTAGCTCCTCACTATATTGATATGGGTGTTAATACGGAAGCATTGCACAGAACGATTGCGATTGCATCTGGCTCGCTTGATTCATTACCACATGGTGGTTATGTGGTAACAACAATTAATTCTGTATGTAATGAAAAACATAAGGATGCCTATTTACCTTTTGGTGCCTTAACAGTCATTGTACCAATTATTGGTACTGTTATTGCGATACTATTATTCTCATTAGGAATGTAGGAGGGACAACATAAATGGATGGCAAAACAGTATTTATTACTGGCGCTGCGCAAGGAATTGGACTATCCCTTGCTCAAGCATTCGCTGAGCAAGGGGCAAATGTTGTGATTTCGGATATGAATGAACAACGTTTGGCTGATGCAATAGCACAACATCCACAATTAACAGCTTATACATGTGATGTGACAAAGGAGCAAGCCATTCGTGAGGCAATTGCATTTACAATTGAAAAATTTAACACAATTGATATTTTAATTAACAATGCAGGGTTCCAATATGTTTCTTATATAGAGGATTTTCCAACTGAAGTGTTTGAACAAATGCAAAAAGTAATGTTGGTCGCACCATTTATTACACTGAAATATGCATTACCACATATGAAAAAAAATAATTACGGACGCATTCTTAATATGGCTTCAATCAACGGTGTTATTGGTTTTGCCGGCAAAGCTGGCTACAATGCAGCCAAGCATGGGCTAATCGGCTTAACTAAAGTAGCGGCTCTTGAAGTAGCCAATGAAGGCATTACAGTTAATGCCATTTGTCCCGGATATGTGGATACGGAATTAGTGCGCAATCAGTTTGCAGATTTAGCTAAGTCGCGAGGTATCAAGGTAGAAGAAGTACTGGAGCAAGTGTTATATCCACTAGTCCCCCAAAAACGCTTGCTAGACGTTTCGGAGATTACAGGACTGGCGCTTTATTTAGCAAGTGATGCGGCCAAAGGTTTAACCGGTCAGGCAATTGTGTTAGATGGTGGTTATACAGCTCAATAATGAGGAGAGATGCGTTATGATTCAAACAAAAACAACCTTCACTGTAAATTCTCCAGCGACGATTGTTTATGGCAGAGCTGCATTCGAAGAGGTTGGTGTTTATGCCAACAAACTAGGGACAAAGGCTTTGATTGTCAGTGATCCCATAATGGAAGGCTTAGGGTTCGTTCAACAGTGTATGACACTTTTAAAAGCTAATGGTTTACAAGCGGTGACATATGTCGGTGTAACAACAGAGCCAGTGGATACGTATGTAGCACAAGGTCTAGAAATATTGCAAGCTGCACAATGTGATGTCATTATTTCCGTTGGTGGCGGAAGTTGTATTGATACAGCAAAAGCGATTGCTGTCGTCGCTACAAACGGAGGTTATATTGGTGATTATATGAAGATGGCAAAAGTAGCAGAGCACCCACCCATCCCTCATATTGCGGTTCCAACGACAGCAGGTACAGGTTCTGAAGCGACTGACGCTACTGTTATTACAAATACAACGAACGATGTAAAAATGATGATTAAGCAACCAGCTTTTATGCCACCAATTGCCATTGTTGATCCGATGCTAACGCTAACTTCACCACCAGCCATAACAGCGGCAACAGGTATTGATGCTTTAAGCCATGCCATTGAAAGCTATTTATCACGTTTAGCACATCCCTATTCGAATGTACTGGCATTGTCTGCGATGGAATTAATTATTAATAATATATTGAAAGTTTACGAACAAGGGAATGATGTTGATGCACGCGAGGCAATGTCTCTAGGTTCAATGCAGGCAGGACTAGCGTTTTCTAATGCATCTGTTGCGCTAGTGCATGGGATGTCACGACCTATCGGTGCACTTTTTCACGTCCCACATGGTATTTCCAATGCGATGCTGCTTCCAGCAGTATTAGAATTTTCGAAGGATGCATGCGTGGAGCGCTTAGCGGATATTGGGAAATATTTTAACAAGGACGGGAAATATGGTACACAAGAAGAACTAGCCACTTTAGCTATCGACTCCATCAAGGCACTATGTAAAAAGATGCGTATCGGCAATTTACAGCAATGGGGCATTGAAAAGGAAGCATTTTATGCGGCCATTCCTAAAATGGCAACCGATGCAATCGCCAGTGGTAGCCCAGCAAATAATCCTAAAGTGCCAACACAGGATGAGTTAATGGAGCTGTACAAGATTGCTTATCATTATGCGTTTTAAGATAAGATTCGAAGAAATCAACGTTAGTCGTAAACAATGTAAAAATGGCGCCAAGCATAGATAGTGCTTGGCGCCATTTTATGATTGTTAAGAAGTTTTTTAGATAGTAAACGCATTTCTATAAAATAAGAGTTTTGTAGAATTAATATGACATTTCCCAGAAAATGTAGTAAAATAAAATGAATCGTTATTCATTTTTTTGAAACTAAGGGGGAATGGTTATGTTACAGGGGAAGACAATTATCATTACTGGTGGTTCAAGTGGTATGGGGCTTTATATGGCAAAACAATTTGTTGCAGAAGGGGCAAATGTTGTGATTGCCGGTCGTAACGAAGAGCGATTAGCACAGGCAAAAAAGTTTATAGCACAAGCAGGAAACACAATCGAAACATTTCAAATGGATGTTCGTATACCTGAACAAGCTGAAGCGATGGTGGCGTTTACTGTTGAAAAATTTGGACAAGTCGATGGATTAGTCAATAATGCAGCTGGTAACTTTATGGTACGCGCAGAAGATTTAACACCAAATGGCTGGAAAGCAGTAGTGGATATTGTGTTAAACGGCACGTTCTATTGCTCTTCAGTTGTAGGGAAATATTGGATTAAACATAATATAAACGGATCAATTATTAATATGGTAGCGACGTATGCTTGGAATGCAGGTGCTGGTGTAATCCATTCATCAGCGGCAAAAGCAGGTGTATTGTCAATGACAAGAACATTAGCGGTGGAATGGGGAAAACGGTATGGCATTCGTGTAAATGCTATTGCACCGGGGCCAATTGAACGTACAGGGGGAGCAGCTAAATTATGGGAATCAGAGGAAGCTACCGCTATTACTATTAATTCTGTGCCGCTAGGACGCATAGGTACTCCGGAGGAAGTTGCCGATTTAGCAACATTTATGATGTCGGATAAAGCGAGATATATGAATGGTGAATGTGTCACATTAGATGGCGGACAGTGGCTAAATCAATCCCCTTTTTAAATTTTTTAGAAATGTAAATTGTGTGAAGGCTTTTCAAATGGTCTCCAAAAATCATTTGCATAATGAATAGGCGTGTTGATACATACTAAGGGCAAAGAAAGGAGTTTTGCCTATGGGTATGTGGTTGATACCAGCGCTAATTGCAATAACAATCATTGCGGTTATTTCCTTTGTTTCAACTATGCGAATTGCCAAAATGACGTCAGAACGGGAATCGGAAAAAGATACGCCGGTTTCAGAGACTGTCGAAGAATTTGCAACGATGCTGAATCCAATTGTATGGGTATACATTGTCTTTTTGCTGTTTTTAGGGATTATGATTTTTTATTATTGGAGTAAAATAGGGTATTAATGAACAGTAGATAAAGTATCACATGTGCATCAGTCAATGTGATACTTTATTTTGCGGCAAACCCGATGTCGTTAAATTATTTTTCCTCAAAATTGAGATTTTATAAGAACATATTAAAAAAACTCATTGGCATTGCTTAAATAATCGAACAATGTAGTGTTAGTCTACGTAGGATACTTGGAGGCAATAAGCAATATGCATGGTTGATAAAAAACTCTTCTTGACCTTGTCATGGTCATATTCGGAAACATTGTGATATGATAAAAGAGAAGGATCCTGTTCTGCAAGTAAGGACAGAAAAGGAGAAGAAGTTCATGATTTCAACTAACAGCAAAGACTTATTAGCAATGCCAATTAGTGATTTTATTATTTCATCCGAAAAGGTTGCGCATGTACAAAGTGGTAATAGTGCCGAGCATGCACTCCTTGTACTAACACGTACAGGGTACTCTTCAATACCTGTATTAGATTTAAAATATCGACTTCAAGGTTTATTGAGTATGAAAATGATTACTGAATCCATTTTAGGTCTCGAACATATTGAATATGAAAAATTACCAGATATTAAAGTTGATACTATAATGGAAAAAAACATAGCCGTTTTAAAAATGACGGATACATTCCAACGCGCTTTAGATTTGGTTATTAACCATGCATTTTTATGTGTTGTAGATGAAGATGGTACATTTGCAGGAATTTTAACAAGACGTGTTATTTTAAAACAGTTGAAAAAATATATCTATCAAAAAGAACAGTAGTGTAGGAGGGGACTCAGATGAAAATCATGATGTCCCCCTTTACTTGTATTGGAGGTTTAGGTGATTGATGGCAACAGAAGCGGAAATCTTGAAAGTTTTAGCTGAGGAACGCAATATGCGTAAAGCAGCAGAGCGGTTGTTTTTATCGCAGCCGGCACTTTCACAACGGTTGCAATCGATTGAAAAAGATTGGGGAGCACAGCTTTTTATACGTTCCCAAAAGGGACTTACAGCAACACCTGCGGGGGAGCATGTCATCGCTTATGCGACAGACATGCTAGCGAAAAAAGAAGAAATTTTTGAAATGATACAGTCCTTAACGACGAAAGTGAATGGTACGTTGAAAATTGCTTGCGCCTCTATTGTCGGACAAAACTGGCTTCCCCAAATATTAAAAGATTTTGTAACCAAATATCCGGAAGCTAAAATCTCACTTATGACAGGATGGAGCTCTGAAATTGTTAAAGCTTTATACGAGGGAGAGGCTCATGTCGGCATTGTGCGTGGTCAGGTCGATTGGAAAGGGCAAAAGATTCATCTTTTCCGCGATACACTCTACCTAGTAGATCAGGAGTTAAAAACGATTGAAGATGTGTTAACGACGGACCGCCCATTTATTCAATTCAAAAGTGATTCTAATTATTATCAGGAAATTCAGCAATGGTGGCAACAGCATTTTGCTTCAAATCCACGACGACAAATTTTAGTGGATCAAATTGAAATCTGTAAACAAATGGCGTTAAATGGCATAGGTTATGCTATTTTACCTTCCATTACTTTAAATGAGCATGATAATATTAATAAAATTGCCCTAACAAACGATGAGCAAGAATTTGGCTTAACGCGCGATACATGGTTAATTGGCTATGAGTCCTCTTTCGAATTGCGACAAGTGGAGGCATTTGTAGAAGTTGTGCAAGATCATGCCCGTTGCTTGTTTGACTATAAATAAATAGCACTATGCTAAGTGTTAGATTGACCGTAATCAATCTAACATTTTTTTTATGTAAATTTCTTTGACTATTGTTAATATTTCAGCAAATAGCACTAGTTGATGGTAGCGAAGACGGTGACTCCTGCGGGAACGCACACAGCGTAAGACGCAACAGCCCTCGCGTTAGCGAGGGTTGCGGCTTACGTGTGTGCCCGCGGAAAGCACCGTCGTAGCGGACATCAACGGTAAAATAAAAATTTATTTTGAACACCTATGCACCTGCTCCATAATTAAAAGGCTATGCCAAGCCTCGCTTCCTAAATCTTAAGAGTTTATGAATATTCATGAAGATATCATAAGAAATGGAACAAAATGCCCTGTAAAACGTATAATTATGTAATAATCTTAAAGTTAGAAAAAGGGGTTGAGCTTTTGAAGAAATTTAATATTGCAGCACTATTATTACTAGTAATGCTTGTAGTGAGCTATGCTCTGCCTATTGCTGAGGCAAGTGCCGCACCTACATTAGAGGTACAAGCAAAGGCTGGCCTTACAGGAAAGGCTAAATATCAATCGGTGACACCGTTGCAAGTGACAGTGAAAAACAACGGTGCTGACTTTTCTGGGGATATGGCGATTAATGCCTTTAATTCTTATCAGGCAGCATCAGCGCTTGTCGTTCCTATCGATATAGCAGCTGGCGAAGAAAAAACATTTACACTTTATTTGGACGGGCTAGCGGATTATGGCTATTCAGATGATGATGTATTTGCCTTTTATGAGGGTAGTATTGAAAAAGGCAAAAAGGTTGCATACAAAGGAACTAAACGTTTGCAGGCGAATTTTTTAGAAGAAAACTCAGTATTTATTTATACGCTAACAGAAAAAAGTGACCGTTTATCGGCCTATTTGCGCTTATCTCAATTTGTGCCATCATCTAAGGTTGAAATATTTCATTTAAATCAACTAAAGGATTATACATTACCTGATGTTGCGCAAGGCTTTGCAATGGCTAATATTATTGCAGTCGATGAAGCTGCCATTGCTGATTTATCACAAAAACAGCAAGAAGCACTATTAACTTGGGTACAAGATGGCGGTACATTATTACTTGGCGGCTCTGAGCAAATCAACACTACAGCTGGCATTTTTAAAGAATATTTACCGCTAACATTATCTCAACAAACAACTAGTGTCTCAGCAGATAGCTTAAAAAACTTATCTGGAGGCGGTAATTTTACACAAGCTATTGATGTTTATACAGCAACAGAAAATGAAGGAAGTATCCCTGTCCTTAAGGACAATAATACTATTTTAGCTGCCAAGAAAAAGATTGGTAGTGGGGAAATTGTGCAAACGACGTTTTCGTTAGGTGATGAGCCTTTAGCGTCTATGGATGGCTATGCGGCATTAACAGCTAAGATGATCGACCTACAATCGAAGTCTCAGCAAACAGTTATGCAAGGTGGATCTACATTAGATCAACTTTCATATGAGTTAGGCAGTATTAATGAGCTATTCCCATCATTTGAAGTGTCAGTTAGCTATATGCTTATTGTCATTATTCTTTACATATTAGTCATAGGTCCACTCCTGTACTTCGTGTTAAAGAAAATGGATAAGCGAGAGCATGCATGGTGGGTAATTCCTGCAATTTCAGTTGTTCTTTCAATATTGCTATTTATAGTGGGGGCAAAAGATCGTATTGTACAGCCACAAGTACAGCAATCTGCATTTTTTAAAGTAAATGAAGATAGCAGTTTAAATGGCTATTACGTAGAATCGATTTTAACAAATCGCGGTGGTGATTTTGTTGTCAATGCGGACAAGTCTACGACTGCACTAGCATTTCGTAATAACTATAATCTTTCTGGTACAACGGGTGCATTACATGAATCATCCTATATAAAAGAAAACGCTAATGGTTCTACGTTAACATTACGTGATTTAAGCTACTGGTCAGTCCAATCGTTTGGAGGAAAAACAGCAGCTCAAAATATTGGCAAAATGGATGTGGATCTAACATTAAAAGATGAAAAGCTTTCAGGGACAGTGAAAAATAACTTCCCATTTGCTCTGAAGGATGTCACGGTGATCTCAGGCACAAAAGAAGTACAGCTTGGAGATATCGAACCAAATGCCATACTGAAAGTGGACAAAGAAATCAAAACGACGATGCTACAAAAGCCTACAAACTTTAATAATTATAATTATGATTATCCAAAAACGAAGGAAGAGGTTGACCCGCTGCGTATTGACCGCATGAAATCGCAAGCACTGCTTTTGGTGGAAAATGACAAACAACCTGTTATTACTGCTTGGGCGGAGCAAGCCATTGTCGGCGTAGAACTTGGAACGAGTGTTAAGATGTCGCCAATTTCTTACTTCATACAGCCTTTTAATGGGAAAGTTGAGCTGTCCGGTCCATTTACGATGAAACGTAATAACTTTACCTATAATTTGACTACACAATCGTCTAATGCCTCCTTTGATAAAATAGATGAACAGTTGAATACGTGGTACTTATCAGATGGTGTATATGAATTATCAATTGAGATGCCTGATCATTTTATGGATTTCGTTCAATCTTTAAATGAACTGACAATTGCTAATAAAGATGTGAAACGTATGCAGTTATCCATTTGGAATAATGCAACAAAAGATTATGAGCCATTTGTTGATACGAAACAAGTGTTTACAAATAATATTACCCAATACTTCAATGAGGAAGGTCAGCTGCGTTTAGAAATTAAATTTGGACCAGATCAAACGGGCGAGCAGACAAAATTACCTGATATTGAGCTGAAAGGAGTGGCGAAGTAATGATAGAGATTCGTGATTTAACAAAAAAATATGGCTCCTTCACAGCACTAGATCATTTAAATCTGTCACTGGAGGAAGGGGTTGTGTTTGGCTTTGTGGGTGCCAATGGTGCTGGTAAATCAACAACGTTTTCAATTTTGGCAACATTGTTATCCCCAACTTCAGGCGATGCACTCATCAATGGCAAAAGTGTCATCAAGGAACCGAAAGAAGTACGTAAACAAATTGGTTATATGCCCGATTTCTTTGGAGTATATGACCAACTAAAAGTAGATGAGTATTTAGAATTTTATGGTGCTAGCTACGGCATTGCAGCACAGGAGCGTAAAGTATTGATACCGCAGTTACTAGAGCTTGTTAATTTAACGAATAAACGCTATGAATATGTCGACTTATTATCACGTGGGATGAAGCAACGTCTATGTTTAGCACGTGCACTTATCCATGATCCAAAGGTGTTAATTTTAGATGAGCCTGCATCTGGTTTAGATCCACGTGCTCGTGTAGAAATGCGTGATATTTTACGAAATTTAAAATCGATGGGGAAAACAATATTAATTTCCTCGCATATTTTACCGGAGCTTGCAGAAATGTGTGATGAAATTGGTGTTATTGATAATGGTAAACTGATTGCTCATGGTAATGTGGCTTCTATTCAAGCGCAGTTACAAGGAGAAAAGCGCATTGTCATCAAGGTAGCGGAGCACTTACAAGAAATACGCGCATTTTTAGAAGAAGATCCACTAATCTCTTCTATTGATGTAATGGATAATCGCATGGAAATTGCGTTTAATTATCGTGGCACAGAGACTGAACAAATCATGCTACTGAAAAAAGCAATGCTTGCAGATTTACCAATTTATGCACTGACTGAGGAAGAGAAAGACTTAGAGGATGTCTTTATGGCGATTACGAAGGGAGCGGACAATCAATGATGGAAAGATTTTATAATCCGGTACTCGTAAAAGAGTTGAAGTTACGCTTCCGTTCTTTTAAAAGCTTTTCAGGTTTAATGTTTTATCTAGCGGTCATATGCATTTTTATCGCAGGCTTTTTACTTTTGACAACTGGCTTTACCGGCAAAGGCTTCTTTAGACCGGATACGAGTTTTATGATGTTTGCTGTATTGACCATTTTACAAATGGCACTCGTACTTTTCATTACACCAAGCTTAACTGCAGGGGCAATTAGTAGTGAACGAGAAAAGCAAACATTAAATATATTACTGACAACAACGCAAAGCTCGACACAAATTGTTATAGGTAAACTTTTATCGTCCGTAGCGTTTTTAGTCTTAATGTTAATCGCAGGGCTACCGTTATATAGTTTAGTATTTTTATTTGGTGGGGTATCGCCTTCACAACTCATTTCAATCTTTCTATTTTACTTAGTAACCGTAGTGGCAATTGGTAGTATTGGTGTGATGTTCTCAACGATTACAAAGAGAACAATTGTTGCGATGATTGCAACTTATGGCTCGATTATTTTCTTAGGAGGCATAACGGCGTTTTTCTTCTTCCTATCAATGGCATTCCATCAAATGGGCAATACGGCTGCTGCTAGTTCATCTTTTATGACTTACTTTTGGGCTTCCATTAATCCAGGAGCTTTAATGTTGACCCTTATTTCACCATCTATGGGAGATGCATTAGTCGAAATTAGTGGGATTGAAATACCAGTGTGGCTAACTTATTTAGTCTTTTACTTAATACTTATTGTGTTAAGTTTAACGATTGCGATTAAGAAATTACGTGCCAATATGAAAAGTAACCGATGAGGAGGAAACAGCATGGAGCGTCGGAAGCAATTACACAAATATATTCAGCGTGCGCAACGCAGTTTAACATTTGAGAGAAGCCTACCTATTGCACAGTACGGGTTGTTTTTAGCATTGCTTTCGAGTGCTTCACTCGTCCTCGTTTCAAGGCTCTTTGTTTGGCCCTATTATCGCCAAATTGCGCTAGCTGTCTTTATTATTGGCTTACTTGTTACCGTTGTTTTGCTATGGTGGCAACGTGTCAAAGAGAAGGAAGCATTGCATGCACTTGATCAATACTTCTCACATAATGAACTGGTAACAGCATTATCTTTAAAAGATGATGAAGATCCGCTAGTACAATCATTACTAGCAAAAGCCATCTACAAATCAGAACAAGCCTTTGCTCAATTTAAAGCGAGAAAGAAAAACTTGTTTCGACCTAAAGCGTTTGTTGGTCTATTTGCATCAGCTGTTGCCTTAGCAATACTTTATATGTTCCCAGCGGCAACACAAATGGAAGCGATTGAAGTGGAAAAGGAAAAAGCTGTTATCGAGGACATTAAAAAAGAAGTGGCAAAGCTTGAAAAAAAAGCAGAGACAAAAGAAGTGAAAGAGCAATTAAAAGAATTGCAAAATACGTTAAAAGAAGCACAAACAGCCGAAGAAGCGTTACGAGAAGTTGTGAAAAAGCAGAAGGAATTAGCGTTAAAAGAACAGCAATTAAAAGATAAGCAAACGGCAAGTAAAGATGGGGCTACCGACAATAACGCACTATCAAAAGAGGAAATTGAACAATTGAACGAGCTAGCACAAATGCAGCAACAGCTTACACAAAGTGCAAATGCAACACAAACTGCGATGAGTAACTTAGGAAAACCGGCAAGTAATACATTGCAAAACGCCATTGCTAGCGCTAATAGTGCAAATAATAATCAGCAAAGCAATACAAATTCGAATCAACATTCTTCTGGAAACGCACAGTCAAGCAATCAGCAAGGGCAAGCAGGACAGCAAGGACAAAATGGTGGGCAGCAAGCAACTGGCAATGGCCAATCACAAGGTAATCAGCAGGGCCAAGGTCAAGGTCAGGGCCAAGGTCAGGGGCAAGGTCAAGGGCAAGGTCAGGGGCAAGGCTCTGGTACTAGTCCAGGTAAAGGTGCAGGAAGAGGTCAAGGAGGTCGCGACTTATTGACGACACCTAGAATTGGCGGTTCAAGTGAGACAACTGTTGATAGCGGACAATTAGGTGATGGTGCGCATGTGTCAGAGCAACAAGGAAATGGACCAATTACCAAAGGCTCAATCCGACCGTATGAAGAAGTGATTGGCTCCTATAAAGATAGCTACTTAGAAAGCTCTGAGCGTTTACAATTGCCGAAAGATTTACAACATGTCGTGCAATCTTATTTCACGACAATTGAGTCGCAGTAGGAGGAGAAGAAATGGCATTTACAGAACAACAGTATGTCGACATGGGTACAAAATTACAACAAGTAAAGGATGAAATTCATCGTTTTATTGTTGGACAAGAAGAAGCGATTGATTACACATTATATGCAGTGCTTGCAGATGGTCATGCGCTATTAGAAGGGCTACCAGGCTTAGGGAAAACAATGCTTATTCGAACAATTTCTGAAGTGCTGGATTTATCGTTTTCCCGTATTCAATTCACGCCGGACTTAATGCCTGCTGATATTACAGGAACAAGCATGATCGAGCGCACAGCAGATGGCAGACAGCAATTTACATTCCAGCCAGGACCTATTTTTAGTCAGATGGTATTAGCAGATGAAATTAACCGTGCAACACCAAAAACGCAAAGTGCCTTGCTTGAGGCCATGGGAGAAAAAACGGTGACAATTTTAGGTGATACGAAGAAAATGGCTAAACCATTTTTCGTGTTAGCTACACAAAACCCTATTGAAATGGAAGGAACATATCCGTTGCCAGAGGCGCAAATGGACCGTTTTCTTTGTAAAATACTTGTGCCATATCCCGAGAAACGTGAGCTTATGGAAATTATGAAACGTACAACAGGTGCACAAGAAGTGAGCTTACAAAAAGTACTTGATACTGATGGCTTAATTTTGGCGCAACAAATGGTTAAGGAAGTGCTGATTGCTGATGAGATGCTAGAGTTTGCTGCTGATTTAGTCGTGGCAACACATCCTGAAAGAGCAGATGCTATCGATGAAGTAAAGCACTATGTGCTGTATGGTAGTGGTCCTCGTGGCTTACAAAGCTTAATTAGATTAGCAAAGGCTAGAGCCTTGATGAGCGGGCGTTTCCATGTCTCTGTCGGAGATATTAAATCAGTGGCGAAGCCGGTATTACGTCATCGCATGTTGTTGAATTATGAAGGGGAGGCTTCAGGTAAGACAGCAGATGATGTGATAGATGTTATTTTAGAAAAAGTGCAACAAGGCGTAAGTCGATGACAAAGCATATTTTGCCCGAAGATTGGTTAGCGAAAATAAGTCGTTTCCAAGTAGCGACTGCCTCCAAATTGCGTGGTCAGCATAAAGGCTCGCATCGTTCGCAGCGCTTTGGGGCATCTCTCGACTTCTCCGATTTTCGCGAATATCATTTAGGTGATGACGTGCGACAAGTAGATTGGAACGTCTTTGCAAGAACCGATAAATATTTTATTAAGCGCTTTTTAGATGAACAAGAAATGCGCGTGCATATTTTGTTAGATGCAACAAAATCAATGGGCGAGCCCGCAAAATGGACATTTGCTAGACAAATCGTGGCGTCACTTGGATTAATGGTACTTGGGCGTGATGACCGTTTATCGTTTTCATTTGTGCAAGATGACTTGCTGCCGCCGTTTCGACGTAAGGGGGCTATGTATCGTCGCGCATTTTTACAAGTGGTCACAGCTATTGAAGAGGCAAACTATACAGCAGGCTTTGCCCAAGGTGCATTAAAAGCTCTACCGAAGGATAGTACAGTGTTATTTATTGTGACGGATGGGCTTGAACCGATTGAGGAATGGCAACAGTTATTAAAAAGATTGCCTCGTTTTGCAGGTGATGTGCGCATTGTTCAAATTGTCACAGAAGAGGAGCTATCCCCTCAATATTCAGGTGATGTACGGTTACTAGATCGTGAAACTGGGCGTGATGTCAACGTCACGATGTCAGCCAAAGTACTCAATACGTATGAGGCAAAACGTCGCCAACATGAAGAGGAGTTTGAAGCAATTTGTCGTCGCTATGGCGTACGTAAGTTGCAACTCAAGGTGGAGGATGGTTTGCAGCATGCGATTTTTCAACAATTACTGAAAGCACATTGGATTAGGTGAGGTGAGCCGTTTTGGGCTTTAGTCAAATTATTTTTAGCTGGACGGCCATCATCCCGGTCATTGTCCTGCTCTATTATTTCTTTCGCAAAAAATATACCGATCAAACGGTGTCTTCCACACTTTTTTGGTCTGAAATTATGCAAGAAACGCGTGTGTCTCCATATTTAAAGCATTTACAAAAAAATGCGTTGCTATATTTACAATTGCTTGCGTTGTTGCTATTGGTACTAGCATTGATGAATCCGTATATAAAAAAAAGCACGATTGCTGGCGCGCAGACGATATTTATCGTGGATACATCCGCTACAATGCTAGCTGGTAAAGAACAATCAACTTTCGACGCACATAAAAAAGAAATGCTGTCATTAGTCGAACAACTGGATGGACGACCTGTCACGTTAATTACAACAGGCAGTTCACCACAAGCAGTTTTACAACAGGAAACAAGCGCAAAAAGTATTGAAAAAGCAATCCAAGATTTACACGTAACATATGAAACAGCGCAAATAAATAAGGCGCTTGATGTGGCACAAGCATTTGTCGGCGATACGCCCACATCAATTTATGTCTTTACAGATACACTCGATAAAAAACAATTACCGATGGAGAAAGATACAGTAAAATGGCTTGTTTATGGTGCAGAGAAAAATTTAACGAACGTAGCAATTACACGTTTTGCTGCAACAACAGATGGTAAGTCTACAATAGCATTAGTGCAGTTACAAAACGATACGAACCAACAACATAAGCTGACACTTACACTCCAAAACAGTCAAGGGGAGGTAATTACAGAGGAGCAAATTTCCCTTGCTGGCAATGAGGCTACTACGAAAACATTTAAAGATTTACCATTAATAGATACGCTAACAGCTAACATCGATGTAGAAGATAATTATGCTGTTGATAATCGTCAATCGGTCGTGTTGCAAACAGCTACCTCGAATATCGTCGTCGATCAAAGCCTGCATCAACTAATTCAAAAGGGCTTTCAATCGATAAACAGTCATGTCAAAATTGTTCCTTCCTTGCAGCTAGCAGATAACCAAAATGCGACTATCGTGACTAATCAAACAGCATTACTGCAAAAAATGGCTAGACCAATCGTGTTATTTGGGCGCGATGAAGTTGAAAAAAAGGAAATTAATGGAGAGGTAAAAATAACGAGCGATGCTTTATTTGCCTTTAGTGACTTAAACGATATTTATGTAAGTGCGGTATATCCTGCGTTCGATAATTATAAAACTATTGCCACGGTAGGCGATGAACCATTTATTCAACGTTCTCCACAAGGAGATATAGTCGTCCTTGCTGATATTGCGGATACCGATTGGCCTTTATTTCCTTCCTTCCCGTTATTTTTATGGAGTGTGGAACAACAATTATCTGAATCTGTAGGCTCGCTCGGCATTTTTGCACCTAATGAGCAGCGTGCAGTAGCGCTATCTCAAGGTGAGTGGAGCGTTTATTCTCAGGATGATGAATTTTTATCGACAATTAGCAATGGATTAGTAACGGCTCCAACGCAGCCAGGTATTTATACGGCTCGTTCTAACAGTGAAGAAAAGCGTTTAATCGTGCAACTCCAGGCAACTGAACGTGTAATCGCACAAGGGACAAGCTATACGCTTGGCGAGCTTCAGCAAAATGGCAAGGAAGAAGTATCAAAGGCTTCGTTCGTCCCATGGCTAATACTAATAATTTTATGTTTGCTTGTAGCAGAGTGGGAGGTGCAACGACGACGTGGATTTACGAATTGATACACCATTAGCCTTATTGTTATTATTGCCATTGTTTCTGTACTTTGGATGGACATATTGGCGAGAGCGTATGCGCCTGAAAAAAAGCCATCTTATTGTTATGAGCATTCGCGTAGTAGCAGTCGGTTGTTTAGTCTTTGCACTGGCGGCCCCCTATATTTTATTACCGATAAAGGAAGAGCAAGTACTATATTTAGTGGACCGTTCTGCTTCAATGAATAGCACTGAAGCACAAATGACAAATTTTATAGAGGAAAGTTTGAAAGCGAAAAAGGATGAACAACTTGCAGGGATTTATTCTTTTTCATCAACTCTCCAAACAGAAGCGATGTTATCAAACTCGCTAAAGGAAGTTCCGAAATTTACGGAGATAAAAGATATAGATCAAACGAATATTGAACAAAGTCTTCAACTTGCAACAGGGATTATTGATCCGAAAAAGGCCACACGACTTGTATTACTAACGGATGCCAATGAAACACAAGGCAATGTGTTGGAATTTGCAACAAAGCTAAAAGGGTCCAATATTAGCGTAGATGTTGTGCCTTTCCATCAAAGTGTCGCAAATGATGTTTCGCTGTCAAGCTTTGTTACACCACAGGTAGCATACGTTGGTGAGCAACAGCAACTTGTTACGGAAGTAAATGCAACAGCGGCAGGTCAAGGTGAATTATTACTATACGAAAACGATAAATTAATTCATCGTGAGGCAGTTGAGCTTACAGAAGGCTCTAATGTTTTTACGTATAAACATACAGCAACCGCTGAAGGGCTAGTAAAATATGAGGCACTTGTCCAAGTTGGACAGGACGCTATTTTTGAAAATAATAAATTAACTAGTGTAACGATGGTGCAAAGTGAGCCACATTTACTTATTGTGAATGGCTATGATACGGCATCACCAATTGCTGCGGCGCTAGGGACAAACTCAATTTCCTATGATGTGATCGATGCAGCCAATTTGCCAAATGAGCTTTCTAGTTATTTGCAATATAATGCGATTATTTTTGATAATGTGCCTGGCCACTTAGTCGGTGAAGCAAAAATGAGCGTCATCGAGCAGGCAGTGAAAAATTTCGGTGTTGGATTTACAATGGTTGGTGGTGAAAATAGCTTCGGCTTGGGTGGCTATTTTAAAACGCCTATTGAAACATTATTACCTGTAGAGATGGAGATAAAGGGCAAAGAGCAATTGCCATCTTTAGGGCTTGTCATTGTACTGGACCGTTCAGGCAGTATGTATGGCTCAAAGCTGGAGCTTGCCAAAGAAGCGGCCGCTCGTTCGGTGGAAATGTTAAGGGATGAGGATACGCTCGGATTTATCGCCTTCGATGATCGCCCTTGGGAAATTATCGAAACGGCGCCACTTGGCAATAAAGAAGAAGCAGTTGATACGATTTTATCTGTGACGCCAGGTGGTGGTACAGAAATATATAGTTCACTTGCAGCGGCATATGATAGTTTAGCTAATTTAAAATTGCAACGAAAACATATTATTTTACTTACTGATGGACAGTCACAATCGGGTAATTACGAAGATTTAATTGAAACTGCTAAGGAACAAGGAATCACACTTTCTACCGTTGCAATTGGACAAGATGCTGATGGTGCTTTACTGCAATCATTAAGTGAAATGGGTAGTGGGCGATTTTATGATGTCATCGATGAACAGACAATCCCTTCTATTTTATCGCGTGAGACAGCAATGATTTCGCGTACTTATATTGAAGACAATCCATTTTACCCGACCATTTATAATGCAGCTGGATGGAATACACTTTTTGCAAATGGTGTGCCACAAATGAATGCTTATATTGGTACGACAGCGAAGCAAGGCGCTGCGGTAATTGCAGAAAGTGAGAAAGAAGATCCTGTATTGGCGCAATGGCAATATGGACTTGGCAAAACGTTTGCCTTTACATCCGATTCAACGGGGAAATGGACTGGAGACTGGGCAAGATGGCAGAATTGGGGCGCATTTTGGCAAACTATCATTTCGCAAATGCTACCAAGCTATAATGATGTGGCCTATGATGTAAGACTCGAAGCTGATGGCTCGTTTATCATTACAGACCCAACAAATGAAGCGGCCTTTTTAGATATTGTCGCTGTTGATGAAGCCGGCGAGGAACTTGATTTGCAGCTTGAAACAATTTCCGCCTCGCAAGTACGTGCAGTTGTCCAAGCGAAGCCTGGTCTGATTTTTTTCCGTATTGCTGACGAAGAACAGGCCATTTATCAGGCAGGACTTAGTGTACCGTACAGTGCTGAATATGAATTACGTCCTGTCAATGAAACCATTGCGAAAGAACTTACAAAGCAAACGGGTGGCTCTATTTTAAAAGAACCTCAACAAGTGTTTCGTGATTTCACCAACAAAGGAGCGGAGCGCCAAAATATTGCAACATGGCTACTGCTAGCAGGGATGCTATTATTCTTTGTTGATATAACCCTTCGACGCTTTGGTTGGAGCTTTATAACAAGGCATAAGCAACAAGACAAGCATGTAGAAGAAACAACGATACAAGCGGAAGACACAAATGTTGCACAGTTATTAAAGGGCATGAAAAAACGCTCTTAACAAGAAAACGATAGTACAGCGAGAAAAGCTAGTGCTATCGTTTTTTTTGTTCTGTCAATGTAATGTACTTGGCGCTTGTTCTTAGACTGTTAGCAACGATAATCCCGAGAATGGCCCCGATAAGGCTGGATGTGACAAAGGCTGGCATAAAAAATAAGGCTCCTACAGATGTTCCCATTAATAATTGCGCATAAGGGACAGCGACAAGTGAGGCCAGAATACCTGTGCCGAAAACTTCACCTGCACCTGCAAGCCATTTGCTGCAGCTATATTGATAGGCTAACGCCGCACATGCTGCACCAATGACACTTCCGGGAATTGCTAAAAGAGAGCCCGTGCCGGTTAGTATTCGAATAATGGCTGTCATGAAAGCAACGATAATCGTTGGCACTGGACCGAGTAGAATGGCACTGATGACGTTGATGGCATGCTGTACAGGGTAAGCACGAGCAATACCTGTTGGAATGGAAATAAAAGTAGAGCCTGTGACAGCAATCGCTACTAGTAAAGCCATCGTCGTTAGTTTTCGAATAGACATGATCAATTACTCCCTTAAGTTTTTTTGCGTTAATCGCCGATAGAAGTCAGTGAATCGCCGGTGAAATGCGAGAAATCGCCGATAGCATGCCCGCAATCGCCGATAAAACCGCACAAATCGCCGCTAGACCTTGCGAAATCGCTGATAGCACTGCCTAATGAATAAAAAAAGCCGCTTCCTTATAACGAAAGGAAGCGGCCTTGCATTTTTAAAACGAAAGCAAGTGTCGCCACTTCCCTCCGCTAGTGTGAACTAGATCAGGTTCAAAGGGTCCGTATATGAACATATACGTCTCAGCCTTGTAAAGACTCCCCTAGTGGTAAAACATGATTTAATTTTTCATTGATTTCCGCTGCGAGCGGACGCTTTCCGCGGGCACAACATAAGGCGCAACCCTGGCTAACGCGCGGTTTGCCGTGTCTTACGTTTTGTGCTGATCCCGCAGGAGTCGCCACCCTCCACTCCAATCAACCTAAATATTTGTCAATAAACACTTTGGACAAAAATCACTCAGGCTGCATAAGTTGTGGAGCCTTTTTAATTGTCCAAATGAGCGCTAATAGGAAGCAAGTCATTAAAATAATTGACCCGAAAATATAAGGACTATTTATATTCCAGTCGAATAAAAGACCCGCAAGTGCAGGGCCAATCATATTTCCAAGACTCATATAAGCATTGGTAAGACCAGCGGCATAACCTTGCTCACTGCCAGCAAGCTTAGAAATCAGTGTGTTAACGGCTGGACGAATTAACGTAGTTGCCGTTGAGAAAATCGTTGCGACCACTAAAATAAGTGCGAAGCCAGAAACAAATAATATTAAGAAAATGGCTACAGCAGCAATAAATAAATTGACTAGCACAACTTTCATTTCCCCAAAGCGCTTAAAGAGCGGTGTAATAACAAACATTTGCACAATGACACCGAATGCGCCACCTACAGTTAAGATGATTGCAATATCTGCAGGTTTGTAATTAAATTTGTCTGTGACAAATAAGGATAATGTCGTTTGGAAATTGGCGATTCCGAACGAGAATACAAGCATTATTATTAACATTACAAAATATGGCATTTTAACAGAGCGTGCCATCTGCTTTACAAGATTGTCTTGCTTTTGAGCTTTTTGAGCTGCAGTTGGTTTTGTAGAAGGTAATAACAACACCGAAAGGATAGAGGCAATAATAGCTGCTGCTCCAGCCATAAAGAATGGGAAATGCAAACTAACTTTAGAGAGGAATCCACCGATACCTGGTCCAATCATAAAACCAAGAGACATGGCGGCCCCTAACATGCCCATACCTTTTCCGCGTTCTTCATAAGTTGTGATATCTGCTACAAATGCCATAATAGGAGGTGCTACAAAGGCAGAACCTAAGCCTCCTAAGAAACGAGCAACAAAGAGCATCCATACATCTGTGGAAAGCCCAAAAGAAATTTGCCCAATACCAGTTACAATCAGACCAAAAATAATCAAATTTTTTCGACCATATCGATCTGACAGATTCCCAGCAATAGGAGAAAATATAAATTGTGCAAAGGCGAACGTTGCAATGAGCATACCTAGTACTTGTCCTGCTGCACCAAATATATGTAAATATTGCGGCATAACAGGAATAATAATGCCGATACTACCCATTGCGATAAACATATTAAACATTAATATATATAAAGCCGCCTTGTTAGACTTCTGCTGGGTCATCAATTACCCCCCTTTTTTCTATAGAAACATTACTACAGTCTATCATAAAGAAATATTGCTTGGCTATCAGATTATAGTCGTAGATGGATGGCATGGTTAACGATACAAGGGCGGAAAGATAAAGGAAATCGCCACTAAAAATCGTGTATCGCCACAAAACATCTATGAATCGCCACAAAGAAAGTGAGAACCGCCACTAAATACCAATGAATCGACACTAACTGCCGATAGGGGACAACAACAGCCACCAAAAAAGTGTTAGATTGATTGTAGTCAATCTAACACTTTTCCTCTTTAGTATTATCGAATGCTCATTTTAAATTCTAAAAATAATTCATTATATTTGCCCAAGTAATCAGGCCCTAAATTTTTATAAACTTCTAATGTTTTACGTTGTTCCTCAGAAGGATAGAAGCGTTCATCTGTTACGACTTCTTTATCCATTAAACTCATAGCAGCAAGATTTGGTGTAGAATAGCCGACATAATCAGCATTTTGAGCACCAGATTCTGCCTTCAACATAAAATTAATGAAGGCATGTGCGCCATCGATATTTTTCGAAGTTTTCGGGATGACCATGTTATCGAACCATAAGTTGGAACCTTCTTCAGGAACAGCAAAATCTAAATCTTCATTTTCAAATAACATATCAGCTGCTTGACCAGACCAAGTAAGTGCAACAGCCGCCTCGTTATTAATCATTAACGGTGTAATTTCATCACCGATAATCGCTTTGACGTTTGGTGCAAGTGTAATCAGTTTGTCTGTAGCTTGACGTAGCTCTTGGTTATCTAACGAGTTAAGCGAGTGTCCAAGACTGTTCAAGCCCATGCCGATAACTTCACGGGCACCGTCTACTAAAAACACTTTCCGTTTTAACGAAGGGTCCCACAAATCTTCCCATGAAGAGAAATCTAAGTTACCGACTAAATCTGGATTATAAACAATACCAACTGTACCCCAGAAATACGGAACAGAGTATTCATTGTTATCATCAAATGGCAAATCTAAAAAATAAGGGTCGATATTTTTTAAATTAGGAATTTTTGTTTTATCTAATGGAAGTAGTAAATGTTCTTCCTTCATTTTTTCGATCATGTACTCAGAAGGTACTGCAATATCGTAAGCCGTACCACCTTGTTTAATTTTCGTCATCATGGCTTCATTAGAGTCAAATGTTTCGTAAATGACATGAATACCTGTTTCTTTTTCAAATTGCTTTAGCAAATCAGGGTCAATATATTCTCCCCAGTTAAAAATAGTTAAAGTATCTTTACCACTTTTACCACCGTTAGCACTCATTGCATCAGCCGCGTACACTAACAGGGCAGAGACGACAAGAATGGCAATAGCAGCTTGAATTAATGACTTCATTGTGGTCCCTCCGTTCTTTTACTTGTACGACTTGTGAAGAAGTAGTAGCCGACTACAACTAATATTGTCACGAAGAATACTAAACCAGAAATAGCGTTAACCGTTAAGGAAATGCCGGCACGTGCCATTGAGTAAATTTCAACGGATAATGTACTAAAACCATTTCCTGTTACGAAAAATGTTACAGCAAAGTCATCCAATGAATACGTTAAAGCGAGGAAGAATCCTGCAAAAATACCAGGCTGAATATAAGGTAAAATAACGCGCATCATAACATCTTTTTTCGTTGCGCCAAGATCTAATGCTGCATCAATTAACGACTTATTCATTTCTAACAATTTCGGTAATACCATAAGCACTACAATCGGAACACTAAATGCCACATGGGCTAATAGGACGGAAGTAAAGCCTAATTTAATGCCTACCATTGTAAATAAAATTAAAAAGCTGGCACCGATAATAACATCTGGGCTAACGATTAATACATTATTTAAAGAAAGTAATGTATTGCGCATTTTCGAATCTTTTACTGTGACAATACCGATTGCCCCTAATGTACCAATAATTGTGGAGATGAGGGCAGAAAGCAATGCCACGATAACCGTATTAATTAAAATCACGATTAGCCTTGAATCCTCAAAAACAGCTTTGTAGTGATCCAGTGTAAAGGATTGGAAGTTCGTCATGGAATCGCCACTGTTGAATGAGTAAAAGACTAAGTAAAAAATAGGTGCATACAGGACGATAAAAACGATCGCTAAATACACTTTTGCAGATGTTGACAGTTTGCTCATCGTACGCGACCTCCTTTATCTCGTTGACCTGTAATAAGCATAATGATTACCATGAATAAAATTAAAAATACTGCAATGGTAGAGCCCATACCCCAGTTTTGCGTTACAAGGAATTGCTGTTCAATCGCTGTACCGAGTGTAATAACACGGTTTCCTGCAATTAAGCGCGTAATCATAAATAATGATAGCGCAGGAATAAAGACTACTTGAATACCTGACTTTACGCCATCCATCGTTAGTGGTAACACAACGCGACGGAATGTTGTAAAAGCAGAGGCACCTAAGTCACGTGCAGCATAGACAAGCGTTGGATTTAGGCGATCCAATGAGTTGAAAATCGGTAAAATCATAAATGGTATAAAAATATAAACGGATACGAAGACAAAGCTAATATCTGTAAATAGCATTTGTTTCGGGTTAAAGCCGAATACTTCAATTGCTGCGTTAATCGGACCATATAAACCGAAAATACCAATAAACGCATATGTTTTTAACAATAAATTAATCCACGACGGGATAATAATAAGCAATAGCCACAACTGCTTATGTTTTGTCTTTGTTAAAAAATAAGCTGTTGGATAGGAAATCAGCAGTGTAAAGAATGTAATTAAAAACGCATACCAAAACGAGCTAAGGGTCATTTTTAAATAGACAGAAGAGAAAAATGCTTTATAGTTATTGAGCGTAAAATTGCCATGTAAATCGAGTAGGGAATAGTAAACAACAAGAGCAATTGGCGCAATAACGAAAAGTGCAATCCATAAAACGTATGGAAATAACGCTGATTTCGACGTTTTAGTTTGCATCTTCGTCATCTCCATAGGATTCTAGACGTTTATCGAACTCTTCCTCAGTTTCATTTAAGCGCATAACATGAATCGCTTCTGGATCAAAGTCTAAACCTATTTCTGTCCCTACTTCAGCTTTTTTCAATGAGTGGACAAGCCATTCATTACCGTCTTTATCGTATGTGGATAGCTCATAATGTACCCCGCGGAATAATTGCGTATCTACTTTGACAACTAATTTCCCTTTGTCGACAGTAGTAATTTCTAAATCCTCAGGACGAATGACAATATCAATTTTTTCATTTGGTTTCATTCCTTGGTCAACGCATTCAAACACTTTCCCAGCAAATTCAACAGTAAAATCTTTTATCATGACACCATTCACAATATTTGATTCACCGATAAAGTCGGCAACAAAACGGTTAATTGGTTCATCATAAATATCAACCGGTGTGCCTGATTGCTGAATTTGACCTTCACTTAGGACAAATATTTCATCACTCATGGCAAGCGCTTCTTCTTGGTCGTGCGTGACAAAGACAAACGTTTTACCAAGTCGTTGCTGTAATTCACGTAGTTCATACTGCATTTCTGTACGAAGTTTTAAATCTAAAGCCGAAAGGGGCTCATCCAGTAAAATAACTTCTGGGTCATTGACAATGGCACGAGCGATGGCTACTCGTTGACGCTGACCACCTGACATTTCAGAAATTTCTCGATTGCCATAGCCTGCTAAGTTAACAAATTTAAGCGCTTCTCCGACACGTTCTTTAATGTTGCTTTCAGGTAGTTTCTTAATGCGTAGTCCGAATGCCACGTTTTCAAAAACATTTAAATGTGGGAATAACGCATAATCCTGAAATACTGTGTTTACTTGGCGTTGATTGGCTGGCACGGCATTAATTTTCTTATCGTGGAAAAACACATCTCCTGTTGTTGGTTCTGTAAAACCAGCAATAATACGTAAAATGGTTGTTTTACCGCAACCAGATGGACCAAGTAACGTATAGAACTTTCCTTTTTCAAGTTCTAAGTTAATATTTTTTAGGACGACAGTACCGTCACTATATGATTTTGATACATTTTCAAAGCGAATAATTGAATTTGTTGTCATTGAAGCGCCTCCTTAAGCTATAAATAAGAATCTGTTGCGACGAGTAAAATTTTCGTCTCGTCGTCATGTGCATTAAAAATTTGATGATGATCGGCTGCGTCAAAGTAGAGCGCATTGCCTTCACTAGCTATATATTGTTCATTCCCTAAAACGAGACGAATACGCCCTTTGACAATATAAATAAACGTTTCAGACAGCGATGGTTCAAACTGTTTAAATTCACCATCAGCCGCTAGTGTCAAAAAGATGGGCTCCATTTCTTTCTCATTCGATGTCGGGATGAGCCATTGAATTTCATATTTTTTTTCTTCATCTGTATAGGTCGATTGATCTTCCTCAGTGTAGACAACCTTTTGTTCCGGGGCGTCATCATCGAAAAATTCTTTTGGTGTCGATCCTAAAACTTCTAATAATGAAAAAAGTGTTTCAATAGAAGGCGAATTCAAATCTCGCTCCAGTTGTGAAATATAGCCTTTACTTAAATCTGTACGTTCTCCAAGCTCTTCTTGGGTAAGACCTTTTTTCAAACGAAGTGCTTTAATTTTTCCTCCAATTTGCATCCTTTCCCTCCTAGAAGAAGTTTAGCAATCATAAACTTTCAGAAAACGAAGTTTACTTTAACGAAACTTTTAGTTTACTAAAAACATTACTATTATACATAATAATAAAATATTTGCAATCGTTTTAGACAAAAAAATAATGAGGAATTTTATAGAAAAAATGCTTTGAAATTTTTGTGCAAAAATTTGTGTTATACCTGCATAAATTTACGAAAAGTAGGGAATAGCTAACATGTAGTATTGAATATTTTTGGGTTATTTGACAAATATTTGTCATCGTATTTAATACGATTAGCAAGGCGAAGTGAACTTCGTTGAAAAACTATGCTTTCTTTGCTATCGTAGAAGACGGTTCGCATGTGCGAATAGAAAATAAAACTACATATTCGGAGGGATTTATAATGGCAGAACGCATGGTAGGTAAACAAGCCCCAGACTTCACAATGGAAGCAGTACTTCCAGACAAATCTTTTGGTAAAGTATCTTTAGAAGAAATTAAAGCACAAGACAAATGGACTGTACTATTCTTCTACCCAATGGACTTCACTTTTGTATGTCCAACAGAAATTACTGCAATGAGCGATCGTTATGACGAGTTCGAAGACTTAGATGCAGAAGTAATCGGTGTATCAACTGATACAATCCACACACACTTAGCTTGGATTAACACAGATCGTACGCAAAATGGGCTTGGCGATTTAAAATACCCATTAGCTGCAGATACGAACCATGCGATTTCAAAAGAATATGGCGTTTTAATTGAAGAAGAAGGTATCGCACTACGTGGTTTATTCATTATTAATCCAGAAGGCGAATTAAAATATCAAACAGTATTTGATAATAACATTGGCCGTGACGTAGATGAAACTTTACGTGTACTACAAGCTTTACAAACTGGCGGTCTTTGCCCAGCAAACTGGCGTCCAGGTCAAGCAACGCTATAATTAGCTTTCATTCCTCCATGTAAAATGCAGGATAAAGCGAACAATGCATAACATTCAGTTGTGGTGAACACATGCTGAATCCAGCTCCATGCCACGGCACTTACGCCAAGGCGTGATCGTTGCATAAAATAAATAATGGTTCCCCACGATACGCTTGTGGGGATATTTTTTTCAAGGGAGGATTTTTTTATGAAACTTCGTGATCAAATGCCTGAACTTGCAGGCGCAACAACTTGGTTAAATGGGGAAGTAACGAAAGCAGAGTTAGTAGGCGAAAAACCAACTTTAATTCATTTCTGGTCAGTTAGCTGTCATTTATGTAAAGAGGCAATGCCGGATGTAAATAATTTCCGTGATCAATATAAAGATGAATTGAACGTAGTTGCAGTGCATATGCCACGTTCTGAAGCAGATACTGATTTAGAGACAATTAAAGCTGTTGCAGCAGAGCATGACATTACACAACCAATTTTTGTTGATAGCGAAATGAAGCTAACGGATGCATTTGAAAACCAATATGTACCAGCTTACTTTGTGTTTGATAAAGATGGTCAGCTTCGTCATATGCAAGCTGGTGGAAGCGGCATGAAAATGCTAGAGAAACGAGTTAATCGAGTACTTGATGAAATGCGTAATGCATAATCTTAATATTTGTTAGGCGGGGATGAACAAATCCTCGCCTTTTTTAATAGTAACTAGTTAATAGAATGTCGAAAGATTGCAACTAAAATATGTAAAATGACGAATAGTCTCCTGTTTTGACGATACATATGTGAAAGAATAAGTTAAAATAAAGTAATTGTAGTTTTCGGAGGGATTTTGAATGATGAAAAAAGAGTTTGCCGTCATTGGACTTGGACGTTTCGGGGGGAGTATTGTTCGTGAACTAATGAGCCAAGGGGCGCAAGTAATGGCAATTGACCATTCATCTGAACGCGTAGATGAATTTGCTGCGATAGCCACACAGGCTGTTATTGCAGATTCAACAGATGAGTCGGTATTAAATTCATTAGGTATTCGTAATTTCGAACATGTTATCGTCGCAATTGGCGAAGATATTCAGGCAAGTATTTTAACAACCATTATTTTAAAAGAAATAGGTGTTCAGCAAATTACCGTTAAAGCCCAAAATGATTATCACGAAAAAGTGCTAAGAAAAATTGGGGCAGATTTTGTTGTACATCCTGAGCGTGATATGGGTATTCGTATTGCCAATAATATGCTGTCCAATACAGTGCTCGATTATTTAGAGCTTTCAGATGAGCACTCTATCATGGAGTTAAAAGCGAATGATGCCATTGCAGGGTACTCGATTATGGATTTAGATATCCGTGCAAAATACGGCATTAACATTGTTGGCATAAAGCGAGGATCAGATATTATCGTTTCCCCACAAGCGAGTGACAAAATTTTACTTGGGGATATTATGCTCCTTATCGGTGCAGATGTTGATATTAATCGTTTTGTGAAAAAGGCGATGAAAGAATAAAAAAGAAGGGCAAGTTCAGCCAAAGGCATCAAGAAGTTTAATATGATGCCTTTTGTTTTTTTTACCATTTGATTGAAGGGTGAGACTTCCTGTACTCAAAACGGGGAAAGCGGCCGTTGACCACTAAACAACGTTTTCCCTTTTTTAGGTACAATCAAATATTTTAAGAAGCTAATGGGGAGTAGGTTTAGCACATGTTTAAAGTGAGGAAAGAACCATTGTTGCGTTTATTGAAAATTATATTTCCAATCGTACTATTAGCGATTGCTATTTATGAAATTCAACAAGCGCTAAGTGGGTTAGATGTAAATGTACTTCGCAATGAAGTGAAGCAATTGCAAATTTGGGAACTGTTATTAATCTTTGTCATCGCATTTTGCGCGATTACGCCAATGATTTTTTACGATGTTATTTTAACGAAACTACTAGGAATAAAAATGAAAAAGCGCACTTTGCTAAAGCATTCCTTTATCGTCAATACATTTTCCAATCTTATTGGCTTCGGTGGTTTAGTTGGTGTTTTCCTACGAAATTATTTTTATTCAAAATATAAAACAGATCGAGAAGGTTTATTAAAGAGCATTGCTAGCGTTACGTTATTTTATTTAACAGGTATCTCCTTATTGGCATGGCTGATGTATGTTTTCTTTTGGGACTTTCCGTTACTTAAAGAAGAGCGATGGTTATCAATTGCTGTTATTCTTGTCAGCTTATATGTTCCTGTGTTTATTGGAATGCATTTAATTCGTTATAAAAAAGGTAGTTCCCTAACGTGGAAAGTGTCCATTCAGTTAATGCTTACTTCCGTTGCTGAATGGCTGGCAGTGTTTGTTGTTATTTGGATGTTAACCATTCTTGTGCACATACCAATTGCGTTATCAACACTTATTCCTATATTTTTAATTGCTTCCTGTGCTGGCATTGTCAGTATGATTCCTGGTGGAGTCGGCTCATTTGACCTCGTGTTTTTATGGGGGGCGCAAAGTGTAGGTATAGGTGAAGAAAAAGTGCTATTTTTATTAATTTTATATCGCTTAGGTTACTTTATACTGCCATTTTTAGTATCCGTCCTTCTATTTGTAAAAGATTATTGGGAACGTTGGAATCGGTCGTGGGATGACTTGCCAAATGTGATTTTCCAAAAGTTTAGCCATATGTTATTAACGATTTTAATATTTATTTCGGGTATTGTGTTATTGCTCTCGGCATCCGTGCCAGGCGTTTTAAGTCGCCTTAAAATAGCGCAGGAATTTTTATCATCACCAATTATGAACATCTCTCATCAATTGACTGTTGCAGCAGCTTTTATACTCCTTGGGTTATGTCGAGGCATTAAATATAAAGTGAAAAAAGCGTATCAGCTTGCCATTATCGTGCTTAGCAGTTCGGCCTTATTTTCAATTATTAAAGGGTTTGATTATGAGGAAGCGATTTTTTTACTCATTGTTGCAGTGTTGCTCATGGCATCGAAAAAACAGTTTTATCGAGAAAGTTATGTTCTTACATGGGGCGCCATTCTATTTGATTTAGCGGCAGTAACTTTTATTACGGCGATGTATTTATTGATTGGCTATGTCAACTTACCGACTGCAAAAATTCATATTCCGACGGTGTTACAATACTATATCCTGACAGATTATCGGGATTTATTTTATAGTGCCATTATAGGTATCATTATTGCGTGTGTTATTTTTTATTTTGGCTATTTTACGCGCGGTCCTAAAAAAATGCAAAAGCTTTTATCAAGTGAGCAGGAAGAGAAAATTTACAATCACCTAATGCGCTATAAAGGCACTGAGTTTTCTCATTTAATTTTCCTACACGATAAATTTGTCTATTGGAATAAAACAAATACCGTATTATTTGCCTATCAAATCGTTGCAGATAAAATCGTTGTGTTAGGCGATCCAGTAGGGCAAGAAAGTGATTTTTTATCGGCTATACATGAGTTTTTGGAATTAGCAGATAAACATGGCTATACACCTGTTTTTTATGAGATTAACAATAGTATTTTCCCTTCTTTACATGAGCATGGCTATAGTTTCTTTAAACTGGGTGAAGAAGCTTTTGTAGATTTAGAAAATTTCACGTTTACCGGTAAAGAAATGAAGGGAAGCAGGGCAGTAAAAAATAAGTTTGAACGAGAGAATTATACAGTGTCATTGTTAAGTCCGCCATACTCGCAGGAAGTTATGACGGAACTTGAGGAAGTGTCGAGAAAATGGCTGCAAGGAAGAGCGGAAAAAGGATTTTCTCTTGGTTTTTTCGATGAAAACTATTTAAGCAAGTCAAACATTGCTGTGTTAAGTGGAGCACAGGGTGTTATTGGTTTTGCTAGTATTATGCCGATGTATGACAAGGGCGAAAGAATTTCAGTCGATCTTATGCGTTTTAAACCTGGTGCACCATCAGGCACAATGGATTTCATTTTCTTATCACTGTTTCAATGGGCCAAAGAACAAGGTTATCGCGTCTTTAATATGGGCATGTCGCCATTATCCAATGTTGGTCAATCGAGATACTCCTTTTTAAGCGAGAAAATTGCAGCGCAAATCTTTTTACATGGACAGCATTTCTATCATTTTAAAGGATTAAAAAATTTTAAATTAAAATATGCGGATTTTTGGGAACCGAAATATGTCGCTTATCGCAAAAAATCGTCTTTACCGTTTACGATGGCGCAAGTAACATTATTAATCGGTCGAAAAAGGAAATAAGAGAGTATTCTAAAAATGGAAATATGCTATAATTTTCCTAATTATAGTGAAAGGAATGATGAATATGAAAAAGCTACGGAATGTGATTGATAAGTAGCATATAGTGGATATGCCACTTTTCAATCATTTACTAACTAATTAAATGATAAATGAAAAGAGGCTACTTATGTACAGAGATCAAGAGTTAACTATTCGTCCTATTATCGAGTCTGACTTACAACGCATATGGGAGCTAATTTATAAAGATGAGCAACCAGAATGGAAAAAATGGGATGCGCCATATTATCCGCATTGCACAAAATCACTCCATGATTTTATGGTAACGGCACAACAATACATCAATCAAAAAGATTTTTGGGCGATTGAGGTAAATGGCGTTATTTGTGGCGTTATCTCCTATTACTGGGAGAACGAACCTTCAAAATGGCTAGAAATGGGTATCATCTTTCATGAGTCTGCTAACTGGGGGAAAGGGCTTGGAACAAGAGCTATGACATTATGGATTGACCATTTATTTTCAACAATGCCACTAGTTCGCGTAGGCTTTACAACATGGTCGGGAAATATACGCATGATTCGTGTCGGTGAAAAACTAGGGATGCAATTGGAAGCTAAAATTCGCAAAGTGCGTTTTTACGAAGGAGTCTATTACGATTCTATACGGATGGGTTTGTTAAGAGAAGAGTGGGAAGCTAGAAAAGTATGTTTAAAGGAGCTTCCAATTAAGTAACGTTATGACCTGCATTCGATCTTGTATCGGGTGGAGGTCTTTTAATGTTAGCGATTAAAACAAATTTATGGAAAATTGTGTTTGATTTCCTATTCTAGCTTTGTCATAATAAAGAAAATTAAAATTATGGGGTATATTATGATAATTACTAAAAATTGTATAATAGAACCTTTAAAGCAACATCATGGTGAAGAGTTCTATTCTTTATATAGTAATCGTGATGTCAGAACTTTTCTTGGCGGAGTGCCAACTAAAAGTGCCATCTTTTCTTCCTTTGACAGCATGCTGCAATCACCTTATCCGAATTCTTATTTTTATATTTCATTAAGGGACTGCAAAGACTTTATCGGTTTAGTATCGATTGATGAATACCATGAAAAATCAATTTATGAGCTGAGTTATCAATTTTTACCCCAATATTGGGGTAAGGGCTATGCTTTTGAAGTATTATCGGCAGTGCTGCATTATGGATTTACTGACATACAGCTAACAAAGATAGTAGCTGAAACACAAACTGCTAATATTGCTTCCTGCCGTATACTTGAAAAATTAGGGATGCAAAAAATAAAGGTGTTACAGAGATTTGGTCATGAACAAGCGCTGTATCAATTATTGAGCAATGTAAAGGGTAGGGATAGTAGATGAGAAATTATATACAATATAATGCCGATCAGCATAAAGAAGTCATGATTGCCATTCCTGCGCTTGGCGAGCGGAAAGAAATGTATGCTGCATTAGCCCATGCCTTACCAGAAGTCCATATTGTGGCAATCGATTTACCAGGGCACAATGGTTTGCTCGACGCTGATTTTTCATTTCAGTCATACAATAAGACAATAAAAGCAGTTATGAATGCTTTAAATATGACAGCATCGCACTTTGTAGGAAATTCAATTGGTGCATGGGTGATTCAACATTTTTATACAAACTATCCTTCTGCAGTGAAGTCATTAACATTATTAGATGGTGGGCATTATTTCCATGGTCTATATGAGCCTGATGTGGATATCGACATACAGCTGCCGATTATTGAAAGATTGGAAGATTTACAAGAAGCTGTGCGTGAAGAAGTAAGGAACATGAAGCTTGCATGTGCTGACGATCAACAATATTTATACGACTATTTTATTGAGAATTTCGTGAAAGAGGGAACGATTTATCGTCATCATAGCATGGAACAAGCTTTAAACTATTTAGCGAAAGCTGTAAATCGGCACAATTATTGTCTAGAACAAGAAATTTCTTTACCAGTGTTATTGCTGTTAGCAGACCAGCAACAAGATGCTATATTCCATCAGAAAATAACGAAATTCCAAGATAGACAGCCCGCTGCAATCCGCAAGAGGTAGCTGGCTGGATTCGTCATACGATACTTGAAGGGTGAAACATTTCTAATAATGAACAAAAAAATGAAGCTTAGAAATGCAAAGCGCATGTTAAAAAACAACCACCTCGTAAAGTTAGATGTGGATCTAACGTTTACGAGGCCAAACAAGCTTTATTTATTTTTATCAATCGAGGAGGGCAGATATTCAATGAATACATCCTTCGCCTCAATAGAAGTTTCCATCATTTCAAAAGGACCTTGGTATAGTACATGCAGTTCAAAACCGTTATCGGTCGCATACACCTCATTGTAAATCCACCATGCATCCATAATATGCTCGATATTCGCTACTTTGTGGACTCTAGAAAATGTTAATTGAATATCAACGGTTTGTCCATTGCCATCAATAGTATTTAATAATAATATACATTCCTGTCTTTCCTGGCTGAAGTCAACAGCAAGCACCGTTGCATCATGCGTATAAACTTCCTCGTATAATCGCACAGCATTTACTGGAAGTACATGTTTAATTAATCCGTAATTTTCCTTACATTCTTTTCGTATCGTTTCTAACTTATGTTCAAAATGACTGCGCCAGTGCTCTATAATGTCCTTTTGATCTTGTGAAGGATACTCTGTCATAAATGTTCCGTTACGAATTTCAGAGTGGAGTGATGCAGGAAGGAACTTTAATAAGTCGTTTTTTCGATACGCTAATTCTTTTTGTAGTCTCTCTATATAGTTAATATCCATATCATAATACGATTGTACAAGCTCCTCCCATTGCTCCTTTGATTCAGGGAATACTAAAAATCCGTATATCTGCATTTCATTATATAGTTCTTTCGTGTAATATTTCATCATTGCCCTCCATTTCAAAGTGCCAGGCACTCAAACAATTCTCACACAATTTTACGTCCAAAAAAGAGGGCACTCCATTGCGGGGTGCCCTCTTTAGTTTTGTACTAGAATTTAGTTTTCTTCAATATCTTTACGGTTTTTCTTTAACATTTTTGATAGCATTTCATAGACAATTGGTACGACTACTAATGTTAATAATGTTGAAGATAATAAACCACCGATTACGGTAATGGCAAGGTCTTTGGAAATTAATCCGCTACCGCCATTGCCTAGTGCCATTGGAATCATTGCACCAATCGTTGCAATTGCCGTCATTAAAATTGGACGTAAACGTGTAGCACCTGCTTCTAAAATGGCTTCACGCATACCAAGTCCATCGCGCTCCATATGAATAATGCGGTCGACAAGTACAATGGCATTGGTTACGACGATACCAATTAACATTAATAGACCCATCATAACGGATACAGAAATTGTTTGATTCGTTACATATAAACCTACAAAAGCACCGATAACAGCAAACGGTAATGAGAAGAGAATTGCAAATGGTGCTAAACCTTCACCAAATGTTACAACAAGAATGAAGTAAACAATGGCAATAGCTGCTAACATCGCAACGCCCAGTTGTGTGAATGTTTCTTGCATATCTGCTGCGACGCCGGATACGCCTGTTGTCACACCTTTAGGTAAGTCTAATTTATCGATTTTTTTATCAGCGGCAGACGTTGCTTTTGAAATATCATCGCCAATAATTGAAGCGGATACCGTTGCGAAGTATTCACCTTTTGAGCGTGACAATGAATTCAGCGTTGTACCTTCATCAACATCGACTAATTCACCGATTGTCATGGTAGTGCCTAAAGCTGTTTGTATTTCAGTGTTTAAAACATCATCGATGGACAAGGCTGCTGTTTTAGCATCACGTTGAACAATTACATTAATGTCTTTGCCATCTCGTTCAACAGTTGTTAACACTTCTTGTGAGGCTGTTGAATTTAACGCCATCACAATTTGAGCAGTTGTTAAACCATATTGTAAAACATTTTTTTGTTCAACTTTTAAAACATGTTCTACATAAGGGTCTTCATAATCAGACTTAACATCCTCTAAGCCCTTCACATCTTTTAATGCTCCTTCAACGTCTTTTACTGCGCTACGTAGATTATCTAAGTTTTCACTGTATAATGTGTAGCTAACTTCATTCGAAGACATAGACATTGATGAGAAGTTTTGGCTTTTCCATTCCCCTGATTGCTCTAGGTTAAATACATAGTCTTCCACTTCTTCACGTGCTGCAGGGAAATCTTCCATATCTGGGTCAAAGATGAGGTACATTAATGCACCACCAGCTCCGCCACCCATCATCATTGCTGATGGATCAGCGTTTGTTGCATCTGTAATGGAAACTTGTAAAATATCAACATCTTTACGTTTCATTAATTCTTGCTCTACTTTTGCAACATTTGCTTCGGTTTCACTATTTAACTCACCAGTACCAGGTGTATATGTTAAATACATAACCTTTTCTTCTTGTGAGCCCATAAAGCTAAAGCCGATTAATGGTGTTAAAGCAAGTGAACCGACAAGCATTAAAATGGCAATAGTAGAAGTAATAATTTTATGATTTAACGCTTTTTCTAATACGCCTCTGTACCAAGTAGCTAGTTTACCAACTTCCTGATGTTGGCTTTCTTTTTTCTCTCCATAGATTTTTTTACGGAATAAGAAATGAGATAAAGCTGGTACAATGGTAATCGCTACTAATAATGATGCACCTAATGCAAATGTCATTGTTAATGCGAATGGCATAAATAATTCGCCAACCATACCGCCTACGAAAATAAGTGGGGCAAATACTGCTACTGTCACTAACGTAGAAGATAAAATTGGTTTAAACATTTCAATTGTCGCTTCACGAATAAGGGCGCGACCTGTTAGTTTTTCTTGTTTCAAATGGATACGTCGATAAATATTTTCTACTACAACGATGGAGTCATCGATAACACGCCCAATGGCGACGGTGATGGCACCAAGTGTCATAATATTTAATGTAATATCCATCCAGTTTAATAATAGTAATGCCATGAAAACAGACACTGGAATAGAGATAATTGAAATAATTGTCGATTTAAAATCGCGTAAGAATAGTAAAATAATTAATACAGCGATTGCGCCACCAAATACTGCTTTTTCAATCATTGTGAAGACAGAATCTTCAATTGGCGCACCTTGGTCAAGTGAGATATCCACTTTTAAGCCGTCAATTCGTTTTTCTTCATCTTTAATAAGGTCTTTTACTGCATTAACGACAGTAACTGTATTGGCATCTTGACCTTTGACAATTTGAATTGCAATGGCATCTTTACCATTTGTGCGTGAAACGGACTGTACTTTACCTTCCACTTCGATCGTTGCAATATCACCTAAGCGAACGAAAGGTGAAGGTTGTGTTGCTGAAGGTGTGACCGGTATTAATAAGTCTTTTAATTCATCAACAGATTTCACTTTACCATCGACGGAAACCGCTTGTTCGCCAACTGTAAATTGATATAAACCAAGTGATAACGACATGTCACTTGCTTGGATCATTTGCTTAACAGCATCTTCAGTTAAACCAAGCTCAGCCATTTTAGCTTCGTCATACTTAAACGAAACTTGTTCAATGTGTTGGCCGGTAATCGTTGCTGAGGCTACACCGTCAATTTTTTCGATTTTAGGAAGTAATAAATCTTCTACAGTTGATGTCAGCTCGACGATATCTTCCTTAGAACTACTTACTGATAGTGCGACAACCGGCATCATGTTCATACTAATAGCCATGATTGTTGGTTCTTGAGCACCTTCAGGGAGTTTTACATTATCTAAAGCTGACTCTAATTGCCGTTTTTTCTCATCCATATCAATGCCGTAGTCATATTCGACTTGAACTTGTGCAATGTTGGATGAAGAAGTAGAATAAACTGCCTTTACATCTTCTAAACTTTCAATTGATTTTTCAAATGGAATGGACAATTCGTTCATAACTTGTTCAGGCGTGGCACCTGGATAAACGCCCATAACGATTAAGTATGGAATCGATATATCAGGGATTGATTCCATTTTCATTCTTGTACCTGAATAAATACCTGAGACAGTGATGATAATTGTTAATAACCACACTGCCAATTTGTTTTTCAATACAAAATTAACTAAACCTTTCACCTTCACACCTACCCTTTATTGACTTACTAGATTCAATTATTTATAATAATGACTAATCGGTCAATTGTCAATGAAATGCATTAGGAGAGATTCGAAAATATGTCAAAAAAGCAACTGATTATGGAGAAAGCATTAGAACTGTTTTCTGAACAAGGCTTTGAAGCAACATCTGTGCAGCAAATTACAGAACGCTGTGGGATTTCTAAAGGAGCATTTTATTTGTCTTTTAAAACAAAAGATGAACTTCTTTTCTCAATGGTTGACTACTACCTACAGCAATTTATCGCGGATATTGACCAAGTAGTCAGAAGGTCGAATGAAAAAGATGTCGTATTGGTAGATTTTTATAAAGGCATTTTTCAAGCGTTTAAAAAACATTCGGCTTCGTCGCGTGTGTTCTTTAATGAAAAGGTATTTCTTACGAAAAAAGAGCTATTTCATAAAGTAAGTGCATATGAAGCGGATATGTCGAAGTCTATCGTCCAAATGCTTGAACAACTTTATCGAGAAGAGCTGCAAGAGACAAAATATGATGTTATGTATTGTGTAAAAGGATTTATGAAAGGCTATGCAGAGCTGTTTATGTTCTCAAATATACCGCTTGATTTAGATCAATTAGCAAAGTCATTAGCGGAAAAAACAGATATTATTGCACGTCATACGACAATTCCATTTATTACCGAAGAGCTTGCGCAAATTGTATCCAGACCATGTGAGCCGGAAATTATTACACAAAAGTCTGTATTACAGTTAATCGAACAAAATATCGATAATTTTGAACCGTCTATTGAGCGTGAGTCGTTGGAGCTTTTAAAAACTCAAGTAGAACATTTAACTTATAGTAAAGCAATTATAAAAGGGTTAATTGAAAACATTCGTTTGCAGCCTGGGTGTCAATGGATTGCCTTTGTGTTAGAGAAATATTTCCAATTTTGAACTTTAGAATAGAATTGTTCACAGTATTCATTGTGAATAATTCTATTTTTTTCATTTGGATAGGATGTTTCATAATGGGGGAGAAATCGTGTTGCTCTTACTATATACGAAAAAGGATTAAAGAGGTTTCAAAATTTTAGAAATTTTAATAAAAAATAAAATGAAGTAGGGGACAAGTGATGATAGACGTCATAGTAAACTAATAAAGGATGCGGAATATATTACTTTATGGAAATGTTACAAAGTTTATAAACAAAAAGAAGCTATACGATTAACGTATAGCTTCTTAATATAGAAGATTATACTTCCATAATAATTGGTAAAATCATTGGACGACGTTTTGTTTTCTCGAATAGGTAAGGTCCTAATACGTCCGTAATTTCATTTTTAAGTTCAGTCCATTGTGGTGTTTTGCTTTGAATTGTTTCGTTTAGATGACGGTTCAGCATTTTTTGCGCTTCATTAATCATTGTGCCTGATTCACGCATATAGACGAAACCGCGTGAAATAATATCAGGACCTGAAACAATTTTTTGGTTTTCCATATCAACGCTCACTACAACAATTACTAAGCCTTCTTCTGAAAGGATACGGCGATCGCGTAACACGATATTGCCAATATCGCCAATACCATTGCCATCGATATAAACATCGCCAGAAGGGATGCGACCTGCAACATGCGCTTCATTTGCGCTTAATGCCAGTACATCACCATTTTCCATAACGAATGTATTCTCCAATGGAACATCACAATCTTCAGCTAAATGCGTATGCATTTTTAACATACGGAATTCACCGTGGATTGGCATAAAGAATTTTGGCTTCATCAGTCGTAACATTAACTTTTGCTCTTCTTGTGAGCCGTGACCAGAAGTATGGATATTATTTAGTGCACCGTGAATAACTTCTGCACCAGCGCGGAACAGTAAATTGATAATTTTATTGACGCTAACCGTATTCCCTGGTACTGGTGAAGAAGAGAAGACGACTGTATCGCCAGGCTGGATTTGAATTTGACGGTGTGTACCGTTGGCAATACGTGATAGTGCTGCCATCGGTTCACCTTGAGAGCCTGTACATAAAATCATTACTTCATTAGCAGGTAAACGGTTAATGCTTTGTGCATCAATAAATGTATCTTTTGGTGCGTTTATATAACCTAGTTCACGACCGATTGTAATGGCATTGTCCATAGATCGACCGAAGACAGCGATTTTTCGTCCGTACTTAATGGCAGCATCAGTTGCTTGTTGTAAGCGGTGAATATTTGATGCGAATGTTGCAAAAATAATACGACTATCAACCTTGCGGAAGATTTCATCAATGCTTTTCCCAACTGTACGTTCAGACATGGTGAAGTTTGGTTTTTCGGCGTTTGTACTGTCAGATAGTAAGCAAAGTACACCGTCGCGACCGATTTCAGCCATTTTTGTTAAGTTTGCTGGTTCCCCTACAGGTGTAAAGTCAAATTTGAAGTCACCTGTGTGCACAATATTGCCAGGTGGTGTTTTTACGACGATACCGTAAGCATCTGGAATACTGTGCGTTGTTCTAAAGAAGCTAACAGATGTTTTTCTGAATTTAATGACATCTTCTTCTTTAATTTCAATTAGTTTTGTTGTACGTAGTAAACCATGCTCTTCAAGTTTGTTGCGCAATAAGCCAAGTGCAAGCTTACCACCATAAACGGGCACATTTACTTGACGTAGTAAATAAGGGATGCCGCCAATATGGTCTTCGTGTCCGTGCGTAATAAATAACCCTTTAATTTTATCGACGTTTCGTACTAAATACGTGTAATCAGGAATAACGTAATCAATTCCTAGTAAATCGTCTTCTGGAAATTTTATACCTGCGTCAATTAAGATGATTTCATCTTGGAATTGAACGCCGTATGTGTTTTTGCCGATTTCGCCCAGTCCGCCGAGCGCGAAAACAGCTGCTTGGTCATTTTTAACAAACTTCATGTTTGTTAAATTTCCTCCAAGACGAAGTTCGGACTAGCTTGTTCGTACTCTAAATAGTTACCTTCAAGCAGTTGAATGAACTCAATGTTGTAATGACGGTCTTGTAACTTTTGACGTACTTCACGTTCTGAAGCAGCTTCAAGGTATAGACTTTTAGTGTTTTCGCGAACTGGAATCTCATTTGCTTTTTCTTGATAATAAACTTTGTAAATCATAGTTTGCTCTCCTTTAATTGCGTACATTATTATTGCAGATTTGGCTATTACCACACACGTGCTACAAGAAAAAACCGCGAATTTCAAGTATACTTTAAACTAATAAAGAAATGAGCGTTTGAATTTCTTGTATCTCAATACTTTCATCTTGCACTTTTCATAAAAGTACTGAGACAGTGGTTGCGCATAGTCAAATAAATGCATTTCCTTTATATTATCACGCAGCTACTCTAAAATAAAGAAAAGCCCTTCAAATAATGAAGGGCAAATGTTAGGCAATTGATTTTTTTCCGAGTACGCCGCGAAGTTGCTTCAACAATTTCCGTTTTAGTTTCTTCAGCATGGCACATCACTCCTTAGGATCATTATAATGAAAAACGATACCTGTGTAAAGTATTTTGCCTTTGCAACATAATACATAAAGAGAGGAATAATAGTATGAAAAAAATATTATTTTTTGATGTAGATGGAACGCTTTATAACAGTGAGAAGGTAATGCCGGAATCTGCGAAAGCAGCGCTATTAGAAGCACGTCGTAATGGTTATGAGATTGCCATTGCCACTGGGCGTGCGCCATTTATGATTGACTCATTAATTGAAGAGCTTGATATAAAGACGTATGTCACTTTTAATGGACAGTACGTTGTCTATCAAGGCGAGGTTGTCTATGCGAACGGTATAGAAAAAGAAGAGTTAGCAAAAATTATCGCCTTTGGTGAAGCGCGTAATGAGCCAGTTGTATTTTTAGACGACAAGCAAATGATTGCGTCTGTGGGAGAGCATAAAATGGTATCTGAAAGTCTAGATACTTTAAAATACCCTTATCCAGCATTAGATTCATCTTATTATATGCAGCACGATGTATATCAAACACTGATCTTTATGGAAGAGAAAGATGAACATTTATATCGAGCTGCCTTTCCGAATGTCCAGTTTGTACGTTGGCATCCTTATTCATGTGATATTTTGCCTAAAGGAGGTTCGAAAGCAGCGGGAATTGAAAAAGTGCTATCGAAAATGGGTTTAACGTTAGATGATGCCATTGCTTTTGGCGACGGTATGAACGATATTGAGATGTTAGAGGCTGTTGGCACGAGTGTTGCAATGGGCAATGGTCATGAAAAAGTAAAAGCAGTTGCGACATACGTTACTGATCATGTAGATAACGACGGACTTGCAAAGGCAATGCGCCATTTAAAAATTATTTAAGTGCTTACTAAAGTGCCAGGCACTCATTCTACTTGAGTGAGTGCCTGGCACTTAAACAATTCTGAATATTTCAGTCAATAGTGACAACTTTCAGCTGAACGCCTGCCTTCGTAAACCGCTTTAACGTATCTTTCGAAAGTGCGCTATCGGTAATAATCATGTCGACCTGCTCTAGCGGGCATACTTGAATGGCGACATCTTTATTAAATTTGGTAGAATCGGTAGCTACAAAAACGCTTTGCGAAATAGTTATGAGCTGTTTCCTCGTCATCGCCTCTTCTAAACTAAAATCGGAAATTCCCTTTTCGAGTGTTACGCCACTCGCGCAAATAAATGCTTTATTAATATTTAAGTGCTCAAAGCGGAACAAAAAATCATTTGCTGTGACCGATTTCTCCGAATGTCGTATTTTACCCCCAATAATCATCACTTCTATATTAGAACCAATTAAATCAAATGCTACTGGAAGAGAGTTTGTAACGACTGTCAGTTTTTCTTTTCCTAGAAGGAAAGGCGTCATTTGATAGGTTGTTGTGCCACTATCGATAAAGATGCAGTCACCATCCTTAACGAAAGATGCACATGCCTGCGCAATAGCGATTTTTTCTGTTAACTGTTCAGTTAATCGATTATCCATTAAGCCTTCAATAGGCTCAATATATTTTACGCCTCCATAAAACTTCTCAATTTTTTTCTCTTGTACAAGTTGTTGAATATCTCTGCGGATCGTTTCCATTGATACATTAAATTCTTTTGTTAAAGTTACTAGTTTTACAACCTTATTATTGCGTATGAATTGCAAAATATGTTGCTGCCTTTCTACTGTATACACGATATCACCTCTAGTTGTTATTTACTCAAAGTAGTAATGACTTTGTCAACAGTTAGTCAGAATTTACTCAACATTTACACAAATATGTTATTTTCCTTTACAAATCATCATTATACTGTGAGTAACAACTCAAAAGGAGTGAGTGATTTGTTGGAACTAAAAAATATCTCCAAAAGTTTTAAAAATAAAAATGTTCTAAGAGATATCAATATTACGATTGCTTCGGGAGAAATCGTTTCTTTATTGGGACCGAGTGGTTGTGGGAAAACGACATTACTTAACATTGTGTTGGGCCTAACAGAGCAGACAGATGGACAACTTTTCTACAATGGACAAGATATCTCGAAACGATCGATGCAGGAACGAGAATTCAATATAGTTTTCCAAGATTTTGCATTATTCCCTCATTTAAATGCATACGACAATATTGTCTATGGCTTAAAAAATAAAAAACAACATATGTCAAAAGCGGAGATTCAGGAGTATGTCGATTTTTTAGAACTAGCTCCACATTTACATAAGAAGATTCACGAATTATCAGGGGGACAAAAACAACGTGTCTCTATTGCAAGAACACTTGTGATGCAACCGAAAATATTGTTGTTGGACGAACCGTTAAGTGCACTGGATGGTGTTATTAAAGAATCGATTAAAGAACGCATTAAATCTATTGCTCGTCAATTTAATTTAACAACCATTATCGTGACACATGATCCTGAAGAGGCGCTGACGTTATCAGATAAGGTACTAATTATTAATGAAGGAACTGTGTCGCAATATGGGACACCACACGAAATAATAACGACACCGAAAAATCAATTTGTGGAAGATTTTATTTTAAGGCAACTTCATATTAAACGTCATAACATCTACCAATTGTTTGGAGAATCTTATGCTTAAAACAAATAAAATGGTGAAAATTCTCTTTGTCCCTATAACCATATTTTTTCTATTCTTTTTAATTGTGCCATTGCTTTACATGTTTTGGCAGTCTTTGAAAAAAGGCAATCGCATAACGATTCAAAATTATGTGGAAGCATTACAAAGCAGTGAAATTCGAGAGGCTTTTGTCAATAGTTTTCAAGTGTCTTTTGTAGCGGCGATCATCACTACTTGTTTAGCTTTTGCACTGGCCTATGCCTTGCATTTCACGACAATGAATCGCAACGTAAAAAAACTTGTGCATGTAGGTATCACCTTGCCGATGCTCTTGCCGACCATTACTTATGGTTTTGTGCTGATTTATACATTTGGCAATCAAGGGATTTTGACAAAATTATTCGGACAGCCAATTGTGACGATTTATGGTTTTAATGGTTTACTAATTGGCTATGTGCTTTACACATTGCCTGTTGCCTTTATTTTAATGCAAAACTCTATGCAGTACATCGATAAACGGTTTTTGCTTGTTTCCATGCTTATGCATGATAAGCCACCACGGCGATTTTACCATACTGTATTGCGGCCAATGCTTGGTACTATCGGTGGGGCTTTTATTTTAACGTTTATTTTAAGTTTTACTGACTTTGGTATACCGGCGTCGGTAGGCGGCAGCTATAAAGTTATCGCGACTGAGCTTTATCAAGCGATGCTCGGTTCCATTGTACGCTTTGAACAAGGTGCAGTCATTTCTGTCTTGATGTTGGTACCTGCAGTGCTTGGCATCGTAATGCTAACTGTGTTAGATCGATTTAACTTTCAATACAAACATGTTAGTCACAGTGAGCTTGTCGTCCATCGTCTGCGTGATGGGACATTTACAGTTCTTGCATTACTATGTGTCAGCTCGATTTGTATCATCTTCTCGACAATGTTTATCGTGCCGTTTACAAAGGGCTATCCATATGACTTTAGCTTTACATTGGAACATGTCCAAACAGTTTTAGCAGAAAAGAATTTAACAAGAGTTTATATGAATTCACTTATCGTCGCCTTCTTTACAGCTGCTTTGGGCGTTTGTATAGCCTTTGTGTCAGCCCTTGTAAATGTCAGAACGCCGTTGCGAGGAAGGAAAACATTAGATTATACGTCCATGGTGACGAATACTGTGCCTGGCATGGTTCTTGGTCTATCTTACTTATTTTTCTTTAATGGCAGTTCGCTTAAGGGAACATTCTTGATCATTATTGCATACACGGTTGTACATTTCTTTACAACGCCTTATTTAATGGCGAAAAATTCTTTGCAAAAGATGGACCCTACTTGGGAAGTGACAGGAGAATTGTTAAAGGACTCATGGCTTCAAACGGTCGTTCGGGTTATTTTACCGAATATCAAGCCAACTATCTTTCAAATGTTTAGCTACTATTTTCTAAATGCCATGGTCACAGTAAGCGGGGTTATTTTCCTTGTAAGCACGAAAACGATGCTTGTGTCCACGCGCATTAAAGAGCTTCAGCATTTTGCAAAGTATACAGATATTTTTGTACTATCCATTTTTATTTTTGGCACTAACCTCATTGTGAAATTAGGTTGTGATTATATAACAACTAAAGAAAAGGTGAAGGAGCTGGAATGATGAAAAAGTCAACGGTCATGATGTTAGGTACGGTGAGTTCTGCCATAGTATTGGCAGCATGTGGAGGTGCAGCGGCTGATGCAAAAGATCAAGTCATTATTTATTCAAATGCTGATGATGAAGCGATTGAAGTCATGCAAGCTACGTTAGACCACAAAGGCTATGAAGGGAAGTATATTATCCAATCATATGGTACGTCTGAATTAGGCGGGAAAATGATGGCAGAGGGAACGGATATTGAAGCGGATGTTGTCACGATGGCCTCTTACTTTATTGAAAGTGCTCAAACATCTAAATCTATGTTTGTTGAACTATCCTCTGACAAAAAACCGTTAGATGGCGAATCAACATACGCATTGCCGATTTTAGGGAATGTAGGATCTATTTTTATTAACACGGATGTATTGGCGCAAAAGGGGCTAGCTGTACCTAAAACAATAAAGGATTTAACGAATCCTGAGTACAAAGATTTAGTGTCGTTTCCCAATATATTAGATTCTTCTACAGGCTGGTTGTTAGTGCAGGCGATTATGGACGAATACGGAGAAACAGAAGGGAAGCAAGTATTAGCAGATTTAATTAAAAATGCGGGTCCCCATATTGAAAGTTCAGGCTCTGGCCCTATTAAAAAGGTAAAAACCGGGGAGGTAGCAGTTGGTTTTGGTTTACGTATTCAAGCTATTGATGCTAAAAATGAAGGTTTACCGATTGACTATATTGACCCAACTGAAGGTAATTTTACGTTAACGGAATCTGTGGCAGTTGTAGATAAAGAAGGTGACGAGGCGTTAGCGCGTGAAATTGCAAAGGTTATTGCGACTGAGGCGCGAGCAGATTTATTAAAACAATATCCAGTAGCACTTTACGAAGGGGAACAAGTAGATAGTGAGTACGTGCCACAGTATTTGAAGAAATGGGATACGACTTTAACGGTCGATTTATTAGAACAACATCAAGCATTCTTTAAAGAAGCGCAACAATAAAGGGGTATGACGATGAATAGCTATAAATTATTAACACCAGGTCCATTAACGACGACAGAAGCGGTAAAAAGGGAAATGTTAATAGATCGCTGTACATGGGAAGATGATTATAAACAAGTTACACAAACGATACGTAAACAATTAGTGGAATTAGCACAAGTTGATGAAAAGAAATATACGGCAGTTTTAATGCAGGGAAGTGGTAGCTTCGTTGTGGAGTCTGTATTAACTACTTCTATTTTAAGTGATATAGACAAAGTACTTATTATAACGAATGGTGCTTACGGGGAACGGATAGTAAAAATGGCGAAAGCCCTTCAATTACAGCATGTCGTTTATTGTGTGCCATATAATGAGCAACCCTCACCTTTAGAAGTGCAAAAAATACTAGAAAATGATGAAAGCATTACACATGTAGCTGTTGTCCATTGTGAGACGACAACGGGTATATTAAATCCGATAAATGAAATTGGTGAAGTGGTTCAAACATTTAATAAGAGATTTATTGTCGATGCCATGAGTAGTTTTGGTGGTGTGCCGCTGGATTTGTCAAACGACCACATTGATTTTTTAATTAGTAGTGCAAACAAATGCATTCAAGGCGTACCGGGTTTTGGCTTTGTGATTGCGAAAATTGAAGCGTTACAACAATGTAAAGGGATTGCTAAAAGTGTTGCCTTAGATTTATACGACCAATGGAAAGTCATGCAAGTAGATGGCAAATGGCGTTTTACATCACCGACACATGTTGTAGGGGCATTTGCGAAAGCATTAGAGGAACTTGCTGAAGAAGGTGGAGTAGAGGCTCGTTACAAACGCTATGCGCAAAACAATCAACTGTTGCGCGAAAGATTATCGCACTGTGGATTTACACCTTATATTGCTGAGGATGTGCAATCACCTATTATTACGACATTTTTATATCCAAATGAAGCTTTTTCTTTCGAAGATTTCTATCAAGACATGAAACAAGCTGGCTTTGTTATTTATCCTGGCAAATTAACAGAACTTGATACATTCCGAATAGGGAATATCGGCGATGTTCATGAGGAAGATATGACAGCATTATGCAATGTTATTGAAAACTATATGGCGGTGAAAAATCATGAAAATTGAGGCGGTAATTTTTGATTGGGCAGGTACAGTGGTCGACTTCGGTTGCTTTGCACCGGTCAATGTATTTTTGACAATTTTTGAAGATGTGGGTGTAACGGTGACATTAGAAGAAGCACGCAAACCGATGGGGATGTTAAAAATAGACCATATTCGGACGATGCTTGAGATGCCAAGAATAGGTGAGGCTTGGGAAGCTGTGCATGGTCGACCATATACAGAACAAAATGTACAAGCTTTATATGCTCAATTTGAAACAAAGTTAATGGCGTCACTCGCGATGTTTACGGATCCAATTCCGCATGTAATTGAAACGGTGCATCAGCTAAGACAGGCTGGCATACGTATCGGTTCTACAACTGGCTACACGAACTCGATGATGGAAGTGGTGACGCATCATGCTGGGAAAAAAGGGTATCAGCCTGATTATTTAGTGACACCAACTGATGTAGGAGATAAAGGGCGTCCGTACCCTTATATGATTTTTAGAAATATCGAGCAACTTGGCATTCAAGCAACGAAACGAGTAGTAAAAGTAGGCGATACTACTTCGGATATACATGAGGCATTAAATGCAGGGGTTTGGGCTGTGGGTGTTATCATTGGTAGTTCAGAAATGGGTTTAACAGAACAGGATTTTATGCGTTTATCTGATGAAGAGCGAGCGGATGCTATCGAAAGAACAAAAGCTGTTTTTCAACAAGCTGGTGCGCATTATACTATTCAGACAATGCAAGAACTGCCCGCACTAATTGAAACAATTAATGCACGATTAGTTTAAAAAAAGTACTTAAAGCGAAAAAGTGTTAGATTGACTGTCATCAATCTAACACTTTTTGCTATAAATAAAATTTTATTAGAGAACACTAGTTGATGGTAGCGTAGGCGGCGACTCCTGCGGCTTACGGTGTGCCCGCGGAAAGCGTCCGCCATAGCGGACATCAACGCGAATGCTTCTAACTTGTCTTAGTCGCGTTCGTACGGCACAGCGTTTGGTATTTCTGCAAATGGATTTTTTTCATTAATGCGATCATAAAACATAACGCCGTTTAAATGATCTAATTCATGTTGGAAGGCGATAGCTGGTAGCCCTGAAAGGCGCATTTTTTTCTCTTCGCCGTCAATTGTTTTAAATTTCACTGTAATACGTGCATGACGAGGTACATAACCAGGCACATTACGATCAACAGATAGGCAGCCCTCACCAGTTGGTAGATAGGTATTTTCAACAGAGTGGCTAACAATTTTAGGATTAATAGCAACAAAGCTTAGTTGTTCACCATGCTCATCTTTTAAATGTAGTGCGAACATGCGATGTAGGCTATTTACCTGATTAGCCGCTAAACCAATTCCGCTGCGCAAATCATACTTATCTGCAATTTCAGGATCTTGGCTGTTGATTAAAAATTGTAGCATATCCGTTGCCAGTTGTTTTATTTCGTCCGTTAAAGGGAATTGTACTTCATCTGTTTTTATGCGGAGAGTCGGATGGCCTTCGCGAATAATATCATCCATTAAAATCATGTGTAAATCTTCCTTTCAATCTTTGTATTACCTTATTTATAAGTATACATCACGTATCAAAACATGCACATGAAAAAAGACTTTATTTAAATAAACTTAAAAATATTTTATGTAGGAATTAGTTTATAGTGAACTGGGGTATTCTACTATTGGTAATTATCTAGAGAAACGTAATGTTTATGCGCTTGACGAATGTTGTTGTAATACAGTTTTGTGTTACGAGTAATACAGTATGGGACAGTGTGTTTTAAACGTTTTTGTAGGAAAATTCTTTAGTATCGGGCGTAATATATGATTGACCGACCGTATTTTATTCAGTATACTGAGTGCTAAGAATAAGTTGTACTAGTTTGAATGTGATTTATTTTAATACAGTTGAAAGGGAGATGTGACAAATGAGCAAGAAAAACAATAATATTTTTGATCCACAACAAACGCTAACTGAAATCGAAGAAAAGTTTGAAATGTTTCAAATTTTGAACGAAGAAGGCGAAATTATAAATGAAGAGGCAGATCCTAAACTATCAGATGAAGAGTTAGTTGAGTTAATGACGCGTATGGTATATACACGTATTCTAGATCAACGTTCCATTTCTCTTAACCGTCAAGGTCGCTTGGGCTTCTATGCACCAACAGCTGGTCAGGAAGCTTCACAACTTGCTTCTCACTTTGCATTAGAAAAAGAAGACTGGATTTTACCAGGTTACCGTGATGTACCACAAATCGTGTGGCATGGTTTACCGTTAGATAAAGCATTTTTATTCTCACGTGGTCACTTCTTGGGCAACCAAGTTCCTGAAGGTGTAAACGTCTTAGCACCGCAAATCATTATCGGTGCACAATATATCCAAACTGCTGGGGTGGCACTTGGAATTAAAAAACGCGGAAAAAAATCTGTAGCTATTACTTATACAGGTGATGGTGGGTCATCACAAGGTGATTTCTACGAAGGTTTAAACTTTGCTGGAGCATTTAAAGCGCCTGCAATTTTCATCGTGCAAAACAACCAATTCGCAATTTCAACACCACGTGAATTACAAACAGCGGCAAAAACAATTGCTCAAAAAGGTATTGCAGCAGGTATACCAAGTATTTTAGTCGATGGAATGGATGCGCTTGCAGTTTATGTTGCAACACGTGATGCACGTGAGCGCGCAGTAAATGGCGAGGGTCCAACATTTATCGAAACGATGTGTTACCGTTATGGTCCGCATACGATGGCAGGGGATGACCCAACACGTTACCGTACTTCAGATACAGATAACGAATGGGCTCAAAAAGATCCGCTAGTTCGTTTCCGTAAATACCTAGAAGGTAAAGGTTTATGGGATGAGCAAAAAGAAGAGGCTGTTATCGAGCGTGCAAAAGAAGAAATTAAAGAGGCAATTAAAAAAGCCGATGCTGCACCTAAGCAAAAAGTAACGGAGTTAATGGAAAATATGTATAAAGGCGAAATGCCATCTAACTTAAAAGAACAGTATGAAATCTACAAAGAGAAGGAGTCGAAATAACCCATGGCACAAATGACGATGATTCAAGCAATTACAGATGCGCTTCGCACAGAATTAAAAAACGATGAAAACGTTCTTTTATTCGGTGAAGATATAGGCGTCAATGGTGGGGTTTTCCGTGCAACTGAAGGCCTACAAAAAGAATTTGGTGTTGACCGTGTATTCGATACACCATTAGCAGAGTCAGGTATTGGTGGCTTAGCAATCGGTCTTTCTCTTCAAGGTTTCCGTCCAGTTCCTGAAATTCAGTTTTTCGGCTTCGTTTATGAAGTAATGGATTCAATTAGTGGGCAATTAGCACGTTTAAGCTACCGTAGCGGTGGCGTATACAATGCACCTGTTACAATCCGTTCTCCATTCGGTGGTGGTGTGCATACGCCAGAAATGCACTCAGATAGTTTAGAGAGCTTAATGACAGCACAACCAGGATTAACGGTCGTTGTACCGTCAACGCCTTACGATGCGAAAGGCTTACTGATTTCTTCTATTCGCAATGATAACCCAGTTATTTTCTTAGAGCATTTAAAATTATATCGCTCATTCCGCGAAGAAGTACCTGAAGAAGCATATGAAATTCCATTAGGTAAGGCAGATGTTAAACGTGAAGGTAAAGACTTAACAATCGTTGCTTATGGTTTAATGGTACACGAAAGCTTAAAAGCGGCAGAGGAACTTGAAAAAGAAGGACATTCTGTAGAAGTGATTGATTTACGCACAATTCAACCAATCGACATTGAAACAATCATTGCGTCAGTTGAAAAAACAGGCCGAGCAATCGTTGTTCAAGAAGCACAAAAACAAGCAGGTATTGCTGCTAATGTTGTCGCTGAAATTACAGAACGTGCAATTTTGAGCCTAGAAGCTCCTGTACTTCGTGTAGCAGCACCAGACACAGTGTACCCATTCCCACAGGCTGAGGGTGTTTGGTTACCGAATTATAAAGATGTAATGGAAACAGCGAAAAAAGTTTTAACATTCTAATGTAGCTTGCATATTTGAAGAAGAGCAAAGAGAAAGGATGGGTACACATGGCATTTGAATTCAGATTACCGGATATCGGCGAGGGTATTCACGAAGGCGAAATTGTAAAATGGTTCGTTAAAGCTGGGGATACTGTAAAAGAAGACGATATTCTTTGTGAAGTACAAAACGATAAAGCTGTCGTAGAAATTCCCTCACCAGTTGAAGGAAAAGTAGAGGAAGTTTTAGTAGCAGAAGGTACTGTTGCTGTAGTTGGCGATGTACTAATTCGTTTAGATGCTCCTGGCTATGAAGATATGAAGCTAAAAGGCGACGATCATGCAGCTGCCAAAACGGAGGCACAAGTACAGTCAACGGCTGAAGCTGGTCAGGATGTAGCTAAAACACCAGCAAAAGAAGAAAAGTCAGAAGCGCCAGCAACGGCGGATGCAGCAGTAAAACAAGAAACAACAGATAGTTCAAAACGTGTTATTGCAATGCCATCAGTGCGTAAATTTGCAAGAGACAATGATGTAAATATTCATGAAGTATCAGGTACGGGCAAAAATGGTCGTATTTTAAAAGCAGATATTGAGAACTTCTTAAATGGCGGTGGAGCAGTACAACCTGAAGAAGCGCCTGTTGCACAAGAAGAAGCAGTGGCACAACAACAAACTGCACCAGTTGTTCTTGAAGGCGACTTCCCAGAAACACGTGAAAAAATGTCTGGTATTCGCAAAGCTATAGCAAAAGCAATGGTGCATTCTAAACAAACTGCGCCTCATGTTACGCTAATGGATGAAGTTGATGTAACAGCTCTTGTGGCACATCGCAAAAAATTCAAAGATATCGCCGCTGAAAAAGGTGTCAAACTAACGTATTTACCATATGTAGTAAAAGCACTTGTTTCAACATTGCGTGAATTCCCAGAATTTAACCGTTCGTTAGATGATGCAACACAAGAAATTATTCAAAAACATTACTACAATGTTGGGATTGCCGCAGATACGGAAAAAGGCTTACTTGTGCCAGTTATTAAACACGCAGATCGCAAATCTGTTTTTGCAGTATCCAATGAAATTAATGACTTAGCGACAAAAGCGCGTGAAGGTAAACTTGCACCACATGAAATGAAAGGTGCTTCCATGTCTATTACAAATATCGGATCTGCAGGTGGTCAATGGTTTACTCCAGTAATTAACCATCCTGAAGTAGCGATTTTAGGTATTGGACGAATTGCAGAAAAACCTGTAATAAAAAATGGTGAAATTGTAGCTGCACCTGTGTTAGCATTATCATTGAGCTTTGATCATCGCATGATCGATGGAGCCACTGCGCAAAATGCTTTAAATCACTTAAAGCGTTTGTTAAGTGAGCCAGAATTATTATTAATGGAGGCGTAACAAAATGGTAGTAGGAGATTTCCCAATCGAAACAGATACTCTTGTCATTGGTTCAGGTCCTGGAGGATATGTAGCAGCAATTCGTGCAGCTCAAACTGGCCAAAAAGTAACAATCGTTGAAAAAAACGTACTTGGTGGTGTGTGCTTAAACGTAGGTTGTATTCCATCAAAGGCATTAATTTCAGTTGGTCACCGCTTTGAGCATGCTAAACATTCAGATGACATGGGTATCATCGCTTCTGATGTGAAACTAGACTTTTCAAAAGCACAAGCTTTTAAAGACAGCGTTGTTAAAAAATTAACTGGCGGTGTTGAAGGCTTACTTAAAGGTAATAAAGTTGAAATCGTACAAGGTGAAGCGTATTTTGTTGACGCTCATTCAGTGCGTATCATCAATGGTGAATCTGCTCAAACTTACACATTTAACAATGTTATTATCGCAACAGGTTCTCGTCCAGTTGAAATTCCAACGTTCAAATTCTCTGAGCGTGTTCTTAACTCTACTGGTGCACTATCGTTACAAGAAGTTCCTGGTAAATTAGTAGTTATCGGCGGAGGTTACATTGGTACAGAGCTAGGCTCGGCTTATGCAAACCTTGGTTCACAAGTAACAATTATTGAAGGCGGCAAAGATATTTTAGCTGGTTTCGAAAAACAAATGACGCAAATCGTGAAAAAAGGCCTTAAAAAGAAAGGCGTTGAAATTGAAGTAAACGCATCTGCTAAAGGTGTTGAAGAAACAGATAACGGCGTAGTGGTGACATATGAAGTTGGCGGAGAAGAGAAAAAAGTCGAAGCTGATTATGTATTAGTAACAGTTGGCCGTCGTCCAAATACAGACGAGATGGGTCTTGAAGGTGTTGGCGTTGAATTCGGTGAACGTGGTCTAATTAACGTAGATAAACAATGCCGTACAAACATTCCAAACATCTATGCAATTGGTGATATCGTAGCTGGTCCACAGCTTGCACACAAAGCTTCTTATGAAGGTAAAGTGGCAGCTGAAGCAATCGCTGGCGAGAAATCAATCGTAGACTATTTAGCTGTTCCTGCTGTATGCTTCACTGATCCAGAAATGGCGACAGTTGGTTATAACGAAGATCAAGCAAAAGCAGAAGGTATTGAATACACAGCAGCGAAATTCCCATTCGCGGCAAATGGTCGTGCACTTGCACTAAACCAAACAGAAGGCTTCGTAAAGCTAGTTGCGCGTAAAGAAGATGGCTTATTAATCGGTGCTCAAATCGTAGGTGCTGGTGCATCTGATATGATCGCTGAAATGGGCTTAGCAATCGAAGGCGGCATGACTGCTGAAGATATCGCGTTAACAATCCATGCTCACCCAACATTAGGTGAGATTACAATGGAAGCTGCTGAAGTTTTACTAGGCAACCCAATCCATATTGTAGCTAAAAAATAATTAACACATATACACGACTATAAAGCGCACAAGCTTTATAGTCGTTTTTTTGTATAATTTTGCTAACTTTGATACAGTAAAACTAGTAAATTACTAATTGAAAACATAGAGGTGGGACGACATGGAATTAGGCTTAAAAGGAAAAGTAGCAATTATTACAGGTTCAAGTAAAGGGATCGGTTACTATACGGCGATGCAACTTGTAAAAGAAGGCGCAAAGGTAGTAATTAGTGCACGTGGCGAAAAACAGCTACAAGTGGCTGCTGGCTGTATTAAAAATGAAACAGGCGAAGAAGTGTTGATTGTACAAGCAGATATTACGAAGGAGAAAGATTGTAAGAAGCTAATAGAACGTACAGTGGAGCATTATGGACGTATAGATATTGTCATTAATAATGCAGGGACAGCGTCTGCGAATCCATTTGAAACAGTGAGCAGTGAAGTATGGCAAGCTGATATTGATTTAAAAGTCTTTGGTGCAATTAATTGTTCTAAGTATGCCGTCCCCCATATGCGTAAGGTCGGCGGAGGAGCGATAGTCAATGTAACAGCAGTAATGGCAAAAACACCTCCTGCCAGTTCACTGCCTACAACAGTTAGCCGTGCAGCTGGGTTAGCTTTAACGAAAGCGATGAGCAAGGACTTAGGAAAAGATAATATTCGTGTGAATTCGGTTTGTATTGGTTTAATTCGAAGCGATCAAATTGAAAAGCGATGGAAAAAAGAAGCCCCAGCGTTATCTTGGGAAGAATACTCCCAACAAGTTGGTGAAACGATACCACTTGGACGCGTAGGCGAAACGCAAGAAGCAGCCAATGTTATTACGTTTTTAGTGTCAGATGCAGCAAGTTATGTTTCAGGTACTGCTGTTAATATCGACGGTGGCGCTGGACACGCCTTATAATAAATTGAACAACGAGTATTTCTTTTCCAAATTATTTGGCGTAGGATAGTGGACTTAACGCTGCTATTAAGAGGTTTTTCTGAAAAAAGGAGTGGACTATGAACGTTTCGGTCGACTCTTTTTTCTATTGTTTTTCTAAAATTATAATAGACAGAAAATTCCTGCAGTTGTAGAATAAGCGTTACAGGGGGTGAAACGTGACGAAATGTTGAAGCAAAATTTTATGATGATAGTCATGCGAGTTATTCGTATCATTGTTCAGATTGGCATACTCAATGTTTTTTATTACATCGGGGTTGGTATCGTGTCTTTCTTACACATTCCGCTTCCAGGAAGTGTCATCGGTCTGCTGTTATTAGCACTTTCCCTCCATTTTAAAATAGTAAAAGTAGAATACATTCAAGATGGTGCTGGTTTTTTAATTGGTATTTTAACATTGTTCTTTATTCCAGCAACAGTTGGTATTATTGATTATCCAGAATTAATGTCTACAACAGGTCTGCTTATTATTTTAGCGGTAATTGCTAGCACATTAATCGCTATTTACGTATCTGGTATGCTGACCCAACTTATTGAAAAAAGAGAATTAGCAAACAAGGAAATAGCGGTAAATGTCGAAGAAGGAAAAGGAGGGTTATCGGTTGATTGAACTGATTGTTGTGCTCGGCACAATTGGGCTGTTTCTTTTATTTACAAAGCTTTATCAACGATTTCCACATCCTTTAATGATTCCGTTAGTGACAACAACAATTGTTAGTGCGGTCATTTTACTTGTCTTTCATATCCCCTATGCAACCTATATGGTAGGGGGAGAGTGGCTGCAAAAAATGCTTGGTCCAGCAGTTGTGGCACTGGCATATCCACTTTACAATCAACGAGCGATTATTATGAAATATAAAGTCTCCATATTATCTGGGATTTGTATCGCCATGCTTACTGGATTGGCTACCATTTTCATTATGCTAAAATGGATCGGTGTAAAGGATAGTTGGATGCTGACAGCGTTGCCTAAATCATTAACAACACCTGTAGGAATGCAGGTGAGTGAAACGATTGGCGGAATTCCTCCTTTAACTGCAGTTTTTGTTATGATTGCAGGTTTTGTCGGAGCGATTATTGGCCCGTTAGTTATTAAATATGGAAAAATTGAGTCTGCTGTTAGTCGAGGTGTAGCGGTAGGAAGTGCCTCGCACGGTGTAGGACTTGTGAAGCTAAGAGAATATGGTGAACAAGAATTATCGGTTGGTTCACTTTCAATGGGCTTAACAGCTATTATAGGAGCTTTTCTTTGTCCGCTCTTTGTTTATTTATTGATGTGAAAAAGACCCTTTACAAGGAAGCTATAGTGCTTGTAAAGGGACGTGATCTTTTATTCAAGGTTTTTCAATCACCAATTGAATCGTATGTGCAAGACCTGTGTGGAAAGTACCTTCATGGCGTATTTGTTCACCTGTAAAGAAATGTATAATTTTATAGGGCTGGCACCAAGTAAGGACAGACACGGGATTATACAATAAATTTAAGTTTTGTGGGCCTCCTGAAGCATATGATAGTTGATGAATTGAATATAATTCCATCATAATACGACCTCCAGGTTTTACAGATTTGATGATGTGTTGAAAAACGCTCTGCTGCTGTTCTGCGGGGAAATGGCCGAAAATCATGATTGCCGCATCAAATGTTGCTACCGGCAAGTCATCTTGCACTAAATCAACAAGTTCAGTATAAACAGCCACTCCTTGTTTTTTAGCTAGTAGTGCCGTTTTCTCAAGACCACTTTTCGCATAATCAAAAGCCGTTACGTTATGCCCTTTAGAAGCTAAAAAAACGGCATTCCTTCCTTCGCCCTCAGCATATGCAGCTACATTTACATAACCCTCTAAAAAATCTACATAGTTTTCTATAAATGCATTTGGTTGTTCCCCGTAAACATATTCAGTCGTATTAAATCGTTCATCCCATATATTCATTCAAACCACTCCCTTTTATATAGTGTAAGTTATGTACAATAAGTAATCTATTTTTTCTCCTGTTTTCTTTATAATAAGCTATCATAGCAGTTGGTGAGTACGCGTGAATGTGGAGATTAACTAGATTCCATTCTTAAAAACTAGTAGTACTAAATTCAGGCGTGATGTATCAATAAATTGGATAATAATTACAATTATTTTTAGCTTTAGTGAAAAAAAAGCGACCTCTCCATAAATCGAAGAGGTCACTATGTTGAAAATGGTATTTAAAGAAAGCTTCGTGTGCATGTGAAAGTGTTATAACAAACTGTACATAAGATACCCACGAAAGCGCACGCTAGTAAGGCTTACAGCTTATATTGTATAAGCCGATCCAGCACACCTAACGCAAAAAATGACGCTAACATTTAAATAATCGCTTTACGTTCTTTAATAACACGAATGGTTTTTAATGTTGTATCTTCAGGCCCTTGAACGGGTAAACCAGCTTCAATATTCATTTGAATATAATGAATATTTTCTTGCGTAATTATTTCCCCGGGAATAAAAATAGGAATCCCAGGTGGGTAGACCATAATAAATTCAGCGCAAATACAATTGTCCGCTTCAGCAAGCGGTACTACCTCTGTATCGGCATAAAAGGCATCACGAGGTGACATTGCTAGTGCTGGAATTTCAGGCACATTTACAACGGCTTCCGTAATAGCAGCTTCTGAATCAAATGCTTTTGACATACGGCTTAATGCATTAATAAGCAGGTTAATTTCTTTTTTTGTATCTGCCAATGTCACTAAACATAAAATGTTATATAAGTCAGATAATTCTACTTCTATATTAGCGTTGTGGCGCAACCATTCTTCTGCTTGATGGCCGGAAATGCCTAAATCTTTTACACTAATTAACAGCTTCAATGGGTCCATATCATATGTTGCTGATGAGTGAAGTTTTTCCTTACCTGCACATTTTAAATGTGGAATTTGGTTAATGCGTTTACGGGCATCTTTTGCTAAACGTAGTGCATCATCGATTAAATCATAGCCATGAATTGCTAGCTGACGACGTGCTGTGTCGAGCGACGCAAGTAATGGGTAAGATGTTGACGTTGTTGTAAGCATCGAGAATACCGCTTGTACGCGTTTTGCAGAAACAAGTCCCTCACGCACATTTAAAATCGATGTTTGCGTCATAGAGCCACCAAGCTTATGTACGCTTGTTGCCGCCATATCCGCGCCTGCTTCCATTGCTGAGTATGGTAGCTCGTCATGGAATTTAATGTGCACGCCATGTGCTTCATCGACAACGACTGGTATATTACGGCGATGGACAATTTCGACAATGCGTTTTAAATCCGCAGAGAAGCCGTAATAAGTTGGATTAATAACAAGGACAGCCTTAGCGTCCGGATAGGCATTTAAAGCCTTTTCTACAGCTTCCGCCGAAATACCATGAGAAATGCCATATTCACTATCTACTTCAGGATGAATAAAAATAGGAATGGCACCAGCGAAAACAATCGCCGACATAATGGATTTATGAACATTCCGTGGTACTAGAATTTTATCACCTGGACCGACGACGGTCAGAATCATCGTCATAATGGCGCCACTAGTACCTTGAACGGAAAAGAATGTATGATCAGCACCAAAGGCTTCTGCTGCCAGTGCTTGCGCATCCTTGATAGCACCTTTTGGTGAATGTAAATCGTCTAGTGGAGCAATGTTAATTAAATCAATTGATAAAACGTTGTCGCCGACGAATTCTCGGAAAGCAGGATCCATACCGTGCCCTTTCTTATGGCCTGGAATATGGAACTGAATTGGATGTCTGTTCCGATGTTTTAGTAATACGTCGAACAATGGAGTCTCTAATTGTGACAACGCAGGTACCACCTCACTTTTATAATATCTAAGAAAACAAATGAATTATAGCACCTAACGACATGAAAAAATAGACTTTAATTAAAAAATAAAAGGATTTTTTCAGGATGACGAGAAGTTAGTATGGTACGAAAGGAGAGATTCGATGAAATGGGAGACACGTATCACCGAACTTTTACAAATAAAATATCCAATTATTCAAGGGGGCTTAGCCTATTTAGCGTATGCAGATTTAGCAGCAGCTGTGTCGAACGCTGGCGGTCTTGGGCAAATAACGGCTATGAGCTTACGAGATCCGGACTTATTGCGTGCGGAAATTCATAAAGTAAGAACATTAACTGATAAGCCATTTGGCGTAAATTTTGCTATCGGTATGCATGGTACTGGCTACGAGGATATGGTACGAGTGGCCGTAGAGGAAAATGTACCAGTTGTAACAATGACAGGTGGAAATCCAGCGCCGATATTTGATTTACTTGCAGGAACAACGATTAAAAAACTTGTACTTGTAGCAGCTCGTAGACAGGCGCAAAAAGCAGAAGAGCTAGGAGCAGACGCTGTGATGGTTGTTGGACAAGAAGGTGGCGGTCATCTTGGACGTGATGACGTTGGGACAATGGTACTCGTCCCACAAGTAGTGGACAGTGTGAAAATTCCTGTCATTGCGTCGGGTGGAATAGGTGACGGACGTGGTTGGATGGCAGCGCATGCGCTTGGGGCAGAGGGCATTGAGATGGGTACACGCTTTATTGCCACAAAGGAATGTGTAGATGCATCTCAAGCCTATAAAGACGCATTACTGGCAAGCTCCGAGGCAGATACAACCGTTATTAAACGTTCCATTGGGGCACCTGCTCGCGCATTGCGTAGTGACTTCACAGACAAGATTTTAGAAATAGAGCGTGACACACCTTCTTATGAGGCATTAAAGGACTATATTAGTGGCAGTGCGAATAAGCGTTTTATATACGATGGAGACAAGGATGCTGGTATTGGCTGGGCAGGGCAAGTGACTGGTATGATTCATGATATTCCAACAGTGGAAGAACTCATTACAAGAATGGTTGCAGAAGCGGAAAGTATCCGGGTAAAATGGGGACACTAATGTAAAGGTGGTAAAGTCCAAATGGAATATTCTTATCCGTTTTCAATCGATTGGTCGACTGAAGAAATTGTCGATGTTGTTAAATTTTTTGAAGGTATCGAGCTCGCTTATGAAAAGGGCATCAAGCGTGAAGTGATGATGGCTAAATATCGTCGCTTTAAAGAAATTGTCCCTTCACAAGCGGAGGAAAAAACAATTTTTCGTGAATTTGAAGAGGCCAGTGGCTATGTTAGTTATCCGGTTGTTAAACAAGCAAAAGAAGGTGTCGATGGAACAATTATTAAAGTCGTTCCAAAGCAACAACGACGTTAAATTTGCTTGCAATGAAAAGTTGCTAGGGAATTCCCTGGCAACTTTTTTTATGGAGAAAAACCGCAGCTTTCTGTAGGAAGCTACGGAAACTACTGCGGATTTTCATAAAATTTATTTAGCCAATCACCGGCAAAAGTATAGTGTTATTTCAACATTATTTGCATAAACTACAGCAATATCATTTTTGTAACAGAATGTTCATGAATATAAGTGTGAACAGTTTGTCCAAATGCTTGGCGATTGAAAAAAGTGCCGATTGATTATAAGTACCTTTCTAAAAACTATACAGATCTTAATAAAAACTCGTGCAATATTTGAAAAACCTTATAAAATTCCGGTCTCACCACATGCATTGACATAGGTGTTCTTGTAACAGTAGTATTCCACATTTTACGTAATCATACGCCTAAGTTATTTTCCTTGAATAATTTTATAAATAGGAAATAATGTTTGGAATGTTTCTTCCGTTAATTGTTGGAATTCCTTAACAGACATCTTCACTGCATCTTCCCGTGGAATATGGCGACCAACTAAAAACTCCCCTTTTTTCACATCACGCAAACGTATAAGCAATTCTTCTAACTTCTCTTCTTTCGCATCTTCCATGGAAATTGCCTCTGGTGACATATGATCTCCAGAAACAATAAAATCGTTCGGTAGCTGTTGTAGCAAGGTTTTGTTGTCAAGTAAACGCTGTGCCATTAAATTTTTTTGCGGTGCTTCGTAAATAATAGCAAAGACGATGAATAAATGTGTGCTCCAAAGACCAATCTGAAAGTGAGGCAATGCTTTATAGCCTCTTTTATAAGGAGCAAAAGCAACCCAACTGTCACTTGGTGGATTCACCGTTCTGCGGGCGTGTTTGGCAACATGGGGGTAAAATTCTTCTCCAAGATGGCTGGAAAAGAATGCGGAGAAATCTTCTCCAAGTTTATGGAATTTTGGTCGTACACAGGAATTTAAGGCATCCATTCGTTGTTCTAAACCATTTATTTGAAATACATTAAAATCTTTATTAGTCCATTTTAGAGTAGGCATTGGTAAAAACTCCTTTCGATTATAAGGTTTATTTTATTAAAAAAATGGGAAAAAATCTTATAACAAGAACTTTATCGAATTTTATTAGGTTTTGTAAAAAAATAAAAAAGGGAAGTGACTTTTATGAAACAAGTCGTAAAAATTATACGTAAAGTTGACATTGAAAAGCAATATGAACGCATTTTACAATTAGAATTAGATTATGAATTAGCCTCGTTATTTGCGGCAATGAATGACAAAGATGAGGGTGAAATTACAAAAAGTAAAAAGCGACTAGCAGAAATACAGATGGAGCTGGAAAGTTTGCACGCCTATGCGTAAAAAAAAATTAACCCCCATATGAAAATCACTTGCTGAATATTCCAACAGCAGGTGATTTTTGTTGTTATAAAGGGTAAAATAGACAATAAACCATAATAGAAAATATTGTTTTTCTTATTTAGGTATAACGCTACACATCCAGCGGTCTTAAAGGTGTACTATAGTAATGTGCTATCGCTTTCATTTTCGGATAAAGATAGGCTACTTTTGATGACTTGGAACAGGATATTTTTTAAAATACGTAGTACAGTACTTTGTCTTTAAGCCAAGGGCAAACAAAAAGCGCGTGAAAACTAGGCTTAATGTTTTCTATATTCGAAGGGTGGGTTTTTATGGATTTAAAGCAAATCGATCAATTTGCGCAAACGATTATAGTTGAAGCGGGAAAACGTATTCGTGATGCTTTTTCGTATAATTTAGTCATTGAAACAAAATCGAATGCGAATGACCTTGTGACAAATATAGACCGCGAAACAGAATTATTTTTTATCGAAAAAATTAAATCTTTTGACCCTACTCATCAAATTTTAGGTGAAGAGGGAATGGGGGAAAAAGTCGAATCATTGGATGGTATTGTATGGATTATCGATCCAATTGATGGGACGATGAATTTTGTTAAGCAACATCGACATTTTATGATTTCAATCGGGATATTTATTGATGGCATAGGGAAACTTGGTTACATATACGATGTCATGCGTGAAGACCTCTTCAATGCAGTTGCAGGGGAAGGGGCATGGTATAATGCGTCTCCGCTTCGCAAGTTGCAACCTGTAAAAATTGAAGAGTCTGTTATTGGTATTAATGCCCACTGGGTTGCACCTAATCGACATATTCATCATGAAAAAGTAATTGATTTAGTTCGTAAGGTGCGAGGTACACGCTCTTATGGCTCTGCTGCAATGGAGATAGCCTTTGTTGTCAGCGGTAAACTAGATGCTTACGTGTCGATGCGACTTTCCCCATGGGACATTGCTGGGGGCACAATTATTGCGCAAGAAGTTGGTGCCATTACATCGAATTTACACGGTGCAAATGTAGACTTATTACATCAAGATGCTTTTATCATTGCCAATCCTTCAATTCATCAAGAACTATTAGAAAAATATATTGTGCCCTATGATTTATAGCTTTTACATAAAAAAACTGTTTAGGAATGTTTAGTGCCTAAACAGTTTTTTTGCTGCTAATAGAGCTGGAGTTGATAATATTTTTTTGGACGTCCCCGAGTCGTGGACGTCACGCTAGGTAATTCAATCGCTAAATTCTTTTCATAGAGCTGTTTTAATATGCGGTTGGCCGAGCGAACAGTAATACCTAAATGTGAGCTTAACAGTTCACCATTAACAATAGTTGTTGCTAGTCTTTCCATTACAGCCTCCATTTTTTGTAACTGCAATAACGGGATATCATGTGCAGCGCTTAATTTTTTTAAGTGCTGCTGTTTGTCGTTGTCAAACTGTAATAAGGCCCCATACAGTAATGGACCAATTTCTTTAGCATGATCGATAATATAGCCTTGGGTTTCCTTTGAAGAACACAGAGTAGAAGCCTTTTTTGCAAATTCCTGACTTTCAGTTAGAGAGTTTCCAATACCCCAACCTATTTTAACTGGAAATGGTAATTTCTCATCTAAGAAGTCGACTAGTTGACAATGAGAATAATCATTTGTTGTGATTAAAAATTGCTGATAGGTAGTAATAATGGCGATATAAGATGCTTCACGGTGCACGATAAAGGTGCTGGCATACAGTTGCTTAAAATCTAAAATGGCTTTATATAAAGCGATTTGCCGATACTCTAATTCATCGATATTGGATTTATCGATTGGAATTAATATATGTACAACGACTACTTTATTTTGCTCCAGTTGACGTAACTGTAGCTGATTCACGAGCTGGTCTAATGTTAATTGCAAGGCATGGAGTGAAGGATGAAATGCAATAAACGGTATATTTTGCTGTGCTAAACGCTCTCGCAACTCTGCAATACGTGTAAAGCTTAAATCTATTTTTTTGTTGCGATGTAACTGTATATGCCAGTTAGCAGCTTTATCGACAATATCATGGCTTGCGAATTCATTCATTGTTTGACTAAACAGATAAGGTTGTTTTCCTATGGACCATTCATGAATACCAAGGTAGTCGTTTTCCTCATAACAAAAATCAATAGCGATTCGATTCATCGCTATTTTATTATCATAAAATAACTCTGTTAAGACACGGTAAAAGTCACGTTCTGAAATATCAAAATAGAGCATAGGTATAGCTATATTTGAAAAATATTTTTGCGCAAAAAAATAGGGAATTTGACCGCTAAAAAGTGCACCATCTCCTGCAACTAAATGTTGTGTTAACAATGAATTTAAATGCTCGAAATCCGTGTAGGGATGGTATTGAAAGTCGCAAAATACAGGTTTTATTTTTTCAAGTTGCTGGACCCATGAGAGGGATAGTTTAGCGGTAAAAACATTAATTTTATACATAGCTTAATCTCCTTAATTTTAAATTAAATATTGAAAATATTCTAAAAATATGATTTCTTTGTATTAAGGACATATGCTATCAGCGTCTTAAAATAGGTTTTTCAATCGCTTAGCACAAGTCAAATAAAACAGAGAAGGAGAGGGGTTTATGCAACAAAAATCTGAACCTATGAAAAGATCTTGGATTGATAAAATGCTAGATAGCATTGAAAGGGCAGGCAATAAATTACCAGACCCAATTACCTTATTTATTATTTTAGCAGGTATAGTGCTCGTTTTATCATGGATATTATCAGTCTTTGGCATTTCAGCAGTTCAACCTGGTACTGAAAATGTTATTCAAGTAAAAAATCTGTTGAGTCAAGAAGGTCTTATCTTAATAGTAACGCAAATGGTATCGACATTTACAGGCTTTGCTCCGTTAGGATTAGTTATTGTAACGATGATTGGTATTGGTTTAGCCGAGCAAACAGGACTTATTTCTGCCGTTATGAAAAAGCTTGTAATGTCAGCTCCTGAAAAATTGATTGTGCCATTTATTATTTTCACAGGGTTAGTCGGAAATCTAGCTGCTGATGCCGCATTTATTATTTTACCGCCAATTGCAGCAATGATTTTTATGAGTATAGGCCGCAATCCACTAGCCGGTTTAATTATTACATATGCAGCCGTAGCTGGAGGCTTTAGTGCCAATATTTTAATTAGTTCACTTGATGTATTGTTATTAGGAATTACCGAATCGGCAGCACATATTGCAGACCCAGCCTATACTGGCCGTGCAACAATGAACTATTATTTCTTAATTGCTTCGACATTTTTATTAATCGTCATTGGTACGTGGGTTGCGAAAAAGTTTACAGAGCCTCGCTTTGGTAAATTTGAAGGCACTGTTGAAAAGTTAGAGCCCCTAACAGCATTAGAAAAACGTGGTTTACGCTGGGCAGGTCTTGTGACAGTTGTTTATATTGTCATTATTGCAATTACGGTCATTCCGTCTAATGGTCTTTTACGCGATCCTGAAACAGGTGGCTTTTTAAATTCACCATTTATGTCAGGTATTGTGCCGATTATGTTATTTTTCTTCCTTTTACCTGGTCTTGCCTATGGTCTTGCGGCAAAAGAAGTGAAAAATGACAAGGACGTTGCCGAGAAAATTTTTAAATCCATTGCGGATATGGCACCATTTATCGTCTTAGCATTTGCTGCTTCCCAAATGATTGCCTTTTTTAACTGGAGCAATATCGGTTCCATTTTAGCCATTAAAGGGGCTGAACTTCTACAAGCGTTAAACTTTACTGGTTTACCAATGATGATTGGATTTGTGTTAATTTGTGCGTTCGTTAACTTATTAATCGCTAGTGCTTCTGCAAAATGGGCATTACTAGCGCCCATTTTTGTACCGATGTTCTATTACTTAGGCTATTCTCCAGCTGTTACTCAAATGGCCTATCGCGTAGGGGATTCCATTACAAATCCAATTACACCGATGCTAGCGTATTTCGCTATTTTACTATCGTTTGCCAAGCGCTATGATAAAAATATCGGTATTGGTACATTGATTTCAGCTTTACTACCGTTTTCTGTGTTCTTTGCAATCGGTTGGATTATACTGTTTGCCATTTGGTTCTTGCTTGGTTTACCACTAGGACCTGGAGATTATATATACTTAAAATAAGGAGTGTTAATCGATGACAGTTTTACAGCAAGAGCAATTAGTCAATTTACTAAAGCAATATGAAGAGGAAATGATTCAGCTTCGTCGCCATTTCCATGAAAATCCTGAACTTTCCTTTGAAGAAGTTGAAACACCGAAAACGATTGCGGCATTTCATCGGGCTTTAGGACATGAAGTACGTGAAGGTGTTGGTGGCAATGGTGTTGTGGCGAAGTTAGTAGGAGGCAAGCCAGGCAAAACGGTGGCATTACGTGCAGATTTCGATGCGCTAGCTATTACAGAAGAGACAGGTTTACCTTTCCAATCAAAAATTAAAGGGCGCATGCATGCTTGTGGACATGATGGACATACAGCTTCCTTATTAATTTTAGCGAAGGCATTAAATCAAATGAAGGACGACTTAGCTGGGACGATTGTCTTTATTCATCAACATGCTGAGGAGCTTGCACCAGGTGGAGCGCAAGCAATGATTGCTGATGGCTGTCTTGAAGGTGTGGATGTTATTTTTGGTACACATTTATGGGCACCAATTGAACTCGGGAAAGTGCAGACAGCCATCGGACCATTGATGGCTGCAGCTGATGCCATCTACATTAAAATCAAAGGAAAAGGTGGTCATGGCTCAAATCCGAGCGATACAAAGGATTCAATCTTGCTTGCAGCGCAGTTTATTACGAATCTTCAACAGCTTGTAGCACGTCGTATTAATCCTTTACGTCCAGCCGTTGTATCTGTTGGTCATATTGAGGCATTAAATCCTTTTAATGTTATTGCTGACCAAGTCTATATGAAAGGTACTGTTCGTACTTTCCATGATGAGGAGCGCGATTTATTAGAACGTGAAATTGAGGAGCTTTTAAAGGCAACTTGTTATTTAACAAAGGCAGATTATGAATATGAGTTTCGTCGTGGCTACCCACCAGTCGTGAACCATGCAGCAGAAACAGAGCATGTCATGGCATCTGCAAGGAAAGTAACGGATGTGACAGCCGTTGAATTTGTCGATCCAAATATGGGTGGTGAGGATTTTGCTTACTATTTAGAGGAAATTCCTGGGTCATTTTTCTTTACAGGGGCCAAAAATCCAGCGTGGCAAGAAGTTTATCCACACCATCATCCAAAATTCGATATCGATGAACGCTCATTGCGCATTGCTGCAAATGTTTTAGGTCAAGCCACTTTAGATTACCTCGCAAAAGAGCAATAAAGAAAAATACGATCATCATTTGTTATGCAAAGAATGGTTGTCTATAAATTTAAATAATGAATAAAGTATAGAGAAGGAGCTGACCATTAATTGGTCAGCTCCTTGTGAGTTATTGTGTCGTTTAGGACACATAAATATTGTTAAAAAGTAAAACCTAACATTAAAGCAACCCTTGTTCGCGTAATTTACGCTTCATTTTAAAGGCTGTCATAAAAATGACACAAGTTGCGACAATGCCTGCTACTACTCCAAATATATTACTTGCTGCTACTGAATACCCGATAGAACACATAGCTAGCACAGCTGCTAGTGCATAAATGGCCATTACGAATTTTCCACGATTCATAGCGGAGCCCCCTATAGTATAATAAATTAGTGGTTGGAAATATTTTTTTAGAATGATAGAAATTCTAATAAGGACATTTACATCCTTCTTGTGCTATAATATCACAGTTAAACATTCGAAAAAAGAATATGGAGTGGAATAATGACAAACTTACGTCAAGATCTTCGCAATATCGCAATTATTGCCCACGTTGACCATGGTAAAACTACTTTAGTCGACCAATTATTAAAACAATCAGGTACATTCCGTTCAAACGAACGTGTTGAAGAACGTGCAATGGACTCTAATGATATTGAACGTGAACGTGGTATTACGATTTTAGCTAAAAATACAGCAGTAAACTATGAAGGAACTCGTATCAACATCCTTGATACGCCTGGACACGCCGACTTCGGTGGTGAGGTAGAACGTATTTTAAAAATGGTAGATGGCGTTTTACTAGTTGTCGATGCGTATGAGGGTTGTATGCCACAAACGCGTTTCGTACTTAAAAAAGCATTAGAACAACGCTTAACACCAATCGTTGTCGTTAACAAAGTGGACAAAGATTCAGCTCGTCCACTTGAAGTAGTAGATGAAGTTCTTGAATTATTCATCGAGCTAGGTGCAGATGACGATCAATTAGACTTCCCAGTAGTATATGCTTCTGGTGTAAATGGTACAGCTTCTTTAGACGCTGACCCAGCTAAACAAGAAGAAGATATGAAATGTCTATTTGAAAAAATTATTGAGTCTATCCCAGCACCAGTTGATAACTCAGCTGAACCTTTACAATTCCAAGTAGCATTACTTGACTATAATGACTTCGTAGGACGTATCGGTATTGGCCGTGTATTCCGCGGAACAATTTCTGTAGGTCAACAAGTTGCGCTGATGAAATTAGACGGTACAGTGAAAAACTTCCGTGTAACAAAAATCTTTGGTTTCTTCGGTTTAAAACGTGAAGAAGTTGAGACAGCAAAAGCTGGTGACTTAATCGCCGTTTCTGGTATGGAAGATATCAACGTAGGGGAAACAGTTTGCCCAGTTGAACACCAAGAAGCGCTTACGCCATTACGTATCGATGAGCCAACTTTACAAATGACTTTCTTAGTAAACAATTCTCCATTTGCAGGTCGTGAAGGGAAATGGGTTACTTCTCGTAAAGTAGAAGAGCGTTTACGTGCTCAATTACAAACAGACGTATCTTTACGTGTTGAAGATACTGATTCTCCAGATGCATGGACAGTTTCAGGTCGTGGTGAGCTTCACTTATCGATCTTGATTGAAAACATGCGTCGTGAAGGATTCGAATTACAAGTGTCAAAACCACAAGTAATCGTGCGTGAAATCGATGGTGTTAAATGTGAGCCATTCGAACGCGTGCAAATCGATGTACCAGAAGAAAATGTAGGTTCTATTATTGAATCTATCGGTACACGTAAAGGTGAGATGCTTGATATGGTAAACAACGGCAGTGGTCAAGTTCGTTTAACGTTCTTAGTACCAGCTCGTGGTTTAATCGGTTATACAACTGAATTCATGTCGATGACAAAAGGTTTCGGTATTATCAACCATACATTCGATTGCTACCAACCATTATTACCAGGAAAAATTGGTGGTCGTCACCAAGGTGTACTTGTTTCAATGGAAACTGGTAAAGCAACAACTTATGGTATGATGCAAATCGAAGACCGTGGTACACTGTTCTTGGAGCCAGGTACAGAAATTTACGAAGGTATGATTGTTGGGGAAAATAACCGCGACGCTGATATCACTGTAAATATTACGAAAATGAAACAAAAAACAAACATCCGTTCAGCAAATAAAGACCAAACGAATGTTATTAAAAAACCACGTATTTTATCTTTAGAAGAAGCGCTTGAGTATTTAGGTGATGATGAGTACTTAGAAATCACACCAGAATCAATTCGCCTTCGTAAAAAAATTCTAGATAAAAACGAACGTGAGAAAGCAGCGAAAAAATTAAAAAACGCTGAACAATAATTTTCCGCTGAAATGAAAGGAAGAGGAGTCTTGGATATAAAGTCCGCTTTATTGGGTGAACTAAATGTTATTCAAGTTGCTGCACCTACAAATGCAGAGGAAACAACGAAGGTTTATGAAAAAATGGCCGGTATAACGAGATTTTTATATGAAAATTTACCGAGCTATGAAGTTGCAGGCTATGTTGTATTCCTTCTTGTCTTTGTACTTTCTGCAATCGTCTATAAATTAGGCTTTGCAAAAAAGCTAAAGCTATCTCAAAATATTGTCATTTATGTGTTCCTATTTTTGGGATGTATTATGTTGACATTTTTCGCGTTATTCCTACCTATGGTTGAAGGCCTCATCGTAGCGGCGTTAATTTTGATTGTATACAAAACACGTATGTGGCGAGAAAAAAGAGAAGAGCAACAAGCTGCCAATCAATAATAGTAGCTTGGCTCCTTTCCATAAAAACAGTCTTAGCATTTAGTTGCTAAGGCTGTTTTTGTTTTGAATGATAGTGCTTTTCGGTCTGAATAGGGATTTATTTTCCAATAAGTTTTTATTTACTATGATACGCACCGAAATCCTTGCAGGTGAATAAGTTAGTCACGATAGGCTATTTATTAATCAAGGAGGAAATGGAATGCGTTGGCTTAAAAAAGGTTTATTATTTAGTGCAATTGCTTTGTTGCTCCTTTCGTTGGCAGCGTGTAATAAAGCGGATCTAGAAAAAGTAAAGGTCGGAGAAGTAACGCGCTCGATTTTCTATGCTCCGCAATATGTAGCGCTTGAAAAAGGATTTTTTGAAGATGAAGGGCTTTCTGTTGAGCTACAAACGATTGCGGGAGGCGATAAGACGATGACGGCACTACTATCAGACGGCATCGATATTGCTTTGGTCGGGTCTGAGACATCCATTTATGTCACAGCTCAAGGTGCAAATGATCCAATTCAAAATTTTGCACAATTAACACAGACAGATGGCACATTTTTAGTAGCACGTGAACAAATGGACGATTTTTCGTGGGAGGATTTAAAAGGCTCAACATTTTTAGGGCAACGTAAAGGTGGTATGCCACAAATGGCTGGCGAATTTGTCTTGAAAAAGCATGGCATTGATCCTACGAAAGATTTAACGCTTATTCAAAATATTGACTTTGCAAATATCGCCACAGCTTTTGCCTCTGGCACTGGGGATTATGTACAGTTGTTTGAACCGACAGCTAGTGTATTCGAAAAAGAAGGTAAGGGTTATATTGTTGCGTCATTTGGCACAGAATCCGGTCATTTACCGTATACATCCTTTATGGCAAAAAGTAGTTATTTAAAGGATGATGCAAAAACAGTGCAAGGTTTTACAAATGCACTGAAAAAAGCACAAGATTTTGTCCAAGAAAAAAGTGCAGCAGAAGTGGCAAAAATTATTCAGCCTTATTTTGAAAATGTCGATGTAGCTTTAATTGAAACAGTAGTAGAGCGCTATAAATCACAAGGTTCCTATGCGACAGATCCAATTTTGGATGAAACGGAGTGGGATAACTTACAAACGATTATGGAGGAAGCAGGTGAACTTCCTCAACGAGTAAAATATGAAGACCTTGTGAATACGAAATTTGCAAAAAAGGCTGCGGAGTAAATGGATTTTTTAAAACTAGAACATATTCACCATAGTTATTTTTCTAGTACGCAGGCCAAGGAAGTTTTACGTGATATTAACCTGAATATTCGCGAAGGCGAGTTTGTGTCCTTTATAGGGCCAAGTGGTTGTGGGAAAACAACGCTATTATCTATTATTGCTGGATTGTTTCCTGCAACTGAAGGCAAAGTGTTTATTGATGGGGAAATTATTGCACCACACAATCAAGCACTTATTGGCTATATGCTCCAACAAGATTATTTATTTCCATGGAAAACGATTGAGGACAATGTCACCATTGGTTTGAAAATAATGCAGCGCGATCAGAAGACGCATAAAGTGACTGCTAATGCGCTTTTGCAAGAAGTTGGGCTGCCGCATGTCGGCAGTTATTATCCGAGAGAGTTGTCAGGAGGAATGCGTCAACGTGTTGCGCTCGCAAGAACATTAGCGGTGAATCCGAAAATTTTATTGTTAGATGAACCGTTCTCTGCACTTGATTATCAATCGAAATTAAAGTTAGAGGACTTAGTTGTCGAAACATTAAATGCCTATCAAAAAACGGCAATTCTTGTTACGCATGATATTGGTGAGGCGATTGCAATGAGTGAACGTGTCTTTCTTTTCTCAGCCAATCCAGGTAGGTTGCACAAAGTGTTTGACATACCTGCTGCGTTACAACAATTGTCACCGTTCGATGTAAGGCAACATCCAGCGTATTCAGAAGTATTCCAAACGATTTGGAAGGAGCTGGAGAGCCTTGGATAATACATTATTTAAACAATATCAACAAATGCTCAAAAAGGAAAAGCGGTTTGTTCGTTTATATCAAATTATTATTTTAATTGTCTTTTTTGGAGGTTGGGAGTTATTATCGAGGCTTGAATGGATTGATCGGTTAATTTTTAGCTCACCAACACATGTATGGCAGACGTTTATTGAAAAAGTAAGTGATGGTTCGCTAACGTTACATGTTGGTGTAACGTTAATGGAGACGATTATCGGTTTTATTGCGGGTACATTATTAGGGACTTTAATTGCCACGGTCTTATGGTGGTCTCCAATGTTATCCAAAATATTGGATCCCTATTTAGTCATTTTGAATGCTATGCCTAAAGTTGCGCTAGGACCGATATTAATTGTCGCGCTAGGACCAGGGTATTTTTCAATTATTGCAATGGGTGCGCTCATTTCAATCATTATTACAACGATTGTCGTTTACACCGCATTTAAAGGTGTCGACCCGAATTATAGTAAAGTGTTGCAAACTTTTGGTGCGACACGTTGGCAAACGTTCAAAGAAGTGATTTTGCCTGCCTCTTTTCCCACTATTATTTCGACGCTGAAAGTGAATGTGGGTTTATCATGGGTAGGGGTTATTGTCGGCGAATTTTTAGTAGCTTCAAAGGGACTTGGCTATTTAATTATTTACGGCTTCCAAGTATTTAACTTTAATCTTGTGTTAATGTCACTGCTCATTATCGCTTTTTTTGCGACAATTATGTATCAAGTTGTCGAATTGATTGAAAAAGTGATTATTAAAAATAATGGTTAATTAAAAAACGCAAAACCTGTTTTAGTAAGGTTTTGCGTTTTGAGCTGTTGATTTCCACTCCAGGCGTGCGCTTTCCGCGGGCACATCGTAAGCCGCAACCCTCGCTAGCGCGCGGATTGTTGCGTCTTACGTATTGTGCGTTCCCGCAGGAGTCGCCCGCCTTCCGCTCCAATCAACTGAGCATACTGACAGAGAAATTTTATTTTCCAACCTTCAAAAGAGGAAAAAGATAAAATGTATCGAAAGTGGATAAGCCCATAGCTGACACTAAAAACGCAAAACCTGTTTTAGTAAGGTTTTGCGTTTTGTTGTGTTGCTTGCTGCTACAGGAGAGCGCTTTCAGCGGGCTCAGCGTAAGCCGCAACCGTCGCTGTCAAGCCGTCTATTGCGACTTACATTGCGTGCATTGACGTAGAGGTACCTGTAGAATTGTCAGAATTGTATGAGTGCCTGGCACTGATGTTAAAATTCTTTATCCATTTGTGGGGATGTGCGATAAAAACGGAAATTGCCCGTTTCAATTCGTGCCACTGTATTATCTTTAATGCGATCATGGCAGATGTCGCACATATACGTATGAATCGGTCGATTCCGTAATTTTTTTGCTAACGGTAAATCATCATCTAACTGGTTAATCGTATCGCAAATGACACATTTTACGCGCATCGCATTCCCTCCCTATTCTGCACGAATGGCTAACACATTTTTGATAGGGTTGTCTACATTTGAGCCGTCACCAAACAGTATGTGAACAGGTCCATCATCTGTTAACGGTTTGCCATCTTGACTATATTTAAAGATGAGTGTTTGTGCTTCTTCAAGTGAAAAGTCATGTTCTTCTCCATCTTTACATTCAATAACGATTTTTGTCGCCTCGGGTTTAACTTCTGCATTTTTCAAGAAGTGACTTAATTCAATACCAAAAGTGCCTGTTTCCATCCCTTTACGATCGAATTTTCGTTCTGATTTTAAAGTTGGCGGAAAAGTAGCACCTTCCATTATCTCACGAGACCAGTGTGCACCAACCTCACGCATATATTTTGTATCCGCATCTTCCTCTACTTCTCTTGCTTGGAAGTACGTATTTAAATCTAATTTACGATCGTCGAAAATCCATACAGTTGGATCTAATGTAAGTTGATACGAAACTGCACCCTTAATAGGAATAATTGTTTCCATAATAGAAATCCTCCTCAAATCTTGTATATCCATGAATTAGTATAACGCTAATGTAAGGAGATAATAAAGAAATATAATTTGGATTCTTTATTTTCCAACGAAGACACTTGCATTTTTATCGACTAAAAGATAAACTTTATTAAGATAGAATCGAAGAAATATCAGATAATGGGGGCGTCCTCATGGATACGAAATCACAAACTTCCTTTCAAGAGAAGGCTTTGGAGCTTTTAGTAGCTGATGCAGATAAAATTGCTCGCCTCATTCGAGTACAGATGGATCATTTAACGATGCCACAATGCCCTTTATATGAAGAAGTATTAGATACACAAATGTTCGGCCTTTCACGTGAAATTGACTTTGCTGTGAAGCTTGGACTTATTGAACGCGATAAAGGCAAAGCTATTCTCGATTCACTCGAGAAAGAATTATCTGTACTACATGACGCGTATACAGACAAATAAAAAAAAAAAACTCAAACGCTGCTTGCGATTTGAGTTTTTTTACTAGAACGAGGTTTTCCAATGAAACAATATTTAAAACGCTATGCTCAAAATTTTGATTACCCATTATTTTTCACTGTTTTGTTGTTAAGTATATTTGGATTAGTGATGATTTATAGTTCAAGTATAATGGTCGCAATCGTACAAAAAGAACAAGCTGCAGACTATTTTTACCGAAAACAGCTAATTAACTTAGCGGTTGCGTCTTTAGCATTTTTGGCAGCAGCATTTTTCCCTTATAAGCATTATGCAAATAAGAATATTATGCTTTTACTGACAATTGTGTTAATTGTGCTCTTTACGTGGGTAAAAGTAGCCGGAAATGGTGCAGACGATGTAGGTTCTCAAAGTTGGATTCATGTACCGGGATTCGGGAATTTCCAGCCTTCTGAATATGCGAAACTATTTATAATTTTATATTTTGCTGCAGCATTCTATCGTAAATCTCAAAAATATACATTTGAAAAGTTACAGCCTACTGAAATTTTTTATCCGATATTTCTATGGATTCTTGTTGTAGCTGGCGTGGCCTTTGAAACAGATTTAGGGGCAGTAATTATTTTATGTGGTATTGCAGTATCCGTTGTAGCGGCTAGTGGTATACCTTTTAAAACGTTTTGGAAGTTTTTTGGCGTGTTAGGAGCATTTGGTGTAGCCATTCTCGGCATGCTTTGGCTATTTAAAGGTGAACTTTTAAAAGGGAACCGTAAAGGTCGTATCGAATCTTATTTTAATCCGTTTGATTATGAGGACGGTGTAGGACACCAAGTGGTCAATAGTTATTATGCCATTGGCGGCGGTGGATTAGAAGGAAGAGGACTCGGTCAATCGATTCAAAAATTAGGATATTTACCTGAACCGCAAACCGATTTTATTATGGCGATTGTTATGGAGGAGCTCGGTATTTGGGGAGTTCTTATCGTCTTAGGCGGTTTAGGATTTATTGTATATAAAGGTTTTTCTATCGCATTGCGAACAAAAGATCCACTAGCGCGTATGATAGCAGCAGGTATTGCGAGCTGGATAGGCTGGCAATCGTTTATCAATCTTGGGGGTGCAACCGGGTTAATCCCGTTAACCGGTGTCACGCTGCCTTTCATTAGTTATGGCGGGACATCTATAATTTTGCTATCTTTAGCTATGGGAATATTAGTTAATGTTTCCATGTTCGATAAGGTAGAAAGAAGTAAATCACAAACATAAGGGGGATACCTATGGAATCAATCAACAAAATCCTTGTAGCCAATCGGGGAGAAATTGCAATTCGAATTTTCCGTGCATGTACGGAACTCAACATTCAGACTGTCGCTATTTATTCACGTGAAGACAGTGGGGCATTTCATCGCTTTAAAGCAGATGAAGCTTATTTAGTAGGGGCAGGTAAGAAGCCCATCGATGCGTACTTAGATATTGAGGGCATCATTGCAATCGCTAAGGATGCAGGCGTTGATGCGATTCATCCAGGGTATGGTTTTTTATCAGAAAACGTGGATTTTGCACGTCGTTGTGAGGAAGAGGGCATTCTATTTATCGGTCCGACTTCACAGCATTTAGATATGTTTGGTGATAAAGTAAAAGCGCGTGAACAGGCCATTAACGCAAATATTCCAGTCATTCCAGGTACAGATGGACCTGTTGCTTCTGTAGAAGAAGTACAAGCTTTCGGTGAACAATATGGATACCCGCTTATGATTAAAGCTTCTTTAGGTGGCGGTGGACGCGGCATGCGCGTAGTGCAAACGAAAGAAGAAGTTGCGTCTGCATATGAACGTGCTAAATCAGAGGCAAAGGCAGCCTTCGGTTCAGATGAAGTTTATGTAGAAAAGTGTATTCTTCAACCAAAGCACATCGAAGTTCAAATTATTGGCGATAAAATGGGTAATATCGTGCATTTATATGAGCGTGATTGCTCTATTCAACGCCGACATCAAAAAGTTGTAGAGATTGCACCATCCAATTCGATTTCAAATGATTTGAGAAATAGAATTTGTGATGCAGCAGTGCAATTAATGAAAAATGTCTCGTACATAAATGCAGGGACAGTAGAATTTTTAGTTGCAGGTGATGACTTCTATTTCATCGAGGTAAACCCTCGTATACAAGTAGAACATACTATTACAGAAATGATTACCGGCATCGATATTGTACATGCTCAAATTAAAGTAGCTGCGGGCTATGGCTTGCATAGCGAAGAAATTCATATTCCACAGCAAGCGGACATTCCGATGATTGGTTATGCTATTCAATCTCGTGTCACAACAGAGGACCCTGCAAATGACTTTATGCCAGATACAGGAAAACTTATGGTCTATCGCTCAAGTGGTGGCTTTGGCGTTCGTTTAGATGCAGGTAATGGCTTCCAAGGCGCTGTAGTAACACCGTATTACGATTCATTGCTTGTAAAAATTTCAACTTCAGGCATGACGTTTAAAGAAGCCGCAGCGAAAATGGATCGTAACTTAAAAGAATTCCGTATTCGCGGGGTAAAAACAAATATCCCATTTTTAAATAATGTCGTAACGCATGAAAAATTTTTAGCAGGCACATTTGATACGAGTTTTATCGATACAACGCCTGAACTATTTAACTTCCCGGTTCGCCAAGACCGCGGAACAAAACTATTAAGCTATATTGGTAATGTAACGTTAAATGGTTTCCCAGGGGTGGAAAATAAGGCCAAGCCGATTTTCACTCAGCCAATTAAGCCTCTTGTGGACTTAAATGGGCAGCCACTGTCTGGTACAAAGCAAATTTTAGATGAACAAGGTGCAGACGGGCTAGTGAAATGGATTTTACAACAGCAAGATGTATTATTAACGGATACAACATTCCGCGATGCGCATCAATCTTTACTAGCAACACGCGTGCGTTCTCAGGATATGATTCAAATTGCAGATGAAACAGCACGTATGATGCATAATTTCTTCTCACTCGAAATGTGGGGTGGAGCAACATTTGATGTAGCATACCGCTTCTTAAAAGAAGATCCATGGGAGCGCTTAGCGAAGCTGCGTGCGCAAATACCTAATGTTCTATTCCAAATGTTGTTGCGTGGTGCCAATGCTGTTGGTTATACGAACTATCCAGATAATTTAATTCGTTCGTTCATTGCCGAGTCGGCTGCATCTGGTATAGATGTCTTCCGTATTTTCGATAGCTTGAACTGGATTAAAGGGATGGAAGTAGCGATTGATGCAGCAAGAGATGCAGGCAAAATTGCAGAAGCAGCGATTTGCTACACTGGCGATATTTTAGATGATGGACGTGCGAAGTACTCCGTGCAATATTACAAAGATATGGCGAAGGCTTTAGAAGCGTCAGGAGCCCATATTTTAGCGATTAAGGATATGGCTGGATTATTAAAGCCAGAAGCTGCATATCGTTTAATTTCGGAGTTAAAAGAGGCGACAAACCTACCAATTCACTTGCATACGCATGATACAAGTGGTAACGGGATTTACTTATATGCAAAAGCGATTGAAGCTGGGGTAGATATTTTAGATACAGCACTCGGCGCAATGGCAGGCTTAACGTCTCAACCAAGTGCTAACTCATTGTACTATGCAATGAAAGGCGGCAAACGAGAGATTCGCGCTGATATTGAGTCGCTTGAAAAGCTTTCCTATTACTGGGAAGATGTTCGTAAATACTACAAAGATTTCGAAAGTGGCATGATTAGCCCTCATTCTGAAATTTATGTTCATGAGATGCCAGGTGGTCAATACAGTAACTTACAGCAACAAGCAAAAGCTGTTGGTCTAGGAGATCGTTGGGATGAAGTGAAGCGTATGTACTCACGTGTAAATCTATTATTCGGAGACATCGTGAAAGTAACACCATCATCGAAAGTAGTAGGCGATATGGCGTTATTCATGGTGCAAAACGAATTAAATGAAGAAACAGTGATCACTCGTGGGCAAACAATTGACTTCCCAGATTCTGTTATTGAATTTTTCCAAGGTTATTTAGGACAACCACATGGTGGCTTCCCAGAAGCGCTTCAAAAAGTAGTGTTGAAAGATCGTGAGCCAATTACAGTTCGTCCAGGTGAACTGTTAGAGCCAGTTAACTTTGAGCAGTTGGAGGAAGTATTAGCAGATAAGTTACAACGTCCAGTAACGAAGAAGGATGTACTTGCTTATGCACTGTACCCGAAAGTGTTTGAAGAGTATGCTAAAACATTAGCATCATTCGGTAATATTTCTGTGTTAGATACACCAACGTTCTTGTATGGCTTAAAGCTTGGGGAAGAGATTGAAGTAGAAATAGAAAAAGGTAAAACGTTAATTATTAAACTTGTATCGATTGGTGAGCCACAACACGATGGTACGCGTGTTATGTACTTCGAGTTAAACGGTCAATCACGTGAGCTTGTGATTCAAGATATGACGGTAGAAGTAGATGGCAGTATAGCACTTAAGGCAGACCCAAGCAATCCGAATCAAATCGGGGCAACAATGCCAGGAACTGTGTTAAAAGTCGTTGTTTCGAAAGGCAGTCCTGTTAAACGTGGTGACCACTTGTTAATTACAGAAGCTATGAAAATGGAAACAACGGTACAAGCACCAAAAGATGGTGTCGTAAAAGAGGTATACGCAAGTGCGGGCGATGCGATTTCAACAGGTGACTTATTAATTGAAATTGAATAAAACTATAGAAGTAGCGTTTAATTTCTACTATGCAAAATGGGTGAAACGTAACTAGCCTTTTGTAATTGATAGAAATTAGTACGAATGTTGCGAAGGCAGTGAATCCTGTGGGAAGCACCACCGCCGTAGCAGATAATAACGACGTAGCAAAAAAGTGTTAGATTGACTGCAATCAATCTAACACTTTTTCTCTTTTTTTTAGTCGTTATAAAATAGTAGAAACTAGGTCATTCTAGCTATTGAGAAACAATTTTGAGCGTATATCTAATATCAATTATTTTGTCTATAGACTTTTTTGATATAAAATAAAGATAGATAAATGTATTGCCAAAATGGCAAATCAATACTTTGTAATCACTGATTAACCCTCATAAATTACCACTATCCACACTCATATTAGTTGCTTTAAGCTATTGTCGGCTTGAAAAAATTGCAATCGTTAGCTTTCATTCTTTCGTCAAAAAAATAGTATAAATTTCTTTCATCATAAAGTACATGCTTGTAAATAACGTTGAAAGGAAATGAAAAAAGATTCGACAGCGCCGAATCCTTTTCTAAAGTTACTACTTATTTTTTTCATTATAATTGCTACGTGCGACGAGCATAATCATGTAACAAAGAAGACCAAATAACATTGAAATGAACAATGAATGTAATAATGCGACTGTCAGATTCAATTTAGTAAGGACTACTAACATACCTGCTAAAACTTGTAGAATAACTATGATGAAAGCGATAATCCAGCCATAATAAATAACACGTTGTTGCTTGTATTCTTTTATAGCGTGCCAAGTTATGTATGTAATCCAAATAAAAATAATAATAGCTGCTAGTCGATGTCCCATTTGTACCCATTCGTACATATTATTTGGTGGGGCAAAAGGCGTTTCGTTATAGCAAAATGGCCAGTCTGGACATACTAGACTAGAATCGGTATGTCGAACAAGTGCCCCTGTATAAACGACTAAATAAGAATAAATTGTGACAGCAATTGTATGCCAACGTAACTTTTTCCCAATAAATACGTTATCAGCATCAAACTTTCGATCAACCTCAAATACAATCATAGAAAGAAGAAGAACGGCGGCAAAAGAAATAAGTGAGATTCCAAAGTGCAGTGCTAGAATGAAGTCTCCTTGCCCCCATAACACTTGAGCTGCTCCAATCAGCGCCTGTGCTATTAAGAAAAACATTGATAAAAAACCTAAAAATTTCACTTCACGAATATGACCAAGTTTTCGCCATGTCCAAATGGTTAAGCCTAAAATGGAGATAGAGACAATGCCTGACACTAGACGATGGGAGAATTCAATTAGAACTTCAGTTGTAATTTCTTTTGGAATAAGAGAACCATTACAATCTGGCCAATTTCGACCACAGCCCAAGCCACTATCGGTTTTTGTAACGAGTGCCCCGCCAAGTAAAATAAGGAGCATTCCCACTGTAGCGGCAACAGCAAACCATTTCATATACCTGTTGTGTTGCATAAAACGAGTCACCTACTTTATCTATCAATATTACATGAAAGTAATGTTTCTGCTACTAGATGATATCTAAAATACAATTAAATTACAACTTGTAAAGAGTAGGGAGTATTAGATGTTCATTCCATTTCACAAATTGTTCATAATTTCGTGCTTTAACCTTCACAATTCAAATTGGAAAATGTTTTACTATAGATATGTTGTTTTTTAATTATATTTCTAGACAATGCAAATTTTACAACTTCACCTAAATTTCACTAAACGTCTAGAAATCAATCGCAAATTTCGCTATAGTTATTGTTAGCGGAATATGCTTACAAAAATGAAAGGAGAGGTAACATGTCAAACGGTCGTACGTTTTCGGCTACTAGAAATACTGATCCAGAAACGACATCTGTTGTAAAAGATTTCTTAGCACTAATAAAAATTGGAATCGTTAACTCGAATCTTGTCACAACGTTTACAGGAATGTTTCTGGCAATTCAGTTTACTGGTAGACATTTCTTACAAGAGCTTGATGTACTCGTTTGTATCATGCTAGGTGCGGCACTAATTATTGGCGGCTCTGGTGCAATGAACAATTTCATTGATCGTGATATTGATCCGATAATGAAACGAACAAAGTCAAGACCGACAGTCACTGGAAGATTTAAGCCGAAATTTGTAATGACTCTTGCCCTCTCATTTTTAATTGTAGGTGAAATTTTGTTATTTACGGCATCATTTGCGGCCGGCATGTGGGGACTAGTTGGAATATTCGCTTATGTAGTTCTGTATTCAATGTGGTCAAAAAGGAAGCATGTTAGTAACACGATTGTCGGAAGTATTTCAGGGGCGATTCCACCAGTAATTGGTTTTGCAGCGATTGAACCTGCACTTGGCCCAGGAGCACTTGCCCTGTTTCTCATTATGTTTGCATGGCAACCACCGCATTTTTATGCGTTAGCTATGAAACGTACGGAAGAATATCGTGCAGCTAATATCCCAATGTTACCAGTAGTAAAAGGTTTTAAACGAACGAAGTACTCAATGTTTTTCTGGATTCTTTTATTATTCCCGTTACCGTTCCTTTTACCTGAGCTTGGCAATGGATTTTTAGTGCTTGCGACTACTTTGAACTTAGGCTGGTTATTACTAGCTATAAAAGGCTTTACCACAAAAGATGATATGAAGTGGGCAAATAGAATGTTTATTTATTCCTTGAATCATATGACCATACTATTTGTGGCTATCGTAATATTTGCGATATTCAGCTAATTTGGAATTCTTTCTTTCCCAAGAATTCATATAGACAGAACCAATGTCCTAGGTACACATGAAAATACAACAAAGAAAGAGGGGTTTAATTAAGCTATGATGAAAGGGCTTAAAAAGTGGCGTCTTTTTTCACTTCTAGCAGTGATGATGGTTTTCCTTTCGGGTTGTGGTGAAGATTATATTTCTGCACTGAAACCATCGGGTCAAGTAGGTAAAGAACAATTCAACCTATTATTGTTGGCTACTGGAATTATGACGTTAGTTGTAGTAATAGTATCTGTTATCTATTTACTTGCATTCTTAAAATTCCGCCGTTCAAAAGTAGGCGAAAATGTTATTCCTAAGCAAGTAGAAGGAAGTCACACACTTGAAGTAATTTGGACAGTAATTCCAATTATTTTATTATTAATCTTAGCTGTACCAGTTGTTACGGCTACTTATAAATTTGCAGATGTTGCTGCAATGGATGAAGTAGATGCAGAAGGTAACAAAACGGCCCTGACAGTAAACGTAACTGCAAAGTTATACTGGTGGGAATTTGAATATCCAAACCAAGGGATTGTAACAGCGCAAGAATTAGTAGTACCAACAGATCAAAAAGTTTACTTTAACTTAAAAGCTGCTGATGTAAAGCACTCATTCTGGATTCCCGCGATTGGCGGTAAAATGGATACGAACGTAGAAAACTTAAACAAATTCTATTTAGTATTCGATAAAGAATCAGCAGATCTTAAAGATGGCGTATTCTATGGTAAATGTGCGGAGCTATGTGGCCCTTCACACGCACTTATGGACTTTAAAGTAAAAACTGTTAGCCCAGAGGCATTTGACGCTTGGGTAGCAAGCATGAAAGCAACTGAAGGACAAACTGCTTCAAAAGATTCAACTGATCTTGGTGAAGCAACATTTGCTAACAGCTGTTTAGCTTGTCATGCTGTATCTGGCGCAGGTGGTACTGGTGGAGTAGGTCCTAACTTAGCAACTTTCGGCGATCGTAACCGTGTTGCAGGCTTCTTAGAACATAATGAAGAAAACTTAAAAGCGTGGATCAAAAACCCAGGTGAATTCAAACCAGGTAACTTAATGATGAATCCTGATGGTACTGCACCAATTTATGGCGATTTAACTGACGAAGAAATTCAAGCTCTTGCAACATATATCATGAGCTTATCAGTAGAGAAATAATTTTCGTTTATGTAACAAACTTTGAGGGAGGTAAAAGTTGTGAGCTCATATACACAGAAAAAGGGCTTTGGAGCAGCTGTCTGGGATTACATTACAACGGTTGACCATAAAAAGTTAGCTGTAATGTATTTATTAGCCGGTACATTGTTCTTCGCTATCGCTGGTTTTGAAGCGTTATTAATACGTATTCAGTTAATGAAGCCAAATAACGATTTCGTATCAGCTGGTTTTTTCAATGAATTATTAACGATGCACGGAACGACAATGTTATTCCTTGCTGCGACTCCATTACTATTCGCATTTATGAACATGCTTGTACCATTACAAATTGGTGCACGTGACGTTGCATTCCCATTCCTTAACTCTTTAGGGTTCTGGTTGTTCTTCCTAGGTGCAGTATTCCTTCACCTGTCATTCTTTTTAGGTGGCGCTCCTGATGCGGGCTGGACATCTTATGCATCATTATCTTTATATTCTCCAGGACATGGTATTGACTTCTATGTGCTTGGGTTACAAATATCTGGGGCAGGGACGTTAATTTCAGGTCTTAACTTTATCGTTACGATTATTACAATGCGTGCTCCAGGTATGACATTTATGCGTATGCCATTATTCACTTGGACTGCATTGGTATCAAGTGCGTTAATTTTATTCGCATTCCCTCCATTAACAATTGGTTTATTGATGATGTTATTTGACCGTATGTTCGGTGGTAACTTCTTCGACCATACAATGGGTGGTAATACAGTAATTTGGGAACACTTATTCTGGATCTTCGGACACCCAGAAGTATACATTTTAGTACTACCTGCTTTCGGTTTATTCTCGGAAATTATTCCAGCATTCTCTCGTAAGCGCTTATTCGGATACTCTTCAATGGTATTCGCAACAATTTTAATCGGTTTCCTAGGCTTCATGGTTTGGGCTCACCACATGTTTACAACTGGTCTTGGACCAACTGCGAACGCAATCTTCGCTGTTGCTACAATGGCTATCGCCGTTCCAACAGGTATGAAAGTATTTAACTGGATTTTAACAATTTGGGGCGGATCTATTAAAGTTACAACACCAATGCTTTATGCACTTGGTTTCATCCCGTCATTCGTTGCGGGTGGTGTTACTGGGGTAATGCAAGCATCTGCTCCACTTGACTATCAATTACACGATTCTTACTTTATCGTTGCGCACTTCCACTACGTTATCGTTGGTGGTATCGTAACTGCATTATTCGGTTCAGCGCACTTCTACTGGCCAATTTTCTTCAACCGCATGTTAAACGAAGCACTTGGTAAATTGACTTTCTGGGTATTCTTTATCGGATTCCATTTAACATTCTTCGTACAACATTTCTTAGGTTTAATGGGGATGCCACGTCGCGTATTTACGTACATGGAAGGTCAAGGTTGGGATCAGTTCAACTATATTTCATCAATCGGTGCATTGATGATGGGCGTTGGGGTTATCTTAATGGTAATTAACTGCTTAATGTCTATCAAAGGTAAACCAGCAGGTCGCGACCCATGGGGCGATGGTCGTACGTTAGAATGGTCAATTCCGCAACCAATTCCGTTCTATAACTTCCGTCAAACACCACTTGTTCGTGGTCTAGATCCATGGTGGATTGAAAAGCAAGAAGGTAATAAAGAAGTGACATTTGCTGAGCCATTAGGTGATATTCATATGCCAAACAACTCTGCAATTCCATTCGTTATTTCTGTAGGTATGTTTATTGCTGCATTCGGTGCACTTTACAATCCAGATGCAGATAAACCTTGGTCAATTTACGTGTTAATTATTGGTCTATTGATTACATTTGGTGCCATGATTGCTCGTTCTGTGAAGGACGATCACGGCTTCCACTTACACAAAGAAGATATTCTTGAGATTGAAGAGCAACTTTATGGCAAAGGGGGAAATAAATAATGGATATCAATACTAAATTTACTCCTCATACTTGGCCAGATCATCCTGAACAAGCAACGATGGAAGGTAAAAATAAAGTCGTTGGTTTCTGGATTTTCCTTGCCTGTGAAGTTGTCTTATTCGCAAGTTTATTTGCTACTTACTTAGCATTGAAGAACAAAGGGCCAGCTGGCATGGAGTTCACAACACAAAGTTTATTTGAATTACCATTAGCATTTGCAATGACGATGTTATTATTAACATCTTCACTAACTTCAGTTTATGCCATTTACCATATGCGTAATTTTAATTACAAAGGTATGCAAACTTGGTTAGCAATTACATTACTTTTAGGTCTAGGCTTCCTTGCCTTAGAAATTTACGAGTTCCAACACTATGTGCACCTTGGTTTCACATTTAACCAATCTGCATTCGCAACTGCGTTCTATACGCTAGTAGGTACGCACGGTTTCCACGTATCTTTAGGGTTAGTATGGATTACAACATTACTTGTCCGTAATGCAAAACGTGGACTGAATCTGTACAATGCGCCTAAGTTCTTTGTGGCTGCGCTATACTGGCACTTTATCGACGTTGTTTGGGTATTTATCTTTACAGTAGTATACTTGATGGGAGTGATCGGATAATGTCATCACATGATACACCTGTAGTTGCTAAGTCTCAAGCTCAATTCGAATATGATCGTCATCACAATGCCGTTCATATGCGTAAACAAGTAATCAACTTTGCGATCATGATTTTCTTAACGTTTATCGCGTTCGCTGTAGTTGCTGCTGGCTTTTCTAAATATTTCATAGCTCCGTTTGTTCTCTTGCTTGCGGGCGTACAAGTTGTTCTTCAACTTTATGCTTTCATGCACTTAGAAGACAAAAAAACGCACTTCGGTGGAGTTATTGGATTCTTTATGTGGATGGGGATTTTAATCGCATTTACATTCTTCCTAGCATTTTTAACAATTATTTGGTGGTAATCACCAAAAAAAGCATGCTCTCTGCTAATGGCAGAGACGTGCTTTTTTCGTTTTACTAATAGTGTTAAGTGTTGGTAATTTGTTCACCGTTCGTTCATTGCAGTATAGCTGTAAGCGTTTTATAATAGGGGTACTGAAGTTTTCTTTATGTCTTTGCTATCCTGGTCTCATTTATAGCACTTGTGACATCCAACAAAGACTTACCTTTATTTTGTAGAAGTTTGTTATCCAAAATAAGTAAAACGTTTTAGCGTGCAAATGTATGCTGGAAAAAGTTAAAGGAGCGCGTATTGTATGCCACTTAGTATATTTGGTTTCCAAGCTTTATGGAGCCCGTATTTAATAGGGGTTCTCGTTTTTATTACCGCAATCTATTTTTTAGTGACAACGAAATGGCGTAAAGATTTTAAAGTAAGTGAGCCACTGAAAAAAGGTGAAGCAATTTATTTTGTATTGGCAATGATTACGATTTATATTATTAAAGGATCGCCAATTGATGTAATGGCCCATATAATGTTTACAATGCATATGGTGCAAATGGCTATTCTTTTATTGCTTGTGCCTATTTTCTTAATTAAAGGGATTCCATGGTGGGTATGGAAAGTTGCAATAGAAGCACCTGTTGTCAAACCTTTATTTAAAGTGTTAACATTACCAGTGGTTGCGATATTTGTTTTTATCGGTCTATTTTCTATCTATCATTTACCGTCAGTATTAGACTACATTAAATTAAACGAAACATTACATGGTACTTATACTTTTGTATTATTTGTTTCTGCTGTGTTCATGTACTGGCCTTTAATTCAAAAAATACCAGATAGCGCTGAAATGAAACCATTGCATAAATTAGCGTATATAATTGCCAATGCAGTGTTAATTACACCTGCATGTGCCCTAATTATTTTTGCGCCTAATGCTATGTATGAAACATATACGAGTGGTGAAGCTTGGTTAAAAGCAATGGAACTATGTGTTCCAGCCTCAACTTTATCTGGCTTGTCATTATCTGGCCCAGAGTTATTTACGGATATGAAGCCTGCTGCTGATCAGCAACTTGGTGGTGTTCTAATGAAAATACTGCAAGAGCTTATTTTTGGTGTATTAATCGGTGCAATTTTTACAAAATGGTATCGTTCTGAGCAAAAGGACCCGGATAAAATTACGGCCGATGCATTAAAAGCACACCAACAAAAGTGGGAAAGAGAACATCAACATCAGTTGTAAAATTTATTTTGTATAAGGAGTTTTGTGAATGGAATTGCAAATTTTGCCTACTATTAGTACATCATTTATCGTCATAAGTGCTGTGCTTGTAGCAATTGGTTGGGGCTTAATTATAAAGGGAAAAGTAGATGCACATAAAAAGGTTATGTTAGCTGCCGGTGTTGCTGCACTTTGCTTCTTTATCATCTATGCTTCACGTACGGTCTTTATCGGTAACACAGCCTTCGGTGGTGGTGAGGATTTAAAACCTTACTATACATTCTTTTTAATTTTCCACATTACGTTAGCAACATCTGGAGCAGTGTTTGGGCTTGTTAGTATTATTTCAGGACTAAAAACAAACATTAAACTACACAAACGAATTGGACCCATTACAAGTATTATCTGGTTCTTTGTAGCAGTCACAGGTGTTATGGTGTACATGTTGCTATATATTCTATTTGAGCCAGGTGAAACAACCTCTGTTATTAAAGCGATTTTAGGATTTTAACACAAAAAAATCTCCCTCCTTACTCTTGAGAAGGTGGGAGATTTTTTATAGAAGATTGTTTAAATAAAGAAAGCGCTACGACTACGAGTAAAGGGCCGATTAAAATTCCGAGAAAGCCAAATATTTTAAAACCGATAAACATAGCAATAAAAGTGGACAGTGAGGAAAGGCCAATTTTATCACCAATTATTTTCGGCTCAATCATGCGACGGATTAAGAATAGTATGACTGTCAGCACAACTAAGGCAATGGCAAAGATATAGTCCCCCGTAAAAGCTTTATAAATAGCCCAAGGTAGCAGTAAAATAAACGAGTCTAAAAAGGGAATAATATCTAATATAACAATTAGTAAAGCTAAAATAAAAGGGAACGGTGTCTTTAATAGAAAAAATGCTATTGTCGCTACGGCAAAAATACAAATCCCAACAAGTAATTGTGCTTTCATAAAGCCAAACAATGCAACTTTTACACGTGCAGCTGTAAAGAGTACTTTTTGATGATAATGAAAGGGGATAGGTGCCAATAGTTTACGATTGATTGATGGTAAATCTAATAACAGCATATACAACACAATCCAATAGACAAAAATATCAAATAAACGGGATGGAATATGGGTCAAGAGTGATGACCAAACATTAAAGTTTGTTAAAGAAAGTGCAAATTTTTCAATAGAAGAAAGAGCTCGTGCAATCATCGATTGGATTTGCGTTACGAGATCTAATGGCAAATGGTACGTATAGTTGGCAAGCTTGGATTGGATTTGAATCCACATAGCTGATAATTGGTTAAGATAATCTGGAATATGAATGATAAATGATGAAAACTGTTTCCAGCTTATATAGCCTAGGAAAATACATAGTAGTAATGTGATACAAAAAAATAAAAGCCAAAAAATAGATACGACAATTTTGCGTTTTTTGCGAAAACGTTTGCTCATACGAATTATGAGGGGCTCTAATAATAATGCGGTTACATAGGCAAGAAGGATAGGAAAGGATAAGGATAAAAACCAAAGGATGATTAATCCTATAGCTATAACGATTATAGGATGACGAAAAAAGGGTCTTTTAAAAAATTGTATCAAGAATCTCACCTACATCATTTGAAAGATATAGTTAGTATGAGAAGAAAATCTTTTTTTACTCAAAATAAAAAAGACTGGACCACCAGTCTTTTCTTGATATTCATACATTCTTATGACAAGCTTGCATTTTAGAACAACAAGTCAATAGCACTTGTTGTCGCATCAAGACCACAGTATCTGCAAAGACGTTGGTTTTGACGTTGTATTTCTTTAGCGCTTATTATGCGTTAATAGTTTCCAACGCTTTTTTGTTAGAAGGAGCCTCAACAACGAATGCTTCTAGGTCTAGTCTAACTTTTTTTAAGATTTCATCACATTTTTTTACAAGGTGAGCAGGGAAAACTTCATCTTCGCCGTACTCAACACCATGTGGATAATAGTGTTTGCCAAGAACCGGTTTCATTAATGTTAGAACAGCATCGTGTGCGCCAACATCACCCGATTGTGCATATGCGAATACACGTAGATAGTAAGTGCCTTCACGAGTATCGAAACGGCGGTCGAAAGTCATACGTTCATAATCCCAAGCACCATCACATTCTAAGCCATTTTTTTTCATAATGTTTTCAATTAGTTCTTGGTCAGCTGTTAAATTCTCAAGGTTAGTATTCTCAAAATACATCTCATAATCCTCCTTTAGCTTATCGTACAAAGTATACGCTCATTTTTATAATAGAGCATATTTGACATTGTTGCAATACAACATTGTGTCAACGTTCTTACAATTGATATAATAAATTACAATAATGGTGAAGAAAGGGGTCGTGTATGAAAGCATTATTTCGCATTTTAATCGCCTGTGCAACAATTGCGTTTATCGGCTTTATGTTCTTTAATACACCAAAAGAAAATGAGCCACTCGAAGGGCCAAATGCCAATTCGAATATTATTCCAAAAACGGAGCTGGAGCAACCGGATGTTGGAGCGATGACACGACCGCAAAGAGGCTTGTCGACTTTAATTGGTCAAGGAATTCAAGCTGTTTTAGAACAATATGGTGAACCGGCTAGAAAGGAACCTTCATCATATGGTTATGATTGGTGGGTTTATAAAACAAGTACGGCAACATTTTTTATGGTAGGCGTGCAAAATAATATAGTGACACAAGTATACATAGCGGGTGATAAGCTAGATGCTACACCTTTTAAAATAGGTCAAAAGCGGGATGATATTTACCGAATGACAATTATTGATTATGAAGTAGCTGCCAATGTAGGTGAAAATATTTTCATTTTCTCAATGAGTGAGGAAGATATGCAAACTAGGCTGCTAGTAAAATTTGATGGCCTCTATGCTCAGTTGTATATTGATAGCGAAACAAGTGAGCTACAAGGGATTCGTTATACGGATAGCGAAACACTTGTATTACACCAGCCTTATGAAATGATTTATCAAGGGGAGCTTGTTAGTCCAACACCTCCGTCCTCATTTTTACAACAGGAAATTAATGAAGCAAGTGCTGCCCAGCTGGATGATTTAATCAATGTAACAAGAGATTATTATGACTTAGCACCTTTAGAACTTGATGAAAAATTAGAAGCGGTAGCAAAATTACACAGCGAAGATATGAAGGTACAAAATTTTTCAGGTCATGAATCACCAACAAATGGAGATTTAAAGAAACGATTGGAAGCACAAGGCATTGTTTATAATAGTGCGAATGAAAACCTTGCGACTGCTTATTTTGACGCCATAGAGGCCATGCATGGATGGCTAAACTCACCAGAGCATCGCAAAGAAATATTAAACGATAAGTATTCAGCAGTAGGATCGGGTGTCTTTTTAAATTATTATACACAAATTTTCATGGAGCCATCGAAGCAAAAGGATGAGAGCGAAGAGTCGGTGGAGGATACGATAGAAGTAATACAATAGGAAAGAAATGATAATTGCCGTTGTTTGCCCCTAAAGGCCGCACGTAGCCCAATTGATGGTGCCAGGCACCCACACAATTTTAGAGATTGTCTTGATTAAATCAAGGCAGTCTTTTTTTGTGTCTAATATACGGTAAACCAATTGCATCGTACTGGCAAGAATCACTTATAACGTACTGCTGAAGCGATATGACGGCACCCTTCAATTTTCGTCACACCGTTACAAAAGCCGTCATATGATAGAGAACTGAAAGGAGGAATGAGGCATTGCAATTAGCTGAGCTATTGAAAGATTGGCCATGTAGTGTAACTGGTGGATCAATCCGCACAATAATTACGGGCGTAGAGGATTATGCACAAGCAGTGAAGCCGGGAGATATTTTTATCGTACGAAAAGGGAAAAAAACATCAGGTAGTCGTTTTGTCAAAGAAGCACTAGCAAGAGGAGCTGCGGCCGTTGTATCTGAGGAAAGCATTGCGATACCATTTAACGATCAAAATATTCCTTTCGTTTGGGTACCGAATACCGCTTTGTTTTTATCGTATGCCAGTGCTAAACTCGCAGCTTTTCCGGCAGAGGCATTATCGGTTATTGCTATTACAGGAACGAATGGGAAAACGACGGTAAGCCATTTTGTAAGCCAATTACTACAAGCGTTACATAAAAATGTAGCAGTGATTGGAACAGTAGGCTTCTTTATAAATGGGCAAAAACAGCAAACAGAATATGAGCAATTAACAACATTACAAGCAAAAGAGCTACATCCTATTTTAAAACATTGTGTACGACAAGGCGTCACACATGTAGTTTTAGAAGCTTCCTCAATGGGTTTACAACAGCATAGGCTCGATCATTGTGATATTGATTGTGGGGTATTTTTAAATTTATCGGAAGACCATTTAGAAGACCATGGCGGACTGGAAGCATATAAACGGGCAAAAAAGAGATTAGCAGACTTATCAAAAAAAATTGTGTTAAATGGGGACGATAATTTTTGTCGTTCTGTCGGTATTTACGATAAGAAAAAATCTTGTTCATTCGGCTTTGACAATCACAATGATTTACATATCCAGATTGTGAGTGAATCCATTGGTAAAACTGTACTTTGTTTGCAAACGACAACGAGTGAGCACATTATTGCCATACCTTTTGTCGGGAAGTATCATGTGCAAAATGCAGTCGCTGCGATCATGGCGATATGGCGTTTAGGTTTTGCTATTGATGAAATAGCTGAGCATACATGGGGACTAAGGCTACCTGAAGGCAGACTTGAAAGAATAGAAAATCCACTTGGTATTGATGTCTATGTTGATTACGCCCATACCGCAGAGGCTTTACAGGCGGTGTTACAAACTTTTGATAGTAAGAAAACAATTTACCTTGTATTTAGTTGTGGCGGCAATAGAGATAAGGCAAAACGTTTTGCGATGGGTGCTGTGGCAAGTAAGTATGCTGACATTATATTTTTAACGACTGATAATCCTCGTGATGAGGACCCAATAGTCATTAATGAAAGTATTATTGCAGGATTTTCTGAGCAGCAATATTATGAAATATTTTTAGATCGTAAAGTTGCGATACATCAGGCATTAGCAAAAGCACAAAAAGGAGATATTGTGCTTGTCGCCGGAAAAGGGCATGAACAAACACAGCAAATTAAAAATCAAAAATTCCCTTTTTCCGATCAACAATGTATTAAAGATTATTTTTTACAAGCTAAGACTGACGACGCTGAATAACGAAGAATGAAGCAGTGGCAATGGCTAATTTGCGACCAGTTTCATCCTCAATGTCGCATTCCATTACAAGTGTTTGACGTCCTTTATGTACAAAACGTCCTCGGGCGATTAACTCCTTATTGTTCGTAGTTGCTATATAGGAAATGTTAATATTGGTTGTCACAACATTAAAGCCTTCTGGAACAGAACGTGAAGCGAGTCCACCCATTGCTGCATCAGCAATTGTCGCAATAATTCCTCCGTGTGGGACTTTTATGGTATTGTGAATAACCGGCGTAATAGGGATACGAACCTCACTAACGTCTGGTTGGAAGTTGCCCACCATATGTAAAGCGGCGTTGATATAACGGCGGTGTATACCTTGTTGTTTATCGCGTATGCCATTTAGCAAGTGTAATAATACTTCCTCATCCTCCGCTGTACTATGTTGTAAAATAGCAGCGAGTAATTCTTCAATTTGTCCTTTAGCTGAAGTCACCAATTACAAAACTCCTTTATATAGAAATATCAATAATGTAAAATTACCACAAAATCTGTTATGATGGGAATTAGATTGGGGGAATTAAAATGATGATGACCTCTGAATGGGCAATCATTTTGGATGAGGCCGATGCGCTTTGTGAAATGATTCTTTCCTCTGAACATGCGAATACGCTAAGGTTAGCATACAATGCTGTTTATAGTGATAGCGAGTTAGTCGAAGCTATTTATGCATTTGGTCGCATGAAGGAGCAATACGAAGATGTACAACGTTTCGGAAAATACCATCCGGATTATCATACAATTATGAAATCGATTCGTCAGCAAAAGCGCACACTCGATTTAAACGAAAAGATTTCAGCTTTGAAGCTAGCTGAAAATGATTTTCAAGATTTACTAGATGAAATTAGCTTACTTATTGGGAAAACCGTATCGGAAGCAGTAAAAGTACCTGTAAGTAATCCATTCTTCGCTTCTAATTCTTCATGTGGAAGCGGTTGTGGCTCAGGTGGCTCTTGCTCCTGTTCTGCATAATAGAAAAGCAATGTCACTGAACATTGCTTTGTGAAAAGACGCAATGCCTTTCGGGGTGTTGTGTTTTTTTATTGTAAGTACTTTTGATGTCCGCACAGCTTAGATAGCCCTATACAAGAGGTATTTGTAATGAAGAATCATTGATTTCCGTTTCCGGTGCTCCCTTTCTGCAGGCACGGCTTCAACTAATTTTTGTAGTAATGCTACCAAAATGGATTTCACTCGTGCTGTTCTGTGCTGGAGTGCCGCACCGTCCACTCCAATCATCTAAAACTGCTTACTACTTAGAAAACATTTTTCTACATTGAATTTCCATTGAAGAAATTTATACAGGAACCGCCGCATCCATTGCAGCATTTGTATGGTCAACGAATATTCGGCATAGTTAAAAATGAAGAAACAGCAATATCTACAGTTAGAAGCATGTCAAAACGGCTCTGCTTCTATTTTTTTCACATAAAAAATTATATAGTTAATATGGAAATAAAGTTGAAAAAAGGGGGCAATACAATGCATACATATCGAATTGCTGTTATTCCAGGCGATGGTATTGGTAAAGAGGTAGTGCCGGCAGCGATAGAAGTTTTGGACAAAGTGGCACGATTAGATGGTAGTTTTAAGTTCGAGTGGGCAACATTTCCATGGGGTTGTGATTATTACTTAGAGACAGGTAAAATGATGCCGGATAATGGAATCGAGCTATTAAAAGGGTATGATCAGATTTTTTTAGGTGCTGTCGGAATGCCTGACATTGTACCAGATCATGTATCGCTGTGGGGCTTATTAATTAAAATTCGCCGTGAAATGAAGCAGTCTATTAATGTGCGTCCAGCTAAGCTCCTACAAGGCTTAACATCGCCTTTACGTAATCCGAATAATTTTGATTTTGTCGTTGTACGTGAAAATTCAGAAGGGGAATATTCTGAGAGTGGTGGTCGACTTCATAGTGGACAAGAAGAAGTGGCCATTCAAAATGCAATATTTACTCGTAAAGGGACGGAACGTGCTATGCGCTATGCCTTTGAAATGGCGAAAACACGTCGTCAGCATGTTACAAGTGCTACAAAATCGAATGGTTTAACTTACAGTATGCCTTTTTGGGATGAGGTTTTTGCAGATGTTAGCAAAGATTATGGAACAATTGAGCAAGCGACGAACCATATCGATGCATTAGCAGCTTTCCTCGTCATGAAACCAGAAAACTTTGATGTCATCGTTGCTTCCAATTTATTCGGAGATATTTTAACCGATTTAGGTGGCGCTATTATGGGAAGTATCGGTATTGCACCGGCAGCTAACTTAAATATTGAACGCGAATATCCTTCGATGTTTGAACCTGTTCACGGCTCGGCACCTGATATAGCAGGACAAGGAATAGCTAATCCTCTTGGCCAAATATGGACAGGTAAAATGATGCTTGATTTTTTAGGCTATCAAGAACAAGGGACAAAGGTGCTAAATGCAATAGAGGCTACATTGGCGCAAGGCATAAAAACGGGAGATTTAGGAGGTTCGGCAACAACGCGTGAGGTAACAGATGCCATTTTAATGCACTTAACATAATGGATAATTTATAAATAAAGGTAAGAGCATTTGTTATATGTCACTCTTACCTTTATATTTTTAATCATGATTTTGGAGTAATTCAACTGCAATATCAGGGCGATCAGTAATGATACCTTTTGCGCCATTCTGAATTAATTTATTCATCGTAACTAAATCATTGATTGTCCAATAATGAACAGGGATGTTTAGGTTGTTTAAAAACTGAATAAACTTTGGTGAATCGAGCGAAACAACACCTGATTTAGGAGGAATTTGGAATACATCTACTTTTGGATGATATAAATGACCAAATTGACTTGAGAATGAGGCGAACGCTTTACGGACATCCGATTCACCTGCACCTAGTGCAACTTGATTTTGTGCATATAAATTAAAACGGTCAATTTGTTCCCCATAAAAGCTAGTAACAACGACGCGATCTTCCACGCCAAGTTCTTCTATTAATCTCCAAAGTTTGGAAGGCATTAAACTACCTTCATACGTATCTGGTGCATCTTTAATATCAATATTGATTAACATAGTTGGATAATTTTCTAGTAATTCACGTAATGTCACAACGTCAATTTTTTGCTCCCGATAAGGGAATTCACCTGTTAAATCTTCGAATTGATAACCATGGTTTAAAGCGTTTATTTCTGCTAATGTCATTTCTGATACTGCGCCATAGCCATCCGTCGTACGGTCTACAGTAGCATCATGGAAGACGATAATTTCCTCGTCCTTTGTTAAGCGTATGTCTATTTCAAAGCCATCTACACCTAGTTGTGCCGATTTTTCAAAAGCAAGCATAGTATGCTCAGGTTCTAAATGTGCTCCGCCACGATGTGCGAGAATAATCGGGCGATCAAATTGTAATGCTTGTTTCCCTTCACGCTGTTGAGGTTTGGAAATAGCTTTACTACCTGCCCAAGCAGCTGCACTGGCTGCTGCTATTGCAATAGCTATCTTCGTTTTCTTACCCATATTCGTCCTCCTTAACAATCAAATTAATATAAAAGGTGCTGGCGAATTCACTTGCATTGTTCAAGCTAAAGCACTTTTATCTAGCATGAGAGAAAGTAAATTTGTCGATAAACGCGCTATGCTTTTCCATTATAACGGAAAAATGCTCGTTCTGTCAGCTAAACTCTGTTGCTATCATTTTCCGGTCTATGGTATGCTTTTATGTAAGAAATGAGGGAAAACTATATGAACGAACGACAAGGGCTAATCGTTTACGTCCATCAATTAAAACATGCGAAATCACTTCGAAAATATGGTCATGTTCATTACATTTCTCGTAAGCAAAAATATGTAGTACTTTATTGCGATCGAGAGGACATTGAAATGATGACAATAAAATTACAACGCCTTCCATTTGTGAAAGACGTTGTGGAATCTTATCGTCCCTTCGTTAAAACTGAGTTCGAAAACGCAAAGCCGGATAAAGCGAAGGAATACGACTATAAAGCGGGGTTATAACTTTAGTTTAATGCGGGAATATAGTGATGTAGTCTCATTATTCCAATTAGGTATTGATAAAATAGTTTTGGCTCCGAAAATATAGATGAGTGCTTTATTTCTACTACAACCGCTTTTCGACCTAGTTGTTCAATACATTCTTCGAACATAGTTTGACGCTTTGAAGGCTTTTCTTCGTGGAATGGAATGCCTTCGCGACAAATATAAATCGGCATGAATTTACTGTCTCCGACTGGTTTTAAAGCGATAGCTAAAGAAGCAACCTTTTTATCTTCTTTTGTAGATGTTAGTATAAAGGCTTGGTGAAAGCGACCTTGATTCGTTTTAATAATTTCAAGAAGTTCATAAACATCGCCATAGCCTTCTCCTAATTCTATAAATTGTTGTGGCATTAATACTGCACATCCTTTCCAATACACATAGTATCATGCTGCGGGAGGTCAAGCACATGAAATTTGCAATGAGTTTTTTTTCAATTTTAGTATTAGTCGTATCAGGTGCATTGTTTTTTCAATATCAGGCATACTCTTCTGATTTAGAGACAGGAAATGGATCATTCCATTACTCGCAGGAAATTGAAATTGTTTATCGTGAAAATAGTCTAGATATTCGTCACCATTTTAAAAACTTGCCAAATCAAAAGGTGAAAATCAAATGGCCAGAAAAGGCAACGAACCCAACGTGTTTTATTGACAACGAAAATAGTTGTAATCGTTTATCTGACGAAGTATCCTATTTTGCAAAAGGGGATACGAAATCACAATCTGTGTCATACATAATTCCAATCGACGGTGGTTTGCAAAATAAAATGCTTCTGCAAAATATTTTTGCCACTTTAACGAATGGGGAAGTTTCGTATTCGGTCATTCATATCTCAACAGATAGTAAAATTGCTGGACAATGGATTACAGGTCTGCCTTTAGTAGGTCAGCAACAATTATCACTTGTGAATTATACAATGTTTAGTGGTAATGGAGCAGCTAAGGATTTATATTGGCAAGCTGGTCAAATTAAGGCGCAAGAACAGACGCCTGTTTTAACCATTTATGCTCAGCAGCCTATTGCGAAAGACTTCTTAAAATCACTTGAAAATTTAAAGTTTTTAAATGATGAGCATATTGCCATCATACAAGAGAAAAATCCTGTGGCCCAACACGACGAACGCTTATTATTTTTACCAACACTAACACAACAAGCGGTTGAACAGGAAGTCATTCTATCTCAAATACATTCACAATATACCTTTGAAAATTCACCAGCATGGTTAGCCGAAGTTGTGGCATCCTATTTAGTGAAAGACTCAATTGGTTCAGAGAAGACAAAGAACATTGTTAAAACATTAAAAGACTACATGACCGAGAGCCAACAGCTGGCTTGGCAAGAAGCTATGGACAATCTAGGGGAAGAAACCATTTCTCCGGTGACAATGGATACTCTTTTATCCACTGTATTAAACGCCAAAACGTCCTATTTCCAATTAAATGCGACATATGAAAATGGCACATACCCATTATTATTGGAAGATGAGCGTAGTATTTATGTAGATGGCATCCATAAAAAAGATGTTCATGTTATTTTATATGAAGGTCAAGTATTATATAGTGCTGATACATTACTACCATACCTAGGATACACAGCAGAAGAAGGGAAAAACGGCTATTACGTTAAGAGTGATAATCGAACATTCCGCTTCCCGAAAGAATCTGGATTTTACGTATTTAATCAACGTAGATACTCCACAATCTCTGATCCAATTACAAAAATTGTTGATCATTATTACGTCGAAGAAGCTTGGCTACAACGTCTATTTTTAGTAGAACTACAAAAAAGTGATGGTCGTATTCAAGTATTAACACAAGCACAAGAATAATTTTTTGCAGCGGAGGGATAGTTCCTTTCGCTGCAAAAATGCTTTCTATAAGTAACAGAAAGTACGGTGAAATACATCTATGAGAGTAGTAGCAGGAGAACGCAAAGGTATGCCTCTAAAGGCAGTTGCGGGTAGTACAACAAGACCTACAACAGACAAAGTAAAAGAATCCATTTTTAATATCATCGGTCCATTTTTTGATGGCGGTACAGCACTTGATTTGTTTGCAGGAAGCGGTGGATTAGGTATTGAGTCGCTCAGTAGAGGTGCAGAACACGCAATCTTTATTGAAAAAGATGCAAAAGCATTTCAGGTATTACAAGAAAATATAAAGAAATGCCGCTATGAAAATTGTTCCGAGCTTTTCCGTATTGACGCAAAGCGCGCTGTGAAAGCGCTATTAAAGCGTGATATGACGTTTAATCTTGTATTTTTAGATCCGCCCTATCACCATAAAGAATACTATGATTTAGTGCAGGTGCTTGTCGATCATGAAAAAGTGCAGGACAATGGTATTATTTTATGTGAACATGCAAAAGAAGTAGAACTACCATCTAGTTTTGGTGCTTTTTTATTACAAAGACAAGAAACATATGGCGGAACGATCATTTCGGTTTATCGTTGTGCTGGGGAAGAGGGAGAGTAAGTTGGAGAAAATTGCTGTTGTTCCTGGAAGTTTTGATCCTGTTACATTTGGTCACTTAGATATTATTAAGCGTGCTGCTGATGTTTTTGATGTTGTGTACGTTGCAGTTTTAAATAATTCATCAAAAAACCCCTTATTTTCTGTAGATGAACGTATGGCTTTAATGGCTGAAGTGACAAAGGAATTGCCGAATGTACGAATCGAAAGTTCTTCAGGGCTGTTAATTGATTATGCAAAAGAAAAAAATGCAAAAGCCATTGTTCGTGGCTTACGAGCGGTTTCGGATTTTGAATATGAAATGCAAATTACATCGATGAACCGTTTTCTTGATGAAACGATTGAAACATTTTTCATCATGACAAAAAATCAATATTCGTTCTTAAGCTCTAGCATTGTGAAAGAGGTAGCAAAATATGGAGGCAATGTGCGTGAACTTGTCCCTGCTTGCGTAGAACGAGCTTTAAAAGAAAAATATGGATTTGCGAAATAATTTGTTGCGCTTATAAAATGAAAAAAGGTGTTAGATTGACGCGATCAATCTAACACTTTTTTGTTGCGCCAATGAATGCCTGTTATGGACTTTTTAGTTAACGGTACCCACTATGCTAAGAAAATTCAGAATTGTTTGGGTGCCAGGCACTTATTTCAAGAAAAAAAGAGCATAAATAGTTGGCACAATGATTATGCTAAGGAGGCGGAATTTGATGTAAGGTCTGACGGATAGCTTGGCAGATTTTGCGATAACGAAAATTTGTAAATGAATACTAATACTTTGCATCGTCAACATGATGACAACAAGCAATGATAAATAAGGGTAATTTGTTAATTCTGTAACAGTCATTTTTAATCCGTTTGTTACTTCAAGTATGGCAGCGATGGCCAGTTCAACGGGTTGAGGCAGATTTGGAATCATTTTATCTAACCCTTGTTGTAATATCGTTTGAATTGTTGTGAAAAAAATAATAGTCGTGCCCACTAATAGAATGGTCGGTGCTGTTTCTTTTATGCTCTCTGAAAACGGAGATGAATACAAAGTGGTATTGTGTATGGAAATAGTAGGTGGGTCAGTTTTGCGAAATAAAAAATAACCAACTACTAAGCAACAAATATTAAAACTATGTAGTAAACATAAAAACAGCCAGCCAAACGTATTACTGTGTAATAAATCAAGACTTACAAAGCCCAAGACAAATAGAGGGCTAGGTGCATGGCAAACCGCTAGTAAAAAGTTCGCCTCTTTCGGATGTAATTGTCCACTGTTTTTTAAATAAACAATTGTTGTCGCCCCAGTTGGGTATCCTCCGAGTGCGCTTATTAAGTAGGCTTGTACGTAGAGAGAGATTCTTTTTGTTTTTGCGCGCATTGGAGCAGTTAAACGGAGCAACCATTGCGTTAAAATAAGATAAGGTAGTAAATACGGAAATAGCGCCTCCATAAAAAGATTCAATCCTAGGTCAGTACCACTATGAGCAGTTTGAGGGAATAACAAGAGTAATAGGATAAGAAGTATGCAGAGCGCTATTTGAATTGTCGCAAACATAATATCATCTCGTTTCAACTTTTTGTCATTCACATAGGCAAATGCTAAAATCAATATATGTAAAAAAGGCAAAAACATGAACTAAAGGTTTTGCTTGCGTCTTAGGAGGTGTCCATAAATGAAGAAAAAAATTGGTTTTTATGTAGTGTTTTTAGTCGCGCTTTGTTTTTTAATGCTATACCGACTAGACGCGTATATTATGAAGCCTGGAAGTGCTTACGATGTTAGTAAATTTGTTACCGTTGCTAATAATCATATGGATGAAGCGGGGTCAATGAGTTTAATGACAGTTGCGATGCAACAAGCTACACCGTTTTCGTATCTATGGGCGAAAACACAAAAATATGAAAAAATAATGGATATTCAACAAGTGAGAAATCCATTAGAGGATGATGAGGAATATAATATCAGACAGTTAAAGTTAATGTCTGATTCTCAATTTAATGCAAAATATGTTGCCTTTCAAAGAGCAGGGTTAAAGACAACAATACATTTTGATGGTGTTTTTGTATTAAATGTTTTAGATGGCGGTGCCTCGGATGGTTTATTAAAAGCTGGTGATGAAATAACGAACGTAGATGGCACGGAAATTACGAATCAACAGAAGCTGGTTGACCTGTTGTCAACTAAACAAATTGGTGATAAAGTAACCATTCAATTTTTGCGTGATAAACAACAAAGAGAAGTAACAATTACGTTGAAGGAAATTCCGCAAGCTGAAGAGAAACGAGCGGGATTAGGTATTACCTATGCGGAAAGTAAATCAATTGAAACTGATCCAAGCGTGACCATGAAGACAGAAGATATTGGTGGCCCTTCAGCTGGGCTTATGTTCACTCTTGAAATATTAAATCAATTATTAGATGAGGATTTAACAAAAGGCTATGCGGTGGCTGGAACAGGTGAAATGCTAATAGACGGTTCGGTTGGACGAATTGGTGGGATTGACTACAAAGTCATTGCAGCCGACCGAGATGGCATGGAAATCTTTTTTGCTCCTGATGATGAAATTACAGCTGAAATGAAGGCGAAGTATCCAGAATTAGAATCAAATTATGCGACGGCTGTCAAAACGGCCAAAGAAATTGGTACAAAAATGAAAATTGTACCTGTTAAAACAGTCGATGATGCAATTGCATATTTAAAACATTTACAGCCAAAATAAAAACAAAAGTGTTAGATTGATGATCATCAATCTAACACTTTTTAATGTGCCCGTAGAGCATGCTTGCCGCACAACACAGTAAGCAATTGTCGCTAGTCGCGCTAGCTGTTACGTCTTGCTATGCTTGTGTTTTGGGCAGATGTCAGCAATTTTATAAGCTAGTTTGTCACGCTAAAATCGAATTGGTGGCGTTTGATAATCTTTTGGTAAAGTGAATTGCTGTGCTTTTTGTTCGATACTGTAGTTATATACTTCTGCAGCATGAATATCTACAGCAAGCATCGCATCATTTGTTGAAGCAACGCGACTTATTAAAGGCAATGTAAAGTCTTTTTTATGCATGCCTAAGTAGGCTTGCCCGGGTGCGCTCATGCCAAGTAAGCGAATCGTTGATGGAGCTTGAAAACTTTTTAATTGCTCCTTTGTAAAACCGGTATAAATATGAGTTAGCATGCGTTGCAGACGTGTCCATGTATATCGTTTTGATTTTATTTTCTCCATAAAGCTACTAAAGGAATTGCTTGTTTTAGCCGCTTTTAAAAGTGCGTGCTCTATACCCTCTGTTACTTCCGCATAGCGAGTTAGTTCATTAGCTGTATGTCGAATAAGGGTGAACTGTAAAAATGGCCAAAAAGCATCCCAGCTGGCAAAATTTTTATATTGTCCATACCAATCTTGTAAATATTGCAAGGATGCCTGCGGCAGTACATCTTGAACGCTTTGCAGAGATCCTGTCGTAGCGAGTGCTTTGCGAATCCCAGTTGCACTTGCAATCGATGCGCCCTCCTGCATAGCATCATGATAACCCGCTGCTATGCGCGGAATCGTTAAAGGCTGAATTGGGCTGCCTAGTGACTTGGCGGCCTCAATATAATGGAATCCAAGTATATTGTTTGGCTGTGCTAAATCGATGTATGTAGCGGGAAATTTTTGAGTAAGCTGTTCATAGGCATAATGCAAGCTTTTAGGATAGCTGACACCTGTTTTAACGCTTTCTTTAATAAGCGCTTCATATTCAGTCCGGTGCTCCGAAATTAACTGGTACGTATTCATAAAGGGGCGTATTGAGCCATCTTCACTCCCAAAGGCAAAAGCATCACAGTGGATTGCCGATAATAATGAAATGGCGCCCTTTGCGAAATCTGTTGCGGGTGCAGTACTATAGACATACGGTAGCTCAATGACAATATCCACCCCGCTAGCAAGTGCCATTTTCGTACGTGTCCATTTATCAACCATGGCTGGTTCACCGCGCTGCAAAAATGTACCGCTCATGACAGCGATTGCTATATCTGCTTGTGCTACTTTTTTTGCCTGTTCCAAATGATAGGCATGTCCATTGTGAAAAGGATTGTATTCCACTACAATGCCGACTGCTTTCATCTTGAAAACCCCCTTTATTTATATCATTTGCTTCTTGACTTTGACCATTGTGGATGCTATAAATAGTTTTTATGCTTAGTTATAATTCGTGCTCATAGCAGTTAATGAAGATGCATTGTAGCTAACTAGAATCACTATGATGTTATTAATTATAGGTTGGTTTTCAGGTGGTGACAAGAAATTATCTTGACATCTATTTTTACACATTATATAATCAACAGTGTTGTCTCGAGGTGATTAAACGAATGAAATGGTCAATTCATCAATTATCTAAATACCGTCAAGACGGAATGCCGATCGATACCTATGTCCAATTGGATGAGGTGATGGAGCGAAACCAGGATATTCGAGCAATTTCGCCCGTTCATGTAAAAGGGCTATGTACATTCGGTGCATCGCAAATGACTTGTCAGCTTACTGTGACAGCAACGTTAACGCTCCCGTGTGCTCGCACTTGGGAAGATGTTGAGTTTCCTATCGAAGTGGAGACAGTTGAAATTTTCAGCTGGATTGACGAAGAAAAACGAGGGGAAGATGGCGGTGATATTCACTATATAGATGGTGAAGTAATCGACATGAAGCCAGTTATTGAGGAGCTAGTGCTTCTTGAGGTGCCAATGCAAGTATTCAAAGAGAATACCGAAGGACAAGTGCAAGGTGGTAAAAACTGGACTTACGCAACAGATGAAGACGTGGCGCTTCACAAAAAAACTGACGAACCAAAAGTGGATCCAAGACTAGCTGCTTTAGCTAAGTATTTTGATCAAACAGACGAATAGACGATCTGTAAGGAGGTGCCATCAATGGCTGTACCATTTAGAAGAACTTCTAAAACTGCAAAAAGAAAGCGTCGTACGCATTTCAAACTATCTGTACCTGGTATGGTAGCTTGCCCAAACTGTGGTGAAGCAAAATTATCACACCGTGTTTGCAAAGCTTGCGGACAATACAAAGGTAAAGAAGTAGTAAGCAAATAATACAGTGTTTGCTCACTTAAAAGGCTAGTAAAGAGACCATGGCTCTTTACTAGCCTTTTTGTTTGCTTGAAAAGACAGAATTTTTCATAAATATTGTAAAGTTATATAGTACGATAATGATTGTATGATACAATTTATGTAACTTGCTGTTAGTGAGGTTTAAACGAAAGCTGAACGAAGTGCTTTGCAGTTAGGGGTGTTTTAATTGTGTGGCGATGACGGCGAGGCATATTTGTTAGAGACAAAAGGGGGGACGGGAATGGCTTATATAATAGACAATAAAGATTGCATCCTGACATTTACTATTAATCGTGAAGAAAAACGTAACGCTGTCAATGATGAGGTCATGGACGGCCTTCGAGAAGTCATTACATATATACAAAAACATGATGATGTGCGTTTTTTAGTAGTGACAGGAGCGGGTGAAAAATCCTTCTGTTCGGGTGGTGATTTATCGGAGTTTCATACTTTAGAAACAGAAGATGAAGCGTTTGGTATGTTAAGTAAGATGGGAGAAATTTTATATGATTTAGCAACATTACCGGTGCCGACGATTGCTTTGATAAATGGAACGGCGGTTGGAGGTGGTTGTGAAATCGCGACTGCTTGTGATTTTCGTTTAGTAGCAAGCCACGCTAAATGTGGGTTTATTCAAGGGACATTAGCAATTACCAGTGGCTGGGGCGGCGGTACATACTTATTTGAACGAGGTTTGCGCCATGATCGAGCGTTGAAGATGCTAGTGGATGCGAAGCCGTATCCAGCTGAGTTACTATATGACATTGGGTGGGCAATGCGTGTATTTGAAGGCTCGAAGGAACTTGCGTTGAATGAGTTTATTGAACATATGCGCAAAATTCATCCATCTGTGCACAAGGCGTATAAAGAGATTGAACTTCGTAAATGGCGAGAACGTAATATGTATGAGCGTGTGATGGAGGAAGTTCGTACGTGTGCAAAACTGTGGGAATGTGAAGCGCATCACGAGGCAGTTAATAATTTTCTAACAAAAAAGAACAATAAGTAGTGTAGAGTGGCAGTGATGACGGCGAAACATAATCACTGTCTTTTTTCTTTCTGTGATTCTATTTTGCCTGGTAACGCATATAGTAGTAAAAAATGTGAGGGTGATAGATTATGGAACTGAAAAAAAGAAAAGATCAATGGACGAAGGAAGACGATGAAAGATTAGCAGAGATTGTCTTGCATAATGTGCAAAATGGTAAGACGCAGTTAGAGGCATTTGAAATGGCTGCTAATGAGCTTGGTCGTACCAAACAAGCTTGCGGGTTTCGTTGGAATAAAACTTTACGTGGGCAATATAGTCAATCGCTTTTAGCTGTTCGCAATCAACCTCAACAATCTATGAGAAGTCATTTAAAATTAGCGCTAACGAGTTTTGATGAATTGACGGAAGCCTATCAAAATCTTGAAATAAAACATCGTGAATTGCAAAATGAGCATGAGAAGTTAGTGAAATGGTTGCAACAAGGTTATTCCTTAATGAAAGATTAACGTCTTAAAGGAAAAATGCTTGTAAGTAGATGATCCGAAAAAAGAAGGTCTTATAAGGGAATTTAAACGCTGAAGTCCCTTGAGCGTTGTACCTGATTTCTTGGAAAATAGCCATTATTGTATCGTAAATTTCAACCAATCTTGTATAATAGAAGGACCTGCAATGGAGGTGTCTCAGATTTTTTTCTGAGGCACCTTCTTCTATAGCATTAGGAAAGTTATTGTTTATGATATTATAGGGCGAGAAGTAAATGCTGGAAAAGTATTTATTGACATCTTTCGTTTAGGCTGTTTAAAAGTGTATTTTTTAACTGTTTAGATGGCCTCTTTACATTAAGTGGAGGTGGGAAGTGTTGTGAATGTTGTAGTTATTGGAGCTGGGGCTGTCGGTCAGCTAATGGCAAGTTTTTTAGCGCAGGCTCAAATGCACGTTACATTAGTGGTAAGGAGACAGGAACAGGCGGATGAACTTAATTTGAAGCAGTTAAAGAGAATCAATCTGGATGGTTCCTTGACGATGCAGCAAATTGCTTCTACCGTTGATTTAAAGTCATTATCGCAGCCTGATTTGATTATAATAGCTGTGAAATATGGCCAACTACCCAACATCTATAAACAACTAACGGATTTACCGAAGGAAATACCGGTGTTATTTGTGCAAAATGGTCTTGCGCATTTTGATGAGGCATTACGGCTACCTCAACATACTATTGCTTTTAGCTCTGTTTCTTTCGGTGCTCAAACATTAGACTGTTCAACTGTTCAACATCGTGGTGTTGGGCCAATCAGAATTGGGATAGCTCGTGGAGACGAAGGTGTATTTAATAAATTGTTGCATTTGGGGAGTGCTTTATTCCCGATAGAACTAGTGGATGATGCAGAGCAGATGCTCTTTGAGAAGGCTGTACTTAATTGCCTAATTAATCCGTTAACGGCTGTTTTGCAAATTAAAAATGGTGATTTACTTACGAATAAGCAAGCGCACTTATTAATGCATACCATATATCAAGAGCTGGCAGAGGCGTTTGTCCACATAAAAAGGTCCATTCCATTTTCAACAGTAATTGCTTTATGTGAGAAAACTGCGGCAAATACATCTTCTATGCTAGCTGATCGCATACATGGTCGAAAAAGTGAGGTTGAATCAATTGTTGGAGTGGTGTTGCAAAAAGCTTTGGGGAACGGCTATTCTTTACCTACTTTGCGCACTTTATATCACCAAGTTTTAGCGATAGAAGAGAGCGGTGAGCGGTATTGAAAGATTTATTACATATAATTATTAGTGTTATTATTTTTTGTCCAGTGCTGTTATTTATAATAGTCTATGCCATCGGTCGGAAGGTTCATATTAGAGGTACACATGCCTTTGGTGCTGCATCCGATGCCACAACAATCTGTTTATTTTTCTCGGTGCCGTTAGCGATTGATGTGCTATGGGGAGTAAATGTAGGAGCTTTTTTAGTCATGCTAGCAATAATGTTGGCAATCATTTTTACATATGTTGATTGGCGCACGAAAAAAGAAATAGAAGTGAAGCCGCTATTACGAAAAATTTGGCGATTTTTATTTTTAGTACTTAGTACAGCGTACATTTTAATTTGTCTAGTCGGGTTGATTCAATCTGTTGTAGAATATTTACAATCTGTATAAGCATTTTCTTTTCATGTTGAAGCAAGAAGCGTTAAAATAATAGCATTAAAAGTTTACAAGGAATACGATGATTTAGTGAGTAGAGGAGTTTGTGTTAAATGAAACTGGAGTCAATCCAAGTACCCGTGAAAAATCGTGTGCTAGCAGATTATTGGTCGCCAAATACTGCCATTCACGAGTTTTTTGATTATGAATACAATGATAAGTCGTTTGCAATGCGTGCACAATATTTGGAGCAACGAGCGAGTGATCAAAAAGAATTAACAGCAATAATTCGTCAGTTTATGGAGCCACTTGGCTTATCTGAGAAAGCGAATGAGCATTTGCAACAACTAGAGCAGGGAGCTATTGCAGTTGTTGGTGGGCAACAAGCGGGAGTATTAACTGGCCCTCTTTACTCAGTTCATAAAGCAATTTCGGTACTATCATTAGCGAAAGAGCAAAGTGAAAAGCTTCAACGACCAGTTGTACCGATTTTTTGGATAGCTGGAGAAGATCATGACATAGAGGAAATTAACCATACATTTACAATGCGTGATATGGATATAAAAAAACGCGCGTATGGTGAGCGTTCGAGAAGAAAAACAATGGCTTCAACAACAAGCTTAAACAAAGAGTCTATGACCCAACTAATTAACACCATCATTAAAGACTTTGGTGAAACAGCACACACAGAAAAGCTGTTCAATCAACTTTTAGACGCGTTAAATAACAGTGAGACATTTACGGATTTCTTTGCGCGACTAATGAACGAGTTGTTTAAAAAAGAAGGGCTGCTTATGATCGATGCGGCAGATATAAATTTCCGCCAATACGAACGAAATAATTTTGTGCAGCTTATTCAACATAATGAAGAAATTGCTAGACTAGTAACAGATAAGGAAGCGGCATTGGAAAATGCGGGTTACGGAAAGCCGATATTAGCCACTGACGATGCAGCTAATCTGTTTTATGTAAAAGATGGGGAGCGTCTATTATTAGAGAGACGCAATGATCAATTTGTAAATTTAGCAGCGAATATTAAATTTTCACGTGAAGAGCTTTTAACCATTGCTGAAAAACACCCTGAGTGTTTGAGTAATAATGTTGTTACACGTCCGTTAATGCAGGAAATGACGCTGCCGGTATTAGCGTTTGTTGGTGGACCTGGGGAGCTGGCTTATTGGGCGACGTTGAAAGATGCCTTTGCTGAGTTAGGTTTACAAATGCCGATTTTTGCACCACGTCTCAATATTACGATTATTACACGTCATGTAGAACAACTTTTACGTGAATATCATTTAACTGTTGAGGATGTATGGGAGGGCAAAGCGCTTGCTTTAAAGGAACAATTTATAGCTGGTGTTCAAGATGATGAGGCCAAGTGTCAAATTTTAGAGATGCAACAAATAATTTTAGAAAAATACGCTGCGCTAGAGCAGTATTTCGCCGAGCAGCACATGGCACTTGATAAAATAGTTGAAAAAAATAAAGAAAATCATGTGAAGCAGTTTGAATATTTACAACAAAAAGTTGAACAAACGGTCCTGAGCAAACATGAAACAACGATTCGTAAATTTATGACACTGCAAAATGAGCTATATCCAAATGACGGGTTCCAAGAACGTTCTTATAATCCATACCAATATATAAATGAGTTTGGACCTACGTTTATTGATGAAATGCTGAAGAAAACTTATACGATCGGCAACCACCACTATTTTCTATATTTGTAATTTTAGAAAATGAAACTTTAGAACTATTAAAGTGTGTGGTGTGTTACAGATTTGAAGAAATTTGTCGGTTAAACGGGAAAATGGAGAGCTATCCTACTAAGGATAGTTCTTTTTTTATGCCCTTTAGCACAAATCAAAAATTTATCTAAAGGTCAAAACACACATATGAGATGAAAATGTCAAGTTTTTTTTAAAAAAAGTGGAGGAAAGTGGGGCGATGTGGTACATTATTTAATAAAGTGGGGTGACTAGCATGTTCATGGGAGAATATCAACACTCTGTTGACGCGAAAGGACGATTAATCGTGCCCGCTAAATTTCGTGAAGCATTAGGTGAAACCTTTGTTGTCACACGCGGACTTGATAATTGTTTATTTGGCTATCCTATGGATGAGTGGCGAAAACTCGAAGAAAAATTAAAAGATTTACCGATGACAAAGAAAGATACCCGTGCTTTTGCAAGGTTTTTCTTTTCAGGTGCGACAGAAGTTGAAATAGACAAGCAAGGTCGTATTAATATTCCTTCGACTTTAGTACAACACGCACATTTAATAAAAGAATGTGTAGTGCTAGGTGTCTCGAATCGAATTGAAATATGGGCAAAAGATGCTTGGGAAAGTTATTTCGCCGAGTCTGAACAATCTTTTAATGAAATTGCAGAAAATATGATTGGCTTTGATTTTTAACTTTTGAATTAGACGTCCTAACGTCAGCAAAAATAGTTAAGGCCTGAGGGGAGCGATTGGTATGTTCGATCATACAACCGTGTTATTAAAAGAAACTGTTGATGGGTTGAACATCGATCCTGATGGTGTATATGTGGACTGTACGCTAGGTGGAGCAGGTCACAGTGAATATTTAGTACAACAATTATCAGATAAAGGTCGTCTTATTTGTTTCGACCAAGATACGACCGCTATAGAAAATGCGAAAATTCGACTAGCTCCTTATTTAGAGCGCGTGACATTTGTGCATTCGAATTTCCGTTATTTAAAAGAAGAGCTACTAGCACTTGGACTCCAAGAGGTAGATGGCATTTTATATGATTTAGGCGTTTCTTCTCCACAATTGGATACGCCAGAACGTGGTTTTAGTTATCATCATGATGCACCACTCGATATGCGTATGGACCAGACGGCAGCGCTTACAGCGTACCATGTCGTGAATGAATGGGCATACGAAGATTTAGTCCGTATTTTTTTCCGTTATGGGGAAGAGAAGTTTTCAAAGCAAGTTGCTCGTAAAATCGAAGAGGCTCGTAAAACGGCACCGATTGAAACAACAGGACAGCTTGTGGAACTAATTAAAGAGGGTATTCCAGCAGCGGCACGCCGTAAAGGTGGACATCCTGCCAAGCGCATATTCCAAGCAATTCGTATAGCAGTGAATGATGAGCTAGGCGCAGCAGAGCAGTCATTAGTCGATGCGATTGATATGATTAACGTAGGTGGACGCATTAGTGTTATTACGTTCCATTCGTTGGAAGACCGCCTATGCAAGACAATTTTTAAGGAAGCGTCATCTTTACCAGAATTACCACCAAATTTACCGGTTATTCCAGATGACATGAAGCCGACTTTAAAGCTTATCTCTAGAAAGCCAATTCTACCGTCAGAGGAAGAGTTAGCAGTTAACAATCGTGCTCGTTCAGCAAAGCTTAGAGTGGTGGAGAAAATTAACGACAAGGGGCGTGAGTAAATGGCAGCAGTTCGTGTAAGGCAGCACCAACAACAACATGTGCAACAACCGATAACACCACCTAGTCCACAACCCACTATCATACGTCGTAAAAAAACGAACCAGAAGTTTGAAAAGACGATGCTACTAGCATTAGTAGGCGTTATTGCTGTATTGGCTGTTTTAGTATTAAACAATCAAGCAGCAATTCAAACGACAAGCATGGACATTCAAAAAATTGAAGCAGAAGCAGATGAGATTGCAAAACAGAATGTTGACTTGACAGTTCGTGTAAGTGAACTTTCTACATACGAAAATATATGGAAAAAAGCAAAAGAACTCGGTTTAACTCAAAATGAGAAAAATGTAAAGGTAGTGCCGGGAGAATGAAAAAAAAGAGATTTCGATTCCAATGGGGAGCCTTTCTATTACTAGTTTTTTATGGAGGGCTCTTTTTTCTATTATTCGCAAGAATGGTTACGTTGCAGGCGACAGGTGAAGTAGAAGGACAAGCGCTCGCTGCAAAGGCAGCAGCCAAATATAACAAAGAAAGTGCAATTACAGCAAACCGAGGGAAAATCTATGATCGAAATGGTCAAGTCATAGCAGAGGATACATTGAGTTATCGCTTAATTGCTGTAGTCAGCGATAAGGCTACGACCGATAAAAAGAACCCACATCACGTGGTGGATCCTGAAAAAACGGCGGAAATTTTAGCGCAATATATACCGATGAAAAAAGAGGATATTTATACTCGCTTAACGAAATTGCGCGCTGATGGGACATTGCCTTACCAAGTAGAGTTTGGTGTGGCGGGTAGGGGCATTAACCATGAAGTAATGAGCACAATTAAAGATTTGAAATTACCGGGCATTTTGTTTGTTAGCGACTTAAAACGTTATTATCCTAATGGTGTTTTTGCCTCTCATTTAATTGGCTTTGCCTTGAAAGAAGACAATGAGGATGGGACTGTTACAACGAAAGGGAAAATGGGTTTAGAGCTGACGTATGATAAAGAGTTAACGGGTGAAAATGGCAAGGTGAAATACCAAACCGATGCCTTTAGTTACTTATTACCTAATAGCGAAAAAATGGTTACACCCGCTAAAGATGGCGATGATATTTATCTTACAATCGATAAAACTATTCAAAGTTTTGTAGAGGATGCCATGACCCAAGTCGAGCAGGAGTATAGCCCTGAGTCGATGACGGTCGTTGTCGCTGAACCGAAAACAGGGAAAATTTTAGCGATGTCTCAGCGTCCGACGTTTAATCCAGATACACGAGAAAGTACTAACATGAAATGGCTTAATGCCGTAACAGAGGAAACGATTGAACCGGGGTCCACGATGAAGACGTTCACCCTTGCTTCTGCTATTGATACCAATAAATGGGACCCGGATGCTTGGTATATGTCAGGTCAATACACAGTGCATGACCGGACCATTCGAGATCATAATAAAGTCGGCTGGGGCTCGATTACGTATTTAGAAGGTTTTCAACGCTCGTCGAATACAGCGATGGCCAATTTGTTAGTAAGTATTGGTGATGATGTATTTCTAGATTATCTAGATAAATTCGGCTTTGGCAAAAAAACGGGTATTGATTTACCGAATGAAGCAACGGGTACGATTTTATCGAAGTATCCAATTCAACGCGTAACAACAACATATGGGCAAGGTTCAACCGTAACACCGATCCAGCTTGTACAAGCGATGACGGCCATTGCGAATGACGGGAAAATGATGCAGCCGTATGTTATTGATCGCATTGTAGATTCATCGAACGGCAAAATTATTCAACAGCATGAGCCTGTTGCAAAGGGCAATCCTGTATCGGCGGATACGGCGAAGCAAGTCCGTGAAATTCTTGCTTCTACATTAACGTCAAAATACGGGACAGCAAAAGACTTTGTACTTGATGAATATCAAGTAGCAGGGAAAACAGGTACTGCCCAAATTCCGAAGCAAAATGGCGGCTATTTAAGTAATGAGTATTTATATTCATTCCTTGGTATGGCACCATATGATGATCCACAACTTATTATTTATGTTTCGGTTGAAAGACCAAAACTTAATGGTGAACTGGGCTCGGTGCCTGTCTCCAAAATATTTAAGCCAGTTATGCAAAATAGCTTAAAACATTTAAATGTTAGTCCAGATGATGTGAAACAAGTGGATCATACAAAGATTCAAGATTATACTGGTCAGAATGCACAGGCTATTGAAGTAGAGTTGGCTAATGATGGCATACAGCCAGTGGTAGTAGGCGCAGGTGGGAAAATAGTAGAGCAATACCCGAAAAGTGGAGAGACCCTTGTTAAAGGTAGTTATGTCTTCCTGAAAACGGAAGGGGAAATCACGCTACCGAATTTTACAGATTGGTCATTGCGTAATCTATTAGTTTTCAAATCTATGTCGGGTTTACAAATTGAAGTTGCAGGAGAGGGCTTTGCAGTTAGTCAAAGTGTCTCTGCAGGCACAATAATTACTGATTCTGCGCCAATTGTAGTGAAATTGAAAACACCTGCTGAAAGCTTTGTGCAAGATGTTGAAACGCCTTCTGAAGGAGACGTTGAACAAGTAGAGGATGAATAGTGATTGAATAGAAGTCCACTTTATTTCATACGTTGTAAAAAACAAGGTGTGATGTCGAATGAAGTGGATTTCTATCCATTCCAAAAAGCGTTTACGTATTTTGTATGTATTGTTTATGTGTGTAGCAGTAGCGATTGTCATTCGGTTATTTGTATTACAAGTATTTGATCAGAAAGAATTGACACAAAAAGCAGAAGAAAACTGGGATCGTGAAATTCCATTTGCCAATGAACGAGGACATATTACAGATCGAGATGGTAATAGTATTGTGACGAATAAGCTGGCGCCAACCTTATATTTTATGCCTTCACAAAGTAAGGATATCGAAGGTGCCGCAGCTAAAATTGCCCAAGTACTAGAAGTCGATAAACAAAAATTACTGGAAAAGATGCAGCAAAAAGCATATTTAGTAAAGCTTGCGCCTGAGGGGAAAAATATTTCCTATGAAAAGGCTGTTGAGTTGCAAGGAATGCAAATTGAAGGATTGTACAGTGGGGTAGATTACTCTAGGGATTATCCTTATGGTACGCTATTATCTCGCTTTTTAGGCTTTACAGGTTATGATGCACAAGGGTTAGCAGGCATTGAATATGAATATGACAAACTATTGAGCGCTAATTCATCTGCTATACGGTTGTTTACCGATGCCAAAGGTAATAACTTACCGAATGTCGCAAGTGCTTGGAAAGCAGGCGATGATGGATCGACGATAGAACTAACAATTGATGTAGATGTACAGCAAGTTGTGGAACGAGAGTTATCACAGGCGATGGAGCGTTATGAAGCTGATCAGGCCATGGCCGTTGCGATGAATCCGAATACGGGGGAAATACTCGCTTTAGCATCCTATCCAACTTTTCATCCAGCTGAATATCAATTAGTCGAACCAGCAATTTATAATCGAAATTTACCGGTATGGATGACGTATGAGCCCGGTTCAACATTTAAAATTATTACGCTTAGTGCAGCATTAGAAGAGAACTTGGTAGACTTAGAAAAGGATACTTTTTATGATCAAGGTTTTACAATGGTTGCGGGTGCTCGCTTGCGCTGTTGGAAACGTGAAGGGCATGGCCATGAAACGTTTTTAGAAGTTGTACAAAATTCTTGTAACCCAGGCTTTATTGAATTAGGTCAACGTTTGGGTGGTGACAGATTATTAAAGTATATTAAAGACTTTGGCTTTGGTGAAAAAACAGGCTCCAATATTGCCGGTGAAGCTTCGGGCATATTATTTTCTAAAGATGCATTTGGTCCAGTAGAGCAAGCGACAACCTCATTCGGTCAAGGGGTAGCCGTCACACCGATTCAGCAGGTGCAGGCAGTAGCTGCTGCTGTTAATGGGGGCAAGCTTTATACGCCATATGTTGTGAAAAAGATTTTTAATCCGGATACTGGTGAGACAATTAAGGAGACGGAACCTGTTATGAAAAGGCAAGTGATTCGTGAGGAAACGTCTGTGAAAGTACGTGAAGCGTTAGAATCGGTTGTAGCGAAGGGCTCAGGTCGACAAGCTTTTCGAGATGGTCTGCGTATCGGGGGTAAAACAGGTACTGCGCAAAAAGTGGAAAATGGACGCTATAAAGACGGTGAATATATCGTATCATTTATAGGTTTTGCACCAGCTGATAATCCGCAAATCGTTGTCTATGTAGCAGTGGATAATCCGAAGAAAACAACGCAATTCGGTGGTGTTGTAGCAGCACCGATTGTAGGTCAAATTATTGAAGATGCAGCACCCTTTGTCGGCATTGAAAAATCAAAGGAACAGCTTGAAAAAGATTACCGTTGGGGAGACCCTATTACTGAGAAAGTTCCTAACTTTATAGGCCAAACGAAGGATGATATTGCCAAGCAACATTATCCATTCCGCATTCAATGGCATGGAGAAGGGACTAAAATTGGTAGTCAATTACCTGAAGTGGATAGTGTTATCAAACAAGATGGCACCATACATTTATATTTAGTGAACTAATGTAACTTTACCTTTAAAAAAAGGGAAAGAACCACTATTATTATGAAGGGTAGTAATAAATATATGAGAGTTTGTACTTTTTTCGTGAAGAAGAAAGTGAAACAAGATTTAAAGGAGATTTTTCAATGAAACTCGCAACAACGCTTACCATTTTAGCTATTGCTTTTTTAGTAACAGTTATCTTGGCACCAATTAGTATTCCGCTTCTTCGTCGATTGAAGTTTGGGCAAAGTATTCGTGAAGAAGGACCAAAATCACATATGAAAAAAGCAGGCACACCGACAATGGGAGGCATTATTTTTTTACTTGCCATCATTCTCACAACGGTCGTAATCGGCAGCTTTTTAGATTTATTTACCACACAAACCGTGGTCCTTTTACTTGTATTAGTAGGTTTCGGATTAATTGGCTTATTAGATGACGGCTTAAAGGTCGTTTTTAAACGTAATTTAGGGTTAACATCCATTCAAAAGCTAATAGGGCAAATAGTCATTGCAATCATTGCGTACTTCCTATTGCACTTCAGTTCTTTTGATACAACATTAGCCATTCCATTTACAGATTGGACAGTTGATATTGGTGTATTTTATATCGCCTTTTTAATTTTCTGGTTAGTAGGTTTTTCTAATGCTGTCAACTTAACTGATGGTTTGGATGGTCTTGTGGCAGGTACAGCATCGATTGCTTTTGCAGCATTTGGTGTTATTGCGCTATTCCAAGATCAAGCCGATATCGCATTATTTACATTTGCAGTAACAGGTGCATTATTAGGGTTTTTACTATTCAATGCCAATCCTGCCAAAGTATTTATGGGAGACACAGGTTCTCTCGCCCTTGGTGGCGCGCTTGCCATGGTATCCGTTTTAGTGAAAGAAGAGTTTTTACTCGTGTTAGTTGGATTAGTGTTCGTTATTGAAACACTTTCTGTTATTTTACAGGTAGGTAGCTTTAAAATTCGTAAAAAACGGATTTTCAAAATGAGTCCTATCCATCATCATTTTGAACTATCAGGTTGGTCAGAATGGAAAGTTGTACTTGTCTTTTGGTCAACTGCTTTAGCAGTAGCATTGATTGCAGTCTTATCGGAGGCGTTCTTATGAGAGAATATACAGATTTACAACATAAAAAAGTTCTTGTTTTAGGTTTAGCTAAAAGTGGTGTGGCAGCAGCGGAAATTTTGCATGAGCTTGGCGCCTTTGTAACAGTTAACGATTCTAAACCATTTGATGAAAGCCCAGATGCACAAGGGTTATTGCAAAAGGGTATTACAGTAATTTGTGGACGTCATCCAGAAGATTTACTTGATGAAGGATTTGAACTCGTTGTCAAAAACCCTGGTATCCCATACAGCAATAAAATTGTAGCGGATGCCATCAGTCGAGAAATTCCTGTATGGACAGAAATAGAACTTGCTTATTTAATTAGCGATGCACCATTTATTGGTATTACAGGTTCGAACGGTAAAACGACAACGACGACATTAATATTTGAGATGTTGGAAAATGGTGCGAAAAAACCGTTAATCGCAGGGAATATCGGTACTGTAGCATGTGGAGTAGCAAGAGAAGCTCAAGCAGATAATGTCATTGTCACAGAGCTTTCTTCATTCCAACTGATGGGTATTCAAACGTTCAAACCGAAAATCTCTATTTTAACAAATCTTTATGATGCACATCTTGATTATCATGGCACATTTGATAATTACGCTGAGGCAAAATTTGGTGTAACGCGAAATCAAGATGAACATGATTATTTCATTTACAATGCTGATCAGCCAATTGTCGTAGGCTATGCAGCAAAATCAAAAGCACAAAAAGTACCTTTTTCTTCGAAAGGTCGCACTGAGCAAGGGATTAGTGCAGATGAGACAACAATCTATTGGCAAGGTGAACCGTTTATGGACCGTGCAAATATCGCGCTGCCTGGTAAACATAATCTGGAAAATATTTTAGCAGCTGTTGCAGCTTGTCTGTTGATAGGCTGTGACAAAGCTAAAATGGAAGAGGTTCTAGCTAAATTTGGCGGCGTACGTCACCGTACACAATTTGTCCGTGAGTGGAATGGGCGTAAAATATACAATGACTCTAAAGCTACGAATTGCTTAGCAACGAAAAGTGCGCTAGACGCATTCCAAGCACCTGTTATTTTGCTTGCCGGTGGTTTGGACCGTGGACATTCCTTTGAAGAGCTACGAGCTTGTATGGGGCATGTAAAGGGCGTTGTAGCGTTCGGGGAAACAGGCTTACGCTTTGTTGAGTTTGCTAAGTCTTGTGGTGTTGCGCAAACAGTCATAGCGCAAAATGTAGAAGATGCTGTTCATTATGCAGCACCGATGTCTGCAGAAGGGGATGTTATTTTACTATCACCTGCTTGTGCAAGTTGGGATCAATATGACAGTTTTGAAATTCGTGGTGACGTATTTATTGATGCTGTAATGAAGCTGTAATGAGCCTGTAACTATTTTAGAATATACTTGACGTGGAAGGATGGCATTACTGAGAGGGAAAGAAAGCTACTTATTGCTCGTCACAACTTTGTTACTATCAATAATCGGCATTATTTTCGTCTATTCTGCAGGTACCTATTGGAGTGCCGTTCATTATAGTGGAAAAATGCCGTTTTATATGAAGCAAAGTATGTATTTTGTGGTAGGCATTATCGTGTTTCTCATTACCATTCGATTAAACATTTTGAAAGAACAGTCCTTTTGGAAAATGGCTTATCTATTTTCTTTAGTGTTACTAGTTCTTGTGTTAATACCAGGGATCGGTCTTGAACGAAATGGATCTCAAAGTTGGATAGGTGTAGGACCGTTAACAATCCAACCTGCTGAATTAACGAAAATTACAGTCCTCGTATACATTAGTCATATTTTGGCACAGCATAAAACTGGAACGCCAGTCGTTAATTGGCGACATGCCGTTATTGTTGTCATACCAGTTGTTTTAATTATGCTTCAGCCCGATTTTGGCTCTGTCTTTATACTTGTAGTTTCTGTCTTTTTACTGTTATTCGTTGCAGGCTATCCGCTTAAGCTTTATGCGATGATTATGGTGGCGGGCGTTGCTGGATTAGTAGGGTTAATTGCAACAGCACCGTATCGACTAAAGCGCATTGAAGCGTTTCTTGATCCATGGGCAGACCCCTTAGTCAGTGGATTTCAGGCAGTACAATCGTTAATGGCTATAGGCCCAGCAGGGATTTTTGGACATGGCTTTGGCCAAAGTAGGCAAAAATTTTTATATTTACCTGAACCGCAAAATGATTTTATTTATGCGATCATCTTAGAAGAAATCGGTCTAGTAGGTGGACTCGTTATTTTAGCACTATTTGTACTGACAATATACGCTGGTTATAAATTTGCGGTACAGGCGAAATCACGAACATCCTATTATGCGATTATTGGACTTGTGACAATGCTAACTGTCCAAGCGTTTTTAAACATAGCTGTCGTTATCGGTTTAGTTCCTGTAACCGGTGTCACATTACCTTTTATTAGCTATGGTGGAACATCTTTAGTCACAATGTGGCTAATAATAGGTATTATTTATCAATTAGCGAAATAAATATAAAGGAGGAGTACTTTTTATGGAGAAAGTAATTGATATAGAAGATCGCATCCCTACGCTAAAACAGCGACGAAAAAAGCGTACAAATCGCAAATTCATTGTCCTAATATTACTTTTCTTTTTAGTGCTAGCTGTACTCCTTTATTTTCAATCTCCTTACAGTGATATTAAAAGCATTACGGTGAACGGTGCTCAACTAGCTGACGAACAGTACTATTTGGAAGCTAGTACACTTGCACCAGGAAAGTCGATGTGGGGTTTTACGGTAAAAGATGTAGAGCAGGCATTACTAAAGGACAAATGGGTGCAAGAGGCCCATGTCAAACGCAAATGGCTGCGAGGCGTCACGATTGATATTAAGGAATGGAAAAAGGTTGCATATTTAGCCGGTGACGGAACTTACTACCCATTATTGGAAAATGGTAAGAAGTTTGAACAGGCTGGCGACAATATCCCGATTGATGCGCCTGTATTTATTGGCATTACAGGGGAAAAAACAATTAACAAACTTGTTGAGCAATTAGCCCGTTTAAAACCTGAAGTGCTGGCCTTAATCTCACAAGTCAATACGAACAGTAATGAGGCCAATCCAAATGCAGTCAAGCTCTATATGAATGACGGCTATGAAGTTCGTGCAGTTATTCCAACATTGGCTGACAAGCTAAATTACTATCCTTCAATTGTTGCTCAAATTGCAGATTTAGAAAAGGGTGTTATCGACTTAGAGGTTGGTTCCTATTACCGTCCTTTTAATGAAGAATACAACAAAGTCAGCATTGATATGGTGGACAACCCTGATGAACAAGTGGACAACCCTGACGAAAATGCAGTCGACCAGGAAGTGAATGAAGATGAACAACAAGAAACAGAATAGCAAAGGAAATTTCTTCACAAGGAAACAATTTGAGCTGCTCATCGTTTGTATAACAACCGGGTTTATTATCGGCTATTCTTACAACCAAGCAAAGGATAATCGACAAACAAGTTCCATTAAATCTGAGCTGTTTGAACAAGAAGATACGTATCGTGAAGAGTTAATTGAGCAGCAAGAGCGCAACAAAGAGCTAACAGAAGAAGCGAACAAGCTACAAGAAAAGATTCGGCATTACGAAAGAGATTTCGCATCGAATGAAAAAGAGTCTCAGCAATTAGTTCAAGAAGCAGAAGACTTAAGATTATTATTAGGTGATTTAAATTCAGAAGGAAAGGGTATACGTATTACGCTTCAAGATGGTGATTATGATCCTAAATCTGTAAACCCTAATGATTATATCGTCCATGAAAGTCATGTCTTTAAATTATTAAATGAATTAAAAATTTCTGGAGCACAGGCAATTGCCATTAATGGTCAACGGGTCTTGGCCAATTCCTATATAAGATGCAATGGCCCTGTAATTACAATTGACGGTAAGCAACACCCCGCTCCCTTCGTAATTGAGGCGATAGGGGATTCTGCGACACTTCGCGCTTCTCTCAATTTAAGTGGTGGTGTAGTAGATCAGTTGTTAAATGACAATATCGTTGTGTCATTAGAAGAAAATCAAAAGTTAATGATGCCTAATGTAAAAGTGGAAAGTTAACGGCATGTATAAACAACGGTAAAAGCGTCCAGAGAATTTCAATAACTTGTTTAAATGCAATCCATACAAGAAATGATTTCAAGGAGTAATTGTTTGCGATACGTCTAGGAGGGGCTATTTTGAAAAAAAATATGTACACCCGAATAACGATCGTGCTATTTATTATCGGTTTGATGATAGCGGTACAATACAATACCATTCAAAAACCAGCTGAGCGAGATACACGAGATATTTGGGCCATACGAGAGGAATTAGCAGAAGAAAAGCAAAGGCATTCCACATTATTAGCAGATATTCGCTCACTTAATGAGGTAGTGGGTCGCTATGAGCAATCTGAAAAAAATAATTTACAAGTTGTTTTAAATGACACAGTTGAGCAATTGAAGAAACAAGCAGGTCTAACGGACATTACAGGTCCAGGGGTTGTTCTCCGAGTGGAACCTGCACCAGAATTAGTGGCGATGGGGTATGAAATGAAAGAGATTTCTCCGGATTTACTTACTCAATTACTGAATGAATTATTTAAATATGATGCAGCGAGTGTAGCCATTGATGGCAATCGAATTGTCCAAACTTCAGCCATTAGGGACATCAATGGGAGAACAACGGTGAACAGTGTAGCACTTTCATCACCCCCTTTTGAAATTTATGTTGGGACAAGCACATATAAAGCGGCACAAAAAATGTATAATTCTATTCAAGCGTCCACATTTATCGATTCATTTTATTTAGATAATTTTAAATTAGTGATAGAGGAGCCGACTGCACAGTTAACCATACCGGCATTCGATCAGCCATTGACGAATGATTATTTAACAGAGGTCAAAAAAGGAGATTAATTTATGTGGCTACCATTTCTAGGTTTGGTATTTGGACTAGCACTTGGCTTGTTAACAAATATCCAAATTCCCTCTATCTATGAAAATTATTTGTCAATAGCAGTTTTGGCGGCATTAGATACATTATTTGGAGGCATTCGGGCTCAATTACAGCAAGTATATGACGATAAAGTATTTGTATCAGGTTTCTTTTTTAATATAGTTCTTGCGGCGGGTTTGGCTTTTTTGGGTGTGAACTTAGGTGTAGATTTGTATTTAGCAGCCATTTTCGCTTTTGGAGTACGTTTGTTCCAAAATATAGCAATAATTAGGCGTATTTTACTAACCCGCTTAGATGAGAAACGTCACAATAAGAAAAAAACTTCCATAGAATGAGAGAAAAATTGACCAAAATACTCGATTTGCTTAGACATTATGCAAGATTTACAATAGAATGAAATTAAGAGCATTTTCAAGGAGGTGCAGCGAATTGAATCAGCAGGAATTGTATATATCACTCGATATAGGATCTTCCTCTATCAAAGTATTAATAGGTGAAATGAGCGACGGACAATTACACGTAATTGGGGTCGGCAATGTAAAATCGAATGGGGTTCGAAAAGGTGCAATTGTTGATATCGATGCAACAGTTCAATCTATTCGAAAAGCCGTAGAACAAGCAGAACGAATGACTGGTTATCAAATCGAGGAAGTCGTTTTAGGCGTTCCAGCTAACCAAACGATGTTACAACTAGTTAAAGGTGTTGTCGCTGTAAATAGTGAAAATAGAGAAATTACAGATGATGATTTAGACAGAGTGGTAGAATCTGCACAAGTCATGTCAATACCTCCTGAACGTGAATTAGTCAACATCATTCCAAGACAATTTATAGTAGATAATTTAGACGAAATTAAAGATCCAAGAGGTATGATTGGTATTCGTCTCGAAATGGATGCGACAATGATTACGACCTCTAAAACGTTGTTACACAATGTACTTCGTTGCGTAGAGAAAGCAGGACTAAGCATTAGAGAGATTTATTTACAACCACTGGCGGCTGGTTTTTTTGCATTAACAGAAGATGAGAAAAACCAAGGAACTGCTTTTATTGAAATGGGTGGTGGTTCAACAACTATCGCTGTTTTCGAAGAAGGGCTACTGACACATACTGGCGTCATTCCTGTAGGTGGCGACCATATTACAAAAGACATTTCAATTGTTTTAAAAACACCGACTGATCAAGCGGAGCAAATTAAACATCAATTTGGACATGCCTTTTACGATGATGCGTCAGATGATGAACTCTTTGAAGTACCGGTTGTCGGTACAGATTCTAGAGATCAGTACAGCCAACGTTATATTTCTGAAATTATTGGTGCACGTTTAGAAGAATTGTTTGAACTAGTAATTGATGAGTTAGCACGTCTGGGCGTTCGAGACCTGCCAGGTGGCGTTGTTTTAACAGGTGGTGTTGCAAAGTTAGAAGGTATTGCTCAATTGGCACGCCAAATATTGCAAACGCGTGTTAGAATATATACTCCGGATTACATTGGCGTTAGAGAGCCTTCATTTACGACGGCAGTTGGACTGATTCGTTACGCCTATCTAGAAGATGATTTTTATGGAAAAGGTACGAATACGCAGCCTATTGAGTATGCGGTTGTCGGTGCTCAAGCACCTGCATCTAAAAAGCAAGAATATGCTACACCTTCAGAATCAAAAGGAAGCGTAATCGGTAGAGCAAAAAAATTATTTGATAAATTTTTTGATTAAGTTGAATGCGTAATGAATGATAAAGAGTCGAGTTACCGTGGGAGGAAAATAGAATGTTAGAATTTGATACAAGTGTTGATCAACTTGCAGTTATAAAAGTCATTGGTGTGGGTGGTGGCGGTAACAACGCTGTAAACCGAATGATAGAACATGGTGTACAAGGTGTTGATTTCATCGCAGTGAACACAGATGCACAAGCTTTAAATTTATCAAAAGCTGAAATAAAGTTACAGATTGGAACAAAACTTACGCGTGGTTTAGGGGCAGGTGCTAATCCAGAAGTAGGGAAAAAAGCGGCTGAAGAAAGTCGTGAACAACTAGAAGAAGTATTACGCGGTGCCGATATGGTATTCGTAACAGCTGGCATGGGTGGTGGCACAGGTACTGGTGCTGCACCAGTTATCGCACAAATTGCTCGTGATTTAGGATCGTTAACAGTGGGTGTCGTAACACGACCATTTACTTTTGAAGGACGTAAACGACAAACACAGGCAATCGGTGGTATTGGCGGTATGAAAGAAGCCGTAGATACATTGATCGTTATTCCAAACGACAAACTATTACAAATTGTCGATAAATCGACGCCAATGTTAGAAGCATTCCGTGAAGCGGATAACGTTTTACGTCAAGGTGTACAAGGTATTTCGGATTTAATTGCCACACCAGGTCTTATTAACTTAGACTTTGCTGACGTAAAAACAATTATGTCTAACAAAGGTTCTGCATTAATGGGTATTGGTATTGCAACAGGTGAAAATCGTGCTGCAGAGGCGGCTAAAAAAGCTATTTCAAGTCCATTACTTGAATCATCAATTGACGGCGCTAAAGGTGTATTGATGAATATTACAGGCGGATCTAACCTTAGCTTATTTGAAGTACAAGAAGCGGCAGATATCGTGGCATCAGCTTCAGATGAAGAGGTGAATATGATTTTCGGTTCTGTTATTAACGAAAATCTAAAAGATGAAATTATCGTAACGGTTATTGCTACTGGTTTCACAGAAGAGGCTTTACAACAAGGCCGAGGCAATGTGCGTCCGAGCATTAATAATAATAGACAAGCTGCTCCACAACAACAAGCACCAATTCGTGAGCAACGTCAAGAAGTACATGTGCAACAAGAACAACCGCGTCAAAATCATCAAAATTATGCACAAGATGATATGCTTGAAGTACCTGCATTTTTACGTAACCGTAAAAATCGTGGATAACCAAAACTCGTATTTTACTATGTAAAATACGAGTTTTTTTTGCTTTTAAAGTGCCAGGCACGCAAACAATTCTGAATTGTTTGCGTGCCTGGCACTTTTTGTGTAAGGAAAGGATGTTTTTTGTCAAAACATTTTAAGGAAATGATGCGATTGTTTGACAATATTTGTGGCGCCGACATGCTAACTTTGTAAGTAGGAGGCGGCTGTTATGTATGGAGAATGGCTGGTGCTCATTAATACGCTTTATAATCTAGCGATACTGACGTTTACAGCAAAAGTTACAGGCGTTTTTGTAAAGAATACAAGATTATTAATGAGTTCAATTATTAGTAGTTTTATAGCTGTCATAGGTGGTCAAACGCTGTTGACGATTGTGCTAAGTTTTATTGTACTGATTGGTCTAGCTTTTCGCTTTAAACTTCGAAGCTTTCAAAAGCAAGGTCCTATCGTCTTAACTGCAACGATTGTTATTGGCGGACTGTTAACAGCATTACAACCGTATTTAAAGAATCTATCTGTCATGCATTTTATTGTACTTTGCTTATTGCTGGCATTTGCTAACCTCATACTTTTTTACAAGCAATGGGGCTTTGTAAAACTAGAGCGTGTAAGTGGACAATTTGTTTTTCAAACGACTTTAAAGATTTTTGATAAAGTCATCCCACTTTCGGCGTTTGTAGATACAGGGAATCAATGTATTGAGCCGTTGTCAGGGAAACCTGTCCATTTCGTTTCATATACAGCGCTAAAACCTTATTTACCAGCAGCAATTTGTGAATCATTATTGCAATGGCAAGAAACAGATCCTTACGATGTATCGATGTTTTCAGTAGATTATCAGCGTCTTATACGATTTATTCATGTCAATACTGTGCAACAACAAGCTGTTGTATTAGGCTTTCGCTTCGATGAATTGCATATCAAAGGAGAGTCGTCTCTTTCACAAGTAAAAACAAATGAATATATCGTCTTAACAAAAAAAGCTAAAAATTTTCCGCATAGCACAGCAGCAATTTTACATTTTTCAGCGCTTTCAAATAACTCATAGAGGGGGAGAACTATTGCTTCTTAGGCTACTTGCTAGCTTGAAAAAATTATGGGGTAAGTTTCGGAGTCGTGAAACGTACTATATAGGGGGAAATGATTCATTGCCAGTGCCACTAAGTCGAGAAGAAGAAGTCACAGTCATTGCATCCTTTATGAACGGAGATTTACGAGCTAGAGATACACTTATTGAACGTAATTTACGTCTTGTTGTTTATATTGCTAGACGTTTTGATAATACGGGAACGCCGATTGAAGATTTAATTAGTATTGGTTCGATTGGCTTAATAAAAGCGATTGAAACGTTCAATACCGATAAAAATATTAAACTTGCGACGTATGCATCGCGTTGTATTGAAAATGAAATTTTGATGCATTTACGTAAGACAAGTCGCATGAAGGGTGAAGTATCACTAGATGAACCACTAAATTCAGATGCAGACGGAAATGAATTACTATTGTCTGATATTTTAGGGACAGAGGAACATATTATTTTAGATAATGTTGAAAAGAAAATCGAACGTCAGCATATGTTCCATGCCATTAATTTATTAGGTGCTCGTGAAAGATATATTATGGAATGTCGCTTTGGTTTAAACGGTAAAATTGAAATGACCCAAAAAGAAGTAGCAGATCATTTAGGTATTTCGCAATCCTATATTTCGAGGTTAGAAAAGAAAATTATTCAAGATTTACGTGAAAATTTGAATCAACCAATATCGTAGAGAGGGAAATTTATCCTACCTAAAATTGGTCGCATTATTTCTGCATATTCTCGATTCTGTCGGACAAACTGATGTAACGGTTTAGTCAGAGAATAACATCCGGAGGAATCGATTATGCGAACAAAAGTAGATCTTTGCGGCTTAGATACATCGACTTTGCCAATTTTAAAGCACGAAGAAATGAAGGAACTCTTCATTCGTTTACAAGCAGGAGAAACCGAGATTCGTGAAGAGCTTGTCATGTGCAATTTAAGGTTAGTGCTAAGTATTGTCGGACGCTTTGCCTATAGGGGTGAACAGGCAGATGATTTATTTCAGGTAGGCTGTATCGGCCTCATGAAAGCCATTGATCATTTCGATTTAAAGCATAATGTACGATTTTCAACATATGCTGTACCAATGATCATTGGGGAAATTCGTCGCCATCTGCGTGATCATCATGCACTACGTGTTTCTCGTTCTCTTCGAGATATTGCGTATAAGGCGATGCAGGCAAAAGAGCAATGGATAACCGATAATTTGCGAGAACCAACGATTGAAGAAATTGCTGAAATGATTGACATGAAAAAGGAAGATGTATTATTTGCTTTAGATGCCATACAAGACCCAGTTTCATTACAGGAGCCAATTTATGCAGACGGTGGAGACGCTGTTTATATGATGGACCAATTACGTGATGATGATGTATCAGAAGATCAATGGGTTGCTTACGTATCTGTCAAAGAAAGCTTGCAAAAATTAGATGTGCGCCAGCAGATGATCGTAGCGAAGCGTTTTTATTACGGTGAGACGCAAACTGAAATTGCAAAAGAATTAGGGATTTCCCAAGCGCAAATTTCACGTCTTGAAAAAAATGCCATCGAAACAATGCAAAAAGATTATAAGTAAGTAGACAATGCGCACCCGAAACTTCGGTGCGCATTTTATCTTCATTGTTTTCATGCAAATAAGAAGTAAAGCTGTGGTAGCGCTCATAGAATTGAAATGAAAGCAATACAACAGCGAATCAATAAGCATTGTTCGTGTTTTAGAAAATACAATGGTAATTGATTTACTAGGAGGGATACAGATGCGATTTTCTATGTTACAGCAAAAAGAAGTGATAGAAGCAGGAAATGGGCGGTTTTTAGGCTTTGTTGTAGATGCAGAGGTATCAAAAGAAACAGGCTATGTCACGGCGTTTATGATTGCAGAGCCACGTAAGTATTTAGGGTTTTTTAGAGGTGAAGAGTCTATTAGAAAAGTCTATATGAAAGATGTTTTAGTAGTGGGCAAGGATGTTATTTTAGTAAAGGCATTATCCTAGAATCATAGCATTTTATTTAGTAAGACTGTAGCCCCTCATTTCGTTTAAACTGTGTAAAGGTACTAGCATTAATAGGTCAGGCTATTCATTGATAAATAAAGAGTTGCTTGTTACAATAAAGGAAACTAAGTTGTAAAGTTGGGAAAAACAGTGACGAAAATCTTAACAAATTTAGACAAAATTAATAATCAAATACAAGCAGCACAACAGCGTTCAAACAATGCAGCAAAAAATGTTCAAATAATTGCTGTCACAAAAGAGGTTTCTGTTGAGCGCACACAAGAAGCCATTGATGCAGGGCTTATACATTTAGGTGAAAATCGCCCAGAAGGCTTAAAACAAAAAACTGAAGCTATTCAAGCAAATGTACACTGGCATTATATTGGCTCTTTACAAACGCGAAAAGTTAAACAAGTTATTAATGATATTGATTACTTACATTCATTAGATCGTGTAAGCTTAGCTGAAGAAATTGAAAAAAGAGCGACAAAACCAGTGAAATGTTTTGTACAAGTTAATGTGTCAGGTGAACAATCAAAGCATGGTTTAACAGAAGAAGAGACGATAAATTTTATCGCAGCATTACAAAACTTTACGAAAATTCAAGTGGTAGGTCTTATGACAATGGCACCGAATACAGAAGACGAAACTACTATTCGCTCTGTATTTAAGCAATTAAAACAATGTCAACAGCAAATAGCCGAACGAGGATTCGCACACGCGCCTTGTACCGAGTTATCAATGGGCATGTCAAATGACTTTGAAATAGCGGTAGAGGAAGGGGCTACATTCGTTCGAATCGGAACGGCTCTTGTTGGAAATGAAAGAGGGGAACAGGATGAGCATGAAAAATAAAATTAAAAACTTCTTTTATCTTGAAGAAGACATAGAAGAAGAAATCACGCAAGCTCCTATTCAACAGCAACAACCCGTGCAACAACCGATTCAAGCAGCGAAACCTTCTAAAAAGGTTATTAAAGAACGTAAGGCACAAATACACGAAATTGTACCGCAAAGTACCACTGCCAATAATAATATTGTTAGTTTACAGGCAGCTATGAATACAAAAGGTGCAAAGGTTGTATTGGTAGAACCAAGAGTTTATGCAGAAGCTCAAGATATCGCTGAAAACTTAAAGAACAAACGTGCAACGATTGTGAATTTACAGCGCATAGAACGAGAGCAAGGTATACGAATTATCGACTTTTTAAGCGGTACAGTCTATGCTCTCGGTGGAGACATTCAACGCATAGGCAAAGATATCTTTTTATGCACACCAGATAATGTAGAAGTGTCTGGTGAAATTTCAAATTTTATTTTAGACGATAATTAATAGCGAGGATTGTAGTTTATATGACTTTTTATATAATTTTGAAATATGTGGATTTAGCTTTTACTGTGTACTCATTTATGCTAGTTGCCTATGTTTTATTGTCTTGGGTACCGGCAGCTCAAAGTTCAGCGTTTGGCCGTTTTCTGGAAAAATTATGCGAGCCGTATTTAGGGCTTTTCAGAAAAATTATTCCGCCTATCGGTATGATTGATATTTCTCCTATCGTGGCAATCTTTATGCTAAACTTTATTAAAAATGGGCTTTTTATTGTGTTGCAAAAATTATTCTTTATGTTTTAGTCAAAATCCTCACAGTTGGTGGGGATTTTTTATGTAAAAAGGAAATACTAGGCTTAAACAGTTTCCAATGCCAAATGGTTGAGGTAGATGAGGTGAACGATAGATGGAGCATTTAATACAACATTTTAGAAAGGACGAACAGCCTTTTATTGAGCAGGTAGTGAGTTGGCAGCGTGAGGTGGAAGATCGTTATGCACCGAAGCTGACAGATTTTTTAGATCCTAGGCAGCGTTTTATTGTGACATCTGTTATTGCTCAAAATAATACACTCGTTACGGCAAGTGAGGGCTTGTTTCATGAAGCGGAACGACAACGTATGTTAATTTTCCCAACGTATTTTGAACCACAACAGGAAGATTACCAGTTAACTGTATTTACGATTCACTACCCTGCAAGATTTGTCCAACTGCGCCATCCAGATGTTCTTGGTGCTCTATTATCATTAGGTTTAGACAGAGCTAAATTTGGAGATATACGTGTCAATGAGCAACAAGTGCAGTTTGTTGTCGCACAAGAAGTAGCAGACTATGTACGCCTTCATTTAACAGGGATTGGTAAGGTTAAAGTGCATGTTGAATTAATAAAAGAATCCCAAGCACTTATCGATAATGAGGAAGACTGGCAGGAAGAGTCTCATACGGTTTCTTCTATGCGTCTAGATGTCATTATTGCCACGGTATTAAAGGTATCTCGTCAAAAAGCCCAAGCGCTAATTACAGGCAAAAAAGTTCGTGTCAATTGGACTGAACGAGATGCTGTTGCTTTCGAGTGTCAAGAAGGGGATATTTTATCAGTACGTGGGAGCGGTCGTGTGAAAATAATAATGACAGAAGGACGAACAAAGAAAGATAAAATTCGTTTACAAATCGGTCGATTGACCCAAAAAGGTTAAAAAAGTGGGTTTTTCCATTTATTTTTACTGCTAAGTTGTTAGAACAATTGTATAATAGGAATTACGAATGTACATGTAAAGGAGAGAAGGATCGTATGCCATTATCACCTATTGATATACATAATAAGGAGTTTACAAAATCTTTCAGAGGATACGCTGAAGATGAAGTAAATGAATTTTTAGATCAAATCATTAAAGACTATGAAAAACTATTACGTGAGAAAAAAGAAGTCGATAAGCAATTAGAAATGGCTTTAGAGCAAGCGAGACATTTCAATTCTTTAGAAGAAACATTACAAAAGTCGATTGTTGTTGCACAAGAGGCAGCAGACGAAGTAAGAAGAAATTCACAAAAAGAAGCAAAGCTTATTGTGAAGGAAGCTGAAAAAAATGCGGATCGTATCGTCAATGAGGCGTTAACGAAAGCGCGCAAAGTAACAATTGAGATCGATGAGCTGAAAAAACAATCAAAAGTTTTCCGCAATCGTTTTAAAATGCTAGTAGAAGCTCAGTTAGATTTACTTAATGCAGATGATTGGGAACATTTATTGCAATACGATATTGATTTAACTGATATTCAGTCTTCTGTTGAGGAAGCACAAGAGGCAGAAGAAATGTAAATGGCGCTAGTCATATATGAATAGGACTTGACGCACTACATGGATTTTCATATACTATTGTAATAGTAATGTAAATTAGAACTGATATGCATAAAAGCAGAGATGAAGACAGTATTTGTTAGGCGCAGTTAAGCGATTTGGGGATAGTGTGAGCCCAGACAAGCAAATAACAAAGAACATCACTTCTGAGCTAAATAGCTGAACATTTAGTAAGTTATTTCGGAGTGCACAACGTTAACGTGCTTTCAAGCGGTAGTACAATTATGTACTACAACTAGGGTGGTACCGCGAGTTCAAGCTTCTCGTCCCTTATAGGGATGAGGGGCTTTTTTGTTGTGAATGAATAGAATTGGGTATTACTAGGGAAGTACAGCCTAAGCTCCTTGTTTGGGGTTACAAGATGCTGAAGTAATGGAATGATTCGCATTTGCTCTCTGTTTACAAAAAATAAAGGAGGAATTACAAATGGTAGAATATAAAGATACGTTATTAATGCCGAAAACGGATTTTCCTATGCGTGGGAACTTACCTGTAAATGAACCAAAAATGCAAGAAAAATGGAATGAGATGGACATCAATAAATTACAAATGGAGCGTACAGCAGGTCGCCCAGAATATGTCCTACATGACGGTCCTCCATATGCAAATGGAGATATCCATATTGGTCATGCTTTAAATAAAGTTCTAAAAGACATGATTACACGTCATCGTTCAATGACAGGTTATCATGTCAATTATATCCCTGGTTGGGATACACATGGTTTACCGATTGAGCAAGCTTTAACAAACAAAGGTGTTAAGCGTAAAGAAATGTCCATTGCTGATTTCCGTGAGCTTTGTGAAAAATATGCGTATGAGCAAATCGATAATCAGCGTGCACAATTCCGCCGATTAGGTATTCGTGGTGATTGGGAAAATCCATACATTACATTAAAACCAGAATTTGAAGCTCGACAAATTGAAGTATTCGGTAAAATGGCTGAAAAAGGCTATATTTATAAAGGTTTGAAACCAGTATACTGGTCACCTTCTTCTGAATCAGCGCTTGCAGAAGCGGAAATTGAATATAAAGATGTCAAATCAGCTTCTATTTATGTAAGCTTTGCCATTAAAGATGCAAAAGGCATTGTGCCAGCTGATGCGAAATTTATTATTTGGACGACTACACCGTGGACAATTCCAGCAAACTTAGGAATTTCTTTAAATCCAGAATTTATCTATGTTGTTGTGGCAGTAGCAGATAAAAAATTCATTATCGCTAAAGAATTACTTGAAACAGTTGCAAACGCGCTTGAATGGGAATCTTACGAAGTGATCCAAGAAGTTAAAGGGGAAGCATTAGATCGTCTTGTAGCACAGCATCCATTCTATGACCGTGAATCACTAGTTATGGTCGGCGAACACGTAACGGCTGAGGCAGGTACTGGCTGTGTGCATACAGCGACAGGACACGGTGAAGACGACTATCAAATCGGTAAGCGATATGGTTTACCAATTTTAAGCCCATTGGATAACAGTGGTTGTTATACAGACGAAGCACCAGGCTTCGAAGGTGTGTTCTACAATGATGCAAATAAAATGGTGACGGCTAAATTAGAAGAGGTTGGTGCATTAGAAAAATTAAACTTCTTTACGCACTCGTATCCACATGATTGGCGTACGAAAAAACCTGTTATTTATCGTGCTACACCACAATGGTTTGCGTCAATCGATGCATTCCGTGATGAATTATTAGCAGCGGTTAAATCGACGGCATTTACACCGGCATGGGGCGAAACACGCCTTTATAATATGATTCGTGACCGTGGCGACTGGGTTATTTCTCGTCAACGTGCATGGGGTGTACCAATTCCAATTTTCTATGCTGAAAATGGTGAGCCAATTATTACACCAGAAACAATTACGCGTATTTCTTCACTATTCCGTGAGCATGGTTCAAATATTTGGTTCCAAATGACGGCGAAAGAATTATTACCAGAAGGCTTTACACATCCAGGTAGTCCAAATGGAGAGTTTACGAAAGAAAACGATATTATGGACGTATGGTTTGACTCAGGTTCATCTCACCAAGGTGTCCTTGTAGAGCGTGGTATGAAATATCCAGCAGATCTTTATTTAGAAGGCTCTGACCAACACCGTGGATGGTTTAACTCATCATTAATTACGTCTGTAGCGATTAATGGTTTTGCACCTTATAAAGGGCTTTTAACACATGGTTTCGTATTAGATGGTGAAGGTCGCAAAATGAGTAAATCTTTAGGTAATGTCATTATCCCACAAAAGGTAATGGACCAATACGGTGCCGACATTTTACGTTTATGGGTAGCTTCTGTTGATTATACGGCGGATGTGCGTATTTCAATGGATATGTTAAAACAAGTGTCTGAAGTGTACCGTAAAATCCGTAATACGTTCCGTTTCTTACACGGCAATGTAGCTGATTTTAATCCACAGAAAGACCGTGTAGCCTATGCAGAGTTACGCGAAATGGATCAATACATTTACATGCGTCTACAAGATGTATTAAAAACAGTGCGTGGGGCTTACGAGCGTTATGATTTTGCGGCTGTTTACCATGCGGTTAATAACTTTGTTGCGGTAGAATTATCTTCATTCTATTTAGATATTGCAAAAGACGTTGTTTATATCGAAGGTCATGACAATAAAGATCGTCGTGCAATGCAAACGGTGATGTACGATACATTAATGACATTAGTAAAAATTATGACACCAATTATTCCACATACAACAGATGAAGTATGGTCTTACTTACATGCTCAAGGCGTTGTAGCTGAAGTTTCTGTTCAATTAACAGACTTCCCATCAGTTGATGAGCAAGCAAACTTTGATGAACTACGTAGCAAATGGGAAGCGATTATCGAAGTACGTGATGATATCTTAAAAGCATTAGAAGAAGCACGTAATTCAAAAACAATCGGTAAATCGCTTGAAGCGAAAGTAACGGTTTATGCAACACAAGAAGTGTTAGCATTATTAAATGACGAAAATATTGATTTTGCCCAACTATCAATCGTTTCTGCATTTGAAGTAGCACCAATTGAATCAGCTCCTGCAGAAGCACTTGCTTTAGAACATGCATCGATTGTTGTGGAAAAAGCAACAGGCGAGAAATGTGAGCGTTGCTGGTCAATTTCTGCAACAGTAGGCACAAATGAAGCACATCCAACAGTATGCGCGCGCTGTGCGGAAGTAGTAGAAAAATATTACGTATAAGTATTAAAAAAATGAGCCGTCGATGACTAAAGTCGACGGCTCATTTTTATTATGATTACATGATTTACTTAAACAATATTTCAACGGTATTTCGGTAGTCAGTAGGTGAAAGACCGACGTATTTTTTAAATGTTAGACTATAGTAATTAGGTGTATTAAAGCCAGAACTTGCTGCAATCTTTTCAATGGTATAATCGAATTTTCGTAAAAAAGGAAGTGTTTTAATAATGCGTGTAAATGCTACATAGTCCACAAAGTTACGACCTGTTTCTTTTTTAAATAACCGACTAAAATGAGTAGGGCTAAAATTAATGGATTTAGCAACATCTCCAATAATAAGTTGCTCATCATAATGCTCCTCAATGTAGTGAATAGCCTTTTGCAATTGTTCATGCTTCGTTAAATCCTCATAAAATCGTATATGAATGTTATCTACAGGTGGCTTTCTACGTGCTTTTCTAGCTTGGCTATAAGATTCTTTTACTTGCATCGATTGTAAAAATACACCGCCGACTCCAATAAAAAGATGGATATTATAATCTCTTTTTAACAGTTCGATAGCTGTCAGTAAAGTAGTGACGCCCTCGGACCAATGCTTAAATGAAGTATACATAGTAGGAATGCGCATAAGTAGTAATAAATATCGTTCGAAATTTAAAAAGGACAATGGTGCTTTTGTAGCGAAATGTTGACGTAAGACATTGGTAATGACACTGCTTGCATCAAATAGTGCTGGTCGGTTTGGTGCTACATCTACATAGCCTTGAATTAAGAAAACGATATTGGGAATACAATCAGTTGATAAAAACGAAGAAGCTTGTACAATTTCCTGTTCATTATTAATTTCGCCGCGTATGAGCCGTCTCAAAAATGCTTCGCGAAAAGGTGATGTATGGTTGTGTGGAATTTGTTGTGACAGCTCGAGCATCGTAACCGTACTTGCTTGTTGATCTTTATAAGATGAATAGAGCTTTTTGACGATGCGTAAAAATTTTTGCTTGTGCAAAGGTTTAATAACAAGGGCTAGTAAATTTAATTCAATGGCTATGCCAACAGAATAGGTTAAGTGTACTGCTACAATAGGGATAATAATACTATTAGGATAATTTTTCCTTAAGCGTTTGACCTTTACCCAATCGAATAAATGGTTAATTTCATAGACAATAATTGCTACCTCTTGGACACTCGGTTGCTTACATTCTGTAAATGTGTGCGGGAGAAATTCCTCTAACCATGCTATCATTTGCTGTTTTTCAATTGTATTCTCAACATGCCATACGACGCTTGAAATGCGAAACAGCCCCTTTCTATAAATCAAAACAAAATAAAGAAGGATAAAAATATTTTAACTTAAAATAGCAATATTTTGTACTAATACAGCAAAATATTGTACCTATATTATTCAAAAAATAGAATAGAATAGTTGTAACGAATAATAATTTGAAATTTCAGATAATTATTCACTGTATAAAAGGGGGTTTGTAATATGGCAGGGAGTCATGATTATGAGTATGTAGAAGCGGGCACAGTGGATGTCAAAGATTTGCCACCGTTAGATTCGACAACGCATCAAATTATGAAGGATGAATTTACAACGGGATTTAGCTTAACGGTATTTTATTTTCTTTTAATTTTTAGTATTCCAGTAATGAATTGGTTTGCTCCTGAATTGGCGTTTAAGAAACTATGGGGTGGCATGACGTTTACTTGGTTTGTCACAACAATTGTGATGATGGTGATGGCTTTTGTTATTGCTTATGTTCATACAACGTTGTATGAAAAGCGTTTGAAAAAATATGAAATGTCGAAGTAGTGAAACGAATGGGGGTAGATTAAATGCTTGAAACGATTTTAGAACCGAAAATGTTATTGACGATTGCACTGATGGGAACGATTGTCTACATTACGTATTTGACGAAAAAAAATACGACGGCATCTGATTTCTTCGTTGGGGGACGGAGTTTTGGGTGGTTTACAAATGGCTCGGCAATCGGTGGAGATTATTTAAGTGCAGCTACATTTCTAGGGATTGCTGGTTTAACATTTCAATTAGGCTATGATGGTGCATATTATGCTTTTTGCTTCTCGATTGGCTTGACGCTGTTAGCTATTTTTGTAGCAGGGCCATTACGACGTTTTGGCGCATTTACGGTAGCCGATTTTTTAGCTTACCGTTTTCATAGTAGACGAGCTCGCTTAGCAGCGGTCATTGTTGTGTTAGCTATTTCAGGCTTCTACGCTGCCCCTCAGCTATTAGGAGCTGCACAAATCTTAAGTATGTTTTTTGGTACATCTTATGAATTCGGCATTATTTTTACATGTGTAGTGATGATTTTTTATGTTGGAATTGGTGGTATGAAAGGGACGACTATCAATCAAGCGTTAGAGCTGTGGATTCGTTTAGGTGCGTTTATCGTCATGTTAATTGCGGCGATGTATGGGGGCCTGCATTACGATAAAATACTAGCAGCTATCCATTCCTTTAGCGGCCCTATCGCAGGTACCTCGCCGTATGCTTTGGATGGGAATGATGTCAACTTTGATGGTGCTGCATGGACAGGGACAGGCTTCTATTTCCCAACGTTTTGGCAAACAATTAGTATGACGATTGGATTAGCGCTCGGGACAATAGGGCTACCGCATATTTTATTGCGCTTTTATACGAATCCGAGTGCCAAGGCTGCACGTAAATCTGCCTTAATGGCGATTGGCATTGCCAGTACGTTCTTCTTGTTAGCAGTATTTTTAGGTGTTGTGGGTCGTGCTATTTTTATTTCAGGTACTGCTAGTGAAGAAGTGATGAGAGATTTAGTGCTCGGTGGTAATAATATGGTGATTCCTACAACAGCACTAGCTTTAGGAGGCGATTGGCTGCTCGGCCTTGTTATTGCAGGGGCATTCGCTGCTATCTTCTCGAATTTATCAGGATTATTTATTACAAGTTCTGGTGCATTAGCACACGATTTATACGCTAGTTTTATGAAAAAAGATATTACGCAAAAACAGCGAGTAATTGCTGGGAAAGTTGCCATTGTTATTTTAGGTATTCTTTATGGTGGGCTAGGGTTACTCGTAAAAGATGCATCTATCGGTCATTTAGTAGCATTAGCATTTACTGTGGCTGCAAGTACATTTACCCCGATTTTTATCTTAGGTATTTGGTGGAGAGGTATGACAGAAAAAGGAGCCATTGCAGGCTTGGTCATTGGTCTTGCTGTATCAATGTGGATGATCTTTTTACCAGGGACACTTCCGAGTTTCTTACAATTTAAAATTCCTGGTATAGTGACAGTACCGGTAGGTTTCCTTTCTGTAATCATTGTGTCATTGTTAGATCGTAAAGTACCAGCTGATGTCAATGATTTCATGAAGCGTGTCCACTCGAAAGAATCTGAAACGGCTTAAAGTAGTTTTTTCTGCACGAATCATAAAAAAATAGGAGTTTCTTCTATTATAATGTGGAATAGATTTAGAGGCGAAAAAGAGAAAAAGTGATAGATTGACTAGATCAATCTATCACTTTTTTATCGTTACTCTGCATGCGAGCTGCCAAGGATAAATGACGCTTAAAGCATTTCTGAAGTTGTTTTCGCTTGCATATGCAGTTGTAGGTAGTCTGGGCCACCAGCTTTTGAATCTGTACCGGACATGTTGAAGCCACCGAATGGTTGGTAACCAACGATTGCACCTGTACATCCACGGTTGAAGTATAAGTTACCTACGTGGAAATCTTCACGTGCTTTTTCTAAATTCATACGGTTGTTAGTAATAACCGCACCTGTTAAGCCGTATTCTGTGTCGTTCGCAATTTCGATTGCTTCATCGAAATCTTTCGCTTTCGCGATCGCTACCACTGGTCCGAATATTTCTTCTTTCATAATGCGAGCCGAACGATCTACATCTGCGAATACAGTTGGGTTAATGAAGTAACCAACTGAATCATCCGCTGTACCACCTGCTACAAGGCGACCTTCACCTTTACCAATTTCAATGTATTCTGTAATTTTATTGAATGCTGCTTGGTCAATTACTGTTGCCATGAAGTTGCTGTTGTCAGATGGGTCACCTACTGTTAAAGCATTTGTTAGCTCTGCTACACGGTTGACTACTGTCTCATATACATCTTCTACGATAACCGCACGAGAACATGCTGAACATTTTTGACCTGAGAAGCCGAATGCTGATTTCACGATAGATTGCGCCGCAAGCTCTAAATCTGCTTCTTTATCAACAACGATTGTATCTTTACCGCCCATTTCGGCGATAACACGTTTGATCCAAATTTGACCTTCGTTATGTGTTGCAGCACGTTGGTTAATACGTAAGCCGACATCACGAGAACCTGTAAAGCTGATGAAGCGTGTTTTTGGGTGATCTACTAAGTAGTCGCCAACTTCAGCACCTGAACCTGGTACGTAGTTTACTGCACCAGCCGGTAAACCTGCTTCTTCTAATACTTCGATAAATTTATAAGCGACAACTGGTGTTGTTGAAGCTGGTTTTAATAACACGGTATTCCCTGTTACTAATGCGGCTACTGTCGTACCAGCCATAATAGCGAATGGGAAGTTCCATGGAGAAATGACAATACCGATTCCTAATGGAATATAGTCATAACGATTGTACTCGCCTGGACGGCTTTCTACTGGTTGACCGTCTTTAATACGTAACATTTGGCGACCATAGTATTCAAGGAAGTCAATAGCTTCCGCTGTATCTGCATCTGCTTCATTCCATGGCTTACCAGCTTCTTTTGTTAACAGTGCTGAGAATTCATGTTTGCGGCGACGGATAATGGCAGCGGCTTTGAATAACACGTCAGCGCGAATCGCTGGGTCTACTTTTTTCCATGTTTTAAATGTTTCATCTGCTGCTTGCATTGCTTTTTCAGCTAATTCTTTGCTCGCTTTCGAAACGCGACCGATTACTTCTGTTTTCTTTGCTGGGTTATAAGACACAATTTTATCTTCTGTCGTAATACGTTCGCCACCGATAATCAGTGGGTAGTCTTGACCTAAATAACCTTCAACTTTATTTAATGCCTCTACATAAGCGTTGTAGTTTGCTTCTTGAGTAAAATCTGTAAATGGTTCGTGTTTGTAAGCGATCATATAATTCCCTCCAACAATGTAGGTGCAAAATGATTATGCACCTTATGAGATTTTATTAATACTATAATGCAATATAATTTGGCATTAATCAACTTAAAATTTATAATTTTTTTAATTTTTGCATGGGTTTTTTTGTTGGTGATACAATAAGGCTATGAAGCAACGGGAGGACAAGATGGATAATACTGTATTACTTAATATTTATAAATATGTTATTGAAAAAGGCGACATGGGAATCTGTGTAGTGGATACCGAAGGGAAATTGCTTATTTATAATAAAAAAATGAGAGAATTGGAAGGTGTCAATGAGACAGAATTCGAGGAGAGACGCGCCTTAGAGATTATTGATTTTGAAATCGAAAAAAGTGATATATATAAGGTTTTGAATTCGGGGATGCCCATGCTGAATGTGAAAAAAACATACTGGAATAAAAAGGACCAGGAAGTTACCTACATAAGCAATATTTATCCGTTACACAATGATGGTATTTTAGTTGGAGCTGTAGAATTTGCACGAGATATTACGCAGTTAGAATTTATGATGTATCAGCCATTAAGAAGATATGGTGCCTCTCTAACTTTCGATATTATTACGGCAGTATCGGCTGTCATGAAAGACGTTATTGAAAAAGCCAAAATTGTCGCGTTAAGTAGAATGCCTGTTGTTTTAATAGGCGAGTCTGGGACCGGTATAGATATGATTGCCGAAGGGATTCATCATGATTTGAAGATGAAAAATGATATGTTTATCGGTTTAATTTGCCGCCGTGACGAAAAAACGGTATTAAAACAGTTTGAAAAATATATTATCGATAAAGAAAAAATTACTTTTTTTGCTGAACGTATTGAATACTTATCGATGGAAGCACAAGAAAAGATTGTCGAGCTTTTTGAAAACCATCCGAATCATCATCATGTTTTAATCGCCAGTGTTGGGAAAGATCCAATTGATTTAATTCAACAGCAACAATTATCGAAAAAATTATATCGACTGTTTTCGGGAATAACAATATATGTGCCACCTTTACGAGAACGAAAAGAAGATATTATGCCATTTATTGATGACTATTTGAAAAGGCATCGCGATAGTTTCGGCTCCGCTATTCAAGGGCTATCGGATGAAGTGAAAGAGACGTTTTTAAAATATGATTGGCCAGGGAATCTAAAGGAGTTAGAAGTTTTGCTCGATGAAATCTCGCCACTCATTACGAACGAGATTATAATCGATAGCCATATGTTGCCGGCTCACTTTAAATGGAAAATGCAAAGTTCTAATGATAAAGGGATTGACGAGACGAGTGATTTATTTGTTATCAAAAATCAACATGATATTAGACCGCTGGAAAACTACATGAAAGAAGTAGAGGAGTATTATATTTCAAAAGCGTTAGATTTCCATCAAGGAAATATTTCAAAGACTGCTGCAGCGTTAGGAATACGTCGACAAAGTTTACAATATCGTGTGAAAAACTATAATCTCAATAAAAAAAGCGAAAACATCGATTAACAATGTTTTCGCTTTAGATTAGATAGGCTACTTTGTCTAAACAAGGTAGTCTATTTTAATTCTAAAATTAGTGGGAGCCGCGCTTGCAAGAACGGAAATCGGCGGCACTCATTTTATTTGCCTCTTTTTGAAAGACGGCCAAGTAGGAAGGCTGTTGTTCCTAGGCCGATGGCTAAGTTTGTTTTTTTATTGAATACTTGTTTCGTTACAAGTGTTAAATTTTGCGGACGCTCAGCTAAACGGCGCATAAAGTATCCGTACCAATCGTTACCAAATGGTAAGTATGTGCAGAAGTTGTAGCCTTCTTTCGCAAGAGCAAGTTGAATCTCTTTACGGAAGCCGTATAACATTTGGAATTCAAATTTGTCATTTGGAATATTATGTTGCTGTACAAATTGTTTTACATGGTTGATGACATTATGATCGTGCGTGGCAATTGATGTGAACTTGCCATGTAATAAATGGTATTCAATTAATTTAAGATAATTACGGTCAATATCGCTCTTAGATTGATAGGCAACACTTTCGCTTTCTTTGTAAGCTCCTTTTACAATACGCAAACGGAAATTTTTGTATTTTTCAATGTTTTCCTCAGATTCAAAAAAGTATGCTTGAATGACCGTTCCAACATTATCAAACTCGTTATGTAACGCATTCATTAAATCAAATGAGCTTTGTAAACGAGCATAGTTTTCCATATCGAAGTTTACAAAAATATCATATTGATGTGCTAGTGCCACAATTTCCTTTAGATTTTCATAGCAGAAGTCATAATCAATATCTAAACCTAGTTGTGAAGGCTTTAACGAAATATGGGCATCTAATTGCTCATCATGAATAGCTTGAATGACCTCTAAAATATTATTTTTGGCAGCAGTTGCTTCTGATTTTTCAAAAACAAATTCCCCTAAATTATCGACTGTGCAAGAAATATTCGATTGATTTAATTCTTTAATTGTTTTGACAACTTCTTGTAAATTTGTACCAGCTACTACACTTTGTGCGCCCATTCTTAAACCGTACTTTTGAGCTGCGCTATTTAATATTTTGTTTTCTGACAGGGAAATAAAAACGTCACGTAATGCCATAAAATGTCCTCCTGAAATAGAAAATTTTGATTTCTTGGCGATTATAACACTTTTTTTAAAAAGTAAAACTGCCAGATTTTCAAAACAGATTACTTGATGATGCAATGAAGTATGCGTGAGATATTGTCTTTACTGACTTTTTTAAATTAAAAAATAATAAAAAATTTTTTTTAAATTGGTGTAGTTGAAACAACAAAAAATTTACTTTAAATGGTAATTTGGAGTACCAGTCACTCAAACAATTTACTACAATTAACTATTCTAAGTAATATTCTTAGGGAGCAGTACAAGTTGTAAGACGTAACAAACCGCGTGCTAGCAAGGGTTGCGGCTTACACTGTGTCTGCAGAAGGAAACACTAAGTACTATATTGCTCCGTGAGGGAGAAAAATAGGAGCCTACTTCTTTAAGATGGCTTGACCTTATTTTATTGGGGGTAAGCCGTTTATTATTTGCAGTTTCTTAGGAGGAAATCGTTCTAAAGCAATTTCGGAGTCTTTCTAGAGAAACTTTAAAGCACCTATTCAACATGCATTCTTCACCATAGAAATTATCCTTTTTCTTTATAGAAACATAATAAATGACCCCGATTTTTTCGGTTGAACGACTACAGCCTTATGTTTCTGTCATATTTTCATGTTATATTAGTTATTGCTATTTAAGCTCTTATGGTAGAATAGGTTAGATGTTGAGTGAACGGAGGAATAACTGTGTATAAATATTATGGATTGGCCGCATTTGTGATTATTCTAGATCAATGGACAAAATGGCTAATTGTGAAAAATATGGAGTTTGGTGAGCGTATTTCCGTATGGGATCCATGGTTTGGTATTTTATCGCATCGCAATAGAGGTGCTGCATGGGGAATGCTTGAAGGGCAAATGTGGTTATTTTCCATTGTAACAATTGCTGTTATTGGCGCCATTATTTACTTTTATCATAAAGAAGCAAAGGGTAAGCCTTTATTTCAAGTAGGCTTAATGCTGTTATTGGGCGGTGCCATTGGTAACTTTATTGACCGTTTATTTAGAGGAGAAGTAGTAGATTTTGTCGACGTATTAATCCCTATTATGAATTACGATTTCCCAATTTTTAATATTGCGGATGCAGCATTAACAATTGCCGTTGTCGTATTAATGATTGGTTTAATCGCCGAAGATAAAAAAGAAAAGAAACAGGTGAAACAATGACGCAAGTATCATATACAATCGAAGAACAGCAGCAAGGAGAGCGCATTGATAAGGCGATTTCAAGTATACAGACAGAATGGTCTCGTACACAAATTAGTAATTGGATTACAGAAGGAATTGTTAAAGTAAATGGTGAGACAGTCAAAGCAAAATATAAGGTAAAAGCAGGCGATGTTGTAGAAATCATCGTGCCAGAAGCGGAGCCTTTAGATGTTATTGCTGAAGATTTAGCACTTGAAATTGTTTATGAAGATGCAGATGTGCTCGTTGTCAACAAACCAAAGGGCATGGTCGTTCACCCTGCACCTGGGCATATGACAGGCACGCTTGTAAATGGTCTAATGTATCATTGCACAGATTTATCGGGCATTAATGGTGTGATGCGTCCAGGTATTGTCCACCGTATCGATAAAGACACATCAGGCTTACTTATGGTTGCCAAAAATGATGTTGCACATGAATCATTAGTCGAGCAGCTAGTGAATAAAACGGTAACACGTAAATATACAGCCCTTGTTCATGGCCATATCGCCCATGATAAAGGAACAATTGACGCACCGATTGGACGTGACCAAAAGGATCGTCAAAAACAAGCTATTGTCGATAAAGGCAAACATGCGGTCACACATTTCCAAGTAATTGAACGTTTCGGTGATTATACACTAGTAGAATGTCGTCTTGAAACGGGACGTACACACCAAATTCGCGTGCATATGAACTATATTGGATTCCCGTTAGTTGGAGATCCGAAATATGGCCCGAGAAAAACAATTGATTTTGGTGGACAAGTATTGCATGCAGGAATTTTAGGATTCAATCATCCAACAACTGGCGAATATATGGAGTTTGAAGCACCACTTCCTGTCGATTATGTGCAATTATTAGAGGAATTACGAAATAAGGATTGACGAATTATTAAAGAAGGTCTATACTAACGAAAGTGAAAGAACGACTTTAACTTAATAATCACCTTTAATGGCAGTCCAGAGAGGCTGAGAAGGAACCAGTGAAGTGTTGCGAAAATTTGTGCTGCAAATTTTTTTCAACATGCTATTTAAACACGTACTCAACCCTCTCAGGCTATTCGCCTCGAGAGGTTTTTTTATGCCATTAACCGATGCTTTGCAAATAGGAAGCATACAAATCGATTGTGCAAAGCTTTAAAGTTGCGCACAATGGACAACACTGATAACAGAGTGAAGAGAGGAGGACAAAAGATGTCAAAAAATGAGCTTTTAGATGGGCCATCGATGACAAGAGCATTAACACGCATTGCCCATGAAATTATTGAACGCAATAAAGGGATTGATGAATGTATTCTAGTTGGTATTAAAACACGCGGTGCATTTCTTGCAAGACGCTTAGCGGAACGTATCGAAAAAATCGAGGGTAAAGCGATTCGTACCGGAGAACTGGACATCACGCTTTATCGAGATGATTTATCAACTAAACATGAAAATGAGCAAGCGCATGTTGAACAAGTAGATATCGAGTATGTTGTTGCCAATCAAAAAATCATTTTAGTTGATGATGTACTTTATACGGGTCGTACAGTGCGCGCGGCACTAGATGCGGTAATGGATTTAGGACGACCATCACAAATTCAATTAGCAGTATTGATTGATCGTGGGCACCGAGAGTTACCAATTCGAGCGGATTATGTTGGAAAGAATGTTCCGACATCCGGCTCTGAACGAATCGTCGTCAACCTAACTGAAGTAGACGGTGAAGATTGCGTCATTATTTATAAAGAAGACTAACCGATAAAGTGAGGAAACATTATGGCAAAGGCAGTTTTAGATGTAAATGAAAAACCGACCCCAGTCCAATTGGTAACATTGAGTTTTCAGCATATGTTTGCCATGTTTGGATCAACGATTTTAGTACCACAGCTAGTTGGCCTTAGCCCAGCAATCGCCCTGCTAACAAGCGGGATTGCTACATTGTTCTTCCTATTAATAACGAAGTTTCAAGTACCAGCCTATTTAGGTTCATCGTTTGCCTTTATCGCACCGATTTTACTGGCGGCTGGTGGCTTAGATAAGCAAGGAGCAAGTGTCAACCCAGGTAATGCCATGATGGGGGCAATGGCCGTCGGTATTACTTACGGCATTGTGTCACTTATCATTTGGAAGAGCGGCTATAAATGGATTATGAAAATCCTGCCACCTATCGTTGTAGGCCCAGTAATTATGGTTATCGGCCTTGGCTTATCAGGAACGGCAGTGGGCATGGCGATGAATGTTGATGGAGAGTATAACTTACTGCATTTTTCAGCAGCGCTTGTGACATTGTTTACAGCGATTATTTTTACAATCTTCTTTAAAGGACTTTTAAGTACAATGCCAATATTAATCGGCCTGATCGTCGGCTATATTTACTCGATTATAATTGGTATCGTTAACTTTGAGCCAATAAAAGAAGCGAAGATGTTTGCACTACCACACTTCATCATTCCTGGTGTAAATTATGACTTTACGATTACATCTACGATATTACTAGCGATGGTGCCGATTGTCATCGTAACCATTTCAGAGCATATCGGACATCAGCTTGTATTAGGAAAAGTAGTGAATCGCGATTATATTAAAGAACCAGGCTTACATCGATCATTACTAGGGGATGGCTTTGGGACATTGATTAGTGCTTTCATCGGTGGCCCACCCAAAACAACTTACGGTGAAAACATCGGTGTACTTGCCATCACACGTGTGTACAGTGTGTATGTTATAGCGGGAGCGGCAGTTGTCGCGATTGTGCTGTCATTCTTCGGGAAAGCAATGGCCGTCATCGCAACAATTCCAACAGCTGTTCTAGGTGGTGTGTCTATCCTGTTATTCGGTATTATCGCTTCAAGCGGTTTACGCATGTTAGTGGATAACCACGTAGACTTTGGTAATAGCCGCAATCTAGTGATTGCCTCTGTTATTCTAGTAATAGGTATCGGCGGTGCGAAGTTTATCGTCACAGAATCCCTAAGTTTAGAAGGTATGGCGTTAGCAGCCATTATCGGAGTAGTACTAAATGCAGTTTTACCAGGTAAAAAAGAAGCTGATATACCTGTACCTTACAATCAACATAATAATTCATAGTAGTACCTTTTAATGAATTGTCCAGAGAGGCAAAGAAAGGGAAGTTGTGGACAAACAATTAGTAAGCGAATCTCTTACTCTAGTTTGTCACGCCTCCTTATGCCTCGCTGATGACATCAGCGGGGCTTTTACATTATTTAGACACTTAAATAATGAAGGACGTCATACATAGACGTTCATGACACACAACCTAATGGAGGTACATGATGAAGAACTTATTATCAATGGAACATTTAACAACTGAAGAAATTAACAGCATTTTACATCGTGCGCAAGCTTTTGAAAATGGCGAAACATCATCGTTATCTCGTCCTTACAACGTCGCAAACTTATTTTTTGAACCGAGTACCCGAACGAAAACGAGTTTTGAGATGGCGGAGCGCAAAGTCGGCTGTACGGTCATCCCATTTGACGCAAGTTTTTCAAGTGTGACAAAAGGTGAAACCATGTACGATACAGTTAAGACATTAGAAATGATTGGTATGGATGCGGTCGTAATCCGCGCAAAAGAAGATGAATATTATAACGAGCTACTAGAAGGCATTAATGTTGCAGTGATTAATGCAGGAGACGGTGCTGGTCAACATCCATCTCAATCCTTACTTGATCTGTACACGATAAAAAAAGAGTTTGGTTCTTTTGAAGGGTTAAATATCACAATCGCCGGGGATATCTCCCATAGCCGTGTTGCGAAATCCAACGCATCAGCATTACAACGGCTAGGAGCAAATGTCCACTTCCTGTGCCCGGAAGAATGGGCAGGAGATTTTAAGGCACATCATTGTTGGGATGATTTAATCGAAATAAGTGATGTCATTATGTTACTGCGTGTCCAACATGAACGTCATAAAGTAAATAAAAGCTTCTCTAAAGAAAGCTATCATGAAGAGTACGGCTTAACGGTGGAACGTGAGAAGCAAATGAAAGATACAGCTATTATTATGCATCCAGCGCCAGTTAACCGCGATGTAGAAATAGCATCTGAGTTAGTAGAATGTGAACGTTCTCGTATTTTTGAGCAAGTACGCAACGGTGTCTACACACGCATGGCTATCATAGAAACAATTTTACAAGGGAGAGAATAACATGACAAAAGTACTTCAAAATGTGCAAATGTTAAATGAACAAGGTGAACTGCATACAGTGAACATCGCCATAGTAGATGGCAAAATCTCTGCTATTGGACAAGAGGTCCATGTCGCTGGTGCAGAAATAATCGAAGGAAATGGTTTAGTTGTTACTCCAGGTTTTGTTGATGTGCATACACATTTACGTGAACCCGGCTTTGAACATAAGGAAACGATTGCTACAGGCTCTGCTTCTGCAGCAAAAGGTGGTTTTACAACGATTTGTGCAATGCCAAATACGAAACCAGTGCCTGATTCTGTAGAAAACATGCAATTAATTAACGGTCTTATTCAAGAAAGTGCCGTTATTCGTGTACTACCATACGGCTCATTAACACGAGATATTTCAGGTGAAGTTCGCACGGACATTGCTGCATTAAAAGGACAGGGAGCTGTCGCGTTTTCTGACGATGGTGTAGGCATCCAATTAGCGTCAACAATGTATGAACAAATGCAAGAGGCAGCAAAGCATGACATGGTCGTTGTGGCACACTGTGAAGATAACTCATTGATTTATGATGGGGTTATGCATGAAGGAAAGCGCAACAAAGAGCTAGGACTACCAGGGATTCCGTCGATTTGTGAATCTGTCCAAATCGCACGCGATGTGCTGCTAGCAGAAGCTGCTGGCGCACGTTACCATGTGTGTCACGTATCAACAAAAGAATCTGTGCGTGCAGTACGAGATGCAAAAGCAGCAGGTATCCGTGTTACTGCTGAAGTTTGTCCGCACCACTTATTACTAGAAGAGATGGATATCCCATCAGATGATGCTAATTGGAAAATGAATCCGCCATTACGCGCTGCAGACGATAAAGATTCGCTACATGCAGCACTACTTGACGGTACCATCGACTGCATCGCGACAGATCATGCGCCACATACAATAGAAGAAAAATGCTGTGGTATGGTAGGGGCACCATTCGGTATCGTAGGCTTTGAAACAGCCTTCCCATTGTTATATACACAATTTGTGGAAACAGGGAAATGGACATTAAAGCAATTAGTAGATTGGATGACGGTTAAAGCGGCACAAATTTTTGATTTACCATATGGTACGTTAGAAGTAGGTGCTTCAGCAGATATGGTATTAATTGATATCAACAAAGAACAAACAATTGATGCAGAAGGTTTTGTATCAAAAGGTCGCAATACACCATTCAATGGTTGGGTTGCAAAAGGTTGGCCAGTCGTAACTATATTTGAAGGCAATATCGTATACCAGGAGGCAGAGTAATGAAAAAACGTTTACTTATTTTAGAAGATGGCACAGTATTTACAGGCACAGCGTTCGGTAGTGAGCGAGCTTCACAAGGTGAAGTCGTATTCACAACAGGCATGACAGGATATCAAGAAACGATTTCAGACCCTTCATTCTACGGACAAATCGTAACGTTAACATACCCACTTATCGGTAACTACGGTATTAATCGTGATGATTTTGAATCAATCTCACCAGCCATTCGTGGATTTGTTGTCCGCGAGCTAGCAAAAACACCGTCAAACTTCAGATGCGATTTAACAGTTGATGAATATTTAACATCAAAAGATATTCCAGGGATTGAAGGCATCGATACACGTAAATTAACACGCATTATTCGTAGCAAAGGGTCAGTTAAAGCGATATTAACAGCGGCTGACGAAGAAGTGAATGTCGAAGAAATCGTGGCAAAACTACAGGCAACACCAGCGATTACGCATCATGTTCGCGAAGTATCGCCAAAAGCAGCGTATCCATCACCAGGTCGTGGCAAACGAGTAGTATTAATCGATTACGGCATGAAGCATGGTATTTTACGTGAATTAAACAAACGTGATTGTGATGTACTTGTTGTTCCTTACAACACACCAGCATCCGAAATTTTAGCTTGGCATCCAGATGGTATTATGCTGTCAAACGGCCCAGGGAACCCAGAAGACGTAGCAGAAGGGATCGAAACAGTGCGCAATTTAATCGGAAAAGTGCCAATGTTCGGTATTTGCTTAGGCCACCAAATCTTCTCTTTAGCGAGTGGCGCGAAATCATTTAAATTACCATTCGGTCACCGTGGCGGGAACCATCCTGTCAAAGATTTACGTACAGGCCGTACAGACTTAACATCTCAAAACCATGGCTATGCAATCGATATTGAGTCATTAAAAGATACAGATTTAGAGTTAACGCATGTCGCATTAAATGATGGTACTTGTGAAGGTGTACGTCATAAGAAATATCCGATTTTCACTGTACAATATCACCCAGAAGCATCACCAGGACCAGAAGATTCAAACCACTTATTTGATGAATTCATTGAAATGATGGAAGTAGAAGCAGGGAAGGGGAAACAACATGCCTAAACGTACAGATATAGAAACTATTTTAGTAATCGGGTCAGGCCCAATCGTCATCGGACAAGCTGCAGAATTTGACTATGCAGGAACACAAGCATGTCTTTCATTAAAAGAAGAAGGCTACCGCGTTATTTTAATAAACTCAAACCCTGCAACAATCATGACAGATACAGAGATTGCAGACAAAGTATATATTGAGCCTATCACATTAGAGTTTGTTTCACGTATTTTACGTAAAGAGCGTCCGGATGCGATCTTACCAACACTAGGTGGTCAAACAGGTTTAAATATGGCAATCGAGTTAGACAACTCGGGAATTTTAAATGAGCTAAATATCGAAATTCTTGGGACAAAACTAGATGCCATCCATAAAGCAGAAGACCGTGATTTATTCCGTAACTTAATGTACGAACTAGGTGCACCAGTACCGGAATCAGACATTATCCATAATTTAGATCAAGCGAAAAACTTTGTTGCAAAAATCGGTTATCCAGTCATCGTACGTCCTGCTTTCACACTTGGTGGAACAGGCGGCGGTATTTGCTATAACGATCAAGACTTAGAAGAAATCGTGACATCAGGTTTGAAATATTCACCAGTAACACAATGTTTACTTGAAAAATCAATCGCTGGCTTTAAAGAAATTGAATATGAAGTAATGCGTGATGCGGCAGACAACGCCATCGTAGTTTGTAACATGGAAAATGTCGACCCAGTAGGGATTCATACAGGTGACTCCATCGTAGTTGCACCAACACAAACACTTTCTGACCGTGAAAACCAAATGCTACGTAATATCTCACTAGATATTATCCGTGCACTGAAAATTGAAGGTGGCTGTAACGTACAGTTAGCACTTGATCCATACAGCTTCAACTACTATGTCATCGAAGTAAACCCACGTGTATCGCGTTCATCTGCATTAGCATCAAAAGCTACAGGCTACCCAATTGCCAAGCTAGCAGCAAAAATTGCAGTAGGTTTAACATTAGATGAAATTAAAAATCCAGTGACAGGTTCAACGTATGCTTGCTTCGAGCCGGCACTAGACTACATCGTGGCAAAAATTCCACGCTGGCCATTCGATAAATTCGAATCAGCAAAACGTAACTTAGGCACACAAATGAAAGCTACTGGGGAAGTAATGGCACTTGGTCGTACGTTCGAAGAAGCAATGCTGAAAGCTGTCCGTTCTCTTGAAACAGGTCAAGTTCACCTTGAGCTAAAGCATGCCGAAGATAACGCGGATTCTTGGATCGAAAAACGTATCCGTAAAGCAGGAGATGAGCGCTTATTCTTTATCGGTGAAGCATTGCGCCGCGGTGTGACAATCGAGCAAATACATGAATGGTCGGCAATTGACTTATTCTTCTTAAATAAATTTAAAAACATCGTCGATATGGAGCAAACACTTGCTGACCATAAAAACGATAAAGAAGTATTACGTACGGCAAAACGTTTAGGCTTCGCTGATAAAAAAATTGCGGAGCTTTGGGACACAACACCAGAAGCAATCTATGCGTATCGTAAAGAAAACGGCATTGTGCCAGTATACAAAATGGTAGATACATGTGCAGCAGAATTCGAATCTGAAACACCATATTTCTACGGCACATATGAAGATGAAAATGAATCAATCAAGTCTGAAAAACCTTCTGTAGTCGTGTTAGGCTCTGGACCAATCCGTATCGGTCAAGGTGTCGAGTTCGACTATGCGACAGTGCACTCAGTATGGGCCATCCAAGAAGCGGGCTATGAAGCAATTATTATTAACTCCAATCCAGAAACAGTATCAACAGACTTCTCGATTTCTGATAAACTATACTTCGAGCCATTAACAATCGAAGATGTGATGCACATTATCGATTTAGAACAACCGATTGGCGTAGTTGTGCAATTCGGTGGTCAAACAGCGATTAACCTGGCTGATAAATTAGCTGCAAATGGTGTGAAAATTTTAGGAACATCGCTAGAAGATATCGACCGTGCCGAAAACCGCGATAAATTCGAACAAGCTTTAACTGCATTAGACATTCCACAGCCTCCGGGTGAAACGGCTGTGTCAACAGAAGAAGCTCTTGTCATCGGTGAACGTTTAGGCTTCCCAGTGCTTGTACGCCCTTCTTACGTACTTGGTGGACGTGCGATGGAAATTGTTTACAACGAACAAGAATTACAACATTATATGGAGAATGCAGTAGAGGCTTCACCAGATCACCCAGTATTAGTAGACCGTTACTTAACTGGTCAGGAAATTGAAGTCGATGCGATTTGTGACGGTGAAAATGTTTTAATCCCAGGTATTATGGAACATATCGAACGTGCAGGGGTACACTCTGGTGACTCGATTTCTGTATACCCACCACAAAAATTAACACAAGCACAAAAAGATACATTAGTTGATTACACAACGCGTTTAGCAAAAGGTCTTGGCATCATTGGCTTAATGAATATCCAGTATGTCATTTCACAAGGTGAAGTGTATGTGATCGAGGTCAACCCTCGTTCATCTCGTACAGTACCGTTCTTAAGTAAAATTACGAACATCCCAATGGCGAACATTGCGACGAAAGCGATTCTTGGAAAATCAATCGTAGAGCAAGGCTATCCAACTGGCTTAGCTCCAGAGCAAAAAGGTGTATTCGTTAAGGTACCAGTATTCTCATTCGCTAAATTACGCCGAGTGGACATTACATTAGGACCTGAAATGAAATCAACAGGGGAAGTAATGGGGAAAGATGCAACATTAGAAAAAGCACTTTACAAAGGTTTAGTTGCAGCAGGCATGGAAATTCGCACAGAAGGCACAGTATTATTCACTGTCTCTGATAAAGATAAAGAAGAAGCGATTGCACTAGCAAAACGCTTTTCAACAGTGGGCTACCGCATTGTAGCGACAGAAGGTACAGCACAAGCATTTGAAGCTGCTGGCGTACGTACAGATGTAGTAGGCAAAATCGGGGCTAAAGGCCAAACGTTACTAGACTTAATTCAAAATGGTGAAGCGCAGCTTGTAGTGAACACATTAACAAAAGGTAAGCAACCAGCGCGCGATGGATTCCGCATTCGACGTGAGTCTGTAGAAAACGGCGTACCTTGCTTAACTTCATTAGATACAGCAGAAGCAATGCTGCGTGTCATTGAATCGATGACATTTACAGCAGAACAAATGCCGAAAGCGGAGGTAGTACATTAATATGATTCGTCAAGAGAAAATGACGGTCGTCTCTCAAAAGCAAATTGCGACAAACATTTTCGAATTGACACTTCGTGGTGAACTGGTTCAGGATATGACTCCTGGCCAGTTTGTCCATGTAAAGGTGTCAGATTCATTGGAGCCGCTTTTACGTCGACCTATCAGTATTGCAAATATAGATAAAGACAACAGTGAATTTACCATGATTTATCGTGCGGAAGGTCGAGGAACACAAGTGTTGGCGACTAATCGTGAAGGGCAGTTAGTCAATGTCCTTGGCCCAATCGGTCATGGCTTCCCAGTGGATGCTGTAAAGCCAGGCGGGACGGCATTATTAGTTGGTGGCGGCATCGGTGTACCACCTTTACATGAACTTTCCAAACAGCTGACTGCTCGTGGTGTGAAAACAATCCATGTATTAGGCTTCCAAACAGAAGATGTATGCTTCTATGAGGAAGAGTTTACTGCACTTGGTGAAACCCACTACGTAACAGTTGATGGCTCTAAAGGAACGAAAGGATTCGTCACAAACGTCCTAGAAACACGTGCACCTGAATTTGATGTGTTTTATTCTTGTGGTCCGCTACCAATGTTAAAAGCATTAGAAGGCTTCTATCCTGAAAAAGAAGGCTACTTATCTTTTGAAGAGCGTATGGGCTGCGGCATTGGGGCTTGCTTCGCCTGTGTGTGCAAAACAACCGATCAAAATGAAAAAGACTATGTCAAAGTATGCTCTGACGGTCCAGTTTTCCCGAAAGGTACGGTGGCATTATGAGTCGTTTAAATATCCAATTACCAGGCTTAGATTTAAAAAATCCAATTATGCCGGCTTCAGGTTGCTTCGGCTTCGGTCGTGAATATGCACAACTATATGATTTATCGAAGCTTGGAGCAATTATGATTAAAGCAACAACAGTAGAAACAAGACCGGGCAATCCGACACCACGTGTAGCGGAGACTGCAGCGGGGATGTTAAACGCGATTGGTTTACAAAATCCTGGTATTGAAAAAGTCATGAATGAAGAATTAAAGTTTTTAGAAGGCTATGATGTGCCGATTATTGCCAATGTGGCAGGTACTGAAACCGCAGATTATGTGGAAGTAGCGCGACGTATCTCAACTGCGCCAAATGTCAAAGCGTTAGAACTGAATATTTCTTGTCCAAACGTTAAGTGTGGCGGTATTCAATTCGGTACAGACCCAGCAACAGCTCGACAGCTTGTTGAGGCAGTAAAGGCAGTTTCTGAAGTACCTGTTTATGTGAAATTATCACCGAATGTAACGAATATTGTAGAAATTGCCCAAGCTGTTGAAGCAGGTGGCGCAGACGGCATTACAATGATTAATACATTAATCGGCATGCGTTTACATGAGCGCACAGGTAAGCCGGTTATTGCCAATGGAACAGGGGGCTTATCAGGTCCGGCAGTAAAACCAGTTGCCATTCGTATGGTATATGAGGTGTATAAAGCCGTCAATATTCCGATTATTGGGATGGGTGGCGTAAGCGAAGCGCAGGATGTCATCGACTTTATGTCAGCAGGTGCATCAGCAGTAGCAGTTGGTACAGCCAATTTTGTGGATCATTTTGTATGTCCGAACATCATCGAAGAATTACCAGCAAAGCTTGACGCTTTAGGCGTTGAGCATATTACGGACATTATCGGAAGGAGCCATCGTTAAATGAATAGAAAACCAATATTAGCACTTGATTTCCCAGGAGAAGTAGAAGTTTTTAAGTTTTTAGCACAGTTTCAGGAGCCTCTTTTCGTCAAGATTGGGATGGAGCTTTATATGCAAGAAGGTCCTGATATTGTACGCAAAGTGAAAGATTTAGGGCATGATATTTTCCTAGATTTAAAGCTACATGATATTCCTAACACTGTTGGTTCAGCAATGAAAGGCTTAGCTAAATTAGGAGTAGATTTAGTCAATGTCCATGCAGCAGGCGGCCGTCCAATGATGGAAGCGGCACTGGAAGGTCTGGAAGCAGGTACACCCGCAGGGCGTGAGCGTGCTGCATTAATCGCAGTGACACAATTAACATCTACTACGGAAGCGCAAATGCAAACAGAGCAAAAAATTGCCTTAACATTGCAAGAATCCGTGTTACATTATGCTAGTTTAACAAAACAAGCAGGCTTGAATGGTGTTGTGTGCTCGGTACATGAAGCACAAGCCATTGCGGAAGCGTGTGGCGAAGACTTCTTACGTGTCACACCTGGTATTCGTTTAGCTGGAGGAGACGCACATGATCAAAAGCGTGTCGCTACGCCAGATGGCGCAAAACGTGATGGTTCTTCACTAATCGTCGTAGGACGTGCAGTAACAGGTGCACAAGATCCAGTAGCAGCATATAAAATCGTAAGTGACTTATGGGAGGCATAAATTATGACATTACAAAACGAAATCGCACACGCTATGCTAAAAGTTGGCGCAGTCGAATTAAATCCAACAGACCTTTTCACTTGGGCATCAGGCATTCAATCACCAATTTACTGTGATACACGTCTAACAATCTCTGACCCTGTTATTCGTAAACAACTTGCAAATGGCTTAGCCACTGTCATTAAAGAGAACTTTGGTGCAACAGAAATCGTAGCAGGTACGGCTACAGCAGGTATTCCACACGCTGCATGGGTAAGCGATATTTTAGACTTACCGATGGTGTACGTGCGTTCAAAAGCAAAAGAGCATGGCCGTGGCAATCAGATTGAAGGTAAATACGCTGCAGGACAAAAAGTCGTTGTCGTAGAAGATATTGTATCAACAGGTGGTTCTTCGATTACAGCAGTTGAAGCTTTACGTGCAGCAGGTTGTGAAGTGCTAGGGGTTGTCTGTGTTTACACATATAACTTACCACGTGCTGAACAAGCATTTGAAGAAGCAGGCATCCAATATGTGTCTTTAACAAACTTCGATTATTTAATTGAAGCAGCAAACGAATCAGGTGCTATTAAAGAGGGAGATATTCCATTTTTAAAAGACTGGCATGCAAAATTGAAAGCTGGCGCACTATAAAAAATAATCTAATAAACGAGTAAAATAGAAAGAAACGATCACGGTTATATGAGCCGGTGATCGTTTTTTTTCGGTAACAATAAAAATAAAAGTTTGAAGATGTATGTTTAGAAAAATTAACGTATAAATAGTTTTTTACTGTAGTAAAAATCGCTTTTTGTTGTTATTGCTTTAAAGCGAAAAACTATATAAGAATAATATCAGAATAATAAAAATAAATAGAAAATATAGATAGGTCCAATATTGTTCAAGTTTACCAAATAAGAGAATTGCTATGAAATACTTAAAAATGAATATTTTCAGAGGTATTGTTTTATTAAAATAATAAATAGATGGTATAGAATTACATAAATAATTAAGTTAACAAATTTATGGTTATAAAGAATGCAAGAATTATATAATTTTTTGTAATAGTTGTATGGTTAATTATGTATATAACATTGTGAGATATGTAAAAAAACTCTTGATTAAATGGTTTAATTCTAGATAAAATAACAATATGAATAATTTTCAGATAATTCCATAAGTATATAGTTAGTTGTTTTTTTATTTCTACTGTAAATTTTTTATTAAATTGTTTTTAAATTGAATATCATAAAAACTATTAAATAATTGAGTAGAAATGATTTTGGAATAAGTTTAATCGGTTGTAGTTCTTTTTTTCTGAATATTGAATCAGGAAAGTTTATACATCGCTAGTTTTCGCTACATATTTCTATTTAGAAAAAATATACAAAGGTGTGATGATTAAAATGAATTTAATGCTTGAAGTGAGTAACCTTAAAACCGGTTTTGATATAGACGGGAAAATATATCATGCAGTAGATAATGTTTCATTTTCCGTTAAGCCCGGACAAATTGTAGGCATTGTAGGGGAATCGGGTTGTGGCAAAAGTGTTATGTCGCTGTCGATTATGCAACTACTGCCTCAAGGAATTGGCAAAGTGACTGGTGGGGAAATAAAGTTCCAAGGTCAAAATATTGAAGGTTACACAAGTGATGAAATGAATAAATTACGTGGCAAAGATATTAGTATGATCTTCCAAGAGCCAATGACATCTTTAAACCCTGTCTTTACAATTGGCAATCAAATCGAAGAGATTTTATTAAACCATTTATCTATTTCCAAAAACGAAGCAAGGCAGCAATCAATCGAACTATTAAAAAGTGTAGGGATCCCTCGACCAGATAAAATTGTCGACGAATATCCGCACCAATTATCAGGAGGGATGCGACAACGGGTTATGATTGCCATAGCTATAGCGTGTCACCCGAAACTGTTAATTGCCGATGAACCAACTACAGCGCTAGACGTAACGGTACAAGCGCAAATTCTTGAGTTGCTTAAAAAGATTCAAGCGAAAAATGATATGTCTATTATTTTAATTACGCATGATTTAGGTGTAGTGGCAGAAATGTGTGATGAAGTCATTATTATGTATGCTGGAAAAATTGTCGAGCGCACAAATGTGGACAATCTATTCCATAATCCAAAACATCCGTATACAAAGCTTTTAATGGCATCCATTCCACGTATTGATCTTGAGGTCAGTGAGCTAACGACAATTCAAGGCATTGTGCCATCGTTAAAAAATATGCCGACAATCGGCTGTCGTTTTGCGGATAGATGCCCGTCTGTGAAACCGGAGTGTAGTACAATAACGCCTCAGCTTTCCCAAATCGGCGAGGGTCATGAAGTTGCTTGTTTACTATATGAAGGTTCTATCTTAGAGAAGGTGTGAGGTAACAACATGACAGATACAACAATTAAACAACCTAAAGAAAATTTACTTGAAGTGAATAATTTAAAAACCTATTACCCGATTAAAGGTGGATTTTTCAAAAAAACAGTTGGACATGTAAAAGCTGTCGATAATGTTTCATTTGCCATTAAAAATGGCGAAACACTCGGCCTAGTTGGGGAATCAGGCTGTGGTAAATCAACTACTGGCCGCACCATTATTCGATTGCTCGATTCAACAGAAGGACAAATCGTCTTTAATGGGCAAGATATTACGAAAATACAGGGCAAATCGTTAAGAGAAATACGAAAAGATATTCAAATGGTCTTCCAAGATCCCTACGCATCATTGAACCCTATGCAGATGGTAGGGAGTATCGTAGCGGAGCCAATAATGAATTTCCATAATAAAACGCTCAATTCCCTAAAAGCAGAAGTCATTGAACTGTTACGAAAAGTGGGCTTACCCGAGGATGCTTATTATAAATATGCGCATGAATTTTCAGGTGGGCAACGTCAACGAATCGGCATTGCGAGAGCACTTGCATTAAGACCGAAACTCATTATTGCCGATGAACCTGTTTCTGCTTTGGATGTTTCTGTGCAATCACAAGTTTTGAATCTATTAAAAGAGTTGCAGGATGAGTTTGATTTAACATTTTTATTTATTGCGCACGATTTAAGTGTGGTCAAGCATATGAGTGACCGTATCGGCGTGATGTATTTAGGAAATATTGTGGAAATTGCTGACAAAACAAGCATTTATGATGAACCATTACATCCCTATACACAAGCGCTTATTTCAGCAATACCTGTACCAGATCCACGTAAAAAAAGTACGCGTATTGTGTTAGAAGGCGATGTACCGAGTCCAGCAAATCCTCCGACAGGATGCCCATTCCATCCAAGATGCCCAAAGGCTATGATGGAATGTTCCTTAACAAAACCGGTATTAAAGGAGGTGAAGCCAAATCATAAAGTTGCTTGCCATTTATATTAATGGGGGCAAGAAAAAAAGGGAAAAAATGCTTTTCAAAATAAAAAATTAACGGGGGGAAAAACATGAAAAAGACGAAAACATTATGGTCGCTTTTACTTATGCTCGTCATGGCATTGTTCCTAGCAGCATGTAATAACGACTCATCGACAACGGACAAAGATAAAGAAACGGATAAGGAAACACCAGTGGCAACTACTACTGATGCCAAAGAAGGTGGCACTGTCACATTCGGAACAGACCAAGCGCCAGAGGGCGTATTTGACCCTGCCTTTGCAGGAAGTATTGTAGATAGCTATATCCAAGGCTTCATGATGGATGGTATTTATGATGTAAATGATGAGTTAGAATATGTGCCAAACCTTGCAAAATGGGATATTAGTGAAGATAAATTAACGTATACGTTCAATTTTGAAAAGGGCGTTAAATGGCATAATGGTGATGAATTAACAGGTGAAGACTGGGTATTTGCATTAGAAACGTTAGCAGATCCTGATTATGATGGTCCTCGTTTCAATTATGTTGAAGGTGTAAAAGGAGCAAAAGCTAAAAAAGAAGGTAAAGCAGATAAAATCGAAGGAATTGAAGTTGTTGATCCTTACACAATTAAAGTTACATTTGAAGAAGTAAAAATTAATAACTTAGAAAGTATTTGGCAATTCCCAATGCCGAAAAAACATTATGAAGGCATTGCGGTTAAAGATTTAAGTGAATCAAAACAAGTGCGCGAAACGCCTGTAGGTAATGGGCCGTTTAAAGTGAAAAAAGTTGTAGACGGCGAGTATTCTGAATTAGAGCGTTTTGATGATTACTGGAAAGGGAAACCAACGCTTGATGGTGTGATTGTTAAAGTAATTGACCCATCATTAGCAGCTGGTGCATTCCAAAACGGAGAAATCGACATCATGGATATTAGACCACAATCTGTGAAAGAGCTTTCTGCATTAAGCAATGTACGTATCGAAGAAACAACTGGTGTAAGCTATTCTTATATCGGACTTCGTTTTGGTCACCGTGACCAAGCTACACTGAAAAATGTAGCAGATTTTGATAAATTCAATTCAAAAGAATTACGTCAGGCACTATTATATGCAATTAACCGTCCAGCAATGATCGATGCTTTCTTAGAAGGAAAAGCAGAAGTAGCGAATACAGTTATTCCAGTGACGTTCTGGACTGCTGCAGATGCTTCCGATTTAAATGCTTATGACTTTAACGTAGATAAAGCAAAAGAGTTATTAAAAACAGCAGGCTATGTTGATAAAGATGGCGATGGATTTGTAGAAGATCCACAAGGCAAACCATTTAAAATTTCATTTGGCCACTATGCAGGACCAGCAGCATTTGAAGGTCGTTCACAAGCAATCATCCAATCTTGGAATGATATTGGTGTGAAAACTGAATTAGCAACAGGTAGCTTAGTAGAGTTTAACTTATACAATGAAATGAAAGATAATGATGATGCTGCATTAGAAGCATTCTTCGGTTCTTGGAGCATGGGTTCTGATCCAGATCCATCTGGTTTATGGGCAAATGATGCAGAATGGAACTACGGTCGTTATGTAGATGAAGAAAACGACAAGCTGTTAAAAGAAGCGTTAAGCGAAAAAGCATTTGATCAAGATTACCGTAAAAAGGTTTATGTTGATTGGCAAAAGTACTTCAATGAAGAATTACCAGCACTACCATTATGGGAGAACCTAGATTTATATGGTATTAACAACCGACTACAAGGTGTGCATATTAACGCTGTTGGATTCCAAACAGACGTTTATAAATGGCATATTGTTGAATAAGATGAATGCCTTATAAAGGCTTTAGAAACCTACTACTATCGGGCTCACTTTAAGAGCCTGATAGTAGTAAATTTTAATTGATAAGGGGACGTCACATGCTTCAATACACACTTCGCAGATTACTCGGCATGATTCCATTGTTACTCCTTATTTCGGTAGTTGTGTTCTTCTTAGCAAAAATGATGCCAGGAGATCCATTTGCGGGAGAAATAGATCCATCCAATACAAACCCACAATACATCGAGGAAATGAGAGAGAAGTTAGGCTATAATGATCCAATTATCGTGCAATATGGAAGATGGATGGCTAATTTTATACAAGGGGATTTTGGCAAATCAACCGTTTATAAAAAACCTGCAATAGAAGTCATTGCACAACGAATTCCGAATACATTATTTTTAGCAATAACCTCTTTAATTTTGACGTATATTTTTGCTTTTTTCATGGGCATGTATGCGGGAAGAAAACCTTATACACTCGGCGATAATTTAATCGCTTCTTATAATTATTTAGCTTTGGCCATTCCATCGTTTGTTGCTGGGATTGTGGCAATTTATGTATTCTCCTTCCAATTAGGATGGTTCCCATTCAACGGCTCAGTCGGGGTAGGACTTGAGGAAGGTACATTTGATTACTATATAAGTAGAATCCATCATGTGTTATTGCCTGCACTTGTATTAGGATTAATGGGTACAGCTTCTTATACTCAATTTTTACGTAATGACATTATTGAAAACAGTAGAAAAGATTTTGTACGAACAGCAAGAGCAAAAGGAACAAAGGAATCGAAAATTTACAACAAGCATATTTTAAGAAATTCAATTATTCCAATTATTACTTTTCTTGGTTTTGACATCGCTACATTAATTAGTGGTGCGGTTATTACAGAAACCATCTTTACGTATCCCGGAATAGGAGCACTGTTCTTAGATTCCGTTGGAAGAAGAGATTATGCGGTCATGATGTCGATAACTATGTTACTTTCGTTCTTAACACTTTTTGGGAATTTAGTAGCTGATTTATTGTATGGTATAGTAGATCCGCGCATTAGACTAGATTAGGGAGGGGAAAAATGTGGAGATTATAACAAAACCAGAAGCGTCTACTTCAAAAACACTGAATAAAAGCCCCTCTCCATGGGTGATAGCGAGAAGAAAGTTCGTTAAAAATAAATTAGCTATGATAAGCCTTATTTTTTTACTAATCGTTATTATTCTATCGTTTTTAGCGCCATATATTACGACTAAAGATATTGTGCGTGTAGACTTTATGAAAATTAGCCAACCACCTTCGAGTGAGAATTGGCTTGGAACTGATACAAATGGTCGTGATGTTTTTACACGGATGTTGTATGCAGGTAGATCCTCGTTAACGGTTGGAGTAGGCTGTATGTTTTTCATTGTTTTAATTGGGACAACGATTGGCTCTATTTCAGGCTATTTTGGGGGCAAAATCGATCAAATTTTAATGCGTTTCACTGATTTTGTCTTAATGTTCCCATTATTAGTATTTGTTATCGTGTTAAATACAATTTTGATCGGCAAAGTTTCAGGATTATGGACGTTAATCATCGTCATTTCCTTATTAAGTTGGGGAAGTGTTGCCCGCGTTGTCCGAAGTCGTATTCTCGCAGAAAAAGAAAATGAGTACATTTTAGCGGCGCAATCAATAGGCTGTAAATCGTCAAAAATCATTATGAAACATTTATTGCCAAATGTCGCTTCGACAATTATTGTACAAGCTACACTTTTAATGGCGGTAACGATTGTTATTGAATCTGCATTAAGCTTCCTAAACTTCGGCGTACCAGCAGATACACCAAGCTGGGGCAATATGCTAGCTGAAGCTAGAAACTCCGATGTACTGAGAGATAAAACATGGATTTGGGTTCCACCAGCGACAGCTATTACATTAGTTATTCTATCGATTAACTTTATCGGTGAAGGGCTAAAAGATGCAATGAATCCTAAATCAAGAAGATAACGTTTGGTGAATAAATGGCACCTATTAAAGTAACTTTACTTTAATAGGTGCCATTTGCTGTTGTACGAGCATGAGTGAGATTTTCCTTCGAGTAAGTGATTAAAGTGATTTACCCGCGGGAGAGATTCCGCGGAGCGGGGGTGAGATTCCGCGAATTTAGGCAGTGATTCCTCGGAGCGATGGAGTGATTTCTCGAAGGGGGGTGATCCCGCGGAGCGATGGTGGAATCCCGCGAAGTTGGGCAGTAATCCCGCGGAGCAGGGAGTGATTCCGCGGAGCAGGGCAGTAATTCCGCGGAGCAAGGGAGTAATTCCGCGAAGCAGGGTTGAGATTCCGCGAAGCAAGGGTGTAATTCCGCGAAGCGATGCAGTAATCCCGCGGAATGAGGGAATAATCCCGGGGAGCAAGGGTGAAATCCCGCGAAGCCAGGGTGTAATTCCGCGAAGTGAGGGAGTAATTCCGCAGAGCGATGGTGTAATTCCGCGAAGTTGGGCAGTAATTCCGCGGAGCAAGGGTGGAATCCCGCGAAGTTGGGTAGTAATTCCGCGGAATGAGGGAATAATCCCGCGAAGCAAAGAAAAATATCAAAATTGTACATAAATGCATTTTATGGGACGTAGAAAATTCCTATTTTTAAGTAAAAGCTTGCTAAATAAAATCTAGCTCACTTATTGGAGATTAAAACAATAATTATAAATTTATGGTTAGTTCAAAATTTTATTAATGTAGTAAAACAATATGATTATGGACCATTTTAAATCGGAGACAAGGACAAAAAAATATTTAAAAAAATTTACTTGTCCATTAAACGATGAAATTAAATATTGAAAAATAAGTTATCGGAAATGAAAATAGGGTATATTTTGTTATTTTAATAAAAAGATAAATCGTATCCACTAAATTTTATTCCGATAACAAATCACCAAAGTTGTAAATAGGAAAATAAATTTCATGAGGGAAATAATGTAAAATAATGTGCTGATTTTATGATAATAATTTGTAAAATAGGCTTGATTTTGCTTAATGTTTCTATATAAAATAACATTACAATAAAAGTTATCAGATAATTCTTTCTATATAATTTTAGAGAATTATCGAACAATTGATGAATGAATTTCCAAACGAACATGATAGGGGGAGATAGATTATTTACGAAATAATAATATTGAAATAAATAACTTAAAATTAATTATTGGAGGGAGATTGTTGCAATCAGTAAATGACTTATTAACGATTAACAATTTAACAACAAGTTTTCGACTCAAAGACACATATCATGCAGCTGTAGAAGATGTCTCATTGTCACTAAGAAAAAATGAGATTTTAGCGATTGTTGGCGAATCGGGCTGTGGAAAAAGTACATTAGCCACAACAATTGTTGGCCTTCATAATGCCCTCAATACGAAAGTGACGGGTGAAATACTTTACAAACAGCGAAATTTAGCGCAGTTAAGTGAAGAACAATTCAATGAATTAAGAGGCAATGATATTGGCTTTATTTTTCAAGATCCTCTATCAGCATTAAATCCATTAATGCGCATTCAGGAACAAATTGCAGAAGGTCTTATTTATCATACAACACTTACAAAACAGCAACGGGAAGAACGTGTTTTAGAGCTGTTAGAGCAAGTAGGGATTGCGAATGCTAGTCGTGTTGCAAGACAGTTCCCACATCAATTGTCAGGGGGAATGCGCCAACGTGTTATGATTGCCATTGCGTTATCCAGCAAACCCGCCATTATCATTGCAGATGAGCCGACAACTGCCCTAGATGTTACGATTCAAGCGCAAATTTTAGATTTATTAAAAGCGCTTCAAGATGAAACACAAGCAGGGATTATTTTAATTACCCATGACTTAGGTGTTGTGGCGGAAATGGCAGATCGTGTTGCTGTTATGTATGCAGGGCAAGTGATTGAAGAGGCACCCGTTCAAGAGTTGTTTCATAATGCCAAGCATCCATATACACGCTCTTTATTAAACTCGATTCCACAAACCCATCAGGAAAATGAGCGTTTAGAAGTTATCCATGGTATGGTGCCTTCCCTTATGAATTTACCGCGTGAGGGATGTCGCTTTTCCGCTCGTATTCCGTGGATTGATGCATCAGCGCATGAAATGGACCCGCAACTACATGAAATTGCACCAGGGCATTTTGTGCGATGTACATGCTGGAAACACTTTCATTTTGAAAAAGAGAGAGTGGGTGTATCGATGTGAGCTTTATGCAAGTTAAAGATTTAAATGTCCATTATCCACTCCGTGGGGGGTTTTTTAATACGATACAAGATAAAGTGTATGCTGTAGATGGCGTTACATTGGAATTTGAGAAAGGAAAAACGTACGGTTTAGTTGGCGAATCGGGCTCTGGTAAGTCTACGACTGGCAAAGCAATTATTGGCCTTGAAAAGATAACGTCAGGGCACATTATTTATGAAGGACAAGATGTGACAAACAGACGTCGCAAGCGTAGCTCAGCATATAGTCGTGAAATTCAAATGATTTTCCAAGATGCCCATTCGAGTATGAACCCTCGAAAACGCGTAATCGATATACTGGCGGAGCCGTTACGTAATTTTATGAAGCTGAGTGATCAGGAAGAGCGCAAGCGCATTAAAGAATTGCTAGCCATTGTCGGCATGTCCGAAGATGTGCTGTTAAAGTATCCACACGAATTTTCTGGGGGGCAAAAGCAACGTCTAGGGATAGCTCGAGCAGTCGCTTGTAATCCGAAATTGATTATCGCAGATGAGCCTGTGTCGGCACTTGATTTGTCGGTGCAAGCTCAAGTGTTAAATTTTATGAAAGATATACAACGACAATATGGGCTAAGTTATTTATTTATCTCGCATGACCTAGGTGTCGTGAAACATATGTGTGACTACATTGCCATCATGTATAAGGGGCGCTTTGTAGAAACGGGTACTCGTCAGGATATTTACCTAAATCCCCAACATATTTATACAAATCGCCTTCTATCAGCAATTCCCCATATTGAGCCAGAGACAAGATTGGCACGCAAGAAAGCTCGACAACAAGTCGAAGAGAAATATCAACAAAATCATCATCGATATTATGATGAGCATGGTAAAGTATACCCTTTAAAATCTATTTCAGAGACGCATAAAGTGGCGATGTCTGGAATTGAGCAGGAGGGGGTGTAATATGTGGAAAACAGTTGTCAGACGGTTTATCGTCATGATTCCACAATTGTTCATATTGAGTTTATTTGTCTTTATACTCGCCAAGCAAATGCCTGGTGATCCATTTACAGGTTTAATAACCCCAGAAACAGACCCTTCAAGAATTGAGGAGCTGCGCATACAAGCGGGCTTCTATGACCCTTGGTATGAACAATATTATCGCTGGATTACAAATGCTCTTCAAGGAGACTTTGGACAAAGCTATACATATAAAATTGCGGTTTCAACGCTTATTGGAGAGCGCGCACTGAATACATTTTGGTTATCACTACTAAGTGTCATTTTAGTCTATGTGCTAGCTATTCCACTTGGTATGGTGGCTGGGCGTAAGCAAGATACATTATTAGACAAATCGATTATTCTCTACAGTTTTATTAGCTTTGCCATTCCAACGTTTGTCCTTTCACTCGTGTTCTTATTCGTTTTTGGTTATCGCCTTATGTGGTTCCCTACGAGTGGTACGGTCGACGTGGGGCTTGAAGCGGGCACGTTGGCTTATTTCTGGAATAAAGTATATCACCTACTTTTACCTGCGATAACGGCAGCTATTTTAGGTACAACAGGGATTATCCAATATTTACGTTCAGAAATTATAGATGCGAAAACACAAGACTATGTTAAAACTGCTCGTAGTAAAGGTATTCCAATACGAAGAATTTATACGCGACATATTTTCCGCAATTCAGTACTTCCAATTGCAGCATTTTTAGGGTTTACAATAACAGGATTATTAGGTGGCTCAATTTTTATCGAAACAATTTATGGCTATCCAGGTATGGGCGAATTGTTTATTAGTTCGATAACGAGTCGCGACTATAGTGTCATTACTGCACTCATCATGCTCTATGGTTTCTTAGCATTATTAGGTAGTCTGTTGTCGGATATTATTATGACCATTGTGGATCCGCGTATCCGTATAGACTAACGACGAAACTTAATGTTGATGAAGAGGTGAATTACATGACACAGCAAATCAATGAAACAGTAAGTATAGAAAGCTCAGCACCGACAGGGATACAAGTTGTTTTACGAGAGTTTAAAAAAGATAAAGTCGCGATGTTTTCATTAGTTGGCGTGACACTCATGATCATTTCTATTTTTATTACAGCTTGGATGCTCGATCAAGAAAAAATATTAACAATTAATCTCTTTGAACGCTACACAAAACCAGGTGTAAATGGCTATATTTTAGGCGCAGATGAAGCAGGACGTGACGTACTAGGACAACTAGTGATTGGCGCCAAAAATTCGTTGTTAATTGCCATATGGGTGACGGTCATTGCCAATATTATTGGTATTGCACTAGGAATTATTATGGGCTACTACAGCGGTATTGTAGATAATGTCATGATGCGAATCATTGATTTTATTATTACATTACCGACATTTATGATTTTTATCGTGCTTGTATCGATTATCCCAGAATACGGCGTTTTTGAGCTCGTAATGATTATTAGTGCATTGCAATGGATAGGGGTTGCCCGGTTAATTCGTAGTAAAGCATTATCGGAAGGGCGACGGGATTATGTCAATGCATCGAAAACAATGGGGACAAGTGATATCGCGATTATGTTTAAGGGGGTCTTGCCTAATTTAAGTTCATTATTAATTGTTGAGTTTACATTAAGTCTTGCTGGGAATATTGGGATTGAAACAGGGCTATCGTTTCTAGGATTTGGGCTACCCCCTTCGACCCCGAGCCTAGGTACATTAGTAAGCTATGCTAGAAATCCACTCGTACTAGCTGAAAAATGGTGGGTATGGTTACCAGCATCACTATTAATTTTACTCTTAATTCTTGGGATCAATTATATAGGTCAAGCACTTCGTCGGGCTGCCGACGTAAAACAAAGATTGGGATAACAGAGGAGGTAATAACAATGACAAAAAAATGGTTGATAACTGTCGTGACGTTGGCCATCATGTTGCTATTAGCTGCTTGCAGTAGTACGAATAATGAGCAGGCAAAAAACTCTGAGGGAGGCAATGATAAACCTACCGAAACAGAAGACAATAAAGTAGATACAAGTTTGCTACCGACAGAAGTAACAAATGAAGGGGAAGCTATTGAAGGGGGGACATTACATGTAGGGCTTGTTGCAGATTCACCTTTTAAAGGCATTTTCCTTGCTGAGCTCACTGAAGATGCCACGGATAGTTCGATTGCAGGTTATGCTTCAAATGGTCTATTTGAGGTAGATGGCGACTTTTTACTAACTGATGAAGGGATAGCAAAATTAGATGTCGATACGGACAATAAAAAAGTGACAATTACGATTCAAGGTGATGTGAAATGGTCAGATGGCACACCATTAACGGCGGAGGATTTAATCTATCCGTATGAAATTATTGGTCATCCAGACTATGAAGGTGTGCGTTATAATGATGACTTTAAAAATATTGTGGGAGCAGAAGAATACCATGATGGCAAAGCCGATACGATTTCCGGTATTAAAAAGATCGATGATAAGTCGATTGAAATTTCGTTAAAGAAAATATCACCTGCTATTTATTCCGGAGGGGATGGCTTATGGAGCTCTGCAGCACCAAAGCATCAACTCGAATCGATTGCTATAAAAGATCTGATTTCGTCCGATGCCGTACGTAAAAATCCGATTACACTTGGACCATTTAAGTTTGACAATATTGTCAACGGAGAGTCCGTGCAGTTTGTGGCAAATGAGAACTATTTTAAAGGCAAACCAAAAATTGATAAGGTAATTGTTCAAGTAGTGTCAACTTCAGCCGTAGGTGAAGCAGTGAAGGCAGGGCAATTTGATATTGTTTCATTCCCTGCTACACAATATGATAGTATTAAAAATTTATCAAATATTGCGATATTAGGGCGCCCTGAGTTGTCTTACAGCTACCTTGGCTTTAAATTAGGGAAATACGATCAAGAAAAGGGTGAAAACATTTATGATGAAAATGCAAAAATGAATGATATCCAATTACGTAAGGCAATAGCGTATGCAATGGATATTGAAAGTGTAACAGATAAATTTTATCAAGGGTTGCGCGTACGTGCCAATTCTTTAATTCCACCAGCATTTAAAACATATTATGATGACACGCTTGAGGGCTACCACTATGATCCAGAAAAGGCGAGACAATTATTAGATACAGCAGGCTATAAAGATATAGATGGTGATGGTATTCGTGAAGATAAGGACGGCAATAAATTTACTATTCGTTTAGCAGCGATGTCAGGCTCTGATACAGATGAAGCTATCGTTGAGTACTATCGTCAAAACTGGAAAGATGTTGGTTTAGATGTCCAATTAACGACAGGGCGTTTAATTGAATTTAATAACTTCTACGATAAAGTACAAGCAGATGATCCTGAAATTGACATATATATGGCTGCGTGGAGTACAGGGACAAATCCATCACCGGTGGGCTTGTATGGCAAAGGGGCAGCTTTTAACTTTAGTCGCTACGTATCGGATGATTTAACAAATTTGTTAAATGATATTGACTCAGAAGAAGCGCTCGATCAAGCATATCGTGCACAAGCATTCCGCAAATGGCAAGAATATATGGCTGACAAGGCAATGATCATTCCAATGTATTTCCGTACCTCAATTATTGCAGTCAATAACAGAGTGAAAAGCTATAATATCGATCGTGAAACAGGTACGGAGATTCAAGATTTAGAGCTGATAGCTGAAGAACCGATAAAATAAGTGTATAATGGTAAATATAGTATTTATTTCAATTTCGAGCGATAGTATAGAAGTGGGAGTATAAAAAAGATCCATCCAATGCATATTTGCAATGGATGGATCATATATTATTTAGTGGCAACCCAAGTTTTCACAAGATCAGCAGTACCATAGACATAATGTTGGTCGCCAACTTCATGATATGTGGCGCTTTCATCAACTTCCGTATGTTTGTATGGAATACGTTGACGACGCTTTTCAGACATTGGATCTGGAAGCGGAATTGCTGATAATAATGATTTTGTATAAGGGTGAACAGGATGATTATAAATATCATCTGCTTTCCCAATCTCCAAAATTTTACCACGGTACATAACAGCAATACGATCACTGATGTATTTTACCATCGAAAGGTCATGGGCAATGAAAAGGTACGTTAAACCACGTTCTTTTTGCAGTTGTTTTAATAAGTTTACAACTTGCGCTTGAATCGAAACGTCAAGTGCTGAGATTGGTTCGTCGGCAATGATAAACTTAGGATCTAAGCTTAGTGCACGAGCGATACCGATACGTTGACGTTGACCACCTGAGAATTCATGGGCATAGCGATTTGCGTGCTCTTTGTTTAATCCCACAGCTTCAAGCAATTGGTTGATTTTTTCACGACGTACTTTCTTATCTTTGTGTAAGCCATGAATATCAAATGCTTCTGCAATAATTTCCCCAGCTGTCATACGAGGGTTTAATGATGCGTATGGATCTTGGAAAATCATTTGCATTTGACGGTTAAATTTCTTTAACTCGCTTTTTGATTTTTTACCATGGACATTTTCACCATCGAAAATAATTTCACCATCAGTAATATCGTATAGGCGGATGATTGAGCGACCAGTCGTCGATTTACCACAGCCTGATTCACCAACAAGGCCAAGTGTTTCACCTTCATAGACATCAAAGCTAATACCATCAACAGCTTTAATAGGGTTGCTTGGTGAACCGAAATATTGTTTTACGTTTTTAATTTCAAGAATTTTTTTTGCACCCGTTTTAGTCATTGAATTCTGCCTCCTTCGCTACAAAGCCCTCAATACGTTTAGCTACCGCATCTGGAAGTGGAATTTTTGGCGCGTCAGGATGTAATAACCAAGTTTTTGCAAAATGTGTTTCGCTTACTTGGAACATCGGTGGCTCTTGTTCATAATCAATCGCCATGGCAAATTCATTTCGAGCAGCAAATGCATCACCCTTTGGAGGGTTTGTAAGATCTGGCGGTGAACCAGGAATCGTACGTAATAGCTCGTCCTCGTTACTATCTAAATCCGGCATAGAGCCTAGTAATCCCCATGTATAAGGGTGTTTTGGATTATAGAAAATATCATTAACCGTACCATATTCAACGATTTGACCAGCATACATAACTGCTACACGGTCAGCAACGTTCGCCACAACACCTAAGTCGTGGGTAATGAAAATGATAGATGTTTTCGAACTTTTTTGGATTTCTTTCATTAATTCTAAAATTTGCGCTTGAATTGTTACGTCTAACGCTGTTGTTGGCTCATCGGCAATCAGCAGCTTTGGATCAGCAGCAAGTGCAATCGCGATTACAACACGTTGACGCATCCCGCCTGAAAATTCATGTGGGTATTGGTTGTAACGTTTTTCAGGGAAAGGAATACCTACCTGCGTTAAAAGCTCGATTGCGCGTTTTTTCGCTTCAGCTTTAGATACTTTCTTATGTTGCAAAATTACTTCAGTTATTTGACGTCCGACCTTCATCGTTGGATTCAAACTTGTCATCGGATCTTGGAAAATCATGGCGATTTCATTCCCGCGTACTTTTGCCATTTCTTTATCACTTAACGGAACTAAATCACGGCCGTTAAATAAAATTTGTCCTGACTCATAAATACCAGGTGGCTGTGGAATTAATTTCATTAAAGCGTTACTCGTAACACTCTTACCAGAACCAGATTCACCCACGATTGCTAGTGTTTCGCCTTCTTTTAAATCGAAGTTTACACCACGAACAGCATGGACAAGCCCTGCATATGTTTTAAAGTTAATTTTTAAATCTTTTACTTCTAAAATTGTTTTACTCATTTCGGCCACCTCCTTATTTACGTAGTTTTGGATCTAGTGCATCACGTAAGCCATCACCAACAGCGTTAAATGCAAAGATTGTTAGCGAGATAAATACCGCTGGGAAAATTAAGCGCCAAGGATAATCGGCAATTGCCTTATTTCCGTCAGATGCCATTGTACCCCAAGAAGCTTGAGGAGCAGGGACACCCAGTCCAAGATAACTTAAGAATGACTCTGTGAAAATAGCAGACGGAATTGTTAGAGTCATTGTTACTAAAATTGCACCAAGTGCATTTGGAATTAAATGTTTTAAAATTAAATGCCATGTGCTAGCACCTAACGTACGTGCAGCAAGGACATATTCTTGATTTTTAATCGATAATACTTCACCACGTACGATACGAGCCATGTTAATCCAACCTGTAATCGAAAGGGCGATAATCATCGGGAATAAACCTGGTTGTAATACGACTAATAATACGATTACAACTAATAGGTAAGGAACGGCTGTTAAAACGTCGGCAATACGCATCATAATATTATCAACACGACCACCAGCTAAACCTGAAATACTTCCCCAAAGTACGCCGATAATTAAGTCAATAATCGCTGCTGTAATCCCGATAAATAGGGAAATACGAGCACCCGCCCAAATACGAACGAATATATCACGACCTAAATCATCTGTACCAAACCAGAAATCAGCTGAAGGAGGTGAGTTAAACACACCAAGTTGATCGCTATACTTATATTGAGAAAACATCGGTACGAAAATTGCCATTATAATAATGATGATTAACGTGATTAAACCAAAAATCGCCATTTTATTATGTGAAAAACGTAAAAATACTTCCTTCCAGAAGGAAACGGATTTATCGGCTAATTTTTCATTCGCGTCATGATTTCCACCGACAATTTTAAACATCTCTTTGTTAATCGGTTTTTGCGTCATTAATTTTTCGCTCCCTTCAACTTAATTCGCGGATCAATAAAGCTATAAAGAATATCGACAATTAATACCGCAAATAAAAGGATAATTGAATAGAACACTGTTGTGCCCATGATAACTGTATAATCACGGTTTGTAATACTTTGTACAAAGTGTTTACCTAGACCAGGGATAGCGAAAATATTTTCAACGATGAAACTACCTGTTACAACACCAGCTGTTAATGGACCAAGGTAAGTGATAACTGGTAGAAGGGCGTTACGTAAAGTATGGCGGAACACAACTGTCCATTTGCCAATTCCTTTTGCACGTGCCATTTTTACATAATCACTGCTGTTTTGCTCAAGCATACTAGAACGTGTTAGTTTCGCGATAAAGCCCATATGGGAGAATGCAATCGCCATGGCAGGTAAGACACTATAAATGAAGCCCTTCCAGCCACTAACCGGGAACCAGCCCGCTTTATAAGCTAAGAAATACTGCATTAAGCCTGCCAAAATAAAGGATGGTACTGAAATACCAAGCACCGCAATGGACGTTGCCAAATAATCCGGCCACTTATTGTGATAAAGCGCTGAAACTACGCCTATTAATACACCGAATCCGACCGCCAGTAGCATAGCTTCAATCCCAAGTGTTAACGAAACTGGGAAGCTCTCATTAATCATATCATTTGTAGAACGCGCTTTATACTTCATAGACTCACCGAAATTAAATGAGGCCGTATCGATTAAATAATCTTTATACTGAATATACCAAGGGTTATTTAATCCATACGTTTCGTTTAACTTTTCCTCAATTTGAGGAGGGAAATTACGTTCACTTGCAAAAGGACTTCCTGGAGCAAGACGCATTAAGAAAAACGTAGCCGTTACGATGACGAAAAGCGCGAGAAGTATATACATCAGCCTTTTCAAAATATATTTAATCACATAAAACTCCTCCTTCTATTTGTCAATTTTCTGACAAATAAATGCCTTCGTATTTTAAAAAGAGCTGACTCGAGCCGAAGTGGCCACGAGGCAGCTCTTCGTTGTAGAGCTTAAAAAATATTATTTAGATTCTTTAGCGTCTAAATCAACGTTTTTAAGTTGGATGTTACCAAGACGATCTGGTGACATGTTTTTAACATACTTTTGTTCTACGTAAAGGTTAGTGTAGTAGTAGATTGGCGCAACTGGGAATTCTGAAACTGCGATAGCTTCAGCTTCTTTTAATTGCTCAAGGCGTTTAGCTGTATCTACTTCTGAAACTGATTGTTTTAACAATTCTTTGTATTTCGGATTTTCCCAACCAGTATCGTTGTTACCGTTTTTAGCAGTATCATACATTTCTAAGAATGTGTAAGGATCGTTATAGTCTGCAATCCAGCCCATACGACCAACTTGATAGTCAAGAACGTTCAGTTTCTCTAAGTAAACTTGCCATTCAGAGTTATCAAGACTTACAGTAATACCAAGATTTTTTGCCCATCCTTCTTGGATGTATTGAGCGATAGAAGCGTGTGCTTCACTTGTATTGAATGAAACATTTACTTTAACATCTTTTGGATCTTTAATTCCAAGTTCTTTCATACCTGCTTCAAGTGCTGCTTTAGCACCTTCGATATCGTTATCTTTGTAGTAACCGCGGTCTTCTTCAAAACCACTGATTGCAGAAGGAACCATACCTAATGCAGGTTTTTGTTCACCTTTAGTAACGTTGTCAATTAAACCTTGACGATCAATTGCTAATGTTAACGCTTTACGGATGTTAGCGTTGCCAGTAATTTTGTCTGTTACATTGAATTTGTACCAGTAGATTGCTGCATAGTCATTAATATTTAAAGAGCCATCAGCTTTGAAGCCATCAATAGCATCAAGTGCTACAGTTTGGTAAGGAGAACCTAAGTAATCGATTTCTCCATTTTTGAACATTGTTACAGCTGTTGCTTCGTTTTCAACCATACCGATGTTTACTGTATTTAGAGCTACATTTGCAGCATCCCAGTAACCGTCGTTTTTCTTAAGAACGATAGAATCACTATGTTTCCAAGTATCTAAAGTGAAAGGTCCGTTTGTAACGAAGTTTTCACCAGCTTCTGCGTACCAATCTTCTTTACCTTCAACAACTTTTTGGTTGATTGGAAGGTACGTTTTGAATGCAGTTAATTCTAAGAAGTAAGCTGTTGGGTTTGTTAATGTAACAACTAATGTTTTTTCGTCTTCTGCTTTAATACCTACTTCTTCAACTGTACCTTGAGCATTGTTGTATGCTTCAGCACCTTTGATTGGGTAGAATACAGAAGCGTATTCAGATAAGTTATCTGGATTTAAAGCCCATTTCCAAGCATATTCGAAGTCGCCAGCAACTACTGGATCTCCGTTTGTCCATTTTGCATCACGTAAGTGGAACGTGTAAGTTAAACCATCTTCACTTACATCCCATTTCTCAGCCATAGCTGCTTGTGGTTGTCCATCAGCGTCTAAACGAGTTAGACCTTCAAATACGTTAATTAAGATTGCGCTAGATGTAGAATCTGTTGCAAGTTGTGGATGTAAAGATGGTGGTTCAGAAGGTATAACTACGTTCAGCTCTTTTGAAGAAGCCGTTTCTGAAGAACCAGAATCTTTATTGCCGTCTTTTGAATTATCAGACGAATCTCCACCGAAGCCACATGCAGCAAGTACTAGTGAAAATACTGCAAGGACTGTTAGTAATAAAAACTTTTTGTTCTTATTCATGTGAATCCCCCTTATACAATTTTTAAGCCTTTTGTGAAGCTCCTATTTAATATACCAAAAAAATCATTGTGCACAAAATAAAAAAGATTCAAATTTATATAGTATTATCTGACATTTACAAGAATAATAATTTTCTTTGGTCTATCACTTTAGTGTGTAAAAGTATTTAAATAATGAGAATTTGATTTAAAACAGCTAAAAATATCAAAAATGAAACAAAATCAAATAAATGATTTACTATACGGAAAATTCCTATTTTTTTGATAATATTATCTCATTATAAAAAATGATTCAAAAGTCATGGTTGTTCTACATTAAGAAATTTACATAGTTTTGTAGAAAATCATCGTAAAACTAAGTGAATATGTTTTTTTATTAGGAAATTTCTTGTAATTTCTAATCTGAAAATATGATTAATACTATCTATAAATGATATATAAAAATTTTGTTTTGTATTTATCTAGTATTTAGCTTTAAGAGAGAAAAAAAGGGAAATGGAGAGAAAAATTGTATGAAAATAGATATGTTTTAGTAGGGTTAATGGCAGTAATTTAAGGCGAAATTGCAAGTGAATATTTTTTCAAAATAATTCATTTTGCACTTTTATTCGCTGAAGAGTGATTAGAAAAGTGGTATGTGCATCAAATGGACGAAGTTTTTGAATCGCTCTACTTTTCATTTTTTTCGAATAATTGCATGTCTATCGTATGTTTTGTATAAATATGATTTCTTAGCATAGGGGATTTGTTTGTATGGATTCTTTCTATTATTTAGTGCAAATGATAACACTCTAAGCAACTCTTTATGTTACTGAGTTTGCTTAGAGTGTTATAGTACCTGTTATAACTTAAATTGCAGAATTTGATTTTGTAGATCTAAAGATTTCTCGCTTAAATCGGTTGCTACTAAATTGACTTGTTGCATTGTAGCAGCTTGTTCTTTCATCGCTTCAGCGATAATCTTTGTATTGTCAGCACTTGCAGATGCACCGAAGGCAATTTCCGCAACAGATGCTGCTACTTGCTCAGCACTTGCAGATATTTCTTCTGAAGTTGCCGAAATATCTTCGATTTGATCGGTCATCGTCGTGATGGCTGTGACGATTGATTCAAAAGCAACACCTGCATCTCCAATCATTTTGACACCATCTGTGACAGAATGAAGACCATCGACTACTGCCTTTTCTACATTTTTTGTATCTTGTTGGATCTCCTGCGTTAGCGCGACAATTTGGTTGGCTGACTGTTTTGATTCTTCGGCTAGCTTGCGCACTTCATCTGCTACGACTGCAAAGCCTTTTCCATGTTCACCAGCCCGAGCTGCTTCGATAGCGGCATTTAATGCCAATAAATTCGTTTGTTCTGTAATATTCGTAATGACTTCTGTAATATTGCTAATTTCAACAGATTGTTTACTTAGCTTTTGAACGAGTGTATTAATCAGTTGTGTTGAATCATTGATGACGTTCATTTGTTGCTGTGCTTCTTCTATTATATTGTTACCACTGTTAGCTGTTTCTGATGTAGCAACAGCACTGTGGTGAAGGTGCTGTGTCGCCTCAGCGATACGTTGTACCCCTGTAGCCGTTTCATCCATAGCAGCGGCACTTTCTTTTGCTGCAATAGTTGCGGTTGCGGCAGTTGAAGCTGTTTCATTAATGCGCGATGTCACTTCGTCTGTTGTTGCTGAAACTTCTTGAGTAGAGGCGGTTAGCTCCTCGGCTGCGCCTGTTAAATGTTCGGCGTTATCTTGAATATGTGTCATGAGATTACGCAAATTGCTTTTCATCGTATTAAAGGATAGTGCAAGTTGTCCAATTTCATCTTTGGCGTCATTAGTAATATCTTGATGATATAATTCACCGTTCGCAATATTGTTGGCAGCGGCTACAACGGATTTTAAAGGACGTGTAATTTTGCGTTGTACATAATACATTAGGAATACGCCGAGTGTTACACCGATAATAATAGCAATCAAAGAAATAATTTGTGAATTTTTTACTGCTTGTTTTGATTCTTTTGTAATGATATCTAGTTGGTTCTTTTGATACTCTACAACCTTACCAGCGACTTCAGATAAGCCTCTATTCGCTTGCTGTGCATCACCATTTACTTTTTGTAAAGCTTGTTCTGTTTTCCCTTCATTATGTAAAGCTAACACACTATCAGCAGCTTTATTGAAAGCGTCGTTATATGTATTAAGCTCTTTAGCATATTCCATCATTTCAGGTGAATCGGCTTTTTGTGTAATTTCTTCGACATGCGTATCGAGCAATGCTGCATATTTTTCAAACTGTTCTTTATTATTCGCTGTATCTTCGATAAACATCGCGCGAATAAAAAGACCTTGCATCGCCAATTCGTATTGAATGCTGTCCGATAGTTCAACTAAGGAGACGCGGTTTTCTAGGGCGTCTTCAACCTTGCTTTCAATTTTAGAAAACTGCATAAATAAAATGAGTAAAGAAATAAATAAGGTGAAGATAATCGAGAAAAAGCCGAAGCTTAATTTTTTGCCAACAGACATAGTAGATACGCCCTTTCTGAATTGCTATAAAGTTTTTTATAGTTAAATTAAGACATCGTGGAGGAAAGAAGTCAATAACGGGACGAAAAACAGTTCAGAATATTCATGCTGAAAATCTTTCAATCATACCATAGGGAACATTGCCTGTAGAAATTGAATTTTGTGCAGATTTTTACCGTTAAATAGTACGGATTACCGGGAGTACCTTTAAAAATGCAAGATGCTAGGATTGGGGAGAGGGCAAATATAATGATAGGAAAGAACGCTAGTTGATGGTAGAGGGGGCGGTGAATTCTGCGGGAACGCACGCGTTGTAAGACGCAACAAGCCGCGCGTTAGCGAGGGCTGCGGCTTACGGTTCTGAGCGGAAAGCATCCACCGTAGCAAACATCAACGACAGTGCAAAAAAGTGTTAGATTGATTACAATCAATCTAACACTTATTCGACGTTATCCCATATTTAAGACTGCTTCTTTAACTGTAAAATGACAGTTTCGTCTGGATCGATGAACAATGTTTTTTGTTCGAAGTAAATAACAAATCCAGGTTTAGCCCCATTTGGTTTTTTTACTTGTCGTATTTCTGTATAGTCTACTGGTACAGATGAAGAATCACGCGCTTTTGAGAAATAGGCGGCAAGCGTAGCTGCTTCTCGCAATGTCGTATCATCGGGCTCATTCGTGTGAATGACTACATGTGAGCCTGGGATATCTTTCGTATGTAGCCAAATATCCGTACGTTTCGCAATTTTAAATGTCAGCATATCATTTTGTTTATTATTTTTGCCGACAGATATAGGTGTTCCAGTAGAAGAAATATAACGTTCAGGCTCAGGTTTGAGTTGTTTTTTCTTTTTCTTGGCGTGACGTAGTTTTAAATAGCCTTGTTCTGCTAATTCTTCACGAATTTCCTCAATATCACCTGGCGACGCTTGCTGAACTTGTTGCGCTAACATTTCGAAATAAGTGATTTCTTCTTTTGTTTTTTCTAGTTGTTCTTGTACCATAATCAAGGCATTTTTTGCCTTTGTATATTTCGTGTAATAGCTTTGCGCATTTTCAATAGGTGTTTTACGTTCACTAACAGGAATCGTAACTTGTTCTGCTGATTCACTGTAGTAATTTGTTACGGTTACTTCCTTTACGCCTTTTTCGAAAGCGTAAATATTGGCCATCAATAGTTCGCCATATAATTGGAACTGATCCAATTTAGATGCGCGCTCATAGTCTTTCGTCAACTTCTTCATTTTAAGTGACAGCTTATCGATTTCATTTTGAAGCCAGCGTTCTAAATCTCCTGCTTGTTGCTTCACACGATCTCGCTCTGCGCGGGCAAAAAATACGCGGTCTAATAGCTCGTGGACATTGGGATAAACCGTTTTCTCTCCTTGTAAATGGTTCAACGCAATAGGAGAGAAATACGTTTTATTGTTCGCCAATACATACATCGGCTCTGACCCGCCATCACGAAAGGCTGCCATAAAGTCTTTAAAGCATGCTACTTTATTTGTTGCAGTTGTTAAGCGGAATAATAGTTCCTCTGCATGTAAAGGAGAAAAGCCAACAAACTGCCCAACAATGTCTTTTGCTGTTTTTGGCTCAGAGAAAAAGGCTGTTAGCTGGTCATCAGTGACCGTTAACGGTTGCCATTTATTTTGTGCAGGTGGGGCAATATAGGGCTGTCCAGGTAATATTGTACGGAAACTATTCATCGATGGTGATAAATGTTTTAAACTGTCGATAATTTTTTGTTGTTCCTTATCAATTAACAGTAAGTTACTATGGCGACCCATAATTTCAGCGTGTAATTCGCGCACAATTGGATCACCAATTTCATTTTTACTATGAATTTCTACTATAATAATGCGATCTAAATTATGCTGTTTGATAGAAGCGATAAAACCGCCTTCTAAATGCTTACGTAAGAGCATGCAAAACATCGGTGGTTCTGCAGGATTTTCAATTGTTTGCTCTGTAAGATGTACACGCGCATAGGAAGGGTGGATAGAAAATAATAATTTATGATTGCCACCATTTGCACGCACTTGTAAGACAACCTCTTGCGCGTTAGGTTGATGTATTTTCGTAATACGACCTGTCACTAGTTGTTGCAGGTCTGTTGTCATTGAATAAGTAAATAAGCCATCAAATGCCATTTTAATTCCTCTTTCCAATGATATCTTGCATCATTGTGTATTCGTATGCCTTGCATTCTTGCGCTTATCTGACCTGCTTAAACGGTTAAAAAAAGTGAGATTCTTCCTTATAATAAGTGTCTATAGCAGCCAAGTTACGCATGAATGCATTTTTTGTATGTTTATCATAGCATTTTTTAGGTGAATATTAAAATATAGCTTCAGATGTGGTAGAATTAATTTTTGCACTATCGAATTTTTTATGGAGAGACGTCATAAATGACAAAGCTTATGTTATAATAATCCCAGTATGCAAAGAAAGGTGTGACGAACCTTGGTGCGTAGTATGACTGGTTTTGGCAGAGGTGTCACAACAACAAGAGACTTTCAGTTAACCGTAGAAATTCGCTCGGTCAACCATCGATTTTTAGAAATACATGCAAAGTTTCCGAAAGAATGGCTTGAAGCAGAAATTTTTGCAAAGAAATTGATTTCGCAAGCTTTGTCTCGTGGCAAAATTGATGTGATGGTCTATGTAAAAGATTTAGAAAATGTCGAGCAATCTATTGAAATTAATTGGTCATTAATTGAAGCGTATCGTAAGGCAAAAGAGCAATTAGCAAGTAAAGTACCACTAGAAGAAAAATGGACGATGCAGGAGCTACTAGCCCTAGAACAAGCATTAGTACAAGAAAAGCCGCAGCTAACACCAGAGGATTTACTTGGAGCTGTAGAACATGCGGTAACAGAAGCTACTGGGCAGTTGATTCAAATGCGTGAGCGTGAAGGGCAAGAATTGCAAGATGTTGTTGTACAATATAAAGAACAGTTGAAGGAACAAGTGAATCATATTCGCTCGAATTCTTCACTGGCTGTTGAAAAATATCGTGCACGTTTAGTAGAACGAATTGCAGAAATTGCAGGTGGAGCGCTGTTGGAAGATCGTTTACTCGCAGAAGTAGCGATTTTTGCAGAACGAGTGGATATAACAGAAGAGTTAGATCGTTTAGATAGTCATTTTAACCAACTGGAAGAAACGTTACGAGAGACGGTTTCAATTGGACGTAAATTGGACTTTTTAATGCAGGAAATCCATCGCGAAATTAATACGATCGGTTCAAAAAATCAATCGACAGAAGCAGCCGTTGCTGTAGTACAGGCAAAAACAATTTTAGAAAAGATGCGTGAGCAAGTTCAAAATATCGAATAACCTGCTTGCATCTGTTATAAATTAAGGGAGATATAGAGGATAAATGATAAAAGAACGTGGATTATTAATTGTTCTGTCGGGCCCGTCTGGTGTAGGTAAAGGGACAGTGCGAAAAGAATTATTTTCTCAACCGAATACGAATTATGAGTATTCCATCTCAATGACAACACGAAATCCTCGCGAAGGTGAAGTAGATGGTGTAGACTATTTTTTCAAGACACGTGAAGAGTTTGAGACGTTAATTGAACAAGGTGGCTTATTAGAACACGCTGAATTTGTAGGGAATTACTACGGCACGCCGATAACCTATGTAAATGAAACACTTGATGCTGGTCGTGATGTTTTTTTAGAGATTGAAGTTCAAGGCGCAGCGCAAATTCGTGAAAAAGCACCGGATGCCTTATTTATTTTCTTAGCCCCTCCAAGTTTAACGGAATTAAAAGATCGTTTAGTTGGTCGTGGGACAGAAACAGCGGATGTTATTGCGAAGCGTATCGCGACTGCAAGTGAAGAGCTTGAAATGATGAGCTTATACGATTATGTTGTAGAAAATGATGAAGTGACAAATGCTTGTGATCGCATTAATGCGATTATTAAAGCCGAGCATTGTCGAAGAGAACGTGTTGAAAAAAGATATTTGTCAATGTTGAGAGGAGAATAAATCAATGTTATACCCATCAGTAGATGCCTTAAAAAAAGAAATCGATTCTAAATATTCTTTAGTAAGTTTAGCGTCAAAACGTGCGCGCCAAATGCAAGAAGTAGAAGGTACTGAACGCCTACACAAATACGTTTCCTATAAATACGTAGGAAAAGCACTTGAAGAGGTAGCAGCAGGTGTGCTGACGAAAGTATCACAAGATGAGTCAGCTGTATACGAAGACGAAATCTAATCTAACATTGCTGGTAAAAACGTTTTTGCCAAGCTTAATGTTAAAATCTGCAGTGATTTTTTGATTATACAAAAATGCCGAGAGCTCCCGAGGAATAATCCTTTGGGAGCTTATCGTTTGAAAGGACGACATTGTAGATGAATAAAAATATTTTACTTTGTGTTTCAGGTGGTATCGCGGTTTATAAAGCTGTGGCGCTAGTAAGTAAGCTCTCACAGGCGGGTTTCCAGGTGAAGGTCATCATGACAGCGTCGGCGCGCCAGTTTGTTAATCCGTTAAGCTTTCAAGTCATGTCCAAAAATGATGTCTATTACGATACATTTGATGAGAAAGATTCAAATGTCATTGCCCATATTGATTTAGCAGATTGGGCAGATTTAATTTTAGTGGCACCGGCAACCGCTAATGTTATTGGTAAACTCGCCAATGGTATTGCGGATGATATGGTAACGACGACTTTGCTAGCTACTACTGCACCAGTTTGGCTTGCGCCAGCGATGAATGTTCATATGTATGAGCATCCAGCAGTTAAGCGCAACTTGGCACAACTTGCGGCAGATGGCTATCAATTTATTGAACCGTCAGAAGGCTTTTTAGCATGTGGTTATGTTGGTAAAGGGCGTTTAGAGGAACCTGAAAAAATTACAGCTATTGTGCTCGATTATTTTTCAGCACCCGCAAAGCCATTAACAGGTAAAACAGTGCTAATAACAGCCGGTGCCTGGACAGTGCCGTTAGATAATCAACATATTATAAGTTCAAAGGCAAATGGTCGAATTGGACAAGCATTAGCTAAAGAAGCCCAAGCGCTGGGCGCACATGTCATTCTTTTAGATGGAGAATCTGATGCAAATGATATGTTAGCAGAACTAGAGCGCTTAACAAAGCAATATCCACAAGCATTACTGCTTCATGCGGCAACTATCCCGACAATTGACAATGCGCCAATTATATCTATTGAAGGAACGTCTGCAGTAACATTTGGACAGTCCGTTATTGGTCAACCGCTATTGCAAGTGCTATCAGATGACTGGATTGATTTTAGTCATACAGCACAAGTAAATGGGCAATTCGTAGATGTTTCAGATGCACAACAGTTTGCGCGAGTAGTATGGCAGCATATATTACAAGGTGAGACGCAATGAATTTATATGCAGAGATTATCGTGGATGTTGCAACATACCATGTTGATCGTTCATTTGATTATGCTGTTCCCGAAGAGTGGTATGCAGTGATTGAAAAAGGCTGTCGTGTAAAAGTGCCATTTGGTCCACGAAATGTGCTAGGGTATGTTGTTGGATTAAAAAATGCCACAGATGTTCCAACAAATAAAATAAAGCCAATTGCGCAAATTTTAGATATTGAGCCTGTTTTTACAGAAGAAATGTTGCAGCTAGCAAAGTGGCTTAAAAATGAAACCATTTGTTATGAAATTGATGCGTTACAAGTCATGCTTCCTTCTGCACTGCGGGCAAAGTATGAAAAAATGGTGAAAGTACAAGATGAACTAGCGACTTTACCAATCGAAGTACAGCAGATTTTTGGCAAACGTCAACAGGTGAACTTTAAAGAATTTGAACGTGCTGGGTTATTGCCAATACTAAAACAACTGATTGCAGAGAAAATCGTCAAAGTTGAAAATGTTGTCAAGCAACAAGGGAATGTGAAAGAAGTACGAATGGTCAAGATTGCCGAAGATGTACAAATACTTAACAATGCTTTGCAAGAGGCATCAAGAGCCGCGAAGCAACGATCTTTAATTAAATGGATGGCTGCACATTTAGGTGAAATTTTTTCACCACAGCAAATTTTTAAAGAAACAGCTGTATCTGCTGCAGTTTTACAAGCAGTGATTGATAAAGGAGCAGCTAGTTTTATACAAGAAGAAGTTTATCGGGATCCTTTTACAAAGGAGGTTGCCCGTACACAATCTTTACAATTAACAGCAGAGCAAGCAGTTGCCTTAGAGGCCATTGCGCATTCTATTGAAACACAATCTGCTTCCACTTTTCTATTGCAAGGTGTCACAGGCAGTGGTAAAACGGAAGTTTACTTGCAAGCAATTCAAAAAGTTTTAAATGATGGTAAAGAAGCAATTATGCTCGTGCCGGAAATTTCTTTAACGCCGCAAATGACGGAGCGTTTCCGTAGTCGTTTTGGTGAAATGGTTGCGGTCATGCATAGTGGATTATCAGTTGGTGAGAAGTATGATGAATGGCGCAAAATTCAGCAAGGTAAAGTAAGGGTTGTCGTTGGTGCTCGTTCAGCCATTTTTGCACCTTTTACAAATTTAGGGCTTATCATTTTAGATGAGGAGCATGAATCAACGTATAAGCAGGAAGATTCTCCTCGTTATCATGCGAGAGATGTGGCGATTTGGCGCAGCCAATATTATCAATGTCCTGTCATTTTAGGGAGTGCAACACCTGCGCTAGAGTCTTATGCTCGTGCAAAAAAGGGTGTTTATACATTACTCACATTAAAGCAGCGCGCTTTGCATCAGGCAATGCCGACTGTCTTTGTTGCCGATATGCGTGAAGAGTTGCAAAAAGGCAATCGCTCCATGTTTTCTGAGTTACTTATAGAGGGCATACGAAGTCGCCTCGAACGACAAGAACAGATGGTGTTATTTTTAAATCGTAGAGGGTATTCGTCATTTGTCTTATGTCGTGATTGTGGAACAGTGGTTCAATGTCCGAACTGTGATATTTCACTCACGTATCATCGCACAACAGAAAAGTTGAAGTGCCATTACTGTGGCTATGAAGAACATGTGCCGCAAATTTGCCCACAATGTCAAAGCGAACATATTCGGTATTTTGGCACAGGTACGCAAAAAGTCGAGGAAGAAATTTTTAAGCTTTTTCCAGAAGCTAGGGTGCTTAGAATGGATGTCGACACAACCAAGCACAAAGGGGCACATGAAGAGATTTTGCAAGCATTTGGTGAGGGACAAGCAGATATTTTACTCGGTACGCAAATGATTGCAAAGGGACTTGATTTTCCTAATATTACATTAGTAGGTGTGCTGAGTGCCGACACATCATTACATTTACCTGATTACCGAGCAGCGGAGCGGACTTTCCAGTTGCTGACACAAGTCAGTGGTAGAGCAGGTCGTCATGATAAGCCTGGTGAGGTCGTTATTCAAACGTATACACCCGAACATTATGCTATTGAACTTGCTAAAGTACAAGATTACGAGCCGTTTTATGAACGAGAAATGTTTTTACGCCGTCGTTCAGGCTATCCACCTTACTATTTCGTTGCGCTTATCCAAGTATCGCATGAAGATGTGTTGATGGCGGCGGAGTATGCTGGACGTGCTGCAGATTGGTTGAGAGGGAATTTATCACAGCAAGTATCGATAATCGGCCCAACGGTAGCTAGTATTAGTCGCCTCCAAAATAGATATCGCTATCAATGTTTGATAAAATATAAAATTGAACCAAATCTGATACCTGTCTTGCAACGGTTGCTTGCGATGTACCGAGCAGAATGGATAAAACAGGGCATATTAATGACGGTCGATTTAGACCCGTCTACGATATAAAAATGTTAAAAGTTTAGGTGCTTCTCGAGCAAGCTTGATAATAGCCTAAATGCTTCAACTGGCGAATTGCCGAACATAAAAATCAAGGCAAGAGCGCCTTGTATAATAGAAATGAGGAACGAAAAATGGCGATAAAAAAAGTAATCGAACATCCAGCAAAAGTATTATCTACACCATGTGCAGAAGTAACTGAAATTAATGAAGAGATTATTGCATTACTTGATGATTTATATGACACGATGGTGGAATATGATGGTGTAGGAATTGCTGCACCTCAAATAAATGTTGGGTTACGCGTGGCGATTGTTGAGCTAGGCGAGGAACGAGATATTTTAGAAATGATTAACCCGACTGTTATTAAAACAGATGGCGCAGAAGTGGATATCGAAGGATGTTTAAGCTTCCCTGGATTGTACGGAGAAGTTGAACGTCCTGATTATGTGAAAATTGAAGCATGTGACCGTGAAGGGCGAGTGTATGAGCTTGAAGCAGGAGGTTTTGAAGCGCGAGCAATTTTACATGAAATTGATCATTTAGATGGTATTTTATTTGATTCTAAAATCAAACGTATTTTGACTGAAGAAGAGCTTGAAGAATTGTACGCACAAGAGGAGGAATAACATGACGTCAATTATTTTTATGGGAACACCTGATTTCTCAGCGCCGATTTTGCGTATGCTACACAATGAGGGCTATGATATTAAAGCAGTTGTGACCCAACCGGACCGCCCAGTTGGACGCAAGCGGGTATTAACACCACCACCTGTTAAAGCTGCGGCATTGGAATTAGGCTTGCCTGTTATTCAACCTGAAAAGCTACGTGGCTCTGAAGAATTACAGCAAATACTTGATTTACAGCCGGATGTCGTTATAACGGCAGCTTTTGGTCAAATTTTGCCGAAAGAATTGCTTGAAGCGCCACCGCTTGGCTGCATTAATGTGCATGCCTCACTTTTACCGAAATACCGTGGAGGTGCGCCAATTCACCAAGCGATTATGGATGGTGAAAAAGAGACGGGTGTTACGATCATGTACATGGCAGAGAAATTAGATGCAGGGGATATTATTTCTCAAAAGGCAATTGCCATCGAAGAGGATGACCATACAGGTGTCCTCTTTGATAAACTAAGTGTTGTCGGCTGTGACCTATTAAAAGAAACGCTTCCTTCTATTATAAATGGAACGAATAACCGTACAGTACAAGATGAAACGCAAGTAACCTTTGCGAGCAATATTTCGCGAGAACAAGAGCGAATAGATTGGACAAAGGATGCAACGACTTTATACAATCAGGTGCGAGGACTTCATCCGTGGCCAGTGGCGTACACAACATTTGAAGAAGGAAACTTTAAAATTTGGTGGGCGCAAGTTGGGCAAGCAACACATAATGTGACACCTGGTACTGTTGTGGCCATTGCTAAAGACCATTTTGAAGTGGCAGCTGGCAATGGAACAGCTCTTGCACTATATGACATTCAACCTGCTGGTAAGAAGCGCATGACGGCAGAAGATTATTTACGAGGTACAGGCTCAAAATTACAGATCGGGGACCAGTTTAAATGAGTAAAAAAAGTGTAGTTATTTGGGATGGCAATGTACGAGATGCCGCACTGTCTATCCTTTTAGCAGTAGATAAAAATCAAGCATATAGTAATTTACTGTTACACGAAACGATTAAACGCCATAAAATTGAAGCGAAAGATCGTGCACTGTTAACAGAAATTACGTATGGTACGTTACAATATAAAATGACCCTCGATTACTTTTTAGAGCCATTTATTCGTGGTAAACTAGATCATTGGGTGCGCTGGTTATTGCGTTTATCATTATATCAAATGCACTATTTAACGCGCATTCCGCCGCATGCCGCTGTGAATGAAGCAGTAGAAATTGCAAAACGTCGTGGACATCAAGGAATCGCTTCAACAGTTAATGGTATTTTGCGTTCTATTTTACGTCAGGGCGTAAGATCAGTTGAAGAGTTGGCAAATCCTATCGAGCGACTTGCTATTGAAACAAGTCATCCACATTGGTTAGTAGAACGCTTTGTCGATAATTACGGTATAGAAGTGGCTACAGCTATGTTGCATGAAAATAATGTGCCGCCGGTACAAACAGTGCGTGTCAATACAACCGTGGCGACGCCAGAACAGGCGATTGCTAGCTTACAAGCGGAAGGCTTAACAGCACAGCAAAGTGACATAATGCCTGAATGTTTACATGTCACAAATGGTCAGCCTGCTCGCACAAAAGCGTTTAAAGATGGCCTCATTACAATACAGGATGAAAGTTCGATGATTCCTGCCAATGTGTTGAATCCTTCTCCAGGGATGCGCGTCTTAGATATGTGTGCAGCACCAGGTGGTAAAACAACACATTTAGCAGAAAAAATGGGCAATAAAGGTTCCATTTTGGCAACGGATTTACATCCTCATAAATTAGATTTAATCGACCATAATACAGAACGTCTAGGACTTGATATAGTAGAAACGGCTCCAATTGATGGACGTAAGGCGCCTGATTTTTTACAAGAAGAATCGTTTGACGCTGTGTTAGTCGATGCCCCATGTAGCGGTTTAGGGGTTATGCGACGTAAACCAGATATTAAATATACAAAGCGCGAAGAGGATTTAGAAAATCTTCAAAAAATCCAGTTAGCACTACTTGATGCAGCTACGAAAGTGCTGAAAAGAGAGGGCAAACTAGTGTACAGTACATGTACAGTCGATAAACAAGAAAACGAAGGTACAGTTGAGGCCTTCTTAACAGAGCATCCAGAAATGGAAGCAATACAACTAGAATCTTTACCAACAAAATTAGCGGAAAAGCAGGCAAATGGCATGCTTCAAGTCTTCCCACAAGACTTCGGCAGTGATGGTTTCTTCGTCGCAGCCTTTCGTAAAAAAGGAGAATCCAACTAATGGTGGATCAAGAGCAATTTAATGAACGTATTAATGACTTAGTCGAGGAAGCGGAGGAAAAGCCCGTTCGACGAGCAAAAAAAGAAAAGCCGAATTTAAAAGAATCAATTTACTCACTTCAACCACATCAGTTAGAAGAATGGTTAAAAGAAAATGGTGAAAAGCCATTCCGTGCTGCACAAATTTTCGATTGGTTATACAATAAACGTGTGAAAACATTTGAAGAAATGTCTAACCTATCAAAAACATTACGAGACAAGCTAGAGGCAAGTTTTGCTTTAACAACATTGTCAACAATTATTAAACAGGAATCAAAAGATGGTACGATTAAATTTTTATTCCAGTTACAAGATGGTTACTCCATTGAAACAGTTTTAATGCGTCATGAATATGGCAACTCCGTATGTGTGACAACACAAGTGGGCTGTCGTATTGGTTGTACATTCTGTGCATCGACATTAGGTGGTTTAAAGCGCCATTTAATGGCTGGTGAAATTGTAGAGCAAGTTGTCAAAGTCCAACAAGCTTTAGATGAAGTAAATGAACGTGTGTCGCATATCGTTATTATGGGTATCGGTGAACCGTTCGATAACTATGATGCGATGATGAGCTTCCTAAAAGTCATTAACCATGAAAAAGGTTTAAACATTGGGGCACGTCATATTACGGTATCAACTTCTGGTATTGTACCTAAAATCTATCAATTCGCTGATGAGCAACTACAAATTAACTTTGCTGTATCATTGCATGCACCAAACCAAGAAGCACGTCAAAAACTAATGCCAATTGCACGTGCATACAAATTGGAAGAATTGATGGAAGCTGTGCGTTACTATACGAAAAAAACTGGACGCCGTGTTAGTTTTGAGTATGGTTTAATGTCCGGTGAAAATGATTCTGTTGAAGTGGCTGAAGAACTTTCTGCTTTAATTAAAGGAATTAAATGCCATGTCAACTTAATTCCTGTAAACTACGTACCTGAACGTGATTATATTCGTACATCTCGTAGTAAAATTTTTGCGTTTGAAAAAACATTAAAGAAAAATGGTATTAACGTAACAATCCGCAGAGAGCAAGGTTCTGATATTGATGCGGCATGCGGACAATTACGTGCGAAAGAGAGATCTGAGGAAACGAGGTGACCAGTGGTGAAATACACAGTCGAAAGTGATATTGGTTTAAAACGAGCAATTAATGAAGACCGTGCTGCATTTTTTAAACGACCAGATGGACTTGCACTAGCGCTTGTAGCAGATGGCATGGGTGGTCATAATGCTGGCGATGTAGCGAGTGATATGGCAATGAAACAAATGGAAACTGTTTTTTTACAAGCTGAGGCACATCATTTTGCAACTATGACATCAAAAAAAGAATGGTTACGTCAAGCAGTTAAGCATTTGAATACAAATATATATGACTATTCTTTATCACACGAAGACTGTAAAGGAATGGGGACGACGTTTATTGCCGTGTTAATTGAAGGAAATCATTGCTTCATAGCACATGTTGGTGATAGTCGCGTGTATTATTTCTTTGATGATGGCGCACAACAAATAACAAGAGATCACTCATACGTTAATGTTTTGCTTGAAAATGGTGAAATTAGTGAAGAGGAGGCGTTAACGCATCCGAAGAAAAATTTCATTTTAAAAGCTGTTGGTACAGAGGAAACAATTGAACCAGACTTTTATGAAGTAGAGCTAGCGCCAGAATCGTATTTACTCATTTGTTCTGACGGTTTAAGTAATAAACTTTCAGTGTACGAAATGGCATCTATCATAACCTATCCAGATTTAATTGAAGATAAAGGACGAAAACTTGTGGAATTAGCAAATGCAAGCGGGGGGGAAGACAATATCTCCCTCGTGTTACTCACAAGGCAAGATGAGGAGGTGTAAGTATGCTTGTAGGAAGACGAATTAGTGACCGCTATAAAATTATAGAACTCATTGGTGGCGGAGGCATGTCCAATGTATACTTGGCGCATGATATGATCTTAAATAGGGACGTAGCAATAAAAATATTGCGCTATGATTTTACCAATGAGGAGGAATTACATCGACGTTTTCAACGTGAGGCACTGTCAGTTACAAGCCTTACACACCCGAATATTGTGAGTATATATGATGTAGGTGATGATGGAGATCTGCATTATATTGTGATGGAATATGTTCAAGGAAAGACGTTAAAGCAGTACATACAAGAATTTGCACCAATTTCTCCTGCGAGAAGTGTGCATATTATGAAGCAATTAACGTCAGCTATAGCTAATGCCCATGACAATCATATTATTCACCGTGACATTAAACCGCAAAATATTTTAATGGATGCGGATGGTAATGTGAAAATCACGGATTTTGGCATTGCGATGACGCTTAGTGCTACATCGTTTACCCAAACAAACTCTGTGCTTGGCACTGTCCATTACTTATCACCAGAACAAGCGCGTGGTGGAACAGCAACAAATAAATCAGATATTTATGCACTAGGCATTGTGTTATATGAATTATTAACAGGGGAGTTACCGTTTTCGGGTGAATCAGCGGTTTCAATCGCACTGAAGCATTTGCAATCAGAGACACCATCTGTTCGAGCATTTGACGGAACAATTCCGCAAAGTTTAGAAAATGTAGTGCTAAAGGCAACTGCTAAAGATGCATCTCATCGTTATGCTACTGTAGAAGAAATGCAAGAAGACTTAGATACGGTATTATCTTCCGCGCGTATTAATGAACCGAAGTTTACGATTCCAATCGATAACGATGCGACGAGAGCTATTCCGATTATCAAGGAACAGCAGATACGCCAAGAAGAGGATTTAACGCAAACAAGGGCCATGGAACCAATCGTACAGTCAAAAGTGGAAGCGAAGGCGAAGGCGAAGAAACCTGAAAAGCCGGCCCCGGTTAAAAAACAAAAGAAAAAATGGCCGATAGTGGCAGCCCTCGTGGTAATCCTGATTGCCATATTCTTATTTATTTTATTTGCAGCCGATGTATTTAGTCCGAAAAAAATCGCGGTGCCGGATGTCACGAATTTAACCGTTGAAGAGGCTACGACAAAATTGCAAGAAGCGGGCTTTGTAGTGGCAGAACAACAGGAGGAGCGCAATTCTGAGGATGTTGAAGAGGGTAAAGTAATTGAGACCGACCCAGCAAAAGATGCCAAGCGTGTCAAAGGCACTGAAATAGAGTTAATTGTCAGCCTTGGTCTAGAAAAGATTAAAATCGATGACTACACGGGGCAACAAATTAATCAAGTTGAAGCTTTGTTAAAAGATAAGTTGTTAATTGAAAAAAATTATGTGCATTCTAATCAGCCTGAAGGTCAAATTATTGAGCAAGATCCAGCACAAGGAACAGAAGTCGTTGCCAAAGATGCAACGATTACGTTTACAATAAGTCAAGGCGTAAAAATGATTACTGTCGATAGTGTTACGAATTACACAAAAGCGCAAATGGATGATTATGTAAAAAGAGTGGGGCTGAAATGGCGTACTGTTCGCGAAGAGTTTAATGAGACCGTTCCCGCAGGTAGTGTTATTTCGCAAACGCCAAAGCCAGGTACTAGCTTAATGGAAGGCGATACAATAGCTGTTGTTTTAAGTAAAGGACCTGCTGAAAAGCCTGTAAAAACATTTGTTAAAAATGTTTTAATTCCATATGAACCGAAAGAAGAAGGCGCTGAACAAGTAATACGCATTGAAATTCAAGATAAAGATCATACAATGGTGAAAACTTTTGATGAATTTACGATTACGAGTGACCAACAATACAAAATACAACTTGTCATTGTAGAAGGTGAAGAAGCGGCTTATAAAATTATCCGTGATTCGGAAATTATTGAGTCAAAAAGCTTTAGCTATGATGACGTCAAATAAGGGGGAATTGGATGGCGCAAGGCCAAATTCGTAAAGCATTAAGTGGCTATTATTATGTTTATAATGGCGAAGAGCTCATACAATGTCGAGGACGTGGGGTATTCCGCAATCGCGGAGAATCTCCACTTGTCGGCGATTTTGTTGAGTATACACTTGAAACAGAAGGCTCAGATGGTACGATTCAAAAAATACTGGATCGTCAAAATGAATTAGTGCGACCGCCGATTGCCAATATCGATCAAGGCATTTTAGTGTTCTCAGTAAAAGAGCCAAACTTTAATACGATTTTATTGGATCGTTTCTTAGTCGTTCTAGAGTCATTTCATGTACACCCAATCATCTGTCTCACAAAGATGGATTTAGTGGATGACAATGAGCGTGATGAATTACAGAGCTATATAGAAGATTATGAAAACATGGGCTATACAGTGCTTCAAACTTATAAGGGTGAGGAAGAGTTAGTAGAACGTCTCCAGCCAATATTAAAGAACAAAACATCGGTACTTGCTGGACAATCCGGTGTTGGGAAATCAACACTACTTAATACGTTAATTCCCGATTTAAATTTAAAAACAGGCATTATTTCGCAGAGTTTAGGACGAGGCAAGCATACGACTCGTCATGTTGAGTTAATCGAAGTATGTGACGGTTTATTGGCGGATACGCCAGGATTTAGCTCATTTGATTTTGATGAAATTGAAAAAGAAGAGCTAGGTGCATGTTTCCCAGAGATTTCACGAATTGCTGAGGACTGTAAATTTAGAGCCTGCTTGCATTTAAAGGAACCTAAATGTGCAGTAAAGGCAGCGGTGGAAACTGGAGAAATTCGTGAGTACCGCTACAAGCATTACGAACAATTTATGCAAGAAATTATGGATCGAAAGCCGAGGTATTAATTATGATACAAATAGCACCATCAATTTTAGCAGCAAACTTTGCAAAACTAGGAGAAGAAGTAAAAGACGTAGAACGAGCAGGTGCAAAGCTTATTCATATCGATGTGATGGACGGTCATTTTGTACCGAATATTTCATTTGGCTCCATTGTTTTAGATGCCATTCGTCCTTTAACTGATTTACCGTTAGATGTTCATTTAATGATTGAAAATCCAGATCAATATATCGAACAATTTGCTAAAGCAGGAGCGGACTATATTACGGTCCATGTTGAAGCTTGTCGTCATCTACACCGCACAATTCAATTGATTCGTTCATATGGTGTGAAGCCAGGGGTTGTGTTAAATCCGCATACACCGATTGAATCGATTCAACACATTTTAGAAGATATTGATATGGTGTTATTTATGACAGTGAATCCTGGATTTGGTGGTCAAAAGTTCATTCATTCGGTTGTACCAAAAATTGAAGCGTTATCAACAATTATTAAAGAGCGTAACTTAGACGTTGCGATTGAAATTGATGGTGGCATTAATGTGGAAACGATTGTTCCATGTGCACAAGCAGGAGCAACTATTTTTGTAGCGGGCTCAGCGATTTACAGCAAAGAAGACCGCACAGCGGCACTACAAGAGATTTTAGCTGCTGGTGAGGCTGCGATCAAAGCATGACCACGGTTATCGTTTGTGCGGGCGGTCCAAAACAGGAGCTATGCTCCTTTGAGCCGTATAAAAAGCGAGATGACGTTCTCTTTATCGGTGCGGACCGTGGAGCACTGTATTTAATTGAGCGAGGCATTATACCGGACGCCATCGTTGGCGACTTTGATTCCTTAACAAAAGAAGAATATCAATTTGTTATGACGCATACTCAAGATGCACAGCGTTTCCAAGAAGAAAAGAACGAAACGGATACAGACTTAGCGCTGTTAAAGGCGTTAAGCTATTCACCTAGTGATATTGTGTTAACAGGTGTCACAGGAGGTCGCTTAGATCACTATGAAGCTGCTGTTCGGTCGATATACCGTTTACAGATCGAGTATCCTCAAGTTGTCTTGAAAATTATTAATCATGCAAATATGTTGCAGTTTTTGGTGCCAGGCACGCACACAATTCAAGCAGATGAGCGCTATCGCTATTTGTCCTTCTTTGCACATGAGCAACCAATTCAAGGGGTTACATTAAGACATGTTAAATATGAAACGACAAACGAAGAAATCTCGTTAGGCTCATCACGTTTTACAAGTAATGAAATAATAGGCACTTTAGGGTCTATATCTTTTACGCAAGGCATATGTTTAATGATAAGAAGCATAGATTAGCGTAAGGGGGAGAGAGTCCTGAAAGTATATACGTTCCAATTGCCCAAAGTTGTTAGTAGTATTACGCGTACGTGTATTAACCTATTTAAAAAAGACAAGAAAGAAGCGAAAAAATCCGACTGAGGCCAGTCGGATTTTTTCTGTTTAAAGCTATATAAAGGCGGTTGGTAGTTTGCCTTACATAATGAAAGAAAAAAATCGATTTACGCTAGATGCGAAATCGATTTTTTAGAAGCGGCTATTAAACGCGCTCGATTTTACCTGATTTTAAAGCACGAGTAGAAACCCATACACGTTTTGGTTTACCGTTAACTAGGATACGAACTTTTTGAAGGTTAGCGCCCCAAGTACGTTTGTTAGCGTTCATAGCGTGGGAACGGTTGTTACCAGTACGAGCTTTACGTCCAGTGATTACACATTGTTTTGGCATGTTGTATTCCCTCCTTACAGTTGATGCTGAAAGATTATTATTTCAGTTCGGTATTTCACATACCATAATAATTTAACATACGAAGTCTTTCAGTGCAACAGTTTTCACATAACCTTTCAAGAAAAAAACCTTTACAGACAAAAAACTGCTATGAAAAAAACACTGTACAATGGTACTAGATTCATTGAGCAGTGTTTTTTTAGTATAAACTACCTGCCACGGTAGCCCAGCTTTGTAGAAACGCGTTTCCCTGTTTCGACTAGCTGCTGTGTAAGGAAATTGATATGTTCGTCGCTGACGTTAAAGCTGACAAAGCCTATACTAACGGCACCGATAATGTCGCCAAAGCCATTAAAAATAGCAACCGCAACGGAGGAAGTTCCTGCTGTGCGCTCACCGTGACTAATCGCATACCCTTGTGCACGTATTTGTTCTAACTGTGCTTCCAAATCAGCCATTTCCTCAACTGGAACGAGTTGATTCATGATTTCCTTCGCTTGTACAGTCGGTATAGAGGCTAACAATGCTTTATTGGCTGCGCCGATATGCATTGGAATGCGAATACCTAGTTGATCGTAAATACGAATAGGATTTGCTGCACTATCAATTCTTTCGATAATAATTGTATCTAAACCTGCGGGCTTGCTTAAGTAAACACTTTCCTCAACTTCTCTTGCTAGCCGCTCTAATTCTGGTCTAATTTTGCTAATGTAGTCCATCGTATCATACACTTGTAACCCTAATTCCATCCATATTGTGCCGAGACGATAGTGTTTCGTTTGTTCATCTTGTTCAATCATTCCTTGTGCAATCATCGCTTTTAGAATTCTATGTAATGTACTCAGTGGTAAATCGCATTTGGTGGATAGCTCTGAAATAGACAAACTGCCTTCCGTTGCTTGTGAAGCTAACACTTTGGCAATTGTCATTGCTCGTTCTAATAATTGCATAGTTGTCCCACCTCCTTATATCTTATTTTATTTTTATTCTTTGTGTACGTCTAGTTTCTTCATAGATGTGTGTGAAAAGAAATTACTTTCAAAAATAGAATAATAAAATTTTTCTAAATATATTGACAGTATAACATAAAACACATATATTTTTTATATAAACTTTCCTCTTAACGGAAACGTTTTCCACTACACGGAAAAGGGGTGAAGGTATGCATTATTGTTCATCCATGTATGCACCTTTAAAACACGTAATTGTCAAACATCCAAAAGAAGCTTTTATTAGTCAAGAGCATCTTACAGATGAATGGAAAACTTACAACTATTTATCAGAACCAAATTATAATGAGGCGCTGACAGAGTATGCTGAATTTATAGCAATTCTTGAGAAGTATGTTGAAAAAATTGACTATTTGCCAGTGTCTAATGACGTAGGGTTAGATTCGCTTTACGCGCACGATCCTGTGAAATTCACACCACACGGTGCAATTATATTGAAATCTGGCAAGAAATTAAGACAACCTGAAGCGAATGTTTACAAAGAATTTTTACAGAGCAAAGACATTGCTATTATTGGGGAATTATCAGGCGATGCTGTTTCAGATGGTGGGGATATTGTTTGGCTTGATGACCGTACACTTGCTGTTGGTCGTGGATATCGCACAAATGATGAAGCAATTCGTCAAATCAAAGAAATGACTGCGGATGTCGTAGATGAATTTATCGTTGTACAACTCCCGCATGACTTAGGTGAAGCAGAATGCTTACACTTAATGTCCTTTATTAGTATGGTGGACAAGGATTTAGCAGTAGTACATTCTCGTTTAATGCCGGTATTTTTACGACAACTGCTTATCGAGCGTGGCATTCAGTTAGTTGAAGTACCGAAAGATGAATATGACACTTTAGGCTGTAATGTCTTGGCGCTAGCGCCGAGAGTGTGCGTCATCCCGGAAGGTAACCCTGTTACAAAACAGCAGTTATTAGATGCAGGCGCAACAGTTTATGAATATAAAGGTGAAGAAATTACAGTAAAAGGAACAGGTGGACCAACATGTCTAACTTGTCCAGTAATCAGAGGATAAAAAAGGAGACGATATACTATGTTTAAAAATGTCATTGTCAAAAATCCAGGGAACAGTTTTGTAAACGGTTTAACAACAAGTGATCTAGGAAAACCTATTTTAGAAAAATTATTCCAACAACATGAACAATATGTAGAGGCTTTAAAAAAATGTGGCGTAGAAGTGACACAACTTGCAGCAGATGAAGCTTTCCCAGATGCTACTTTTGTAGAAGATACTGCTGTGCTAACTTCTGAATTTGCTATTATTACAAACCCAGGGGCAGAAGCGCGTAATCGTGAAATTGAAGATATCGAGCCGGCGGTTAAAAAATTCTATGACAAACTATATTACATCGAAGCACCTGGTACACTTGATGGCGGTGATGTTTTACAAGCTGAAAAGAAATTTTATGTAGGTATTTCAGATCGTACAAATGAAGAAGGTGCTCGTCAATTTAAAGAAATCGTTGAAAAAGAAGGCTATGAAGCTACGATCATTCCATTAAAAGAGTTCTTCCATTTAAAAACGGGTATCGCATACGTTGGACAAAATCGCATGGTCGTTGCTGGAGAGTTTATCGAGCATCCTGCATTTGATTCTTACGAAAAAATTATTATTCCACAAGAAGATGAGTATTCAGCAAACTGCATCCAAGTAAATGATTATATCATTATTCCAGCAGGCTACCCTGAAACAAATCGCAAACTAAATGACTTAGGTTATCAAACAATCGAACTTGATATGTCTGAATTTAGAAAGCATGACGGCGGCTTAAGCTGTTTATCACTACGCTTTTAATTAAATGAAATATGCCCAATCAATTTGTAGGGAGAAAATTGATTGGGTGTTTTAGTCCTTTAAATATCTGAATAATCAATATTTTGACAACTTATGGAAATGGGGAAACACTTTGAGCAAAGGGGAACAACAGCATAATAATGTATTGAAACGCTCTATGAAGAGTCGACATTTATTAATGCTATCACTTGGTGGTGTGATTGGGACAGGATTATTTTTAAATGTAGGTTATACAATCAATCAAGCCGGCCCAGGTGGAGCGTTAATTGGCTATTTGTTTGGTGGCTTTATTTTATATATGGTTATGAACTGCCTTGGTGAATTAGCAGTGTATATGCCTGTAACAGGTTCTTTCCAGACGTATGCTACAAGATTTATAAGCCCATCTGCAGGATTTTCCTTAGGGTGGATGTACTTTGTTGGTTCTGCTGCCACCGCAGGAGTAGAGTTCACCGCAGCAGGCATTATAATGCAGCAATGGTTCCCGAATGTGCCGATTTGGATATGGTGTGCTGTCTTCATGGTGCTTTTGTTTACATTAAATGCCTTAACAACAAAAGGCTTTGCAGAGGCAGAGTTTTGGTTTGCGAGCATTAAAGTAGTTGCCGTCATTGCCTTTATACTGATTGGTGCGGCTGCAATATTTGGGTGGATTCCTTTGGCGGATCGTCCGACTCCGCACTTAACGAATTTAGCGCCGTCAGGATTATTCCCTGCAGGGATTGCCGTTATTTTTGTGACGATGATGAATGTTATTTTCTCTTATCAAGGTTCTGAGTTAGTAGGTATTGCGGCAGGTGAGACAGAAAATCCAGAAAAGAACATTCCAAGAGCAATACGAACAATCTTATTTCGCATTATCGTGTTCTATATTGCGTCGATTATTGTACTTTCTGCAATTTTCCCATCATCGGAACTGGGTCTTCTTGAAAGTCCTTTCGTCACATTGATGAAAATTGCGGGTGTTCCGTATGCAGCGGGTATTATGAACTTCGTTATTTTAACTGCCATATTATCTGTTGGTAACTCATGTCTGTATGCGTCAACACGTTTACTATGGTCAATGTCAAAAGAAGGAATGGCTCCAAAATATTTTGGGCGTTTAACTAAAAATAAAGTGCCATTAAATGCGCTAATATTTACAATGTTATTTTCACTACTGTCTTTGTTAACTAGTGTGATGGAAGCAGATACGGTGTTTGTATTGCTTATGTCGATTGCAGGAATTGCGGTGACGATCTCTTGGATGGGTATCGCAATGTCACAACTAATGTTCCGCTACCGCTATGTTAAAGGCGGCGGCAAGGTGGCAGACTTAAAGTTTAAAACGCCACTATACCCGTTAATTCCACTATTTTGCATTATCTTTTGTATTATCATTCTTGTGTTTTTAGCATTCGATCCAACACAACGAATTGGACTGTTATACGGCATAGGATTCTTTGTAGCCTGTATGCTGTTTTATAAAGTGAAATTAAGTAAAGTAACTACAGTTTCCTCTGAAAAAGAGGAGTCACTAAATTCATAATGAAATGCTCCTAGTTTAGGAATAGCATTTATATCGACTAAAGGAGATTTTGAATATGAACAATTATTTTTGGAATACACCGGAGAAACTTCGTGCGCTATTATGTGAGATTGTAAGCTGGGAGAGCCGAACGTTAACACCGGGTGAAAATGAATTTGCCTATAAGTTAAGAAATAAGTTGCAAACGCTTACTTATTTTCAGGACAATGCTACCCATATCGAATTGCATGATGCGGGGCTAGGGCGCCATGCGGTAACAGCATTGTATAAGCATCCGACGGCAACAGAAACAATCGTGCTTATTAGTCACTTTGATACCGTTCATACAGAGGAATATGGAGAACTTGAGCCACTTTCTTGTCGTCCTGAAGAATTAACGAGCAAGCTGATGGAACCTAAATATAAAAAAGACTTACCAGAGGCGGCTAGAATTGATTTAGAATCGGGTAATTACTTGTTTGGTCGCGGCACAATGGATATGAAGATGGGCCTTGCATTGCATATGCAGTTGATTGAAAAAGCGAGTATCGAACAATGGCCAATTAATCTTATTTTAACAGCAGTACCAGATGAAGAAGTAAACTCTGCAGGTATGCGTGCAGCAGTAGTTGAGTTAGTAAGACTGCGTGAACAATATGGTTTAACGTATAAGTTATTTTTAAATAGTGAGCCTTCTTTCTCACAAGGACCTTCTGATATTAATGAATATATTTATTCGGGTACAATTGGAAAAATTATGCCTGCTGCTTTGTTTTATGGCAAAGAGACCCATGTCGGTGAGCCATTAAAAGGCATGACAGCCAATTATATTGCATCTTATATGACCCAACATATGGAGTGGAATCCTGTATTTAGAGAAACGGATTTAGGTGAAAGTACGCCATTACCGGTATCGCTACAATTAAAAGATTTGAAAATGGAATATTCCACACAAACACCCTATCGCGCAGCTGCACTTTACAATGTATTTTTGTTGAAGCGCACAGCGACAGAGGTCATGGAAATTTTTGAGCAAGTGGCATTAGAGGCGATGGCGGCGTGTAATACGCAATATAAACAAATTTGCGAACGTGAAAAAGTTCAGGGTGTCGGGGAAGTAAGAGTACTACGCTACGAAACAGTATTGGCGCATGCTATTCAAAAACTGGGCGCCGAGGAAGTGCAACATATTAAGAAACAAGTACTTGAAAATACATTATGGGATGATCGTGAGAAGTCGATTCGTATTGTCGACCAATTGATGATTCGTTGTCAGGAGCTAACACCAGCAACAGTGTTGTTATATGCACCGCCATATTATCCTGCTATTAATTCATCCGAACATCCATTAGTAAAGCAATCTATCGAGCTAATGAAAAACACAGCGAAAACGTTTGATATTGACGTCGAACAAATTCATTATTTTAACGGCATTTGTGATTTAAGCTACGTTAATTACACTGACGACTCCAATGGTTGGACTGCTTTTGAACGTAACACACCGGTTTATGGTGATACGTATAGTATTCCATTTGAAGCAATGTCCGAATTACAAGGTCCAGTATTAAACGTTGGTCCATTCGGCAAAGACGCCCACCAAAAGACAGAACGTTTACATGTGGATAGTGCCTTCAAGGAAATGCCTGTGATGATTGAAACGCTCATTAAAAGCTTAATGTAAAAGCACGGTGCCTGGCACTCACACAATTTTCTAATGACCAAGTAAAAATCTACGTAGACGCCTGTTCACATATTAGAACATGGGCAAGCCATCCGTGGTGACAATGGTGGGCACTGGAAGCAAAGGGGATTTATCCGATTTAGGAGCCGATAATAGCCTAGGATCCTAAGTGAAGTGCCTGGCACTCAAACAATTTATACATGAAGCTGATGTTTATAACATCAGCTTTTTTATGTTTGTAATAAATAAAAGAGGCAATAGGTTTTGACAGTATAACTTCAGGCAAAGCTATGACAAAGTTGATTAACAATTGTTCGCAACAAATAGTGTGAACAGTGAAGATTGGCGTGAAACGCTAAAAACGTTGACACAAGGCGCTTTCAAGGCAACTTAGGTTGCTTAATGTATACCCTAAGTGGTACAATATAATTTAGTCAAAAAGAGCCAAGGGGGCATTTCTATGTCAATAGAATTAAATAACGAATTCGGCCAAATTGATATTTCAACAGATGTACTTGCACAAATTGCTGGTGGCGCTGCTATAGAATGCTACGGTATTGTTGGCATGGCATCTAAACATCAAATTCGTGATGGTCTGACTGATATTTTACGTAAAGAAAACTTTGCAAAAGGTGTTGTAATTCGACAACAAGACGAAGATTTACATATTGATATGTACATTATTGTTAGTTACGGGACTAAAATTTCGGAAGTTGCTTATCAAGTGCAATCGAAAGTGAAATATACAGTAGATAAAACATTAGGTATGAGCGTAAATTCTGTCAATATCTTTGTGCAGGGCGTTCGTGTAGCGAATGAGTAAGAGGAGGAACAAAATCGAATGCGGTCTTTAGACGGATTAAAATTTGCTGAAATGGTGCAAATGGGTGCTCATCACCTATTCCAAAATGCAAATTATGTAGATTCTTTAAATGTATTCCCAGTACCTGATGGAGATACAGGGACAAACATGAACTTATCGATGACATCTGGTGCCAAAGAAACAGAACTACATGCATCAGAACATATTGGAAAAACAGCACAAGCTTTATCAAAAGGTTTACTAATGGGAGCTCGTGGGAATTCGGGTGTTATCTTATCACAACTTTTCCGCGGCTTTGGGAAATTTGTGGAGAAAGATGCATCAATTGATGCTAAAGCTTTTGCTGGTGCTTTCCAAGCGGGTGTAGACACAGCTTATAAGGCAGTGATGAAACCAGTTGAAGGAACAATCCTGACTGTTGCACGTGAAGCGGCAAAAAAAGGTGTTGAAGTGGCTGAAAGTGAAACCGATATCATTGCGGTGATGGAAGCTTTTACTGCTGAAGCAAAGGCTTCGCTACAACGTACACCTGATCTTTTACCAGTGTTAAAAGAAGTTGGTGTCGTGGACAGTGGTGGCCAAGGCTTGTTATTTGTTTATGAAGGATTTTTAGCTTCCTTAAAAGGCGAGCCATTACCGAAGAAAAATGATGCAACGTTAGACGATTTGATCAATGCAGAACATCACAGAGCGCAAGATTTCATGAATACTGCTGACATTGAATTTGGCTATTGTACGGAAATCATGGTTCGTTTAGAAGACGATAAAGAGCCATTTAGTGAGGAACAATTCCGTAATGAATTAAACCCATTAGGTGATTCTTTACTTGTTATTTCAGATGAAGAAATTGCTAAAGTGCATATTCATTCGGAGCAACCAGGTGCCGTTTTAGCAATGGGGCAAAAATACGGTAGCTTGATTAAAATCAAAGTAGATAATATGCGTGAGCAACATTCAGCTATTGTTGGTGAAGACCATAAAGCGTCGGCTCCTGTGAAGAAAGTTGAAAAGCACCCATATGCCATTGTCACTATTGCGATGGGTGAAGGCGTAGCTGAATTACTTCGTTCAATTGGCGCTTCTTATGTAATTGAAGGCGGTCAAACGATGAATCCTTCAACAGAAGATATTGTAAAAGCTGTTCAGGAAATTGGTGCAGAAAAAGTCCTTATTTTACCGAACAACAAAAATATTGTAATGGCAGCGGAACAGGCTGTTGAGCTGTTGGACATTGAAGCAGCAGTTGTTGCGACAAAAACGATTCCTCAAGGGATGGCAGCCATTCTATCGTTTAATCCAGAAGCAACGGTTGAAGCAAACCAAGCAACGATGACCGAAGCGTTTAGTCATGTGAAAACAGGTCAAGTAACTTATGCGGTGCGAGATACATCTATTGATGGCGTAGAAATCCATAAAGATGATTTTATGGCACTTGCTGAGGGGAAAATTGTGTTATCTACACCAGCATTAAAAGATGCTGCTGAAAAGGTCATTACAGATTTAGTAGATGAAGATGCTGAAATTGTAACGGTTATTTATGGTGAAGATACGTCTGAAGAAAATGCCGCTGCACTAATCCGATTTATCGAAGAGAATTACCCAGATGTAGAAGTGGAGTTATTTAACGGTAAACAAGGATTATATCCATATATTATTTCAGTAGAGTAATATGTGATAAATGCGTAAAAGGCTAGGCAAAGCAGTGCACAAGTTGTGTACTGCTTTTGTTTATGGTAAAAGGAATATGGCATGTGAAAACATAGAGGACATGAACAAAGTAGATAGTTTTATGTATTTCTTCAGTGGACAGTTGTTTTGAAAATACTGGAATACCAACATGTTGGGAAGTTTGTATTTATAGAATGGACAATAAAGAAATAATATAAATTCATTATAAATTATTGCCGTTTTTAATTTTCTGAAAGTTGATAAAGTAGTGCTTTACTTTTATAGTAACTATCAAGCATGATATAACTAATTGTAAAAATTATTATACGAAAAGAATAGAGGGGTGCTTGTATGAAGTTTACATCAGTTTTTGATATTATTGGACCTGTAATGATTGGTCCTTCCTCTTCTCATACAGCAGGTGCAGCACGTATTGGACGCGTCGCAAGAGATTTGTTTGGCAGACAACCAAAATGGGTGAAAATTCATTTATACGGCTCATTTGCTGAAACTTACAGAGGACATGGGACAGATGTAGCCATCATCGGTGGTTTACTAGATTTTGATACATTTGATGAGCGAATTAAAACGGCCTTTGAACATGCGGAAAAAGCCGGATTGGAATATGAGTTTATTCCTGAAACAGCGAATACGGAGCATCCAAACACAGCAAGATTAGTGTTCGGAGATGATGAAGGTGAAATGTCGATTGTAGGTATTTCAATTGGTGGCGGAAAAATTGAAGTTAGTGAGGTCAATGGCTTCAAACTTCGTTTAACAGGTGGGATGCCAGCCATTCTTGTTGTGCACGATGATCGCGCAGGCTGTATAGCAAATGTTGCGAATTGCCTAGCGATGCATAATGTTAATATTGGCCACATGGAAGTTTCACGAATAGAACGTGGTTTAACGGCATTAATGGTTATCGAAATTGATCAAAATATTGAGGATAAAGTACTTCAACAAATTTCATTAATACCACATATTACGAAAGTGTCGAAAATTAATAATTAAGGAGGTGTCTCGTATGGAAGTGTTATTTCATAATGTACGTGAGCTTGTAGAACGAGCAGAGCGAGAAGGAAAATTAATTTCAGAATTAATGATTGAGCAGGAAATGTTAATAAGTGGGCGAACACGTGAAGAGATTTTGCAGCAAATGGACCAAAACTTAACGGTTATGGAGGAAGCGGTTGAACGAGGCTTAAAAGGTGTACAATCTGTAACGGGTTTAACTGGTGGTGACGCAGTACTAATTCAGAATTATATTGCTCAAGGAAAATCATTATCAGGTGATTTATTATTAGATGCCGTAAGTAAGGCGGTTGCGACAAATGAAGTGAACGCTGCGATGGGCACAATTTGTGCAACACCTACTGCTGGATCAGCCGGTGTTGTACCGGGTACTTTATTTGCTGTGAAAAATAAGCTGAATCCAACGCGTGAACAAATGATTCGTTATTTATTTACTTCAGGAGCATTTGGCTTTGTTGTAGCAAATAATGCTTCCATTTCAGGTGCAGCTGGTGGCTGTCAGGCAGAAGTTGGTTCAGCAGCGGGTATGGCTGCAGCAGCAATCGTCGAGATGGCAGGTGGAACGCCACAGCAATGTTCAGAAGCATTTGCCATTACATTGAAAAATATGCTTGGTCTTGTATGTGATCCGGTAGCGGGTTTAGTAGAGGTGCCTTGTGTTAAGCGTAATGCAATGGGTGCGGCCAATTCACTTGTTGCAGCAGATATGGCATTAGCGGGTGTAACAAGTCGTATCCCGTGTGATGAAGTGATTGGGGCAATGTACCGCATTGGTCAGTCCATGAGTCCGAATTTAAAAGAAACAGCACGCGGTGGCTTAGCGGCAACGCCAACAGGTAAAGCAATTAGTAACGCAATCCTGAATAATGGGGACTTACAAAGTATACTAAAAGCAGGAATTACAATAGAGTAAATTGTAAAAGTGTTAGATTGACTGCAATCAATCTAACGCTTTTTTGTTATGTCATTGCAAACGGCTACAGCGGGGATCGGAAAGCTTAGTGGCGATAGGGCCCGACTAAGTGAAATTTGAAAGTTACTGTGTCGACACGAAAGAAAAGATTTATGATACAGTTAAAAAGAGAACAGATGTATCTATGAATAACAATAAACAATGGACATAGAAGGGAGGTAGGCTCTTGTGATTTGTGACCTAACAAACCTCAAGAGCTGTTGTGACAGGTGACTGAATTAACCAGTCCTGTCTCCGAATTAAAAGGAGTCGGGAAAGAAACTGCGGCACATTTAGAAACATTAGGTATTGAGACAATCAATGATTTTTTATGGACTTTCCCCCATCGCCACGAAGATTTCCGTTTGAAGGATTTAGCGCAAACACCACATAATGAGCGCGTTACCGTTGAATGTAAAGTAGAACGTGAACCGACAGTGTTATTTTTGGGGCGCAATAAATCTCGCTTACAGGTGACGGTACTCGCTGGACGTCATTTGGTGAAAGTTGTGTTTTTTAATCAAAACTATTTAAAACAAAAACTTGTACCAGGTTCCATTGTAACGGTAACGGGGAAATGGGATAAAGGTAGACAAGTAATTAATGGTACGACCGTATCATTTGGCCCGAAAATAGATCAAGTGGACTTTGAGCCTGTGTATAGTTTGAAAGGTTTGATTCCGCAAAAACGTTTTCGTAAGTATATGCGACAAGTGTTGGATGATTTCGGGGCAACGTTACCTGACGCTATTCCGCAGCATTTGCAGGCAGCTTACAAACTCGTTTCCGTCCGTGATGGTTTGGAGGGTATTCATTTCCCGCAAGACGCAGAGCATGCTAAACAAGCGAGAAGGCGTTTTGCTTATGAGGAATTATTAAATTTTCAATTACGCATTCAAGCGTTGCGCAAAATACGTAAGGATAATGAGCGCGGTACAGTGATCCAATTTGACTTGTCAAAAGTACGTGCGTTCATTGCCTCATTACCTTACGAATTAACAGGTGCACAAAAAAGAGTTGTCAATGAGATTTGCAAGGATTTAAAAGAACCACATCGAATGAATCGTTTGTTGCAAGGGGATGTTGGTTCAGGTAAAACAGTGGTTGCCGCAATTTGTTTATATGCGGCTGTCACTGCTGGATACCAAGGAGCGTTAATGGCACCGACGGAGATTTTAGCTGAACAACATGCAGAAAACTTAGTTGCTTGGTTTGAACCGTTTGGTGTGCGTGTCGCATTGTTATCGGGCTCAACGAAAACGAAGGAGCGCAGACTATTACTAGCTGCGCTTGCTAATGGTGAAATTGATATTATCATAGGGACGCATGCCCTGATCCAACCGGATGTACAGTTCAAAAAACTGGGTTTTGTTATTACCGACGAACAACATCGTTTTGGTGTGGAGCAACGAAGAATATTACGCGATAAAGGTGAAAATCCTGATGTGCTCTTTATGACGGCTACACCGATTCCGAGAACTCTGTCGATTACAGCATTTGGCGAAATGGATGTCTCAATAATTGATGAAATGCCAGCGGGGCGGAAAGAAATTGAAACGCATTGGATGAAAAAAGAACAACTTGGTTCTGTGCTGTCCAAATTAGAGCTAGAGCTACAAGCGGGGAGACAAGCATATGCTATTTGTCCCTTAATTGAGGAGTCTGATAAACTGGACGTTCAAAATGCAGTGGAAATTTATGAACAGCTTGCCTCGCATTTTGCCGGCCGTTTTAAAGTGGGGTTAATGCACGGTCGCCTACCAGCGGATGAAAAAGATGCCGTCATGCGCGATTTTAGTGAAGGTGAGATACAAGTATTAGTATCGACGACAGTTGTTGAAGTCGGCGTAAATGTGCCGAATGCAACATTTATGGTTGTCTACGATGCAGAACGTTTTGGTTTAGCGCAGCTACATCAGCTGCGAGGTCGTGTTGGACGTGGGGAGCATCAATCTTACTGTGTGTTAATTGCTGATCCAAAGTCTGATGAAGGGAAAGAGCGCATGCAGTCTATGACTGAAACGAATGATGGTTTCCGCCTTGCTGAAAAAGATTTGGAATTGCGTGGACCTGGTGATTTCTTTGGCCGCAAGCAAAGTGGATTACCTGAGTTTAAAGTTGCGGATTTAGTACATGACTATCGGACGCTTGAAACAGCAAGAAAAGATGCAACGGACATGATTGAAACCGACGCATTTTGGCATGATGAGACGTATCGTTATTTGCGTGAGATGCTAGAACAGTCTGGTGTGCTACAAGGTGATCGCTTTGACTAACTAAACCCTAACGAATGCAAAGACTTGTTTTTGAAAACAAGTCTTGCATTCTTTTTTTATACTCTATATACTGATATTAGTACCAAGTGCTAATAACAACTCAAAAGGTGGCGAATGACGTTGAGACGAACGAAAAAAGAGCGACAGCGATTATTATCTGAAACGATTGCGGAAAATCCATTCGTCACAGATGAACAATTAGCGTCTGAGTTTCAGGTAAGTGTACAAACAATCCGTTTAGACCGTATGGAATTAGCAATTCCAGAATTACGTGAACGAATTAAAGATGTGGCTTCAAAAACTTATGAGAATGAAGTGAAATCCTTACCGATTGATGAAGTAATCGGTGAAATTATTGATATAGAATTGGATAATCGTGCATTATCTATTTTTGATGTAAAAGAAGAACATGTTTTTCAGCGCAATGGTATCGCACGTGGACATCATTTATTTGCACAGGCGAACTCATTAGCGGTAGCGGTTATTGATGATGAGCTGGCCTTAACAGTGCACTCCAATATTACATTTGTGAAACCTGTAAGGGCCGGAAATCGTGTTATTACGAAGGCGGTTGTTGTCGGTCGAGATGATGAACGCCAACGCACAAAAGTAGAAATTGTATCTACTGTCAATGGTGAAACAGTTTTAGTTGGTGAATTTGATATGTACCGCACGAAAGGTAAAGGTGAATAATTATGAAATTAGCACTTGATGGAATGGGTGGCGACAATGCACCAAAATCAGTAGTGGAAGGTGCATTATTAGCATTAGAGCAAATTCCAAACTTGGAAATTCAATTATATGGTCAGCAAGAAAAGCTTGACCCATTTTTAAAAATGCACGATCGCTTAACTGTTATCCATTGTGAAGAAGTGGTCGAAGGTACTGATGATCCGGCACGTGCTGTTCGCCGTAAAAAAGATTCTTCGATGGCAAAAATGATGGATGCGGTAGAACAAGGGACGGCTGATGCCTGTCTTTCAGCCGGCAATACTGGCGCACTAATGGCGGGTGGCTTGTTTAAAGTAGGGCGTATAGAAGGAATTGCTCGACCTGCTTTAGCGACGACATTACCGACCCTTGATGGCAATGGCTTTTTAATGCTCGACTTAGGGGCGAATGCGGATGCAAGACCTGAGCATTTATTGCAATATGCAATTATGGGTAATATTTACGCTAAAAAAGTAGGCGGTTTACAACAGCCGCGTATTGGACTTTTAAATATCGGCACAGAAGATAAAAAAGGCAATGACTTAACAAAGGCTGCCTTTGACTTACTAAAAGAGGCGGACTTGAATTTTGTTGGCAATGTTGAGGCGCGTGATTTACTGGATGGCGTTGCAGATGTGGTTGTAACAGATGGATTTACCGGCAATATGGTACTGAAATCTATCGAAGGAACAGCTGGTGCATTGTTTTCAATGTTAAAAGAGGCCTTTATGTCTTCTACCAAAACGAAAATTTCAGCAATGCTGATGAAAAATAATTTACGTGACTTAAAAAATAAAATGGACTATACAGAGTATGGCGGAGCAGGTTTGTTTGGCTTACAAGCACCTGTTATTAAAGCGCATGGATCATCTAACTCCAAAGCTATCTTTAGTGCGATCCGTCAGGCTAATACAATGGTGGAGCATACAGTGATATCCACGATTACAGATACAGTACGTCACTTAGAAATTGACTAACAAAGGGGATTAATAAGAAATGACGAAAATTGCATTTATTTTTCCGGGCCAGGGCTCACAAGCAGTTGGCATGGGGCAAGAATTTGTAAATAATTCACAAGAGAGTAAAGCCTTCTATGAAAGTGCTGACAAGACGCTTGGTTTTGATTTATCTAAACTTATGTTAGAAGGTCCTGCTGAAGAGTTAACGCTAACTTATCATGCGCAACCAGCATTATTAACAACGGGCGTTATGGTTGCTGAAAAATTACGTGCTGCAGGCATTACGCCAAACTATGCAGCTGGTCACTCACTTGGTGAATATGGTGCACTAGTGATCGCAGGCGTATTATCGTTTGAAGATGCTGTGGCAATTGTTCATAAACGTGGTTTATTTATGAATGAAGCGGTGCCAGCAGGGCAAGGTGCAATGGCTGCTATACTTGGTATGGAGTTAGATGCATTACATGCCGTAACTGCACAAGTAACGGCAGATGGGGATGCGGTGCAAGTTGCCAACGTTAACTGCCCAGGGCAAATCGTTATTTCGGGCACAAAAGCAGGCGTTGACAAGGCTTCTGTAGCTGCCAAAGAAGCGGGTGCAAAACGTGCCATTCCATTAGTAGTAAGCGGGCCTTTCCATTCAGAATTAATGCGACCTTCGTCGGCTCAATTACAGGCAGCATTAGCAGATATTACTTTATCAACACCGCAAATTCCGGTTATTGGTAATGTTAATGCGCAAGAATTGCCAGATGTACCAGCTATCCAACAAGAGCTAGTAGAACAAGTATATAGCGCTGTACAATGGGAAGCATCTGTGCGCGAAATGATTGCGCAAGGCGTCGACGTATTTATCGAGTGTGGTCCTGGCAAAGTGCTAAGTGGCTTAGTGAAAAAAATAGATCGTTCAGTTGCAACGTATTGTGTATATGATGAAGCTTCACTAGAAGCAGTATTAGAAGCGTCGAAGGAGTGGTCAATCAATGCGTAAATTAGAAGGTAAAGTAGCAGTTGTAACAGGAGCTTCGCGAGGAATCGGCCGTGCCATTGCATTAAAGCTTGCAGAGGAAGGCGCAAAGGTTATTGTCAACTATAGCGGCTCACAGGCAAAAGCAGAGGAAGTCGTTGCTGCTATTCAAGCAAATGGTGGCGAAGCACTGGCTGTACAAGCAAGTGTCTCAAAAACAGAAGAAGTTTCAGCATTAATGGATGCGGCAGTTAAAACATTTGGCTCACTTGATATTTTAGTTAATAATGCAGGTATTACACGCGATAATTTATTAATGCGCATGAAAGAAGACGAATGGGACGATGTGCTTGATACAAACTTAAAAGGTGTATTCCTTTGTACAAAAGCTGTTACACGTCAAATGATGAAGCAACGTGCAGGACGTATCATCAACATTTCATCAATCGTTGGTGTAGCGGGCAATGCTGGGCAAGCTAACTATGTCGCAGCAAAAGCGGGCGTCATTGGCTTAACTAAAACGACTGCAAAGGAACTTGCATCACGTAATATTTTAGTGAATGCCATAGCACCAGGCTTTATTGAAACAGAAATGACAGAACAGCTTCCAGAAGATATTAAACAAGGTATGCTTACGCAAATTCCGCTTGCTAAACTTGGGCAACCTGAGGATATTGCGAAAGCAGTTGCGTTTTTAGCTTCTGATGATGCAAACTATATGACTGGCCAAACGCTACATATTGACGGCGGCATGGTGATGTAATATTATGCTATAGCATAAATATTAAATTTTTGTATAATCATTTGAGGGGAGGTGAATGTTTTGACTACAGTATTAGAGCGCGTAACAAAAGTAATCGTGGACCGTTTAGGTGTTGAAGAAAGTGAAGTAACATTAGAAGCTTCTTTCCGTGATGATTTAGGTGCAGACTCATTAGACGTTGTTGAGCTTGTAATGGAGCTTGAAGACGAATTCGATATGGAAATTTCTGATGAAGATGCTGAAAAAATCTCAACAGTTGGTTCTGCTATTTCATACATCGAAGGTAAAATTAACTAATAGCCTCCAAGGCAGGTGTCACAGATTTTAAATGCGCTCCTGGTGAAGTTGCGGCATTTAAAATCTGATTACATTGTATTTTACATCAAAGCATAAAGGTCAAACAATTATGCTTTGATGTATTTTAAGGTGCGAAATGGTTCGTTTTTCGAACGATTTGCGTACCTTTTTTTATTTTTGTAAAAAAATTACGTTAAAACTTCCAAAACATTGTATTTCAGCCGAAATACTTTTGCATAAATGCCTTGAAAAAGGTACACTAAGACGGTAGAAACTATTAGGAAGGCAGATTGTTCAATGGCTATGAGAAGAAAAGGAAATATGCAGAAATCAGGCGTACTTCCTGAAAAGGTACGCAATCAATTCGAGCTGTTACAGCATGAATTAAACATCACATTTATTAATAAAAATTTATTGTATCAAGCATTCACGCATTCATCTTATGTGAATGAGCATCGCCGTAAATTGTTTACGGATAATGAGCGTCTCGAATTTTTAGGCGACGCTGTACTTGAACTATCTGTTTCTAAATACCTTTTTCAGAAATACCCGCATATGAGCGAAGGCGAATTAACTAAATTGCGAGCATCCATTGTTTGTGAGCCATCACTTGTCATTTTTGCAAATGAATTAGGTTTTGGTCGCTTTGTATTGCTTGGAAAAGGTGAGGAATTAACAGGAGGACGGGAACGCCCAGCGCTACTTGCAGATGTCTTTGAATCATTTGTAGGTGCTCTTTATTTAGATCAGGATTTACAAACGGTCGTGACGTTTTTAGAACGAATCGTGTTCCCAAAAGTAGAAGTCGGTGCTTTTTCGCATGTGATGGATTTTAAAAGCCAGTTACAAGAAATGGTACAGCAAACAAACAACGGTCTTCTTCATTATGAGATTATCGATGAAAAGGGCCCAGCGCATAACCGTACCTTTGTATCGAGCGTGCTATTAAATGGACAAGAGCTTGGTGTCGGTCGTGGAAAATCGAAAAAAGAAGCTGAACAACAAGCAGCACAATGCGCGATGCGTATGATGCGTGAGCATGCTGCTAAAGAGGAGGCTTAATAGATGTTCCTAAAACGACTCGAAGTGATTGGCTTTAAATCTTTTGCGGAGCGCATTGGTATCGATTTTGTACCAGGTGTTACAGCTGTTGTTGGACCAAATGGCAGTGGGAAAAGTAATGTAACTGATGCTATTCGTTGGGTACTCGGTGAGCAATCGGCAAAGTCGTTGCGTGGGGCAAAGATGGAAGATGTTATTTTTGCTGGGAGTGACTCACGAAAGCCACTAAACTTTGCAGAGGTAACATTAATTTTAGACAATACGGATGAGCAGCTTGCTTTTTCATATACAGAAGTAAGCGTAACAAGACGCGTATACCGTTCAGGTGATAGTGAATATTTATTAAATAACCAGCAGTGTCGCCTGAAGGATATTACGGACTTGTTTATGGACTCGGGGCTTGGGAAAGAGGCTTTTTCAATTATTTCACAAGGCCGTGTCGATGAAATATTAAATAGCCGTCCTGACGACCGCCGTTCAATATTTGAAGAGGCGGCTGGTGTCTTAAAATACAAGTTACGAAAGAAAAAAGCAGAGCATAAACTGGTCGAAACAGATGAAAACTTATACCGTGTTTTAGATATTTTACATGAATTAGATAGCCGTCTAGAGCCATTACAAATACAAGCTTCTAGCGCGCGTGATTATGTGCAAATGTCCACGGAGCTAAAGGATTTTGATATTGCGATTCTTGTGCACGATTTAAAAAATTGTGCACAATCTTTGCATGCATTGAAAGAAGAACATGCTCAACTAGCGGAAACAGAGCAAAAACAAGCAGGCGATATTCAAGCATTAGAGACACAGACTACCGCTATTCGTAAACATTTGAAAGAGCTGGATGTGTTACTGGATGCTGCACAATCGGAGCTTGTGGATGCAACGATGGAAATGGAACGTTGGGATGGTCGCAAAGCGTTAATGGCAGAAAAACGCCAAAATGCAACGAACCAACTACAGCAGTTGAATGCATCATTACAAGAAGCGCAAAATGAAGTTGTGGCGCTCACTGCGCAAGAGCTTGAGAAAAAACAAATGTTTGCTGAAAAACAACAAGAAGTGCAAACATTAAAGCAAATGATTAAGCAATTAGAGCAATCATTAAATCGCTCGGTTACAGAAATAGAACAAGAAATTGAAGAACACAAAAACCGCTATATCGATTCATTAAATGAAGAAGCAACGGTCAAAAACGAATTAAAAAATATCGAACAACAACTATCGCAACAAAAAGCGATGGCTGCACGTATGACAGGCCAAACAGATGAAATTGGGCAAGAGCTAATGGAAGTTGTGACGGAGAAAGAAGCGCTCGTTATCACCCATAGCGCAACAACGACTGAACTACAAGAAAAGCTCGAACAATACGAAGCATTACAAATGCAATTTAAAAAAGTGAATCTATCCTTTAACGAAAAACAGGAGATGCTATACAAGGCTTATCAACATCAGCAACAATTGAAAGCTAGAAAAGACACGTTAGCGGAGCTAGAAGCTGACTTTTCAGGTTTCTTCCACGGTGTTAAGGAAATCTTATTAGCGCGTGACAAAGGTGAGTTATTTGGCATTGAAGGCGCAGTGGCCGAATTAATTCAGGTTAATAGTAAGTATTCACAAGCGATTGAAACTGCTTTAGGCGCAGCGTCACAGCATATTGTGACGTCAAATGAACAGCATGCTCAACAAGCGATTAAGTGGTTAAAACAAAAAAGAGCAGGGCGTGCGACGTTTTTACCGAAAACAGTTATGAAATCGCGCAAAATCAATCTTTCAACGATACAGCTTGCTACTGAGCATCCTGCTTTTGTGCAAATGGCTGATGCACTTGTAACGTTCGATGAAGATAATCGATCAATTGTCGAAAATTTATTGGGCAATGTCATTGTTGCAGCAAATTTAGAAGGCGCTAGTCAAATTGCGCGATTATGCGGCTTCCGCTATCGTGTTGTAACGCTTGAAGGGGATATTGTCAATGCTGGTGGTTCGTTAACTGGTGGTGCAGCTAAACAACAATCTTCACTATTTACAAGAAAAGCGGAGCTGGATGGACTCGTTGCTAAACTAGAAGCGTTACAATCTTCTATTTATAGTGCAGAACAGGCAGTAGCAACTGAAAAAGAAACATTGTCAACATTGCGTGACAAAGTGGAACAATTAAAACTAGACGGTGAGCAACTTCGTAAAGAAGAAATGCAACAGGCAAGCCGCATTCGAGAATTAGAAGTTGTTGAAAAAAGCTTGTCTGCACGCGTATCCTTTGCTTCCAACGAAACACTAGATGTCAAGACGCGTGAAGAAGCATTGCTTACACAGAAAGAAGTAGCAACAGCCCGTTTAGCCGCACTTGCGATTGAGTTAGTAGCCATCAGTGAGACAGTAGAGCAACTAGGGAAAGTGAAATTGCAAAGTGAAACGGAAAAGGATGTACTGCGCGAGCAAACGGCAGAAAAACGTTCCGAGTTAGCGGTTATGCAGGAACAAATGTCACAAGTGCAAATTGCTACTGCAGAACTTGCCCTACAATTAAACAAAGCTCACCAAAAAGTCGACAATATTTCTCAGGAAATAATTTGGCTTCAATCCGATGAATCGACAAAACTGTTAAGTGATGAAGAAGTAGAGGAGCAAGTCTCAACTTGGCGAGCTAGAAGAGACACGTTACAAGTGACAATTGCACAGAAAAAGGATGAAAAGTCAGCGCAACAGCTAGAGCTAACAACGTTAGAAGAGCAGCTAAAGGAATTGCAACGTATACATAAAGGCTTCATCGAAGCAATACGTGCGAATGAATTAAAGCGAAGTCGCGTAGAATTTGAGATGTCTAATTTTACAGATCAGCTTGAAGAAAACTATCAACTAACGTTTGAAGAAGCGATGGAAGAAGCTCTTACAATTGAAGACGAGGAGCATATGCGCCGTCGTGTTAAGCTATTGAAAAAATCGATAGAAGAATTGGGTCCAGTGAATTTAAGTGCCATTGAGGAATATGAACGTGTCCAAGAACGACATTCATTTTTAACAGAGCAGCGTGAGGATTTACTTGCAGCGCAAGATACTTTACATGAAGCGATTAAAGAAATGGATGAAGAAATGACAGTGCGCTTTAGTGAGACGTTCTTTGCCATTCGAGAGCAATTCAAGCGAGTATTCCGCGAATTGTTTGGTGGAGGTCAGGCAGATTTAGTATTACTAGATCCAAACAATATGCTTGAAACAGGCATCGAAATCGTCGCTCAACCTCCGGGCAAAAAGCTACAAAACTTAAGCTTACTTTCTGGTGGCGAACGTGCACTCACTGCAATTGCTTTGTTATTCTCGATATTAAATATTAGACCCGTGCCGTTCTGTATACTCGATGAAGTGGAAGCGGCATTGGATGAGGCAAATGTTGTTCGATACAGCGAATACTTGAAAAAGTTTAGCTCCAACACCCAATTTATTGTCATTACGCATCGTAAAGGGACAATGGAGGGAGCTGACGTACTGTATGGTATTACGATGCAGGAATCAGGTGTGTCAAAACTTGTATCAGTAAAATTAGAAGATGAACCCGTACTTGCGGAGCAAAGGAGCGAACAAGCATGAGTTTTTTTAAACGTTTAAAAGATAAGTTAATTGGTAATCCAACTGAAGAAGAAAAAGTTGAACAAGTTGGTGAAGAGCAAGCTAGTGAATTAAAGCTCGAAGAAAGTGCTGAACCTGCCCTACTTGAAACGACGAACGTAGAAGCGGAAGCAACGTTAGAGGAGTCAACTGCTAGTGATGACCGTTATAATTTTGTTATTGCGGAGGATGCACAAGAAGTAGTAGTGGAGGAAGAACAACAACAAGAAGTGCAGGAATTGGCTGTTGTCGAGGAACCTGTAAAAGAAAAAAAACCTTCTGCTTGGTCCATTACGCAAAAATTTAAAGCTGGTCTAGAAAAAACACGTAATTCATTTACTTCAAAGGTCAATGATTTAGTGGCTCGTTACCGCAAAGTAGACGAGGACTTCTTTGAAGAACTAGAGGATTTATTATTACAGGCAGATGTAGGCTTTGAAACAGTAATGGAGCTTATGGATAAATTGCGCTTTGAAGTACAGCGTAAAAATATTAAAGATACAAACGGTATTCAAACAATTATTTCTGAAAAACTTGTAGAAATTTACGAACAAGGTGAAGAAGATTTAATCGATTTAAACATGCAGCCTAATGGGGAGCTAACTGTTATTTTATTTGTTGGTGTTAACGGCGTTGGGAAAACAACAACGATTGGTAAATTAGCGCATCGCTTAAAATCAGAAGGTAAAACCGTTGTATTAGCTGCAGGAGATACGTTCCGTGCAGGTGCAATCGACCAACTACAAGTTTGGGGCGATCGAGTTGGTTGTGAGGTTATTAAACAATCGGAAGGCTCTGATCCAGCAGCGGTTATGTACGATGCAATTCGTGCAGCGAAAAACCGTAAAGCAGACGTCTTAATTTGCGATACTGCGGGCCGTCTGCAAAACAAAGTGAACTTAATGAATGAACTTGAAAAAGTACATCGAGTTATTTCACGGGAAATACCAAATGCGCCTCACGAAGTATTATTAGCACTAGACGCAACGACAGGTCAAAATGCGCTTGTGCAGGCTCAAACATTTAAAGAAGTAACAAATGTAACGGGGATTGTTTTAACGAAGCTGGATGGTACTGCGAAAGGCGGGATTGTGCTTGCTATTCGTAATAAATTGCATATTCCAGTGAAATTCGTCGGACTTGGTGAAAAGATGGACGATTTACAACCATTTGATGCAGAGCGCTATGTATATGGTTTATTTGCTGAAGGTTTAGATAAAGAATTGCAAAATAGTGAAGAGTAAAAAATTGTAGTTAAAAAAGTTGTCGCTCGACTGTAAAAAGGTGAAACACATTGTTTAAAAGAGAATTACTAGCTAATGGTGGAACATTTCTTAAATCAGCTAATAGGGTGCTTTTAGACAAGGAGATTACCTTGACACAGACGGGCGATTTTCGTTATGATACAAATGACAAACAACGGGGGGAGAAACTCGATGCTACTTGAAAAAACAACACGCATGAACTTTCTCTTCGACTTTTATCAAGCATTATTAACAGATAAGCAAAGAAGTTACATGGAACTATATTATTTAGATGATCACTCACTAGGAGAAATCGCTGAATCATACGGAGTTTCACGTCAGGCTGTTTATGATAATATTCGTCGAACTGAAGCGATGCTTGAAGAATATGAAGAAAAACTATGTTTACTGGAAAAATTTCAACAACGCACGCAAATGCTTGCACAATTGACAGCTGGGATTACCGAAAAAAGTATGACAGTTGAGGAGCAATTGGCACTTATTCAGCAGTTGAAAGAATGGGATTAGGAGGCGAAAGCAGTGGCTTTTGAAGGATTAGCGGAGCGACTCCAAGGAACGATCCAAAAGATTAAAGGTAAAGGGAAAGTATCGGAACAAGACGTTAAAGAAATGATGCGCGAAGTCCGATTTGCTTTAATCGAGGCGGATGTTAACTTAAAAGTAGTCAAAGAATTCGTTAAAAAGGTAAGTGAACGTGCTGTTGGTGTAGATGTTATGCAAAGCTTAACACCAGGTCAACAAGTCATTAAAATCGTTCAAGACGAATTAACGGAACTGATGGGCGGCGAACAAAGCCCGATTAAATTTAATACGAAGCCACCAACTGTCATTATGATGGTCGGTCTGCAAGGTGCAGGTAAAACAACAACGACTGGGAAATTAGCAAATGTTTTACGTAAAAAATATAATCGTAAACCATTATTAGTCGCTGCTGACGTTTATCGCCCCGCTGCGGTTCAGCAATTACAAACATTAGGGAAACAATTATCTTTACCTGTTTTTGCTTTAGGCACAGAAGTCTCACCAGTAGAAATCGCTCGTCAGGCACTTGAGCTGGCAAAAGAAGAGCATCATGATGTAGTAATTATCGATACAGCAGGTCGCTTGCATATTGATGAAGATTTAATGCAAGAATTAAAGGATATTCGTGCGCTTAAAGAGCCGGACGAAGTATTCCTAGTAGTAGATGCTATGACAGGTCAGGACGCTGTAAACGTTGCGGAAAGCTTTAATGAAGCGGTCGGCATTACAGGTGTTGTATTAACGAAGCTTGATGGGGATACACGTGGTGGTGCGGCACTATCTATCCGTTCTGTAACGCAGAAACCGATTAAATTTGTCGGTATGGGTGAGAAAATGGATGCGCTTGAAACATTCCATCCAGAGCGTATGGCATCTCGAATTCTTGGCATGGGTGACGTGTTGTCACTAATTGAAAAAGCACAGGCAAACGTCGATGAGGCAAAAGCAAAAGAGCTGGAAGAAAAGTTCAAAACGCAAAGCTTTACACTCGATGATTTTGTTGAGCAATTACAACAAGTGAAAAAAATGGGACCCCTTGACGAAATTTTAAAAATGCTACCAGGTGCGGGTAAAATTAAAGGCTTAGACAATGTTAAAGTGGATGATAAGCAAATGGGCCGTGTAGAAGCCATTATTTACTCTATGACAACTGCTGAAAAAACAAATCCTGAAATGATCAATGGTAGCCGTAAAAAACGCATTGCCAAAGGCTCAGGTACGTCTATTCAAGAGGTCAACCGTTTGTTAAAACAATTTGACGAAATGAAAAAAATGATGAAGCAAATGACAGGTATGGCGACAGGTAAAGGCAAGAAAAAGATGAAATTACCAGGCTTTGATTCATTGTTTAAATAATATTTTATAGGTGTTAAGAAAAAACACTTTACAAACAACATAAACATTGATAATATACTATCTTGTGTGAAACTTATTCGGAGGTGCTATTAAAATGGCAGTTAAAATTCGCTTAAAACGTATGGGAGCTAAAAAATCTCCTTTCTATCGTATCGTAGTTGCAGACGCTCGTTCACCACGTGACGGTCGTTCAATCGAAACAGTTGGTACTTACAACCCACTAACTCAACCAGCTACTGTAAACATTGATGAAGAGAAAGCTCTTAAATGGTTAGCTGACGGTGCAAAACCATCAGATACAGTACGTAACTTGTTCTCAGAACAAGGTATCATGGAAAAATTCCATAACCAAAAATTCAGTAAATAATCGGGGGAGACGTCTTTGAAGCAGCTGATTGAAGCAATCGTTTTACCGTTAGTCGATTATCCAGAAGAAGTTCGTATTGAGACGGACGAAAATGCAAATCGAATTGTTTATAAACTTTTTGTTCATCCAGAGGATCGAGGGAAAGTCATAGGCAAACAAGGGCGAGTGGCGAAAGCGATTCGTACAATTGTTTATTCAGCGGCAGGTAGTCACCATCAAAAAAAGACTTACGTCGATATATTGGATTGATAAAAAGATTTTCACGCTCGTTTACATGCAATAAGGTAACAATGTAGCAACTATGCAAGCTGTCACCATTTTGCACTGAACAATTTTAACAACCATGTTGTTGCTAGAATTCGAAGGAACTGTAAATGTGTAGCGTAAAATCTGGATAGAAGAGGGGGGAGCTTGCTGGTTCCTTCCTTTTTTTATATAGTACGGATATATAACGGTATAGAGGTGAAATGTATGGAATGGTTTAATGTAGGTCGTATTGTGAACACGCACGGAATTCGTGGTGAAGTACGTATTTTATCGACGACAGATTTTGAAGAACAACGCTTTGCGGTCGGGAATAAGCTTGCAGCATTTAAAAAAGACGATAAAAAGCCAACGTGGGTAACGATTCAATCAGTACGCCGTCATAAAAACTTTATTTTGTTAACATTTGAAGGCATGGATAATATAAACGTTGTCGAGCCTTTCAAAGAAGGAATGCTGAAAATCACAAAAGACCAAATGGACGAGGATTTATTACAGGAAAATGAATTTTTCTTCCATGAAATCATTGGCTGTACAGTTGTGTCAGAAGAAGGCGAGACAATTGGTGAAGTGAAAGATATTCTCCAAACAGGTGCCAATGATGTATGGGTAGTGAAGGGTGCTAAAAAAGAGCATTACATTCCATACATTGAAGATATCGTAAAGGATATCGATGTGGAAGAAAAGAAAATTGTAATTCATGTGATGGAAGGCTTACTATGATGAATATTCACGTATTAAGCTTGTTTCCTGATATGTTTTCGGGCGTATTTGGTGCATCGATTTTAAAAAAAGCGCAAGAAAAAGGTGCTGTAAAGCTCGAAGTAACAGATATACGTGCGTTTTCAGGTAACAAGCATAATCAGGTAGACGATTATCCGTATGGTGGCGGTGCAGGAATGGTATTAAAGCCAGAACCGATGTTTAGCGCTGTAGAGGCCATTACAGCAGGTAAAAAGCCACGTATTATTTTAATGTGTCCGCAGGGCGAACGCTTCACCCAAAAAAAAGCTGAAGAACTTGCCCAAGAAAGTGAATTAGTGTTTTTATGTGGACACTACGAAGGCTATGATGAGCGTATTCGCCAGCACCTTGTTACAGATGAAATATCCATTGGGGATTTTGTGTTAACAGGTGGTGAGTTAGGTGCGATGACGGTTATAGATAGTGTTGTGCGTCTTTTACCTGGCGTGTTAGGACAAGCTGACTCCCATATTCAAGATTCCTTTTCAACAGGTCTACTCGAACATCCACATTATACGCGACCTGCGGAATTCCGAGGTATGCAAGTACCAGATGTTTTACTATCGGGCAATCATGCGAAAATCGAACAATGGCGCGAAGAACAATCGTTAAAAAGAACATTCGAGCGACGACCTGATTTACTCGAGCATTATCCATTAACAGACAAGCAAAAATTGTATTTAGAAAAACTTAAAAAACAACAATAAAGATGCTTGCTTGCATGCAATATATATGATAACATCTAATCTGTACTTCTATGTGAAGTGCTGAATTACGGTGTTCCGCTGTGGCATATAGATTGCGTGCAAGAGCATCTGTCTAAGGAGAGAAAACAATGTCAAACATTATTACAGAAATTACTAAAGCTCAGCTTCGCACTGATCTACCAGCTTTCCGTCCTGGTGATACTGTTAAGGTACACGTGAAAGTAGTAGAGGGTACTCGTGAACGTATCCAAGTATACGAAGGTGTAGTTATCAAACGTCGTGGTGGCGGTATTAGCGAAACTTTCACAGTTCGTAAAATTTCTTACGGTGTAGGTGTTGAACGTACATTCCCTGTACACACACCAAAAATCGCTAACTTAGAAGTTGTACGTCGTGGTAAAGTACGTCGTGCTAAACTTTACTACCTACGTAACCTACGTGGTAAAGCTGCTCGTATTAAAGAAATTCGATAATTATGACTTAAAAGTGAGGGGCTTGTATGACAAGCTCCTTTTCTTTTTGCTTGTCATCTTAAATCATAATCATCTAAAATGAGGATAGACAAGGGGGCAATTCATAATGGAAAAACAAGTGAAAGAAAAGAATGAATTATGGGAATGGACCAAGGCGCTTTTAATTGCATTTGCGATTGCAGCAGTTATTCGTTATTTTTTATTTACACCAATTGCAGTTGATGGAGAGTCCATGATGCCAACCCTTGAAGATGGCGACCGAATGATAGTCAATAAAATCGGTTATAAAATTGGTGAACCAAAGCGCTTTGATATCGTTGTGTTCCATGCACCAGAGCAAAAAAATTACATTAAACGGGTAATAGGGCTACCAGGCGAAACGTTAGAATATAAGGATGATCAGTTATACATTAACGGTGAACCAATAGACGAGCCTTATTTAGATGCCTATAAAGCGAAAATTACTGAGGGTACATTAACTGAAGATTTTACATTAAATGATATCGATCCCTCTCTAAACGATGTTATTCCTGAAGGTTATGTTTTTGTAATGGGGGACAATCGTCGATATAGTAAAGATAGCCGTCATATTGGTATCGTCGATCAAAAAGAAATCATCGGAAATACGAGCCTTATTTTCTGGCCATATAGTGATATTAAAATTGTTAAGTAATGATTAAAGGGGGAGGCTAATACTCCCTTTCTTAACGTCTAAGAGCATAAGTTTTCTTATTCGATTTTTAGGCATTCGCACAGCACGCTTACTACGTGTATATTGTTGCGAATGCGCTTTTCTTATGTAGGAGGTATAGAAATGACTATACAATGGTTTCCAGGGCATATGGCGAAGGCCCGCCGTGAAGTAACGGAAAAATTAAAGCTAGTAGATATTATATTTGAATTAATCGATGCGCGTTTGCCACTATCATCAAGAAATCCGATGATCGATGAGGTTATTAATCAAAAGCCACGCCTTCTTATTTTAAATAAGTCAGATATGGCGGACGAGCATGAAACACGCAAATGGGTAGAGTACTTTGCACAGCATGGTCATAAAGCGGTGGCAATCAACTCTCTTGAAGGTAAAGGGTTGCAATTAGTCACGAAGGCCGCTCAGGAAATTTTAAAAGAAAAATTTGATCGCATGAAGTCACGTGGCATGAAGCCGAGAGCGATCAGAGCAATGATTGTAGGTATTCCAAACGTTGGGAAATCAACACTTATTAATCGCTTAGCAAAGAAAAATATTGCGAAGACAGGCAATATGCCAGGTGTAACAAAGGCTCAGCAATGGATTAAGGTCGGCAAGGAGCTTGAATTATTAGATACACCGGGGATTTTATGGCCTAAATTTGAAGATCAAGAAGTTGGCTATAAGCTGGCATTAACAGGTGCGATTAAAGATACCATTACCAACATGGAAGATTTGGCTGTTTATGGCTTGCGCTTTTTATCGACACATTATCCGACGCGCATGGAGGAACGCTACGGCTTCCAAGTTATGCATGAGGATCTAGTTGAAACATTTGACCATATTGGCAAGCTTCGTCGGGTTTTTGGTGCGGGTGGAGAAATTGATTATGATCAAGTAGCGCAGTTAATCGTACGTGATATTCGTGGCTTACTATTAGGCAAGCTAACATTTGACTTTGTTAGCGAACAACGTGAAAAAGAAGCGACACAGTAATAATTTGCAAAATAACTGCCATGCTCACACAATAAAACGTGAGCATGGCAGTTTTTCTTTTAGGAATAGTAAATATTGCCGATAAATGATATAGAGTGAGAAAAAGGGAGTAAAATGATGAAAACGATTAAAGAGATTACAGCAGCCTTAAAAGTGGCTGAAGATTGGCAAGAATGGATGGCTGCAGTGGCAACCGATGAACGTGCAGGTGTGCAAAAAGCATGGTTAAGTTGGCAGAAACGCCAAGATAAAAAACAACAGCTATTGCAAGAACATCAAGCAAAAATCGACTTCGATCAGCGCTATGGCGGACAAGATGCATTCGTTGCAGGTGTCGATGAGGCTGGTCGTGGACCTTTAGCTGGACCGGTTGTAACAGCCGCTGTAATTTTGCCAAAAAACTGTGAAGCTCTTGTTGGATTAAATGATTCGAAGCAATTATCTAAGGACAAACGCAATGCCTTTGCAACATTAGTAAAAGAGCATGCGATTAGTTATTTTATTCATTTTCAATCAGCGCAAGCTATTGATGAACTAAACATCTATGAAGCAACTAAACAATCGATGACAATAAGTGTAGAATCCTTGTCTATTAAACCCGATTATGTGCTAGTTGATGCTATGAAACTACCAATAACGATTCCACAAGATTCTATTATTAAAGGTGATGCAAAAAGCTTAGCCATTGCAGCGGCTTCCATTTTAGCTAAAACTGCTAGGGATGAATATATGGAACAATTACATAAGGAATTTCCTATGTATGGCTTTGCGCAACATGCAGGTTATGGTACGCAACAACACCTAGAAGCATTGCAAACGTACGGACCAACGATGCATCATCGAAAGTCATTTGAACCGATAAAATCCATGTAAGAAAGGAGTATTTAGATGACAACATCATTTAATGCAATACAAATGCAACAAACGACTATAGCACCAACTAGTCAACCGCTTGCATTTAAACAAGGACAAGTATTTCATGGCACGATTAAACAATTATATCCTGATCAAACGGCAGAGATTCAAGTGGGCAATCAAAAAATGATTGCTAAACTGGAAGTGCCATTAAAAGCCGGGGATGCCCATTTCTTTCAAGTAACTGGTACAAGTCCGCAAACAGAGTTAAAGGTTGTGACAGGGCCAATGGGGCAAGAGGTATCTTCGAGCCAACAAATCAATCAGCTGCTAGATTCTATGAACTTGCCCAAAACAACGGAAATGCAGCAAGTGTTAGCGCATTTTATCAAGGCACAAATTCCAATATCAAAAGAGCAGTTAATCCAGGCGGAGATGTGGATGAAGGCATTGCCCGAAGGTGTGACAAAAATGGATGCCTTGCAAGCGCTCCAAAAAATGGTCGAACTAAAAATGCCAATGCTTCAAGATGTCTTCCAAGCGCTCATTAGCGGTCAAAAAACATCCGGTATGACAGCGATAATGGATAATTTTTCACAGCTATTAGCAAAGGATTCTGTATTGCAAGATAATGTAAAGCAGAATTTGCTGCAACAAGTGACTGCTATTGCCAAGCCATTTGAAGCAGAAACGGGGGCGATGTTGCTCGCAAAATCCATTCAACTTTTAACGAATAATGCTGCTTCAGCAACTGAGCGATTACAAGCTTTAAACGGCTTAAAGGAAGCAGGCATTTTACCCCAACAAGCAACTTTACAAAATTGGATGACGCTAAATGAGTCAAAGTCTGTACAACAGGGTCCGCTTCAACAGGCTGGTCAAGTCATACAAACCATTTTAGCGACAAATCCAGAAAATAAAGCCCAGCTTCTAGAGCAGTTAAAAACTTGGACGACAAGTCAAAGTTTATTGACGAATGAGCAAAAGCAACAGCTTAACCAACTGATTGATCGATTTAATCAATTACCCGCAACAAAACAAACAGTCGAGATTTTTGCTAAGCAAATGCAAGAGCAACTAGTAAAAGCCTTTGCTCAAAATACACCGGAGCGATTATTTACACAAGATGCGAATGGGCTTTCAGTCAAGGAACACTTATTATCATTATTTAAGCAAGAGATGACAATACCGGTGCAAAATGAAGCGCTCATGCGTAACCTCGTGAAAACTAGTATGGAAGCGCCACAGCCAATAATTCAGCAAATGCTTACGGAAGCAGATGCACATGTTCAAAATTCAATGGATAGTAAAGCAATGGAACATGCACTTAAAACAGTGTTAAAAAGTCTAGGAATTAGTTATGAGGCTGCACTAAGTAGTAAATCAGCTGATTTACAAACGATTGCGCACCAATTAAAACCACAGCTCCATACATTGCTCCAAGAGACACAAATTACACCACAGCTAAAGGAAGCGGCGGAACTGTTAATGACGCGGATGAATGGCATGCAACTCGTGTCAGGAGAGAACGGCCATCAACATCAACTAGTCATGCAAGTACCATTGGAGTTTTTCGGAAGGAAAATGGATGCGACATTACAATGGAATGGGCGCATGAAAGACGATGGCAAGATTGATGCGAACTATGCGCGGGTATTATTTTATTTACAGATGCAATCGATGAAGGAAACGGTTATCGATATGCAAGTGCAAAATCGTATCGTGACAGTAACTGTATTTAATGAACAATCAGCAATTATTCCACTAGCTGAACCACTAAAAGCTGCGCTAAAAATAGGTCTTGCCGAAAAAAATTATCAGCTATCGGGCGTCTTTTTTAAACAATTTGAGAAAGCCCAACTGGAGAAAACAATCCCTGTAGTACAACAGCAGGAGGAAAATAGTGGAGTAGATTTTCGTATATGAGTGAAGAAAAAAAGACGCGCAAAGAAGCAATTGCCCTCACTTATAAATTAGGGCAATTAGATAGTCCATCGGTAGTGGCAAAGGGCAAGGGGAAAGTAGCAGAAAATATATTGGCTCGTGCATCTGAAAATAATGTGCCGATTTACGAGGATCCAAACCTTGTTCAATTACTTGGACAATTAGATTTAAATGAGTCAATTCCTGAAGAATTATATCAAGCTGTAGCTGAAGTTTTTGCATTTATTTATCATTTAGACCAACAACATAGTAAAAGTATAGAAAAAATAAATTATTCTGATTATTAGAATTCTCTGTTTTAGTACACGAAACAGAAGAAAACGTCATAATTTTAGAGAAATTCCGAATGAAAGACAAAGTGTAGACTTTATCAGAATCTTTCGTTAGAATAGATTATGTTAGTAAAACAATTTTACGCAAATGTTTGATGGGAGGATGTATTATGAATATCCATGAATATCAAGGGAAAGAGATTCTAAGAAAATATGGTGTTGCAGTTCCGAATGGAAAAGTTGCTTTTTCCCCTGATGAAGCAGTGAAGGTAGCGAAGGAACTTGGCTCAAATGTTACTGTGGTCAAGGCGCAAATTCATGCAGGTGGACGCGGTAAAGCGGGTGGTGTCAAAATCGCAAAAAACCTTGATGAGGTGCGTACGTACGCAAAAGAGTTATTAGGAAAAATTTTGGTAACTCATCAAACAGGTCCTGAAGGCAAAGAAGTAAAACGCTTGTATATTGAAGAGGGTTCAGATATTCAAAAAGAATATTATCTAAGTTTAGTATTAGACCGCGCTACATCCCGTGTAACGGTGATGGGTTCTGAAGAAGGCGGCATGGATATTGAAGAAGTAGCAGAAACAAACCCAGAAAAAATCTTCAAAGAAGTTGTAGATCCAGTAATCGGACTAACAAGCTTCCAAGCACGACGCATGGCGTTTAATATGAATATTCCAGCAAACCTAGTAGGGAAAGCTGTTAAATTAATGTTAGGTTTATATCAAGCATTTATCGACAAAGATGCTTCAATCGTTGAAATTAACCCACTAGTTGTAACAGGCCAAGGGGAAGTGGTAGCACTAGATGCGAAGTTTAATTTTGATGCAAATGCATTGTACCGTCATAAAGATATTGTCGAATTACGCGATTTTGATGAAGAAGATCCAAAAGAGATTGAAGCATCAAAATACGATCTTAGCTATATTTCTCTAGACGGCAACATTGGCTGTATGGTCAATGGTGCAGGTTTGGCGATGGCAACAATGGATACGATTAGTTACTACGGCGGAAGTCCCGCTAACTTCCTTGATGTAGGGGGCGGCGCAACAGCTGAAAAAGTAACAGAAGCATTTAAAATTATCCTTTCTGATCCACATGTAAAAGGAATCTTTGTTAATATTTTCGGTGGTATCATGAAATGTAACATTATCGCTGATGGTGTAGTCACTGCAGCTAAAGAAATTGGTTTAACTGTACCGTTAGTAGTACGCCTAGAAGGTACGAACGTAGAGCTTGGTAAAGAAATTTTAAATGCATCTGGTTTAAATATCGTAGCAGCAGATTCAATGGCTGACGGCGCACAAAAAATTGTGGAACTAGTAGGCTAAGGAAGGCAGGGAGAACAATGGCTGTATTTATTAATAAAGATACAAAGGTAATTGTACAAGGGATTACAGGCGAAACGGCGTTATTCCATACGAAGCAAATGCTTGATTATGGTACAAAAATCGTAGCAGGCGTTACACCTGGTAAGGGAGGCCTTGAAATTGAAGGCGTACCTGTATTTAATACTGTAGCTGAGGCTGTAGCGGCAACAGGTGCAACTACATCGGTAATTTACGTACCTGCACCTTTCGCAGCGGATGCTATTTTAGAAGCTGTTGATGCTGAACTAGAATTAACAATTTGTATTACAGAGCATATTCCTGTCCTTGATATGGTAAAGGTTAAACGCTTTATGGAAGGCAAAAAGACACGCTTAGTAGGTCCAAACTGTCCGGGTGTTATTACGGCAGACGAATGTAAGATTGGAATTATGCCAGGCTATATTCATACAAAAGGCCATGTTGGGGTTGTTTCCCGTTCTGGTACATTAACGTATGAAGCCGTGCACCAATTGACTCAAGCGGGTATTGGTCAAACAACAGCAGTCGGTATCGGTGGCGACCCTGTAAATGGTACAAACTTTATCGACGCATTGGAAGCATTCAACAACGACCCTGAGACATATGCAGTTGTTATGATTGGGGAAATTGGTGGTACTGCTGAAGAAGAAGCAGCTGAGTGGATTAAAGCGAATATGACGAAACCAGTTGTAGGCTTTATCGGTGGACAAACTGCACCTCCAGGAAAACGTATGGGACACGCTGGTGCCATTATTTCCGGTGGTAAAGGAACAGCTGCTGAAAAAATCAAGGCAATGAACGACGCTGGTATTGAAGTAGCGGAGACGCCATCTGTTATCGGTGAAACACTTATTAAAGTAATTAAAGAAAAAGGGCTATACGAAAAATGTAAAACCCATTAAAATGGAAGATGTAGCACATTGTGGCTACATCTTTTTCTCTTTATAAAGAGCCTTTAGAATGTTCCGTGCCTGCAATGCATATGAAAAAGAATTGGCACGGTGAAATCCTAGGACAGGCTGTTCTATCAAACGTGCATATGAGTGTATGCACATAGTAGTGTTCTACTTATTTGTGTTGAAATGAAAATTGCGGTCATTTAATTTCTTCTATTATAAAGGGGGTTTTTAAATGATTTTCTCCGTAGATACACAGAGATTGCTAGCTTTGCATTACGTATATCCATTACCACTCCAAAAACTTCAAAAGTTATTGTCCCCGGTGGATGTATTAAGCTATTTTGAACATGCGTATCCTAAAGACATTGCAAGCGCATTGCAAATATCAAAGCAAAGAGCATTGGAGATGTCACGGGATTTTAAGCGCGTAATGACCTTGCCATTTGAAGAGCTTTACGCACAAGTGAATATTTTCCCCATACCATTTAATCACCCATATTTTCCGGCGCAATTATTTGAAATACCTAGTCCACCTACTGTATTGTATGTGAAAGGTCAATGCGCCCTACTGGCAAGAGACAAGCGTATCGCTATAATAGGCTCTAGAAAGGCGACAGCCTATACTAGAGATGCCATTGACTTAATCGTCCCGCCGCTTGTTGAACACGAATACATCGTTGTGAGCGGGCTTGCACGAGGTGCAGATGCGATGGCTCATCAAGCAACGATTCAGTATGGCGGCCAAACCATTGCAGTGTTAGGTCATGGTTTGAATTATATTTACCCTAAGGAAAACCAAGCGCTTGCCGAGACAATGGCTGAGAATCATTTACTTATTACAGAGTATCCACCGTATTTTAAGCCAGCAAAATGGCAATTTCCAATGCGAAACCGCTTAATAAGTGGTCTGTCTCAGGCGTTAGTTGTGACAGAGGCAGCAATAAAAAGTGGGACGTTAATTACGACAGAATGTGCATTAGAGCAAGGCAAAGACGTATTTGTTGTACCAGGACCGATTCACAAAGAGCAGTCAAAAGGTACGAATAAGTTACTTTTAGAAGGCGCCATTCCTGTGTGCGATGGTCACCAAATCGTTGAAACACTTTCGCTCTTTTCTAGCAAAAATTGAAAAAAAGTTGCATTATCTTAAAATCTGTTATACATTTTGCAACAGGTAACTTAAAAAAATTAGCAATAGACCTCGCTAAGGGGGAGACATATATGGCGGATTATTTAGTGATTGTAGAATCACCAGCAAAAGCAAAAACAATTGAACGTTATTTAGGAAAAAAATATAAAGTAAAAGCATCTGTTGGACATGTACGTGACTTACCACGAAGTCAAATGGGTGTAGATACTGAAAATAATTATGAACCTAAATATATTACTATTCGCGGAAAAGGTCCCGTTTTACAGGAGCTTAAGTCTGCGGCGAAAAAAGTGAAGAAAGTTTATCTAGCGGCCGATCCAGACCGCGAGGGAGAAGCGATTGCTTGGCACCTTGCGACTGCATTAAATATTGATATTAACTCAGATTGTCGAGTTGTTTTCAATGAAATTACAAAGGATGCAATTTTAGAATCCTTTAAAAATCCACGTGCCATTAATATGGATTTAGTAGATGCACAACAAACACGCCGTATGCTAGATCGACTAGTAGGCTATAACATTAGTCCAATTCTTTGGAAAAAGGTTAAAAAGGGCTTATCAGCAGGGCGTGTACAATCAGTTGCACTACGCATGATTATTGATCGTGAAAATGAAATTAAAAACTTCCAGCCAGAAGAGTATTGGACAATTGAAGGCTCTTTTGAAAAAGGGAAGAAGACGTTCGATGCATTGTACTATGGAAATGGCAAAGACAAAATTAAATTAACAAATGAAGAGCAAGTAAAAGCCATTTTAAAAAATGTTAAAGGCACAGCATTTGAAGTCGTAAATGTTTCGAAAAAAGAACGAAGACGAAATGCTGCACCTGCGTTTACTACATCATCATTACAACAAGAAGCAGCACGTAAGCTAAATTTCCGTGCAAAGAAAACGATGATGCTTGCACAGCAATTATATGAAGGTATTGATATTGGCAAAAAAGAAGGAACAGTCGGTTTAATCACTTATATGCGTACAGATTCAACACGTATATCGGAAACGGCAAAAACGGAAGCTGTTTCTTACATTGAAACGAAGTACGGCAAAGAATATATTTCGACTGAAACGAAACAGGCAAAAAAAGCGTCAAACGCACAAGATGCCCATGAAGCAATCCGTCCTACAAGTACGATGCGTACACCTGAAGAATTAAAAACAGTACTTAGTCGTGATCAACTTCGTTTATACCGTTTAATTTGGGAGCGCTTTATTGCGAGTCAAATGGCTCCAGCTGTACTGGATACAGTTGCTGTAGACCTTCAACATGGTGATGTGTTATTCCGTGCAAACGGCTCACAAGTTAAATTTGCCGGATTTATGAAGCTTTATATAGAAGGTACCGATGATCAAACTGAAGAAACGACGAAACTTCTACCTGAAATGGAAGTTGGCGATCAAGTGAAATCACTTGAAATCGAACCGAAGCAACACTTTACACAGCCGCCGCCACGCTATTCAGAGGCGCGTCTTGTAAAAACAATGGAAGAGTTAGGCATAGGGCGTCCATCCACATATGCACCGACCCTTGATACAATTCAACGTCGCGGCTATGTTGTGCTGGATGCAAAACGATTTATGCCGACAGAGCTTGGGGAAATCGTCCACCAACAAATGCTAGAGTTCTTCCCTGATATTATCAATATCGAATTTACTGCCAAAATGGAACAAGATCTCGATGATGTTGAGGAAGGTAGTCGTAAGTGGGTAGAAGTAATCGACGAATTTTATAAAGACTTCGAAGTTCATGTAAAGCATGCAGATGCTGAAATGGAGAAAGTCGTTATAAAAGATGAGCCAGCCGGTGAGGACTGCGAAAAATGTGGTTCACCAATGGTATTTAAACTAGGACGCTATGGGAAATTTATGGCTTGCTCGAACTTCCCAGATTGCCGAAATACGAAAGCGATTATGAAGCCGATTGGCGTTAAATGTCCTTCTTGTGAAACAGGCGAAATTGTGGAACGTAAAAGTAAAACAAAGCGTTTATTTTATGGATGTAATCAATATCCAGAGTGCGAATTTGTTTCATGGGACAAGCCAATTAGTAGACCGTGTCCGAAATGTAGTGCATTATTAGTAGAGAAAAAATTAAAAAAAGGTGTCCAAATTCAATGTACGAAATGTGACTATGAAGAGACGCCAACTCAATGATAGGAAGATGGTAAGAACATGACGGAACAAGTTGTAAATGTAATAGGTGCAGGCCTTGCAGGTAGTGAAGCTGCTTGGCAAATCGCTAAGCGCGGTGTAAAAGTTAAACTTTATGAAATGCGTCCTGTAAAGCAAACACCTGCTCATCATACAGATAAATTTGCCGAGCTTGTTTGTTCAAACTCGCTGCGTGCAAATACATTAACAAATGCTGTTGGTGTTATTAAAGAAGAAATGCGTCTATTAGACTCTGTTATTTTAAAAGCGGCTGATGCTTGCTCGGTTCCAGCTGGTGGAGCACTTGCTGTGGATCGTCATGAGTTTGCAGGCTATGTAACAGAAGCGGTGAAAAATCATCCGTTAGTAGAAGTTATCCATGAAGAAGTAACGGAAATTCCAGAAGGTATTACGGTCATTGCAACTGGACCACTAACTTCAAAAGCATTAGCTGAAAAAATTCAAGGCTTAACGGGACTTGATTATCTGTATTTCTACGATGCAGCAGCACCAATTATTGAAAAAGATAGCATCGATATGGACAAAGTATATTTAAAATCTCGTTATGACAAAGGGGAAGCGGCATATTTAAACTGTCCTATGACAAAGGAAGAATTTGATCGTTTCCGTCAAGCATTAATCGAGGCAGAAGTAGTACCTTTAAAAGAATTTGAAAAAGAAATTTATTTTGAAGGCTGTATGCCGATTGAAGTAATGGCAGCTCGCGGTGAGAAGACAATGTTGTTTGGACCGATGAAGCCAGTAGGTCTTGAAGATCCGAAAACTGGTAAACGTCCATATGCTGTTGTACAACTGCGCCAGGATGATGCGGCAGGAACGCTTTATAATATCGTTGGTTTCCAAACGCATTTAAAATGGGGACCACAAAAAGAAGTACTGCAACTCATTCCTGGGCTAGAAAATGTTGAAATCGTACGATATGGTGTTATGCATCGAAATACTTTCATTAATTCACCGAAAGTTCTAGAAAAAACATATCAGTTACGTGAACAAAAAAATATTTTCTTTGCTGGCCAAATGACAGGTGTAGAAGGTTATGTTGAATCTGCAGGTAGTGGTTTAATAGCAGGTATTAATGCAGCACGTTTGGCATTGGGACAAGAGCCAATTATTTTCCCATTCGAGACGGCATTAGGAAGTATGGCGCGTTATATAACAGAAGCACAATCTAAAAACTTCCAACCGATGAACGTCAACTTCGGTATTTTCCCTGAATTACCACCTGGACGCCGTTCAAAACCGGAACGTGCAGAAATGCATGCTACACGCGCAATGGATACAATTCGCAATTTTGTGAATTCACAAACAATTTAATTGCCAAAGGCCTCTAAAAGTTGATATACTCTTAGAGGCTTTTTCTTTTGTGTAGACAAAATGCTTATTTACACGTATTTTATTATTTTGTATAGAGTTTTTCTCAAAATATAACCATTTTCACTTGCTATATTACGAAGATAGGTATAGTGTCAATATGTATGTTTTTTAAGGATTACTAAACGACAATTTGCATTTAATGGCAATGATTGTTTTACCATTTGTATTTGTTGGTAATAGTAATGAGAGAAGGTTACGAATAATTTATTGGTGGTGAATCTTTCATGTTAGTTTCGTCCCAAGAAGCACTTGAACAGTTTATGCTTTACATCCAAGTTGAAAAAAACTTCTCTGTTCATACTGTGCGAGAATATGAATCAGACCTATTAGATTTTTTAGCGTTTTTACAGGCAGAAGGCGTTAATGATTTAAGTAGTGTTGAGTATATACATGCACGTCTATATGTAACGAAGTTGTACGAAGAAAAGAAAGCAAGAACGTCTGTATCAAGAAAAATTTCATCAATCCGCTCCTTTTTTCGCTTTTTAAATAAACAGCACGGCATGGATGATGGTGCTTTTCGATCGCTCTACCATCCGAAAAAAGAATCACGTTTACCAAGTTTTTTCTATGAGGAAGAATTGATGCAGCTTTTTAATGCGAATGTAGGAGATGATTTGAAATCGTTGCGTAATATGGCTATTTTAGAGTTACTATATGCAACGGGCATTCGTGTGAGCGAGCTGACATCCATTATGGTAGCGGATATCGATTTCCGTTACTCTATTGTTAGGGTAATGGGTAAAGGAAGAAAAGAACGCATTATACCATTTGGTCAATTTGCAAGTGTAGCAATACAGCACTACATAGAGCAGGCTCGTCCACGGTTGATGAAACAAACAAATCATCAGCAATTATTTGTCAACATGCGTGGTGGGGAACTTACGCCACGAGGGGTGCGTCATATTTTAAACGAAATGATTGATAACACCTCACTCCATACGAAAATATACCCACATATGCTTCGCCATACTTTTGCAACACATTTACTGAATCATGGCGCGGATTTACGGACGGTGCAAGAACTACTGGGCCACGCGCATTTAACTTCAACACAGGTTTATACGCATGTAACAAATGAGCATCTTCGTCAAACATATATGAATGCCCATCCGAGGGCATAATAGAGGCTAAGGAGGAAAGTAAATGGGACAAATCCATGCAACTACGATATTTGCGGTACATCATAATGGCGGGTGCGCTATGGCTGGTGATGGTCAAGTGACACTTGGTAATGCGGTTGTTATGAAAGGCACTGCCAAGAAGGTCAGACGTCTGTTTAATGGGCAGGTGCTAGCTGGCTTTGCAGGTTCTGTAGCCGATGCTTTTACACTTTTTGAAATGTTTGAAGCGAAATTAAACGAATATAATGGGAATTTACAGCGAGCTGCTGTAGAAGTGGCAAAACAATGGCGTGGAGATAAAATGCTACGTCAATTAGAGGCGATGTTACTAGTGATGGATAAAAGTACACTACTCCTTGTTTCTGGTACGGGAGAAGTTATAGAACCTGATGATGGCATTTTAGCGATTGGTTCTGGTGGGAATTATGCATTATCTGCAGGTCGTGCTCTAAAAAAATATGCAGGTGAGACAATGACTGCCCGTGAGATTGCGGAAGCAGCATTAGAAACTGCCGCTGAAATTTGTGTATTTACAAACCATAATATTATCGTGGAGGCACTTAACTAATGACACCACAAAACTTAACCCCAAGACAGATTACTGAGCATTTGGATCGTTTTATTGTAGGACAAAATGAGGCGAAAAGAGCTGTAGCGATCGCGCTACGAAATCGTTATCGTCGTTCGCTTTTAGCGGATGATATGAAGGCTGAAGTAATTCCAAAAAATATTTTAATGATTGGACCGACGGGAGTTGGGAAGACTGAAATTGCAAGGAGAATTGCAAAGCTAACGAGTGCACCATTCGTGAAGGTTGAAGCGACGAAATTTACAGAAGTGGGCTATGTTGGTCGTGATGTAGAGTCCATGGTACGCGATGTTGTGGAGGCTTCACATCGTCTTGTGAAGGAAGAAATGATGGAGTCTGTAAAGGAGCAAGCGGAAGAGTTGGCGAATGAAGCCATTGTAAAATTACTTGTCCCTTCTTTACGTAAAAAACAAGCTATGCAAAACCCGTTTGAAATGTTGTTTGGTGGCAAAGAACAACAAACACATGATGATACATCTTCTGAAGAGACGGAAGTACGCTCAAAACGTGCACAAATCGCAATCGATTTACGCAATGGCAAATTAGAAAATGAGTGGGTTACGGTTGAAGTAACGGAGCAAAGTCCTTCGATTTTTGATGCACTACAAGGTACGGGAATGGATATGTCTGCAAATAGTGGCATGCAAGATATGCTGTCGAGCTTAATGCCTAAAAAACAGAAAAAACGCAGAGTGCAAGTAAAAGATGCACGTCGTATTTTAACTATCGAGGAAGCGAATAAGCTAATCGACGCAGATGAGGTCTCACAAGAAGCAATTACTAGAGCAGAACAATCTGGTATTATTTTCATTGATGAAATCGATAAAATAGCGACCAAAGATACGAATTCTTCTGCCAGTGTTTCACGTGAAGGTGTGCAGCGCGACATTTTGCCGATTGTTGAAGGTTCTACTGTTACGACGAAGTATGGGGCTGTCAAAACAGACTACATGCTTTTTATAGCAGCAGGAGCTTTCCATATGTCAAAGCCATCAGATTTGATTCCAGAGTTACAAGGACGATTCCCAATCCGTGTAGAACTTGAAAAATTAACGAAGCAAGATTTTGTTCGCATTTTAAAAGAACCAGATCAATCCCTTATTTTGCAATATAAAGCGTTATTAGAAACAGAAGGTGTAGCAATCAATTTTGCAGAAGATGCAATTGAACGTATTGCGGAAATTGCTACAGAGGTTAACCAAGAAACAGATAATATCGGTGCACGTCGATTACACACAATTTTAGAACGCTTGTTAGAGGAATTATCATTTGAAGCGTCTGAAATTGCACCGGCGCAAATCGAAATTACAGCTGCGTATGTTGACCAAAAGCTGGCAGGTATTGTGAAAAACAAAGATTTGTCACAGTTTATTTTGTAGTCAAGGCATGATAGTACCATTCAATTGTAAAAAACTTTAGAATATTAAATAAATACGGTATCGATTATTTATAGGAGGAACATAAAATGAATTTATTAGAAAAAACACGTAAGATTAACTCGATGCTTCAAGCATCTGCAGGTAAACCGGTAAACTTTAAAGAAATGGCTGACACATTAGGTGACATTATTGATAGCAACGTTTATATTGTTAGTCGTAAAGGGAAGCTTTTAGGTATCTCTATTCACCAACAAATTGAAAATGAACGTATGAAAAAAATGTTCGAAGAGCGCCAATTCCCAGAAGAATATACACATAGCCTGTTTACAATTTCTGAAACATCATCAAATTTAGATATTAACAATGAACATACTGCATTCCCAGTAGAAAATAAAGATTTATTCCAAAGTGCTTTAACAACTATCGTACCAATCGTTGGTGGCGGTGAGCGTCTAGGTACATTAATTTTAGCTCGTTTATCAGCACAATTTGAGGATGATGATTTAATTTTAGCTGAGTATGGTGCGACAGTAGTAGGTATGGAAATTTTACGTGAAAAATCTGAAGAGATTGAAGAGGAAGCACGTAGCAAAGCTGTAGTTCAAATGGCGATTAACTCACTTTCATATAGTGAATTAGAAGCGATTGAACATATTTTTGAAGAGCTAGACGGAAACGAAGGTCTATTAGTTGCTTCAAAAATTGCAGACCGTGTAGGCATTACTCGTTCAGTAATCGTTAATGCATTACGTAAACTTGAATCAGCAGGTGTAATTGAATCACGCTCATTAGGTATGAAAGGGACTTATATTAAAGTGTTAAACGATAAGTTCTTAAATGCGCTTGCTGAAATTAAAATGAAATAATGAAATGAAGCTCCTTCAAAATGAAATTGAGGGAGCTTTTTTCTGTAGATTTGTTCGATAGCAATGCATAACCGTTTAGTTTTTATAAAGTAGAAATATGTAAAAGTAAACATTGAGCCCTTTGAATGGTATATGTGACATTTTTGTGAAGGTCAAATGTCTCATTTTTACAGAATACTAGGTGATAGGACTTGTCTTGTTTAAAAAATGATACATAATAACATAGTGTCGACAAAGACATCAAGAAGTTTATTCTTGATGTTTTTGTTTTTCAAAAGAAAGGTACGCGGCGCTCTTAGCTAACACGGGAAAAAATTTGAGCTACCAAGTTGTCGTAAAAATAATGTGGCTAAATGTAAGCTAACGCTGCTTTGAATGGTTGAACTGGCGCTCTATGCGTTAACAGAGGATTGAAACTAAAGTGGCGGAAGGCCGTCCACTTGGAGTGAAAAACATACATTTTGTAGGGATTATTCTTATCTAAGTCATATTTTGTCGATACGTAAATGCACTCCTTATTGCCCTTTTGGGAGTTATTTATATTACCACACCGAAAATAGTAAAAAGGTACTTTATTTAAATGAAAAAACACTATTTGGGATATAAATCCAATCCTTTGTAGTAATAAAAAGGGAGATATTTGATACTAATACAGTAAACACTGTCGAAATAGTGTAAAATGACTAGAAAAAAGGCGAAACGGCGCGAAATCTAGGGCGGCAAGGGATGCGGCATATTTGTCCTGGTTGATTTATCGAAAAAATAGGGCGTATATACTATTAAAAAATGACAAAAGACAATAGACACTACGTAGCATCTTAATTACAATTGTATTATTGGATAAAATAAGAAGTACATAGATTGAAATAAAATGAGGTGAATGGTTTTGAACTTATTTGGAGGAACTATTAGTAGCCTGGAAAACGGACTTTCCTATGCAACTTTGAATCATAAAACAATCGCAAATAACATTGCGAATGTCGATACACCGAATTATAAGGCGAAAAGTGTAAGTTTTAAGGATATGTTGGCGAATGAGAAACAAATTGCTATTTCAGCATATCGCACAGATAGTAGACATTATGATTTCGAAATTCAACAATCGACACCAGGTGTCAGTAATTTGACGAACTTGCGATATCGAAATAACGGAAATGCTGTAGATATGGATGCAGAACAAACGAAGCTTGCAGAAAATCAAATCTACTACAACGCTTTAATTGACCGTGTAAATGGTAAGTTAAATACACTCAATACAGTTATTAAAGGAGGTAAGTAATAAATGTCTATTTTCCATGGAATGAATACTACTGCCTCTGCATTAACGGCACAGCGTTTACGCATGGATGTTATTTCATCAAATATGGCAAACGTAGATACAACGCGTGCAAAACAAGTCAATGGGGAATGGGAGCCTTACCGACGGAAGTCAGTTACTCTTTCTGCGCAAGAAGGACGATTTTCGAACTTCTTAAATGTGGCGATCGGTAAAAATGCAAAAGCCGGCGTTGGAAACGGGGTAAAAGTGACGCAAATTAAGGAAGACACGGAAACACCTTTCAAATTAGTGTATGATCCAACAAATCCTGATGCAAATGCAGATGGCTATGTCAACATGCCAAATGTTGACCCCTTAAAGGAAATGGTAGATTTAATGTCTGCTACACGTTCTTACGAGGCAAACATAACTGTTTTAAATGCGAATAAGTCGATGCTGACAAAAGCATTAGAAATTGGTAAATAACAGGAAGGAAGGATGGATACATAATGGCGATTTCGTCCGTTTCACTAATGACACCGACTCAGGTTGTAAATGAAACAAATAAACTGAATACGACACCCTACGAAGCGCAACAGAGCTTTGCGAATTCGTTAAAAGAAGCAATAGCGAAAGTGAATGATCAGCAAATCACTTCTGATAATCTTACACAAAAGCTAATAACTGGTGAAGATGTGGAGTTGCACGACGTAATGATAGCATCTCAAAAGGCGAGCATTACATTAAATGCAACAATTGAAGTTCGCAATAAGGTGATTGAAGCTTACCAAGAAATAATGCGAATGAGTGTCTAATTGATTGGATTGGTGACAAAAGACACCAATCCAAATTAATTGGGCTTCCTATGGTATTCAAGATTAACTACAGTCTTGGCTGCCATGGGATTCCACTGTTATCGCGAATTATTGATTGCTAGGTTATTCACTATAACCGGAGGATTCGTAATGAATGAACGATTGACAAAAATAAAAAACGACACCAGCCAATTTTGGACAAGTCGAAGTAAAACACAAAAAATAGTGATGATAAGTTCAGTAGTTGGTGTAATCGCACTTGCCGCTGTCATTACATTTTTTGCTACAAAAACTACATATGTTCCGCTTTATAAAGATTTATCAACAAGTGAAATCGGTCAAGTGAAAGAAGCTTTGGATTCCAAAGCTGTAAAATATGAGATTGCTCCAGGCGGGACGTCCATATTAGTGCCACAAGAACAGGTCGATTCGTTATTGGTACAACTTGCATCAGAAGGCTATCCTCAAACTGGCACAATCGATTACTCATTTGCCAATAGCTCTGGCTTCGGTATGACAGATAATGAATTTAATTTATTAAAGAAAGCCGCTACCGAAACAGAGATTGCTAAGTTAATCAAAAATCTTGAAGGCGTGAAAGATGCAAAAGTAATGATTACCCTTCCTGAAGAGGGCGTTTTCATTAAAGATGTTAAAGAAGATGCGACTGCATCCATTGTATTAAATACAGATCCAGGTTATAAGTTTACAGAACAACAAATTGCAACAATGTACAACTTAGTGGCAAAAAGTATTCCAAATTTAAAAACAGAAAATATTGTGATCTCGAACCAATACTCAGATTACTTTGATTTAAATGCTGCAACGACTGATGGTACATCGACAGCGACAGCTGAAGGTCAATTACAAATGAAGAAATTGGTAGAACGTGACTTGCAACGTCAAGTGCAAACGATGCTAGGAACGCTGATGGGACAAGATAAAGTCATTGTTTCTGTTACAACAGACATCGACTTCAAAAAGGAAAACCGTGAAGAAAACTTAGTAACACCAGTTGACGAAGAGAATATGGAAGGTATTGCGATTAGTGCCCAACGTATTACTGAACAATATTCTGGAAATGGTAACGCAGCAGTAGGTACACCTGAAGCTGAAACAACAACAGATAATTTTACTACTTACAATGAAGGTACATCAGGAGACGGAGATTACGAGCGTACAGAAGAAACAATCAATAATGACGTCAACCGTATCCGTAAAGATATACAAGAAGCGCCTTATAAAATCCAAGATATTGGCATTCAAGTAATTGTTGAGCCGCCGACAGCTACAGATGCAGCATCGCTACCAGATGGTGTACAACAAGATATTGAGAAAATATTAAGTACCATTGTTCGTACAACTATTTCAAAAGATGTAGCAGCGGAACTTACACAAGAACAAATTGATGAAAAAGTGGCTATTTCAGTCCAACAGTTAAATGGTAAGGTGGCAGATACTGCTGCTGAGACACCTGTTATCCCGTGGTGGGTTTGGGTAGTCGGAGGCATTTTACTAGCTGTTATTCTATTACTAGCATTCTTCATTATCCGCTCACGTAAACGTGCGAAAGAAGAAGAAGAGCTTAGTATCCTAGAAGAACAAGAAGAATTGATAATTGATGATATTAATGAAGAAATTGAAACGGAAGCTACAATGCGTCGTAAGCAACTTGAAAAAATGGCAAAAGAAAAGCCAGACGATTTTGCGAAGTTACTGCGTAGTTGGATTGCGGAAGACTAACTAGGAGGTTCTGCTGTGTCCAAGAAAGATAAGGAATTAAGCGGAAAACAAAAGGCCGCACTCTTGTTAATTTCACTAGGGCCTGAGGTTTCAGCTTCTGTCTATAAACATTTAACTGAGGAAGAAATCGAACGTTTAACGTTAGAAATTTCAAGTGTTAAAAAAGTAGAAGCAAACGTGAAAGAAGAAATTATTGAAGAATTCCACAATATTGCACTTGCGCAAGATTATATTACACAAGGTGGTATTGGTTACGCGAAGACGGTATTGGAGAAAGCATTAGGTATGGAGCAAGCCCAAACAATTATTAATCGTTTGACTTCCTCATTACAAGTGCGTCCATTCGACTTTGCTCGTAGAGCAGATCCTGCACAAATATTTAACTTTATTCAAAATGAACATCCCCAAACAATTGCCCTTATTCTATCGTATTTAGAAGCTGGGCAAGCGGGTGTTATTTTATCTTCATTACCGCAAGAAGTACAAGCAGATATTGCGAAACGTATCGCAATGATGGAATCCACATCACCAGAAGTAATTAGTGAAATTGAGTCGGTATTAGAACGTAAACTATCTTCGACGGTTACACAGGATTACACTGAAACTGGTGGTATTGATGCGGTCGTAGAAGTATTAAATGGTGTTGATCGACAAACAGAAAAAACGATTCTCGATGCGCTCGAAATTCAAGATCCAGAGCTTGCAGAAGAAATCAAAAAACGCATGTTTGTATTTGAAGATATCGTGACGCTTGACAATCGTTCAATTCAACGCGTTATTCGTGATTGTGAAAACGAAGATTTACTACTTTCAATGAAAGTTTCAAGCGAAGAAGTAAAGGATATTATTTTCCGCAATATGTCACAACGAATGGCCGATACTTTCAAAGAAGAAATGGAAATTATGGGACCTGTGCGTTTGCGTGACGTAGAAGAAGCACAATCACGAATTGTTGCTGTTATTCGCCGCTTAGAAGATGCTGGTGAGATTATTATTGCACGTGGTGGAGGAGATGACGTCATTGTCTAGAATCATCCGTTCTGTCTATGCACAGCCCAATGGCGATAATGTTAAGAAGATTCAAATTCGTGATATGTTTGATATACCCGAAATGGGAACTGATGAAACATCTCCAAATCATATGACAATGGAAGAGGTATTTGCAGAGCGTGACCGTTTACTTGCAGAGGCTCGAGCTATGATTCAAGAAGAACGGGAAGCTTTTGAGCAAGAGAAGCAAATGCATTTCCAAGAGATTGAGCATATGAAGCAAAATTGGGAAGAAGAACGCCCGAATCGTGTACAAGAAGCGTATGATGAAGGCTATGGTCAAGGCTATGAGGATGGTACAAACAGAGCAGCTGAAGCGATGGCACAATCCCTTCAAACAGCGAATGATATTATCGCTCAAGCTGGGGAAAATGCAAAGAAATATATCGATGACCAAGAAGCAATTATTTTAGAGCTAGGTTTAACAGCTGCGGAACGAATCATAGGGGCTTCGTTAGAGCACAACGATGAACTGTTTTTATCCATTGTGCACAGAGGGCTTAAAGAGGCGAGAGAAATGAAAGAAATAAAAATCTACGTTTCTCCTTCATACTATGGTTTAATTACAGCGAATCGTGATGAATTGGCAGAAATGTTCCCAACAGACGTACCATTCATGATTTTTGTTAATGAAGATTTCGAAAATGACACAGATTGTTATATCGAAACGAATCACGGTCGGATTGTTGTGAGTATTGACGAGCAATTAAATGAATTGCGATTAAAGCTACATGAAATATTAGAAAGTAAGGAATGATCTAGATGAAAACGGCTCAATTAATCGAACAAATTCCTAATATACCTACTTTTAAAAAGTTTGGTAGAGTAACGAGAGTTGTCGGCTTGATGATTGAGTCGCAAGGTCCTGATAGTTCCATAGGTGATGTCTGTAAAATTCATGTTGAAACGTCGAAAAATGGACATCAAATCATTTTAGCAGAGGTCGTGGGCTTTAAAGATGAAATTGTTGTCTTAATGCCCTTTACCTCGCTGCGTGAAATATCGATTGGATGCTTAGTGGAAGGTACGGGGGCACCTCTTGAAATCAAAGTAGGACCAGAACTAATTGGTAAAGTGTTAGATTCAATGGGAAATCCGATTGATGGTACATTGTTACCGAAGGGCTTAATGTCAGTACCAACTGAACAAGACCCGCCTAATCCACTAACTCGTCCACCGATAAATGAAAGACTTGAGGTTGGTGTAAAGGCAATTGACGGTATGCTAACGGTCGGCAATGGACAACGTGTAGGTATTTTTGCCGGCTCTGGGGTTGGTAAAAGTACGTTACTCGGTATGATTGCGCGCAATACACAAGCGGATTTAAATGTTATTGCATTGGTTGGAGAACGTGGTCGTGAGGTACGTGAGTTTATTGAACGAGACTTAGGCCCTGAAGGTCTAAGCCGATCGATTGTTGTGGCGGCTACTTCCGATCAACCTGCACTGATGCGAATTAAAGGTGCATTTACCGCCACTGCGATTGCAGAATACTTTAGGAATCGTGGCATGAATGTAATGTTAATGATGGACTCTGTAACGCGGGTAGCGATGGCACAGCGTGAAATCGGACTTGCAACAGGGGAACCACCTGCTCAGAAGGGTTATACACCTTCTGTCTTTGCAATTTTACCGAAGTTATTAGAACGCACTGGGACGAATGAAAAAGGCTCTATCACGGCGTTTTATACGGTATTAGTAGACGGAGACGATATGAATGAACCGATTGCTGATACAGTTCGAGGTATTTTAGATGGTCATATAGTTCTTGATCGTAACCTAGCCAATAAAGGGCAATATCCGGCTATCAATGTACTGAAAAGCGTTAGTCGTTTGATGAATCATGTTGCAGAACCAGAGCATAAAAAGGCTGCAGAGCGCTTAAGAGAGCTCTATTATACATATGACAAATCAGAGGATTTAATTAATATCGGTGCATATAAGCGTGGAACATCAAAAGAGATAGATGAAGCGATTTATTATGAACCGCTTATTACGGCTTATTTAAAACAAGGGTATTTAGATAAGGTGACACTTGAGGAAAGTAAAAATGAGTTAATTACATTATCGAACGGTGGTGGCAGATAGGATGGTCAGTTACATATATCGTTTTGAAAAAGTATTAACTATTCGAGAGCAAGAAAAGAATGAAACCGAAATTGCTTATAAAGAGTCTGTTCGTTCATTTGAAGAGGTTGCCACAAAGCTATATGATTTGCTGAAAAAGAAAGAGGATTTAATAGAATTTCAGCAGGATCGCTTAGCTGTGGGATCATCAATAGAAGAAATTCATCACTATGCTCGTTTTATTGATAGCCTCGAAAAAACGATTGCTGATGTACAACAAAAGGTTATACAAGCACGTTCGAAGATGAATTGGCACGAAGAAAAACTATTAGAAAAAAACTTGGAAGTACGTAAATTTGAAAAAATGCGGGAAAAAGATTTTAAATCTTTCCAACAAGAACAAGATCGCATTGAGAGCATATTTTTAGATGAAATTTCTTCACTTACGTATTTCAAGAAAGAAATCAGGTGATTTCATGGTAAAAAAAGATAATCGTATTAAAACTGAATTAGAAGAACAACAGCCAAAGCGTAAATCAGGAGGTTTCCAAAAGTTTTTTATCTGGATATTAATACCTGTTATGTTCGTGGTAGCGGTGCTACTTGTTGTAGCAACGTTAATGGATACGAACGTCTTTGATTTAGGAAAAAAGGCAGTAAGCAGCTTACCTTTTGTGGAATCCGATGAACAACAAGCAAAAGATGCGCTAGTAATTGATGATTCCAAGGTTGTTGGCTTAAAGGCAGAAATACAAGAAAAAGAAGCTGAAATTGCACAATTGCAAAGCAAACTGGATGCAACGACAACTGAAAAAGAAAAATTATTGACAGAGCAAGAACGATTACAATTTGAAATCGAAAAATTACAACGAGAGCAAGATGATGTGAAGCGTGATTTTAATGATATTTTAACAACCTTTGATAAGATGTCACCTAAAGCCGCAGCTCCTGTCCTTATAAAGATGAGTGATGCACAAGCACTTCGCATTTTATCGAGCTTAAAACCCGATAAATTAGCTGCCATTTTAGAAAAGATGGAACCGCAAGATGCGGCAAAGTATACAGAAATGATGGCTAAACAATAAGAAATATATATGAAAAGGAGGTGAAAACATGAATATTGCGATGATGAAAATGACTACTTTAAATGCTACGAAGTCCAGTTCGGCTACTTCTAAGGCTAGTAATACTGAGATAACAACAAATGCTGGATCATCAAAAGATAAAATATCAAAATTTGGTTCAGTATTTGACAAGGCTGTAGCAACTACAAATCAGCAAAATAAAACATCCCAGACTACTAATTCTCAAGACAACGATCAATTGGTTGAAGTTGATGAATTATTAAATACTAAATCTATTGATGAATTACTAGATTTACTAGAAATTCCACATGATGAAGGCTTGTTAATGCTTCAAGTGGGGGAAGATGGTAAAGCAGTAGCAATGGATGAAATGTTGAATTTAGATAATTTAATGGCTGCATTGAATATTGATGAAGAGCAATTACAAAAATTAGTGCAACAATTATTAGATGAAGATCAACAAGCGAGCGACGTCTGGGAACTACTAGCTTTAGTAGATGTGCAGGCACCATTGTTGCAAACGCAGTTAGTAGCTGCATTGCAAGGGGAAGGACAAGTAACGTCAGAAGATGCTACGAAACTCCTGCAAGCATTAAAACTGGTGCAATTAGTTGGCCAAAAATCGGATTTAACGATGTCTCAAGAAAATGCGCTATCAAATGTTAATAATTTTTTAACAGCATTGCAAACACAGATTGAAACGATTCAAACGGCACAACAAGTTACGACAAAAACAACTGTCACACTACCATTACAAGGCTTCCAGCAAGTTGTACAGCAGGTACAAGTGACAAAACAAACAGATACAAGTGCAAATGAAATGGTGACGGCGAATACAGTCCAAACAAAAGCTGATACATTCCAAGTAACGTTACCAGCAGCTAAGCCAGCGCAATCGGAAGCATTACTGAAAGAAATGCAGGCCATTATTAATAAGGCACAAATTTCAAATGCCCAAGGAATTACCCGGTTAACGTTAAAATTGTATCCTGAAAATTTAGGTACCATTCGAATTGAACTTGTGCAAAATGATGGAGTCATAACAGCACGATTGCTTGCTTCTACTGCGCATGGGCGTGACTTATTAGACAGTCAAGCACATCAATTAAAACAAGCCTTTGTTCAACAAAATATCCAAGTTGATCGACTTGATATTGCGCAGTCATTACAAGATGCTGACCGACAACAACGAGATCAAAACTTCTTTAGTAACTTCTTCAGGCAACAACAGCAAGAAGAGCAAGAGCAGGCAACAGAGGATAGTGAAGAAAGCATGTCCTTTACAGATTACTTAGAAAATGAAGGGGTGTAAGCGATGGCGGATTCAAAAATTTCAACTGATCTTTATTATACAAACTATAATCCACCAACAAAGCAAACGGGTAATAGTGAGCTTGGTAAAGATGCATTCTTAAAGTTATTGATTACACAATTACAAAATCAAGATCCAACAAACCCTATGGATGACCGTGATTTCATTGCACAAATGGCACAATTCTCATCTTTAGAGCAAATGCAAAATATGACAAAGGCAGTTGAGTCATTATTAATGTCTCAACAACAAACACAGCTGATGAACTATACAACATTTGTTGGTAAAGAAGTGAAATGGCATGAAATTACAGACGAAGTAGATAAAGATAATAAGCCAGTTGTAAACGAAGGAACGGGTGTTATTGAATCTTTAAAGTTTGTTGATGGTGAAGCAGTGTTTATATTAGCAGATGGTAAAGAAATTAACCCTGGTAATATTTCAGCGATTTTAGGTAATAAAGGCACGAGCACGGGTGACAGTTCTACAACTACAGAATCACCACTAGTACAAGCGAGTAAGCTCATTGGCAAAAATGTTACGTACAATGACGGTGAACAAGATGTACAAGGTCGTGTTGTCTCTGTATCCAATAAAGATGGTGTAATTTATTACGAATTAGAAAATGGCAAAAAATTAGCAGGAAAAGAATTTACAGTAATTAGCGAATAAAGGTGGTGGAGAAGGGTGGATAAATTTTCAATTCATCGTGTTCCATTGTATCCAACTATTCGCCAAAAGCAGCCTACGCCTACCAATTCACAGCAATCGTTTAGTGCGCATTTACAAGAGGCAACGAAACAGGAGCTGAAAGTAAGTAAGCATGCACATGAACGCATTAAAGAGCGTAATATTGCAATTACTGAACAGGAATGGCAAGTTGTATCTGACAAAGTATTTGAGGCGCATTCAAAAGGTGTCAAACAACCATTAGTCTTGATGGATCAAGCAGCTTTAATCGTCAGTGCTAAAAATGCTACTGTCATTACAGCAATGGATCGCACGGAAGCAAAACAACAACTGTTTACAAATATTGATGGCACAATTGTGCTCTAAGGCTGGACCTTCTTATAGTAAGGAAGCCTATGTGTGCTGACTGATAGAGGCACACCATTCAATTCAAAAATGAAGGGAGAACGACAACTTATGTTACGTTCTATGTATTCAGGTATTTCAGGTCTTAAAAACTTCCAAACAAAGCTAGATGTTATTGGTAATAACATTGCAAATGTCAACACGTATGGATTTAAAAAAGGACGCGTAGTATTTAAAGATTTAGTATCTCAAATGCAAACAGGTGCATCTGCACCTTCGCAAACGCGCGGTGGTGTAAATGCAATGCAGGTTGGCTTAGGATCACAGCTTGCGGCAATTGACACAGTACATGGTTCTGGATCATTACAAAACACTGCACGTGTATTAGACTTAGGCATTTCAGGCGATGGCTTCTTCATGGTAGGTGATTCCAATGGCGCACCGGATGATACAGGTGTTATTGATGAAGATGGATACAGAAATATTTTGTACACGCGCGCTGGGAATTTCTATATGGACAAAAACGGATATTTAGTGAATGCTGATGGTAAATATCTTGTTGGTCATGCAAGTGATTCTTTATCTATCTCTGCTGATGGCGATACAATTGATGGCACTGAAGCTGAGCAGCAAAAACAAGATAACGGTCTTGCTGATATCGAAGGAAATATCGCGGAAGATATGGACTTTTCAGCGGATATTAAACCAATTAAAATCCCGACAACTGCACAATCAATGTCAATTGGAAAAGATGGTACAGTAGAGTATGTGGACTACAAAGGCGACCGTCAATATGCAGGTCAAATAATTTTAGTTAAATTCCCGAATGCTGGCGGTCTGCAAAAACAAGGAGCTAACTATTATCAAGCTACAGCTAACTCTGGAGACCCATATGCTCAAGTAGCAACAGTTGGCGGTATTGGTTCTGTAGAATCTGGATTCCTTGAAATGTCTAACGTAGACTTATCGGAAGAGTTTACAGAGATGATCGTTGCGCAACGTGGTTTCCAAGCAAATACACGTATTATTACGACATCAGATGAAGTTTTACAAGAATTAGTAAACTTAAAACGATAGTCTAACAATGCGCTACGACTAGCGCTAAGAGCAGTAATTTGAGCTTTACAACATAATTTTCAATATGAGGGAGGGTCGGGCCGGCTCTCATGCCAGACCGGCCCTAATTCAATGATTGAACTAACACGACTAAATGGCAAAGCATTTACACTGAATGCTTTATACATAGAAACAGTCGAATCTTTCCCAGATACGACGATTACTTTAACAACAGGAACAAAAATGATTGTGTTACAGAGTGAACATGAGGTGCGACAAAAGGTAACTGCCTTTTATAACAATATACAAGTACTATCAAACCCGCATCTACGAGGTGAAGAAGATGAAGAATAATAAAGTGTTAACGATGATTATCATCGTACTAGTGGCGATTATACTTATTGGCGTTATTGCGTTTGTATTATTTACTCAATTCAATAAGCCTGCAGCATCGCTTGAACCATCAATAGACGAAATTGTAGAAGCCTCTGTTGACGTTCCTGAGATTATGACAAACCTAGCTGATAAAAGGATAGTGCGCATGACGCTAAAAATCCAAACTTCAAGCAAGGACGCTGCTGAAGAATTAAAGAAGCGTGATTTCCAAACGAATAATTTAATTATTCAAGAGCTATCAGAAATGGAACAAAAAGATTTGGATGGCAAAGCAGGAAAAATAATGTTTGAAAAGGCAATAAAAACACAGTTAAATGAATTGATGCAAGAGGGAGAAATTAAACAAGTATATATTACCTCCTACATCTTTCAATAAAAATTAGAAACTGCTTGAAATGGAGGTGGGCAAATGGCAGGAGATGTGTTATCCCAATCGGAGATAGATGCGTTACTTTCCGCAATCTCTACCGGAGAAATGTCAGCGGATGACATTAAAAAAGAGGATGAGGTGCGAAAGGTTAAAGTTTATGACTTTAAGCGAGCGTTACGCTTCTCTAAAGATCAAATCCGAAGTTTGACCCGAATACATGAGAATTTTGCACGACTACTGACAACCTTCTTTTCTGCACAGTTAAGAAGCTATGTACAAATTACTGTAGCATCAGTAGACCAAATACCCTTTGAAGAGTTTGTTCGATCAATTCCGAATATGACGCTTATAAATGTGTTTGAAGTGCCACCACTTGATGGTAATATATTGATGGAAATAAATCCGAACATTGCCTATTCAATGTTGGATCGTTTAATGGGCGGTAGTGGAGCAAGTCATAGTAATGTTGATAACTTAACAGAAATCGAAACAAAAATTATGACAAACCTCTTCGAACGTTCATTCGATAATTTACGTGAAGCATGGGAAAATATTGCGGAAATTGACCCGATTCTAGTAGAGCTTGAGGTCAATCCTCAGTTTTTACAAATGATTTCACCAAATGAAACGGTTGTTGTTATTTCGTTGAATACGATTATTGGTGAGACAAGCGGCATGATTAATATTTGTATTCCACATGTTGTCTTAGAACCAATTGTACCGAATCTATCTGTCCGCTATTGGATGCAGACAAATACAAAAGAAATGTCACCTGAGCAAACAAAAATGCTTGAAACACGTGTGAAACAGGCTCAATTACCTCTTTCAGTAGAGCTAGGTATTAGCGATATCACCATTGAAGACTTCCTGATGATGCAAATCGGGGATGTTATTCAATTAGATCAAAAAATTGATGATCCACTGCTGTTGAAAGTAGGTACCTTACCTAAATTCACAGTACAACCCGGGAAACAGGGTAAAAAATTAGCAATCCAGATTATCGACCCTTTGAAAGGAGGAGACGAAGATGAGTGATGAAATGCTCTCCCAAGAAGAAATTGAAGCGTTATTAAGGGGCGAAACGTTGGACGATAGAATGAACGACAGCGAAGCTTCTACAAAAGAGGACATAAATGAAATACGAGTAGAGGATTACCTTGATTCGTTTGCTCAAGATGCACTCGGTGAAGTAGGAAATATATCATTTGGCAGTTCAGCTACAGCTCTTTCAGCGTTATTAGGTCAGAAAGTAGATATTACGACTCCAAGTATTTCAATGATTAACCGCAATAAATTAGAAGAGGAATTTCCTCATCCATATGTAGCGGTGCAAGTTGAATATACGATTGGGTTAACAGGTATGAACTTACTTGTTATTAAACAATCGGATGCAGCAATTATTGCTGATTTAATGTTAGGTGGGGACGGTTTAAACCCTAAACCAGACTTAGGTGAAATTCAACTCAGCGCAGTCCAAGAAGCGATGAATCAAATGATGGGCTCTGCGGCAACATCGATGTCGACAGTATTTAACAAAAAGGTAGATATTTCGCCACCGACAATCGATTTAATGAATATTTCTCAAGATGAAGGACGAGACAATATTCCAGAAGATGATCTACTAGTAAAAGTTTCGTTCCGTCTTCGAATTGGTAACTTGATTGATTCAAACTTAATGCAATTATTGCCGCTTAAATTTAGTCAAAATATTGTCAAGTCTCTACTAGGAGAAACAGAAGCGATTGAAGAGCCAGTTGCAGCGACAATTGCACCAGAAGCACCTATCGCACCGCCGCCTGTTCAACATACACCGCCACCAGTTCAGCAACCGGTATATCAGCAACCAGCTGCGCCAGTGCAACAGCCGATGTATCAAGAACAACAGCCAATGTATCAAGAGCAACAACAAAATCATATGCAGCAAAGACCTGTACAGCCTGTAAATGTTCAACAGGCACAGTTTGCTAGCTTTGATCCAAATGTAATCTCTCAATCTGAGGCTAGAAATTTAAATATGCTACTTGATATTCCATTGCAAGTTACTGTAGAGTTAGGACGTACGAAACGTTCTGTTAAAGAGATTTTAGAACTAGCTAGTGGATCGATTATTGAATTAGATAAATTAGCAGGGGAACCGGTTGATATTCTAGTAAATAGTCGTTTAATTGCAAAAGGCGAAGTAGTTGTTATTGATGAAAACTTCGGCGTACGCATTACAGATGTTTTAAGTCAAGCAGAGCGTTTAAATAATTTAAGATAGTTTCAATTGGAGGAGTTAACCATGTCTAAAAGAATTTTGATTGTAGACGATGCTGCATTTATGCGCATGATGATCAAGGATATTTTGTCGAAAAACGGATTTGAAGTTGTAGGGGAAGCGGCCGATGGTCTACAGGCTGTTGAAAAATACAATGAGTTAAAGCCAGATTTAGTAACAATGGATATTACAATGCCTGAAATGGATGGTATTGCAGCGCTTAAAGCGATTAAAGGTACTGATCCAAGTGCTACTGTCATTATGTGTTCAGCAATGGGACAACAAGCAATGGTAATCGATGCAATTCAAGCGGGTGCGAAGGACTTTATTGTGAAGCCTTTCCAAGCTGATCGTGTAATTGAAGCGATCCAAAAAGCTTTAGGATAATTCCATGCAAATGTTAAAATCATTTCGTCTTACGATGATTTTCGCATTTCTTGTAACCTTCCTATTTGTGTACCTACCATCTGGTTCTGTTTATGCAGACTCCGATACAAATGTTGATTATTGCATAAAAAAACCAGAGGCATGTAATGATGATAAAACAGACCCAGCTGCGAAGGAAGATACAGTTGTTTCTGCAGCTGGAGATGTTTCTGCATGGGAATACATAAAAATGGTTTTGGCGCTTATTTTTGTTGTAGCTTTATTTTATGGGTTAATGAAGTTCCTGAACAAAAGAAATTTAACTTTTCAACGAAATCAAATGGTACAAAATCTAGGCGGTTTATCGTTAGGGGCACAAAAATCTGTCCAACTTTTGCAAATAGGAAAATCACTGTATTTAGTTGGCGTCGGTGAAGATGTCCAACTTTTACGTGAGATTACTGATCCGCAGGAAGTGGAAGCATTGCTAGCACTGTATAACGAGAAGCAGGAATTTGCGGCAACATCACCTTATATAGCAGAGATATTTTCAAAGTTTAATAGAAAAAATAAGCAAAATCCTTCAAAGGTTCAGCAGCAAGATTCGTTTGGCGAACTTTTTGAAAAAAAGATTTCTGAAATTAAACAGGAGCGTAGTGAGGAAATCGAGAGATGGAAGCAAAAGGAGAATGATGATCAATGAATGATATAGTCAATTATTTTTCCAACAGCGATCCAACAAACGTCTCGACGTCCGTTAAGCTCCTTTTATTATTAACTGTATTGTCATTGGCACCGAGCATTTTAATTTTAATGACATCCTTTGCCCGAATTGTCATTGTGCTGTCCTTTGTGCGTACAGCTTTGGCGACACAACAAATGCCGCCTAATCAGGTTATTGTTGGTCTTGCTTTGTTTTTAACGTTTTTTATCATGGCTCCGACGTTTCAAGAGGTCAATAAGGAGGCATTACAGCCATTATTTGCTGAAGAAATTGGGCTAGAAGAAGCATACGAGAAAGCGAGTGTGCCTTTTAAAGAGTTTATGAGTAAACAAACAAGGCAAAAAGATTTAGATTTGTTTTTACAGTATAACCAAGCAGAAAAACCAGCATCAGTGGAAGAAATTCCATTAACGATGCTTGTACCTGCCTTTGCCTTAAGTGAAATTAAAACCGCTTTCCAAATTGGTTTTATGATCTTTATTCCATTCCTCGTTATCGATATGATTGTCGCAAGTACATTAATGTCGATGGGGATGATGATGTTACCACCGGTTATGATTTCATTGCCGTTTAAGATTTTATTATTTGTACTCGTCGATGGCTGGTATCTCGTAATGAAATCATTATTACAAAGTTTTTAGGGGATGATACAGTATGACAGGTGAAATGGTTATTTCAATTGCAGAGCGTGCCATTATGATTATCCTTCTAACAAGCGGACCGCTATTATTAGTTGCTTTAATCTCGGGTTTAGCGGTTAGTATTTTTCAAGCAACAACATCCATTCAAGAGCAAACTTTAGCATTCGTTCCAAAAATCATCGCAGTATTAGTGGCCATTGTTTTCTTTGGTCCATGGATGTTATCACAAGTAACGAGCTATGCGAGAGATATTTTTGAGAATTTAACGCGTTATATAGGGTGAATACATGAATGAACTAATCCCTCAAATAACAGTTTTCTTATTAGTGCTTGTGCGAGTAACCGCTTTTTTTGTGACGGTACCTTTCTTTTCATATAAAACAATACCGCAGCAAGTACGTATAGCCCTTGCATTTGTTTTAGCTTGGATGATGTATTACACAATAGACGTAGAGCCATTTCTTTTTAATGGTGATTACATACTTTTAGTGATGAAAGAAGCGCTTATTGGATTGCTACTCGGTCTAGTAGGCTATATCATCATGTCGGCTATTCAAATAGCCGGAAGCTTTATCGATTTCCAGATGGGATTTGCTATTGCCAATATTATTGATCCTCAAACGGGTGCGCAAAGCCCGTTAATTGGTCAATTTTTTAATACATTGGCATTGCTATTTCTGCTAGCAATTAATGGCCATCATATGATTTTAGATGGCATTTACTATAGTTATCAGTTTTTACCTATTGATCAGGGATTCCCTAATTTCGCGCAAGATAATTATATCCAGTTTGTTATAACGACATTTACTGCCGTCTTTGCCATTGCCTTTCAAATGGCAGCACCTGTTGTAGCAACGTTGTTTTTAGTCGATTTAGCACTTGGCATTACGGCGAAAACGGTTCCGCAATTAAATATCTTTGTTGTCGGTTTTCCTATTAAAATAGGTGTTAGTTTTTTAGTGCTATTCACGATGATGGCAGTCATGATACAAGTTATACAAAAATTGATTTCGATTATGATTTACGGTATGCGCGATTTAATGGCGATATTAGGTGGTGGATAACATGTTGCTGCTACTGGACTTAGATTTACAATTTTTTGCGGGCGAAAAAACGGAAAAGGCGACACCGAAAAAACGACAAGATGCAAGGAAAAAAGGGCAAGTCGTAAAGAGTCAGGACATATCGAGTGCGATTGTGATGCTCATGGTGTTTATCTTTTTATTTTTCTTCGCAGGATCATTGCGTGATGAGCTGTTATCTTTTTTTAGACAAACATTTATCCATAACATACGTGTAGAAACACTTACGATAGACAGTGTCATGCATCTATTTACCGAAACATTAGTAGAAATGGCTTATGTTATCGTACCGATAATGGCGATTGCTTTCGTAGGAGCATTAGCGGGTAATTTTCTACAATTTGGTTTTTTATTCACGTTAGAGCCGATGAAATTCGATTTAAAAAAGATGGATCCTATTAAAGGATTAAAGAAAATATTCTCAGTAAAAGCCATTGTGGAGCTTTTAAAATCAATTTTAAAAATCACCTTTATCGGTGGTGTAACAACAATTATTGTTTGGTCAAATTTACATGAAGTATTAGCTCTATCTTTTAAAAGTCCGTGGATGACCCTTATTACTGTAGGTAAACTAGTTGGCATTATGGGTATCGCGGCTTCTCTTGTGTTACTCTGTGTCTCCTTATTGGACTGGATGTATCAAAAACATGAGTATGAAAAAAATCTTAAAATGTCTAAGCAAGACATTAAAGATGAATATAAAAATAGTGAAGGTGATCCGCTCATTAAATCAAAAATCAAACAACGTCAGCGCGAAATGGCGATGCGTCGAATGATGTCAGAGGTTCCGAATGCGGATGTGGTTATTACCAACCCGACGCACTATGCGATTGCCCTGAAGTATGATGAGGAAAGTATGGATGCCCCACGTGTAGTAGCAAAGGGAACAGACTTTGTTGCTCAAAAAATTAAACTGATTGCGAAAGAACATGATGTCGTTATGGTTGAAAATAGACCGTTAGCACGAGCCATGTACGATCAGGTAGAAATAGGCGATCAAGTACCAGAGGAGTTTTTCAAAGCAATAGCTGAAGTACTCGCTTATGTTTATCGTATCAAGCGGAAAATTTAAAGCTTTTATGTAGGAGGGACACAAATGAAGGTTCGCGATATAGGGGTTTTAGGTGCGGTTATTTTAATCGTTGCGATGCTCATCATCCCTCTTCCTCCGTGGATGTTAAGTTTCCTAATCGTCATTAATATTACGTTAGGATTAATAGTACTTTTAACAGCAATGAGTATGAAGGAAGCGTTAGATTTCTCTATTTTCCCTTCCGTTATTTTACTGTTAACCTTGTTTCGACTAGGGTTGAGTGTTTCCACAACGCGAGCGATTTTAGCGAATGGAGATGCTGGTTCAGTTGTTGAAACTTTCGGAGATTTCGTCGTTGGCGGGAATGTTCTCGTAGGTTTGGTTGTGTTTTTAATTTTAGTATTAATTCAGTTTATCGTGATTACAAAAGGGGCGGAACGTGTTGCGGAAGTAGCTGCTCGTTTCACACTGGATGCGATGCCAGGTAAACAAATGAGTATTGATGCTGATTTAAACGCTGGTGTAATTTCTGAGCGTGAAGCACGTGAACGACGTGACAAAGTTGCGGGTGAAGCGGATTTTTACGGAGCGATGGATGGTGCTACGAAATTCGTAAAAGGGGATGCTATCGCCTCCATGGTGATGGTTATTATTAACTTATTATTTGGGATTATTATCGGCGTAGTCCAAATGGGCTTACCATTTGCAGAAGCGGCAACTCATTTCTCAAAGCTAACCGTTGGTGATGGTATTGTGTCACAGATTCCTGCGCTTTTGATTTCAACAGCAACAGGGATTGTTGTAACACGCGCATCCTCTAAAGGAAGTTTAGGAGAAGATATTACCGGACAACTATTTGCTCAAGCAAAGCTTCTTTATGTTGCTGGGGGTACTATTATTTTACTAGGTTTGTTCACGCCAATTCCAAACTGGGTGACGTTACCAATCGGCATTGCACTGATTGCAGGTGCTTACATGATGGAACGTAAAAAACCAGAGGATGAGGAAGAGTTACTTGAAATCGAGGAAGAAGTGGCAACAGACGGCATGAAGAGCCCTGAAAATGTTGTGAATTTATTAAATGTGGACCCAATTGAATTTGAATTTGGCTATGGTTTAATTCCTTTAGTAGATGCAGCACAAGGCGGCGACTTATTAGATCGTGTCATTATGATTCGACGTCAACTAGCATTGGAACTAGGTATTGTTATTCCGGTTGTACGTATTCGAGACAATATTCAATTACAGCCTAATGAATACCGCATTAAAATTAAGGGTAATGAAATGGCACGAGGTGAGCTTTTACTCGATCATTATTTAGCCATGAGTCCTGGTGATGATGATTCTATTGAAGGAATAGATACCGTGGAACCATCATTTGGTCTTCCTGCAAAATGGATTACCGAGCAAGTTAAAGAAGACGCTGAAATGTCTGGCTATACGGTTGTGGACCCACCAAGTGTTGTATCAACCCATTTAACCGAAATTATTCGAGCAAATGCGCATGAATTATTAGGTCGACAAGAAACAAAACAATTAATTGATCATTTACGTGAAACACATCCAATTTTAGTTGAAGAATTAACACCTGCGCCATTATCTACAGGAGAAATCCAAAAAGTATTGGGCAAGCTTCTTCGAGAAAATGTATCAGTACGTAACTTACCAATTATTTTCGAAACATTAGCAGACTATGCAAAATTAACCAGTGATACCGATATATTAACAGAGTATGTTCGACAATCTTTAGCTCGCCAAATTACCTCACAATATGTAGGGAACAGCCCAACATTGAAAGTCATTACTGTCTCAGGTAAAGTGGAGAAAATGATTGCGGATAGTATTCAGCAAACGGATCACGGTAATTATTTAGCGATGGATCCACAAGATTCTCAAACTGTTTTAGAGACAATTGCATCGGAGGTAGAACGCGTGTCCTTTATGGAACAATCTGCAATTATTTTATGTTCCCCAGCAGTTCGTATGTATTTACGTCAGCTGACAGAACGCTATTTCCCGCAGATTCCAGTGCTATCTTATAATGAATTAGATGCTTCAATTGAAATTCAAAGTGTTGGGGTGGTGAATGTAGAGTGAAAATGAAAAAATATTATGCATCTTCCATACCAGAAGCAATGAAGCTTGTGCGTGCTGAATTAGGCGAGGACGCTGTCATTTTGAATTCAAAGGTTATCGTAACAAAGAAACTTTTTGGGCTTGTAAAAAAGAAAAGTTTTGAAGTTGTTGCAGGCATTGACGCTATGGAGCAAAGCTTTACAGCTCCATCGTCTGCTATCGTGCCAACAATGTCTACTAAAAAAGAAAATGCTAGTTTGCAAGAGATTACAAATGCTGTACAAGCTAAAATTCAACATACCCAGCCTAAACATAGTGCAAGTTTGCAAGAAGACTCTGGTATGTCTGATGAACTGAGGAAGGAAATTGCCGATTTAAAGTCGTTAATGCAATCTATGCACAAGAAGGCTAGCCAAGCTCAATATCCCGATGAACTCTTACCCTTCATTGAATACTTAAGACAGCAAGAGCTAAATGAGGAGCTCATCACAACGATCGGTGATGAGCTTTTTATGCATTTCAAAGAAGCCTCAGAAATCAATTTTTCACAATGCAAGTTAATTACAAAAAACTTATTGCGTAAAAAATTAGAAGGATTGCCGATAGGGGGGCTATCGTATGAACGTAAATATATTAATGTTCTCGGGCCAACTGGTGTCGGCAAGACAACAACAATTGCTAAAATGGCAGCACGGGCTGTTTTAGAGAAAAAGAAGAAAATTGGCTTTATTACAACCGATACATACAGAATTGCTGCGATAGAGCAGTTAAAAACGTATGCTAACCTTTTACAAGCGCCTGTTGAAATTGCCTATAACTCGACGGATTTTGAACAAGCTGTGCAACGATTGTCCCATTTAGATTTAGTGTTTATCGATACAGCTGGACGCAATTATAAAGAAGCAAAATATGTAGATGATTTACAGCGCCTTATAAAGTTTGATGATCAGGCTGAATCTTTCCTAGTGCTTGCTATGACGGCAAAAGAAAAAGATATGACCAATATTATTGAGCAATTTATTAGCGTCCCAATCGAGAAAATGATTTTTACAAAGGTCGATGAAACAAATTCTATTGGCACAATGATTAATTTAATGATTAAATATAATAAAGGACTTGCTTACTATACGAATGGTCAAGAAGTACCAGAAGATATTGAAGAAGCTGATTTAGAAGCAGTGCTTAATTTGTTTTTCCAAGGTGAAGAAAAATGAGGGATCAAGCAGAAACATTACGCTTGAAAATGTTGAAGCGGCAAGGTCAGTTAGGCAAAACCATTGCTGTCGTAAGCGGCAAGGGTGGAGTTGGTAAAAGTAACTTTTCAATGAACTTTGCAATTAATTTAGCGAGTAGGGACAAAAAAGTAGCCATTGTAGATATGGATATCGGCATGGGCAATATCAATATCTTAATTGGAAAAAATGTTTCTTATAGTTTGAAAGATTACTTGGAAGGTAATAAATTGCTAGATGAGGTCATATTTGAAGGGCCACATGGTTTACAATGTATTGCTGGCGGATCTGGTATGTCGAGCGTGCTGGAATGGTCAGAGGCCATGTTTGAAAGACTCATTCACGCTTTTGACCAGCTGCAAAAAAACTTTGACTATATTTTATTTGATATGGGTGCTGGGGCGACGAATTGGTCTTTAGAGTTACTTACTTCCATTGACGAGATAATAGTTATTTCAACAGCAGAGCCAACTTCTATTACAGATGCCTATTCGATGATGAAGTACATTCATGTACGAGATATGGAGAAGCAATTTTATATACTCTGCAACCGTGCTTTTTCTAAAGAAGAAGGTATTGAAACCATTGAGCGTTTAAGGCTTACGATGAAACGTTTTTTAGACAAAGAGGTCGCAGTGTTAGGCTCATTACCAGAGGATCCCGTTGTGCGAAAAGCAGTACGTGAACAAGTGCCTTTTTCAATCGCCTATCCAGATGCTCTTATTTCCAAAACACTGCAATTGATTGTGGCACGTTTTATGGAACAACGTACAGAAGAAGTGCATGCACATGAACAATCAGCAAATAAATTCTTAACTAAACTTAGAAGTATTTTTTCGAAAGGACGTGATTAATTGGACTTTTTACATAAAAGCAAGCTGTTAGTTGTCGATGATTCTGCTTTTATGAGAAAGCTAATTAGTGACTTTTTTGTTGGTAGCTCGAAGGTTGAAGTAGTTGGAACAGCACGAAATGGAAAAGATGCAATCAAGAAAATTCAAACATTAAAACCTACAGTCGTAACAATGGATATTGAAATGCCTGAAATGAATGGACTCGAAGCATTAAATGAAATTATGACAATTTGTCCAGTGCCTGTCGTCATGCTTTCAAGTACAACCCAACGAGGGGCTGAAAATGCACTAACTGCAATTGAGTATGGAGCAGTTGATTTTGTTGCGAAACCTAGCGGAACAATCTCTCTTGATTTACATAAAATCCAATCTGAACTTGTTCATAAAGTGGAACAGGCTTCATTGGTACCTATATCTAAACTAAAAAAACCTTCTAGTAGTAAAAGGCAACAAGAACCCATTGTATCAGCAACTGCTATAAGAAAAGAACTTTCGAAAGAACGAAAAGCGATACTTCCAGCCGATGTGAGCTCGTCCGTAGTGAATAGTACGAAGCCGCACGTTGATTGGAATAAAGTAAGCAAGAAAATTGTGTTAATTGGTACATCTACGGGTGGACCACGTGCGCTGCAGGAAGTTATTACAAAAATTCCGAAATCAATTCAAGCGCCGATTCTTATTGTTCAACATATGCCGGCTGGTTTTACGAAATCACTGGCTGCTCGCCTCGATCATTTAAGCGAGATTACAGTTAAAGAAGCAGAGCAAGGCGATATTTTACAAAATGGCATAGCGTATATTGCCCCTGGGGGATACCATTTAAGATTAAGAAAAGTAGGTACCTCCTATGGCATCGTATTGGATAATCAAGAACCACCACGTTCCGGCCATCGCCCGTCTGTAGATGTCATGTTTGAAGATGTAAGTCAATTTAAAGATTTTGATAAGGTAGCAGTTATTATGACAGGTATGGGGTATGACGGTTCAAAAGGACTAAAGGCTTTAAAACATACCGGCAATGTAATTGCTATCGCAGAGTCAGCTGAAACTTGCATAGTGTATGGTATGCCGAAAGCTGCGGTGGAAACGCAGCTTGTCGATGAAGTCGCTGATGTAGATGATATTGCACAAACAATTATGAAATATTTGCCTTAAAAGGGGTGTCCTCTTAATGGAAGTCAATCAATATTTAGAGATGTTTATCGAAGAAAGTAAAGAGCATTTACAAGCTTGTAGTGAGCATTTATTAGAACTAGAAAAAAACCCTGATGATTTGGCAATCGTTGGTGAGATTTTCCGTTCAGCGCATACACTAAAAGGTATGTCAGCGACGATGGGCTTTGAAGACTTAGCCGATTTAACACATAAAATGGAAAATGTATTAGATGCTATTCGAAATGAAAAGATTCATGTCTCACCAGAAATTTTAGATATCGTTTTTGAATCTGTCGATCATTTAGAAGAAATGGTCATGGATATTGCGAATGGTGGAGATGGAAAACGTGATGTTTCTTCTACTGTAGCGCAATTAAAGCGCATTGAGTCAGGTGAGGAAGCAATTCCGCAAGTTGTAGCCACTGTAGAAGTACCACAAGTATCAAGTGTATTAGAATATGATAGCTTTGAACAAACGGTCATTACGCAATCTGCCGAACAAGGTTTTAATGCGTTTGAAATTTCAGTAAGACTGCGTGAAGATTGTTTATTAAAAGCTGCACGTGTATTTATGGTATTTGAGATTCTTGAGAAGGATGGAGACGTTATTAAATCAGCGCCATCTGTTGAGAAGCTTGAAGATGAACAATTCGATCAGCAATTTTATGTCGCATTTGTAACAAAAGAATCAGCAGAAGATATGCAGAAGAAGTTAATGAAGGTTTCTGAAGTTGAGGAAGTTAATATTGCAACAATTAATCAAGTGCAATTCAGCGAAAAACAACAGTATGAGGCAAGCCAAGAGGTAGCGGCTACTGCAACGGCAACGGCGGAAGTAGTAGACACACAAGATACGACAGCTAAGCCTGCAGCAGAAAAAACGACAACGCCTGCAAAAGCAGATAAAAGTCATGCACCTGTTGGTAATAAAACGATTCGTGTAAATATCGAACGTCTGGATATTTTAATGAATCTTTTTGAGGAGCTTGTGATTGACCGTGGTCGCCTACAATCTATTTCCTCAGAAGTAAATCATGGCGAGCTAAACGAAACAGTGGAACGAATGAGTCGTGTTATGGGTGACTTACAAACCATTATTTTAACGATGCGCATGGTACCTGTTGAAACGGTATTCAACCGCTTCCCTAAAATGATTCGTCAATTATCTCGTGACCTTAATAAAAAAATAAATCTTGAGATTATTGGTGCAGAAACAGAGCTTGATCGAACAGTAATCGACGAAATCGGAGATCCGCTTGTACACTTAATCCGTAACTCTGTCGATCATGGTATTGAAAACCCTACTACGCGCCGTGCAAAAGGCAAGCCGGAAGAAGGTACTGTGGTCTTACGAGCTTATCACAGCGGTAACTATGTCTTTATTGAAATTGAAGATGATGGTGCGGGCATTAATCGTGATAAAGTGCTGTCAAAAGCAATTGCTAAAGGAATAGTTACGCAAGAACAATCACTTGCAATGTCAGACAATCAAATCAATGAGCTTATTCTAGCTTCTGGTTTCTCAACAGCTGATGTTATATCTGATGTATCAGGTCGTGGTGTAGGGCTGGACGTTGTTAAAACGACGATTGAATCTTTAGGTGGAAACATATCAATCGAATCTACACAAGATGTAGGCTCAATATTCTCTATTCAATTGCCGCTAACATTATCGATTATTTCCGTAATGCTTGTAGAAATCGAAAAAGAAATTTATGCAATACCGCTATCATCAATTATCGAAACTTCGATTATTCGTACATCCGATATTATGAATGCGCATAATCAAAAGGTAATCGATTTCCGTGGAAAAGTGGTTCCACTTGTATTCTTGGAGGAAATCTTTGAAGTTCCTCGTAAAGAGCTACAAGACGATGAATTCCATTCAGTAGTAATTGTTCGTAAAGGCGAGAAACTTGCTGGTTTAGTTGTCGATTCATTCATTGGCCAACAAGAAATTGTACTGAAATCATTAGGCAACTACTTAACGAATATCTTTGCAATTTCAGGTGCAACAATTTTAGGTAATGGTAAAGTAGCCTTAATTGTAGATTGTAATGCACTTATTAAATAAGGTGAATGAATAAGAGAGGTGTTAACCATGACAAATGCAGTTGAACAAGAAAATATAAAAGTGATTGTCTTCCAATTAGCAGATAAGGAATATGCTATTCCTGTATCTCACGTTCAAGGTATCGAGAAACTGATGCATATTACACGTGTGCCTAAAACAGAGAAATACGTAAAAGGTGTTATTAATTTACGCGGTGTTGTGACGCCAATTATTGATTTACGACAACGCTTTGAATTACCAATCTCTGACCATGAGGAAACAACGCGTATTATCATTATTTCTTTAGAGGATATGGAAGTAGGCTTTGTAGTCGATTCAGCAAATGATGTATTGGACATTCCTGCAAATTCAATTGAACCACAACCAGAAGTAGTGGGTTCTCTTGAAGAAGAGTTTATTTCAGGTGTAGCCAAAATTGGTAAACGATTATTAATTTTATTGCATTTAGAAAAAGTATTAAATCCACTAAAGTAGGGATTCGATTATGACATTTAATCAAAAGATTACATCACTGCATTTAGACGTCTTAAAGGAAATTGGCAATATTGGTGCCGCACATGCTGCGACAGCACTTTCCAATTTGCTTGGTAAAAAAATTGATATGCGTGTACCAAAAGTCGAAATGGTATCGTTTAATGACATGATGGAGTTAGCTGGTGGCTCTGAAAATGTCGTGGTAGGGATTTTTTTACGCATTGAAGGTGATGCAGAGGGGAGCATGTTTTTCATTCTTCCTATCGAACAAGCAAATCGCTTTATCCGTCGTCTAATACAGGATGAATCATTCGACTTTAAAAACCCACCTGTTTCTGAGCTAGGATTATCAGCCATGCAGGAAATGGGGAATATTTTATCAGGGTCATATTTATCTGCGTTATCAGATTTTACAAATTTAAAAATTTATCCCACAGTACCTGGTCTAAGTGTGGATATGTTTGGAGCAATTATTAGTATTGGCTTAATTGAATTATCGCACGTAAGCGATAATGTCATCGTAATAAATACATCCATTTTTGAAGACGGTGTGGAGGATCATGAAACAGTAAGAGGACATTTCTTCTTATTGCCGGATCCAGATTCTTTTGATGCTATTTTTAAAGCATTGGGAGTTTCATAGGCTATGCTAAATACGAATGGGCAAGTAATAAAAGTTGGAATTGCGCAAATGGATGTAGCGAAATTTCCGAACACAATTAGAACCTCAGGTCTTGGTTCTTGTGTAGGCGTTATTTTATACGATGAGTCAAAGAAAATAGCTGGTTTAATCCATGTAATGCTACCAGATTCTAGTCTTGGTAGATCAGAATCAATAAATGTCGCAAAATTTGCAGATACTGGCATTTCAGCTATGATAGATTTATTAAAACTAGAAGGTGTTCAAAAATTTAAGCTAAAGGCTAAAATTGCAGGTGGTGCGCAAATGTTTCAATTTACATCAGATAAAGATTCAATGCGCATAGGTCCACGTAATGTAGAGGCCGTTAAGTTTGAATTAAAACGTCATGGAATTCCTTTAGTTGCCGAAAATACGGGCGGTAATAGCGGTCGAACAATTGAATTTAATCCGGCTACGTCGATATTAAATATTCGAACGGTTAACCAAGGAGTGAGTGAAATATAATGTTTGGTTCTATTTTTTATAACTTGTGGGGGGCGTTAATTGCCTTTTCTTGTTACTTCTTTATAACGCTGCAACAACCGTATACGCCATTACGTATTATCATAGGTTCCTTTATAGCAGCTATTATCGTATTTTTTGTTATGTATATCGTTAGATTGTTAATTGCATATGTGCTATTTACGCCCAATGCAGATCAATTACTAGCTGATGGTGAGCTGGAAGACAACAATGCTTCGCATCTCGACGAGGGAAGTAATGAAGCAGCTCCTACAAGCTCAACAGTTGAGTTTCAAGATGAAAACACAGAAGATATTGCACAAGTTGTACGAACGATGTTAAATCGTGAAGATGAACAACAAGTAAATGCATAAAGCGAGAACTATTTGAACTGCCTCTAATGTTAACTATAGTTAGAGGCAGTTTTCTTATGCCTAAAAAATACGCCAATCAATTATAGAATAGTGTAAGAGAATCATATGAAATTATAGTCGAATCTTGTTATAATAAAAGGAAAGAATGGCATGGGTTTGTATTCTACGTCTGTCAGTCATTGTAAGCAAATACTCAAAGAGGCTTATTAATTGATATGGATTTAAAAATAAGGTGCTAATAGTGCTCTGGGCACAATGAACCACTTGCAACATGTAAGCTTGCTCACAGGCGTAATATGCTTTTCATAAAGAGAGGTGGATTTTATGACACAACCAATTCTAAACGATGAACAAAAGCTGTGGAATCGGTGGATTCATGATCGTGATCCAGATGCGGGTGATTTACTAATAAAAAAATATACATCTCTTGTGACTTATCATGTACAGCGAATCGGCGCAGGTGTACCTAAAAGTGTATCCCGAGACGATTTAACAAGCTTGGGTATGCTAGGTCTATTTGATGCGTTAAATAAATTTGATATAAACCGAGACTTAAAATTTGATACATATGCTTCTTTTAGGGTGAGAGGTGCCATCATTGATGGCTTACGTAAGGAAGATTGGTTACCACGATCTGCACGAGAGAAAGCAAAAAAATTAGATGCCAAAATAGAACAATTAGAACAACACTATATGCGCCATGTGACACCTGAGGAGCTAGCAGAACATATGGAGGTACCAGTGGAAGATGTTTACCAAACAGTACAGGAGCATTTCTTCTCAAATGTACTGTCCATCAATGAGCAGCAAGATCAGGAGGAGACTGAGGGAAAGTCATTTGTCATTCGTGACGATACGACAAAGACTCCTGAGCAGGTCGTTATAAAATCAGAATTACTTGATGATTTAGCCATAAATATACAAAAGCTAAATGACAAAGAGCAACTCGTTCTTAGTTTGTTTTACACAGAGGAATTGACCTTAACTGAAATTGGTGAAATGCTCGAATTATCAACATCCCGTATTTCACAAATACATTCAAAGGCTTTATTTAAATTGCGCAAGTTACTATCAAATGAAATGATCAATGTATAAGCATCATCACGTTTTGTTGAGGGAGGGATACGAATGAGTTTAAAAGGTGTCGAATTACAAATAGCTATTCCAAAAACGTTTGAAGCGGGTAAAATGGCTGATCAGGCACAACAACAAACTTTAGCTCAACAAGCACATGCAAATGAAGCGCTAAAAAAGGACATTGAGCGCAAACAAAAAGCTGTCAATACATCTGAAGGTATGTCTGAGATTAGTGAAGAGGAAGAAGCTGGTGGGGAATATATAAAAGGTACACGTAAAAAGAAAAAAAATCTTAACGAAAAACCCGAAAAACAGGCTCAGCATCCTTTCAAAGGTAATTTCGTGGACTATAGTGGATAGGAGTTTACTATGACAACCATACTAATAGCTGTACTTTTCGTTTTACAGCTACTATCAATTTATTTCATTATCATTTTGAATACCAAACTAGCGAAATTCAAAGATTTAGAAAAAAAGCAGGAACGTTTAATGCGAGAAATGGACGACTCCATCAGTCTTTATTTAACTGAAATGAAAGACGAAAACAATCGCCTTATTCAAGCGTTGCAAGTCGTGCCAAAACCGGAAATGGCAACTACTACAGGACAACAAAAGCGCAATGCCTTACAAAAAAATGAAGGGCAGCCGTTGTCATCATTAGAAAGCCACACGAAGGAAGCGGGACGAGAGAACGAGCCTCGTATTTTAGTGCCGAAAAATATCGTAACGAACGCCTACTCACGCCAACAGCTAGGAGGCGCACCTGTGCAAGCCACAGCGTCGAAGCCACCTACAGTACAAAAAGAAGAGCCACAACCATTAACGATGGAGCAACAAATTGTGCAAATGGCAAAGCAAGGGAAATCGGCGGAGGAAATTGCCAAAAAACTGCAAAAAGGCAAGACAGAAATCGAGCTTTTATTGAAATTCCATAGCTAAAACAGTTGCTAATGCTATAAAGCTGTGATATAGTAGCAAATGGTGTTATTACTACACACGCATTTTGATGCAGTAAGTGGTGCTCTAAGATTAGGGTAGCTTGTTGCAGACGATAAATGCGGAGGAAAAAAACCAAACATTCTAGGAGGAAATTCACATGTCAGTAATTTCTATGAAACAATTACTTGAAGCTGGTGTACATTTCGGTCACCAAACTCGTCGTTGGAACCCAAAAATGAAGAAATATATCTTCGTTGAGCGTAACGGGATCTACATCATCGACTTACAAAAAACTGTTAAAAAATTAGAGGAAGCTTATGACTTCATGCGTCAAGTTGGTCAAGACGGTGGTAAAGTTCTTTTCGTTGGTACGAAAAAACAAGCACAAGAAGCGATCAAAGACGAAGCTGAACGTTCAGGCAACTACTACATCAACCAACGTTGGTTAGGTGGTACTCTTACTAACTTCGGTACAATTCAAAAACGTGTTGCACGTATGAAAGCTATCGAAAAAATGGAAGAAGAAGGAACTTTCGAAGTTCTTCCTAAAAAAGAAGTAATCCAACTTAAAAAAGAACACGAACGTCTAGTTAAATTCTTAGGCGGTATCCGTGATATGCACGATCTTCCAGACGTTATGTTCGTGGTTGACCCACGCAAAGAACGTATCGCTGTTGCAGAAGCTCGTAAATTAAACATCCCTCTAGTAGGTATTGTTGATACTAACTGTGATCCAGATGAAATCGACTATGTTATCCCTGCTAATGACGATGCTATTCGCGCTGTTAAACTATTAACTGCTAAAATGGCTGACGCTTTAATCGAGTCAAAACAAGGTGAAGAAGAAGCTCCAGCTACAGAAGCTGCTGCTGAGTAATTCACGTTTACAAAAAGGTGATAAGTGGCTCAGAACCCTTATCACCTTTTTTAGAACCTATCACTGAAATAAGTTTAACCAATTTGAGGAGGCAACACTAAATGGCAAACATTACTGCACAATTAGTAAAAGAATTACGCGAAAAAACTGGCGCTGGTATGATGGACTGTAAAAAAGCGTTAGTACAAACTGATGGTGACCTAGAAGCTGCAATCGATTTCCTACGTGAAAAAGGTCTTTCTTCAGCTGCTAAAAAAGCTGACCGTATCGCTGCAGAAGGTACAACTTACATTCTAGAAAAAGGTAACGAAGCAATTATTCTTGAAGTAAACGCTGAAACTGACTTCGTTGCGAAAAACGATAAATTCCAAGTATTAGTTTCTGCTTTAGCTGAGCAATTACTTGCTGCTAAACCAGCATCAGTAGAAGCTGCATTAGAGCTTGAAAATGCAGAAGGCGTAAAAATCGCTGACCAAATTTCAACAGCAGTAGCAACAATCGGTGAAAAAATTACACTTCGTCGTTACGAAATCAAAACAAAAACTGATGCAGATGCATTTGGTTCTTACCTACACATGGGCGGCCGTATTGGTGTATTAGTATCTTTAGAAGGTTCTACAGATGCAGCAGCTGCTAAAGATATCGCTATGCACATCGCAGCGATTAACCCAACTTACGTTTCTCGTGACGAAGTTTCTGCTGAAGAAGTTGAACGTGAGCGTAAAGTGTTAACTGAACAAGCACTTAACGAAGGTAAACCAGAAAACATCGTAGCGAAAATGGTTGAAGGTCGTCTTGGTAAATACTTCGAAGACGTTTGCTTACTTGACCAATCATTCGTTAAAAACTCAGACCAAAAAGTTCGCGACTTCGTTGCTACAACTGGTGGTGCTGTAACTGGCTTCGTACGTTATGCAGTTGGTGAAGGTATCGAAAAACGCGAAGATAACTTTGCTGAAGAAGTAATGAGCCAAGTTAAAGGTAACTAATTTGTAGACTAGTTCACTTGTTGAATTGGCTTACATTTGATCCTAATCAAATAATCACTAGATTTTCTAGACAAAAAATGGGGAACACAACATAACGTGTTCCCTATTTTTCCGAAAAGAGCTAAAAAAAGATAGAATTTTCTATTACCATTATTCACAACTAGCAATTATTGTTAGATATACTATAATGGAAAAGGAATAGAAATGTTTTAAATAAATGTCTGACGGAGGTTTACAATGAGTGTGCCACAATATAAACGAGTAGTTATTAAACTGAGTGGTGAAGCGTTAGCAGGAGAGGCTGGCTTCGGATTATCACCAAAAATTATCAAGTCTGTTGCAGAAGAAGTAAAAGAAGTAGTAGATCTTGATGTAGAAGTTGCTGTTGTTGTAGGTGGCGGTAATATATGGCGTGGGAAAATCGGTAGTGAAATGGGCATGGATCGTGCAGCAGCTGACTATATGGGCATGCTAGCAACGGTTATGAACTCATTAGCATTACAAGATGCTCTTGAAAAATTAGGTATCGAAACACGCGTGCAATCTTCTATTGTGATGACACAAGTAGCAGAGCCATATATTCGTCGTAAAGCAGTTCGTCATTTAGAGAAAAAACGCGTAGTTATTTTTGCAGCAGGTACAGGTAACCCGTTCTTCTCTACAGATACAACTGCTGCATTACGTGCAGCTGAAATTGACGCTGATGCGATTTTAATGGCGAAAAATAATGTAGATGGTGTCTACTCTGCAGATCCAAAGGTCGATACTACTGCCATCAAATATGATACACTCACATACTTAGACGTTATTCAACAAGGGTTACAAGTAATGGATTCAACTGCTTCAACACTATGTATGGATAACGATATTCCGTTAATTGTCTTCTCAATTACGGAGCCAGGTAATATTAAACGTGCCGTACAGGGCGAAAAAATTGGAACAGTTGTTAGGAGGAATGCATAATGGCTAAACAAGTTTTAGAACAAGCAAAAGAAAAAATGAATAAATCGATTGCTGCTTTTTCACGTGAACTAGCATCAATCCGAGCAGGTCGTGCAAACGCATCTCTATTAGATCGAATTACTGTAGATTATTATGGAGCACCAACACCAATCAATCAACTTGCAGGTGTTGCTGTACCAGAAGCGCGTTTACTAGTAATCACACCTTACGATAAAACAATTTTAGGGGAAATCGAAAAAGCGATTATGAAATCGGATATTGGTATTACACCAACTAATGATGGTTCAGTTATTCGTTTAATGATTCCTGCATTAACAGAAGAACGTCGTAAAGACCTTGTAAAACAAGTGAAAAAAGAAGCAGAAGATGCGAAAATCGCAGTACGTAATGTTCGTCGCGATGCAAATGACGATCTTAAAAAACTTGAAAAAGCTGGCGAAATCACAGAAGACGATCTACGTGGATATGGTGATGATATCCAAAAATTAACAGATGATTTCATCGTGAAAGTAGATCAAGTAGCGAAAGAAAAAGAAAAAGAAATTTTAGAAGTGTAAGCAGGCGCTTTACATTTCTACGATGGAACTTTTTGATGAGATGAAGGCGTCCTATACATAACAGGACGTCTTTTCTCTTTTATTGTAAAAGTATTCATTTCTATCGATGCTACATTTCTCCTGTCATGTATGCGCTATAACGTTTTACTTGCATACAAATAGTAAACACTTATTTAAGTGCGCTAGCAGTTCATGAAGGTAGCAAGACAAGATTGTTCTTTGCGATGTATGTTGTTCTAAAATAAGGTAGTTCATACATAGTCAATTAGAGGGAAAAAAAAGACAAAAGGCACTTTTGTTTGTTATGATAGGTTAGTATACGTCCGATTAGTTGTAGTGGGGGAGTTAGCATGTTTAAGAAGCTATTAGGTAAACAAGTAAATATGGATACACTATCATTGGAGGAACGTGTTGCCCATTCGAAAAGCGAGCCGATTCCTGCCCATGTAGCGATTATTATGGACGGAAATGGACGTTGGGCTAAAAAACGGGCCATGCCACGTGTTGCTGGGCACCACGAGGGTATGAAGACAGTACGGAAGGTAACTAGATTTGCATCTGATCTTGGCATAAAAGTATTAACGGTGTATGCGTTCTCTACAGAAAATTGGAAACGACCAAAACCAGAAGTCGATTTTCTTATGCGTCTACCTGTAGAATTTTTAGGCTCCTTCTTACCTGAAATGATGGAGCGCAACGTGCGTGTTGAAATGATTGGTGATCCGACGCTTCTACCGGCACATACACAAAAAGCATTGTATGAGGCAATGGAGAAGACGAAACATAATACAGGGTTAATTTTAAATTTTGCCTTAAATTATGGCAGTCGATCAGAAATGGTTAGCGCCATGAAAGCGATGCTACAAAAAGTACAGGACGGTCAATTAACCATACAAGACATAAATGAGGAATGTATGACAGCTCATTTAATGACAGCTCATCTACCAGAGCCTGACTTACTAATTCGTACAAGTGGTGAAGTGAGATTAAGTAACTTTATGCTATGGCAGCTCGCCTATACGGAATTTTGGTTTACCGATACATTGTGGCCAGATTTTAGTGAGGAAAACTTTCTGGAAGCGGTGGAAAACTATCAAAAACGTAATCGCCGTTACGGTGGGTTGAAGGGAGAAGAAACATCTTGAAACAACGAATCATCACAGCAATCATTGCAGCGGCACTGTTTATTCCATTTGTTATTTATGGAAAAGTGCCATTTACACTACTTGTACTAGCAATGGCTGTTGTAGGCTTTTATGAAATACTAAAAATGAAAAGTATTTCAATTTTTTCAGTACCGGGCATTATCGGGTTACTGACACTCATTTTGCTTGTCATACCGAAAAACTGGGCTAATGAAGTAGTACATGCTATTGGCTACTCGTCCTTATTAATGGTTATCTATGGACTAGTGATGCTCTTGCTGATTTATGTAGTCTTAGTAAAAAACAAAATTACATTTGATGAAATTGGTTTTATTTTACTTGGTGCATTTTATGTAGGATTAGGTTTCCATTATTTAATTGAAACAAGAAGCTATGGTCTTGAATTTGTTGTCTATTGCTTACTTGTTGTATGGACAACAGATTCAGGTGCCTATTTTGTTGGTAGAAAATTAGGGAAAAATAAGCTGTGGCCAGAAATTTCACCAAAGAAAACGATTGAAGGCTTCATTGGTGGTATTGTTATTGCGGTGATTTTTGCTATCGCAATGCAAGCGATTTATCCATTCGCAAATGGTTATGTTTCACTAATTTTTATTACGATTTTTGCTTCCATCATTGGCCAAATGGGCGATTTAGTGGAGTCAGCCATCAAGCGTCATTTTGATGTAAAAGATTCGGGCAATATTTTACCAGGGCATGGCGGCATTTTGGACCGCTTTGATAGTTTGTTATTCGTCGTGCCTTTGCTACATTTTTTACATCTTTTCGGTAGCTAAATGGTTGAATAGACAGTGTAGTTTTTCTTTATTTGATGACGTTATTTTTGTTTGTAGAAAAATAACGAACATTCAATGGAGCGGAAGGCGCAACTTCAGCGGGAAAAGCAGCGCAGGAACGGTTTGCTGCTTCCCAAATTAATGCGTCGGTAGCATAATGAGGCAAATTAAAATATTGATTTGCTAAGATAGAAAAAGGGGACGTTTTGTCGTGAAAAAAATTAGTTTATTGGGTGCAACTGGTTCTATCGGTTGGCAAACCTATGATATTTTAAAAGAACAACGGGAGGCATTTCATCTAGTAGCGTTTTCTTCAGGAAAAAACATAGAAAAAACACGTGAAATGATCGAGACCTTAAAGCCAGAACTTGTCTCAGTTCAGCTTGAGGAAGATGCACGTATGCTCGCAAAAGACTATCCGCAAGTACACTTTACATTTGGTGCAAAAGGGCTTGTAGAAGTTGCGACCCATCCTGATTCAACGGTACTTGTCAATGCAGTGCTTGGTAGCGTTGGTCTTGAATCTACATTAGCTGCCATTCGCATGGGTAAAACAATTGCCATTGCAAATAAAGAAACGCTTGTCACGGCAGGACATTTAGTAATGGCGGAAGCGAAAAAATACAATGCCCCAATATTGCCGGTTGATAGTGAGCATTCTGCTTTATTCCAATCGATGAATGGTGAAAACCCGAAAAATATTGAACGTTTAATTATTACTGCGTCCGGTGGTAGTTTCCGCGACAAAACACGAGAAGAGCTAAAACATGTGACGGTTGCTGATGCGCTCAATCATCCTAACTGGTCGATGGGAGCAAAAATTACGATAGACTCAGCAACAATGATGAATAAAGGGCTGGAAGTTATCGAAGCACATGTCTTGTTTGATATGCCTTATGATAAAATTGACGTACTTTTACACAGAGAAAGTATTATTCACTCTCTAGTTGAGTATCATGATACTAGCGTTCTAGCACAACTTGGTACGCCGGACATGCGTGTGCCTATCCAATATGCTTTAAGCTATCCAGATCGTATGCCGCTACATAATGGGCAACGACTTAATTTAGCGCAAATCGGTCAGCTGCATTTTAAAGAAATGGATTTTGCACGCTATCCAGCATTGCGATTAGCTTATGAAGCAGGACGTGCAGGTGGTACCATTTTAACTGCCATGAATGCCGCAAATGAAGCAGCAGTTGCCGCGTTTTTAGAAGGTCAAATAACGTTTCTTGAGATTGATGAAACAATTGAACGTGTCATGCAGGCACACGATAATGTGCTAGTGCCAGATTTACAAACCATTTTACATGTAGATAGAGAAACAAGAAAAATAGTGTTAGACATGGTAAAATAACGACAGGAAGTTATCGTTAACTAATCGCTTTTAAAGAGGTGGGGTATTATGCAAACAGCCATTGCATTTATATTAATATTTGGCTTGCTCGTGTTCTTCCATGAACTTGGTCACTTCCTATTCGCGAAGCGTGCGGGAATTATGGTACGTGAATTCGCAATCGGTATGGGTCCGAAAATTTACGGAAAAATGCATGGTGAGACAATTTATACAGTGCGATTATTGCCAATCGGTGGATATGTCCGCATGGCAGGCGAGGATATGGATGGCATTGAATTACAGCCTGGCTACCGAGTAGGCATTATTGTCAATGACGATAATATTGTGAACAAAATTATCTTTAATCAAAATAATAGACAAATGCCAGATTTATTATTTTTAGAAGTAGAACGTGCTGATTTAGAACGAGAGTTATTTATTGAAGGTTATGATGACGAGGAAAAATTAGTACGCTATCAAGTTGCGCGCGATTGTGTTGTTGTTGAAAATGGTAAAGAAACGGTCATTGCACCATATGATCGTCAATTTAATGCCAAAACAGTCGGTCAACGGGCAATGACAATTTTTGCTGGACCATTATTTAACTTTATATTAGCATTTTTCATCTATATGCTAATTGGTTTATTAAACGGTGTACCAACGTACGAGCCGATTATTTCAGAAGTCGTAGCAAATGATCCAGCAGCACAGGCTGGTATGATTGCAGGAGATAAGGTCACTTCTATTGATGGACATGCTGTTGAAAAGTGGCAAGATTTAGCGACTATTGTGCAGAAGCGTCCAAATCAAACGGTGAATGTGACGGTTGAGCGTGGGGGCCAAATTGAAAACCTCAGCATGACTGTAAAGGCAGTTAAGCAGAATGACCAAACTGTCGGCCAAATTGGTGTAAGGTATGAAAGCCCTCGGGTTTATAATCCATTAAAAGCCGTAGTCTACGGTGCTCAAGAAACGTATAATATGACGGTTACAATATTCCAATTATTAGGAAAGCTCATTACGGGGCAATTTACTATTGATGCACTATCAGGACCTGTAGGTATTTATAAAACGACTGAGGAAGTTGCAACATGGGGAATATTCGCATTAATGAATTTTGCCGCTATGCTTAGTATAAACCTTGGTATTATGAACCTATTACCACTGCCTGCATTAGATGGTGGACGCTTACTGTTCTTTGGTTTTGAAGCGGTAAGAGGTAAACCAATTGATCGTCAAAAAGAAGGTATGGTCCATTTTGTAGGGATTGTATTGCTAATGATTTTAATGGTCGTTGTTACGTGGAACGATATTCAACGATTCTTCTTCTAAAGTTTTACGACAGTTAACTTTCGTATTGCTAAGTTTTAAAGCTTAACTAACATTAGCTTTCGACTAGGTAATGCCAAAGTGTAATGACATTGTCAAATAGCTTTGAACGCAATTGTTTTGAAACATTGCGTTCAAAGCTAAATTTGTTTATGCTAATTAGAGTATTAATTTATTTATTAAAAAAGGTGGAACACTGAATGAAGCAAAGTAAAACATTTATCCCAACGCTACGTGAAATACCTGCGGATGCAGATGTAAAATCACATAAGCAATTATTACGTGCAGGGTTTATTCGTCAAAATACAAGTGGGGTATATTCGTATTTACCGCTTGCAAAACGTGTGTTAACAAAAATTGAAAATATTATTCGTGAAGAGATGGAAGCCATCAACTCAATCGAATTATTAATGCCTGCATTGCAATCTGCTGAACTATGGCAAGAATCAGGCCGTTGGGAAAAATACGGTCCAGAATTGATGCGATTACAAGATCGCCATAACCGTGATTTTGCATTAGGACCAACACATGAAGAAGTCATTACTACTTTAGTGCGCGATGAAATTAAATCATATAAAAAATTACCTTTAACACTCTATCAAATTCAAACAAAATTCCGTGATGAAAAACGACCTCGTTTCGGTTTATTGCGAGGAAGAGAGTTTATTATGAAGGATGCATATTCCTTCCATGCTTCACGCGAAAGCTTAGATGAAACATATGATGATATGTACCGTGCATACTCAAATATCTTTTCACGTTTAGGTTTAAACTATCGAGCAGTTATCGCGGATGCGGGATCCATTGGTGGGAAAGGTACGCATGAATTTATGGTGCTTTCTGAAATTGGAGAAGATACAATTGCTTATTCTGATACATCAGACTATGCTGCAAACATTGAAATGGCAGAAGTGACTGTAGAGTATCAACCATCTAATGAAGCAGTAAAAGATCTTGAAAAAGTCGCAACGCCAGATCAAAAAACAATCGAAGAAGTTTCTGCATTTTTACAAGTAGACGCTTCAAATGTCATCAAATCATTAGTATTTAATGTGGATGATGAATTAGTTGTGGTGCTAGCACGTGGTGATCACGAAATTAATGATATTAAACTAAAAAATGCACTAGATGCTGGTTCTGTAGAACTTGCGGATGAAGCAGCGATTCGTCAGCTATTAGGCTGTGGAGTGGGCTCAATCGGTCCTGTAAAATTACCAGTAGACGTAAAAGTTGTCGCAGATCATGCGATTAAATCAATTCGCAATGGTGTAGCTGGTGCAAATGAGGACGGCTTCCATTTAGTAAATGTTAACCCAGAGCGTGATTTCGCAGTAAATGAATACTTAGATATTCGCTTTATTCAAGAGGGAGATCCATCACCAGATGGACAAGGTATCATTAAATTTGCAGAAGGCATCGAAGTTGGGCATATTTTTAAATTAGGCACAACATATTCTGAAAAAATGAATGGTACATTTTTAGATGAGCAAGGTAAAGCACAGCCATTTATTATGGGATGCTACGGAATTGGTGTATCACGTATTTTAGCGGCTGTAGCGGAGCATTTCCAAGATGATAATGGCTTCACTTGGCCAACACAACTAGCTCCTTATGATATTCATGTCGTGCCTGTCAATACGAAAGACGAAGCACAAGTTACATTAGCAAATGAATTATATGGCTTGTTAAAATCATATCGTTATGATGTACTTTTAGATGACCGTGCTGAACGTGCAGGCGTTAAGTTTGCAGATGCAGATTTAATCGGCTTACCTGTTCGTGTAACAGTTGGTAAAAAGGCAACGGAAGGTGTTGTCGAAGTGAAATTCCGTCAAACTGGCGAAACTTTTGAATGGAAAAAAGAAGAGGTTATTGATCGCTTAAATGAATTTTTCCGTAAAAATTAATGTCCTTTGGGCTAGTAGTGCCCAAAGTTAATGACAACAAGTAAACGAATTCGCGACACTCCTACGGGAAGTCAAGCAAACCTCACAGAGCGAAAAGCAATTTGAGGTTTGCGGATGTACCCGTGGAAAGGGAGCGAATTTTTTTGTATCATAACCGAAGCATATTTGCTCGATAACTAAGAAATAGAACAAAAGGCTTTTTACACTGTTTCTCATTAAAGTGAAAGTAGGTGTCATTGATTGGAACAGCAACAAGAAGCAAGACAGAGATTTCAAATGCTCTTGCAACAACTAGAGCTAACAGATGATGTATATATGTCTTTTTTTGAAGATGGTGAATTATCCCGTTTAACGGTCCATAAAAAAAATAGACTCTGGCATTTTAATATTAAATTACGTGGCATCCTTCCTTTTCCGTTATATCAACTATTGCGAACACATCTTGCAGAAAAATTCGCTGCGATTGCGCAAATCGAAACAACTTTTGAAACAGTTGAAAAAAATGTGACGGAAGAACTGATCCAAACGTATTGGTTAACCATTATTGAGCAAATTGACGATATGTCACCACCATTAAAGAACTGCCTGGTGTCGCAAGTCCCGATGTGGAATGGGCAAAAAATTACGTTATCCTGTATGCAGGAAATGGAACAAATGATGCTGAAAACAAAATATGCTGAAAAGTTAGCAGAAAGCTACAGTCAATTTGGTTTTCCACCGATCGCCTTTGATTTTATGCTACAAGAGCAATCTGATGAAATGCGTGAGGCGCAGGAAGCCTTCGTTGAACAAAAACGTTTAGAAGAAGCGGCGATGGCTCAGCAAGCGATGCAAGACTACCAAAAACGTGAGCAAGAGAAAAAGGACAATCCAGCATCGGCAGCGCTTGGTGATCGTCCATTCCAACTTGGTATGCACATTAAAGACGATGAAATTATGGAAATTAAGCGCATCGTGGAAGAGGAACGCCGTGTTATTATTGAAGGTTTTGTTTTTGATACAGAAATTAGAGAGTTAAAAAGTGGACGTTCACTGTTGCAAATTAAAATTACCGACTATACCGATTCAATCGTTGTCAAAATGTTCTCCCGTGATAATGACGATGCCGAACTGATGCAACATTTGAAAAAGGGTATGTGGGTAAAAGTGCGTGGTTCTGTTCAAACGGATACTTTTATTCGTGATTTAATCGTTATGGCAAATGACATTAATGAAGTTAAAAAAGAAACACGACAAGACAAAGCACCTGAGGGTGAAAAACGAGTAGAGCTACATTTGCACACACCAATGAGTCAAATGGATGCAGTGACGCCAGTAGACCGTTTAGTGGCACAGGCAGCGAAATGGGGCCATCCAGCCATTGCCATAACAGACCATGCGGTTGTACAGTCGTTCCCAGAGGCTTATAGTGCGGGGAAAAAACATGGCATAAAAGTGATTTACGGTTTAGAAGCCAATTTAGTAGATGATGGTGTACCGATTGCTTATGCATCGGAGCATCGTGCATTAGACGAAGCAACCTATGTAGTATTTGACGTCGAAACGACAGGTCTTTCAACTGCCTACGATACGATTATTGAGCTCGCAGCAGTAAAAATTAAAGGTGGACATGTCATCGACAAATACGAAAGCTTTGCCAATCCACATCACGCACTATCCGCCACAACGATCGAACTGACAGGTATTACCGATGATATGGTACGCAATGCCCCAGAAGTGGAACAAGTAATCCAAGAGTTTCATGCCTTTATAGGGGACGCGATCGTCGTAGCCCATAATGCTTCTTTTGATATGGGCTTCTTATATACTGGCTATAAAAAATACGGATTTGAAGAAACGGTCCATCCAGTGATTGATACATTAGAACTTGCCCGGTTGCTGCATCCAACAATGAAAAATCATCGACTCAATACCCTTTGTAAGAAGTTTGGCATTGAATTAACCCAGCATCACCGTGCCATTTACGATACAGAAGCGACTGGCTATCTATTATTGCATCTGTTAAAAGAAGCGGATGAATTGGGTATTAAATATCATGATGATTTCAATAAGCATGTTGGTGGTGGAGATGCCTATAAAAAAGCACGCCCGATGCACTGTACGATTTTAGCAGTCAATAATGATGGATTAAAAAATCTATTTAAAATTGTATCCCATTCGCATACCCAAACTTTTTACCGCGTACCCCGCGTTACGCGCTCCACATTGGAACGGTATAGAGAGGGACTATTAATCGGCTCAGGCTGCAGTAACGGTGAAGTGTTTGAAACGATGATGAATAAATCACCCGAAGAAGCAGAACAGGTTGCAAGATTTTATGATTATATTGAGGTGCAACCGAAAGCTGTCTATGCACCTTTAATTGAACGCAATGTCGTTCGTGATGAATGGACAATTGAGGATATTATTCGCAAGTTGGTCAAGCTCGGGAAGAAGATGGATAAGCCTGTCGTTGCGACTGGTAATGTTCATTATCTAGATCCTAACGATGCAATGTTTAGACAAATATTAATCGGTTCCCAAGGTGGCGCCAATATTTTAAATAAATCGAAGCTTCCAGAAGTTCATTTTAGAACGACTGATGAAATGCTGAAGGACTTTGACTTTTTAGGTCCGGATCTTGCGAAAGAAATAGTAGTTACAAATACGCAAAAAGTTGCTGATATGATTGGCGATGTTAAGCCGATTAAAGATGACTTATATACGCCGAAAATTGAAGGCTCTGATGATGAAGTAACGAATTTAACGTATGAAATGGCACATCGTATTTACGGTGAAGAATTACCTGAAATTGTGAAGGCCCGTATCGAAAAAGAGTTAAAGTCGATTTTAGGTCATGGTTTCGGAGTTATTTATTTAATTTCCGCAAAGCTCGTAAAAAAATCACTGGCAGATGGCTACTTAGTAGGTTCTCGTGGTTCTGTAGGGTCATCATTGGTTGCAACATTTATGGAAATTACGGAGGTAAACCCATTACCACCACATTATATTTGTCCGAATTGTAAGCACTCCGAGTTTTTCAATGATGGTTCGGTTAGCTCCGGCTATGACTTACCAAACAAAGACTGTACCGAGTGTGGCACGCCATATAAAAAAGACGGACAAGATATTCCATTTGAAACGTTCCTTGGATTTAAAGGAGATAAGGTACCTGACATTGATTTGAGTGTGACACGTTGCTAATTGAAAAGATTAGCCACCAATTTGGTAGAACTACTATTTCAAAGTATGGAATGACGGAGTAACGCCCTGAAACATACTCGCTGAAGCTACGACATGCAAGTGGATAACTGCAAAATTGAAACTTGTATGAAGCTCGTTAAAGTAGGCTGAAGTTCACCCAAACAGTACGGCTGTGGAAAGAGAGCAATCTTGTGAATGATAGGTCTGGCGTCTATAAACTTTCTATGGTTAGAATCAGTAGAATGACTGGGACGAACCCTCGACTGACTTTTCGTGAATGTCACGTAGTAGAAATGCTGCGGGGTCCAAATAGGACTACTAGGTGTGGATGAGTAAGCGTTTGGTTATGAAAATCCATCTTGTGTTATAGGCACATGCTAGCCTAGCGGAATTTAGGGGGAACCTAAGGAAAGATGTACAGATAGAAATAGAGGAACGTGTGAAGCTCCTAACGTAAGAGGAAATTGCATTCCGCTGACGACGGTGTAAGGAAAGGCTATTAGCTATAACTTACTTAAAAGGAGTGGCAGTAGTGCCGTAGTACCAGTGAAGAAATGCCAAAGATGACTGAATATCCAATAAGTCGGAGGACAAAACATTTCAGAGGGAAGGGCACAAGTCGTTAATGTTGAAAACAAACCTACAATAAAGTCAGATTCTAGTATGACTAAAGAGAACGAAAGCTTCGACAAAGGAGTGATTAGTTGGCTGACTTAATGATACAAAAACTAAGAAACAACGAATATTTCGGTTTACAATCGATTTTCGATATTCTTTATAAAGAAAGTAAAAGTGGTCGATACTTTACAGATATCTATAAGATAATTATCTCTCAACAGAACATTTTATTAGCCTTTCGAAACCTCAAAAGCAATACAGGCAGTAAAACGAAAGGTACTAATGGACACACAATTAAACACTTGAATAAAATGAATGCTGATAAATTAGTCAAACTTGTCCGAAGAAGGCTTGAAGATTATGTACCACATGCTGTTAGGCGATTATTTATTCCGAAACCAAATGGAAAGATGAGACCTCTAGGTATTCCAACAATTGAAGATAGGCTAATACAACAAATGTTTTTACAAGTATTAGAACCAATTACGGAGGCAAAATTTAACCCACAAAGTTATGGTTTCAGACCTAAACGCAGCACACACGATGCATTGGCAAGATGTTATCATATGGTGAATCACAGCCATCAACACTTTGTCATTGATATTGATATCAAAGGTTTCTTCGATAACGTAAATCATAAAAAACTTATGAGACAATTATGGACGATTGGCATTCGGGATAAAAAAGTATTAGCAATTATTAAGAAGATGCTGAAAGCTGAAATACTAGGTGAAGGAGTACCGTCAAAAGGAACACCACAAGGTGGAATTTTATCTCCTCTACTCGCAAATGTAGTATTAAACGAGTTAGACTGGTGGATTTCGAATCAATGGGAAACAAAACCTACAAAAGTACCTTATAAGCTAAAACGCAACAAAACCGATGCTCTAAAGAAAACAAAGTTAAAACCAATGTACTTAGTTCGGTACGCAGATGACTTTAAAATATTCACAAATTCCTATGAAAACGCCCGAAGGATAAAAATAGCTGTTGAAAAATGGTTAAGAGAACGATTGGCATTAGAGGTAAGTGAAGTAAAAAGTAAAATTACAAACTTGCGGAAAAACGGTACAGACTTTTTAGGGATTCGATTTAGAGCGGTAGCAAAAGGAAATGCGAAAACGGGTTATATTGTAAATTCAAAAATGGACCCAAAAGCAAAAGAAAAGGTACAAGCGGTAATTAGACATCAACTTATTAAGCTAAGAAAGAATCCGACTCCCAAAAAGGTAATGAAATTTAATGCAAATATTTTAGGATTGCAAAATTACTACAAGATTGCTACTAGGATAGCGCAAGACTTTAATGAAATAAGACATAATGTTCATCCTAATATCAAATCACTAATGTTCAGAAACATTTTTGTAAGAACAAAAGAAACAAATGGAGTGATTGATAGGTTTTATGGAGACTATAATTATCCTCGATTCAAAAGTAATGGATTATTGGTATATCCTATTGAAGCAATTCGACATGATATACGAGGACAACGCAAACCTGATTTTACGATTTATAACGCAAAAGATCGGCTTGCAATTCATAAAGGTTTAAAACAAGTGTCTGTTAGAGAAATTGAAATGTTTCGTAAAGGAATATATAAATCGAAAAGTGTTCTGTATGAAAATAACCGCTTAAGTAAATATGTAGCACAAAAAGGTTGTTGTGGCATTACAGGTGAGAGATTAACACCTCATCAAGCAATTTGCCACCATAGAAAACCAATAGCTCTTGGTGGCACAGATGAATATGATAATTTAATTATTATCAACAAGCAATATCATATGCTTATCCATCATTCAGACCCACAAACAAATAAAGAATATCAAAAGATAATTAGTAAATTTGAAGTAAGAGCAATAAATAAACTAAACAGGCTAAGAACGGAAGTAGGAAATCCAAAGCTTAGCTACTAACTTTCAACAATATTAACGATGGAACGCCGTGTGAGTGTGAAAGCCTCATGCACGGTGTGGGACGGGGGAAAAGCTAGCGATGACTTCAAACGCTTACCTATCGTCATACTTCTCAGGTGAGTACCAACCGCAAGCCCACAACTATACGAAAGTACTGTTTGGTGAAGATTATGTTTTCCGGGCTGGTACAATCGGTACTGTTGCGGAGAAAACAGCTTATGGCTATGTCAAAGGTTATGCGAGCGACAATAATCTCCATTTCCGTGGTGCTGAAGTAGACCGTTTAGTTCAAGGATGTACAGGTGTTAAACGGACGACAGGGCAACACCCAGGTGGGATTATCGTTGTACCAGATTATATGGATATTTACGATTTCTCGCCAGTACAGTTCCCAGCGGATGCACAAGATTCCGAGTGGAAAACAACGCACTTTGATTTCCACTCAATTCATGACAATATTTTAAAGCTCGATATTCTAGGGCACGATGATCCGACCGTGATTCGTATGTTACAAGATTTATCTGGGATCGATCCGAAAACAATCCCAACAGATGATCCGGTTGTTATGAAAATTTTTAGTTCACCTGAATCTTTAGGTGTTACAGAAAAGCAAATAGGTTGTAAGACAGGAACTTTGGGGATACCGGAATTTGGTACGCGATTCGTTCGTCAAATGCTTGAAGATACAAAACCATCGACATTCTCGGAGCTTGTTCAAATTTCAGGACTTTCCCATGGAACGGATGTATGGCTTGGAAATGCACAAGAACTAATACAAAATGGCACATGTGTCTTAAAAGAAGTAATTGGCTGTCGTGATGACATTATGGTTTATTTAATATACCAAGGGTTAGAACCATCATTAGCCTTTAAAATAATGGAGTCTGTTCGTAAAGGGAAAGGCTTATCAGAAGAATTCGAAGCGGAAATGCTCGCTAATAAAGTGCCTGGATGGTATATCGAATCATGTAAAAAAATTAAATACATGTTCCCGAAAGCCCATGCAGCTGCTTACGTCTTAATGGCAGTGCGTATTGCGTGGTTTAAAGTACATTTCCCAATTTTATATTACGCGGCTTATTTCACTGTAAGAGCGGACGACTTTGATTTAATTTCTATGACGCAAGGTTCTCAAATGATACGAGCGAAAATTGATGAAATCAATATCAAGGGCTTAGATGCTTCAACAAAAGAGAAAAACTTACTGACAGTAATGGAACTTGCGCTTGAAATGTGTGAGCGTGGCATGAGCTTCCAAAAGGTTGATTTGTATCGTTCGCAGGCTAGCGAGTTTATTATTGATGGCAATACTTTAATCCCACCATTCGATGCAATTCCCGGACTTGGAACAAACGTTGCGAAAACAATCGTAGCTGCACGTGAAAATGGCGAGTTTTTATCGAAAGAAGATTTACAGCAACGTGGGCGTGTGTCAAAAACATTAATTGAGTATATGGATCAATTAGGGTGTTTGGAAGGCATGCCTGATGCCAATCAGTTATCACTTTTCTAATACAAATGAAATATCTAAATTAAGGAAGTTTGCATTGTGATGTGAAATGTGCTATTCTTATGGTAATAATTTGTTGATAGTTTTCCAGCAAAAGAGTGGGGCATTCCCGCTCTTTTCTGTTGTTATACCGAAGCAAAACAAATTTTTTAGACTAACAGCAGGTAAGACCGTCAAATTTCACCAACATCACTGGTGGAATTTCTGTTTTATTACGCCTGAAATTGAAAAACGCAGGAGGAAACAATGAGCAAAGTACCATCTTTAATTGAAGAACTTGCTACACCGATTGTTGAAGAGTTAAATCTTGAGTTGGTGGATGTCGAGTTTGTGAAAGAAGGACGTAACTGGTTTTTACGTGTTTATGTAGATACACCTGAGGGTGGAATTGACATTGGCCAATGTGCTCAAGTTAGTGAACGACTTTGTTTACTGTTGGATGAAAAAGATCCTATTACACAAAATTATTATTTAGAGGTATCTTCACCAGGTGCAGAACGTCCATTAAAAAAAGATACTGATTTTAAAAAAGCCGTTGGCAAATTTATCTATGTGAAAACCTACGAGCCTATCAAGGACATGAAGGAATTCCAAGGCTACTTAACGTCATACGATGAACATACATTAGTGATGGAAGTACCCATTAAAACCCGCAAAATGACAGTAACAATTGAACAAGAAAAAATCGCTTTGGCACGCCTTGCCATCGATTTTTCAGCATAATGCATATTTAGGAGTGAAAATAAAATGAGTAGTGATTTGTTAGATGCGCTAACGGCGCTGGAAGAACAAAAAGGAATTTCAAGAGATGTGTTAATCGAAGCGATAGAGGCTGCATTAGTTACAGCTTACAAGCGCAACTTTAACCAAGCTCAAAATGTTCGTGTAGACTTAAACTTAGACAAAGGCTCAATTCGTGTATTTTCACGTAAAGATGTAGTAGAAGAAGTTGAAGATGATCGTTTACAAATTGCATTAGAAGATGCAAAAGCAATTAACCCTGCCTATCAATTAGAAGATATTGTTGAACAAGAAGTAACACCTCGTAACTTCGGACGTATTGCTGCGCAAACAGCGAAACAAGTTGTTACACAACGTGTACGTGAAGCTGAACGTGGTTTAATTTATGAGCAATATGTGGATCGAGAAGATGATATTGTAACGGGTGTTGTAGAGCGTTTAGATGCGCGTAATATTTACGTTGGGCTTGGGAAAGTGGAAGCTGCTTTACCACAAAACGAACAAATCCAAGGTGAAACATATCACCCACATGACCGTATTAAAGTTTATATCACTAAAGTTGAACGTACGACTCGTGGTCCACAAGTAATCGTATCACGCACGCACCCAGGTTTATTACGTCGATTATTTGAGATGGAAGTGCCTGAAATTTATGAAGGCATTGTTGAAATCAAATCAATTGCTCGTGAAGCAGGCGATCGTTCTAAAATCTCTGTGCACGCACATAACGAAGAGATCGATCCTGTAGGTTCTTGTGTAGGCGCAAAAGGTGCTCGTGTACAAACAATTGTCAATGAACTAAACGGTGAAAAAATCGATATCGTTGAGTGGTCAGAAGACCCTGTTGTATTTGTTGCAAATGCACTTAGCCCATCAAAAGTATTAGATGTGCAAGTAAATGAAGAAGAAAAATCAACAACAGTTGTAGTTCCAGATTACCAATTATCTTTAGCAATCGGTAAACGTGGTCAAAATGCGCGTTTAGCTGCGAAATTAACTGGCTGGAAAATTGATATTAAAAGTGAAACAGATGCACGTGAGTTAGGGATTTACCCATCTGCAACAAGCACGTTCATACCTGCAGAAGATAATAATTACGAAGAAGCTGCAGTTGACTTATATCAAGACGACGAAGAATAAGTAAGAAAGCCCGTGTGACTTGTCACCTGGCTTTATTCAGTGGGCGGCCTAGGCCGACTGAATAAAGCCAGAAACTGTGGCGAAGGTCATGAATTTTGAGAGGCGGCATTGTACTCCGCAATGGTCAAATCACAAAACTCCACCTTTGCGTGTTAGTTATGGCTAGTCCACCTCTTACGAAGCTTCAGAGAGGAAAGGTGATTCTTATGGCGATTAATAAAAAAGTACCACTTCGAAAATGCGTAGCTACTGGAGAAATGCTACCGAAAAAAGCGATGATTCGTGTTGTTCGCTCGAAAGAGGGCGAGGTAAGCGTTGATGTTTCAGGGAAAAAACCTGGACGTGGCGCCTATGTTTCAAAGTCTGAACAGGCGGTTGACATCGCGCGTAAGAAAAATGTATTAGGGCACCAACTTGAAGCGAAAATTCCTGAAGAGATATACGAAGAGCTATTATTGCTCATTCGTCGGGAGGCTATTTTATGACGAATCAAGCAGTATTTAATTTGCTTGGTATAGCGGCGAGAGCCCGAAAAGTTATTTCAGGTGAAGAGTTAGTAGTAAAGGAAGTTCGCAATGGAAATGCTAAGCTTGTATTGCTTGCAAACGATGCTTCTAAAAACTCTAATAAAAAAATTCAAGATAAATGCACTTTTTACAACGTTGAGTATCATGTAATTGGCGATCGTTATGATCTAGGACATGCTACAGGTAAGGAGGCCCGAGTGGCTTTAGCTATTACCGATAAAGGTTTTGCAAGTAAATTGTCTAGTCTACTCAACGAAAAATAATCGGGGGTGAGCAGATGACCAAAATCAGAGTTCATGAATATGCCAAACAAGTGAATAAATCGAGTAAAGAGGTTATTGAAGCGCTAAGTAAATTAAATGTAAGTGTAACGAATCATATGTCTATGTTGGAAAAAGATACTGTGACAAAGTTAGACCAATCATTTAAAACACCAACAGATAAAAGAGAAGCTAAACAGCCTACTCAAAATGTAACGCAACGATCACAAGCGAATGGCCAACAGAGACCACAGCAATCGGTGAAAAAGCAAGACGGACAAAAGCAGCAGTCTGCTACTTCGAAACCGAAAGCAAATAATTACAGTCAACAAACGCAACAAAACCCAAATTCGTCTAACGAAAAATCTAAGAATACAAAAGGTAATCAAAATAGAAATATGACACAAAATAACAATAATAACAATAATAATAATAATCGTAGAGGCGGCGGTGGTTACAACCAACGTCCAAAACCAGGAATTCACGGCGGCAAACGTCGTCATCCAAAAACGCATCAACCATCAATACCAATGAAACAAAAAGAATTACCGGAAAAAATTACATTTGTTGAATCACTATCTGTAGCTGAATTAGCAAAAAAATTATATCGTGAACCATCTGAAATCATTAAAAAATTATTTATGCTTGGGGTAATGGCAACAATTAACCAAGAATTAGATAAGGATGCAATCGAGTTAATTTGCGCAGACTACGGTGTAGAAGTAGAAGAAGAAATTCGTGTAGATATTACGGATTTAGAAACACACTTCGAACAAACAGAGGAAGTTAACGAAGCGGAATTATCTGAACGTCCTCCTGTAGTTACAATTATGGGTCACGTTGACCATGGTAAAACGACTTTACTTGACTCAATCCGTCATACGAAAGTAACGGCTGGAGAAGCTGGTGGTATTACACAACATATCGGTGCCTACCAAGTAACAGAAGGCGACAAAAAGATTACGTTCCTAGATACACCAGGACACGCTGCATTCACAACAATGCGTGCGCGCGGTGCGAAAGTAACAGACTTAACAATTTTAGTAGTAGCGGCAGATGATGGTGTAATGCCTCAAACAGTTGAAGCAATTAACCATGCTAAAGCTGCGGAAGTACCAATCATTGTTGCAGTAAACAAAATGGATAAACCTTCAGCAAATCCAGATCGTGTAATGCAAGAATTAACTGAACACGGCCTTGTACCAGAAGCATGGGGTGGCGAGACGATTTTCGTGCCTATTTCAGCGTTAAAAGGTGAAGGTATTGATACATTGTTAGAAATGGTCTTACTTGTTGCTGAAGTGGGAGAGTTAAAAGCTAACCCAGATCGTTTAGCACTTGGTACTGTAATTGAAGCACAACTTGATAAAGGTCGTGGCTCTGTTGCTACACTTTTAGTACAAGACGGTACATTAAAAGTCGGAGATCCAATCGTAGTTGGGCATGCATATGGCCGCGTACGTGCGATGGTTAACGATAAAGGTCGTCGTGTAAAAGAAGCTGGTCCATCTACACCTGTAGAAATTACTGGTTTAAATGATGTGCCACAAGCTGGTGACCGCTTCGTAGTATTCGAAGACGAAAAAACTGCTCGTCAAGTAGGGGAAACTCGTGCAATGACAGCTATTCAAGCACAACGTTCTGAAAAACAACGTGTGACACTTGATAACTTATTTGAACAAATGAGTCAAGGTGAAATGAAAGAATTAAACTTAATCGTTAAAGCCGACGTGCAAGGTACTGTAGAAGCGATGGCTGCTTCATTAATGAAAATTGATGTAGAAGGCGTAAATGTGAAAATTATTCACACTGGCGCTGGTGCTATCACAGAATCAGATATTTCGTTAGCAGCAGCATCAAATGCAATTGTAATCGGGTTTAACGTACGACCAGATACAAATGCTAAACGTGCAGCAGAAGAAGAGGGCGTAGATATTCGTCTACACCGCGTTATCTATAAAGTAATTGAAGAAATTGAGCAAGCGATGAAAGGTATGCTAGACCCAGAATTTGAAGAAAAAATTATCGGTCAAGCGGAAGTTCGTCAAACAATTAAAGTATCAAAAGTTGGTACAATTGCTGGTTCTTACGTTACAGAAGGTAAAGTAACACGTGATTCAGGTGTACGTGTTATCCGTGATAACGTAGTAATCTTCGAAGGCGAATTAGATACATTAAAACGTTTCAAAGACGAAGTAAAAGAAGTGGCAAGAGGATACGAATGTGGTATTACAATTACAAACTTCAATGACATTAAAGAAGGCGACATCATTGAAGCCTACATTATGGAAGAAGTTAAACGTGCATAATGATTGTATACGTTGAGGTAGAGTTTATTATTCAAACTGCCCATTCGTTAAAGGAAAAACGCGCTGTATTACAGCGTATGATTACTCGCACTAAACAGAAATTTAATGTATCCATTGCCGAAATTGACCATCAAAATGTTTGGCAACGTACGAAAATAGCGCTTGTGGCTGTTTCTTCTTCGAAAGAAGCGGCCGAGCGTGAAATCAATCACGCCCTGCATTACTTACAGTCAAATCCGTCCTGGGAACAGCTAAATGTGTGGCGAGACTATTTATAAGTAGAAATGAATGTTTGCGCTAATGGCAATGGCAAGTGGAAGGAAGTTTCCATCATCATTCGCAGTTAGCGTAAATAGTTGAACATCGAAATAGAGGTGACTAATTATGTCTCTACGCTCAAACCGTGTTGCTGAGCAAATGAAAAAAGAGCTTGGTGATATTATTGGCCGTAAAATTAAAGATCCGCGTGTAGGTTTCGTTACAGTTACTGGTGTAGATGTAACAGGTGACCTACAACAAGCGACAATTTATATTACATCTTTAGGCAATGAACGTGAACGTGAGGAAACGCTAAAAGCTTTAGTTAAAGCTGCTGGCTTTATCCGTTCAGAAATCGGTTCTCGTATCCGCTTACGTCGTACACCGGAATTAATCTTTGAATTCGATTCATCGATTGAATATGGTAATCGCATTGATTCATTGCTGCGTGGTTTACACAAAGAATAAGCACAACAGTAAAGGTCTGCCACATGCATCTTCATGCAGGCAGACTTTTTTTATGCATTTTTGCTAAAGGGGGATTTATATGAACGGTATTTTACCGCTTTGGAAAGAGCGTGGCATGACGAGTCATGATTGCGTTTTTAAATTACGAAAAATATTAAGGACAAAAAAAGTTGGCCATACAGGCACATTAGATCCAGGAGTGGAAGGAGTTCTTCCCATTTGTATCGGACAGGCAACCCGCATTGCTGAATATTTAACGGATGCAGGGAAGACGTACGAGGCTGTTATTTCAATTGGTCGAACAACGACAACTGAGGATGCGGAAGGCGAAACAGTTGAAGCAGATCACACCAATAAATCGTTTACTCGCACACAGCTACTCGATGTGTTAGCTTCATTAACGGGTGTCATTCAACAAACGCCCCCGATGTTTTCAGCAGTAAAAGTAAATGGCAAACGATTATATGAATATGCGCGAAAAGGCGAAACAGTTGAAAGACCAACAAGACAAGTCACAATTCACGCATTAGAGTTACTAGACGATGTGGAAATATATGAAGGACAAGAGATTAAGTTTCCTGTAAGAATTGCTTGTAGTAAAGGCACTTATATTCGTACATTAGCTGTTCAGATTGGCGAAGGTCTTGGCTATCCTGCACATATGCATGAGCTTGTACGTACAGCGTCAGGAACATTTACGCAAGACAATTGCTTTACACTTGCACAAGTTGCGGAATTAATGGAAAGTGAACAAATCAATACATGTATTCTTCCAGTAGAATACGCATTATCAGACTATCCATATATTGAAATAACTTCCGCTATTGAAAAAGAAATTTTCAATGGACAAGTGCTTCCAGCAGATGCATTATTAAAGGTGCATGATAAAATTGTGTTTGGAATTAACGGAAAAGCATTTGCGGTTTATCAAGCCCATCCGACAAAAGAAGGGTTTATGAAGCCGCATAAAATGTTTCCGACGATAGAGTAGGAGGATTTTTTGTATGCAGGTCATTCATTTAAAATACCCACACCAATTACAGCAACGAGAAAGCATGCAGCCATACTCATTGGCAATTGGCTTTTTTGATGGTGTACATATTGGACATCAGGCGGTTATTGAAGCGGCCAAGCAAGAGGGGGACAAACAACAAATCCCGACTGCCGTTATGACATTTGATCCGCATCCATCTTTAGTGCTAGGCGGGCGCAATGAGAAAGTATTTTATATTACGTTACTACAGCAGAAATTGCAGCTGTTTGAAGAACAAGGGGTAGATACGGTATTTGTTGTCCATTTCACATCTGACTTTGCGAAGCTGTCACCTGCTGCTTTTATTGATACTTTTATTCGAGGGCTGAACATTCAACATGTTACAGCAGGCTTTGATTTTTCATTTGGTGCATTCGGCAAAGGTACGATGGAAGATATGCGCACATTGAGCAACGGGGATTACGGTGTAACCGTGGTTGAAAAGAAAGAGGATGCACTGGAGAAAATAAGCTCAACACGTATTCGTAAGTTATTACAAGAGGGGGATATGGAAGCGGCACGAATGCTTCTAGGCCGTCCTTTTGAAATTAAGGGTATGGTCGTGCATGGCGATAAACGTGGGCGTACAATCGGCTTTCCTACTGCCAATGTGCAAGCATTAGAGGGCACGTACATTCCAGCAAGTGGTGTGTATGCGGTGCGTTTGCTTGTGCAAAATAATTGGTATGATGGTGTTTGTAATGTTGGCTATAAACCAACATTTAAAGATCCGAACGACAAGCAACTGTCGATCGAAGTACATATTTTAAACTTCGACAAAAACATCTACGGAGAAGAAGTGCATGTTGCTTGGTATAAACGTATTCGAAGCGAGCGCAAATTCGATGGCATCGAGGCGTTAAAAACACAAATAGAAAAAGATAAACAAGAGGCTATTCATTTTTTTACTGAAATTGAATAAATGACAGCTGGGCTAAAGTAGTAGAACGAGAATTACAGCTCGATCTACGGTTAGACTAATCCTGCATCTATTACACCAATGAATCGTAAGGTGTAATAGGCGGGGCTACGTTATTACTTGCTTGCCCTATTGTTTTATGGTAACATTCATAAGTGCATAAAGTGCTTAACCTTAGCTCGGTCTACCGAAGACTCCGACGTTTACTGTGCTAATGGGGATAAACAATTATTTAGGAGGTCAATACAAATGGCTATTACACAAGAACGTAAAAACGAAATCATCGCTGAGTACCGTACTCACGAAAGTGACACTGGTTCTCCAGAAGTACAAGTTGCAGTTTTAACAGCTGAAATCAACGCTTTAAACACTCACTTACGTACACACAAAAAAGATTTCCACTCTGAGCGTGGTCTTCTTAAAATGGTAGGTCGTCGTCGTCACTTACTTAAATATCTTCGTGAAACTGACGTTCAACGTTACCGTGAACTAATCAATCGTTTAGGCTTACGTCGCTAATTGACAATCGAAAAGCGGGATTATTCCCGCTTTTTCTTTATGTTTTTAAAACTTTCTAGCACTTCATGTGTGAATAGTTACAAAATATAGCATAAAAACAAGCGAAAACGCCATTAAAACCAAATTACGAAATAAATCCTAAATAAATTGGCAATAACTGAATTTAAATGTATGATTATTTCATGAAATATTTAGCATAGAACAAGCATTTTTGGTACACTTACTATTAGTACATACAGACGAGTAAGTGTTTTTATAATAGAGAGGGGTTCATTGAATGAACGAAAAGAAAGTCTATTCCTACGAATGGGCTGGCCGTCCACTAGTAATTGAAGTAGGACAGTTAGCAAAACAAGCAAATGGAGCAGCATTAGTACGCTATGGTGATACTTCTGTACTCGCAACAGCAACAATGTCAAAATCACCAAAACCACTTGATTTCTTCCCATTAACAGTAAACTATGAAGAACGTTTATATGCAGCGGGTAAAATTCCTGGCGGCTTTATTAAACGTGAAGGGCGTCCGTCTGAAAAAGCGATTTTAGCAAGCCGCTTAATCGACCGTCCAATTCGTCCAATGTTCCCAGATGGCTTCCGTAATGAAGTACAAGTTATTTCAATGGTAATGTCTAATGATCCTGATTGCACGTCTGAAATGGCAGCAATGGTAGGTTCATCTTTAGCATTAGCAATTTCAGATATTCCATTCGGTGGACCAATTGCTGGTGTACAAGTTGGTTATATTGACGGTGAATTCGTCGTGAACCCAACAGTGGAACAATCTAATATCTCAACAATACATTTATCTGTAGCTGGAAACAAAGATGCGATTAACATGGTTGAAGCAGGCGCTTTAGAAGTACCTGAAGAAGTAATGTTAGAAGCAATCATGTTTGGTCATGAAGAAATTAAAAAAATCATTGCTTTCCAAGAGCAAATCATTGCTGAAGTAGGGAAAGAAAAAATACCTGTGACATTGTTTGAAATTGACGAAGCGATTCAATCAGATATTAAAGCAGCTTGCGAGACTGACATGCATGATGCCATTCAAACTGCTGAAAAGCATGCACGTGATGAAGCTATTAAGGCTGTTAAAGATCGTATTGTGGCTTCTTATGAAGAGCAAGAAGCTGATGAAACAACAATGAAACAAGTGCATACAATTTTAGATAAAATGGTGAAAGACGAAGTACGTCGCCAAATTACAGAAGATAAAATCCGTCCGGATGGTCGTAAACTAGATGAAATTCGTGCACTTTCGTCTGAAACAGGTTTATTACAACGTACGCACGGTTCCGCATTATTTACACGTGGACAAACGCAAGCATTGTCAATTTGTACATTAGGTGCACTTGGCGATGTTCAAATTATTGACGGTTTAGGTGTAGAAGAATCTAAACGCTTTATGCATCACTATAATTTCCCTCAATTCTCTGTAGGGGAAACAGGCCCAATTCGTGGCCCAGGTCGTCGTGAAATCGGTCACGGTGCGCTAGGTGAACGTGCTCTTGAAGCAGTAATCCCTGATGAATCTGTATTCCCATACACAATCCGTTGTGTATCAGAAGTACTTGAATCAAACGGTTCAACATCACAGGCTTCAATCTGTGCTTCTACATTAGCGATGATGGATGCTGGTGTGCCATTAAAAGCACCTGTTGCTGGTATCGCAATGGGACTTATTAAAAAAGGTGAGCATTACTCAATTTTAACGGATATTCAAGGTATGGAAGATCACCTTGGAGATATGGACTTTAAAGTAGCAGGTACAGCTAAGGGTGTAACTGCACTTCAAATGGATATTAAAATTGACGGTTTATCACGCAATATTTTAGAAGAAGCATTAACACAAGCTAAAATTGGTCGTATGCATATTTTAGAATCAATGCTGGCGACATTGGCACAGCCTCGTGAAAAATTATCTGCTTATGCACCGAAAATTGTCATCGTGCGCATTAATCCAGATAAAATCCGCGATGTAATTGGACCAGGTGGTAAACAAATTAACAAAATTATTGAAGAAACAGGCGTAAAAATTGATACAGAACAAGATGGTACAATTTACATCTCTTCAGCAGACGAAGAAATGAACGCTCGTGCAAAACAAATTATCGAAGATATCGTACGTGAAGCAAAAGTGGGCGAATACTACTTATCAACAGTAAAACGCATCGAAAAATTCGGTGCCTTCTGTGAAATCTTCCCTGGTAAAGATGGCTTATTACACATCTCTGAAATTCAAGAGGAACGTACAAAGCAAGTGGAAGATGTGCTAAAACTAGGCGATCAATTACTTGTAAAAGTAATCGAAATCGACAAACAAGGTCGTGTGAATTTATCTCGTAAAGTCGTTATTCAAGAAGAAAAAGAACGCGCAGAACAAGGTAAATAATTTGATAACAAAAGGCTGCGTATGATGCGCAGCCTTTTTTAAATAAAATGGATATATACGAGGAGGAAAATATTTGGTACAAGTACATACATGTCAAAACGGTGTGCGTATTGTGTCTGAGCAAATTGATCATGTTCGATCAGTAGCGCTTGGTATCTTTGTCAATGCAGGTTCTCGCTTTGAGTTACCTGAAGAGAATGGCATTACGCACTTTATCGAACATATGCTTTTTAAAGGGACAACAACTAGAACAGCTCGTCAAATAGCCGAGGAGTTTGATCGCATTGGTGGCGAATTAAATGCCTTTACGTCAAAGGAAAATACATGCTATTATGCGAAAGTTTTAGATCATCATGCGGAGCTCGCAATAACGATTTTAGCAGATATGTTCTTTAATTCGACATTTGCAGAAGAAGAATTAGAGAAGGAACGACAAGTTGTGCTAGAGGAAATATTAATGAGTGAAGATGCACCCGATGACGATGTTCATGAAAAGTTATGGGAAGTAATGTATCCACATGATGCACTAGGCCGCCCGATTTTAGGCACTGCTGAGACATTAAAAACATTCACGGCAGATGTCATTCGTCAATATATGGCCAAACATTATGGACCAGAATCAATCGTGATATCTGTGGCTGGTAATATTTCTTCGGCATTATTAAATACGATTGAAGACTTATTTGGACATTACGAAGCATCACCACTTGCAATGGTGCCAGTATTGACAAATCCGCAGTTTTATCCAGGCGAAATTATGAAAACGCGTGATACAGAGCAGGCACATTTAGCTCTATCCTATCCAGCAATCGGTGTGAAAGATCCAGATATGTATAGTTTTATTGCATTAAATAATATTATTGGTGGCAATATGAGCTCGCGACTGTTTCAAGAGGTACGTGAAGAGCGCGGCTTAGCATATACTATTTTCTCATATCAATCTTGTTATGCGGATGTTGGGGCGTTTACGATTTACGGCAGTACAAGTCGCCAGCAGTTATCGCAATTGCAACATACGATTGATGCCACATTGCTGGATATCGTAGCGGGTGGTGTGACGGACGAAGAGCTAGATAATGCAAAAGAACAGCTAAAAGGAAGCTTTGTCCTCGGCCTTGAAGGAACGGGTGCACGCATGAACCGTAATGGTACAAGTGAACTAGTGCACAGACGACATCGTTCGGTAGATGAGGTATTGGCATCGATTGATGCTGTCACGATGGAGTCAGTAGATCGACTCATTGCCAAAATATTAAAAGCAGAGCCAGCCATTTCAATTATCGGCCCTGAAGCATAATAAGTGCTCTAATCAGTGCCAGGCACGCAAACAATTCTCACACAATTCCTGTGAAAGTACGGTACGTTAGAAGCGGCTCAAACAAATATATCTTTTTCGACAATCTCTAGCGAGGTATTTAACGATTTAATCGTTTAATACTTCGCTTTTTTCGTTCCTAAATTGCTGAACAGATGGTCTAATAGGTATGCATATTTTCCAATTGGAAATTATATTATCAATTAGACGTTGCTATTATCAATAGAGTCTGTTAGTATAAATGACATTGAATATCATTATCATTTAGCGAGGAGATAGCATACATGTTGAAAAAATGGTTTTGGGTTAGTCTTTTAGTAATCGTATGTACATTAGCAGGATGTGCGAAGCAAGAAGAACAAGGAGCAGAAAAAGAAGTAGAAAAGCCACAACAACAAGAAGTAACAGCAGATGCGAAAGAAGATGTATTAAAAGATGGCGTAGATGAAGAAGCTTTTCAAAAAGCATTAGCAAGTTTCCCAGCAGAAGTGCCTGAAAAAATTGTGACGACATCTGTCCCATTAACAGAAATGCTTCACCTATTAGGCATTACACCTGTAGGGGTTCCAACATCGACAAATCCACTACCAGCAGATTTTGATGCCATTACGAAAATTGGCTCACCGATGGCACCGGATTTAGAAGTGATTTCGAGTTTGCAAACAGATCTAATACTTGGTGCTGCATCTCTTCAAAGCTCGTTGGATCAAGCACTTACAGGCATGAATATACCAACAGCTTACTTACCAACAGAATCTTATGATGATTTAAAATTAAGTTTCAAAGTACTAGGTACATACTTTGGGAAAGAACAAAAGATGAACGAAGTGCTACAAAGTATTGTAGCGAAGGAAGATGAACTGAAAGCAAAAGGGCAAGGCAAAGAGCTTCCATCTGTCATGCTAGTAATTGGCACATCAGATTCCTTCATGGTCATGAATGATAAATCTTACTTAGGTAGTTTAGTTGAGCGTTTAGGTGCGGACAATATTGCTAAATCCGTATTAAAAGCTGAATCGACTTATTCACCAATGAACTTAGAAGATATAGTAGTAGCTGATCCGGATATCATTTTTGTATTAGCCTCAGGTGATCATGGAGCAAATGAAGATAAATTTAAACAAGAAATTGAAAAAAATAGTGCGTGGACACAATTATCAGCTTATAAAAATGACAAAATCTATATGCTGGATTACAGTACATTTGGAGTAACATCAATTGCCAATGTAGAAACAGCACTGACAACAATTGCAGATTATTTCTACAAGTAAAAAAGAGGTTTAACTATGATTAGTACAACGAGAAGTCGCATAATCGTAATACTTACCTTTGTGCTGACATTAATAGCAGCAATTGTTGCCATTGGACTTGGAAGTGTCCATATTACAATTCCAGATATAATTACAACGATATTTAATGGCCGTACAGATGAAGGGGTTTATACAACGATCATTTGGGATATTCGACTGCCACGTGTGTTACTAGCATTAATTATTGGTGCTAATATTGCGATTTCGGGTGCGCTACTACAGGCGGTAATGGGTAATCCATTAGCTGATCCAGGATTAACAGGTGTAACGAGTGGTGCTGCTGCCTTCGTGCTACTCATTATGTTAGCGAATCCAGAATTCACAAATTATATACCGATAGCAGCCTTTGTAGGGGGCTTACTTGCTGCGACAATTGTCTATGCATTAGCGTGGCGTCGTTCAGGTATATCACCCATCACTATTATTTTATCAGGTGTGGCAGTCAATGCTTTAGGGGGCGGCATTATTGGTTTCTTATCCATTATGTATAGCGACCGCCTCCCATCTGCTGTGCAATGGTTAAATGGCAGTCTAGCAGCAAAAGGCAATGCCTCGCTACAGATGATTTATCCTTACGCTATTGTGGGGTGGATCATTTCAATCTTTGCTATTCGCAAGGCAAATATTATCCGCTTAGGCGATCAAGTGGCAGTCAATCTCGGTGAAAATGTAACACGTATTCGTATTATGTTATCTATTTTAGCGGTATTTCTAGCGGCTATTTCAGTAGCGGCTATCGGTATGATTGGTTTTGTCGGCTTGATCGTTCCACATATGGCACGCATGCTTGTAGGCTCAGACTATAAGTACATGCTACCGATGAGCATGGCGATGGGGGCAATTATCTTACTCATTGCAGATACCGGAGGACGAACATTATTTGCGCCACTCGATATTCCAGCGGGGATTATTATGGCAGTAATTGGTGGACCATATTTCTTATATTTAATGCGAAAGAGGGCGTTTTAAATGTTAAAAATTGAACAGCTATCTGTCCGTTATGAGCAAAAAGAAGTTGTCCATAATTTTTCATTTGAAGTCAATAAAGGAGAGGTATTATCCATCATCGGGCCGAATGGCTCTGGCAAGTCTACGATACTAAAGGCTATAGCACGTATGCAGCCTTATAGTGGTGGCACTATTACCTTTAATGGTGAAAATATACGTCGCCTTTCGTCTAAAGAAATTGCCCAGAAAATGTGTATACTTAGCCAACGCAATCAAGCACCAGCAGATATTACTGTGCGAAATTTAGTCGCTTACGGTCGGTATCCACATAAAAAATGGTTTGAACGTTTAAATGCAGAAGATGAGAAAATCATTGATTGGGCATTAGAGAGAACGCAACTATCACATTATCGCGATCAACCGATTGCAGCGTTATCAGGTGGCGAATCTCAACGCGCATGGATTGCGATGGCATTGACACAACGACCACAAATTTTATTGTTAGATGAGCCTACGACCTATTTAGATATAGCGCATCAACATGAAGTATTAGAATTAGTACGAGAACTCAATCGTGAAATGGGAATGACGGTTGTTATGGTGCTGCACGATCTCAATCAAGCATCTAGTTATAGTGACCAAATTGTCGTTGTCAAAGATGGTTATCGAGCTCAAATGGGTACACCAGAAGATGTGATGACAGAACAAATGATTCAGCAAATTTATCGGATGGAAGCAGAAATTCAATATGTTTCATGGGATTCTGCTCCACGAATTCAATTAAAAAGTACTGTGAAGGCATAGGAGGAATTACAATGCAAAAGGAATTAAACATGGAGCAAGTTAAACAAGATTACGAAACATTTATACAAGCTAAAAAAGGTTGTGTGTTAAGCTTTGTAGATGCAGACGGTAAGCCTTTCAGCAGTACAACACCATTTGTGCGGCTAAATGGGAAATTTTACGTTTACATTAGTCGTGTTGCTGAGCATTTTAAACTAATGGAGCAAGCTCAATTTGTAGATTTAATATGTGTAGCAGACGAGCCAGTAACAGCCAACCCATTTGCTCCAGAACGTGCCCGTTGGCAGTGTACACCAAGCTATTTAGGAAATGAAGGCCATGAGGACGTATTTGCCTTATTTGATGAAGTGCAAAATGCTAAAATGATGCAATTGTTACGTACACTAGATTTTTCATTATTTGAGTTAACACCTTTAGAAGGTCGCTATGTTGTCGGCTTTGGTAAAGCATTTGATATTGATGTGACAACAGACACATTAAAGCATGTTGTGATTGATAAAAAATAATTGCCCTTTCAGCATCACTTTATAATTAAAACATACAAGCCCTAGCACGTTTTTACGTGACAGGGCTTGTTTCGCATTGGCCATGCATTATCATCATTATCCTAGATGCTCTCATCATCTTACTTGCAAGCTTCTATCTCGTGCCGAGATTTTACATCTGTTGCACTGTGTTTCCTACCGCATTATTCCCCATCTCTAGCCCTCTGTAAAATCAAAACGTCGCCCTTCTTTGCTTCATTTCTATTTGAAGTTAACGGCATCAAAATGCCCTTTTTGTCATTCTGTTATTCCTCATTATTACGCTGAAATCTTCATCGCTCAATCTCTACGCAAGAATTCCCTTTTTCGTCAATTTGTCGAGTTGCGTCACATTAAGTATCCTTATTTTTATTTCCCTTTGCTTAAACGACATCTGTGTCGGTTTTTATCAATAATATATATTCGACAATATCTTTGCCCAATAGCGATATTTCACCGCCTGCTTTTTCCGCTTCTTTGCGCATGTATATTCTTTTAATAACTATAAAATGGAAATGTTTTACCAGTGTGTTCGACTGGCATGGACGATGGCGGCTCCAACTTAGAATGTAGCGATATAGCAAAGCAAGTAGCTATTTAGTGTAAAAATATGTAAATGTTAACTATAGACAGTTCGGTCAAAAGTTGCAACTTTGAAGTACTTGCAGGAGGGGGCACGATTTGCAAAAACTCGGCATATATTGGGTTAACGGCTCAAGGAGGGAGATGAGGCATGCTATTATCTGAAATGGTGGATAAAGAGTTAATTCAAGTTGAAGGTGGTGTACATTTTGGCATACTGGCACACACAGAATGCCTATTAGATGTGCAAACAGGTAAGATACATGGCTTTGAGATTATTAAAGAAAAATTGCCATTCCAAAAAAAGAAAGTGAAAGTTAGTGAAATGATCCCTTGGCATGAAATTATCTTAATTGGTGAAGACCGTATTTTATTTAACAAAACAACGACAGTACAGTCTGAATTTTTACAGTGAGGTGAGCTTTTGGAAAACGAAAAATGGCTGGTAATCGGCGAGGATTCAAGATTAAAGGAATTAGCAACGATGCTACGAAGTCCTTCAAGAACAGTATTTTATAAAAGAACTTCCGTTTGGAATGAGGAGTTAAATAAACTTGTGTTAGAGTTCCAGCCTAATAAAATTGTTCTACCGATTCTACCGTTAAAAATAGAAGTGGAACAATTGTATGGCATATCACAAGTGAAGTTTTATACTGGGCGATTGACGATGCATTGGAAGCAATTACTAGAAAAAAATGAAACGAATAACTATTTACAACAAGAGTCCTTTATATGGCAAAATGCTAGATTGACGGCAGAGGGATTTATCGCCACGTTTTACGGACTCGAGCAGAAATGTATTTACGGACAAAACTTTACTATCGCAGGCTTTGGACGCATCGCCAAAATGCTCGCATCTTTACTCGTAAAGATGGGTGCTAATGTGCATATTGTCGCGCGTTCAGTGGTACAAGTGAGTGAAGCAAAGGCATATGGTTATAAGGCCTCTGATTTGGACGATCGAAAATGGTCAGTCCATGATGGAATTTTCATTAATACGATTCCAGCTAAGTGGATTACAGATTCGTTTTTGGAACACGTGCCAGCGGTGCTATATGATTTAGCTTCAGAACCAGGCTGTTTAGATATTGATGCTGACCAGTTACAGACATATGTGCTATTGCCATCATTACCTGGGAAATACTTTGCGCATGATGCGGCAGAAATTTTGTGCAAGGCAATAGAGGAGGAAGAAAATTGCTGACGGGGAAACGAATTGGTTTAGGTATTACAGCTTCACATTGTACGTACGAGGATGTTGTCCCCAAAATTCAAAATTTTATTGATGCTGGGGCTACCGTGGTTCCGATTATTACCCATTCTGTATTACATGCCGCTACACGTTTTGGTACAGGAGAAGAATGGATTGCAAAAATAGAAGGATTGACAGGTGAGAAGGTTATTTCTTCGATTAAAGAAGCAGAACCATTTGGTCCTTCCAATCCATTGGATGCCATGGTTATCGCACCGATGACTGGAAATAGTATTAGTAAATTTGCCAATGCTGCTACAGATAGCCCTGTGTTGATGGCTGCTAAGGCAACATTGCGCAATGGTTCGCCTGTAGTGCTAGGCATTTCCACAAATGATGCGCTCGGTTTAAATGGCATTAATATTATGAAACTGCTCAATGCGAAAAACATTTACTTTATTCCATTCGGTCAAGATTCTCCACATGGAAAACCGAATTCATTAATTGCTGATTTTAATCAAATGGTCGATACGGTACATGCAGCAATTACGCAAAAAAAACAATTACAGCCACTATTGATACAATATTTCAAATAAATCCATTAATTGCTCACAATTTTCAGTATTTTTATGATACAATATCACACATTATGGAACTTGTATTCGAGGAGAGATGATAGATGACTAAGCAGTTAACAGTTGCAGTTGTAGGGGCAACAGGAGCAGTAGGTTCAAAAATGATGGAACAACTAATTAAACGAAAATTTCCAATCGGGCATATTAAGTTTTTAGCGTCTGCACGTTCTGCAGGAAAACCAATCGAATTTAATGGTAAGACATATACAATTGAAGAAGCGACACCAGAAGCTTTTGAAGGCGTCAATGTCGCTTTATTCTCTGCGGGTGGTTCAGTATCGGCAGTGCTTGCGCCTGAAGCGGCTAAACGCGGGGCAGTAGTCATTGACAATACGAGCCACTTCCGTATGGATCCAGAGGTACCGCTCGTGGTACCTGAAGTGAATCGCGGCGATCTTGCAAAACATAAAGGTATTATTGCCAATCCAAACTGCTCGACTATTCAAATGGTGGCAGCACTTGAACCAATCCGTACAGCATTTGGTTTAACAAAGGTATTAGTTTCAACATACCAAGCAGTTTCGGGTGCAGGTATTTCAGCAATTGAAGAGCTCAAAACACAAAGCGCAAACTGGGATGCAGGTAAGGATGTAGAAGCGAATATTTTACCAAGTGGTGGCGACAAACGTCATTTCCCAATTGCTCGTAATGTCATTCCCCAAATTGATAAATTTACAGACAATGGCTTTACATACGAAGAAATGAAAATGATCAATGAAACGAAGAAAATTATGCATGCACCGGAACTAAAAGTAGCTGCTACTTGTGTACGTGTACCAGTTGTTTCAGGGCACTCTGAATCGGTTTATATTGAAGTAGAGAAGGAAACTTCAGTGGAAGGGATTTTCGAAGTATTACGCGATGCACCTGGAATTGTATTACAGGATGATATCGCAACACAAACTTACCCAATGCCGATTTATGCTGAAGGGGAAGATGCTACTTTTGTAGGACGTATCCGTCAAGACTTAGACAATAAAAAAGGATTCCATCTATGGATCGTATCAGATAATTTATTAAAAGGCGCTGCATTGAACTCTATCCAAATTGCAGAAGCAATGCTTGAGGATAACTTACTATAAGAGGGGTGTAAGGATGAATTTAGGTCGAATAGGAACGGCGATGATTACGCCGTTTAAAGAAGATGGCACGATTAATTATCCAGAACTAGAGCGTATCATTAATTATTTAATAGAAAATGGTACTGATTGTATTGTTGCATGTGGCACAACCTCTGAAAACCCAACTATGACCACAGAAGAAAAAATAGAAGTTGTTCGATTTACAGTAGAGAAAGTAGCAGGACGTGTACCAGTGATTGCAGGTACGGGGGACAATGAAACGGCTTATTCTATCGCCATGACGCATAAAGCCGAGGAAAATGGCGCGGATGGTATTATGTTAGTAGCACCTTATTATAATAAGCCGAATCAGCGCGGTATTTATGCCCACTTTGAGACAATTGCGAGAGAAACAAGACTACCGGTTATGCTTTATAATGTACCGGGACGTACAGGCATCAATGTGGCCTATGAAACGTCTGTTGATTTAAGTAAAATTCCGAATATCTCATGGATTAAAGAGGCAAGCGGAAATTTAGATCAGATGGGCGATATTATTGAAAACGTTGAAGCAGCGGATGATTTCTTAGTATATAGTGGTGATGATGGATTAACATTACCGTTGCTTGCAATTGGTGGGGCAGGAGTTATTTCTGTTGCCTCTCATGTTGTCGGAAATGATATGCAGTTAATGATTAAATTGTTCGAAGAAGGTCAACACGAGCAAGCTGCAAAAATTCATCGAGCATTATTACCGCTCGTACGTGCGTTGTTTGCTCAACCGAATCCGTCACCAGTAAAATACGCTATGACGAAACTAGGCTTTGATACATTGAACGTTCGTCTACCAATGGTAGAAATGACAGATGAAGAGAAAGCTAACTTTGATTTAGTATGGGAAACCTACCAAGAAAAAGCGAAATACTTTAGAGCACTAGTAAAATAAATGGAACTAAAGACAAACTCCAACAAGAGTTTGTCTTTAGTTTTTTATTTATGGTGTCAGGCACCGAAACAATTCTGAAAATTCATGGTTGTAATGGACGGAAAATCTTGCGCCTAACGCATGTAACATAACAAGCAACGAACCGTGTGCAGGCAAGCGTTGGGCTTACGATGTGCTGAGTAGAAAATAGCAGTCGATTTTTTCACTAGAGGATGTAAAATAATCGCAATACCTACATTTTTAATTTGTGCAAAAGCTTTGCAAACCGTATAATGAAAATAAGTGGTTGCTGTTCGGGATATTTTTTAGGAGGAAATAAATTGACAAAAAAGAAAAATGAACTAATTCGTATCATCCCACTAGGTGGTGTGGGCGAAATCGGAAAAGCAATGTGCGTAGTAGAAATTGACGAAGAGCTATTTGTTGTAGATAGCGGCTTAATGTTCCCAGAAGACGAGATGCTGGGCATTGACATCGTAATTCCTGATATTACGTATTTAGAAGAAAACAAAGAGCGTGTAAAAGGGATTTTCTTAACACACGGTCATGAGGATGCCATTGGTTCGATCGCTTATATTTTACAAAAAGTGAAAGCGCCAGTGTACGGCTCAAAACTAACAATTGCGCTAGCAAAAGAACATTTAAAAGAATTACCTGCTCCACATCAGGTGAAATTCTTTGAAGTAACAAATCGAAGCCGTATGAATTTCAATTCTACGTATGTGACATTCTTCCATACAACACATAGTATTCCCGATTCATTAGGGGTTGTGTTCCATACTTCAGAAGGTGCGATTGTTCATACTGGAGAATTTAAATTTGACCAATCTGCTACAGGTAAATTCAAGCCTGATTTAGCAAAAATGGCGCAGTTAGGTGAAGAAGGCGTATTTATTTTACTATCTGAATCCTGTGAAGCAGAGCGACCAGGCTATACGACATCTGAGATTGTGATTGAGGAACAACTTTCAAAAACATTCCATTCGGCACCAGGTCGTATTTTAGTTGCTGTATATGCCTCTAATTTCATTCGTATTCAACAAGTATTAACGCAAGCTCAAAAATCGTTCCGCAAAGTGGTTATTGTAGGGAAGCCTTTAGAAAAAGCGGTCGATTTAGGTGTTCAGCTAGGTTATTTAACGGCTGATGAAGATACAATTATACCTATCTCTGAAATGCAAAAATATCAAGAAGAAGAAATTATTATTATTGCAACAGGTAATAGAGGCGAACCATTAGATGCACTGGAAAAAATCGTTCGTAAGCATCATCGAGACATTAAAATTAAACAAAATGATACAGTACTTATTACGTTTACACCGTCACCTGGTATGGAAGTTCAAATGGCGAACACAATGAATTCCATTGCAAAAGCGGGAGCAGAAATTTTAACATCGAGCAAAAATGTTCATGTTTCTGGTCACGGTAGCCAAGAGGATTTAAAGTTAATGCTAAATTTAATGCAGCCGAAATACTTTATTCCTGTTCAAGGTGAATATCGCATGCTGATTGCACACTCTAAATTAGCGCAACAGTTAGGTATGCAAAAGTCACAAATTTTCATTGCCGATAAAGGTGATATTGTTGAATATAAAAACGGTAAAATGCGGATGAGTGGTCGTGTACAAGCTGGCAATATTTTGATTGACGGTATCGGTGTAGGCGATGTTGGAAACATTGTTTTACGCGATCGTAAATTACTATCGCAGGATGGTATTTTCATTGTAGTTGTAACATTAAACCGTGCACAAAAGAAAATTGCATCAGGTCCTGAAATTTTATCGCGTGGTTTCGTCTATGTTCGTGAATCAGAGCAATTGATGGTAGAAGCATCAGAAATTGCGAAAAACGTTATTGAAAAATACGTTGGTAAAGATACATTCGAATGGACAAACATTAAACAAGAAATTCGAGATACATTGAATACTTATTTATTCCAAAAAACGAAGCGCCGCCCAATGATTATCCCAATTATTATGGAATATTAAAACGTTAACCAACGCTTTTTAAGGCTGTTAACTTTGTAGCGAAGGAGAAAGGATTTTCTAACCGATGAAAACGGTGGAAAATCCTTTTTTTGCAATAAACGAGTTCTACATGTTATTATTCGCTACATATATAGAATGGATTGCAAAAGAAGGTGAAAAAGATGGCAAGTAGTAAAAGAAGAAAAGTGACGAAAGCAAAACCAAAACCAACATCCGATAAAAAAGAAATGCATCCGCTTATGTACGAAATTTTAGGGCTCATCTTAATCGCGATTGCGGTCATTATGATTTTTGAATATGGCATGATCGGTCGTATTTTACAAACAATTGCCATGTTTCTTTTAGGAAACTTACATTTTACAGTGCCATTTATGCTGATATTTGTTGCATTGCTGCTCATGATTGGACAGAAAAAAGTTAGCATGAAGGATCGCCTCATCGTAGGGATGCTTCTTATTGTGATGAGCTTAACGATTTTTAGTCATGGTATTTTATTTGAGCAATTATCGAAATCCGGTGGTTTATTATCGGAGTCTGTTCTGCGAGAGTCATGGCGTATTTTAATTAATACTGATGGTGTAGTTCACAGAAGTAATGCACTAGGTGGTGGAATGGTAGGTGCGCTATTATTTAGCGGTCTCCATGTATTATTTGAAGCGACAGGGGCAAAAGTGGTTGCCTGGGTTATTTTCTTTATTGGCTTAATTTTAGTGACGGGCAAGGCACTAGTGCCGTATTTAGCTGCAAAAATGCCTGTCCTTTTTGGGAAATGGCAAAAAAAACAGCAAGAAAAGAAAAAAAATGCGCCAAAGAAAGTCAAACGTCGTCGTTCGCGTGCAGAGAGTACGACAGACGAAGTTGCAGCTGTTGACCATGTCCAAGAAAATCATGAAGAAGAGGAAGTCTCTCATGAGCCAATTATCTCTGCCTTCACACAAAATGTGTCGCATGAGCGAGAACAGGCGCCTACAATGGAAGAGCATATAGAAAACGAAGATGGGGCGCTTATAGATGATGTCCATATTGAGCATGCAGAAGCTGTTGAAAATGCAGATTATCAGCTTCCATCTTTCAGTTTGTTGCAAATGCCGCCACAGCATGACCAAAGTGGAGAATACTCGGTTATTCAGGCAAATGCGAAAAAGCTAGAGCAAACATTACAAAGTTTTGGTGTCAAAGCAAAAGTGACGCAAGTTCATTTAGGGCCAGCTGTCACGAAGTATGAGATTTTACCGGATATTGGCGTGAAAGTCAGTAAAATTGTCAACTTACAAGATGACCTTGCTTTAGCGCTTGCCGCAAAGGATATTCGAATGGAGGCACCGATTCCTGGGAAATCGGCCATCGGTATTGAGGTGCCGAATAGTGAGGTGGCCATCGTGACATTGCGAGAAGTATTAGAATCAAAAGATGGCGCCAAACCAGAAGCTTTATTGCAAGTAGCATTAGGTCGTGATATTACTGGACAAGCGGTATTAGCAGAGCTCAATAAAATGCCCCATTTACTTGTCGCTGGTTCTACGGGCAGCGGGAAAAGTGTGTGTATAAATGGCATTGTGGTATCCATACTAATGCGGACAAAGCCACATGAAGTCAAACTGATGATGATTGACCCGAAAATGGTGGAATTAAACGTTTATAATGGCATTCCCCATTTATTAGCTCCAGTAGTGACCGATGCTCGCAAGGCATCGCAAGCACTGAAAAAAGTCGTATCAGAAATGGAACGACGCTATGATCTATTTTCACATACGGGTACTCGAAATATTGAGGGCTATAATAGCCATGTCCAAAAGTTCAATGAACAAACGGAAGAAAAACATCCAAAATTGCCTTATATTGTGGTTATTGTTGATGAGTTAGCCGATTTAATGATGGTTGCCTCAAATGATGTGGAAGATTCTATTACGCGTTTGGCACAAATGGCTCGTGCTGCTGGTATTCATTTAATTTTAGCAACGCAAAGACCAAGTGTAGACGTGCTAACAGGCGTTATTAAGGCGAACATCCCGTCTCGTATCGCCTTTGCAGTATCATCCGCAATTGATTCGAGAACGATTTTAGATATGGGTGGAGCAGAGCGTTTATTAGGTCGTGGCGATATGTTATTTTTACCAGCTGGTGCCTCAAAACCGAAACGTGTGCAAGGTGCATTTTTATCAGATCAGGAAGTTGAAGCGGTCGTTGATTTTGTTATAGAACAACAAAAAGCACAGTACCAAGAAGAGATGATTCCGACTGAAGAAGAGACCGTTTTAGAAGAAACGGATGAATTATTTGACGAAGCAGTGCAATTAGTGGTCAATATGCAGACAGCTTCTGTGTCGATGTTACAACGTCGCTTCCGTATCGGCTATTCTCGTGCTGCGCGTATCGTCGATCAGATGGAACAACGCGGTATTGTCGGGCCTCCAGAGGGTAGTAAGCCTCGACAAGTACTGATTCACCAGTACGATAATTAATTACTAAATAAGGAAATATGACTAGTTTTTTCTGGAATTATGTCCAAATGTTTGACGCGAAATTAAAGAAAGAATGATTTCTATAATTGATTTTGCTTAAAATAGTTTATTTCATTCTGCAAAAATGTTATATTTATGAACGATTAGTAGGAATGTTGTACATCAGATGTCTGATCTCTGATTTTGGTGGTGATTTATGTGACTATTAAAGCAGATCATCGTCATCTCTATCTTCAAGTAATTGATCGTTTAAAGTCTGACATCGAGACGGGTGTTTTCAAAGAAAATGAAAAACTTCCTTCAGAGTTTGAATTATCGAAATCACTAGGAGTAAGTCGAGCAACACTTAGAGAGGCGCTTCGACTGTTGGAAGAGGAAAATGTGATCGTGCGTCGACACGGGGTTGGCACATTTGTGAACCCTAAGCCTTTATTTACATCGGGCATCGAGCATTTATCAAGTATTTCTTCTATGATCGAAACGGCAGGAATGGAACCGGGGTCTAAGTTTTTAAAGGCCACGGAGAATATCCCTTCTGATGAAGATTTAAAACGCTTCCAATGTGATGGCGAAGATAAAATACTCACGATTGAACGTGTCAGAACAGCGGATGGTGAGCCAGTCGTTTATTGTATCGATAAATTACCAGCCAGCTTCCTGCCTACTGACTTTGTTGACAAAAAAGAAGTTTCACTTTTCTCTGCACTTGAGCAATCGGGGAAAATTCACGTAGCCTATGCTGTGACCTTTATTGATCCAGTTGGCTATCATGAGCAAGCGTCACCGATTTTAAATTGTGGTCGTGAAACAGCTCTTTTAGTATTGAAGCAGCTCCATTACGATGACAATGATCAAGTAGTGTTGTATTCAAAGAATTATTTCCGAGCTGATAAATTCAGCTTCCATGTAGTACGTAAACGGGTGTAGAACATTTCTAAATTATTTTCCTGCTAATTACAATACCTCGGGGGGTTAACAAAATGAAAAAACGTAAATTTGGTTTAGTATTATCTTCAGTTTTAGCGGCAAGTGCAATTTTAGGTGCATGTGGTGCAAAGGACGAAGAAAAACCTGCAAAAGACAATGCGGCATCAGGAGACAAAAGCACTGAGGAAACTTTCTCAGTAGGTATGGTTACTGACGTAGGTGGCGTTGATGACAAATCATTTAACCAATCTGCATGGGAAGGTGTTAAAGCTTACGGCGAAGAGCACAACCTTGAAAAAGGTAAAGGCTATGACTACCTTCAATCAGCTTCTGACGCTGACTATGAAACAAACTTAAACAACTTAATCCGTCGTGACTTTAACTTAGTATTCGGTATTGGTTTCATGATGGCTGATGCAATTGATGCAGTAGCAAATGAAAACCCAGACAATCATTTCGCATTAATCGATGCTGAAGTAAAAGATGATAACGTTGTTTCTGTTCTTTTCAAAGAGCAAGAAGGTGCATTCTTAGCGGGTGTAGCTGCTGCTAAAATGTCTCAATCAGGTAAAATCGGATTCGTAGGTGGCGTAGATATTCCAGTAATCAACCGTTTTGAAGCTGGTTTCGTTGCTGGTGCTAAAGCTGTTAACCCAGATATCGAAATTCAACGTAAGTACACAGGTGCTTTTGACAAAGCGGACCTTGGTAAAATCACTGCAAACAGCATGTACTCTTCAGGCGTAGATATTATTTTCCACGCTGCTGGTGCGACTGGTAATGGTGTATTCTCTGAAGCTAAAGAACGTAAAGCAAAAGACCCTAATGCAAACGTATGGGTAATCGGTGTTGACGCTGACCAATACGAAGAAGGTAAAGTAGATGACAAAACAAACGTTACTTTAACTTCTATGTTAAAAGGTGTTAATGAAGCAGTTGTAGATATTTCTAACAAAGCGAAAAATGGTGAATTCCCAGGCGGAACAACAGTTGTTTACGGTCTAGCTGAAGACGGTGTTAAACTTGCTGATTCTCGTGGTGCAATTCCAGCAGATGTTCAAACTGTAATTGATGAATATAAAGAAAAAATTGCTAGCGGTGAAATCAAAGTTCCAGAAAAAGTGGAAAAATAATTCATCTCTTAATCATCATAAGGGCTTTACAACCGCCCTTATGGTGATTTTTCAATCTATCGTTATATTTTGACTATTTCTAATACTCTGTTTGGATATATTTTATTTTTATATTATTTTTCCATATTAAAATAAGATTAGTATATTATCATAAGCTTAAGATAATGATGGTACCAAGTTAATAGAAGAAAGGTTTCTAACGATGACCTTTCCTGTATTAATTTAAATTACCCTACCTTTAGGTAAAAGTTGAATACGGGTTTTTTATTTAAAAGCGCAATCCTTTTAAATAGAACGAAACTTTGGCTGTATTGCAATAGAGGCAGGTAGAAATACACTAGAGTACAATTGTTTTAGAGAAAAATGCCTAATAAGGGAGTGACAATATTGGAATACGTGATTGAGATGCTTGGAATCCGCAAAGAATTTGGCGGATTTGTAGCAAATAATAACATCACCCTCCAACTAAAAAAAGGCGAAATCCATGCACTACTAGGGGAAAATGGTGCTGGTAAATCGACTTTAATGAACGTTCTTTTTGGTCTGTATCAGCCAGAAGGTGGAGAAATTCGTGTTCGTGGGAAAGCTGTTAAAATAACAAACCCGAATGTTGCCAATGATTTGGGAATTGGCATGGTGCATCAACACTTTATGTTGGTGGAAAACTTTACAGTAACAGAAAACATTATTTTAGGTTCAGAACCTACTAAAATGGGCGTAGTCAATATAAAAGCTGCTGCGAAAAAAGTGCAAGCGCTTTCGGAAAAGTACGGTTTAGATGTTGACCCTCATGCCAAAATCGAAGACATTACCGTTGGTATGCAACAACGTGTTGAGATTTTAAAAACGCTATATCGCGGTGCAGAAATTTTAATTTTCGATGAACCGACTGCCTCTTTAACACCGCAAGAAATTACAGAGCTTATTCAAATTATGCGTCGATTAATCGCTGAAGGTAAATCGATTATCTTAATTACACATAAGCTGAAAGAAATTATGGATGTTTCTGACCGTGTAACGATTATCCGTAAAGGGGAAGGGATTGGAACAGTTGTAACGACTGAAACAAATCCAGACCATTTAGCGGAATTAATGGTTGGTCGTCAAGTAGAGTTTAAAACAGAAAAAACGGAAGCGAAACCAACTGAAGCAGTTTTAACAGTTGAAAATTTAGTCGTAACAGATTATCGAAATATCGATAAAGTAAAAGGCCTTAACCTTAATGTACGTAAAGGTGAAATTGTTGGTATTGCAGGTATCGATGGCAATGGACAATCTGAGTTAATCGAGGCTATTACAGGCTTACGTAAAGTAAAAAGCGGTAAAGTAATGTTTAACGGCAAAGATGTTACGAACATGAAACCGCGTAAAATTACTGAACAAGGTGTGGGGCATATCCCGCAAGACCGTCATAAGCATGGTTTAGTATTAGATTTCCCAATTGGTCACAATATTGCGCTACAAACATATTACCAAGCACCAATTGCTAAAGGCTTTATTATGGACTATAAAAAAGTATCAGAAAAAGCAAATCAGATTATTAATGAATATGACGTACGTACAGGTAATGGCGAAATGACACCTGCACGAGCACTATCAGGTGGTAACCAACAAAAGGCGATTATTGGTCGTGAAATTGACCGTAATCCAGACCTATTGATCGCGGCATTGCCAACACGTGGACTTGACGTTGGGGCTATTGAATTTATTCACTCTCGATTAATCGAGCAGCGCGATAAAGGCAAAGCTGTATTGTTAATTTCATTCGAATTAGACGAAGTCATGAATGTTTCAGATCGTATCGCTGTTATTTATGATGGGCAAATCGTGGACGAGTTAAATCCAAAAGCAACAACAGAGCAAGAGCTTGGTCTATTAATGGCAGGGCAAAGTAAAAAGAGCACAAATATAGCGAAGGAGGGGAACGACTAATGTCAAATCGTGTCATTAATATACTCGTTCCTATCATCTCTATTATTATCGGTTTAATTGTAGGTGCTATCGTGATGGTAGTCAGCGGCTATGATCCAATTCTAGGATATAGTGCACTTTGGACAGGTATTTTTGGAGATTCATATTCAATAGGGAACACAATACGTCAAATTACACCTTATATTTTGGCGGGTCTTGCGGTAGCATTTGCCTTCCGTACAGGTTTATTCAACATCGGTGTTGAAGGACAATTAATTTTAGGTTGGCTAGCGGCTGCATGGGTAGGCTATGCATTTGATTTACCAAAAATTATTCACTTACCATTGGCATTACTAGCCGCAGCAGCAGCTGGTGCATTCTGGGCCTTTATTGCAGGTTTCTTAAAAGCGAAATTTAAAGTGCATGAAGTAATTGCGACAATTATGTTAAACTATACAGCGCTTTATATTGCGAACGCTGTTATTAAAAAATTGTCAGATGGTAGCTTTAAAACAGAACGCGTTCATGAATCCGCTTCATTACGTTCTCCGTTTTTAAGAGAGCTTACAGACAACTCAAGTCTTCACTATGGGATCCTCATTGCACTACTAATGGTTGTTGTTATGTGGTTCATTTTAGAAAAAACGACACGTGGTTATGAGTTAAAAGCTGTTGGCTTTAACCATAATGCGGCACAATACGCTGGTATGAGCGTTAATAAAAATGTTATTTTAGCTATGACAATTTCAGGTATGTTCGCTGGTCTTGGTGGTGCGATGGAGGCGCTTGGTACGTTCCAAAATGCATCGATTAAAGCTGGCTGGACAGGAATTGGTTTTGACGGTATTGCCGTTGCCTTACTTGGTGCCAATACACCACTTGGCGTAGTATTCGGAGCTTCATTATTTGGCTCATTAAAATACGGTGCACTTAACATGCCGAATGCTGCAGGTATTCCAGAGGAAATTGTATCAATTATTATTGCGTTAATTATCTTCTTTGTAGCGTCTGGTTACATTATTCGAGTTGGATTACAAAAGTTAAGTAAGAAAAAGGAGGGACAATAACATGAGCTTTTTAGAAATGTTATATTTCATCATCCCTTCTGCGATTCTTTATGCGACACCGTTAATTTTTACTGCAATCGGTGGTGTCTTCTCTGAACGTTCAGGTGTTGTAAACATTGGGCTAGAAGGTTTAATGATTGTCGGCGCGTTTGTTGGTATTGTTGTCAATTTAGAGTATGCACCACAATTAGGTTCTGCAACGGTATGGGTAGCTATGCTGGCTGCGGTTATTGTGGGGGGCATTTTCTCCCTACTACATGCAGTTGCGGCGATCTCTTTCCGTGCCGATCAAACGGTATCAGGGGTAGCCATTAACTTACTTGGTTTAGCTGCTACTGTATTCTTAGTGAAATTGTTTTATGATAAAGGTCAAACAGATATGATTGACGAATCGATTCGTCGCTTTGCAATTCCTTATTTAGAGGATATTCCGTTCTTTGGACCATTATTATTCCATAATGTCTACAGTACATCAATTTTAGCCTTTGCTGTAGCCATTGGCGCATGGTTTATTATTTATAAAACACCTTTTGGATTACGTCTACGTGCAGTAGGGGAACACCCAATGGCTGCAGATACGATGGGTGTAAAAGTGAATAAAATGCGTTATATTGCTGTTGTTATTTCAGGAGCACTTGGTGGTCTTGGTGGTGCGGTATATGCGCAAACAATTACAGGTAATTTCTCACATGCAACAATTGCTGGTCAAGGGTTTATGGCACTTGCTGCAATGATCTTTGGTAAATGGCATCCAATCGGTGCACTTGGAGCAGCATTATTCTTTGGTTTAGCGCAAACATTAAGTATTGCAGGGAACCAAATTCCGTATGTGCAAGATATTCCAGCAGTGTATTTGCAAATTTTACCTTATGTCCTAACGATCTTGGCGTTAGCAGGATTTATCGGTAAAGCAAATGCACCAAAAGCAAGTGGTCAACCATATATTAAAGGCAAACGATAAGTTTCAGGCAACATGTTTATTCGTTGAATTACTGGACAAAGTCGGAAGAAATGAAGCGAGTAAACAAAAGACTGGGCAAACAAGCCCAGTCTTTTGCCTTATACAGGTAACAATTGACAAGCTCATTTACACTTTTCCCATACATACTTTGGATTCTTTTTGCAATTATAGACAATAGACATGTATAGTATTTGTAGTACATTGTTATATTAAGAAAGATAGGAGGGTTTCATATGTTTAAAACAATACCTTTTGCAAAAGGTGTCAATTTGCATATCCGACAAACGACCCAATTTAAAACAGTAAATTTTTCGATTAAATGGAGAAGAGCTTTAACAGCCAAATGTGCGTCTGAACGTACGGTGTTAACAAATGTATTGCAACATAGCAATGCAAAATATACAACAACTGCTGCTTTTCGTAGTTTTTTAGATGACTTATACGGTACAGTGTTGTATTTTGATACATCGAAGCGTGGTAATGAGCATACGGTATTGATGAATGTTGAAACCGTAAATGATCAATATTTGGCTAATGCAAGTGTCTTAAATGAAGTGCTAGGCATTATGCATACGGCTATTTTTGAGCCAAATCTAGAAAATGGTGTCTTTAAAGAATCCATTGTAGAACGCGAAAAGAAAATGGTCATCCAACGTATTGAATCTATTTTTGACGATAAATCTCGTTTTGCACAGATGCGTCTACAAGAAATATTACGTCCAAATGAGCCTGCTTCTATTTCGGCAAATGGAACAGTCGAAGACATTGAAAATATTACACCAGCTTCTTTATTCGCTGCGTACGAATCAATGCTGACAAACGACAAAATCGATATTTATGTTGCGGGTGACATCAATGAAGATGAGCTTGTTGCAAAATTAAAACAGACACTACCATTTAAGGATCGTATTGCTGAGGAAATTCCAGCTGTATTGCCGCAAAAACATCCTCAAAATGATTATGTTCGTGAACAACAAGACATGAAGCAAGGAAAGCTGCATATTGGCTTTAGTACGCCAGTGCGATTTGGCGATGCAGATTTCCCTAAAATGCAAATCTTTAATGGCATTTTCGGAGGTTATCCGCATGCCAAATTATTTATGAATGTTCGCGAAAAAGAAAGCTTGGCGTACTACGCTTCTAGTTCTTATGCTTCCCATTATGGGTTGTTATTTGTCGTATCAGGTATCGAGGCGAAAAATGAAGAAAAGGCACTCAATCTGATAAAAGAACAATTGGCTGTAATGCAAGCAGGAGATATTACAGATTTAGAATTAGACCAAACAAAGGCGATGCTGACAAATCAACTAAAAGAATCGCTTGATTCTGCACGTGGTCAAATTGAAATCTTTGACCAATATAAAGACTTACCAGAGGAATTCTCGGTTGAAGCATGGGCAACGAAATGGCAAGCTGTTACGAAAGCAGATGTGGTCGAAATGGCGAAGCAAGTGCAGTTAGAAGCGGTCTATTTCTTAAGTGGAAAGGAGCAAACCGCACAATGAAAACAATTGAATTTAAACAATTAGACGAAACACTTTACTATGAAAAATTAGAGAACGGCTTAGATGTCTATATTTTACCGAAAAAAGGATTTTCTAAAACGTTTGTGACATTCACGACGAAGTATGGCTCGGTTGATCGTACATTTGTACCGCTTGGTGAATCGGAAAGTATTACAGTACCAGATGGCATCGCGCACTTTTTAGAGCATAAAATGTTTGAAAAAGAAGATGGCGACGTGTTCCAAAAATTTAGCGAATATGGTGCATCCGCTAATGCTTTTACTTCTTTCACGCGCACAGCCTATTTATTTTCTTCGACAGATAATATTTATAAAAGCACAGAAACATTATTAAATTTCGTTCAAGAGCCATACTTTACAGAAGCGACAGTCAATAAGGAAAAAGGTATTATTGGTCAGGAAATTACGATGTATGATGACCAACCTGATTGGCGCCTTTACTTTGGCACGATTGAAAATATGTATCATCATCACCCAGTGAAAATTGATATTGCAGGAACAATTGAATCCATTGATGGTATTACAGCAGATCATTTGTATACATGCTACAACACGTTTTATCATCCATCTAATATGTTGCTATTTGCCATTGGTGCTGTTGATCCCCAAGAGATGATGGCATTCATTCGCGAAAATCAAGGTAAAAAAGAGTTCCCTGAGCCAACACCAATTGAGCGTTTCTTTGATGAAGAACCAACAGAAGTTGCCATTAAAGAGCGTACATTGAATATGGATGTGCAAAAACCAAAGGTCTACATTGGTTTAAAGGCGAAAGACACAAATTTATCTGGTCGTGAAATGCTAAAGCATGAGCTGTCAGTACAAATTGCGTTAGAGTTAATTTTTGGGCGCACTTCTAGCTTTTATGAGCGCGTTTATGATGAAGGCTTGATCGATGAATCCTATGCCTTTGACTTTACGCTAGAAAAAGGGTTTGGCTTTGCGTTGATTGGCTCTGATTCAACTCAACCTGATGAATTGGAAAAAGCGATTAAAGCGGAGTTGCAAAAATTTGAAAAAGGCGCACATTTTGAAAGTGCAGACTTAGAACGTATTAAGCGTAAAAAAATTGGCTTCTTCTTACGAGCATTAAATTCAATCGAATTTATTGCCAACCAATTTACTCGTTATTCATTTAATGACATGAATTTATTTGATGTGGTGCCAGTTTTAGAAGAATTAACAATTGAAGATTTAACAACAGCGTTTACGTCTATACAAGGTGAGTCTCAACAAACCGTATTTAAAGTTTTACCGACAGAGAAGGGCGTCTAGTGAAAAAGTTTGCCCTTATATTAGGTGCATCGGGTGAGATCGGTCGTGCTATTTGCCAAAGCTTGGCACAAGACGGCTGGTCTCTCTATGTGCATTATTCAAACAATGAGCATATGGCTCAAACGTTATGCAATACGCTAGCGCGGGATTTTCCTACACAGGAATTTATGCGTGTCCAGGCAGATTTTACAACAATAACAGCGGCGCAACAATTGGCCACTCAAATTTTTAGTGTGCAGGCCATTGTCTTTGCTAATGGCCAAGCACATTATGCATTGCTGGAAGATACCACACTAGAGGATATGGATGTACTTTGGCGTGTGCATGTGCAAAATCCTATGCATTTAACTGCTTTATTATCTGCCAAACTACGTAGCCATGATGTAAGCTATGTGTTATTTATTGGCTCCATTTGGGGTGAAGCAGGTTCGGCAGGAGAAGCGCTATATGCTACAGTAAAAGGTGCTCAGCATGCTTTTGTTAAGTCCTACGCTAAAGAGGCTGCATTATCTCGCATTCGTGTCAATGCGATTGCGCCAGGTTTTATTAATACTTCGATGAATAATCATTTAAGTGATGAAGAGCTGCAATATATTTTAGACGATATTCCATTAGGAGCTGTCGGACAAACATCGGATGTTGCAGAAATGGTCCGTTTTTATCTTTCAGGTAAAGCAGATTATGTCACAGGACAAATTATTCGATTGAACGGTGGCTGGTACATATAAAATTTCTTTTTGCACATACTACATGTGTAAAGGAGGAGGAAACATATGACCATTTTAGAAAACTGGCAAAAATGGACATCTTTTTTAGGACAAAACGTTATGCAAGCTGAATCAAGTGGTATGCCAAAGAAAATGATTCAACAGGCTGCTGTCCAAATCGGCGAATATTTAGCGAACAATGTCGATCCTAAAAATGAACAAGAGCGAGTGCTGTCGGATTTATGGGGCGTTGCCTCTGATGATGAAAAACATGCATTAGCGAATTGTGTCGTAAAACTTGTGCAAAATAAACATGTACAATAAAAAAAGAGGAGAGCTACTCTCCTCTTTTTTCTATATTAAAAAGCGATAATTGCATAGAAAAGGGAACGTATGTAAGTCTATTTTCAATAGTACAAAAAAAATTAGAAAGAATTTAAAAATAACGCGTTAATTCCATGTATTCTAACTTTCCATTACATAAAAAATCAGCTATGATGGAACTTATAAAAGATTTTTTACGTTAACTAATAGGAAGGGAACGAGTGTGTTTGAGCGATTGGTACTTTGAATATGAGATTCAGGTGAATCGCCCTGGATTATTAGGAGATATTGCTTCACTTTTAGGGATGCTTCGTGTCAATATTATATCAATTAACGGTGTCGATGAAGATCGGCGTGGTATGTTAGTGCATACAGACAACGATGAAGCAATTGAACGTTTTCGTACAATTGTTTCGACAATGGAACATATCCACGTGACTAAATTTCGACAACCTAAACTTCGTGATCGATTAGCTATCAGGCATGGTCATTATATTCCTCGTGATGCAGATGAAAAGAATACCTTCCGCTTCGTGCGAGATGAACTTGGTATTTTAGTGGATTTTATGGCAGAGCTTTTTAAAAAGGAAGGTCATAAGCTAATTGGAATACGTGGGATGCCTCGTGTTGGTAAAACAGAGTCAATTGTTGCAGCAAGTGTTTGTGCCAATAAAAAGTGGATTTTTTTATCATCTACAATGATTAAGCAAACTATTCGTAATAAGCTCGCCGGCGATGAATTCAGTGACAATAATATTTTTATTTTGGACGGGATTGTGACACGTCGATCTTCGGATGAGCGACATTTGCAACTAGTGCGTGAAATGATGAATATGCCTTCTATTAAAGTAGTAGAGCATCCTGATATGTTTGTTCAGCATTCTGAATATAAGATTGAGGATTTTGATTATATCATTGAACTACGTCATCACCCTGATGAAGAAATTACTTATGAAATAATGGAAAAAAATCATATGATGTCCGAATCCGATTCATTCGGAGGATTTAATTTTTAATTTGATATTAAAGTAGGTGTTATTAGTGGCGGAATTAGGGACTCGACTGAAAGAGGCGAGACTGTCTAAAGGCTACAGCTTAGACGATTTACAAGAAATAACAAAAATTCAAAAACGTTATTTAGTAGGTATTGAAGAAGGCAATTATTCCATTATGCCAGGTTCGTTTTATGTACGAGCTTTTATTAAACAATATGCAGAGGCTGTTGGCTTAAATCCAGAGGAAATTTTAGAGACTTATAAAAACGAATTGCCAGGGACACCGAACGACCAAGTTAGCCAATCGTTGACTCAAACTTCAACAAGAAGAAAGGTGTCAAAAACCCCTTCGAATAAAATGATGGAGGCTATGCCGAAAGTCATTGTTGCTTTATTTATTATCGTTATTATCGTGGCTATTTGGGTTTTATTTCAATCTAAAAGCAACTCAGGAACGGGTGAAAGTAATGATGCACCACCAGTAATGGAGTACGATAAAAAACCAAAACCAATCGATAATGAGAAAGACAAAGAAGAAGAAGATAAAAAAGCGCAAGCGAATGCAAATAAAGACCAGAAAGACGATGTAACACCAGATGAAAGTAAAGATGATAGTAAGACTGATGAGGTTAAGCAAACGATTTCAGCAGGTACAATCGAAGCAGATGGGGCTACAACATCTTATTCTTTAACAGGTACTGATACGTTTAAAATTCGTATTGAAGTATCTGGTCCAACATTTATTGGTATTCGAGACCAACAGCAACAAGAATTACTAGCTGAAACGCGTGTCTATAACGCTGGTGAAGTGGTAGAGTTTGATGCAACAGCACAAAGCTATGCACGTATCCGCTTAGGTAATTCAACACAAGCTAAGGTGTATATTAATGACGAACTTTTAACGTACGCGCAGCAAATCGTAACGCAAAATATTGTCGTCAATTTCAATAAAGAACAGTAGTCATCTTAGGATGACTACTTTCTTTCATCATGAAAGGTGTTAGAAAAATGAACATTCCAAATAAAATTACCATCTCACGTATCTTACTTATTCCGTTTTTTGTCATTGTTATGATGTTTGATTTCGGCTGGGGAACAATGACATTATTTAGTGCAGAAATGCCAGTGCATCATTTTGTAGGAGCTCTTATATTTATTATTGCATCAACAACGGACTGGGTAGATGGTTACTATGCGAGAAAGTATAACCTTGTAACGACGTTTGGTAAATTTTTAGATCCATTAGCGGACAAATTACTTGTCTCTGCAGCATTTATTTTAATGGTAGAGCTTGATATGGCACCTGCATGGATAATTATTGTGATTATAAGCCGTGAATTTGCGGTAACGGGTTTACGTTTAATTCTTGCAGGCGGTGGAGAAGTCGTAGCTGCGAATCAGCTTGGCAAAATTAAAACATGGGCACAAATTGTTGCTATTGCAGCAGCCCTTTTACACAATACAATTTTTGTGATTTTCGGTATTCCATTCGATACAATTATGCTTTATATTGCATTGTTCTTTACATTATGGTCTGGATGGGATTATTTCTATCTAAATCGTCGTGTATTGCTTGAATCTAAATAAGAAAGGTCTTGTGGATTATGAATGCTGAAATCCTTGCAGTCGGCTCAGAGTTATTACTTGGACAAATCTCAAATACAAATGCAAAGTTTATTTCCAATCAGCTTTCTGAGTTAGGTATTAATGTGTTTTATCATACAGTTGTTGGCGATAATGCCAAGCGCTTAGAAGAAGCCATTAGCATAGCGGAATCTCGCGCAGACCTTATCATTTTTTCAGGTGGTTTAGGACCTACTAAAGATGATTTGACAAAAGAAACCATTGCTCGTCATCTTGGTTTGGATCTTGTTATTGATCAAGTTGCATTGACCTACATTGAGCAATTTTTTGCTAAACGTGGTATCGCAATGACGGACAATAATCGCAAGCAAGCGCTTGTTTTAGCAGGTAGCGAGGTGCTCGCAAATCATCATGGTATGGCACCAGGGATGATTTTGACAAAGGATCAGCATACCTACATATTGCTCCCAGGACCGCCAAAAGAATTGGAGCCGATGTTCCAATTTGAAGCGAAGCCAAAGCTTGGCACAATGCTAAATGATGGCGGTGTCATCGTATCTCATGTTATGCGTTTTTATGGCATTGGAGAAGCGGAGTTAGAAGTACGTGTGCAAGATATTTTAGATACACAAACTAATCCAACAGTTGCACCATTAGCGGCTGATGGAGAAGTAACTTTACGTGTCACAGCAAAAGCACAATCAGAGCAGGAAGCCCAACAGCTTATTCATGCAAAAGTTGCAGAGATTCGCGCAATTGTTGGCGACTTCCAATATGGCATAAATGATGATTCACTTGCTTCGAAAACAGTAGAGATGCTGCAAGACAATAATTTAACGATTTCAGCGGCAGAAAGTTTAACAGCAGGCTTATTTCAATCAGAGCTTGCCGAGATTCCTGGCGTAGGAAGCGTGCTTATAGGTGGCGTTGTAACCTATACGGAAGATGCCAAAGTAAAGCATCTTGGTATCCCGCAACAATTATTAGATAAACACGGTATTGTAAGCAGTGAATGCGCTGCAGCAATGGCTAGCGCGGTACGTGAAAAATTTGGTACATCTATCGGTATTGGTTTAACCGGTGCGGCTGGTCCTACAGCACATGACCATCAACCTGTCGGCACAGTATGGATTGGTATTGCAATAGGTGACGAAGAGCCAATAACGTATTTATTGCATTTATCTGGTATGCGCAACACCAACCGTTTACGTGCGGTTAAATTTACATTGCATTATTTAATGCAGCAATTAGAAGATCGAGGATATAAGAAACGCTTTTAGTTTGCTTAACTATAGTTAAAAATGGGAATTTGGGTAGGAAAGACTTATCCAAATTTTTATTTTGCAGTAAAACAGAATAAATGTTCGCTTTTTTCTTGCGTCTTCTCAAAAAAACAAGTATAGTAGAGATAGACAAAAACAGTGAACAGTTTCAAAGGAGGAAAAATAATGAGTGATCGTAAAGCAGCCTTAGAACAGGCGTTAAAACAAATTGAAAAGAATTTCGGTAAAGGCTCTATCATGAAGCTAGGCGAAAAAACAGATTTAGAAATTGCTACATCTTCTAGTGGTTCGCTAGCACTTGATGCAGCATTAGGCGTTGGTGGCTATCCACGTGGCCGTATTATTGAAGTATATGGTCCAGAATCATCAGGTAAAACGACAGTTGCGCTACATGCCATTGCAGAAGTACAAGCAAAGGGTGGACAAGCAGCATTTATCGATGCTGAGCACGCGTTAGATCCAATTTACGCTCAAAAATTAGGTGTAAATATTGATGAACTATTATTATCACAACCAGACACTGGTGAGCAGGCGCTTGAAATTGCAGAAGCATTAGTACGTAGTGGCGCGATTGATATTATCGTTATTGACTCTGTTGCAGCACTAGTACCAAAAGCTGAAATCGAAGGCGATATGGGTGACTCTCACGTTGGTTTACAAGCGCGTTTAATGTCTCAAGCATTACGTAAGCTATCAGGGGCTATCAATAAGTCTAAAACAATTGCTATTTTCATTAACCAAATTCGTGAAAAAATTGGTGTAATGTTCGGTAATCCGGAAACAACGCCTGGTGGTCGTGCGCTAAAATTCTATAGCTCAGTACGTTTAGAAGTACGTCGCGCAGAAGCAATCAAACAAGGTAATGATATTATGGGTAACCGTACGAAAATTAAAATTGTCAAAAATAAAGTGGCACCACCATTCCGTACAGCTGAAGTTGATATTATGTATGGTGAAGGGATCTCAAAAGAGGGCGAAACGGTCGATTTAGGTGTAGAATTAGATATCGTTCAAAAAAGTGGATCTTGGTATGCCTATGGCGATGAGCGTCTAGGTCAAGGACGTGAAAACGCAAAACAATATTTAAAAGAAAATCCTGCTGTTTTAGAAGAAATTGCAAATAAAATCCGTTCTTCTTACGGCATCGCCGCACAATCGTATACAATTGCTGCACATGATGATGAGGAAATGGATGAAGAGCTAATGCTTCTTCTTGAAGATGAAAAATAATGACACAACGTTCCCGCTTTAAAGAAGTGAGAATGATAATGACTGGAGCCAACTCAAATTTATCGAGTATGTCTCCAGTCTTTTTTTCTGTAATTAAAAAACAGTACGCATCTAACAGAGTGAGCTCGATTTTTTCGTCTTCATTGTTAGTGTCATAGAATGTTTTGTATTGATAGTCTGCTAAAGTATAGTGAATATGATAACTTTAAATTTCAAAGTAGTATTGTTAGGATGGTTATAAATAGGACAAATATTTATTCTGTCAAAGAAAGTACAAAAAATGGTGTTAAGATGCCGGTAATTGTGGTAATAATTGTATTATATCCTTTGTACTGAATTAACAGAATTTTAAACTTAGAAGGTCTTTTTTCTAGCTCAAAAGTAGTAGTTAATAAATACATCATATGGATATGACTTACTTTTTTTCTTGTCGATAGGCGAACAGATGCCCGTCTATCCTTGACAGAGCCTGAGGCTAGCTATACAATTAAATATGTATAATTTCTGAATTATGACTTTAAAATAGGCAGTACATTTTTTGTATGCGCCGACTGAAACTGTATTACCCAAATAGCAAGAGGAGGTGTTCATATGGATGGAATTACTATCATCTCCGCTTTGCTTGGACTCATCGTTGGTGCCGCTGTTAGCTATATCTACATGAAAAAAGTGAATGACTCAAAAATCACTGGTGCTAAACATGTCGCTGAAACAATCGTTGAAGAAGGAAAACGAGAAGCGGAGGCATTAAAGAAAGAAGCACTACTTGAAGCCAAAGATGAAACTCACAAATTTCGAACTGAAGCAGAAAATGACATTCGTGACCGTCGTTTAGAACTTCAAAAACAAGAGAACCGTTTATTGCAAAGAGAAGAAAATCTTGATCGCAAGGATGATGCTCTAAATAAGAGAGAAGCCGGCTTGGAGCGTAAGGAACAGGCTCTAGCTGAAAGACAACAGCATATTGAACAGATGGAGAGCAAAGTGGACGAGCTCGTTGTAACGCAAAAAACAGAACTAGAGCGCATTTCTGCTTTAACAAGAGATGAAGCCAAAGCTATTATCTTAAGTGAAGTAGAGAAAGAGCTAGCAACTGATATTGCTGTCATGACGAAGGAATCTGAAATGCGTGTGAAAGAAGAATCTGATAAAAAAGCACGTGAAATTTTATCACTGGCGTTACAACGCTTTGCTGCAGACCATGTAGCAGAAACGACAGTCTCCGTTGTAAACTTGCCAAATGATGAAATGAAAGGTCGTATTATTGGTAGGGAAGGTCGAAATATCCGTACGCTTGAAACGTTAACAGGTATCGATTTGATCATTGATGATACACCAGAAGCGGTAATTTTATCTGGATTTGATCCAATTCGTCGGGAAACGGCTCGACTTGCACTTGAAAAGCTGGTACAGGATGGGCGTATTCACCCTGCTCGCATCGAAGAAATGGTTGAAAAATCTCGCCGTGAGGTTGATGAACAAATTCGTGAAACAGGGGAACAAACGACATTTGAAATCGGTATCCACAATCTACATCCAGATTTAATGAAAATTTTAGGTCGCATGAAGTATCGTACAAGCTACGGTCAAAACGTTCTAAAACATTCAGTGGAGGTTGCGCATTTAGCAGGCTTACTAGCTGCTGAGCTTGGTGAAGATGTAGCATTAGCTCGTCGTGCAGGTTTATTGCATGATATAGGGAAAGCAATCGACCACGAAGTTGAAGGAAGCCATGTTGAAATTGGCGTGGAATTAGCTACGAAATATAAAGAACATCCTGTTGTAATTAACAGTATTGCTTCTCACCACGGTGATACTGAAGCAACATCTGTTATTGCGGTATTAGTAGCTGCGGCAGACGCTTTATCAGCAGCTCGCCCAGGTGCTCGAAGTGAGACTCTGGAAAACTATATTCGCAGACTTGAAAAATTAGAAGAGATTTCTGAAAGCTATGATGGCGTAGAAAAATCATATGCGATCCAAGCAGGTCGTGAAATCCGAATTATCGTTCAACCCGAAAAAATTGATGACTTAGCATCACATCGACTTGCACGTGATATTCGTAAGCGTATTGAAGAAGAACTAGATTATCCAGGGCATATTAAAGTAACCGTTATCCGTGAAACACGTGCAGTGGAGTATGCTAAATAATACATGAGAAGGCTCCTCTTGACTTTAGTCAAGGGGGGTCCTTTTTTATATTAATGGATGATAGCAATATAAACTAATTCCCTCTTAAAGAGATAAGAGCGGGGGGGAACTTCTTTACAAAATGTAAGCAATGCAGCCGTAGATAAAAGTGTTAGATTGATGGCAGTCAATCTAACACTTTTTGTCGTTCACCCTAGTCAATCATCCGTTCAACGTAGCTGGTTATGGCATGAGTATCCTCTTACTCCAATATGAATAAAAGGCTGTTAGCGATAATATAATAGGCCATAAAACTTTTTGAAAAAAAACCTAGTGAAAACAACGGGATATAGACTAGCCAGCATATGTTATGTCGAGGGGGAAGGTTGTTGCGAGAAACAATCACATTGTATGATGCATTGAAAATAGTACGAAAGCAATTGCTTTATATTATGAGTTTTGCACTCTTCCTAGCATTAATCACAGCGTTTCTAAGTTTCTTTATTATTAAGCCTACCTATGAGGCAGAAACACAGCTTTTAATAAATCAAAAAAACACCGCTCAATCTCCCTTAGGTGTTCAGCAAATGGAAACCGATCTGCGGTTGATTAATACGTATAATGTCATCATACAAAGCCCTGCAATCTTATCGAATGTTATTAGTCAACTCAATTTAACGAGCACACCTGAAAAATTAAAGGAAAAAATAACCGTATCGAACGCTAGTAATTCTCAAGTTGTCAATATTGCAGTGCGTGATCAAAAGCCTGCCATGGCAGTTAATATTGCCAATACGGTAGCGGAGGTATTTCAAGAAGAGATTCAAGTGTTAATGACGATCGACAACATTAATATTTTGTCAGTTGCAAAATTAGACGACAAGCCAGAGCCTGTTGCTCCAAATAAAACTTTCTATATTGCGGCAGCAACAATAATTGGATTTATAGTAAGTGCCGCCATTGCCTTATTGGTAGAATGCTTCGACACAAAAGTTAAAACAGAGCAAGATGTTGAAGAAAAGATTGGGTTGCCGATTATTGGCATCATCAGCAAAATTAACGATGCTACCTAAAATTATAGTATCCCACAACATAAGGAGGGCGAAGCGGTGTATCAAGAAAAGAGAGCGAATAAAAAAAAGCTGAAAAAAATGGGGAGAAAGCTTGTAACGGTTAGTAACAGCCATTCTTTTGTCTCAGAGCAATTTCGTACAATACGAACAAATATTACTTTCGCGATGCCAGATCAAGAAATTAAAACAATCTTAGTGACTTCAGCCACGCCAGGAGAAGGGAAATCTACGAATGTGGCTAATTTGGGCGTTGTATTTGCACAAGAAGGGAAAAAAATATGTATTGTCGATGCCGATTTACGTAAACCGACAATGCATTATACGTTTCAATTACAAAATTTGAGGGGTCTGTCCAATTTATTAACTAAACAATATGACCTGTCAGATGTGTTAAATAGTACAGACATTCCCAATCTATTTGTTTTGACGAGTGGACCGATTCCGCCTAATCCGGCTGAATTACTATCCTCCAAAGCTATGGATAGTGTAATCAGGCAACTTATTAATGATTTTGACATGATTATTTTTGATGCGCCACCACTGTTATCTGTAACGGATGCGCAAATTTTATCTAATAAATGTAATGGGACATTGTTAATCGTCAATAGCGGTGCGGTGGAAAATGCGAGTGTATTAAAAGCGAAAAGTAGTTTAGAGGCATCAAAGGCTAATATATTAGGTGTAGTTTTAAACAATTATAAAATACCAGTCGGTGAATATTATGATCAATATTATCATAAGTAAAATGTGCATAAATAGGGAAGTGAATCGTATTGATAGACATACACAGCCATATTTTAGTGAATGTCGATGATGGTCCTGAAACAATGGAGGAGACTTTTCGATTATTTGAACAAGCTGTAGTAGAAGGTATTACAGCACTTATTTCTACATCACATGCACTGCACCCTCGTTACCATGTCCAGTGCCATATAGTAAGTGAACAAATTGCTCAATTACAACAGGAAATTAACAGGCGTAAATTGCCATTAACACTTTACCCAGGACATGAGGTGAGATTGGCAGGTAATATAGTTGAACTGCATGAAAAAGGACAGCTACATACATTAGCGCAATCGAATTATATGTTAGTAGAGCTTCCTTCAAGTTTTATCCCACCATATATAAGCACCATCATTTACAACTTATTGACAGCAGGTATAACACCTATTATTGCACATCCAGAACTAAATGCTGCTATTGCAAAAAATCCGAGTATATTGGAGCAACTTATACGGGAGGGGGCACTTGCACAAATCACTGCAGGGAGTTTAGCCGGTAAGTTTGGTAAGTCCATTCAACAGTTTTCCTTAAAATTAGTTCGGTCAAACCTTGTCCATACATATGGGTCCGATGTGCATAACATCAAGTCACGTCCATTTTTATTTGAGAAAGGACTTCAATTTTTGGAGAAACAAAAACAATTGGATGCAGTAGATATTTTTTTAGAAAATAATGCGCGAATTATCAACAATCAACCTTTTATAGTTTATGAACCCGAAAATAATTTCAGCAAAAAAAGTTGGAAGTTATTTGGGTCGATGAAGAAATGACGAAGCAAGATGACCGTAGAAGCGAAGCGCCATAAAAATGATGGAATTAAACATATAGGGGGACAGTGTGGGATGAGAGTTGTTTTTATGCGAAGCAATCCAATTTCTCCAGATCCAAGAGTTGAAAAAGAAGTGGACAGCCTTATGGAACATAATTGGCATGTCCAAATTTTAGCTTGGGACAGAGATAATAAATATAAAGCAAGAGTGCAGTTTTTAAAACGCTCTCATGCCATTAAAATCACAAGATTTGGCATCCCTGCTACTTTCGGTGGAGGATTTAAAAAGAATTTTTTCCCGCTTATACGATTTCAATTAAAGCTATTCCGATGGCTATTTCAAAATAAAAATGCGTATGATATTATCCATGCTTGTGATTTCGATACAGCACTTGTAGGTACGATTTGTGGGAAAATCCTTCGGAAAAAAATCATTTATGATATGTTCGATTCGGTCACTGCACCCTTTCATGGACCAGTCATTATTGGGAAAATAGTTGAACAAATAGATATTGCACTTTTAAATAGCGTGGATGCAGTCATTATTTGTACTGAAAAGCGAAGAGGTCAAATTGCTAAAGCAAGTCCAAAAAAAGTAGAAGTGATTTACAATACTCCGCTCCATGTGCATTTAAATGATCATTTAAATTTAAATCAAGAAAGAGTAAAAATTGCCTATATTGGTATTCTGGCAAATAAAAGACTCATTAGCGAACTAGTAGATATCGTAAAAAATAATCCAAAATATGAATTACATATTGGTGGATTCGGGAAGCTTGCCGACGAATTAGCACAGATAGCACACCAATTTGACAACATTGTATTTTACGGAAAAATCCCCTATGAAAAAACGCTAGCATTAGAAAAAAGTTGTGACATTATGACCGCCATTTATGATCCGGAAGTATCCAATCATTATTACGCAGCACCAAATAAATTTTATGAGGCGCTTATGCTTGGCAAACCATTAATTATGGTGAAAAACACGGGAATGTCTGAAGTAGTGGCAGAAAATAATATAGGTGAGCTAATCGATTTTAATCAAGAGAGTCTCCAAAAAGCTATTGAGAAGCTCATTGAGCGTAAAAAAGAATGGCCTGAAATAGCACGCAAAATGAAGCTATTATACGAGGAACAATATAGTTGGCGTGAGATGGAGAAGCGCATTATTACCTTATATAACAATTTATAAAAATTAAAGTCATAGCTTAACTTCAAAGACTGCTAGGGGGATTTTCAACGCTATGAAAATTTTATTTGTTGCGCAAAATTTTCAGATGGGTGGTATTCAAAAGGCTTTAATTAATACGCTAAAGGAAATGAGTGTTGAAGAGCAGTTTGAGATCGATGTGTTTACATTCGGCAAAGGTGAACTCCTAAAAGACATCCCTCCGAATGTACATGTATATGTTGGAGGCTTATTGTTGCAGCTCATTGCCACGCCATTTTATAAAGTGAAACAGAGCAAAAACTTCTGGCATATCATTCTTCGAATAGTATGTATGGTCATTGTAAGATTAATTGGCTCTAACCATTTTTATGCACTGCTTTTTAAGAGGCATCGCCATTATAAACAGTATCATATTGCCATTTCTTATTTTAATGACGCACCGAATAGTTATTTTAATCAAGGAACGAATTTATTTGTAGATAAATTTGTCAAGGCGGATAAAAAGTTTGCCTGGATACATACCGATCCACTACGAGCAAACTTCAGTTATAAAAGTTGTGTGAAAACCTATCAAAATTTTGATAGATTAATTTGTGTTTCAGAAGCCTGTAAGCAAAAATTACAGCAATTTCTTCCTCAATATCAACTGAAAGTACAAGTTATCTACAATTTTTTTCCTATAGCAGAAATAAAGGAGATGGCAACACAGTTTACGCCATTTGACAAAGGTCCAATAGATTTATTATCAGTTGGAAGAATGGATAATGCGACGAAAAGGTTCGACCTCATTCCGTATATTTGTAAACTGTTGAAAGAGCGCTCTAGCCAGCGATTCTATTGGCGAATTATAGGCGATGGACCAGACCTACATCATAATCAAAAATTAGCACTACAATTAGGTGTGGCAGATGTAATAGAGTTTGTTGGCGAATGTCATAATCCATATCCGTTTATTAAACAAAGTGATGTCCTTATATTAACTTCAGCATATGAAGGCTATCCGATGGTAGTGGGAGAGGCTTTAATATTAGAAACGCCTGTTATTACAACAAATTTTGCAGCAGCAGCAGAACAACTTCGAGACGGTTTAAATGGATTGATAACATATGGGGATGTAGAGGAGATTGCCATAGCTATTGCCAGTGTAATTAGCGATGAGGGGAATCTTCAGAAGATGAAAAAATATATTGAAGAAAACCGTTATACAAATCAAAAAGCACAGGAGCAATTAGTAATGGAGTTTGATCGCTAATGACATTAAAAAACATACATGTCAGTATGTTGATTTGTATTGTTTCCAGTCTATTTGTTGTCTTAAAAATGTACACAGGAAGTAATCTATTTCTTATAGTTTTTATGCTATTAATAATGACTGCGATGCTGTTAGATAAACAACCACATCGCGTGGAATATTTGCTATTTTTTATTTCATGGGTATATGTCATCAAGTTCGATTTAACAAGTTATTCGCTGTTTGTCGTGCTTAGTTTTGTGTATATTGTGGTAAGTATAATGACCCTTATTATGCTAAACAAAAGTATATCAACTCGGCTAGTCTTCGCCTATATGTTATTTGGGTGTTTTGCCATTGGGGCAACGCTGTTTAATGGAGGCAATTTAATCGAAGTGTTGGGTTTTGTCTTAAATTATAGTGTGCTCTTTTTTGCCGTGCTGTTCATCGATTCAAACACTTATTTTAAAAGATATACGTATATCTATGCAACAGGTTTATTAAGTGCTGCAATTGTTCGTTGGATAAGCTTTTCTGTACAAGAGATTGACAGCTTTATTCAGTCCATGACAATAGTCAATACAGTAAAGACAACAAGTGCTTTAAACACAAGATTTACAGGTTTAGATTTAGATCCGAATTATTTCAGTTTGCAAATTCTTATTGCAATCACTTGTTTACTAGTCCTTTGTTATTACGATAGCAAAAAGAATATTAAGCCCATTGTATTTATTATAGTATTAGCGATATTTGGGATATTTACTTATTCCAAAATGTTTATCATCACATTTACTGCTTTTATTTTATTAACGTTCTTCATGTTTGTTAAAAACAATGTGAAAACAGCAGTCAAATTTGCTTCATTTATCATAATGATTTGTGGTGTTATGCTACTTTTCTTTTATGAGAAGCTTTTCGAAATATACAAGTTTCGTTTTTTTGGAGCAGGGACGTCAACAGATGCAATTACGACGGGGCGATTAAGTAGGTGGAATATGTTTGCAGCGGAAATTTTTCAAAGTACAAAAATATTTATAATGGGGGCTGGTTTTGGAACAAGCTTTTCCCATGAAAAAATGGCACATACAATGTACTTATCAACGCTATATTATCTAGGGATAATTGGAATTGTTCTAGTACTCCTATACATCTCCAGCCTTAATCAAGTACTCCGACAAAATATTGGTATTAGTAGAGAAACAACTTTTCAACTATTTTCGATCAACGCAATTCCTCTTTATATTATGTTAATTGCCAACATTGTTTTAGATTCTTTCATCATGGATTTTTTCCCTTTTCATATTATGCTAATTATGTTTGCGTTAACGTTTCAGAAAAATCAAGAGAGTATGGCTGGGAGGTAAACTAATGCTATTATTAAGCATGATTGTACCGATTTATAATAGTGAACGTTATGTAAAGGCTAGCAAATTATTTTATTCTGCGATATGTGTGAAATGGGGCAAAAATGATGAAAAATAAAGCCAGACACGGGGTGGTAGACATTGTAATATGCGAAGCATGGATTGACGTGAAACGAAGTAGACGTGAATAATGCGAACTAAGAAAATCATTTTAAATTTATTTTCCAATGTGACGTTGCAAATTGTTACGGTAATCATTAATTTTATTATGCCTCGATTATTTATAACGACATACGGCTCCGCTACGAATGGACTTGTGACATCGATTAAGTATTTTTTAAGTTACTTAAGAATTGTAGAAGCGGGGGCGGGCAGTGCATCTATCGCAGCACTGTATAAACCTTTAGCGATGAACGATAAAGAACAGATAAACGGCATTCTATCTGCAACTCATTATTTTTACAGACGTTCGGGTATAATATTTGTGTTTTTAGTGGCCCTTTTAGCAATTGGCTACCCATTGCTCGTCAATAAAGAAATAAGCCCACTTATTGCATTCAATTTGGTGATTGTGCTCGGTCTCAGTGGTGTTTGGGAATATTTTTTAATCGGAAGATATTTAGTGCTTCTAACAGCAGATCAAAAAAGCTATATTGTTTACCGTATTCAAACAGCTTTATTGATTGCTAGTACAATACTTTCCTATACTTTCCTCACGCTTGGTTTTTCCATTGTCGTGGTTGTTGGTAGTTCTAGCATTTTATTATTACTAGATATCCTTTTTTTAAAAGTATATGTCCAAAAAAAATATCCGTATTTCAATAGTAGTGTAAAACCTAATACACCAGCAATTAGTAAGAAGTGGGATGCTTTCATCCATCAAATTGCTTCGTTAGTTGTCTTTAACACACCGATTATATTAATTTCCATTTTTCTTGGTCTTACAGAGGTTAGTGTATTTACGGTGTACAATATGGTATCTAATGGTATTACATTGTTTATTTCCGCTTTTTCAGGAGCGATGTTAGCAGCCTTTGGAGATATACTTGTAAAAGAAGAGCGAGAGGCATTACAAAAACATTTTCATTATTTTGAATACGTTTTTTTTGCGGTCGTGGCATTTTGTTATACTTGTACAGCAATTTTAATTTTGCCTTTTATGACAGTCTATACGGCTGGCATTGTCGATGCAAACTATATAAGACCGGAGCTAGCGACACTTTTTGTTATTTGTGGCATTGCTAATGCCCTTCGCATTCCTGCCACGACATTAGTCAATTCGGCGGGACATTTTAAAGAGACAAAGATGCGCGCTGTCATTGAAGCGGCCTTAAGCTTTTGTGTCTCTTTTGTATTAGTTCAATTTATAGGAGTAGAAGGAATTTTAATAGGGTCATTATGTTCACATGTTTATCGTACATGCGATTTAATGCTTTATACATCCAAAGTAATTTTAAAAATTTCAGTATTTGTTACACTAAAAAAACTTGTTTTCAATGGTAGTTTGGCTTTCGTTGCAGCCTCGCCGTTCTTATTCTTCATCGAGCTACATATTGCAAGTGTCGGAGCATGGATTGTTGCAGCGATGTGCATCTCTATATGGACGATTACCGTTATTTTTCTTGGAAATTGTATATGCCAACCAATCACAACGCGTAATATTTTGCTACACTTAAAGCGGGTAATTTCTCCTCACTAAAAGTTTTCTTTTGGTTGTGAAAGAAAGCTTTTTACGACGATTTGTAGCCGTTTTTTGAAATATGTAGATGAATGGATTTGTAGAGTAAGTGCAAGCGAACATATATACACGAATTATCATATTCGAGCGAGTAAACAAACAATTCTTTATCTATGGCAAAAAATAAGCAACATTATCCAGAGATGATTTTTCTCTTTATTTTTGCGGTAGTTGAAGATAAAATGGTAAACTCTAATGAGTGTTATTGAAAGAAAGAGTGGTTTTGAAAAATGAAAGTACTATTTATTGGAGATATCGTCGGTTCAATTGGACGAGATGCGGTAGAAAAATATTTACCACGATTAAAAAAGAAGTATGGTGCAGATGTAGTGATTGCCAATGGTGAAAATGCAGCGGCAGGTCGCGGCATTACACGTAATATTTATAATGATTTGTTACAAATGGGTGTAGATGTTATTACAATGGGTAACCACACTTGGGATAACAAAGATATTTTTGATTTTATTGATGATGCGGATTATTTAATTCGACCAGCGAATTTTTCACCTGAGGCGCCTGGTAAGGGTATGGTGCAAATTTCGAAAAATGGCGTTACATTATCAGTGATTAATTTACACGGTCGTGTATTTTTGCCGCCGCATGAAGATCCATTTGCAATGGCAGAGCAATTAATTGAAGAAGCCCATAAAACTTCACCACTTGTCTTTGTGGATTTCCATGCAGAAGCGACAAGTGAAAAAATAGCGCTTGGTTGGCACTTAGATGGTAAGGCATCTGCAGTTGTTGGAACACATACGCATGTGCAAACAGCGGATGCACGCATTTATCCTAATGGTACTGCCTATATTACAGACGTCGGCATGACTGGCCCATATGATGAAATTTTAGGTATGACAAAGGAAAGTGTCATTTATAAGTTCCAAACGAATATGCCATCACGTTTTGAAGTACCGAAAAAGGGTCGTGATGTGTTAAGTGGCTTTTTTGTTGATATTGATGATAAGACAGGGAAAGCACTCCGTTGTGAAAGAATATATATTAATGAAGATTATCCGTTTCAAGGGTAAATGGAAAAACTACTGTACAAATCGTATGTACAGTAGTTTTTTTGTAGCTACTAGTTGTTGGAACGAAGAAAAGTGCATGAATTTTAGGGATTTCTAATATATAAGAAATGAAAATAGTCTATTTTCATTTTGCTGAGCATAAAATGACCTATCGACAATAACTTGAGGTCCAAAATAAAGGGGGACATGAGTTGTTGAGCGTAAACACTATTCGCGAAACGGGGAGGAATAATTGTGGATTCATTAAAAGTATCGTCACGCTCTAATCCAAATTCAGTTGCAGGTGCATTAGTCGCGGTAATCAGAGAAAAAGGGCAAGCAGAAATGCAGGCAGTTGGGGCAGGTGCACTTAACCAAGCCGTAAAAGCAGTGGCCATTGCACGCGGATTTGTAGCGCCAAGTGGCACAGATTTAATTTGCGCTCCGGCGTTTGCCGATATTTTAATTGCTGGTGAAGAACGTACAGCCTTAAAGCTGCTAGTAGAAAAACGTGTTCGATAATAAAGGAGAACTTTAATCGGTGGGGGCAACCCCACCGATTATTAAGTGCTATTATGAGTGCACTTTTTGAGTGCCAGGCACCGAAACAATTCTGAATATTAAAACATTTATGTGAAAACAAAGTGAAATTTACGTATGGGTTCTGCTCAAGATAGACACAACATAAGCCGCAACTAATCGCACGTTAGCGATGGTTGCGGCTTATGTTGTGCTCACAGAAAGTGCCAGGCACCGAAACAATTCTGAATTTTTACGCGGAAGATGATCAATCTTGCTAAAAACCAATAATAAATGCTAGACTATGCACTGGAAATCAGCGAGTTAATCATTTATATTTAAGTGATTTGAAAATTACAACTTTTTGAACAATATTTTCGGTCAAAGGTCTGAATTTCGCCTATTTCATTGAATAACAATAGTGTAGACCGTTTCTTCGTGTTAAACTTATGAAGGAAAAAAATAATAGTATACATTGGATTTTAAGGAGTTGTTGAGATGTTACATCAGCTTTCGTGGAAAGTCGGTGGGCAACAAGGTGAAGGGATCGAGAGTACTGGTGAGATTTTCTCGATGGCAATGAATCGTCTAGGTTATTTCCTATACGGTTATCGTCACTTCTCTTCTCGTATAAAAGGTGGCCACACTAATAATAAAATTACAGTTCGTCCAACAGAAGTACGTTCTATTGCGGATGATTTAGATATTTTAGTGGCGTTCGACCAAGAAACAATCGACGTCAATTATAAAGAACTAACAGAAAAAGGTATTATTTTAGCGGATGCAAAATTTGAACCCGTAAAGCCTGAAGATTCAAAAGCACCATTATTTGCTGTCCCATTCACAGAGGTAGCAGCAGAGCTTGGTACAACGTTAATGAAAAACATGGTGGCCATCGGAGCTACCGCTTCACTTTTAAACTTAGAAGATGCTGTGTTCCAAAATGTAGTCGATGACATCTTCGGCAAAAAAGGTGAAGAAGTTGTTCAGAAAAACATGGAAGCCATCGCACGCGGTCATGAAATGATGAATGAACTATTAGGCGACCGTATCGGTGAGTGGGCATTAGCGCCAGCTGATGGTAAACGTCGTATGTTTATGATCGGCAATGATGCAATAGCACTTGGTGCACTAGCTGCAGGGACACGCTTTATGGCAGCATATCCAATTACACCGGCATCGGAAATTATGGAATACTTAATTAAAAAATTACCGAAATTCGGTGGTGCCGTAATTCAAACAGAAGATGAGATTGCTGCAGCGACGATGGCGATTGGTGCAAACTTCGGTGGTGTGCGTTCGTTTACAGCGTCAGCAGGTCCTGGTCTTTCATTGATGATGGAAGCCATCGGTCTTTCTGGTATGACTGAGCAACCTTTAGTTGTGATTGATACACAACGTGGCGGCCCATCTACTGGTTTACCAACGAAGCAAGAACAATCGGATTTAATGGCGATGCTGTATGGCACGCATGGTGAAATTCCAAAAGTAGTCATCGCACCTTCAACAATGGAAGAAGCGTTCTTTGACACAATTCAAGCGTTTAATATTGCAGAGGAATTACAATTGCCTGTTATTTTAATGACGGACTTACAGTTATCACTTGGTAAACAAACGGTTGAACCATTTGATTACAAAAAAATTGAAATTCGTCGTGGCAAAATTGTTACTGAGGAAATTGAAGCATCAGCAGATAAAGCTTACTTCAAACGTTATGAAGATACAGAAGACGGTATATCACCACGTGTATTACCAGGTCATTTAAATGGTATCCACCACGTAACAGGTGTTGAGCATGATGAAACTGGGAAGCCATCTGAAGCAACTGGCAATCGTCGTACACAAATGGACAAACGCTTCCGTAAATTAGATGCATTGAAGTTCGATACACCGGTTTACAAAAATGCTCCTCATGAAGAAGCGGATGTTTTATTAGTAGGCTTTAACTCAACACGTGGAGCAATCGAAGAAGTACAAGAGCGTTTAAACGCACAAGGCTTGAAGGTGAACCACGCGCATATTCGCTTAATTCATCCATTCCCTTCTGCTGAAATGGCACCTCTTGTGGCAAAAGCGAAAAAAGTAATCGTTGTAGAAAACAACTATACAGGTCAATTAGCAAATATCATGAAAATGAATATTGGCGGTCACGATAAAATTGAGATGATTACTAAATACAACGGTACGCCGTTCTTACCAGGTGAATTAGAAGATAGAGTGAAGGAGTTGACTCGCTAATGGCAACATTCAAGGATTTTCGTAATACAGTGAAACCAAACTGGTGCCCAGGTTGTGGCGACTTCTCTGTACAGGCTGCCATTCAACGTGCAGCAGCAAATGTAGGCATCGAACCAAACGAACTAGCCGTTATTTCTGGGATCGGCTGTTCAGGTCGTATTTCAGGTTATATTAATTCCTATGGTTTCCACGGTATTCATGGCCGTGCACTACCAATTGCACAAGGATTAAAAATGGCAAATCGTGATTTAAACGTCATCGCCTCTGGTGGTGACGGAGATGGTTTTGCGATTGGTATGGGGCATACGATTCATGCTATCCGTCGTAACATCGACATCACATATGTTGTTATGGATAACCAAATTTACGGTTTAACAAAAGGGCAAACATCTCCACGCTCGGCTGCTGGATTTATTACAAAATCAACGCCAGGTGGTGCAATTGAGCCGTCGTTAAAACCATTGGAAGTAGCTTTAACAAGCGGTGCAACGTTTGTGGCACAAGGTTTCTCAACGGATATTAAAGAATTAACAGCTTTAATTGAAGCGGGCATTAACCATAAAGGTTTTTCTTTCATCAACGTATTTTCACCATGTGTTACGTATAACAAAGTGAATACCTACGATTGGTTTAAAGAAAACTTAACAAAGCTTGCTGATATTGAAGGCTACGATAATGCTGACCGTGGCATGGCCATGCGCACAGTGATGGAGCATGAAGGCTTAGTAACAGGTATTATTTATCAAGATAAAGAAACAACTTCTTATCAAGAAAAAGTGCCTGGTTACGCTGAATTACCATTAACGGATATCGACATTAAAATGAGCGAAAATGAATTCGATGCACTTGTGCAGGAGTTTATGTAAATAGATTATTCAAAACTACAACTTCAACTATGTGGTTTTGAATGTCACAAAAGGCATCAAGATGTTTATCTTGGTGCCTTTTGCTATGTATTCAATGATGAGGGTGCCAGGCACTAGTACATTTCCATGCAATTTATGAATTACCAAGTAAAAATCCACGCAGACTCCTGCGGGAACAGCACAGAACGTAAGACGCAACAGACGACGCGGATAGCGACGGTTGCGGCTTACGATGTGCCCGCGGAACGCGAAGTGGATTTTTACGATTTAGGAGCCGAAATGATGCAAGGCAGCTATACAAGGTGCCAGGCACTCAAACAATTTAATTACATTTTCATTATGAAAATGAATTCGATGATTAGTAGGGGGCGTCCGCGGGTAAAATTAAAGGAAAAAATGATACAATAAAAGAAAAAAAGAGGCGATGTTCGTGAATAATATCATTGATTTTATTGCGAAAAAAAAGGAACGAGAAGAACAGCAACGTGCCCGAGACTTAGAACGGTATGTTGCGACTCATTGTAAATTTCATCAGCCAGAAAATATTGATGCACTCGTTGATGGGAAAGTAATTGAAGTGAAGGATCATACGTTGTTTTTAGGGTTTTTATCCATATTAAAAGATGAACAAATTGAGCCCCTTCATATCTTTCAGGACGTATTTACTTTAGAACCTATCCGTTTTGAAATGGCCTATAACATGAAGTGGTGGTCAGTTGTGCAGCTTGCTTTTACATTTTTAACAATTTTAAAAGAAAATGAACCGCATACATATGCCGATTTTCTAGGATTATCTTAATTTATCTAGGGTGTGTGCACGTCTGAGAAAATGAGCCAAACGTGCGCATACAGTACTGGATTCTCCTTATTTTCAACTTCAAAAGCCCCCTTTTATCGCTCAATCCTCTAAGACTAAAATCCGATAGTAATTTATCCATATTTAAAAAAAGAATGTGCGGCCAATGATTTGTTATTCTTCAACCTATGGAGAAACAAAAATAACGGAATGTTTATAATAAGCAAGTGTATTTAAGTCGAAACCGCGACATTTAGTACACAAACCTTGTAGGAAGTAGTAATCATTCAGTATAATAGTAAAATGGGAATTCGAATGCACGGATTTCGTTTGAAAGGAGTTACCTGACCTGCAATGAATGAAGAACAACGATTAACTAGTCAACAAGTCAATCAACCAAAAAAAGAAGACAAGCCTGAAAAGGATTATAGTAAATATTTTGAGAAGGTTTTTACAGCACCTTCATTAAAAGATGCAAAAAAACGTGGCAAAGAAGAAGTGAAATACCATAAAGACTTCCAAATTGCCGAACAATTTGCTGGCATGGGTGAGGGACGGACGTTCTATATCCGTACATATGGCTGTCAAATGAATGAGCACGATACAGAAGTAATGGCTGGGATCTTTATGCAACTTGGCTATACATCAACTGACATTATCGAGGAAGCAGATGTCGTGTTACTAAATACATGTGCGATTCGTGAAAATGCAGAAAACAAGGTATTTGGAGAGCTTGGTTTCCTGCTAAAATATAAACGCAAAAATCCAGAAATGCTGATTGGCGTATGTGGCTGTATGTCGCAAGAAGAATCCGTAGTCAATAAAATTTTAAAAACGTATCCACACGTCGATATGGTCTTTGGTACACACAATATTCACCGATTACCAAATATTTTAAAAGAAGCTTACATGTCGAAGGAAATGGTGGTAGAGGTTTGGTCAAAAGAGGGCGATGTTATCGAAAACTTGCCGAAAAAACGACTAGGTTCCATTAAAGCTTGGGTAAATATTATGTACGGCTGTGATAAATTCTGTACGTATTGTATTGTGCCCTATACGCGAGGGAAGGAGCGTAGTCGTCGTCCAGAGGAAATTATTGCTGAAGTGCGTGAGTTAGCAGCATCGGGCTATAAAGAAATCATGCTGTTAGGTCAAAATGTCAACGCTTACGGCAAAGACTTCGAGGACATTGACTACCGACTTGGTGATTTAATGGATGAACTGCGCAAAATTGATATTCCGCGTATTCGCTTTACAACAAGTCACCCACGAGATTTCGATGAATATTTAATTGAAGTGCTAGCAAAAGGCGGTAACTTAGTTGAACATATTCATTTACCGGTACAATCAGGCTCAAATGAAGTGTTGAAGATTATGGCGCGTAAATATAGTCGTGAGCATTTCCTAAGCCTTGTTGATAAAATTAAAGCGGCAATCCCTGGCGTAACGCTAACAACGGATATTATTGTCGGCTATCCAAACGAAACGGAAGAGCAATTCGAAGAGACTTTATCGTTATACCGTGAAGTAGGCTTTGAAATGGCCTTCACATATATTTATTCTCCTCGTGAAGGGACGCCGGCTGCGAAGATGGTTGATAATGTACCGGAAGATGTGAAAAAAGAACGTTTACATCGTTTAAATGCCGTGGTACAAGAGTATTCAAGAAAAGCGCTTGAAGGCTTAAAAGGCGAAATCGTAGAAGTGTTAGTCGAAGGAACAAGTAAACGTCGTGATGATGTACTGGCTGGCTATACGCGTAAAAATCGCCTTGTGAATTTTAAAGCACCAACAGAGTTGATTGGACAGTTAGTGAACGTGAAAATAACGGAGGCTACTTCTTATTCATTAACTGGAGAATTTGTGGAAGTAGTAAAAAATGAAAAGGTGGAAGCGTAAATGACTCAAGTATTGTATACAAAAGAAGATTTAATTAAAAAATCCCATGAAATTGCGCATATGATTGCGAATACACCAGAAGTAGATTTTTTTAAAAAAGCTGAAGCACAAATTAATGAAAATCAACTTGTTCGTGAACGTATAGCTAGTTTAAAAAGCTTACAAAAGCAAGCAGTTAATTTCCAACACCTAGGTAAAGAAAAAGCGTTAAAAATGATTGAAGATAAGATCGCAAAAATTGAAGAAGAAATTAATGCGATTCCTGTTGTGCAGCAATTTAAAGAATCACAGGGTGATGTTAATGACTTATTACAATTAGTGTCAAACACAATTGCCAATAACGTGACAAATGAAATTGTTCGTTCAACTGGTGGCGATGTATTACGTGGTGAAACAGGTTCGTATGTACAAAATTCACAGCCTGGAAGCTGCTCATAAACAAATAATAGAAGAAACAGCCCGAATAACAGCATTCGGGCTATTTTTATGGCCTAATTTAGGAGGGCGTTTGCATGCAATTAGAGCCTTTACGAAAGCTGATAAAGGTAAAATTGTAGAAAGTAAGTCCATTAGATTCTATGAAATATGTTCACCCAATGGGCGCTACCTGCATATGATGGAGTGAAAAGAGTCGAAGGAGGAATTGCGCTGAAACGTTTACGACAAATCGTGACGAAAGCAGTAGTTGCCAAAGGGAAGAAGAGAACAGAAGAACGTGTAACGTTATGTCCAACAAATAAACCGACAAGCATTCTCGGTTGCTGGGTAATCAACCATACTTGTTCAGCAAAGAAAGTCGGTAAATTTGTAGAAGTGTCAGGAAAGTTTGATGTCAATGTATGGTATGCTTATAGTAATCATTCGAAAACAGCAGTGTTTTCGGAAACGGTTCACTATAAAGATAAGGTAAAGCTTCATTTTAGAGATGGCGAAGTAACAGTTGGCGATGATGTACGAGTGCGTGTGATTCAAGAACCAAATTGCATGGAAGCGATAATTTCTCCATGTGGCACGAAATTTGAAATTGTAGTAGAGCGTGAGACAGTTGTTGAGGTAATGGGTGAAATGACAATTTGCATAAGTGTACATCCGCTAGATTTCGAAGAGGAATGGAACTTTAGTGATGAGAGCTCATCTTCATCTTCTTCCTCATCTAGTTCAAGCTCCAGCTCTAGCTCAAGTTCGTCTAGCTCGAGCAGTGATGGGAGATTTGTTTTAGAGTCGTCATCGTTTCCTGATGAGCGCCCAAGATAGAACACAAGAAGATATTTTTTGGATACATGCGAAATGCTAGCATCTTTACAAAGGTGAAATAAGCGTTTCGCATGTATCTTTTGTTATAATAAAACTAACGATCAGGGATGACGTCCACTTATGTGGAAAAAAGTAGTTGTGGGTGAAAATTTTGTTTTAGGAATGTATAAATGTTCAGTAACAAAGAGCAAGCCCGCAATAAATACTACCTCCTAGTGCAGGCGTTTAGCACGCATTTAAGCGATAGGGCGTAGTTATTGTAAAACTGCTAGGAAGCAGATTTATTTTAAAATAAACAAGAAGCAAAGATGCTTTAAAGGCAAGAGCGAGGGAATTTATTAAATGACAACATACACACCAATGATGCAACAATATTTGCAAGTAAAAGAAGATTATCAAGATGCCTTTTTATTTTTTAGATTAGGTGACTTTTACGAAATGTTTTTTGAAGATGCCATTAATGCATCGCAAATTTTAGAAATCACATTAACAAGCCGAGATGCAGGTGCTAAGGAGCGTATTCCGATGTGTGGCGTACCGCATCACTCGGCTAAAAATTATATTGAAACACTTGTGCAAAAAGGCTATAAGGTCGCAATTTGTGAACAAACGGAAGATCCAAAGCAAGCAAAAGGCGTAGTCAAACGTGAGGTAGTGCAACTGATTACACCAGGTACCATTATGGAAGGGAAAGCGCTTGATGGGAAAACTAATCATTTTATAGGCGCTGCCCAACAGTTGGATGCTACTACATTTGGTTATGCCTACTTGGATCTATCGACAGGTGAAGCCATTGCATCATCCATAGAAGGTGATGGCAAGGCACTGCTAATGCAAATGCAAGCATATGGTATTCGTGAATTAATCGTAACGGAGAGCTTACAGCTTCTATTAGCAGAACATGCTGTAAATGTTGGAATCGTTCTTTCCGTTGAAGAAGATGAAATGGCGATGGACAAAGCTGCGAACTATTTAGATGCAGTACCAACGACGATACAGGAAGCATGCCTTCGTTTACTTCATTATATTGATAAGACACAAATGCGTTCACTTTCGCATATTCAAGCATTTACCTTTAATGAAATGAAAAACTATTTGCGTATTGATTCTAGCTCGAAGCGCAACTTAGAGCTTATTCAGTCCATTCGTGGCGGCGATCAAAAGGGCACGCTCTTATGGCTTTTAGATGACACTGTTACAGCAATGGGCGGACGAAAGCTTAAACAATGGCTCCATCAACCGTTAGCCTCACGTTCAGCGATTGAAGCAAGACTCGAAATGGTGAGCGATTTGTTAGAAGAATATTTTGTTAGATCAGAATTACAAAGTTCTTTAAAGCAAGTATATGATTTAGAACGTTTAGCTGGTCGGGTCGCATTCGGCAATGTAGGCGGGCGCGATTTAGCACAGCTTCGTGAGTCGTTACGTCAAGTGCCAGTTATTCAACAACAGCTAGTAGGAGCCCCTAAAGAAACATTGCAAAAGCTAGGTGCAACACTCGATACATGTGCAGATGTGGAGGCTTTATTGGCACGTGCGATTACAGATAACCCGCCAATCACCATTAAAGAAGGCGATGTCATTCGGGATGGCTATAATGAACGCTTAGACGAACTGCGCTATGCATCCCGCAATGGTAAGGACTGGATTGCCCAGTTAGAACAAGCAGAACGTACGAAAACAGGCATTAAAAACTTGAAAATCGGCTATAACCGTGTATTTGGTTATTATATCGAAATTACAAAATCTAATATTCATTTAGCAGATTTAACGCGTTATGAACGGAAGCAAACACTTGCAAATGCAGAGCGTTACATTACGCAAGAATTAAAAGAAAAAGAGGCACTTATTTTAAATGCTGAGGAAGAAAGTTTAGCATTAGAATACAACCTATTCGTGGAAATTCGTGAGCAATTAAAATCTTACATCCCACGTGTCCAAGCATTAGCCGCAAGTATTAGTGAATTAGATGTCTTGCTGAGCTTTGCAAGCGTCTCAGAAAAATATCGTTTTACAAAACCGGAATTTCATGCGGGTCGTGCACTAGAAATTATGGAAGGACGTCATCCTGTTGTCGAGAAAATGCTCAATAAACAAATGTATGTCCCAAATGATTGTGTGCTTGAAGAAAATCACAATATGATGCTTATTACAGGGCCGAATATGTCCGGTAAAAGTACGTATATGCGCCAAGTTGCGCTAATCGTAGTGATGGCGCAAATGGGTTGCTATGTACCTGCGGAAAAGGCGAGATTGCCCATTACAGATCAGATTTTCACACGTATTGGGGCTGCTGATGATTTAGCAGCGGGACAATCAACATTTATGGTAGAAATGCTAGAATCCCAGCATGCCATTATGCATGCTACAAAAAATAGCTTAATGCTGTTTGATGAAATTGGTCGTGGGACGTCCACCTATGATGGTATGAGTCTAGCGCAATCGATGATGGAATATATTCATGACAAAATAGGTGCCAATACACTGTTCTCCACGCATTATCATGAATTGACTGCCTTAGAGAAAGAATTACCTCGCTTACAAAATGTCCATGTATCTGCCACTGAAAAGAACGGGGCAGTGGTCTTTTTACACAAGGTAAAAAAAGGAGCGGCTGATAAATCATACGGTATTCATGTGGCACAGCTAGCGCAATTACCTGAGGAAATTTTAGAGAGAGCACGTATTTTGCTTGAAAATTTTGAAGCCGGTAAAAAACAACCAGCGTCACAAAAAGTAGAGGAGCAACCTGTACAAATGTCATTATTTACAGAACAAGCACCGCTATCTTCAGCTGAAGAAGATGTTTTGAAAAACTTAGAGAAGGTCAATATCCTTGGCACATCACCGATGCAGGCCATGAATATTTTATATGAATTACAACAGCAATTAATCAACGCTAAAAAATAAAGGAGTGATGCGTCATGGGAAAAATTCAAATTATGGACGCGTGGCTATCCAATAGAATTGCAGCGGGGGAAGTAGTAGAACGACCGGCATCTGTTGTCAAAGAATTAGTTGAGAATGCCATCGATGCTGGCAGTACGTCTATAGATGTCTTTTTACTTGAGGCAGGGCTCACTTCAATCCAAGTGATTGATAACGGTAGTGGCATGGATGAGGAAGACGCATTAATTTCCTTTTCCCGCCATGCAACAAGTAAAATTCATCAAGAACATGATTTATTTCGAATTCGGACGTTAGGATTTCGTGGTGAGGCATTAGCCTCCATCGCATCCGTTTCCAAAATGACAATGATTACATCCACTGGCGAATCAGGGACACATGTCGAGCTAGAAGGTGGTCATGTGACAATGCAAAAACCTGGGCCATTGCGTAAAGGCACGGATATCACAGTGGCACAGTTATTTTTCAATACACCTGCTCGTTTAAAATATATGAAAACAATTCAAACCGAGCTTGGTCATACAATCGATCTAATGAATCGTTTAGCGCTCGGTAATCCACAAATTGCCTTCCGATTGTTACATAACGGTCAGCAGTTATTACAGACGAATGGACGAGGCGATGTGCAACAAGTGCTTGCTGCAATATATGGCATGCATAATGCGAAAAAAATGGTGGCATTTCAAGGGGAATCACATGACTACAAAGTATCTGGCTTTGTGTCTTTACCAGAAGTGACACGTGCTTCTAAAAATTATATGTCTTTATTTGTTAATGGACGTTGGGTCAAACATTATTTGGTGCAAAAGGCTATTATCGACGCCTATCATACGTATTTACCGATTGAACGCTTTCCAATTGTAGCGCTCTTTATCGAAGGTGATCCGTATTTAACTGATGTAAATGTGCATCCTGCCAAACACCAAATTCGTTTAAGTAAAGAACCAGAGTTACTAAAATTAATTGAAGAAACGATTCGAGGCAAAATTCGTGATGTTGTACGTGTACCGCTGATGGAGAAGAAGGAAAAAATCCCAAAATCCGCAACGGAACAGCTAAATATATGGAAGCCTGCACCGAAGCTTGATGTAGAAAAAATGAACGCCATTGTTGAAAAGTTATATGATACGCAAACTGTTCAGGAATCATCTAGCATTTTACCGACTGAGCAACCAGCATATACAGCTACTTATACAGAAGACAGCTGGCAACCTTCTCAACCAACTCAACCAAAGGCTACAAATCATATAGAAGATCAGTTACCACTAGAGCAGCCGGAGATCCTTCAGGAGGAGTCGCCATTAAATCAGCCTACCCTAGAAGATGAGGAGACAAAAAAAGAGCCATTTCCAGCACTTGAAGTTGTAGGGCAAATACATGGGACCTATATAGTCGCGCAAATGGAGGATGGCTTTTATTTAATCGACCAACATGCAGCACAGGAGCGCATTAAATACGAATTTTTCCGTGAAAAAGTTGGTCAAGTTAATCCGAATGAACGGCAGGCATTGTTGCTTCCGTTGACCTTCCATTATGCAGCAGACGAGGCACTCATACTGCGAGAAAATAGACAGCAGCTTGAGGCGGTTGGCGTATATTTAGAAGATTTCGGACAGTCATCTTTTGTTATTCGAGAGCATCCTAGCTGGTTTCCAAATGGTGAGGAGCAGGACATTATCGAGGATTTAATCGAGCAAGTATTGACGACCAAAACAGCCGATGTTAAAAAAATGCGTGAGGCGGCGGCCATTATGATGAGCTGTAAAAAGTCTATTAAGGCCAATCATTATTTAACGAAAGAACAAATGGTTGCGTTGTTAGATGATTTACGCGAAGCAGACAATCCATTTACCTGTCCACATGGACGTCCAGTATTAATTCATTTTACAACCTATGAAGTGGAAAAAATGTTTAAACGGGTAATGTGATAATGAATGAGTACCACGGTCACAACGAAATATAAGAAGCCTACAGCAAAATCGATTGTGGTGCGAAAACCTAAGGGGGAGAATGAATGGGTCAATTTATTTTAGCAATCGATCAAGGGACGACAAGTTCAAGAGCGATTTTATTCGATCAGCAAGGTGAAATTGTCCATGTTGCGCAAAAGGAATTTCAACAATATTTTCCGCAAGCCGGCTGGGTTGAGCATAACGCCAATGAGATTTGGGGCTCTGTGCTCGCGGTTATTGCAGCCGTGTTAACAGAAAGTAGTTTTGAAGCAAGCGAAGTCCATGCAATCGGCATTACCAATCAGCGGGAAACGACAGTCGTGTGGGATAAGCATACGGGTCAGCCCATTTACAATGCGATAGTTTGGCAATCAAGGCAAACACAGGATATTGTGTCGGCATTGAAGGAACAAGGACATGAAAAATTAGTGCAACAAAAAACAGGATTGCGTCTAGATTCCTATTTCTCAGCATCAAAAATTAAATGGATTTTAGACAATGTCGAAGGCGCACGTCATAAGGCGGAAAATGGTGATTTGCTATTCGGTACAATTGATTCTTGGATTGTTTGGCGATTATCAAAAGGACAGGCGCATATTACCGATTATTCAAATGCAGCGCGGACATTACTTTATAATATACATGAGCTAAAATGGGACGCAGAACTTTGCGATCTATTTCAAATTCCGATGTCAATGTTACCAGAAGTAAGAAATTCCTCAGAGATATATACGACTACATCTCCAAGTATATTTTTCGGTGAAGAAATTCCGATTGCCGGTATTGCTGGTGATCAACAAGCAGCACTTTTCGGGCAAACATGCTTTACGAAAGGCATGGCGAAAAATACGTACGGCACTGGTTGTTTCATGTTGTTAAATACGGGAGAGCAAGCAGTAAATAGTGAAAATGGCTTGCTAACTACTATTGCCTGGGGCATTAACGGCACAGTAACATATGCGCTAGAGGGCAGTGTTTTTGTAGCAGGTTCAGCCATACAGTGGTTACGTGATGGACTTCGCATGATACGTACGGCACAAGAATCTGAAAGGTATGCGTCAAAGGTAGCCGATACAGATGGTGTTTATGTTGTACCTGCATTTGTAGGTTTAGGAACACCGTACTGGGATACCGACGCACGTGGAGCAATTTTTGGTTTAACACGAGGCACTTCGAAAGAACATTTTATCCGCGCAACACTTGAGTCGTTAGCTTATCAGACGAAGGATGTACTGGATGCGATGGAAGAAGCGGCTGGCACACCAATTGAAGTATTGCGGGTAGACGGTGGAGCAGTAAGTAATGCTCTATTAATGCAGTTCCAAAGTGATATGTTGCAGCTACAGGTCGAGCTTGCAAAGTTAAATGAATCGACCGCACTCGGGGCAGCCTATTTAGCGGGACTAGCAACAAACTTTTGGCCAAACCAAGAGGCCTTAACGGCACTAAGGGTAAATGGCCAAAGCTATCAACCGAAAATGACGATAGAGCAAAGTGCAAATCTATATGCAGGCTGGCAGCGAGCTGTTGCGGCAACACGTTTATTCAAATCATAGCTAATGGGGGAGAAAGTATGTTTTCATTTGAGCATCGTCCAAAAATTATAGATTATTTAGAGCAATATAGCTTTGATGTATTAGTAATTGGAGGTGGTATTACGGGTGCTGGCGTGGCACTTGACGCGGCTTCAAGGGGACTATCGGTCGCGCTCATTGACATGCAAGACTTTGCGGCTGGCACATCTAGTCGTTCAACAAAACTTATTCATGGTGGTCTTCGTTATTTAAAGCAATTTGATGTAGGGGTAGTGGCAGAAGTGGGACGTGAACGAGAAATTGTTTATGACAATGCCGTCCATGTAACGACACCAGAAAAGATGCTGTTGCCATTATATAAGAATGGTTCGCTAGGTCCATTTACGACTTCAGTTGCATTAAAAATTTATGACCGTTTAGCAGGTGTGAAAAAGCAGGAACGTCGCACCATGCTGAGTGCACAAGAAACAGCCGCGCTAGAGCCACTTTTAAAGCGCGATGATCTTGTTGGTGGCGGCTATTATGTGGAGTACCGTACAGATGATGCACGACTAACTATTGAAGTGCTAAAAAAAGCGGTTGAATATGGCGCACTTTGCTTAAACTATGCTGAGATGACAGGGTTTTTATATAACAAGAAAAAGCTCATTGGGGCAAAAGTAAAAGACCATGTAACAGGAAAAATAGTCGAAGTACATGCAGCACAAATTGTCAATGCTACGGGTCCATGGGTAGATGAAGTCCGTCAAAAAGATAAAAATACGGATAAAAAACAATTACGATTAACAAAAGGTGTCCATATCGTACTCGATCAAAAGCATTTTCCATTGCAACAGGCAGTCTATTTCGATATTCCCGATGGTCGAATGGCCTTTGCCATACCGCGTGATGGCAAAACGTATGTAGGGACAACGGATACAGTTTATGAAGGAAGCCCTGTTCACCCTACAGCGACACAGCAAGATGTCGATTATTTAATTGAAGCGGCCAAAAACGTCTTTCCTACAGCAGACATTACGCGAGAAACGATAGAGTCTTCTTGGGCAGGTGTACGTCCACTAATTTTTGAAAAAGGCAAAGATCCATCTGAGATTTCCCGAAAGGATGAAATTTGGACAGCACCAAGCGGTTTAATGACGATTGCGGGTGGTAAGCTAACAGGCTACCGTCAAATGGCGGAAACCATTGTCGATAAAATTGTCAAAATCCATAAATTTAAACATGCAGGTCCGTGTATGACGCGCGAACTATCGCTTTCGGGTGCAAAGGGTATCAATGCCATTAACTTCCCAGATTATACTGCCTATAAAGCAAGAGAAGGTGTTCAATATGGCTTGAATTATGATGAAGCAAAGCATCTAGTCCAAAAATATGGTACAAATGTAGATGCATTATTTAATCAAGTTAAGTATTTGCACGAACATGGCAGTACGATGCCACTTGTCTTACATGCAATGTTACTGTACGGAATAGAGGCTGAAATGGTCTATACACCTTGTGATTTCTTTATTCGTCGAACGGGCTTATTATACTTTGATATTGATGCAGTGCAACAATATAAGCAACAAGTTATTCAAGTCATGCAACAGCGTTTCAACTATTCAGAGTCCCAACGAAATACTTATATAGCCCAATTAGAACAGGCGATTATCGATGCAACAAGTTTTGCCAATGTGGAGGTGTAGTTTATGGAGCGTTATGTAAAAATGTCAGATGGGCATTTTGTCTTTACGCGCACTTTGACTCCCACTATTCCATGTATAGGTCATATTCATATTTTACATGGTATGGCAGAGCATAGCGGACGTTATCTTAATTTTGCTCGCATACTTTGTGCTGCGGGCTACGCTGTGACGATGCATGATCATCGTGGCCATGGCGAAACGGCTGCTTATAACGGCACATTAGGTTTTTTTGCTGAAACAAAAGGCTTTCATCGTGTTGTGGAAGATGTCCGTGAAGTAATTATGACAATGCATGCCCCATTTGCAGATGTGCCTTTAATCGTATTCGGTCATAGTATGGGATCTTTTATTGCAAGACGATATATTCAACTCTACGGGCATAATGTCGATAACGTTATTCTTTGTGGAACTGGGAGTGTCTCGGCCTTGCATATGGTAGGGCATTATGTTGCACAAGTGTTGGCGATACAAAGGGGTAAAGAAACAGAGAGCGCGTTATTAAATAAATTGAGCTTTGGAAGTTTTAATAAACAGTTTTCCAATCCGAAAACAACGTATGATTGGTTATGTTCTGTAGAGCATGAAGTACAAAAATATATAGAGGACCCCTATTGTGGCTTTATTCCAACCAATCAATTTTTCGTTGATTTAACGGCAGGTTTTAAGGAACTAAATCGAAAAAAAGAAATAGAAAAAATAAAGAAAAACTTACCGATCCTTTTGATAAGTGGTAGCAAGGATCCTGTTGGTGATGCAGGTCAGGGTGTGTACAAGGTGGCTGAACAGTTTGTGGCAGCAGGTATACAGGATGTCACAGTTTATTTATTTGAAGATAAGCGACATGAAATTTTAAATGAGGACAATCAACAGGCGGTTCATCAAGTTTTATTACGGTGGTTAGAAAAATATGATAGAAAATAAAATACAGCAAGCAGAAGTTGTAGCAATTGTAGGTCCTACAGCTTCAGGTAAAACAGCACTGAGCATTGAGTTAGCCAAAAAATATAATGGTGAAATCATTAATGGCGATTCCATGCAAATTTATAAAGGTTTAGATATTGGCACAGCAAAAATTACTGAGGAAGAAATGCAAGGAGTGCCACATCATTTATTAAGCTTCAAGGAGCCAACGGAGTCTTTTTCTGTAGCAGACTATCAAAAAATGGTGCGTGCCAAAATTAGTGAAATACAGGCACGTGGAAAGCTACCCATTATAGTTGGGGGCTCTGGTCTATATGTACAAGCAGTGCTCTACGATTATCAATTTACAGAGGAACAAGTAGATGAGGTAGCACGTAAGGCTTATTATGAGGAACTAGAAAAGCTAGGTCCAGAAGCGATGCATGCAAAGCTTACTGCGCTTGACCCGCAAACGGCCCAAACGATTCACCCTAACAATACGAGACGTGTGATTCGAGCGTTAGAAATGATTGAATTAAGTGGTGTTTCTAAGGCTTCAGAGGCGCACAATCGTGGAGAAATTCCATTATATCGCCACTTGATTATAGGGCTAGGTGAAAATATGACTCGACAAGAGCTATATGACCGTATTAATCGACGTGTGGACTTGATGATGGACAATGGGCTGTTAGAAGAAGTAAAAGGATTGTGGCAACAAAATATTCGAGGTGTGCAGTCGATACAAGCGATTGGCTATAAAGAATTATATGATTATTTAGATGGTCGTTGCTCATTGGAAGAGGCAATTGAAAATTTAAAACAAAATTCTCGTCGCTACGCAAAAAGACAGCTTACTTATTTCCGCAACAAAATGGATATACATTTTATTAGAAAAGACTAAAAACTTTAATATTTTCTAAAAATTACTAATTGATAAATTGGGATATCATGCTACTATAGGAATGAAGAGGTAGAAAGAGAGTAGAGGAGGCGCATTCTATGAAATCAATTAATTTGCAAGATACGTTTTTGAACCATCTACGTAAAAACAGTGTTTTTGTAACTGTGTTTCTGTTAAACGGGTTCCAGTTAAAAGGAACTGTGAAATCTTATGACAACTTTACAGTATTATTAGTAGATGCTGAAAGTAAACAGCATCTCATTTACAAACACGCAATTTCTACATTCGTTCCAGCTAAGCAAGTTGAATTTTTAGAGACAGAAGTATAGAAAATATACTTAGCAATAAGTGCGACATATTGACAAAAGGCAGAAAGAAGTTCAATCTCATGCCTTTTGTATTTTTTTATTCTTTTTTAGTATATCGCAAAGTTTTTGTGGCGAGTGAAAAGGACTTCGTGGCGCATCGCAAAGCTGCTAGCAGCCCTTCCTAAGTCATAGCGGTGTTACATCACTAGCTGTTTTTTTTCGTACACGCTATAATGTAATAGGAAATTGATATATTGGAGGATTACACAAATGAAATCGATGGATACAACACAATTATTAGAACGCTTAGATGCTAACGAAGACCTATACATTATTGATGTACGCGAAGATGATGAAGTAGCACAAGGCGTAATCCCGGGTGCCCAACATATTGCACTTGGTACAATACCTGAACGTTTAAACGAATTAGATAGTGCAAAACCATACATTATTGTATGTAAAGCTGGTGCACGTTCAGCAAATGCTTGTGCCTATTTAGAAGCACAAGGCTATGATGTAACAAACCTTGAAGGTGGCATGTTAGCCTACGATGGGGAATTAGAATTTAAATAATATAGCGTTACAGAGGTATTGAACGAGTCAGTCGTTTACTACCTCTTTTTTATTGACACTAAAAATACTTTGTCGTAAATTGAAAGTAATTACATACAAGCATTAGGTGCCCGCTTTGGGAGAATAGGGAATAAAGTGAAAATCTTTAGCGGTCCCGCCACTGTAAAATGGAGTTTTATAGAAAAATACCACTAGCATTGTCTGGGAAGGTTCTATAAAATGTTGAGATTGAGCCAGGAGACCTGCCTAATTGCTTCGGATGATATAGACGATGGAAAAGTCTGTAGTTTATTTGTGATGAAATAAACTACAGGCTTTTCTTTTTTTTCATTCTGTATGTAAAAGATATTAAAAGGAGAGATAACGATGGAACTACTACAGCAAACGTTGCAAAGTATTCAATACGCTGACAAACAAATGATGGAAAAATCTAAAAACTATATTGATTCCCTTAGCAAGCCACCAAATAGCTTGGGGAAACTGGAGTCACTTGCCATACAACTAGCTGGAATCACCGGACAACTAAATCCTAAACTAGATCATAAAACAATTATCGTCTGTGCGGCAGATCACGGTGTTTGTGCTGAAGGCGTCACGTCAAACCCGCAAGATGTAACGTTGCTCCAAACGTTGAATTTTCCTAAAGGGGTGACAGGCGTTTGTGCGATTGCTAACATAACAAATGCAAAAGTAGTAACGGTAGACGTTGGCGTCAAAGAAGATGTTCCGCTTGATGCGGGTGTGCTCATTAAGAAAATTAAATACGGTACAGATAATATGGCATTAGGTCCAGCGATGACTAGAGCAGAAGCCATTCAATCGCTTGAAGTAGGCATTGAAGTTGCGACAGCGGAAATTGCACAAGGGGCAAATGTACTTGCTACTGGTGAAATGGGGATTGGTAATACAACACCGAGTGCCGCGATATTATCTGTGCTTCATGGCTGTCATCCGCATGAAGTAACTGGGTTCGGTGCTGGGCTAGGGTCAGGAGGAATCGAACATAAAGTAGCTGTTATTCAAAAGTCTATTGAATTAAACAAACCGAATCGTCATGATGCAATTGATATTCTTGCCAAAGTAGGTGGGTTAGAAATCGGTGCAATGGCTGGCGTTATACTTGCTGCTGCTGCCAATCGTAAACCAGTTGTGATTGATGGTTTTATTTCTACGGTAGCAGCGCTTATTGCCCATGAATTGGAACCGAAAGTGCAAGACTATATAATTCCTTCTCATGCCTCTGAAGAACCAGGTGCAAAAATTGCTGCCAAACTGTTAGGCGTCGAGCCGATGCTACATATGAATATGCGATTGGGAGAAGGCTCTGGTGCAGCTTTAGCCTTTCCAATTTTAGATGCAGCTTGTTCGATGGTAAGCAAGATGGCAACATTAGCAGAGACGATGGCGCTAATAGCTAAGGAATAATTGATTTAGAAAAAGCAAAAAGTGTTAGATTGAATTGAATTCAATTTAACACTTTTTTTATGTCAGGGGACCTCCTTCGCTTCTTTAATGAAGTAGCCCCCTCTATTAAGCTCGATGCAACTTACGCAATGGCAAGCGCCATTTCTTCATATAAGATAGTACGCGTAGTATCGTAATGACACCGAATAATACATATAAGAAAATATCTCCCTGTAATAATTCTAATCCGATTAGAAGACCAGCAAGTGCTGCCCAGACACCGTAGATTTCATCGCGTAGCACGAGTGGCTTACGTCCGGCTAGTAAATCTCGCACAATCCCCCCGCCTGATCCAGTTAAAACTGCCGCAACAATCACCGCACTAATCGGCATGTTGAGTTTGACAGCATACAATGCACCTTGAATCGCAAAAGCCGATAAACCGATGGCATCAGTTAAATTGCCCCAACGATGCCAATGCTGTATCAAATGATGCGGAAAGATAAAAAATATCGTAATGGCCGCAATCGCGATTTGAAACATCATATCTTGCCCCCACAATGTTGTAACGGGTAGCCCGATTAGTAAATTACGAATGGCACCGCCACCGAATGCCGTTACAATGCCAAGTATATATACACCGAATAAATCGTATTCTTCTTCCATTGCTATTATTGCTCCGGAAATAGCGAAGGCAATTGTCCCGATAATGCTAAAAACTTCCCAAGCCATCACTTTCCCTCCTTAAACGAGAATATATTGTAGTAAGTCCGCCCCTTAGCTTAGCGCATTTAACAGTTAGACACAATAGCAATTTTTGCAGGCTTGCAAACAAATTGATAAGATAGGAAAGAACAATTTGAAACGGAGACGAAAATAATGACTTTTACAACCCATTTAACAGCAGAAACGCTAACATTAGCGGAAAAAATAGAAGAAAAGGTGCGCCCTTATCACACAAAGGTGGAAAATATGGCGTTCATCAATCAGCAAAAGGTACTTGCTGCATTCCGAACACATCAAGTAAGCGATTATCACTTACATCCATCCAATGGTTATGGCTATGATGATGAAGGGCGGGACAATCTTGAGCGGGTATATGCACAAGTTTTTGGAGCAGAGGCAGCAATTGTGCGACCGCAAATTATTTCCGGCACTCACGCGATTACGCTTAGTTTATTCGGTGTGTTACGACCAGGTGATGAATTGCTCTATATTTCAGGTCAACCATATGATACGTTACAGTCGATTGTCGATGGTGGAGACAAAGATACAGGCTCTCTCAAAGATTATAAAATTGGCTATCGCCATGTAGATTTACTGGATAACAAAGAAATTGATTGGGATGCAGTTACTGCGGCCATTACGCCAAACACGAAGATGATAGCCATTCAACGCTCTAAAGGCTATGCCACTCGTCCATCCTTTACGATTGCGCAAATTGCAGCAATGTGTGCAAAGGTACGAGAACTGGCACCGAATGCCGTTATTTTTGTAGATAACTGCTATGGTGAATTTGTAGAGGCGCAGGAACCTACAGAAGTAGGCGCAGATTTAATAGCGGGTTCATTGATTAAAAATCCTGGCGGAGGCTTAGCAAAAATAGGAGGCTATATTGCAGGACGAGCGGATCTAGTAGAAAAATGTGCGTATCGTATGACATCACCAGGAATTGGTGCAGAAGCAGGTGCTACATTAAATACGCTTGGTGATTTCTATCAAGGCTTTTTCCTAGCACCTCATGTTGTGAGTCAAGCATTAAAAGGTGCGATTTTCACTGCGGCTATGTTGGAGGAAGTAGGCATGACGACATTCCCAAGTTATCACGCAGAGCGTACAGACCTAATTCAATCGGTATCGTTTAATACTGCTGAGCAAATGATTGCTTTCTGTCGTGAAATTCAGGCAAACTCTCCGATTAATGCGCATTATGCGCCAGAGCCTGCTTATATGCCTGGCTATGAAGATGATGTTATTATGGCGGCAGGTACATTTATTCAAGGCTCAAGTATCGAACTGACAGCTGATGGCCCAATTCGACCACCGTTCACCGCATTTATTCAAGGTGGTCTAACATATGAGCACGTGAAATTCGCTATATGTAGCGCGGTACAAAGCATCCGAAAATAGTTATTGCAAAGCCCTATCACAGTTTTGTGATGGGGCTTTGCTCGTAATGTCAGTATTAGCAGGTTGTCAATGTAGGGAGCTGTTCCTGAACTTCATACAATTTATTATTAAGAAAAAAGCCGTAAAAAGTATAGTTTTTAACAATTTTTCATCAATTCAAAAAAAAATTAAAAATCCATGTTAGGAAACCTTACATCTTTATTGACAGTGAAAATTTTTCGTTATATGATAAGCGGGTATTAGGGGGGAATTAAATGAGTCGTGAAATTAGACGAACGATGCCGTTATTATCTATGAGTATCGTGATGCAATTAACCGAGCTTTCGGCACGCCAAATTCGTTATTATGAAGAACACCATTTAATAGAGCCACACCGAACAGAAGGTAATCGACGTATGTTTTCATTAAATGATGTTGATACACTTCTTGAAATAAAAGATTATTTAGAGCAGGGCATGAATATGGCGAAAATTAAAAAGTTATTTGCTAAAAAATTAGATCCTGTTGCAACCGAAGAACCTGATTTAAGCGACACAGAATTACGTCGTATTATGCGCGAAGAAATGCGTCAAGCTCAGCGCATGCAAAAATCATCCATTCGACGTGGTGATTTATCTCGATTCTATTAAAGGTTTTTTTGTTAATAGAATAGGGTAATGATATATGTTAGACAATTTATAGGAGTGTGGAAAACTGTGGGTAAATACACAAAAGAGGACATCAAGCGTTTAATAGAGGAAAAAAATGTAAGTTTCATACGTTTACAATTTACGGATATTCTAGGTACAATTAAAAACGTTGAAATTCCTGTTAGTCAACTAGATAAAGCACTAGAAAACAAAATGATGTTCGATGGCTCATCAATTGAAGGCTTCGTGCGTATCGAAGAATCAGATATGTATTTATATCCTGATTTAGATTCTTTCGTAGTGTTCCCTTGGACTTCAGAAAAAGGGAAAGTAGCACGTTTCATCTGTGACGTATACACTGCGAAAGGTGAACCATTCGCTGGTGACCCACGTAATAACTTAAAACGTATCCTTAAAAAAATGGAAGATATGGGCTTCACAAGCTTCAACTTAGGGCCTGAGCCAGAATTTTTCTTATTTAAATTAGATGCAAAAGGTGAACCTACTTTAGAAGTAAACGACCACGGTGGTTATTTCGACTTAGCACCTACTGACTTAGGTGAAAACTGTCGTCGTGATATCGTTTTAGAGCTTGAAGAAATGGGCTTTGAAATTGAAGCTTCTCACCATGAAGTAGCACCAGGTCAACATGAAATCGACTTTAAATATGCAGATGCTATTACAGCATGTGACAACATCCAAACATTCAAATTAGTTGTTAAAACAATTGCCCGTAAACACGGTTTACATGCGACATTTATGCCAAAACCATTATTCGGTGAAGCAGGATCTGGTATGCACTTCAACGTATCTTTATTTAAAGGTAAAGAAAATGCATTCTACGATGAATCGACTGAACTAGGTCTTTCTGAAACTGCAATGCAATTTATGGCAGGTGTCCTTGAACACGTACAAGGATTCACAGCTGTAACAAACCCAACAGTAAACTCTTATAAACGATTAGTTCCTGGTTATGAAGCACCATGTTACGTAGCATGGTCTGCACAAAACCGTTCACCACTTATCCGTATCCCATCTGCGCGTGGTCTATCAACTCGTGTAGAAGTACGTTCAGTGGATCCATCAGCAAACCCATATTTAGCGATGGCTGTTATTTTAGAAGCGGGTCTAGAAGGTATTCGCAAACAATTAACACCACCAGCGGCAATTAACCGTAATATCTACGTAATGACTGAAGAAGAGCGTAAAGCAAACGGTATCGCAAATTTACCTCCAGCGCTTGACGATGCGTTAACATTACTTGCGCAAGATAAAGTAGCTCAAGCTGCTTTAGGTGAGCACATTTATGCAAACTTCAAAGAAGCAAAAGAAATCGAGTTCGACATGTATCGTACAACAGTACACCAATGGGAACGCGACCAATATTTAAAAATGTATTAATCAAAAGCGTTGGGGCTCTAGGGCTCCAACGCTTTTATGTTCGTATTATTTTTCAGCGCTAACTTTCCTCATTAATCGTTTCAACTTATCTTCTGTATCTGTATCTTCAATAGGTGTGTAAATACTGCATCGTAAATCCATATCGCCTTGCACTTGTAGAGAAGTTAAATTAAACAACATCTTGCCTGCTTTGGCATGTCTAAATTCAATAGTCATTTCTGGTGCTTTACTCACCTGACTTTCTTGCCATAAATCTCGGAACGCTGGATAGGACTGACTCATTTCTTCAATAAAATCGTTATACCATTCATCCCCTAAATAGTGGCCATAATAAGTACGAAAAATAGCAAGAAAGCCTTTTGCGAAATGTTCCCAATTGACGGCCAATGCTTTGAATTCCTTTCTTGTGAACACTAAACGAATCAAGTTTCTTTCACTAATCGGTACTTGTTCAAAGTCTAAAAAAACATGAGCTGCTGCACTGTTCCATCCGACAATATGACAATGTCGATCAGTAATGATTGTTGGACAATACGTCAATTCAGCTAAAATTCGTTTTAAAGCAGGGCTTAACTCGGATAGTTCCTTTTTTAAAGGGGTGATTTCTGATTTTACTTCCAGGGCAAGATTATATAAATAGTCCGTTTCATCAATACTTAATTGCAATGCAGAAGCGATACAATCAAGGACGCTTGCAGATACTTTAATATCCCTTCCTTGTTCTAGCCATGTATACCAAGTAGTACTGACACCCGCTAATTGAGCAACTTCTTCTCTACGTAAGCCTGGTGTTCTTCTGCGCGTACCGGCAGGCAAACCAATAGACTCGGGCTTTATTTGGGCCCGTTTCGATTTTAAAAATGTCGACAAAGCTTCAAGCCTATTTTTATCATTCATGTTATAAACCTCTCAGTATCATTTTTTACCTATTAGATATTATACCAGGATAAACAGTGTCTTGTAATAGGATATATACGATGTAAAATACAACTATCATATCAATTGGGGGGAATGAACAATGGAGAGAGTTGTTATTACAGGGATGGGAGTCGTTTCTCCTTTAGGAAACGACATTCAAACATTTTGGCATAATTTAATGAATGGACAATCTGGTATTACAACGATTGATACATTTGATGTTACAAATCAAAAAACTAAAATTGCTGGCATGATTAAAGACTTCAATGCTGAGGCATTGTTAGGGAAAAAAGAAGCAAAAACATTAGACCGTTTTGCACAATTTGCTTTAGTTGCGGCCGAACAAGCGTGGCAAGATGCCAATTTGAACAGCGAGTTGATTGATCATGAAAGATTAGGCGTCTATGTAGGTTCGGGCATAGGCGGAATTGAAACTTTTATTGAAAATATAGATGCGCTTAGACAGAAAGGGCCACGAAGAGTTAGTCCAACACTAGTACCTGCTATGATTTCAAATGCGGCTGCAGCTCAAATTAGCATCAAGTGGAAAGCAATGGGCCCATCGATGTCTCCTGTTTCTGCTTGTGCAATTGGCAATACGGCTATCGGAGAAGCTTTTCGATTAATTCGTTACGGAGAAGTTGATGTGATGTTTGCAGGGGGAACAGAGGCTGCGATAACAGACTTATCAATAGCAAGTTTTGGCAATGCGACAGCATTATCAACGAGAAACGATGAACCTACGATGGCTAGCCATCCATTTGATGATGGTAGAGATGGCTTTGTTATGTCAGAAGGCGCGGGCATATTAATTTTAGAATCGTTATCGCATGCTTTACAACGAGGAGCAAAAATTTATGCAGAAGTGATTGGCTATGGTGCAAGTTCAGATGCACATCATATCGTAGCTACCCATCCAGAAGGCAAAGGTGCCTACCTTGCCATGAGAGCAGCTTTAAAAAATGCCAATATCTCATCTGAAGAAATCGATGTCATAAGTGCCCATGCCACAAGTACAAAAGTGGGGGATATCTCTGAAACGATGGCTATTAAGCAGTTGTTTGGAACACAAGCTTATCAAATTCCCGTAACAGCGAATAAATCGATGCTTGGTCATATGTTAGGAGCAGCTGGAGGCGTAGAAGCAATAGCTTTAGCGATGAGCTTAAAGGAAGGAATTATCCCTCCGACAATTAACTTAGAACATCCCGATCCTTTATGTGATTTAGATTATGTACCGACCGTTGCTCGCCATGCAAATATAAAAATGGGGTTATCAAATTCATTTGGCTTTGGCGGTCATAACGCAGCAATTGTTTTAAAAAAATATCAGTAAATAGTTAAAACAATCACTTCTATAATTTGAATAGCGCCTTTACTCCGGTCATAACCTACGTCGGGAGTAATAAAGAAAGAGTTAGATTGCTTACAATCAATCTAACTCTTTTTTGCTATGTAAAAGTGTAATGGCGAACATCAAGTTGTGAGTGGAGATTTTGGAGGACAAACAAATGATTCCCCGATTTAATCTAGGATTAAATCGATGCAACACACGGTTTCATCTAATATTAGTAAAAAATAGCAAGGCTTTGATATTTATTTTCTATTTTGCAAAATTTGTATTTTATAAACGGGCTGTGCAAGGTCGTTAGTCTTAGCATTTCCTTATTTTGAAGATGTATCATTGCTCATTTCACACTTTAGACAAAATATAAAAATTACTGTTCTTTGCCTTTATCTATTCATTGCAAAGTAATTCATATTTTTGTAGAATTACAATCACGGTTTAATTAAACTACTTAAATTAAACTATTCCATTTAGAATATAAATAGAAAATGGGTTTGTAGAAGGGAAGTACTAATTAAATGAAGTTTAAAGAGTTTTTAAAAACGAAAGGTGCCAAGGGCTCTATTTTTATGGGGATCTTATACGCGGTATGTATGCTAGGTATCTTTTTACCAGGATACACTGCCATACCGGGCAATATTGATCAATTACCGATAGCCATTATTAATGATGATAAAGGGGAATATGGAGCACAAATAGCTGATAGTTTAACTGAACAGCTGCCATTCGAGGATATTCAAACAGATATCACAAATAAAGAGGCTATAAAAGATTTAGAAAAAAATGACTTAGCTTTAGTCGTTCATATTCCAGAGACGTTTTCAGCTGATTTACAAAAAGGTGATGTATCATCAAGTATTGATTTCTCAATCAATGAAGCAAGTGCAACAGCAGTATCTTCATCAATGCAACAAATTGTAATGCAAATTAATGCGCAATTAAGTGCACAATTTTCACAACAAACAGCCCAAGGAATTTTAATGAACTTACATGTGCCAAAAGAGCAAGCAGCTGAATTAGCGGCGCAAATTGAAAATAGTTATGTAGGAAATACTGTAACAATCAACGATGTACCAGATGGTATGCATAACAATATGCTACCAATGTTCTTAACGATGGCCATTTATGTTGGGGCTATGATTGGTGCGATGCAATTAGTAGGCGCATTTAAAGCCAATCGCGGGAAAGCAACAAAAACACGTTTATTTATCTATATGCAATTAACATCGATTATTATCGGTATGGTAGCTGGTATAGTATCAACAGTTATGTCATTTGCCATCAATGATTTATCAGGAGTAGATGTCTTCTTCCAAATTTGGGGCCAACAAACTCTAAATTATTGGGCAAGCTTTAACTTCACTGCTATTTTCGTATTATTAGTTGGTGAAGCGGGTATGATTTTAAACATTCCTATTTTATTAATCCAAACAATCGCTAATGGGGCAACAATCTCTCGCGATATGATGTATTTACCGTATAAATGGATGAGCCATATTTCACCAATGTATTATTCTGTACAAGCATACTTTAACAATATATTTGGTAGTGTGAGTGCGGCACCGTTCGTTTTAGGTTTAACAACAGTTGGCTTTGTAGCAATGGTCATTAATGTATTAATTGTTTGGGTGCTTCATAAACCACTACCAGTAGCTGTGGAGAAGTAATTTTTAAGAAATGATAAAAGCTTAAAAATCTGATGAAGTAAATCGTTAGTTTTGATAAAATAGAACTAATATTTGCCTAAGGAGCTGAAACAATGGCAATTCAAATTTTCATTCTTAGCAAGCTTATGGAAGGAGATAATTATCCTTATAATTTAAAAAAGCGGATTGCTGAATTGCAGTCACTTGATTCCATAAATGGTTTAACAGAAAGTAAGTTATATTATCATTTTGAATCATTGGCGAAGCAAGGACTAATCGAGACAAAAGAAGTTATTAAGGAAGAGAATCGACCAGATAGGCATGTATTTTCTATTACTGAAAAAGGCCGTGAAGCCTTGCCAAAAAAGATTTATAAATCGCTTGAAAATGCCAATACAATCGGTGATATGGTTATTGGTCTAGCCAATATGGAATACGTTGATCGTGACAGAATAATTCATATTTTAGAAAAAAAACTACACGGGATGCATGCGAAATGGGACTTTCTGTTTACTAAGGACAGAAAACATTTAGTAAAGCCTGGTGGAGAAGTGCTAGCCGATTTCGTCAGCGATTATGCGAATTTTAGAATACAAGGCTCCATTCAGTATCTTGAAAGATTAATCGAGCATGTGCGAAAAGAAGAAATTTAAGAAAAAGACTACTTGTATTAATTACAAAAATCTTTATAATTAACGGGTTGGTTAACATATCAAACATTATATTGTATAAAGTACTGATAACAAAGCCCGATAATTTTAAAAAAAGATTGATTAAAGATCCTGTATTGATATACAGGATCTTTTCTTATTCTACAATCGGGCCATTTAATTGAATAACACTTCTAAATTAAAAATATGATTTGATGTTAATCTTGATGTGAGTTTGCGAAACAATGTACTTAAACAAACGGGACAGTTTAATTGAAGAAGGAATTTCTATATTTTCACTTGAATATATCTATAAAAAGACTATAGATGGAGGATTATTTATGGCTTTAGTTTCAATCTATACTGTTGGTAGGCTAAATCATCCCTATTACCACCCAATCTCTCGTGAATTTTATCAAGTTGGAAATGAAGTATTTTCTCAGGCAACTAAATCAGGACTTATAGAGGCATTTTCAACTGAGGGAGTCTCTTTCCCTGAAGAAACTGTAAAGGGAAATGGTTCTCCTATTCTTACGCTTACAGTATGGAGAAGTCTTCAATCCTTATATCGCTTTACCTATTCAGGACAGCATATACAAGCATTACGAGATAAAAGCAAATGGATAGAGCAATATCCAGAGAAGCATCTATCTTATGTAGTTTGGTGGACAGAAAAGGTGGAGGATGTCTCATGGGAGGAGGCATTTAAGAGATACAACTACTATATTCAGCATGGGCCAAGTCATTTTGCATTTGATTTTAAGCATACATTTGATGAAAAAGGGGAGAGATTCTTAATTAAGTAGTTGGGATTCTTTATGGATGGAATGTGTAGTATTGTACTCAAACTAACGGGGTGCTTTAGATCAATAACGATCTTCCACAATAGGGCGCGATTCTGTAATAAGGATCAGCGCTCCTTTTCATTAAAGGTCCATATTATGGAAAAAATCGTTTATATTATCTTATCGATCAAACTAAGCTTTGGAAAGTTATTACCTCCATTAACTAAGTAATCAGAGAATAGACAGTGAAATTTCGAGAACACTAAAATGAGGTGTTTTCTTATGAAAAAAATTCTTATTCTAATGATTGCAATATCTCTTTCTGCCGTTTTATCGAAGGCGATAGCTATGACAAATGACTATGAAGAAATTGCTAAATCTGATAAAGTGGGCGTTACCATTTATGCAAAAAAGCTAAATGGATTATATACGGATTTTAAAATTAAATTTCAAGGTAGTATTTTTTCAAAACCTTATTGGATAAACACAACAAGTCCTACTTGGTCACCTGAAATTATCTATGAGGATATCAGCCAAGATGGAAAGAAAGAGCTTGTTATAATTTTGACTAAAGGTATTGGTACTGGTGTTTTAGAACGTGAAGTTCATATTTTTCATTTTCAAACACAACAGCGAAAATCAGATAAAACACAGAGTCTGATACCAGTTGAAGTACCTGTTGATGAACCATTAGCGATACTTTTAAAAAACGTAAAGACCGAGTTAATATCAAACAAAGCAAGTGTTAGTATTGGTGACAAGAAATATACAATTGATATTAAACCTTTGGGTATCCAACCTGAACATTTATTTGATGAGATATACTTTGGTAATCTTATCAACTTTGAAATAAAAAACAATCAACTTATTGCAAAGCTCGGAGGACAAATCTCTTCAGTAGGAGGATATATCGGAGATATTCAAATCACCTATAAATTCAAAGACAAAATGTATCAAGTAAAATCAATTGAATTTATTCCTTATGAATAAAGAAAGTCCTTCAACAATCGAGCGCGATTCTGTAATAAGGGTCAGCGCTCGTTTGCATTAAAGGGCCATATTATTGAATAACGTTTTTTTAAGATATGTAACCAAACGACGCTTTGGGGAGGTTTTTTATTCGATTAACGAAGCAACGTGTTAAAGAAGAATGAATATTAATGAATATTTAATATAACAGCCTTATCAAGTTACTTGATAAGGCAAAAGTTCACTTTTTTTTAGATTTTTCGTGTTCATTTCTTTGTTTTTGCTGTAACCAATAATCTGGTGGTTCATACTCAATTAAAGAATAATCAAGTTCAGCTCCATTCGTTGCTAATTGAACTAATAAATACTTCTCTATATTACTTGGGTTTATATCACTTGTTTTAATGCTAATAACATCAACTCCATTTCGTTTAGGTGTTCCAACAACAACAACTTGATTACCTTTTGTATAAACATCTGTGATATTTGTTTGAAATACAACTATATACAGGTCAAGGTCCGTTTCATTTATTTCAGTAGGAAAAGCTATACCCACATTCTGCTGAAAATTTAATTCAGCAGAAATTCCAATGGCGTAAAAAGGAAATATGCGGTGTTGAGCATAATGGATTCTAGAGGGAACGTAACTCCATCTCCCACCCCAATATGTGCTATGCCATTGTTCTTCGTATATTGGTCTAATATAGTCTGGCTCCCTTACTATTACATTGAATGGAATTTTTGTTCCTTCTTTTATTGCTACTGGAATGGGAAGGTCATCAGTAGGAAAATGCTGCTCTGCCCCTTTTTCAAAGGGAAAGGGTGAATCAAGAATAGTGGTGGGTTTAGGTGGTTCGAGGCTATCTAAACGTTGTTCTAATTCCTGATTTTGTTTGTTTTCACTTTTATCACTATTCGGTTGTGAAAAGGGTAACTCCAACGAGTTTGCATTTATGGACTTACTGTAAACAAACAAGTTTAAAATAATTGAAAAACAAATAATATAACTAATCTTAGTTTTTAACATCTTAGTCACCTCACCATATTATCTGTTTTTATGAGAATGTTATGCGTAAGATAAGTCGTTCCAATTAACGGGTGCATAGTGCAATAAGGATTTATAGCGTATACAAAATAAATCTAAATAACGTTCCCAAATGAAAGTTTGGAAAGAAACCGAAATCCAAGAAATGCTGTTAAACCAACATTTCTTGGAATTTCCTTTGAATATTGTCTATCCAGATTTTTATGCAAATAATAAACAGGGCTACGATAATACTTTTCAAGATTATGAAGATAGTGATATCTGATAAAAACCCGTATATTTAATTGATATAACGATCTTCAACAAACGGGCGCTTTCCTGGAAAAAGGGGGAAGGCCCCTTTTCTAATTTTAACTGGTTAAAAAGACTTCGGAAATTATCAATATCTTAGCTTATTGAATAATCACTGTATGAAAAAGCCTCTCTCTGAACATAATAGAATATAGAATACTAGATTTAACCTTAGTAGGAGAGTGAAAGATAAATGTTATTATCCGAAGCGTGGAAAAAATACCAACAAGATAAAAAAATCGAGGGATATTCAACACTTACATTAAAAACATATTGTTTTCAATACAATCTTTTATTGCGATTTTTTGGTGATATTGATATGAACGGATTTAATACAGAAAAATTAAAAGAGTACTTAATACAGTCAGGAGAACACTTAAAGCCATCCAGTTTAGGGCATAGGATTCGTTGTGTTAAATCACTATTTAGATGGTCACATGAAGAGGGATATATTCTAAAAAATCCTGCTGCTAAATTGAAAGAGCCGAAATTAGGTAAAAGAATTCCTAAGTTTCTCTCGGAATTAGAGATCGAACATCTAAGGGAAGCTTGTCAATCAACGATGGAAAATGCACTATTTGAGTTTATGTATTCAACCGGCTGCCGTATTGGGGAGGTAGTAAAATTAGATCGTGATGATATTGATTTTCGAACAAATTCTGTCATTGTACAAGGGAAAGGTGATAAAGAAAGAGAAGTATACTTTAATACTCGTTGCTCCATTTGGTTAAAAAGGTATTTAGATGAACGGGAGGATGAAGATCCTTGTTTGTTTATTACGGACAGAAAGCCTAAAAGGCGTATGAGCATTGATAATTTAAGATATATTATTAAGCGCGTATCAAATCGGGCTGGAATAAAAAAGAGTATACACCCGCATCAATTACGACACAGCTTTGCAACGCATATGATTAATAACGGTGCGCCAATAGATGTTATCCAAAGTTTACTTGGGCATGAAAAGAGTGAGACTACAAAGATATATGCTCAGTTAAGCGGAAAAATAAGACAAGACTATTACAGTAAATACTTTTGAAATTAAATCCTCAGTAATTCAAGACACCCATGTAAAAGTGGTTGTCTTTTCTGTTATAGGGACATTTAATTGAATAAAACTTAAGCTAACGAAGCAGAATAGTTCAACAAATGTATGGATTAATTTGGTAAAATAAATCTAGAGAGGAGGAATTGTAATGAGAAAGTTTGTTTCTGTTTTAATAATAGTTGTTGTAGTCGTCATAGTAACGAATATAAGCATTAACAAATATGATAGCTCCTCTAATGATAATACACGTAATAATAATGATGAGTCAGGAGGGGACCGCATTGCATCTGTACTAGAAAATGCATGGGATGAATTTGGGTTATTTAGTTTTGGGGTAGGTGATACAGACCAGACAATTTCGATTGTAATGGATGACACGAAAAGTGACGTACAACTGAAAAAGTATTTAGAGGAAAATGTAAATAAAACAGATTTGAACGAATACAACATCGAAATTACTAAAAGAAGTTTACAAGATGAGGATACAGTGTTTTTTATGCATAAGGTTTCAAATATTGTTTGGGATTATATACAAGAGAAAAATTATAAGGACGTGGATTTTTACAGCCCTTCAATTGAACCTGAACCAATACTAAGATTAACTATTCCTGAGTACAGTGAATTATCCAGTGAAAGTTTGAAAATGGAGTTAGAAGATTTATTAGTTTCCAAGAAATCTGAGCTACCAAAAAAAGATATTTCTTATGAAATACAGGTTATAAAGAGTACTGATAAAATTTCCATTGAATCAGATGCCGTAATCAGTGATGTTGTTGAAGATTTTCAAGGAACAAAAAATCGTGTAATTATTTCTAGTACAGATATTTTTAAAGGAAATGGTATCTATAAAATGTCTTGGGCGCAATCATCAGATTCGAAGGATTATAAATTTCATGTTACAAACAATACAGGGACAAATGTAACAGTTCAAATTCAACAGAGTGGTCACACGCAAACTTATAATTTAGTGGCTAATGGTTCTACTACATGGGTCCAATCAGCTGCTTCTTCTGGTGACCATACAATAGTGGTAACAACATCTGATGGAAGAATTTTTAAAGGGGATGTTTTTGTCAGTGTATCTGATGTTTCTTTTTAATTATTTAACCCAACATACCTATAGACTGAACTATACATAGAGGAATATTATACTGATGTAGCTTTGTAAAAGAGATTGATTATTTATAATAAAGTTTGATTTAAAACCATCTCTCCTCTATAGATTTCTTAGAGATGAGATGGTTTTTTTGAAGGAAAGTGCCTTTTTCATTAAAGGGCCATACTCGTGAAATAACATTCTTTTGGGGAAATTTTTCTTCAGTAAGTAGAATAGGATGGTTATAATGGTATAAAACGGTAGAAATGAGTGTGTATTTTGAAAATTTATGAAACACAAAGGTTAATATTAAGACAGATTGATGAAAGTTGGGCTGAGGAAGTTCTTCAATACTACAATAGGAATCGATTTTTTTTATCTGAATGGGAACCTCAACGTCCAGAGGAATTTTATACTCTTGATTTTCAGAAGAAATTTCTTCAAGAAGATTTCAAGTCTAATGAAAATGGAACAATATTTAGGTTATGGATTACTAATAAAAATGATGAACAAAAAATTATAGGATGTATAACGTTTAACTCGATTGTACGTGGTGTTCTTCAATCTTGTATTTTAGGTTACAAATTAGACAAAGAGGAAATCAATAAAGGTTTAATAACAGAAGGAATAAAAAAAGCCATTATAGTGGTTTTTGATGAGTTAAAAATACATAGAATAGAGGCACCTATTATGCCGATTAATATGGCTTCTAGAAAGGTTGTAAGCAAATTAGGATTTGAAAATGAAGGTCTTTCTAAGAAATATATTAAAGTAAATGGGAAATGGGAAGACCATACAAGGTGGGCATTAATTAATAGAAACGAGTAATAAAGATTAATTCAGTATCAAAAATAAATTTAATAAACATTCTAAAATGAAAGTTTTTTAAAAATGCACGAACTTTGTTAAATCAACGTTTGTGCATTTTTGGTGTGTATAGAGACAAATTAGAAAGCTGTATACCAGCATTTTTTATCGTTCCTATACTTTAATTACAGGGCCTTTAATTGAAAAACAATATTCCACAATCGGGCGCATTTCTAGAGTAAAAATTGCGCTCTTTCTTTATGTAGGTCGAGTGTTACTACAACTAATTATTCTTCAATCCATAAAGATTTTTAAATTCGTTGGAACTTGTGAAAAAATAAAATGTGTTACAGTTTGAGCGATTGAATTTACTTCATCGATGAATTTTTCAGCTTTAGCAAACGTTTCAAACTGCATTTTTAGCATATAACACGCACTTCCTGCTATTCGATAACAAAATTCAATGTTTGGCAGTTTCTCAATATAATTTTTAAAAGAATTATAGTCCCCATTTTTAATTGTTGCTTCAATTATGCATTGGATTGGTAAACCTAATTTCTCATAATCAACTTCTAAAGTATATTTTTTTATAATTCCAAATGACTCCATTTGTCTAACACGTTCCGTTACTGATGGAGAAGACAGATTCACCCTTCTTCCAAGCTCGCTCATTGACAAACGGCTGTTATTATGTAGTTCATCTAAAATTTTTTTATCAATATTATCTATTTTCATTTTTAAAGATTCCCTCCAAAAAAACATAAATTTTAAAAGTAATTATTTGAAAACAGTTGTGAATTTAATGTAATTTAGTTATTTTATTTTTTATAATTAGTTCATAGTCAAATATAACAAGGAGGAAGTTTTATGGCAAGAATATTGGAATCTAATTTAGGAGAAACACCTTTTCAACGACTATTGGGGCATAATAAAAAAGTAATGGAAGAATGGAATCAGCTAGGAGATACGCTAGAAAAAGATGGACTATTAACATCTCAATTAAAGGAACAAGTGAGAAGAACATTAGCCCAAAGTAACGGATGTGAGTATTGTAAAGCCAAAGGAAGACCTGAACCTGAAAAGTTTAATGAAAAAACGTCTATTGCAGTAGGATTTGCAGAAGTCTTTTTAAAACAAAAGGGTGACATAGCTGATTCATTTTTTGATATTTTGAAAGAGTGCTTCACCCAAGAGGAAATAAGTGAATTATGCGCATTTATTTCTTTTACGACTGCTTCACAAAATTTTGGAGCAATGATGAAATTGAAACCTGAAAAATAAACAATTTTCTTATTCAACAATCGGGCGCATTTCTTTAATAAGGAATGCGTCTTCCTCTATTAAAGGGCCATTTTATTGTAATAAGAGTGGAAAATTATTAGAGTCGATTCTTAGAATTAAAGCTTTGTTGACATTTTAGTACGACTGTACTAAAATTAGTTCATGCGTACAAATAATAAATTGAATAAGCCAGAAAATCGCTCATTTATTGAAGATGCCAGACGTGCTCAAATTGTGGATTGTGCAATTGAGGTAATTGCCACAAAAGGATTTGTGAATACTTCTATATCACGGATTGCTGAGGAAGCTGGAATTAGTAAAGGAGTGATTTCGTATCATTTTTTGAGTAAGGAAGAACTAATACAGCAGGTGGTAATGGAAGTTTATCAAGCAGGTGCAATTTATATGGATTCTCATATGAAAGGAAAAGTCAAGGCAAAGGATATTTTAAAAGCCTATATCGAATCTAATTTAGCTTTTATGGGCGATAATCCGAAAAAAATTATTGCTGTGACAGAAATTCTGGCAAATGCCCGTACGAAAGAGGGAAAGCGCCTATTTGATGTGACTGCAAATGATCAATTCTTAGCCCCAATTATTCAGCTTTTGGAGCTAGGACAACAAGACGGCAGTTTTAGAGCTTTGAGTACTTTTTCTGCAAAAGTGTTAGCAACTACAATTCGCGACACAATTGACGGGGTTGGTTTTCAATTAGCATTGGATCCTAATTTGGACCTTGAGTCCTATTCAAAGGAATTAAAAATCTTATTTGATTTAGCAACCCGGAAAGAGGAGATTATATAACCTTTATTCAACAAAATAGTATAGAAAGAAGTTTTTTTATGAACAGTAATAACAAATCATCTGCTCAACCTGTTGGGCAGGTTATTAAAATACAAATTGTTTTCTTAGTGATGAGTCTATTTCTATTAATTTTAGTTACTGTCTTCCATGACAGCGTTAATGGATTTGTATGGCTCCGTTCAGGAGGACTTGCCATCTTGTCCCTTATTTTTTTAGGATTTGGATTTAAGCTAAAAGAAAAGAAGCGTTCAGCTTATGTACGTATTATGATCATCTCTATAGCAGGTGCTTTAGGAATTTTTGCATTGGCTATAGGTGGCGGGGATGTATACCCATTATGGATGCGTATAGAACAAGGAATACAAGGTATACTGCTAATCATGATAATCATTATCCTAATCCGACCGCAAAATCGAATTATTTTTTATACAGGTAGAGGGAAAAATAAGAAATGAATAACTCATTCCTTAATCCAGTTAGTAGAATTAATTTTCTACTATAAAATATTTCTGAAAAGAAATGGTTCTTAAAATAGAGATTTTTCAAATAAAGTAAGTAGTTTGGAAAATTAACCTAATAACCAGGAGGTTAAATTAGATGAATACAAAATTTGATCCAAACAACATCGTTATTAAACTTTGTATGAGTGGGATGAACAAGGAAGATGCAGGTGACGATGAAGGTGCAACCAAAATGTTTCACCAAGCATGGAACGAAGCACAAGACGACTACGAAAGGTTTATCGTAGGTTATCATTTAGCTCGTAAACAAAACAGTATTTCAGACCAATTGAAATGGATGGAAACCTCTTTACAGTGTGCAATAAATATAAATGATGATGATGTAAGGAGTGCGTATGTAACGTTATATTCATACATTGCCAAATGCTATGAGGAGATGGGTGATTCTGCTAATGCGGCAAAAAATTATGAATTGTCAAACGCTCATAACGGTGTGCCTTCTGATGAAGGACCTTTCTATCATGGAACAAAGGCAGCTTTACAGGTTGGTGATTTACTGATAGCAGGTGAAAATTCGAATTACCAACCTGGGCTTAAAATGAATCACATTTACTTCACTGCTAACGCCAATGGCGCAGGACTAGCAGCGGCATTGGCAAAAGGAGAAGGAAAAGAACATGTATATATAGTAGAACCAACAGGTGAATTTGAAGACGACCCAAATGTTACGGACAAAAAATTCCCTGGTAACTTAACACGTTCTTATCGATCATCAGAGCCTTTAAGGATTATCGGTGAAGAAACCGACTGGAGGAAACTTACAAATCCTGAACGACATAGATGGCGCAAAAATTTAGCAGAGAACAAGGGAGAAATTATTAACTGACATACAGTATTTTATTATAAAATTTATTCTAATTAATTCAACTGAATCAAGATTTCTTTTGATAGCTGGAGGTTAAGGTAAAACGATATTCAACAATCGGGCGCGATTCTGCAACAAGAATCAGCGCTTTTTTTTTCGTTAAAGGGCCAAATTGTTGAATAAGGGGTCTAGCCAGATTTATACAGATTCAGGACGGTAAGCAAAGAAATATCCCCAACGACGCTTTGGGTGCATTATTCAATAAACTTCAATGCTATAATCAGTAAAATAAAGATACAGGTTTTGGAGGTTTGAATGAAAGCTAGAAAAGATATGAGACAAAAATGTCCTAAGTGTGGTTATGAAAAATGTATAACAAAGGTTGTAGTTGATAATCCAAGGTATCCATCAGGTGTTATTATAAGATGTAAACAATGCAAATCTATATTTTCATTGGACAATGATGAATGGGTATTCTTTAAAGAATGGTATTAGAGTGTAATGACTTTTCTCTAACGGGTAGTGTTAGTACATTATTAATTTCTAAAAAAAATGCTCCAAAGAAACTTCATATCGTTAATTTTAAATTTCTTTCTTTTTTATTTGAAGTAATCTTTTTAGGCTTTACCGTTCTATTATGGATATTTTTCTTTTAATATATTTCCGTAACTAAGTTGCTTTAGTGAATATCAATGTTCAACAATCGGGCGCGATTCTGTAATAAGAATCAGCGTTCGTTTTTATTCAAGGACCATATAATGGAACACCACTTTTATAAGATCTGGATATTTAAGTTAACATATAGGTCAGATTGTGAAGAATTACACTTTAATTAACGGTGCAGGTTAGTACAATAAGGAAAAAATTACTTATATAAATCAAGGGAATATATTGTTAAAATTTGAGAAGTCAAAAATTCTAAAGATTTGCTTCATTATAATTTTTCTTAACGGAGGATTGAAGTGTGAATAAGAATTTTATGGTTAAATATTACATAATGGGAGTTTGGAGGTATTTTATAGAATCACTCATTTATGCTTTGTTTATATTTGTATTGGTTCGATACTTAATATACTGCTTAAGACGATTCAAAAACGAGATTGTCTTATCACATTCTTTGTAAAGTAATGAACAAACGAAAACAATTTTAAATAGTAATATTTAAAAATTGATGAAGAAACATCCGAGTGAAACAGCAATGAAAATTATGGCAAATACTAAACTATTCCAAAGGCCTAGCATAATAAAAGGAGACGTACTTTTATCTCCGTCTTTCTTGAGACCCATGAATGTTCGCCAGGTTATTATTATTTGCCAAATACCTATTAATAAAAAAATGAATCCAAATAAATATCCCGTATAATTACCTCCTTTATATAAAAATATCACTTTTGTAAATAATTGTCAATAAAATATAAATATAATGAAAAAACGCTTTTTATTGTAAGTCGTGAATTAAGTTTAGGTTTAGCAATAATAGTAGCACACTATTAAATTTATCCACTGTAACTTTTTTTGATGAAGACTAACAGATGTTTATTAAGCTAACGGGTACTTATCTTCAATAAGGTATTGAACAATTGGTTGCAGTACCCAGTGTAATAAGGATCAGCGCTCGTTTTCATTAAAGGGCCAGATTGCGGAATAACAATTTTTTGAAGGTTTACTAAATGACGATTGGATACTTTTTTTAACTAAAAAAGTAATTATTTTAAAATCAGGAAGAACTTTGTAGTGAATGATAACGTCGTAATATTAAGTTATAAAGGGAGGGGAAATATGGGATTTTGGTATTTCTTGATATTATTTGTAGGATTATTTTTAGTGATTAAGGGGCTACTTGGGAAAAAAAGATTAAGCTCAGTACTTATTGGATTATTATGTATTTCGTTCTCAATATTTATGTTTTCTCCAGGAAGTGATGAAATCATTTCGAAATTATTCAATTTGAATTAGAGTGTAGGTGATGTCATTCAAAGTTTACTGGGTCATGAAAAGAGTGAGACTACAAAGATATACGCTCAACTAAGCGGAAAGCTAAGACAAGATTTATACAGTAAATACTTTTAAAAAACTTTCATTCAATCAAGACACGCATGTAGTATTACAATACTTTCAAAAAGGAGGATATATAATGAAAGCAACGAAACTCGTATCATTAGCAATACCTATTCTATTATTAGTAGGTTGTGCGATAGAAAATAAAGAGTCTACTCCTAAGACTGAGCAGTTAAGCAAATCAACAATGAAAACAGTCTTATCAGAGAAACAGTATCCCGATTATATTTGTGAACAATTAGTAGAGTTTCAATACTTGAAGGATTTATTAATAGTAAACTCGTTCGAAGCTATGGAAGACAAAGACAAAGAAAAAGATATTTTAAAAACAGCAAACAAGATGGATAAGATTTTAGACAATATGGAATATGTAAAAGTTCCTGATAAATATAAAGACATTCACAAAGACATAGAAGTAGGGGTAACAGATGCAAGAAAAGCAATAAAGCTTATTAAAGACGCTAGTAAAGAGGATAAGCCGAATATGCAAGAAGCTGTACTAAAAAGTACTCCACATTTATCAGGAGTGGATGGAGATAATTGGAAAAATGCGCTTTATGAGTTAAGTAAGGAAAACAAAGATGCTTATGGTAAAGCACTTGATAAATTTATGAAAGAACATGCGGAATAATATAGTACCATACAACAAATATAAAGGAGTCATGCGTAAAATTAGTTCTTCAACTAACGAGCAGCTTTAGTTTAACATGAATTATGGTTATAATCTTCCACAATCGGGCGCTTTCCTGGAACAAGGATCGGCGCTCGTTTTCATTAAAGGGCCAGATTGTTATTAGTGATGTTATTTAGAATATTCATTAAGAGTGATGGAATACTCAATATATTTATTAAGGTTTACTACATAATTTCCTCATATTGTTCAGTAAAGAATTATCTAATATTTAGATGTCTAATATAACCATGGTCTTTTGTTAAATAAATCCCTATACTAGTAACATCTTATATACTGAGGTGGATAATATTGAATATATTCAAAACATCGAAAACAAAGGAAACTGTTTTATCAAATGGCTGGACACTAGTAGCACACGAATCTTTATCTGTATACGTTAGCATTGATAATCCAAACAAATTTTGTGTACACGATTGGGATGATGACCAAACATTAACCCTTATAACAGAGGAAGATTCATTTGAAGTACCATGCACTAGATATAATTCAAAATATAAAGTAAACCTTTCTAACCGTACTTTTACCCTTCTTTGTGAACCCGATGAAGAATAAGAATACTGATATTAAAGCATCAAATTTGATGCTCTTTTACTTCTCTAAGTAATTAAATGCTTTTCCACTACTACACAATATCTTTCAATTGTTTTGAGAAATATAATTAAGGGCCTATTGTCGAAAAACAATCTTCATAAACAGGCGCGATTCTGTACAAGGATCGGCGCTCGATTTCATTAAAGGGCCTTTTAATTGAATAAAATACCCGAATCAAATTGGATTTCGATATTGTGAAAAAAAGTACTTAAACTAACGGAGCGAGCATTTGAGTTTAATAAGGAAAAATTACATATATGGAAAAGTATTGCATTATTAAGAAGTTTGATAGGTTAAATATTCTATGGGGAATCCTTTAGAACGATGGGAAGTATCTTAATGACAAATGTTGCGATAAAACCTGAAAGAATTTCTCCCCATCCACTTAAAGTATTCTTCATTTAATAGGAATTTTTATATTGGTTTGTATTGTCATATCGAAAATGTAAAGGACAGCAAGAATGCAATCAAGTATTAAATTGATGGAGATTGAATTGTGTGAACTGAACATCTTTAAGTTTGGTGATTTTTACATACTTAATTAATTACTAATCAAATAAAAGAGGAGCGGAATTTAAATGCTAGATACAGTATACGTCCATATACGTCATACGAATTTTTGGTTTGGAGAATATGGACTTTGTGATAAAAGCTGCAATGATGAGATAACAATTTATTCCGATGCTAATAGGACCAATAAAATGGGTTATTTTGATATTATCACTCATATTAGTCTAGCTTATTTATATAACAATGAATTAGACCTTGAAGAAGATTATGAATACAAGAAGGAAATTGAAGAATTTCTCAAAGGAGATTCTCAAATAGTTTATGATTATAGATATCCGAGAGATGATGAAGGCTTATTGTATCAAGTTAATCATTTTGCACCTTTAAACAAAAACAATCATAAACCAACTTATATCTATATGTGGACTAAACTATCAGATGAGTTAGACATAAATGAAATTAAGAAATGTGTAAAAATATTAATTAAAGAATTCTTCTTCGAAGATGTCTCAAATGTTCAATTTCTTGATATTCCAACATACGATGAAACTAAAAATGCATATGATGAGATTATAGATATATTTAAAGATTAAAAGAAAAGTAAGAACAAACATATAAGAATGTGAAGAAATAAACTTAAAGTAACGGGGCTTTACATTGAGTTACTTTCTTAGTATTCAACAATTTGGCGCGATTCTGTAACAAGGATCGACGCTCGTTTTCATTACAAGGCCCTATTCGTAAATAACTGATTAGACTATATACCAAAGAGATTGTGAACAATTGTACTTAAGTTAACAAGGTAGGATAGTAGTTTTCATTATAAAAGCAAGAAAACCCACTATTTGAAGTGGGCTGAATTATTATTAAAAAGTTTCAACTATAAAGCTTAATAGACCATTCAAGGTGTTAATCGATGATTGTGGAAAATCACTTGCCTCCCGAACTTCGTTAATCCAAGGAGTTTTGCTGTTAAACGTTCTAGTCCTATAGCAAAACCTCCATGCGGTGGAACACCATAATTAAATGATGGTCATTTCACCTGTAGTTTTATATTGTTCTCTTTCAAAATTATCTTCAAGCTCTCCTGTTACCGCGTTGAACTCTAAATAAATCATATTTTTCTTATTCTGATCCCAACCAATAACATTTACAATCGGAATGTTTTTTTGAGGATCTTTACTGAAACTAAAATTATATCCTTTAGCAAAAGTGTCGCCTGGATATATATTGGTGATTTTTTCTCCCTTTTTTAATAATTCAGGCGTGTCATACTTAAATTCCTCAACACTAGCGATAAAATAATTTTTAGGCATTACTTCAAATCCAGCAGCCACATGCGCTTTTTCATCTGCCATTCCATCTCGTATAGTCACTAGATAAAAATCTGTTTTACCTGGTATTCCAAATTCAATGTTCCAATGTTTTCTTTTGCCATCCATTCCTGTAGGAGTATCATCTTTATCAACGCTGTTTCCGCTATATAACAACGCTTCTTTACTCCACTTAAGTGCCTCTTCTTGGGCAATCTCAATAGCTTCTTTTAATGTTAAGCTCATTTCATTGTCAGGGAAAAAAGCTACTTCAGCTTCGGATTCTATTTTTGAATCCTTCGTGGTATTTTGGTCTGTACTTTGTTGACAACTAACTAAAAAAACACAAATGAAGAGAAGTAAAAGATTTTTTTTCATTAATTCCTCTCTCCAAGGGAAAGTATAAAATGATTTAACTTCTTTTTAATTTTCATCAATACACCTCTTACGACTTTATCGAATTAATTGTATTTTTACCTTTTCTGAATAAAGTATGTGCTTTTCAACTAATGAGGGCTTTAGTGTAACAAGGTACGTTCCCAAATGATAGTTTGGAAATACTCAAAAAAGCCGTGAGTGCTGTTAGGTCAATGTTTCGCGGCTTTTTCTATGATTTTTATTTATACAGCTTTTTATGAAGGCATCGTAAACAATTGATACATCAATATTTACATGATTATGACGTACTGTTTAGTGTATCTAGTATAATTCTCACCGTTGTAATTTTATTAGTACCTTCGTAGGTACAAAAGTACAATTTTTTAAAACAGCAGAAATAGTGATACGTTTATATTCGAATTTTAGAAAAAACATCTTTTTTAAGATGCTTTTATTTTTTCATTATGTTTGTTATAGATGTATATTTCGATAGTACTTTCACTTACAAGTTTATTAGAAAATAACTCTGTCTCTAACGTTGTATATACTATGTTTTTTATTTCTTCTCCAATAGTTTCTTGGTTTTTTCCCTCTAATAGTGTATTTATTTCAATAGTTAACACTTGGGGGGAATCTGGAGGGGGAATATTCATATTTATTCCATTAATTTGATTTGTATGAGTCGTAGACAGTTTTTTATCTATAGCTTTAGCTATTTTATTTATTGAACTATGCCTATCTAATAGTTCATCCTCATTTATCATTTGAATAGTTTCATTTTTATTCACATTAACATTGTATGCTTCAAATTCAGTTGATTTAATCAAACTTTTCAAAATAGCCTTCATTAAAAGAGCATTTAATTAAAATAACATCTCTAAATTAAATATAGGATTTTAATATCTTGATGTGAGTTTATTTTAAGCTAACGGGGGATTTTTTATTAACAAGGAGTGAAAATTTTGACAATTTCTTTCTGAATAAAGGGAATGGGTGTTATGATTAAAATTGGTAACTGTAGTTTGGATGGAATGGAGGAAGGTGTCTCATGAAAAAAAGAATACATCATATAGCACAAATTTTATTAATGGGATTTTTCACTTTAATAGTAGTAATAGACTTCTTCCCCGAGATAGGTATAAATATTTCAATAGTGATTATGGGAGCTGTAACCTGTATTGCATTAGCTTTTATTACTCGTCAAAAAGGTGAACCGATATTTAAATCAAGCAAACAAAAACTTAATTTCTCTTTTTTTTCTGGGATATACATTTTCTCATTACTAATAATTTTAAGCTTACTTGGTGGTGTTTCTCAGGTGGGTATTGAATGGACTAATCCAATACTATGGGGCTTATATTTGATAGAAGTACTTGTTTCCTATACTAAATATAAGAGGGAATTAAAGCAAACTTGCGAAAATGGTAGTGGAACTTTCCAATAAATCTTCAATAAGCTTGTTAAGCTAATTAGATAGGAAGTAAGACCTTTTTCTACTTTGAGAAATGATTAGAATAAATATAAGATTATTGGTAATATATAGTAAATAAGAAGAGGGATTAGTGCTCTAATTCAACAACGATCTACAACAATCCGGCGCGATTCTGTAATAAGAATCAGCGCTTTTTTTATTAAAGGGCCAGATTGTTGAATAGGGGGTCTACCCGGATTTATATGGATTCACAACGGTACGCAAAGAAATATCCCCGAATGAAACTTTGGGAAGGTTATACTTCGATTAAAGACGAGGTTTAATAAAATAAAGAAACAAGATGAAACAGTTTGATAAATATTTACACCTTTATATAAAGGAGGCTGTTTATGCGATTATTATTTACTGTTCTTATAATATTCCTAATACCTTGTATATTAATTGGCTGTTCAGGAAGTCCTGGTCTGAATGAAGGGGGAGTCTTAAGTAAGGAACAAGTATTAAAACTTAATCCAAATGCAGACATCTTTGAATTTGATGGGAAAGTTTATAAAACGGGTATAGATTGGATTGAAGAGGAAAAATTAATAAAAGATAAACAAATAGGTGAAATATTAGAAGGGATGGCAAATAAATTACCAGTTAGTGCAAAGATATTTTCCCTAAAGGAAAGAAGAGATATTTTGATTGTGGAGTATAACGGGAAAGAAAAAAGGTACTTGCTTCAAGTTGGCGAATAGGGTTAAATCTCGATGGCATTTTGTAAAACAGTGTACTTAAAATGTATTTTATTGTTGGATGGTTAAAATATTACTTGAAAAAGTGCAAAATACCTCCTGAAGCAACCCATCCTAGATAAGGACGGGTTAGCTTTACTATTACTTCATCGAGTAGCTAGGTGGAGTCTTTCTCCAGCCATAAAATTGCATGACGTCTTTTGTTTTTGTAAAGCATTTCAATTCCCACCTTTCATGTTTTTAAATTAATATTGACGATTACGAAGAGTATTATCTACTTTTCTTCGGTTCTCTTCATAGATTTTTTTTACTTTTTCATTATGAAGAGCTTTCTCAAGAGAGATTTCACGTTTAGAAATAGTGATCGTGAGAGCAAAAATGTTTAATATCATTTATTATCACCTCCTTAAATTTCCAATAAAAAAAAAAAAACCGTAGAGAGACTCCCTACGGTGAAAAAAAGGCATAAAAATACCGCAGGGCACAATTCTCCCTGCGGCATGGGTATGCAAAATTATAAAAAAATTAAGCGATCCATTCCGATTTGGTCGAATGTGTGAATTTGATTTTTACTGAAGTTGTAACTAACAAAGACATTAAATTAACGATAATGATCATTTCATTCGACCTCCTTAAGAATTTTTTGTTTACTTTGTAAGTATATCCATCTTTAAGTTGTTTGTAAACATCTTTTGATAAAAATTCCTTATTGTGTAAATAGTTAAGAACAATAAAGAATTAAAAACCACTTTTATTTTTCTTTCATTTACTTTACTATCAACAAGGGCACCCTAAAAAATAGCGTTAGAGGTGCTAAAATGTACGGCATAATTAATTTTGAAGTATTTTTATTAACTGGAATTTTAATGAATTTAATCCCTGGTGCGGACACCATGTATATTGTTGGTAGAAGTATCTCACAAGGTAGACGAGCTGGTATTTATTCTGTGTTTGGTATTATAACGGGGTCCTTAGTTCATACGTTATTAGTTTCATTTGGCTTATCGCTTATACTGACAAAATCTATTGTATTATTTAATACTATAAAAATAATTGGTGTTATTTATCTTGTTTATCTAGGAATTAAAATGATACTTGATAAATCGAACATAGGTTTCGAACCATCTTCAAAAAAAATAAACTTAAGAAAAATTTATATTCAGGGACTTTTAACTAGTCTAACGAATCCAAAAGTATCTTTATTTTTTATTGCGTTTCTTCCGCAATTTATAGATGTTAAGGCATCTGGACCTATCCCTTTTTTAATTTTAGGACTTACTTTTACTGCAACTGGACTACTATGGTGTTTATTTGTTGCTTATTTCTCTTCGTACGTTACGAATAAGCTAAGAGGAAACCAAAAGTTAGGAATAATCCTAAATAGACTAACAGGAATGATATTTATTTGTATGGGGTTAAAACTGCTACAAACGAAAGCTCCCCAATAAACTTGTAAAATAGAGTAGTGCCCCCTAATGAACAGTCCTTTCTAATTTGAAAGGGCTGTTTTCTACCTAATAACGCCCCAATGCTAGTTTGGTACACTGAAAAATGAACTTCAATAATCGTGCACAATTTCTCCACTCTTTTAACTCAAAGTATTTTCTTTGAAACTTAGTTAGATTATTAATCGTAGATGTAATATTAATTAAAAGTGAGGTGGATTTTGAACTGAAAATTACACTGTGGATAATAGTGAGTATTGTAATTTTGTTTAGTCTGGTGATAGGAATTGGAATTTATATGTTTAAAAAGGAAGTTACTGAGGAAGATCCTGAATACATTTTACAGTTTATTAAGGAGAATTTAGAAAGCGAAAAAGTTTCGCTTTCAATCAATTATAATGAGCAAAAGTGGGTAGAAGTTAATCAAACTAAACTGCTACCTTTAGCAAGCACGGCTAAAATTATCATCGCAATTGAATATGCACGTCAGGCAGCAAATGGTAAAATTGATCCACAACAAGAAGTTAGTTTAGAGGAACTGAACGCCTTTTATGTTCCAAAAACGGACGGTGGAGCACATGATGCTTGGATTGCTAATCTAAACAATGGCAAAGAGGTAGGTAAAGTTCATTTAAGTGAAGTCGCAAAAGGAATGATTGCTTTTAGCTCAAATGCGAATACCGAATACTTGATGAATGTGCTAGGGCTTCAAAATATCAACAATATTCCAGAAAGCTTAGGGATTTTTAATCATGAACCATTATATCCAATAGTAAGTGCCCTTTTTATACCTAGCCAGCTAATGAATCAGCAGAACTTAACTAAACAGGAAATGCTAGAAGCAATGGAAAGTATGGATATTACTGAATATCGAAAAAGAGCAATGGATATTCACAATAAGTGGCTGAACTCCCCACCGACTGCGCAAGAAAAAAAACAATTAGTGAAAAGTTTAGACATGGATATTCAAAAGGTTTGGTCCGATCGTTTACCACGATCAACTTCAGAGGACTACGTATATATTATGAATATACTAAACAACAAAACACACTTTAACGAAGATATCTATAAATATCTTGATCCCGTAATGGAACAATTAATGGAAAATCCAAAGAATCGTGACTGGCTTGTTCATGCGGGGCAAAAGGGAGGGTCTACTAGATTTATTGTTACAACGGCTATGTATGCTACAGATAAAGAGGGGAATCAGACTGAAATAGCCTTTTTTGCGAATGATTTAACTACACTTGTACAAACAAAACTATCTCATAATATGAATGCTTTTAAGCTGAAATTTTTACAAGATGCTGAATTTCGCACATTAATAAAAAATGAATTATCTATGCCTTGAAAAAGGGAAATAGTGTGGATAGGCAAAGAAAAAATAAAAGTATGTGCATAATTTCGAGCATGGATTATACATTTTGTAGTAATTTTCCGCATTAGGTGTTTTATTGGAAAATATAGTAGATAAAGTTATTCCGCAAGCGGGCACGATTCTATATCAAAAATCAGTGCTCGTTTTCATTAAAGGGTCAATTAATTGAATAAGATACTTAAACCAGAAGCAACAATCTTTGAGAAATCAGCCTTATTCTAATTTGGTTGAAAGGCCATCTGGAATATAGAGTCCAAGCAAGACGAGGAGGACTTGAAAAAGAAAAACAAACCCGGGATTGGATTCCCGGGTTTGTTTTTACTTATTGGCAATGATGACCAATTTACCTGTATCGAGTACCTCTTCGAATTGAGCAGCTTCCGCTTTACTTAATCCGACAGAAGCTAACTTATTGCGGAGTTCATCTCCACGAGAATTCACCAAGTTCTTCATAGAAGTTAGGAACCCTTGCTCGCTAATACCAGGTTCTTCAGTCCCCAGTGCATCGTTAATATCATCTTCACGTTCTTCATAGTGAGCAAAGATGTAAATGTTGTCTCGAAGATATCCTTGCGCTTCTAATTTCTCCACTTCTTGTTTCGCCTGTACTACGTTTTCTACTGTTAATTTGACTGTCATTATTTATCCCTCCAATATATGTTCACATTTAATCTATACCACTAAACTGAATGAATAAAACATACGGAGAAAGTCACCTCCCATATGTTGTGAGGTTTTATGCTTTTAAAAAAACTACTAGGTAGTCAACACCATAATGTTTCATCATTGTCAAAAGGAAGAACCGCTTGAGGCAAATGAATGCCCACAAGCTGTAATTCATTCACTGCTGCTAACGGTTCCATGTTCAAAAATTCGTCAAGCTATTGTTGTTCCTTTTCGGTGATAGGTCCAGATTGTGGATTAACTACATACTCTTTAATTAGTAATTAATGTTAAAATATATAAAGTTATAAATGAATTGAAAATAAAGTCTGTCTTCAATGGAGGGGAACTAACTTGAAGATTATTAAAGGAATGATTACTTTAATTGTAGTAGCCATTTCATTGTACGGATTAATGACAAAGGATTTTTCATATGCTCCACTATCTTCTTTATTGCTTGGCGCTCTCTTTGCAATTATGGGAATTGAAGAATATAAAATGAAAGGAAAAAATGGTTGGGGACTGATTCTTATAATAGGATCTTTGTTAATTATTGTGATGGCTCTTTTTAGTGTTGGAGTGGCATTAACAACTAATGGAATGTTGGCTAGTATTGATGTGATTTTGATTATTACAGTAAAAGGATTAAATCAAATAGGATATTGAAAGGAGTGTATACGTGGGAAACTGGAGAATAAAACTTGTCCTGTTATTTACAATATTAAATATATTAGGGATATTCGCTATAATTCCATATTCGATAACTTTAATGGGCAATCAATCTGTACCGGGTGATATACCAACTTCATTAATAGTTATGATAAATTCAACTTTTCAAGTTTTATATATGTTTGTATTGATATTGGTTGGTTTAAGGCTTCAAAATCGTACAGGGTTAAACGCTTCACTTCTAAATGGTCTTGTTTATCCTAAAACACGAGTACATATATCAAAAAAGTGGTTAATCAATAGTGTTGTTGTAGCATTAATTGGAAGCGTTATTATAATTTTACTAGATTTATTCGTTTTTAGCGCTTTGATAGGAGTACCAAAGGTTCAACTCCCCATGCCAAATTGGTGGCAAGGTTTACTTGCTTCAATATACGGAGGAATTACAGAAGAAATAATGCTTCGATTGTTTGGCATGACGTTCATAGTATGGTTATTGGCTTGGATAACAAAAAAAGAAAAGGATAATATCCCAAATAGTTTTTACTACGTTGCAATTTTTCTGATAGCAATAATATTTGGATTAGGGCATTTGCCAGCGACAATACAAGTATTCGGAGATATATCTACAATTATTGTAATACGGGCATTGGTGCTAAATGGGCTCTTAGGCTTGTGGTTTGGTTACTTGTACTGGAGGAAGGGCTTAGAATATGCAATGATTGCACATATGTCAGCAGATATCTTTCTTCACGTTTTAATTGCTTCAATACTCTATTAAGCAATCGGGCGCTTTCCTGGAATATGGAAAGTGCTTTTTTTCATTTAAGGGCCATATTGCAGAATAACATTCTTTTAAGAAATGTTTGCAAACGACGGTTAGAGAACCTTATAATTCCAATTTATGTCTATATTGAAAATTGGATTTATCATGGAGGTATCAGTATATGTGGATATTATTGGGGCTTGCCGCAATAGTAGCAACTTTAATTAACCTTTATATTTATATAGCTGGGAAGGATTATAAGCTTGCTATGGCGTTAGGATTATCATTCACAGCATTGACTCTCTGTGCAGAACATAGCCTTGCTACTGTGATATTAAAAAAATTAATAATATTTATCACGTTTTACTTTTGAAAAGAAATTCCCAGCACTTAAATAATACTTGGTGTTATCTCGGCGGAAGGATTGAGGCTGGGCATTATAATACGAACGATGCAGTTTAGTTGAAGAAGAAGGGTTCTTTGCGATTGTGTTGAATAAGTTAATATATATAAATTGTTGAACAAAAAGGGGTGCTTTACTATAAGTCTTGGGGTACGTTTTTCTTGAACTAAAGATGGAGAAGAGTTGAATAAGCATACCTTAGAAAAAAAGCCAAACTATTTCGGTTGGAGTTGATAATAATGATAGTAATGATAAATGGTGCTTTTGGAGTTGGAAAGACTACTATATCTAATAAACTTCTTAAAGTTATTGAAAATAGTATGTTATATGACCCTGAAGAAGTAGGTTATATGTTAAGAAATGTTTTACCTGAAGAAATAAAACGATTTGAAGCAGAAACAGGAGATTTTCAAGACTTACAATTATGGAGAGAGTTAACAGTTGAGGTTGCGAAGCTGTTAATATCAAAATATAATGTCAATTTAATTGTACCTATGACTATTAGAAATCCTAAATATTTTAGCTATATTTTCAATGGGTTTAACAACATTGACGGCAATACATACCATTTCTGTTTAACAGCAAGTAAGGAGACTATATATGATAGGTTGCGGGAACGTGGAGAAGTTGAAGGAGATTGGTGTTTTAAACAAACTGATAAATGTTTAAAAGCATATAATGATTACAATTTTGGAGAGTACATAGAGACAGAGAATGTTAGTGTTAATGCGATTGTCAATACTGTAAGGGAGAAGTTAAATCTTCTTTAAAAATATATATGTTATTCAACTAACGGGTGCGATTCTGTAATAAGGATCAGCGCTCGTTTACATTAAAGGGCCAGATTGTTGAATAACAATTTTTAAAGATGTGCTACCCAACGTGGGTTTGGGGAGATTTTGTAAAATGATACAATGAAGACATTATATTAAAAGGTGGTCAGTAGAAGAGTAAACACTTAATGTCTGTATCTATTATTTTCTTAGGAATATGCATTCTTTTAGGCTCTTTCTTTATTTCGCAATTTTTAATATCAAATCCGACAATAAAACATTGGATGAACAATTTAGATATGAGTTAATCTCACTAAATGATAGCAATATTATTATTTTTGATAAGAAAAGCGGAGAGTATTGGAGAAAGTATATTGAATCTGATGAGGGACCAACTGATTGGGAAAAACTAACTTCACCCATTTCTACATCATCAAAGTAATCAATAATATAGTACCCAAACGTCGCTTTGGGAAGGTATCTTCTTCGACTAACGGTGTGGTTCCGGAAGAAGGTTTTTTTCGAATGCGTTGAATATGTTGATATATGTAAATTTCTGAACGAAAGGGTGCTTTACTTTAAGTCTGGAGGGCACTTTTTTTTAACTAACGCAGCGCGCTAGCTGACGAAACAAGTTTTTTTTACGGTTTATAGAAAGTCTTATTAAGGAGGAATTTATAGATGTCAAAACAGGAGAACGAAGAAATTTTAACAGGAGGGAATGTCTCTACTGTTTGTCTTTCAGGAGATACTGTGCGACGAGAATTAAAGCCAGATAGTCCTAAAATTCATAAGTTATTAATGCATTTGGAGAACAAAGGTTTCAGTTATGCACCAAAGTTTTTAGGTATTGATGAAAAGGGAAGAGAGATATTATCATTTATTGAAGGGGAAGCTGGTAATTATCCTGCAAAAGAATTCATGTGGTCTGATGATGTCTTATCAGAAATAGGGAAAATGCTCCGTCTTTATCATGATTCTGTGAGTGATTTTTCTTTTGACGATAGCTGGAAATCGATAGATAACACCCCACAACAATATGAGGTATTATGCCATAATGATTTTGCGATATACAACATTATTTTTAATTATGAAAGACCAGTAGGTATTATTGATTTTGATGTTGCTGGACCTGGTCCTAGACTTTGGGACATAGCCTATACTCTTTATACTTGCATCCCCTTAAGTAGATTTTATTTTACTGAAACAGGTGAGAAAGTTTATTATAATTCAGTACTGCATGCTAACCATATAAAACGAAGAGTTAGATTGTTTTTTGAATCTTACGGTGAGGGAATAAAAGACGATTATTTGGAGATGGTATTGCTACGATTAGAAGGGTTATGTAAAACCATTAAAAGAAAAGCCAGTGAAGGTGACAGTGCTTTTCAAAAGATGAAAGATGAAGGGCACGTTGAACATTATCAACAAGATATTAAATTTATTTGTGAACATAGTAAAGATTGGATTTAAGGATAGGTTTTTTACTAACTTTAGTTCAACAAAGATTTATAGAGTATGCAAAATGAACCTAATAAGCTTTCTTGAACATAAGTTTGGGCGCACTGAATGTAGAAAATCACTATAGTAGGGAATAAGGGATGTCATTAATATCGATACTAAATGCAACACAAAAAAGCTGAACGAAAAATGACAATTTTTCGTTCAGTAGTCTTACATTTCTGGACTTATTGGACAGCCACATACTAAGTAAAAAGATATTATATTAGCCTTCTTAATAATCACTTTTGTAGTTCCTTTGCTTTCTAAAATACTATTCAATTATTGATGATTTCTCTTGATCTTCGTTTAATTTTTCTGTATCTGTGGGACGAATTTTTTGCTCTACTAGACTATTAGTTAACCCTTCGTTCTGGTACTTACTTTGCAATTCAAAATATTTATCCAGTACTTTACGAGCGATAATATTATTATAATAAGTATCAGGATTTAAATTAGTTGACGCCCATGGAATTACTACAGCATAAGCTACCTCTGGCTTATCAAATGGCGCAAATCCCACATGAACCAAGTTAATAGTATTTGTATTCCAGCGATTTTCCTGTGGTCCATAGTAAACTACTTCTGCAGTACCTGTTTTACCAGCTGCTGTATATGGTGTATCGGAAAAATAAGAACGGGCCGAACCTTTTGTCCCGTAATATACACGACGGAATCCTTCTTTTACCCGATTAATTTCAGTTTGTGTATTCTCAATTTGATTAAGTATTTTCGGTTCAACCTCAGAAATTAAAGGACCTAAGGTTGCACCATTTTTTGAAGGTTTACGTATTTGTTTTAAGAATCTCGGTTGTACACGGTAACCGTTATTGGCAATCGTTGAAACATATTGTGCTAGTTGTAGCGGTGTATACGTATCAAACTGGCCAATTGTAATATCAAGTACTTTACCCGGCGAATCTGGTTTATTTATTACCCCGTTTGTTTCTCCAGGTACATCGATCCCCGTTAGTACACCTAACCCCACCTGTGCATAGCCGTTACGTAAACGCTGTAAAGTATCATCCTTTAATAACGAAGCTGTCGCCATATATGGATGGTAGGTTAATCCACCCATGCTCAAGGCCGTTTTAAACATATAAACGTTTGAGGATTGTTCTAAAGCCATTAAATCATCCATCACCATTCTACCATTAGGATTAAAAATCGACTTTTTCACCAACCCTCTTCCTAATACAATCGGTTCATCAACTTGTCTTTCTCCAACTGAAATGGCTCCTTCACGATAACCTGTTAAGACTGTTGCTCCTTTGATTGTAGATCCCATCTCATATGCAGTCGTAAATGTCCCATAAGCATAATCCGCTAGATACATCTTACCAGCCTCGTCATATTCCACCTTTTTACCAACCATCGATAAAATCTCACCCGTATGAGGATTCATCATGATATAGAAAGCACGGTCTAATAAGCTCCCAGCACCGCCAGACTTCATTTTCAATAAAGCATCCTCCACGATACGTTCTGCCTCTAGTTGTAGTTCAATATCAAGTGTTGTTACTAAATCCTTGCCAGGTTCTCCTTCATCAGTCACTAACGTTTCAATAATAGTACCTGATCTATCAGTAACGTTTTTCATTACTGACTTCTCACCTTGTAAAAGATCCTCGTATTGAGCCTCAAAAAAACTTTCTCCCACACGGTCATTTCGCGAATAGCCACGTGCTAAATAATAGTCTTTCTTACTTTTTGGTATTCCTTTACTTGGTGTTGTAGTTCTACCTAAAACACTTAAAGGTACATGGCGTACACGCTTCCAGTCTGTTGTAGTATTTACACCAGGTAGCTCCGATAATCGTTCAGAAACCAATGCAAACTCTTTATCAGTCACATTTTCACTTTTAATAATTTGTGGCGATAAAAGATAGCCAGATGTCATTTCACGATAAATCGCTAACACTTCTAAATCTTGTGGTGATAATTGTGCTAATTCTTCTTCCGAAATGCGTTCTAGCATACGACGATTATATTCTTTATCCACCTCTTTTTCGGATATGTTTTCCTTGGATAATCGGAATTTGTCCATCTCTTCAGTTTTGACTTTCTTCATTGCTTCTTCGCTATTTTTAATAATCCAAAAATCTTGTTTATCACGAAATGTCACACGGTTAATTGGCATATCAATTAACGCGGCTAACTGCTCTGCAATCGTAAGTATTTCATTATTTTTTGTTTTCGGCATTCTCGTGTATGTAATGGCATTTTCAGGTTGGTTATCAATTAAGACACGCCCATAACGATCATAAATACGTCCTCTAGGAACACTCGTATTCACTTGTATTTCCTCTTTACTTTCTACTTTACCAACGTAATAATTTCCTTTAACTATTTGTATATAACCAAGACGGAAAATAAGCAAAGTGAACACAATAAAGATTAATAGAAATAGAATATTCATTCGTAAAGGCAACATTAATTGTTGCTTCTCTTTTTCTTTTGAATTTCGTTGACTTAATACGCGTTTACTCAAGTATTTCCCACTTCCTTTATAAATGTAATAACTATTAACGGTAACATCATCCGAAACAGAATGGCTGTATTATCAAAGATTGTTGCTTCTCATTTTGCTAATTTCTGATCCTGAAAATATATTTGTTTCAGTTAACTATATGTAAGTTCGACGCAAAAAATAGGAATAAGTTCCAAAATAATACTTATTCTTTTTCAATTATTCTACGACGTTCTTGTGTTCATTAAAGGGCCATTTAATTAGATAACGCCTTTTTTTAAATTAGTTAATTTGTGTTAAAATTCAGGTTAAATTATAAGCTGATGTACAAAAACTAAGGGACACAATTTAGTGGAGGAGGGTTTATATGTATGAGTGAAATAGCTTTTAATGAGTTAGAGAAGAAAGTGAAGAGGAGGAGGACTTGTAAAATGAAAAACAAACCCGGGATTGGATTCCCGGGTTTGTTTTTACTTATTGGCAATGATGACCAATTTACCTGTATCGAGTACCTCTTCGAATTGAGCAGCTTCCGCTTTACTTAATCCGACAGAAGCTAACTTATTGCGGAGTTCATCTCCACGAGAATTCACCAAGTTCTTCATAGAAGTCAGGAACCCTTGCTCGCTAATACCAGGTTCTTCAGTCCCCAGTGCATCGTTAATATCATCTTCACGTTCTTCATAGTGAGCAAAGATGTAAATGTTGTCTCGAAGATATCCTTGCGCTTCTAATTTCTCCACTTCTTGTTTCGCCTGTACTACGTTTTCTACTGTTAATTTGACTGTCATTATTTATCCCTCCAATATATATTCACATTTAATCTATTCCACAAAATTGAATGAATAAACATCTTTTTAGTTTTTCATTATGTTCAATTGGCTTTAACAACTAATGGAATACTAATGAACAACTCGAAAACATTGTATGTTGTTATTCTATAATTGGGCACTAATCTATTTAGGGTTTTTACCATATTCAAGAATAGGGTGCAATTCTGCAACAAGAATCAGCGCTCGTTTTCGTTAAAGAGCCATATTGTGGAGAGTTATGTTATTAATAGAATTAGATTGTGAAGATTAATACTTAAATTCATAATGAAATCGTATTTTATTGGAAATAAGTTAAATTCTCATAATAAATAAAGTCACATTTACTTATTATTAATTTAGTACAATAGAACATATATGATAGATAGTAAGTTCCTAATAAAGGTGGGTTTACATGCCTAAAATTGATAATATGTTAGCAATTCTATGGATGCTTCGTTCAGATGAAAAAATTACTGCAAAACAAATTGCTGAAAAGTTAGAAATAAATATAAGGACTGTGTATCGTTATATTGACACAATTTCAACAAGTGGCGTACCTATAATCTCAGAACCAGGACATAACGGTGGATACTCTTTAATGAACAATTTTATTGAAGCTCCTCTTTTTTTTGATTTTGAGGAGCAAACTTCACTATTTCACGCTGCTGTTTTTGCAGAAGAAGCGGGATATTATGGAGGTGAGGCACTAAATAGAGCCATTTCAAAACTAAGTAAATATTCAAATCAAGAGCAGGAAACAAAGATAAACCAACATTTAACTAGTCTCGAAGTAATAAGTCGATGCAGTTCACTCTCTATTGAACCATTTTTGAAGGAGTTGGAGCAGGCCGTAGCTGACGGGAACTCAGTAAAATTTCTTTACCTTAAAAGTGCCGAAAAGCAATTAAAGTATAGAATTATCGACCCGTATAAAATTATTTACTGGAATAATAAGTGGTATGTGATAGGATTTTGTCATCTCAGAAATGGTATCCGTAGTTTTAGAGTAGATCGAATTGAAAATCTAATGCTAACCGAAAATAAGTTTAACTTGCCAGAAAATTTTTCAGCACGTGATATTTTTATAAACAATCTCCTTCCAACTATAGAAGACAAGAATAGAATTCCTTTGGTTATTCAGGGGGAAAAAAGTGTATTGGCTGATATTTGCCAACATTGGTTTTTAGGGCATTATTTACAAACACAGACTGAAAATCAAGCAGTTTTTCTTCTAGAAAAAGATATGATGCATACATATGTACCTTATTTACTTTTACCGTACAATAAATCTATTAAAGTTATCGAGCCAATAAGTCTAAAGAAAAGTATTATTGAAGCTCTAACAGAATTAATAAAATTTCATCAAGTATGATAACTTCCCTGACGTTAGCTGTCAGGGAAGTTATTTTATAATAGCTACATCAATTGTGATTGGAGTGTTATTGAATGAAAACAAAAAAAGTTTTTTTATATGTATTTAATTCAATGTCGGACTGGGAATATGGGTATTTAATAGCTGAACTAAACTCAGGAAGATATTTCAAAAAAGATTTAGCAGCTTTAAAAGTAATTACAGTAGGAGCTAATAAAGAAATTATTACTACAATGGGAGGACTTAGTATAAAACCAGATATTTCACTTGATGAATGTAATCTTGGGAGTAAAGATCTTTTAATTTTACCAGGAGGGACGACATGGAGTGAAGAAATCCATCAACCTATCTTGGAGAGAATTGGCCAAGCTTTAAAGATTGGCACTAATGTTGCTGCAATTTGTGGCGCAACTGAGGCCCTTGCGAATATGGGATACTTAGATACTAGAAAACATACTAGCAATGACTTAGAATATATTAAAATGGTCTGTCCAAATTATAAAGGCGAAAATTTTTATGAAATGAGGCCTGCTGTATCTGGTGATAATTTGATTACTGCTTCCGGACTAGCACCTCTAGAATTTGCAATGGAAGTACTCAAAAAATTAGATGTATTTTCGAGTGACACATTACATTCATGGTATAACCTAAATAAGACGCATAAACCTGAATACTTCTTCCAGTTAATGAATTCAATTAATAGCTGAGACTAATAAATCTTAGTAGTTTTTATTCGTTCAAATAATAATCATGCTTTATAGCATAAATGTTTTCCACAATAGGGCTCAATTCTTGAATTGGAATTGTGCCTTTTCAGCAATAGGTCCAGATTGTTGAATAAGGAGACCAGCCAGATTTAAGCGATTATAAAACGGTAAGCAATTCAAGTTCCCAAACGACGCTGTAGGTGCATGAAAAAGGATAAAATAATCTTATAGTAAAATACAGGTTAGGAATCGTTTTTTTTTATCCAATAGGTTGGGGTGGTGATTATCATTAAGAAGTTTGGCATGATTTCGCTTGTCTTGGCATTTTTTTTTATATCAGCTTGTTCTGGAACAGAGGCCGAACATTACTCTTCTAAAGAAGAATCCCTGAATTCTTTTATTGAAAAGGAAGATATTAAAGGGGATATTGATTTAATTTTAACAAAAAGTGGGGAAGAGTTATTAGTAGTACAGTCGAAAGAGGATGTATTTTTTGTTGCAGAACTAATCGAAAATAAAGAAGGGTATTATGCAGAGAGAATATCAGACAGTGTTGTATTAGGCATAGGAGCCAGTTGGGAATTAAATACCGTGGGTAAAAATAAGTACACTATTTATTTTGATAAGAACAAAAAAGATTTGAATTTTATATCATTATCAAATGGAGAACATAAAATGTCACTTGTAGAGGGGCATACCATTACTAAAAACTCAACGGAATTGACAAATGCTATAAAAGAGGTTGAAGTAATTAAAGATTAAAAATCATACTGTCCATCTCCTAATTTGTATTTTAAATATTGCATACTAGTGTTTTATATCCTTTATTTGACCACTTCGAACTATAAAGAGGAAAAATTGATAAAAGATAACGAATATTGTATGGCGCTTTTTCATGATATTTATATGAACTGACAATTTGGCCAGAAGATAAATTTACCCTTTGCTACTAACAAGATAATAGTTTCGATGAACCTCCGCGTAATATAAAAAAGTCATTCCCTCCACATGCGGAGAGAATGACTTGCCTTCATAAATAGCAAAGCTACTGATTATAGTTTTGCCCAACGTTCCTCTAACCAGTCCATAAATTCTGCACCTTTGTTGCCTTCATAAGCATCATAGACATCTAAACGCATACGTTTAAGTTTATCCGCAAAGTCTTCCACTATATGGTCCTTTGGCAAGCTTTTTTTAACGCGTAGGAAAATTTTGTCTGTTCCTTTAATAATATCAAAACGTGCAGGCGATGGCTTCTCTATGTCCTCGCCTAGCGCCACAAGTGCTTCATAGGCTGCTAATTGGACCTTATTAACAGTATCATGCTCCATCCGATTTCTTAATATATCTTTAATTTTGTCATGTTGATAAGCCGATAATATTTCAACTGCGGCTAAACGCTCTCGCCAGCTAGATGTATAATTGGCTTGTTTTTTTAATGTTTCATACTGCTCAGGTAATGCTGTTTCAAATTGTTTCAAATTAGTGCACCTCTTTTTTTCACTAGAGGAAAAATGAATTCTTCTTCTGCTCTTCTTATTATACGTTGTCTTGGTGAAAATAGCGAAGACGATACTTATATTAAGGGCTTTTTAATAAATCAGATGCGACTCTGTAACAAAGATTCAGCAATTCTAAATTTAAATTAGGATTCTATGTTAATCTTGGTGTTAGTTTAGGAAACAGGGTACTCAAGCTAACGGTGCAGTATAGTTAAATAATGGAGGAGGAAGGTAGGTTGGCGAATACTATTATTGAACAAGCAAAACGGGGTTTGGAAGGTTTTGCTATTGGCGGTTATCATACTAGTTGTGATTATTCTAGGTATCGAGAGCACTATTATAAATATTTTGGCGACCCCGATTTTGAAACTAGAAAATATGCGATTGCTGCATTTACTTGTATGTTGGGGGCTTGGGAAACAGGTGCTCTCTTTATATTTCAGCCCGTTAAAGAATGGGAAGAAAATAAACAACGGAGTTCGAATCCTTTAAAGCAAAAGCGTTTTTACCGCTTTAAAGATTATCTTCATGCATTTTTAGACCATCACGAACAGATAGAAAAAGAATTTCCATATATGTTTGAAGATATAATCCATTTTTTAATAAAAATTGAGCAGAATAAAGGGATCAGTTATGAAGAATGGTTTCCTGAACATAACCCTAATGTGTTTAAACGTTTAAGAGAAGAAATTTTGATTCCTAAAAAACATTTAGCGGAAAAGCATAGCCCTCACAAATACTTATTAAAAGAAATAGGTATTGAACCGTATTTTGAATCTGATAAATTTTAACCTGATATAGAAACTGATGGGATTTCAGCTTCCATAATTGCCAATTTATAAAATCAATTAAGTATAATAAAAACGTTCTGCTACAAAATAAAACGATGAATTTAATTGATTTTATTATTTCAGCTGAAAAAAATTCTTGTATAAGTTATAAAAATGATCTTTCATAGTAAACTGCGGTGTTTTTGTATTCCATCCTCTCCATCATCCTTATTTTGAAATTTTATGTTTTGAGATACGTTGTAGGGGTATATTTATAGAGAGTAACATTTAAAATTTAGGAGGAATCGAATATGTCACATGAACAACACCAAGAATTAATCCAGACTTTACACCAATGTATGGCTGCCTGCAATCATTGCTTTGACGCTTGTCTAAAGGAAGACGATGTAAAGATGATGGCCGAATGCATCAGATTAGACAGGGAATGTGCAGATATCTGTAACTTTTTAGAGCAAGCGTTAGCGCGGAATACACCATTTGCTTCAGAGCTTGCATCCGTATGTGCGACAATATGCGAGGCGTGCGGCAATGAGTGTAAGAAACATGATCATGAACATTGCCAGCAATGTGCGGAAGCTTGCTTCAAATGTGCAGAAGCTTGCAGAAAGCTAGCTGCTTAATTTCTTTTCTTGCTTGAAAAATATTATAACCAACATGATGTACTTTTTCACGAGTAGGGACGTCCAATTATTTGGCGTCTCTTTTTTTGATACAAAACAATTATTAAGGTAAATCTTGCTGAAAAGCAAATTGTAAAAGGAATTGATTTAATCGCTACCCCTTTATATTTAGAAAAAAGGATAGGTTTCTTTATGAATTAAAGAAACGATAAATTTGATATTAGGATAATAGGTGAGTGTATTAATAATCCCTTTGTATGCAATTTCATTACATAACAATTATTATTAAGCTAGGTTGTAAATTATAGTATTACAAGATAAGGAAATATTCGATTAAATATGATGGAGGGATAAAAAATGAAAAAACTAGGGACTTTATACTTTTTCTGTGGAAAAATGGGGGCAGGAAAAACGACTAAATCAAAACAAGTGGCTTTAGAGAAGCAAGCAGTATTGTTATCTGAGGATGAATGGCTTGCATCTCTTTACCCTAATCAGATTACAACATTTGAGGACTACCTTCAATTCTCAGCGCAACTCAAGCCGATGATGAAAAAGCATGTCCAAAACATATTAAGTGTTGGTACAGATGTAGTTATGGATTTTCCAGGCAATACTCAACAACAGCGTAAATGGTTTTTGGATATTGCATCAGAGGTAAATGCAAACCATCAACTAATTTTTCTTAATTTAAATAATGAGCAATGCTTACGTCAAATCGCACAAAGGTGTATTGAACAACCCGAAAGAGCAACTTTTGACACAGAAGAGACGTTTACTCATGTTACTAATTTTTTTGAAGAACCAGAAGTATCCGAGGGTTTAAATATTTTAGAGTTTAGTGGGGAAGAACAATAAGGTTTGCAACATATCCTTGAAGATTCATAAAATATGTAAATAGTGCCAGAAAAGACCGACAATAGTTACTATTAATGGTAATAGGTTTGTTCGGATTTAGATAATTACATTAAAGGCGATTGGCATGCTAGTAATTCACCCTACCTTGAAAGGTATAGAGGGTGATTTACTTTTTTTTTGAAAAAGTAAATGACAACGCAAGAATCGTTACAATAAGTGTAGCGAAACTAAACATGAGCGTTATAGACTCATAAACTGTCATTGGGACCATCTCCTTTATTTTCGTTTAAAACGAATTTTTGGAATAAAAGATGACCAATCACCCTTAATATTTCGACCTACTACATGTAAGGAATTAGTGTTTTTTAATTTGTTACGATACATTCTGCAATCTCTGGAAAATCAATAAATGGATTTCGATTGCCTTGAAGTTCATGGATAGCTAGGTTGCGATGCTTTTCATAGATAGATACTGGAAAAGATTGATGCCATTTTAACAATAAGGAGACATTCTCTAATTCTTTTTTTATTATGTTTGGATAGCGAATTAGGAAATAGAGTGTTGCTCTAGCAACGATTCCTTTGCCGTATTCTGGTTCAAATTTACTTTCTTCAGCTTTGCCGCAACCATCTTTGATTCCTAAAATGAATCGTTCAGGGATATAATCATGGAAATCGTAGTAAGGGTAGTTGCTTCGACTGCTATTGCAGGTAGGATTGCAGGCGAATAAATGATGCAAGTCTCCTCTCATCGGTTCTTTTTTATCGAACCATGATTGAGGCACTACATGTTCACAGTTAAATAGATTATCCGATAAGATGCTTATTAACCCTTTTGCCTGCATTTCGTGGAGCCGAACGTCCTCCTCTATGACAGAAAGGGGATCCATCCTTTTTCCAGAATAAAGACTTTTCAATGAACCGTTTTCCTGTAAATCAACCCAGGGGTACACATAACGGTGCGGGCTGTAGTTTAACTGATCTGTATGTGTTTTTTCAAGCAATGTGTGAAGGCTGTCTAAAAGACTAGAATTCGTGAATGAAATGCTATGATAATATTGATTTCTGACTTCCTTATCTTTCTTTTCGTCATAATAGGGTCGATTTTCCTGATAGTTTAAAAAGTCTGCCTTGGCCGTTTCCCATTCACAGTATAACAAATCTAGTTTTTCCATTATATTTTCAACGCCTGTCCAGATAATTTTTGGTTGAACACATCCGATAAGTATTCCTCTGTTGTTAAGTACAGCATGCCGTTGCCTTCGAGTTTTGGCGAGTTTCCTAAAGGAATCGTTCTTTTTATTAATTGTGCATACAGCTCAGCCTCTGTCAGTTTTCGCTCAAAGTTTCTGTTGGCATTGTCTTTTATGAGTGCAAGTGCACCAGATATATGCGGTGTTGCCATAGAAGTTCCGCTTAGTTTTGCATAAGTTCCGTTTAAATACGTTGAAAGGATTTCTTCACCAGGGGCTACTAAGTCGACTTCATTATTCGAATTTGAAAAATAAGAAGATCTGCGTTGCAGGTTAATGGAACCGACGCTGATGACTTCATTGTAGCAGGCAGGATAGGCCAATTCATTTGAAGAACTCAGTCCATCTCCCTCATTACCAGCAGCACAAACGACTAGTATTTGATGAGTGATTGCGTTTTGAATAGCTTGGTGTAACTCAGGTACATCGACAGAGCCTCCGAGGCTCATAGAGATGATATCTACCCTTTGTTCAACTGCATAGTTAATACCATTTATAATCCAGTCATATTGCCCTGATCCATTTTTATCAAGCACTTTTAAAATCAATAAACTTGCCTCAGGTGCAACACCAACTACTCCTGTGTAGTTATTGATTGCAGCAATTGTGCCAGCCACATGGGTTCCATGGCCATTATAATCGATGTATCGATCAGGTTGTCCATCATCATCATGAGTGAAATTCCGCCCGCCGATAATACGCCCACTTAAATCAGGATGGGTGATGTCGCAGCCTGTGTCCAATATCGCAACTGTGATCCCCTTCCCTTTAGAATTCTCCCAAACTTTTGGTGCTGCAATAAGTTCAATACCCTCTGGCACAACTTCGACCACTTCGACCACTTCATTCACTTGAAACGGAATTAAATGTAACTTTTGCTTCATTCGTATCCCTCCTGAAAGAAATTAGGTTTTAAGTGCATTATTGGTAACTAATAATATTCTAACAATTCTGAATATTGAATAACAGTTACAATAGATGTATTTTTATCTAAAATATCAGAATTTTAATAGTGTAAATAGTATTGGTTTCTATTAGTCAATATCGCATGATAACATCTTGAAGGTTTTGGATGTACTTAAAATAAACTGCATTAGAGAAGTTGAAGTCATGGAACAGAAGATGCTTACTAATGTAATACGTGTACATAAACTTTCTAAAGATACAATGTTAGCTGAAGGAGAAAATCTATTCTCTACGCTATTTAGCGAAGGTGAAAAGAACTATAAAAATCCAAAACAATGCGTGGGTAACGTTACAATTCGAGCAAATAAGAAAATGGTGAATTTGTATTTGGGATACAGAAATTTTGTTGAAAGACAATCGAGGGGAAAAATAGAATTTTAAATTTTCAACAAACGGGCGCGATTTTGAATAAGTAATAGCGCTCGTTTTCAATAAAGGCTTTTAAATCAAGCAACATTAAATTTGAAAAAATGGGGGAGAGTGAGAAATAGATGAAGAATATTTACTTTAATAATAAAGTGTTTTAAAATCCTATAAATACTTAAATTTACAAGGGGGCATATTATGGAACAAAACATTCCGAATCAATTGATGAATATATTTTACAATATCCTCAAGAGATTCAAGAAATATTAAAAACTATAAGAAAGGTTATAAAGGAATCAGCGCCAAATGCCGAGGAAAAAATAAGTTACAGAATGCCTACTTTTGTATTACACGGAAATTTGGTACATTTTGCTGCATACAAAAACCATATAGGCTTCTACCCAACTTCAAGCGGCATTAATAATTTTCAGCATGAATTATCGGGATATAAAACCTCTAAAGGAGCAGTTCAATTCCCACTTGGAAAACCTATCCCTTATGGAATAATTAGTAAAATAGTAAAATTTAGAGTTGCTGAAAACCAAAGTAAAGTGGAAGGTAAAATAAAAAAGAAATAATTTGTAGATGGCAAATTTCCCTTTGTTTATGAACTGTAACAAAATTTATAATAACAGGACTTTTCAACAATCGGCGCGATTCTGCAATATGGATGAGCGCTCGTTTTCATTAGAGGGTCAGATTATTGAATAACATGCTTTTGTAACGATTCTTTGGATGCTTTTTTCACCTAATATTGTAGTATAGTTAAATATAAAAGGGGGGACTGATGATGGATAACCAATATTTTGTAGGTTGGGGAACATTGGCACTGATTAATGCTGCACTTGCACAAGGAAAAAATAGAACGGGGTTAAATTGGTTCTTACTTTCACTTGTATTAGGACCATTGGCAACACTAATTTTGTTATTTGTTGAAAAGAGACAGTAATACTTCATATTAGTGCAGCAAGGATCTATAACGAATACATAATAACGGTCCCAATTGGGCGTTCCTTTTCATTAAAGGACCAGATTGTGAAGGATGAGTTCAAGAAGGTGAGCATAAAGCCATGTAGCCGAGTGTCAATAAGCAGTTTATTATATATACTTTTGTTTTTTGAAAGCGGCGTGAAGTCATTTGATTTGTAAGAAATAACACTCTTTAAGGTAACTGGCAAAGGATGACGCTTAGATGCTTGACCTGTTAATCTGCTCACATTAACTAAGATTTTAAGAAATTATAAAAGAGCCTCGCTTGCCCTTAAACTAAAGGATTGCGTAGCTCTTCCTAAGATTTTTGTAGAAAAGCTACAATTGGGCAACACTGCTTCTACAACAATTTTATTTTTCTAATACTATACAATATTGTTCTTTATAGTTTTCATTGTTCCAATTATACATTTGTAACAGATGATTAAGAGATAATTCGTTATGATTAAACCTACTATACGGGATATTTAGTTCATTATCATCATGACCAATCCATACTCGCCATAGCTCTATTATCTGTCCTTCTCTAATATTGTCTTTTAAGTAATCCAATAATTGCTTTACTTTTAATTCTGTATAGCTGAAATTTACTTCATATATAAATGGATAACCAGTATATTCACTTACATTATAGTAACAGTCTTTATTAATGACTAACTCATTTAAATCCTCTTCATCTTCAACAAATAATACTTGGGTATTCGGATCCATCTTTTCCCAAGGTACCAATTCATGCGGTTTTATTTTTAATTCAATAGCTTCTTTGACCGTTATATACTTTGCTTTGGATTCTATTTCAGGCATTTCAAAATTTGTTGCTATAAATGAACAATAGCTCATTTAAATACCTCCAAAATTTTAATTTTATAACATTCATTTGCTTTTCGTTAAGTATAACATTCCCAACCCGTCGCTTAGTAACATCATTTTACTTATCCTTTGTAAACTGATACCACCCTTGTGTAATAATCCTGCTTACAACGCTAATGGCCATATTCACGAAATAAATGTACTAAAATGGATATTTTCTATTTCACTCTCTATACCAAAGCCGCACATATTTGTTTCATTGTCATTCAACAATCCTGCCAGATTGTTGAATAAAGGACTTTATGATGAAATGTTACATAACGATGCATTGCAAGAATTTCTCCTCCAACTAATTCAATGTTCAGTTCTATGTATTTACCAAATTAGAACATAAAAAGAGGGAATTGTAATCTTGTGTCGAAAGAAAATTACAATGGCGAATAGATTTTATAGCCGGAACTTACGGAAGGGGTGACTTATTGAAAATGAAAGAATTTCAAAATAGGATGCTAATGAGAGGAATTACTTCTTAATTAAGATTTAATCCTCCTATTAGCAATGGGAGGAAAATTAAAGATGATGGATTTAGGGAATATGTTAAGAGGAGTTGCAAACAATGCATTTGCACAAAGTCTTCTTCAATTTTGGGAATATGACGAGGGAACTTTGGGACTTTGGCGTGCAAGTTCAAACTATGTTTATGCTTTTCAATGTAATCAAGTTCAATATTTTTTAAGAATTAGTTTTGAACAGGATAATTCGATTGAACAAATAAGAGCAGAATTAGAGTTTATGCAATATTTACAATCAAATGGATTTCCAACAGTAACACCAATTCAATCAAAAAATAAAAAATTAATTGAAACACTAAAAACTCCAGAAGGTACGTACTTTGCCGTTGTCTTTAATGTTGCTAACGGAATCAATTTAGATGACGATACAATTAATGAAAAACAGATGGAGGAATGGGGGAAATCACTTGCCTCACTTCATTGTTTATCAAAAACGTATGAGCCAGTATGTAATAAAAGAAAGAGTTGGCTAGATACAGTACAGTTTATGGAAAGTGTGTTTAAAAAATATCCAGGAGAAGAGTTAGCGCTAGAAGAGCTTAGTGAGATAACGAATTGGCTTCAATCATTATCGACTGACAAGGATGTATTCGGATTGATACATTATGATTTTCAATTAGATAATCTGTTTTTTGAAGAGGATAATTACCCACATTTCAATGTTATTGACTTTGATGATGCCGTTTATCACTGGTATGTGCTTGATATTGTAACAGCACTTGATGATTTTATTGGCAATGATGATCCTCAATCAAAATTATTGACTCATTCATTTTTGAATGGCTATCGTACCAAAATGATTTTAGAAAATGATGTAGTGGCGCAATTTCAGCAGTTTCAAAGATATGCAAACTTATATAAGTATGCCCGATTATTGAAAACCTTGGATTACGGAGAAATTAATGAAACTCCACTTTGGTTTGATGAGTTAAAGAAAAAGTTGGTTAGCGTCGCAGACAAATTAAGAAATAAATTTCAAAAATCATAGTAACAAGAATTTTAAATGTTCCTGAATGAAGTTTAGGAAGTTACAAATGCCCAAGAAATGCTGTGACATTTCTTGGGTTTTCATTTGAATAATATATTTAACAATCGGGCGCTTTTGTCGCATAGCAATGCACCATAATCTGGCCATTTTGCCGCATAACGATTTCACATAATATTATTTGAAGGTGAAGGGATGAGAGATATGTCATATCAAGTTTTAACAGATTCAGACGTTTTAAAGTTCACACAAATGGAGTCTATTATCAACGCAATTGAACGTGTTTTTTATGAGAAGGCAAATGGCAGCCTTGTTTCCCCTCCACGTTTTAGTCTAGAAACAGAGAATGGAAGCTTGGTTTTCACTGCGGGAGCTGCTACAGGTATTTCAAAAGTAACAGGATTTCGAGTTTACGATACCTACTCAAATGATGATCCAGGACATGAACAATTAGTTTCTGTATTCGATTCCGAAACGGGAATATTCAAAGGAATAATTATAGGTAATTCACTTGGCGCTATTCGAACAGGGGCAATTGGCGGTGTTGCTATTAAAGCCATGTCTCGTCCAGATGCGACACAGTTGGCTGTTATCGGAACAGGCGCACAAGCTCGTACCCAATTAGAAGCAGCCGTAGCAATTCGCGATATTAAGCAGATTCAGGTATATAGCCGAAATGAGCAAAGTCGAATGAAATTTGCCAGGGAGATGACTGAAAAACTTGGCATTGAGGTTTTTCCAGTGGATTCACAAAAAAAATGTGTTGAAAATGCTGATATTGTTATTTGTGCTACAAATAGCCTTTCTCCAGTACTTGAAGTAGAGTGGTTAAAGCAAGGTGTACATATCAATACCGTTGGACCGAAGTCGATAAACGGAAGTGAGATTCCTATCGAGATAGCGAGCCAAAGTTCCGTGATTACGACTGATTCTCTTGAACAGTTAAATGCTTATTCAACACCTCATTTTTTAGTTGATACGCCGTATGAAAATAATATTGTACAGCTTTCAGATGTTGTGACAGGGGAAAAGTTAGGTAGGACCTCAAACAGGGATATGACACTGTTTTGTTCTGTAGGGTTGTCTGGCACTGAAGTAGTAGTTGCAAATGAGATTATAAAATTGGCTAAAAAGTAAACTGAAATATACCGCAATCGGGCGCGATTCTGTAATAAGGGTCAGCGCTCGTTTGCATTAAAGGGCCAGATTTATGCGGATTTACAGCGGTAAGTAAAGCAAAGTCCCCAAACGACGCTTTGGTAACTTTACCCCTATCGAACAAAAGGATAATATATTAATAAATGTAATAATTTTTAATGTATAGGAGGGCTTATGAAAAAATTCAGTTTTATTTTCGATATTTTAATTTGTGTAATATTATTAACAGCCTGTAATGATAAAAAGCCAGAAATAGAAATTGGGGCAACAGTTTCTCCAGTGAGTGAAGAAGAATACAAAAAGATTAGTGCTACGAAAGATTTAAGTGAACCAAAGCAAGAAGACTTTAAATTTTTTGAGTTTAATTTCAATATGGAACATACAGATTCAGTAAAGGAAAGAAATATTGAAATGTATAAATTCGAGAATCTGCAACAAGCATTAAACGAGATAGATGGTAGCTCACGATTTTTGTATGGTAGTTGGCATACTCAAGATAATGTAAGTGAAAATTTTGCAACATACCACCAAGATTTTGTCTTTTATACAAAAGGTTTAAGCGATGATAATATTAAAAAAACGTTTAGTAATGAAAAAATTACTGTTTCTTGGACTAATTATAAAAATGAAAAAATAAAAAAAGAATATAATTTATCTGAATTAATTGAGTTTAATTTCAAAAAGAATTTATAAAGCATACAAACTAAACCTAATAAACGTTCAAATCAGACTTTGGTGACTCTACGAGAAAAGTTTTCCAAACTACGATTTAAAGGCATTTTGATATAATAGTGTGTCTAAAATATTTGTAAGGATATATTGCTTTGAAAAAATATCTAAAAGGTTATGCATTAGGAGTATTATTTGGTTTAATCTTCATTGCTTATGACAGTATGCGTCTATCCAAATTTAATATTTAGAACAACAAATAAACATAAAGGGTTGAGCATTGTGATAAGAAAAGGCTATTTCATAGACAAAGGAAAAAATCAGATTTATAACGATGAAGTATTAGTTTCAAGTAAAATTCTCTCTAATAATCCTACGTTACAGGAACTTGGACAAATGATTTTTAATGGCGTGGTAGAAGAAATATTTATCTGTAACTATCAAACAGAACAAATAAGTAAATTAGAACGATTATTGATTAATGATTTTAAGTCTGAATGGAGTACAAAATATAAAGATAATATTAGCCTTGATGATGAAGCATATTTAAATGATTTCCCTAATGGATACTGCTTTTTTGTTGAGCTTTGGGTAAGCGATAAAGAAAATCCTATTTTGGTGTTATACCACTTTCATTAAACGCCTCTAAAAGATAGATGAAAATAGATATTATTATTGTTTGGGAAGCCTTTACTAATGGCTTCCCAATATTTATATCAAAAAATCAACACTAAATTTTAACACAGCCTAATTATAAGATTGTACTTCAAGTAACGGTGACTGTACTTAAAGATGAGATTCTACAGAGATCTTATCTTTTTCTTCTTCAATGTAGTGTTGTGCTTTAGTTCATAACGATTTTCAACAATCGGGCCAGAATGTTGAATAAGAGATATAGCCAGATTTATACTGATTTACTATGGTAAGCAAAAAAATATCTCCAAACGACGCTTTGGGTGCATTTCTACGTTAACTTTAAAGAAATATCTTTTTACTATTTAAACAAAATAATGTTCTTAAATTGTATTTGGGCACGGAAAGAAACGAAAAACGTACAACAAGGTAAGCTATTGTTGTACGTTTTTCATTTCTCACCAGTCTAATTTCCCTATGCTTCTAAGTGCCATATTAATATCATTATTCATTACTTTCACAGCTTGTCTAATAGACAATTGAACTTGCTCAAATGTGCTAGCTTCTTCTTGTTCAAATGCAAAAATAATACTTCTTGAAGCACTAATTAACGCTCCGAATCCATCCGAATTAAAAGCATTTGTAATATCTTTACCTTTCCCACCTTGTGTACCATAGCCAGGTACTAAAAATAATGAGTGTGGCATTGCTTCACGGAATATTTGCTGTTCTGCTGGATAAGTCGCTCCTACAACTGCCCCAACAGAAGAATATCCACTTGTTCCGATATCACGTAATGCATAATTATGTACAAGCTTTGCAACACGTTCTGCTATTGACCCTTTATGTGTTAAAACATCTTGTAAATCTCCTGATGATGGATTACTTGTTTTTACTAAAATAAACAAACCCGTATTTTTAGAAATAGCTTGTTGTACAAATGGTTCCAAACTATCTGTTCCTAAATAAGGGTTAATAGTTAATGAATCAACTTTTTTTGGCGTTTGCCACTCATTAAATTCATCTCCAAAAAAAGAACGAGCGTATGCATTTGCAGTAGAATCAATATCCCCACGTTTCGCATCAGCAATCACTAACAAGCCTTTTTTCTGGGCATAATCAACCGTTTTCCAATATGTATCTATACCAGCAGCACCATAGATTTCATAATAGGCGAGTTGTGGTTTTACAATCGCAACCTCTGATTCAATTGCATCAATAATCAATTGATTAAATGTAAGTAGTGCAAAAGCAGCTCCTTCATCACACTTCCCCAATTTTTGTTCGGCTTCTTCTAAAATAAACTTAGGTACACGTTCGATAATAGGGTCTAAACCTATAACCGCGTGTGATTTTTTCTTTTTTATTTCTGAACAAATACGATCAGCAAAATGAACATTGCCCATAATTATCCCTCAATTCATTTGATTTACAATTCAATTATACATTATCCCTCTATAATTTTCTTTCAATTCAAAAATAAAGAATATAAAATTACAAACAAAATAAATATTATAAACGTTCTAAAATCAAAGTTAGGGTAGACACAAAAGCCAAGAAACACTTACAAAGGTATATAAAGAGAGTTTACAATAAGACTTTTCTACATTATGCAGAAAATATTGTAGAGATGTTATATGAATAAAAACCTGTATATAGAGACTTTCTAAATTTGTATTATTCTCAATCCTATATTTCAATTGCTGGTGGTTTAGGTGAAACGATCTTCAACAATGGGCGCTTTCCGGAACAAGGATCAGCGCCCGTTTGCATTAAAGGGCCAGATTGTGGAGTAACAAAAGGTACTGATTAATTCGATAAGAGACTTGCTATACAAGTTTTTATACAAATATAGAACAAGCTTAACAAGTATAAACACCGTTCCATCCAGGGTTTGCATCATCTGTATAAAATGCTGCATAGTGAGAATGAATTAACCAAATTAATCCCCAAAATGAATCATCCATTTATTTCTTTTTATTGCTTCATCAATTTTTTTCATTAAATTCTCAAGTTCTTCTGATTTATAAACGTCGTTCGCTTCACGCACAATCTTTAAAAAGTAAGCATGAGAATTCGGTGGTATCAATGTTATTCCGAAATAACAGAGATTGTTATACGGTCTATCTGTGCTATGTGCGAATGTCTGTAAGTTGTCTATTTTTTTTCCGAAATCTGTAGCACATAGGTCGTCAAGAAAGTCGCCATCTACGGTTATGCAACCATATTTTTCAGGGTCATATCTAATGTCATCTTTAATCTCTTCTATACTATCAATTATTCCAAACTCATGAACATGAGGCATATTAACAACTCCTTCGTCTTTCCTTAATACATAGCTCTATTATCTTAAATTCCAATGTCCATTTATATAAAAATTTTCATTTTTCCCAAAGCGGGATTTGGGTGCCTTTTTTTAAAAGTTTATTTGGAATCGTTATAAAACACGAATCTTCTAGCTTGTACTGTTTTACTGATTTTTTTATAGCGATGGAAAATGAAATATGCTCAATTGTTTCCTCGGTTACTTCGATATGGTATCGCTCAGGTTGTTTTAGAATATTTTTTAGTTCCTTATCTACTGGTTGTAAAAGTGTATTTACATAATTAGTGATTAACATTATGTCACTATCATTTCCTTTACGTACAATCGCTTTTGGGGTTTGAAAAAGTGCTTCAATTTCTTTTTGAGAAAGCATCGTATCTTCCTTTCCTACCAAGGATTAATTAGTCTTTTATAAGAGACATCTTCGCCACAAAGTATCAAAAGTCCTTTTAGAAGATTCCCAAACGTTCCCGAAATCTTATTTGGGAGCTTTTTATAGGGCTTAACATTGTAAATTTGCATTAGTCTAATGCAACAATCGGGCGCGATTCTGTAATAAGGATCAGCGCTCGTTTTCATTAATGGGCCATATTATGGAATAAGCTAATGGGGTGTTAAAGAAGTATAATATATAAAGTCTGGAAAAGTGGAGTTATTTTTGAATAGGAGAAAGATTAAATAATGAATGATTATTATCAAACCATACTTTTTTCATCAATAGGCTTAGTCACTACTGTTTTTTTGATTATTTTTTTTATAAAAAAACAAAGGAATCATAAGGATTTTTGGATAGCAATTATAGGTTTTTCAATTTTTGGTTTACTGTGTTTTAGTTTAGTGATGGGGTATTTATTGGATTTACCTAAATTACTAAAAGGAGATTTAAAAACTGAAAGTGGGATTTGTGAGATAGTTGACTTAGGTTCCGGTGGGCGTTTTGGGACAGACAATGGCTTACAGATAATTGTAAATAATGTAACAGTTTCTGCTTCAAGAGACGATTTTGAATGGCTTGAAGAAGGAAAAGAAAAATGTACAATAAAATACTTAAATACAACTGAACAACTTCTTGAAATTGAAATTGATTGAGATAGGTATGGCAGCTTAATTACACAAAACTAACTAATAGTGGCAGAACTTTATTCCACAATCGGGCGCATTTCTTTAAAAAGGAATGCGCTTTTAAGGGCCATTTAATTGAATAACACTTCTAAATTTAAATAGAGTTTTATGCTAATATTGGTTTGGTGTAATTCTGTAAAACAATGTTCTTAAGCTAACAGTGCAGTTTAGTTTAACAAGGTGATAAAAGATATTATTAGAACAAACATAAAATGGGGTGAAAATATGAAGTTAACATTGGCAACAAATGTTGAAATCGATACACTTCATTCAAAGTTTAAGAAGTTTAATGTTCATCTCCTTGAAGAGCCAAGTAATCTATACAATTATATCGGTATTATGGATGTATTTAATCGTGTGCTTAATGAAGAAGAGGCTAGTGAGTTGGTAAGGATAAGCCATAATATAAAGCACAGTGCTAAATTTGTTAGTACCTTTATAAATCTTTTTCATATAGGAGAAAAAGAGGTATATGTATACATTAATAAAAAGGCTATTAGAAAAGAAGAGTTGAAGTATATATTGAGCTGTTTAAATCGAAATGAAGCAAGTTTTTTTCGGAAGCTGATTTCCAATAACAAGGGAATTTATAAAATAGGTGACGTTGAAACTCTTGTCTTTTTAACGAAACTCTCAGTGAATGAACTTTATTTTGGAAATTTTTTCTTTCCTGCTCTTGAAACAGTGATAATTGGGAATTATGATTTGTCTTTTCCTGTCTATTCTAAGACAGCAGTAGGATTTAAAGCATGTAAGAAAATTATTGAAGAGCATGGCTTATTTATAAGACAGTCGATGAAGTAACCATTTTCTTTTTCAACTAACGGGCGCGATTCTGTAACAAGAATCAGCGCTCGTTTGCAATAAAGGGCCAGATTGTGGAGTAACATTTATCAATAATTTGTAAATATTTATCCATTTTTTAGTATTCCGAAAGTGTATAATGGGATTTATTTATTGGAACATTGAGCTATTTTACGAATAGGATGTGTTAAAGATGTGGGAACAAAAATCAATTGAGACACCAAGAGGGACATTTGAAGTCTTTGTGAAAGGTAAGGGAACACCTCTTTGTGTTACTCATAATTATTCGACTTTTAATGATTCAGGAGATTATTTTGCGGGATCATTTATAGAAAATCATCAAGTATTTTTAGTGAATTTAAGAGAGTGTGGTAATTCGGTAAAAGCAGAACAACCATATCAACTAGGATTATTAGAGACAGTCTTTGATTTAGAAGCTATTCGAAAAGCGTTAGATTTTGAAAAATGGGCATTTGCTGGACACTCTACTGGAGGAATACTTGGGGTAGTGTATGGAATTTATTTTTCTGAATCACTTAACTTTGAGATTATTGTTGGAGCGGCTGCTAGAGATTATTTGACATTTTCAAAAACTTGTATTTATAATAGCGAACACCCTGATTTCAATAAAATGCAAAATCTATTGAAATTAATTAAAAATAAACCTCTTTCTTTAGATGAACGTAACAAATTAAAAATTGAACGTACAAAGCTTTCTTTATATAAACCGAATAATTATAAAGATTATTTTTCATTAAATATATCCAAAGATATAGCTGTCACTAGGTTGAATTATTTTGATAGAGAACTACAGTTATTTGATGTTACTAGAAAATTGAACTTGATTTCTACCCCTACTCTAATTATTTGCGGCAAGTACGATGTTCAATGTCCTTTAGAATATTCAATAGAAATGAGTGAATTAATTCCAAATTCAACTTTAGTTATTATGAGTGAAAGTAATCACTATCCATTTTTAGAAGAAAAAGAAATTTTTTTAAAAGAATATAGAACTTTTGTTAATAAATTTAACTGATATTTGTATTCCAGTTAAAGTTTTCCGACATCTTAGAAATACTGTTAAAATGAAGATTGTTTTCTAATTAAATTCAAAATAAGACAGATTCGGCTTACATCCAGTTTAAAATAAGTAAATTTTAACCACTTTATTTTACTGATAATTCCGAAATTTGTGTTAAGGTAGTCAGCGAGGGGGTGAAAATTGTGGTAAGAAAGAAAAGGAATCTTATATTAACTTTTGTAATCAGTTTTGCTTCAGTAATTTTGGGATTACCATTACTGAATACGTTAGGAGTTCCATCGGGTGATTCGGTATTAACTGCATTATTCGGAGAAGGAAATATATGGGCTTTGGTCTTTTCTGTAATGTTAATCCTATTAGTCACTTTTGGTGTTGGTAAAGTTATAAAAAGCAGCACTTAGTTTTTAACTAACCGATGCGTAGGTGACAAAGTAAATTTGAAATAATTTTATAGGTATTCAACAATCGGGCGCTTTTCCGTAATAAGGAAAGCGTCTTTTTTTACGAGAAGGTGACATTATTATGGAGTAAAACTCTTAATGTTAGAATACAACGAGCTATACAAAAGAAGTGTCTTGAAAATGCACTGCTTTCTGAATTGAGTAGGGTACAAATGGTGTTGTAACTAAGTTTAATTTGGTAATATAAGTAAATGAAATTAAGTTGTTATTTAATTTTAGGGGGAGAGTTGATTTATAATGATTAATAACGGGAATCTACCAATTGTTTCATTGGTACTTGCTTTTCTATATATTTCAATATTCATTTTGGATAGGCTCGTATTTAAAGGGAATCTATTTCTATTTGGAAGTGGCAAAAGCTTTAATCTGATGCAACAAAATGAATGGTATCGAATCTTAACAGGAGCATTTTTTCATAAAAATATTTTGCATTTATTAGCGAATGTTTTTGGAATTTACTACGTTGGACTTATTTTAGAAGATAAAATCGGCCATTTGATTTTTTTAATCATTTATTTAATTGGTAATATCGGTACTTACATAATTTATTCAATTCTTATATCTTATACGGACGGAAATGGTGCATCACCAGGAATTTACGCATTGATAACTTGTATTATTATTTTACATTTCAAGGATTCAATTGTCTTAAATCTAAACTTTAAATCCTACCCAGTTCAATTTACAATTGGGTACTTCATTATAGGCAATTTTTTTAATTTGGGTGCATTCAGGGTACATTTGATTGGAGTTGTTATCGGTGTGATTCTTACCTTCCTATTTCTAGTTGTCGGTATATTATTATAAAAATATCATTTACATCCCTTATGCTAAATTACATTTTTATATTCCACAATCGGGCGCGATTCTGTAACAAGAATCAGCGCTCGTTTTTATTAAAGGGCCATATTGTTGATTAACAATTTTTTAATTAAATTGGTTATTAATGCTAAAATGAAGTTGTAGAACTTGAAACAATACAATTAATAGAATGAGAATTTAGTTCATAAACTTAAAAAGAAAAAGAAATAGGTGGTTAGCTTTGAAGAAAGGCAAATATGTTTTGCTTTGTTATTAATAGATGTAGTTATTATTATTTTAAACGGATATCGTTTAACCCCTTTATCTTATGGGGAGGCTTTTGTAACAAATGCGATTAGGTTTTATGTTAGAACCATTCTCAACTAAAGAAGGTATGATCTTCTGGCGTGGATGCCTATGTAATTAAGGGGGAGCAACTTGAACTTATTTAATATCATTAAAAACAAACAACAATATTGGCTCGTAGATCAAATCAGAAAAGATGATATTCCAAAGGAAGCATACTTAGAACAATTTATACAAATTCTGGAGGAATGGGACCATCTGGGGATTGGTTATTTATCTTTACTTATGGATGAAAGTTTTGAAAGCTTATTGCTTCAGAAAAAGTTTTGCAAGGTTTCTAGTATTGTTGAGTACACAAGGAAACTAGCAGATTTACCGCAAATGGATGATGAAATTGTTTGGCATTCTCTTTCGGAAGGATTACTAGATGACCGGGAATATGGGGAATTATATGACCTTTGCCGATTGGGGTCTGCTAATAAGAATATAAATCAGTCAATAGATCAAGTTATGATTTCGCTTAAAAATGAATTGGGACCAGAGTGGCGGCAGCATTGTTATTATTTTACAAAGGCTGATGCTTTAATAGGAATAAGTATTCCTCATATTGAAATGGGGACAGAAGACGAGGGAAGATTATTTTATTTTGGCGTAGTCCCCCATTTAAGAGGGCAAGGACTGGGGATAAAAATCCATAACATTAGTCTAGTATTACTCAAGAATTTCCTAGCTAACTTTTATGTTGGCAGCACTGACGTGAACAATTCCTATATGATTAAGATTTTTGAGAAAAATGGATGTGTACTCCGCGATCGGAAAGGGATTTATAAGATTGTTAAGGAAAAATCAAAAAGAGCTTGAATGGACCATGTGTATAGGTTTTTACCCTTTTTGCTTTAAATATTCCCAGTTAATAAAAAATCATTGGATTATTCAACAATGGGCGCTTTCCGGAACAAGGATCAGCGCTCGTTTGCATTAAAGGGCTAGATTGTTGAATAACATTCTTTACCGAAAGGTTCCAAACGACACTTTGGGAAGGTTATACTATAAAAAAGGAGGTTAATTCAGAATGGAATTCAAATTAGGGAACGGTTCTATTATGCTACCCCCTTTACACATAACGATTATTGCAATAATTATTATTTTCCTTTTAGTAAGGTGGAGTAAGCAGTTAGAAACAAGGCGTTTTATGATTTTCTTTTACTTTCTTATAAGTACTTACATAACTCCGATTTTTTCTCGCAATACAAAGAAGGTGTCTTTCAGCTATGGATTCCGTTGGGATTTGTAGTAGTTTTCTTATACTTGTTTCGCAGTGAAAGAAACCATCCATCTAAAATGAAAGCGTGTATTTTAGGACTTTGCGTAGCGTTATATCAGTTAGTACTTCAATATATTAAGTAGTTTTGGTATTTCACTAATGGGATTCTTTAGTGTAACAAACATTATATTTAGGACTCCTTTATTAGGGTTGTTTGTGCGAGAACTATATTGTCAATAAATAGTCTTGTAGTCTTAGAGGAGAAGTGATTTTAAATGAATAGACGAAAATTGTATTGGGTATTACTCGTTCCTAGTGTTTTAATATATATTGTAACTCTAATTTTATTGCCTGAAAGTAAAAAGAATTATTCTGTATTTATAGTTCTCTTATTTTGGATTGTTTATTATGGTGTTATTAAAATAAACGATTTGAAAAATAAAAAAAACTGACTTTTTTATGAAGAAATGTATTTATATTTAAACTAAATGTTCTGTCATTTATTATTTCGGCGAGGTGAGATTGTTATGGAAAAACACGAATATGAGTTGGTAAAACAAACGCGACAGATTTTATTAGACCAGTGTAAAGAATTAAATGAAAATGAACTTACAAAAGAGTTTGGATTTGGATTTCTAAGTATCAGAGATTCCTTAGTTCATGTAGCAGGTTGTTATCATGCTTGGCTAGGTTCGTTTGTGCTTTCTAAAACAGCTTCACCACTGTTACCAAAGGCAGCTATAAATAATATGCAAATAGGCGATATACAAGAATATTTTCAACAAGCCGATATATTTGTAGATACTGTATTTGAACAATTCGGTGAAAAATATAATGATATTATCGAAAAAGAGCTTTCATGGAAAGTAGATAGTGGTCCTGTAAGAAAAACACCACACCAATTACTAATCCATTCTATTACGCATGAATTTCATCATAAAGGGCAAATTGTAGCAATGCTACGTCTGCTTGGTTACATACCTAAAAATACAGATATATTGGGGTTGCCTGAAAAGGAATTTACTTGAGGGATTTAATACAACAAGCATTTATAAAAAATGCATTAAAATAATGTTCCCGAATCAGAGCTTGGTAACATGTAAAACAGCGACAAGTACTGTTAAATCAGTATTTGTCGCTGTTTTTATTAGAAAATAACGCTCTGCTGCGAAAAATCATTTTAAAGAAGACTGTTCGATCCACTTGTTCTGAATGGCGGTAACATATAACTGGAATCTCACTGACAAGCCCCCAAATGTAGCATTGAATTAAAGTTACGATGTAAAAAAGTTCCGATTAATAACCCAGGGTATAAGCTCAGTGGGCCACGTCCAGACGATGCCAAGTGCACGTATTTCTTGTTAGATCGCCGGTTACAAAAGGCCTTTATTCAGCTTCAAGATAGTTTGGAACGGTATAATGCTTGAAAAGCCCTTTGGTAGACCTCAAGTGAAAATAAAAAATGTACAAACGACGAAAAGAATATGAAATTAAAGGGAATTTTAGAAACTGCATAAATTTTTATGCAGTTTTTTCTTTACTTTCAAATAATTATTTTGTAAGATAAAGCCAAATCAAAAAGTGGCCAGACCACTTTTGAATTCATTCAGTAAGAGACGCCATTATCTGAAGATGGTGGAGATTGTTTCTTTATAATTAGGTATCCAAACACCTACTGAATGAAGATAAAGCCTTTGGATGCATTGTTTATAGCGCGAAAGGAAAGCGGGAACAATAATTATGCCAAGGGAATAGATTGACCAAAGAGTTAATCGTATGGATAAAAAAACCAAACATAGAAAAGTGTTTTTAAATATCGTCCAACAATTACGACAGCTTATTAAAATAGAGTAAATACAGGTTGGTGAAAAGTTACCTTCCAAACGAGACCACTTTCAGAACGTCTAAATGTCGGGCGATCCTCTGTGAGAGAGGCATTGCGAAGTATAGAGCTATTAGGTCTTATTGACACGAGAACGTTTCTAGCTTCTACAAAAGCATCAGCTCGTAGAAATATTGTCGATGTTTATTTTAGAAGACAAAAAATCAAAAAGGATGTCGAATTAACGCGACAAATTCATGAAAAGGAAGCCATTCGCGTTATAAGTTGTATAGAGACTCTGCAAGCACTACCAGTATGGGATAGTGTTTTTGTAAAGCTAGAGATAGAAAGTACGATTAATTGTCGGGATGTTTTACGAGGAATAATCATCACGTCAGGAAATCGTCTTTCACTAAAAGTCTGGTTTCATTTAGCAAATTATGCCGGTGACTGTTTAAATCGAAACTCAACAGAAGAAGAAAAATTAATTATTTAAACTAGGTTGAAATCGATGCAGATTGGCTATGAAAAAGAAGCATTAAAAGCTTACCAACAGTGGATGAATGCATAACAAGGCATTTAGACAACAAAGGGGGAGTAAAACATGGCAATACGTAGCTTATTTAATAAAAAGAAAGAGGACGGACAGGAAAAGGGATTTCCAAAAGGGCTTATGACAAAATGTCCAGAATGCCATCACATTCAGTTAACAAAGGAATTAGAAAAAAATCATAAAGTGTGTTCAAAATGCGACCATCATTTCAAAATGACTGCACAGGAGCGCGTAACCTATTTCTTAGATGAAGGTTCATTTGTTTCGATGGATGATCATTTACAAACAAGTAATCCACTTAATTTCCCTGATTATGTAGAAAAAATTTCAGTGGCTAAACAACAAACGGGATTAAGTGAAGCTGTACTGACTGGGTTAGGTACTCTTGATGGAGAAGAAATTGTTGTAGCCATTATGGATTCTCATTTCCGTATGGGCTCAATGGGCTCCGTTGTAGGAGAAAAAATCACACGTGCCGTTGAAAAAGCTATTGAATTACGTGTACCGGTTATTATCTTTACTGCTAGTGGTGGCGCACGCATGCAAGAAGGTATTCTATCATTAATGCAAATGGTAAAAACGAGTGTGGCATTAAAACGTCATAGTGAAGAAGGACTATTATTTATTTCAATCATGACACACCCTACTTACGGTGGCGTTTCAGCAAGCTTTGCTTCTGTGGGAGATATTAATATTGCAGAACCACAAGCATTGATTGGCTTTGCTGGACGCCGTGTAATCGAAGAAACATTAAGAGAAAAATTACCAAATGATTTCCAAAAATCAGAGTTTCTACTAGCGCATGGTCAGCTTGATGCAGTTTTCCATCGGAAGGTTTTACGAAAGCAAGTAGCAATGCTTGTAAAAATGCATACAAAAGGCGGTGTGCAGCATGTCTAAAAATTTAGCTTTTGAAGAACCGGTAGTACAATTACGAGAAAAAATTGATGAATTAAAAACGCTTGCTACAAAGGCAGATATAGACATGACAGGCGAAATCGAAAAGCTTGAAACACGTCTAACCCAGCTAGAACAATCTATTTATGCCAATATGAAGCCATGGGATCGTGTACAGGTTGCTAGACATCCAGAACGACCAACGACTATACAATATATAGAAGCTATGTGTGAAAACTTTATTGAGTTACATGGAGATCGCACATTTGGTGATGATGCAGCTATTCTTGGAGGAATTGCTCTCTTTGAAGGACAGCCTGTAACAATTGTTGGGCACCAGCGCGGAAAATCAACTAAAGAAAATATTCGACGGAATTTTGGTATGCCACACCCTGAAGGATATCGTAAGGCATTACGCTTAATGAAGCAGGGTGAGAAATTTAAGCGCCCAATTATTTGTTTTATTGATACGAAAGGTGCCTATCCAGGTAAGGCAGCTGAGGAACGCGGCCCAAGTGAAGCCATTGCCAGAACTCTTGCTGAAATGGCAATTCTAACAGTACCAGTCATTAGTATTGTTATTGGGGAAGGCGGAAGTGGTGGTGCAATTGCATTAGGCGTAGCTAATCGAGTCTTTATGTTAGAGAACTCAACCTATTCGGTTATCTCGCCTGAAGGGGCTGCATCGATCTTATGGCGAGATGGTAGCCTAGGGAAGCAAGCTGCAGAAGCAATGCGTATAACAGCACCTGACTTAAAAGAACTCGACGTTATTGATGGAATAATCCCTGAAATAACGGGTGGAGCGCACCGCAATGTTGCGAAGCAAGCATCTTATTTAAAAGAATGTATAAGCGTCACACTAAAAGCATTGAATTCTTTAAATGGTGAACAATTAATTGAAGATCGCTATGAGAAATTCAGAAAGATGGGACAATATACAGAAGCTTAATTTTATTTTTAGGTCTTGGGATAAAGTTCGATTATTCTTTATAAGAAAGAATAATTTGTAATATAGTTGGATAAAAATAACTTCGCATTTAAATAAAATCCATGCATTTTGAACAATTTTTTTCAAAATGCATGGGTTTCTTCTATTATAAAATCAACGTTTGCAATAAACTATTGATCAAACTTTATTCCAAACTAACAAAAAGAAGTTAAATAATACATTCAAAAATTATTTGATGTAAATATATAAACAAAATAACATTCTTTTAAGAAAGATAATCAAACGAGGGTTTGGGTAGGTTATGCTTAACAAAACTGTCATGAACTATTATTACATTAATACTTAACGCGGGAGGCGAATTATGATTTGTATGGTTTGTCACACTCCATATCATCTTCAAAATAATAGTTGGAAATTTGAAGGTTCTCCGAATAAAGCTGAAGGAAATTATATGATTCAGAGTAAAGTATTCACTCCTGAAATTTTAGAACAAATATTAGAACATGCGCTACAAAACGATTTCAATGAAATATCAGTAGATGCTTATTCGGCTGAATATGTATTGTGTGAAGGATGTCGGTTACTAAATTTAAGGCTACGTAAAGAGAGAGATAAGCTTCTAGATTTACCGAAATACCAAAATTTGATGTATTATGATTCTTTTTAAGGTACCTAATGTCAGAAAGCCCACACCTCGCTTTGAGGCTTTTTTCTTCAACCATAGGGCACGATTACAAGGATCAGCGCTCGTTTTCATTAAAGGGTCAGATTGTGGAGTAACTATCTTTTAAGAAATGTTACCAAACATCGCTTTCAGTATGTTTTGAAAAGTGGTAAAATTTTACTGAAAGTATAAATTAAAATAAAAAATACGAAAAATCATTTGGATGGAAAAATTAAAATTATTATTACTTCAATTCTTTTTGCGTATGCAAACTGTCGAGGAAAGAAAAGGATATTTAGTGCAGTAAATCTTTATACAGGAAAGGTTGCTGAAAGAAAATGAAATCAATACTTAAGATACCCATGAATCCAATAGCTAATCTGAGCGAAGAGTTGAAACAAATGACGCCTCTTTCGATTGCACTTGGACATGAAAACGATGTATTTGTCCTACTTGTGGAAGAGCAAATTCCACTAACGAATGGTTGCTTCCCTGCAACCGTTACGGAAAAAAGCTATAGATATCAAGTCATTCATCTGAAAGATGGACAGAAGAAAGTGCTGGATTTGCCGAAAGAGACATGGAATTATCATTACGTACAGCCGATTGATAACGAACATATTCTACTTGTAGGTGCACGGTCGTATTACCATGATGCACAAAATATTGAGGAAAACGCACGTGTCTATGATAAAAATGGGTGTTTCATTCGATCATTTTGTTTAGGAGATGGTATTGAGCATGTGTACGTAACAAAGAATCAAGAGATTTGGACAGGTTACTTTGATGAAGGCGTTTTTGGCAATTATGGCTGGGAGAATCCGATTGGCCGAAGCGGGCTAGTTGGCTGGAATGCGTCTGGTGTTAAGAAGGATTCGCTTGAAGAGGATAAGGAATATTTTATTTTTGAATGTTTGGCGCTGAATGGTATGGATGATGGAGGAATTTGTTTTTTCTTCAGCACAGATTCGAAGATTGGAGTACGGAAAGAGGGTCTCACATCGTATTATTCACCCGAGGATATTTATTTTCGGGCATTTGCGGTGAATGGAGAGACGATCGTTATCCACCAAGGTAGAGGAGAACGTACACTCATTGAGTTACAACGTGAAGGTAATGAATATAAGACTGTCCGTAAAATCGAGCTGATAAAGCCAGATGGTAAGCCTGTCGAACCACAATTAGTGAATAACCGTGAGAGCAAGTTGCTGTTTTTGGACGGGGATGAGCTGTATATGTATGATGCGAAATCAGGTGATTAAAAACAGCAGTGCAACTTTCTTGGCTCTTCGCATTTGGGAGCAACGGTCATGCAACGTTATACCAGAGTTGGGACATATAATTTAATAACTTTTTTGTTAACTAGTTTTCCATAATAAATTAGATAGCCAAAAAAAAATTGTCTAATAAATTATACACATATATCCTTAAAAACACTCCAAAATGAAAGCTTGGTAATATTTCAAACAGCGACAAACATGGTTAAGCTGGTTGTCGCTGTTTATTTTATAGAAAATAACACGCTGAGACGCTGAGGAAAATCATTTTAAAGAAGGCTGTTCGATCCACTTGTTTTCAATGGCGGTAACATCTAAAAAGAATTTCAATGGAATGTTGTTGCCAAGCCTCGCTTTGGGAGTGTTTTAGGTTGATAATTAAATGTTGAATTTAGCTCGCTCTAATAATGTAAATATATACAGTTATAAAATACCATATAATGTAAAATTAATCCGAAAGGAGATGGAATCTATGAAAAAAATAATTTTTTTATTTTTATTATGTCTAGCCATAGTAGGGTGTTCAAATGACAATGAGGTTGATTCAAGTAAAGACATCTTATCAAATGTTGCTGAATTTAACTTTCAACAATCATTTGATTTGAGCAAAGAACAGAGCGTTACTATGTTTGTTGAAGTTTACGAAAATGGTAAATTTATTGACGACAGAAATATTTATTTTGCAAATAATTTCAAAGGAAAAGGGAAAGCTCAATTTTCTATGTTTAGACAAGATAATTCGGCTGAGTTATTTTTAATTGGGGCAATCCAAGATAAAGAAAATGTCATATCTAAAAAAATGTTTATTGATACTATCAATTGGGGCTTAATTTTTAAAGAAAAGATAAATAATGTTATCACCGAAAAAGGGCAATATCGGATTGGAATGTATGGTTCATTGTCAGAGAAAGATTCGACGAGTTCTACTGAACCTTTGAAATTATCTGTTGAAGATAAAAAAGAATTTGTAGAGGCATATGAACGCTATCCAATTATTTATGTAGTTGTTGTAGAAGTGACTTAATAAAAATTAGATATATAACTGATGCAGTTCAATATTAAATAACGTTCCCAAACGTAAGTATGGGTAGACACAAAAGCCAAGAAACGCTGTAAAACAATCGTTACTTGGCTCTTTCTTTGGATATTGTTTACACATTCTTGCTCAACCCTACATAAATCAAGGCTAAATTAACGTGTAGTATATAGATAATAATATTCGAGGATATATTTCTGCTCATTTATTGCCTCGTTAAATTTCTAAAAATTTCTCGGCTATGAACTCTAGGTTATTTACCGTCTATTTGGACAGATTTATGATTAATAATGGAAGATAATAATTGAATTCCGCTTTCGATTTGATGTTCTGTTAATGCTCCGAATCCCAACATAATAATAGATTCTGGCTTTTGAAGGAACCAATGGGCATTTGGAGAATAAATTCGAACTCCCAATTTTTCAGCTTCCATAATTAAATCCTCCGCTTTTATATGTTTTAAATAAAGTAATACATGCAGACCTGCTTTTTCTCCTATTATTTCAACATGAGGATCTAAATAATTTTCAATTGCTTTTATTAGTACTTTATGTTTCTTTTGATATGTTGTTTTCATGCGACGTAAATGTTTTTCAAAATAACCTTCTTCCATAAAATATGCAAGTGCATCTTGAATAATCAGTGAAGCACCTTGACTATATGATTTAAGACTTTGAATACCATGTTCAACTAAATCTTCAGGTAAAATTACATAGCTGCATCTAATGGAAGGTGAAAAACTTTTTGAAAATGTGCCACAATATATCACTCGATTTTCGTTATCTAATGATTTCAGAGGAGGTATAGGCCTTCCAATATGGCGAAATTCACTATCATAATCATCTTCTATAATGTAACTTTCATTTTTTTTTGCCCACTCTAATAGTTCCAGTCTTTTTTTTATAGGTAAAACCATACCCATTGGAAACTGATGTGAAGCAGTAATATAAACAGCTTTTACTAAATTTTTTTTTAAATGATAAACGGAAATACCGTCCTCATCCAATGGAATGTCACGAATTTTGCATTGACTCTGTGTGAATGCTGCTCTAGCTTCTCCATATCCAGGATTTTCGATAGCAACCATAGTTGATGTTAAATCTAATAAGCGCGTAATGAACTGTATACTTTGCTGAGTACCTCCAAAAATAAAAACCTGATTACTCATACAATTAATTCCTCTAGAATTACGAACATAATATGATATTTGCTTTCTTAAATGTAACTCGCCTTGTTTTTCTCCATAGCTAGTCATATTATGAATATTTTCTAAAGCTCTATTTATACACTTTTTCCAAGCTTGAAGAGGAAATTTGGAGGAATCTAATGAACTATAAAAAAAATCGATTGGAATGTTGGGTGACTTGACTTCTTCGACATTCTTGATGCAGGAGCTAGAGTCTGATATGAATTTTATATTTTCAAAAGGCAAAATAAAAATGCCACTTCTTGGTTTACTTTCTACATATCCTTCAGCAAGTAACTGCTGGTAGACAGAATGTATAACCTGTTTGCTAATATTTAATTCTTGAGCAAGAAATCGAATGGAAGGTAGTTTTTCACCTGTATTTAAATGGCCTAATTGTATTTCATTTTTTATATAATTATATAACTGTACATGAAAAGGCTCATGGTTCTTACTTCGATCAAAATAAAAAAACATAAATTCTCCTTAAACTGTCCTGTGAAAAAAGTGACAAACTGTCTCTTTTCGTAGTGACAGATTTATTTTATTATATCACTATTACAATTACAAAAGACTATCACATTATGGATATAAGGAGAATATAAAATTGTCGACATATATATTACAACATGTTCCATTCGAAACTCCAGGCATTATAGAAGAAATCGAATCATATACGCTTATTAAGATATACGAAAATGGGCAATTACCTTCAATAGAAGAAGTTAGTATGCTAATTATCTTAGGGGGGCCAATGAGTGTGAGCGATTCAATTCCTTGGTTAGAAGCTGAAAAAATATTTATTAAAGAACTAATCAAAGCAGGGAAACCAATTTTAGGAATTTGTTTAGGAGCACAACTTATCGCAGAAATTTTGGGCGCAAAGGTTAATAAAAATTCGAAAGGTAAAGAAGTTGGTTTTTTTCAGGTTAAAAAAGTTACTAACGAATTTGATTTTTTGCCTAACTCACTTGATGTTTTACATTGGCATGGAGATACTTTTGAACTTCCTCATGGCAGTAAGAGGCTATATTCAACTGATGCTTGTTCAAATCAAGCCTTTATCTACAATTCAAATGTATTAGGTTTACAATTTCATTTAGAAATGACTAAAAATACGTTGTTGCAATTAGTAGAGGAAGATAAAAATTATATAGAGGGTAGTATTTATGAACAAACGGCTGAAACAATTTTAAACACTTCTATCCCATCGGAAAATAAAAAAGTATTAGCGGATATTATAAAGTATTTGAAAAATAAGTAAAAAGGAAGAAGTAAATATGGAACAAAAAGTACATCCAGATTTAATAGAAACATTTTCAGCCTTAGAAGAAATGACCCTAACAGTCGAGAACATAAAAGATATTCGAAGAAAAGGTAGAAAAAGTATAGTACCCTATCAAAATCAAAACCTAATTTTAGAAGAACGATGGATTAATGATAATGAAAAGTTAAGGATAAAAATTTATCGCCCAAAAAATCAAAAGGATACGTTGCCTGGTGTTTTATTTATACATGGAGGTGGGTATATATTTGGTTCAGTTGAAGGTAACGATGCAAAATGTGGGGATATTGTAGAGAAAGTAAATTGTGTTGTTATTTCAGTAGATTACAGGTTAGCTCCCGAACATCCATACCCTGCTGCGATTGAAGATTGCTATGTTGCATTGCAATGGTTTGTTGGAAATGCTCAACAATACAATGTTGATCCAGATAATATTGCAGTTTTAGGAGGTAGTACAGGTGGAGGATTAACAGCAGCGCTTTCTCTAATGGCAAGAGATCGAAAAGGACCTAAAATTAAATATCAAATGCCTTTATTTCCAATGATTGACGATAGTTGTCAAACAAAATCTTGTAATGAAATAATAGATAAACGTGTATGGTGCGGTGATTTTAATAGACTTGCTTGGAATCAATATTTGAGAAATAGTATTGAAGAAAAAACATCTATTTATGCTGCACCCGCTAGAGCAACAGATTATTCAAATTTGCCTCCTACATATACATCAGTTGGAGAACTTGATCCTTTTAGAGATGAAACAATACAATACGTTACAAATTTAATAAGCGCAGGTGTACCAGTAGAATTTCATCTTTACCCAGGATGTTTCCATGAGTTTGAATCAATTGTTCCAAATGCGTCTATAAGTAAATTAGCAACAGAAGAAACTTATCGTGCATTAAAAAATGCATTAAATAGTGAATGGTAATTTCCTTAATACGCGTTGATAATATTATTTAGGGTATTCGTAACAAGGGATGAAATACCCAATTTAATTATGGAGTAATACATAATTTCCTCAAAGTGGTTTGTGAAATATAATTTAAGGAAGAAGCGTTGCTGTCCTTATTAAACTAAAGGGGCCTTTACTTGAAGGTCATTTTGTTGCATAATGCAGATCCTTTTTTCTGTATTGTACTAGTTTGGTTGAAATAGAATAGATTGCAGTTATCGTAAAATAGTTTATTATAAAGAGACGATATGATTAAAGGATGTGCAAATGTATTGATTTTTGAAGATTTAGTTTACCCAGCATTTATACAACAGAATGATGGAGAAACATATGGTGTTTATTTTCCTACTCTTTTTCCTGAGAGCGGGTGGGATTTTCCTTTGTGCTGGGGAGAAACTAAACTTATTGCGATAAAAAATGCAGAAAAGGAGTTAGCTTACTCCTTGGCAGGAATCTTATATGATAATGAAGAACTTCCTAAACCAATCCCTATTCAAAGGAACAAACTTTCTCAAGGAATGGAATTGATCGATGTGAAGACGTCGTTTGAACCGTATGCCGAAGAAATACAGGAACATTTAAAACACAGACATTGGCATATTTACTATTACGCTGAAGAATATGAAGAGGAAATCGAGGCTATAGGTTATAAGAATGACCAGGGAAAGTGGGATATTCTATTTGGAGATTATTCAGAGGAGGAGGAAATTCTTTTTTTTGATTCCTCACACAGAAGAAATCCCAAGTGGCCGTTTAATATAATACTGTTTTCAGTACATACAAGGTCTGAAGCTCAAGAGAAATTTAATCAATTTGTTGAAAAAATAGTTATAAAACATCGTACTTCCAATGAGTGGTTAGAGAGGGAAAAACATCGACTGAAGTATGAAAAAGAAAATAATAAAATTATGTTCAAATCAATTAATAAATTAGTAAAAATGGGGCATATTTCTGCTATGGAAGCAGCAATATTAAAAAAAGAAGTAACAGACCCAGACTTCAGTTTATTTTAATTTACCTAGCCTTAAGCTTTATTGTTTTCCCCATTAGGAAACTAACTGGTGTTATTCATAAGTAAAAAGTAGTAATCACTATCTTGCTATTCAACAATCGGGCGCGTTTATTTTGGAACGCGTCTTTTTCTTATGAAGGGCCAGATCGTTGAGGAAACAGTTGAAACATATATAATTTATTTGAAAGGATGTACTAAGATGGATGAGAACTATTATCCTTCATTGGGACAATTTCTCTACAATCTGAGTTAATTAACAAAGCGCAAATTAGAGGAGGTTAAAATGGACAAGCAGGCTGTTTTATTTCATTCATTAGAAGGTGAAAAAATCTTCTTCAAAGAACTAAGGGTAGAGGGTGCTGAAGAGATACATCATTATGCGTCGGATCAAGAGGTTTCACGATTTATTGGCTGGAATTTGATGCGTACTTTGGAGGAAACTTCTCAGTTCGTTGAATTAATGTTAAAACGAGAGTCGGCAGGAACTCATTTATATGCCTCCATAGTTGAAAAATCAACTCAAGTGATTATTGGAACAGCTATAATTTTCAATTTTGACCAAGAAGCAAACCAAGCTGAAATTGGATATGTGTTGCATAAACAGCATTGGGGTAAGGGGTATGGCACAGAGATTGTTACATTGATGAGTGATTTTGCATTTTATTCACTTAATCTTCATAAGCTCCATGCTATAGTAGTGCATGCCAATATTGGCTCAGCACGAATACTTGAAAAGAATGGGTATAAGTTAGAAGGACGTTTAAAAGACCATTATTTTATAGAGGATAAGTATTATGATGCATTACTTTTCGGGAAAATTACTAATATGTAAACTTAATGTTCTTGTATAGATAAAATAAAGAGGTTTGTAGACAGTAAATTTAATCATATTTAGTCTCTTTATATTCCAAGATATTCACCCAATTGTAGATGACTATTACAAACAATTAGAAATTGAAGAAGAATAAAGGCTTTAACATTACTTAGACCTCTTAATATTGAGGTCTTTTATTTTGCCTTTCTTAATATCTCAACAGACGTAATTAATTTTTGTAACGCTGAAATAAGCATTTTCATTTCGTTTAGGAGGGGAAAATTAAACTTTATTGAATTATCTTATATAAAAAATAAAAATTAAAGGTGAAAAGGATGATGAAAGATAAGCGTCTCAAAAAGACAAAAAATAGAGTAGTACACGGCAAGACACCAGAAGATCGTTTTAAGGAAATCCAAGGCATGACAATAGAGGAATGGAACGAACAACAATTCGAAGCTAAAACAGGAATGACACCCGATGAATGGTACATGAATAAGGCAAAAACAACATCACCTTTTGATTTAATAAAAGAACGCTACAGTGTTGTTACTGATGATGATGTAAAGCTTATTAAGGATTTGCAAGTACTGGGATTAAAAGATGATGTTATATATGTGTTGCTTGATTACGTTGCGATTGTAAGTAAAAACGGGATAGTTCACCCGTTAGTAAAAGAAATGGGAGAGAATTGGTTTAATAAAAAAATATTTACAATAGAAAAAGCGATTTCTTACGCTCGTGACCTACAAAAAAAGTAGGTGTGATTACATTCAAAAAAAAAATTTGTTACACTCAAATGGAACTTATTTTTTAGTAAATTCCATTTGAGTGTAACAGTAGAATTTTAGTTAGTCATACTGTTTTAAAATATTATTTAACTTTTCCTTCATACATTGAGTTAATTCAGATGGGCTTTTAATAAAAGCTTCTTCACCAAAAGTAATCAAATAATGACAAAAAAAGTGAATATCGCTTTTTAAGATATTACCCTTCAAAATTCCAGTACCATCTTCTCTTTTAGACAACTCAATATTTGCCCATTTTTCGGCTTTATACATTTCCACTCCCTTGTTAGTTAGTTCCACATTTAATGGGAATGTATATTCTTCTTTAGTATTTATAAGGCTAAAACGGTTTTTTAAATAAATATTCGATAAATCTATAGGGCGATTATTTTCATCACGTTCTATGGATTGTATACGATCACATCTAAAGACGCGATAATCCTTATTTAAAAAACAATAAGATGGGCAATACCACTTTCCTCCATTTGCATAAATACCAATTGGTTGAATACTTCTATAAGTTAATTCTCCATTATTTTGATATTTTATTTTAAGCACTTTCTGTTCGATTGATGTCTCTAATAATTGCTTTAAAAACGGGACCTTATCCTGTTGGTCAACAGATACAAAATCAACTCGATTTATCATCTTATCAATGGCATCTCTTATATCTCCAGAAAGATTTAAATAAAATTTCTTTTTTATAGATTCATACTCAGTATCAAAAGGAAGGGAAATATAGTGTCTTAAAGCATGAATCGCAAAAAAAATAGAGATAGCTTCATCTTCACTAAAGGCAATTGGAGGAAGAATTCTTTCATTGAGAACTTGATAACCACCATGAGGGCCTGCTTCAGAATATAACGGGACACCCATCTCACTTAATTCTTGCAAATCTCTCAAAATGGTTCTTTTTGAAACATCAAATTCTTGCGCTAATTCCCCAACGGTAAATCTTTTCTTACGATTAACCATCATAATCATTTCATTTAATCTTTTAGCCTTTGACATGTACACCTCCAAAAAATAACAGTGACATAAGTTGTCACTATCATAATATATAATCACAAATAGATAAAGGATAAGGAAGGTGTGATGAGTCAAATTAGAATTTCCTAACAAATACTATGGAACTAATAGGGGAAATTAGTCATTACAGCTGTCTTAGAATGATCAATCGAATGGATTGGGGAGGAATTAAATATGTATGAAACGATTTTAGATTTTATTGAAGAATGGAATAGGGAAGCAATGCTAACTCAAAAAGTGTTGGATGGTTTAACGGATACGTCATTAAATCAAAAAGTTTATCCAGAAGGTCGTACTTTGGGCAGGATTGCATGGCATTTAACGACTAATATCCCGGAATATTTAGCAGATTTTGGGCTGAAGATAGATAGTTTTGAAAATAATGAGAGTGTTCCAACTTCGGTAAAAGAAATAGCTGAAACCTTCAAGAAAATAAGTTCTTATGCAGCGGAAGTTATTGAACAACAATGGACAGATGATTCTTTGAGACAAGTGCAAAATGCATTTGGAAGGGAAGAATCGAATGCTCGCATTTTAATGGGACTAATCAAGCACATTGTTCATCATCGTGGACAAGTTACTATTCTGATGCGCCAAGCAGGAATAAAACCTTTTGGGGTTTATGGACCGCCAAAAGAAGATTGGATTCATTTCGGGATGGAAAATCCACCGCTTTAATAATATTGCATTTCTTTAATAAGGTTATTTTCAACAATTGAGCGCGATTCTGTAACAAGGATTAGCGCTCGTTTTCATTAAAGGGCAAGAGTGTGGAATACGGAGCGCTGCTGATTCAACGATAGGAGGAGATTTATACAAAGGATTTTTTTGGTTTTAATGTTTAAAATTTTCATTTAGTTTTGTATGATTAAAAGAGGAATGATGGCACGAAGCAAATTAGCCAATATTTTATACCTCAGCAAGGAAAGCAGGACGGCTCGTTAAGACAGGATATTATCGCTAATTAATCGTTAGGCTGTTAATTGTATGTTTGGATAATCACTTTTAATTAAACAAATTAAAGGAGGTGGTAAAATGACGCAACTACAAGTATTTAAAACTGCTTTTATCGCATTATTAGTTATATTTGTGCTAAGTTTTACTTATATGTTCAGCCAAGTAGACGTTATTACAACTAAAGAAATCACAGAAGAGCAAATAGTAGAAGAAGACGGTCAACACTACATAGTCTTAGAAGTCGAAAGTAGAAAATTAAAAATCAGCGAAGAATTATTGCAAAGTCTTGAGTTAGATAAATATAAAGAATATAAAATTTCTTACTCTTACAACAAACTGTTTTCTAAAACAGGGAAAATTGACAGTGTAATTCCTTACGGTAAAACACCATAAAGTTGTTTCCTCGTTCAACAAACGGGCGCGATTCTATAACATGAATCAGCGCTCGTTGTCATTTTAAGCAGTAAAAACAATAAAAAACACGTATACTAGTAACAAAGGAGGGGCTTTTTATGAAAATCATTGTATTTGGCGCAACAGGTGGCGTAGGCCAATATGTGGTGAAGCAAGCATTAGAAAAGGGGTTCGAGGTAACTGCATTCGTACGTACTCCTTCAAAGATAGAATTTACACATGAGATGTTAAATATTGTTCAGGGAGATGCATTTAATAAGGAAGAAGTTACTGCAGCAATTGCAGGGCATGATGCAGTCGTATCATGTTTAGGCTCAAGTCAAGGTATGAAAAAATCCACGGAACTTGAAGAGATGACGAAAAATATTGTGGCTGGAATGCAAGCACATCATGTCAAAAGAATTGTCTACACAGCTTCTGCTGGCATTAACAAAGAAATACCTGGCATTAGCGGGAAAGTAATTATGAAAATGCTAAAAAATGCTTTGATGGATCATCGCAAAGCCGTTGATTGTATTGAAGCTCATGAATTAAATTTCACAATCGTTAGACCACTCGGATTAACGAATGATGCGTTAACAGGAAAGTACAGGGAATCAAAAACTGGCGTACCAGAAAAATCTAGAACCATTCCTCGTGCTGATGTTGCACACTTTATTATCAAAGCATTAAGCGATGAACAATACGAGAACTCATCTATCGGTATTGCCACATAAAGTGAAAGGTTCTCTATGTCCTTCAACCATGCTTTCGATACTTCTTTACAAAGTTTTTTAACTTAAAAAGAAATTACTGATTGATATGTTTTTATATAATAATACATTCTGTGCTCGTAGCAAATTACTACTTTATACATAGCAATTTTTTAAACTGTTACTTAAATTAAAGTTTGGAAAGAAACCGTAATACAAGAAATGATATTAAAACAACATTTCTTGTATTTTACTTTAAAGATTGTTTATACAGCTATTTGCACACTACTATTGAATATTTATTTTCAACTATCGAGCGCGATTCTTTAACAAAAATCGGCGCTCGATTTTTATTAAAGGACATTAATTCTAACAGTTCTTTATTTTAATCATATGTTGAGTTCTCTAGTTAACTACAGGTAGAAATATGTATGTAATATCTTTATGAAAAGTTTGAATATTTATTATTAAGATTGATAATTTGCTATATTAAAAAGGATATAAAAATTTTTAAAGAAATAGTGAAGCAATGTACATAGAATAACGTGGCCGTATTGTTCAAAAGAATCCTGAGTTTCATGGCTTTACAAAACTGTTTAGAATGTAAAACAAAATTTAAGTAAAAAATTATTCCAGTCTATTCAGTGAGTTCATGTGGTATTGCTATTTTTTGAAAATAATTCATGTTAGTAAAGGATTGGTACAAAAATGGAGGAAAAAAAGGTCACTTGGTTAGAATTATTTTATGATTTACTAATTGTAGCAGCGATTGCTACTGTAACGCATGTATTGCTTCATGTTGAAGAAGGGTACATCCATTCAGACTATCTATTAAAGTTTGTACTGATTTTTATCCCTATCTGGTGGGCTTGGGTAGGACAAACAATGTTTATTAATCGCTACGGGGAAGATTTATTTCATCACCGTATATTTTTAATTTTACAAATGTTTTTTGCACTAATCATGATTGCTAGTTTATCAGTAGATTTTGATTCGTATTATAGATCTTTTCTATTAGGTTATATTGGACTAAGGGCATTAGTTGCAATCCAATATCTTGTTGTACAACGGACAGAAGTGGGGACTCGAAAGAAAGCGGCACTCTTTTTTGGTAAGTACTTTTGGGTTGGCATTATTATTTCGTTGTGCTCCCTCTTTTTTGACTCATGGATTAGGTATCTTATATTGTATACGGGTATACTTGTGGATATTTTAATACCAATTATAGGGCGAAAGCGATTAGTAATGGTACCTACGAATACAGCTCATTTATTTGAGCGATTTGGTTTATTTACTATTATTCTGTTCGGTGAAACGCTAGTTAGTACACTTGCTGTAATCCAACCAAAACAAGGAGATTGGAATTCCATATTATTTACTATAGTATCATTTGTCTTAATTATATCAATGTGGTGGCAATACTTCGATAACTTGGAAAAGAAAGTGAATAAATCTATAAAAACGGCGGGTCAAATGATTATATATGGACATTTATTCATTTTAATGTCTTTAAGCATGATGGCAGCGTCGATAAGACTATTATTTATGCATGAGGTAAATTATTATTTTAGTTTATTTTTTGTTTTTGGAGCGGTATTAATCTATTTTTTATCAACCTCTTTTGTTTTTCATCAATACAGATATAAGAAACACCGTTTAAAAATATATCATTTAGGTTTATTTTTAGGGATTATAGTTGGATTTTTTATTCTGAATTTAATTATTACAGTACCTAATATGTTAATTATGGTAGAATTAGTTGTATTTTTTGTTATTTATGCTAAGTTAACGACCGTTTAACGAAATATGGGAGTAATTTTTTATTTTCATAAAGAGATTAGATTAATAGTTAATTAGGATGCTAAGAAAAACTTGAGGAGTGATATAAAATGGCAATAAAAGAGTATAAAGGTGAAGAAATTACAGTTTATTTCGATGGAGAAATTTGTGCACATGCTGCTGAATGTGTAAAAGGATTACCGGAAGTTTTTAATGTAAAAGCTAGACCATGGGTTTCTGTTGAGAAAGCAGACGCTAAAAAAATAGTAGAAGTAATAGATAGATGTCCAAGCCGTGCATTAACATATAAAATATAAGGTGGGAATAATGTTGCTGGAAATTAAACAAGGTAGTCAGTCATTTTATATAGGTGACGAGAAAAATAGCGAAGCGGAAGTCCATTTTGTTCGAGTAGGAGAAACGCGAATAATATTAGATCATACTCATGTAGCAGAACATTTAAGAGGTAAGAATGTAGGACAACAACTAGTAAAAGCTGCTGTTGAATATGCTCAAAAAGAAAAATTACAAGTCATACCACTTTGTCCTTTCGCTAAAGCTGAGTTTGAAAAGAACGCTGAATATCAAAAGTTATTAGGGTAACTTTAAAGTAGAGAAGTAATTTATATTACTTCTCTACTTTTTTTAATATTGCTTTTCTCCTTTAGTAGTTGGGTATAGTACCTTAATTCACCTGACCTATCTACGCAATAATTAAGGAGAAAAATTAATAAGAAGTAATACATTTAATTTATTGGGGTATTTCAAAATGTTCATCGTAAATGTTGAAGGTGCGGTAAGGAAAAATGATAAGTGGCTTATTATTGAAAGAAGCAAAAAAGAGGAACATGCTGGTGGTCTGCTTTCTCTAATTGGTGGTAAGGTAGAGCAAGAAGGTGATTCCTGGGACATTTTAGAGAGAACAGTGAAGCGAGAAATTTTTGAAGAAGTCGGAGTGCAAGTAAAAGACAGGCTAAATTATGTACAAAGCACATCGTTTGTAACAGACAAAGGTCAACAAGTAGTGGATATTGTCTTTCTTTGTGAATATGAATCAGGAGAAGCATTTTCCAAAAGTACTGATGAAGTAGAAAAGGTATTATGGTTAACTACAAGGGAAGTGTTAAGTCACCCGAATTCACCAATTTATTTAAAGAAAAGCATAACCCAAGCCGAGACTTTGATGAGAATCCAATCTTAAATAAATCCTTATTTAAAATAAGAATAGAGTTTCTAATCGAATAACAATTATCAACAATCTGGCGCGATTCTGTAATTAGAATCAGCGCTCATTTTTATGAAAGGGCTAGCTTGATGAGTAAAAAAATACTTAACAATGCTTTTCCAATGTATAAGTTCATGGGCAACTTGCTAAGGAGCTTCGTAGCTACCTTTAGAAAGTTCGTAATAGCCGGCTAGCTTATCCTTTGTAAGTGAAATCATGTCGCTCAATTCCTGTTGCTTAGCTTCCAAATCCAATAAATATTTCGAAAGTATTTCTGTCCGTTTATTTAATGTAGAAGTAAATTTAATAGGATCTTCCCCTAACTGTATTTTTTCCATTACACAACCTTCGCGTGTAAATTCTGTAATTTCCTCTAGTGATAAACCTATCTTCTTCAAATTATTTAAACACTGTATATATGAAACTTCGCTCTCGGTATATGCCCGTGCACCGCCTTTGTTGCGACTGGGTCCCTTCAGAACGCCGATTTTTTCGTAATAACGCAATGTATATGGTGTTAAACCTGTTCTTTCTGACACTTGGCTAATGGTAAGCATTAAATGCCCCCTCCTTTGTAAGACTGGAATGAGGTTATCGTACACCTTAGAGCTAGCTCTAAGTCAAGTTATACGTACTAGCACTCTTTTTAAATCTATCCTTGACTTCGAGTTGACTCTAATTTGTATACTGCATCCATAACAGTTTAGGAGGAATCGCCATAATAAAGGTATGAATCATTAAATTTACGAATTAATCAAGAAAGGATGAAATAACCGTGGAAATTACACCTGAAAATCTTACGTGGAAAGACAGCTACAAATTATATACAGGCTCTATTTTGCCTCGACCAATTGCTTTGGTATCTACTATCTCAAAAGGAGGTATTCCCAATCTTGCCCCTTTCAGTAATTTTTGCGGCGTGTGTCCTTGGCCATTTATGGTAGCTTTTGCTCCTATGATTCGACCCGAAGATGGTACGAAGAAAGATACTACTCGTAACATAGAAGAAACAGGGGAATTTGTCATCAATATTGTGACAGAGAATATTGTAACAAAAGTGAATGAAACATCCATAGAATTTTCACCAGACATAGATGAGTTTCAAGAGTCCGGCTTAACACCTATTCCCAGCTCGAAAGTGTTACCGTATCGAGTTAAAGAAAGCCCCATACAAATGGAATGTGTGTTGGAGAATATGCTAACGTTTGGGGAAGGACCAGGATCATCAAACCTCGTAATTGGTCGGGTAGTTAAAATACACATCGAAGATACACTCTACAAAGACGGAAAAATAGATGTTGCCAAACTTAAGCCGGTAGGTCGTCTCGCGGGGCCTCATTATGCGAGAATGTCGGACTTATTTACATTGAAAAGCCCCCAACGAAGCTGATAGTGGCGTAAGCTTAATGACTTTTGTTGGTTCAAGGGGATTTAGGCAATAAATATTAGGATTAAGGACCTATCGAAGACAAGCTGTTGATGGCGATTATTAATAACATTATTAAGCATTGGAAGGGGCGTTATATTCAACCATTGGGCGCGATTCTGTAATAAGGATCAGCGCTTTTTTTCAGTTAAAGGGCCATAGTATTGTAAGTAATTTACATCCCGCATACTATAAGGCCACATTAACATACCAGCGCACTTCCAAGATTACGTTCATGCATAGCAATTATCTCTTTAAAATTTTTCAGTTCATCAATAAAAAGGCCCTAATTTTTTAAGTTTAGTAGCTGTGTTCTATCAATTATTAAGGTTTTCCTAAAAGAGATTTTATGGCAACCAACCAATTTACTTTTTGAAACGGTGGAAAATTAAGACTTTACAAAGAATTCTTACTCCTGTATATTTATTTTTTATTAACGACATATTAACGACAAAGTTGCTATGTGTCTAAATCTATGAAAAGAGTGTGATTTAATGGAAAATGAACAGACTGTAAAGAAGAGGAGTTGGCTCAAAGTACCTCATACATATACCATTATTTTTGCTATTATTTTTTTAGCAGGTATTTTAAGTTATATTATTCCTGCAGGTGAGTTTGATCGTGTGGAAGATGAGGAAGGGCGAATGCTCGTTGTAGATGGAAGCTATCATCATATTGAAAGTGATCCAGTTTCGTTTTTCGAAATGTTTACAGCGATTCCAATGGGCCTTGAAAAAGGAGCTCAAATTATTTTCTACATTTTCTTAGTTAGTGGTGTATTTGGAATTATTCATAAAACAGGTGCGATAGAAGCTGGTGTCTATAAAGGCGTAAAAGCTTTAGAAGGCAGAGAAAAATTACTTATCCCTTTATCGATGATTTTATTCTCTGTTGGTGGTTTTACAATGGGGATGGCGGAAGAAACAATTATATTCGTACCTATTGGGGTGGCCATTGCACGCGCGATGGGCTTTGATGCTATAACAGGAACTGCCATGATCACACTTGGTGCTGCCAGTGGATTTTTCGGAGGAATGCTTAATCCCTTTACAGTAGGTGTAGCGCAATCATTAGCAGATGTCCCATTATTCTCAGGGATTGGCTTCCGAGCAGTAGTCTATGTTTTTGTATTAGGTTTTGCTATTTTCTATGTATCTCGTTATGCTTTTAAGGTGAAAAAGAACCCACAGGCAAGCGTTATTTATGATATTGAGCAAAAAGCTAAATCCAATGTAACAGCGATTGACATTCCTACATTAACTGGAAAGCATAAATTTGTATTTATTGTCATGGCTTGTGGGATTGGCTTTAATATTTATGGTGTCTTCAATTGGGGATGGTTCTTAACACAGCTAACTGCATCCTTTTTAATTATGGGGTTAGTTGCCGGATTAATTGGTGGTTTAAAACCCGCCACGATCTTTGATTCTTTTATTGATGGAGCTAAGGCTGTAACGTTTGGTGCTTTAATTGTAGGATTTGCCCGTGCCATAACAGTTGTTTTGGAACAGGGGAAAATTATTGATACGATTGTATATGCAGCATCCGAAACAATTGGACATTTACCACATGCTATTAGCGCAATCGGCATGTTAATTATCCAAGCAATTTTAAATTTATTTATTTCATCAGGCAGTGGACAGGCAGCAGCAACAATGCCAATAATGATTCCAATTACTGATTTATTAGGACTAGAACGACAGGTGGCTGTTTTAGCCTTTCAATATGGAGATTCCCTAACAAACTCTATTATTCCTACTTCATCTGCATTAATGGCGTACCTAGCAGTTGCAGGTATCCCATATGAAAAGTGGATTAAATTTATTTGGAAGATGATACTTGGGTGGGTAGTTATTGCTTGTCTTGCATTAATTGTTGCAGTTGCCATAGGGATTTCTTAAAACATGAAGTGATTTAACCAAAAAATATTTTAAGCAATTTTCAAGATCTGAGTCCACATTGTATTGGACTCAGGTCTTTTAGTTTGCTTTCATAGGTCTGTGATTAAAATTTTGAATACAATCATCCAATCTTTTTTTAACTTGCTCTATACCTAAGTTCAGCTGTATAAAGCCCAAAAAGCTTCCCACTTATGAGACTGTATAGAAAAGAAAGGATAAATGCATGGGAAGCAATACTGGCTTTTATGGTAGCATTCTAGTAAGAGGTGATGAATTTTGGATAAAATTAAACTTGGTGCTAATCAAGGATTTATTGAAATAAATTTAGACAAAATAACAGAATGGCAAACTCAAGGAACAGTATCCATTCAAAGTGGAAATTACTATGTAATGAATGCGGAAATTTGGATTACAATAGATGAAATTGTTTCATTATATCGACAACTTGAAGAAGCTTATCAAACATTAAAAGGTAATATTGCATTTTCTAATTTAGATGGAGCTTTGTATTTTACGCTTCAATTTAATCCATTTGGACAAATTAGTTTGCAAGGCAAATTTCAAGAATTCCCTAGTCAAGAAAATAAATTGGAATTTGAATTTATGATAGATCAAAGTCATTTACCTGCATCATTGTTAGGTATGAAAAAAGTTGTTGAACCATACATTTAGCTGAAATATTAAGAGTAATATTTATACAAAGCCATTAATAATATCGTTCCCAAATCAAAGTTTGGAGAGAGACCCAAACCCAAGAAATGCAGTTAAACAAACATTTCTTGGGTTTTCTTTAACTATGGTTTATACAGCTTTTATACAAATAGTTAAAAAGGGTTCCGATAGTACTGTGCAAGATGATGTACTGAACGATTACCATCCTTTTTTCAGGAAGTCTTTTTTAAAATTAGTAAATAGATGTAAGAGAAAATGCTTCTTATCTATTTAAAGAAATCGCTAACTTCCCAAAAAGTCAGTTGCATATATAACGCTGATATCTTTATAATTAATGATGGAATATTTGTTTATATTTGGAACCTATATTTATTTTGGACGTTTTATAGAAAAGGAACAAGGGGGGGATAATTGCAAAGTAATGCCTACATGCTGAAAAAATAAAATGGACAAAGTAGAGCTGAGTTACTACTAGTGCATCCTATGGGAGGGCAATAGCATCTAATACAGATGTATGACATTTATGAAAAGAATAAAAGAAACTTTAGCAAAGATTAATAGAATTGATATGTTCTCACCATATTTCTTTTTACCTTTTATATTAGTACTTTATTTTTTTACTAGTTTATTTGATTTTCACCGGTATGAACAATTTAAAATAACGGAGTCGATTTGGCCGGCTGTTTTTTTAGCTCTTTTTTGTTATTACATAGGTGTGTACATCATTGATAAAATGAAATGGACAATCCCATCATTTGGACTATCGTTCTTAGGGAAATATGTGATTCACTTTATTGTACTATTAACATTACTTGGATTATCTTGCTATTTAATGATGATATTTGGCGGAGGCTTAGGTATTTCTGATGAATCGAATCGTCGAAATCTTGATCCTAAGTTAAATTTCTTTAGCCAATTATTATGGTTCGGAGTTTTGTTATTACTTTCTTATAAAATGATTTTGGAAGAGAAAATGACGTGGAAAAAAGCATTCGTCTATGGTTCGATTTTCGCTACTGTAATGTTCTTATTTTTATTAATGGGCTATCGTACGCCACTAATCATTATGCTATTTACAGGCATTATTATTTTCCACTATGTTGTAAAACGTGTAAAACTGACTTGGTTCCTTACGGCATTATTCGTCATTGCTGTAGCATTCTCGATGTTTGGCTTTATACGAGTACTAACAGAAGATACAACGATTGATTTCAATAAACGGGATCAGCCAGATGTAGAATTGACAGCTGAAGAAAGAGAAAAACTCGTGACTGCAGAATATAAGGTAAACCAAACACCATTGTGGATGCGTCGATTAAATGAGGAAAGTGTAACAGGTCATATAGTGTTAAGTACTATCATAGAGTACACTCAGCAAGAAGGTTATCTAAATGGAGAAATTCACCGTGGTATCTTCAATACGATTTTACCAGGTGAGCAGATCTCGCCTCGTATGCAAGTTACAAAGGTTGTTAACTCGATAGGTGTGGAGAAAGGTAAGTATATTACACGTGAATCAAGAACTACAACGCCCACATTTATTGGTCAACTATTCCTTGATGGGGGCTATTTATTAGTAGCGATTGGCTTCTTATTGTATGGTGTATTGATTTCACTAATTTATAATAAGGTAAAACAATCTGGTATTCGCAGTTTCCACGCGGTTGCTTATGCATTTGTTATTACCGTGTTTAGTGTCACAATGCATACAGGTTTACTTGATTTGATCTTTATATTAATGTTAGGTTTTGTCATTATAGCGTCATCAGTTATTAAAAATGATAAGAAAAGACTTCAATACTAAGTGTGATTGGGCCGTCCTATTAATAGGATGGTCTTTTTTACATATATTCCTTACTGAATTTTCTGTACATGGATAGGGGGTTGTGATATTTAAAAGAAGGTTAACAGAACAAATAAAAACGGTCTCTCACAGATTTGTCTGTGGAAGACCGTCTTTATATTTATTTAGCTTATGCAGCTTTACGTAATGATTTCATAATGAAGCTTACAATGAACACTAGTATAATTGCTCCAAGGAGCGCAGGGAAGATAAAGAAATCAGAAATTTTAGGACCCCAGCTTCCAAGAAGCATTCCACCAATCCATGCACCGATAATACCTGCGATAATATTGCCGATAATTCCACCTGGGATATCTTTACCTAAAATTAGGCCTGCAAGCCAACCGATAATCCCACCAATTATTAAAAACCAAATGAAACTCATACTGTCCAACTCCTATTTTGTATTTTAAATATTTTGCTATAGTGGTTTATAACCTTTATTAAAACTTTTTAAACTATAAAGTGAAAAAAATATAATTTGTGAAAGTATGATGGCGGAAATTGTTATATATCTATTGCGTTTTTGTAGTGTTTTTTAATCAAAAAACAAAGGTAGCATTTAGGATTTAATGTAATGTTACTTTCTAATGATATGACCTCTTGAAATATAGGTTATTCGCAAATAAATACAGTAAATTAGAGGAAGTTATCAAAAATAATGAAAATATCGAGATTATAGTTTTGTATTTTTATAAGTATTAAAATAAAAAGATTAGTTTTCTTGTTATTTTTTAGGTCTTTAACATTAGTTCTTTGTCAAATACTTTTAATATATACAAGAAACTTGTAAAATGAAATGATATTTGTGTTTTAATAGATAAGAGAAGAACAGTCTTTATACTTCATGAATAAAATAGTCAAAATACATAATAGGAGTAAGAATAGATAATGAAAACACGACAGTTAAGGCTAAAGCATTTGATAATGGGTTTAGCAATGGCGGCATTTTTCCTGACAAGCATCGGTAGTATATGGAGTGGCTATCGTATGAATGTTGATTCGATAAAGGAAAATTCGCTTGAAACGAATCGCGTGTATGCACAAAAGTTGGCAACTACTGCAAGTGCATACTTGGAAGAAGCCTTTCAAATTTTAGGTTATAGTGCGGGGCATGTAGAATCTATCATGAACAATGAAGCTGCATTAGATTTAGAAACTGATCGCTTAAAGATGCAAAATAATATGTTTAACTCCGTTATCGTGACGAATGCAGATGGTCTTGTGTTGTCTGTTTCACCACCTTCTGTTGACGTCAAAGGGAAGTATTTAACTTCATCAGGGGCTCAAGAAGCATTAGCGAAAAAGACGCCCCTCGTATCTAAACCATATGAAGGTATTACAGGCAGACTAATTATTTTTATTTCTTATCCTATATTTTCAGCGAAAAACGAATATTTAGGAATGGTTGCAGGTACTATTTATTTAAAGGAAAAAAATGTTTTTAATTTACTGCTAGGAGAACATTTTTATCATGATGGCTCCTATGTTTTTGTTGTCGATGAAGATGGACGCATTATTTATCACCAAGACACAAGTCGCATTAATGATGTCGTGATAAAAAATAAGGCTGTCCAAGATGTCGTTGCTGGAAAAAATGGCGCAAAATTAGTAACGAATACAATGGGTGTCGAAATGTTGGCAGGATATAGTGCAGTGCCACTAGCTGGTTGGGGAGTCGTGTCGCAACGACCGTTAGCAGTAGCACTTGAGCCTTCATTTGATCGAGTCAAAGATGTAGCAATTAAGGCTCTCCCAATCATGCTAATGTCTATTATTATTTTACTGTGGACTGCCGCAAGAATTGCCCGTCCATTGCAGCAGTTAGCAACCTTAACAGAAGAAAGTTTAGATTCGAGAAATGTCGAAGGCTTAAAATCTGTCCGCAGTTGGTATTTTGAAGCATATTATTTAAAGAGTGCGCTTATTCGTAGCTTGTCTTTTTTACAAGGGCAAGTAACTTATTTTAAAGATCAATCGACAACGGATCCATTAACGGGTGTGACGAATCGCCGAACAATGGATGCCATGCTTGCGGAATGGCACAAAAATGACTTGATGCACTCGATTATTTTACTGGATTTGGACCATTTTAAAAGTGTCAATGATACGTATGGTCATGCAGTAGGCGATAAAGTGCTACAATTTTTAGGCCAAAATATGAAAGCAGTAGCACGTGAAAACGATATTTGTTGTCGCTATGGTGGTGAGGAATTTATTATTCTATTGCCAAATACAACAACTGAAGAAGCTATGGTAATAGCAGAAGATTTAAGACAACGCTTAGCAAACACAAATAGTCCATGTGGCCGTCCAGTCACGTTATCTGCTGGAATTGCGCAATATCCATTAATGGCAAAAACGACAGAAGCATTGATTGAAGCGGCAGATAGTGCGCTATATCTTGCGAAGCAAGAAGGTCGTAACCAAGTAAAAATCGCTGGAGAAAATAATAGAGTCCATATGTGAGAAAAGCGATGAGACAAAAAACGTCTCATCGCATAAAAAAATTAATAGCCCATACCCATATGATGGTGTTGACCCATATGGTGCTGTGGCATATGGCAGTGATTATGTGGCATACCACAAAGTGTATGATTTTCACAGCATTCATTTACTACATTCTCAGTGCATGGGAAGTAGTATTGATGATCGATAATATGTTTGTTAACTGTTGTAATGTGTGCCGGCTGAACGTGTGGTACAACTGTATGGATATAATTTGTCCGTACATATTGCTCTGGTGGTAAAAATTGTGGTGGGTCAAATTGTGTTGGCATTGTTTGCGGTGGGCAGCATTGTGGTCCCGGTCCTCTTCCATGGTAACGCTTGCGTTTAAACATGTTATTCCCTCCTGTTTTGATAAGTTGTGGTTCATAATTAACATATGAGATGTAAGACTAATTGGTCTATTTGTATGCCTACTAAGGACTAGTTAAATCTCTTAAACACCCCGAAGGTGAAGCGATGCAAGCGTGTAATCAGCGATTTATTGATGTATGGGGAAATCTACAGTAATGAAAAGGCTAGTTCTCGCCGATAAATGGTCAGAACTAGCCTTGCTTATTATTTACGATACCAATTTTTGTAAAATTTAAGCTGTAAGGCTTTCCCGAAAGCAATGCCAAACTGAATAAAACCTCTTCCTCTAGCGGTTATTATATTACCATCTTGAACGACTACATCATCCTTATAATAATTAAGGTCAAAAACATCTAATTGCTTCATGCCTTCAAGTGACAATCCAACTGTATAGTTTTTATTCTTTAATACGCCAGCCTTTGCTAAAAGATAGGGTGCGCTAGAAATGCTAGCAATCACTGCGTCTTTTGAATGTACTTTTTTAATTAAATCGAAAAGCGCTTGCTCATCAACTAAAGTCATAATATCCATACAACCAGGTAACAAAAGACTATCAATGTCTTCACTATCAATGTCACTTAGGTGTCTATCTGCTATACAAGTTAATCCGGACTCGCCCATAATCTTATGATGTTGTAAACCAACTGTCACAACGGGTTTTTTACCTTGCATTAATATCGACATTGCTACACTTAATTCATACTCGCTAAATTGCGGATATAATAATACGGCTGTTTTTTTCATTGCGATCACCTCTTAGTATGTGCTATTACTATATTACCTTATTTATTATATATATTGTATAATATGGAAAACGTTGCGAGGTAAACTTGTCACAACCGCCGATAGCACAAAGGAGATAAGTTTTGAAAAAAAAATTTACTTTGCTATGCCTAATACTATTAATATTCTATTTTTATAAGCCAACAATATTAGATACTAGAGATGCTGTTTTACAGGCAGAAATGTATTTAAATAAGCCACCGGACCATACATATATGGCACCAATAAAAGTCAATGTACGGGAACTAGCAGCGGAACAAATACAAACCCAGTTATTCAATCAAAATGGAATATTGGATCGAATGTTTAACCGAATGCAATGGGAAATTACGTTCCATTTGGATAATAGCAGCACAACGGTTGTAATTGATGCTTATAATGGCAAGTTGATTCAAATAATAGGTGCATTAAACTAGTGAAAAACTTAATTTACGTTTGAAGCAAAGGGGAACGAGATGGATAATTACTACTATGAGAATTTGCTGGATGATTTACGGGTCGGAAGAGAAATTCATTTTTTGTACATGAGCGAAAGCTACTATATTGGTCGTGGAACTGGTCAGTTTATGTTTTGGCGATTTTATGATGCAGCTAGTCAAATAATCGGGAAAGATATGGACGATTTACTTCAACAAGTCAAACTTGGTGGCTTGCCAATAAAGGAAGTATGGGAGTCCATTGTTATTAAAGAAATTTTTTAAAACACAGAAAAGGTGCTTCCTTGTTCATTGATAAGGAAGCACCTATTTTTAACTCTACTTACTTCATAATATCTTCAATCGATAAAGTAGTGTACTTTAATACATTTTTTAAATGTAACTCATTTCTAGACCACGCATCATATTTTTCATATAATAATCCAATTTGATGATTTGGTAATTCTGTTAGAGCAGAATACGAATAGCCATATTGCGGATAATCGACATCGTATTTGTGATTCCAGTTAATTGTATTAGTAGCCTTATCGATGAATCCTACCCATAGCTGGCCATTTCTTCTGCCAGATGTGGAATTTGGTGTACTTAAAATAACTGCCTCTTTACCATTGATAAGCTGAGAATATTTAATAATCGATAGTTGAGTACCATATGAAGTATTTTGGACAATATCTAAATACTTCACTTCACTCCAAGTATCTCCGTTATCCACACTTGTCATATAACCTATTTTACCCGTTGTTGTTCTTAAATACGTTTGAATAACCCCAGGTTGAATCTCTACCATTTGTGCTTCAGCCGTTGCATTAGTAAATGGCAGTGGAGCAGTTTTATGTGTCCACGTCAGCCCGTTGTCGTCACTAATAATATAGACCATTTGTTTATTTGCATAAGAAGAGAAAATAATACGATTTGAATTAGATAACACCAAACCTTGTCCAGGACTTAAGTAGGAAGCGTTTGACGTTAATCCAAGAAATGGTGGTAATAATACAGGAGCATTCCAAGTTTCTCCGCCATTATCACTTGTCGTATAACCTATATAGTTGGTAGGTGTTACTTTCAATATTGAATCTTTATAAAAAATATTCATTTTAACTTGATTGCCATTTTTGTACTCAATTAAATTGCCATTTTCAAACTTAACAGAGTACTGCTCAATCGTTAAATATTCATTGTTCTTTTTTATATTGTAGTAATTATCTACACTATATTCAGTTGCTGTATTTGTTATATCGTTATAAATGATACCGTTTTCACGAATCGAATAATTATAAGCCGATTCAGCACCAAATTTCAGTTTTAAATAGTTTTGTCCATTGATTGTTTTGTAGCCTGAATCCGTTTTTAATGCATTTTGGTTTCCAATACCTGCTGGCATAAAATCAGACATCAAAATAACTTTATTCGTCTGTTTATCTTGCACTAATGCGGAATCAATAAAGGATGCACTACCACTAATTTGAATATTTTTACCTACATCATCTCGAGGCCAATCGATTGTTTGTTCAGCATAGTCATCAAATTTTAATGCTAGTTTAGGATTAGACCAAGTGGCCCCATTGTCATCACTATAAGAGGTAGCAATATTTATTTTGCTTTTCGAATCATGTGATCCTCCGTATCGGGCATCTACACTTGCAAGAACTCTGCCATTATTTAACGTATATAATGCGGGAATTCTGAAATAATTAGCTTTTGTTGCATCGCCAGCCTTGAATATCAGATTGTCTGTAGTGGCGTTGGTTGTGTCAGTTTTCAGTTGTGCATCCGTTAAAGGTTCATTGTAGATTTTTAATGACTCTATTTCGCCATTAAACTTAAAATCTAGTGCTCCTGCGCGGTTTACACCGCCTATCACAAAGGAATTGGCGCCAGTAATGTTGTGTATTGCTTTAAACAATGAAACTTTACTTTCTACAACTTTATCACCATTTGCATACAACGCATAACTACCTTGTTGTGCATTGGATACAAATGCGACTGTGTTCGAAACTTCTCCATTTTCATCTTTGCCCCATAGAGATGCAGGTCTTGCCATCAGGTAGTTAATATTGGCATTGGCATCTCTAACTTCTATACCTAATTCACCATTATTACGGAGAAAGATATCAAAATAGTTATTTTTAAAACCAGCGTCTTTATTAGAAATACCAAACAAAGATTGCAATGCATTTTGATTGTTTGATTTAAATTTAATAATAATTGTAGCACTATCGGATGTCAGTGCTTGTTTTAATTCATTCGTCACATCTAATCCTTGGTTATTTAATACTATATTATTTTTTTCGAAAATCGGTGCACTAACAGTTTGCAGTTGATTACTTGTAACTTCGCTTTCGGCACTTGCATAAGTGGGATTCACATCGCCAAAACCTAGTCCTAAAAGCAATGTCATGGCTCCGACTACTTTGTAATTACATTTCATAATAAGCCTCCTCGTATATTAGTGTAAAAAACTCCTCGTAGACTAATTTCCTTAGTAGGACTGTCTAATAAGATGTATCGGTAATTCGTATCAATACCTCCTTACTAAATAATGGAATTTTTGAGTGAGGATCTTGCTTTATCGCTGAAATCCTTACAAAGGTGAATTATACATATATTCTAAAAATTCTCAACATTGCTTTTTTCAAAGTAAAAAAATTTTTAAGGGAAAAAAATTTGCTTATTATGGTTGAAATGCTTGAAATGCTTGAATCGAAAATAAAAATAATAGGGCTGTTTTTGGTGGATTTTTTTTTCAAAAATTTAAAATATAAAGAAAATTATTTACAACTTATTTTTAATTTGGTATATTTCATTTGAAAGCGGTATCAAATTAATAAGGAAAATGGTGGGGGGAGAAAATGACATTAGAAAATTTTAAAAGCGTTTTTTCTGCTGTGTATAACAACCTAGAAGATGTTTCAGACATAAGAGCGGACAAAGGGGTACATGGTCAATTCTAACAGCTACAAGTAGATTAATAGGTGTTGACAGCTCGACTGATGGGGTAAGGTCAGGGATTAATAACAGCACAGAGCAATCTTTAGCGGTATCAGCAATGTAAAGCTTCATTGGAAGAAATCCAGCAGGGAATTACATACCATTGAAAATTGTTCAACATAATGAAAACAAAAGAAGGGTGGTAATGAAATGAAAAAGAAATTGTTATTGCTGTTCGTCGTATTAGCTATGATGATTACGACGGCATGTAGCAATGGAGAAAAAGAAGCAACAACGAACCAAAGTTCTTCAGGAGAATTTGAAGGGGAAATTACAGTTTGGCATTCCTTCACACAAGGACCAAGACTTGAATTTATGCAAGCGGCAGCAGATACATTTATGAAGGAACATCCGAAAGTAAAAATTAAAATTGAAACTTTTGCATGGCCTGAGTTTTACACGAAATGGACAACAGGGTTGCAATCTGGACAAGTTCCAGATGTCAGCACAGCATTGCCAAACCATGTCGTAGAACTAATTGATGTGGATGCTCTTGTACCATTAAATGATGTGATTGATAACATTGGTAGAGATCGTTTTTATGAAGCGCCATTAAAAGAAGGTACAGTTGATGATAATAATTACTCGATTCCACTGTATTCTCATGCACAAGTTATGTGGTATAGAAAAGATTTATTAGAAGAAGCAGGATTAGAAGTACCAAAAACTTGGGATGAACTATTTGAAACAGCTAAAAAGTTAAATAATCCTCCGAATGTTTATGGATTATCAGTACCTATGGGGTCTGGCGACATGATGGCAACTCGTTTCTTGAATTTTTATGTTCGTTCTGCAGGTGAAACGTTAATTACGAAAGATGGCAAAGCAAACTTAACAAGTAAAGAAGCAATCGATGGTATTAACTACTGGATAAACATGTACAAAGCTACATCACCAGAAGGCTCAGTCAATTATAAAGTTTTAGATCAGGCGAATTTATACTATCAAGGAAAAACAGCATTTGACTTTAATAGTGGTTTCCAAATCGGAGGAGTTGAAACGAACTCTCCACAGTTACTTGATAAAATTGATGCTGCACCAATGCCAAAAATCAATGCAAATGATCCAGACAATGGAATTGAAACATCAAACATCCCAGTTGTCGTATGGAAAAATAGTAAGCATCCTGAAATCGCGAAAGCATTTGTAGAAAGCTTATATGAAAAAGAAGAATACATTAAATTCTTACATTCTGTACCAGCAGGTATGCTACCAGCGTTAAAAGACATTGCTGAAGATCCAGCATTCTTAGATAACCCGACAATTCAGAAATTTGATAATGCGGTTAAAGTTATTAGTGACGCTGTTGATAAAGGAACGGCAATCGGAATGGAAAATGGTCCAACTTTACAATCAGGTATTATCGTGAGTCAAGGGACTATTGAAAAAATGTTCCAAGATATCGTGCTTAAAAATGTACCTGTCGACGAAGCTGCTGAAAAGGCAGAAAAAGAATTAAATGACTTATTTAAAATGTTAGGAAAATAAGCAGAGCTCGGGCTACACAACTAACGACGCTCTCATACATTATGAGAGCGTTTGTTTTTTAACTTATTGAAAGCACCAGTTGTTCACTGCAAAGCTAGTTGAATAGTATTTGCTCTGGTAGATATTAGATTTTTAGAACTAGTGATAAAAAATGGAGCCGATTTGTTGTCGACTTTTAAGTGAACTAATTGGATCTCTACATAACAGGAAAGGAGACGAGACATGGAAAAGAAGCTGAAGCCCTTTAATTGGACGGGCATGCTGTTCGTTTTACCATCTGTATTAATAGTTATTTTACTATTAATCTATCCTATTTTTTCGAGTATTTATTTTAGTTTTACCTCGAAAAATTTAATTCGTCCATTTTACGACTTTGTATGGTTAGATAACTTTAAATTTGTACTAACCAATCCGGATTTTTATAAAGCGTTTTTCAATTCAATAAAATGGACTGTTTTATCGTTAGCTGGCCAATTATTAGTTGGTTTTACTGCTGCGTTAGCCTTAAATAGAATTCCAAAATTCACTGGCTTATATCGTACTTTATTGATTATTCCATGGGCGTTTCCAGCAATCGTCATTGCCTTTTCATGGAAATATATTTTAAATGATGTTTACGGATTTTTACCTAATTTACTTACTAAAATTGGTATCACTGATGTGAATATTAACTTTCTAGCTAATCCAGATTTAGCATTTATCGTTGTCGTATTAATTAATATTTGGTTTGGAGCACCACTATTTATGGTGAATATTTTATCTGCTTTAAAGACGGTTCCTTCAGAACAATATGAAGCAGCCCAAATGGATGGAGCATCGGCATTCCAAGTATTTTGGCACATTACACTTCGACATATTCGTGTCGTTATCGGGTTATTATTAGTGTTAAGAACGATTTGGGTCTTTAATAACTTCGATATCCTATACTTAATTACTGGAGGCGGACCTTCAGATATTACTACAACACTACCAATCTTCGCATTTAAAGCAGGTTGGGGTATGAAGCAACTGGGTGTCGCTTCTGCCATTACAGTAATATTATTGTTATTTTTACTTGCTGTTTGTTTCTTATACTTTAAATTACTTGATAAATGGGAAAGGGAGGATCGTTGATGGCAGGAAAAAACAAATTATCTACAACACTGAATTATATTTATTTAACGTTATTAGCCATCGTATCGGTCTTTCCCTTACTGTGGATTATTGTATCGTCAGTAAAGTCCTCAGGGGAAATGGCTAATAATCCTTTGTCGTTTTTTCCTGAAAAAATAACGTTTGATTATTATTTCAGAGTGTTAAATGACTTATCATTTACGACTAATATTAAAAACAGCTTATTAGTGTCCTTTTCAGCAACAATCATTACGATTGTAGTGTCTGCCTTAGGGGCATATGGTATTGTTCGTTTCTTCCCTAAAGCAGGAAAGAAAATGACAAAAATTTTAATCACAACTTATATGTTCCCGCCTATTCTTTTGGCAGTCCCATATTCAATTATTATCGTGTCAGTGGGGCTAGTAAATACATGGACGGGATTAGTTATCACATATCTTTCTTTTTCAATTCCGTATGCAATTTGGATGTTGATTGGGTTCTTCCAAACCGTACCGTTAGAAATTGAGGAAGCGGCAAAGGTAGATGGCGCAGGTATCATGCGTACCTTTCTACAAGTGGTGCTACCAATTGTAGCGCCAGGTGTGGTAGCAACTGCTATTTATACATTTATTAATACTTGGAATGAGTTTTTATTCGCCTTGCTTCTTATTAATAGTTCTGAAAAGATGCCAATATCCGTGGCTTTATATTCTTTAACAGGCTCAGAAGTTTTGGATTGGGGAGAAATGATGGCCGCATCGGTCATTGTTATTCTACCTTCTATTATCTTCTTTATGATTATCCAAAATAAGATTGCAGGCGGTTTATCAGATGGCGCAGGAAAATAATCATTGTTTACATTGAGAGGAGAAAAAATATGACTCAAATCAATTATGGAATAGTAGGGACTGGCTATTTTGGAGCTGGTCTTGCAAGAATCTTGAACACTTTAGAAGATGCAAAGATTGTAGCAGTATATGATCCAAAGAATGCAGAAGCAGTTGCTGAAGAACTAAATTGTGAGGTTGAATCAGATATCGAATCATTGTGTCAACGAGCGGATATTGATGCAATTATTGTCGCTTCACCGAACGGTGTCCATAAGCATCCGGTCTTAAGTGCTGCACAAAATAACAAACATGTATTTTGTGAAAAGCCAATTGCTTTATCTTATGAAGATTGTAATGAGATGATTGAGATCACAAAACGCAATGGTGTTACTTTTATGGCAGGTCATGTCATGAACTTTATGAACGGTGTACGTACAGCGAAGAAATTAATTAACGAAGGTGAAATTGGTGAAATTCTTTTCTGTCATGCAGAACGCAATGGCTGGGAAGAAGCACAAAAAGAAGTAAGTTGGAAAAAACAACGAGAACTTTCTGGTGGTCATTTATATCACCATATTCACGAACTAGATTTTATTCAATTTCTAATGGGACCAGCTAAACGTGTATCGATGGTTGGCGGCAACGTTGCCCACCAAGGGGAACAATTCGGTGATGAAGATGATATGTTATTAATTACGCTTGAATTTGACAATAAACGTTTTGCAACATTACAATATGGATCTGCCTTTAGATGGAGCGATCACTATGTGAAAATCCAAGGGACAAAAGGTGCTATTTTAATTGATTTGCAAGATGTCAAAGTCGTGTTAAAAACACCAGAAAAAGAAGAGAGATATTTATTGCATGAATCGAAAGAAGAAGATGAGGACCGTTCAAGAATTTATAGCGGGTTAAAATCTGACCAAGCGATTGCCTATGGTAAACCAAACCAAACACCACCAATGTGGCTACATTCGATCATGGAAAAAGAAATGAAGTATTTCCATAGCATTATGCAAGGAGCAGAAGTTGAAGAAGAATTTATTCCTTTATTAAACGGTACTGCTGCTAGAGCATCGATTGCTACGGCAGATGCGCTTACATTGTCACTAAATGAAGATCGCAAAGTTAGTGTGGAAGAGGTAACTTCAAAAGGTGTTTTTCAACAGTAATATGTGATGGCAACATAAATTGAATTGTTGGGCATTATCAGTGAGCGTACCTGTACAGGACAAGCTCATGATAATGTCCTTTTTTGATAATAGTGAGATAAGCTCTTGAAAGGATTTTAATGATAGCAGAAAAACAGTTAATATGGTAAATTGTACTAATATGTGGAGGGGGAAGGACAATGAAGGCAAGACGGACATGGAAATTTTTATTTATAGCTTATGTATGTTTGCTGCTATATTTCGTTGTCTTAAAGATAAATGGTTTCACCGAGCGAATTAAGATCATTAAGCAAAGTAGAGAAGCTGGCTTTTGGAACTATAATATTTATCCAATGAGAACGATTACACCATATTTAGAAGATATAACTTATACATATGCCTATTTGAACATTTTAGGCAATATTATTCCTTTTGTTCCATTGGGAATGTTCATACCTATAATTTACAAACGATATAGTAATTTAAAACAAGTTTTAATAATTTTCACAATTTGTATTATTGGGATTGAAACACTTCAATTTATCACTATGCTCGGTTTTTTTGATGTTGATGACATTTTACTTAATATGATAGGTTGTCTTGTTGGGTACAGTTTTTATGTCGCTTTTAGCAAGATTTACGTTAAAGGTAAGTCACTTGGTAGTAACGGCAGCTAAAAATAGCAATGGAGCATTACCAACGGGCGAACCTGAACAGGGCGAGCGAATGGTAATGCTTTTTCTAGCAGATGCCAATTCCATAGAAAAACACCTTCTACTTAGATTAGCGATTGATAGCTAAAATGACGAGAAGATGCTTTCTACTCTTTTATTGTATGACTGCCTTTTTCTTTACACGTCTCCATAAAACCAACATATATACAAATAGTACAAAAATGATTATATAGGCTGTTAACATTGAACTTTCAACATTCCCCATAAAGTTAAAGAAATTATTGAAGCCATGGAAGAGAATCGTCAAAATGATGGATTGACCATCGATAATAAGTAATGAAAGAACAAGTCCTACTAGAAGTGCATAAATAATTTGAATGATAGTATCTTCAACCGATTGTCCTCCAATCAGCTGCAGTGTATGTGTCATACCAAAAAGTATGCTGGAAATCCAAACGGCAGTAAAAGTTCCTTTAGGCAACAACATGCGTAGTAGTATGCCTCTGAAAATTGTTTCTTCAATAAATGCAACTATAAACATCTGCATTATAAACATAAGTAATAAATCGTTAAGTGATGAAAAATTTAAGCCTTTTGTGCTAACTAAAATAATACATAACACAACTACAAGCGGTGAGTATACAACTATATTTTCCTTATTGATTGAATGGAAGAAGTACTGGCGCCATTTCTTTTTGACGGCAATATAAAGAAAGAGGCCTAATGCCAAAGGAATCAACAAAGCAAATTGTAAAAAAGGACTGGACGGCTGTTGAATGGATACAAAAGCACCGTTTGCCACATAAAAAAATATAAGAAGCATTTCTAAGCCAATAATTTTAAAAATGAATTTTTTCATTTTGTGCTTCCCTTCGAGGTTAATGAAATTCTTTTCTTTATTTAATGTCCTACTAGACCGTTTTATGATGGAATTGCGGAAGCTTTTCGTAATGCACTTGAGATGACAATATAGATGACAGTAATAATGGCTAATAAGCTAGCAATGACATTAAGAGCAGAGAATTTCGATAGTAATTCAAACAAGGGGGTACACCATTCGAAAATGACCATTATGATCGGAATCAACGCAAGTATGCCAATAAAGCTGTAACCACCTAATGTCCCAAAGCGGTAAAAGACTACGTTTAAAAGCAAGCTTGAAATGAGACAGAATAGTAATAACACCGTATCCATCGTCATTGTTAGAAAGAATGAATCCGAATCGCTGAAAAATGAAATAGGGTGAATAATAATCATATTTTCATAATGTAATAGGTTAGATAAGAGGGCAATGATTTTATGTGTACATGCAATGATAAAAGCGCCAGCAAGGCTCCAAACGATAAAAAATAAACCAATATTACAAACATACTGCATACGACTTAAGCCAAGCTTTAAAAAATAAGGTAATGTTTTATTTAAAATTTTTGACCCCTTTACACAATAAAAAATATAGACAGGTATTGAAATCGTCATGGCAAAGGATACATACTGCCCAAAAAAGGTATCTATAAAAAATGAGAGTAGGATGATGGAAAATAAAATGCTCCAAAAAATAATATTACTTTTTTTATAGCTTTGAAATAATACATATAAGCTACCTTGTACGGTTTTCATTTCACCAACCTCGCTTTCTGCTGTTTACTTAAATACACTAACATGTCTTGTAAAGATACATTTTCGAGCGTAATATCATTCCCTTCAATCGCAAGACCACTGGCATATACAATCGAAGTCATCTCATGCATAAAAGTGTGCTTATAAATTACTTCTAAGCCAGTAATCGCAAGCTCAACATCCTTTGTGCTTCCTTTAACGGCAACGATACATTTTTCCCATTCCTCCATTGTTTTTTGTAGCAACAATTCACCTTCGTGCAAAATAAGAATTTCCTCGAACAATTCACTAGCTTCATCTATTAAATGTGTCGATAAAAGGAACAGCCTTGGGTTTTCTATTTGTTGCTCAATTAATAAATCATAAAATATATTTCTTGCCACAACATCTAGTCCAATATAGGGCTCATCGAAAATCGTAATAGATGCATTACTTGCAAACCCTGTAATAATACCGAGTGCAGATACCATCCCTTTCGAAAGATTGCGTACCTTGTCTTTTGGGTTAAGGGTAAACACTTCAAGTAGTTCGTTGGCAAGCTGTCTATCCCACTTTGGATAAAAATAACTATTGGTCTTTAAACATTGCGCAACTGTCATATCTTCTTGAAAATTCCCACTCTCTGCTATAAAACAAATATCTCGTAAAATAACAGGGGCGTTAAAAATATTCTCACCATTGACACAAATTTGCCCTTCTGTTGTTGACATAAGGCCTGCTAGAAGATTTAAGAATGTTGTTTTACCCGCACCATTATGGCCTAAGAAACCGATGATCTTTGGCCCCTCAACAGTAAACGATACATTTTTTAAAGCATGTTTGTGCTTATACGATTTACTTACATTTCTCACATCGATTTTCATAAGTTATCCCCTCTGTAACATATTTTGTAATTCCTCATTTGAGATACCTAAACGGATTGCTTCTTTTTTTAACGGTTCAATATGTTGTGCAAAGAAAATTTCCTTGCGTTCTGCAATTAAAATTTTCCGTGCGTCAGTGCTAACAAACATGCCTACGCCTCGTTTTTTATAAATGACACCCTTTTCCACTAATTCGTTCACACCCTTTCCTGCTGTTGCAGGATTAATTTGATATTCCTTGGCAAATTCATTTGTCGATGGAATGCGATCTTCTGACTGTAGATGCCCATCAAGAATAGCATCCTCAATCCGTTCACGAATTTGTTGGAAGATTGGTTTTTCATTGCTTAAAGAATAAATCACAATCCACCTCCTGGTTAACTGGTTAATTACTTGTGTAACTAACCATACAACGTCGTAATTAAATTGTCAATTTATTGTTGGTAAATTTTTCTGTAAATAAAAAGAGCAAATACTTTGGACCCTTACGTAAAAGGCTTGCATAAAAGGTTATATTCAAAGCTTATTAAGAATTTTTAAAGATTCAAAAAAGCCCACCTTTTCTAAAGATGAGATGTTTTCTTGCTGAATATTGATGTAAAAGGCATGTATAAGGTTATAAAGCATAATCATGTATACATGATTTTCTAAAGTTAAACATGTCTTTTTTGAGAGAGCTTTATGAACTTTGTTGAAATACTTTCTGTAATTCTATTGACAAAAAAATATTTTTTTCGTAAAATGAAAAACAATTCAAAAATATTTGTATAGAACAAAGGCTATGAAAAGAAATAGTATCAATTATTTTTACGAACAGCAAGTTACCGGTCGATGAGAGGTGCATGTAAAACAATTGAGAATTCATCTTGGAGCTGTGTACCGAAAAGATTATTCTAAGTAGGCTACACCGGTAAGCACCCGTAATCATGTGCGCGAGTATCGTCAAATGACCGTACTTCTTAAGGTAAGTAATGTGAATTGCTTATAAATTAAAGGTGGTAACACGAGTTGAATCGTCCTTTTGGTTAATCCAAAAGGGCGTTTTTTTTTATTCCTTTTTTGAACAAAGTATTTGAAAATCTAAACGTGATAGGAGTAAGACATTATGAAAGACAATCATCAAGATTCACAGCTAAAGCGCGGATTAAGTACGCGTCACATGCAGTTAATTGCACTTGGCGGATCCATTGGAGTCGGATTATTTTATGGCTCTAGTTCAACCATTCAAATGGCTGGACCATCTATATTACTAGCTTATTTAATTGGCGGATTAGTTATTTTCACCATTATGCGTGCATTAGGTGAAATGGCAGTAGAGGAACCGGTATCAGGCTCATTCAGTACGTACGCGAATAAATATTTAGGTCGCTTTGCTGGGTTCTTATCAGGTTGGACGTATTGGTTCATGTGGATAGTTGTTGGTATGGCAGAATTAACAGTAGTCGGTGTTTACATTAACTACTGGTTCCCTGATGTTCCACAATGGGTAACTGCCCTTGTAGTCCTTGTTTTAATGACATTAGTTAACTTAGCAAATGTTAAAGCATACGGAGAATTCGAGTTCTGGTTTGCAATGATTAAAGTGGTTGCGATTATCGGTATGATTATTCTAGGGTTAGCCATTATTTTATTCGGTGTTGGCAACCACGGGGAAGCAATTGGTTTCGATAATTTGTGGGCACACGGTGGCTTCATGCCAAATGGTTTCCATGGTATTTTAATGTCACTCGTATTAGTTATGTTCTCATTCGGTGGGGTTGAATTAGTTGGTATTTCAGCAGGAGAAGCAAAAAATCCTAGCAAATCAATTCCTGCAGCTGTTAACAACATCGTTTGGCGTATTTTGATTTTCTACATTGGTGCATTAGGCGTTATGATGGTTATTTATCCATGGAACGAAGTTGGTTCAGAAGGTAGCCCGTTTGTTCAAATTTTCGATTACGTTGGCATTCCTGCCGCGGCTCATATTATTAACTTTGTTGTTATTACAGCGGCAATGTCTGCATTTAATAGTGGTTTATATGGTTCCGGACGTATGCTACACAACTTATCTGTACAAAAAGATGGTCCGAAATATTTCCAAACAGTAAGCAAAAACGGTAGTCCGCAAAGAGGGATTTTATTTTCTGCCGCGGTGTTATTAATTGCGGTTGTCCTAAACTATATTGTACCTGAAAAAGTGTTCATCTATATTTCTGCTGTTGCGACTGTTGCAGTTATTACAAGCTGGATGATTATTTTATTAGCACAATTGCAATTTAGAAAAGCAAAAACGAAAGAAGAAGTAGACGCACTGAAATTCAAAATTCCGCTTTATCCACTTTCTACGTATATTGCCATTGCATTCTTATTAATGGTTATTGTGTTAATGGCGTTTATTCCAGATATGCGTGTGGCCCTATATGTCGCACCTGTTTGGTTTTTAATCTTATTTATTGGCTATAAAGTAAAGAAATAATTAAACTGTACTACTTCACTGATTTGGTAAGAGACCGAAAACCCTAGAAATGCTGTGAAACCAACATTTTTGGGGTTTTCCTTTGAATTTAGTTTATACAGAGTAGGTTAGCTGTATTGAAAGCAATTTATAAAGATAAATTTTCTTATTATGGCGTAATACTTTGTTAGCTGACAACCTCATTAGCCATTTCAGCCTAATTACCGATAGCATTTTAAATCAAAATCCTTTATTGTTAAAAGGTCGTAAAAGACACTATCAGGTATATCCTGCAAATATATGAGATGATAGGTGGAAACAAATGAATTATCAAGTTTTATTATATTACCATTACACAAAGATTGAAGATCCGGCGGCGTTTTCAGCTACGCATTTAGCAATGTGTAAAGAAATCGGTTTAAAAGGTCGTATTTTAGTAGCCAATGAGGGTATTAACGGTACAGTTTCAGGTACGATTGAGCAAACAGAGCAATACATGGCAAACATGCAAGCAGACTCATTATTTGAAGGCATTGTTTTCAAAATTGATGCGGCAGATGGCCATGCATTCAAAAAAATGCACGTACGCCCACGTCCTGAGCTAGTAAACTTAGGTTTAGAAGAAGACGTAAACCCGCATGAACTAACAGGTCGCTACCTGTCACCAGAACAATTCCTTGCTGAAATGCAAGATGACAATACTGTAGTATTAGATGTGCGTAACACATATGAATACGATGTCGGCCATTTTCGTGGCGCGATTCGACCAGATGTAGAAAACTTCCGTGATACACCGGAATGGGTACGTGCAAATCGTGAGCTATTCGAAGGAAAGAATGTTTTAACATATTGCACAGGTGGTATTCGTTGCGAGAAGTTTTCAGGTTGGATGAAACGTGAAGGCTTTGGCGAAGTCGGTCAATTACATGGCGGTGTGGCAACATACGGAAAAGATCCTGTAACGAAAGGCCAATTATGGGACGGTAAAATGTATGTATTTGATGAGCGTTTAACGGTACCAATCAACCAAGTAGAACATGTAATTATTGGTCGTGATCACTATGACGGTGAACCTTGTGAACGTTACATTAACTGTGCAAACCCTGAATGTAATAAGCAAATTATCGCGACAGAAGAAAATGAAGCAAAACATTTAGGTGGCTGTACAATCGACTGTACAAAGCATGAACGCAACCGTTACATCGTGCGCCACAATTTAACTGAAGAGCAAGTCGCTCAAACCATTGCGGCGTTACAAGCATAAGCTTATAACTTCAAAAACTATATAGGTACTAAAAGCACTCTTTGTAAGTGACCATACTGTCCAACTCAACATTGGACTTGTGTGCTCTCTTGCATTGGGTGTTTTTCTTTTGTAAGAAAAAGAAAGTCGCGATTTCAGAAGGTGAGAGGGAATAGAGTTGAAACTGTTTAACGTAAATAAACACTGGGTATTCAAAAGAATGTAACAGGATTTACTATAAATAATAATTTAGGAGATGATTTTTGATGGGAAACCCACATCTAACAGACCCGCGTAAGAAATTTCATACAGAAAAATTCCCGGATCAAGAACAGCACACTCCAGCGCTTCAAAATGAAATGAGCCCCAAACCTGACTGTGGAGAAGAATCATATAAAGGATATAATCGTCTGGAAGGGCGCAATGCCTTGATTACCGGAGGCGATTCCGGAATTGGCCGAGCTGTCGCCATTGCCTATGCACGCGAAGGCGCAAATGTGGCTATTCAATTCTTCCCGGGTGAAGAGGAAGATGCCAACGTAGTCAAAGATTTAATTGAAAAAGCAGGCAGAAAAGCATTATTGCTACCATATGACTTGCGAGAAAAAGGAGCGGCAACAGAGATTGTTACTAAAACAGTCGAGGCTTTTGGTAAATTGGACATTCTAGTATTGAATGCTGCGCAACAAATCGCACAGCCATCCTTAAGTGACTTAACAATCAAACAAGTGGAGGACACTTTCAAAATTAACATCATCAGCATGTTTGAGACAGTAAAAGCGGCAGAAAAACATCTGGCACCGGGAAGTGCGATTATCACCACTACCTCGGTTCAATCTTTCGACCCGTCCCCATCATTAATGGATTATGCTGCTACAAAAGGTGCGATCAGCAACTTTATGGTATCGTTATCTGCCTACTTTGCCATGAAGGGTGTGCGTGTCAATGGTGTTGCGCCAGGGCCAATTTGGACGCCGTTGCAGTTGGATAATGGTCAATTGGAAGGGCAAATTACTGAGTTTGGCCAAAATACTCCTCTTGGCCGTGCAGGACAACCGGTTGAGCTTGCGCCTGTGTATGTTCTCCTTGCCTCGGATGAAGGCAGCTATATCACCGGTCAGATTTATGGAGTGACAGGTGGCAAACCGATAGACTTGTAATCTAAAATAGGGGGAGAAAAGAATATTCTTCCTTAGCCGACCAGTAAATTCAATAAAAGCGTAAAGAGAAAGCAACTTGGTATGTGGTAAAACCAAGTTGTTTTCTTCTTTATTGTTTAATGCCCAATTCAATTTTTACTTCAACTTGTCTATCATTTACATATTCTAAGAAATCTTGAGCCTCAGTGAATTCCTGTTGTAACTCTAAAGGAATGGCATCATTTTCTCGAACATATGGCAGGCCAATTTTGACCATAGTCGTCTCATAGATCATGAGAGCTTGCATATATTGTTCATATTCTTCAGCGGTTAAAACTTCTTTACTGGAAGGTAGACCATTCAGTTTGTCAAAGTATGGTTGTACTTCAGACATAGCTCCTTTAATTTGCTCTAATGGTTCTGCAGGGAGTTGAGAAAAATCTATGTTACCATTTTTATCTCCGTATTCAAGTTTGATACTTGTAAATACTTTGAGTAATTCTTTAAATTGTTTAAACTCCTCTTTACCTAAATCACCTTTTGCTTGATCAAGTTTTGCGTTAAATAATAAGTAACCTTCCATTGTCACACTTGCAATATGTTTTTGGAGATTATCAAAAGAACCATATAAATCATCGGCAAGTAACGCTTGATAAGCAAAGACACCTGTTGGAATCATTAAAGTAGCAGAAATAACCGCAATAGCCATTCGTTTTTTGACAAAACGATTTAGTTTGCCACCTCTTTCAGACTTTGCTTTTTTAATGCCTACTAGACTTCTTTCGCGAACCTCTACAGGGATTTCAATTTTCGATAACTCGTGTTTAAGATGATTATGCATAGCTATCTACCTCCTTTAAATGTTGTCGAAGCTTATCTAAAGCACGGTATAGGACTGACTTTGCTGTTCCAAGTGGGATATCTAATATCTCTGAAATTTCCCTTAAAGTCCGATCATCATAATATTTTAGTAAAATGACACTTTTTTCATCCTCTTTTAAAGTTTCAATCAGCCTATTTATTGATAAAGTAAGTGCAAGATCATCATTTTCTGACCCAATAAACATTTCAAAGTTTGCATTTAACGGAATCACTTTTTTATTTTTATTGATTAAATTTAATGCACAATTAATAGTGATTTTCATAAGCCATGTCTTGAAATATTCTGGATTTTTCAATGTACTGATTTTTTTAAATGATTGATAAGCCACTTCTTGTACAAGATCTAATGCATCATCTTTATTTTTCACATAAACATATGCCATTCGGTAAATATCAGCTTCATATTGCTGAAAAAGCATGACGTATGCTTTATCATTTCCTTTTTGTGCTTTCTTTACTAAGCGTTCAATTTTCATGTTTATTCCTCCTTCCGTTTTAGTTGTACATCTATTAGACAAACTAGAAGAACATTTGGCTTTGATTTTTGTCATAAAAAAACACGATGAAGTCGATGTCAAAGTTAGACAGCTCTTTTTTTATATGAAGTAATGGTAGTTTAATTTGAGGTATTGAAAAATTTACTTTTTTAGAATTTAATTACAGTATAATATTAAAAATTTAATAGATGGTAAATAAATTGTTCCTTGAAGTATTTTGTGGAGGGATTTTACTTATTGTGAATTAATTATTGTAAAGTCGCATCGCAACATAGGATAAGAAAGAAATTACAAAAATAAACAATATATGTTAAAATGGTTATTTGTTATAGAAAGATGTCGATGGGAGTAAAATGAGGAGGAATGAGCATGCACGAATTTTTTTTGATAGAAAAAAACGAAGCACAAGATGACTATTTTTTTATTAATTTTTATAGAGAGAAAGATAACCATAAGGAGATAATTGTTGATTACACTACACTTGAGATAGATGTATTTGATTATATTTTCGATTCAATGACATGGATTCCATGTATGAATCCAGCTTTCCCAGGAAACCCAAAACAAGTAGGGATTAATCATATAGGGATAACACTTTTTGATGAACATTCAGCTGCCACTCTTATTTCTATTTTTACTGCTTGGAGAGATTTATTGAAGAATGGTCCAAGCCTAATCAAAAAACTTCTATATTATAATGATTACCCGGTTGATGGAATCGTAAGTTTTGATAGAGATAGTACAATAGCAAAATTTGAAAAAATCATTGATCTATCTACACAATTATTGGATAGCAAGCACTACATCTATCATTGTGCAATATGATAGACCTAAGTGCATTAAGTATTGGTGGAACAATTATTGTAGTCTAGAAAAAATCGCAGAAGGAGGTTTAAAAACAATGAAGAAAATGCTTTTTGGGTCAATCTTAATTTTATGTGGAACAATGGGATTGATTTCAATTATTGTATTATCAGTAAACAATCCTTGGGACTATAATGGTATTACTGGAATTTATGGTTTTTTACTTGGCTCTCAAACACTGTGGTTTTTCGTCTTATTTTGTATAATGTTTATTCTAGGTACATTTATTTCCTGTTATGAGGCTTATTTTAGCAAGGCTTAATTAGGAATCCCATTTTAAAGAGGATTTTTGGAATGATAATGAATGGTATGGTTATTTACTAATAGGATACTCTGAAAAAAGATAGGATCCTAGAATCCTATCTTTTTAAGATTAATGAGTTGCATGGGCAGCTCTTTTTTTAATAATGAGTATAATTATGGCTAAAATCATCAGAAATAGCCCTAAATACAGTAGCCCTAATCCTAATGAGTAATTTATTGCATAGTCTTTATGAAAATCTAAAAGCGCCTGACTACTTAAAGAATTAATATCTTGTATAGGATAGATCACGGTTTGTAGTATGAATCCAAGCGCTATTAAACAAAATGATAAAAAGCTTATGCTGATAAGTGTTAGCTTATTGAACAAAAAACACATATTGTCACCTCAATAAAGGAGTTGTTATATTTAAAACATTGTTTGGAAAGCTTTCCTCGTGGAGTCACTATGGATATTTTTTAAACCTTACTGTACTCTAGGCCTCTTCTTTTTTTCTAGCTTAAAATGGATTTTCCCCTTTTATAAATGGGATAAAGACTACATAAATTGAAGCGATAAAAATAAGCCAAAAGATTACTGATGTCATTCGTTGCGTAAAGAGATTATTGGCTTTAAATATAAACAAACCAAAAATTAAATTATAAAAAACAAAGAAAATATAAGCAACTCCAAACCAGTTCACCCATGTATTTCCGTAAAATGAGATTCCAAAGTGCTCGTAAATCGGTTTTAAAATATTTAAGGTGAAAAGTAAACCAATTGATAAAAATACGATGATTTCAATCAATCTAAGTACAAAATTTTTTATTTCATCCAAAAAATCACCTCATATCTATCTAACTTCTCTTAATGATACTAGACTATATTTCAGGCAGTTAGTAAAAAATATACCCTAGCGTTTTTCGATTTTTCACCGCCATATAGGATGTGTTTTTCTGCTTTTTTTAGGGGGAAATCACGAATAAAATTCTTTTATTTTTTCAGGCAAGGTTTTCCTCATAGTGAATTCAGCAGAAGCTAAGCCGATAAAAATAATACTAATTGATAAAATATTATTTAACCAACCTATTTGAATAGTATTGCTTAGTTTCGAACCACTAATAATAATCATTGCTGCAATGCTCCAAGCGAATGAAAATCCTCCAATGTATTTGGCCCATTCCTTTTTTGAAAGGTTTTTAAAAATGGCCCTACCCTTATAAAATCTTGTAATTGTTAAAAAAAGTAATATACCAATTAGTAGATATTTAATCAATACAATCACCTCTTTTAGAATTAATCCCTAATATGGTTGCGAGCGTATTCTATGTTTCTACAATTAGTATTGTAGTATTTTCTATATTTAGTAGATATTCTACCTGTAAAAATATTTTATAACAAGAAAAAATACAGTCTTTAATTGAATAAAGACTGTATTTGCAGGTTAAACTATAGAGTTGCTTGCCGTTTTATTTTTTTCTAATTAGTGTATCCCCAAGAGCTATTCCAAAGAAAACAACTAAAATCGTCAGAATTAATAGGGACCTTAAAATATAATACGCAACTTGATCGTACATTTTATTCCTCCTTTATAATACACAAAATTATTTGTCTATAGTTTGCGTCAATACAACGTATGTATGCAGTCATAAATGTTATATTTTGCGTTTTGCTAAACGGTGATTGTTGAGCAGAATATGTTATGTAATCTCAATACATATAGGCATTGTAATTTTCTTAATAGAATAAGTTTAGTTCCATACGGATAACTATTTTGATGGGGATACTGATAGTGGGATTAGCCTCATTTTTACCGTGTTCTATAAACCTTTACTCACGTATTATTGCTTGTAGAAGATGAAGAAATTTTTCATTCAGAAGACTATACAGTTATTGTTATGAAATGGGATTTATCATTTATGACTGAAGAACAAAAAAATTAACGATGAACTTTTACTGTTAACTTTTTAATATAGTGACAAAGCAGCTTTGTTGAAAATGTTATAATTAAGAAAAAGTTGGTTAATTATAAGGAGCCTTAATAAATGGAAGCAAAATATATTCATTTTAACGAGTTTGGTTGTCCCACTGAGGTCTTAAATATTGCCTATAAAACAATTGAACCTCCTAAGGGCGATGAAGTGCTTGTCCGAATGTTAGTACGACCGATCAATCCTTCTGATTTAATTCCAATTAGAGGATCCTATGCTCATCGTATAACATTACCAACTATTCCTGGTTATGAGGGAGTAGGGATAGTGGAAGATGTTGGTCCCTTAGTTTCTAAAAATCTTATTGGTAAACGAGTATTACCTTTACGAGGTGAAGGCACGTGGCAAGAGTTTGTTAAAACAGCTGCACAATATGTCGTGCCCATACCTGATTCGATTGATGATTTTACAGCAGCTCAAATGTATATTAATCCGGTTACGGCATGGGTAGTTTGTACGGAAGTGTTAACATTAAAAGCAAATGATGTTTTATTAGTAAATGCTTGTGGTTCAGCAATAGGTCATATTTTCGCGCAATTTTCGAAGATTTTAGGTTTTCGCTTAATTGCCGTGACTAGAAATAATCACTATACAGAAGAATTGTTACATCTCGGTGCTTCTGAGGTCATCGATACGTCTAACAGCAATCTACATGAAACCGTAATGGCATTAACGAATGGAATGGGTGCAGATGCGGCCATTGATTCAATTGGCGGTCCCGATGGCAATGACCTAGCTTTTAGTGTCCACCCAAATGGACAATTTTTAACGATTGGCCTGCTATCAGGAATACAAGTAAACTGGACAAGTATTGTAAATGAAGCAAAAGTGAAAGCCAATATGTTTCATTTACGGCACTGGAATAAAAGTGTCTCAACTAGTAAATGGCAAGAAACGTTCTATCATTTGATGAGGCTAATTAAAGATAAAAAATTACAGTTCATGATGGTCGATTCGCATTATGACTTATTCAATATAAAAGAGGCGATTGATGCCGTAGAATCAGATTCTACTAAAAAGAGGCACGGTAAAGTCTTTTTAACGAGTTATTAAAGATATTGCTTGAGTTAAACTGTCTAAAAACATTGAGTTGCAATGGCAGCTCTTTTTTTATGACAGAAATCGGAAAAATTTGTCGTTTCGCATTTAATTTAAAAATAATATTAGTTAGTATTTGAATTGTTAGCTAACATTGTTTTTAAGAACACGATTTTTTTAATATCTTTATTGTTATTTTTATTTGCTCGATAACTATCTTTGGATGAGGATTCGTAAACGTTTAGATATTGTTCAGGATTTAGTAAATAATATTTTACCTCTCCCAATTGATGCATTTTTATATTCTTTAACTGAACGCCTGCAAAACTTGGTAAAGTATCCATAATACCAAACTCAACTGATAAACCATCTTTAGTAAATTCATGTTCGTGTAAATCAACTAAGCGATATGCCATTGAATTCATAATTTTTACGATAGTATCCCATTGATGGATATTTAATTCGGGTGGCACTTGCCATCCTCTTTTATCACCGGGAATATGAATATCTAAGTCTTCTGCATCCCAACTCTTTCCTGTAACCATCTCCAAACCAACCGAACCCATTAACAATGGAATGATGTTAATTTCATTTAGTTTTTCTGCAATTTTAATAAATGTATTAAACTTAAAATTATCCATATAGCCCTCCGTGTCTTTTTAATAAAATTAGACGAGAATAGATTTCCATACCTCTCTTTAATTTTCTATAGGTAATGATTTTTCCAGTGCAGATTTTACAAACTTGAGGTAGACAAGAAGCTCCTCGGGCAAAAATACATCTTTACGTTTCACATATCCCACTTGCATTGAGTGATTTTCTTCTAACGGAATGGACATAATATTGGGGTGCATATAATGATCCACTATGCAACCTGTGCCTATGTTGTAACCATTTGTATTTGACAATAGGTTATTCATCGTTCCTTGATCTGTTACATAAACGAGCTTTTCAATATTGTTGACATCTACAGTTTCTTCTGCAAAATGTAACAGCATATCATCCTGCTGATAGCTTAAATAAGGATAGTTACGTAATTGCTTCAGTGAAATCGTTTGAGCATGAGCCAAAGGATGTTCTTTACGTAAAAAAACGTGCTGTTTAACTGAAGCGAGCGGTGTAAACATCAAAGCTTTAGCTAGAAAATGGCGCTCGAAAAACGGTTTATTTAATGCGCTTACAGATAAAATTCCGATGATACTTCTACTTGAATAAACATCCTCCATTACGTCTGTTGACTTCCCTTCACGAACGGATAGCTCATATTTTTGTTCTGTAAAATGCTCCATTAAATTAGCAATAGCCTCTATTGCAAAGCCATAATGTTGAGATGAAATGGAAAATTTCGTTAAGCCCGTGTTTTTCTCTTTATCAAAATGATGCTTAACAGCCTCAGTTTGTTCTAACAGCATTTTCGCATAAAACAATAATTCAGTGCCTTCTTTTGTAAAAATGACTCCTTTATTCGTTCGATCTAAAATCGTTATGCCCAGCTCTTGTTCCAAATCACGTACTGATTTACTGATACTAGGTTGTGTTACAAAAAGTGCTGAAGCGGCTTTACTAATGGAATTATGTTTGGCAATCTCTACGATGTAACGAAATTGCTGAAATGTCATGTCCTCACCATCCTACCATTCGTTTTGCTATAACTTTAGTCTATAGCAAGGGCTTAAAAAGTTCAATTTTACCTTGCAATGCAAGAGCTTTACTATAGAAAGAAAAGCACCAATTGAAAGGGAGAGAAACATGATACGGGAAGCAACACCAAAAGACTTAATGGATATGTTAGACATTTATAATGATGCCATACTTCATACGACTGCTGTCTATACGTATAAAGGCGAAACACTGGAAAATAGACTACATTGGTATGACCAAAAAAAGCAGGAAGGGTATCCGATATTAGTCTATGAATTGGAAAACAAAGTGGTAGGATACGCGACATTTGGCCCCTTTCGAGCATGGCCAGCTTATAAATATACCATTGAACATTCGATTTATGTCAATAAAAACTATCGAAAGCTGGGCATTGGAACGAAACTGTTGAAAGAATTAATCGCTATTGCAACAAAACGAGAATACATGACATTAATAGCGGGCATTGATGCTCAAAATGAAAAAAGCATCGCTATGCATAAAAACTTTGGCTTTGAATATGCAGGCACTATTAAAAAAGCGGGCTATAAATTTAATTCTTGGCTTGATTTAGCTTTTTACCAGTTGGAATTGCAAGGTCCTATGAAGCCTATTGAGGAATAGATGTTTTCGTTAGACGAAGGGGAGGGGAAATAGTGAAAAAGTATTATGGATTACTGCTATCAACTTGTTTATTATGGGCGGGGAGTTTTGTTATTAGTAAAACGCTAGTTGAACATGCGTCCCCCATGACCTTAACAACTTTGAGATGGATCATTGCAGTAATATGCCTTGTGCCCATTGTTTGGTGGAAAGAAAAAAGGATTATCCCGCCCAAAAACGCCATCCTTCCATTCGTTTTAATGGGCGTAACAGGGGTTGTGCTATTTAACCTGCTACAGTTTTTAGCATTAGCGCAAACAACCGCAACAAATGTTGGCTTAATATCAACGTTAAATATGATTTCCATTGCTATATGTTCAGCGATTTTTTTCAAAGAGAAAATAAATCTGCGACAATTGTTGGCAATGAGTGTTTCATTGTTGGGCGTTCTTCTTGTTCTAACAAAAGGCAATATAGGCTCCCTACTCGCTTTGAAATTTAATATAGGTGACTTGTGGATGCTTGCCGCTGTATGCACGTGGGGGTTTTATACGATTTGTAGTAAATGGGCGATGATGAAAACTTCAGCTCTAATGTCCACTTTATACGCTGCTATTTTTGGGCTCATCATGTTGTTACCGATAAGTGCTCCTTCTTTTAGCATTTCCCATATCAATCTTTCTTTCATCTTCGGAATTCTGTATACGGGCATATTGGCAACAGTCGTATCTATGGTGTTTTGGAATATTTGTGTGCAGCATCTAGGTTCGACAATTTCAGGTGTTTTCCTAAACTTTAATCCAATATTCACTGCTATTTTAGCCTTTTTATTACTAGGTGAAAAACTAACTTGGATGCAAGTGATAGGTAGTGTTATTGCCATTGCGGGATGTACTTTATTTTCATACTATAATAAGAACAGCCCAAAAGTTGTAGTCACGAAACAAGGTTTACCGGAGTAGAATCAACAATGATTGAGATAGGAGGGTGCATTTGGACGGCTTTGCAAGTTTACTACCAAAAAACATTTATGATATTGATAAAGTAGAAGAACTAAAAAAACTAGACAGAAATATACTAGTGTCTTTATTGCCTGAACTTCTTGTATTTATTCAGGATACAAATTGGCCTGTTGCACCTGGCGTATTGGAGATATTACGAACTTTCCCTAACGAAATTATCCCCTATGTGCTAGATATTTTGTCTTCAGACGATGACAATTGGAAGTGGTATGTTCTTCACTTTTTAGTGATTGAATTGCCAAAAGAGTCACGAGGTCAATTTCAAGAGTATTTAACGAGAGTGGCTGAAAATCCTACTGCAAATGAACTTGCGGAAGAACTGGATGAAATCGCTAAACAAATATTAGAAACTTTGTGAAGTACAATTTGCTAGGGCTCCACTAATTAGTGTCCTCTATTTTCGGCAAAGGTGCAGGATAACGGAAAAGGTTTTTCCGATTGTTAGGAGAACTTATTTAGGAGAAAGTATTTCTAGGTGAGGTGTTCGATTGAATAAGTTAAAAACAGAAACCGAACGATTAGTTATCCGATTAATAGAACAGGGAGATTATTCTACTTGGCTTACGCAATATGAAAATCGTTTCCCTTCTCAACATCAATACGATGAAGGTAAAATAGATATGAGCATTTGTACGCAAGAGTGGTTTTGTGAGTTAGTGACGAAACATCACCAAATGGCTAAGGATGATAAAGTATATGTTTTGGGCGTATTTCGAAAAGCAGATAATAGTCATCTTGGCTTTATAGACTTTTCAACCATTATGAGGGAAGACTTTCAATGGGCAAGATTTGGTTATACAATTCATAATCAATTTTGGAGAATGGGTTATGCGAAAGAGGCTGTAGAAGCAGCGCTGAAATTGGCATTTGAGAAATTAAATTATCATCGAATAGAAGCGCATATTAATGTGGATAACATAGCATCGATAAAGTTAGCTGAAAGCGTTGGGATGGTTTACGAATGCACAAGACAGGGATTTATCTACGAGAACGATACTTGGACTGATCATTTAATATACTTTATCAATGCTTCGCGGTCATGCTAGGAAAGAAATACACGATGTTGGAGGAAAAAATGAATGATACGTTTTGAAAGTGATTATGCAGAAGGTGCTCATAAGCGCATTCTGACTCGATTAATAGAAACAAATGAAGAGCAGACACCTGGATATGGGATGGATGAGCATTGTGAGAAAGCGAGATTGTATATTCAAAAAGCGTGTGAAGACGACAATGCAGATGTCCACTTCTTAGTTGGCGGTACCCAAACAAATACGACGATTATTTCTGCAATTTTGCGTCCGCATCAAGGAGCTATTGCTGCTACTACGGGGCATATTGCAGTACATGAAACAGGCGCAATTGAAGCTACAGGCCATAAAGTGCTGACTTTACCGAGTGCAGATGGAAAAATTACAGCGCAGCAAGTTAAAGATCTATATGATGCCCACTGGAATGATGTCACGCACGAACATATGGTTCAGCCAGGCTTAGTATACATATCTCATCCTAGCGAGAATGGAACGACTTACAGTAAATCCGAATTAGAGGAATTAAGCAAAGTTTGCCGACAATGTAGTTTGCCGTTGGTAATGGATGGCGCCCGCTTAGGATATGGACTCGTTGCACAGAACAGTGATCTATCGTTGGCAGATATCGCTAGACTTTGTGATGTCTTCTACATTGGTGGTACAAAAGTAGGCGCAATGTTTGGGGAAGCGGTTGTCATTATAAATGAACATCTTAAAAAGGATTTCCGTTATTTTATTAAGCAAAAAGGTGGCATGCTCGCAAAAGGCCGCTTGTTAGGAATCCAGTTTGAAACGTTGTTTGAAGATGGCCTATACTATGAAATTTCGAATCATGCAGTGGAATTGGCCATGCAAATACGAGAGGCATTTGTTGAAAAAGGCTATGCATTAAAATATGATTCTACAACAAATCAACAGTTTCCTATTTTACCGAATGATGTGTTAACTAAATTAAGTAAAAACTATTCATTTTCCTATTGGGAACAAGTCGATGCTAGCCAAAGTGTTGTAAGATTTTGTACGAGCTGGGCTACAAAAAGGGCGGATGTTGAAAAGCTGATTGAGGATATTAAAAATATATAAAAGCTGTATGACAAAAGAATCCATTTTGCTAAATGGATTCTTTTTATATCAAAATTTTTTGAACGAAATGAAATATTTTACAGTCTAATGAGGGAAGGAGGCGAAAACAATGGATATAGATATGATAAAGCGTGCAATCCGCGGTGATCATCAAGCGATACTTTCCCTTATTGAAATGGATGAAGAAATTTTATATCGCATGGCTTTTACATACATGAAAAATGAGCAAGACGCACTAGACGTGATGCAGGACCTAATTTTTAAGGCACTAAAAAAAATGCATACTGTTCAGCAGCCCGAATACGCGCGAACTTGGCTCGTACGCGTCTTAATCAATTGCTGTAAGGATCATATAGGTAAACGCCAACAAACTGTTCAACTAGAAGAATATCACTTATTTGAATGGGCCATCTACTCAGATATTGAGAAATTGTTAGAGCAACTAACCTTGTCTGAGCAACAACTTATCTATATGAAATATTTTCAGCAACTAAAAAACAAAGAAATTGCCGAACTTAATCAAATTCCTGAAGGTACTGTAAAGTCTAAGCTTCATCACATTTTAAAGAAGCTCAGACTCTTTGCTAGAGAAAAGGAGGACTGGCTATGAGTAAACAACCAATTGACGTTCCGAAGGACAAGCTGCAACAACTGCGCCTGGACGCATTGTGTAAAGTAAAGCGAGAAAAAACAACAAAAAAGCGCATCGTTTCTGTTGCTATCGTATTTTTATGTTGCTTAAGTTTATTATTTTCGATTCGTGTGTCGCCGACCATTGCAAACTATGTGGCAAAAATACCTGGCCTTGACGCTATTGTAACAGCGGTAGTAAGAGATAAAGGGATAAAGGATATTGTGGATAATCATTACTATGAAGAAATTAATGTGACACAACATAAAGAAGGCTTGGCGCTTAAATTGCAAGGGGTCATAGCAGATTATTCGGGATTTGTCCTTTATTATGATGCGGATGCGCCCTTTGAGTTATTTTTGGACAAAGTGCAATTGTTCCAAGGGGAGGATGAAATTGAATGCGGTTGTTCCTTTACTCATAATGCAAGTGATCAAACTAACATAACGTCTTCAGTCGATTTTAGTTTTTCAGAGCCTATCACCTATACTTCAAAGGATTTTAAAGCCATTTTTCACTTTAAAGATAAGGAAAAAGGCAATATTGCAATGACAATACCATTTACATTACAAAATGATATCGCCAAGGAAAAAGTGTTTACTGCGAATCGTACAGTTGATGTCGCTGGTCAGAAATTTACGGTGACACAAATTCGCCAGTCACCATTAAAAATGGCAGTCGATATTGAAGTTGATGAAGCCAATACAATGCAAATATTAGCACTAGAGGATATTGCAGTTGAAACGCTAAATGGAGAGCGGAGAGGAACACTTGTAGATCGCTCATCAATATATAAAAATAATGCCAATGGCAAATTCACGGTATATTTACAAAGTAATTATTTCAATGATCCACAGGAATTGACATTAAAGATTGGCGCTGTTCAAGCTGTGCCAAAGGGTGAGGATTTTATCGAAGTTGATTTTGCTACACAGGAAGTCATCTCAAAACCTGATTATTTAGATTGGGATATAGCTATAGAGGGACAAAGCTTAAAAACATCAGCAAAGAAATGGGATGATAGTGATCGACATATGTTCTTTACAACTGCTCAAAAGGCGGATGGCACGGAGTTAGAATATGCGGGTGGCTCTTTCTCAGATGATGATGAGTATCTATATGCAACGGAAACCTTTAAAAACTATGATGGTAAAGCCAAAATCAAAATAGACTATTTCTACAATCCTATTGGGAAAAATATTGAATTGAAAATACCATTAAAGTAAATTACAGATGTTCAAAAGGGTGGAGTTCCTTTTGAACATCTTTTTTAATAGTTAAGAGAGGGAAATTTTCTTTGAAAGAGAATGTTAACAATAATTAAAGTAAAGGAGTGGGTAGGCATGTTTCACCCAAAAGATGTTTTATCCGATCAGTTATTAGCGAATGCCAACGATCCAAGTTGGTACGTGCCCTTTTCTGAGTCTATTAAAAATCTAACTGAGGAAGAAGCTTTTTGGAAGGTAAGTGAAGAGAGCAATAGTATTGCAGAAATTGTACAGCATTTGCTCTATTGGAATAAGACGTGGCAAACAAGATATAAAGAAAATAGTGTACAGGCAGTTCAGGTGGTTGGAAGTAATGAAAGTACGTTTATTATGGCAAAAAATACAACATTTTTTGAATTACAGCAACAACTTTTAGAGGTGCTATTACATTGGCAAGAAATATTAACAGAACAACAATTAGAAAGCGAAGTTCAAGAATACTTTCATGCAAACTGGTGGCAAGTATTGGGCAATGTTACAACCCATAATGCTTATCATATCGGTCAAATTGTTTATATTCGGAAGATACAGAAGAGCTGGCATAACAGAGGAAATCATGACGGTGATTGAAACCGATAAACTAGATGAAATCGCTGATAGAAGCCTGTGAATCGCTGGTAAACTAGATAAAATCGCCGATAGAAGCTTGTGAATCGCTGGTAAACTAGATGGAATCGCCGATAGAAGCCTGTGAATCGCTGGTAAACTGGATGAAATCGCCGATAGAAGCCTGTGGATCGCTGGTAAACTAGATGACAATCCAGAAGTATTCTAGACTATATAAACTAACTCTTCAATCTAAAAAGACCGTTACAACGGTCTTTTAGATAGCAATGTTTCACTCGATATTTTCTAGATCTAAACACTTCGTTTCACAGTAATAGCCCTTGCCGCCAACATAAACCTTTTCTATTTCATTCTTGCTGTTGGTTGCTAATTTAACTAATATTTCAGAAGGCGAGTGTAAAGAATAACCTTGTTCAAATACATAGACTTCTTTTTGCAAGTGATGCTGTTCATAAAGGTAGCAAGCTAATGCACCATTTGAGGTTCCAGTCGCTGCTTCTTCATTGATGTCGTATAATGGTGCAAAATTCCTGCATATAATTCGATTGTCATCCAGAGTATAGAGATGCATCCCTACAACATTATAATACTTGCTGATTTCTTTAATTTTTTCAAAATTAGGTTGCAGTGCGTGTAATCGTGTTTCGTTTTGTAAAGGAATTAAAATATCTTTTAATCCTGTGGAGACAATTTGGATTGGATATGTACTATCTATAGCTTTAATGTCAAAGCAGTCGATGAACTCGTGTGAAGCTATAACATCATAGAATATCGGTTTGTTTTGTTCCATGAATATGATGCCATCTTTTATAGTAATAGTAAGGACACCGCTATTCGTTTCAATTGTATAGCGATCCTTGAAAAGTTTATTGTTATGCATCAGTATGGTGAAAGCGCCAATTGTGGCATGCCCACATAAATCAACTTCTTCTTTTGGTGTAAAATACTCAAGTTTATAATCAGCAATTACAGATGCTGATATAAATGCGGTTTCGGCATAGCCCAGTTGTTTGGCGATTGCCATTTTTTGAGTAGTGGTTAATGGATTCTCCATAAAAACCACTCCTGCTTTATTTCCCCCTTTAAGATTCTTGCTAAATGCACTTGCAACATAAACGGATATTTTCATATGACACCTTCCTTCTAGTAAATTGTAGCATAGAAAGTACTACCATAAAATTTTAAGACAATGCTTCTTTTTCGTCATTTTCCCAACTAATAAAGGGATTTCAATAGATTATTATATTTAAAGAGGAAATTGGAAATTTTATGATAAAATAATTATGGAGCTTGTAAAAAGGATTATAGGGGGATATATATGTTTATAACAGGAATACTTGGTATTTTTTCTTTAGTTATTTCAATCGCCATTCCAGTATTGTTGGTTCTTATCTCCATCTGGATTTATCAAATAAAAAGTAATAGCCAAATCCAAGTGGAACAAAATAAAGAAATAATCGAATTGTTAAAAAGAGGATGACATCCATAATTATTTTATAAAGATAGTCTTCTAAATTAACAAAAATCGCTCAGAAAACTTCTGTGCGATTTTTGTTTGGGTTCAGATGTTAGTGTGTGCTAAATGGAAATCGCCCTTAAAGATTCTCAAATCGCCCCGAAAGCGAAGGAAACCGCCACCAAACTATCGTGAATCGCCATTAAGACGCTACCAACGCGAACACAAAAAGTGTGCTATTGATTGCAGTCAATGGCACACTTTCTTTGTATGATTATACTTCTTCATTAAAGTAGATTTTATAAAATTTGCGATTCGTTTCCTCGTCATAACCGACTTCAATTAGCTCGTCCATTTGCTCGATATCACGGACATTCACTTGAATTTCTATTGCAGAATCACTCGCTTCTAAAAAAGCTAACTTAACATCGAATGCTTCTCTATTCCAATATTTGTTTTGAGTAAATCCGTATATGTTCTTCCAACTAGATTTGGACAAGTCGAATTGGTAGTAAGTCACGATCTCCTTTAATTACTTTACTTTGATGAATTCTTTCGTTACTCCTAGCATATCAAACACTCCTTTTTAGTTTTATTGTGTTTAGCTAACAATCTAGTGAACTGTTAGCTTGAATAACAACCAGAAGATTAAAATATTAGATATATAGAATCTAAGGTGATAGATAAGACAAGTACATTTATTTGAATTTAATGTAAAGCTGGTATCACCGAAAAAGAGAGGTTATTAAGAGTTTTTTTATGGTCGAAAGTCCAATCGATTATAAAAATTAGAGGTTGATATAATACATGAAAAATCCCCTTTATATGAACAAAGGAGGTATAAATATGGATCAATCGATACTAATAAATTTCATTAGTAATGTTGGTTTTCCAATAGTGGCATTCCTATTAGTATTTTGGAAATTTGATAAGTCATTAGCGTTATTGACTGAAGCAGTAAATAACAATACCCAAGCTGTACAGTTATTATTGCAAAAAGAAAAAAAGGAGGAGGGCGAACAAAATTGATGGGATATTAGCCTATATATTTTAATGATTCGAAAAAATATTATAAAAATGTTTGAGGTGATAGCGGTGGATGCCAGATTTGAACAAGAAGTGCTTGAACTGTTGACACCAAAAATTAAATCAGTGTTAAGACAAACAGATTGGCAAAATCGAAAGGATTTGGAGCAAGAACTGATTTTAATGGTGCTTTCAACGATAAAAAGAAAGGAATTTAAGCAACTACCTTCTTTTTTTGAACTTATGGATAAAGAAGAAAATATGTGAATGGAAATATAGAGAATTCTAAATGAAATATTATCAGTTGAGGGAATTAGGTGATGACAAGTGAGTTATAAATTTAGCCAAATTTTATTGCCAACTAGTAAATACCAAATTAAATCCCCTTACAAAATGACTCCACAATACATTACTGTCCACAACACTGCCAATGATGCTTCTGCAGCTAATGAAATTAAATACATGATGAATAACGACAAACACGTATCGTATCATGTCGTTGTTGATGATATAGAGGTTATTCAAGCAATTCCATTTAACCGAAATGCTTGGCATTGTGGTGATGGACATGGTAATGGAAATCGAAAATCAATTAGTATTGAAATTTGTTACAGTAAAAGTGGTGGAGCTCGATATACTGCTGCAGAGGAAAATGCAGTACAATATATTGCCTCCTTATTAAAACAGTATCGTTGGGGTAGAGAACGGATTAAAACCCACCAGTACTGGAGCGGTAAATACTGTCCACATCGAATTTTGAGTGAGAACCGTTGGAATAGTTTTTTGGAACGAATAGCACAGGCTACGAAATCGATAAAGGAGCAAGCAAAGATGAAAAACTCATTATCATTAACGGCAAAACAAGATTTAAAGTATTTATTAAAAGAAACACAGAAACGAGGTATTTTAAAGATTGACCACAGCGGAAAAGTAGATTCTATGACAGATGGAGAAGCTCTAGGCTTACTGATTTCAATAGTTAAGCGTACAATATAACTTTGAAAAGGCTGTGCTGAAGGTTTGAAAGATTAGCATAGCCTTTATTTATATATTCTTTTTTATGGAAACGTAACATATTAAGGTAATGGGCCTATTACAAACTTCTAAATTAAATATTATTGATAAAAATGTTTTGAAAATGATAATTTTTGTATTAAAATATAATGGAAGTTAAGTAAAAGAAGTTTTTGTAAGAGGTAGTAGCGCAACAAAATACTAATAATTGTAAGCTTTAATATAGCTAGTTTATACATATTGTAGATCAAATCGAGTGACTTTGGCCATTTTGAAAAAAAAGTGATTAAAGGTTGTGAAAAAAGATGTTGAGAAACAAAATGATTGCAGCTGTTATTACACTAATAATAGGAATATTTATTATTCCACTTTTTGTTGGCTCTTCATACAGCATTTCATATGGTATTTACGGTACTGCATTTACTGGACCTGCAATGCTTGTTGCTGTTTTGGTATCTATCCTGATTGAACATTATAGTAAAATTAAAAATATTATTGTCATGTATTTAAAGCATTTACTTTGTGCATTGGCCTATTCCTTATTATTTAGTTTGTTCACGTCAAATAAATATACTTTCAACGATAGTATTTATTTAACGGTCTCATTTAGTAGTATATATATAACAATATTTGTGATTTTTGATTACTTGCTGAAATTTTTATATAAAGGGCGTATTAAAAATTCCCATTAAAATGAATTAAAAAAGACCGTTAAAACGGTCTTTTTTCTAGTTATTTTGCCAACTATCATAGGAACGTCCAACGTTCACAAATTCGCTCCTTAAAAAAGGCCAAAGTCCTCCTATTTCTTTAGGACTATCTGGAACAGCTGAATAAATTATTTCGGGTCCCTTCTTCATTGAATAAATGTTTCGCATAAATTCATATGCTGGAAATCCATCCCTTTGTCCCGTTAATCGAACACTTCCAGTACGCGTCACTTTAATTACAAATGTATAATCAATTGCAGGTGCTCCTTTAACTAGAGGATTTTTCATAGCACATTTACAGTTAATATAAAGAATATCTTCAATAATATTGATATTATATTTTAAGCCAGATTTCGATGCTGTCTTTCTTCTTGTTATTCTCCATTTACCATTCACTTTGTCTTCTTGAATAGTTTGTTTTACTCGATTTGAACCCCTCACTCCATAATTAAATTTCGATGTATCAATAAGAAAACTTTGTGATGTTCTGTATGCTTTAGAATTCCAATCTGCATAATTCCGTGTATCACCATGGAAGCGTGAAGTTTTTGGATGGATAGGATGTTCTACATACTTAAAAGGTAAAAATGTGCGTAAGCGTAATTCTAATTTTGTCATAATATAACCTCCTAATTTTGTAATGTGTAATTGCTTACGTTTTTTAAAGGACATTTATTGAGCAAATAAACAACCCAATAATAAGAAATTAAATATTCGGTAATATGTTTGAGGTAATACTGGTAGATAGCAGATTTGAAGACTATTAAACCCCAAAAATAAATCAGTGCTAAGGCAAAAGACATGGAGCAAGAACAAATTTTATGGTGCTTTCAACGATAAAAAAAGGAATATAAACAACACTCAACTTCTTTGAACTTACAGATGAAGAGAATTAATGGAGATGGAGAAAGAATCGTATGTTTTAAAAAAATAATCAAAGTATACTCTTGGTAATTTAAGGGGAAGATAATTTTGCGAGAATTTAAGAGATGCTAAACAGAAGAAAGAAGCTGGGAAAATTCATACAGTCACGGACATACTTAAAGATGCAGATTTTAGTGCGGATAACATAAAGCTTGGAATTGGGATAATAAAAGGGAATATAGAGGATTATGAACGATTTTTATAGAAGATGAAGAACAGCAAAAATACCTCTTACACAATTTACAAAACTTACACTACCAAATAATAAACAATATTTATATGTTAAGTGATGCTGATTAATGGATGAAAATAAATTCTAATGAAGATTATTATATTTCTAACTTTAATGACGGAATTGAGATACGTATGGATAAAGATATTAGATATTGTAATACTTCAGCAGTGACCAATCCGTATTTTACACCGAACTTTATAGTGAGAGACTGAGTCATCTTCCAAATAAATTAATCGTTTTATGTATGAGTTCGGCAATGCAAAAATTGTTGGTTCTTATCTCCATATGAAATTATAAAGTGACCAAGTCCAAGTTAAACAAATTAGGGTTAATTGAGTATACAATAAATTGAAGGTTGTTAATTTATAAGATAGTGTTCGATAAAATAATAAAGTAAAAATCGCTCAGAATACTATTGAGCGATTTTTACTTTTCAAGGTTATAGTGTGTATATATTTATCTTGTGATAACAAGTAGCAGTTACTTTAACAGGTAGCTAGTGACATCAGTCGTTGCGTTGTAAAGTTCGTAATTAGTAATGTTCACTGTTACTAGTTTCGCAATATTCGAATCAGCATTTTTAAATATAACACTAAATTTTTTAACGGCTACTTTTGATGCTGTAACAACTTAATTTCTTTGCGCACATACCTCCATAAATTAATGATAAGCGATTGGTAGTAGTTTAAAGAGAACTGATTCTGAATACTTTAGATAAATTTCTAGGATAAATATATCTGCTCCACTAAACGTTGCTTGCTCTAACTGAAGTAACTTAAAAGGAAAGTTTAAGGTGATTTATCAACCATCTTGATAAAATTTTTTGCAACTTAATTAGTATTGAAATCTCTTCTTTTTGCAAATTCATACTCTTTTTTTATTTTGCGTAATGCGTGATTTTTAACCTTATTAATAGCTTGTTTTGAAACACCAAGCTCTAAAGCTAGTTCTTCTTCAGTCCATTCTTTCACAAAAATTAAGTACAGAATCTCTTTTTGCTTTGCGCTTAATGTGGAAACAATTTCGTATAGCTGTTTATCTTCAAAAATCATTTCCAGTTTACTAGGTTCAATAGGTGTATTGAATACAAAATCATAATAGTTTCGTTCATCTGCAATTAAATCAAGTAATTTTCCCCCTCCGTCTCCGTCATCGATATTTTTATCTAATATCAATTGATTTAATTTATTGTTATGACGATTTTTTTTATCAAATTTTTGAGACTCAAAAGTTAAAGTTTTTGAAAAATAACTAAGCAGCTGAATCTTTTTAACATGGATTTGAAAGATTTTTTCAATCATTTCTTTCTTGCAAATAGTAGGCTTTTCTAAATAACTTTGATAAAGCTCTTTAATTTCTGCATCATTTAAAAAGTTTTTTAGTAACCGATTTTGAATCAAAAAAACCAACTCCTTTACGCTTCATGGAATGGGGACCTATAGAAAATTAGATCTATTTCTACATGTTTTCTATTTATATAAAGGACTTTTCTTAAATCAAAATCAACTTATACATTTTATTAAATTTGTTAGGGAATTTTTGATTAATTTAGCGAGAAAAATCTTTTTTTAGTGGGAGATTAAGGGGAAATGATAATTTTAATACTTAATAAATAGAAGAACCTATATACGAATACATAAGATTTTCAAGAAAGTTAGTACAGTATTGGTTGGAATCTGATTTTAGTAAATAATTTTTTTATTAGGTTGTTAAAAATTTATAGTTAATCCCTTTATGGTGTGTTAGCAGCTAACTGAAAAATTATTTTAATGGAGGTTAAATTATGTCTTTCACAACATCCGAATACGTTAGAACGATTACAGTCTCAAAGTCTACATTAGAAAATATGATAATTGCTCAAAATAATACTGTTAGGTATTGGCGAGGTCAGCTTAATGAAGCAAATTTCAGATCTGGCATCATTACATTAGGTGCAACAGCTTTAGGCTTTGTATTTAAATCAACAGTAACAGGAGTGATTCTTGCAGTTCTTTCGGGAGCTTTAACGTCAGCCACTACATCATATAGAGAAACGGTTGCTTCGACTGCTTCATCAGGTTTAGATTACATTATTGAACTATTTTCAATAATGAAAAATAACCACATCTGTAGAAGTTCAATTACCTTATTTAGAATTCCGAAAAACAGCGACAGGTGAAGTGTCAACACTTATATCTGGGAAGGGTTCTGTTGTTAAATGGAATACCATAGGGGGAAGTATCCCAGGTTAAGGTATAATGGAAAATCGAATTGATAATAAAATTATTGTGACCTTTGGTTTTTAATAAATATTTGTTCATTACAAAAACAGCAACACCGATTAGATAATCGGTGTTGCTGTTTTAGAGTGCTAATGCATTATAACATGTAATATTGCATTAAATACTTCGTTATCAACAACTTGATATGTTTCTTCTAATTTTCCATCAATGAACAAAGAACCGTTATTTGAAAGATATAATTTAAATGCACCGCCACTACCGCTAAGTGAAACTATATAATCAATAGCTCTGAGTTCTGAGCGTTTTTGAACACGCTCTAAATCAATTGTTTTTAGAGTGGATAAAAGAGTAGTTAAACTTTCCTCGTTTAAATCCCGTATTGTTTCATTAGCAACATCAACAACAAAACCTGAATTGACTTTATTGAAATTAATCTCTGTCAATATGTCCTTAGCTAGTGATGTCGTTTTAAAAAATTTCATTGTGTAGAAAGATAAAAAAACAATGCAAACAAGTGAAAAGATGGATAAACGTAATTGCTTACTTGTCATTTTAAACCTCCTATAGACTAGTATTCTTAACATTAATTATAGCAAAGTGAAAAAATTTTTTAATAATTTCTCGCTATTTTTGATCGAATCCTATGAATCGTCCCTAAAATCAAAGAAATCGCCATAAAACCGGAGGAAATCGCCTCTAAAAACCAATGAAACGCCATTAAGAATTTGGAAGGGAGGCCCTCGACATGAACATTAACACAAAAAGTGTGCTATTGACTGCAGTCAACGGCACACTTTCTTTGTATGATTATACTTCTTCATTAAAGTAGATTTTATAAAATTTGCGATTCGTTTCCTCGTCATAACCGACTTCAATTAGCTCGTCCATTTGCTCGATATCACGGACATTCACTTGAATTTCTATTGCAGAATCTAGTTTGATTTTGCGTTTATAGCTTTTTTCAGCTTTGGCAATGGCGCTTTCAGATATTATGGTTTCATAAGGCTTGACTGAATTAACGATAATATCTTTTTGTGTTGAATCGGCTTCGTCAAAAACGGTTTCAATATAGTCGTTGACTTGGAATTCTTCTTCGCTGCGGAAATAATCGAGCGTTTTATTTAAAAGGCCCAACTTTTCAGTATTTGAAAAACTATCTTCTTTTAAAATATATTTTTTACATTCTGTTAATGCTAAGTTGGTTTTATGATAATGTTCGTCAGCTACTTTAATTTTCAAAAAACGTTCTTGCCAGTACACGACATCTTCTTTCTTTTTCGTTTTCATAAAGACAACGGGCGCTTCGTCAGCCCCCATATCGATGATAACGGCCATATTATTGATTTTCTTCACATTAATGCCGTCAATTCCATTGACAATTACTTTATTTTGTTCATTTTTTACATCTAAAAACATTTCTTTTTCTTCAATTTTAACAATAGCGATTACTTTTTTGGCCTCTGTTGCCATAAAACAATTGTCAAATAAGCCAATAAACAACTCGCCATCTTTAATATTGGGATGCCCAGAAGCACTATGTAAGTGTGTGGCAATATGCTTGGACTGTTCGAGAAAACTTGCTTCCTCATCAAAAATAGCTTTGACATACGTATACACTTCATTTAATCCAATATTCGTTTCATGGAAAAACTCATATTGTTGTTCAAAGTCGAGTTTGTTAAATGCTAATTGTGTAAATGCTGCTTCCAACATAACTTCTGGTTGCGACAATGCTTCCTCACCGAAAACTAATGAATCACTTACATAATGCACGACATACTGTGCTAATTTACTTTCACTTACTTCTAACATAATTTTCCACCCTTAATATAATTGTCTCGATAATTTACCTTAGCACAACCCGTGCAATAATGACATGGATTTTATATGTTGGGAGACCAGGAGTTGGGGCGGTGTAGACTTACTTACTACCAGCAACTTCATCGTATGCGACATTCCTAGAAGGAACAGTTCGCATTGACTGCAATATAGGTGTCAAACACTTGCGGCATTTATTACATTATTTGTGACGTTCAATGAAAATTTGCGGAGGCAACTTTTTTAATAATTTTCCTCTGTTTTCAATTGAAAGTAATGAAAAATTCTGATAAATTAATAAAAAAATATTTGAAAGGAGATTAAGAGGTTGAAAATTTAAAAAGTGCCTCGTACATATTTCAATGCTTTTATTTTAGTTGTCTTACTTGGAAACTGTAGTAGCTAACTATTCTAAAAAAGGTGTGATACCGTTGAATAGCAAATCTAAAAAAACACTCTTATTGTCGGTGCTAATAGTTGTGATAATTGCTGTATCGTACTATTTTATCGGACAAGCAAAACCACAACCTGAGGTTACAAGTGAATTAATTGAGATATTGCCAAACGGTGAAATGAAGGCAAGGATTATGGAGGAAATCGATGTTGAAACCATGCAATGGCTACGACAAAAAGAAGCGGATTTACAATTACTTATAGCACAACAAACAGGATTAAAGGGTGAAGATATTCTAGTTTCGACAACTTCCGGAGGAGATTCAAATAATCCAGAAATTACATGTTCCGTTATGCTCAACACTGCGTCAACATTTGATGACCAAATTATTCAAAATGTAGTAGACGGGATTATCGATATGTTCAAACAAGATAAGATGCGTGCAACGATTAGTAAAGAGAATATCGTCATTGCGAATAATAATAGTGAAGTACTTCATTAAAAATTATTGTGATATGCTCTCAATATATTAATTGTTTAATGAGTCTACAGCTGTGAGCATATTATGCATTAGTGGGTTTTTTTAATATTCAATGTAGTTGAACTAGATTAGTTGAAAAAACAAGAGCGATAATCTATCACTCTTGTTTTTTAATTTATTAATAGATTAATTTATAAGCTTTCTCAAAAAAACTATCAAAATTTCGTAGATTATCATTAATACCTATATCAGCGTATTCAGTGTGACTAGCAACTACTTTTGAAACAGCTATAGCAATTTTTCCAGCAAGCGAAGTACCGAGAATTATTCGAACAATTTTGTTATTAATTACTCTATCTAATACTTCTGGAGTAGCATGAATCCAAATTTCCCAAGCCATAGCTTCTGCTGAAACCGGAAAGCGTTCTCGGAATGTATTTAGGTAAATTTTACGAGCTTCTACTGCGATATTGTAACATTCCTTTAATGAACTTGCACATTGCACTGCTGTATTACCATGAATTAAAGATACTGCGATTGCTCGTTGGTATTTCACATTAATTTGAGCATTTTGAATGGATCCTACATTCACATTATCATTGATGTAATAACCATTTGCTTTGTAATCAAAATTACCATTATCTTCAGGGAATAGGGCCATATTTATCTCTCCTTTTTATAGTTTTGAAAGCAGTTTTTCCTAGGAATTTGTTTGATGCTTTCAATATTAAAAGGGACACTTTTGACCATTTATCAACCTTTAATATTAATTTTATTTCGGAAATTGTAGGTTTTATAAACTATATAAATAATTGAATTTAATAGTAACAAAATAATAGACTGTATTGTTATTGTAATAAGAACAAATAAGACATCGGCAAATAATACAATTTCACCGGGTGGCAATTCCTGAGTAGAGGTTGATAGCACTGTAATAAACGTAATGATTATTGAACAAAAGAAAGCTGTGTAAGCAGAAAGTACATGTTGAAAAAATAGAAGTTTATATTTACTAAACCAAAAGATAATATTGATAAGGACTAAGCTAAATGGGAAAAGTAAAAATTGATAAATAAACATATTTATGGATTCTTCTAGAAGTGTCCAATAAAGAATTTGGGCTAAAGATGAAACCACTATATTTGTAAATGCTACAATAAACGAGCTTTTATTTTTATCCATTGCTTCACCTCATTAATCTTTTTCACTATTTTATAAATATGGATTATTGTTTGTAAATGGAAAAGTAGAGGCAAACGATAGTAAATGACAAAGTAAGAGGGTGAATTTCTCTTCACTTTAGATAGACGTCAATAATTGCCTTTTGAAGCATCCTAAATGGGGTGCTTTTTTCTTTTCTAGATAGGAACACTTGACGAAAAAAATAGAATAGCCTATTTTTAAATTGATAACGATTCTCATTAGACAATGAGAATCGAGGAGGATATCAAGCAAAGGTAGGGGCAAAATCGTATGACAGATAAACATCTTTTTACTTATACGTTTTCACCACTTTCTGGCGCCATGCTTCAACTATATTTATTGTCTATGTTATTTTTTACAGCATCTTCAATTTTGACGATTATTTTTCCACTGGAAGCTGAGAAAAATGGTATCTCTGAAGGTGAAATTGGCTTTATCATGGGCATGACAATGTTTGTATCAATGGTTTTAAGACCGTGGGCTGGGCAGATGGTTGCAAAATATAGTGTGAAAAAAATGATGCAATGGCTGTTAATAGGACATGCTGGAACACTTATGATTTATGTTTTATTGGGAATCGATAGCATTTATGTTGTACGTGTATTGCAAGGAGTCGTCATCGCCTTTTTTTCAATGTCGATGCAATTGGGTATAAACGATATGTTAAAAAATGAGGACCGTGGACAAGGGATGTCCATGTATTCACTTTCTTCAGTCATGCCTTCTCTATATGGTCCTGTATTAGCTGTAGGGCTTTGGCAGCAAACAGATTCTACATATTTTATTGCTTGTCTTGTAGTATTAGCTATATTGCCATTACTTTTATTTATACGTACACCTTTACCACAAAACCAAAAAGTAAGCGTTACTTTTTCAATGAGCGAGTTATTAGGTGCTGTAAAAGAAACATTACGCCATCAAGGTTTAATAATTGCTTCTATTACGATGATAGTCGGTGCCACAATCATTGGGGCCATATCGACATTTTTACCGCTATATATGTTGAAGTACAATCTTGGCAATATTGCATTCTATTTATTTATCCAAGCACTTGTCGTTGTTGGAAGTCGTTTTATTTTGCGCAAGAGAATCCCATCTGACGGACATTGGCATCCGAAATTTATTGTTCTGGTACTGTTGTCGTCAATTATTGGCACGACGATGCTTGCATATGGGGTGCAGCTTGGATCTTCCATTTATTTTTCTGCAATTTTTAATGGAATTGCATTTGCTATGTTATATCCAACCATTATGACCTACATATCGTTTGTCATTCCAGAAGACAAAAAACATTTATTACTAGGTGTCTTTCTAGCGACCAATGATTTAGGATTTTCATTAGGAAGTTTCATAATGGGTATTGTTGTCCAGCTTACATCGTATGCCATCATGTTTATTGGTTGTACAATTGTGACGTGCTTAGCCATGGTGTTAGTTGTGCTCAAACGACATATTGACTAACAAAAATAATCCCTCTGCTTAATTCGTTGCAAGAGGGATATTTTACGTTATTTTTCTATTTCGACGATAATCTGTTCCATCTCTATTGTTTTCATAGCTGCTTTACTGTTCAATAATCGATATTTTCCATAGTCACTAACTCCATCATAATCAGCGAGTGTTGCTTTTGGTGTAATGATGAGCCTAGATGCATCTGGATGTAAAGCTTGGAACGTTTTACTCCATGACATATGGAAATCATCATTACTAGCTCCATATCCATAGTTGCTTTCATATTGATGTCCTAAATTATCTGTTACGACAATATCTACATTTGCCATATCCCAGTCATTTAATATTTCATTAGTAACAGCTTGCTCGTAATTAATTAGGAATGATGTTGGTGTAAACGTGATATTTTCAATATTTATTGAAATGCTATTCTGTTCATCATGTTGTTGAATGTTTTGCACTAAAACATTTGCTTTGTCTAAATGAAAACTAAATTGCCAGTCTCCTGTAATTCGTTGTCGGTCTGTTGTCAAATCAGAAAGGATATAGTCAAGCTTCCAATCGACATCGATGGAAGAAAACGTCTCTTTACCAAAAGTTATTGCTTTCCCAATATATTTATTGTGAGCAATTCTAGAAACCTCGTGTGTTCCATCTCCTCCATTATCTATTAATGGGATTCCTTTGATATGAAGTGTTTCCCCCATATATTTATTAGTGTCAATTGTATAGGTGACAATAAGCTTTTCTCCATCATATATGGCATCATTTACTTCTACCTTAATGCCATTGCTGTCAGCGATACCGTTTATTGGACTGGCAATTTCCGTGTAGTCTTCGGCTAAGCCATTGCTGTTAAAATATTTGAAGATACTTCCTAAAAGTGGAATCTCCTCAGCGTTAGCAGTAAACGATAAACTAAAGAGGGTAGAAGCCATTAAAACGAATGCAAGTGAAGCTACGGTTACTAAGTTTTTCCGCTTACTTTGTTTGCCGACGTGAATATTTTTCAAAAGTTCTTTTTTAACTTTAGCTTTGTCAAACGCACTGACTTCTATCTCTTCAAATTCTTCTATATCAATCTCCAAATTATTAAAGTGCTTGTAAATATCCTTCATACAACATTCCCCCCCATTAGAAATTGAGTTGCATGTATTTTTAGTTTCTTTTTACAACGATAAATTCGATTGTCGATGGAAGCTTTTGTTTTTCCAAGTGTGCGAGCGATGTCCTCTGAATGTTCTCCTAAAAAAAACTTTCTAATAAAGATTTGTTGATCGATAGGCTCAAGTCGGCCAATTAATTGCATAAGCTCCGACCTATTTTCATTTTGTAGCAAATCCTTTTCCGCCGAGTTAGAAGGGGCAGGCTCTAAGCAATCACTAGACACCTCCAAGTTTTTAGCAGCTTTTCGGTAATAATCAATGGCTTTATATTTCGCTATCGAACAAATCCAACTTTTGAATTTAGCAGAATCACCATTGAAATCTTTAGCATGATGCCAAATCGATAAAAAAATATCATTCACACATTCATCTACCATGCCTGCGTTATTAAAAGGTGACAGAACTTTATAAGAAATGCCTTTTATAAGCGCTAAATAGTTGTCCACAATATATTCGAGTGCGTCTTCTTTTCCTGATTGCAGACGCTTGATAAAATTTGTTGCATTCGATTTCATCTACAATGGCTCCTTCAAATTTTTGTAAAGGCCTTTACACTTACTATAACGAAAGAGCAGCATGAATTTCTCATATTTTTTTCGTAAAGAGAGTAGAAGATCATTCTGGGTTTTGTGGTGAAATCGTGGATGATAGATGCATGTTCAGCATTGCAGGAAAAGGGGATGGTCTATCATTTAGTTAGGAGGTATTCTTGTAGATTAACTCTGTTTTTATGTTTTAACAGCCGAATCTTTTAGAAAACAACCTAAAAATAACCAAAGGGTCTCAAAATTTTTGAAATCCTTTGGTTGAATGGTAAGAACTATGTTGGGGATGTATCAAGTAAATTAAGGAAAAAAGCTAAACCGTTTGAAGGGATATTTTCCTGCACGACTGACTGAGAGGAAGTGCATACACGTGGAAGACAAAGCGTGCCTTTTAGTTCAATGACTACTTCAGTTACAGACTGAATGCTTTGACTAATAGTAAGCAATATAATAATTTCTATGCAATTTGACTTATTTTGGAGGGTGGGCATAATATGGGCTCTACAATCAACATCTATGACACTACAATGAATTGCTGTTTCAGGTGGAGCACATAAGACGACCGTTTCAACATCTGAAAAGGGAAATACAGATTTACTGCAAATATCTCCGCTATCATTAATGAATTGTACGCAAACAAAGCCTTCTACTAAGAAATCAACTCTGTTCAGTAAAATCATTTCCCCACATTCATCTGCCATATGAACGCACTTTCTATTATCTGGACTAATTATTTCTCTACAATTGATTGAGTACCCTCTATTATTAGGAGAAAGAGGGTTTCCATAACAATCGGAGACATAACAAATTGTTTTTTGAATATCCTTTGCTGAATAAAGCTGATAATCGCCGTTCGGATGGTAATGAAACATGATTTTAAATTCTCCGCGACAGCTAGTTAGATTGACACTTTTGCCCTCACATTGGACTTCTATCGATTCAAGATGTGTAAAGGTAGCTGAAAAGGAGCTACCTTCGCGAATCTCTGCTTGTTTTTCATCATTGACAAAAACAACTAACGTATGGTCATAACCACTTTTAAAATTAATGCAGAGGGAACCACCAATTTGATTAATGCCATATGTTGTCCATAAATTGGTACGCTCCACTTGGCCGCTAGGAATAGCAAAGTCACAACAAATATAATCATCAAACTGTTTTCGCTCCAATTGAACAGTTTGTTTTAACTTTAAAACAGTTGTTTTATTTAGCCAATCGTATACTCTCGGAACCTTTACACAATGAACGGATGGATTTTTAGTATGCATGATGGTTTTAGCTCCTCCCTTCAATGTAATCATCTTTTCTATCTTATGTATTTACAGCAAATGTGGTCACGTCCATTGAACCAATGGGTCATTATTAAAGCACAGAATACAAGGAAAGGGTGCAAAAATATGATACACATTCCTTTACCTGCAACCAGTTTGACACTAAATACTACGGACATGCTTGCAAGAGTGGATAATCTATTTAATTTAACGTTACAGAAGTCTAAGCACTTTCTATAATCAAGCATTTACTATAAAAGAGAAAACCAATTTTGGTTAGGAAGGAGTTGAATTTAATTTATGTGTCAAGACGGAAGTGTTGTAGGAAACTTTAGTTGTTGTACGCCTAAAAAATATGTGCAAGATAAAGTATGTAATAGTTTTACTGTTGCAGGTGATGATGTAGTAGGTGCTGAAATTATATATGCGACAAATGCCAATGAAGTTATATTCGCGTCAGGTTTTATAAAAAATACTGGTAACTTCCCACTTTCTGTTCAATTTGTAAAAGGAGCTGATCCTGTTGCAGGTACAGGTGGAACAGTCGTTAGACAAACGGCAGTTCCAATTGGTGGAGCTTTCACTTTTACAATTTCAAGGTTCGATACAATTCGTGTATTTGCTACTGGTGCAACAGTAGCACTACCAGCTGCTGGTGAATTCTGTATCACTCCTCGTTATGAACTTTCTTAAATTTATTTGTAATCTATAGCCAGTTACTGGTATTTAGCCGCCAACTGGCTATTTTTATTTCAGTTTGCTTTTGTATCATTAGGGTAGTATTGATCTCTACGGAAGCGGCCATCTCGATGAGTACATAAATTTTTGTAACATGCTTGTGACATTGGTGTTTTACAATGCATGTGAGGTGAGGTAATGGGAGAGAATCGAAATCTTTCGAAAAGGAGTATTCTTTCGTTAATTTTAGTGTCTATCTTATTTGTAGCAGGATGTACTAGTAATAAGGAAGAAGAAAAAACAACAAATATAGAGGTAGGTACACTAGCAAGCAAGATGTCATTTTGGAATGAACAGAAAAAAGGTACAAATTTCATGAATTCTAAGTCCATTCCAGAAAATTATACTGCAGCTAATAAAGAAAATATTGAATTTATTCGCTTAGCGCCAGATAAATGGGCAAAGGACAGTGATTTTTTATTGAATGATCAGCCAGATTCAAATCCCGAAAAAGATTTCTTAATTGGAAATGCAGATCATTATGAAGGTATTATAGAAAAAGATTTTGCAGCATTAAAGGCAGACTTGGATGCTGCTTATGAACGAGGTTCAAAAGTAGTGTTAACTGTGTTAAGTCTGCCTGGAAATCGGTGGAGACAATTTAATAATTATCAAAATGATGATCGAATTTGGCAGGATACTAGTTATCACGAACAATCTGCGCAGTTTTGGCAAGATCTTGCTGTTCGATTAAAGGATCATCCAGCTATAGTTGGATATAATTTAGTGAATGAACCACATCCAGAAACAGCGACAGGATTCCATGATTTTTGGACACAGGATTATAGCGAATGGTATAGTCAGGTGGAAAATACAGCAGCAGATTTAAATAAATTGTATAAAACGATTGTAGAAGCAATTCGCTCTGTTGATCAAGATACACCCATTATTGTGAATTCAGGATTATACGCAACACCTTGGGCATTTGAGTATTTGAAGCCGATCAAAGATGATAATGTGCTGTATGCATTTCATATGTATGAACCATATGAAATGACAAGTCAAAATCGCAAACGAGGATTTGAGTATGCATATCCTGGCAAGGTGAAAGTGGGAGAACAAAAAACGGAACAAATATTTAATAAAGAAGCATTAAAAGATTTTTTACAACCTGTTGATAAATGGGCAAAAGATAACAATATTCCAGCTAATCGTATCATTGCTGAAGAATTCGGTATTAACCGAATGGTCAAAGGGGCGGATCAATATTTATCAGACCTTATTTCAATTTTTGATGGATTTGGCTGGCATTGGTCCTTCTATGCATTTCAAGAAGACACTTGGGAAGGCATGGATTATCAGTTAGGCGACCAAGCTCCGAAGTGGAAATATTGGGAGGCACTTGAAAAAGGAGAGCTACCAAATCGAGAAGAAATCGAAGTAGATAATCCATTATGGGATGCCCTGAAAAATGGATTAGAAAAGTAAAAGATATATATGCTGTAGCTATCGTATAAATGTTAGAAAAAAGGTGAAATCTTCTTTTAAGACTTTCACCTTTTTACTTTTGTTATAGGAAGAGTTACTTATTAGAAAGATAAGGAGTTTCTATAAAGTGAATATACTAATTGCTGATGATGAAAAACATATGACTGCTATTTTAAAAACCTATTTTGAAAAAGAAGGGTTTAATGTAAGTATTGCTTCTGAAGGAGAAGAAGCACTTGAAATTTTTTATTCAAAAAAAATCGATCTTGCAGTTTTGGATTGGATGATGCCTAAATTAAGTGGTATTGAAGTATGCAGAGAAATAAAGAAAGTAAGCTTAGCAAAAGTGGTCATGTTAACAGCAAAATCGACCAATGATGATGAATTTATGGCATTAGATATAGGGGCAGATGAATATATTCGTAAGCCCTTTGATCCACGAATTTTAATTTTAAGAGTGAAAAAAATGCTCGGAACAGATAAATTGGCTGAAATAAGAAATTTGAAAATTAATATGCAAAGTAAGAAAGTATTTAAAGGTGAAGAAGCCATTGTACTTTCTAAAAAAGAATATGAATTACTAAAGACTTTATATGAAAATAAAGGGCAAGTATTATCTAGAAATTCTTTGTTAGCAACGGTTTGGGGCTTGGACTATCTTGGTGAGGAACGAACAGTCGATACACACATTAATAGGCTGCGTGACAAAATTGGAGAGGATCATATAATAACCCATAGAGGAATGGGGTATAGTTTCAATGATAAAATTGAATAAAATTGGAAAAAAATTATTATTAATGGTGAGCGTGATTATACTCATCGTTTTCGGCGTTTCCTTTTTGTTAAATAATTATTTTTCCGCTGATTATTATTTGTATAAAATGAAAAATAAAGTTAACACCGTTTATGAAGAACTAAATGACTTAACTATTCAACAACTTACAAAAACTCAAGAAAATATCGAAAATGAACATAATGTTACAATTGTTATTGTTGAAAATGCTGGTAGTATCGCAGAAATTAATGAAAATATGCAATTTGCATTGTATAAAGACAAAATTGTTTTAAATAAATTTTGGATTACAGAGGAGGCTTTGAAGAAAGTAGATGAAGGACAAGCAGTAAGGCTTTTATTTAATCAAGGAAAGCTTAAGACGAGCCTTCTGACTGTGTTATACGAAAAGGATCAGCATTTAGTATTAGTAGGAACAGTAGTTGCGCATAATACAGATGCTTTAACAATCGTCAACCAATTATATTTATATTCCTTATTACTAGGAATTATAATTAGTACATTATTAGTAGCACTATTCTCTAAGAAAATGATTACACCTTTAGAACAACTAAAAAATGTAGCAAAAGATATTACAAATTTAAACTTTCAACAAGTAGAAATTACCTCAGGCGATGAAATTGAGGAATTGTCACACAGTATTAATGAAATGAGCAATTCTTTGAAAAATGTACATTCACAATTAGAAAAGAAAAATCGAAGTCTCAATACATTAATTTCTAGTATCTCTCATGAAGTGAAAACCCCTTTGTCATTAATACAAGCATATACAATTGGTATAAAAGATGGTTTAGATGATGACTCCTATACGGATATCATTTTAGAACAAGTAAGTTACACTTCAGAAATGGTCGATTATTTAATTAAACTATCTAAAATACACGAATTAGAAGTGAAAAAAGAGTCTTTCGAATTGAAGAGTCTTATACAAAAAATTATGAAACAATATAATATCTCATTAAAAAATAATAATGTACAGGTAGTGCAAAATTTCGATTTAATACAAAATTCCTTCATTTATGAAGATAGTAATCAAATAGAAATAGTCATGAATAATTTAATAAGTAATGCCATTAAATATGGAGAAGATCAGTTTTTTGAAATAAACCTAACAAATGAAAATAAAAACAAAATAAAGTTTTCTATACGCAATAAAACAACAAGCTTACAACAGGAGCAACTCCCGTTTATTTGGGATGCATTCTATGTAGCAGAAGAATCGAGGAACAAAGAAATTTCAGGGACTGGATTAGGATTGTCGATTGTTGCTAGCATCTTAGCTAAAAATGATTTACAGTATGAAGTGGTGTTAGTAGACTCGTATATTCGTTTTACGATATGGTTTGATTTAGTTGAATCAACATAAAACAAAGAACGAGCATCTAATTTGGTGCACGTTTTTTATTTTTAAGTGCCTTTTTCCGACTATCATAAAAGTACACATTACTGTAACATAGCACCTTTATAATAACGGTTATAGATTTGAAAGGGGCATTCGAAGTCGAATGAAAAGTTTAAAATGGATTATAAGAATAGTATTATTACTAATAGTAATAATAGGTTTACTAGTAGGATACGCTTTTAAAATTGAACCAAATCGGCTTGTCGTGCATTCTTATGATTTACATGGAAACAAAGGACAAGCTTTGAAAGTAGTACAACTATCCGACATACAAGTAAGTGAAACATATACTGTCAAACAATTGCAGGATTTAGTCAACAAGGTTAATGAATTGTCTCCTGATATCATTGTTTTTACGGGAGATTTATTTGAAAATTTTGCTGCCTTTCAACATAAACAGGACGTAACGGATAAATTATCGCAGCTAACAGCGACGGTTGGGAAATATGCCATCTGGGGTAACCGTGATTACGGTGGTGGAGCTTTTAAAATATACGAAGATGTCTTGTCCAATGCAGGTTTTACATTATTAAATAATAGTGGAGTCGCTGTCGATGTATTAAATGGTAAAAAGCTATTTATAGGTGGCTTGGATGATGGTTTGCTCGGAAATCCGGATGTTGATGAGTTGGTAGCGACAATGAATGACAACTTTGATTATAAAATGGTCCTTATGCATGAGCCGGATATGGCAGACCTTTTAAAAGATACTTCGGTGAATTTACTGTTGGCGGGTCATAGTCATGGCGGACAGATAAGGATTCCATTTATTAAAACAAAGACTACTGCATTAGCTGAAAAATATTATGATGGATTTTATACGATTAATAACAGTACGGGCATGCAACTTTATGTCAATACTGGCATTGGCACGTCAAGAATTGCTGCACGTTTTATGGTGCCACCCGAAATTTCTGTATTTAATATTCATTTATAAGATTAGTTGTCGTGACTAACCTATAATTATATAATGCAAGTAACTGACTAGATAGGGAGCTGAAAGAATGTTGGCACGATCGAAAGTATTATATTTTGTCATTAGTCTGATGGCACTTGTTGTTGTTTTGACAGGTTGTAGTAAGGATAAGACCGCGGAAGACAATGTTGATTATGCGTCTAATGTGAAAGAAAATCCAATTGTAACAATTACAATGAATAACGATAAAAAAATTGTCATAGAACTAGAGCCGAAAGTAGCGCCAAATACGGTGGCAAATTTTGTTTCCTTAGTGGAGAAAGGTTTTTATGATGGTCTTATTTTCCATCGAGTAATTCCTGGCTTTATGGTTCAAGGGGGCGATCCTGCTGGCAATGGATCAGGGGGTCCTGATTATTCGATAAAAGGTGAATTTGCTAGTAATAAATTTGAAAATAATTTAAAACATGAGCGCGGTGTGATTTCAATGGCGCGGACAAATGATCCAAATTCTGCAGGTTCTCAATTTTTTATTATGACAGAAGAAGCGTCACATCTTGATGGGGATTATGCGGCATTTGGCAAAGTAATCGAGGGAATGGAAACGGTAGATGAAATCGTAGCCGTTGAACGCGATGCAACAGATAAGCCACTAGAAGATCAAATTATGAAAAAAGTCGAAGTGGATACAAAAGGCTTTGCATATCCTGATCCGGTAGTGCAAAAATAGTTTTACATAAAAACACGTTGATTGGTTGCGATGATGCACAACTAGTCAACGTGTTTTTATAATGTTAAAATATGGTGATTTCTATCATTAAGGAAATGACTATTAGAAGCTCTGCAGATGCGATAATGTAGCATTTTCTCCAACGTGTTAGAAGTTGAAGAAGAATGACCTTAGAAGGAAGAATTAAAGATATGGAATTTCTTTTTGCACTAATAATATGTCCTATTGTTGTGGTCATAGCAACAAGCCTTTTTGTGAAAAAATGATTTGTCATGCCTATCGTAACGTTTATTGTGTTTACAATCTTAACTTTTACTTTGTTCAATGCAACCTTTTTTATGTGGGTAGTTGTGTATTCTTTGCTTTCATTATTTGTCAGTTTAAAAAGGCAATATAAGAAAAGAGACGTTAGAGTATAGTAGAGGGTACATATTCTTTTTGCATTGAAATCAGCCACATAAAATCCTCTTCAGCAATTATTTGAATGTCATAGCCACGGTGCATAAACTGCTCGGCTTTTAAATGCTTTGTGCTTTTGTCGCGACGGTTTTTGCCAAGAATCAAGAAATGAGTGTCCTTTGTAACGGCTCCTTGGATTAATGCTCCGCAAGTGCGTGCTTTTTTCGCTGCTTCTGAACGGGTCATCGTGGAAAGGGCCCCTGTAAAGACGATATGTTTATTATAAAATGGATGCATTACACGTTCGCATGAATTAGAAAAGAAGATGATTTCGTTGTTGTCTAGATTGTCGTTCATATCAAATCTCCTAATTGGAGGGCCTCAATACCCTTCGTTTTGTAAAATAGTACTTTCTTGTAAATAACTAACGTGATAGTGGGTAGCTAATTGTTGTAAAAAATAAAGTAGTGTTGCGCTATCACCAGCTTGAAGTAGTTGCTCATAATGTTGTTTTTCATTTACTGTGGCAACTTTCCGGAAATAGCCCCACATATGCTGACAGGCATTGCGCATACTGCCGTCAGTTGGCGTTTGCTGTAAAGCGTCTTTGATTAATTGTTCGATGTGCTCATGGGACAGTTGATCACGCATTGCCTGACGAAGTTGATTGTAATGCTTTTGGCTATGATACATTACACGGTATTTTTCTTGTCGCCATAATTTTTCTGTTCGTTGCCGGTTCATACAATCACCTTCCATTTCTATATCAGTATAAACATCATATAGGTTGATTAACGACAATTCTATCATATTTTTAACATCATAAAGTTTTGAACAGGGGGGATAGGATATGGCATGTGAACAATTATTGAAAAATGTGGACACATTAATGCATTTGCACGCACAAGGACTTCTTGGTGGAGAAACAATGCCAGAAGATGTGTTAATTGATGTGGTCAAACAACAAGACTTACTAGAAGTTTTAACGCTCTCGATGGCTTTAAATTATCAAAGAAATTCCTATACGCTTTGGCAATCCGTTGTAAAAGCTTATCAAGATGAAAAAACTAAGTGGATTTTTCAGCCGAAAACGGTGGTAAGTAGTGATATAACGGAGTTGCGCGAGGCATTACTTTTACACCGTGTTGGGTTACAACCAAATCGACATCCAGAAATTTGGTATCGTGTGGCACAAGGAATCGTTCGTTCCTCGCCAAAAGGAAATGTAGAAGGGCTAGTGGAGTCTGTTCAATTTAAAATCCATTCGTTGAAAGAGTTAATGCAAAATACTCGGAAATCGGATTTCCCTTATTTATCTGGTCCTAAAATTTTTAATTACTGGCTTTATGTGTTGGAAAGCTATACAAATGTTTGCTGGAAAGATAGGGAGCTAATCACAATTGCACCTGATACGCATATTTTAAAGGCTACTGTACAATTAGGGTTATGTCCGCCAACAGTATTAAAAGGTGGGGCACATGATCGACAAGCTGTCGCGCTTGCCTGGGAACAAGTGCTGAAGGGAACAGGCATCGCACCAATTGATGTTCATACACCTTTATGGCTATGGTCTAGAGCTGGATTTCCTGCTCTTTTGTGACAGTAATGATTGAATTACAATGAGCAAATTGGTATATTAATGTATACATATTATAATCGATGATGTGATCAAGTAAGTAAGGATTGTGAAACAGAAAGTATAGCCTAGGCTGAGAGCTATATCACCTCTTCTTATTGAACCCTACCACGGAGATGTCAGTTAATAACTAACCGAGTCGTTTCGTTACAAACGTTTAGAGGGCTTATTATGTAAGTCGAACTAAGGTGGTACCACGTCAATTAGCGTAAAGACGTCCTTTATGAGGATGCTTTATGCTTTTTTTATTGAAAACTAAGGAGGAATAAACGATGTCACAAAAAATAAACGATTTTTCAAAATGGTATGTAGATACAATTCAAAAAGCAGATTTAATGGATTACACGCCAGTTCGTGGCTGTATTGCGTTTAAACCAGATGGCTATGAATTATGGGAGCATATTCAAGCGGAAATGGATAAGCGCTTTAAGGAAACAGGTCACCGCAATGCCTATTTCCCAATGCTTATTCCAGAATCATTTTTCCAAAAGGAAAAGGATCATATTGAAGGGTTTTCACCAGAACTTCCTTGGGTAACAGAAGCGGCCGGCGAACAATTAGAAGAGCGTTTAGCATTGCGTCCAACTTCTGAAACGATGATTGGCCATTTATATTCAAATTGGATTAAAAGTTATCGCGATCTTCCAGTGTTAATTAATCAATGGGCAAACGTATTCCGTTGGGAGAAAAAAACACTGCCATTTATCCGTACGTCTGAATTTTTATGGCAGGAAGGTCATACGGCGCACGTTGATGAAGAAGATGCACGTAAAGAAACAATGCAAATGTTAGCAATTTATAAAGAAGTTGTCGAAGGATTATTAGCGATTCCGGTCTATGATGGACAAAAAACACCGTCAGAACGTTTTGCTGGAGCGGTTGATACATTTTCGATTGAAGCGATGATGCAGGATGGCAAGGCTGTCCAAGCAGGAACATCTCATTATTTAGGTACAAAATTTGCTGAAGCATTTGATATCAAATATTTAAATAAAGAAAATAAACATGTCCATGTCCATACAACATCGTGGGGCACGTCCACTCGTCTAATCGGTTCGGTTATTATGGTGCATGGCGATGAACAAGGTCTTGTTTTACCACCACGAATTGCCCCAACACAGGTGGTATTAATTCCTGTTGGTCCATGGAAAAAGAATCCCGCAATTATGGAGAAATTAGATGAAATTTTTGCAGCGTTAAAAGCGAAAGGCATTCGTGTTCGTCTTGATGATTCAGATCAATCACCAGGCTATAAATTTAATGAATGGGAACTTAAAGGAGTACCTGTACGTATTGAATTAGGTCCACGTGATTTAGAAAATCAACAAGGCTTAATGAAAGCGCGTGATGAAGATGAAAAAGTATCTGTTTCTTTAGAAACAATTGTGGAAAGCATTGAAAAAGAACTAGCAACAATGCAAACACGACTATTTGAAAAAGCAAAAGCTTTCCGTGCAAACAACTCACATACACATATCGATACAATGGAGCAGTTAAAACAACATTTAGCTCAGGCAGAACAAAATGAAACAATTCCTGGTTGGGTATTAGCTGGTTGGTGTGGAGACGATGCGTGTGAAGAAAAAGTCAAAGAAGAAACTAAGTTCACAACACGGAACATACCATTTAACCCACCGACGACGAAGCATACTTGCATTCATTGCGGCAAAGAAGCAGCGCATACTGTGTGGTTTGCTCGTGCTTACTAATTATTAATAGGCGATTAATAGTATACTGGAGTACTTCCAGTATGCTATTTTTTGTTAGGAGGAACATTATGAAAAATATTTACATCCTATCAGTATTGCTTTTCGTTATATTGCTTTCAGGTTGTACTTCAAACAAAGTGATTGTTGTTGAAATGGAAAGCTTTGCGAAAGAACTACCAGAAACAAAGAAGACCTTTAACAAACCGACAATTATCAATGATTTCACAACGGCGATGACAGAAGCACATAAAAGAGACGGTATTGCCGATGTTGCGGACCCCGATTACAAAATTAAAGTAGGCGCAGACTCTTTTTTTCTTTGGCTAAGTGAAGATTCAGGCATGATAATGTTCACAAATGATCGAGAGACAAGATATATGCTATCAGATGAATCGACTGCAAAGTTAAATGCCATTTTTAATTAGAAGGCGCAAATTGTGGATACTACTCCATTAGGTACAAGACAGGAACCCGTCCATGTCTTGTACCTTGACTTCTTCCCCCATCATTTTCCCAACGATCAATATCCCGTCCATCTTCGTCCCACACGTCAGGTCTTTCGTGGCCAAACATTTTTTAATCACCCTTTTTATATTTTTATTTCTATATTATGTCGTGTTGTAGGTTTTCGTTCATAAAGTGAAAATGCTCAATCGCCGAAAAGGTGGCGTGAATCGCTGATAAGATGTGGCGAATCGCCGATAAAACAGATGAAATCCTAGGTAAACCAGCGCGACTCAACGGTATGTGCGATAACTATCGTTAATAGAAAAAATAACAACTAGTTCGTTGGGAAGAAATAATAAATTCCACTGATTAAAGCTATATTTTTGCATATGTGGCAAGTTGTTCGGTGCATATACTGTGGTGAGGAAGGGGGGAGGTGAGCAATTATGAGAATTAACTGGAAAATTCGATTCATGCACAAACCATTTATATTGGCGCTATTTTCCATGCTGCTACTACTCGCTCAACAAGTAGGCGCTTTGTTTGGTTTCGATTTAACAACTGGAATGAGCGAGCAATTGACAACTATTTTAAATACAGTGTTATCGATTCTTGTATTAATGGGTGTTGTGGTGGATCCGACTACTAGTGGCACCAGTGATAGTGAACGGGCTTTAATGTATCGTAAACCTCGCTAATTTTTTATTCCACTTGAAAAAGTGTAATTTTACAATAAAAGTGAATATGCTATAATGTAATAAAATTCTAATTGTTAGGGGGATGATTGTTTGTCTCGAGAAATGGAGCAGCGAATTGCTAAGCTAGAACAAGAGATGGAAGCATTGCGACAGGAAATGGATGTGTTAAAGCACCAACAGCCACTTAAAAAGACAACTGTAAATAATGTTAACCGATCCATCACTGTACAATCTGCAAAACCACTACCTAAATCAACGCCAGCACCGAAAGCACAGAAAACTAAACCACAGCGCTCATTTGAAGAACAAATTATGTGGGCGCTCCCGAAAGTATTTATGGTGATTTTAGTATTAGGCGTGTTATGGGGACTAAAACTAGTTAGTGATTATGGCTACTTATCAAACGGGGTGAAAATCATCCTCGCTTATTCATTATCCGTCGCATTGGCTGCGATCGCCTATGTTGTAGAGCATAAAAAGTTTGGATCACCAGCCATTACTATTTCTTTATACGGCGGGGCATTTATTGTAGGTATTTTAACAACTGCGGCTGGCGCCATTTTGTATGACGTACTTGCTTTAATGTTAGCGCTAACTATTGCCATTATATATATTGTCTATGGCATAGCCATTAGCTATTTCAAGAAAAATGAAGTGCTCACGGTTTTTGTAGCCTTTACCTCGTTGTTATTACCTTATTTACTAGAATACATGGATTTTAACGCGTTAATCGTATTGCTCTTTGTACTGGTATTGTTGACATTGCTGCAAGTTGTTATTTGGCATCACAAACAAAAAATGGCACTTTATAGTTCGACTTTTTTCTCTATCTTAGCAGTCGGAATTATAGCGTTTCTGAATAGTGACCATCATATTATGTTTTCGTTAGGGCTAATTATGACACAGATTATCTTTTACATGAGTTGGTGTCGCTTGTATAATGTTGAATCAACATGGCGCTCTATTCATGTCGGAGTGCAATTTACTGTAGGTATCTTGAGCTTACTACTTTTGAACTTAATTAGTAGTCCGCTAGCATTTAATGAGCTACTACTGCTTGGGCTTTGTATTTTGTTTGTAACTGTAGCGAGTTATGGCTATAAGCAAAAATGGCAGGAGGCATTTGATAGTGCCGTAACACTCGCATTTATAACACTTTGTAATACGCTTTTAGTAATGAATCTACCAGAAAAGGTTGATGATTTACTGCTACCATTGATAACATTTGCAGGCGTTATGATGAGCTTACGACTTCGCATCAGCTTAATGAAGGTCGTTAGTTCCATAGGTTTTTCAATTGTACTTATTTTAAGCTATGTCGCACACGAACCAACACCATTTTTCAGCATAGAGCATATTAGTTTAATCATGCCTGGCGTATATCTCTTCATTATTTATATGTATGCAAGGCGTCAAAAGGAAACAGTAAATGCTTTTGAGAAGCTAATGCAAGATGTATATGTACTAGATTTATTAGCTGTTATGACGGCTGGATACTTCCTCGCATATATTGCTAAGCTTGATAGTGTTTATGTTTCGGGTGCTAGTAATTTCCCACATTTAATGAGTATCGCTATCGCACTATTTTTTGCAGGTTCACTAGTGCTACCAGCTCACTTTAAAGGGCGGGCACTAACGCCAGTTCTCACTGTGTTATTCCTGTTCTTTACACTAATGATTAGCGGCATTCCTTATCATATGCAAGGGATAGAATGGCTTAATATTGGAACAAGACTTGTTTATATCGCAGTGATAGTGGCCATTATCGCTGATTTACTGATGCAGGGGCGCATTTATCAATTTTATCAACAATATATGACGAAATTTTTAGATTGGACTGTCAGCATAGGCGTTGTTTGTACGATGATTGCACTTTGTGGTCTAGTATCGCAGCTAGCCTATAACGACTTGCTAGCATGGAAGCTCAGCATCGCACTAACAACCATTACATTATTCTTATCTGCCAGTCTATCACTATGGCTCGGTTCGATCCGCCAGTTGCGAATACTTCGCCTTACTGGATTTGCCATATTAGCTTTCGCGTTTATTAAGATGATATTCTTCGACTTATCTGCACTAGATTTATTAATTAGAGCAGTACTATTTATATTGATTGGCGGTATTGGTTTGTTGTTGTCCGGGCGGTTGTTGAGGAAAACAGAATAAAAGAAGGCACTGGGGAGAGTTACAGTTTCTCTCGCAGTGCCTTTTACTATTATTTTTCTAGTATAGATTCTTCTGTTATATGTTTATTTGGCGGAGAAGGGTTGCCTGGGTTTGGATTTTCTCCTGGATTTGTTGAACCGCCCCCGTTTTCTGGAGGAACAACACTTTCTCCAAAGGTAATATTCCCACCACCGTCTACTAAAATATTATCTGCCACAATTGCACCTTTTATGTTTGCGCCACCTTGGACTTTTATAGTAGCATTTGGTGCAATAATATATTGACTAGTTGAATTAAATCCGCCATTAAAAGTAACATTTTGGCCACCAGTAAAGATGTTGCCTTTTATGCCAACCCCACCTGAAAATGTCAAATCGGCTTCTTTTGCATAGAGTGAACCGACTATTTGTGTTTCATTAGAAAGTGTTAATGGCGTTGTACCACTATAAAGAAAATTTACTTGGCTGAGATCGCCTCCGGTATTAAAGGACCCCTTAATATTAAACGTATTTTTTACATAAATATTGAGCTTGCCTGTTCCAATAATTTTTATATGTCCTTGTATAATATCAAGGTTTTCAATATACAGGTCTTTATCAGAATTGCCTACATTAATCGTAATAGCATTGTTTTGATCAACTTTAAATTGTTTAAAATGTGTATCTCCCGTTAAATTTAATGTGTAATTGTTCGCTATCCAATTATCTGCTTGGAAATTACCATTATGAATAATATTAGTTTTATTCCATTGATCCTTCGCAGCTTCTTCGTTTGCTGGATATTTTAATTGTGATAGAGTATCCATTCTATCGCTAGGGAATGGTGCAAGTACATTTTCAGGGAAATTTTTACTGCCGTTTACTTGATTTTTATATTTATCTAAACCGGAATGTTCGATTTCAAATCTATCTAGAGAAGTGCCGATACTTCCAGAAATAGAAGCGCCTCCTCCTAATCGGATAATGCCATCAGCACTAGCGACATTGCCAGTAATTTTTCCGCCACCCGTTACGATAATATTGCCTTTCGTTTGCACAGCATATTCTTTCGGTGAAAAATGCCCACCATTTGAACTGCCATTGCCTTCGTTAGTACCACCATTACCGTTGGAACCACTACCATCAGGAATCTCTATGTCAGCAAATTCTAAGCTAATCGTTATATATTGCTGTAATGTTCTAGTAATGGCAGTGTTTTTAAACAGCCCTGTTGATTCCATTTCATATTGGAGTTGATCTTCTTTGTCATTTTTCAAAGTTATATAAACATTAGCTTCAGGTGATTGACCGAATTGTTCCTCAAAAATAGGTTTTTTAAAAGGCTGTTGGTTTAGATTGGTCATCGTATTATCTAATGTTACTGAGGAATTTAAGTCTGTGGGATAACCTAACAGTCTTAATTCATCTAGTAATAAAGATTTATAATTAGGTGGATCTCCTACAGGTTGCTGCTCGTAAGCTATTTTTGCAAGATGATAGTTGATATCTGCTTGTGCAAAGGCTGTGTCAAGGCTTAAATTAAAATGCGCTCGACCATAGTTTAAACCAGCCTCTGCAATATAGTAGATTGACTGGTCATCGCGTTCATGAGCTGAGGTTTTTAACGTGTTGTTGGCAATCTTAATAATGCTTAAACCAAGAACAGTTACTAATATAATTGTTAAAAAAACGAATAAAAAAGAGTATCCCCTTTCATCCATTTTACGAAGCTGTTTCATTACTTTGTCTCTCCTCTAATAGTCAGTTTTGTTTCAAAGGTGACATTATTTTTATCCACTAACTTCACAATAATATTATTACTATCTTTTTCTATGGGGAAATCGATGATATTAGTAGCAATAACTTCCTCGCTCATAGCTGTGTCCCCATCTCCCTTCCTTTGTCGAGTTAAAGTGCTCTTATCTGTTAAGTGATAGACAATGAGAACGTTATCCTTATGTAACAAAGTGCCTGTAGTGGGGTTATTCTGTTCGTAAGTTATAGCGCGTCGAAAATCTTTTGTAATTATTTTCAAAGCATACGAAGCATCTTGTAATTCTTTATTTTTAGTCACTTGTTTTTGGTGATTATTCGTACTTGAGCTCAAAATACTCACTAGAAGAACAGCAATGATACTAACTATGACTAACACAGCTAACACCTCAATTAAAGTTAAGCCATGTTGGTGTTTTATACGCATACATAATTCAACCTCCTATGTTATATCTATTTTCAAAGCGGCTCTTTAACACATTATTTTCAAATACTTCTATGATGACCGTTGTTAAATTTAATGCAGCGTAATTATTGTCAGCTACCATTGTAAGCTGAATGTTCACCGTATTGCTTAATTCCTTTTTCCAAGTGTTTTCTGTGATTTTCATGTACTGAGGCATTTTCTCCATAACTGCTTCTACCGTTGGTTCCGTTCGATTTGTATAGATAGTTTCCATTTCCTGTTGTGCAACATATGTTGCATCGACAATATCGTTTGATGTCACAGTTGTCTTATTTGACTGTAAAAATAACGCGACAAAGGATAATAAAATAATGGAAATTAAAATAATGGAGGCAATAACTTCTACTAAACTTAGACCTTTGTCATTGTGAAGAAATTGTTGCATTATTTCCCCTCATTTCTCATATAGTAAATTCGATTGTGATTCATATAGACTACTTAAGTTTAGGTATTTTGTATTAAATAAATGTGATTAAACGCATTGTTTTTCCTTAAAAACAGCATCAGTATTATTTATTTTTATATTAAAATTTCATTATTTAGGTAATTTTAATGAAAATAAATTGAAATAATATTTTTTTATGTAAAAATAAGGTGAAAAGTAGTGTAAAATTTACTCCATTATAGTATTATCTGTATAAATAATGCAATAAATTCCTAGGACATTTTCAATATCAGCTGTCACTGAACTATGAGGAAAAGGTGGGTGTCGATGAAAATATACATAAAACTAGTAGGAGTAATAGTTTTACTTTTTACTTTACTAGGACTATTGCTCTCTCCTGTGTTATTGACTAGTAAGGTGTTTGCAAAAGGAACTGCGAGTAATGTAACCATTAGTGGAATTGATGTTGGCAGCCTAGCGGAAGAAAAAATAGAACCAACACTTCAAAAGGCTGTTGATGAGTGGAAAGAACAACCACTGACGATACAGGATGAAGATGTAACACTGACAATCCATGCTAGTAATCTATCATTTAATGTAGCAGCAGTCGTTTCCCAATATAAAACCGTCACAGCAAAGCCTTGGTATGCTTTTTGGCAGAAACCAAAAGAAGTTGAGCTTACAATCCCAGTTACATTAAGTGAGGCTGCACTAAAAAAGATTGCAGGGGTAAGTTCATGGAATCAGGAGGCGATTGTTAGTCAAGCATTAGCCCAAGCAGGGGGACTACTTGACCATTCAGTTAATGCCATTGTTCTAGAGCGAAATATGATAGAAAACGAACGTTTGGCTTTCCAGCTAGCAGAAATTCCAATTGAGGCAAAAGGCACTGAGCTGATTGTGAGCTTAATGAAAGAACATATATTGTTATCGCAAGAACCTTATTCCTTATTGCAAGTAATTGGTGAACAGTCAGCTTCTGCCAACGAGATAGCCATCAATTTTATTGCCTCAACTTTATATAGTGCAGTACTACAAACAGATATAGAATTGCTAGAACGTCATGTTCATGAAAAGTTGCCCCATTATTTACAACAAGGTCTTGATGCAAAAGTGAATGGGGCGGTAAATAAGGATTTAAGATTTGTTAACACTTCTAACCAAGCGAAAAAATTAAAAATAGCCATAGAAGGACAAACATTAAAAGTAGAAATTTTTGCACCGACAAAAGAGAAAGAAATTATGCTCCATATTAGTCAAGACAACATAGTAAAACCCCGCATTATTTATCGTTATTCGGACGACTTAGTGGCAGGACAACAACGAGTGGATCAAGAGGGACAAGAGGGGATACGAGTAGAGGTGTATCGCTCCATTGTTGAAGATGGCAGTACAAATGAGCAATTGATAAGCAAAGACTATTATGCGCCATTAAATCGTATTGTTACTCGTTCATCTAAAGAACCGAAAATGATTACTACAACTACTCAAATTACTGGAAAAGATACAGTAGATGCAGATTTACAAATTGATTTGGATGATAACGGCTTAGCTGATGTAGAAGAACCCGTTATACCTAATTCACAAGAAGCTGGTCCAGAAATCGTCTATGGCTATTATGATAAAGGTGGAAATTTTGTGCAAACAAGTCCGTGATGAAAGGGTGATAGGTAGATGGTCGTGAATGCAGGAGGTCGTAAGCGGTTAGGTGATTTGCTGGTTGAATCTGGTGTCATTACTGCAGACCAATTAGATTACGCTCTAACAACGAAAATGAAAGAAGAAAAGTTAGGGGATTTCCTTATAAAGGAAAATTTTTTAACTGAACAACAGCTAATCGAAGTACTTGAATTTCAGCTCGGCATACCACATATTAGCTTGAACCAATTTTCGATTAGCCCTGAGTTGCTTCAATTAATTCCTGCTGAACTTGCAAAGCGTATCAATATCATGCCGATTCGTAAGGACAAAAACAAATTATTTATCGCCATGGCAGACCCGATGGATTATTTTGCTATTGAAGAAGTACGTATGACGACGGGCTGTCAAATTGAAACGAGTATCGCGGCGAAGGACGACTTATACCGGACGATAACAAAATATTATGATTTACAGGAATCGATGGAAGCGGCCTTGCAAGATTTAGGGGCAACAGCTACAGAAATGCAGGAAGAAGTGGAGAATGAGGATTCTCCGATTGTGCGTTTGGTCAATCAGATTATTGCAAATGGAGTCGCTCAGCGTGCAAGTGATATTCATTTTGACCCTCAGGAAACGGAACTACGAGTTCGTTACCGTGTAGATGGTGTGCTCAGAACTGAACGCTCATTACCAAAGCATATGCAAAATGTTGTACTCGCCCGTATTAAGATTATGGGCAATTTGAATATTACGGAAAACCGTATTCCACAAGATGGTCGTATTAAAACAAATGTTAATTTTAGACCGGTTGATATTCGATTATCGACTTTACCAACGGTTTACGGTGAAAAAGTAGTGATGCGTATTTTAGATTTAACAAATGCTACAAATGCAATTGATAAATTAGGCTTTAGTGAAAGTAATGAGCAGCATTTTCGTAAAATGATTGCACATCCGAATGGCATTATGCTTATAACAGGGCCAACAGGATCAGGGAAATCTTCCACTTTATATGCAGCTTTAAATCATTTAAATGAAGATGGAGTCAATATTATTACCGTAGAAGATCCAGTTGAGTATCAACTAGATGGGGTAAATCAAATTCAAGTAAAAGAAGAAGTTGGATTATCATTTGCTACAGGTTTGCGTTCGATTTTAAGGCAAGACCCGGATATTGTCATGGTAGGTGAAATACGAGATTTTGAAACAGCTCAGATTGCTATACGTGCTTCCTTAACTGGCCACTTAGTGTTAAGTACATTGCATACCAATAGTGCTGTAGAATCTATATCGCGTTTACATGATATGGGGATTGAGCCGTTCCTGTTGTCATCATCACTGATAGGTGTGATGGCTCAGCGATTAGTGCGGAAAGTATGTCGGGATTGTGCAGAAATGTATCCTTTCACTACACGTGAACTTGAAATTCTTGAGGTCAATGGTATTGAAGGTATAACGCATGGTCAAAAAGGTCGTGGTTGTCCTGCTTGCAATCACACAGGCTACCGTGGACGGATGGCCATCCATGAAATTTTACCTGTTAATCGTACAGTAAAAGAAATGATTTTAAGTCGCAAAGGAGACATTGTGATACGAGAGTACATGAAGGAGAACGGCTATCATACATTGTTAATCGACGGTCTATTAAAGGTCGTAGCTGGGAAAACAACCACAACAGAAATTTTACGCGTTGCTAGCGCAGACTAAGAGGTGAAACATGAAAGCATACTCAATTATTGAACTTTTATCACGTTCATTTGAAGAAAAAGCGTCAGATTTACATCTAACAAAAGGTATTCCACCTGTATATCGTATTCATGGCAAACTTGAACGATATGGCACGGTACCTTTAGAAACAGAGGACTTACTGGAAATGGTGCAAGCTATTCTCCCACCTTATAAACAACAAGAGTTTGAAGAGAAAGGGGAAACCGATTTTAATTTTTCATTGCCCGGGAAATGTCGATTCAGGGTGAATGCGTATCATCAGCGAAATGAAGTCACGATTGCAGCGCGCTTAATCGAGGCAAAAATCCCTTCCATTGAGGCACTGAATATGCCGCAAGTTTTGTATCAACTTGCTGAAAAACCACAAGGGTTAATTTTAGTGACAGGACCTACAGGCTCAGGTAAATCAACTACGTTAGCAGCAATGATTGATCATATAAATGAGACAAGCTCCAAGCATATTATTACGTTAGAAGATCCAATCGAATATTTGCATACACATAAAAAATCGGTCATTAACCAGCGAGAAGTTGGTGTCGACACAATAAGTTTTGCTAATGGTTTGCGCGCTTCATTACGACAGGATCCAGATATTATTCTAGTAGGTGAAATGAGAGACTACGAAACAATCTCGACGGCCATAACAGCGGCTGAAACAGGACATCTCGTTATGGCTACTTTACATACAAGTAGTGCGCCGACAACAATTGACCGCATTATTGATGTATTTCCACCACATCAACAAAATCAAATTCGAGTGCAATTGGCAAATGTCTTACAAGGCATTATTTCTCAACGCTTGTTTGTTCGCAAAGATGCAAAAGGACGTATTGCTGCGACTGAAATTCTCGTTCAAGCACCAGCGATTGCCAACCTAATCCGTAATGAGAAAATTTATCAAATACCTAGTGTGATGCAAACAAGTAAAGCCCTTGGTATGCACACATTAGAATCTTCGATGCAACAGCTAATCGCAGTAGGAAAAATTTCATTGGAAGAGGCGAGACCATATATGAACGCTGGTGATTATCTTTGACGGTATTTCGTTATAGTGGTCGCACGAAAACAGGGGCTCATAAAAAAGGCATAATCGAAGCGCCAAATAGAAAAGTAGCAATAGATAAACTGCGTCAACAAGGTATTAATGCACGTGATATGCAAGAGTCAAATAGTATTCTGCATAAAAATATAGCCCTAAGTACAAAGGTTAAACATCAGGATTTTGTTATCTATTGTAGGCAGTACGCGACGCTAATTCGCGCAGGTGTGTCTGTAGTTGAGGCAACGCATATTTTAGGAGAACAAACACGAAATAAAACATTAAAACGTGCATTGATGCAAGTGGAAGAGGATCTTCGAAGTGGTACATCATTTTCAAATGCTGCAGCAAAACATCCTAAAGTATTTCCGGTGTTGTTTATTAATATGATGCGTGCAGGGGAAGCGACCGGGAATATTGATGACACATTGGAGCGCTTAGCTGGCACGCTAGAAAAGCAATATAACATTAAGAAAAAAGTGCAGTCTGCTATGACTTATCCTGCCGTTTTAATGGTTCTAACTATGGCTGTAGGGATGTTTTTAATGGTATTTATTGTGCCGACATTTATGGCAACTTTTAAAGATATGGATTTACAATTGCCACTTATTACGCTCATAGTTGTCGGGATAAGTGACTGGCTTATTCACTATTGGTATATCGTTATATTGTTTCTCGTGATATTAGTAGTGGGCTTTAATTATTTTTATAAAAACAATAAGGATTTTCATTATTTACTCAATGTTATGTTATTACGTATGCCCGTGTTCGGACAACTTCTACAAAAGAATGTTATCGCTCGGATGACGAGAACATTAGCTTCATTATTTAGCAGTTCAGTGCCCATTTTACAGGCATTGACGATTGTTGAAAAAGTTGCGGGTAATCCCGTTATTGGCAAGGTTGTACATGAAGCACATGATAATTTAGAAAAAGGTGGTACTTTATCAGAGCCGCTTGAGAAAAGCTGGCTATTCCCGCCTTTAGTGACACAGATGACATCTATTGGTGAACGAACGGGCTCGCTTGATTATATGCTCGAAAAGATCGCTGATTTTTACGAGGATGAAGTAGACCGAGCTGTTGATACATTAAAATCTTTGGTCGAACCAGTTATGATCCTTGTACTTGCATTAGTAGTAGGCGTTATTGTAGCGGCTATCTTTATGCCAATGTTCCAGTTATATGAAAATATGTAGAATATTAAAATGTCTTTTCGCGAAGGAAGACCGTGTCCACTCACACTTCAAATAAAAGAAACTAGGAGGAACCAACCATGTTCAAAAAACTATTAAATAAGAAACTAGTAAAAAACGAAAAAGGTTTAACATTAATCGAGTTACTGGCGGTTATTGTGATCTTAGCAATCGTAGCTGCAATTGCCATTCCTTCAATTGGAAATATCATTAATAAATCAAAGGATCGAGCTATTTTAGCAGAGGCATCTAATATCCTAGCGGGTGCGAAAATTGCTTATGTTGATGGTGCATGTAGTGGTAATACAGGAGATACTGTAAGTTGTAGTGGTGATGTATTAAAACCATATGTAGATGGAATTGATGTTAGTGATGTTACAGTAACCTTTGCTAAAACAAATGAAGATTGGGAAATTACCTTTAAAAACTTAGAGAATATTCAATTAACGGAATATAGTGTTGGCAATCCTGCAAAAGAAAAAGCAATTAATGAAAAATTGAAAAAAGCCGGTGGAGGACCTAAAACCGATACGCCACCAGATGGTAATAAAGAAAATTAATTAGTCCTCCCAACCCATCCTAATGTTTCTATTCCTTAGGATGGGAACTGGATAACTAATAACTAATAACATCATGTATGCATCGTAGCAAAAGGAGGTCTTTTCACATGTTTAAAAGAAAGAGGAAATCGCATGTTTCAATCGAATTAAAAGATTATGTGTTGCGTGCGATTGTGGCGAAAGGACCAGAGCCTAATCAATGGCAGGGCTATGAGCTACCTTTAGCTCCAGGTATTGTAGAAAATGCAATGATTGAGGATGAAGTAGCGTTATTTAAAATTATTCAAGAACAAGTAGTGAAATGGAGTGGGAAAAAACAAGCAGTGCGTATGTTTGTACCAGATACAAATGTTTTGCTAAAGAGTTTTGAGCATGCAAACGACGTTGCACCACATGAACTGAGAGGCTATGCAGAGATGGAGCTTGGTCATTCTATCCATTTACCCTTCCAAGATCCTTTAATTGATGTATACGACCCTAAACCCGACGATGGCAAGGCAATGTTATTTGCGGCACCATCAGAAGAGATAAATAAAATGGTGGGTATGTTTTTAGATGTTTCGTTAGAACCACAAGCAGCAGATATTCGCGCGTTGTGCAATATTCGATTATTAGAGCATTTAACCATATTAACGGGTGAGCGTACTTATTTAATTGCGGATTGGTCTATTAATGAACTGTCTATCAGTATTTTCTCGCAAGGGCAGTTGGAATTTTTGCGCTATCAATCGATAGAAACAGATTTAAGCCAATGGCAAGTGAAAAAGGAAGATGAGTTTAGCTATCAGTTTAGTAATGAAGGTGAGCTTGATGATTATCGTCTAGTCGTCATGGATCAAGTACTGGAAATAGATCGTATGATGAATTTCTTTAAATTTTCTTTACATAAAGGGGAAAAAGCCGTTGATGAAATAATTGTCCTCGGCGATAATCCGCAATTAAAAGTAATCAGCAGTTTGTTAGATACTAATTTAGGGGTACCGCTAACAATCGTCCATGGAGAAATGGTAGAGCAGTATTTCCCAGGATTTAAACGGGAATTTGCTACTTTATTAGGGTTAGCTTTAAAGGAGGTTCACTAATGGTTCCAGATATTAACCTCTTGCCACAGCTTGAAAAAAGAACTGCTAGCCCAAAGTTATTTTATGGCGTGCTTATAGTCATAGTAGGTTTGATCCTCGCCTATTTTTTGTTGTTATATTTTACTGCTACGAGTGATATCAAAAGATTACAGTTAGAAGAACAAACGTTGACTACAGAGCGTGATCAATTACAACAAACGTTAAATGAACAACAGCTATCTAACAAGGGGAATTTGCAACAGTCCGTGCAATATGTTCAAAGTATTGCATACCCTGTCACACCATTGATTGATGAAACACGTCAGTTATTACCTGCTCATGCTTATTTACGTAGTTATGTATTTGGCCAAGATACAATCAATATTTTAGTAGATTTTGAATCAATGCCTGATATTGCAACATATGTAGAACGACTCTTGGTAAGTCATTATTTTAAAGATACGCAAATCAGTTCTATTGCCAATTTTGAAGTACAAGTTGGGGAGCAAAAAGAGCTAACACCTGAGCAAAAGTTTACAGAAGTACCACGTTATTCAGTTTCCATTACAGCGACCATTGATTTTATGTACTTAGCTGGAGGTCGACCTTCATGAATAAGCTTACTAGTCATAAAAATTCATCCATCCTATTGTTAATCGCATTCATTGCGGCGCTATTATTTGCACTTTATTATTATGTATTGCAACCAAAACATGATGAGGTAATAGCAAAAACAAATCATGTTGAGCAAGTGCAACAGCAAATGAGCGACATGAAAAAAGAACTTATTGCCTTAGAGGAAAGGCAAAGTGAGCTTACGATGGATAGTTTAATCATGCGTCAAAAGGTACCGGGAACAAGGGCTATAGAAAAAATAATTTTAGATGTGGTAGAAATCGAAGAAGTGACAGGCACTCGTGTCGAGTCACTGAATTTTAATAATTATGATACTGCTGTTGCCCAATCTGAAGTTAGTAATCCTAATGAGCTCGAAAAAGCAGAGGCAGAAGTCAATGGAGACAACATAGATACGGAAGAAACTATACCAGTTTCGAGCATTGTGAAGGACAGTTTACCTGATAATTTAAAGTTAGTGACCTTTAGCGTCAATGTTGTAGCCTTGAATTTTAAAACACTTGAGCAATTTTTGCAGGAAATAGAGCAATTAGAGCGTGTCATGAAGATCGATATGATCAATTTAACCATCCCAGGTGAACAAGATTTGTTGAACGCAGAGGCAGATGTAACCATCAAGGCTACCATCCAGGTCACAACCTTCTATTATGAAGGAGAACAATGAAGAAGGCGCGCATACTCCAATGTATGGGCGCTTGTTGGTTTAGGAGGCAATAAAAATGGATATGGCTTATACAATACTAATTTTCGTCTTTGGGCTTGTGTTTGGATCGTTTTATAATGTTGTCGGTTTACGTGTGCCGAAGAAGGAGTCGATTGTTTCACCTCCTTCGCACTGTACGACTTGTCAGAGGCAATTAACGGCAATAGATTTAGTGCCGGTGCTGTCTTATTTGTTTTTAGGTGGAAAATGTCGAGGTTGTGAGCAAAAAATTTCCTGGATTTATCCGCTAATGGAGCTATTAACAGGGGGATTATTCGCCTTTGCCTATTGGCAATTCGGCTTTAGCCAAGAGTTTGTCGTCGCACTATTATTCATTTCTTTATTAATAATCATCGTGGTTTCAGATTTTGCCTATATGCTAATTCCAGATAAAGTGCTGTTGTTCTTTTTTCCACTATTAGCATTAGGACGGGTGTTGTCGCCCTTAACCCCTTGGTGGGATAGTATCGTTGGTGCTGTCGTCGGCTTTAGCATATTATATGGTATCGCTGTCGTATCACGAGGTGGAATGGGTGGTGGCGATATTAAATTATTCTTTTTAATTGGTCTTGTGCTTGGCACGATTAATACGTTATTGACCCTTTTTATAGCAGCGGTAATAGGTATGATAGTTGGCATAATTGTGCTGAAAGTACGGCAACAAGGTCGGAAAACGCCGATTCCATTTGGACCATCGATTGCGTTAGCAGCGGTAGTAGTGTATTTCTATGGCGATGTCTTAATAGATTGGTATGTAGGATTTTGGTAAGGGGGTATAGGAATGAAACCGATTATTGGTATAACAGCGTTTGCAGAAGATGATTTATCGTCAAGATTAAATGTAGCCTACAGCAAAAGTATCATTGAAGCTGGTGGTATTCCGCTAATTATTCCATTAGGGATAGAGGAAGATGCAGCCCAAGTTTTATCGCTGACGGACGGCTTATTATTATCTGGTGGACATGATGTTCATCCATTTGAATTTGGGGCAGAGCCATTACCGAAATTAGGACAGATACATCCTGAACGAGATAGGGTAGAGCTTGCGTTAATACAGGCCGCTATTTCAAGGCATATGCCCATTTTTGGCATTTGTCGTGGAATGCAAATGCTCAATGTGGCATTCGGGGGAACTTTATACCAAGATATTGATAGCGAATACCATAGTAGTAGGCTGTTACAACATACGCAACAAGCGGCTCGTGGTGTTGCAAGTCATTATGTGCAATTAACAGCCGATACGTTGCTAAAAACGATTATGGAAGAAGAAAAAATTGCAGTGAATTCCTTTCATCATCAAGCGGTCAATGTGTTAGCTGAGAAATTCATGGTTGCGGCAAAATCGAGTGATGGCTTAATTGAGGGAATCGTTCACGAAGAGTTCCCATTTTGTCTAGCTGTTCAGTGGCATCCAGAGGAACAAGCAATTGTAGGGGATATTGCTGCACAGAAGCTTTTTAAGGCATTCGTTAATGCAAGCTTAAAATATAAAAGAGAAGCATGATAAGTGCTTCTCTTTGTTGTTTGTATAAGTATGAGAATGCATTAATGTACACGGCGATATAAGCCAACTACCTGTCCTAAAATTGAAACTTGGTCTACAATAATTGGTTCCATTGTAGCGTTTTCTGGTTGTAAGCGGAAATGATTTGTCTCCTTGAAGAAGCGTTTAACAGTTGCTTCATCTTCTTCCGTCATGGCAACGACAATATCTCCGTTATCAGCAGTTGCTTTTTGTTTGACGATAACGAGATCCCCATCTAAAATACCTGCCTCAATCATCGATTCACCCATTATTTCTAACATGAAAAGTTGATCTTCACTTGTGCCGTAAATATCAGGTAATGGGAAATATTCATCAATATTTTCAATCGCAGTAATCGGTGAACCAGCTGTTACTTTTCCTACAAGTGGTACATGGATAACACTTTGCTTTTGAATTGAATCTTCAGGTTCTAAAATTTCAATAGCTCGTGGTTTAGTAGGGTCACGTCGAATATAGCCCTTTTGTTCTAAACGAGCTAAATGGCCATGAACTGTTGAGCTTGATGCAAGTCCAACTGCTTCACCAATCTCACGTACAGATGGTGGATACCCTTTTGCGCGTACTTCTTCTTTAATAAACGCTAGTATGTCCTCTTGTCTTTTCGAAACTTTTTTCATGATTGCTCACCTCTTTTTTTTAGATCATTCTTCTTATTTGATAGTATAGCAGAATGCGAACACTTATGCAAACATAGGTTCGAAAAGTGTTTGACAAAAACATTTGTTCGTTTTATTATAAGAACATACATTCCGAACAAACATTCTGAAAAGGGGAAAAGATGAATGAATTGGTTTAAAAAAAATACACATATTTCAATTTTATTAGGCGCATTTTTACTATTTGCAGGTTATCTTATTATTACTGATCCCGGAGACATTACTTATACTGAAATTTATATCGAACATGGCGATAGCTTATGGTCGTTAGCCGAACAATACCGTGGTAAAATGGGTACGGATGACTGGATAAAGCTTGTGAAAGCCGAGAACGAATTACATAGCGTGAAAATAGTTGCAGGAAAATCACTTGTTATACCAGTAGTGGGGGACAATGAGTTACCCACCAATTCAATTGAAATTGCGAGAAGTGAAAAATAAAAATGATGACTAAACAACAAACGGCTGTAATTTATTGCCGTGTTAGTACCGACAAAGAGACACAAAGTTCTTCGTTGGAGCGACAACAAGAGGAATTGTTACGCTATGCGAAAGAACAAAACTATGATGTGAGATGTATTTTTCAAGATAAGCATAGCGGCTATGATGTAGAGCGTGAAGGATTGCTTGAAATGCTAGATTTTATTAAAGAAAATGGTATACACGCATTATTTGTGCAAGATGAAACACGTTTAGGACGTGGTAATGCACGTATGGCTGTACTACATTTATTGCAAAAAACAGAAACAGATGTTTTTTCAATGCGAGATGCTGGCCCTGTACAATTAAATGAAATGGATACAATGTTGCTTGAAATATTAGCCATTGTTGAAGAATATCAGCGTAAAATCCATAATGCGAAAATCCGTCGCGGTATGCGTCGTGCAGTAGAAAATGGATATCGTCCTGAACATAATTTGTCTAATCGTGGTAATCCGAATGGTCAGGAACGAAAAGAAGTGCCGATAGAAGAAATTGTTAAGCTGCGCAATCGTGGCTTTACCTTTGAAGAAATTGCGATGACTCTGAAGGGGCTTGGCTTTGAAGTAAGCAAAGCAACGGTCCATAGGCGCTATCAAGAACACCAAGAAAGATTAGCAGGCAATTAATTTGCACTGCTAATCTTTTTTTCTAGCCATTCTTCCTGCAAAATGGCGTAGTAGTATTCATCCCACCATTCGTCTCCATGCGGTATACACTTTTTAAAAAATCCTTCACGTCGCATGCCTATTTTCTCCATTACTCGATAGGAGGCAATATTTTCGGGTTGGCATGTGGCAATAATTCTATGAAGCTTCATTTTAGAGAAGCCGTAATCTAATAGGGCATGTGCTGCTTCTGATGCATAGCCTTTCTGAAAATACGCAGGATTTAGCACCCAGCCAATTTCATATGTATGGTCGCCAAAGTATTGGTGGAATACTAGATGACCAATGACTTTGGGTTGATCATGTAAAACAATTGCGAAATGTTTGGCTTGCTCTCCGCTATTATCTGTAATAAATTTTTGTACTTGTTGCGCTGTATAAACACCTTCTGGCATATAGTGCATCACCGTTTGATTGGACATATAGCTATATACAGCCTGCCAATCTTGGGCCACAAATTTGCGAATCAAAAGTCGTTGTGTTGTAATATTCACCTTATTTCCTCCTAATACTTTCTGTTATTATTAGTTATACAGCACTAACATCTGGAAGTCATGTAAATTATGGCTAAGAAGTGTTTTTAAGGGTTGGTATAACTGCATTTTAAGGGAAAGCATGCTATACTTTGCATACTGAAGTAATAAAGGTATTGAAAGGTGTGTCACAATGTTATCAAAAGAAAAAATTAAGCGAATCAATGAACTAGCAGCCAAAGCAAAAGCAGGCAATTTAACGGAAGAAGAGGCGAAAGAGCGTACTTCTCTTCGCAAAGAATATTTAGATACGTTTAGAGCCACAATGCGCGATACGATTGAAAATGTGAAAGTTGTCGATGAAGAAGGCAATGACGTTACACCTGAAAAGGTAAAACAAGCGAAAAAAAATAAATTTCTAAATTAATATGTCACATTTCATCCAGTGCTCAAATGTGTAGCAATACAATTGTTATAGCTGGATAACATTCTTCATTCAGTACTTTTATTTTAAAAAGCAAGTTACAGAATGATGATAAAGTATGTCATAAATCTCAAATAGTATAACAAAAGCATTGTTTTCTAGGACAATGTTGACTAAACTGTAGTAGAACAATATATAGGACGAGAAAGGATGTCACAACATAATGACTCAACATGCGGATCAACTAGCGATTAATGCTATCCGAACATTGTCAATCGATGCAATTGAAAAAGCAAATTCAGGTCACCCAGGCTTACCAATGGGGGCAGCGCCAATGGCTTATACGCTTTGGACAAAACAACTTCGCCACAATCCGGCTAATCCAAAGTGGTTTAACCGCGATCGTTTCGTACTTTCAGCAGGTCATGGCTCTATGCTTTTATATAGCCTACTTCACCTTGGTGGTTACGGCCTACCAATGGAAGAAATCCAAAACTTCCGTCAATGGGATTCATTAACTCCAGGTCATCCAGAATACGGTCATACTGTTGGGGTAGAGGCAACTACAGGTCCACTTGGTCAAGGGATTGCCATGACAGTTGGTATGGCAATGGCAGAGCGTCATTTAGCTGCTACTTACAACAAACCAGGACATGATATTGTCGATCACTATACATTTGCGCTTTGCGGCGACGGCGACTTAATGGAAGGCGTTGCAGCTGAAGCCATTTCATTAGCTGGTCACTTAAAACTTGAAAAATTAATCGTATTATACGATTCAAACGATATTTCTTTAGATGGTGATTTAGAAAAATCATTCTCTGAAAACGTGCAAAAACGTTTTGAGTCATATGGCTGGAACTATTTAAAAGTTGCTGACGGTACAGATGTAGAAGCTGTGAACCAAGCAATCGAAGAAGCTAAAAAATCTACTGGCAAACCAACACTGATTGAAGTGAAAACAGTTATTGGATTCGGTTCTCCAAACAAATCAGGTAAAGCAGATTCTCACGGTGCGCCACTAGGTACTGACGAGGTTGTATTAACAAAAGCAGCATATGAATGGGCACATGAGCCATTCCAAATTCCTGCTGAAGTATATGATACATTCAATGCAGCAGCTGAAGTACAAGGTGCACAGTCTGAAGCAGCTTGGAATGCAAAATTTGAAGCTTACAAAGCGGAGTTCCCTGAATTAGCAGCTCAATTCGAAGATGCAATGAATGGTAAGCTGCCAGAAGATTTCGCAGCAGAATTACCAGTATATGAAGCAGGTAAATCTGTAGCAACACGTTCATCTTCAGGTGATGCAATCAACGCAATTGCGAAGAAAACTCCATCATTCTTCGGTGGTTCAGCTGACCTTGCAGGCTCAAATAAAACGACGATGAAGGGTGCAGGCGACTTCTCAGCGGATGACTATGCTGGTCGCAATATTTGGTTCGGTGTGCGTGAATTTGCAATGGGCGCAGCGATGAACGGTATGGCTCTTCATGGCGGTGTTAATGTCTTTGGCGGAACATTCTTCGTATTCTCTGATTACGTTCGTCCTGCAATCCGTCTTTCTGCTTTAATGGGTCTTCCTGTGACATATGTCTTCACACATGACTCTATTGCGGTAGGGGAAGATGGTCCAACACATGAACCAATCGAACACTTATCTTCATTACGTGCAATGCCTAATCTTTCTGTTGTTCGTCCAGCAGATGCAAATGAATCAGCAGTTGCATGGGAGCTTGCTGTTTCGTCTGAAAAAACACCAACTGTGTTAGTATTATCTCGTCAAAACTTACCAGTGCTTGACGCGTCAATCGAAACAGTGCGTGAAGGTGTAGCAAAAGGCGCTTATACGGTATCACCTGCTTCTAAAGAAGTGGCAGATGCTATTTTAATTGCAACTGGTTCTGAAGTATCACTTGCAATCGAAGCTCAAAAAGCATTAAAAGCTGAAGATATCGATGTAGCAGTCGTATCAATGCCATCAATGGATCGCTTTGAAAAACAAGATGCAGCATATAAAGAATCAGTTCTTCCAAAAGCTGTCACAAAACGTTTAGCAATTGAGATGGGTGCATCATTCGGTTGGCACAAATACACTGGCTTTGAAGGTGACGTTCTGGCAATCGACAAGTTCGGCGCTTCAGCACCAGGCGAAATCGTTATGGAAAAATACGGTTTCACTGTAGAAAATGTTGTAGCGAAAGTTAAAGCGCTATAAGATTAGCTTTCGTAAAAAAACCGCAATGCTCTAAGGGAGCACTACGGTCAGACTGTAGACAACCTCGAAAAATTTCGATTTTGTCTACAGTCTTTTTTCATTTTAAATAAATGTAGATGTCTCCTACCGTTGATTTCCGCTACGTCCGGGCGCTTTCCGCGGCCACACACGTAAGCCGCAACCCCCGCTTACGCCCGGTCCGTTGCGTCTTTCGCTGTGTGCGTTCTGAGCAGGAGTTGCCCGTCCTCAGTTTCAATCAACTTTATATGCATAACTAACAATCCACTATAAATAAAATATGATGGATAAATGGTGACGAAGAATCAAAATTAATGAACGTGAACAATTAGAAATGCTGACACATCACCAATAGATTCTAAATCGGATTTAACAGTGTCAAAAGATGAAAATCCTTTTTACATTTTCTACATCTTTTCAGTATGATAATATTATTAAAAGATGTTATACCAAAAAAATAACTTTACAAGATTTAAATAATACAAATTCTTTTGATGCGATTTTGATTACTAAAAATTATTTACAAGAAGCTTCCGATAACCAATATACTCAATTCTACTTAAATTCTTCTATACCTATTGTATTTGTTCAGTCTGATAAAGCTATTTCAGCTTTTATAATACCTAACCACACTTACGAGAATACATTTGAAAATCACGCTAAAGATTATTTTATCGGTTATTATATTAAAAAAGATGTAAAAAACAGTGATAAAAGTGAAAGCACTATAAAATTATTACAAAATAAAGTAACGTTACTCTTTAAATAAACAAAAAGTACACCACGTAAATAGTGGTGTACTTTTTGGTTGATCCTAAAAATGTATCGGAATAGCATCTATTATTATTTCGATAAAAAATTTTCTTTTAAATAACTTACAAATACCGGGTTTGTCAATTCGCTTTTTCTAGTACAAATAAATAAACTTTGCTTAATCTCTACATTTTTTATAAAGATAGGGGCCAATTTCTTCGTTTCTATGCTGTTTGTTACGCTAAGAAGTGGGGCGAGGACAATACCATAGCCAGCTTCTACAGCTTTTAACGATTCAAATAAACCTTGCATCTGTAAGCCTATCTTAGGCAATGGACAATTTTGAGTTTTGAGAATAAAAAATAGCTTCTAATAAATCTCGTGTTGAACTGCCCTTTTCACGATAAATTAATTCTTCCTTGGATAACGCACATAACGAGACATTTTGATTAGCTAATGGATGTGATGGGTGGGCAATAAATGCAAATTCAATCTCCATTAATTTATCGAAATATAGATCTTCGTGTCCTATATTACTTTGAACAACAAATCCGAAGTCCGCTTCGTACTTGCGAATTTTATCTTCAACCGATTTTACATTTCCTAGTGATACGAAAAATTCTATATTTGGATACATTAATTTGTAATTTGCGATGTATTTAGGCAAGACATAATTAATCGGTATGTAAGAGGTCGCAATATGAATTTTTTCTTCTTTGGCGACATACAATTTAAGTTTATCTTCAATTTGTCCCTCTAAGTGAAATAGGCGTAGTCCTTGTTCATAAACAAATCGCCCTTCTTCTGTTAATTGAATTCCGCGTCCTTTACTTTTCGTTAGTTTCAAACCCAACTCTTTTTCTAAATTGCGAATTTGAATCGTCACAGCAGGTTGACTTAACAGTAAGGCATTAGCTGCAGCCGTTATACTCCCTAAATCTGCAACTTTTGTAAAAATTCTTAGTGCATGTAAATTCATTATTATCACCATATTATAAATTATTTTTATGAATATGAAAAAAATATATATTTGTTTTATGTAAATTATAGCAGTAAGTTAGTAATAGAGGTGAGAGGAATGGCTATTTTCTTAAATGAATGGTTTTCAGTAGATGGATTAATGTTATTTTCTATCGGCGTAATAGCTGCGATGATTGGTGTCATGTTTGGGGCAGCAGGTTTTGTCCTACTACCAGCAATGTTATTAGTGGGTGTACCTATTCATGCTACGGTGGCAGTGAATAAGTTCGCCACAGGTATTTCTTCGTTTACCAATGTCCTCACACTAATATTTAAAAAGAAAGTAGCCTTAAAAAAATGTTGCCATTTATGATTATGGCATGTTTTGGGGGAATAACAGGTGCATTTTTGGCAACACGACTGTCTGAAAAAATAATGAATATAATAGCTTGTATTATTCTTACTTTTTCCTTTTTTATGGTCCTTAAAAATAATAGAAAAATGGGGATGGATGTAGAAGATAATTATGAAAAAGAGCCATCGTTCATCACGCCATTTTTCATTAGTATGTATGATGGTGGTTTTGGACCAGGATCTGCATTGATGAATAATATATATTTTTTAAAGAAGCAACATAGCTATTTAAAGGCTGTTGAATTAACACGTTTTGTGATGTTTTCTAGCTGCATGAGTGCTTTTGTATTTTATTATCTTTATGGCATTGTCGAATGGGGCATCTATTCCGGTCACGGTTGGCTCGATTTTGGGGTCTCATTTAGGAATGAGAATGGTGCAATATATTAAAGTGAGGTGGCTTCAAATCGCATTGCCTGCTATCTTTCTATTATTGATTGCCCAAGTTGTACGTGATTTATTGTTCTAAATCAAATGAAAAAAGGATAGCTGAATCAAATGTTCAGTTATCCTTAATTGATAAAAGTGCACAAATCGCCGATAGAATGAGGCGAATCGCCACAAAACCTCGACGAACCGCCATCAAATCCAGGTGAATCGCCACCAAAGGAGCTCGAAACACCACAAACCTGCAGGCGTTAATAAAAGTTATTTCGCTAGACCATTTTGAAAGGCGTAGACTACCGCTTGGGTACGATCTTGGACGTCTAGTTTGGCTAAAATATTGCTGACATGGGTTTTCACGGTTTTTAAGGCAATGAATAAGTCATCGGCGATTTCTTGATTTGCCTTGCCTTTTGCCATCAATAATAGCACTTCCATTTCGCGCTCAGTTAATTGCTCGTAAAGTGGTGTATTCGTACCATAGCGCATACGATGCATCATTTTAGACGTGACTTCTGGTTCTAAAACAGTTTCTCCGCCCATTGTTTTACGTATAGCATCGGCTATTTGTTTGGCGTTAGATGTTTTTAAAATATAACTAATGGCACCAGCCTCTAGGGCAGGATAAACTTTATCATCATCCAAAAAGCTCGTGACCATCATGATTTTCGCTTCTGGCCAAGCTTCTAATATTTTGGCAGTCGCTTCGGCTCCTGTCATAACAGGCATGACATTGTCCATTAAAATAATATCAGGACGCAGGGCGAGCGCACGTTCAACAGCCACCGCTCCATTTTCCGCTTCGCCAACAACTGTAATATCAGGCTGTGCTGACAGGTAGGCAGATACGCCAATTCGTACCATCTCGTGATCATCCACTATTAATACTTGAATCAACTTCAACAACCTCCTTCTGTAGTGGAACCTTTACCTCTACAATCGTACCTTCGTCTGGTACAGATACAATTTTATACTTACAACCAATTTCCACCGCGCGCTCGGCAATATTTTGTAAACCATACGATGCCGATTTATCGGCTTCTACATCAAAGCCAAGGCCATTATCTTGAATACGTAATATCGCTAAATCATCTCTAGCAACAAGTAATAGTTCAACCTCGGTTGCTTTTGAATGGCGCAACGTATTCGATAATGCTTCTTGGGCAATGCGGAACAAATGGTCTTCCTCTGCCTTCGTTAATGCGATTTCTTCTAGCTCATATTCAATATGAAAATACACTTTTTGTTGCAGCTCAATAATCAATTCCTCTAAGCCTTGTGCGAGTGTTTTATTGTGTAAGGCTACAGGACGTAGATGCAATAGTAATGCGCGCATTTCCAACTGAGCTTGTTGGACGATTTTTTCTACTTGTTTTAAACTTTTAGCATTTTCATCACTTTCAGTTAAAGCAGAAAGTAACATCGAGGCAGCAAATAATTGCTGTGAAACAGAGTCATGGAGCTCACGTGCTAGACGCTGACGTTCGGCAATGATGCGCTCTTGGATGACTTTATCGTTAGCTTCAGCACGCTCATTGGAAAGTCGCTGTAAGCTTTTTCGTTGTGTATCAATTAACTCGCCCGTTTGCACAATTGCCTTTTTTAATGGTTTTGGCAGCGCATGCTTTTTAGGTAGCACGAAATCTGGCTCGATTAATTCTTTTACAAAGCGGGTAGCCTGCGCCTCACGTGCACGAGCAGTCATACTAATCCAACTCCCAATAAAAAAACTAATCGCAAATAGACTAATTAAAATAATGGCGCCTAATGGGATATTGTCATAGTTTTGTTGCCATAAAGGTTGCCAAACTTTCTCGTTTGGTTCGCCCCATATAGCATATAGCAGGCCAAATGCCGCTCCAATTAATATAAAAAATAGCGTAAATACTCTTGAAAGAAAGGCAATCATTTACGTAACACCTCCAAATCTCCTAGCCAAGTAGCAACGTGAATGATGAGGGTACGTTTGGCATCTTCAGGGTTACCATCGGACACTACGATACTTTCATTCAGTAGTCGTTGGGGCCCTCCTTGCAGACAAGTAAATTCGCCGAATAACGTCGTGTAATGTAAACGAAACGGAATTTCGTAAGGAACATAAATTTGTACTTTGCCAATGCCTTGTCGAATTGTAATAAAACTTGGGCCAGCAGGTAATATCGTTTGGGTTGTATCAATTGTAATATCACCTGCTAGACGTTGAATCTGTACATCTTGCCATTTATAGGCTTCGTCGGGTGCAGGAAGTGTGCCAAATAATTCGTTTTTAGTTGCTGGTGGCTTGTCAAACTCAACGTTGACGATTTTTGGTTCATTTTCTCGTTGTAAGTATTGATAGAGCATATATAAGAGCATAATAACGATAAAAAGGCGCAAACTCCACATCGTAAAGAGGGAGATGACGATGAAAAAAATACCTGACCATTTTAAAAATCTTTTGTTTTTTGAGAAGCTTAAATACAGCAGGACAGCGCCAATAAGTAAACAAAAAGCGCCGCCATTATTGAAAATTGTGAGCTCTACAAAAACGAGTAAAAAGAAGCATAGTACCCAAAACGTAAGTTTATTTGTTGTGAAATTTTGCAAGAGGGTCACCCTTCTTTCTACTATATTAATAATGAGCTTCTACCATCCTCTTAATCGTTTGAGGTATTATCTCAGCATCAAGTGCATTTGGATAATGGGCAGAGTGCTCTAAAGTACTAAATTGTTTACCATTAGGTGCATCTAGAAATTCATAGTATTGTTGTGCTAATTCATAATTTGTCTGTTTATCGTATTTCCCTTGAATAAAATATACAGGGACATCCATACGCTTTACAGAATCAAAAAAATCGGTCTCAATAATTTCCTTTTTAAGTTCGGTGCTTTTGATCAGGCTGAATTGTGGACCTGAAATAAATGCCTTATATAAATCCTGGATAGAGTAATCCGGAGACGTAAATGCACCTTTAATCAAACTAATAACATTAACCTTGTCAATCTTCTCATCATAATAATTCATACCTTTATATTGATTAATAAGACCACTAAATTGATCTTCAGCATCTGCTAGATAGGGCCCTTTACCTAACTGCTTTAATATTTGCAGTGTCTTGGTATCATCATTAGCAATGGCTTCATCCTTTAACCAATTATAACCAAGTTCTTGCCCTTTACTACTACTCGTTAGTTGTGATATGCCCATGTAGGCGTGGAATTTTTCTGGATACTTTGCGACTAATTGAGTGCCAATCACTGTTCCAAATGATTGAGCAATAACGAATATTTGTTCTTGCTGATAAGTTTCTCTAATATAATCAACGATAACATTAGCATCATCTGTGAATTGTCGTAGGTTCATGGTCGTAAGCGATAAATCTTTGTTAAAACTTTTACCTGAGCCTCTTTGATCATAATACACAGCTACGCAATGTTCGGTTATTTCCGGATATAATGTTCGTGCACTGACGCCATATGGGAACGGGGAACCCGGCCCACCATGTAAAAATAAACAAAATGGTTTGTTTTTGTCTTGGCCTTCAACTAATAGAAACTGTCTGTCTCCGTTTACATTTAATTCTTTTAGCTCACTAATCCCACCATTTTCAATTAGTTCACTACCTTTTTGTTGAATATGCTGTTGTGCGATAAAACGATAACTTAACAATACGATAGTCAAAAAAATAAGTATAAGAAAAGCAAAAATACATATAGTAATCAAGTGATTAAACCGTTTCCTTTTATTATTTTTTTTCATTTATCATTATCCTTTATCTCTTTTTATTCCCCCTATACTCAAAGAAATGGGATGCTTCAATAATTGAGGCATCCCTTATTTCTTTCCATTATATCATGTTATTTCTTTTCGATGAGTAGTGGAGAAGAAGCTTCAGTTGTATTTTTTTCTAATGCCGCTAAACGTGCCTCGAAAGTTGTAATCTCATGCTCTTTATCGATACGGTGTGCCAGCTTATCGATATAAGATTCTAAATCCTCGAAGTTAGCTTTATTGTTGTTGGCAAGCATACCGTCCATTTGATGGTGCGCACGCGTCACATTCTCTTTGCCCATTAGCTGTAATTGACGTACTTTCATATCTTTAATTTTGTGCTTCATCGTTTCAAATTTGCGTTCAAGCTCAAAGTATTCACGTGTGCCGGCCTCGATGCTCGCTTGTAACGTATGGTTACGAGCAGCGTAAGCGGCTACTTCGTCTGATGCGAAGTCAATTAAATCTTGTTCACCACTAGCAATTGCTAATTGTAATTGTGCCTCACGTTTTGCTAATAATTCAGTGTTTTGTTTGAGTTCAAGTTCCATCTTTTCTTTAAGCTTACCTTGACGTTCTAATAATTTGCCCGTTTGTTCAGTTTGCTTTTCCGCCTCGCGGATGTACTGGTTTAACATGGCAATAGGATTTTTTTGTTCCTTTTTATCAAATACTTGATGTAAGTCAGCCTCGATTGTATATCTAAAACGTTGGAATAAGTTCATTATTAATTCGCTCCTTTTATTTTGTTAAATTTGACCATTCTTTTTCGAAGTTTGTGAACGGATCTTCTTCTTTCGCTTCCACTGTAGGGATTTTTACATCTTCGCCTTTCCACTTTTTGTAGATCACGTAAATAATGGCGATGGCTGCAAGACCGATCATTGCTGGAATATTAGAGACAGCAGATAATACGCCAATTAGACCAACAGTAAACCAAATAATTTTTGCAAATGTCGATTTACTACCAATGTAGAAGTGCATGCCTAGTGCAACAAGTACACCTGAAAATAATAAGCCCGTAATAGGCCCGATTAAGGCAAGTGCGACACAGGCTGCAATAATACCACCAGTTAATAACAGAAATTTTTTCATATAAATTAGCTCCTTTCGTTTGTACCTTTATGTTACCTGTTTGACAGAACATCTAAAACGGACCGGAAATGGATTTTCCTCTAGGTCTTGAGGCTGAGCTTTTTGTGATAAGCTGAAACTAGAAGGTTTTCGACAAAAATAGAAGATGGTCGCCTCCTTCGTTTGACAAATTAACAACTTCTAATCCGCTATACTAACGTTAAAGAAACTGAGCGAAGGGGGATTTCTGGTGAGAACCTATTCCATATATAAAATAAAAGAAGAGCATTTAACGTTTATTTTCGGCAGAGAGCGTAAGTTATTAGAAATGATGCAGGGCTGTGAAGATGCCAATGAGAAATCCTTAAAAGAACTCGCGTATATATGTGAAACTGTTCGCTTCGACGAAATTGCTACTATGTTAGAGGCACAGCTAGATTCAAAATATGCACATTTAGAAAGAGCACGTAATGCTCTATTTTTAGAACACCCGATAAAAGGGAAGATGGCGATTTATTTAGTAGAGCGCAAAATCTGTGTTTATTGTGAAGGCTCTCGCATGCTTGACTTGGATTTATTCCAAATGCTAGCAAAAATGAGTGAGCGATTTATCGCTTTTAATAAACAAGATAATGAATGTGGTTGGCTAAAGCCGATGAAGTATACAATGCACTAGGAATTTTCACTATAATATATAGTAACACGCTAGTATTTGGTGTATAATGGAGCGTGGAGAGTTTTTTTCTCGGTATATTGTAGTGGAGGAGGTTGGTTGTATGCCTACATGGGGCTGGATTATTGTTGTAATTATCGCATTAGCAGCTGGCGCAGCACTTGGTTTCTACTTTGCACGTCAAGCTATGATGAAATATTTAAAAGAAAACCCACCAATTAACGAACAAATGATTCGAATGATGATGGCACAAATGGGTCGTACGCCGTCTGAAAAGCAAGTACGCCAAATGATGACTCAAATGAATAAATTCCAAAAATAATTGGAGTTTTTAAGGAGCAACTGGTTTAGTAAACCGGTTGCTTTTTTCGTGTTCTTGTCTATTTTTTATAATTTGGATATGATTGGTATAGAAGCGCAAGGGGGAATATGAATGGACATAATAATTGGCATCGCACTGATCATTCTTATATTTTTTTCATCAAGTATTATAGAGAAAAGATTAAAAAATATTGAAAAGCAAAATAGTCGTGTTATCGACATTTTAGAAGAAATAAAAGAGGAGATAAAACATGGGAAGTGAGGTGACATGATATGTTTGCAACGATCGAAAAAGCACTAGATATTGAGGAATTAGCGCAGTTTTTAGCGGAGATGAATAAACAAAAAACGTCCCATATTGGATATTGTGGAGACGAAGCAGAGGAAATCTTACAAACATTGCAAGCAGATTTTATAGCTAAAGATGGTACTATCAACTTTATCATTGCACGAAATCATGAGGGAGCTATTATTGCAGCAATTGGTATAGATATGGACGATGCCAGTGCAGAAGTATGGGGGCCGTTTAATCAAACTGGTTCTAGTGATTTACAACAGCGATTATGGCAACAACTAGTAAGTGTGTATCCGACGGTGCAAAGTTATTATTTTTTTATTAATCATCAAAATTTGCAGCAACAAGCTTTTATGGATGCACTAAATGCGCAAAAGAGTGGGGAACATTTTGTTTTAGAAATTAAGGAAAACGCCTTTAATAAAGTAAGTGAAATAAAAAGTGAGCCGTTTAAGCAAAGTGATTTTTCACAATTTGAAACATTACACGCAGAAACATTTCCAGGTACTTATTACGATGCCGCTACAATTATAGAAAGATTAAGCGCTAATCGTATATTAAAGGTTCTTAAAAATGAATCAGATGATTTGCAAGGTTATGCGTACTTTGAAGTGAATAGTGAAATGGCAGAAGCTTCATTAGAATATTTAGCCATCGCTCAAAATGCGCAAAATCAAGGTTTAGGCACTATGTTATTGCAAGAAGTGCTGACAGAAATGTTTGCCTACGTACATATTCATCACATTACATTATGTGTAGATAATACGAATAGCCAAGCGAATCACCTTTATTTTAAAGCAGGCTTTACAGCGCAAGATATTTTAGTCAGTTACGCTTTACGAATATAACAAACGTACTTAGCTGAAGAATAAGCACGTTTTTTTAGTATCCTAGATGGAGTGAACCTGTAGTAAATCGACTTTTGTACCGAGAAATGTTTGGAAGGACAATAATGATTGTTTCAATAAGTCAGTAGGGATAGCTTTCGTAATAAAGACAATATATGAAACTTGCGTGTTATCTGGCCATTCATGTAAATGGATAGGTGGATGAATAATATGTTGTACACCATTTAAGATGATTGGCCCCGCTTCACCGACATCGAGCAGTCCTTTGACGCGCAGAATGTTTTCGCCTCTTGCATAGAGCAATAAACTGAGCCATACACCAAAACTATTCCAATTTAAAGGTTGTAAAAAAGCGAAAGAAATCGAATTTATGTGCGATTGGATAGTTTGTGATGTTAACTGATTGTTGCGAGGTAGCACGTTACTAAAATGTTGTTTACTTGCGACATGTAAGATTGATGGCTCTACATTACCGTTTTCCACATTCAGTATAGTACAGCTTGGGTTAATTTTTATGATTTCAGCACGAATAAACGCCAGTTCTTCCTTTGTTACTAAATCGATTTTCGTTAGAGCAACCGTATCCGCTGTCGAGATTTGCTTTATGGTTGTTTCGTGATTGCGCATTTGCATCGCTCCATTTTTTGCATCGACGGTCGTAATGACTCCATCTACAACAAAGTGATGCTGTAAAATAGGATGCGTCATGATTGTAAATAAAATCGGAGCGGGATCTGCTAAGCCCGTTGTTTCAATAATAATACGATCAAACGTAATATCTCCTTGTTCATAGCAAAATAAGTAATTTTGCAATTCTTCGGCTAAATCTTCACGCGACTGACAACAAATACAACCTCCTTGAAGTAATGTCGTTTTTTCTTCTGCTTGTCTTAGTAAATAATGATCTAAGCCGATTTTGCCAAACTCATTAACGATAACGGCGATATTTTCCTTCAGCTGATGATGTGTTAATAAGTTTTGCAGCAATGTCGTTTTACCGCTCCCTAAGCTACCAGTAATAATTGTCACGGCTTTTTTTGTTGCTTTCATCTATCATCACTCGATTCAATTTTATCCCTTAAGTTAGTGCTCAGTGGGTCAATTGCATAGCCAATCCGTTTTTCAACTTCCGCCCATAACGAACCTAAATCATGCACGATGGACGTAGTGCCTTTTAAATCACTCAGAATAAATTTACTGCCATTCCAATCCGTTAGCTTTAACTGATAGAACACTAAAATTATATTGATGAAATGAACGCGCTCATTTCTCGCTTGCTGTCGAACACGTTGTAAGTCACCGACGATTACTTCTGATGTAGCATTATTTTTAACATCCGTCCAATGTACATTGGCAATAAAATCACCGCAAAAAATACACATTAACTTGCTCCTTATGTGCGCGGATAACGATTGGCGAAATCGTTTGCAATTTCATGAAATGTAACCCACCGAACATGTTCATGGGAATTAATATAAGTGATAAGGCGATGATGCATTTGGAGCACTTGCGGACGCCCACTAACATCGGGATGGATGGTCATCGTAAAGACAGCATAATCCATATTTTCGTAAACCCAATCGAATTGGTCTTTCCACATTTGTTCGATATCGCGTGGATTCACAAAGCCATGACTGTTTGGCGATTTTTTAATAAACATCATTGGCGGTAAATCATCCAAATACCAATTGGCAGGAATTTCAATTAAATCGGTTTCTTCGCCTCGTTGTAACGGCTTCATCCAATCTTCTGCTTGTTTACTATAGTCAATTTTTGTCCATTTATCGCCAACACGTACATAATAAGGTGTAAAATCATTGTGCATTAAACTGTGATCGTATTTTATGCCATGCTTAATTAATAATTCATTTGTTACATTGGAAAATTCCCACCAAGGTGCCACATAGCCGGTCGGTTTTTTTCCAGTTAATTCTTCAATAAGTTGAATTGATTTAAGCAATACTTGTTCTTCTTGTTTCGGGGTCATGGCAATAGGATTTTCATGGGAGTAGCCATGGGCGCCAATTTCATGCCCTCGTTCGAAAACATCTTTCATTTCTTTTGGGAATGTTTCAATTGAATGGCCTGGAATAAACCAAGTTGTTTTAATGTTATGTTTGTCGAATAAATCTAACAGTCTTGGGGTACCAACTTCCCCAGCAAATAAACCACGTGAAATATCATCAGGGGAATCTTCACCACCGTAAGACCCTAACCAACCTGCAACAGCATCCACATCAATCCCATAGGCAACTAAAATCTCTTTTTGCATCTTACATTCATCCCTTTATAAATTTTTATCATTAGTCTAACGAAAAAAAGAATGCTTGTAATATATTTTTTAAAAAATTTAGAAAATATGCACAAATGCATAGGGCTTATGTTATAATGCTAAAAAATTAACGAATGGAGAGGTACTATGCTAGGAAATATGAAAATTTCTGCCGAAACGATTGAAAAGTTGCCATTGGCATCCATTATTTACGACGAAAATTTTTCTATTAAAATGCTAAATACCAAAGCACAACAAGCCATTCAATTTAATCGACAAATAATCAATCATAAGAAATTATCCCCGCAATTAAGAAAAGCAATGTTGACTGAGATCCCTTTCATGAAAAATATTATTTGCGCTGGCAAAAGCTATCAATATTTTTTTTCAAGAATTGTAGACAAAGAACAATTTTACATACTAGTTTCTATTAATTTAGCATGGCCATACCAACGTGAATATGAACGCTACAAAGAAGAGAGTGAAGATTTAAAGGCGATATTTGGGTCTACCTTTGGTGCTCTATATGTATCTGACCATCAAGGGAAAACATTACGGGTAAGTGCTGCTTGTAAACAGCTATGGGGGGTAAGTGAAGAGCAGCTAATTGGAAAAAATGTTTTAGAGTTAGAAAGGGAGGGGGTGTACCAACCTTCGATTACCAGATTAGTGTTAGAAAACAACAAGAAAATTTCAACGGTTCAACAAACGAAAAATAACAAACGGCTTTTAGTTGTCGGAACGCCTATTAAAAATAAGCAAGGCGAAATAATACGTGTAGTCAATGCTTCTAGGGATATTACAAATATAAAAAATCTACAACAAGAAATTCACCGTTTGACAAGTATAGTTCATGACTATCAACATGAACTAAGCCAACAGGAAAGCCAATCAACAAGCCCGCTAATCTATCAAAGTAAGCAACTCGAAGCGGTAGTAGCGCTTGCCAAACGCGTGGCAGCAGTAGATTCGACTGTCTTAATTTTAGGAGAGACAGGTGTCGGCAAAGAGGTTTTCGCCAACTATATTCATGACATGAGTGAGCGTAAAACGAAGCCTTTTTTGAAAATCAATTGTAGTGCTATTCCAGAAAATTTACTAGAATCCGAGTTGTTTGGCTACGAAAAAGGTGCATTTACTGGTGCAAATAGAGAAGGCAAAATCGGCTTATTTGAACTAGCGCATAACGGCACGTTGTTGTTAGATGAAATTGGCGATATGCCACCAGCACTCCAAATAAAATTACTGCGCGTCATTCAAGAAAAGACGCTACAGCGAATTGGTAGCGCCAAGACAATCCCTATCAATGTTCGATTTATCGCAGCAACCCATCGAAATCTTGCTGAAGAAGTGGCACAAGGAAATTTTAGAGAGGATTTATATTATCGATTAAATGTTATTCCCATTCATATACCACCTTTACGTGAACGCAAAGAAGATATACTGCCTTTAGCAAGCCATTTCTTAACAAATTTAAATAACAAATATTATACAACCAAAACATTCAATACAAGCTTTGCAGATAAGTTAACTACGTACGACTGGCCTGGCAATATTAGAGAATTACAAAACGTCATTGAACGATGTTATGTCATGAGTGATGCAGATTATTTAACAAGTGAAACGCTAGCCATTGCACTGAATGAAAATAAAAAGGAGAAGTCTGTACTCGTAAAGGACATCATGCCCTTAAAACAATGTGTAGAATATGCGGAAAAGGAATTATTGCAAATGGCTTTTGCAACATGTCAATCGACTGTTGCTATGGCAAATTTATTAGAAGTGAATCAATCTACCATTAGTAGGAAAATGGCCAAATTTAATATTCGATAAACTTGCTATATAATGGAGGGAGAAAGGGGAGGGACGAATGGTATTTCGCACAAAGGTAAACATGTATTTGTTAATCGGTATGTATTTAGTCGTTGTCATCATGGGTTCAATGCCATTGCTTTCATTGTATAAACAATTACCATTTCCTGTTTTACTGCTAATTGCTATTCTCTTTCTTGCGGCTGGAGGTATCGTTTGGTGGTACGGCACTTCGTTGCAATGTATTTTCTATAAAGAGTATTTATTAATCAAAGGTGGGCCATTCAAAAGACGCGTACCTTATCACACAATAACAAAAATTGCACCGACAACAGATAAATTTACGGGCTATCGCGTGACATCATCTGAAACAGGACTTGAGCTATGTGTGGAAACAACAAGTTTTGGCCGTATCAAGATTTTAACGGAGAATAAAATAGGGTTTATTGACGAATTAAAAAAACGCTGTCCGCTTGCCCTATTTGAAAATGTTGAGGCATGGGCAAGCAATAACGTTTAAGCAGCGGAAATATTTACACCAATTATGACCAAGTAAGAGGGAGGCACAATTGAAAATTTAATAGTACTAACGTCCATAAATACTTGCATCAACAATCAATTAAATATGAAAGAGGCAAAACAATGAAAGCTAATGCAGATGTTTTAATCGTCATCGATTTACAAAATGGCGTATGTTTCAGTGCAGAGCATTTGGTTGAACTACCAAATTTACTTACGAAAGTAAATAACCGTATTGCCTGCTACCGAGCGCAGCAAAAACCAATTATTTTTGTGCAACATTGTGATGAAGAACTCGTACCAGAAGAGGAACCTTGGGCGATCCATGCCGACCTAGATGTACAAGAGCAAGACTATTTGGTTAGAAAAGAACATGCCAATTCATTTTACAAAACAAACTTAAAAACGATGTTAGACGAATTAGCTGTACAGCGTATTGAATTTTGCGGCGCCCAAACAGAGTATTGTATGGATGCAACGATTAAATTTGCCCATGGCTTAGGATACGAAAATTTTATGGTTCGTAAAGCGACTTCTACGCTTAATAACCCATTTATGTCAGCACAAGAGACAATTGATTTTTACGAAAATATTTGGAATAACAGATTTTTGAAATTTATAGAATGAATTTTATAGTTAGAGGAAAAGTGTTAGATTGACTGCGATCAATCTAACACTTTTTTGTATTGCTGATGGTATCTCTTATGTTCACTTTACGCTCATTGCAGGAGATACGTAATTCTATCGGCGATTTAGGAGCTTCTACCAGCGATACGACGAATGATACCGGCGATTTAGGAGCTTCTATCGGCGATACGACGAATGATACCGGCGATTTAGGAGCTTCTATCGGCGATACGACGAATGATACCGGCGATTTAGGAGCTTCTATCGGCGATACGACGAATGATACCGGCGATTCAGGAGCTTCTACCAGCGATACGATGAATGATACCGGCGATTTAGGAGCTTCTATCGGCGATACGACGAATGATACCGGCGATTCAGGAGCTTCTATCGGCGATACGACGAATGATACCGGCGATTTAGGAGCTTCTACCAGCGATACTCCGAATTTTACCAGCGATTCAAGATAGTCTACCAGTACAAACACGAATTTGCATCGCTACTATGCAAAAATGCATAACTTCGTTACAAAGTTTCTATGTTTCCCTATAAAAGATTCGCAGTATAAGTGTGTTGCTAGCAATATGTCAATCGGTGAAAAGTTGGCACGCTTTTTGCTTAGAAAATTCGTATAGGAAAGGAGGCGTATTAAAGGATATCTGTAGGCAGTTTTAAAATTAATAAAGAGGAGTGATGACTTTGAAGCATGTAGTAGCAGCTATACAAATGAATTGTGAACTAGGCAATAAAGAAGGAAATTTACAAAAAGCGCAAACATTAATAGCACAAGCACTTGAACAACAGGCAACACTCATTGTATTACCCGAATTATTTAATACAGGTTATCGGGTAGAAGAACAAGATTGGCAATATGCTGAGACGATTCCAGGAGAAACGACCGAGTTTTTACAGCGTATGGCAACTCAACACGATGTCACGATTATTGGCTGTATTTTAGAACGGGGTGAAATCGAAGGTACAATCTTTGATACCGCTTTTGTTATAGCGAAAAATGGCATATTGGGCAAATATCGAAAAACACATCTTTGGGATCAAGAAAATCTTAGATTTAATAGAGGCGATGCACTATCCGTTATCCATCAAGAAGATTTGAAAATGGGCTTACAAATTTGCTATGAAATTGGCTTTCCGGAAGGTGCCAGAATATTAACGTTACAAGGCGCCAATGTCCTTATCTACCCTTCGGCATTTGGCGAACAGCGTTACTACGTCTGGGATATTGCAAGTAAAGCAAGAGCAATCGAAAATGGCTGTTACGTTATAGCAGCTAATCGTTCGGGACTTGAAAAACAGTCAACGCATTTTTGTGGGAAAAGTAGAATTATTGATCCACAGGGCAAAGTTTTAGTCGAAGCAGTACAGGAAAATGAATGCATCGTCGCAACAATTGATTTACAACGAGTAATTCAACAACGAAGAGAAGTACCTTACTTAAGAGATTTAAATAAAGTCGTTTTTCATGCAAGCGAATAAAGTTTTAATTAGGGGGGAGTTTTATGAAACGTAACACATTAATCACAAAGGATATCGTGCCCACTTTAAGAAAGCATCGCATTATTACAGGGCTAGGATTTTTTAATATTTGGGTGGGGATGGCTGTTATTATTGCCACATTCCAAATTGGCGCTAATGGTATTGAATCCATGACACTTTGGCAATTAGCAGGTGCTATTTTTATTGCGAATGTACTAATCGCCATTGTTGCTAGTTTAACCGGAGATATTGGTATTGAACATGGTTTATCGTTTGCGGCTTATCTAAGAGCACCTTTTGGCACAGTAGGGGTACATATACCGTCGTTAATAAGGGGGATTGTTGCTTGTATTTGGTTTGGTATTCAAACGTATCTTGGGGCCACAGCCATCAACTATATCGTAGCAGATTTAACAGGCTTTGATTCTTGGTTTGTCTGGTATGTTGTATTTGCAGCTGTGCAAATAGCGAATACGGCTATTGGTATTAAAGCAATCGATCGATTTGCTGTGATTGCCGCGCCTTCCATTATATTAATTTCGATTTGGATTTTTGTAAAAATATCGAGCATTGCTACTGAAGAGGGGTTAAATATTTTTACGTATGAAGGTAGTTCTGCTGAAACGACATGGTTGCTCATTATGGCCGCGAATATGGGCTTTTGGTCTTTGCTTGCTGTAGATATTCCGAATATTACGCGTTACGTAAAAGCACCAGCCAATGAGCGCAATTGGTTCCGGCGCAATAAAAATAATTATATTCCTCACTTATTAGCGTTACCAACTGTTCAAACCTTTATCGGTATTATTGGTGCCGTTAGTTTTTTAGCCACTAGCAACTGGAATCCGATTGAAGTCGTGCAACAAATAGCAACGGGTTGGGTGATGGTAATGATTTTATTGCTCGTTATATTGGCGCAATGGTCAACGAATACTGCGTCTAATTTAATTCCGGCGTCGTTAACGTTTGTCAATGCCGGCGCACGTATTCATTTGTCCTATACATGGTGTGTAATATTAGCGGGGATTATCGGCACATTGTTTCAACCATGGATTATTTTAGAGCAGTTATTCCGTTTCTTAGGGTACTCTGGCGCCATTATGTCGGCTGTAGCAGGTGTTATGATTTGCGACTACTATATCCTGCGCAAGCGCCGTTTACATGTCCAAGATTTGTATAAGCAGGACGGACAATTTACATTCCATAGAGGCGTAAACTTGGCTGGTATACTTGCATGGCTCATTAGTAGTATCCTCGCGATTGTCTTTATTGATTATATGTATTTCGTTGGTTTCCCTTTATCGGCAATCATTTACTATGTGCTAATGAAACAATGGTATTTAAAGAAATTCCCACAAAAAGAAATAGAATCGAATTACGCAGATGATTTTTTAGGCACATCAGCGAATCGAGATTGGAAAATTCCTGTATAGAATGGTCAAAAAGGGAGCGAGTAATAGATTTAAAAGAATGAGAGACAGTGAAAATAATAAAAAATTCAGTAAATTAAGCATATTTACAAAAAAGGCAACTTTTTTTATTATAAAAAATACAAAAGCAACGAAGAAGTGAGGTGATTGAAGAGAAAGATTTCAATTATAACAACTAATAGGTAGCGCGAATTTTAGAATAACAAGAGATGAAATATCAACCTAAACCATAACACTTATACATGGCGATTTTACTTGTAAAGGATGGTGGCAATGATACATTATTTATTTCAATTTATTGTTGTGTTGCTATTTGTATTGTTCTTTCATTATATAAATCAATTGCTTTGGATTAAAAAGTACGAGTTTAACATACAGTGGAAGTCTATGTTGATACTTGTCTCACTTAGCGTTGTTATCACCATCCTTTTAAATATAGGTGATAATGGTTATTTGGAAATCGATTTCCCGATTTAGAAACGAAAGAACGATGGGGATGTTCTATTAGCATGTGGCTTAGAAATACTTTTCTGTTTTAGGTCATATGAAAAAGTTAGTAAAAAAGGAGTGATTTTTTTTAGCCACATAACATAACTATAAATAATTACGCGATTGTTGTAGCTTATCGGTATAGTTTATTTTTTTATAAAAAATCTTATTAAAATACTAATAATGTTATATAAGGAGGAATTTAAATGATAACTTTTATAACTTGTATAGTGATTTTAATTGTAGGTTATTTTACTTATGGGAAGTTTGTTGAAAAAGTATTCATTCCTAAAGATGAGCGCCCTACCCCAGCTTATGTAAATGCAGACGGTGTAGACTATGTACCAATGTCTACACCTAAAAATTCATTAATTCAGCTACTGAATATTGCGGGTACTGGACCTGTGTTTGGTCCTATTGTAGGTGCTTTATATGGTCCTGTTGCATTTGTATGGATAGTAGTTGGATGTATATTTGCCGGTGCTGTTCATGATTATTTGACAGGTATGATTTCTATTCGTAATAAAGGAGCCCATTTACCTGAGCTTGCAGCGAAGTTTTTAGGAAAAGCTATGAAACATGTAGTCAATATTTTTGCACTTTTATTGCTCCTTCTAGTTGGGACTGTGTTTGTTTCATCACCTGCAATGTTAATAAATAATTTAATGGACGGCAAAATTGCGTTAAGTATTATTGTAGCGGTAATTTTTATCTATTATATTTTAGCAACTTTACTTCCAGTTGATAAAATTATCGGTCGATTCTATCCTTATTTTGGAGCGTTATTAGTGATTTCAGCATTTGGAATTGGTATTAGTATGATCGTAAAAGGTTCATCAATTCCAGAACTTACATTTGAGAATATGCATCCTGCTAATTTACCGATATTTCCATTAATTTTCTTTACAATTACATGCGGAGCATTATCTGGTTTCCATGCGACACAAACGCCAATCATTTCTCGTACAACTAAAAGAGAAAAAGAAGGACGTAAAATTTTCTATGGTATGATGATTGCTGAAGGAATTATTGCGATGATTTGGGCGGCCGCTGCAATGAGCCTATTTGGAGGATATGGTGGTTTAAATGAAATGCTGGCAGCAGGTGGACCTGCAGCTGTAGTAAGCGAGGCATCTATTCTTATGCTCGGTTCAATTGGGGGAACTTTAGCAGTTTTAGGCGTAATCGTGCTGCCTATTACATCCGGTGATACAGCGTTTCGTGCAGCTCGTATGATTATTGCTGATTATTTCAAATTTGGTCAAGCAAAATTAGTTAGTCGTTTATGGGTTGCCTTCCCATTATTCGCCATGTCATATGTGTTAACGAAAATAGACTTTAATCTTTTATGGCGTTATTTCTCATGGGCAAACGGTGTAACAGCAGTAATTGCCTTATGGGTAGCGGCCATGTATTTATTTTTGGACCGTAAAAACCATTGGATTGCAACGATACCAGCTTCATTTATGACAAGTATGGTATTCAGCTATATTATTTATGAACCAAATATGGGATTCGGACAGGATGTTGCATTTTCGAATGCTGTTGGAATTTTAGCCGCATTGATTATTACAGCAATATTCTTTGGTACAGCTTTGAAAAAACGTGGCACAAACTTCTTGTTAGATGAAGATGTGACAAGCTATCAAAATGTTAAGTAGTATTAATGACTATATTGAGTGAAGTTAGAAAAAGGGTGTGTCTTAACTTTAAGACGCACCCTTTTTCGTGAGCGGTAGTATTTACCACATCCTTTTGAAGAAATGCCGTCAAAAGAAATAGAGTCGAATTACGCAGATGAATGGTCGATAAGACTTCGCCTCGTCCGATATAAAGAGAGACTATTCAGTTGTAGAGAGGGTGGGGACAACGATGCATTTTTTATTACAGTTTGTTGTAGTGTTGTTACTAGTGATGTTTTTGCATTTTATTAATCAATTGTTAGTAATGAAAAAGAGTGATTGGACATTACAGTGGAAGCCTATGATAATATTATTGACAATCAGTCTTGTGATCACGTTGCTATTTAATATACCAAGTAGTTTAGAATTTGGATTTCCGTTGTAGGAAAATGGATTTCATGCAGACGAAAGTAAGCCGCAACAGTAATGTTTGCGGCTTACTTTGTATGAGTAAAAGTCTAATGTAACAACTAAGATTTAGTTTTCTAATTTATATTCCATTGCGTCTGAAGTGGCAATCGATTTAGGTTTCGTTTTAATGGCAATGATAAACAATACAAATAACACAATTGAAAGGACAATTAAAACATTAAGCAGTAAGCCATATGAATGATTAATATTATAAATGGCTCCTGACACGATTGGTGTGAGTGCTGCACCTAATGTTGAAAATAATGAGACGATGCCAAATTTCGCACTATATTCTTTTTCACCATAGAGTGAGGATGTTAGGTAAGCCGGTGTTACAGTAACAGCCGTTGCACCAAAGCCAGTAAATATTGTATACAAAATACCTGGTATTAATAGGTTACCTTTCATCAAAAATAGGAAGCTGACTAAACCAGAAGCACAAATAATTACTAACGTTGTGATTGTTCCTAATTTATCATAGAGACGCCCAATTAATAATTTTCCTACGATGACCATGGCGGAGCCTAAAGATAGTAATATGGCCGCTTGTTGTGGTGTGCCACCGATATCTTTTAAATAGGGCGCGAGGTTAATAATCATACCGTTTACGACAATCCCACCAACGACAATCGCTGCACAAAGAGCCCAAAATGAGATAGAACGAAATGCCTCTTTTTGTGAAAGCCCCTCTAGTATTTGTGAAGAAGGCGTTAAGTTTTTTACTTCGCCTAGCGGAACAAGCCCGATATCTGCTGGTTTAAATCGAATAATAAAAATAGAAATAGGTACGATTAACACGAGCATTGTGATGCCCGTAATAAAGTAAGCACTACGCCAACCATAATCGGTAATAAGCCAGTTAATGACTGGACTCAAGATAACACCACCAAGACCACTTCCTGCCAGTGCAATCCCTAAACATAAACCGCGTTTTTCGTTAAACCAATTGGTTATTAAGACCGGCGTAGGAATTAGTGCAGCCCCAGCTAAAGCGGCTCCCATAAGCACTGCATACAAATAAAAGTGCATCGCTGTTGTGGCAAATGAAAACCCTATATAAGAAAGGGTGCCAAGCACAGTAAATATCGTTAAATAAAGACGAATATCCATCTTTCTCATTAGCTTTCCTGCAATCGGACAGAAAACCATTCCCACTAAAGCCATAATCGTATAGTACGTCATAAATTCTGATCTGCCAATGCCCAATTCTTCCGTTACTGGGACTGTATAAAGTGAAACTAAATTAATAATTGGTGCATACATAAATGTCATAATGACAACACATGCCACTACTATCCACCATCCATAAAAGATGCCTTTGTTCTCTTGTTGAGTAGTCATATTGGTTTCCTCCATTTTTACTTAGTCATCGAGGCATTATGATGGAGAATATTGAATCCGTTTTCAATTAGCTCTGACATCATGTTGGTCACGATTGTTTCAATATGCTTTCTAATGCAGTAAAAAGTAATGATGGGGATCTGGTAGGTTGTATTGATTATAAGTATCAATGAGCCATTAGGACTTATCGCTACATATTTGTCAAAAAGTACAAGCATCCATCTTCCTTCTCATTTAACGCTTACGAGGTTAGCTGTCGGATTCGGGCCATTGAGTAGCCCTACCTAATAAAAGGATTCACCCCTTGGATGGAATGTTCATCCATACAAATGTGGTTCCCCCGCATCCATTGGTTTCAGCGATCTAGAAAGGTGAAACTGCTATGATACTACTATTACAAGAAAAGTTAGTAAATACAGAAAATTTTTTTGACAAATAGCGAGAAAAATTTTTTTACAAGATAAAACCTACAATAAAAAGGGTAGTTGCTTACTAGTTAAGAAACTAATGAAAAAATTTTTTTCACTAGAAACAATAGTTTTCATTCTATTTCAAAAATTTACACATTTCATAGAAATCTAGGTATAATAGTTAGTATTGTAAGAAAAGGAGCTGTTAGCAATGGAACGTGAAAAAACAAACGTGGAGAGTTTTGATTTAGATCATACGAAAGTACAAGCACCTTATGTTCGTTTAGCAGGTGTGAAAGTAGGAAAAAGTGGGGATGAAGTCTATAAATACGATATTCGTTTCAAACAACCTAATAAAGAGCATATGGAAATGCCAGCACTCCATTCATTAGAGCATTTATCAGCTGACATTATCCGCAATTATTCCGACCATATCGTTGATTTTAGTCCAATGGGTTGCCAAACAGGCTTTTATGTATCGTTGATTAATCATAATGATTATGAAGATTTGCTAACGATTTTGGAAAAAACTTTTACAGATGTGACGCAAGCAACAGCAGTACCTGCATGTAATGAAGTGCAATGCGGTTGGGCAGCAAGCCATAGTCTTGAAGGGGCACAAGCGCTTGCCAAAGAATTTTTAGCCAAGCGTGATGAATGGCATATTGTTTTTGCTGAATAATAAAAAGTGTTAGATTGATCTCCTCAATCTAACACTTTTTTGCTTTGTAGTTGCTGTCCATTCATCATTGGTTGTCGCCTATTTTTAGCGATGAAAAGGAATTACATTGGATGAGGAAGAATCGTAATGGATTTTTTGATAAATAAAATTGTCTAAAAAGTCATGTATTAGATCCTCATATTCAGCCATATTTTCATTAAAGGATTGTGCATGGGCACCTTTGTCAAAAAGCTTTAATTTTTTAGGCCCTGTCTTTTTATTATATAAATCGAGTGACATGGAAGCGGGAATAAAGGTATCCGGAATACTGTGGATAAAAAGAATCGGTTTTTCAATATGTGTTACAGCTTCGGATGGGGTAACACTTTTGAATGAGTAACCATCGCGTAGTCGAATAAAAAAATCTGCGAATCGAATCGGGATTATGGAGCCATATTTAAATTCTGTTTTCGCAATTTGTTTCAGCAACATCGAAAAATCAGAAAAGGCACAATCTGCTATATAAAAATCAGCACCATCTTCAACGGTACCTGCATACAACAGCATCGTTGCCGCTCCCATTGATTCACCATGAATACCGAGAATGGCATTATCACCAATCATCGCTTTCACCGTTTTAACAACAGCATCCAAATCATTTTTTTCGTAATAACCATAGCTTGTTGTTTTGCCACCTGATTCCCCGTGTCTTCGATGGTCAAAAATAACGGAGTTATATCCTAGACGTTCAAAAAGGCGTGCATATTTCACTGAGTTAATTTTATTTTCGGTCACCCCATGGCAAATAATCATGGTGTTATTCGTTTGCAGTGGTTGAAACATGATGCCCCGGATAGAATAGCCATTCGGTGAGTCAATATTTAATTCGCATTTAAAATTTTTATTGTACCAAGCTTCGTCGAAACGTTTAGCCGTTGTTTCTCGTTCGCGAATAAATTCGGGGTCCTTTTGCTGAATGTACATCAATTTATTGGAAAGCGCAAAGCCGAACAACCCCGTTGCTGCAGCGGCCAGCGTTGTTGTAATACCTGAAAATAAAAGCATTTTCTTTTTCATCTTCAACACCTCCACGCCCTGTTTCTGTTATATCTAGGCATTCACCTTTAAGCAAATGCACTTTTCTATTTGTAATGTTCCCAACTATCAATGTTTAAAACACGACAACATTTTACATCAACTGTTGAAAACGTGCGAATATATCTGTTATCGAAAATCGTCAAAACATTTGTTAAAATATACATATCTGCTAGTAGCATATGCATGCAGTGTTGATTTTTGAACGGGGAAAAGGGGAGAATGGTTATGACAAACGAGGTAGTAATTGTTAGTGCTGTACGTACTGCAATTGGTTCATTCCAGGGAACATTAAAGGATGTGCCTGCAACAACTCTTGGCAGTATCGTCATTAAAGAGGCATTAGCGCGTGCTGGCGTAGCAGGTGAGCAAGTCGATGAAGTCATTATGGGGAATGTTTTATCGGCGGGGCTTGGACAAAATCCGGCGCGTCAAGCATCGATAGCTGCGGGATTACCGCATGCAGTGCCTGCTTTAACAATTAATAAAGTATGTGGCTCAGGTTTAAAAGCCGTACATCTAGCAGCACAGGCAATTTTAGCCGGTGATGCGGAAATCATAGTTGCGGGTGGTTTTGAAAATATGAGCCAAGCACCGTATGTTTTAAAAAATGCACGTGAAGGCTTCCGTATGGGCGATCAAACAGTAGTAGATACAATGATTCATGATGGTTTATGGTGTGCATTTAATGATTATCATATGGGCATTACGGCGGAAAATTTATGCGATGCGTATGATATTACACGTGAGGAGCAAGATAATTTTGCAGCGCGTTCGCAGCAACGTGCCGAAGCGGCGATAGCTGCTGGCAAATTTAATGATGAAATCGTCGCTGTGACAATTCCACAACGTAAAGGCGATGCAATTATATTTGCGCAAGATGAGTTTCCTCGTGCAGGTGTGACTGCTGAGTCATTAGCGAAGCTACGCCCTGCATTTAAAAAGGACGGCTCGGTGACAGCAGCGAATGCATCTGGCATTAACGATGGTGCGGCTGCAGTCGTAGTAATGTCAAAAGCAAAAGCGATTGCGTTAAGCATCAAGCCAATGGCAGTCATTTCAGCGAATGCGAGTTCCGGTGTAGATCCTGCCATTATGGGTACGGGTCCAGTAACAGCGGTGAAAAAAGCGTTAGCAAAGGCCAACGTCACTTTAGAAGAGATAGATTTAATTGAAGCAAATGAAGCATTTGCAGCACAATCAATTGCTGTCGATCGCGAACTTAGCTTTAATCATGATAAACTAAATGTCAACGGGGGCGCAATTGCGCTAGGTCACCCTATTGGTGCAAGTGGTGCACGTATTTTAGTCACACTTCTTCATGAGATGGAAAAGCGTGATGCCAAAACGGGCCTTGCCACATTATGTATCGGTGGTGGACAAGGGGTAGCGACAGTTGTACAACGCCCTTAATGTAAGTAAGAAGGTGAAAGTATGGGAAAAAAACGTAAACAACAACAACAGCGTGTAGATGATCGTTTCACAGCAAATTTACCGAAACAAGAAGCTGTTACATTAGCAGACCAGCTTGGTGGCGATGTGTTAGCAAAGTTAAAAGCAGCGAAACAAGATTTATCGGCAAAAGAGCAGGCGGCAGAAGAAGAGCGTCAAGCACAGCTAGCTTTTGAGCGCAAGCAACGCGAGAAGAACAAAACGTTCGAAGAATTATTAAATGAATATGGTGACAAAGGCTCGAAATTTTAGTCTTGTTAGTAGAAACAGTGAATCTCTTATAAGATTCACTGTTTTCTAGTTAATGCTTGGGAATCGCCGCTAGAATGCCTGGAATCGCTGGTAATCTTGGGGAAATCGCCACAAAAACATGGAGAAACGCCACAAAAATACTCGAAATCGCCACCAACCTCGGCAGAATCGCCACTAACTCAAGAAACTATTTACTTCTAAGCTTACGTATTTTCTTAACGGCTAAGACGATGCTAATAAAAACAATTGCGCCTGCAGTGTCTACTAAGACATCTTGCCCGTTCATTGTCCGTCCAGGTGTAAAGCTTTGGCGGAATTCATCAAGCATTGCGATGACTGCGGTAAAGGCAATGGCAACACCCGCGGCAAAACGACGTTTACCCCATGCAAAATAGATGCCAAGTGCTATACAACCAAATCCTGCAAAATGCGTAAATTTTCGAATAAGAAATTCGACAAATTCAAAGTAGCCTCGTTCTTCAACAGATACAACGGTATCCCAATAAGGAATTTTTAATACCGACAATTGCGCTTCGAAGGGCTTATTAGCGAGTAATTCCTCTAGCTCAGGAAGTATCGACTGTTGTTCGTAGGTCATACTAGAGGAAATAGCGAGAATCACTAAAAGTAGTAGTAAAATCAACCATTTTTTCATCGGTGGTCTGTGTATTGCTCCGCTTTAGTTAGCGTATTCGCTACGTCAAAATTCTCAATAGCACCTATTTTTTCATAGGCTTTTAGTGTTTGAGCAAGTTGTTCCTGTGAACTAGCACCAATCACGGTTGAAGCAATCGCATGTTCCTTTAGATTGAAGGCTAGCCCTAGTGTAAGTAAATCGCCATAATGCTGTGCTAAGTCGCTTAATGTCTTCGTTAATTCATCTTTAGCATATGTTTGATAGCCATTGACACGTTGCAATCGTTCTTGCCAGCTTGTTGTTAGTAAACCTTTTGCAACGGTGCCGCGTGTAACAACTGAAGCCCCTTCCTGTGCAATAAAATCTAGCCATTCCTCCGGGCGACGGTCTAACGCACTATACTGCATCATGACACTTTGTGCCGTGCTCGTCGGTAAAAAACGTTTCAGCACATTAGGTCGAATGGAAGAAATGCCGTATTGTCGAATGACACCGTCTTTTTTCAAGTTTTCAAATGTGTCGATTATGCCATCCCAATCATCCTCAAGCGTGCCGCCATGTAGCTGATAGACGTCAATATAATCTGTACCGAGTCTTTTTAGGCTTTGATGTACCGCTTCTTTAATATAAGAAGGGGAGGCATCCCAATGCCAGCCATCCACACCTTCTGTCCAACGATTGCCTACTTTCGTTGCAACGATGATATCTTGTCGACGTTTGCCTAAAATTTCTCCAATTAATTGTTCATTGGCACCAAAATCATATAAATCAGCTGTATCAATGTAGTTAATGCCAGCATCTAGCGCCATATCGATAATGGATGCTGCTGTATTTTTATCTGTCGAAAGAGACATACCTCCTAAACTAATCTCCGAGATAAATAAATTACTTGAGCCAAGTTGTCTTTTTTTCATACGAATGCCCTCCTTCGATTTCTCTACTTGTAATGGTACAATGAACATATCTGAAGAACAAGCGAGGTTATGGGCAATGAAAAAGTTTGAAGAAAAAACAACACAAACAACATCTATTTATGATGGGAAAATCGTGAAGTTACAAGTCGATGATGTGACATTACCGAATGGTAAGTCAGCAAAGCGTGAAATCATTAAACATCCGGGAGCAGTCGCAATCATTGCCATTACCAACGAAGGGAAGCTCGTAATGGTCGAGCAATTTCGTAAAGCGCTTGAGCGTTCCATTGTAGAAATTCCTGCTGGAAAACTTGAAATAGGCGAAGAGCCAATCTATACTGCACGTCGAGAATTAGAAGAAGAGACAGGCTATGGTGCGCATCAATTCAAGTATTTACAAGCCTTTGCCACTTCACCGGGCTTTGCAGATGAAGTGATTCATCTATTTGTCGCAACGGATCTCTATGAAATTGATAATAGTGCTGAGCTAGATGAGGATGAATTTGTCGAATTACTAGAAGTTTCGTTGGAAGAGGCACAAGAGATGGTCGCTGATGGGCGCATATATGACGCGAAGACAGCATTTGCAGTACTTTGGTTGGCATTGCAACAAGAAAAATAAAGTTTAGCATAATAGAAGCGGACGAGCATAAGCTGTACAAACCTTGATAGAAAAGGAGCATGCTTATGTCTCGTACGGTTTCTCTATTTTATCACGCATCTATTGTTGCAGTGAGCTTCGTTTGTGGCGTCATCTGCTTTCATATTATTGGAGGGGCGAATGCAGAGCCTTTTATTTTGTTTATAGAACCTCGGTTAGCAGATGTGGACAGGCAATCTATTTTTCGTTTAGTGCTACCTGTCGCCGCTTCAGTCGGTATTGTACTATTACTTGCAACGCATAGCGTCTTAAAAGTGTTAGTACGTGTTACTGTCGCAATGCGCGCAACTTTTTTTGGATTTAGCTCGGTTTTTTTACTACAAAAACTTGAAGCTTTTTGGCTATATACGATTTGGTGGTTTCCATTTCAGCTTATCTATTGTATATTGTTGCTAGTATTATGCAATTTACTAGTTCCTTCCTGGTCAAAGCGAAAAATCGGGAAAAAGTCGAATGGACGGACAATTTTGTTGAATTTTATCGCTTTTTTCATCATAATAGTTGCTGAGTTTATCGTTATATCGTATGTACTGAAATAAAGTATGAAATACGTTCAAAAGAAGCAAAAGTTAAAAGCTTTTTGGAAATCTATTCACTATCTTGTAATAGGATTTACTCCTTTGGTATAATGAAATGAGTTTAGGGGGGCGTCACATGGAAAGCCGTATTGATCGTATTAAAAAACAGTTGCATAGTGCTAGTTATAAGCTGACGCCGCAGCGAGAAGCAACAGTTGCTGTTTTGCTAGAGCACGAAGAGGACCATTTAAGTGCAGAGGATGTCTATCTTTTAGTAAAAGAAAAGGCTCCGGAGATTGGTCTGGCTACTGTCTATAGAACATTAGAATTACTAACAGAGCTTAAAATCGTCGACAAAATTAACTTTGGTGATGGCGTATCACGCTATGATTTACGCCAAGAAGGAGCCGCACATTTCCACCATCATCTGGTTTGTATCGAATGCGGTGCTGTAGATGAAATTCAAGAAGATTTACTTGAAGATGTGGAAGCCGTTGTGGAGAAGCGTTGGAACTTTATCATAAAAGATCACCGACTTACCTTCCACGGTATTTGCTGGCGTTGTCATGATAAAAACGACGAAACGAACGAAGAACAATAACAAGGAACTGTCTGATGAAATCTTACGTGTAGATTACATTAGGCAGTTTCTTGTTTTTTTTCGTTTTTTAAGAAATTTTAATTATGCTAGATTGATTTTAAGCGAACGAGAGCCCTTTCGCACTTTTTTTATATGCGTGCTAAAATAGAGAATAATTGACAGTGAGGGGGCGTTATGATGAATGAATTTCAATATGCAATAGAGGATTATATCCATTTTATCCAGGTGGAGCGGCAACTATCTGATAATACATTAGCATCCTATCGCCAAGACTTAGAGAATTATGTGCATTATTTGCAAGAAGCGGAAGGGATGACAGATTTCCGACTTGTTGAGCGCCAAACGATATTACGCCATCTTGAGCAACTGCGCATGCAAGGGAAGACGAGCAGAACGATTGCGCGTCATATTTCTTCCATTCGTAGTTTCCACCAATTTTTACTTCGAGAAAAACGAACAGAAACAGATCCAACTGTGCATTTAGAAATGCCGACAATTGAGCAAAAACTTCCAAATATCCTGTCCATAGAAGAAATTGAAGCGTTACTGGCAGTGCCGAATCGCACTAAGCCTCAAGGCATTCGTGATGTGGCGATGCTAGAGCTGCTATATGGTTCAGGGATGCGTATTAGTGAGCTAATTGCACTAGATTTAGCTGATATCCATCTAACAATGGGCTTTGTGCGTGTCTTTGGCAAAGGAGGCAAGGAGCGCATCATTCCACTAGGGAAAAGTGCTCTTGCTGCACTGGGTGTTTATTTAGATAGCGCAAGAGGAACATTACAAGGAAAGTATCCCAAAACAGATGCTTTTTTTATAAATCAACGTGGAAAACGTTTAACAAGGCAAGGTTGTTGGAAATTAATGAAGGAGCACGCATTAAAGGCAGGCATCCAGCATGAGTTAACACCCCATACGTTACGGCATTCGTTTGCTACCCATTTAGTGGAAAATGGCGCGGATTTACGTGCAGTACAGGAGATGCTAGGACATGCAGATATTTCTACAACTCAAATTTATACACATATAAGTAAGACGAGACTTTCAGAAGTATACAAGCAGTACCATCCACGGGCTTAATAGAGAAATAAGGGATGGATAAAGTCTTTTTTTAGTATAAAAGAATAAATATTTATCTTAGTCGGATGTCTGACCTTTATCCTTTCACTTGTTTTTGGTAAAATGGAGTCGTGAGATTAGGAGGCAACAATTATGAATAAACCATTTAAAAAAATCCATGTCGTTGTAATGGATTCAGTTGGTATTGGTGAGGCACCAGACGCAGCTAAATTTGGAGATGTTGGCGCACACACGTTAGGCCACATCGCTGAAAAAATGAATGGGCTTACAATGCCCAATATGGAGTCATTTGGCTTAGCGAATATCGAGCCACTTCAAGGACTGCAAGCAGTAGAAGCACCAAAAGCTTACTACGGTAAAATGCAAGAAGCATCTGTAGGGAAAGATACAATGACAGGTCACTGGGAAATCATGGGTCTTAACATTGATAAACCATTTAAAGTGTATCCAGAAGGATTTCCTGCTGAACTAATTGCAGAGCTTGAACAACGTACAGGTCGCAAAGTACTGTGTAATAAGCCAGCAAGTGGTACACAAGTAATTGATGATTTTGGGCAAGAGCATATGGACACAGGGGCAATTATTGTCTACACATCTGCCGATCCTGTACTACAAATTGCTGCACATGAAGAAATCATTCCACTGGACGAACTTTATAAAATTTGTGAGATTGCACGTGAGTTGACATTACAGCCCGAATATTTAGTAGGACGCGTAATCGCACGTCCATTTATCGGCACGCCAGGTAATTTTACACGCACACCGAATCGTCATGACTATGCATTAAAACCTTTTGGACGCACAACAATGAATGCATTAAAAGATGCTGGGTTAGATGTAATTGCTATCGGAAAAATTTCTGATATTTTCAATGGTGAAGGTGTTACAGATGCCGTGCGTACAAAAAATAATATGGATGGTATGGATCAATTTGCACAAGTGGCACGTCGCGATTTCCACGGCATGAGCTTCTTAAACTTAGTAGATTTTGATGCCAATTTTGGCCATCGTCGTGATCCGCTAGGCTACGGCCATGCACTGCAAGAATTTGATGCACGTCTGCCTGAAATTTTAGAAGCAATGACAGAAGACGATTTATTGATGATTACAGCTGACCATGGTAATGACCCAACATTCCCTGGTACGGATCATACTCGTGAATATGTACCATTGATTGTCTATTCGCCACGTTTTAAAGGTGGTAGCGAGCTAGCTCTACGTGAGACTTTTGCAGATATTGCTGCAACTGTCGCTGAAAACTTCAATGTAGAAGCACCACCATTCGGTAAAAGTTTCTTAAATGATTTAAAATAAGGAGGAATTTTCCATGAATATGGTGCAACTATTTGAAAAGAAAAAACAAGGGCAAGAGCTTTCGCAGGCAGAAATCCAATATTTTGTCGAAGGCTATACAACAGGCTCTATTCCAGATTATCAGGCAAGCTCTTTGTTAATGGCGATTCGCTTAATCGGTATGACAGATGAAGAAACATTTTATTTAACGAAAGCAATGATTGAATCAGGGGATGTCATTGATTTAACTTCAATTGAAGGCTTTAAAATCGATAAACATTCTACAGGTGGTGTCGGCGATAAAGTAACGTTAATCGTCACACCAATCATTGCTTCGCTAGGCATTCCAGTGGCGAAGTTTAGCGGTAAAGGTCTTGGTATTACAGGTGGTACAATTGACAAATTAGAATCTATTCGAGGTTTGAAAACAGAGTTAACTTCCCAAGAATTTATCGACAATGTCAATAAACACAAAATTGCCGTTGCTGGTCAAACGGGCAATCTCGTGCCAGCAGATAAAAAACTTTATGCTTTGCGCGATGTTACAGGTACTGTCGATTCCATTCCGTTAATTGCTGCGTCAATTATGAGTAAAAAAATTGCAAGTGGTGCAGATGGCATTGTATTAGATGTCAAATGTGGCTCTGGTGCATTTATGAAGACAGAAGAAGAAGCGAAAAAATTAGCTGAAGCTATGACAGCAATCGGTGAAAAATTAGGACGTAAAGTAGTCGCGCATATTAGTGATATGGATAATCCACTAGGAAAAATGATTGGTAATAAGCTTGAGGTAGTAGAAGCTTATGCTTTACTACAAGGTCGCTTAGAGGAGACGCACGCTGATTTACTTGAAGAGTGCATTATTATTTCTTCGCTTATGTATCAAATTGCGGCTGGTGTCGATGAAGCAACAGCGCTAACTGCTGTGAAAAAGGTGTTGGAAGATGGCTCAGCAGCAGCGAAGTTTGAGGAGTTTATCGTGGCACAGGGCGGCGATTTAGCGGATATAGTGCAAAATGACACAGCGCATAAAATCGCAGTAACAGCAGCGTCAGAGGGCGTTGTAGAGACGATTAATGCGTTGATGATTGGTGAAGCCAGTGTAAGTCTTGGTGCTGGTCGTTTAACGAAGGAATCGGCACTAGATTACGACGCTGGTATTCAGCTTGTTGCGAAAAAAGGTGACCGTGTAACTGCGGGTGAAACAATTGCTTACCTTTACTCAAACAGCGCCATTAGTGAAGAAACTGTCGAAAAAGTACAGCAAGCTTATACAATTGCCTAAGAAATAGAAGAATACGCTTGTTGATGTTCGCGTAGATAGCAGTGCTATTTGTACGACCTTCAATGACATAGCTAAAAAGTGTTAGATTGACTGCGGTCAATCTAGCACTTTTTCTTTTGCTGTTTGGCCGTTATTTTAGCGAAAAACTACATAAAAAAGCGCACTACATTGTACCGCTGACAAAAAAAGTAGACCACGTTTAAAACCTTTTTATTTATCCCATACTGCACTTAACCTAAATGCAATAAGAATGTCGATTTGACACTATTTCGAGAGACTTTGCACTAGTTCTGTCAGGCGCAAGGATTTGGTAAAAGGAATGTGGAATTGCACGAGGAGGAGGCGATGTTCATGCATTTTCAATTAGAGATGGTAACGAAAGAGACAGTGGTTATACGTTTATTTGGGGAGCTCGATCATCATGCAGTAGAGCAAATTCGGGCTAAAATTTCTACAGCAATTTTTCAAGGCGCAGTAACGACCATCATTTGGAATTTTGAGCGACTATCGTTTATGGATAGTTCAGGGGTAGGTCTTGTGCTTGGTCGCATGCGTGAGTTAGAAGCAGTCGCTGGACGAACAATTTTATTGAATCCATCGCCGACAATGCGAAAAGTATTTCAATTTTCAGGCTTAGGTCAGTGGATGATGGATGCAACAGAGGAAGAAGCGATTGATCGAGTTAGGGGGATTGTAAATGGATAACGAAATGACATTAACTTTTTTAGCAATCAGCGAAAATGAAGCATTAGCACGTGTGGCTATAACAGGTTTTATCGCACAATTAGATCCAACAATTGATGAACTATCAGAATTTAAAACAGTTGTCTCTGAGGCGGTTTCCAATGCCATTATCCACGGTTATGAAGAGGATGGAAAAGGGGTCGTGACAGTTCATGCAAAGCGTGAGGATGACATTGTAACTGTGTCTGTAATGGATAAGGGGGTTGGCATTGCAGATGTGAGTCAAGCAATGGAACCGTTATTTACGACAAAAAGTGCAATGGAACGTTCCGGCATGGGCTTTACCATTATGGATAGCTTTTCAGATCAGTTGACGGTTATGTCCCAATGGCAACAAGGTACAACTGTAACGTTTACGAAAAAATTTTACTCGGTTCGCACGGCGGTAATGTGAGGTTGCCATCGTGAAGCCGATAGAACAGTCGTCCGATAAGCTTTTGTCACAGGAGGAAATGCGTGATTTAATTGCGCGTTCACAACAGGGCGATCATGAAGCTCGTAAACGAATGATTGAAGGGAATACGAGGCTTGTATGGTCCATCGTCCAACGCTTTACAACTAGGGGCGTGGAGCTCGAAGATTTATTTCAAATTGGCTGTATAGGGCTCATGAAATCTGTAGATAAGTTTGATTTAGCATACGATGTGAAATTTTCCACATATGCGGTGCCGATGATAATCGGTGAAATACAGCGCTTTTTAAGGGATGATGGCATGGTGAAAGTCAGCCGTTCTATTCGTGAGCTGAACTTTAAAATACGCCATGCAACCGATGAATTTATCAAGAATAATGAGCATCCACCGACCATTCAAGAATTAGCGCAGGTACTAGGTGTCACAACAGAGGAAATCGTGACAGCTTCTGATGCTTTAAGGGATCCTGCTTCCTTACATGAGCAATTGTATGAAAGTGAAGGGGATTCCATTACATTGATGGATCAAATGAAGGATGAAAAGTCTGAACAGCCGTTTGAATATATTCCGTTAAAAGAAGTGCTCACAAGGCTCGATCCTCGAGAGCAGTCTATTATTTATTTACGCTATTTCTCTGATTGTACACAAACTGAGATTGCCAACAGGCTTGGCATTTCACAAGTGCAAGTATCACGTTTAGAGAAAAAGATTTTAGCGCAGTTGAAAAGTTGGATGGCCACGAGTGCCACAGTTGAACATGGAGTAGAAAAAGACATCTAAGAAAATGGTGACACAGCATGACAACAAATAAACTATTTAACAGCTTAGAAGAAGCCGAAGATTTTCTTAAAGAACAATTTGGAGACGGCGAATCATTTGACGTAGGTATTAAGCATTTATTTGTCAAAGATTTGCCGGTTCTTTGTGCATACATTAGTGGACTTGTAGATGGGGAAGCCCTCACGCAATTACTATCCAGTATGTTACCTGAAGAAGATATCGATATTGAAGATGAAAAAGAATATTTTGAAACAATTTTCAATTTTCATGGTCGTTCCGAGGAAACAGAGCGTAAAGCTTATTTACTCGCTATATTGAGCGGCCAAGTAACATTTATCACGAAAAGTGGTTATTGTTATGTTGCGGAGCTGCGTAATTATCCGGGGCGCTCTCCTGAGGAACCCGATAATGAAAAAGTTATTCGTGGTTCAAGAGATGGTTTTACAGAAGGGATTTCACAAAATACTGCTTTAGTGCGTCGACGTATTCGCAATAGTAATTTACGTTTCGAGCTACATAAAATATCCAAAATCGGTCAAACCGATGTCGCACTTGCGTTTATGAAGGATATTGCAAATGAGGAAATGCTCGATAAATTGCGACAGCGTCTTAGTCAAATTAATCATGATGGTTTGACGATGGCCGATAAATCTTTAGAGGAATGGCTTTTTAAGCAAAAGTTTCACCCAATACCTTTTGTACGTTATACAGAAAGACCTGATATTGTTGCGGCCCATTTACTAGAAGGACATGTAGCCATCATGGTGGATACGTCGCCATCTGTTATTTTAGTGCCGGTGACGATTTTTCACTTATTGCAACATGCTGAAGAATACAGGCAAGCTCCAGCTGTTGGGACCTTTGTTCGTTTTATGCGCTATTTCGGGACAATCATGGGTTTATTATTATTACCTTTGTGGTATTTATTTGTGACACAAGAATCGTTATTACCGGATTCCTTGTCATTTTTAGGAACTCAAGAAAAATCTCATATTCCAATATTACTGCAAATTTTAATTGCTGATATAGGGATTGAATTTTTAAGGATGGCCGCCATTCATACCCCGACACCATTGTCTACTGCGATGGGGTTAGTAGCGGGGGTTATCATTGGACAAATTGCCATTGACGTTGGCGTATTTTCATCGGAAGTTGTGTTATATACAGCAGTAGGAGCTATTTTTACGTTTATCATTCCATCTTACGAGCTAAGTATATCCATTAAACTCTTTAGAATTGTCCTGCTGCTTATGACAGGTATTTGGGGGGCAGATGGATTATTTATCGGCTTGTTTATTTTATTTACGTATCTATGTTCATTACGTCCGTTACAAGCGCCGTATTTATGGCCGCTCGTTCCGTTCTTCCCAACTGCGATGCTGCGTGTTATTATTCGCTTCCCGATGACGTCAGATGCGCTACGACCATATGTAGTCGCTTCCAAACAGCGAAAAAGATCATAGGAGCCGTTGCACTCACTTTTTTCATGTGATAAAGTTCACCTATAGTATTTTGTGATTTTTGAAAAAATTATTTTTGATAGCGACAAGTTTATGAAATTGTGGAAAATATAACCTTGGATAATGCTTGATGTTATCGATATTAAAAGGTTATGTTGTTCCACGGTTTCTAACTAGCTAAATAAAAATAATGCCTCAATGGAAGTTCAAGAAATATTGTGTGAAAGCACGACTTGCATACACGAGGTACAATTGTCACAAATGGAGACGTGAAAAAGGGAGAGATGCAGATGCATTTATATGGAACACAAGCAATTTCTGAAGATGGGCATTTAACAATAGGACAAGTAGACACATTAGCGCTTGCAAAAGAATACGGCACACCTCTTTTTGTGTACGATACAGCACTTATTCGCAAACGTGCACGCGGTTTTATTGATACATTTAAAAAACTAGGCGTAAAGGCAGAAGTAGCTTATGCATCAAAAGCGTTTGCATGTGTAGCGGTGTATCAATTAGCTGCAGAGGAAAATCTTTCATTGGATGTCGTCTCGGGTGGGGAGCTATTTACAGCTTTAAAAGCTGGATTCCCAGCAGAACGTATTCACTTCCATGGCAATAATAAAAGCATTGCCGAATTAGAGCTCGCTTTTGACTCTAAAATTGGTTGTATAGTAGTAGATAACTTCTATGAAATTCAACTTTTAAAAGAAATTTCAGAGCGCCGTCAACAAAACATGCGTATTTTATTACGTGTCACACCAGGAGTAGAGGCACATACGCATGATTTCATTACGACAGGGCAAGCAGATTCAAAATTTGGCTTCGACCTAAATAACGGGCAAGCTGATGAAGCATTTGAACAAACGTTCCAACATGAATACTTACAGCTTTTAGGCTTACACTGCCATATTGGCTCTCAAATTTTTGATACAGCAGGCTTTGGTTTAGCGGGCGAAAAACTAATTGATAAAATTGCTGATTGGAACAAAATTCACAATTTTACATGTTCTGTGCTAAACTTAGGTGGGGGCTTCGGAATTCGCTATACAGAAGAAGATGCACCGCTTGAGCCACAAGTATATGTTGAGGATATGATTACAGTTGTGAAAAATAAAGCAACAGTACTAGGCTTAACGATGCCGGAAATTTGGATTGAACCAGGTCGTTCACTAGTAGGTGACGCAGGGACATCACTTTATACTATCGGTTCTCAAAAAACAGTACCAGATGTACGTAACTATATTGCAGTTGATGGCGGTATGAGCGATAATATTCGACCTGCACTTTATGATGCAAAATACGAAGCAGTTATTGCTAGTAAAGCTAATGCTCCAAAGGAAGAAACGTACACAGTAGCTGGGAAGCTTTGTGAATCAGGCGATAAATTGATTATCGATGCAAAATTACAGCAAGCAGCTTCAGGTGATGTGCTAGCGATTTTCTGTACAGGAGCATATGGCTACTCGATGGCGAGTAACTACAACCGCGTACCACGTCCAGCTGTGGTATTTGTTGAAAATGGACAGCATCAATTAGCCATTAAACGTGAAAGTTATGAAGATATTGTACAAAATGATCTCCCGTTAACGCTAAAAAAGGGTGAGTAAATTTGAGAAAAAATAAATGGGTATTACTAGCGTCCATGTCGACTTTTATTTTGTTGTGGGGCGTTGTCTATTGGCTGTTAGCGTCGAAAGGTATTCTTGGCCCTGGTTCGTAAGACAGAAATTGGCTTGCGGTAATAGTACAAATCGTGTAGGATAGTCAAAGATTATGTACAGCTAGAAAAAGAGGGAATAGACAAATATGTTAATTCGATATAAAAAAGCTTTCGAGAAAATAGCGATGGGGCTACTCTCGTTTATGCCTAACGAAAAAGACATAAAAAAGCTCACAGAGACAATCCAATCTTATGAAAATGATGATCATTGGGTTTTATATTTATGGAAAAAAGACGATGAATATGTTGGTATTGTGGGGCTTGTAACAGACGAGCATAATCATACAGCAACAATTCAACACGTTTCGGTCATTCCTTCTTATCGAGGAGAAGGTGTGGCAAAGGAAATGCTACAAGAAGTAGCGGAGCTTGGTCAATACGAACAAGTACGTGCAACTGATGAAACACGTGAGTTTGTACAAAAGTGTATACATTGTGAGGATGAAAAAGCAGACGAGATTTAACGTCTGCTTTTTCTTTGTTTGCTTTCTTGGCGTTCAGCAAGAATATGTGAGCGATCACGTAGCATATGTTTATGAAGAAGATAGTCAGCGCTACTTTCTGGTAGCAGTTGTATGCGCGCCATCACTAATTGTTGTAAGGCTGGCATTAGTGGTAATGGAAAAGCTTGAAAGGACTTGCCTGTTTGAATATTGTCAAGTGTTGCGTTTACATGTGTAAGCAATTTTGTGTAGTCGATTTCGTTAAAAAATTCATGGCCTTTATTAAGTTGAAAATTATTGCGTGCTTTATGTAAGATTTTGAAAGCACCGGTTGCGTTGCCACGACGCCAATGATATAATCCTGTCGCTAGTTGAACATAACCAACAAGGGGATGATTTTTATTGCCAGGCGCGATGTCCTTCCAATATTCCTCAAGCACTTCATGGCATTCAAAAAAATCCTTATTGCCATTGAAATAGGCACAGTAATCAATAAATAAAGTATGGTGCTGTGGATGCATTTTGAACTCCTTTCCACTATACTAAAAGAACATTGAATGTCAGGGTGGTAAAATAATGTCTTATGAAGTAAAGTTAGAAGCCTTTTCAGGACCTCTGGATTTATTATTGCATTTAATTCACAGATTGGAAATTGATATCTATGATATTCCAATGGCTGAGATTACGCAACAATATATAGATCATATCCATGCCATGCAGGTACTAGAATTAAATGAGGCAAGTGAGTATTTAGTGATGGCGGCTACACTATTGGCCATTAAAAGCCGCATGTTGTTACCGATACATGAAGGCGAGCTTGAGGATGCGGAAATAGAAATCGATGGACCTGACCCTCGTGAGGAACTGGTACAACGTTTAATAGAGTATAAAAAATATAAAGAAGCAGCAAACAACCTACAAGAGCTTGAGACAGATAGAGCACAGGTGTTTACAAGACCGCCTTCCGATTTATCGGGCTTAGCATCAGATGAACAAATGGCATTGTTCGATATGAACGTCAATATTTATGATATGCTTGGTGCCTTCCAAAAGCTGATGCGCAGAAAAAAATTAAAGAAGCCATTGAAAACAACAGTCGCAAGGCAAGAGCGCTCCGTAAAAGAGCAAATGCGTTCTGTTGTGCATTCTTTACGTTCCACAGGTGGACGTGCGTCATTTTTCGAGCTTTTTCCCTATGAAGATAAACCAACACTTATTTTAACGTTTTTATCATTACTTGAACTAATGAAACGTCAGATTGTCAGTGTAGAGCAAGACGGTAATTTCGAAGAACTAACGGTCACATTACAGAAGGAGGAATGGGATGATGACGAAAACAATAGTCCTACAGAGTAGAATTGAAGCTTTATTATTTGTTGTAGGGGATGATGGCTTAACAATAAAACAATTAGCACATCTACTTAGTGAAGCAGAAGAAGTGGTAGCACATGCAATGGCTGCATTACGTACAGCATTAGAGGAAGATGACAATCGAGGTATTACAATAAAAGAAATGGCGGGTGTTTACCAGCTAATTACAAAGCCAGAACTCGCAGATACGATTCAAAAATTAGTCGAAAATCCAACTGCGCAATCATTGTCTCAGGCTTCCTTAGAAGTGTTGGCCATTGTAGCGTATAAACAGCCCATTACACGGGTAGCAATTGAAGATTTACGTGGTGTGAAATGTGAACGTCCACTGCAAACGCTCGCTTCGAGAGGGCTAGTGAAAGAGGTTGGCCGTTCAGAGGGAACAGGACGTGCGATTTTATATGGCACAACGAAGGAGTTCTTAAACTACTTCGGATTAAATAGTATTGAAGAAATGCCTCCATTACCAGAAGAGGAAAATGGTGAAACAGAGCAAGAGACAGATTTATTTATGACCAAATTCCAAGAAACTTTTAACGGTGTGAAGTAATTTAAGAAAAGTGCTAAGCGCTTTCCTCATTTTTATAGAACTACTTATCTATCACTTATATTAAGGAGTGGCTTGTTGCAACGGTTACTACGATTAATGGTATTTATGTTAGTAGTGGGAATGTTAGTTTTTCCGCAAAATAGTTTGGCAAGAGGTGGAAGCGGCTATGCTGTGCTTGATGGCGACACGGGGCGCGTATTATCTGGTGTTAATAGTGATGAGCGGCTACCAATTGCAAGCTTAACGAAAATTTGGACAGCTCTTGTCGCTATTGAAAACAGTGATCTCCAAGAGGAAGTGGTCATTTCACCAAGAGCTGCCATGGCAGAAGGCTCGTCCATCTACTTGCAAGCCGGTGAAAAGGTGACGGTTGAAACATTGTTATATGGCTTAATGTTGCGCTCAGGTAATGATGCAGCAACAGCATTAGCCGAGCATGCTGGCGGTTCGGTAGAAGGCTTCGTCAAACTAATGAATGAACGAGCTGTTATTGCCGGACTTACCAATACAGTTTTTATGAACCCGTCCGGCTTGCATCACGATGAACATTTATCATCTGCTAGAGATACTGCTGAGATGTTAAGAATCGCGCTGCAAAACAAAACCTTTGAGAAAATTGCCTCTACCGTTCTATATCGTGCCAATACAGTAAACGGCATGCTATGGGAAAATAAACATCGACTATTACGAGAAGGCTCAGGTGTTGCAGTTGATGTTGACGATGAAACGGAACAACCTGTCAGTTCGTTAAAATCAGCAACGGGTACGGCCTTTGCCGGCAAGACTGGTTTTACAAAGGTAGCCGGCCGAACACTGGCAACTGCCTTTCAAAAAGACGGGCAAACATGTATTGTCGTAACGTTAAATGAATCGGATGATTGGAATATTCACCGCGGCTTAGCGAATGCGGTATGGCAAAACTATAATATGGAGACCGTTGTGAAAAAGGGAAAGTATAATGTCAACGATAAATTGGCTATCCGTTTAGAGCAACCAATCCAATTGCAATTGAACAAAGAGGAAAAGAAGACAGTAAGGCAAGTACTACAAATTTCTAGAAAGAGAAAGGAAGCCGTATTGTCCATTTTTATTGGGGAAGAGCGTATTTATGCAACCCCTGTTAAAGTAGAATCAGCGGATCGTTAAAAGCGATGCGCTGATTTTTTTATAGGATGGAAATAAAAAAACGATTTTAAATTTTTGGAAAATAGTGTAAAGTAATAGAGGTTACTATCATGGCATGTTTTACTTAGGAGGTGTACAAGTATGGCTACTACGGAAACGAATCGTAAGCATACACAAGTAGCAATTGTTATCGTTTTATTTATTTCAAGCTTTATCGCACCGTTTATCGTATTATTTCCTGTTCAAGAACTTCTTTATCGACCGAGTGAATTTTACCTTTTTGAGCCGGTTTTTAAAGCCTATATAATCTTGATGGCTGTGTTAATCGTAATGGCAATCGTGCTATTGATCAATTTATTAATTACACCTAAAACGAAAAAAGGAAGAATACTGCAACGAACAATGGTCGGGACATCCTGGTTGTTTGTTCTTGGGGTCTTATTTTTATGTATTAATCACTATCAAATTATTGATGAAAAAGGTCTACATATAAATCCATTTTTTAGTTTGCAAGAGGATGTCACGAGCTGGAAAGAGATTGAGAGAGTTGAACAAGTCAATGTGCAAAAAGATGGTATTACCAAACCAGAAAAGCTTATTTTCACACTGACCGATGGATCAACTATCGAACAATCTATATCAACAAAATTAACAAAAGCAAAACCGTTTATAAATCTTGAATTGAGTAAAAAAGGGCTGTCAATCGAAAACGTATATTATTGAGTGCCAGGCACCCAAACGATTCCGAAAATTCGAAATCGTTCGGGTGCCTGTCACTTTTTTTTAGCAAGGGCGATTTGCTTTTTGTAGTTTGGTCTATATTAGAAATAAATAGAAAATGGTAATATGTCCGATGGAATTAAAATCCAAATAATTGCGAAACTAGCAAATGATACACTATTTAAATAATCGTATTACTCATGCAAAATTAGTTTCTCTTTTATATTACACAAAAGTATGACATAATTTTCACAGATTGACGGGAAAAATAACCTTCAATAGGTTACATTTTTAACTAGAGGTGAAAGAATGGAAAGATTACAAAAAGTTATTGCCTATGCTGGTGTCGCTTCAAGACGTAAAGCAGAGCAATTAATCGTAGAAGGTAAGGTAAAAGTAAATGGTGTTGTTGTACGTGAGCTAGGTACGAAAGTATCCAACTCGGATACAATTGAAGTAGAAGGTGTAAAACTTGAGAAAGAAGACAAGGTTTACTACTTACTATATAAACCGCGCGGCACAATTTCTGCTGTAACAGATGATAAAGGACGCAAAACTGTCACAGATTTATTTAAGCATATTCCGCAACGTATTTTCCCAGTTGGTCGTCTAGATTATGATACATCTGGATTATTATTACTGACAAATGATGGAGAGTTTTCTTATATGTTAACGCATCCGAAGTTTAAAATTGACAAAACATACATTGCGCGCGTAAAAGGCGTACCAACAATTGAAGGCTTAAAAAAGCTACAGCGTGGGATTCAATTGGAGGATGGCAAAACAGCACCTGCAAAAGTGAGCATGACATCTTTTGATGAACAAGCAGGCAAGGCGATTTGTGAAATTACCATTCACGAAGGGCGAAATCGTCAAGTGCGTCGTATGTTTGAGGCAATTGGCACACCGGTAGTAAAACTAAAACGTGAACGTTTTGCGTTTTTAGATTTATATGGCCTAACACCAGGCGAATACCGCGAATTGTCGAAACATGAGGTCAAGCAATTGCGTGTGTTAGCTGAAACGGGGCAACTCGACTAAACAGACAACGACGATAGAAAATGAATACCGCTAGACGTATAGTGAGTTTTTCACTTTCCTCGTGTGGAAACGTTCATAAATCATTCATAATTAATAACTAAGCGAATTTGTATCATTTTGCTATAATAGGTTAGAATAGTACACCTGTTTTAATTTTATCCAGCAAACAATGAATTAAATAAGCCTCGAGGAATTCTAACAGATATTTCTCGTACAAACACTAAATATCGATAAAATTTCCTCGAGGCCTATTTAAGTAAGGGGGTTTATTAACTTGGAGAAAAAGAAGAAACGTCTTGTAACCCGTACCGTTATTTTAGTTATTTTGGCGCTTGCCATCGGGTACACCGTTTACGGGACAGCGACAAAGGATAAGGTAGAGTTAGTTGCAGTTGGCTCTGAAGCACCGAACTTCACGTTAGTAGATTTAGATGGTGAGAAACACAAACTGTCTGATTATAGAGGGCAGGGGGTATTTTTAAATTTCTGGGGAACTTGGTGTAAGCCATGTGAGAAGGAAATGCCAGCAATGAATAGCCAGTACCAAGTTTTTAAAGACATTGGTGTTCAAACGTTGGCTGTCAACATTGCCCAAACAGATTTTGAAGTGCAAAATTTTGTTGATAAGTATGGATTGACATTTCCTGTCGTAATTGACAAAACAAAAAGTGTGATGACGGCTTATAATGTTGGAAATTTACCTGCAACTGTTTTAATTGATCCTGATGGTAAAGTAGTAAAAATTACTACTGGAGAAATGACGGAGGCGACAATCGCTTCTTACATGGAATTAATAAAGCCAAAATGAGGGGTAATTGACGATGGAGAATATTATTTGTGCTTGTGGACATAGTAATCCGTTTGGCACGAAGCTCTGTGAGAAATGTGGTCGTCCTTTAACCGAAGAAGAAAAACTCAATAAAGTAGTCGACATGCGCTATGATGGTACGGCGATTCGCTCAAAAACGTATAACAAAACAATTGTCGATAAAATTTGGAATTTTTTCTCTAGTGTTAAAGTTGGGATAGCATTAATTATAATTACATTAATAGCAGCTTCAATCGGAACGTTACTGCCGCAAGAGTTTTACGTAAAAGCTTCTGATATCGAAAAGGGAGCTTATTATGAAGATGTTTACGGTATTGTAGGGAAAATCTATTATACATTAGGTCTTTCAGATTTATATAGTTCTTGGTGGTTCCAAATATTAGTTGGGATGCTTGCAGTATCGATTATTGTTGCGAGTCTTGACCGTGGAATACCACTTTATAAATCATTGAAAAATCAACGTGTTAAGCGCCACGAAAGCTTTATGAAGCGCCAACGAATTGTTGCAGAAGGACAAGTAACAGCAAGTCCTGAAGAGACGCTTGATAAAGTCGAAAAGAAAATGACTGAAATGAAATATATTGTTCGTCGAGACGGAAGTGCTTTGCTAGCAGAAAAAGGGCGTTTCTCTCGTTACGGTCCGTACATAAATCATGTAGGCCTCATTATCTTTTTAGCAGGGGTAATGTTGCGTTTAGTTCCTGGTTTCTATGTCGATGAATCGATATGGGTGCGTGAAGGTGAAACACGTGCAATAACTGGCATGGAAGGTTATTTTATTGAAAATCATAAGTTTATTTTAGAAACTCATGATAATACTCCGCAGGGCGAACAGCTAAAACAGGGTGTCAACGTTGTTGCGAAAAACTTCCAAACGGATGTTACGCTCTACAAACAGCCTGAAGATGCCATTGCTGGTGATACAGATAATCTAGAAAAGGTGAAAGATTATTCTGTTCGCGTAAACCATCCTTTAAAAGAAGACGGCTACGCACTTTATCAAATGGATTATCGTCTCAATGAATTAAAGCAAATGAATTTCGAACTAGTAAATAAAACAACTGAGCAATCACTTGGTAAAGTAGAAATCGATTTGACCAACCCTAAAAAAGAGTATGATTTAGGCAATGGTACATCTGTTAAACTACTTGTCTACACGCCAGATTTCTCTGGTTTTGAAAATGGTGTACCGCAAACAGCGACGTCCGTTCCTAATAATCCAGCATTTCTATTTAAAATGACGACACCAGAAACGCCAGAAGGTGAAACAAGCTTCGTTGCGATTAAACAAACATTAGAACCACTAGGTGAAAACCAATACAAAATGAAATTTGAAAGTGTGGAGACACGTAATATGTCAGGCTTTACAATTCGTAAAGACCGCACAATCCCTATTTTATTTATTGGTGGTATTATTTTCATGATTGGCGTTGCGATTGGTTCCTATTGGAATCACCGTCGACTTTGGTTACAGGTAGAGCCTGATGGTCGTGTATTGATGGCTGCCCATGTAAATAAAAATATGTTTAGCATGAAAAAAGATTTAGATGCCGTGACTGCATTTGCTGGTCTTCCAAGCTATAAAGATCAGTTAGACACATCAGAAGAAGGCGAAGTGTCCACTAATCGTGGCAATAATAAAAAGGAAGGTGACAACACCTTATGAGTTTGATTGACTTAAGTGGAAACCTATTATTTGTTGCATTCTTAGCTTATCTAGTAGCTACTTTATTATTCGGAGGTTCCATTAAACAAGCGAATGCTACGGGTAAAAATACCGGTAAATGGGGTAATCTCGCGATTATTGTCACAATTATTGGTTTCTTATCACAACTTGGCTATTTTATTACACGTTGGATTCATACAGGTCACGCACCTGTTAGTAATATGTTTGAATTTACGACTGCTTTTGGGATGTTTATTGTTGGCGCATTCATTTTAATATTCTTTATTTACCGTCTGACAGCGCTTGGCTTAGTAGCGTTACCTGTAGCGCTATTAATTATTGCATACGCGTCGATGTTCCCAACTGAAGTCAGTCCGTTAGTACCGTCATTACAAAGCTATTGGTTAACAATTCACGTTATTACAGCTGCAATGGGCCAATCAATTTTAGCTATTAGTGCTGTTGCAGGGTTAATTTACTTATTAAAAGTTGTGGATTTAACGAAGCCTTCAAAGCAACGATTTTGGCTTGAAGCCGTAATGTATTGTTTAGTTGTTGTGCTTGGTTTCGTTATTGTATCCTCTACATTTAGTGCAATGGATTACGAATCGAAATACACGTATACCGATAAAGAAGGGGTAGCTCGTCAGATTACGTATAATTTCCCACCGCTATTTGGGATGCATGACTATCAGGCTGTAGAGGAACATGGTATGTCTCCACTAGTAGAGATGCCTGCACTCGTTAATGCTAAAAAATTAACAACAGTTGTATGGTCATTATTAGTAGGGTCATTACTCTACTTGTTAATTCGCCTTATTGCACGTCGTCGAATAAGCGCCATGTTCCAACCGCTTGTAAAACGTGTCAATTTGCAATTACTAGATGAAGTTGGCTATCGATCTGTTATTATTGGTTTCCCAGTGTTCACGTTAGGCGCTCTTATTTTTGCAATGATTTGGGCTCAACTTGCGTGGAGTCGTTTCTGGGGATGGGACCCGAAAGAAGTATGGGCTCTTATTACATGGTTATTCTATGCAGCATTCCTACATCTACGTTTATCTAAAGGTTGGGAAGGTGAAAAATCAGCTTGGTTAGCATTAATTGGTTTTGGTATTATTTTATTTAACCTAATTGCTGTTAACTTAATTCTTGCAGGTTTACACTCCTACGCGTAACAATGGGAAACGAAAAGCCTTTTCGCTGCAGCGAAAGGGCTTTCTTTTCTTTTCAAGACGTAGTGTACCATGTACAATAGAGGGTAGAGAAAGATCGGAAGAGAGGGATCGTGAAAGTGTCAGAAAATATTTCAGTATTAGTAGTAGACGATGAGGATCGTATCCGCCGCTTATTAAAAATGTATTTAGAGCGAGAAGGATACCAAGTCGACGAAGCAGAGAATGGTGAAGAAGCGATCGAGAAATCTTTAGAAAAAGAGTATCACTGTATTTTACTAGATATTATGATGCCTGAAAAAGATGGGCTAGAAGTTTGTGCAGAAATACGTGAACGTGCTGCAACGCCAATTATTTTATTAACTGCTAAAGGTGAGGAAGCGAACCGTGTACAAGGCTTCGAGCTTGGGGCAGATGATTATATTGTAAAGCCGTTTAGTCCACGCGAGGTAGTGCTTCGCGTAAAAGCGATTTTACGTCGCTCACAAGCATTCTCTCCTACGACGAATGCATCATCATCAAAAGATTTAGTGGTGTTCCAACACTTAATGATTGATCATGATGCACACCGTGTAACGGCGGAAGGCATTGAAGTGAATTTAACGCCGAAAGAGTATGAATTATTGTATTTCCTTGCAAAATCTCCTGACAAAGTATTTGACCGTGAACAATTACTGAAAGAGGTTTGGCATTACGATTTCTTTGGTGATCTACGTACAGTTGATACACATGTTAAGCGATTACGTGAAAAACTTAATCGTGTATCTGAAAACGCCGCTAAAATGATTGTGACTGTTTGGGGCGTTGGTTATAAATTTGAGGTTGTCAATGAATAGAATATGGAACAGTGTTGTCGGGAAGCTATGGGTAACCATATTGCTTCTCGTTTCATTTGTATTATTTGTTTTCACGGTTTTAATGCTCGAATTTCTTCAAAACTACCATATGCAACAAGCAGAGATTTCCCTACGTCAAACCGCTGCAACAATAGCGAGTATTGTGGATGACAATGAGACGGCGGAATCGACTTCGCAACTCTTAACAGAAATTTTACCTGAAGGTACGAATGCACTTATTGCTATTAATCATTTGGAAGTATCATTTGCTATGCAGGAAGGCGTTAATAAAGAAGAAATTCAAGATGCCATTTTAGCAAATAAATCTTTCCACGAAATTTTTAAGTCCGATGAACCAGTTATTAAGGAAATGCTAATGCCCTCTTCAACAGATGAAGCAAAAATGGAGTCGTATGTTGTGCTAGGCTTCCCACTAAACGTAGAAGATGAAGTACACGGTGCCGTCTTTATTTATCAAAGTCCTGATGCGTTACATAAAACATCGAAAGAGACGACGAAAATTGTCTTTTTAGCGGCATTTATTGCTTTTGTGTTAACGACATTTTTCGCATTTTTCTTGTCATCACGTATTACGTCGCCATTACGTAAAATGCGCGAGCTAGCCTTTGAAATTGCAAAAGGCAATTTCGAAGCCAAAATGCCAACAACGCAAAATGATGAAATAGGTCAACTTGCTGTTGCTTTCAATCAAATGGGGCGTCAACTAAAGCATAATCTAGAAGTTATTAATCAAGAAAATGAGCAATTGTCTAATATTTTAACCTCTATGACGGATGCTGTTATTACATTTAATCGTGATCGCACGATTTTACTTAGCAACCCACCGGCGGAGCGCTTAATGCAAAAATGGTTTGTCAATAAAGGTTCGCAAAGCGCTAAGCCAATACCACCAGAGCTGTACCATATGCTCGATCATGTATTAATGTTTGAAGATAAGCTAGAAGAAGAAATTGAAATGGATGGAAATTATTACACATTTACGATTAGCCCGCTTTATAGTGGGGAATTGATACGAGGGGCAGTCGCGGTTATTCGTGATATGACAGAGCAACATCGTCTAGAAAAACTGCGCTCAGACTTTATTGCTAATGTGTCACATGAGCTACGTACGCCTATTTCAATGCTTCAGGGCTACTCAGAAGCGCTGATGGATGATGATTTTATTCAAGATCAAGAAGAACGCAATGAAATTACGAAAATTATCTATGATGAATCCAAGCGTATGGGTCGATTAGTAACAGATTTATTGGATTTAGCGCGCATGGAGTCTGGTCATATGACGCTCTATAAAGATGAAGTCCCGATAAATGCAACATTTGAGCGCATTACGCAAAAATTTGCGCAAGTAGCAAAAGAGAAGCAGGTCCAGCTCATCTTTAATAGTGAATTCGATGACGATGCGCTTATAAGTATGGATGAGGACCGCATTGAACAAGTGTTAACGAATTTAGTCGATAATGCACTGCGTCATACGGATGAAGGTTCTGTTACGGTGAAAGTCGAGCAAGAACCGACATTTGCCAAAATCTCTGTGCAAGACACTGGCCACGGTATTCCACAAGAAGATTTAGCTTACGTCTTTGAACGTTTCTATAAGGCTGATAAAGCGCGTACCCGTTCTAAAGGAGGAACCGGCTTAGGGCTTGCGATTGCTCGCAATATTGTCAAGGCTCATTCGGGCAATATTATGGTCGACAGTATATTAAAAGAAGGTACTACCTTTACTTTCTATTTACCTTTTGACTAAATTTGCTTCGTTAACTTGTTCTATCATAATTCTTTAAAGTTTACTGAAATAAATGCCTATCTTACAGAGCCGGCTGCAAGTCGGCTCTAGTGATGTATGAGCAATTTGTGAAATTTCATCCAACTATATATTGGATGTAACTTGTGCAAGCGATAAACGACAAATACTATGAGAACGGGGGTGGAGTGCTTTGAATGACTCCGTGTTCCATCGATTATACGATGCATACCATCAAGACGTGTTCCAGTTTCTTATTTATCTTGTAAAAAATCGTACACTAGCTGAGGACCTTGCACATGAGGTGTATGTCCGTGTACTGCGTTCATATGAACAATTCGCAGGAAACAGCAGTGAAAAAACATGGCTGTTCGCTATTGCTAAAAATGTCGCAATCGATCATTTTCGTAAGCAAGCTGTGCGGAAAAAGCATTCGCTCGATTTTTTTGACTGGGAAACGGAACAACTACATTCAACCACACCATCACCGGAAGATGTGTTAGAGGCCAGTGATGAATTAAAGCAGATAGAGTCTGCACTTGAAAAATGTACAGGGGATCAAAAAATGGTGATTATTATGCGCTATTTCCAAGATTTATCGATAACAGAAACTGCGCAAATACTTGATTGGACAGAGGCGAAGGTTAAAACGACACAACATCGAGCCATTAAATTTTTAAGGCAACATCTACAACAGGCTATGGAACAGGAGGCGAAAAGGCAATGACACATAAACAATTTGATGATGACCAACTTGAACAAATGTTGAACAATGCCCCAAAGCTGACTGACCATCGTTCGAAAGAGGAAGTGCTGAAACGCTTGCTTGCCGATGCCCGGTTGCAAGATAATATTCATCTTCAAGAAGCGATGCAACCACAAGAGGATGACAAAGAACAAGAGCAATCGATGTCTACTCATCAAGATGTACAGCCTATAAAGCGCTCTAAAAGTAAATGGCCTGTTTTAAGTAGTGTTGCGGCAATTTTCGTACTATCTGTAGCAGGTTATGTGTATTTATCGAATAATACGCCCGCTAACAATGAGGCAAATGCCCCTATTGAGAATTTTTCTACTTTACAAGAAGATCAGGAAGTAAGTGAAAGTGATAATGCGGATGGCGTGATGAAAGCTAATATTGGCGCTGAACATGCGCGTATGCTGACGCTACGTACTTCCGTTTACGAAGAGGATTTAGCAAATGCAGCAGTATTTAGAATTGGCTTAACAGGGGGCAATGCTGATAGTATTCCGATGACGTATATTATACCGAACGAAAAAATAACAGCGGACTTTGGTAAGGAAAAGCCAACAACTTTACAAATGTATGAAAAATATGCACCTCAAATTAATGAGGAAGCGCTTGGATTGGCAAATTACCATCCGTACAAAGGTGAACTTAAAGAAGAGGGCGAAACGCTCGTTCATGTACTACCAGACAAAAATGAATACGATGTAGCATCGGCATCTGTAACGAAATATTTAAACTCATTAAAAGATACTTTTGCTGACTCTGAATATAAAGCTATTACATTAAAACATGCTGATGGTTCTGCTTACGAATTTTCTCAAGCTGGTGAGCCAAGTGAGCCTATTTCGTTAACAAATGCTAATCATTATAATTATTACTTATATACTGAGGAGAATGGCACGGAATATTTATCGCCCGACTTTCATCAAACGTATCCTACTGTTATAGAGGCACTACTTACAATGCGCGATAAAAAAGATGATGTTTATGTGCCAGTCGTTCCAGACAATGTCACTTATACTGTAAAAGAAGAAGATGGGGGCGTTGTCGTTACATTTGACGCACCGCTCGATTTAGCGACAATGGATGCTGTACGGGCAACGCAATTAATCGAAGCAATGATGTTGACCGCGTCAAGCTTTGATAAAAAGCTTCGTCTCGATAACGTTGTACAGGATAATTGGGAGGGCTTTGATTTAACGCAGTTTCTACCCATGCCGGTAGGAGCAAATAAACAAATGTTGCCGTAAAAATTCATAAAAGTAGCTTATTTTAAATGTACATGACTAAATGTTAGTCGTGTACATTTTTTTTGTGTAACAAATTAATGTGCAACATTTCTCATTTAAAAGTTCTACTTGCATGTTAACTGACTAGGAAGATAGATTTAATCTCTCAATAATAAACTACTAATAAATATCGATATTTGAATATTCAGATATTCGAAATAGTTTCCTTGTGATAAATTGGAAATACCACACTAAATTGAAAAGTGTGACAATTAAAAGCGGAAGGGGAAATGAGATTTGAAAAACTTTAAGTTTACGAAATTTTTAAGTAGTATGCTTGCTTTCATTATGGTGCTTTCTCTAATGGTTCCATTGACGAATGCTCAAGCTGAAGAAGCGAAGCCATTCAAGCAGGATAGCCAAAGCGAAAGTATTATTCAACTAAAGGCGGCTATCGCTGAACAGCTAAACTTATCGAAAGATGGTCCAACTCTTCACGAAAGTTTGCAAAATATATCAGGCAATCAAGATGTTGCAGTTATTATTCATTTATCTGAAAAGCCTGTAGCTCTAGAACAAGGAATAAACCAAGTCAAAGGCAAAAAATTTTCTAATGCACGAGCAAATGAGGTCCGTGCAAATGTACAAACACAACAAGCAAAAGTTAAAAAAGAATTAGCGAGTAAGAAAGTACAAATGACTCAAGGATACACATTTGATACTGTTTTAAACGGTTTTGCGGCAACTGTCAAAGCAAGTGATCTTCCCAAATTGCTGACAGTAGAAGGCATTACATTGATCGAACCGGATGCAATGGTGTATGCCTCAGAAGATAATACGGTGAAATCCTCTGAACTAAAGAAGGAAGAGCAATTAGAAGCTCGAATGAATACGAGTAATTCGTTCCTCGGCATTGAACAGCTGTGGAAGGAAGGCTTAGAAGGACAAGGGATAAAAGTAGCTGTATTAGATACTGGTATTGATGCAGATCATCCTGAGTTTGCTGGCATTTACAAAGGGGGAAAAAACTTTATTCCTAATTCAGCAACTTACACGAAGCCACGAGCAGATGACGACGCATCGGAAACATCGCCTACAGAACGTCCTGCTGGGACACCTGAATTTAATGAAAAAGGAAGTGCGTTCTATACATCTCACGGTACTCATGTTGCGGGAACAATCGCGGCAATCGGCGCAAATGAATTCGGTATTAAAGGAATTGCGCCAAAAGTAGACCTTTATGCTTACCGTGTTTTAGGGGCTTATGGAAGTGGTGCAACATCGGGTATTGTAAAAGCAATTGAAACAGCAGTGATGGAGAAAATGGACGTCATCAACCTTTCGCTAGGTGGGGGAGCTAATTCTGAAACCGATGCGGGTTCTTTTGCCATTAATAATGCTATGATTGCGGGGACAATCGGGGTTATTGCAACAGGGAACTCTGGTCCAAATCGAGGAACAATGGGTACGCCTGCAACCGCGCGATTAGGAATTGCTGTTGGTAATACAACAAATCCTGAAGTGATGTATAACGGGGAAGTAAATATTACAGTTGGCGACTACAGTTTTGTAAAGCAATTGCCATTAATGGGTACGACTTTTGGTCAAAATTTAACAACACAGCTGCAAGGAGACTTTGACCTCGTTGCTGTTCCAGGATATGGAGAAGTAAAAGACTTCACAGGAATTGATGTAGCAGGTAAAGTAGCATTGATTTCTCGCGGTAATATCGCATTTGTTGATAAAATTGCCAATGCTAAAGCAAATGGAGCAATCGCAACCATTATCCACAACTTTGCTGGTGGCACGAATGCACCGAACATTTCAGGCACTTTCCTCGGTGATTCATTTGAGTTTTTACCAACATTTGATATGTCCCAAACGGATGGTGATGCCATTCGCGCTGCATTAGCAGGAGGAACTGGAAAAGTAAGCTTTAGTCAATTTGCTTCGACGACGACTACGGGTGATGAGGTGAATGCTTCAAGTTCCCGTGGCCCATCCACACCAAACTTTGACATTAAACCAGATGTCAGTGCACCTGGAACAAATATTATGTCAACGATTCCAATGTATAAAAAAGATTTCCCTAACGCGGAGTATGGGGAAGCCTATGCTCGTAAAACAGGTACTTCAATGGCAACGCCACATATTGCTGGTATTGTGGCATTAATCAAACAAGCAAACCCTGATTGGACTGCGTTTGATGTAAAAGTGGCGCTTTCCAATACAGCTAAAGTTTTAGATAAAACAAAATACGATGTATTTGCTCAGGGGGCTGGGCGTGTAAATGCTTATGCGGCAGTACATCCTGAAATTCTTGCCTACGCACTTGATAGCGCAGTGATAGATGGAAGCGGTGCTATTTCTGAAAACTTAAAAGGTACAGTTACATTCGGCCCTCAATCACTTAAAGAGCAGGATATTTCTGTAACAAAACAAGTTGTAGTAAAAGATATAAAAGGCAACGGCGGCAATTACAATGTATCGATTGATGTGACGAAAACTTTTGGTGATGCGACAGTTACTGTAGATCAGCCAACATTTAACCTAGTTGGTGAGCAAGTTCTAAATATTACCTTAACTGCTTCCAAAGCCACGGCACCAAATGGCTCTGAAATACTAGGGTATATTTATATTAACGGTGGCGCGACAGAAATTTCATTACCATTCGCGGCTGATTTTGGTGATGCGGCAGCGACTGAAATTAAAGATTATAAAATTACTGAAACAGACTTATCCTTTAATGGAGATGGAGTGAAAGACTCAGCTGTACTTTCGTTTACTTTAACGGGCGATGTAACAACGAATTATATCGAGCTGTGGGATATTATGAATCCTAACGGTGGAGAATACGGAGACGGTTATATTGGTTATCTTCATGCAGGGACTGCGCTAGGAAAAGGCTCCTATACGCTGAATATTGGTGGGCAGTATAAACCATGGGGAGCAGCACCTGCCACAACGATTCCGGACGGTCTGTATACAATTGATTTTACTGCTCTTGCAGCAACGGGCGTAGTTTCAGATTATGTTGGACCAATTGTCGTGAAATCGACTAAACCAGAAATTACTGGTTCGGTAGCTGAAGGTGTCGCTACTGGCCAAGTAACCGATAAATATATCGACTACAATGAAGAATTATATTTATATGGTTTACAGTACAATTTAAATGATAAATTAAAAGCTTCTTATATTTCGACAATAAATGGCGAAGTACAAGCACCAGTTGCTTTCGATTTAAATCAAGACGGTAGCTTCACATTCCCAGTAACTGCAGATACGAATGCTGTGTCAGTCGTAATTAATGACGCTGCTGGCAATGTAGGTAAAGCAATCATCTATGAAAAAGAGGTAGTAGAACCAGTCGTAACGCTTTCAGTAAATCCAACAACGTTAAACCTGACAGCTGGGGATACTGCACAATTGACGGTAACAGAAACGTCAACGCCTGCAGAAGGTGAGGCAACGATGGAAGATGTAACGTCAAAAGCGTCTTATATTGTTGGGGATGAAAATGTCGCTACTGTCGTCAATGGAATCGTGACTGCGGTGGCTGAGGGCACGACTACAATTACTATTTCACATGGTAAAAATGAAGTAACAGCCAACGTGACAGTTACTGCACCGGTTGTGGAAGCACCAATCGTTTCACTAGCTATTGACCAAGCTCAGGTTGAAACGAGAATCGGTAAAGAAGTGGCAGTGAAAATTACAGAAGTCACTACTTTTAATGGAACAACAACGGAAACAGATGTAACAAAACTGGCAACATATAAAGTAGCAAACGATAAGATTGCTACTGTCAAGGCAGGTGTTGTAAAAGGAAAAGGTCAAGGAAATACGACAATTACAGTAACATATGGTGAGCACACACTAACATTTGATGTGGTTGTTGTAAAGCCAGGTAACGGTAATGGCAATGGCAACGGAAATGGTAACGGCAATGGCAATGGCAATGGCAACGGAAACGGACATGGCAATAATAATGAAGTTACCGAGGAAGAGTACTAAGCCATTTTAGTTCAAACGAAAAGAGAAATTGCACTGTGCAATTTCTCTTTTTGTGCTTCTCCCTTCGCAAGGTCAGGAACCCGCTTAACCCAGTGCTTGTAAATCACACATTAAAGCATACAAAATTAATCGGAATTTTTTAAGCAGAAGTATTTACTTTTGTGAGATAAAACATTATAGTTAATTTATAAAATAATATTGATTCATCTTCGGGGCAGGGTGAAAATCCCGACCGGCGGTAATAGAGTTGTAAATCGCTAGTGTAGTCTAAAACTACAATAGCTCGCATGATTTACATAATGGCTCTTCAGCCCGCGACCTGTGCAAAGATTTTTTTGCATGGCTGACTTGGTGAGATTCCAAGGCCGACAGTATAGTCTGGATGGGAGAAGATGAAGGTACGATCGTCATTCGTTGTTACGAATTAAGCTATGTGCGAGCGTTTTTTTTAGTGTGTCTATTAATCGCACTGCTTGCTCAAAAAATAGCTAGTAATGGCGCTATTTAATCATGCCTTTTCTCCCTTATGCTGATGTGCATAAGGGTTTTTTCGTGAAAAACAATCGATTACGTCGTCACCTTTCTTCTTGCAAGATTGAATCAGCAAAGAGGAGAGAGTTTTCAATGAAGAAAAATATCAAACTGCAATCGTTTATTACGATTGGTATGCTGAGTAGTATTTCGTTTTTATTAATGCTTTTTAATTTTCCAATTCCACCGTTCCCAGCTTTTTTAGAAGTGGATTTCAGCGATATGCCTGCATTACTTGCAGCCATCACAATGGGGCCAGTAGCGGGTATTTTAGTAGAGTTATTTAAAAATGTTTTGGATTGGGTTTTCTCAGGTACGCCTACAGGAGTCCCGGTTGGTCATATTGCAAACTTTGTGACAGGTATATTATTTATTTTACCAGTATCATTTATATTTAATCGTTTTAAATCAATCGCAGGTCTTGTTGGCGGTTTGGCAACAGGAACAATTGTCATGGCAGTAGGGATGAGCGTGTTAAATTACGCAGTATTTTTACCAATGTACACGTACTTCTTAGGTATGGAGCCAGTCGTTGGCGATTCATTATACACAATGATAGTTGCAGGAATTTTGCCGTTTAATATTGTAAAAGGTATATTATTAACGGCGATTATGGCGTTATTGTTCACAACAATGCGCAAATGGATTGAGCAACAACGTACAATGTATTTATCAAAATAAGCGTAAAAAAGTATAATTATGAATAGTGTTCAAGTAATAACACCTTTTAGATTGTTATGTCTAGAAGGTGTTTTTTGTTGTTTAAATTTGCTATAGCAAAGTTTTGAGATAAGAAAGAATAACAGATCACACAAGCAAATACTATATGTTAGATATTTCATTTATATATCAATACTGTTAAAAAATATAGATATTGGTTGATATTCCTGTCTCAAACATTAGGTTTATGATAACATATATTTGAATCTTTTAACTTTGAAAAATAGGAAAGGAAGTGTATACATCACACATGAAAAAGATATTGAAACCATTGATTAGTGTTATTGCCATCGGTACCCTCTCGCTATCTATAAACATAGATCAAAATGTATTAGCGAATAATCTTGCAAATTCATGTGAGTATGATTCGACATCGAAAGTAAACCCTGATTATTCGACAATGAACTGTTTGTTAACCGAAACTGCACTGCGTTATGATGTTCCTCCTGAAATTGTGAAGGCAATAGCGGAAGGTGAAAGTGGAAATTGGCGTCATTTTGATAAGAATGGGGAAGTGATTGTGACAGCTGATAATGGAATTGGCATAATGCAAATTACAAATCAGGCAGGTTACGATCAAGATAGACTAAAAAACGATATTGTCTATAATATTCAAGCTGGTGTAGAGACGCTAGATGCTATGTTTAAGCGAAAAGATTTACCTCGCATCAACGGAGGGGAACGAGATGTATTAGAACAATGGTATTTCGCTATCATGGCTTATAACGGTACTAAGCCAGTAAATAGTCCAATTGTTCAAGCATCTGGTGAAAGAAATGCCAATGCCTATCAAGAAAAAATTCTAAAAATTATCAATAAAATGGAATTAATAAATTTAACAGAGCTGCCTTTTTCACGTGAACATTTTCAATATGACTCGAACAGCAAGGAGAATATTAAGTTTTCAAAGATGACCTATGATTTTGATTTACCATTAACAAAATCTAAGTATTATTTTAAAACAAATCAAAAAGTTAGTGCATTAACGAATGTCACAGTTAGGACAAAACCTACTACGGATAGTCCTTCTTTAGGTACTTTACGTGAAGGTGAAATGGTGACCATTACAGGTCCATTTGAATATGAAAAAGTATCAACGAAGAAAAACCATTTTGTTTGGTATCCTGTGAAAAGAAGTGACGGAACAGCAGGGTATGTTGCATCAAGTTATTTAAACTACTCAGCTTCAACACCAACACCTCCAGTAACACCGCCAACAACAGGAAACGTTGATGTATCAAAGTTTGCTGATTACAATGCAAACCAATACTGGGCTGAGGATTTTAAGTGGGCAGTCAACATCGGTATCATTAGTGGATATCCAAACGTGAAAAATCCATCAACAGGTAAGTACGAAAACTTACTGAAACCGTACACGAACTTAACGGAAAACCAAATGTTATCAATTCTATTACGTTACTTCAAACCATCAGAACTAGCTTCAACGACAGCTAATACTTCATGGTATGGAGACGTAAACTACCAACTGGCTACAAAATACGCTCTACCAGTTCTAGGTGCAAACACAGCATCCAAGCAAGCCATTGCAGGTAAAAATATTACACGGGGTAACTTCGCTCGGATCTTAGTTTCAATGCATTATGGTAAGACTGTATCTCAGTCAGAAGCTATTACATTCCTTCGTGATAATGGCTTAACAACTACTAAAACAAATGAAGCGTTTAAACCAAATGATTCTCTAGCAAGAGCGCACGCAGTGGCATTCTTCCACCGTTACGAACAAACATTTAATAACTAAATTGCGACTAACATGTAAAAAGGTGACTATAAAAGTCATCTTTTTTTTGATGATAAAATATCCTTTTTTGTTACTCCTCACTAAATACATTGAAAGATTTTGTTTGATGGGAGCTACAAAGACATTTGTTAAACTACTGGAGTGACTGAGAAAGCATAACAAAAGGACTTGTGTGTAATTTTACGCACAAGCCCATAGACTGATGTGTGATTTAATTTATTGCTTATCCCCAGGAGTTCTTTTACTTAACCGCCAGCCTACATATACGCCTACAAACATTCCTCCGAATGCACCTAGTACGCTATAGCGCATGATAGAAACTATGTAGTCGTACACAGGTACATAGGTTGTAAAACTTGTAATAGAATCATCAAAAGTTTGTGTGTAATCAACAAATAATATTGCTAGGGCTAAGGTAATTAAAAATCCATATGTAGTCCATTTTTTAATACTTTTTTCCAAATTCTCAACTCCAAATACTCTTTTGTATAAAAATTGTAACATAGCCGAGTTTGAGTTGGTAGAGGAGTGGAAATGTAGTAAAACAAATGAAAGTGTCCTTTACAAGGATAACAAGCACTTTGAAGCGGATGAATTATAATAAATTCTCGTAAGAAGCTGGGAATTGTAATTGTTAAATTAAGATAAGATAGTGCAAACCTCGAGTATTTGATTACTCGAGGTTTTTATGTTGGGTAATAAAGCGAGTAAATGAAATAGTTGGAGTGACTATTCTAATTTATTATTTTAATGTACAATTAATGCGAGATTAGTTAGTTTTGAGGAGAATGAAGAGATGAGTGAAAAAAACGGACAGTGGTCCAGTAAGTTAGGATTTATTTTAGCATCGGCGGGAGCCGCGATAGGGCTAGGGGCTATTTGGAAGCTTCCTTATGTGACAGGGCAAAGTGGTGGAGGCGCTTTTTTCCTTATTTTTGTAGTGTTCACATTATTGATTGGCCTACCGATGTTATTATCGGAGTATATTTTAGGGCGGGGTACGCAATCTGAAGCGGTTACGGCCTATAAAAAAGTTGTACCAACGAAACCTACTTGGGCTTGGGTTGGACGCATGGGTGTACTCGGTTGTTTTCTATTATTAACGTTTTACAGTGTTGTCGGTGGATGGATTTTTATCTATAGCGGCCTTGGTGTATCTGGAGCAGTTATTGATCCGACCGTAAATCCAGCTGAGCTATTTGGCAAGATTATAGGCACGCCATGGATTACATTATTAGGTTTAGCGCTATTTACATTAGCCAATGTACTTGTCATATCACTTGGTGTACAAAACGGCATTGAAAAAGCAAATAAATGGATGATGCCATTATTATTTATTATGTTTATCGTTCTTGTTATTCGTGCAATAACATTAGATGGGGCAATGGAGGGTGTAAAATTCTTCTTATGGCCAGATTTTTCGAATATAACAGGTAAGGCGCTTTTAGAGGCGTTAGGGCAGTCGTTTTTTGGACTAGCTGTAGGATTTTCTTGCTTAGTGACGTATAGTTCATATTTGAAAAAAGATGTAAGTTTACCGAACTCAGCGGGTTCAGTTGTTATATTAACAGTGCTTGTATCATTTTTAGCAGGACTAGCTATTTTCCCTGTAGTTTTTGCCTTTGATTTAGAACCGCAAGCAGGGCCTGGCCTTCTCTTTATGGTGTTACCAACAGCATTTAGTCAAATGCCTTTTGGGGAAGTATTTTTAGCGCTGTTTTTATTATTGTTTTTATTTGCGACGTTAACTTCGTCTTTTAGTTTATATGAAATTATGGTAGCGGCATTTATGGAGAAATGGCAAATGTCTCGGTCATTGTTAACACTGTTACTTGGGGTTATAGTCTTTATTGCCGCGATCCCATCAGCATTATCTTCCAGTGTGCTAGCGGATGTCTCTATTTTTGGTAAGTCGATTTTTGATGCGACGGATTATTTAGTGTCCAATTTAATGCTACCTTTAGGTAATTTGTTAATTGCCATTTTCATTGCCTACGTGGTGGATAAAACTTTTGTGAAAAAGGAATTACTAATGGGAAGTAAAATGGGGCAAGGTTTTTATCTGACGTATCGTCTATTAATGTTAGTGGTCGTTCCAATCGTGATTATCGTTGTTCTGTTAAATATGCTTTTGCAAAAATAAAAGGTAGTAACCAGTGCCAGGCACCCAAACAATTCTAAATAATCAGAATTGTTTGGGTGCCTGGCACTTTCATTTGTTAATATTCGCTTAGGGCGAGTTCACCTAACCAGCCTTCTTCTTTAATCATTTGTTTTGCTTGTAGTTCACTTTGGGCAATAGGAAATACTTTATTACATTGTGAGATGGCAAATAGCTTATGAATAAAATCATCGGTTACAATAATGCTGATTTTCTTATCGAGCGTTGTGACTTTCTTTGCAAAATTAATAATCATTCCGAAACCGGTACTATCAATATTAGTAACCTTTTGCATATCAATAATATAACCGTGCTTAGTGTCTATACTTATTGCTTGAAGCTCCTCTTTTATGGGACTAATTAATCCATATTCTAAATCCCCTGTAAAGGCGATTAAAATATAATCAGCCTTTGTATCAATAGTAATTGAATTTTTCTGATTCATATAGTGCGCCTCCATTTCGCTCATAGATTAGAATGCGAATTTCTTTACTTCGTTTTGTAAGTTAGTGGAGATTTCTGCTAATTCTTCGGAGTTTTGCGAGATTTCAGCAACTGTTGCATGTTGTTCTTCGGATGTTGCAGCAATTTCTTCGGTCGCTGCAGCAGAATCTTCGATAATGCGTGAAATATCATGAATGGCATGCTGAACATTTAAGGAATTGTCATTGACATGTGTGAATGCAGACTTCATTTCCTTCACACCGTGCTCTGTTTCAGTAACTTGCTCGACAATTTCTTTTAAGGCATTGCCGCCCTTACTAATAATATGCACCTGCTCCTCAACAGCAAGTAAATTACTTTCCATAGTTCTAACAGTTACGGCAGTCTCGGCTTGTATATCTTTGATTAAATTAGTAATTTGCCCAGAAGCTAAACTCGATTGCTCCGCCAGTTGACGAACTTCAGATGCTACAACAGCGAAACCTTTTCCTTGCTCACCTGCACGAGCTGCTTCGATGGCAGCATTTAAGGCTAGTAAATTGGTTTGTTCGGCAATACCGGTAATGACGGTAATAATACCACCTATTTCTTCAGAGCGTTTACCAAGCTTTTGAATTGAATCGGTAGCGTACGATACTGTTTGTGTAACAGAGTTTAAATGTTTGATCGCTTCATTAATGGCATCCTCTCCTTTACGAGCAATTTGGGTTGATTGGATTGCTCTATTTAACGTAGTTTCTGCTTTATCTAAACTAATGGCTACTTCGTCAATTGTTTTTTTCATCATTGTGACAATTTGCTCAGCCTGATCGGATTGCATGGTAGAGCCATTGGCGATGTCATTCATTGTGACAGCGATTTGATTGGATGCTTCACTCGTTTGGTGGGAAGATTCCGCTAACGTTTGTGAGGAACTCGCGATTTGATTGGCACTATTTGCTACGATCGTCATCGTTTCGCTTAAACGATTTTTCATCTCCATAAAAGCTTGCGCTAAATTGGCAATTTCATCTTTTCCTTTAGGCTTTAATATCTTGACGTTTAAATTTAAATTCGCTAATTCTTTTGCCGTAGCACTCAATTGGTTGATAGGCGCAATAATTTGCCGCTGTAAAAACCAACTAATACTAACAAACATTAAAATGGCAATCCCTAATGAAATAGCAACATTTTCTAATGCATATTTAGTTGCGAGGTTAATATAAGGGGCGGAAGGGGTTCCGGTTGACCACATGCCGATGATGTCACCTGTGCTATTGAAAATCGGTTTGGTCGCCATCTGGTACATGCTGCCTAATACAGTCGCTGAACCGATATAACGCTCTTTTTGCTCTAAGACAGTAGTTGCTAACTCTTTAGGAGCTTTGGTATTCACTTGTCGTACGCCATTTTCCACAATATTTGTATTAACGCGTGTATCATGTTGGAAGATTGTCACAAGGTTTCCGTCTGCTAGCTCACCAATTTCATCAACAATAGCAAAATTGTTATTAATTTTAACATCACCTTTGTATAATTCATTATCTTGGATAGACCAATCCCCAGGTACAATGACATCGAAATATTGATAGCTCAATTGTAAATCGGATAAAAGCTTCGTATTTGCACTTTCTAAGAAATTCTTTTTCGCTTCATTAAAATCAATAATGGCTATTAGCGTTACCATTAGCAATATACAGGAAAGAATGAGTAAGTACATTTTTTTCCTAATTGTCCACGTCATAAAAATTCCCTCCTAAATGCTTATTCATGAAATTTCTTTGAAACACCGACTAAAAATTTTGTTTCCGAAATATGTTTGAACCAAATAGCGTCGACCATATGTTGGATGAAAAATAAACCACGACCACGATCTGAGTAATTTTCTTCATTCAAATCGAATTGCAAAGCTTTATTCAATTCGGTAGCAGAAATTCCTTGTGCTTCATCAATAACAGTTAGTTTAATCTCCTCGTCGTTCTGGGAGATTTGTACTTGTATCGTGTTACTATGGGGGCTACCAATATTTTTCATCGTCGCTTCAATCGCATTAATGACCAATTCATGTAAGACAAACCGTAATTCTCTACTAAAAGGTACATTATAAATTGTTGTATAGTCTGCCATCACGTTATCTATAAAACGCACTGCTTGCCTATTTGCTTGAATACGCAGTATAAGTTCCATTGCCAATCACCTATCTAGTACTCGAAATGACTATTATGCTTTGCTTAATAGCAGCATCCAGTAAAAGATATTAGAAAACTTGAGCCATCACGATTGTTAAACAGTGTAAAATTATTCGATTAGTTGCATATAAAAAGTGCTAAGCAGTTTCACTCCTTTCTTAAAGTTATAAGAGAAGTTAAGCAATCTTATCGGACAATCTGATAACATCGCAATTATTTTTACAAGTCATAATCCAACTGTAGTGAGTCTATGTATTTTTAGTTAGGTTTTCAAAGTGGAGACAATCTATTTATTAGGAATTTGTACAATGACTATGTCTTTTGCCTGGAGTTTTCGAAGTTCGGCTTTAACTTGGTAGTGTAAGACCGTTTGAAAGAGAGTTTTACAATAGATAAAATCAAAAGGTCTATATCCACCGTAATGATTAATGTTTTCTGTTCAATTACATTAATAGGGAGTGGTTTACATCCACTAATGAATAGTACGAAATATCTTGTTTGACATCGAGAAAATATATTTCGCTTATAATGTACCAGTAAAATATAAATAAATCAAGACTAATGTGCTATAAAAAATAAATTTAACTACTCTGTAAGTATTAATTTTGTTGATATATAGCTACTTATAGACTAAATAAAAAATTTTATAAATGTAGTTATTTTGGATTAGATGTATACGAAAACATTTTGCTCACTATTTTATATATCTAAAAAAAAGATAAAATTATTCGAAAAAAGTCATGTAATAAAACATAACATGCCCATTGCGTCATTTCATTGTTTTAGTGTAATTTAAAAGCAGTTATAAAAAAATATGTAAAGAAAAATAACAAATTGGAGTGGTGAACAATGAAGCATCAAACAAAAGATGATATTATCCGCATTGTGAAGGAAGAAAATGTGAAATTTATTCGCCTACAATTTACTGATATATTGGGCTCGATAAAAAATGTAGAAATACCGGTGAGTCAATTATCAAAAGCATTAGACAATAAAGTGATGTTCGACGGTTCCTCTATTGAAGGGTTTGTCCGCATTGAGGAATCAGATATGTATTTACGTCCAGACTTAGATACATTCGTTATCTTTCCATGGACGGCGGAAAGGGGCAAGGTAGCACGCTTAATATGTGATATTGCACGACCTGATGGAACAGCATTTGAAGGTGACCCACGGTCCAATTTGAAACGTGTATTAAAGGAAATGGAGGATTTAGGGTTTACTTCGTTTAACCTTGGGCCAGAGCCGGAATTTTTCTTGTTTAAACTAGATGATAAAGGACACCCAACACTAGAACTAAATGATAGCGGTGGGTATTTCGATTTAGCGCCAACGGATTTAGGCGAAAATTGTCGCCGTGACATTGTACTCGAACTAGAAGGAATGGGTTTTGAAATTGAAGCGTCTCATCACGAAGTAGCGCCTGGCCAGCACGAAATTGATTTTAAATATGCGAATGCGATTGAAGCTTGTGATAACATTCAAACGTTCAAACTTGTTGTTAAAACGGTAGCCGCTCAGCACGGTTTGCATGCAACCTTTATGCCAAAACCTTTATTCGGTGTGAACGGTTCAGGAATGCATTTTAATCTTTCGCTGTTTGAAGGCGATAAAAATGCTTTCTACGATGAACATGCAGATTTGCAATTAAGTGAAACAGCGCGTAGCTTTATGGCGGGGGTACTAAAACATGTTCACGGCTTTACAGCAGTAACCAATCCATTGGTCAATTCCTACAAACGATTAGTTCCTGGCTATGAAGCACCGTGCTATGTAGCTTGGTCAGCTCAAAATCGCTCACCACTAATTCGTATTCCAGCAGCACGAGGATTGTCAACACGTATTGAATTACGTTCCGTAGATCCAGCGGCCAATCCATATTTAGCGATGGCAGTCATTTTAGCAGCAGGGCTCGATGGCATTCGCAAAGGCCTAACACCACCGGATGCTGTGGATCGCAATATTTATAAAATGGATCGTGCAGAGCGAGAATTAAATGGGATTGATAGCTTACCAGCATCTTTAGAATTCGCATTAATCGAGCTAGAAATGGATCATATCGTACGTGACGCACTAGGAAATCACATTTTTGAAAAATTCACAGAAGCAAAGGAAATTGAATGGAACAAATACCGCACACGCGTCCACAACTGGGAACGCGATGAATATTTGACGATGTACTAGAAAAGAAGTGTTGGGGCTGTAGGGCACCGACACTTCTTTGTTTTTTTGCCCACATGGGTCTGTTTTACTGTCCACAAATTGCCCACAAGAATTTTTTTATTTTTGTTGCTCCATATATTTATCAAAACTATCAATTGATTTTTGTTTAATATTATCTGATAAATATGCATAAATATTCATGGTTGTCATAATGGACTCATGACCCAATCTTTCAGAAATCGACTTCATATCCCATCCAGCCTCCATCAACATAACAGTGTGAGTATGACGGGTAGAGTAAGCCAAATGGATTGTTTTATTCATGCTGGGGGTAAAGTACGGGCAAGAGAAAACGATAATTACCCACTAAGCTAAATTTATATAGTGAAATCCCTCTATATTTTGTATATTTGTGTATGAGGAGGGATATTAGTGAAATTTTTCTTGCGTCTTGCATCACTAATTTTATGGTTTTGGGCAATTGGTTTTACTATTGGTGGAGTTTCAGTTATCATTCAAAATAATTTCAATATAGTAGCGATATTATTCTTTGTAGTTACTATTGGTTTATTTGTTTACTTTGGAATTTACTTATGGAAAAAGTCTATGAAGTATAACAGATCAGATAATCTGGTTGAAACAGCAGCTGAAAGATTTGAAAGGGAAAGTGAAATTCCTGGTTCAAAGGCACGTCAACAAAAACTAAATGCAGATACTTGTATACAAGTAAAGCATATGGCAGGTCTCCCGATAGCAGAGGGAGCAGAAATTTTTGTATACAGATGTGAAAATAAAGTTATATTTGAAAGAAACCAAGATACTATTGAATTGGATATTTTGAAAGTTCGAGATATTTTGATTAAAACTGATGTCGAAATTCAGAAAAGTTATGTAAGTAGTACTGGTGGGGCTGTAGGTGGTTATGTACTATTCGGGGCATTAGGAGCCATGATTGGTGGACGAGCAAAAGAAAAGACAAGTACTATTATTGAAAAATACTTAATCTTTGCATATGAAAAAGGAAATGAATTAGATTATATCTCCATGGAAGTTACTAATGAACCAAATGCACTTTTATTTAACACAAACTACTATGAATTATCGAAAAATGAAAGAAGAATGACAAGTCTTTAAGGAGCACCTTTGTGGTGCTCTTTTTCTTTGCTTCGAGAGGAAGTGATAATATCGCAACAATTCGTACTGCTATCCAAATTCAAGATCGTATGAGTCAACCCATGAGAGCGATGCATAACGCAGTATCAATGATGGTAAATCAGATGGAAGCAATGCATGTGGCGTCAGGACAAATGATAGATACTTCTTGTGTTGAATTAGCGCGGAGGGAATTAGCATTAGCAGCGCAAGTAATAAGTTCAATTGAGCAGGAAGTAAATAATGCTTCGGGTGCTCAACAAAGATTTACAAACAATATTAGGGATGGCACAAGTGCAGCGGATGGGTTGTTAAATAAAATTATTGGGATTGTAGGAGCTTATCTAAGTATTTGATCAGCCGGAAGTATTTTATCTGTGGCTGAAGATATTACAAATACTACTGCTCGTTTAGATATTATGAACGATGGCTTACAAACGACTGCTCAACTAAATGATAAAATTTTAGCTTCAGCAAATCGTACTTATTCTTCATTTGATGATACTGCTGATATGGTTGCAAAGTTGGGTATTTTAGCTAGTGAAGCATTCTCTTCTAATGATGAGATTATTGCTTTTGCAGAGCAATTAAATAAACACTTTGCTATTTCTGGCACAGAATTACATGGGGGGTCAAGCAGTAACCCTCCAATTAACACAAGCCATGGCAAGTTTGTGGAATATCTTTTCAGCAATTGCAGAGTTTTTCGTCAATGTGTGGAGCCATCGGATGTATTCAGTGAAAAAATTATTCTACAATCTCCTAGCAATTTATTAAATCGCACAATTACTATGTTGAAACAGGCTTTGCGAATGCCATGAACGGAGGCTTTATTATGATTTACGGCGCATTAAAAATTGTCATTAATGGCGGGAAGTATAATCGTGAAGATACGTTAAATAAAATAGACTTTTATTTATTAAAAGGACGTATCACTCAGGAGCAATACAATGAACTTGAATTGTTAATGCAATAAACAATCGTCCCATATTGTTTAGTTTCAAAGAAAAAGCAAGCATAGGCTTAATTATAATTTCATTATATAGATCTTGGTTAGTTTTTTGAGAGTTTCGTTTGATAAATTAAATTATGGGGAAATAAGTATTTGAAATTACTGTTGATTGATCGCCGTATGCGATGAAAGTCGCCCGTACGGTGAAGGCTCGTTATAAAACATGCAGATGTATAAAGCGAGAATAGCAAACCAGCACCAACTGTAACTAAAGGGAGTTTTTGGATAAACAATCCAATGGTAACAAAAAGCGCTACTTATTCAAGTGGTCAAATTAAAATGATAAGGCTAGATTATTATGCTGAGACTGCATTTGTTAATGGTACACTCACTATTCAATTACCGAGTGAAATTACTGTTACTACTGCCGATCAAGTAAGTTTTGTTGGGTGGAGATATATCACAGCATCAGAGATTAGCAACGATGGTCATACTTTAACTTTTACAGGAATAAATTCAAGTGGAGATTTTGCTATTGCATTAAATAACAAAACTATTCCAGTTCAAGGAAATTATGATATTTTTGCTCAGGCAGATGCAGATGGAACTGGCGATTCTTATTCAGGGGATTCAGAATCTGTCACATTAATATCAGAATAATTTTTAACCCCATCTTTTTTTAAGGTGGGGGTTTTTCTTGAATAATTCTTTATCAACGCATGATTTTTAAGTTACAATCGTCCCATATTGTTCAGTTACAAAGTAAACGAAAGCATAAGCTTAGCAATTTTTTTATAACCAAAATAAATAAATGGAATAAGCACTCGTTAATGGTAATATATAACTATTGGGGGAAATAAGATTATGAACTACTGTTGATGGATCGCCGTATGCGATGAAAGTCGCCTGTACGGTGAAGGCTCATTATAAGCGTGTTTACGTATAAGATGAGAATAGCGTACCGAATAAAAATGGTTTTACTAATAGTATTGACTTCTTAAATGTGGGAAGTGCCTTTATCGCTCAAGAACCGTTATATTTCTTGGATGGCACCCAACTACCTGAATGGTTTGATGTAACTAATTATCCACTACTAGCAGATAGGGAATTGGCTGGTAGGATTATAGCAACAACAGCTTCGCCATTAAATTCAGATGTACGAGTGAGTACAATTCGTTATGTTTCTAGTTTTAGCATATATAGTAACTTATTAGAAATTCAAACACAAGGTACTCTAAAAATGGGGGATACTATATCTGTGAATGCAAATCAATTTAAATATAGTGATGGCACTGTCCTTTCGGGTAAATTAATTCTTGAATACAATGGTTCTCAATGGATTTCTAGAATTGAGTAGCAATAAACAACACCATTATAACTTCAATTTTTTAGGTGGGGTTTCTTTTGCAAATTGGCCTCATATTGTGTTAAGTAAATCTTAACATAAGTGATACTTATTAATTTTGTAGAATTGCAGATTCTGATAATGATACTTTAAGTTATACATTCGAATCAGCAGGTGAAACAATAGTTACTATAACAGATAAAGGGAACGGAATTGTAGAATTCAAAAGAGTATCTCATCCTTCTAGTCAAATTGAAATTACTTTCAAAATAACGGCAGCTGATGGGGAAGAAATACTGTGTCAGATGTTTTCAAAGTAAAAATTAATTAAAATCAGTTTGATAAATAAAAGCCTTCTACTATAAAAAGTGGAGGGCTTTTATTATGCGCTGTGAGAACAATTGAGATGGGCAGTGGTACATGTTACAGAATATTGATTAATCTCATGGCTTATAAATTTTAGTTACCAATATTTTTTTACTATTCTAGTATCGGAATTTAATGTTTTAAAAAATCATACAAAATACTCGATTAATGAGACAGAGCATTTAATAAAGCCCCAGGTATTCAATTAATTTTGAGCCTGGGCTCTTTTTATTTCATAAAATTTTACGCTTTATTTTCAAATAGAGAAAAATCAAATCAATAGTTTCCTCGCTCAAAATTTGATTGTAAAAGTTTATTCAATTATTATGCATATTGCTAATAAAAAGTTTGCCCCACAAAGCTCTTTGTTTATTGCCTACATAATGTCCGCAAGAACTAGTATAACTATCTGTTATCAAGCGGTGAAAGTCGAAAAATACTGTTAAATCAATCTTTGTGGTGTGTAGAAATTCTTCAAATTTAATAGGGACAGAAATCGCACACGCGTCCACAACTGGGAACGTGATGAATATATGACAATGTACTAGAAAAGAAGTGTTGGGGCTGTAGGGCACCGACACTTCTTTGTTTTTTTCTAACATGTTGCAAGGAAGAGACTTTTACTGCATTATTCAAGATCTTCTTCAAATTTTTCAAAAATTAAATCATTGGCTTTAATCTGACCATATGAACCACTGCTTTTAGGAATAGCAGCAACAAATCTCCAGCCTTCTTTACTATACTTATCGATTAATTCTCTATGACTTTCCAATGCAAAAAAACCTGCAACCTTTGCCTCTACATACATATATTTATACATTTTATCCACCTCATCTATTTTGTGATTTTTACAAAATTAACAATGGTAATAAATGATTATACGATTCTAAATGGGAAAAGTTTCTAACAAATTATTAACTAGTCCTATCAAGTCATACCTATGCTACATCAATTATCAAGTGGAATATTCATAGTTAAAGCTGACTAATCCGAATGACTGTCTGTGGTCGATTTTGTATAAAGTTGGATATGAGACGTAAGCATAGAGTCGCATTGAAGGCTATGTCGAGTTGGGATGTAGCAAGAAATACAAGAATTGCTTAATAGTCCTTCGTGGTGAAGCGAAAGGTCTGCGTTTTCCAAATCTAAAGGCCAAGCACTATTTGAAGAAATCATCTTAACTTTTTGACATTAGCCAGTGTCGTAATCATTTAAAACCTCACCATGTTGACTTGGTGAGGTTTTAAAAGTAAATAAATGTTATTATAGTTCGAAATCTTTAATATTGGCAATGGGATAAAGTACTTGTGCTGGGTTAAATTCTTTTAAAGCCTCGCCATTGGTCATTTTCTTTACCCAATCGTGGTTTGCCAGTGCACCTTTTCCTAGGGTGATAAGATCAGCATGACCATTAGTAATCATTTCAGAAGCACGTTCCGGTTGATCTAACTGGCCATTTGCGATAATCGGTAATTGACTATATTTTTTAGCAAGGGCTACAAGAGAATCACTGCCACTGCCTGTGTCAAATGCGGGCTGCCACGCTTGGTATTCTGTAATATGAATATAATCAGCGCCAGCTTGCCCTAATGATGTAAAGATAATTTGCGCATCTTGTTCTTTTGCAGGCCACTTATAACCGAAATTATTCACTTTTGCTTGAGAAATTCGAATGCCGACGACAAAGTTTTCACCAACAGCCTTTTTAACATCTTGAATAGTTTCTACTAAAAATCTAACTCTGTTTTCTGTCGTACCGCCATATTCATCATGCCGTTCGTTCGTATAGGGTGTCAGAAAAGCATCTAATAAATAACCATTTGCACCATGCAATTCGATGCCGTCAAAACCAACGGATTTAGCACGTAATGCCGCATCGACAAAATGCTGTTTCACTTCCACTATTTCTTCTTTTGTGATTTCACGCGGTATGGGAAAGGCTCCCTCTCCTAGATAAAACGCCAGTTGTTCGCCTGTAGGTTGAATCGCTGAAGGAGCAATACTTTCATTAACGAATCGATTACCTTGTGATAGTGGGCCAGCATGTTGTAACTGCATGACAATCTTTGCTCCTGCTGTGTGAACAGCATCGACAACGCTTTGCCACGCTTGTGCTTGCTCCTCATAAGCAATACCTGGTTGATATTGATATGCTTGACTATGTTTTTGATCGATATAGGTGCCTTCCGTAATAATTAATCCAAAGTCTCCTTCAGCAAATGAACGATAATAGGCAGCCATTATATCTGTGACCAACCCTTCTTCAGTCGCACTAATCCGCGTCATTGGTGCCAATCCTACTCGATTTTTAAGGGTCATTCCCGCTAGATTAAATGGCTCTAAAATTGTATTTGTCAAAATCATTACCTCCTAATATATAAGTTTGGTATTAGTTTACATCCTAATATCACTTTAGTAAAATTGATAAAACCGATAAATTAGTTCAATAAAATTGAACGTCAGGAGATCATACGTTTATGGAAATTCGGCATCTCATTACATTTAAAACAATTGTAGAAAAAGGAGGGTTTAATAAAACAGCAGAGCATCTTGGTTATGCCCAATCTTCTATTACAACGCATATTAAAGAACTTGAGCAAGAACTAGGGAGACCATTATTTGACCGACTAGGAAAGAAAGTCATGTTAACGCAATATGGCCAACAATTTTTGACGTATGCTATAAAAATCATTGAACTGTACAATCAATCATTAAATATTGATAAAGAACCACAAGGCGATTTAACGTTAGGCATTTCGGAGTCATTAACAATTTGTCGAGTGCCAGCGATTCTTCTGGATTATAAAATGAAATATCCAAAAGTAAGGCTATTATTAAAATCACTTGAAAACTATGATGTAGCGACGAGTCTTAAAAATGGGGAAATCGATATTGCGTTAATATTGGAGAAAAATGATTGGCAACAAGAAGACCTTTACACGGAGAAACTCATCCAAGAACGGATGGTGAAGATTAGCTCCTCCAATAAAGTGCTAACAAATACCGCGCTGTTTGCTGAATCCAAGTGCAGTTATAAGTCAGTCTTTGACGAATATATTCGCAATCAAGCTATCGATATTAGAGAAAGTTTAGAATTCCAAAGTATAGAAGCAATTAAACATTGCGTCAAAAATGGCTTAGGCTTCTCGGTAGTCCCTTACTTTTCCGTGAAAGAAGAATTAGAAGATAAAAAGTTGCATGGGGAGTTTGTACCCGAACAACATGCAACCATCTCCACGTTTTTGACATACCATAAGGATAAATGGCTTTCTCCTTCCATTATTCGTATGATTGAAATCATGCAAAAACATGCACAAAAGTGGGATTGCTAAAAGATAGTGTAGCCTCAAGACGCAAAATAAAAAGACAGAAAACCAGCGGAATTATGAGTTGGTTTTCTGTCTTTTTTAATACGTATAAGAAATTATTCTTTTGATTTATCTTCCATATGATCTTTGTGTGTGGAAGGTGCTTCAGTATCTGACGGCTCAGTATCGTCTTTCGCATTACCACATCCAAATAATAACCCTGTTGTTAAAACTAACGTAAAAGTACCGATGATTAATTTTTTCATCCATTCACCTCATAATGGAATTGTATTGCTTATTCTTTCTTTAGATTTTGTCTTCATACATTGTGGATTAAATAAGAGTTTCTGTTTTAGTTGGATAAATATGTTAATATAAGTTGTATAACATTTGATAGTTAAGGAGAAAAAATGAATTACATCCAAACAATGCGGCAGCTCATTGGCAATGAACTGTTAATGACCGTAGGCTGTGGCGTTATAATTGAACAAGATAATCAAATTTTATTGCAACATCGAACAGATCAAGATGTTTGGGGGATTCCTGGTGGTGTGATGGAGCCTGGGGAGACGTTTCTTGAAGAGGCTATAAGAGAAACGTATGAAGAGACTGGTTTACAAGTTGAACAATTAGCGTTGTTTGGTATTTATTCTGGAGAAGAAGGATTTGCTGCATATTCAAATGGCGACAAAGTGTTCAGCGTTCAAATAATATTCCACTCCAGCTGTTTTACAGGGCAAATTCAGGACTCTGAAGAAAGTCACGAACATCGATTTTTTTCACGTGATAATCTTCCACATTTAAACGGACATCAAGCACGATTTATTCACGACTGGGTAAATAAAATAAGCTTACCGGTAATTAAATAATATGATGAAGGGTTAAGGAAATTTAAATAAACAGGATACAACATAGGGGGCGAAGGGGTATGAACAATTGTTTTATTTGCGATAAACACGCGGGGATTATAGCAACATCAGGAGAAATGATATACGAAGATGACTATATTTACGTCGGTCATATTGATAGAAATGGTAAACCTAATTACTTAGGTCATATTATGATTGATTTAAAAAGACATGTGCCAACACTAGCTGATATGACTGTGAATGAAGCAAAGGCATTTGGCGTTATAATGGCTAGAGTGAGCAAGGCGCTAATGGAGTCTGAACATGCTGAGCATGTTTATTCACTTGTTTCTGGAAATTCAGTGCCACATCTTCATATGCATATTGTTGCTCGTTATCCGAATACACCGAAAGAATACTGGGGACCAATGGAAGTTTATGATTGGGTAGATGCGCCGATGGGAGACGAGGAGGCTGTTCTTGCACTTTGTCGTCGTATCAAAAGTTATTTAGAGGATCATCCATATGAATAATCTTTTTGAGGATTTGAGTTGGGTTGGAAGCCAAAAAGATTTTGTTGATCAGATAAATATTCAACCATATCATCACATGATTGTTGGGAGATATGGAGGTAATTCAGGTGCAGGGCAATCTAAAAATGAAGATGGCTGTTTAATATGGTGTAGTGATGAGGAAGATTGGGAATTCGCTATTATTTTGGATGCACATAATACAGCCGAGAGTGCTGAAATAATTGTAGAGCTTTTCAATGCGGAGAAGATGCAACTTAAAAATTTATTAGCATCCCCAGCTACGCAACAAATGTTTGGAAAACTTGAAGAAAAAATAGTCTCCATGTTTCAATCTGGTGAGTTCCTAAATGCTTGCCGGAATGTAACAGGAGAAACAGCCTGTTTAATCGTAGTTAGAAAACATAAATATGTATGGTGGTTTTCAGTGGGTGACTGTATTTTATATTTATTTCACCCAGATCTAGCTGCACTCGGTCAGTTTCAGATAAATCAAAGGCAGTTTTATGAATGGATAGGACAAGTGAACACGTTTGATTTGGCAGTGCCGTGTTACAGTGTTGGGATTAGGGAATTAAGAGAAGGGGAAAACCGCATTTTGCTAACGACAGATGGTCTAATCGAATGCCCGAATGAACCATACTCGAATCCGAGAAACATTTATAATGCTGTTACGAACATGAAAGATGAGGAAAGTATTCTTTGTATGTTGAACACCATTCAAAAAAATAATGTAAGAGATAGTACTACAATTGTTTTTTGGAAAATTAATTGCATAGAAAAAGCCACTCAACCGAGTAATGCGTAAGAAAGGAGCGTTTCAAGCACTATATGAAACGCTCTTGTTCCGTTTTACTGCACAAGTATTTCTTCAATAATATTTGCAAGAATATCCGCAGTTCTATATTCCTCTTCTAATGTATTTTCTATTCCACCAATTTCTAATAGAACCGCGTTGCCTAAGTCAGCCTATGAGGCCAAGTAATGAAAACCTTTCCCGTGATTACGATAAATATAACAACAAAAGAATAGCACTTGTAAGAAGGAATTTTGTATAATTTAACGAAATCTAGGGGAGAAGCAGTTTTTTAGTGCAATATGCTTAAGCGATCACTATTGTTCGCTACTTCAATTTACTAGGGGGACGAATAAATGCCTTGCAAAAGCTGCTTAGTTTTAGAGTTACAGTATGATATTCAGTTAAAGGGCAATCAAAATCTATCAATGATGGAGAAGGTTGTGAACCATTTTAAAAGACGAGGTTTTTTGATTTCGGCAAATGAAGATTATTTTGTTATTCACGAGTCAGGCGTTAGGGAGTTTCTTGATTTTTGCCTCGATTATATGGACAAAGAGCATGTTAATTTTCGTTTAGAAAATAGAGAATGGCAGCCTATTTCAGAAATTGAAGACATTTTAGAAATGAAGTGGATTGATGAAGTCATACGCAAGAAATCGGTAATTAGCTATTCACAGCCAATTGTTGATGCAAGTGAAGAAATCTATGCCTATGAAATATTATCTAGATTTCCAAGAGAAGATGGCACGCTTATCTATCCGAACGAAATTTTTACTGCAGCAAGAAGCCGTGGTCGTCTATATGCATTAGATCGCATATGTAGAATGGCAGCCGTCAGCTATGCAGCAGTATTAAAGAAAAAGACGTTTATCAATTTTATTCCTACATCCATTTATTCCCCAGAGTTTTGTTTACAGACAACGGTTCAATTGGCGAATCAATTAGGGATAAATCCTAATCAATTTGTTTTTGAAGTAGTGGAATCCGACAAGGTTGATGATATTGACCATTTGAAATCGATTTTAAATTACTATAAACAAAAAGGTTTTCAGTATGCCTTAGATGATGTTGGTGAAGGTTATAATACGTTAGAAATGCTTGCAGATTTACAGCCTCATTACATGAAATTAGACATTAAATATGTGCAAGGTGTTAGTAAGGATAGTGAAAAACAAACAGTTGCTAAACAGTTTTTAGCAAAAGCGTTTGAAGTCAATGCCACCCCATTAGCAGAGGGGATTGAAAGCAGAGAAGACTTTGAATGGCTTAAAGAAAATGGCTATCAGCTTTTTCAAGGTTACCTATTTGGGAAACCTAGTTTAAATCCTCAACGCTAATAAACAACAATATCTAGGATAAAAGTTTGCATTAGACAAGCTTTTGTCCTAGATATTTTTTTTGTATTTTTTTTAAGGCTTAAATTATTTGCAAATTTTTGTATAGCAGTTGTATAATCTTTGTAGAATTGTTGTATAATTCGAAAACGATTTGCTTATACAACAACTTGACCAACTAAAAATAAAGAGAACTACCTTAATGCATGGGGGAGGGTTTTATAATGAAAAAGAAAAAAGACATCATTATTATCGGAGCTGGCCCAGGAGGCTTAGCATCAGCTGTGTTGCTAACTGCCAAGGGCTTTAATGTGAAAGTGTTCGAAAAAAAGAATTATATTGGTGGGAGAACGAGTGAAATTCAACTAGGGGATTATAAGTTTGATATGGGTCCTACTTTTTTAAATATGCTGTATATCGTAGAGGAGATTTTTGAACTTACGGGGCGCAATATTCATGACTACATAGAGCTAATTGACTTAAATCCTATGTACGAACTTATTTTTAATGATAAAAAAATTAAGATGACACGTGATAGAGGCGAAATGATTCGTCAAATTAACGAGCTCTTCCCAGGGAATGAAGGAAGCTATGAACGTTACATGATGGAAACCAATCGCAAGTTAGAAAAATTAGCACCTGTTTTACAAACGAGTATGAACCGTTTTACAGACTTGCTACAGCCTAAGGTTTTAAAAGCTTTAGGTGAGCTAGAAGTCGGTAAATCTTTAATCGATACATTATCTCGTTATTACAAACAAGAGGAATTACAGCTTGCGTTTACTTTCCAAGCAAAATATTTAGGGATGTCTCCATGGGAAAGTCCTGGTGCTTTTTCTATTCTGTCGTATATCGAGCATGCTTATGGCGTATATCATGTAAAAGGCGGCTTGAACAAGTTAACGCAAGCGATGGCTAAAGTTGTGCGTGAAAATGACGGTGAAATTTTTACAGGTCTAGGTGTAGCAAAGCTATGGTTAGACGGACGTAAAGTGAAAGGTGTTATTTTAGAAAATGGGGATAAAATTGCGGCGGATGATGTCATTATTAACGGTGATTTTGCGCATGCAATGACCAACTTAGTGGAACCTGGTGTACTGAAAAAATATTCAAAACAAAAGTTAGAGAAGAAAAAATATTCGTGTTCAACATTTATGTTATATCTAGGGGTAAATAAAACATTTGATTTGCCACACCATACAATTTGGTTCGCAGAGGACTATCGACAAAATGTTGAAGATATTACGAATGCCAAAGTGTTATCCGATGATCCATCTATCTATATTCAAAATGCTGTTGTAACAGATCCAACGGTTGCACCGCAAGGGAAATCAACATTGTATGTGTTAGCTCCTGTGCCAAATAATTTCAGTAACATAGATTGGGAGACATGTGAAAAAGACTATCGTGATATGTTAATCGCCATGCTAGAAAAGAAACTGGGAATTGACAATCTTGAACAATATATTGAAGTTGAAAAAATGATCTCACCACGTGTTTGGGAAGAAGAGATAGATGTCTATAAAGGAGCGACTTTTAATCTAGGTCATCAGTTAACACAAATGCTAACATTCCGTCCACATAACCAATTTGAAGAGTTAGAAAACTGTTGGTTAGTAGGTGGCGGAACACACCCAGGCAGTGGGTTGCCAATTATTTTAGAGTCTGCTCGTATTACGGCAAATGGTATTTTAAGAAAAGAGAAAATGCCGGAATTAACGATTAAGCCATTACCAAAAGTTGAATTATTTGATCCTAAAACGACAACAGGACATGGCAGTGGCATAGATGTTGTGCAAATTTAATAACATTAGTCTATTAATCTAGTTTTCCACTTTAATTGCACTGAAGCTGTAAATCAAAATCAATAAAGGTGGTGTAGCACAACTTTATGAGGTGGCAGCATTCCATTTTTTATTTTTTTCTTACTTGGTATAGCTTCGGTGTTATTTTAGTAGGGTTTAACCTATTGCCAACATGGCTGGAATGGGCAAATAGTGTGTTTATTATTACCGCTGGCATACTAGGAATTATTTATTTTGTTCGTGGATTTGGGGTAGGGCAAGGTCTGACTATAAGCATCCTTATTTTTATAATCACCTTTATTGTGGAATATTTAGGATCAGCTCATTCGGTGTTCTTTGGCTCTTATCATTATACTCAATATTTTGCACCTAATCTGTTGGGTGTACCTGTTGCAATAGGTTTTGCTTGGATTATGGTTCTTGCGACTTCTGATGCAATTGTACGTGCCATGCCTCTCACAAATCGTTGGATACACTCTATCCTTGCTGGTCTTTTAGCAGTTGTATTCGATTTAGTGCTTGATCCTGTCTCTTTCAAGGTCAAAAGTTACTGGATTTGGGAGGAGGGGGGCTACTATTACGACATTCCATTTACGAACTTCCTTGATTGGTTTTTAACTGCCTTTGTTTTACATCGCTTCATTAGTCTACTGTTTAAAAGGCGACAAGCAGATAGACAGTGGCAACAAAGGATGTTTCTTTTATATTGCTTAATGATTGTAATGTTTGCTTCAATCGCCTTGTTACATGCTCTGTATTTAGCAACGATTATTCCAATCATCGCGGTAGCTATCTTACTGTTAGTTGTGAAACAAGATGAAATTTATGAATAGCGCCAAAATGATACAGGATTTCCGAGCTTCTTATCGAAGTGTTAGTGTAGAAAGGTGAGATGAGCTTGAGTCAAATTAAAGTTTATGGTGTGCAGGAAAGGTTAAATCCTATTAAGGCCACATTGTCGGATATTATTCATTTTTGTATGGTAGAGGCACTTGGACTTCCCACTGATAAAAAATTCCCTCGCTTTTTCCCGATGAACAAAGAGGATTTTTACTATCCAAGTGATAGAACCGACTCTTATAAAATACTTGAGATTAGTATGTTTGAAGGGCGAACGCTGGCAACTTACTTACATTGTTATATGAAAAGCTTTATAGTGATCTGAATATAGCCCCTCAAGATATAGAAATTACAATTTTTGAAACGCCCAAGCATCATTGGGGAATTCGCGGGCTACCCGGCGATGAGTTAGCATTAAACTATAAAGTAAATGTTTGATTATACCGATTTTGGTATTATTTCAATGTCATGAAATAGCTTATAGAGTTTTGTTCAAAGTAGCACAAAAAAGTGTTAGATTGCCTTTAGGCAATCTAACACTTTTGTAAGTTCAAGCTAGTTTTCTATAATTTAATTGTCCAACCGAATGCATCTTCGAGCGTACCATTTTGAATGCCTGTTAATGTATCATAAAGCATTTGTGATATGTCACCAATCTCTCCGTTATTAATGACAATCTTTTCATCTCGCCATTTTAATTCTCCAACAGGTGAAATAACCGCTGCCGTGCCTGTACCAAATGCTTCTTCCAATGTACCGTTATGATAAGCCTCTACCACTTCGTCGATGGAAATGCGACGTTCTTCGACTGGAATATTTTTTGATTTTAAGACATGAAGCATGGAATCACGTGTAATCCCAGGTAAAATGCTACCATTTAATGCAGGTGTAATCACTGTACCATTTATTTTGAAGAAAATATTCATACTGCCTACTTCTTCGATATAACGATGTTCCTTGCCATCAAGCCACAAAGTTTGTGAGTACCCTTCCTGATGGGCAATTTCCTGTCCTTTTAGGGCACTCGCATAGTTACCAGCTGTTTTCGCTTCTCCAGTTCCTCCAGCTACTGCTCGAACAAAGTGTTGTTCTACCATAATTTTCACTGGATTAATGCCTTCTTTGTAGTACGTGCCAGATGGTGACATAATAATGATAAATTTGTAACTATTAGAAGGGTGGACACCTAAGTGTGGTTCTGTTGCAATAATAAAAGGTCGAATATAAAGAGATGTTCCCGGTGCTGTAGGAACCCATTCGCGATCCAATGTTACTAATTGCTTTAACGCTTCTAATGCCAGTTCTTCATCGATTGCTGGAATGACGATACGCTCGTTTGAATGATTTAAACGGTTGAAATTGCGGTCAGGACGGAATAATAGTACTTCATTATCCACTGTTGCATATGCTTTTAAGCCTTCGAAGACAGCTTGTCCATAATGGAATACCATTGCCGAAGGATCTATTGAAAGCGGCTGATATGGAATAATACGTGGATCATGCCAGCCCATTCCTTCTGTATAATCGACTATAAACATATGGTCCGTAAAAAATTGTCCAAAACCTAATTGGTCTACTGCAGGTTTTTCTTTTGGGTGTGTTGTCATAACTTTTTTTATTTCTAACATCGTCATATCCTCCGCGTATTGTGTCATTAGATGAAATATCTATAATAGTTAATAATACTGTTTATTTTAAATTAATTAAATACTAAGAATCTACTAATAATTAATAAAATTGCTGATTTATTCATTTAAACAGAAAAAATAAAGTAGACTAGGCTTAAAACTGCCTTAATCTGTCCAAAGATAGCATAAAAAGACAGGATGAAAAAATCTAAATACGATAACCTAAAAGCAAGGAGTGAGGGCAATTGAGTTGGATTGAGTCGATTCAAAAGGCTATAAATTATATAGAGGAGCATTTGCACGAACCGATTACGATGGAGCATATCGCACAAGAAGTAAACGTCTCTGTTTTTCATTTTCAACGGACTTTTTCTATTCTTACGGATATGTCCATTGCAGATTATATTAGACGAAGAAGATTGACTCTTGCGGCACAAGAGTTAATCAATACAAATGTTAAAATAATCGATCTCGCCTACAAGTATGGCTATGACTCTCCTGAAGCTTTTACAAAAGCCTTTCGTAAGCAACATAACGTAACGCCAAGTGACGCCCGTAAACAGCAAGGTCCATTACAATCATATAACCGCCTCGTAATCCAGGTGAGTCTGAAAGGAGCAGAACCAATGAAGTATAATATTGTAGAAAAAGAAAAGTTTCAAGTCGTAGGCATAAAAAGGACTTATAATTGCCAAAAAGGCGAGAATTTGCAGGGAATACCGTTATTTTGGGATGAAGTAAATCGTCAAGGAATGGACGAACAATTATTTGCTTTAAATAACGGACAAATTAAAGGGGTACTAGGTGTTTGTGTACCGGACGAAAACTATAAAGAAAATAATTTAATAGATTATTGGATTGGGACAGAGCATATCGGGGATGTACCTGACAACATGTTATCGATGGAGGTGCCAGCATCCAAATGGGTTGTGTTTGAAGTACATGGCCCAATGCCGCATGCCATGCAAAATGCTTGGAAGCAAATTTTCTCAGAATGGTTCCCTTCTAATCCGTACGAACCTGCTGGAACAGCTGAATTAGAAGTTTATACTGACGAAGACCCTACAAGTGAAGATTTATACTCGGAAATTTGGATACCGATTAAATAAAAGTGCCAAATAAAAGTGCCAGGCACTCAAACAATTTACACACAATTTAATGAAATCGGCAAAAGCCAAGAATGGACAATCAGTCTCATTCTTGGCTTTTGGTGATTAAAAGAAGTTATTACGCAATGCAAATACTTTATAAAATAATTTCGCATCCTTGCTCATCTTGCTGTTGGCGTTCATTTGTGGCAATAAACACTTTTGAAACAGATCATCACAATATTTTGATCTACCGTATTTAGCATAACAGTCGTCATGTTTTTTGCAGCAGGAGTCAACAGCGTTTATTGGTGCGCCAGGTCCTGAACATCCAGGACCGCAATAGCGATAGCCAGGATAACAAAAACCAAATCTTCTATTCCTGTTCATAATGACTAACCTCTTTTCAAAATAGTCTCCACACTATAAATTATGTCGAGTGAACTTTTGATAAGGGATGAAAAACTACTGAAAACTCAAAAAATCTCCTAGTATAGAAGCAAAGTTTCTCCATCATTAGGCATTGTTACAGCATGTTCTAGCTGTTGTTCCTTAAGATAATCTGTTAGTTGAGCTCTACTTAATTTGCAATGATTAATCGTTTCTAGATGGACGACAACCAGCTTCGTCCTTGGAGATATATTGGCAATACGTGCAATGTCTTCGCGTTTCATCGTAATAATAGTGCCCCACATCATTTCAGCCTCTGCTACGTTTAAAATGGCCACTTCTGGCATCAACTCACGGAATGCCTGTGCAATAGTAGGGGTAAAAATACAATCACTAAGTATAAAAATAGAGCCTTCTGTCGCTGTATGTAAGAAAAAGCTTGAAACCGGTCCTAGCAGCCTACCCGTAAGACCAGGCGCATGTGATCCTTGTATTCGCTTTATGTGAATGCCTTGCCATTCATAACTATCTTCTACTGCTATCACATTGATAAAACCAGCAGATTGTACTGCTCTGGCATCTCGCGGCTGACAAAAGACAGGTATGTTTTTATTAAGGATGGCTATCGCTTTTTTATCCCAGTGGTCAAAATGCCGATGTGTAAGTAATATAGCATCGATATGTTCAAAACTGTTCAATGCAACAGGCAATGGTGTTAATGGATTTTTACGATAGTTCCAAGTAAAAGGTACAGGCGCAAGTTCGCCAACATCACCTAACATCGGGTCAATTAATATTCTTTTTTGATTGAACGTTAGAATGGATGTAGCGTGTCGAAGATGGTGAAGCGAAATGGGCATAGTAAAACTCCTGTTTTCTAAAAAAATGTTGTAAATACATATTCTCATAGATTCTATCATATTATGCCATTTATGTGAAAAGGAGATAAAATATAGAGAGTGCTCGTTTTTTATTAGAATACTATTGTACTATTATTTATAGCGTGAAATTGTCAATAAAATGAAACTAAATAACAAGTTATACGTAAAAATAGTTAACAAGTTGAAGGAGACTGCGAATATGGCGAAACAAATGAAAAAATATATGGCAGTGACCACAGCGTCACTCATGGCCATGCAATTATCTGCATGTGGCAATAGTGAAACACAGACAATGGAGGAAACGAATACCCCGGTTGATACGCCGAGTACATCAGCAAATAATAATCAAGTTACTAGTGAGGAAGGTCTACTCAACGTACATAATAGTGAAATGGCGGATGCTTGCGAGGAATGGCGAGAAAGCGATGATGGTTCGTTTGAATGTTTAGATGAAAATTCACCGTATTATGCCCAGCATTTCTTTAATGGCTTAATGTATGCTACTGCAGGTGCCATGATTGGCAGTGCCATTTATAAAAGTAAGAATCTAAAAAATGGAACTGAAAGAGACGAAAACAGTGGCCGTTCAGCTGGAGCAGCAACGACCACTACGAATAAATCAAATAGCATTACAACAGGCGGTTCATCTTCGTCTTCAACGGGCGCATCATCAAGTGGGGGAAATATAGATTTGAATAAATCCACATCGAATAGCTCAACAGCCAATGGTACTAATTCGAATGCCACAACGACGAGTGGGACGAATGCAAATTCTAGTGGCACGAATTCCTATTCGAGTGGTCAGCGTTCATACTCGAATGGTACTAGTTCATCTTCAAGTAATACTTCTAATTCGTATTCAAGTTCTTCTAGCACTGGTAAATCTGGTTTTGGCTCTGGAGGTGCTTCTAGAGGTGGCTCTTCGTCGTCCTAATCGATTGAAAATGGGGGGAATCTAATGGAACATCATACATTTAGTAAGCAACGGCAAAAATTTTATGCACAATTTCCTCATTTTTTTTATAATGTTGAAGATCTAGAGTATGCCTTATACGATGTGAAAGAACTATCAAAAGAGCAAATTGACGAGCTGTATTATGCCTCCAACATCCTATGGCAAATCTTTTTAAAAGTTGGCAAACAATTTAAGCATTTATCTGATGAACAACTTTGTGCTTTAGGAATTCGGGCAGAAATGGTGCCCTATATTGACTTGGACTATTTACAGCAACAGTCTATCCTTGCTCGTTTCGATTTTATTTGTACAGAGGACGGTCACATTAAATGTCTCGAACTTAACGGAGAAACGCCCTTTCTTGTGCAAGAAACATTCGAGATGAATCAACAGCTTTGTCAGCATTTTCACGTAGAAAATCCAAATGATGTGTCAGCACTCCAAAAAACATTATCTGGAGCACTTTTTGCCGCCATGCACTATATACATGATGTGAAAAAGCCTAAAATCGTCATTACCGGGAAAACGGCTGAAGCAGACTTTGAGGAGTATTGTCAGGTGAATTTTTTGAAAACATGTGTGCCATTTGAACTTGAATACGTACCAATCGACAAGCTCATTATTTTTTCAAACGATACACCAAATAGAACAAGAGGGCTATATACCCCTACTATGGAGAAAATCGATATTTTATATCGCCCTGCACATCCAGTAGAGTTTTTAATTGATGATATAGCACCCGATGGCGAAAAAATTGGCCTGCAGCTTTTGGAGCTTGTGAAAGATCGTAAGCTCGCGATTATTAATCCACCAGCTGCCTATGTCCTACAATCTAAAATTTTGTTATGGCTTATTTGGGAACGGAAAAATGATCCACTGTTATTTAATGCGGAGGAACGGGCTGCAATTAATAAATACATGTTACCGACGTCCTTATCTCCACAATCCTTTATAGCACAGGGAATACCCTATGTAAAAAAGCCTGTATATTCTCGTGAAGGCAATACAGTTGAAATTTATGCTGGTGACGGCACGAAAACAAATGCATCTGCCAATACGCACTATGATGATAATTTGTTTATTTACCAGCAATACGTAGAAATGCCATCCATTAATATTCAACTGGCTGATGGCTTACATTCAAAGAAATGGCTAATTGGTTCTTTTATTGCTGATAATCATGCCTGTGGTCTGTCTTGCCGTGTGGGCAATCAAATTACAGAATGGGACTCACATTGGCTCGCTGTCGGTTATAGAGCTGTCCTTTAAAATAAAAAATCCACTTCGCTTACCGCGTACGCAGTAGGTTAAGTGGATTTTTTTGAGTTAGTCGTTCCAGCCTTTACAAACATCAATCCATTGTTGATAAGGTGTATACCCCTCTAACTCTTGAATACTAAGTTCAATTGCAGAATTACTGCTACCACATGCGGGGAAAACTGTTGCAAATCGTTTAAGCGATTCATCTAAATATACAGCAACCCCTTCATTAATACCGAATGGGCAAACGCCCCCGATATCATGACCAATGCGATCATTTACTTCTTCCTTTGCCAGCATCTTAGCCTTCACGCCAAAAATGGCCTTATATTTGGCATTGTCAATTTTGGCATCACCCGCAGCTACAATTAAAATAGCCCCATCATTGACAAGAAACGATAGCGTTTTAGCGATGCGCTCTGGTTCACAGCCCAGTGCCTGAGCGGCCATTTCTACGGTTGCGGAACTTTCGCTTAGTTCCTGAATTTTATGCTCTATATTCCATTGTGCAAAATGCTCACGTACTTTTTCTATTGCCATATGTAAACTCCTCCTTGCCATTTATATTTATTTTAACATAATTTTCAGAAATTAATTTATTGATTATAAATAGGAAATGAAAACAACTTTATTTGCCTTTGTCTAAAGTGTAATATAAGGAAAAAAAGGAGGAATTTATATGAATCACAATCCTATTAATTTCAGCGAAAAGCTATCGAAGTTTAACCAGCATTGGTCTCCTAAAGTCATTGCTGAAATGAATGATTATCAGTTTAAGTTAGTTAAAATTCAAGGGGACTTTGTATGGCACCAACATCAGGAGACAGATGAAGTATTCATCGTTCTGGATGGAGAAATGGTAATTGCCTTCCGAGATGGTGAGGTTAAACTATCAGCAGGTGAAATGTATGTTATACCAAAAGGTGTGGAGCACAAGCCTTATGCAGAAAAAGAATGCAAAATAATGATTGTAGAGCCGAGAGGTGTTGTCAATACAGGTGAAATACAGAACGACAGGACGGCTGAAAATGATGTTTGGATTTAAAGAATATATGATGGCAGGCAGCCGAGGGCGATCGCCACTAGACCTGTGAGAAAAGCCACTATATGCGTGACAATCGCCACTCAATCAGTATGAAAAGCCACAAATATCGCCGATAGAAGGTCGTGAATCGCTGGTAAACTCCATGAAATCGCCGATAAACCCCTACGAATCGCCGAAAGAACATATTAAATCGCCAGTAATTATGGCTAAATAATCGAATCTATAAAGAGGATTGATCAAATGGATAGTAATTTTATCATGAGAAAAGCAGATGTCACAGATGCGAAAGCAATAGCGAAAGTACATGTCGACAGTTGGAGAACAACATATGCCAACATTGTGCCGGATGATTATTTATCCAATTTATCGTATGAAAGTCGTGAACAGAATTGGCAAAAAACCATTCCAAATGGCGGGGTATTTGTTGTCGAAAATGATGCAGGAAACATTGTTGGTTTCGCATCTGGCGGCAAAGAAAGAAGTGGAAAATATAGTGGTTTTGAAGGTGAATTATATGCCATTTATATTTTACAAGAATACCAAGGTAGAGGGATTGGTAGAGCACTTGTGACAGCCATAGTAGAAGAAATAAAGCGAATGGGATGGACTTCTATGCTCATTTTAGTACTAAAAGACAATAATGCTTGTCAATTTTATGAAACACTCGGCGCTAAAAAGCTCGACACTGTTGACATTCACATCGCAGGGAAAAAACTTGCTGAACTTGTGTATGGCTTAGAAGATATTTGAAATATAAATACCCGTACTTTTGAGGAAAATATGTGATATATGGTAATATATGTTTGCAATCATTTTTTTGAAAAGGATGGGTTTTAATGAAGAACTTTCTGAAAATATATATGTTACTCAGTGCCATGCTCATACTTGCTTCCTGTACACAGACAGAAGAGTCGCATAAAAAACAAGAAACTGAAAGTATCGTTACATCATTCGAGCATCCAGAAACAAAGCAAAAATATAAAATCGTCCATGCCTACAAGCTTTATGACAACTATCAAGAGCAAGTGGAAAGTAGTAACGGAAAACAATCAAAACGAGAAATTTATAAAGAAGAGGTTATAGAACCTATCTTTAGTGATTGTTTTGAAAATGGAGAATATATACATATGGCAGATGATGCACTATACGTAGCGCCTGAACAATTAACAGATAATCAATTATTAAGTGAAAAAATTAATAGAGAAGAAACAGAAAAGCTGATTAAAGAAGCGCTTTTCAAATCTTCAGACCTTATTCCATCCGACATAGAAACGACTGTATGTGTTCTTCCAGCCACTAATGTAAATGCTAGTATGGTCACGGTAGGGGCGGGGAAAATAATCGTTCTTTACAATAAAGATTATACTGAAAATCATTTAAGGTTTGATACAGCGCACGAATATCATCATAGTATTTGGGCTGAGAAGAAGTATGGAAGTGGAGATGAAGATTTTACAGTTTTAGATAACATGGTCTTAGAAGGCAAGGCAGTGATGTTTAATAAATTAGTTTATCCTGATTATTATGATGATATGTTGTTCTCTGCATACGACAGTGAAAATTGGTCAAAAGTTGTAGGAGATTTAGATAGTACGAACATTAGGAGGTCACTAGAAATCAATTTCGGAGGGGGTGAACTACCCTATTCATATGGTTACAGTGAGGGCTATAAAATGGTGAAATCCTATCTCGATTTACACCCAAATGTTACACCTGAAGAATGGACTGCTCTAAGCGCAAAAGAAATTTTTGAAGGCGGCAATTATCTCGAACATTATCAATAAAGGATGGTCTTGGAAGCATGGCAAAAGTAGAGAAACTATCTTTAACAACCATTGCAGTCCTTTATAAGGCTTGATTGAATTGGAATTATTTGTAACGTAATGGAGTTTTAATCGTCTAATTATAATAAAAGTTCTTTTAGTAAGGGGTGTTATGCTTGAGATATTCAGTATTGCTTTCTGCTTTTGTAGTCATGTTACTTTTCCCATGCAAAGCAATGGCAACAAGTTGGGCATATCCTTTTGTTGTATGGGACGATTATATCTATGTCGTTAGCGATGAATATGTAGAAAATATAGATAAAGTAATTGGAAAAGTCACGAAGTATTCGGATATGGAACAATATGAAGGTAATTTCTCGAATGTTTATTCAAAAGGAACGAAATACTATTCAATCAAAGGTATAGATACGGGTACGGCCATTGCAATTCAAGAAGAGAATGGTCAATATATAAAAGCTTTCAGAGAAGGCGAATATACTTATCAAAAAAGTTACCTTCCATTTGTCTATAAAGGTTTAGGAGCTTTTGCGATATTAATTGTTGGATTGATGGTATTTACACTAAAAAATAATTACAACGCAAAATAGTTAAATATGGAGGCGCCTGAATGAAAATTAAATTATTTTGTACAAGTCTATTAATACTTGTATTGCTATCGGGATGTGTAAATAAAGAGACGTTTACGACAAATGATATAGAAAAAATAAAGTTAGCATTAATTAAAACAGAAACATTGGAAAATGGCATATCCTATACGATTAATTTAAAAAATGATAGTGATTTTGTTATTAAACAAAACAATGTTTTTGTGTCATTCCCTATTAAATTAGGTGAAAGTGGTTTGAAAGATAATAAGTACACGGTAGAAGCAGAGGGCAATAAATTAGATATTCAGCCAGGGGAAGAAATTACATTACATGTTTTAATGCCTTTTGAAGGTATTGGAGATCAATCAGTGTTAGGCATTGATAATCCTAATATCCAACTTAAGGGTTACATAGAGACTGTTGATAATGAGCATCAATTTAGTACGGGAGGTAGTTTGATTAAAGAAGAAAGCTAATGTTTGGGGGGCATTAGCGAAGGAGGTAGACCATGAACGACAACGAATTTTTTGCTTATCACCTTGTAACGAGAAAGAAAATGATGAAAGGGCAAATCATTCACTTTGACAATAACCAGAAAAACACCTTATATAGCTTCTTTTTTGAAAAGCAACAATTAAATATGAATGGTGAAGATTTTTTCCAAATTTTATATGGTCAAAAGACAAAGGATGGCTTGTGCCTAAGTAAAGAAAATGCTGAAGTTACGATTAAGTATGTAGATCAAACAATCAGAGCTATTAGAGAAGTAATAGTAGAAATGGTTAGACTTGAACATTTTTCTGACTATCCATCAAGATTATCTTGCTTATACGCTGCAAAAAGCTACGACGATGTTATGAGATGGAAAGAAGTGTTTGATTTATACAATCGCAATGTATTACAAATTGTTAAACTTCGAGTTAGTGGTAAATGTTTTGAAGGAAATGCGAATCTTTTACCACAAGCAGATGGGGCCCCCTTCTCTCAAAAAATTGAACAAGCCCACGAATATTGGAAAAGCATTGTTAAAAGCGAGCTTACTGAACTTTTGATAAATGGCAAAATGGAAGTAGTAGAAATTATCGAGGAATTCTCAACAAATAATTTAGAGTAAACAAGGGAGAGGGGACAATGGGAAATTTTATCTATCATATGGTTCCACAAGAGATGATTGGAAATATGCTTATTCCGTTGAATTCTTTAAAGCAGGCGTATCCTCATTTATACGAAAAATACTCCATGAAATATTATAATCACCCTGAAAGAGCAAATCTTCTTAAAAGACAAGTTCCAAAATTAAATTGCTTGTGGAATGATGTGCTTCATTTTTTACCTATACATCCGTATTCCATTTACGAAACGATTACAAGTTTAGGTATCGAACCGAAGGCGAATCTACAATTTTATAAAATCCCAATACAAAATTTAAAATTTAATTATAATGCTATGTATCTTTATTCAAAAGAAAATTATAGAGGCCCATCAGAAGAAATAAATCAAGATGAAATTAGGATCATTGATATAGACGATTATAAAGAAATAACAGAACTCCCTCTAGCAACAATTGAATATTATAGGACTGAAAAAGAACAGGGCAGTGACTTTGGTCTGTTCCCATTTATTCCTCATCTATTAAGCCATGGAGAAGTGGCTATTCAGGGTGTAGAGATTATTCAGTGGAATAAACCCTAATTAAGAAATTTTCATTAAAATTAGCGGGGAGTATCTAATGGGTATGCAATTACCTTTTACCAAAGAATTGCCGTTTTTAGAGCACCGCTTCAATGCATCAAGTTTAAAAAAGCCAAATTTTTCGATTTGGCTTTAAAATTTAATCGTACTTTATATACCTTTATCTTTCTTAGTAATATAAAGAACGGTAGGTATGATGAACAGCGAAACAATTAGTAAAACAACTGAAATGGAATTTTTATTTGCATCAGTTACCCCAGTGGCAAACATAACACCATATAAACTTGATGCAAGTATATTCCCAATAAATCTGGAGGTTTGCAATAATCCTGAAGATATACCACTTTGTTCTTTGGAAACAATCGAATATAGAGAATTTTGGGTACCAATTGATAATGCACCATTACTGATGCCAGTGATGGATAACACGATAAACACCCATAATAAATTTGACGATTGATTAAAAGCAAACAGTAATCCCACACCTAAGATTCCAACAATCGCACCACACATTAATGGGATTCTAAATCCTGCTTTTTCTATCCATCGTGTTGCTATTGGTGTCATCAACATTGCAAACATAGAAATAGAAAGTAACATAATTCCAGCTGATTTTGAATCAAGCATCATCACTTTTTGTAGGTAAGTAGGCATAGACAAAATTAAAGCGAAAAAGATTAGTGTGACTAAGATAAATTGAAGATACACAAAAGATATCTTTGGATTTTTCGTTAAAAACAACACATTTATAAATGGTTCTTTTTTTCTTTTTTCATAGTGATAAAACAAAAGTGAAATGAAAATCGTCAACATAAATGTAACTACATTAAAGCCATTTTCTAATGATTGAAGAAATACCATCCAACATGTCAATAGGAGACTAAATAGAAGAATACCAATAACATCCCATTTAAATGGTGTCATGGCTTGTTTCTTATCATTAGGTATACATACAAAAGCCAATATTGCAGAAGTTATGATAATGGGAAAATTAACATAGAAAATTACCGACCAACCAGCATTCTGAATTAATAAGCCACTAATAGTTGGTCCAAGTGCTGCAGAAGTAGTGGAGAATACAGCTATAGTTGCAATGACCCTATTTTGGTTTTTATTAATATAGGTACGCACAATGCCTATTCCAGCTGGGAAAAGAGCTGAGGTTCCTATGGCTTGTATGGTTCTCATTCCTAGTAAAAACAACATATTGGGAGATAATGGCGCTAATAAAGAGGAAAGTGAGACAAGTATTAATCCAGATAGAAAGATTTTTTTTCTACCATAATGGTCACTTAATTTACCAGCGAGCGGTAAAAAAATTGCACTGACAATAAAATAGGAAGAAATTAATAAAGAAATATCTTTAGAGGAAAGTTGAAATGCATGTTGTATGGCTGGCAATGCAACGGTAATCATAGTTGTATTTAAAGGGTTTAAAATGACGCCTAAAATAATTGCGGCAACAATTAATCTGGGGTATTTAACCAAATTAACGTTATTTGATTCTAACATAATTGTTCCTTCTTTCTAACTTATAAATCGAGTATTACTTATAGTTTATGATTATAACAAACTTTATAGTTACTTGCCCACGTGTAAAGTAAATTCAACATTGTAGCACCACCCCAGACCATAAAATAATAATTTGATTTTACTCCATTGGCATACTTGAAGGTGTAATAATAAAAATATTGTGAGTATTGTATGAATTCGTTATAGTTACAATGTCTAGTTACTTTGGAGGTGAGCAAATGTTTGATTTTATTTCTTTAGATTATAGTCATTTTGTCGCTTTTTTAGTTGCGACATTGGTTATTGCCATTATTCCTGGTCCAGATATGGCGTTTATCGTTAGCCGTAGCGTTTCTGAAGGGAAAAAGGCAGGCATAGCGACAGCATGTGGCATGCAAGTTGGGGTAATGTTTCATATTCTACTAGCTGCTTGTGGGTTATCGGCTATTTTGCTGAAATCGGCACTTGTTTTTCAAATTGTAAAGTACATAGGTGCTGCCTATTTAATTTATTTAGGTATCCAGACGGTTCGCGATAAAAAGGGGATAAACATTACAATACAAGAAACGCAAGGTGGGATTCGTAAAGCGTTTTGGCAAGGCGCTATAACGGATATTTTTAATCCAAAAGTTGCTTTGTTTTTCCTGACGTTTCTCCCGCAATTTATTTCGCCTGCCATGGGCAATACGTTTTGGCAATTCACCGTGCTCGGCGTTATTTTTGGATGTCTAACTCTAGTCGTTGATGTTTGCTATTCGATTATTGCCAGTTCCGTTCGAAATGTTTTAGTAAAAAATAAAACCGCCATGTACTGGCAGAAAATAGTGAGTGGATTTACATTAATCGGCTTAGGTACTTTATTAGCCCTTGAAAAAAGAAGTTAAGTAATAATTAGCACATGGCTACAGAGAGGTTTTTGATATCATGATGAAAATTGTACCCCCTAAGCCTTTTTTCTATAAAGGTGGAGAGCAAGCTGTTTTACTATTGCATTCTTTCACAAGCAATACCATTGATATGAAAAAGCTAGGAAAATATTTGCAACAGCACAATTATACTTGCTATGCCCCGTTATACAGAGGTCATGGTTTAACAGCTGAAAAACTGCTTACATTTAGACCAACAGATTGGTGGCAAGATGTACTGGACGGTTATCAGCTATTAAAAGATGAAGGTTATGGAAAAATAGCGGTCGTTGGTCTTTCGCTCGGTGGGGTGTTTGCCCTAAAAGCTGCACAAGAGTTGGAGTTAAGCGGTGTTGTGACAATGTCTGTGCCAATACATAGAGAAGCTTCTTTTCTCCAAAAGCGCGTTTTTCATTATGCAAAAAGTTTTAAACAACTGGAAGGGAAAAATGAAGATCAAATCCATCATGAAATCACACAACTTCAACAGATGTCTATCCATTCATTAGTTGAGTTCCAACAGCTCATTCAAAAAACGGTGGATCAATTAGCACGTATAACGTCACCAATCAGTATATTATATGGTGCGTTAGATGAGACGTTGTACAAAGACAGTGCTGAGGTCATTTATCAAAGCGTTGGCTCGCAGCAGAAAAAAGTGAAGGCGTATCCGAATGCTAAACATTTAATGACATTGGGCACTGATAAAGACGACGTGAACAAAGATATACTTGCATTTTTAAACGATTTACATTGGTAACTTTCAATTCGTAGTAGCGTGTAATAAAAAACAGTGGGAAATAACTACTTCCCACTGTAAATGCTATTTATTGTTCCGAAAATTTGCGTGATTTTATTTCGCTAACGAATGTTGAGGCTAAAAGTAATGCACCACCGAGCATTTGAAGCATCGTCATGTGCTCTTGCAAAATAAGGGCCGAAATTAATATCGCGACAAATGGATCAACATAACTTAACATCGCAATACTTTGCCCCTTTAGATTCTCCATCCCCGAAAAAAATAACCAAAATCCAATCCCAGTATTAAAAATCCCTAAAATCAAAATAAAAGGGATTGACGAACTCGTGACATGAAATATACCCAAACCACAAGTTAAGAAAACATACGGCATAAGCAATAAAGCAGTGATACCAAGCTGAAAAATTGTCAGCTCTAGTTTTTCTATAGCTTTAATAAATTTATTTAATAGCAATAATGCGGCATAAAATGCTGCGGCAATTAAGCCATAAAAAAGGCCGAGTAGGTCATCCGTTTTAGATGCACTCAAACCGTCACCGACGATGAAAACTAAACCAATTACAGCGACTGTCACACAAGCCATTTTTCTAATAGACAATGGTTCCTTCAGCACAAAGGGGGACAGCAGCATGACAAACACTGGTGCAAAGTAATAGCCGAGTGTTGCGTTGGCAATGCTTGTATGGTCGTAGGATTGGTAAAGGAAAACCCAATTCCCTGCTAATGCAATACTGGAAAAAAGCAAAATGGAAGCATTTAACTTTACTAAATACCATGAAAATTTTTTCTTCATTATAAAGAAAAGGATAGTTAAAAATAAGCAACCTATAAAACTGCTTAGTAAAGCTCTTTCGCTCGAAGTTAGATCAATTTTCCGCACAACTAAACCGATTGTACCGAAAATGATCATGGATACAATAAACTGAATGTTAGATTTCATTGTTTACTCCTTCGAATCTGCGAAACAGCTTAGATCTCGCAGATTCTTAATCTGGTTTGTCTAGAAGCATGTTGCGTGATGCCTTTGCTGAAGTAAACGGTGGTGGTGATGTTGAAAATGGTTTGCTCCTGTAGCCAATTGTGTTGATTGATGACATAATCAATTCCTCCCGTTTAATGAAAAATTTTGTTAATTACTTATTATACCAAATGTATGCTAGAGAATATTTATAAATCCCTGTTATAGAAGGGATTTAGCAAATTTACATAGAAGTTATAAATAAAAACAGGGGGTGTCACTATCATTACGATTAGCAGTATTACAAACAATGAATTAGATTTTTTGACAGATATGTTTTATGAATCGATTTATATTTTAGAAAATAAGCCACAAAAGGAAGACTTAATCAACTCGCCGCATCTTAAAAAATACCATGAAGGTTGGGGGAGAAATGGAGATACGGCATTGATTGCGTGCAATGCAAAGCACGAGCCGGTCGGTGCGGCTTGGTATCGCTTGTTTACCGACGATAATAAAGGATATGGCTACGTAGATAGTAAAACGCCTGAATTAGGTATAGCAGTGAAGGCACAAGTGAGGGGGCAAGGCGTAGGAACGTTACTGATGGAGAAAATCATTCAACAAGCAAAATGTGATGGATATAAGTCTATTTCTTTAAGTGTAGATCTTGAAAATAGTCATGCGATTTATATTTATAGAAAGCTAGGTTTTGAGGATTATGAAATATGTGGTACCTCTATAACGATGGTTTATAAGGCAGGGAAAGAAGATGTCCGTATATTGTAGACATGCTATACATCAAATAGAAGTTGCAGTAAAGACGATAGTAGAGATGGTTGATAGAATAGCAGAACAAGATTTACTTAAAAGACCGACCCCGAATAAACATTCCATTGGCGAATTGTTGGAGCATATTGCGACTATTTGTAAAGCGGATTCACTTATTGCAGATGGAGCATCCCAAGATAGGATGAATGACTATTATGCGAGTCAATCATTTGAAAATCGATATCAGATAAAAGAAGCATTGCTACATAATTACCAATTATTAAAAGATGAATTTATGAATTATACAGAAGCGCAACTTCAAGAGGAAGTAACTGCTTATTGGGGTATTACCTATTCACGATATGAATGGTTATTAGAAATAGTTGCTCATATTTATCATCACAGAGGGCAATTACACGCGATGCTTGTGCATTGTTACGGAATAGATTTAAAGGTCACATTATTTGAATGTGAAGAAAACGAGACGTTTATTTTATGGGTTCCTGTTGTTTTTAGTATTGGGTTTTATCTCTTTCCAAATTGCTGAATCGTTGAACGAGAGCTACCGTGAAGTCCGTAACACCTTCATTAATGAATTGAATGGTAAAAACCTTAGTAGTGGTGATATTCAAAACATCGAACAGACACTACACGCAATAAATGCACAATTTCATACAGGTGAGAGCATAGCGATTCATGTAAAAAAAGCCTCCATCGAAGATATACAATATATAAATTTAGATTTTACAGAGGCGCAACATGTATTTCCGATGAATGCTGATAATCAAGTTTCTTTGTTAACTGAACTTTTTTATGTCACAGAAGGATTTAACGCAGGAGAATATTATTTTGTCCATCGCTATTTCCCAGATTGGTATTATGTATTGCCAATCGCGCTGTTTATTATAAGTGCATTGTTGTTTGTTCTATGGGCTTACTTGCAACTTAAGTATATGTCTACTACAAAAATATTAAAATTTAGATTTAATGAAGCGTGAGGTGAGCAAATGTATTGGGAAACGGTTCCTAATTGGGTTTTAATTATTTATTACATATTTCTACTAGCATCTTTGGGAGCTGCACTAATGAATATTATCCGCTCAAGGACTGTTGTTTTGTCGACGGTGACATTGATTCTAGCACTCACTATTCCCATCATTAGTATTATCAACAGTATTGGGCGAGAAATAGGGGTAGACGAGTTCGAGCATTTCATTGCCCAATTACAACAAGGAGCCCCCTGGTCGATTTACGCCCTACTAGGGTACTGTTTTCTCTTTGTTTGGTGGGTGATTTATTTTATACAACGATTTAATAAACGGCGGGGGTATTCAAGTGGAACATCAAATGGGGATTTATGATAATTTTTTTAGCTCCATAAAAGAGGGAGAAAAGACGGTAGAAGTTCGGTTGAATGATGAAAAGAGAAGAAAAATCAAAGTTGGAGACACGATAAAGTTTATATGCCTTCCATCTAAAAACGAAACTTTACATGTACAAGTAACGGCATTAAGAAAATATGATACTTTTGAAGAAATGTATAAAGACATTCCTTTTAAAGCATTCGATTGTGAAGGTTGGACAATGAAAGAAATGTTGGACAGTACATATGAAATTTACACATCAAATCAAGAAAAACAATGGGGTACATTAGCTATTACGATACAATAAACAAATTCTTTAAATGGAAGCAAAAAAATCGCTGATACCATGTGAATCGCCGATAAAGTCTCTAAAATCGGCGATAGGGAATTAACCACAATCAAAAAACTCCTCTTAAACTGAAGGATTTTTATGGTAAAATAGAAGAAAATAGCAAGGTGAATGTTGATGGCTGAAAAGATTGTTATGATAATTTTTATGATTCCTATCTATGGTTTAATTATTTGGTCTTATTTTAATCCTGAAGAAAGTTTATTGTTAGGTAGAAAATGGAAATATGAAGAAGAACCTACCTTTTCAAATGAGCTTATCCGGTATACGAAATTCACGTCATTGGTAGCAATGATTGGACTTCCTATCGTTGCAATAAGTTTTATCTTTGACATTTACATTCTTAGATTTTCGGTAGTGGTAATCGTATTAGTAGTAATCATCGGGGCACTTAAAATATTTACAAATGAACATCGCGCTTAGAAGATAGAGTTGCTCATGCAGCTCTTTTTCTTTTGTTAGTAAGCAAATAAAAGGGGAAGGAATCACTTGGCTGATTTTTTTTATTTAAATGAAAAGTCCCGAAACATATTGAAGGAAGGAATTTCTCTTATATTCATATTCATTTAGTTGGCGAGAAAACAGAACGTACTCTATAGATATGCTAAGGGTCACTTAATGTCTAAATTTTGTGCTAACTAGCTCCTTTTATTTTTGTAAATTTGGTTATTTTTTGAAACTTTGTAAAGTGTTCATACGTATACGTAGTAATACTAAAGTGAATGGGAGTGAGGCACATGAGTAAAAGTAAGATTTTCGCAATCATTCTCCTCGTTCTTTTTGTAGGAGCATTTATAGCGGGTATGTATACTATTACGGATGTTCAAATTGAAAGTACCTATAAACTTGATGAACAAAGTATTATCGAAAGAAATGGTGAGCGTTTTTTAGTAATTGATGATCGTGAATTGGCTTTATCGAAGCGCTATTACGACAAGATTAATTTAGAAAAATACAATGAATACAAAGTTAAGTATGTTTATAATACATTGAAAAAAAACGATGGTGAAGTTGTGGCACTTAAAAGATATGGTGAACAGCCTTGGGGTCAATAGCTAGTTTAAATTGCTGTTAAGCCTCATGAAACTGCCAATACAAATTTATGAACAAAAAAGATATGTACTGGATTCCAGTACACATCTTTCCGTTTTTAAACTGTAAATTTTTTAGTAATTTGATTTAATTGCTCAGATTGGTTTGCTAGCATTTGCGAGCTTTCTAATATTTGTTCCATTAAACTAGCTGTTTCTTCGGTAGAAGCGGTTGTTTGTTCTATGCCGGCAGCTGATTCCTCTGATACGCTTGCGATTTGACGAATGGATACATTTAGTTGTTCACCTTTGTCCACAAAATGTTCAAGCTCACTAGAGATAAAACCAACTTTCGTTGTCATTCCTTCCACAAGGTCAGCAATTAAATGGAAGGTTTCAGCTGTTTCTTTAATTTGGGATGTTCCGTTTTGAATCGTTTGATAGCCGACTTCTAGTGAGGATGCAACTTCGGTTGATTCTTGCTGGACAGCTTTCACGATGTTCGTAATGTCATTGACACTATATTTTACTTCCTCTGCAAGCTTTCTTACTTCGTCTGCTACAACAGCAAAGCCTTTGCCATTTTCTCCAGCTCTTGCAGCCTCGATGGCCGCATTGAGTGCTAATAAATTAGTCTGGTCTGAAATATTGGTAATAACAGCGATAATATCATTAATTTTTGCCGTTTTATGATCCAACTCTTTTACCTTTGCGACTGAATCTTCCACTAAATCTTCAATTTCATGCATATTATTTTCGGAAATAGCCATGAGCTTATTTCCGCTCAATGTAGCCGCTTTTACTTTCCCAGTTAGGTTCCTTACTTCTTTTCCTTCATCGCTTGATAATTTAATTTTATCAATGAAATCGGCAAGCGTTTCGCCTAGATTTGCACAATTGTGTGCTTGTTCCTGGGAGCCTGAAGCTAATGCCTCCATTGTTAGGGCAATTTGTAGGCTTCCTTCTTTCACTTCATTTGCTGATGCGGAAAGTCCTCGGCTTTGATTTTTTACATGGTCACTGGCTTCTATAATGCTCGTAATAACATGTTTTAAATGATCATTCATCGTATTTGTAGCCTGTATTAATTGCGCGGTTTCATCTTTAGTTTTTGTTACTAAATTCGAAGTTTGTAAGTTTCCTTCTGCAATTTGTAACATTCGCGTGACTACTTTTTTTATAGGGCTAGAAATGATACGCGCAGTTATAACAGCTAGAACAATTGCGACTATGATGATAAGGATGGACATGATTAAACTTGCATTTTTCATGCTAATTCCCGTTTCAATCACATCATCTCCCTGTGAGAGAATAATGTTTTTTCGAGTATCTGCAATCTCTTTAAAACCAGCCATTAAATCTCTACCAAGTGGCTGTACTTTATCGGCCATAATGGCAAGTGCCTGTTCTTTATTTCCTTTATCAAACGCTACAAATACTTCATCTGTAATCGTTTTACGCCATTCTACACTTTTTTCAATCAGTTGTTTGGCTTTTTCTGAATGGGTTTCTTGCAGCACTTGATTTTGTAATTCCTTACTTTCTTCCGTGTATTGAAGAAATGACTCTTTGTATGATGGGTCATTGTATAATATGTATCCACGCGCTAACGCAATTCGTTCGGCAATATTGAACGCTAATTCTTCATCAGCAATTAATAGTGGTAAATCTTCTTTTAAAATACCTTCCGTATCTTGATTGAATTTTTTGATGGAATTGAAATTATACACGCACAACGCTGAAATTAATAAGACGACAATGAAGAATACGCTTAATAATTTATGTTTAATGCTTTTCACTAAGGTTCCTCTTTTCTTGACAGTAGTGTTTGAAAGGATTTTAAATAGATTTTTTACTATGTATAGGTAATTTCTGCCACGCGAAATAATTTTATAAAATAATTATTAATTCGTCAATAAGTTGATTAGAAAAAAATATTAGTTGTATTTAGTTTTTGAAATATAAATCTTTATTTCCTTAATATAATGGGTTTTTGTGACTTGTTTTTGAAATACAAAATGTCTCTTTCATAGTAAGGATGTGTGCTTTTAGTTTAATGGAAAACTATATTTTATATAATGATTTATCAGTTGTATCTACATTTGGATATGCATTTGCATAATGACTACGTATTATAGATAATAAGGTTATATAAAAATTTCCATTATTAGAAAAGTGTTCTTTGAAAAGGAGGTAAGTGTTTTGTTAACTCGTATTCTTGATCATTTTGGCGTACAAGTAGAATCTGTTAATGAGGTAGCAGATTCCCATGGTTCTACCGTTTATAAATGTAATTTACGTCATGGTGAAACTATTTTTGTGAAGATTCCATATTCGAAATTAAAGTGTCAGCGAGAACTAGAAGCATATGAAATTTTAAAGGAAAAGGTAGCTATTCCAGATTTGTTGGATAATTGGGCTGGTGATGAGGAGTGCCCTGGTGCATTTTTATTATCTCAATTAAAAGGACAACCGTTAACAGCAAATGCTTCACCAACAGTAGCGTTCCAAGTGGGTGCCCTTCATGCCTCAATGCATTTAGTTCAGCCACCTGCTGGGCAACCGTTAGTAGGCATTCAAAATGAATTCCCCGAATGGTCTAGTTTTGTAGAACGGCATTTTTATAGTTTTGCAGAGGATGTAGAAGATGTTGTGGAGCCTGGCTTATTCAAGCAAGCCATTAAGCATTTTGAGAAAGTAAAACATCAGCTTCCGTTACCTGATGGTCCAAGCTTTATACATATGGATTTTCGTCCAGCCAATATTATTGTAGACGGTCAACACGTGTCTGGCGTAATTGATTTTGAATCTGTACGATTTGGCTCAACAGAAACAGATTTCACAAAAATTAATCGTGATTTTTTAAGCCTTGATGCAACTCTGGCTCAAGCATATAAAGAAGGCTATAACAGTATAAGACCATTAATTGATTTAGAGGTAGTGTTGCCGTTTTATCGCTTTACAGATGCTTTTAATAGTATCGGCTGGTGTAAACGTCGTGGTATCGATCAACACGCTTTATTTTATGAGGAAAATGTCGCGATATTGAGAGATGCGTTAAAATGATGGTGTAATTGGCTGTAGGAAGGAATGCTACTAATGAAAATTAAAAGATTTGATCTGTTAATGGTATTACAACTGTTTTCTGCAATGCTTGGCGTGACAATGGGTATTTACATGAGAATTACAGAAAACTACGATTTACTACCTCCGATGCTCATCTTTTTAAGTGGAATGCTTATTTTAATGGGCTTACGAGAATATAAAAGATCGAAAAATTTACTTTGGACTATTTTTATTTTTTGTATTGCATGTTTCATTCTGTTCAGTGCTCTACAAGGTATGATGCATTAGGCTATAAAAAGGAAGGATGGTTCGATGCTCTTTAAGAGTGAACATTATCAACTACAAGATAGCTATTTTTTAATAATTGATCCCATGATATACGGTTTGATTGGATTTTTAGGGGTTGTGAGCTTGATTTTAGTTATTGTATTGAAAAGAAGAAGGAAGAAACGATTAAGGAGGATTTGATGGACGGTTATTTATTTGCTTTATTTTTACCACTGTTATTTTCGGTGTTATGGTTTATGAATTTAGTTCAAATATTAGAAAAACTAAAACAAAATAGAAATATTAGAAATCAAAAAATTCTTGGCTCGCTTTGGAGTATGTGCTTAACACTGTCGATTCTGTTATTCATAACAATATTTTAGTGAAGAGGGAAAGCGAAATGATAATAGTACCAAAAGAACATTTTCAGTTCATTAAAACGAAAGTAACTGAAGCGCCAACGTTTGTCTGTAGTATTTTGGATGGCATAATTCAAGGAACAGTTTATGCTGATTCCACTGACTACAATACGTTGCTTATACATACAGATTCAGGACTGCATTATGTAGCAGGTCAACCATCACATAAACAATCTGTTCAGACCATCGTCAACATTTTTGATGTAGCCGTAACACAAGGGAAACGATTTACATTATTTTCTCCTAATGTGGAATGGAATGTAGCGATTGAAAGCTGCATCGCCGACCAAAATGTAGGGAAAATACATCGTTATGCATTTTCATTTGATGAAATGACGTATAAAAATAGCAAAAGAAATCATGTTAGTGCGTATCGTGTATCAAATATTAATAAGATGGATATCCAACATTATTTGGAGTTTGATAACCATTACTATAATGAATATTGGGGTTCTGTAGACAATTTTATTGAAAAAGGTATCGGGTATTGTGTGAAAGATGGAGAGCGCATTATTAGCGAAGCCGTATCCATTTTTAAATCTACTACATATGCAGAAATAGATATAGTCACTGACGCTCATTATAGAGGGCAAGGGTTAGCAAGTATCGTTGCTGAACAATTTATAGATAATTGCCTTGCCAATCAGATTCAACCTCGTTGGGATTGCGATATTGATAATCAGGCGTCCATTAAATTAGGGAATAACTTAGGTTTTACCAATCCTCAACAATATACCGTGTTTTATAAAAAAGTTTAACGGACAATGTTATAAGCATTTATCTACAACGAATGACACATTTAATGTTTTGTGGTCATACAATATGTTTGAGGTGAATAAATTGCCGAGAGTAAAATACCGGGATTCAGATATTGATTTAATGGCAAGGATGATGAGGGCAGAGGCAGAAGGTGAAGGCAAACAAGGGATGCTGTACGTTGGCAATGTTATTGTCAATCGTCTAGTATCCAATTGTTTAGATTTTAAAGATTTACGCACAATCGACGATGTTATTTATCAGGTGCAGGGTGGAAATTATTCATTTGAAGCGGTTCAAAAAGGCAATATGTTTTATCAAAGAGCACGGGAAACTGAGAAAAGATTAGCGAAACAGAATTTGGATTATTGGAGGGAGCACCCAGCGAAATTTGCCCTCTGGTACTTTAATCCTTATGCGCCGTGCCCACCAACTTGGTACGGTCAACCATTTACTGGTCAATTTAAAAATCATTGTTTCTATGAACCAGCACCTGATACATGTGAAGGTGTATATACAGGATAGCAATTTCGGTAAGGGGCTTTCGATAAGCTCCTTTTTTTATGCAATCAATGGTGCAAAAAAGGGAGAGTGAACGATGATCACTATTAAATGTGGAAATTGTCACAAGGAGATAATGAATCGGGCAAAGAGTACTTATAATCCTGAAGTAGATGAATTTTATTGCGATTTACGATGCGAAAAAAAACATTTAGAATACTTGGACAGTAAATTGCCTGAAGTAGTGCTAGACAGTACAGGACAATATTATTGGCATTTTCCTATGTAAGTGTGTTCTTAATGTAGAATGTGGAATTATTTACAAATATTATGTATGATAATGGTGAGTAAATCTATCATAGGTGAGGAGGAAGGCAATGAAATTTTTCCAAACAATATTTGTGTTTATAAATCTAGTGTTCTTTACTGGTGTCATTGCTTTAACTTTGTCACTCAATGGCGCGTTCTATTATTTAAATCTTCTTTTTGTCATTGCGATTAGTTTATTTTTACTTTTTGTCTGTTTAATTTTTGATTTGTTTAAGACGAAGAAGCGGAAAATATGGTTTGTGTCCATTGTGGGAGTGGCGCTATTACTCACTTCTATTGCACCACTCCAGTATCATTATAAAATGAGCATCGCCACTGTAGACGCTGAAATCGAGGTTTCAAACTATCAGCCATTTATGGCACAAAATAAGGTTGTGAAGAATAATATTAAAGCTTCATTACAATTGGAAGAGCCGCTACCACGTCTAGATGGGGCAACAGCCATGTATCCTTTATATGCTGCATTTGTGGAAGCTACCTATCCTAAAAAAGACTATTATTATGCTAATAGTGAAGTTCAAGTAAGCCGCACACCTGAGGCTTACCAAAATTTAATTGAAGGTGATGTCGATATTATTTTTGCTGCTGCACCATCTGATTCCCAAGTAAAGTATGCGGAGATTAATGGGCTCACATTTGACATGACACCGATTGGGCGAGAAGCATTTGTCTTTTTCGTTCACCATAAAAATCGTGTGGACAATTTATCTCTTGAACAAGTGAAGCAAATATACGCTGGTGAGGTGACAAACTGGCACGATGTAGGTGGCGATGATGACACGATACGTGCATTCCAACGACCAGCTGATAGTGGTAGTCAGTCGACGTTAGAAAAACTGATGGGCGATACACCAATCATGGAGGCTCCTGCTGAAGATGTAGCATCTGGTATGGGTGGAATCATTCATGAGGTTTCACAATATCGCAATTATAAAAATGCTATCGGTTTTACGTTTAGGTATTATTCAACGGAAATGGTCGGTAATAAGGAAATAAAATTACTATCCATCGATGGTATTGAACCGACTAAGGAAAATATTCGTAATGGTACATATCCACTAACATCGGAATTTTATGCAGTGACTACTGGAACGGAAAAACCAAATGTACAAAAGTTTATTGATTGGATTGTGTCACCTGAAGGGCAAGCATTAGTTGAAAAAGTGGGCTATGTACCAGTGGAAAATGATTAAGTGATTTGCTATACTAAAATGACAATTCGATATAATAGTTTTCTAGGGTTCCGTAGCATTCGCTAGTCTGGTCCGAGAGAAAACCACAAAATGTATTTTGTGACACGGAAGGATAAAAGCCTGGGAGATACTGTTGGTAAACAGTGTTTCTTTAGGCTTTTTTATTTGACTGCAAATGGAATTGTACAAGTGCTTTTTGTAATGTCGACTAAAGGCCACAACGTGTCTATAAAGAAATGGGGGATATACAATTGAATAAACAGTGGATTAGTGTTTTTGTAGCTGCTTTTTTTGAAGTAGGTTGGGTAATTGGCTTAAAACATGCCAATAGTGTACTAGAATGGCTGGGAACGGCGATTGCTATTTTTGTTAGTTTTTATTTATTAATTAAAGCAGGTGAGCATTTACCTGTTGGCACAGTTTATGCAGTGTTTGTAGGCTTAGGGACTGCTGGTACGGTATGTGCGGATAGCTTGTTGTTTGGAGAGCCATGGAAGCTAGCTAAAATAGTATGTATCGTTGTTTTACTTGCAGGCGTTGTCGGCTTGAAGCTTGTGACAGGTGAGCCGAAGGATAAAGAGGTGAAAGCATAATGGCATGGGTAGCATTAGTAATCGCAGGGCTTTGTGAAATGATGGGTGTTTTTATGATTAGCAAATATAACGAGGTAAAAAGCGTCAAAAATTTAGTGTTATTAATTGTTGTCTTTACCATTAGTTTTTTAGGGCTTGCCTTTGCAATGGAAACATTACCGATGGGTACAGCCTATGCCATTTGGACAGGTATAGGTGCAGCAGGGGGGGCGCTTTTAGGCATGTTGTTTTTCAACGAATCAAAAGATTGGCGACGAGTAGTTTGTATTGTGCTCGTGTTAGGTGCCGCCATCTGCTTGAAATTGTTATCATAGTGACAGGCACTCAAACAATTCTGAAAATTATTCTATGTATAAATTAGTAAAAATCCACGAAGTCTCTTGCGGGTAAATATGCAACATCAGGTGTGACTAACCTTGTGTTAGCAAAGGTTGCGCCTAATATCGTGCCGCAAAAGCAACGTAGATTTTTACAAAAATGAAAGTTTATATTTTACAAAGTAGACATAATGAGTGACAGGCACTCAAACAATTTTGTTTATTGTGTTTTTACATCTTTTGTCCATTCAGCTACTTTATCTGGATTATTTTTAATCCATTCTTTAGCTGCATCTTTTGGATCATCACCATTTAAAATATCTAACATAACATCTTCTAAATCTTCTGCTGTCCAATGGAAGTTATCTAATACGGAATAGACATCCGGTTGGTCTTCTTTTAAGCCTTTACGAACAAAAGTGTTAATCGTTTCTTCGCCACCATAAACACCTTTAGGATCATCTAAATATTTTAAATCATATTTTGCGAATTTCCAGTGCGGAGACCAGCCTGTCACGATAATTTCTTCCTTATTTTTGATGGCTTTTGAAAGTGCTGTTGTCATTGCTCCTGAAGAAGAGGTAACGAGATTCCAATCTGCAAGGTTATCATATTCTTCTTGCGCTTTTTCAGTTGCAGCTGTAATACCAGCACCAGGCTCAATACCAGTAATCGTATGGTCTGCTTCATTTGTTAAATCTTCAATAGAATCTACATCCATGTAACTAGGTACAACTAAGCCAATTTTAGCTCCAGCAAGGTTTTCACCTAGCTCATCTAAATCACTTTTATATTTTTCATATTGTGATGCATGTGTATGTGGAAGCCAAGCAGCCACCATGCCATCAGCTTCACCTTTTGACACAGCCTCCCACATAATCGCGTTATCAAGTGGTGTTAACGTTACGTCGTATCCTAAATCCTCTAAAACTTGACCGACAACATTCGTTGAAGCGATTTCTGTATCCCATTCAACGTAAGCTAAATTTACTTCTTTGGAATCTTCTTTTTTCGCAGAATCCCCATCGCTACATGCAGCTAGTAGAAAACCTAGCCCTAAAGCCATCCCTAATCTTGATAATGTTTTCAGTTTCATCGAATCTTCCTTTCTTCCTTCATGATTTAGCATTCTAGCAATATACTCATATATCTAAAATGCTGTATTATTGCGCTTTTTTTCGATTAAAGCTTTGAGTTAAGCGATCGATAATAATCGCGAAAATCACTAGTCCTAAACCTGCAACGAAACCATTCCCGACTTGTGTACGTTGCAATGCTGTTAATACTTCACGACCAAGTCCTGGTGCCCCGATCATAGATGCGATAACAACCATCGATAGTGAAAGCATGACAGTTTGGTTAATACCAGCCATAATGGTCGATTTAGCAAGTGGAATTTCCACCTTAAATAATTTTTGTCCTGCCGTACTACCGTATGAATCAGCTGCTTCCACTAATTCTTTTGGTACTTGTCGAATCCCTAAATTCGTCATACGTACTGTCGGAGGTAAGGCGAAAATAACGGATGCGAATACACCGGGAACAATTCCAATCCCGAAAAAGGCAACAGCCGGAATTAAGTAAACGAAACCAGGCATCGTCTGCATGAAGTCAAGAATCGGTTTAATAATACTTTCTGCAACACTTGACTTAGACATTAAAATGCCGAGAGGGATACCAATAATGATGGAAATAATACTAGAGAATAACACGAGCGTCGTTGTTTCCATCAGATGATCCCATAGGCCTTGGTTATAAATGAATAAAAGACCTATTAGTGTAAAGGATGCTAGCCCAAATTTTTTGCCTACAGCGAAAAACGCTAAAATCACGACAAGTAAAATGAGTATAATCGCCGGTATGCTGATTAATAAATCAGTGACCTGGTTCATGAGTAGTTTTCCGTATTGTTGAATGACATCGAAGAATGATGAAAAATTACTCGTCAACCAGTCCATAGCTGATTCTACCCAGGGGGCAAGTGGTAAGGTTGGAATATTGTCTAAAAAGTTATTCATGTGTTACGTCCTCCTCAGTGAATGTTGAAAGTGCTTCGATAACAACACCACGGATAAGAACACCAAGTAAGCGTTCATCTTTAACAACTGCAATAGGTGTAGGGGAATTATGAATTAAACCTAGAATATCCTGTAAAAGCATATCTGGTGGAACGGTTAACATCTCGGATTGAACAATTGCATGTACCGTTTGTTCCTGTCTTTTAGCAGCCGCTAGTGCATCATCGGCGGTAATATAGCCTTTCAAATGTCGGTTTTTATCGACAGCAATTAGTAAACTAACAGTTTCTTGACGCATTCTTTTCAGTGCTACGGTAGGTCCATCAAGGTCGACATTGACATATACTGGACGAACCATTACATTTTCAGCTGTTAATACTTTAGAGCGATCGACATCTTCAACGAATGTTTTGACGTAATCATTTGCTGGGTTCGTTAAAATTTCTTCACCAGTTCCTATTTGAATAATAGAACCATCTTTCATAATGGCAATTCGATCACCAATGCGAAGTGCCTCATTTAGATCATGCGTAATAAATAAAATAGTTTTTTTCAACGTACGCTGTAAATCTAGTAATTCATCTTGCATTTCTTTCCGAATTAAAGGGTCGAGAGCGGAAAATGCTTCATCCATCAATAATATTTCTGGATCATTTGCGAGTGCTCGTGCTAAGCCAACACGTTGCTGCATCCCGCCTGATAATTGGTTAGGGTATTGATCTTTATAGGCAAGTAAGCCTGCATTTGCAAGAGCTTGTTCGGCTTTTGCTTTGCGCTCTTCTTTTGAAACGCCTCGTACTTCAAGGCCATATTCGGTGTTTTGAAGAAGTGTACGGTGAGGGAATAAACCGAAGTTTTGAAAAACCATACTCATTTTGCTTCGTCGTGCGGTTCGTAAGCTCTCTTTCCCCATTTTCGAAATATTTTCTCCATCGATATAAATATTGCCGCTTGTCGGTTCGATAAGTCGATTTAACAGTCGTATCAATGTGGATTTACCACTCCCTGATAGACCCATGATGACGAAAATTTCACCTTCATTGACGGTAAAGCTGGCATCATACACACCAACTGTTGCACCTGTCTCTTTTAAAATATCTGTCTTGCTTTTTTGTTGCTTAACGAGTTCTAAAGCCTGAGGAATATGTTTACCAAATACTTTAGACACATGTTCTACTTTAATTTTTTCCATAGAACCGCTCCTTTCGTAGACTAATCTCACTTGAATTAGCAGTGAGATTTGCATCTCAAATAGTAGGGTAGTAGTTACTTACTTAAAACGAACAAAGACTATCTATATGACAATTATTTCGTTTTCATTACACTATTCGAGGATAATATAACCAAAAATAAACAAGTAACAACTTAACACTAACAAAAGGTTGTTACTTTTGTCAAATCGCTAAATGAGAAAAAATCCGCATAAACGCTGTTATATCAGCGCTTATGCGGATTTTAATTTGGATATAAAAAACTTTGAACACGGCCTAAGCTCTCGTCATTGCCGATAAAATAAATAATATCTCCCTCTTCAATTGAGGCATAAGGTCCAGGTGAAAGTAATAATTCATTGCCTCGACGTATACCAACGATGGTGCTCGATGTATTTTGCCAAAAATTTAATGCTTGTAATGTTTGGTGAATGCAAGGACTTTCCGCTGTCATCTCGATTTGATAGGGAATAAAAGGATTCACAGAACGGAAATGCTCAGTGCGACTAATCAGTTGTTTCGTTTTTTCTTGTAAATGTAACAATTCATGTTGTTGCTTTTGAATGCTTTGTAACAGCTCATTTTGAAGTTCATGAACGGATTGGACATCCTGAAATTGTCGGACAAAACGTGCTGCCATCTCATACGATTTAATGATGACACCACTGCCTTTCGAAGCCTCCACAATTTCTAAATCTTGCAATACGGCTATCGCTCTTCTTGCCGTTTCAGCCGATACATTGTATTGACTAGCTAATGATGATCGTGCGTAAATTTTGTCACCAATTTGATATTTTTTTTCTACAATTTTTGAAGCGAGATCTACCGCAATTTGCTGATATTTTGGCTGCCTCACTTGAACATTTTTTTCTAAGTTCATGCTTAAACTTCCTTTCGTCATAACAAACCTACCTCCGCTTATTATAGACTAGCCTGCACAGAAAAAATAGCATCTCCATAAGCTATTAGTATAAGTTTTAAGCATCATTTAACAGCTTTTTATGTAGATATGATATTTTAGTAAAAAAGAGCTGTTGTTTGACAGTTCGTGGTTATTATTATAAACTAAGTTACATTAAGTAAGTTAATTAAAAAGAAGTGTTCAATTAGCAAATTTAACTAAATGTTTAGTATAGAAAGTTGGCGATATTTATGACAATTACTACTAAAGTAGTGGATATAGTGAAGGATAAAATGACCATTGTAAAGCACTCAGAAACGGAAAATATTTGTTTAGTAGGTCCTGTGAAATTACCTATAAAACAAGGTGACTTTGCAGCGACATTTCAATGGTACAACTGGTTAAAAGTTGATAGCAATCTATCAAAAGAAGAAATTATTGATGGCTTAGCAACGGCAAATTTAGCATTTGCACAGCAATCCTCTATTCTTGTTTATGGGGATTTTACAAATGAGGAAGATGTTTTAATCCGCATGCACAGCATCTGTCACACAGGCGATATTTTTGGTAGCCAACGTTGCGATTGTGGCTATCAATTACACGAATCAATGAAAATGATTGTAGAGCATGGCTGCGGTGCTATTTTCTATTTAGCAGATCATGAAGGACGCGGCATCGGTTTGTTTTCTAAATCACTTGCGTACTTATTGCAGGAAGAAGGTTTAGATACAGTAGAAGCGAACCATGCGCTTGGCTTCCAAGATGATACGCGCTCTTATGAAGAGGCGATTACTGTGTTAACAGCTCTTCGTTCAAAGCCTGTAACACTTATTACAAACAATCCTAAAAAACTAGCTGCCCTACAGATGCACGGTTTAACAGCAGATGGACATATCCCGCTATGGGGAGGAGTAACCGAGACAAATCGCTTTTATTTAGATACAAAAGTAGAAAAATCTGGTCATATCCGTGATATCAAGTAAGTGGAGGGCATAAAGATGACGACAGATGAAAAATATATGCAATTAGCATTAGATTTAGCAGCGAGTGCAAGGGGGAATACGAACCCGAATCCCCTTGTTGGTGCTGTTATTGTAAAAGATGGTGTGATTGTCGGCACTGGCTTGCATCGTAAAGCGGGAGAACCTCATGCGGAAGTGCACGCCTTTCGTATGGCAGGCGAGCATGCAAAGGGTGCGACACTTTATGTCACACTTGAGCCATGTTCACATTACGGTAAAACGCCACCTTGTGCTAATTTAGTCAAAGATTCACAAGTGAGTCGAGTTGTCGTAGCAATGCAAGACCCGAATCCCGCTGTAGCAGGAAAAGGGATACAATTATTACGTGATGCAGGCATTGAGGTGGAAGTAGGTGTACTAGAGGAACAGTCTCGACGCCTAAACGAACGCTTTATTCACAATATGCTTACCAAACGACCATTTGTTATTTCCAAATATGCCATGACGTTAGATGGAAAAATTGCAGCGCATACGGGACACTCGAAATGGGTAACAGGTGCAGCAGCACGAGAAGATGTTCATTATATACGTCATGAAGTGGATGCCATATTAGTTGGGGTTGGAACAGTAATTGCTGATAATCCATCATTAACGACGAGACTAAATGATTTTCATGGAAAAAATCCTATACGTATTATTATGGATAGCTCCCTACGAACGCCGTTGCATGCCAAAGTTTTAAATGTTGAAGAAGCGCAAACAATCATTGTTTGCAGTGAGGAAGTATCACGACAACAAATCGAAATCTTTGAGGCGCAAGGTGTCACGGTCCTACCTGTCCGTAGAGATAGTGAAGGTTTGCATATTGATGAGATGTTAGAAAAACTTTATTTGCTTGGCATTACAGATATTTTAGTAGAGGGTGGTAGTGCAATTAATGCCTCTTTTTTACAAAATGCTGCGATTAATAAATACGTAATTTATATAGCGCCTAAAGTTTTAGGCGGTCGTCTATCATTAACGCCGATTGCTGGCTACAATGCGGCTTCAATGGATGAAGCATGGGATGTTGAATTTGATGCCTTTGATAAGATAGGGCAAGATTTACGTATTATCGCTTATCCGAAAAAAGGTAAAAGTAAGTGAATTATCAGGCGGATGTTTGTATTGTAGGAGCTGGACCGAGTGGTGCGCTTCTTGCGCATTTATTAGTGAAAAAAGGACTGTCCGTGATCTTGCTGGAACAAAGTGCATCACTTGGGCAGTCTTTTCGCGGGGAGCATTTAAATGAAGAGGGCGAAGCGGTTCTCAAAAAGCATCATCTTTTTGATGAGGTAGAAGCTCTTGGTTTATTACGAATGGAAAAACTAGAGTATTATGCGCAAGGTAAGGCATTCAAAACGATTACCCTAGATGCAACGGTAGGCCATTTAGGTATTCACGTGCCACAAGCACATTTGCTTAAAGGAATTCTCCAACAAACAACAAACTTTGCTAATTTTAAATGCTTCCTTCATACAAAAGTGACAACCCTAATGACGGATAGTACAGGGCGATATGTTGGCGTTCAGGCGACAAAGGACGAACAGACTATTGAAATTAAGTGCCAGCTTATTATAGGAGCGGATGGTCGATATTCTACTATTCGAAAGCGCGCACATATTGCCATTTCTAAGCACAAACATGGCTTTGATTTGCTTTGGGCTAAAATTCCTGCACCACAAGGTTGGGAGCCGTCAATTAAAATGGCGTTAATTGATAATAAACAACTATCGCTATTTTCTCAAACTGGAGGCTATATTCAAATCGGTTGGAATATCGAACAGGGGAAATTTCCGGAGCTAAGAAAGCAAGCATTTACACCTTTTATTCAACAGCTTATAGAGGCCTTTCCTGAATTGGAGGATACTGTGACGAATCATATTCGTTCATGGCAAGATTTTGTTTTACTTGATGTGTTTAGTAGCCATTGTGACTGTTGGGGCACAGAAGGACTTGTATTGTTAGGAGATGCGGTGCACACCATGACTCCTACTGGCGCATTCGGCTTAAATAGCGCGCTAAAAGATGCGGATTGTCTCGCATCCTTACTAAATACTGATGCTATTACTCAATTTAAGGTGCAAGAATTTCAACAAATGCGAGCGCAAGCGATTGAAGAAGTATTGGCGCAGCAAATTGAAAAAGAACAAACTTTTGCTTTTCACTTCATCGATAGGGCATCTTGAAAGGAAGAAAAAATAGATGAAATTTGGCTTTGATATAGATGACACACTCATCAATTTACGTGCACATGCCTTTTCACTTTATAATAAAAAACTAGGCAAAAATATTACAATCGAAACATTTCACGCTTTGGAAAGAGTAGAGATTCATGAACCATTTGGCTTAACGGATGCAGAAGGTTCCGCCATGTGGAATAGTTCATTGGATGAAATTTATTTTACGGATTGTCCTATTTTCGAAGCGGCTCTGGAAACATTGCAAACATTACATGAGCAAGGACATAAAATTTATTATATTACGTCTCGCCCAAAAGACCATTGTCGACAAACACAACAATGGATGAAAGCGCAAGGGTTTCCTATTGAAGAGGGACATTTCTTTTGCGGAATGCAGGATGCGGAGAAAGTAGCCATTATTAAGGAACTTGCTTTAGATGTTTATGTGGATGATAAACCGGCAGTGTTAGAAACCTTACAAGGTATTAGCACGAAAGTGATATTAAAAAATCAATCGTATAATCAGCATGTAACATTGCCTCGTTTGCATCATTGGCAAGAATTTTTAAGCATAATAAATGACTAAATGGATTGGTATAACGATTTTCGTTGTACCAATTTTTTGTTTTCTTAAAAATTTTGAAAGTTATCAAAACCGGCCTTATAGTTCAAATGAAAAAGTTTCTCTTCCTCAATATCAGAAAAGTAGGATATTTTTTGATGTGCCTTCATTTTTAATTTTACTAGTTATTCAGCAAAGAAGAGCAAATCTTTTACATCAACCGACATAAAAAATGACGGCTACCGACATAAAAATTGTCGGTTGAAATGGTGAATATGGAGATGATAAACTTATAATAACTTTAAATAGTATATTGGATTATGCTTTCTATCATAGTTATAGGAGTAAAATAGCTATATTTCCCTAGCAATAAAAAATAAACGAAAGCACTTGCAAATTAATTTTTCTAACTATAAATGACGGACTCGAATACTATGATTCTGTTCTAGAAATAGGTAACGCTATTAATTTTTATTCCGTTACATTCTAAAGTGGATTCACCTACAAAATTTAAACATCCACTCAATGAAACATATCGAACAAGATTCGACATACACTGCATTTTTCAAAACACATCTAGGCAGAATAAATGGCAAAAAAAGTTTTCGAACAAGAGGAAACTTCAAGGTCATTTACGATATGAAATGATACCTCAATTTCCTCCTTTTAAAGCTTAAGCCTTTTTAGCAAAAATAATAATACAATTCGCATCGTCAACCCCTTTCGAAATAAACAATAATCGTAGTGCAAAATAAATTTACTGAAATTTTATTCGATTTAAATAATTTAGATGTTAGCAATGGATATGTAATCTGTGAATGCTTGAATTAATTATGATTTTTATAAAATTAGACAATATTATAAACTGAATGTTCTAACGGGTTAGATGCGTACTAAATCGTCGATATATATTTTTTAATATTGGTAGAGGAGGACGAAATAATGTCAAATCTTTTAGAAATTAAAAATCTTAGAAAATCATATGGCGACAAAGTAGTCTTAGACGATGTCTCATTTAATGTACCACCAGGTGCAATTGTTGGATTTATCGGTAATAACGGGGCTGGTAAATCGACAACATTTAAAGCTGTTTTAGAATTGATTCATAAAGAGAGTGGCTCAGTTAAACTATTTGGTAAAGAAAATTTAAATAAAGAAGTCAGACTTAAAGAAAAAATCGGTGTGGTTTTTGATGCTATCAATCTGCCATCTAACCTTACAATAAAACAATTAGGAAAAGCTTTTTCTAAATTATTTGCGTCTTGGGATCAAAATGAATTTGAGCGTTTAGTAAATATTTTTGCTTTACCTAGAAATAAAAAAGTCAGTTCATTTTCACGTGGTATGTCGATGAAAATATCTATAGCGGTAGCATTAGCACATAATGCACAATTATTAATCTTAGACGAAGCAACAGGTGGTCTTGATCCATCTTCAAGAGAAGTGGTTTTAGATGAGTTACATGACTTTGTAAATAAAGGAAGTCACGGTATTGTACTTTCATCCCATATTATGAGTGATATTGAGAGGATAGCAAGCCATTTAGTTTTTATCAGTGAGGGTAAAATAACTTTAAAAGAAGAAAAAAACATAGTGTTTGAAAAATATGCTTTTGTAGATTTAGATGATAGTCAACAACTATCGCTACTAAATAAAGATATTATTGTAGCTCAAAGAAAACATAATGATTCTTTCACGTTACTTGTATCAGATCTGCAAAAATTGCCAAGTGGGTTATTTGCTCGTAAAGTTTCAATGGAAGAAATTAGTTTGTTTTTAACAGGAAGTGCGCAATAATGAAAGGCTTATTGTTTACAAACTTGTATTTAGTTTATCGAGTTATTTTGGTCTACACATTGATAGGAATAGGGCTCACTGTACTTTATTTAAAGCTAACTGGTGGAGCATATGTTGTTTTTAGTGCTATTACATTGTGTTTAGTGATAACAATACCTGTATGGGAAATTCTAAAAGTTGAGGCTCAGTCCGGTTATAATAAGTACCTTCTCACTTTACCGGTTAGTAGAAAAAATATTATACAAAGTTATTACTTAGTTTATTTCTTAATACTAGTTATAGGTGTAATACTATTTATTGGTATCCTTGGTACCTATAGTTTATTTTCGGAATTTTCAATGGACTTGAGCCTTTTTCAAACTATTGCTTTTACTATTCTATCGATGTTAACACTTGGGGGGATAATATTTCCTTTAATTTTTATTTTAGGGGAAGAAAAGTCAGATTTTATTCTGCTGGTGAGTCTATTATTCATGGGTTTGGTAGTAAATTCACTCCGCCTGAGTGTTGACTACTTAATAGAGCAAATACCGCTGTTAAAGTTAAATCTCAATCCATTAAAACATGTTCCGTTAATATTCCTATTAATTGGTATTTGCATTTTTCTTCTATCTTTTTATATTTCTCTTTTTATTTATCGTAAAAAAGAATTTTGACACTAACACTATCTAATATAGAGGTGACTAAAGTAATGAAAATGACAGGTTTAGTATTGACAAACTTTTATATGGTTTATCGAAGTATGATAATCTACACGGTTGGAGCAATAGTTACAGGTGCTATTCTTTTTATGTATATTGGAAATGAAAAATATTTTGGAATTGATGCGGAGTTCTTCGTTCCTCGGATTATATTCCTTTTAAGTATACTTCCTGCATTTGAACTGTTAAAAGTCGCAGCGAAATCTGGTTATGATAAGTATGTACTAACTTTCCCAGTTCGAAGAGGAGCTATTGTGAAAAGTCAATATATTTTTCTTGCTCTTATTACAGTTGTAGGAATAGCAGTAGTTCTTGGTGCTCTTTATGTATTTAGTCTATTTTCGTGGATATCACTAGATATTATTTTATATCAAGAGGTGATATCTATGTTTACCATATTTATTTTAACTGGTTCAGTAACATTCCCACTTATCTATGTGTTTGGAGTAGCAAAGTCAGATATTTTTGTATTGCTCACATTCTTTATTTCGTATTATGTTGTGGGTTTAATAAGTAAGGCAATGCAGCATATAGCATCTTTAATGAATATAAATTTACATAATTACAATGTAATTATTGGTTTTTCAATGATATTTGTTTTCATTGGTATTTTAATCTATATTCTTTCTTATTATTGTTCTGTAACTATCCATAAAAAGAAAGAATTTTAAAGTAATACTTTTAAAAGGGGAAGAGTGAATACATTTTATGCACTTGCTAGGTCTTCAATATACAAACTTTATTATGATTTATCGAAGTTTAATGATGTATGTAATGATAGGTGTGTTATTATCTGGCATTTCTTTATGGGTTTCTGATGTCTCAGGATATTCAGAGTCTTTCTTATTGGGGGAGAGTGGCCAGTGGTTAGCCATTAGGTTGCTTATGCTGCTTATGATATTACCAATATTGGAGTTGTCAAAATTCGAGGCAAAGTCCGGTTATGATAAGTATGTGCTTACTTTACCTGTTCGTAGAAGTATTATTGTACAAAGTTACTATCTTTTCTATTTTTTATCCATAACTTTCGGAGTCATACTATCCTTTGGAATTGTATATATATATTCGCTATTGTTCCAGCTATCCTTTAATAGTCATTACGTAGTTGAGTTGATTGCTTTAGAAGCTGTTGCTTTCCTTCTAGCGGGGGCAATAATATTTCCACTTCTTTATTACTTTGGAGTAAACAAGTCTGACGTTATTATAATTTCAGGGGTATTTGGACCGTTTATAGTTTTAAATAATGTAAAAGAGATACACTATTTACTCGAACGGCCACCGTTATCAAATTTTAATTTAGATTTATCTATTTATTTTCCATTTATATTGCTTCTTGCAGGTATTTTGCTTTTTCTTATCTCCTTTATTGTATCACTAAGTATTTATCGTAAAAAAGAATTTTAGTTATTCAACCTATATTTATGTGTCCAGGGCGAGTTGTAGCTAGATAATAAAATCCTAGCAGAATGAAGAATAAAGCATAATTTTCTTTTACGAAAAATTATAAGTAGTGAGGGCATGTATGATGGGCGTTTTATACTAAATGGAGGGATCAAAATGGAGGATGTATTGCTCTATTTAAAGTATTTAAAACCAAATTCTGAATACTACGGTGAAATGGAGATAAAAGAAAAGGAAGATACCTACGAATTAAGTGATATTCCAGATAATTATTCTGTTATATCAGATAGTGATTCGATTTGGAAATATTATCATTTGAAAGACACAAAACTCCCAGCACAGGGTTGGAAAATACATGTAACCTCTTTGTTAGAGGATTCAAAAATTATTCTAGAAAAGGTAGCACGATTATGCATAGATAAAAATATTGAGTTCAAGCATCTAAAAGACAAATATAGTATGTTAATGTTAAATTCGAAAAACGCGAATCGTGCTTCATCTGGAAAGTTTATAACTATTTATCCAATGAATAATGAAATCTTTGTTGAATTGTTAGAAAAGATTTCTACCGCACTTCAAGACTTTAAAAAAGGCCCGTATATTCTTAGTGATAAGAGATGGAAAAATAGCAATGTGTTCTACAGATATGGGGGATTTAAAAGTATTCTTAATGAAGAAGGTGAATATTGTATCAAAGATGATGAAGGGAACTTGATTCAAGATCAAAGAAATCCATTTTATCAGGTGCCTCATTTTGTGAAGAATTTCGATGATTATTTAAATACTCTTAATATTAGCGAAATAGAAAAGATAGGAGATAAGCGTTTAGAACAATATAACATTGAAAAGGTACTTAGCTTTAGTAACGCTGGAGGGGTATATCTTGCGACACGAAAGCAAGATAATTTGAAAGTAATTATAAAGGAAGCTAGACCGAATGCTGGTTTAGATGGCGGTTTTAGTGATGCATTAGCGAGGCAAAAAATTGAATATGATGCTTTACAAAAACTTAAAGATGTTCCGGGTGTTGTTAATGTAATTGAGTATTTTCAAGAGTGGGAACATTATTTTCTCGTCGAGGAATTTATTAAAGGACAAGACTTACAGGAATGGATTGCCCGAAATTTCCCACTTTATAGAGGTAGCGATATGGGTAATCATATTAATAATATTAAGAAAATCCTACTACAACTTTTTCCGTTAATAGATATTATGCATAATGCTGGGATTGCGATGGGAGATATACAGCCTGCCAATATAATTATAACCGAGGATATAACCGTTAGAATAATAGATTTTGAGACTGCTATGCCCGTTAATTCTAAAGAAAAACCTAGACTTGCTACACCAGGTTTTGTTTCACAGGAAATAACGGTTAGTGCTGCGAGAGATTGGTTTGGATTTAAAAAAGTAATAAGGTATTTAGCACTTCCAGTATTAGTTTCGGAAGATTTGGAAGGTTATTTACAATGCAATCATTTTAGATGGATAAAAGATAATTACGGATATGAATTTTGTGCTTTTCTTCTAGAGTTGCAAGAAAAATGTGATGAAAGAATAAATGTTTACCAAGAGTATTTACCTGAAAAAATAAGTCTTGATTGTAAGATAAGTAATTTCAATATATCTTCTATTATAAATAAGTTAATAATAGGTATTGAAAATAGTTTAACAGAAGATGAAAGGTTCATTAATGGTGATATTCGTCAATTTGAAATGAGAGGAGGGAAATTTAATTTTCTAACTGGAGGAAGTGGTGCTGCGTTTACACTTATGAAAAATCGATCTAGTATGGGGAAAATAGATAAATGGATAAAATGTTTCTTATTAGAGAATTTACATCAAATTGAAGACAATGGATTGTTTACAGGGAAAACAGGTATATTAGCTTTGCTATATGAGCAAGGGTATAAAGATTTAGTTTTGAATGAGTTAAAAATGTTAAAAGATACTATTGAAAAAACAGATATTTCGTTACGCTCCGGCCTTTCTGGAATAGGTCTATTTGTTATAAGTCTTTATTTTGAAATAAGAGATAAAGAATATCTAAAATTAGCAGAGTATTTAGAAAGTTTTATTGATTTAAATATCCTGAAAAATAATCCGTTAAAAGTTAAGGACGGGATGGCAGTTAATAAAGGACTAGTTGATGGATTATCTGGCGTGTCTTTATTTTATTCGGCACTATATTCAGCTACAAATAATAAAAGCTATTTAGAAAAGGCTGAGTCATTACTAATTGAGGATTTAAAATCAACAAAACAAGATGAAGTAACTGGTATGTTACAGATACTGGATGATAGCAATCGATTATTACCATATCTTTCTGGAGGATCTATTGGAGTTGCAATTTCCATTTGGTTTTTTAATCATGTAAGTGGTAAAGATTTATATCTCCAAGAAATGGGTGCGATTCTAAAAACATCAAAGGTACATTGTACAATTAGTGGAAGTCTTTTTGATGGTGCGGGAAGCTTTCTATTAATCCCTTCTATGATAAAAGAGGAAGAATATCAATATCGTCAACAAGTCCTGAAGGAGGTATTGAGTTTACTTAATCTCTTTTTAATAGAGAAGAATAATTATTACGTATACCCAGGACAATTTTCTTTTAGATTAGCGGATGATGTTTATACAGGTAGCTCAGGAATTGTTTTGGCATTGATGGGAGTAGTGAGAGAAAACCCACTTTATTGGTTACCATTGATAAATTCGGAAGAATTTTTTGCAAGAACAAAAGCTTAAATTAATTCATTGGGCAACGAATATCTTAATTAAAATAAAGGAGGTGATAATTATGAATACAGTATTAGATTTGCAAAAATTAGTACCAGACACAAAAGGTAAAGCCCAAGCGTTAAATGCAACAATTACAACAATCACAACAGTTACAACAACAGTAGGTAGATCGTCTGTAAGTCTTATCTGTAAAAAGTCTCCTGTTAACTATAGCAAATAACTATAGTAGAGTAATTCAAATAGCTTTGTTTAGTATTGAATTGAAGAAACTTAATTAACACCTGACTGCATAGTTGCATTTCAAAGATACAGTCAGGTGTTGCTTTATCGTAATTAGAAAATACCAAACTAGTAATGGAGGGTATTAAATGAAGAGGTTAATAGCTTTAGCAAAACACCCTAAGCCCTTTGAACCTGGGACTAAAGATGTTTGGCTTGATTTAGAAATAGCAGATTATGTTTTAAAAGCACATTTTGACGAAACTATACCTGGGGGCAGTAGAGAGATTACATTTATTGATGAAGCTATTGATTTTATCACTCAACTTGCACCAAAAGAAAAATTTGAAAAAGTAATTGATTTAGGTTGTGGTCCTGGTCTTTATACCCTTAGATTAGCGAAGAAGGGGTATGATGTTGTTGGGGTAGATTATAATAAAACTTCAATTGATTATGCCATCAATGAATCGGTTAAACATAATATAACCATTGACTATAGAATTGAAGATATTAAGAATATAGAAATTGAAAATGAGTTTGATTTAGCACTACTTATCTATCAAATATATTGTGTTTTTAGTCTGGAGAATAGAATACAAATACTTCGTAATGTCCACCGGGGTTTAAAACCAGGAGGATTAGTTTTATTTGATGTATTATCAGAGTTTTCTTATGATAACTACGAAGAAAATTTAATATGGTCTGTTTCTCAAAGTAATAGTCCGATGTCAGATAAAGAACATTTAGTTTTATACGCTACAATAAAATATCCTAACCGTGTGTCCTTAGCGAAAAATATTCTAATTTTTGAGGATGGTGAAATTGTGAATTATAATTATTGGAATCAGCATTTTAGCATTAATAGTTTAGAAAAAGAAGTCAATGAGGCTGGATTTTCACTTGAAAAGGTGTATGCAGATGTTAATGGTGGAGAATATATTGCCGATAGTGATGCCTTTGCAGTAGTTTTAAAAAAGAAATAGGTGATTTTAAGAGATAACTAAGAAACTCTAATGAACTAAGGCAATTAATAAAAGGTTGTTTAGTCTTTCTTTGTGGACATACATAAAAAGACATCCAAATTACTTTCATCTCCGGCAACTGTACTACTACCTTAAATCCGCTACGAGTTAAACTAAGATGTTAACATAAATTTCTCCCACCCCATAAGAAAACCCGCACACTAACAGGTACGGGTTTTGTCAAATCTTCTGATATTAAATAAAACGTGCAATATCGTTTAATGGTAAGCGTGATGAGCCATAAGCAGGTGCTGCACCTTTACCAACTGCAATAAGGACTACAGGGAAAATATGTGCTGGTAATTCGAATCGCTCGGCAAATTTTTCTTTATCAAACCCGCCCATTGTCACTGTATCATAACCTTTTTCTTTTGCAATCAGCATTAATTGCATTGAAATTAATCCTGCATCAAATGTTGCAATATTTTTTCGTACTTCTAATGGTGCAGAAGGATACAAACGTAAGGTATTTGATATCATTAAATCTTTCTGTGCTTCACCCATATGACCTTCTGCAACATTTTGCGAATAAATTTGTTCCACTTGTTGATACATTTCCGCATTTCCTAACACTGCAATAACTGCTGATGATGTTTCAACTTGCTCTTGATTATTGGCAATGGCACGTAGTTCTGTTTTTACTGCTTCATCTTGAATTACAAGAAATCTCCATGCTTGTAGATTGCTAGATGATGGTGCACTTGTTGCTGCTTGAATGATTTCTTCTAACTCCGCTTGAGGAATTTTAAAAGTGGGATCATATACTCGTACTGATTTTCGATCCTGCATTATTGTATATAAATCGGCTTTGTTTTTAGTTGTTGTCATAATGTCCTCCTTGAAAACTTACTAATGGTAAGTTGATAATTAGAATCTTACCATTAGTAAGTTTATACGTCAAATAAAAAATAATTTGTGTTACAATAGAAATACGGCATTATAGAGGGAGGTTATTATATGACTAACTCAAATTGTTCACATATATGTAGTAGCTACCATCAGGCAATTGAATTTATAGGGAAACGTTGGATGGGCATGATTATTTATACGTTATTGCCTGGTCCAAAAAGGTATCATGAAATACATGCCACGATTCCTGGCATTTCCGATCGTTTACTAACAGAACGCCTAAATGAACTTGTGCAAGCAGGGCTAATCGAGAAAAAATATATTGATTCGTCCATAAAAAAAGTAGAATATGTGTTAACACCGAACGGCTTAGCGTTTCAGGAAGTCATACAATCCATTCAAAAATGGATTGATTTATGTGATTTTGAGGAAGATAAGTCAACATAAAAAAGACAAAATACCCGGAGCTAGCTTTCGAGGTATTTTGTCTTTTTTCGGTCAGTTAGCTACTTTACATTAACATCAAAAATAAATGTTTCTTTTCCGTTATGCCATAATACATTCACTTCGTAAAGATAATAGCCTTCTTTAGCAGGCATAGCTATTGAGGCATCATTAACTTCAATATTTTCTATCGTGTCATCTTCATTTAGTTGAGTTGCAGCAATAGAGATTGGATTTTTTTCAATATCAAATTCCAAAAGTTCTCCTTTTTTCACTTCTAACGTTTCAAAATGATCTGCTAGTTCGTTTAAATCGGCAGAACTTTTGAATCTAGCTTCAGTATTATCTTCTTTCCATTCAAATTTACTTGGAGGCATTCTATGTTGTTCCCCATCAAAAATAATGTGGCCTTCTGGTTGTTTAAACATATCCGGTAAATATTACAATTATTAGCATTGATACAACAATTTTTTTCATTTGAGCATTCTCCTTAGTACAATTCCTTCTGCAATCTAGCATAACGCAATTTACATAAATAGGTTTTATTTCGGCTATGTTGGCGATTGGAAGGGTGCGCTCACGGAATAAAGAGACTGTAGACAAACCTCCTTTTGAGTTTGTCTACAGTCCCATACTTTATTAATCTATTTAATGTTCGGTAATATTTTATTTAACAAAATGGCAACGATAGCAGCTGTTGCAACAGGAGAGCCGAATAAATATTGAACCGTTGTCGGTAAAGAATATAAGAAATCTTTAGGTAATAGTGTTAACGCTAAAGTTACAATTATCGGAACGGCGATAACATACATTTCTTTTTCGCCAATGCGTTCATTTTTCATTACTTGTAACCCACTGATCGCAATGATGCCACAAACGATGACAAAGACACCACCAATAACTGCTGATGGAATAGCAGAAATTAATGCAGCCAATTTACCTGAAAACCCGAACAGAATAAACCAAACGCCTGCAGCGATAAAGACACGGCGGCTTGCAATACCCGTAATAGAAATTACACCTGCATTTGTTGAATAGCCAGTTACTGGCGTAGAACCTAATAATGAGGCGATGAAGCAGCCAATCCCTTCACCAATTACCCCGCGATTTATTTGTTTATCAGTCAATGGTTTATCGATAACATTACTAACCGCAAACCAAGTACCAGTCGTTTCAGCCATTAACACGATATAAATAATAATCATTGTTATAACTGCTGAAAAGTTAAAAGAGAAACCGAAATCTGCAAAGGGAATTTGTGGTAAGCTAAACCACTTTGCTTTGCCTACCGCAGATAAATCTAATACACCCATCATATTCGCTGCAATACAGCCTGCAAGTAGTGCGATAATAACAGAAGCAATACGGAAAATGCGGCCTTTTTGGCGGAATACAGAGCCTAGCATAACGCAAACAATTAATACGATAGCTGAAATAAGCGCTAAATAAATGTTTTGATTAATAGAAGCACCAGCGCCTTCAAAAATATTACTACTTAAACCAACAGGCATTAATGATAAACCAACAACAAAGATAATTGTACCTCCTACGATTGGAGGGATAAAAGTTTTTACAATTTTATTGAAAATACCTGTATAGCCTAAAATAATAACAAAAATGGCACCAATCAAGCTTGCGCCTAATACAGAGCTCCAACCAAGTTCACCACTGCCACTAGCAGCATAAATACCTACTATTGCTCCTAGCGGTACATAGGAAGGCCCTTGTGCGATAGGTAGCTTCATGCAGAAATGAGTTTGCACAATAGTCGCAATCCCGGCTGCTATAAAAGTTGATTGAATCAAAGCGCTTGATTGACCTGACTGCAAGCCAATTAACATGGCAATCAAGAATGGAACTACATAAACGTCCATTGCCATAACATGTTGTAAACCTAAAAATACTGATTGGCCAAATTTCACTTTTTCATCTGGTAAAACGGTTAAATGCGTGGTATTACTTTTATCGTTTGCTAACTTGTTTTTTTGCGTTTCCACTAAGACGTACACCTCAAAATTTAAGTTTTTATATGATGATTAGTATTAAAACCTGATGTTAGTTCATAATCTTCAACTGCTTTGGTGAAGAGAAAGAAGTGCTTGTGTTTCTTAATTAAGCTCTTTCGTGAACTTTCGTACCTTGTACCCACACTTCACGAATATTTTCAGGACGTACTAAGTACATGATTTTTTGGAAGATATCGATTAAGGCTTCATTGTTATCATAGATTGGCAGTTTGGCAGTTGCGATTTTTGTATCGATTACTTGAACATCCCACGTATAGTTTTCTTGTAAACGACCAACTGGCAGACTTAAACTTTCACCACCGCCAGCTGTTGCCAAATAAAATGCTTCATTAATTGTAATACGTGAATTTGGCACGCCACGCTTTTCAGCAGATAGTGATGTATCAACACCATCTTCTAGCATTCTAGATGACATAACAGCTTGTCTTGCATTATCGAAAAGACTAGGAGAAAAGCCACCTGAAATATCTGAACCTAAACCAATGTCCACACCTTTTGCATGGAAGCGGGCGATTGGAATAACGCTGTTCGCAAAATAGGCGTTTGAGATTGGACAATGTCCGATCGCTGTACCTGTTTCAGCAAATAATTCTGCATCGTCATCGTTTAAGAAATTACAATGAGCCATCACGGATTTATCACCTAATAGACCAAAATCATGTAAAGCAAAGGCATCATTTTTGTTAAAGCGGTCTTGCACATAACCATGTTCCCAATCACTTTCACTACAGTGAGATTGGATATGCGTATCGTATTTAGCAGCTAATTCTCCTAAACCTTTTAAAGCACCATCTGTACAACTTGGAATAAAACGAGGTGTTACAACTGGATAAACGCCTTGTTTAGTTGTTTTCGCTAATTCTTTAACAGCTACAATAAATTCTTCTGTGTCTGCTAACGCCGTAGCTGTGTTTGCATCACGATAAAAATCAGGGTTTTGTTCAGGATCATCCATAACAACTTTGCCGACTAAACCTCGTTGGCCTTTTTTTGCACAAATTTCAGCTAATAATAAGCTTGCTTCTTTATGCACGGTTGCGAAGTATAACGATGTCGTTGTGCCATTCGCAAGAAGAGTACTAACTAAATCTTCATAGACTTCTTTGGCAAATGCTAAATCAGAGAACTTCGATTCAATTGGGAATGTATAGGTGTTTAGCCAATCATTTAGGGGGATGTCTAAAGCAGTTCCAGCTTGAGCCCATTGCGGAGCATGTACATGCAAATCGACAAAACCAGGGAAGAAATATTGTCCGTCTGCTAATTGGTGGAAGTTGTCTTTCCCTTGGTATGTATTTAATAATGTTTGATATTCAGCATGTTCTGGAGCAACTGCTTTTTCAATCATGCCGTCAGCGTTAATACAAAATAGATAATCTTTTAAAACTTGTACTTCTTTTGAAGACTTACTTGTAAAAGCAGTCCCTTTGAAAATTCGCGTATATTCAACCACGTTTTGCACCTCAATGTTCGTTTTTTAATGTCGGTAGGGAATATTATAGGACAAAAAAACTGTGAAGTCTATAAAAAAACGAATAAATTGCATTTTGAAATACATGTGTTCTATTAATTTTTTACAGCAATTTAATGGCATGGAAATTTATAGTTGGCGAAATCAAAAATAAAAATAGGGGGTTGGCAACTTAAAAATTTTTGAATAAAATATAGTTGAGAATTATTATCAATTAAAACCTCGCGCAAAAAAGGGAGGTAGCAGTATGGCCTTTTGAATCTAGGTAATTAGGTTATTCTAACTTTCACTGCTAGAATCACTATACTTACTAACAGAGAAAGGAGCATACTATGAAAAAAATAAGTAATGTATTCATTTTATTTGTAGTAGTTATAGGATTAGTAATCCCTAATTTTGCTTTGGCAGCAAGTGAGAATGAGCAAGATAATCCATTTGAATCCCCAGAAAAATATGTTATCTATCTAAAGTCATTTGGTGATACGTACGATGAATTCATTCAGCAATATAGTGAATTAGCGAAAGAAAAGCAAGAAGTAATTTTAGATGTTTTACAAAATGGTGGTAATTTTGACGTAGAGCTTACTGAAAACAGTATACAAAGCAATGAAAAACATAGATATACTAGAGCAACCGTACAAACGAGACCAGTATCATTTGATACAGATTTTAGATTATTCGGAATAACCTTTGTGAAAATTAGATTAGAAGGTAGATTTGAATATAGTAATCAAAGAGTAACCTCTGTACAGTATAAAAATGCTTACATTGTTCAGAACTTTGTTCCTTTAAGTGGTTTTGAAAGAACTTCGTTAGATGCGTATGTTAGTGATTGTAAATTTTATGCGAGTGCCGCATTTACAGCTTTTGTAGGTGCAAAAATAGGCGATAATGTTATTGGTGTGCGTCCAAGAACTTTTAACATTCAATTAAATTCTGATTATAGAGGGAATGTGAATGGGCATGCTTGGTAGAAAGGCTGTCGTTATAATAGGAATATGTTTGATTGTTTTTTTGCTCATTGTATTAATTATGATGAATTTAAAAGCTACTTAAAATCCTAGAAGACTCAAGTATAAATGCTTGAGTCTTTTTTTGTAGCTTGTAAAGTACCTAGTTTTAGAATATTGGAAAAATTTTATAAATATAATTGCTTTCTTAATGTGTATTAAGTATCCTTTTATTAACAAAAGGGGGAGCGGATACGATGAATCGTCATCACATGGGTGTCTTATTTGGTGGGGTATTATTGCTTGTCGTAGCGATGGGGATTAGCCGTTTTGCTTTTACGCCCATTTTACCGTATATGCGGGAGGATGTCGGCTTTTCCTTTAAGGTGGCTGGCTTTTTAGCTTCGAGTAATTATATTGGGTATTTTATTGGCGCATTATGGGCCGGATTTATTTATCGGCAAAAGAAAAATTTTTTACTTTGGAGCGTTGTGTTAAATATTATTTCTGTTGTCCTAATGGGGATAATAGAGATTTATAGTGTATGGCTTGTCTTACGCTTAGTTGCGGGGATTACAGGGGGACTTATTTTTGTTTTAACTTCTAGTATTATTATGGATTACTTAGCTAAACAGTTACTGACAAAATGGTCAGGTTATTTATTTAGTGGTATAGGGCTTGGTATTGCCATATCCGGGTTATTTGTACCAGTTATAGAAATACGTTTTGCGTGGCAAGGCACTTGGATTGGCTTAGGTATATTATCAGCACTATTTTTCGTGATTACGTTTATATTGTGGAGAAATTTACAAGTTCAAGATAGTGTGAAAGTGGTTAATACGTCTGAGGCAAAATTGTCACGTGGTTTTATGCCTTGGCTTATTGCTGCATATGGACTTGAGGGGCTTGGCTATATTATAACAGGAACATTTTTAGTGGACATTATTCATAACATTCCTTCACTTCAGGCTTATTCTTCTTATAGCTGGGTCATTGTTGGTGTAGCGGCCATTCCATCTGCTCCAGTGTGGACAGTTTTATTAGAAAAGTTTTCAGCAATTAAAATTTTGTTTGTGGCATACATATTACAAGTGCTAGGGATATTGTTACCGGTATTTTCACAAACAGTATGGAGTGTATTGTTATCTTCATTTTTATTTGGATTAACATTCGTTGGCATTGTCACATTAACAACTGCCTATGCGAGACAACTTTTTCCAACACAGAGTGGCCCAGTTGTTTCTTTGTTGACAACATTTTATGCATTTGGACAAATTATCGGACCAATGATTGCTGGACAGCTTGTAGTAATTTACAGCAGCTATAAAGCAGCACTTATTTTTGCAGGCGGTATTGTACTGTTAGGGTTGCTCGTAATGCTATCCGGTAAATGGATTGTGATGAAGCAACAGGAAAAAATAGCGAAATTAAATGTACAGTCCACCGGTGCCAGACACCCATAATATTCAGAATTGTTTGCGTGCCTGTCACCCTAAAAAGGAGGGAAATACTATGATTGAAGCAGTGTTATTTGACTTAGATGGTACATTGTTAGATAGAGAGAAATCTTTGATTGCATTTGTTTCACATCAATATGATCGATTAGCTCCTAAACTTTCAAATATCTCAAAAGAGCTCTATATAAGTCGTTTTATTGATTTGGATAAAAACGGCTACGTATGGAAAGATATAGTTTATGATCAATTAATCCAAGAATTTCATTTAACAGACTGTACAGTAAAAGAGTTGCTTGATGATTACGTAATAAATTTTAAGCATTATTGTATCCCCTTCCGGTATCTGCATCAAATGCTTAATGAATTAACGCAACTGAATATCAAAATCGGTATGATTACAAATGGATTCGGACAGTTTCAACTTGATAATATCCAAGCGCTTGGCATTGAACATAAATTTGATGTAATTTTGATTTCTGAATGGGAGGGTTTGAAGAAGCCAAATCCTGAAATTTTCAACCGAGCTTTAGCTAAATTACAAGTTAGTGCAACCAATAGTATGTTTGTAGGAGATCATGCAATTAATGATATTGAAGCTGCTCAAAACATGGGAATGAAAGCAGTGTGGAAAAGAAATGATGCAAGTCCAACGCAAAAAGCAGATTATATTATTCACGAATTAGATGAAATTCCAATGCTCGTGCAACAATTGGTTACTAGTCAAAAGTAAAGGTGCCAGGCACACGAAATATTCAGAATTGTTTGGGTGCCTGGCACCCTTTTTATTTTTTCCTAATTCGACAAAATGTTATAATTGAGGTAAATCAATTGGAGTGATGCGAATGAGTGTAAAGACTTTACGTAAAATCCCACTTGAAAAATTTGTCGATTTAAAAGTAGATTATGCATTTAAACAATTTTTTGGCACAGAGCAGAATAAAAACATTACGAAAGTCTTCTTAAATGCCCTATTAAATCGTACAGGTCACCATGCTATTAATGAAATATCTTTTATGAGCCAAGAGTTTAGTGGTGAATATGTAGATGATAAACAATCAAGACTAGATATATTAGTGAAAACACAAGAGAATATTTTTATAAATGTAGAAATTCAACTAACAAATAAATACGATATGATAAAGCGAACGTTGTATTATTGGTCAAGAATTTATACCTCGCAGCTTCAAAGGGGGATGGGGTACCATAATTTACGACCTACTATAACTATTAATATTTGTAATTATAGTTTGTTTAATCAAACAGATAAATATCATTCTATTTTCCAACTACATGACACTCAAGAGAAGTTTAAAATGGATGATGTGCTTGAAATTCATTTTATCGACATGCATAAATTTATTCAGCAATGGTATGCAAAGAAATTAAATTCTTGTGAAGATATACTTGCTAAATGGTTAATGTTGCTTGGCATGGTAGATGGCCGTAAAAATAAAGTCTATGAAGAAATTTACTTGGAATTGGAGGAACTCGCTATGAAAGATGAAGAGTTATTCAATGCATTTAATGTTTGGCAAGATTTAAGTCAATCTCCTGAAGATTACTATGCCTATCATTCTAGACTGAAATTTATCCTTGATGAGGCAGCGAAGCTAGAAGATACTAAATATATTGCTGAAAAAGAAGGACTAGAAAAAGGGTTAGAAAGAGGTTTAAAACAAGGAATAGAACAAGGTTTAGTACAAGGGATAGAACAAGGAATAGAACAAGGAATAGAACAAGGATTAGAACAGGGATTAGAACAGGGACTAAAGCAGGGGATTAAACAAGGCGAAAAAAAGATGCAGAAGGAAATAGCGTTAAAATTATTACAAAGAAACAACGATATTGAAACAATTGCAGAGTTAACTGAGCTAACAGTTTCTGAAATACAGGAACTAAAAGAATTGCTTGGTTAAGTATAGGGTGCCAGGGACTCGAAATTTTCAGAATTGTTTGTGTACCTGGCACTTTTTGCGATTTAATATTAAGAAGAATAACTGTACTAGAAGCATGCTGTAGATAATAATCCACATAAAATGCACGTAATAAATGGCTGGAATTGTTTGAATGCTATCCTCGGCAGTCATTATTTCCAAAGAAAGATGTACAGGTGGGAACAGCCAGATAAGTCCTTTTATTTTATTTTTCAAGGCAATAATAGCTATGGAAATGATCAATGTACTAAGAACACCCCACCAAGTATTTTGTTTGTTTATGACCAATTCCCTAGTGAACAGGGAAGAGAGTGCAATAGCAAGTATCGATAGGGTAAAGTGAGCTAGAACGCCCAATAGTATATGTAAAGTTTTTGGTTTGGCACCAAATGCATCAATTACAATCGGGTAAATAACTGCTATCAAGCTCAAACAAAATCCAATACCTATACAAAAAATATACAGCGCGCTAAAATACGCTTTTTGCCCCTTAGAATGAAGAATAGTAATTACTTTCTGTCCTTCATCCTCTGCATGGAATATTGTTACTGTAAACCAGCCCATTAGCAAGAAGAGCAGTGTCGAGGTAAATGAATAACTATCCAATATCGGGTTTGGCACAAATGCATAATTGACTACTATACATAAAATGAAAATGAAGAAGGGCGGAATATATTTATAAGATCTTAAGTAGTTAATCAATTGATAGTGCAATAAACTAATCATTTCGAGGAACCTCCTAAAAATAAGTATCAAATTGTTCCTTCTTTGGATTTAGGGGTATGAGCTGCTTAATGGAAGCATTAGACTGAAGTACTGCCAGCAAAATTTTGTCTGTATCAGTTTTACTAACCGTTACTGTTAACTCTTGATTCCCATTATATAAGGTGCGTATTTGTTTAATTTGGATAAGAGGAAGAAATTCATCGATTGAATTTTTATTTGGCAATTCAAAAACTAATTGATTACTTTGAATAATTGGTTCCGAGGCCATTTGTAATACACGACCACCTTGTATTAATAAAACCCGGTCAACAACATTTTCCAATAATTTTGTTTCGTGGCAAGTTAAAATAATACTGTAGCCATTTTCTTTTAAAGACAAAAGGGTATTTTCTAAATCGTGTTGGGCTCGTGGATCTAGGCCAGATAAAGGTTCGTCCAAAATCAGAAGCTTTGTATCTTCAAGCATGGCTTGCATAATCATAATTTTTTGCTTCATGCCTTTTGACAATTGGTTCATTCTTGTTGAACGGGCTTCATTCATATTAAACAAAATAAATAAGTCATTTATTTTTTGTTGTAAAGACTGTTTAGATAAACCACTAATTTTACCCATATGAAAAAGATACTCTTCCGGTGTGAAAAATACATGAGAAGGAGCGACTTCAGGTACATAGCCAATTTTTAAAGTTGGAACATATTTGATTACTTCTCCAAAATCACACTCTTCTATGCCTCCTATAATTTTTAGTAGCGTACTCTTGCCCGAGCCATTTTTTCCTACAAGTGCTACAATTTCCTCAGAATAAATGGAAAATGATATATTGTCTAAAACTTTCTTAGCGTTATATTGTTTAGCTATGTTTTGTACTTCCATGATGATATTCATTGGGACACACCTTTTTGTCATATTATTGAGTCTATTATAAAGGAAATTGTTGTAAAATACTTCTTTTAAATGGTTTTTAAACCTATTTTTTATAAAGATTTAACAAAAAAATCTGCCTATAATTGTAGGCAGAGCAAGTTATATAGGTGCCTGACACTCAAACAATTCTGAATTGTTTGAGTGTCAGGCACCGTAATACGTATTGAGTGCAGCTTCTAAGCGCTCTTCTAAATGTTGTGATATATAGCCAAACACAAACTGCTCTTTTTCCATTTCAATTTGCGAGGCTCTAAAAATTTTGGCGAAAAACCCTGCCTTTTTCTCTAAAGCAAATAGCTGGAGTGCCTCTGTGCGTAAAGTTGAAACGATTTCATTTTCAATATGGCGCTCACGAATTTTTTTGACTATATCTTTTACACTACCTTCTTGTAATTCTTGCATTTGCTTTTGAAGATTTTCGTTTATATGTTTAAGTTCTGTTGTTTCATTTTGAATAATCTCGATTTGCCGGCTAGATTCAGAAGAGAGCATCTGTTGAGCTAAAAAATCGTGGTTGATAGAAATATGCAATGTGCCTTGTGATTCATTTGGTTCCATATGAAATAAACCCGTTTGAATCATTTGCTGTAAAACACTGCCAAGGACATCGACTTTGTTAGTTAAATTATCTGTTGAATCAAGCGTTGTGGCAGTAATTTGATGCTTAATCTGTTGAGCGTTGTCATCAATACCTAGAAGAAGTTTTAGGCCTTTTACACGATATTCGTCCTTCAACAGCAGTATCATCCGAAGGCGTAAAATGGCAGGGAGGTCCAATCGAATCGTAGGTATTAGATTGGTTGCGCTATCAAAAATATATTGTTCAAAAGGTTTGATGTAATAACGGAGCATGGCATCAGTTATGTCGAACCAACCTGCAACCTCCGAAATACTATAATGTTGCGTTTCATCGATATGTGTTAAATAGTTATCACCATAAAGTGTTTCTACTAATGGTGTATGTTTTAGAACGATAAACAATGGATCATGTTGCACAATTCCTAGTACCAACGTTTTTGCATCACTTATTTCAAGCATTCCTACACCCCACTTTATTTTTCAAAATATCCCTATTAGCTTTCTATTCAAATAAAGTCGAATGTATGCCTATTTATATAGAGAAATTACAGGATTCTAAAAAAATCGTAGTTTCCTAAGTGAGATTTTTAGTTGTATTGTCATTCAATTGAAAAAGGGATTTGTAAAATAATATCGAATGAGAATATAAGGTAAAATTTTGAAAAGAAATAAAGCGGGGGAGAAACATGCAAACTATTTATGTTGATTGGAATGGTGGCAATGTAAAGCTTACTTGGATGCCTCAAATGAAATTAACTAAATCATTAATTGTGACAAGCGTTCATGCAGTATGTATGAAAGATGGGTATGTACTATTAAGTCATATAAAACAGCGAGGTTTTAATTACCCAGGAGGACATGTAGAACCTGGGGAAGAATTGATGGATGCGTTATTACGAGAAACATATGAAGAGGGATACGTAAGGGGAACAATTCAATACTTAGGTTTAATTGAAGTAAGTCATAAAGAAAATCCATTATTTAATCCAAATGGTAAATATCCTGAAGTTGGTTATCAGGCTTTTTATAGAATGGATGTCCAAGAATCTTTACCTTTTCTCCGAGAACATGAAGCAAACGCTAGAATTTGGGTGGAGCCAGCTGAAGTACCATTTGTAATTAATGACCATGTACTAACAAAAGTAATTTTAGAAGAAGCATTAGCTATAGATTTACTTTAATAATGGGTGTATGGAAATCATGTGATTGCATTGTAGCTGCTCATTGAGCATGTCTTGCATCTTAGCAAAGATCACATTGTCTCTTATTAAAATTTGTAGTTCAGTACATTTATACTGACTTTGGTATTCACGAATATATTGTGTGATAATTGGTAAATTGTCACTGTTTTTAATTTCTACTTCCACAAAAAACGGCAATGTTACTTGCGGAGGGGAAATACAACCACGTCGAATCCAAATAGCTTCATTTACATAATAACGAATAGGTAATTGGCGGTCACTTGCTATAAATAAGTCCATTTTGGTCACCTTCTAATAAATTATTTTATACTAACTATAGGTTCTGGAGGTTTAATTGTCGTGTAATCTAAAAAAGTAAGCAAGGAAATACTCTTGCTTACTTTTGGTATTAGTGAATATCGCGTTTTTTGAAATTACCACCGCGCACTTCTGAAACATCAGAAATAACGACGAAAGCACTGCTATCAATATCTTTAATAATTGTCACAAGTTTATTTTCTTCCATACGGTTAATGACGCAGTTTAAAATTTCAGTTGGTTCATTTGAAAAGCCACCGCGCCCTTGTGTATAAGTAACACCACGTCCTAGACGAGCTTGAATGGCGTCACCAATCTCTTCTGATTTTGCACTGACGACACGGACATCTTTAGATTTTTCTAAACCGACTTGAATAATATCAATAACGTTTTTCGCAATATAGTAAGTTAAAGCTGAGTATAATGCGCTTTCTAAACCGAAAATAAAACTTGCCCCTAAGAAAATAAAGGCATTGATAAATAAGATAATATCGCCGACTGAAAATGGAATTTTACGTGATAATAGTACGGCTAAAACTTCAGAGCCATCTAAAGCGCCACCATTACGTAATACAATACCAATACCAATTCCAAGTAACATACCACCCGATAAGACAATTAATAAAGGATCTTCTGGACCTAAAATTGTTTTTACATTATGTAAAAGCACTGTGGAAATCGATAATGCTGCGATTCCGGCGCTACTCATTAATGCAAATGTTTTTCCTACTTGTTTATAACCGATGTAAATAAATGGGATGTTAAGTACGAAGAGCAGTACCCCTAATGGTAAGCCAAATAGGTGGGCACCCATAATACTAAGACCTGTTACGCCACCATCAATAACATTGTTCGGTATTAATACTGCCTCAAGCCCATAGGCTGCGATGACAGCACCAATAATAATCATAATAAATTTTCGTACATTTTCAACTGACTTGCCTTTTTTCATAAATCTTCTCCATTTCCTCACAATTTAAATCCAGTTAGTGTATCTTAAGATTTTGGAATAATATTTACTGCGATAGTTTTAATTTCAGTCGTATTGCTTGAATCGGACATATGATAATATCTCGTTAACAAATCATTTAAATCATGTTGAAAGTTATCAAACTGCTCCTTTGTTAAGGATAAATCAAGTAATGAAAAGGTTACTGAATCTTCTACATAGTCTTCGTCAAATAAGTTTAAATAATTTTGATATTGAGACAATAATGCTAATTGATAGTAAGAAATATAGTTTAATTTTTGCTTTTTCGTTAGTTTAGACCACTCCTCTGCGTTTATTTTGGCTGCACCTTCATTTAAAGCATAAAACTTTTCCGTAACTGAACGAACTTTTCGCTCTTTCACAATTTTAATAACGTTTTCGTCTACCAATATTTGGATGTGACGATATAAAGTAGCTTGCGGTACATCTTTTATAACTGAAATCATCTCTAATGTGCTCAAGCCATCTTCTGTATTATGCATCAGTGCTTGTAAAATTTTCATTCTCACTGGATGCATTAAAACCTCCACTTTATTGCGCATCAATGAGCCTCCAATCTTTTGAATCGATATAGTATGAATGGAATAACCTCAATGTTATCAAAGTGAGAACATTATCAAAAAATATATTATATTTTTGAAAAGATGTACAGTAAAAAGCATAAGGAATTTTAAATAATTTAGTTGAGGAACTTGAATTACGTTTATTTAGATCATTATGTACAAAATAAAACGATGAACAATCATACTGTCCATCGTTTTTTACCATTTGGCTTTCATTAAATTAAAAATAACGCAACAATGGTCGTTACAATAAGTCCAATTGCTACTGGCAATAAATTGCGCCTTGCAAGCTCAAATGGACTGACGTTACAAATAGCAGCTGCAGGGATGAGTGCCCATGGTATTAGTGTACCACCACCCATAAAAGACATATTATTTAGCTGTAACAATGGTAATTTCTCTAGCTTGTTTACTGCTCGTATAATCATCCTTTGTATCAACGACTAGTTGTTCGAAGATGGTGGTCATTAACTGCTTGCGTTCGTCATCATCTGCATTCATCCATAAAGTATCGATATTGCGTATAATTGCCCGAATTTCCTCATGATGGGGAGTGTCTTGTTGCTGTATTTTGTTGAGCTTTGCAACAATTTCTTTTTCTTTATGACGCAATTTTTCACTTTCACGAATTAATTCATTTATACCAATAATATCGTGTTCAAACATCGTTTTTTTCTTGTGTAAAAGTCTTTGCACAACAGCTAATTCCTGTTGTAATGCAGTCAGTTGTGCCGCTGGAAAAGTGGCATCGCCTTCATTACTTGAAAAATGGCCACCGACTAAATCATCCCATTGCGTAAAAATGGTTTGCACTAAATTGCTTTCCAAAATCATATGACTGGTACAAGCTTTGCCAGCTTTCTTGCCAGAACAACGGTACGTTTTTTTCTTGCCTGCTTTATGACCGGACATCGAGTGACCACAGCGCGCGCACTTTAAAAGCGAGGAAAAATAGTAATTGCTCGTTTCACGCTTTCCGCCTAATGTTCTACGCTTATCGAGCAAATCTTGAAGTGCCCAAAATTCATCACGATCGATAATGCGATTATGATTACCTTCAAATAGTACCCGTTCACGAGGTGGTTTTTTTATGTCTTTCGGATTCAAGCTAAACATTAAATAACCAGCGTATGTCGGATTATTGGCAATATCCCGCACACTATCGACATGCCATTGTCCACCTTTTCGAGTAGGGACGCCTTTATTCGTTAATTGCCGGGCAATTGTGTAAAACCCCAATGATTTCGCTAACGTAAATATTTCCTTTACAATTTGCGCTTCATCTTCCTGAATCATTAATTCACCATCTTCTACTTGATAGCCGTAGGGAGGGGTACCACCTTTCCAGAAGCCCAGCTTTACTTTCTTTTCCATACCAAAACGTACTCGTTCAGCGGTATTTTCCCGCTCCCATTGCGCAATCGCCGCTACAAGTGTAATAAACAAGCGACCCATTGCATTTGTCGTATCGTACACTTCAGTAGCAGATTTAAACTTACATTCGTATTGCTCTAATTCAGCTAAAATCGTATGCAAATCAGGCACTGAGCGTGTTAAACGATCAAGTTTATAGACAAGTAAAACATCAATGCCCCCTTGTTGAACACGCTCTAGCATCGCTTGAAAATGGGGTCGGTGTAAATCTTTAGCAGAATAGCCATCATCGATGTAAGGCGACTCAACAATGTCCCATCCTTGTGACACACAATAGGCCTCTAACTTTTCTATTTGTGCAGCGATTGAAAACCCATGCTTCGCCTGTTCGTCGGTACTGACGCGAACATAGATGACGCATTTCATAGATTACTCCTCCTTAGTAGGTTTCCTTTCTTTTATATATATTAATGAATTATGTTCGGACATCATGCTAAACATGAGTTATTTTTTATGTAGAATTATAATGTTTTAATAACGAAAAGAGCCTGTTCTAGTCACAGGCTCTTACCTTTAATTAAGAATGTAAACCTGGCCTATAGCTTAACGTGATTTAGTATTTTTAGATGTAATGTGGGAGATTAGATTTAGAGTACTGTAAACATTAGGGGAATTTAGCCTCTCCAAATATTTTCAAAAGTTTGGGCTTCAAGCTGAAGTGCTTGAAGAATTTTAGGGTTTGCTTGCGTGGCTACATGTAATTTAGCTGTTTTGACATTTAACACAGCAAATACAATATTTGGGGGATAAGGGTCTTTCGATTGAGCTTCTAACATTAATGTTAAGATGGGTTGAATATTACGTTCATTTATTTTTTCCGTGTTCCCTTTAAAAAATAATTTGATTAAGTGGGGGACACCGTCAATTACTAAACCGAGTTCCGGTGAAGAACGCACAACTAAGCCATTAGTAGATGTCCACGTGGATTTAGGTGGATCAAACCATTCGATTTTTTTATTGCGTGTAAATTTTTTAAAAGCCTTGATTGCTTCAGTATAGGAATTTATTTTACGTTCGTGAACTTCAGTTAGTAATGAATCTAATTGATCAAGAGACTGTTTTTGCTCATAGCACCATTTAATGCGTTCTCGTAATTGCTTCCAATGATCTTTTACTGGATGATAATCGCCTTGATTTTTAATGTCATTAATTTTGTTCATCTTTGCCAACATGGTTTGCCTAACAGTAAAATCAATAAATTGTGTTAACCCGACAGAAAATTTCACATTTTCTAATGTCGAAATTTTCAATCACCTTCCTTTCTACAATCATTTTAACAGAAAAGGTCTCCCATAGGGATGTTAAATTGGTACTTGTAGATAAACTTTATTAGTCGTGACGTGTGCGAATACTTATTAATCTAAATAGAAATTCTCTGGACGAAAGTGACAAGCCCATTCGACATATTCTGATACAAAGGAGTGTGGAAATAATGGCAGTCAAAATGACTGAAGATAAGGTTCGTAAATTGTTGCCGATTATTGAAAGTATTCTGTCGCGGGAATACGGAAGGAAGGTAACACTAAAAGACTTAACAGTGGGGGGGATTACGGTTTACAAAAATGATTACGCGAATTAGCGCAATCACACAGACCTTTAATAAAAAATTCCCCCTGTTTTCTCTAACGATATCTTATTACCTGCAATATCGTAATTTAGTGTGGAATATTTAGACTAAATGATAATAAAAAAACATTGTTTTGAAACTTGATTAAAAGGGTAGTGAGGTAAAAATACATTATGGAAAAACAATCTACTTTTGATATATTTTTGACATTCTATATTTCTATTGATAAAATATTACGATATTAGTAGAAAAAGTAATTAATATAAAACAGAGTAGGAGGAGCAAAATGAACAAATTATTTTTTGTGTTTGTAGCAGCATTACTGTTGGCGATAGTGAATCCAACAAAATCAGAGGCAATTAGGTTTGATGGAGCCGAGGTGCATAAAGATCAAACGGGGAAAATGACGTTTACAAAAGATGTTAAGATTTATAAGAAAAATGAAGATGGTACGTTTGATTCGTTAGTGGTGAAGCGCAATAATTATTTTAAAACGTATGAAATTGAAAAATATGATGGCAAAACATTTTATCAAATGGGACCATATCGGGTACAAGCTTCAAATCTAGTAGTTTTTAAAGAGATACCGATGAAAATCCGCGCATCTTTCTATGCAAATGTAACGTATATCAATATCAACCGTAACAGCGGAGAATATGGCAAAATCTTTACGGAATGGCGTGATACTTCCATCTCAGATATGAATGGTGATCAAATGTTGAGATATTGTGAGGACACTGGAAATGGCTTGAAATGTGAAAAGCATTATCCTGGTTCAGATATGAAAGTTCTTGATACAAAATTTAAAAAAGCCGGTGTTCGTTATGAAGTAACGGTAGACTCTGAAGCGAAAACCTATCCATTAGAAGGTTCTAAAACGGAAAAAGCACTGCCAAAAGGTAGCATAGTATATTCAGTAAGTGATTCCATTAATGCATTTCTATGTGTAAAAGAAGATCTAGAAGCAAAAGACGAAAAATGTACTTGGCTTCCTATAGGTATTTTAAAACCGATTTATTAACGTGCTGAATTAGTAGGTAAAACATACTTATATAGTGTAAAGCCCAGGAACTCAAAGATTTTGAGCCTGGGCTTTATTTTGTTGAATTATTAGAGTTTGTTTGTGGAAATGGTTTCCAGAACGAGAGAGGGTAGGGTAATATTAGAGGTAATACAAAAAAACATTGTTTTGTGAAATATAAATAATTTTATTAACCAAACGAATTACAATACGAATAGATTGGAGGAAGAAAAAGTGACAAAAAATAAATTAAAGAGTTTAGTTACTTTAGGTTCTGTAATCACTGCGGTTGGTTTTATCATTCTTTTTTTAAGTGTTGACATTGGATTATCCCTTGCTGAAGGTTGGTTAGATAGACGAGGTGGGTTGGACACTACATTATACCTTATTGGAAATGAAGGTTTTATTAAAAGTACCCAAGCTGTTGGAAGCATTCTTTTTGGGATTGGACTCTCCACCATTATTTTTGCTTATTATAAAATACTGAATATGAACGAATAGAATTATAAATAGTGTTTTAATCAACCAGTTTGGTATTACGTGGGGATGTCTTACAATGCTTCGTAATATCTTCTTCATAAGAAAGCTTTAGATTTAACACCAGTTAAAAAAACGTTAACTATTCCTAGCTATTTAAATGATTTAGGTATAAAACAAGGTATAAACTTTTCCCAAACTTTGACGGATGCTTTAAAAGATAAATTAGTATAATAAATATACAAAGTAGCATAATAAATTAACTAATAATTTAACCTCTCTCTTTTTATTTTCGGCTTGATCATTTCAAGCCGTTTTTTTATTTCTTGTCATTTTATTCGAGTAGCTCCTTTTTCATATGTCTTCCATTGGTGAAGGTGTACCCCCACCAACCCAAATGCCCGTAATTTGGCCGAGTGCGGTAAGGGTTGCTGTGCCCCCGCCAATTGCATTACCGAATAAACTCCCTACGGAACCAGCCAATGAAATGCCGGAGAAGCCCGAGCCATCTAAACCTGTAATGGCACCTACGACGGCAAGGGTCACGACTGCAATTTCTTTTGTTAATGGTACAACGGCTGCTAAGCCAACGCCAAGATCGTTGACAATGCCATGTGAAGCGGCAGGGAGATAATCACCGATAATTTGAGTGAATCCTGAGTCGCCGAGATAGAAGAAAGCGGCAATCGGAATGACTGGGCCAAATACTTTAAAGCCAAATTGGAAACCTTGTATTAAGTAACTGGTCGATTTCTCAAATCCTTGTTTTTTATGAGCAACAAGACAGAGCACTAACAAAATAAAGACAGCTGTTCCGCCAATAAGCGCAGTGGCATCCCCACCTTGTAGCTTCAAAACCGACATGGCAATAACATCAAGTAAGAACGTGATGGGAATAAGTATCGCAAAAAAACGTTTTTGTGCACGTGTTAGCAAATGCTCATCTTTCACTTGTTCTATACCATCAATTGTGTCATGCGCACTTTTTAAATGAAGTGTTCCCCGTTTCATATCCCTCTTTAATAAGATAAATGCGGCAATCGTTGTCACAAGGCCCATCGTAATGACAAGTGGGATACTGGCAGTTACAACATCTCCAACGGGAATTCCCGCAGCATCTGCTGTTAACTTTGGAGCCCCTTGAATAACAAAATCACTCGATAAAGCAATTCCGTGTCCAAATAAATTCATCGCCATGGCAACACCCAATGCAGGTAAACCTGCTCGAATGGCTACAGGTAATAGTACAGCCCCTAATAATGCAACAGCAGGCGACGGCCAGAAAAACCAAGAAATAATCATCATTAAAATGCCAATCGTCCAATAGGCGAGTGTCGGTGTTTTAATAATTTTTGTAAATGGCGCAACCATGACCTCGTTAATACCCGAAGCCATTAACACACGGCTCATCGCAACAATAATGGAAATAATTAAAATCGTAGATAACAGCTCAGTAATCGCATAAATAAAGCTGTTAAACACACCACTTATAGATGAAGTAAAATCACCCGTAGCAACAATTGCTAGTATGAATATGCCAATGATGCAGATGAGGGTGGTATCCCGACGTTTCACCATAAAGCCAATAATTAGGACAATAAATACAACATAAATCCAATGGAGAGCAGTCAGTTCAATCCCCATAATTTTTCCCCCTCAAAATAGGTCTAGTTATAGAATATGAGAGGAATTTTAGATGGTGATTTGTTCCGAAAATAAAAGGTGAGATTCGTTATGATAAAAATACAGAGCAGGTTCATTTCGTAAGAATTATGCCATTTCTATTGAAGCTCGTACAGCATTGTATTTTCTTCAGAAGGGGTGTATGATACTTCAGGAAGTGTAGAAAGTTATGCCAATTTAGTAGCAATGGTAAGCAAAATAAAAAATGTACACTATTAAAATTGTATTTAATAATGTACATTTCTATTTAAACTATTTGAGTTATTATCAACTATTGTGAAGAGATTTATTTTTTTACTGTATACTTTTCTAAATCGGCACTTGACCGGTTGACCATCGCTGCCATTTGACCTCTCGTGACATAATCAAATGGATAAAATCCTCCATCTTCTTTTCCCTTAATAATCCCTTTATTACTTAATTTTAAAATATCTGCATATGCCCAGAAATCTTTTGGAACATCATAAAAACCGGACTTATCCTGGGGTAATGGATAATTTAATACTCTCGATAATATACTTGCTAATTGTGCTCTTGTGATATTGGCATTTGGATCGAAAATGTTTTCATTTGTTCCATTCACAATATGATACTTATAGGCAATTTCAATAGCACGTTTTGCCCAATGATTTGCTGGCACATCCTTGAAATGATTAGGCACAGTTTCGTTTGTTTTGTCTAAACCGATGGCATTAATTAGAATAGTAGTAGCCTGAGCTCTTGTTAAATTACCATTTGGATCGTAAGTGTATTCGTTTTTGCCGTTAATCCAGCCTTTTCGGTAAATGGCCATAATATCTTGTTCTGCCCAATGATTTTCTGTATCGATAAAGTTATGTTCCCCATTCGCCCAAGAAGAATAAAATTTCCAAATACCATTATCTGCTTGAGTTAATTCCCAGCTACCTGTTCCTCTTAAATGATATTTCTCTACAAGCCTTAACTTATATTTTAAATATAAATCATTTTCGTACCATATCGTGTAATTTCCTGGTACTAGCTTTTTGCCCCCGATATAAGTAGGAGAGTCACTGCTTTTTACTGTAAATTTGGCAAATGCTGATTTTGAAGTATTATCAAAATAAAATTTTCCATTATGGCGATTCACAATTGATTGGACGGCATTATTAGCAATGCCGTCGCCTCCAATTTCTACATCATCTTTCCAAATTCGTCCGTAAAAAGGGAGGCCTAAAACTATTTTATTTGAATTAATCCCTTTATCTAATAAATACTTAATCGAATTTTCAACAAATGATAAACTTGCGACAGGCCCAACTGAACCACCATTATAGCTTTCATCATAGGCCATCAACATTAAATAATCGCTATACTCACTTAGTTTCGTATAATCATAAGAACCATGCCACCCAGTTGTCCACCCATATGGATTGGCAGCGACTGCTATGGATATTGTTTTATTTGTAGGCATTTTTTCTCGTAATAAACGAATGAAATCTGTAAACTCTTCTTTATTTGTATCGTTTAAATTTTCTATATCAATATCGACACCATCTAAATTATTTTTCACAACAGAATTGACGATTTGAGTAGACAATATTTCTCGATTTGTCATTGCGATTTGTGCCAATTTACGGTCCCAATGATTAGAAATGAATGGCACAACTTTTAATCCTCTTGAATGTAATGCATCGACTAAACTTTTATCAATCGAAGCATTCAAACTGCCATCTGCATTTAAATTAAGAAAGTTAGGTGTCGCCGTATTTAAGGCACCTTGAGTCATATCTATATTTTTTATGAAGGAGCTAGTATTGCCGTTATATAAATATGACATATGTATATCACTCGCTGAGGCGTTAGCACTAAACGGAGTAGCTAATAAAGTAGTGAGCATAGCTGGTATTATCAAATATTTTTTTAATGAATTCTTCATTACTTTCTTCCTTTGTAATAGATTTAATCCACTTTATTATCTATTACTTTAATAAACGATATCAATTATTAAAATATGGTTTCATTGAGTTGTATTGTCAATTTATGATAGTAGAAGTTTAATAAAATCAAGCTTTCAAGCAGGATTTCCACATCATACAAAGTAACAAACTTTCTTTATGGTTTATGTTTTCATTTTTCTTTTTGCAATAGTGTAGCCTAGAATGCATTGTGCAGCTTTTTTAATTGCATGAAATTTTAAAGATGTGTAATCCGGTTATTTAGCTATACAACACAAATTGTGTAAGCCAATAAAAATCATATTATATGCAAGAAATTGCGTAAAATATTTAAGCTGAAAAATACAACATTCATGTTTTAATACAGGTAAATTTAAATATAGTTGGAACAAACCTATCATTATATTTTTCTTTTTTTAAACTACAAAACTTTTACAGATAAATTAAGGAGAGAAACAATAAAGGAGAGGAAACGAATGAAAAAAGGTATAAATATTACATTGATTTGTATAATGGTGTGTATGTCTACGGTTCAACTATTTTAAATGCCTTTCATCCGGAAAGTAGCGATATTGATTTTGTGACAGTTTTGGATAGAGAATTGACAGAGGTAGAGGTAAGCAAAGTAACGTCACTTCATAAAGAACTGAGTGCTGATTATCCATTGGTCAAAAAGTTTGAATGCGAGTATTTATTTTTTGATGAACAGAAGGAAATACCTTTACATAGTGCTTTCCTATATTTTGAGGGGACTAAGTGTAAGGGAAAAAGAAGGCTTATGAAAGTGGCAGTTTACCAGCTCGTTCATAATTCATATGCTATATATGGTCCGGATTTTTCTGCATATCAAGCCAGCATCGATTGGCAGGATATCATTCAGGAGATGGATTACAATCTTAATCAATATATTGCAAGTAAAGTTTCAAAAAGCTATTTGTTTTTATTTGATTTATGGATCGAATTCATTGTCCTAACAGTCTGTCGCATCTACTATACTTTGAAAACAGGAAAAATCACATCAAAAGAACTGGCCTGTGAAGAGGTAATAAAGGATTTTGAATTAAGCGATTGTGAAATTCTTCATGAGGCGCTTCGAATTAGAGGAAGAACTCAAAAAAGATCCAATTATAAAAATCGATGGCAACGAAAGAAGGCAACACTCCATTATACTTTTTATATGTTTTACTCCATTTTATAATAATGGCTATGATACACCTGATAATAAAATAGCTTATTCTTTAACCTTTCGATTGGTAGAGGTAAAGGAATTTACTGTCCATACCGCAACAACGGTAGACAGATATCAAGTATGGGTAACGATTCATAGCTAGATACAATTACAGAATGCGAAGGGACCCCTATGTTCTAGGGGGTAACCTTCCCTCGTAAAACTAACGCTCTAATTTTTCGTTGTTTGTCGAATATATTCGTCTAGTTGCTCTGCCGGACGAAATACGGTACTGCCATGACAAACTTCTAGTCGCTCGGGGTTTAATTTTTTCACAATTAAACTGCTTTGTAATGTTTCATCCATAAAAGGAGTAAACATTGGTGGATGGAGCTTTCCTTTTTTAGCGTTGAAAAGGTCACCGGCGAGCAGGACTTGATCTTTTTCATGATAATAAACAACGTGTCCTGGAGAATGACCTGGTGTTAAATAGGGGGTAAGCCCAGCCATTGTTTGTAACGTTCCATGCGTACTTTCTAGAAGAGGTTGAGCTAATTGTGGAGGTACATTATTTTCAAGTTTCTTTCTTTTTGGATACAGTACTTCACCTTCCATATAAGGTATTTCTATAGCGTGCGCGTATACGGGTACTTGATTATGAGTGAGTAGGGACTTTATTGCGCCAACATGATCGGCGTGTCCATGTGTTAAGAGAATTCGAAGCAAAGGGCCAGCATTCAACTGTTTAATAAAATTCATAATCCCTTTAGCCATCATCGGCATCCCCGCATCCACTAACGTGACACCATCCTCCTCGATTACTACCCACACATGAATCGGCACAATCATCCACGTTTTTAAGCTCCAAATATGTTCAGAGATTTGTTTAGCTTTCATTATCCATACCCCCATTTAATTTTTCTGTAAAGCCTAAAAGTAGAATTTCGATGGCAAGTTCAAATGTCGGTGTTAATCTTTCCATTAAAACGGCAAGCGGTTCATGTTGATACGAGTAAGTACTTAAAATGCCATTTAGGTTGTAATAATAAATTCGGGCAAAAGCTAATAGTTGTTCCTCGTTTGAAATAGCCAAACATTCCCGAATAATTGCCTTCATTATTTCAAAGAGTTCTATCCGCAGTCGATTAATCTCAAGTTTTGGGTCTTCTTCATCTACCCGCGTTGACTTGGTATTGAAGAAAATATCATACAAATTTCGGTTCTTTAGGCAAAAGTGAATATATGTAAGACTAATTTGCTTCAATTTGTCTTCTGAAGATAATGTGTGTAAATTCGAAAGAGACAAAAATTGCTGGTGTAGCTCCTGAAGAGGGGGCATAGATAGCTGATGTAATAATGCTTCCTTGTCTTTAAAGTAAAGATAAATGGTTGTATGCGAACAGCCAGCATCTTTAGCAATTGCTCGAATTGTCACTGAATCATATCCTTGTTCAGAAAATAACCTTCCTGCTGATTCGACGATTTGTTTTTTTGTTTCTTCTGCACGTTCCGCCTGTTTACTTTTCACTGAATTCCCTACTTTCGTCATTTACTAACCATTGGTTATATAATAACCAATGGTTAGTAAAGTGTCAACATTTTAAGAAAACTTAAGAAGATAAAGGGTATTTCTTTATTCTAATATTTAATCGATTTTGCCTCATCTTTACTATAGAAAGACAGCTGACAAAATATATTTTTTGAAAAAGCAAAGTATTTTATATATTGACAACTAAGATAAACCATATTATTATTTAATAAATGATAATGATAATCATTATCATTTATACATGTCGAACACGCAGAATAAAAGGGGTATTTTTAATATCCCCTTTTATTCACAAGGCATTAAAAATTACTACTAATTACAAGGGGGTTTTACTATCAAAAAGTTAATTTTAATGTCATTGTTAGTAGCCTTGTTTGCAATTTTGGTGACACCATCAAACGATGTATTTGCTGCACTTGCAGATGGGAAATACACAATCGACTATCAAGTAAATAAACCTAATTCCTCATCTGCTTCCATCGCAAATGATTATTTTTTGAAGCCTGGGACACTTATAGTGAAAAATGGCTCACAAGTATTACAGCTGAAGATGAAAAAAAGTGGTTGGATAACAAAATTTGAATCTAGTACAGGCGGTAATAAAGTGATTAGTGAGAATAAGGAAGAGGATACACGAATTGTAGAATTTGCACTTCCTTCTTATACTTCACCGACGCCTATTACGATGAAGGTCGATATTGATGATTTAAATTATCATCATGAATATACAGTAGATTTTGTATGGGATCCATCTTCATTAAAATACGAAGATGGTAGTGCGGTGGCAAGTGCTGTGGTACAAAATAATAACAATAAGGATACAACAACAAATAATAGTGGTGTCATAAAAACTTCGTCAGTTCAAGAAAAGGTAACAAATCCTCAAACAAATGATATTTTTCCATTTAGCTTACTATTGTTGTTCTGTTTAAGTGGAATTCTATTATTTAATGCAAGGAAAGAATCGAAGGAAGAAAAAATCATTTGATGATTTCAAAGCACCCTACTCTACTGATTTTAGTAGGGTAGGGTGCTTTTTAAAAGGAGTGAATGGAAATGATGAATATAAAAAATACGAAAACATTTCGTCGAATGCTCTATATAGTAGGGCTTTTAAGTATAATGTTTGTTCTATCAGCATGTAGTTCTTCGACGAAGGAGAAGAAAAATCAAGCTGAAGAAGTCAATAATGGGAGCGAAACAGTCGTTCAAGAAGAAAATCAAAATCGTATTATTCCAACGACAGTTGCAGTCTCACATATATTAGCTGCACTGGATTTAGAGGCGATTGCCGTTCCTACAACGATGTATGATTTGCCGGAACGATATAAGGATTTGCCACAAATCGGTAATCCAATGTCCCCAGATATGGAAATTCTAAAATCCTTGAACCCAACAGAAGTATTTTCTGTTACAACATTAGAAGCTGATTTAAAAAATACATTTGAGGAAGTCGGAATCAATGCTTCATATGTCAATTTACAAAGTATTGATAATATGAAAGCGGCTATTTTAGAGATTGGTGAAAAATATGACCGTACTGCAGAAGCAACTAAGCTAGTGTCGGAGTTGGAAGGAAAGATATCTGCCCTTAGAATGAAAGTAGAGCAAAAAGAATCACCTAAAGTATTAATTTTGCTGGGAATACCAGGGAGCTATTTGGTGGCAACCGAAAATTCTTATATTGGAGACTTGGTGAAAATGGCTGGGGGTCAAAATGTTATGACTGGTCAAGAGCCCGAATATTTACCATCCAATACGGAATTTTTACAACAAAGCAATCCAGACATTATATTACGTCTGGCACATGGTATTCCAGACCAAGTAGTGGAAATGTTTAATGAGGAATTTGCAACGAATGATATATGGAAGCATTTTGACGCTGTGAAAAATGGGCGGGTGTATGATTTAGAAGAGCCTGTATTTGGAACAACTGCTACGCTTGCAGTGCCTCAAGCACTAGAAGAATTAATTGACATTATGTATCCATAATGGGAAATGTAGAGGACATAGATGAATAAAAAAATTAGTAGTTTTATAGTTGTAAGTGTATTACTGTTAGCCGTTATTATTTATTCGGCTATTACAGGCTCTATTAAAATGAATATGCTAGAGTTTATTAGAGCTTTTTTAGGTGAAGAAAATCCAGACTACACAATTATTAAAGATTTACGCTTCCCGAGAATAATCGTCGCTTTATTTGCAGGTGCAGCATTATCAGTAGCCGGTGTTTTATTGCAGGCGGTCATGCGTAATCCATTAGCGGATGCCGGTGTAATAGGTATTTCAGCAGGCGCATCTTTTGTTCAATTATTAATTATTACATTATTTCCAACGATGTTTTTCTTTACGCCATTATTGGCCTTTTTGGGAGGAGCATTTGCCTGTTTTTTAGTATTTATGTTGTCATGGAAGTCGGGATTAAATCCTTTAAAAATTATATTAGTTGGTATTGCAATTAACGCTATGTTTACCGGCCTAACAGAAGCATTTATTACGTTATGTAGCTATATGAATATTATGGTTGGAGGTGTAGGGGGCTCTAATTTGTCCATGCGCACTTGGAGTAATGTAAGTTTAATAACATTTTACGGTGCAATTGGTTTAATTATTTCCTTCTTATTAGTTTCGTGGTGCAATTTATTGACTTTACAAGACAAAACTGCAAAAAGTTTGGGCTTTAATGTTACCCGTGCACGTCTAATGATTGCAGCAACAGCCGTATTACTAGCAGCGATATCAACTGCTACAGCAGGCGTTATTGCTTTTGTTGGGTTATTAATACCGCATATTTCAAGAAGATTTGTAGGCGCTGATCATAAATGGTTAATTCCATTTTCAGCATTGGCAGGAGCCTTGCTAATTTTGACAGCAGACACGCTAGGTAGGATTTTAGTGGCTCCGCTAGAAATTCCCGCTTCCACAATAATGGCGATTATTGGCGGCCCTTTCCTCATCTTCTTAATTCGCAAAGATAAGTAAAATAAAAGTGAGATAATAGATTTTTTTTCGCATCTTACAACGAATTTTAACTTTCTTGACAAGAATAATTGGAGGAATATAATTAAAAATAAATGAGAATCATTTTCAATTACTGAGGGTTACTTAAAAACATCCATGTTATTAACTAGATGTTTTTTTAAAAATCTTTATTGAGAATGATTATCATTTGTTTAAAGGGATAGTAAGAGTAAAGCTTTATATACAAAGGGGGTAGAAAAAGCTATTCAGAATTCTGAATTTCTTGTCATTTAAACTTATTAAATATTCAGGAGGTCAGAGCATGAAGAAATTTTTACAATATGTAGCAATGATAGTGCTAATGCTAGGTGCGATATTACCGGGCTTTGGTATGGATGTAAAGGCGGCGGAGAACACCGACGCTAACTGTACAATTGACTATTCAGCGAGTCTTAACGTTCGAGACGAAACTCAAACAAAAGATTCCGTAATGAATAACTACATTTTAAAAGAAACTACAATGCAACAACAGAAGAATGGCCAATATAAGGTTTCTTTAACAGTGCCGAAAAACTTTGTAGAATGGTATAAAGGTTTTAAAGTGAAATCAGGTGGCACATTACAAGATGCCATCGAAAAAACGAAAGACAAGGCAGGTAATGAAATTTACACATTCATCATCGACCGCCACGATGAAGCAATTGAGGCATGGGTTCATGTAGATGTTCCAGCCTTCAATTATAGGGATAAAAAATATACAGTTTATCTAACATTCTCAAATGTGAAGGAAACAAAGCGTGTTTGTGAAGAAGCACCGAAGAAGCAACCTGAAACATTAAATCAGAATAAAAATGAAGTGATATCAGCGGCTGAGACAACCAATGCTAGCTGTACAATAGACTATTCAGCGAGTCTTAACGTTCGAGACGAAACTCAAACAAAAGATTCCGTAATGAATAACTACATTTTAAAAGAAACTACAATGCAACAACAGAAGAATGGCCAATATAAGGTTTCTTTAACAGTGCCGAAAAGCTTTGTAGAATGGTATAAAGGTTTTAAAGTGAAGTCAGGAGGCACATTACAAGATGCCATTGAAAAAACGAAAGACAAGGCAGGTAATGAAATTTACACATTCATCATCGACCGTCATGATGAAGCAATTGAGGCATGGGTTCATGTAGATGTTCCAGCCTTCAATTATAGGGATAAAAAATATAATGTTTACCTAACATTTTCAAACGTGAAGGAAACAAAGCGTGTTTGTGAAGAAGCACCGAAACAACCTGAAACATCAAATCAAAATAAAGATGAAATGAAAACAGGAAAAGATAAAGGAAATACCAACGGCAATGAATCAGGTTCTGGGCAGAACAATAATCATTCAAATACCGCTGGCAATAACAATTCTAACATTGAAAATGCAGAGCAATCAACTAATGGCGGAACAAAGGATGAAGGAACTAAAAACTTTAAGCAAGAGGGCGTAGTTGAATTTGACTTTCCTCAACATGCACAGGAAATTAAGACATTCTTGCAAACAGCTAAAACAGTATTTGAAGACAATAAATACAAAGTTACGCTGTCGTTAAATACACACAATAAATTACAAGAGTTTATTGTGAAACAAAATGGAAGAGAACTTGCAAAATGGTCTAACAAAATGGCTTCAATAGGTCCTGTTGCTATGAAAAGTACAGCATCATTATCATTTGAAGCGAATTCGCTAGATAACTTAGTTTTTGAAGCGGTAACGGCGGATAAAAAAATTTCAGCGAATGTCATCGCAACTACGAAGGACGGAGCACCCGTTGCAACATTGCCAATTACAAGTGGTGGAACGAGTGGATTCCCAACACAATCAACAAATGGATTGTATACAGTGGACTATACGTTTATTAGGGGTTCTGGTTCTGGTACTTCAATGATGGATCAGTATGTAGTTAAACCAGCGTATGTCGTAAAAGAGGGTTCTTCTTATCAAGTTCAATTAACATTAAAAAATAGTTCATGGATTACTGGATTTTCAGTAAACGGTGTAACACCAATTACGATTAGCGATGCCAATGATTTACGAGTCGTTCAGTTTGCAATACCAAGCTTAGCTGAGCGTCATAATGCATGGGTAAAAGTAGATATTGAGGATATAGCTTATCATCATAACTACAATATCTTTTTACAATTTAATGAAGCTTCATTGTCTAAAATTAGTGATAGTACAACATTCCCAATTACAGGTGGGCCAATTAATAGCGGTCAATTACCAAATAAAGGTGCGCCGAATGACGCTACAAAAATTGAAGGAACTGGAGGCAACTTTGTTCAAGAAGGAGCAGTAACATTTGAGTTTCTTCAAAATGCAAAAGATATAACATCATTCCTTCAAAGAGCTACTACAGTATTTGAAGATAACAAATATAAAGTAACCCTTTCATTAAATACTGGAAAAGATTTGCGAGAGTTTTTGGTGAAACAAAATAATAAAGTACTTGCAAAATGGTCCCATAAAGCGGCAACTTTAGTACCTATGGCCAATGTAGCAACACTTTCATTTGAAATTGAAAAACTAGATAATCTTGTTTTTGAGGCAAGAACGACTACTAGGTTAATTGTCTCTAATGTAACAGCAACGAAGACAAAGGCAGACGATAAAATGAGTCGTCAGCCAATTACGTATAAAATGGAAGCAGATCCAAATGGTAAAATACCTGAGTTTATTACAAACTATTTGGCACCATACTTTAAAAATGCTGAATTAGTTACAATTGACGGTAAACGTTATATCGAAATGACACTAATCGGTAAGGCGTATGGCTTCGAAACGATTGCTTATATTGATGCGGAGGGTAAGAAACAAAACGTTGAGATAATTAGTTCTAAAGGTGAGAAATTAGATCAAGTGCGTATTATTCGTCTACCTTTAGTCCAGGATCAAAATGGTGTAACGAAAATCTTTGTCGATTCAGGTAGCCTAGGTTATGGGGCATATACATTATTCTTTACGTTTAATGTGCCTGCGTTAGATGAAGAAACAAAAATTGTAGAAGAAGATAAACATAACGCTATTAACGTTGTTAGAAATCCTTTTACAGATATCGAAAATGTCTTTAGTAAAGATGAGATTTTAGCTTTGTATGCTGCTGGTATTACAACGGGTACAACTGCTACAACATTTAGCCCAAATCGAAATATAACGCGAGCTCAATTTGCAGTGATGATGGCTCGAGCGCTCAAGCTTCAATCAAATAAAGAAACTATCTTTACGGATGTAAAAGGTAAGTGGTATCAAAAAGAAGTACAAGCACTAGCAGAGGTGGGTATTGTGAGAGGGGTAAATGCAACAACATTTAATCCAAATGCAAATATTACACGTCAACAAGCTGCGGCAATGATTATGCGTATGTTGGAATACAAAGGCTATAAAGCAACAGTTGCTGCAAATGCTCTATCATTTAAGGATGCGCATAAAGTATTTGACTACGCAAAACAAGCCATCTCAGAATTACAAGCACAAGATATTATGACTGGGTCTAATGGCTATTTATACCCGCAAAGTAATTTAACACGTGCTCAAATGGCGAAGATTTTAAAACGATCATTACAATTAGTAAACTTAATGTAAATATTTAATAAATAAAGTAAGACCTACTATCCCTTAACGCTGTCTATAGATTGGTGAGGTGATGGCTCGAGTCTTTCAGATAAGGGTGTCTCCTCATCCAATAGTGAAAAAATGCAATTCAAGCTAAATTCGAATTGCATTTTTTTATACTTTTTATTTTTGGCATTGGAACAGTTGCCAAAGTTTATTTTTCTAAAGTAGCAGCAATTTCAGATATAACAACGCGGTTTCCTATGATTGGAGACGACTCGCTGTTATCTTTGTCACTAATTCTTTCTCGGCGGTGTAATTTCATAAAGTCATCAGATTCGCGCCATGCTTTAAATTGCTCGATTGTATCCCAAAACATCATTACATTCATCTCATCGTGATCTTCTGGTTCTGAGCAAATATTCACTTCGACTTTAGTAAAACCATCCCAGTTCAATAAATTTTTATCAGATGTAAATAGTGGTGCCATTTTATGAGCAAAACCTTTTTTTACTAAAAAACGGTTTGTTACTGTAATCATATATCTTGACTCCTTTACGCCAAATTTAATTGATATCGATTCTCATTATCAATTAAAACATACATTAATTGGTTGTGCAATTAAAAATATTGAAAAAAGGTTAGTTGACAATCATTCTTAATTAAAATAGAATCATAAGCAAATGTATGAGAATGATTATCAATTTCAATTCAAGAACATCAGAAAGGTGGATCGCAAAATGAAAAGGTTTCAAATTTTATTAGTCATAACGTTAGCATTATTATTAGTGGCATGTGGAACAGATAGTAAACAAACGGATGTGAATGCATCAACTAATCAAGAAAAGGAACAACAAGTTGAAACACAAGAGGCGGTAACATTAGTTGATGATCTTGGCAATAAGCATGAGTTTGCCGCAACGCCAAGTTCTGTTGCAACGTTACATCGAGGAGTACTGGATATTTTGCTCGCGTTAGGTGCGAACGTTACTGGGCGTCCTACAATTTCTACTGAAATGAAGCCAGAAGTAAAAGCAATACAAGAAATAGGCAACCCACATGAACCATCATTTGAGCAAATTGCTGCATTGAATCCGGAAGTGCTGATTGTGCCAGCAAGCTTTCAGCAGTTCGCTACTACTGTAGAAGCAACAGGAACGAAAATAGTCTATTCTACAATGAATTCGATTGACGATATTAAAAATACGATTCAAAAATACGGAGCATTGTTTAAAAATACAGCAAGAGCAGATGAGTTAGTTGCACAAATTGATGAAAAAATTGCACAGGGCGCTACACAATCATCGTTAGATGCGTTAATCGTTTACGGTGCACCAGGTACATACTTAGCCGCACTTGATAATTCTTTATACGGAGATATTTTAAAAAATGCAGGCGGTAAAAATATCGCAGCAGATTTACCAGCGACAGATAAATTTCCAACCTATGCAAATTTAAGTGTTGAGAAAATTGTTGAGCGTAACCCAAAAGTGATTATGCTTATTACACATGCAAATCCAGAGGCAGTGAAAGACGGCTTTGAAAAGCAATTGAAAGAAAATGCTGCATGGAAAAATCTGGGTGCGGTAAAAAATAATCAAATCATTATTTTACCAGCAGACTTATTTGACAATCCTGGTACGCAAGTCATAGAAGCTATTGACTATATGCGAGACGTTTTAAAGACAGCTGAAGAAGCAGTCTAATCATTTTTTATAGTGAGGACATAACGATGATAGTAGATGAGGAAAAATATGCGCACCCTCTTGCCACAAAGCGAAGATTGTCGCTCATTGTCTTGCCGATACTCTTGTTCATCGTAAGTATCGGCAGCCTTATGATAGGGCAAGTTTCGTTTTCAGTAAGTGACGTGTTTAGTGGGATTTTTAGTTCAGAAGATACATTGGCGCGACGAATCGTCTGGGAAATCCGCCTGCCCCGTATTATTATAGGTATCCTTGTTGGTGTTTGTTTGGCTATTGCAGGTTCAATTTTACAAGGTGTTATGCAAAATCCATTAGCTGATCCAGGGGTTATTGGTATTACTTCTGGCGCTGGTATTATGGCTGTAGCAGTAATGGTAGTATTTCCAGGCTATATTATTTATTTACCTATTGCAGCTTTTCTAGGTGCTTTTGTCGCTGCTATGATTGTCTATTCTTTATCGGTGAAAAAGGGTGGTACATCCCCAATGCGCATTATTTTAGTGGGGGTAGCTATTAATGCACTTTGTGGTGCAGGAACAAATGCACTAATGATTTTATATAGCGATCGTGTGCAATCTGTATTGCCATGGTTGTCAGGTGGATTAACCGGTGTTGGCTGGGTGCAATTTAAGATGATTATTTATTATGTTATTGTCGTGCTGATTTTGTCTTTTTTTGCCATCAAACATATTCGTATCATGCGTCTAGGAGATGAAATGGCTAGCCTTTTAGGACACAATGTTGAACGAAGTCGATTCTTTTTAATTGCATTGAGTACATTATTAGCGGGAATTGCTGTAAGTGTTGCTGGTTTAATTGGTTTTGTAGGTTTAGTTGTACCACATATTTTACGACTAATAATTGGCGGAGATCATAAGTATTTAATTCCTGCTTCCGCTTTTGCCGGTGGCTTACTTGTTGTTTTCGCGGATACAATTGCGAGAACCGTATTTGATCCGATTGAGTTTCCAGTGGGCATTTTACTAGCATTCATCGGTGGACCATATTTTCTATACTTAATTCATAGAAAGGGGAATTCCATTGCTGCAAACTGAGCACATTCAATATCAACATGAGTTCACCAATTTTCGGTTAGAAGATATTAATTTGAAAATCCATGAAGGAGAAGTTGTGAGTTTAATAGGACCGAATGGCTCGGGGAAATCAACATTATTACGTGTGATATCACGTCTTTTAAAACCAAATAGTGGTAAAGTATATTTAGATGAGCAAAATATTCATGAAATGAAATCTAAAGAAGTGGCAAAAACCCTAACGATGCTCCCGCAAATGAATAGTCATCAATTAGATCTAACTGTGCGTGAATTAGTAGAGTTTGGGCGTCACCCACATAGTGGTGGGAAGACGACACTATCAAAAGAAGATAAAGAAATTGTCGATTGGGCCATTGACGTAACTGGATTGAGACTTTTGCAAAATCGGGTATTGCCTTCAATGTCTGGGGGTGAAAGGCAGCGTGCTTGGATTGCAATGACAGTAGCACAACATCCGAAAGTGTTGCTACTAGATGAACCAACAACGTATCTAGATATAGCACATCAATTAGAAGTGATGGAGCTAGTCAAAGAGTTAAACGATAAATATAAGATGACTGTGATAATGGTGTTACATGATATTAACCAAGCTGCCCAAAATAGTGGACGTCTGATTGTATTAAAAAAAGGGAAAATCCATTATGATGGTTCTCCACATTGTGTAGTATGCAAAGAAATGTTTCAATCCATTTTTGAAATTGATGCCGAAATTTATATGCAAAATGGAAATCCAATCTTTACCCCAGTGAAACGGTGCTCTGATAAAAATATGAGCAACTGCATTACTTACAAAAATTAACAAGAAGAAAAGGAGTTTAAAAAATGATTGGAATTATTTATTACGCTTATGGCGCACCGAAATCTTTAGATGATGTGACACCGTATTTTACAAAAATTATGAAGGGCAAAACACCACCCCCACATGTAATTGAAAGCGTGACAGCGCAATTTAGAAAATTAGGTGCGGTGGATCCTTTAGCAGCCAATACGAGCCGTATTGCAAAAGGTTTGGAACAAGCTTTACAGCAACGTGTAACACAGCCTGTCAAAGTGTATAACGCCTACAAAAATACAGAACCATCTATTCCAGATGTAATTGAGACGATGCTGAAAGACGGCATTACCACTTTTATTACACTACCTGTAAACCCTATTATGTCTACTGCTGCTAGTGCGTTCCATGATGAGGTAAGTGCGTTATTAGCTTCTCATGATGTAACGGTTATTCAGGCGAAAAATTGGCATTTACATGAAGAATTACTTGCTGTTTATAAAGATCGTCTGCAACGTGCGGTAGAATGGATTCCTGCTGAAAAACGAGCGCAGACGCATGTTTTATTTACAGTACATAGTCAGCCAATTGATCCAGAACGCAATGAAAACTATGTACGTCAGTTCTCCGAATTATCTGAGGCAATTTCTCAGGCCGCTCAAATTGATAACTGGCATCTTACCTATCGAAGCGGGAATGGGAAAGGCGATTGGCTTGGTCCGAATGTGAAAAATATGATTAATACATTATATCAAGAAGGTGCACAAGGATTTGTGACATGTGAACTGTTGTCACTATCTGCAGATATCGAGTCCTACTTTGAAATCGGCATAGACTGTCAAACAATTTGTGAAGAACTGCAAGTAGAATTTGCCCAATCTGAATTTCCAGCAGATAGCTACGATACCATTCAAGCTTTAGCGGCCATTGTGGAATCATTTATTCCTAGTGAAGGAAAACTTAGCTAAAAGAACTATCGTGCGATTAATTTGTTAAACATTATAAACCCAGGTGCTTACAAGTACCTGGGTTTATTTTGTGAAATAGGAATTTGACTTATTGTTTATATGTTCAATAACGAATGGTTAGCTCTAGTTCATACATTTTCAGTATAATAACAACTAAGGAGAGGGTTACGAATGGAGAACTATTTTTATGAAGCCTTTGAGGGATTAACACGACAAGGACCAGGTAGTGAACAATCAACAAAAAAGGCATTGTCATTACTGGACTTAGATAGCAAAAAAGCGCTAAATATTTTGGATATTGGATGTGGGACAGGTACCCATACGTTATTATTAGCTGAAGAATTTCCTCTTGCTCATATAACGGCGATTGATACAAATGAAGCAAGTTTAATTTCATTAAAGGAAAAGCTACACCAGAAAAATTTAGAAGAGAGAGTCAGTGTACAAAATAGTTCCATGTTTGAGATGGACTTTAAGCCAGAAACATTTGACCTCATTTGGGCGGAGGCTCAATCTATATTATGGGCTTTCAAAAAGGTCTTGCACAGTGGAAAACTTTCTTAAAACCAGAGGGGTATCTTGTATGTAGTGAAATATCATGGTTACATGATAATCCTGCTAATGCTTGTAAAGAATTTTGGAATGAAGGATATCCAGAAATTGATACGATTCCAAATAAAATTAATCAAATTACCGCTTTAGACTATAATTATGTTTTTTCTTTCGTTTTACCAACGAAGGATTGGATAGAAGAATATTACAATCCTCTTGAACTTTCCCTTCAAAAAATGGAGAAAAAATATGATACCATTGCGGATGCAAATAATGTTATCGCCATGATTAGACAAGAAATAAAACTATATCATCAACATTATCAAGACTACAGCTATGTATTTTATGGTGTAAGAAAATAGTATAGGTTATTAAGTAAGATAATGCTTATTACGGCATTGTCTTTTTTATTGTAGTAGGACACCAAAAATTATTGCAAAGATTGTAGTGTATATAAATTTAAATAGATTTTATGGTAATATAAGGTATGTTGTTATTTTAATGAGTAAGGAGCATTATCGAAATGGTTATAAGGAAAAATGCACTATTTTTACTATCACCTTTATTTTTTTTAGCTGCTTGTAGTGGAGATGGCGATGCGGCTAAAGAAGAAAAAATGTACATATCTTCATTTCAAAAGAAGGAAATATACGAAATTCAACAACCTGCAAAATTGAATGTATCTAGAGGGTTAATCGTTAGTAATATGAATAATACGTTAAATATAAATGAAATTGAGAAAGGGTTAATGAATCTATCAGTGGAGCATTTTTCTCCAAACAGTTTTTATATGGAGGAAGGCCAATATGTAGATAAAAAGATCATTAATCAATGGTTAGAAAGAAAAACAGAAGAAGGTTTAGGCTTAAATCCAGCAAAAACCGTTAGTACTGGCAATATTTTAGATGATGAAAAAGAGAACCCGCTTATTCTATCTCATGTGTTGGAGCAAAATTATATTAACAAAAAAAGCGGGAAAATAGAAGGCATGTCCTTAGCTATCTCGTTAAATGAATATTATGATATTCGTGTGTCGGATGAAAATGGCCTGATTTATACAGATCAAGTGAAAGTAGACAATAATGACGATGATGTAAATGATGTAGAAAAATACGGCAAAAAAATAGCGGAGGTTATCGTTCAACAAATAAGAAATAATGAAACGATGCCAAAAGTGCCAATCTATTTAACGTTGTTTCAGGAGTCTAATAAAAATGATATTCTTCCAGGTGTCTTTTTAGCGGAAACATATATTGATGAGGGCAAGGATCGTATAGATAAATGGCTTGCTATCGATAAGAAAGATTATACTTTCCCTTCCGATGCATTATATAGTTTAGATCAAGATACATATGGAAAATTATTAACGTTTAAAGAAGATATTCAAAACAATTTTAATCATTTAAATCCCAAAATGCTTGGCAAGCTACACTATGAAAATGGAAAATTAGCAGATATTAAAATAGAGGTACATGCCCCATTAATCAATGATACAGAATTAATAGGTTTGCTGCAGTTTATTGGTACAAAATTAAATGGTATTTTATTTGACTATGTTCCTGTAACAATTCGAGTAATCGATCAAAAACAAGATATTGGGATTGTTTTGTGGGACCCTAAAGAAAAACAAATTTTTGCCACACCAATTTAGTGCCAGGCACACAAACGATTCTGAAAATTAAAAACTCGTTCTAAGTTAATACAGAACGAGTTTTTTTCATTTAGTGTGACATTATTATACCGCACCTAATAATTTTAAAATATTGATTATAATAATCCCTACAATTCCAAAGTCAGAATCACCAAATGTTGTGCCTTCATAGCCGATGTCTCCCATAAAGATGAGCAATATCGCAGGGATGAAGCTGATGATTAAGCCATTGGCGAAGGCACCTGCCATTGAGCCAATGCGACCTCCTGTAGCATTTCCAAAAACGCCTGCAGCTGCGCCTGTGAAAAAGTGGGGCACAAGGCCAGGTATAATGACTTTTAGCCCGATGAGCGGGAGTACGAACATAGATAAAATACCAGCTAGGAAACTAAAAAGGAAACCGATTATTACGGCATTTGGTGCAAATGGGAAAATTGTCGGGCAATCTAATGCAGGCTTTGCGTTCGGGACAAGCTTATCAGCTATCCCTTTAAATGCAGGAACAATTTCGGCAATTAACATACGTACACCTGCTAAAATGATATAAACGCCAGCAGCAAAGGTAATTGCTTGCATAATGGCGAAAACAATGAAATTAGAGCCATCGGATAATTGTGCTTCAATGTAAGAACGACCTGCAAATAAGGCAACGATAATGAAAAATATACACATTGTTAAGGAAATGGCAACGGATGTATCTCGTAAAAATCCTAGTGATTTAGGTACTGCAATGGCTTCTGTTGATTTTGCTTTGTTGCCAAATAATTGACCTATTTTTGCTGATACATAGTAGCCGATACTACCAAAATGACCAACTGCAAAATCATTATTACCAGTAATTTGTTGCACAGTAGGCTGTAGAATAGCAGGGAAAACAACCATACAAATACCTAATAAGATGGAGCCGACAATAATAAGAGGGATACCACTCATACCGCCTATTGAAAGGGAGGTTGCGATTAAACACGCCATAAATAATGTATGATGGCCAGTTAAGAAAATGTATTTAAACGGCGTAAATCGCGCTAGCAATATATTCATTACCATACCAAAGACCATAATCATAGCAGTGGATGTTCCAAAAGTCGTTTGCGCAGCAGCTACAATGGCTTCATTATTGGGAATAACCCCTTGAACTTGAAAGGCATGATCGAACATTTTACTAAAATGAGTTAAAGATCCGATTAAAACCGTCGCACCAGCGCCCAAAATTACAAAGCCCATAATCGTTTTTAACGTACCCGAAAGGACAGTAGAAGCGGATTTTTTCTGTATTAGCAAGCCAATAAGAGCAAATAAGCCAACTAATATTGCTGGTGTACCTAAAATGTCATTCATCATAACATCTAACATACGAACACCTCAATCCTATCCAATTTTAAAAGCATGGATGCCATTAAATTAAAGCAGTGGTTCAATTTTTGATTGAATTTCTGAAATACTCATCATATTGACGATGCGTACAATAGTTCGATCGCCATTATCTAATTGATCGATAATATCTCCTGCACCAACATAAATATCTGCTTTCTCCGCCATAGCAGATGCTAAATCTGTATGCGCTACCTCCACATCTTTTCCGAGTTCTTGCAGTGCCTTTTTAACATTTAGCTCCATAATAAAACTACTACCTAAACCATTTCCACAAACAACTAAAATCTTCATCATCATCGCTCCTTTGCAGCATATTGTCTTATTTTTTCAATAATGCATTTTGGACCCTTGCAGCCGATAATATTGTCAATGTGACTGGTTTCTTGTAAAACTTGCGTTAAATCAACTAATGCCTGTAAATGCGAGGAATTGTCTTTAGCTGCTAATACGATAATTAAGTACACGGGTTTATTGGGGCCAAAAAAGACAGGCTTTTGCAACAGTAACAAGCTCATCGCTAATTCATTTACGCCATCAGATGGTCGCGCATGAGGAATGGCGACTTTAGGAGTAAGCACAACATATGGACCATGTTGTTCGATGGATTCTATCATCGCTTGAATATAGCGTTTTTCGATTTTGCTTTGCTGTAATAGGGGCGATGAAGCCACGTGAATAGCTTCCTGCCAGTTAGCTACTTCGTTAGTAATTTGGATCGTATCTAAATTCAGTAACTCGGTAAGCAAGTTGGTCATCCCTCCTTTCACACTCTAACAACATGTCTTCAATCCATGTTATTAAAGTATGTTAGCGAATTATGTCAGATTGTCGAATATTTAATGCTATTTAAGATGGTGTTGTATTGGAAGTATCTGATTGCTGTAATAGCCCTTTTTTGATTAAGCAATTTTTCGTAAAAACCATCCCACGTAAAATAGCCAGAACCTTATTTTGGTATTCCAATGGCAGTTCATTGACTGTATCCATGATTTCGTTCAACGTTTTATTAGATGAAACGGCTTCTCTTTGCTTTGACAAGACAATCATCTCCTTGTACAGTGCTTTATGAATGCATTCTAACATGTGTATTTTGCATTGTCAATGAATTGAATGGCTTTATATATGCGTTGGCAATGACAAATTGCTTTGATAATGATTTTTATTTCGGTTATAATACAATACAGAGGTGATTTTTTGATGGACTCTTTAGGTGAAAGATTAACATATGCTCGGAAAAACAAAGGGTATACGCAAGATGCACTTGCAGAAACAATCGGTGTATCGAGGGGTGTGATTTTTAATCTTGAAAAGAATAAAACTGAACCACAGATGATTGTCATTAATGCGATTAGCCAATGCTTAAAAATTAATAAAGGTTGGCTTTTAACAGGTGAAGGCGCCATGAGCGATACAGATGAGGCTGTACAAAGTGCTAAAGTACTCGAGGACATTTACAGTATTGCAAAAGAATTATCCGAGGAAGAACAATTGTACATTCTTGAAGTGGTAAAAACATACAAAAAACACACAGATCAGAGGAAGAAGTAACAAATCTTATAGGCAATCAATCGTGGGCTGTCATTGAGAGCCCTTTTTTTGGGTTTAACGGCGTTGCACAGTGATTATCTGCAAAGTAAGGACGCTATCCGCGGAGCGAGGGGAGAATTCTACGAGCAAGGTGAGAATTCCGCGGAACAGGGTGTGAATTCCGCCATGCGAGGTAAGGATTCCGCGGAACAGGGTGTGAATTGCGCGGAGCGAGGAGAGAATTCCGCGGAACAGTGTGAGGATTCCGCGGAGCGAGGGGAGAATCCCGCGAAACAACGTGAGAATTCCGCGGAGCGAGGGGAGAATTCCGCGAAGCAGAGTGAGGATTCCATGGAGCAGAGTGAGGATTACGCAGAGTAGCGTGAGAATTCCGCCGAATAGCGAGAGAATTTCGCGGAGCGAAGAGAGAATCCCGCGAAACAACGTGAGAATTCCGCGAAGCAGCGAGAGAATTCCGTGAAGCAAAGTGAGAATCCCGCGAAACAGAGTGAGGATTCCGCGGAACAGGGTGTGAATTCCGCGAAGCGAGGGGAGAATCCCGCGAAGCAGCATGAGAAACCCACCGAGCAAGGAATTTTGTTGAACATCAATGAACAATATTTAAATGGTGAAATAAAACATATAAAGTTTGTTCTAACTTTTTCAAATTAGCTTACACTTACTATAGGACAAACTTTGTATGGAGTAAGGGGGAACTAACATAGCGAAAAAAATGGGAATTGTTGCGCTACTATTATTTGGTGCTTACGTTCTTTGTATGTATTGGTATATATTCCATAGTGGTGGTGGCAAATTACCGCCTGCGTTTCAAGGAACAGCTGCGGACCCAGTGATGTTTATGTCTGAAAAAGAATTAAACTTGAGTATTGAGTATTCAAAAATCAGGAATTTCTTGTTTTTTGTAGTAACACCTTTTGAATGGCTTGTTTATATGGCTATTTTGTTAATGGGTGTATCACGTTATTTTGAAAAAGTTGCAACTTCTCAAGCGAAAAGAAAATTCCTACAAAATGCGGGTTATTTATTTTTATTATCATTTTTGCTGTATGTCGTATTATTCCCGATTGACTATTATCGCTACTATTTAAGTAAAAGTTATGGGATTAGCACACAGGCATTTTCGTCATGGATGCGGGATGGTGTAATCGATTTTTGGGTTAACTTTGCGATGACCTTTATTGTTGTATCAGTAATTTATTGGCTCATTAAAAAGAGTGCGAAAAGATGGTGGCTGTATGCATGGCTACTTACGATTCCCTTTACAATATTTGTGATGTTTATTCAACCTGTTGTCATTGATCCGTTATACAATGATTTTTATCCGTTAAAAAATAAAGAGCTGGAAACGAAAATATTAACAATAGCTGACCAAGCTGATATTCCGGCAGAGCATGTTTATGAAGTCAATATGGCACAAAAGACCAATGCTTTAAATGCCTATGTGACCGGTATCGGTAGTAATTCAAGAATTGTGCTCTGGGATACGACGTTAAATCGTTTAACGGATAATGAAATTTTATTTATCATGGCACATGAGATGGGCCATTACGTTGAGAAACATATTTATTTTGGCATGGCAGGTTATTTATTGTTAACCTTAGTGGGACTTTGGATAACAGCGAAGATTATGAGGTGGGCAATTGCTAAATATGGTCATGCATTGAAAATATCAAAAATAAGTGATATTAATTCCTTGCCACTATTTTTACTCATTACCTCTTTTTTATTATTTGCATCGAGTCCATTATCTAATTTTGTATCAAGATATCAGGAAACGAGAGCGGATAACTATGCGATATCTATGATGGGCGATCGGACAGCCGCGGTTACGGCATTCCAAAAGCTGACGATATCTGGGCTGAGTGAAGTAAATCCGCCGCTTCTTGTCAAATGGTTCCGCTATACGCATCCGACCATGCTTGATCGCATTATGAAAGTGGCTGAAGTGGAACAGCCGAAAAATGACAAGCCGCTGAAAGAAGAACAGAAAAAGTAACATCGGTTAGGCATAACTATAATCTACAAAGCGCAAGGTTTTTAAGGCGAATAACTTGGGTATTCTAAATAGAAGATAATCAAAATTGTTCGTTGTAGAATGGTAGGGGAGCTTATGCGCAATATTGTTATTATTACGCTGGCATCGATATTAATGGCTTTTGCCTATAATTTTTTATTGATACCGCATGAGATTTTAAGTGGCGGATTAAGTGGGATTGCCATTATGCTTGGTATCGTTACGCCACTGAATACAGGTGTATTAAATCTTTTACTAAATTTACCGTTGCTAATTTTAGGTGTGATGAAGCTCGGAAAACGTTTTATTGCTTATACAATACTATCAGTAGCTGTAATGTCTATCTCTTTATTAATTATTCCAATTTATAAAGCAACGGAGGAACCGATATTGGCTTCCTTATTTGGCGGGGTTATTGTCGGCCTAAGTGTTGGTTTAATTTTTCGCGCATCTGGTTCCTCCGGTGGCTTTGATATTATTGCCATGCTATTGAGTCGCAAAAGAGATTTTCCACTGGGTGCTCTTATATCAGCTATGAATGGGGTTGTAGTAGCAATCTCAGGTTTTGTTTTTAGTTGGGATGCAGCTTTATTGACACTCGTTTCAATTTACGCCACAGGAAAAGTTGTAGATACCATTCATACAAGTAATATTAAGTTGACGTTGATGATTATTACGAGCAATGGGGAGGATGTAAAGCAACAATTGTTAACAAGGTTGCATCGGGGGATTACGATGTTAGACGCAAAAGGTGGCTATTCTGGTGAGGGCAGGAAAGTACTCATTACTGTTATTACACGCTATCAACTTGCAGAAGTGAAAAGTTTAATAAAAGAAGTAGATGCCAAAGCTTTTGTGAACATTTTGCAAACAACAGAAGTAATTGGTGTATTTCATCGAGGGACTAAATGATAACGACTAAATATAGTGAATTTTAGGAAAATATATATATTAAAAGCACATGTTATTGATTATAATGATAATCGAACGTGTGTTTTTTTTAATATGTGAAGAGGAAAGGGGTAACCATGCAAAAAGATACTATCCAAGCATATTGTTTAAAGCAACAAGGTGCTACTCATGATTACAAAGATGAATGGCAGGCAGACCGCTACCATGTCGGCGGCAAAATGTTTGCGATGATGGGTGGAGATGCGACAAGAAAACCTATTATTACACTGAAATGTGAACCAAGTCGTGCAGAAGAATTAAGAGAAACCTATGAAGGCATTATTCCAGGTTACTATATGAACAAAACACATTGGAATTCGATTTATTTAGATGCAAATATTCCAAGTGATTTACTTGAAGCATTAATTCAACACTCCTATGAGCTCGTATTCGAAAAGTTAACAAAAAAAGCGAAGTGCCAGGCACTCGAACAATTCTGAATATTGTCAGTGCCTGGCACCCAAACAATTCTGAATTATGTGGGTGCCAGGCACTCACACAATTCTCAAACAATTTTAAGCGTTGTAGCCGTGTTCGCCATACGGCTGAAGTTTGTCGAGCCATTTCTCTTCAAGCTTTTCGAGTTCTTTTTTGGCATCAAAATAGCCCTCTTCTTTTTCCTTCAAATATTCCACGACTTCGAGTTGAAAAGCATCTTTGCCATAAGTATTGTAGTCAGCTTGTAATGCTTTATTTGTATACGTATTTGTTTTTAACATAAACTGAAAGCCGTTAAGACGTTTTAAGTTATTAAAGCTTCCAACAAACACTTTACCATTTTGTTTGTTTGTCATTGTAAAAACGCCAGCTTCAATTTTCATTTCTTTATAAAGTTCTTTTAACTCTTTTTTGTGATCCATTATGAACCCTACTTTCTTATTTTTTTACCCAATAGGCACTGCCATCATCATGACGATCCATAAAACCATATTGAATTAAATAGCGTCGAATTTGAACATAGTCTTCGTAAATCGGTTGGATAATCTCATTGAGTTCCTTTTCTGTATATTGTTTGGACTCATCCAGAAGCTTTGTAATTGCGCGAAGCACGACTATTTTATGCTTTTCTCGTTTTGGAAAGCGGACGAGCTCTTGACCAATACCATGCGGGAAGTATTTAGCTAGCAGCTGTTGTTCTTCCGCGACAGTAACATTATAACGATCATCGACCATCGTAGCCGTTTTGTGAATCGCTACAAAAGGCTCCTCCTTCTGATCCTGCTCTTTTAATAATTCCATCATGGCAAGAAATGTTTTAGCTTGACGCTCTTTTTCCTTTAAAGCAAAACGATGGTGGCGAATCGTTGTCGCACTGCCGATTGCAAGCTCTTCTTTAATTTCCTGATCGGATTTACCTTCATAAAAAAGGCGCAAAATATGGCTTTGATGTTCTGTTAAGCCTGTCATTTTTTTATTTAATCCATTTAAGTAGTGAAAAACGGATTGGTGCGTAGCGGTAATATGAAGTTGCATAAATTTCTCGGCTTCGTATAATACCTTTTCATGTGGATAAATAATACCTTTTTCCACTTTCTCACCACAAAGAAGACAAGTGAAGTGTGAAGCTTCATCTGTATAGCCTTGTTTAATGTCCTCGATTGAAGCTTGCCAAAATAATTGATTTACATCCATTGTGAAACCTCCTAAAAAACAAACATTTTATTATTTTGTTTATTTATTTATATTAAAAATAACAAAATGTTTGTTGAAAAGCAATAAAAAACACATCGCGTTTGTCGGCGATGTGTATGGATGGATTACTAGCGATTTTTCTTTTTGAAAATAATTATGGATAATATAGCAAGTAAGATGATTGCAACTATAATCACAATATAACTTGTTGCCATGTTAAGGGAATGTCCATTTAGTTCATATACAATACCATAATTTACTTTATAACTTTCAATTTGTTCAGCAGGAACACCTTCAAAAACCTTTGTAATGGAATTATCCATAAAAGCATTACGCAATAATAGTGTCGTATGACTGATGGGGAAATACATAATAAGCTGTTGGGCGAAATTTGGTAAGACACCAATGGGTACGTAAACACCGCATAAAAAGCCTAATACTGTGCCAACGATTGTACTAAGTGTTGAAAAACTATTTTGTGTGCTAACAAAAAGTACGAGGAATACATTAAAGACGCTTGCCAGCAACACAGATAATAACAGAATGCCAATTACTTTAATAAGTTCTATGAAGCTAAGTAGCTCACCGCCAGTAGCCACAATGAAAATTTCACAACCTATGAGAGCAATGAGGGAAAAGATACAGCCGATGAGAAATGCATTTAGTACATAGCTCATCTGAATCGTTGCACGGGAGATTGGAGCTGATAGAAAATCGGCTGTCGCCTTTGATTCCATGTCTCGTACAGCAATAGCAAATGCGGCTAATGTGGTCGTCACAGCCATCATCGATAATAAACCTGCTACTAGCCATTCATTGACCATGGCAATCAGCTCAGGTGTCGCCTCTGTCAGTTGTTCAATTGCGTCCACTTGCATTTTTTGTAAAAAGACTGCGTACAGCACAATAACAATAATAACGGAAAGCAGGGAGAAAAAGACTTGTGTTTTATCTCGTCTGAAAACTTTGTTATTGCGTTGTATTAAACTAATCATCGCTTCCATCCGTCACATCTCCTTGTGCCATAATATGAATAAACACATCATCCATCGTTCCTTTAATGACTTCAAACGAGGCTAAATGGGATTCTATCTTTTTCAAAAGTGTCAGTGCATGCAAAGTGGAGTCCACACGAACGGAGAAAATGCCTTGCTTTTCAGTGAAGCTTAAAGCATTGTCTTCAAGCCATTTTATCCCTAGTCCACGATCATGAAAGACAAGTGCCATCTGGTCGTAGGCATAGGTTGTTTTTAAAAAGTCAGGTGTTCCTTCAGCAACAATACGACCTTGTTTTAAGACGATGACTTGATGGGCACATGCCGCTTCTTCCATATAGTGTGTTGTTAAAAATACGGTCATATTAGTCTCTGCCTGAAGTTGTTTAATTGTTTGCCAAACGAATTGGCGTGTTTGTGGATCAAGTCCGGTCGTTGGTTCATCTAAAAATAATATTTGTGGGCGATGAATTAGTGCGCGAGCAATATCAGCGCGCCTTTTTTGACCACCAGATAATGTGCCATATTTTCGCTGTTCAATATCTTCTAAATGTAGATAACTTGAGACAAATTGATAGTTCTCAGCAAGTTGTTCCTTTGATAAACCATATGTTTTGCCACGGTGGATAATATTTTCACGCACTGTAAGTCGTTCATCTAATAGGCTTTGTTGAAACACTACACCAATTGATTTACGGATTTCCGCATTATTCGCTTTTTCATCGAGCGTATAACCGTTAATGGATACTTTACCACTTGTTTTTTGTAATAAAGTACATAAAATCTCGATGGTGGTCGATTTACCAGCTCCATTGGCACCTAAAAAGGCAAAGAGTGCGCCTTGTTCTACATTAAAGGAAATACCCTTTACTGCAAAATGCTCACCATAGCGCTTTTGTAAGTGTTCGACTTGAATTGCAAACGTCATAATCTTTATTCCTTTCTTTTTTGAATGACATTATTCATTTCTTCAATTTCGTTTTTTTGAAATATATATAGAACACACCATACGATGAAATAAATAATTAATTCTGAGATGAGTACATACAGTATGCCCGCATGTTCAAACCAGCGACCAAAATAGCCTGCTATCATCACGCAACAAGTAACGGCAATAAAATGTAGCAAAAGCTGAATAGCAAATGGTAAACGTTCTAAATCAAAAATAAGAGATAAAGAACCTATTCCAATGCCAAGTATGGCGGCAATAATTACTTGCTCCAGCAATTCTGGTCCTGTCACCATCGTGTGATTTGATATGACACTTAACGTCACTAAAATGTAGGATGAGCAAAGTGAGAATAATAGTCCCATAATCATCATGCGAAGTATTTTCATATAGAGTCCCTCCCAATACCTAAGTGGCGTTTTAATTCTTTTAAATATTTGCGGCTCACATGGATGGACACATCGTTGTCGAGCAGTAATTCCGTTGAACCGATTTTGCCCATCTGAATTGAAGAAATTTTATTGATATTAACGAGTGTCGATTTACTAACGCGCGCAAAATCTTTTGCTAATTGTGCTTCGAGCTCATATAATTTGCGTTTGGATTCAAATTCTTGCTCCTCCGTCTGTAAAAAAACCTTTGCACCTTCAGCGTAGATTGAGTAAATATCCGTAATTTTAATGAGATGAATTTCTTGTTGCAAATAGCCATCGAGCATAGTCGTTTGGGCTGCTTGCAGTTGTTTCATCAATTTCTCAATGTGATCGTTGTATTCCTTGGCATGGATGTGTATCTCGGTTTCTTCTAGCGCGCTATTAATCGTTAAATGGATTTTCATGGGAGGCCTCCTTTGGTAAGTATTATCTCTTCTCCTTTAAAAGGAATGGCATGTTTTTACTGATTCAGCTTAATCTTAATGTAGCATAGAAATTTTCACACAAGATAAATTGTTTGATAACAGGTTGAAATAAATGATTAACAGGTTGCATTTTTACCATAACTGTACTTGCCGTATATTTAAGAAGCGAGGGAGTAGGTACATTAAAATCTGAAAATTCTAAATTGTTTCGGTGCCAGGCACCTAGAAGGGCCCCTTGAAGTACGAGCAGTAGCTTATTGGGGGACTTCGCGTCATAATAGAACTATTCATGCTTGAGGGGGGCTTGTATGTGGACGTTTTATAAACAGTTATTTATCACGCTTTGTATTGGGCTATGCGGTGCGCTTAGCTTTCAACTTTTACATATTCCGATGCCATGGCTACTCGGGGCAATAGCAGCGGTGCTTTGTATACAGTTATTTACTAAAATCCACTTGCAGTGGCATAAATATTTCCGTAATGTTGGTTTAATTGTGGCTGGCTATTCGATTGGGTTTGCCTTTACGAAAGAAGCATTACAAGATATTCAGCAATTTTTAAGTAGCATCATTGTGCTTAACTTAATCTTTATTTTGTTATTTTTTGCGATTAGTTTTCTAGTAGCTAAACGTACTGAATTAGATTATTCCACTGCGCTGACATGTTGCGTACCTGGTGGCATGACACAAATTGTGGCGTTTGCAGAGGAACAAGGCAATATGAACATGGCGGTTATTACGTTTTATCAGGTGTTGCGAGTATTGCTCATTGTTGGCTTTGTACCATTAATAGTGACTGGCACTGGTGAAAATATCGTCACAGTAGATGGAACTTTTTCTTGGCGATTGCTCGTATTATTGATTTTTTGTACAGTGGCAGGTTGGCTTGCACAAAAGGCGAGGATTCCAACAGGCTATATGTTAGGTCCAGTATTTTTATTAATAGGTTTGAATTTAGCAGATGTAGATGTGCCGCAAATGCCAGTATCATACCTTCATATTGCACAGCTCTTAATTGGTATTTATATAGGTCTGTTATTGAAAAAAGAGGATTTACATTTATCAAAAAAGCACGTATTTTATGCATTTATGTCAGCGGGTCTTTTTATTGGCTCTGCCTATGCCTTATCTTTTGTAATGAAACATTTGTATGACCTTGACTTCCGCACGGGATTTCTAAGCATTGTCCCTGGCGGATTAGACCAAATGGGCATTATCGCTGCTTCAGTGCATGCCAATGTGACAATAGTAACGGCATTTCAACTTTTCCGTGTATTGATTGTTTCCATCTTTCTTGTACCGGTAGTAAAAGTATTTGTGAAGAAAGTAAAAACGTAACAAGCTTGCTCATGTGGAAGAACCAACCAATGAGCAAGCTTATATTTGTTAATATTTAAACTGATGAATTAAATTTTGTAATGTTTCGGCATTTTTTGTCAAAGTTGTTGCCGCGTTATTAATATCTTCCATCGAGTAGAGATTTGTCTCGGCAATTTGTGAAACAGCTTTTGATTGTTCGCGGGCATCCACTGCAATTTCCGCCATTAATTGAGTAGATGCATTGGCCTGTTCAATACGAGCATATAACTCTTCGGCAATCCCCGATACTTCTTGGATTTTATTTGTCACAATTGCTACTTTCGTAGTAATGTTTTCAAATGCACTATTTGTTGTTTGAACAATTTGGACACTTGAAGCAGCTTCTTTTTCACTTAGTTGCATATGTGCACTCGCTTGTTGTGCTAGCTGTTGCATCGTATGAATGGTTTCAGTAATTTGGGCAGCAGATGTTTTCGATTGCTCAGCTAATTTTCGAACTTCTTCAGCTACAACTGCAAATCCTTTCCCATGTTCTCCGGCACGTGCAGCTTCAATAGAGGCATTTAATGCAAGTAAGTTTGTTTGGTCAGCGATGGCATGAATGACCTCAACAATATTTCCAATTGTATTGGCATGTGCATCCAGTGCAACGATGGACTTGGCACTTTCTAAAACTGCTTCTGTCATTGCATGCATTTGGCTTTGCATAGCCTGTGCTGTTTGCTCACCGTGTTTTGCTGTGTCGAATGCTTCAGTAGCATGTGAAGAAACTTCAATATTTGTCTCCGTTACATGCTGTATGCCTCCTGCGATATCCTGCATCGCTTCGGCGTTTTCATTAGCACTTTGTTTTTGTGTACTAGCGCCACTTGCTAACTCTTGCATATTGGCTGTTAGTTGTTCTGTTGTTCTAGTTGTTGAGCCGGCTGTCGCAGACAATTCGGCAGATGAAGCAGATACCTGATTGGCCGTTTCATCAACTTGTCGCATCATTTTTCGTAATGTTTCGAGCATAGCATTAAACGATGTAGCCAGATCACCAAGTTCATCTTTTGTATGCACGACTAACTGTTGAGTTAAATCGCCTTCCCCCGCAGAAATGGTTGCGAGCTGGTGATTTAAACGCTTCAAAGGTTTAACAATACTGCGCACTAGCAATGTGCCTGCAATAACAGCGATTATAGCTGAAATTAGAGCAACAACGCCCATTTTAATAAGCATTTTTTGTGCGACAGCAGCAATTTGAGAAGAGGGGACACCGGCGAAAACCATACCAATTGTTTCACCATTGGCGTTTTTAATCGGCCCATATTGTGTGAAATAAGGTTTGCCAACGACATCGGCTGTTCCACTGTATATATCACCTTGGCTCAGAACGGCTTCTGTCACTTTTGGATCAGCAGTTGTACCAATCGCACGTTGTCCATCTACCATAATGTTTGTATTTACCCTTGTATCTTGAGCGAAAATGGTAATAGCAGCTTGGGATAACTCACCTAATTGATCGATTAAGGCTGTTTCATTAGCTATTTTAGCCTCTCCTTTGTAAAGCTCTCCATTTTTTAATTGCCATTCACCAGGTAATGTTTGATCCAAATTATAGACACTTAAATCATAGACTTGGCTAAGTCGGGCTTTATTTTCGGCTTCAAGCGTTGCTTTCATTTCACTTGTATTAACGAGACCGACCGCAATGAGCACAAATAAAATAATGGTTACAATAAGAAGGCTCATTTTCGTTTGCATTTTTAAATTTTTCATAGATTCCCTCCACATTTTAATCCACATAAATAAGCAGCAAGTATGAAAACTTGCTGTTTACGTATAGGTTTAAGGAAAACATTTCTATTTTTACTAGTATATAATTGTGGAAGCATTTTGTATATTTCTAAATTAAATAGAATTAGTGAATTTTAAGTTGTCTATTTTAACAATACTGCATGATTTATATTGACTTAAAAATAATTTAGTATAAATGCTGCGTCCTCAAACATAGCCATCTTATAAAATATACATTCCCAATTTCTATGTAATATGGTATGATAACACTAATTATGAAGAACGGAGGTGAAAAGGAATGAATCAAAACGCTACGAGAACAGGTGTAAAAGTGGATACAGCTATGTATTTTGCACGTGTTCAAACTTTCGATTTTGCCAATAACGGGATAGGTCTGTCTATTTTTAAGCAAAATCAAATACTACACGTAGCGAATTAACCATTCTTTTTTCACACAGATGAAGGAAAAGACTGCTTGTTAATTGAGCAGTCTTTTTGCTGTTTGAGATGTTTTTTTCGTACGTAATCTGGAGGAAAAAACAATGCACATGAAAGCTGAACAAATTCAAAAGGTAATGGGTGGAAACATATTATTTGAGGGGCTTCAATTAGAAGTCAATAAAGGAGAACATGTGGCCATTGTGGGTGTCAATGGCAGTGGGAAAACAACTTTATTGCAGTTGTTAGCAGGACTGGATATGCCTGATGCGGGTCGCATCATAAAAAGTAAGGGGGCGACCATCGGCTATTTACATCAAATTCCAAGCTACCCTGGACTGACAGTGAAAGAAGTAATGGAGCAAGCATTTGCTGAAATTTATGCGTTAAAGGCCAAAATGACAACGTTGGAACAAGACATGCAAGTGCATGTAACGGATAACATGTTACAACAATACGGCCAAATTCAGGAGCAATTTATGTTAAGGGGGGGCTATGAGGTAGAGTCTCAATTAGCCACGATTGCAAATGGGCTTGGTATTACAGCTTTACTGACATTACCATTTAACAGTATCAGTGGTGGTGAAAAAACTAAGGTCATGCTTGGGCAAATTTTGTTAAGTAACCCTTCTATTTTACTATTAGATGAGCCGACTAACCATTTAGATATGCAAGCAATTGAGTGGCTTGAAAACTATATTCAAAATTTCTCTGGCATCGTCATTGCGGTTTCACACGATCGCCATTTTATGAATCAAATGGCGCAAAAAGTTATCGAAATAGAAGATAGTGAGGCATTTACGTATATTGGTAATTATGATGATTTTATAGCGCAAAAAGAAGCTAAGGTTGAACAGCAATTTGCTGAATATGAAGAACAACAAAAGAAAATAAAAAAAATGCAAGAAGCTATCAAGCGTTTAAGACAGTGGGCAAATGAAGCAAATCCACCAAATGCTGCATTGTTTCGTCGTGCTAAAAGTATGGAAAAGGCACTGAACCGAATCACTCGGGTTAAAAAGCCAAGCGTAAAAAAGAAAATGAATTTAGCATTAACGATGGCTGAACGAAGTGGCAAAGAGGTGGTACAAATGTTAGCAATCAGTCATGCTTTTGATAAGCCACTATTTAACGACAGTAATTTAGCGGTCTATTTCGGTGAACGTTTAGCGATTGTGGGCCACAATGGTAGTGGCAAATCTACATTGCTAAAGATGATGTTAGGACAGATTGTACCGAATAAAGGGACTTGTAGGGTAGGCAATAGTGTAAAGATTGGTTATCTTTCTCAGCAATTTGAGTATGATAATCCAGCTGTTCGTTTAATTGATGCGTTCCGTGAGCATATTGCCGTATCAGAGGCAGAGGCGCGACATATACTGGCACAGTTTTTATTTTATGGCTTTGATGTATTTAAGAAAGTGAAGGACCTAAGTGGTGGCGAAAAAATGCGTCTGCGTTTAGCGCAATTAATGCACGAAGATATTAATTTACTTATTTTAGATGAACCGACTAACCATTTAGATATAGAAGCAAGAGAAGTGTTGGAGGACACGCTCGAAACTTTTGAAGGGACAATTATTGGTGTTTCCCATGACCGTTACTTTTTACAAAAGGTCTTTTCAAAAATTGCCTGGATTGAGCGCGAGAAGATTTATGTTTATGAAGGTGATTATGAGTGGGCAAGAACAAAACATGTATTTGAAGAACAGGGTGCGGCTAAAGAAAAAGTAGTAAAGACCGTTGTCCAGAAAGATAAGGAAATGCCAATCGATGAACAAATAGTCAAGCTAGAAGGAAAATTAAAAGAAACCACACTTGCCAAAGAGCAACGACAGAAACTAGAACAACAACTAGACACGCTATATGAAAAATGGTTGGAAGTAGATTCGGGGCCTGCCTGAGTCGAGCTCCTGTAAAAGAAAACAACATTTCGCAGAAAAACTTTTAATCTTAAGAAGTAAATTACTTGAAAAAAAAGCGTATTCGATTTATTGTCTTTAGAGATACTTGTTAAATGGACTTGGAGGATATGGAATGCACGGAATTTATATAAACTACAATGTCTCAGAAACTATTCACGAAGCACAGTGGCCACGCAAAGTGGATGCATTTGCGTATGTTCAACGAGGTAAACCACAACAAGACAATGACGATTTGCTTTCTATGGAAGAGCTAAGAAGTCATGCAATCCGATATATTAAAAGTTTAAAAGAAAATGCAAGTCTACATTTAGTGGAGCAACATAATGGTGAAATTGAGCATTTCGATCGACGTTTTATGGAATCGCTCAAAGTAAAAGAAAATATTGATTCACAGCTTATTAATCTTGAAGAAATTCGCTTGTTATTGCAATTAATGAATGTTTTGAATTTATCCCATAGTTTTGGTGAAAATGCTGGTAAACTGCTACGTCAGATTACACCTTATGCAAAAGATGTGGAGCATCCGACTTTCCAAACGACCCGTGTAGAACGCCATTTTTACACAGAAATGATTGAACAAATAGAAGCAGTTTATGCACGCATTATGCGCCAGCATAATCCTTCTACGACAGAAATGCAACAATCGGAAAAGTTATGGACGACTGTTTGTGAGCAAGCAATAGAAAAAGTAGAAGCACGCATTGAACGCTTATCTTCTATTAAATTAAAGCACGAAAAAAATTTATTGCAGTTTAGTCAATTAAAGCAGCAAAACATCGAGGCGAAGGAACGCTTAGATCATGCTGTCAATGAGCTAGACACGATATTAAATGTCTTAGAATCTTAATGTTTGAGTAGTAGGGGGCTAGCTTTGAGCTAGCCCTTTTTTAGTGGGATATTACGATACTTAGAAAATCGCTGATACGATCGTGAGAATCGCCGGTAAAGATGAAGAAATCGCTGATAGAACATCTGAAATCGCCGGTTAACTAGTAAGACCTTCAGAATGTCTCCTAAAATTCAAGAATTTTTCACATAAATAGAAAAGCATGTCGCCAATTGGTTTTAATTTTCCAATTGGCAGACATGCTTTTATTTTACAGTATTTTTTTCGGCTTCTTCACGTTTCCATTGACGATAAACTCTTAGTAAATCAAACCCGAGGACGAGCACGATAAGATAGAAAATAGGGCTATTATAAGATAGACCGATTTCGGATTGTCCACCTAATAATGTCAGTACAATCCACAGGCCGACAGTATAGAGCGTTAAAGCCACATAGGCCTTTTTAGAAATTTTGCTATACGTACCCTTTGACAACACCATGTTAATACAAACAAGGATAATTAATATAACCAGAATAAGTTTCTTCGACAACAATTCAGCTAACGGTGTAACTGGGAAAAAATCATTGACGAATAGTAAAGTGAAAAATATGAAAATACAAACATTTATAAACGTGGATCGCTTCATGCAATATCTCCTTTGATGCCTTTAATCTTTTTTATTGTACCATGGTTTGAAGTGGAAAAATAAAAATAAACAAATACATAGACAAGCAAACATAGTTTTTAAAAATTTAGATAATCTAAAAAATTATGAAACTTTCTTTACGTTGCATCCGTATAGTAGGTAATACGTATAAAAGGGGTGATTGACTTGACGCTATTTGGCTATACACTGGAGCAAATTTATTTAGTGGTATTAATTTTCGCAGGGCTTGCAACCATTTTGTTTATGTTTTTTGGCGATGCTGTCGAAGGCATTGGAGAGGCTCTTCCGATTTTTAATCCAAGTGTCATTTTATCTTTCTTTACGTTGATGTCAGCAGCAGGCTTTATTTTAGAAAAGTTAGCCTTTTTCCCAAGCGGATGGAATATAGGTGTAGCTGCAGTGAGTGGAGTTATTTTAAGTACCCTATTTTATTTATTTATTCTCGTTCCGCTAAAATCAGCTGATGTTTCCTTAGCTTATACGGAGGAATCTCTAGAAGGGCAGTTAGGGAAGGTGATTGTTCCTATACCGTCAGATGGCTTTGGAGAAGTTGTCATAGAGACAACGAGCGGCATGATTGCTAAGCGTGCAGCAGGCTTTGATAATGAGGTCATTGATTATGATACGACAGTTCTCGTTGTGGAAGTGAGGGCAGGTACTCTTTTTGTAAGGGCATATGAAAAGAAATTTATTTAAAGGAGAGATACGAATATGTCATTGGAAATTTTAATTGTTTTAGGGATTGTAGCATTTATTTTAATCGCACTAGTGGCACTATATGTAACAAAATATAAAACAGCGGGTCCTGATGAGGCACTAATTGTAACAGGTAGCTATCTTGGCTCAAAAAATGTACATAAAGATGAGTCAGGAAATCGTATTAAAATTATTCGTGGTGGCGGTACGTTCGTCTTCCCGATATTCCAGCAAGCGCAACCATTAAGCTTATTATCAAGCAAACTAGAAGTAACAACACCTGAAGTTTATACAGAACAGGGCGTTCCAGTTATGGCAGATGGTACAGCGATTATTAAAATTGGTGGTTCTATTTCTGAAATCGCTACTGCTGCTGAGCAATTTTTAGGAAAGCAAAAGTCAGAACGTGAAGGGGAAGCGCGTGAAGTATTAGAAGGACATTTACGTTCGATTTTAGGATCGATGACGGTTGAGGAAATTTATAAAAATCGTGATAAATTCTCGCAGGAAGTACAGCGTGTCGCTTCACAAGATTTAGCGAAGATGGGTCTTGTGATTGTGTCCTTTACAATTAAAGACGTACGCGATAAAAATGGCTACCTTGATTCACTTGGTAAGCCAAGAATTGCTCAAGTTAAACGCGATGCGGATATTGCGACGGCTGATGCAGAAAAAGAAACACGTATTAAGCGCGCAGAAGCATCTAAAGAAGCGCAAAAAGCTGAGCTAGAACGTGCAACTGAAATTGCGGAAGCAGAAAAAGAAAATCAATTGAAAGTGGCGGAATTCCGTCGTGAACAGGATATCGCCAAAGCTCGTGCCGACCAAGCTTATGAATTAGAAACAGCACGTGCTAAACAGGAAGTAACAGAGCAAGAAATGCAAATTCGCATTATTGAGCGTCAAAAGCAAATTGAATTAGAAGAAAAAGAGATTTTACGTCGAGAGAAACAATATGACTCTGAGGTGAAAAAGAAAGCAGATGCTGATCGCTATGCAGTTGAGCAAAATGCTGAAGCGGAAAAAATGCGTGAATTGGCGCAGGCGGATGCGGAGAAATATCGTATTGAGTCGTTAGCAAAAGCAGAAGCAGAAAAGATTCGTTTAGACGGTATCGCAAAAGCGGATGCTGAACGTGCACAGGGTGAAACTGAAGCGGATATTATTCGTCTGCGTGGTCTTGCAGAAGCGGAAGCAAAACGTAAGATTGCTGAAGCCTTCGAGTACTATGGTCAAGCGGCTGTCCTTGATATGGTTGTACGTATGATGCCAGAGTATGCGAAAGAGCTTGCAAGTCCACTTGGCAATATTGATAAAATTACAGTTGTTGACACTGGTGGCGGAGAAGGTGGCAGTGGTGCCAATAAGGTCACATCGTATGCTACAAATTTAATGTCTACACTGCAAGAAACATTAAAAGAAACTTCAGGTATTGATGTGAAGGAATTAATTGAAAGCTATGCAGGTAAACATACATTGCGTCCTGAACTAGAGCGTATTGCCACGGAGTTAGTGAATAAGCAAGAGCCAGTTGCAAATGCCGAACAACTAAAAGAAACCGTTGAACAATAAATAGTAAAACAAAGCTACCTAATCATCAGAATTAGGTAGCTTTTTATCGCTTAGATTAACTTTTAATGGCGGTAGATTCACTAGTAGTGGCGCAAAGTAAGTTGCTAGTGACGATTAATCCACAATTTGTGGCGCAAAGTAAATTACCACTGTCTTAGCTTAGTAGATAACACCGCTTATTTCCATTCGCTTGCAAGCATGCCGTACAGGACGTGGTCCACGTAGTGGTCGTAAAGCCACTCTGCCGCGCGAATTGTTCCTTCGGTTTTAAAACCAAGTCGTTCAGGAATCGCACGACTCTTTGTATTGCCAGCTGCTGCGCGGATTTCAACTTTATTCAAATGTAGTTCGTCAAATGCATATTGTATCAATGCTTGTACGGTCTTTGTCATAATGCCGTAACCTTGCGCGTCTTTACCTAGCCAGTAGCCAATTGCTGCAATTTTATTGGCCTTATTAATCGTATTAAAACCTGCAATGCCTACAATTTTATCACGGAACAAAATAACAAGAGACAGGCTAGTCTTTGCTTCATAGCCCGCAATACAGCCTTCTATATAGCCTAATGTATCTGATAGTTCTTGTGTGAAATCTAACCACGGTAGCCATTCACGTAAATAGTCTCGCGAATTATCTGTTAGTGTAAAAACTGCCTCTGCATCTTCTAAAGTGATTGTGCGTAATGTTAATTCGGGGTTTATCGTAATTTGCATTTGGTACACTCCAATTTAATAGTTTATTTTAAAGCTTTATGCATAAAGCCCTTCATTTCTTGACTTAGCGTCGTTAGTTCTTCAATAATTTCACTAAAATCTTGTACAAGCTGTGCTTGTTCACTTGTAGCATCGTTGATTTGGCCCATATTTTGCTTTAAATTATCAAGATTGCGATTAATATTGCGCAGCGATGCTTCAATATTTTCCGTTGCACTTGAAGTTTCAAAAGAAAGTTTTCTCACTTCTTGCGCGACGATATTAAATCCAGCCCCATGCTGACCGGCACGTGCCGCTTCAATTGAGGCGTTTAAGCCAAGTAAATTCGTTTGTCGAGAAATACTCTTGATTAAATCTGTCACATCATTTGTTTTTTCCGAATCCTCAAGGGCATGGTGTGCTTGTTTATTAATTTCCTCACTCGTTGCAGCTAACTCCTCTGAATGAGAGGCGATGGTATGTACTTTATCTTGAAGGCTATTGATAATATTATCCATTGAATTCATATATTGTTCGAGTTTTAGCTCATTATCGATTGGAAGTCCAAAAGCTAGAGCGCCAATTACTTGACCATTTTCCCGAATTGGAAATGCAAAAGCATTGATCGCAATACCGTAGACATCCTCTGGAATAATGACATCTGCATTTTTTCCAGCAAAGGCGATGTAGACATTTTGATCATTAGCATTTACTTTTTGACCATTGACATAACCTGTGTCCACACGTTTGCCTGCTAAATATTTTACAACTGTTTCACTTTCTTTCTCAATAACAGCCACGATTGCTTCCTCTTTAAGTGCAAGGTGAATATAGTCTGCTGATAAGGCTAATGCTTCGATTATTTTCATGTAATCCCTCCGTAATGACTTTATCCATTTACTGTAACATACTAATGGCAGTTGCTAAATAGTAGAAACATTGAATTTACAGAAAGATGATATGTTTTCCATAGCAGTACCCTTCATTTTTACAATCTATAGAATTGTCAAATCATATTAGTAAAAACAAAAGAAAAGTTCATGCAGTTTGTCCAAATTTTGACGAACTGCCAGTGTTTTTTAAAGAATGTTGTATTAGAATAATAGTTAGAAGTGTCTTGTAAATGGAGGGAGATAGAAATGGACTATATTCAGAAGGGAACAAAGGCGTTTAACAAAGCAAATTGGGCATTATTTTTAGCAGGCTTTATAACGTTTGCGAACTTGTATGTATCGCAGCCATTGTTACCAACATTTGCTGAGGAATTTCATGTCTCGCCAGCAGTTGCGAGTTTGTCATTATCAGTCACAACATTGGCATTGTCGATTAGTATGATTATCGTTGGATCATTGTCAGAGGCATGGGGCAGAAAGTCGCTAATGACAATATCAATATTTGCTGCATCTGTTTTAACGCTTGCACTTGCTTTTTCACCGAACTTTGAAACGATTTTAGTATTGCGCGTTATTCAGGGGGTGGTGTTTGCAGGGTTACCAGCTATTGCAATGGCTTATTTAGGAGAGGAAATGGAGTCCTCTAGTTTAGGGATTGCAATGGGCTTATATATTAGTGGTAATTCTGTCGGTGGGCTTAGTGGCCGTGTTATTATTGGTACTTTGACTGACCTGTATAATTGGCAGGTTGGTATGATTGTTCTAGGTATCCTGAGTTTAATCATTAGTATGTTATTTATATGGATGCTGCCAAATTCCAAGCATTTTACACCACGACCGTTACAATTAAAACCATTAACAAAATCACTTATTCAACATTTAAAGGACCCATCGATGCTTTGCTTATTTGGCATAAGCTTTGTGTTAATGGGAAGCTTCGTGACACTATATAATTATATTGGCTTTAAATTAATGGCACCACCATACAATTTAAGTGCCACTATTGTTGGTTGGATATTCGTCATTTATTTAGTCGGAACATTTAGTTCAGCTTGGTTTGGCAGTTTAGCAGATCGTTTTGGACGCCAAAAAATGTTATTAATAGCGATTGCGATTATGCTAGCAGGGGCACTCATAACATTACAAAGTCTTCTTTTATTAAAAATAATAGGTATTACTGTTTTCACATTTGGCTTTTTTGCTGCCCACTCAATCGCCAGTGGCTGGGTAAGTAAACGGGCCACGCATGATAAAGCACAAGCATCATCTCTGTATTTATTTTTCTATTATTTTGGTTCCAGTGTTGGGGGAACGGTGGGAGGAATATTTTGGATGCACTTTGGCTGGCTAGGCGTGATTGCCATGATTACGGTCTTTATCATTATAGCTTGTGTGCTAACTTTTGTGTTAAAGGGCATCATCGCCAAACGACGCGTAGTAAGCGGTCACTAGGATGAAAGATTTTAATGCTTCGCTACAAAGATGGTTGAGATATTACTGATTATAAGAGTACTAACTGACTTAAGCGTAGGAAGTGACTCCTACTCATCATGCATAAAAGAAATAGGTATAGGCATCTTTGTTGCCCAAAGTGTTAGATTGACTACGGTTAATCTAACACTTTTTCTTTCTGTAAAAACATTATTTTACATAATTACTAGTTTAATATTGACAAAATGGAATATGATACCATAAAATATTTTATAGACAGACAGTCGGTCAGTAAGGGGGTAATCATGAGAAAAGAAGCGGAAGAGCGCCGAAACGAAATACTGGATGCAGCTGATGAGCTTTTCGGTCAACAAGGCTTTGATGGCACGAGTACAAATGAAATTCTTCAAAAAGTAGGGATTGCGCGGGGGACGCTGTATTACCACTTTAAGTCCAAAGAGGATATTATGGACGCCTTAATTGAGCGCTATTCAGAGCGTATTTTAAAAGCGGCGAAGGCAATTGCTGCGAATAAGCATATAGCGGTCTATGAGCGTATTATCGGTGTGGTCATGGCGTTGAATGTAAGTGATGATAGCGGCAAAGAAGTAATTGAACATATGCATAAGCCACAGAACGCTCTTATGCATCAGAAAATACAAAAAGTAATCGTCAACGAGGTGCCACCAATACTAACAGACATCATAAGAGAAGGTATTGAGCAACAATTATTTCATACACCGTATCCATATGAATGTATGGAAATGATTGTTGCCTATACCAATACGGTTTTTGATGATGCAATGGTCAATTTAACAGCTGAACAGTTTGCCCATCGCGTACAAGCTTTAATTTTTAATGTCGAGCGATTGTTAGGTGTTGAACGTGGAAGTCTTCAGCATATGATGAAGATGTTTGCGAATGAAAACGGAGATATGGAATTGAACAATAATCCACATTAGGGGGAAATCAAGGGATGCCGGTTTCTTTAATTTGCTGGATTGGTTTCTTGGCACAACAAAATGTAATGCCCAAATTAACATGTTCGAACATAGGGGTGACATATGTATTACAAAATAATTCGTAATGATCTTGCCAAAAGTAAATTAATTTCACTGACAACTATGATATTTGTGGCGGTAGCAGCTATGCTTATTGCCCTATCTGCTATACTCGTTGTCAATCTTACTAGTTCGCTCGATACTTTAATGAAACAGGCGAAAACACCGCATTTTATGCAGATGCATATAGGAGAGATTGATACGGCTAGGCTAAAAGCGTTTGTTGCTGAAAATAGTGATGTCGAAGATTTTCAAGTGCTTGAGTTTCTCAATATTGATGGTGCACAAATTACGATAGGTAATCGTTCGTTTGCCAATAATGTGCAGGATAATGGTTTTAGTATTCAAAGTGAAAAATTCGATTATCTTTTGGATCTTGACGGCAACATTATAAACGCTGCCAAAGGTGAGCTTTATGTTCCTTTACGTTATATGAAGGAAAATGACATTAAAGTCGGTGACAAGGCCGTCATCAGTGGAAAACAATTAACGGTTGCGGGGTTTTTACGAGATTCACAAATGAATTCCATGCTTTCCTCATCAAAACGATTTCTTATTAGTAAAGATGATTACGCAACCATTCAAAGCTTAGGTCGAACGGAATATTTAATTGAATTCAGATTAAAAGATTTATCATCGCTTGGCGCTTTTGAAACCGCCTATGCTACCGCAGGACTTGAAGCGAATGGGCCAACGATTACGTATCCTCTGTTTAAAATGCTTAATGCGTTGACCGATGGGTTGATGATTGCAATTATTCTGGTTGTTAGTCTATTAGTTGTTGCAATTGCTTTTATGTGTATACGGTTTACACTTCTAGCGAAAATCGAAGAGGACTATCGAGAAATTGGCGTTATGAAGGCAATTGGGTTACCCGTTTCAGATATAAAGAAAATTTATCTTGCTAAATACACAGTCATTGCAGCAATTGGGAGTGTAATCGGTTTTATTTTTTCTGTATTGTTTAAAGGGCTGCTTCTTGAAAATATAAGACTTTATATGGGAGAAAGCGGGGATCCTTATTTTGCGTTGCTGTTCGGGATTAGCGGCATCGTGCTAGTATTTATAGCAATGATAAGTTATGTAAATGGCGTATTGAAACGCTTTCGAAAAATTTCTGCTGTGGAAGCAATTCGCTTTGGCACATCCCAAGAACAAAATGTGAGCACAAAGAAGTTTTGCTTAAGCAGTAATCGTTTGCTTAATACTAATATTTTTCTTGGTATAAAGGATGTATTAGCAAGAAAAAGACTTTATACAACAATGCTAACGGTGCTTGTTATGTCAGCGTTTATTATTATAGTTCCACTTAACTTGTACACCACGATTTCCTCCAGTAACTTCATCAAGTATATGGGCATAGGCAACTCCGATATGCGAATAGACGTTCAGCAAGCCGAAAATATGGCTGAAAAAACGAAACAAATTTTAAATACTATAAACAATGATAGTAGTATTTCAAAGCATACTGTTCTGACAACCAAAACATTTAAAGCAAAAATGGAAGATGGCACAGAGCATAATATAAAAATTGAACTTGGAGACCATTCCGTATTTCCAATAAAATATTCAACTGGAAGAGCGCCCACTTCACAATACGAAATAGCACTATCAGTGTTAAATGCCGATGAGTTAACTAAAAAAGTAGGCGATAGCATGACACTTATAATTGCGGGGAAAGAACGGAATTTTACGATAAGCGGCATCTATTCTGATATCACAAACGGCGGAAAAACCGCAAAGGCTATGTTTACCGACCATTCTACAAATATCATGTGGAGCGTATTTTGCCTGGAATTTTCCGATAAAGCTTTAATGGAAGATCGAATGGCAGCGTATGCGAGCCATTTTCCTTATGCCAAAATTTCAGCCATAGATGATTACGTTATCCAAACATTTGGCTCAACAATAGATGCCGTGGGCAAGGCTTCTCGAACTGCCATAGCCGTTGCGCTGTTTACCGCTGTATTGGTCACGATGTTGTTTATGAAAATGCTAGTTGCGAAGGATAGATATGCTATTGCCGTGATGAAAGCATTAGGATTTACAAATGCGGATATTACGGTCCAGTATGCAGCTCGTTCTTTATTCGTTTTAATCATCAGCATTGTTATGGGTACACTGCTAGCGAACACACTTGGTAATTTGCTGGCAGGTGCGGTTATTTCATCTTTTGGCGCTTCATCGTTTACATTTGCGGTGAATCCGATTGCGGCTTACTTGCTTTGTCCGCTACTAATGGCATGCTCAGTACTACTAGCTACAATACTGAGTACTTCAGGCGCCGGGAAAATCAAAATATCCGACAATATAAAGGAGTAGTTTATGAAGAAAATAATTTTCGGAGACCACATTAGTAAAACTTTCGGCGAGGGACAGGAAAAGCATATAGTTTTAAAAGATGTGTCGGTTGAAATAAACGAAGGGGAATTTGTTGCGATTATGGGTCCATCAGGGTCTGGAAAATCGACACTAATGTATGCTTTAAGTGGAATGGACAGTATAGATGCTGGCACAGTGTTTTTTGAAGGAATGGATTTATCCGCACTCAGTGAACAAACACTTGCTGAATTAAGGCGAACAAAGATGGGATTTGTTTTTCAGCAACCAACGTTGCTAAAAAATTTAAATATATTGGATAATATTATTCTTCCTGCGATGCGCAATAACAAAACAAGCGTAGACAATATAAAGAAAAAGGCGCACGCCTTAATGGAAAAAGTAGGGATAAGTGCATTAGAAAAGAGAGATATTACACAGGTTTCTGGTGGACAGCTACAACGTGCAGGAATTTGCCGTGCTTTAATTAGCAATCCCCAAATACTTTTTGGTGATGAGCCGACAGGTGCACTTAACTCTAAATCAGCACAAGATATAATGGATATTCTCACGGAAATTAATGCACAAGGAACAGCGGTACTACTTGTCACGCATGATCCGCAGATTGCAGCGAGAACTAATCGTGTACTGTTTATGCGTGATGGGGAAATTGTGAATGACTTACACTTTAACCGATTTAATGACACAAATATAGATAGCAAAATAGATAAGCTGATGGTGGAAATGCGGAAAATCGGCATTTGATTGTAGAGGAGGGTTCCTATTAAGGAACTGGTTTGATGGTAGTGACATCTGAGGGAACAGCCAAAGGTAAGCCAAGTTGAGAATCACAAGATGGATAGAGCTTATCGTGCATAGAGCGGAAAGCACCACCATAGCTTACATCCATAACAAAAAAGTGTTAGATTGATTGTCGTCAATCTAACACTTTATCTCTATAAAAGCGATTAACCCATAATGTTGTAGCCGGCGTCGATGTAGATTGTTTCGCCTGTCACACCACGTGATAGGTGTGACAGCATAACAATTGTCATATCAGCTACTTCATCTTGTTGCACATTACGTTTTAATGGTGCTGTTTCTTCAATTTTGTGTAAAATCGTATTAAACGATGGAACACCTTTAGCTGCTAATGTACGAATAGCACCTGCAGAAATTGCATTAACACGGATATTGTCTTGTCCAATATCAGCCGCAAGGTAGCGCATTGAAGCTTCTAATGCGGCTTTGGCAACACCCATTACATTATAGCCATCAAGCACACGTTCTGCCCCTAAGTAACTCATTGTGACAATTGAGCCACCTTCTGTCATATATGGGTGTGCTGCTTTTGTCGTTGAAATTAAAGAATAAGCGCTTGTATCTTGCGCAAACGCATAACCATCACGCGTTGTTTCTAAAAAGCGATTGTGTAAATCTTCTGCATTAGCAAATGCTACTGAGTGGACGATACCGTGGATAACGCCAACTTTTGCTCCAATTGTATCAAAAGCAGCCTTTGTGCTTTCATCACTATTAACGTCGCATTGTACAACAAGTGCATCTGCTTGGCCATAGTTTTCAAGTTGCTTTTGTAATTTTTTTAATGAACGCTCCTGGCGATAAGTGAAAATAACATTAGCGCCTACATCGAATAAACGTTTTGCAATTCCCCAAGCAATACTGCGGTCGTTTGCAACGCCCATTACGACAATGTTTTTATCTTTTAATTGTAATAAATTATCCATCATTTATAAGAACCCCTTTACGAAATAATATCTGTTATTAGTACCAACTACTAAAATCTTATCATACATAAATTGTCGTTGCAATAACAAGATGAAAAAGAGACTTATGCTCATTAGGCCTTGCTGTTAAAAAGGGCATGCAAAAAGGCATCCTAATGAAGGATGCCTTTATGTAGTAATGGTATATTACTATTCAAATTTTAAAGAATCGCCATCAAAAGGTTCTTCTGCCACTTTAATTGAATCAGTTGGGCAACCTTCAAAAGCGTCTTGCATGTCTTCTAGTAGATCTTCTGGAACTTCAGCAGTTCCCATGTTATCATCTAAAATAACGAAGGCAATTCCTTCATCATCATAATCATAAATATCGGGGGCTGCGGCTCCGCATGCGCCACAAGCGATGCATGTATCTTTATCAACAATTGTGTATTTAGCCATTTCTTTCTCTCCTTTTACGATGGTCCTACAAAGCTTCATACTCATTTTAAAGATGTTTAACTGACATTTCAACCTAATACTATTAAATTGGAGGAATTTGCTTCAATGTTTTATCAAATTTTATTGCAAATCTTTCAAAAACTAAATAATGAACGAACAGTTTCAGCGGCGTATCACATCCTTAGAGGCAAGCGCTCAGGCCAGACAATTCAAGATGTTGGACTATTTCAGTTACATAACTATTTTGGATTACTGCCAAAACTCCCTCGTGCGACATTTGACGAAGCGGTGTCTACTTTTTTGCAATATAGTTGGTTAAATATGCAGGAATCAGGTCACTATTCCATGAAAAAGCTAGGTTTGCAACGAGCAGAGCAAACAGCTACTTATTTATTTGACGGCTGGCATTATCGCGGAAACGAGCATATCTTTTTTGCTCGACTATCTCTAATTGTACAAAGTTTGTCTTATCAAAAAGAAGGAATTCGCTCATTTTCACCTATTAATAAAGATGTACAAGTGCAGTCATGGGTACGTACTTTTTTACAAGAACAGCAGTATCAAACGGGGCAATTGCAACAACAATTATTTGATGAATGTCTGCGTGCATTAACTGCTATACCAATAGCAGATGCGAATAAACAACTCTTCCTTTATCGCCTAAGCGGTCATAGTTTACCAGGTTGGACGTGGCAACAACTTTCGGGTGAACGCAAGGAAATGGTACTGGATAGTCAATTAGCATTTATTGAATTATTACATACACTACTGAATGAAGTATATGCAACAGAAGACTATCCGTTACTTAGCAAAATAGCAGCTGAACTGCGTGTGAAGGCATTGCTGACAGATTCTGCCCAGCAAACCGCCTATTTATATGAACAAGGTTATTCTGTTGAGCAAATTGTGCAAATAAGAAGATTGAAACAAAGTACGATTGAAGATCATTTAGTTGAATTAGCGATGAATGAACCGAACTTTTCGATTGGTCCATTCGTCTCATATGAGGAAGCGGAAAAAGTTTGGCAGGCATCCAAGCAATACCAAACAAAGAAATTAAAGGCGTTGCATGATGTAGTAAATGAACTAAGCTATTTCCAGCTCAGACTTGTCCTCGCGAAAGGAGAAGTATAGATGGAATTAGAGCAAACATTAGTAAAGCATTTCGGCTATACAACATTTCGACCAGGTCAAAAAGAAGTAATTGAAGCCATTCTTAAAGGGCAAGATGTCATTGCATTATTGCCAACTGGCATGGGCAAATCGCTGTGCTATCAATTGCCAGCATATGTATTGCAAAAGCCCGTGTTGATCGTATCGCCATTATTATCTTTAATGCAAGATCAGGTAGAACAATTAAAACGAATGGGTGAAAAAAGAGTCATAGCGTTAAACTCATTTTTAGCAACACATGAAAAACGTTATGCCCTTCATTATCTCGAGCAATATCGCTTTATATTTACGTCACCGGAAATGCTTTTGCAACAACAGGTGCAGGAGAAGTTGGCGAAAATGGCGCTTGGTCTAATCGTAGTCGATGAAGCACATTGTATTTCGCAGTGGGGATTTGATTTTCGTCCAGACTATTTACGTATTGGTGACTGGTTTTTACAAAACAATCGTCCCCCAGTATTAGCGCTATCTGCCACTGCAACGCAAAAAGTTGTGAAGGATATTCAAACGACGCTATCGCTCAATGCTCCATTTGAATTTATGTATAATGTCGATCGTCCTAATATTCACCTCGGGCGTGTAGTGTTTGAGGATAGGGCGGATAAAGCAGGATGGATAATTGATCATGTCAAGAAAACAGCTGGACCAGGTATTTTATATATGTCATCTCGCAAGCGTGCAGAGCAATATGGTGAAATATTTATGCAAGCAGGTATACGTGCTGCTACTTATCATGCTGGTTATAGTGCAGATGATCGTCAATTTATTCAGCAGCAATTCATTGATGGAGAGTTAGATTGGATTGTAGCGACTAATGCTTTTGGTATGGGCATTAATAAAGCAGATATCCGCCAAGTAATTCATGAAACAATGCCAGCGAATGTCGCCAATTATATGCAAGAAATCGGTCGCGCAGGTCGTGATGGTGAGCCAGCACTAGCAATATTACTTTATAGTGATGGTGACGACGAACTTGCGAAATTTGTTGTAACAGGTGATTTGCCGTCAGCAAGTCATGTCGATCGCTATCAAGAGCTTTTATTGCAGCATGTAGAGCCAGTACAAATGTTAAAAAATGGTGAGCTAAGTGAAACCGCCTTTCGGGTGCTAGATTACTGGTATCATCAGGAGTCTGTTGAACAAGTGAAAGCGCGTCTTAATTATTTTGCACTTGAAAAATATCAAGCGGTTGATGAAATGTTAAAAATTACTCAGACAAAAGGCTGTATTCGTGAACAGCTTGTCGGGTATTTTGGGCAAAAATTGCAAAAAAAACCTGAAAACTGTTGTGAAAATTGTGGAATCGATTATGATGAAATCAATATAGTACGCGCTCAGGAAGTGAAGAAGGTAGAAATGGTTGCATGGCAAAGTCGATTAAAACAGCTTTTATTAAGCGATTAGACAAAACTTACGGTCATTTACTTTTTTCGCAAAATTCGTCATAATAGAATGATAGAAGAATGCGTAGCAAGGTTGGAGGAAAGTCGAATGAGTAAAGAAGACTATCGTGATAAAATCGAAGAACATCGCCAGTCATTTGAAGAAGAACAACAAGAACAGCAAAATCTATCTAGAGTTTCTAGAATGAATAAAAATGGAAGCAATAACAAAAAGCCGAAAAAGACAAAACAACGTAAATTTCCTTTAATGACAATACTTTTTGTTGCATTTATCTTGATTCCATTAACTATATTAATTTATTTTGTGCAATTCTATGATCCTGGTAAAACGATTGAAGAAGCTGAAAAGGATACATTGGATTCTGTTGTAGAAATTGATAAGACTGGCAGTAAAGCAGAAGCGTCCACATCATCTGACAAAGACAAAGATGATAAAGCAAATGAACAAGCTAAAGAGCAGGCACAAAAAGATGCTGAAAAGTTAGCAGCGCAACAAAAGGCTGCTGAAGAAGCGAAGAAAGCGGAAGAGGCAAAAAAAGCCGAACAAGCGAAAATAGCACAGCAGCAGGCAGAAGCGGCGAAGAAAGCTGAAGAAGCAAAAAAAGCCGAAGAAGCACGTAAAGCTGAACAGGCAAAACAAAACGCTGCTAATGCCAAAACACATACAGTGAAATCAAATGAAAATTTATATCGTATTGCATTAAAGTACTACGGTGATGGTAGTGAAGCGACGTTAGCGAAAATTCGAGCTGCGAACGGCATGCCTAATGATACAGTATTTGTTGGGCAAGTCATTAAACTACCATAGAAAAAACAGTGTCATTCTTTGGCAATGCTGGTTTTCTAGTATAAAATAAAGGACAAACGCCAACACCAAGATAAGGTTGAGGTAAACGTCTGATGAGCAAAAAGGCGATTCTACTGCAAAATGAATCGCCTTTTTGCTGTCATAAGGAGAAGTGAGGGTATGCTATATATTGGACTATTACTATTAATAGTTATCGCCTTCCTACTCTATATGTGGAAGGTTGCACACGAAAATAATGTCGTGCATCATCAATTATCACTGAAAGGTGAACAAGAAAAGCTACGGCTGTTTTTTATTTCTGATACGCATTTACGGAAAATAAATCGCCAAATGATTGAAAGACTAACAGGGACATTTGATGCGGTGATTATCGGTGGAGATTTTGCTGATGGTCGCACGCCGATACAACGTATTCATGATAATCTTGATTTATTAACGCCATTAGGCCCTACTTATTTTGTTTGGGGAAATAATGATAGAGAAGTAGGGGAAGAGAGACTTCGCAATATTTTGCAACAACATGGGGTTACAATTATCGCGAATGATGCTGTACTGTTGCCAAATAAGAATCGTTTTTGGCTCAATGCGATTGAGGATACTTCGACGATGAAATATAGTTTTGATGCGGCTTTTGAAAAAATAGATGAGGATGATTTCGTCGTTTTTATTTCACATAATCCAGGTGTTTTTGCCAGAGTTCGGGCAAAATTTAGAGCGGATTTAATGATCGGTGGACATCTGCACGGAGGGCAAATAAGAGTAGGTCCATATGGTGTTCATCCACTTGGTTCATATCGCGAACGTGATGGAGTGATGACACTTGTGAGTAACGGCTATGGCACAACACTATTGCCATTACGTTTAGGTGCGAAACCTGAATGCCATATAATTGACATTGAAATTTCGGGTAAATAAACAACCAAAAATGTTTAGAAGGCGTATAATGGATACGAAAGTTTTTTTAAAATGCAACTGTAGCCTTTTGTTACAGGAAGGATAATAGTTTGCATGGAAAGCGTAGCATCTGTGTTTAATGCGCAGACGTTAATTGATAGGAGTGTCAAACAATGCAACAAGTTGATGCAATTATTGTTGGAGGAGGCCCTTGTGGTTTAGCTGCAGCAATATCTTTACAAAATATTGGTTTACGACCAATCGTTATTGAAAAAGGCAATATCGTCAATGCCATTTACAATTATCCGACACATCAAACTTTTTTTAGTACGAGTGAACGTTTAGCGATTGGTGATGTTCCATTCATCATTGAGGGGCGCAAACCAAAACGAAATCAAGCACTAGTTTATTATCGCGAGGTTGTGCGCTTGAAAAATATTCAAGTTAACCGTTTTGAAAAAGTTGGTAGTGTTGTGAAAAATGGTGAAAAGTTTACGGTAACGACAGATAAAGATGTTTATGAAACATCCTATGTTGTCATTGCGACAGGCTATTATGATCATCCAAACTATATGGATATTCCAGGTGAGGCATTACCGAAAGTGCACCATTACTTTAAAGAAGGGCATGAATTTTTTGATACGGATGTTCTTGTAATTGGTGGGAAAAATTCAGCTGTCGATGCAGCATTAGAGTTAAACAAGGCTGGCGCTCGTGTCACAGTTGTTTACCGGGGTAGTGACTATTCTCCAAGTGTTAAGCCATGGGTGTTACCTGAATTTGATGGCCTTGTGCGAAACGGAGAAGTCACAATGCATTTTAAAACAAATGTGATGGAAATTCGAGAGCATGAAGTGGTCTTGAATATTGATGGTCGTGAAGAAGTAATAAAAAATGACTTTGTTTTTGCTATGACAGGCTATCATCCAGATCATTCCTTTATTCGAGCGATGGGTGTGACAATTGACGAGGAATCAGGTCGACCATATTGTCATCCTGAAACAATGGAAACCAATGTAGCAGGGCTATTTATTGCTGGAGTTATCGCAGCTGGAAACAATGCCAATGAAATTTTTATTGAAAATGGACGCTACCATGGTGAGTGTATCGCACAAGCCATAGCAGAAAGACTATAACGACAAGAAGCTGTATAGGCGTGATTGCTTATACAGCTTTTTTTACAATGGGCAATGAAAAGGTGGGGAAACATGACATGACTTGGTTATATTGGCTCGTTAGTTATAGTATTGGAAACTTTTTAACGGCTTTTTTCGTTGGAAAAGTATATGGTGTTAATTTACAGAAGGAAAGAAGTAAAAACTTAGGTGCACGCAATGCAGGTAGTGTTCTAGGGAAGGCTGCATTTATGTGGACATTTTTAGGGGATTCTTTAAAAGGTGTTGTCGTTGTGTTACTGGGAAGTTTTTGGCATATGGAACAATGGGCAATAATTGTAGCTGGTTGTTGTGTTATTGTCGGGCATTTGTATCCAATATGGCTGAAATTTAAAGGTGGTAAAGGCGTGGCAACGTTTATTGGCGTAGGGCTTACATTATCACCAGCTTTATTTTCCATGATGATTGTCGGTACAGCCATTGTATTGCTTATTACACGAAGTCTGACGCTTGGCATGTTAGGTGGCTTTGTGTTTTACATAGAAGCCGTGGTACTAACAGGTCAGTTACCGCTATACATACCGATGTTCATAGTAATCATTTGTATGCTAATAAAGCATGCATCCAATATAAAGGAGTCATTAAGATTAAGGGGGTGAATGTATGTACTGGTGTAAAATCGCACAGACAGATGCAGAATTTGATGCCATTGCGCAGCTAAATTATGCAACGTTTGTTGAAGAAATTCCGCAACATGAACCAAATGAACTGAAAAGGAAAGTCGACCGTTTTCATCAGGAAAATACCTATTTAGTTGTTTATAAAGAAACGGAGCTTATTGGCATGCTAGCTTTCCGAGACAAGCGACCGTTTTCGATTGATGAAAAGATAGGAGAAGTGGAACAGTACTTACCAACAGAGATATGTTCAAAGCTTTGTGAGGTTCGCTTGCTGGCTGTGAAAATACCGTATCGAACAGGGCGTGTTCTATTAAGAATAACACAGGCGTTAAATGCGTTTGCTTATGAAAAAGGCTACTCTGCTGCTGTTATATCAGGTACTACACGAGAAGAAAAGTTGTATAAGCAAATGGGCTTTAAGCAATTTGCACCTGCAGTCGGTACAGCAGAAGCTATGTTTTTGCCAATGGTATTAACGAGACAACAATTTGAACAATCTTTGCAACAAAAACTTGCACATGACAGTTATACATTTTATCCAGGGCCAGTCAAACAACAAGGACCTATTTTGTATTCTGCCATGTCGCACCGATCTCACGCATTTCAATCGCTTTATAAACAAATGCGCTACAAGCTTTTAGAGCTATCCAATGCAAAGCATATTGCTACATTTGTAGGTACAGGGACATTGGCAAATGAGGTGATGCTAGGGCAACTCAAGGCACAGCGTGCGGGATATGGACTGATTTTAACAAATGGTGAGTTTGGGGAACGGTTATACAAGCAGGCTGAGCGTTGGTCCTTGGATTTTGATATTGTGAAGCAAGAGTGGGCAAGCGCATTTGACTTGCAATCAGTCGAGACTTTATTACAAACAGGCTCCTATCAATGGTTATTATTAGTACACGGGGAAACATCAACAGGAACATGTAATAATTTAGCAAGTATTGCGCGGTTGACAAAGCGCTATAATATCAAGCTTTGCGTAGATTGTATTAGCACTTTCGGGGCAATGCCATTTTCATTAGCCGATTGTTTCTTAGCGACAGCAGTAAGTGGAAAAGCATTAGGTGCACTTAGCGGATTGGCCTTTGTATTTTCGCAACAACAGGTAGCATCTTCTACTTCATTACCCGCATATTTGGATTTAGGTAATTATCAGCAAGGTGAAATTCCTTATACATTACCAGCATCACTCGTAGGGAATGTGGCACATGCTCTTCAAGCCTATCCAGCTCGCTATAGCGAACTGCAGCAACGTTTCCAAGCGCTATTACAGTTACCAATCATGGACAATCGTATAGAAACGACAACCTATCCAATGATTGTTACTATACAATGTGCCAAGAGACTCTCAAATATATCGACCGATTTAAAATTAAACGGTTTATATGTCCATGGCGATAGTGAATATTTAAGGCAACGACATTTCATTCAGCTATCAGTCATTCAACCTGATTTTGATAAAGCGTTCAGTCGCTTACATGATTTGTTAACATACTATTTACAAACTGTAGATGAATAAAAGGTAATAGATTTTTTAGGCTGTTACTTTACTGGCGATTTGAGCCGTTTTGGTGGCGGTTTAACTTTATTTAATGGCGTTACACGTTGATTTAGTGGCGATTTACGTTACCATAACAATAAACCTCCAATTGTTAGCTTCTGTCTAACAATTGGAGGCATTCCTATTCTTATAAGAAAAATTCCTTTAAGTCCAGTGGATTTCCTACTTTGTTTAGCCCAATTAGTAACTTTAAGCGCGCTTTTTGACCATTGATACCTGTCGCAAAAATAGTACCTAAGTCTTCTAGCATTTTTCCTCCGCCAACGTAGCCATATACACCTTCTGCTATACCATTGAAGCAGCGAGAAACGAGTACAACAGGTATTCCTCGTTCCAATAAACTTTCAATGCCCTTTACAACTGTAGGTGGTACATTGCCTTGTCCGAGCCCTTCGAGGACAACGCCATCATATTGACAAGCAAGAACAACATCGAGTAAATCTACTTCCATCCCTGCATATACTTTCAACATCGCTACTCGTTTCTCTAAGCCTTGTACGTCTACATATTGGCGGTGAAGAGGGGCGTGGTGAAATAAAATACGCGATTTTGTAATAAGTCCAATTGGCCCGTATTGAGGCGATTGGAATGTATTGACGGAACTCGTGCTTGTTTTTGTCGTGTTAACAGCTAGATGGACCTCGTCGTTCATTACAACAAGCACACCTTTGTCACGTGCTTCCTTATCAACCGCTACTCGCACGGCCTCCACTAGATTATAGACACCATCTGCACCAAGTTCATTGGAGGAACGCATTGCGCCTGTCAGGACAATAGGGATAGATAAATTGGTTGTTAATTCTAGAAAATATGCCGTTTCTTCTAACGTATCGGTTCCGTGTGTAATGACAACACCGTCGAAATGCTCGGTTGAAGTTTTTTCCATAATTAAATTACGTAAATGAAGCATTTCTTTCGGCGTAATATGTGGTGAAGGCAGGTTAAATGCCTCCACTTCTTGAATCTCTGCAAGCGAGTCAAGTTTTTTACTCTCTTTTATAAGTGGATTTTCCTTGTTTGGCATCACTGCACCTTCATCACTCATTGCCATTGAAATAGTTCCACCTGTATGAATTAATAAAATTGTTTTTCTCATAAAAATAAATCTCCTTTTAAAATTTTTTTTGTCATTACATGGTATAATGATTGTAGTCTATTGTTGAAAGGAGCCGGCAACATGATCATTCTTTTATCAGCTGCCATTGCTCCCGGTCTAGCGCTTTTTAGTTACTTCTATTTGCGCAATCAAATGGCAACGGAGCCAAGAAAAACTTTACTGCAAACGTTTTTATATGGCGCTTTTTTAACATTCCCTATTTTGTTCTTACAATATGTATTAACAGAGGAAGGGGTTTTTCGATATCTTTATATGCAAGATGTCCTTTTTTCTAGTGTTATTGAAGAGTTTTTTAAATGGTTTGTTTTGTTAATAGCTCTATACAATCACGTGGAATTTGATGATCCTTATGATGGCATATTGTACGGTGCAAGTATATCTTTAGGATTTGCAACGATTGAAAATGTCTTATATTTATTTTCTTTTGGTTTGAATACTGCATTTATGCGCGCATTATTACCTGTCTCTAGTCATGCTTTATTTGGTGTTGTAATGGGTTATTATTATGGACGTGCGAAATTTTCAAAGCATGCCAAGACGAAAGAAATGATTGCAATGGCATTTTGTGCACCGGTTGTATTACACATTTTATACAATACAATATTATCATTTAAAGGCCATTGGGTATATTTAATGATACCGTTTATGCTATTTTTATGGTGGTTTGGCTTGCGTAAAGTGAAGCTTGCGCATTATCATCTTGTCCAACATTTGCATATGCATAAAAAAATATAAAAGCGTAGAAATCTAAAAAAAGATTTCTACGTTTTTTCTATTTTATAAATGTATAAAATATGCTCTTTGTTTCAAGCTATAAAAAAAGGAGTGATGATTGTGCGTTTATTAAGCATGCTTTTTGCTTTCCTAATTGCGATTAGTATAGTCTCAATTCCACAAAATAACGCAACAGCATTTAGCGACCAACAAATTACCCGTGGCGCTTATGGAGATGACGTGATTGAGTTACAGGCTAGACTACAATACTTAGGATTTTATAAAAGTAAAATTGACGGGAAATTTGGTTACAACACTTACTGGGCATTACGAAATTTCCAGGAAAAATACGGACTACCGGTAGATGGAATCGCTGGTGCAAAGACGAAGAAAACATTAACAGGGTTCTCGGATTATGATGAAGCTTGGGTCAAAGCACAATTAAAAGCAGGCAATCAATTTACCTATTATGGTGGCATCCCGCTTGACCAGCAAGTGAAAAATTCGGGCACTACTGGAGGCGGTACAGCCAATAATGATAGTAGTGGAAGTAGTAATAGTAATGGCACAAATACACAAATCCCACCAAAGTATACAGAACGCGATTTACAATTGATCGCCAATGCGGTTTATGGGGAAGCTAGGGGAGAACCATATGAGGGGCAAGTAGCAGTAGCAGCGGTTATTTTAAATCGCTTAGAAAGTCCTGATTTCCCTAACACAATTTCAGGAATTATATTCCAACCTTTAGCATTTACGGCAGTGGCAGACGGACAAATTTGGTTGGAACCAAATCAACGTGCAAAAGAAGCCGTTATCGATGCCATGAATGGCTGGGATCCATCTGAGAATGCACTATATTATTTTAACCCTAAAACAGCAACTAGTAAGTGGATTTGGTCTCGTCCTCAAATAAAACAAATAGGTGAGCATATTTTCTGCTCTTAAGAAAGGAGGTCAATAAATGAGAACAATGCTCGTTATTTTAACGATAGCGGTAATTGGATTAGGCGCATATAGTATTGATTTACATGGAGATAAAGAAAATTTACAACGTACTGTCCATGCACAGTATACTGAGAAATTGACAGATGCCTCTGAAAAATTATCATACTTACAAAGAGCCGTTTCCCAATCCTTATTATTTAAGGATGAACAAGCGATTCACAGTGAGTTAGATTCCATTTGGCGCTTAAGCTCTGAAGTGCGTTCATCAATGGCTAATATTCCTATTGGACAAGAACTTTCCAATCAGTGGTTAGGTTATTTAGGAAGATTAGGTGATGAGGCGAAAAAAACAGCGAAATCTGGGGATTATGAAGCTTGGCGCAAAAAGATGCCTCAAATCTCGACGAACTTACAAGCTTTATCAGACGAGTGGACAACAGCAACCGTTGATTACTATAAGCAAGATGGCAATATGGATGTTTGGATGCGTCAAGTAGACAATAAAAATCCTAATACATCATTTGATAATATTCAAAAGACCTTAAAAGATTATGGAGAAAGTGATTTCCCACTTACATTGAGTGAATCAGATTGGCAGAAGAAATTAGAATTAAAAGCATTACAAGATTCAGTCATTACGGAAAAAGAAGCATTAGAAAAAGTAAAGTATTTATTCCCGGTTATTAAAGATGCGACTTTTACTGTAACAAAAAGTAGTGAAACAGCACCGTATCCGTTCTATCACATACAGTTCCACCAAGGTATCCGTTTAGGCTATGTCGACTTAACGGAAAAGGGAGGACATTTACTATCCTATTTAGTGGAGCGCCCTGTTGATGAGGCAAAGCTTTCACAAGACGATATCATTAAAAAAGCACAAGAACATTTACAACGCTTAGAAATGAAGGACGTTGCCTTTGTCGAAGCACGAGAAAATCATTTAGCTTGGCACGTTACGTTTGCACGCGTTCATCCTGGTGATAATGCCTTAATTTATGCAGATGGTGTGCAATTGAAAATTGCAAAAGATAATGGTGAATTGCTTGGTGCCAATGCAATGGAATATATACAAGAGGAATCCATTAAACCACAAGTGGCAAATCCAATTGATTGGAAAACGTTCTTTGATGATGATGTGCGTGTGGAAGAAGTGAGAAATATTTATACGGATAATGGTCAATTTGAGCAACGACTTTGCTATGAGGTCATTGCAGTGCGAGATGAGCAAACACAAGAAACATTCCGTATCGTAATTGACGCAGAAAATCATAATGTTTTAAAAGTAGAATATTTAACCTAAGGTAAGAAAAAGCTTCCAGTTCATATAGCCAAAATTTCCATCCCGTGCGATAATAGAGGCATATATATTGTTCGGGGAGATGCTCATGGAAATAAAAATTGGTACACTATTACAACTTGAACCTACTTATACAGAACGTATTGAGAAATTCCGCTGTAAAGTAGTTGAACAAAAAGATAATATCCTTTATATTGACTATCCAATCAATGTTACAACGAAGAAAACAGCTTTCTTAATAGATGGTTCTGAATTTAGGGCAACATTTCGAACGGAAGATAATAATTCCTTTGCATTTAATACGGAAGTCATTGGGCGTAAAGCGGGCAATATACCGATGATTATGTTGCACTGCCCACACCAAGATGAGTTTATCAAAATTCAACGACGTGAATATGTTCGTGTCGAGACGCCAGTCGATGTGGCAGTGCAATTTAAAGATTATAAGTATCAGTTAGTCACAACAGATATAAGTGCAGGTGGACTCGCATTAATCGTTAAAGGTGATGTAGCCTTCAAAGATGGCGATGACGTTAAATTAACGATTGTCTTGCCGTTTGCCAATGGTGATGTAAATTATGTCGTGACTGAAGCTTCAGTTGTTCGAATATTTGAAAAGGACGATAAGACGATTGCGACCATTCAGTTAACGGATACGGATGATATTGATCAACAACATATCGTACGTTTTTGCTTTGAACGACAGCTAGTCAATCGCCGTAAAGAATTAACCATTTGATGATTAAATTCCATTGAGCCCTCATACTTGTAGAGGGCTTTTTTTTATTAGTATGTTACAATATGGTGTGAAAGAAAGTAGGGAAAATAGATGAACAAAAACATTCAAATTGCAATTGACGGACCAGCAGGAGCTGGCAAAAGTACTATCGCCAAAATCGTTGCAGAATCATTAGGATTCACGTATATCGATACAGGTGCAATGTATCGAGCAGTTACGTATAAAGCAATGCAACAAAACATACATTTAAATGATGAAGCAAAATTAGCAGAAATGCTAGCAGCTAGCACAATTGAATTAAAGCCATCACCTCAAGGTCAACTTGTTTTTTTAGACGGCGAAAACGTATCTGATGCCATTCGTTCGAACGAAGTCACATCATCTGTGTCACAAGTAGCAGCACATGCTAAGGTACGTGAACTGCTTGTAGCACAGCAGCAAAAACTTGCCGCAAATGGTGGTGTTGTGATGGATGGACGCGACATTGCTACACATGTGTTAAAAGATGCAGAACTAAAAATCTTTATGTCAGCGACTGTAGAAGAGCGTGCTAGACGCCGTTTTATTGACAATGAAAAACGAGGAATAGCGTCTTCAATAGAGAAACTTCAAGAAGAAATAGCTTTGCGCGATAAAATGGATAGTGAACGTGAAGCATCACCACTCATTCAAGCAGCGGATGCTATTTATTTAGACACAACGACGCTTTCAATTGATGCTGCAGCACAAGCCATTTTAAAATTAGCGCAAGAAAAAATGGTATAAATCCTAAAATTTCAGACATTTTTAGAATTTAAAGGATTTATTTTTGTCTTTGTCTTCAATATCGAATAAAATAGTAAGGGAAGATGCGAAGGAGGGTTACATATGTCTGAAGAAATGAACTATGCAGATCAAACGTTTAACGAAGGTGATATCGTCAAAGGTATTGCAGAGCAGGTTGATGAAAAAGCGGTAACTGTTTCTATTCCAGGTGCACCGTTTGATGGTATTGTACCAATAAGTGAATTATCGAGCTTACACATTGAAAAAGCGTCTGACGCTATCTCCGTTGGGGATGAGTTAGAATTGATGATTACAAAAGTTGAAGAAGGAAACTATGTATTATCAAAACGTAAAGTAGATGCCTTAAAAGCATGGGATACACTAGAACAACAATTTGCTGCTGGGGAAGTTTTCGAAGCGGAAGTAAAGGATATTGTTAAAGGTGGTCTTGTTGTCGACTTAGGAGTTCGTGGGTTCGTTCCAGCATCCCTAGTAGAAGATTATTTTGTCGACGATTTTGAAGATTATAAAGGCAAAGTAATGAACTTTAAAATTGTCGAGCTTGATAAAGAAAAAAATCGTTTAATTTTATCACATCGTGCTGTAGTTGAATCGGAGAAAGCTTCTCAGAAGAAACAAGTGATTAACCAAATTAAAGCTGGTGATGTGTTGGACGGTAAAGTACAACGTATTGCTTCGTTTGGTGCATTTATTGATCTTGGCGGCATCGATGGCCTTGTTCATATTTCGCAAGTATCACATGAGCATGTAAGTGATGTGAGTGAGGTTTTATCAGAAGGACAAGAAGTAAAGGTTAAAGTGCTTTCTGTAGATCCAGAAAATGAGCGTATTTCATTATCGATTAAGGAAACAATTCCTGGACCTTGGTCAAATATTGAAGAACGCGCAGCAAAAGGTACTGTACTTGTTGGGAAAGTAAAGCGTCTGACGTCGTTTGGTGCTTTTGTAGAAGTTTTCCCTGGTGTGGAAGGCTTAGTGCATATTTCTCAAATTGCGCATAAGCATATTAACACACCTCATGAAGCGTTAAAAGAAGCACAAGAAGTACAAGTGAAAGTGCTAGAAGTTAACGTAGATGAAGGACGTCTTGCGTTAAGTATTAAAGACTTAATAGAAAATCCTGAGGCTGAAGAAGTAATCGACTATGAACTACCAGAAGAGAACACTGGTTTCTCACTAGGGGATGTCATTGGCGATCAACTAAAAAACTTTAAATAACTCAAATGGCGAGGATACAATTGTATCCTCGCTTTGCTTTTAAATTGTGTGAGAATTGTGTCCGTGCCTGGCACAATAAAAAAAGTATCCACCTCGATGGATATGTTATGATATAATGGCATTTTTCGTGTATAATAGCGAAAGACAAGAAGTTGGAAGGATGAAGTACAGATGACGAAACCAGTAGTAGCCATCGTAGGTCGTCCGAACGTAGGTAAGTCGACGATTTTTAATCGTATCGTTGGAGAACGTGTCTCGATTGTTGAAGATATTCCGGGAGTAACACGTGATCGTATTTATAGTTCGGCAGAGTGGTTAACACATGATTTTAATATTATTGATACAGGTGGTATCGAAATTGGAGACGAGCCGTTTTTAGAACAAATTCGTCAACAAGCTGAGATTGCCATTGATGAAGCAGACGTTATTATTTTTATGACAAATGGTCGTGAAGGTGTAACAGCAGCCGATGAGCAAGTGGCGAAAATTTTATACAAAACAAAAAAACCGGTCGTTTTAGCTGTCAACAAAATCGATAATCCTGACATGCGTGAAATGATTTATGATTTCTATGCACTTGGATTTGGTGAACCTTGGCCAATTTCAGGTTCGCACGGATTAGGCTTAGGGGATTTATTGGACGAGTGTGCAAAACACTTCCCACAAGAAGACGAAAATCAATACGGTGATGATGTAATCAAATTCTCATTAATTGGTCGTCCAAACGTTGGGAAATCCTCATTAGTAAATGCCTTCTTAGGTCAAGAACGCGTCATTGTCAGCAACATTGCGGGTACAACGCGCGATGCGATAGATACGCCTTATGCCTATGATGGACAAGAGTATGTCATTATTGATACTGCCGGCATGCGTAAAAAAGGAAAAGTGTATGAAACGACAGAAAAATATTCTGTGTTACGTGCGCTACGTGCGATTGAACGCTCCGACGTTGTATTGGTTGTTCTAAATGTTGAAGAAGGCATTCAAGAACAAGATAAAAAAATTGCAGGCTATGCCCATGAAGCTGGAAAAGGCGTTATTATCGTCGTGAACAAATGGGATGCGATTGAAAAAGACGACAAAACAATGAATGTGTTTACACAACAAATTCGTGAGCACTTTTTATTTTTAGACTACGCACCGATTATTTTCGTTTCAGCAAATACGAAACAACGTGTGCATCAAATTTTACCGATTATCCAGCGCGTAAGTGAAAACCATGCGATGCGAATCCAATCATCTATCCTAAATGAAGTTATTGAAGATGCGGTTGCACGTAATCCAGCGCCAACTGATAAAGGTCGTCGTTTACGTATTTACTATGCAACACAAGTAGCGATTCAACCACCAACGTTTGTGGTATTCGTTAACGAAACAGAACTCATGCACTTCTCTTATGAGCGCTTTTTAGAAAATAGAATTCGGGAGACATTTGATTTTGAAGGTACGCCAATTCGTTTAATTACACGTGCACGTGCATAATCTAAATATTACACATTTCGTACGCCAACCCGACAATTGCTGTCAGGTGGCGTCTTTTTTCAAAGGACTAGGCAAAAGCGCATGTCAACATACAGTAGCGTTCGAACTATAGTCGTGAGGAAATAAAAGGGGGAATAGCAATGGAACGAGTTTGTGTACTAGGAGCAGGCTCATGGGGATCAGCACTGGCAATGGTACTTGCAGAAAATGGACATGATACCCTTGTTTGGACGCATAGAGCCGATCAGGCGGAAGAAATTAATACGCAGCATACGAATAAAAAGTATTTACCGGAAACGATATTACCGGAAAATTTGCATGCTACACATGATATTGCAGAGGCGGTAGCCCACTCCAATACAATAGTTGTTGCCGTGCCAACAAAGGCAATACGAGAAACTTGTGAAAAGATGAAGGCTACATTAGATCGAAAAGTATTATTTGTCCATGTGTCAAAGGGGATTGAACCCGATTCTTTAAAGCGTATTTCGGAAATTTTAGCGGAAAGTTTGCCAACAGCGTTTGTAGAGGAAATTGTTGTGCTGTCAGGACCTAGTCATGCAGAAGAAGTAGTATTACATCACCCAACGACCATTACAGCGGCTTGTGCTAATATTGAGGCAGCTGAGAAGGTACAGGACTTGTTTATGAATCAGTTTTTCCGCGTCTATACGAATGAGGATGTAATTGGCGTAGAAATCGGTGGGGCGTTGAAAAACGTTATCGCATTAGCTGCAGGTATTACAGATGGGTTAAATTATGGAGATAATGCGAAGGCGGCACTCATTACACGCGGGCTTGCAGAGATTACGCGTTTAGGTGTCAAAATGGGTGGCAATCCATTTACGTTTGCCGGACTTACAGGTATGGGTGATTTAATCGTAACGTGTACAAGCGTGCACTCACGAAATTGGCGTGCAGGTAATATGTTAGGAAAAGGCATGAAACTGCAAGAAGTACTTGATCAAATGGGCATGGTCGTAGAAGGCGTACGAACTACGAAAGCAGCCTATCAATTGGCTAACAAATATGATGTAGCGATGCCGATTTCAACAGAACTTTATAGCGTATTATTTAACGATGTAGAGCCGAAAGTAGCGGTGGATGCTTTAATGATGCGTGTTAAAAAGCGTGAAATCGATGAAATGATGCATTAAAATTGCTTGCTTAAAACACTATATACTTAAAATAAAATAATTTGTCATGAAATGGACACAAAAGAGGCATCTCAAAAGGTATATGAGATGCCTCTTTTTTGAAAAAATATCCAGTTATTAGTTTATGATGTGAAAAAGTTACCTCTAACGATAGTAAAAATTTGATATAGTATCTTCCGTCGTGGATGCTGTCACTATTACCTTAATCTGTATGTGTTAGCATAAATTATTTTTCTTTATATCAAAAAAATAATATGTTGTTTATCGACTAGTATGTCATTTTTCCTTTTAGGAAAGCGCCTTCTTTTTTCCAGAACTGCATAGTATAATTAACGTTGATTGTCTCGTAGCATGGAGGAAAGGTGGTTGACTTAAATGGGTCCGTTAGCACATATGCCTGCACTAGATGTCATGTGGGTATCTTTTTATTGTATCGGCTTTATGATTATTTCTGTTGGTTTGATTTATGTAGGCCGCAATAAAATTTCAAATGGTTTTTTACGTACAATCGTCAATTTATTAGCATACATACTGTTTGGACTAGGAACATTTTTAATGGTACTTATTATTGCCACTTGGCCAGCTTAAAGGGGGAACATGTAATGAAAAAATTAAATGCTTTACTTTTGACTGCGGTAATAGCTGTATTGTTAGGTGGCTGCGCCTATCCTGAGGAAGAAAAGGCTGCAAATCAAGTGCCAGATGTCGATCAATTAGCGGCCGTTCAACGTGCTGTTAATGAATATCGTGAAGCAACAGGAGGCCTTGTGCCAATAAAAAATAGTGAATTGGATACGGATATTTATATAAAATATTTAATCGATTTTGAAAAGTTAATGCCAAAATATATTGCGCAAATACCAGGGAATGCATATGAAAAAGGCGGTATTTATCAATATATTATATGGGATCCAGAGAACCGTGCAGAAGTAAAATTAGTAGATTTAAACTCTGCGGAGCGTATGCGAGAGATTACGATTCGTCAATTAGGTACGCAGTATATTCCAACAAAAGGTGCTATTGCTGATAATGTATACCAAATTAACTTTGAAAAATTAGGCTATAAAACAGATGTAACGGTTAAAAGTCCGTATTCTGGTGCTGAATTACCGATATTTATGACTGGCGATGGCGAAATGCATGTTGATTATTCCATCGACTTAGGTCAACTTTTAAAAGAAGACAAGCCCGATGTCAAACCAGGCGATGATATTCGTCAATTACTTGTCGATAAATATCCTGTCGTGCCTGCCTATTCAGTGCCTTACACGGTAGACGAAAACGGCGAGCCAACTTATATGATGGATGCCTACAAAGCAGATGTGAAAAAAGCGAAAGAAGAAGCAGAAGCTGAAGCAGCTAAAGAACAAGAAAAAGAAAATAAAGCCTCAGATACTAACTAATATCCTTTTAAAGCCTCAATGATTCGGTACAAATCGAATCTTGAGGTTTTTTTAGTGCCAGGCACTCAAACAATTCTCACACAATTTCGTTTGTTCAGGACAAAACAGCGTGTAATCCATAATCGGGCACGAGACAGCGAAAGTTTCTTCGGTTCGCGACAAAAGCGACCATACATTGCAGCGCCTTAGCGTCAAGTATTAAGATAAATTCTTTATATAATGTTCAATGTTTCAGAGAAGCTTTTCATATTTCTCTCCGGGCGCGCATATAGTGAAAAAGCGTAGATAAAGGAGGCAGAAACCTTGAGTGAAGCAGTATTTAAAGAAATTGCAGAGCGCACAAATGGCGATGTTTATATTGGTGTTGTAGGTCCAGTTCGGGTAGGTAAATCAACATTTGTAAAAAAAGTAATGGAAGCTGTAGTGTTGCCGAATATTGTGGATGAAACAGAAAGAATGCGAGCACAGGACGAGCTGCCACAAAGCTCACCAGGTCAAGTTATTATGACTGCTGAGCCGAAGTTTGTGCCTGCCCAAGCGACTCGTATTGCAGTCGGGGAAGATGAAATGACGTTCCAAATTCGCTTAGCGGATTGCGTTGGGTACGTTATTGATGGAACAAAGGGCTATGAGGACGAAAATGGTCCGAAATATGTGCATACACCTTGGCATACAGAGCCAATCCCTTTCCAAGAAGCGGCGAAAATTGGTACGGATAAAGTGATTCGTGATCATGCGAATATCGGTATTGTAGTGACAACGGACGGCACAGTAAATGGTATTAGCCGTCGTGCAGCTGAAAAAGCGGAAGAAGAGATTGTTGAACAATTAAAAGAAATTGGTAAACCTTTTGTTATTGTATTAAATTGCCAAATGCCAGCGCGTGAAGAAACGGTCCAGCTCCGAAATGAGTTATTTGAACGTTATAATGTGCCAGTCATTGCAATTTCAATCGATCAAATGCGTGCTTCTGATATTCAATATATTTTACAAGAGGCATTATTTGAATTCCCAATTCGCACGATTGAAGTTGAGAAACCAGATTGGCTAGATGTGCTTGATGCTACACACCCATTAAATGTGGCATTGATTGATTCGATGGAAGAAGTGCTGTCGTCTGTAATGAAAATTAGAGACGTACAACAGGCTTCGGATGCCTTTAAAGCTATTGATTTTATTGATCAAAGTGAAGTGGTGCATGTTGATTCAGGCATCGGTACGGCGGTTATCCGCGTGTCCTTACAAGGTGAATTATATAAAGCCGTTTGTAATGAATGGTTGGAAGAACCGATTGAAACGAAGCGTGATTGGTTGCTATTCATTAAAGAGGCTGCCGAAGCAAAAGAAGCACAAAAACGCTTTAAAGATGCCATTACTGAAGCAGATACGAGTGGTTATGGCGTAACATTGCCGATGATGCAAGAATTCGAACCAACTGCACCAGAACTGATTAAGCAAAATAACTTCTACGGTGTACGCATGAAGGCAAAAGCACCATCTTATCATATTATTCGTGTTGATATGGAATCAGAATTTGCGCCGCTTATTGGCTCAGAATTCCACAGTCAACAGTTACTAAAAGATTTAAATCATGCTTATTTACACGATCGTGATGCGCTTTGGCAAACACAGCTTTTTGGTACACCATTGCATGAAGTGTTAAAAGAAGGAATTCGCTATAAAATGAATGCAGTGCCACCTACAGCTAAAAAACGTATGCGTCAAACAATTGAACGAATGGTTAATGAAGGAGATCGAGGATTGGTGACATTTATTTTATAGAGAGAAAATGGAAAATGCAGAGCAAAAAAATAGTGCAGGGCTATTCGTTCTTATGCGAAAAGTCCTGTTATTTTTGTTTTTTGGGTGAAAAACGCATATTTTGGTTATAATCATGAATGAATACAGTTGCGTAGCGGTTTTCTATGTGTTACTCTTTTTACAGAATTGGTTCATGACCCTTTGAGAGGAGGTGAATGGTGTGAATAAAACAGAATTAGTAAACTCTGTTGCTGAAGCTGCAGGTCTTTCTAAAAAAGACGCTTCTAAAGCAGTTGAAGCTGTATTTGATACAATTCAAGATGCTCTTGCAAAGGGTGACAAAGTACAATTAATTGGTTTTGGTAACTTTGAAGTACGTGAACGTGCGGCTCGTAAAGGTCGTAACCCACAAACTGGTAAAGAAATCGAAATCGCTGCTAGCAAGGTACCTGCTTTCAAACCAGGTAAAGCGCTTAAAGATGCTGTAAAATAATACACGTCTAGTAGTTACATAGAGCAGTCTTCATGTAAACGAGCATGAAGGCTGCTCTTTTTAACGTAATAACAGACATTTATTTAAAAATGTTTTAATTTTTCTATACATAGAGGTCCCCATTTTTTTAGTGGGAGAGTTGTTATTGATGAAGTTATGTTGAATTTCTTTTAAATCAAGTAAGTCGTTTTGCGCTTAACTTTTGGATATGCTACGATGCATAGGGAAATGTGTAATGTTTTGATACGCAGGAGGTTTTTTATCAATGTCGAATGTTGATTTATTGAAAATAGAAGAAGCAGTAAAAATGATTTTAGAAGCTGTGGGCGAGGATGTACATCGTGAAGGATTGCTAGATACGCCAAAACGGGTTGCGAAAATGTATGCTGAAATGTTTAGTGGCTTACATGAAGATGCAAAAGATTATTTTAAAACTGTTTTCCATGAGGATCATGAGGAATTAGTGCTAGTTAAGGATATCCCATTTTATTCTATGTGTGAGCATCACTTAGTGCCTTTTTACGGCAAAGCACATGTCGCTTACATACCAAATGATGGCGTCGTAGCAGGCTTAAGTAAATTAGGTCGCGCTGTTGAAACGATTGCACGTCGTCCGCAATTACAAGAACGCATTACATCTTCAGTAGCGGATACAATTATGGAAATGCTGTCTCCAAAAGGCGTTTACGTCGTTATTGAGGCAGAACATATGTGTATGACAATGCGTGGCTTGAAAAAGCCAGGAGCCAAAACGGTAACATCTGTTGCGCGCGGCATTTATGAACAAGATGAAGTAAAACGAAGAGAAGTTTTGTCATTTATTCAAATGTCTTAAACTGCATGTCTAATTATGTTATGATGGACTAAGAATTTGTCGGATTTAAGGAGTGTACAGACAATGGCGCAAGATTATATAGTAATTCAAGCTGAAGAAGATGGTGTCCATGTTATTGGCTTAACACGTGGTACGGATACAAAATTCCATCATTCTGAAAAATTAGATGCAGGGGAAGTTATGATTGCTCAATTTACAGAGCATACTTCTGCTATGAAAATTCGTGGAAAAGCGCAAATTCATACAGCACATGGTGTTATCCAAAGCGAAGCGAAAAAATAATCGTCTTCTATGAACTTTCAACAGTAGAGGCTACAGACAATACTGGTGTTAGTTATAAACTGCAGAGATACATACCTCATCAGTATGTGTTCTAATCTGTTTTTTACGGGCAAGTAGATTTCCTACCAAAATTTTGGGTATTTTAGGGGGGAGCTCTACTGCCCGTTCATGTTGGTATAAGTAAAAACTTTTTATTCCGCATCGTTGCTTGTGCTATAATGACTCAGTGAGCAAACGTTATGTCTTGTTGATTTAACGTATTTGAAAGTGAATGGAGTAAGGTCTATGAATGCAACATACATTCAAAATTCAATTGCACAGTTAAAAACAGAGATTTTCATGGATGTTCGTCATAGAACTTTGCAAAAATACACAGGAGTGCCTGTGCTCGATGAAAATCAACTGTTTTACTTGCTAGTTCCCTTTTTGAATGGCGAAGAGTGGCAACAAGAGCAAAGGGAAGCTGCAATAACTGTTGGAATTGTATATGCAGCATTAGCGGCACATGATCATATAAAAGAACTAGATGCTACTTCAAAAGAACAGCAGCTAACCGTTTTAGCTGGCGATTTTTATAGTGGCAGATATTATGAAATTTTAGCAATGTCAGGCAATGTTCCGTTGATACGTAATTTATCTCAAGGAATTGTGGCACGTTGCGAACATCAAATAAAAGTATATGAGGCTGAAGAGCGGACAGTTGAACAATGGTGTTCGTCTATCAGCAATATAGAATCAGGCTTAATTACAAAGTTTTTTGAGCTTTATGCATTGCAGCATTATATTCCAATAACGGAAAAGAGCTTATTAATATTACGCTTAGAAAGAGAATGGGCGATGTATCAGCACGGACAAAAATCTTTAATGAATAAAGCGCTTGAACAAAGTGCATTACAAGCAGGCGCAACATTTAACAGCGTCTTACAAGATAAAATTGCCCGTTTAAAAACAGAGCTGTTGCAGGTGATTGACCAAGCATCATTTTTACAAAGTGATGTGAAACAAGCTCTACAAGCACGTGTAGAGGCATCGATTGCTTCTACAAACGGATAAGAGAGGTTTTTCAAAATGGCTAAATCGAAAGAAGAGCACGTTCACGAAGTATTTGAAAGTATTTCTGAAAGCTATGACAAAATGAATGGTGTTATTAGCTTCCAAATGCATGTAGGCTGGCGTAATGATACGATGAAGCGCATGGCTGTTAAGCCGGGTTCGAAAGCGCTAGATGTTTGCTGTGGAACAGCTGATTGGACTATTGCTTTAGCTGAAGCCGTTGGAGAAAGCGGCGAAGTAAAAGGATTAGATTTCAGTCATAACATGCTGAAAGTAGGCGAAACAAAAATAACGCCTTATCCTCAAATTGAATTAATTCAAGGAAATGCGATGGAATTACCATTTCCAGACAATACATTTGATTATGTAACAATTGGCTTTGGTCTTCGAAATGTTCCTGATTACTTACAGGTTTTAAAAGAAATGAATCGTGTCGTAAAACCAGGTGGGATGGTTGTTTGTTTAGAAACATCACAATCAGAGATTCCCGGCTATCGACAACTATTCCGTTTTTATTTTAAATATATTATGCCGATATTTGGTAAAATTTTTGCGAAAAGCTATAAAGAATATTCTTGGTTACAAGAATCCGCAAATGATTTCCCAGGTATGAAGAAGCTAGCGGCAATGTTTGAAGAGGCAGGTTTAGAAAAAGTAACGTACAAAGCATACAGTGGCGGTGCTGCGGCAATGCATATGGGCTTTAAAAAAGTACGTTAATGGGGGAAGGTTTTCAAGCGTGGAAAAGATGAAGTTAAAACTACTCTATTCCGATTTGAAGTCAGATATTGATATCATCGAACAAGAATTAGAAAAAGCGGTGAATTCGTCTTCGCATTTAATTAACGATGCTTCTCTCCATTTATTACAAGCTGGTGGCAAACGAATCCGACCAATTTTTGTGTTGCTTGGCGCAAAATTTGGCGATTATGATATCGAAAAGATGAAAAATGTGGCTGTGCCTTTAGAGCTCATTCACATGGCGTCGCTAGTGCATGATGATGTGATTGATGATTCCGATATGCGACGAGGACGTCCAACTGTCAAATCCCAATGGAATAACAGAGTAGCAATGTACACGGGCGATTTTATATTTGCACGTGCACTGGAGTACATTACAAAACTTGAGGATCCTCTTGTTCATCAAATTTTGGCACGTACGATGGTGGAAATTTGTAACGGTGAAGTTATTCAAATCGAGGACAAGTTTAGATTGGATCAGGGCTTAAAGGATTATTTCAGACGTATAAAAAGAAAAACGGCATTACTTATATCTTCTAGCTGTGAGATTGGTGCAGTAGCGGCTGGCGTAGATGCAAAAACGGTAAGCCATTTGAAACGCTTTGGCTACTTTGTAGGCATGAGCTTTCAAATAATTGATGATGTATTAGATATTATGGCGACAGATAAAGAATTAGGGAAGCCAGCGGGTAGTGACTTACTACAAGGTAATATTACATTGCCGATTTTATTATTAAAAGATGATCCACACATGCAGCCCTATTTAGCTAAAGTGTTTGCGGGGACGTTAACAGAGCCTGAGCGCCAAACAATGTTGCAATATGTGCGTAAATCTGATGCAATTACACAAGCTAATAAAATGAGTGATAAGTATTTGAAAAAAGCTTTACAAGAAATAGATGCTTTACCAAAACATCCAATTAAGAAAAAGCTTCGTGACATCGCATTGTTTATGGGCAAGCGTAAATTCTAGCTTTTTGTTGTGTTGAAGCTCATTTTTTGTTAATATTTATCGGTAGGTGTAAAACCTGTTAGACGAATTTAAGGAGTGTTTTAAACATGGCAATCGAACAAACTTTTTTAATGGTTAAACCTGATGGCGTAGAACGACAAGTAGTAGGAGATATCGTTGACCGTTTTGAACGTCGCGGCTTCGTATTAAAAGGCGCAAAATTAATGGTAATTCCTCAAGAATTAGCAGAAAAACACTATGCAGAGCATGCAGAGCGTCCATTCTTCGGTGAATTAGTAGACTTCATTACTTCTGGTCCAGTATTCGCTATGGTATGGGAAGGCGAAAACGTAATCAAACTTGCACGTACTATGATGGGTGCTACTAAACCAGAAGAATCTAACCCAGGTACAATCCGTGGTGACTACGCAACAACTGTTTCTCACAACATCATCCACGGTTCTGACTCTCTTGCATCTGCAGAGCGTGAAATCGGTTTATTCTTCGGTGAAGATTTAGTTTAATTCGTTAAAGAGTGGACTATAATCGGATAAAACGCCGAATTGTACAAAAGTATACTCGCTATTAGCGGTTTACCCTCTAACTATTACAGTTAGGGGGTTTTTGTTTGTCTAAATGATTTAATTGAGTAAAGTTAAACAATGCGTAATGGAAAATCTCATTGTAGAGCAATTTTTGCACTACGAGACAAAGGTAATCATTCGGTATCCTTTATTTCTCTAATACAGATGGATTTATTTTATTGTATAATTTTAGATAATAGAGTCGTTGTTGTCTTGCGGTAAATAAAGAAGTGTTATAATGCCGTGTTCTACATTGTTAAAATAAATTCTTACATAATATTTAGTATCGAGGAAAGCGAGGATTAATATTTTGAATGGTGGACTTACGCTTGATGGTATTAAAGGACTTTTGTATATAACCAACGATAACGTGGGAGAATATTTTGAAGACTATATGTGTAGTTTAATGTATGAAGAATCAGATGAGGTTGTTTATGCAGCTCTTGAATTACGTGCAGAGTGGGTAAGTGATTCAAATAGCTCAATTTCATTGAGTATGGAGAAATATCTTGCGGAATGGTTAAATTTGAACTACAAACACTACAGTAATTTACCTATACCGAAAACCATTTTAACAGTTAATCAAAAGCGAGCCGTTGAAGCAATATATAAAGTAACCCAGAAGCTGTTATCAAGCAAAAAAATTCAAGATGTTTATCTTTATCGAGGTTTTAGTTGGTCCCACCGCCCAAGTTGGGTAAAAAAAGGCCTCCAAGAAGGAGATACCATTACAATTGATGAGCAAAGAACTTTATCTAGCTGGAGTTTTTCTCGAGGAATTGCTGAAGGATTTGTCAGAGACAATAATTTTGGATTTGTTGTCAAGGCTTTAATGCCAATTGAACGTATTTTTGCTATAATAGACATAACAATGGAATCTGAATCTGTCTGCATTAGTCATGAAGAAGCAGAAGAGTTTGAAGTCATACTTATAATTGGAGGGGACGAAGATGAATAGTAATTCTAGTGAAAGCCGAAAAATTGTTGTCCGTATAACTCCAGAAATGGCTAATTGGATGCATCCTCAAACTGAAGAACGTAAACAACAAATTCAGAAGCGAGTAGAAGCTTCAAAAAAACGCTATTCGCAAAGAAAAAAACTTGAAGAGGAATCTGATAATTCCATTTTAAGGGAGTATAAATGAGATCAATCATGTTACTTGAAATCTCAGAAAACACACTAATGCATGGAGTTTCTCACAACATCATCCACGGTTCTGACTCTCTTGCATCTGCAGAGCGTGAAATCGGTTTATTCTTCGGTGAAGATTTAGTTTAATTCGTTAAAGATTGGACTATAATCGGATAAAACGCCGAATTGTACAAAAGTATACTCGCTATTAGCGGTTTACCCTCTAACTATTACAGTTAGGGGGTTTTTGTTTGTCTTTTAACAAAATGGATCTAAACGAAGAGTTAAGTTTAATCGACAGTAACTCGAGGCGTAAGTATGCTGAGAAGTTCGGTTTAAATGATGAATCGAATACTCGAAATATGAAGGTCAATGACGCAATGAAAAATGCTTGGCCTTAGCCCACGTTTTTCGAAGGAAACGGTCTTTTCTTGCTGAATCGAATAAAAACTAGAGATGGTTTCATTCGTCTCTAGTTTTTTAAAATAAACTTTCCTGATTTTGCATCATAAATCTCATAACCAATTTCAAAATTATGATCTTTTGTAACGGTCAATTTACAATAGTATGGAATTGATTTACCGTATGCATCTAATTCGGGGATATCAAAAAAGTTATATTGTTCTTCTGTTTCAATCATTTCAAAAGTTGCAGATGTTGAGCGACCGATTGAATCAATTTCGATTGTACAATCTCCACTAATAACGTCGTAATTATTTTGAATCATTGATTTTAGACTTGGTAGGGTTAAAGATAAAATTATAACACCTATTAGAAAGCCAAAAAGAGATTTAAACCCATCGAAAGAAATCAACTCTTTATCTTTATACATAAAAATTAATAATATAACTTGCGAAATAACAAGCAATAATCCCATTGAGAGTACTATATAATACAATTTTTCACTTCCTATGTAACCGTAAACAAATGTAAGGTTTGCTTCACATATCTTACCGTTTTTTTGATGCCGAGAAAACAGGTGCATTATTCCATTATTTATTCTTCACTCATATAGAAAATAGGAAAGTATGGTCCATCATTTCGCCTTTACAAATGGGGCTAGTAATAGTTTTCAATCGCAAATAGTCATTTTTATGTTCCGTTAAGTGCGTGCTTTTCGCTGCAATCAATAGGAACAATAACAAAAGGTAGCGAAAGTAATTTCTTGTGAACTTTTGTCGACAAGGCGAGAGCGATTTCCAATTACATGAAATCGCCTTTTATAATCTAACTTTACTTAATCTCTATTAAGCTACAGATAGAATTGTGAATAACTTCTTTGTCATGTAAAATAAATACTATATTTTCAGAAAATTAAAGATTTAAACGTTTCATAAAGCGGTATATATTTTCCATCATGCAAATAAACTTAAACGTAATGTAGCAAAGGGTATCTCAGAATTAAGGGGGATTAAAATGAGAGAAGTCGTAATAGTAGCAGCAGTGCGTACAGCAGTAGGGCGCAGTAAAGGTGCATTAAAGGATGTACGTGCAGACGATTTAGCAGCAGATGTTCTACAAGAAGTTGTAAAGCGGGCACGTATCGACAAAGGACAAGTAGAGGATGTTATTTTCGGTTGTGTCACACAAACAGGTGAACAGGGTGCAAATATCGCACGCACCGCTTTATTGATGGCTGGCTTTCCGCACAAGGTGCCGGGTGTCACAATTGATCGTCAATGCGGTTCTAGCCAGCAAGCGGTGCATTTTGGAGCACAGGCGATTCTAGCTGGTGATATGGATATTGTCATTGCAGGTGGTGTCGAAAGCATGACAAGGGTGCCAATGTTTTCGAATATGCAAACAGCCCATAAAGGTAAACGTTTGCAAGAAAATTATACGATTATTCATCAAGGGCTATCAGCTGAAAAAATGGCGGCAAAATGGCAGTTGTCAAAAGAGCAATTGAATCACTACGCTTATGAAAGTCATAGACGAGCTTTAAGCGCAATAGAGGCTGGACATTTCCAGGAGGAAATTATGCCGGTCCATATTACACAAGAAGACGGAACGGTTTACACATTTGACATCGATGAAGGACCTCGAATAGATACGACAATGGAAAGATTAAATGACTTGAAAACAGTTTTTCAAGAGCAGGGGGTTATCACGGCTGGAAATGCAAGTCAAATGAGTGATGGCGCATCAGCTGTCGTGCTCATGTCGTTAGAAAAAGCACAAGCGCTTGGCATTCAACCGCTTGCCAAAATTATAACGCGCGTTGTGATAGGTTCAGATCCGACACTTATGCTTACAGGACCAATTGAAGCTACGAGACAAGCCTTAAAACGATCGGGGCTAACTATTGAAGATATTGATACTTATGAGGTCAACGAAGCTTTTGCACCTGTACCGCTAGCTTGGTTACAAGAGATTGGTGCAAACCAAGCAAAGCTAAATCCAGATGGTGGCGCCATTGCGCTAGGACATCCACTAGGTGCTACTGGTACAAAATTGTTAACAACGATGCTCTATCGAATGCAACGTGAAAACTTGCGTTATGGTTTGCTCGCTATTTGTGAAGGTATGGGGATGGCGAATGCCACAATTATCGAAAAAATGTAAAGGGGTTGGATTGCTTGAAATGTCATGAGGTTGTAGCGGTTGTAACTGGGGGTGCTTCAGGCTTAGGAGAAGCGACTGTTCGAAAAATTGTAGAAGATGGCGGAAAAGCGGTTATTTTTGATGTCAATGATGCAAGAGGGCAGACACTTGCTTCGGAATTAGGTGAAAATATCCGCTATGTCCGCGTCGATGTGACTCAGGAGGACGATGTTACTGCCGGACTTGATGATGCGATTGCAGCTTTTGGACGAATAAACGTAGCGGTTAACTGTGCAGGGGTTGCAGATGCAAGTAAAGTCATTTCCAAACGTGGCGTCCATTCTCTTGAAGTATTTTCTAAAGTAATCTCTGTTAATTTAATAGGGACCTTTAATGTTATTCGTCTTGCAGCGGAACAAATGCAGTTTAATGAGCCTGACGAAGATGGACAACGTGGTGTTATTATTAATACGGCATCGGTGGCCGCCTTTGACGGACAAATTGGACAAGCCGCTTATAGTGCTTCCAAGGGTGGGGTAGCAGCCATGACATTGCCAATTGCAAGGGAGCTTGCAGATTCGGGGATACGAGTAATGACGATTGCACCGGGGTTAATCGAAACGCCGATGTTTGCGTCTCTAGCAGAGCCTGCTCGCATAGCGTTGGCTACGATGACGCCGTTTCCCAAACGACTTGGTAAACCGTCTGAGTATGCGATGCTAGTGGAAAGTATTATTCAAAATGTAATGCTTAATGGCGAGGTTATACGTCTTGATGGTGCAATTCGAATGCAACCTAAATAAAAAGGATTTTCGGGCTTGGAAAGTAATTGGCTAAAATATCTTATTTGTAGCAACAATCAGCTTTGGCGTTGAAGCAAGTTTAATGTGAAAACGAAAGGGAGCGATGGTATGCATATGATGGATACACCTTTACTATTGACAAGTTTTTTAAACCGAGCAGAACGTTTTTTTCATAAGAAGAAAATTTATTCGCGAACAAGTGCTACAACGATGCAGGAATTTACGTATAAAGAGTTTGCTAATCGTACTCGCAAGTTAGCAGATGCACTGACAACACTTGGCATGGGGCGTGGAGTAAAAGTTGGGACCTTTGCTTGGAATCATCATCGTCATTTAGAAGCATATTTCGCCGTACCGTGTGCAGGTGCAGTATTGCATATGATTAATATTCGTCTAGCGCCTGAACATCTCGTCTATGTCATTAATCATGCGGAAGATGAAATATTACTTATTGATGATAATTTAATACCTATGATTGCTCCAATCGTGTCGCAACTAAAAACAGTAAAGCATTTTATTGTAATGGGGGACGCTGTTACATTAGAAAATTCGCCACTACCAAATGCGCTCTCTTATGAAGAACTTCTTGCAGTGGCGAATGAGGATTTTGAATTCCCGGACGATTTAGATGAGAATGCTCCCGCTGGTATGTGCTATACGAGTGCAACAACAGGCATGCCAAAAGGTGTGGTTTACACGCATCGTAGCATTGTCCTGCACAGTATGACAGCAGGGCTTGCTGACAGCATCGCCATAAGCGAGCGTGACGTAGTTTTACCAGTCGTGCCGATGTTTCATGCGAATGCCTGGGGCTTACCGTTTGCGAGTGTCTGTTTTGGCGCAACACAAGTACTTCCAGGACCGATGTTTACACCACAGCTATTACTCGATTTGTTCGAGCAGTACAATGTTACATTAACAGCGGGGGTTCCAACCATTTGGCTCGGCGTTTTACAAGAGCAACGGCAACATCCCCGAAAGCTATCCTCTTTACGTTCCATTATTTGCGGTGGCTCTGCATCACCAATTGGTCTTGCGCGGGGCTTCGAAGAGGAGCAAAACATTCCGTATTATACGGGGTACGGTATGACGGAGACGTCACCGCTCGTTAGTTTATCGACGTACTTAACCCATATGGAACATTATACGTCGGACGAAAAAATGCACGTTCGCACAACACAAGGAATCACGATGCCGCTACTTGATATGCGCATTGTTAATGAACACGGTGAGGTCCCTTGGGATGGGAAGACAATGGGGGAAATTACTTTAAGAGGCCCTTGGATTGCAAGTGAATATTATAAAGATGAGCGCTCAGCGGAAGCTTTTAAAGATGGATGGCTCTATACTGGTGATATCGCGGTTATGACCCCTGACGGTTATATTAAAATTACAGATCGCACAAAAGATTTAATTAAGAGTGGCGGTGAATGGATTTCATCTGTGGAGCTGGAAAATGCATTAATGACTCATCCCAAAGTATTTGAAGCTGCCGTGGTGGCCATTCCGCATGAAAAATGGTTGGAACGCCCGTTGGCATGTGTTGTTGCTAAACCACAGTACAAAGATTCACTTACAAAGGAGGAACTGCTGAACAGTTTACGCACACAGTTCCATAAAACGTGGATTCCCGATGATGTGGTTTTTTTAGATGAAATACCAAAAACGTCAGTAGGAAAATTCATGAAAGCGAAGTTGAGAGAAAATTTAAAAGATTATCATGTGGAAATTTAGGTTATCTAGTCTTGCTTTAATTTCGAAGTGGTAAACTGCTGCTTAAAGTCTGTTCGCGTATATGATGTTACTATTTGAGCGAGTTTAAGTAATGACTTTATTAGATGAAGGCGGTAATAGACTGCCTTCATTTTTTAAGTAGAAAAGAAGAACATTCAATTATTTTATCGTATAATCTATATAGATAGGGGGAAGTGAAAATATGGAAATTGCAATTGTTGCTATTATTGGCGGCTTTATAGTCGCTTTAGCTGGCATATTTACAGATGCACGGACAAAAGGGCAAAAATTAAAATTAAAGACCATTGAACAAGAAGTGGAATTAGAGAAACTAAGATTAGAATCCTATACAAAAGAAACAGAAAAACTGCGTTTAGAATTAGAACATTCGAAAGTGCTATTGTTAGAAGAAAAGAAAAATTCGCCAAACTAAACGTTGAATACAAAGGAAAGACTATTTCAGTAAAGGCATTTTTCCGCTATAATGGGTATACGACGCTAGAGGGGAAGATGACCGTATGTCTGATTATGTACAATTTGTTGAAGGTATTAAGCGCAAAACTGGGATTGATTTAGCGTTATATAAAGAAGCGCAAATGAAAAGACGATTAACCTCGCTCTACGAGAAAAAGGGCTATCGTAATTTTGTTGATTTTCTAAAGGCACTTGAGCAAGATCGCGATTTAATGAACGAGTTTTTAGATCGCATGACGATTAATGTGTCGGAGTTTTATCGCAATGGAAAGCGCTGGGAAGTATTGCAAAAGAAAATTTTCCCGAAGTTATTACAATCCAACAAGCGTTTGAAAATTTGGAGTGCCGCATGTTCAACAGGTGAAGAACCTTATTCATTAGCCATGGTATTATCACAATTAGTACCATTATCACAAATTCAAATAATCGCCACTGATTTAGATGAAAATGTCATTCAAAAGGCAAAACTAGGTGTATATCCAGAGCGTTCTTTAGCAGAGGTACCGAAAGATATTCAAGCAAAGTATTTTGAGCAAGAAGGTAATTTCTACCGAGTTAAAGATGAAATAAAGCGCTGCGTAACCTTTAAAAAGCACAACCTGCTAAATGATCATTATGATGCCAATTACGATTTAATCGTATGCCGTAATGTGATGATATACTTTACCGAAGAGGCAAAGGATCAAATATATGCAAACTTTAGTAAAGCGTTACGACAAGATGGGATATTATTTGTAGGCTCAACAGAACAAATTTTCAACCCATCGCGTTATGAATTTGAGGTAGAAGATACTTTCTTCTATCGAAAAAAATAGTTAATTATATGATGAAAAGCATTCGTACAGTGAACATGGACTGTCACGTACATAAACTGCCAAGACACTAGACATAGATGATCGTACGCTTTTCGCTTGTCATAAGCAAAAAGCGTATTTTTTTTAAGAATATTTTTTAGGTTTATTGAGTGTCATCTAAGTTGGGCTAAATATATATTTTTTTATAGAAATCGTTCAGAATATTCGCATATAATGTTACGCCGACGAGTAGAAAGTCAAGGACTGACATTTGCAAAAGGACTGTTTTTTTAGAGAATATATGTTATAGTGAAAAATACATACTTTAGCGAGTTGAAGGGAGAAAGCGTTTATGCGTTACTTAACAGCAGGAGAATCACACGGACCACAATTAACGACAATAATTGAGGGTTTACCGTCACTTTTACCAATTACAGCAGAAAAAATTAATCATGATTTAAAACGTCGCCAAGGAGGACATGGCCGTGGTCGTCGTATGCAAATCGAAACGGATACAGTAGAAATCGTTGGGGGTATTCGTCACGGACAAACGCTTGGCTCTCCTGTTGCACTAGTTGTCACAAACGACGATTGGAAGCATTGGACGAAAATTATGGGGGCAGAACCTTTAGCAGAAGATATTAATCCAGAAGATATTAAACGTCAAATTTCACGTCCGCGTCCAGGACATGCAGATTTAGTAGGAGGCATGAAATATGGCCATCGCGATTTACGTAATGTGTTAGAACGTTCCTCTGCGCGTGAAACGACGGTTCGAGTGGCAGTCGGTGCTGTTGCAAAAGCCTTATTAAATGAACTGGGTATCTCTATCGTGTCTCATGTCACAGAAATCGTAGGTATTAAGGCAGACACTTCTTTAATAGAAGGAAAAACTGTTGATGAAATCCGTACGATTGTTGAAGCAGACCCATGCTACTGTGTAGATCCAGTCGCTTCAGCGAAAATGGTTGAGGCCATCGATGAAGCAAAAAAAGCTGGCGATTCAATTGGCGGTGTTGTAGAGGTAATCGTCGAAGGTATGCCGGCGGGCGTAGGTTCATATGTTCATTATGACCGCAAGCTAGATGCCAAATTAGCGGCTGCGATGTTGTCTATCAATGCTTTTAAAGGTGTTGAATTTGGTATCGGTTTTGAAATGGCACGCAAAAAAGGTTCTGAAGTCCATGACGAAATCATCTGGTCTGAAGAACAAGGCTATACTCGTGCAACTAATCGACTTGGTGGCCTAGAAGGTGGCATGTCCACGGGTATGCCAATCATTGTACGTGGTGTCATGAAGCCAATTCCAACATTATATAAACCATTGCAAAGCGTGGATATCGAAACGAAAGAGCCGTTTAAAGCAAGTGTAGAACGTTCTGACAGCTGTGCTGTACCAGCAGCGTCAGTCGTTGCTGAACATGTTATTGCCTGGGAAATTGCAAATGCTATTATGGATCAATTCCACGGTGATCAATTACCACAATTACAAGCGCAAATTGAAGAACAACGTCGTTACGCAAAGGAGTTTTAAAAATGCGTGTTCCAGTAGCAACAAAATCACATCAATATGAGGTAGTACTTGGACATCAATTTTTAGCCGAAGCGGTTAAAACATTTGATGAAAAACTGCAAAAAGCAGATAAGCTTATTGTTTTTACAGATGCCAATGTATGGGCTGCCCAAGGGGAATATTTCAAGTCGAATTTCCCATATGACTTTGAGGTATTTGTGCTACCGGGTGGTGAAGCTTGTAAAACATTTGAACAATACCATGCAGCACAAACTTTCTTGCTTGAACAAAAATGTTCACGTAAATCATTTATTTTTGCATTTGGTGGCGGAGCAGTTGGAGATTTAACAGGCTTTGTTGCAGCTACATATATGCGAGGTGTGCCATTTATCCAAATACCAACGACGATTTTAGCACATGACTCAGCGGTTGGCGGTAAAACAGCGATTAACCACCCATTAGGCAAAAATATGATTGGTGCATTTTATCAGCCTGAAGGGGTTATATACGATACAGTCTTTATAGAAAGTTTACCTGAGCGAGAGGTACGTTCAGGTACTGCAGAAGTCATTAAGCATGCGATGATATCGAATGCAACATGGCTACATGAGTTAATGGCTGCTGAATCAGTAATCCATTTTAGTACGACAGAGTTGGCTAAACAACTGAAAGCTGGTATTGAAGTGAAGGCGAAAATCGTCTCTGAGGATGAAACGGAGCAGTCTGTGCGCAAATATTTAAACCTAGGTCATACTTATGGTCACGCAATTGAAGCAGCGGCTGGTTATGGAACAGTTGCACATGGAGAAGCTGTGATGATCGGCCTTGTATATTGTTTATTATTAAGTGAGCGTTACGGTAAATTGAATCGAGCATTTACAACTGCGTTTTTACAGTTTGCGCTGAAAAATGGCTATCCATTTGCAGCGGTAAATGATTATTCATTTGAACAGTTAACCGAGTATTTATTGAAGGATAAAAAAGCGGAATATGGCATATTACAATTTGTGCTACTCGAAGAAATTGGGAAGCCTTTCGTGCAACCAATAGACTTAGCAGAATGCAAAGAAGTAGATGCCGAATTCCGACAGTTATTAGCGGAGGTGCTTGTATGATTCGTGGACTTAGAGGTGCAATTACAATTGAATTGGACAAGCCAGAGCTTGTATGGGATGAGACAGCGAGATTAGTGCGAGAAGTTGTGGCAGCCAATCAGGTGGATGTAGAGGATATAGCGTCGATTGTTATTTCTACGACACCAGATATTACATCAGCATTTCCAGCGCGTGCTGTAAGGTTAATGGACGGCTGGCAGTATGTCCCTGTTATGTGTATGCATGAAATGGATGTGCCAGATGCCTTACCTTTATGTATTCGTGTGTTAATCCATGCGAATGTAGAAATGGCGCAAAAAGATGTCCAGCATATTTATTTAAATGATGCAGTGAAATTAAGACCAGATTTAGCCCAAGCTAAATAATAAGAGGAGATGTTTGAGATGAAATGGAAACAACAATTGGACGGTATGCAAGCATACAAGCCAGGTAAACCAATTGAAGAAGTACAGCGTGAATTCGGCTTACAAGAAGTCGTAAAGTTAGCATCAAATGAAAACCCATTTGGTTGCTCACCTAAGGTAACAGCGTATTTACACAATAATGCAGTAAACCACGCAATCTATCCAGACGGTTATGCACAAAACTTGCGTACGGCTGTAGCCAATTATCTAGGTGTCAAAGAAACACAACTTCTTTTTGGCAATGGCTCAGATGATATAATTGCAATTCTTACGCGTGCTCTGTTGTATCCAGGTGTGAACACAGTCATGGCAGACCCATCTTTCTCACAATACATTCATAATGCTGAAATTGAAGGTGCGGAAGTTCGTAAAATTCCTTGTATCGAAGGGGCACACGATTTAGACGCAATGGCAGCAGCAATAGATGATCAAACTTCTATCGTCTGGGTATGTAGCCCGAACAATCCGACAGGGGTTGTTATTCCAGATACAGATTTGCGTGCGTTTTTAGCGAAAGTTCCAAGCGATGTAATGGTCGTGTTAGATGAAGCGTATATCGAATATGTGACACATCCAGGGCATAAAGAAACACTACCATTAATTGAAGAGTTTCCAAATGTACTATTAATGCGCACATTCTCAAAAGCATATGGTCTTGCTTCTTTCCGAGTTGGTTATGCCATTGGTCAACCAGCAGTCATTGCGAAACTGGACCCAGTACGTGCACCGTTTAACAATACGATTTTAAGTCAAGCTGTTGCAGCGATTGCTTTAAGCGATCAGGACTTTATAAAAAACTGCTGTACAGCCAATGAAAAAGGAAAAAAACAATATGTTGATTTTTGTGAAAAGCATAATTTGAAATACTACCCATCTGATACAAACTTTATTTTCTTTAACACGAATGCGGATAGTGATGTTGTATTCCAAGAGCTAATGAAACGTGGTTTCATTATTCGTAGTGGTAATGCGCTAGGTGCGCCAGGCTTTATTCGTGTAACAATTGGGACAGAAGCCCAAAATGCGGCATTATTAGAGCATCTTGAAGCTGTCTTAAAGGAACAAGGAGTTTTTGCATGACACGCAAAGTGCTCGTTATTGGTTTAGGCTTGATTGGGGGCTCCATTGCTCTTGCTTTACAAAAAGCGCCTGAAACAAAAATTATTGGCTATGATATGGATGAAAAAACCCGTGAACATGCCAAAACATTAAATATTGTCCATGATATTGTGACGAATCCACAAGATGTTGCAGCAGAGGTTGATATTATTATTTTTGGAACACCTGTCAATGCTACCCTCGAATGGATGGAACAATTAAAAACATGGCCATTAAAAAATAAAGTGATTGTAACAGATACAGGTAGTACGAAAAAAATGATTATGCAAAAAGCTGGTGAATTACGAGAACTAGGCATTACGTTTATCGGCGGGCATCCGATGGCAGGCTCTCATAAAAGTGGAGTGCTAGCTGCCAAAGCACATCTTTTTGAAAATGCCTATTATATGCTAACACCGCTTGCGGGTGAAGAAATCATCAATATGGCACAGCTAGAAAGCCTATTAAAATTTACCCATGCAAAAGTGGTCAGCGTCTCTGCACGAGAGCACGACCATATGACAGCTGTAGTCAGTCATTTCCCTCATGTCATTGCTGCCTCGCTAGTGCACCAATTAGGTGGGGAAAATGGTGAATACCCAATGACACGCTCACTTGCAGCAGGGGGGTTCCGGGATGTGACACGCATTGCGTCTTCTAACCCCATTTTATGGCGTGATATTACATTGCAAAATCGAGATGAATTAGTTGCTCAGCTAGAAGGCTGGCAAATGGAAATGGATCGTGTAAAGGAGCTACTCTTGACAGGAAGCTCAGCCGATATTGAAAGCTATTTCGCCATTGCCAAAGAGCTACGTGATGAATTGCCAATTAGTGCTGGAGCAATGTTTACATCGTTTGACTTGTATGTCGATGTACCTGATTATCCAGGGGTCATTTCAGAGGTAACGGGCTTATTAGCAGAAGAACAAATTAGCATTACGAATTTACGTATCGTCGAATCTCGTGAAGATGTTTTTGGTATTTTGGTTATTAGCTTGCAAAGTGAAAGTGATCGTGAACGTGCAGCCGCATGTATTCAACAGCGCGCAAATTTTGAAACTTACATTTCTTAAAGCGCAGGATATTGCTGTCAATATGAGATGTTTAAGTAGCTATATATAATGAAGTAAGCGTCGATTACTCGGCGCTTTCTATCTTCATATGGAGGCGAGAGATAATTATGAGTGAAAAAGTATTACAATATAATAAACCATCTTTACATGGCCAGTTAACAATTCCTGGTGATAAATCTGTGTCACATCGCTCTGTTATGTTTGGTGCAATCGCAACAGGGAAAACAACGGTCGAGGGCTTTTTACTTGGTGACGATTGCTTAAGCACAATCGATTGCTTCCGCAAGCTTGGTGTCAAGATTGAGGTAAGCGGAACAGATGTAACAATCGAAAGCGCAGGTATCGAAGCATGGCAAGAACCGAGCGAAGTGTTATATACAGGGAACTCGGGCACAACAACACGCTTAATGCTCGGGATTTTAGCAGGTTCCACAGTACATAGCGTAATGACAGGAGATGCCTCTATCGGAAAACGTCCGATGCGTCGCGTTATTGATCCATTACGCCAAATGGGGGCTCATATTACAGGCCGTGCCGATGGGCAATATACACCACTTGCTATCCAAGGCACCACGTTACAAGCAATAGACTATCAAATGCCTGTTGCAAGTGCACAAGTGAAATCAGCTATTTTACTAGCAGGTTTACGCGCGCAAGGTACAACAGTAGTACGGGAAACCGAAGTGTCACGGGACCATACTGAGCGTATGTTACGTCAATTTGGAGCGAAAATTACGGTAACAGATGGTGTTGTTACTTTTGAAGGTGGACAAACACTGTCAGGTACACATGTATCTGTGCCAGGAGATATTTCTTCTGCAGCCTTTTTCTTAGTAGCAGGTGCAATTTGTCGCGATAGTAAAATTGTCTTAGAAAATGTTGGGGTCAATCCAACGCGTGACGGTATTATTGAAGTGCTTCGCAATATGGGAGCGGCAATGACTGTCGTAGCAAATGAAGATGGTCAATCTGAACCAACAGCCACAATTACAATGGAAACATCAACTTTAAAAGGAACAGTTATTGAAGGTGGGATGATTCCGAGATTAATCGATGAAATTCCGATTCTTGCGCTACTAGCTACACAGGCACATGGAAAGACAGTTATTCGAGATGCTGAAGAACTAAAGGTTAAAGAGACAGATCGTATTACTGCTGTAGTAGATGAATTGAAAAAACTTGGTGCACATATCGAAGCAACGGAAGATGGTATGATCATCGAAGGACCAACGGCATTGCATGGAGCAAGCTTAAAGACTTACGGGGATCACCGTATTGGTATGATGGGTGCTGTGGCGGCATTAATAACAGATGGAGCTGTAACATTAGATGACGCGGAATGCATCGCTGTTTCCTACCCATCGTTTTTCGAACATATTGAAGCTGTGAAAAAGTAGCCTGCATCTACTGTTTGTTAATAGAATTTACCTATTAAAGAGGCAAGTTGATTGGAACGGTGAGTGAAGACCCCTACTTTTGAATGATAGGGGTCCCGTGCGCTCAAGCACGGAAATGCAAATCAACAGCAGTAACATAAAAAACGGGTAGATAAGCATTAAAGTATTGCGACTTTGTTTATACGCTGAACTCTCCAATCCTTTTGGGGAGTTTTTTCTTGTTTCGTGGGAAAATATTTTGTAGCATAAAGATATATAAGAAAGAATAGGTGAATGACTGTGAACAATGCGATGACTGAAATGATGCAAGCACTTGAGCAAGGGGATTTAGTATTAATAGACCAGCTACTCGAAACTTTTTTAATGAAGGAGTTACCTGAGGAAATTTACGCACTGGCGGAAGTATTTATGCAATATGGTTACATGAAAGAAGCAGACCGTGTACTGGAACATTTGCAATTTTTATTCCCAGAGGAGGCACAATTAAAAATTGATCGTGCCAACGTGTTAATGGAGCTTGGTGATGAGGACGAGGCGTTAGACATGTTGTTAGCAGTCGAAGATACAGCCCCAGAATACCCGCAAGCATTACTTGTACTAGCAGATTATTACCAAATGCAAGGGCTATTTGAAGTAGCTGAGAAACGCATTAATGAGGCGTTAGCGATCTTACCTGATGAGCCATTATTACATTTTGCTAAAGCAGAGCTCTTATTTGAAACAGGACGATTTTTAGAAGCTGCGCGTCTTTACGAAGAATTGAATGAGCAACAAGAGCAATTTGCTGGCATCAGTCTCGTGGAACGACTTGCTGAAGTATACCGTGCAGGGGCTGCCTATGAAACAGCTTTAGATTATTATTTAGCAGCACTTGAAGATGAAGTGAAGCCTGATACTTTATTTGGCGCTGCATACGCTGCGTTTCAGTCCCAAAAATATGAATTGGCGATTAAACAATTAGAGGACTTAAAAGAATTAGATCCCGATTATTTCTCTGCTTACTTATTACTGGCGGAAAGCTATGCCATGACTGAAGATAATAAAAAAGCTTATGCGGCTATAAAAGAAGGGTTAAAGCGCGATGAATACGATAAATCATTATTCCTATTCGCAGGGAAAATGGCATTAAAAAATGCTATGCCTGAAGAAGCTGAAAATTATTTGCGTGAAGCCATTGCATTAGATCCTGAATATATGGAAGCAGTGTTAACGCTGATTTCCATCTTTACACAACAAGAGCGCTATGAGGATGTCGTTGAATTATTTGAGACATTACAAAAAAATGATTTTGAATGGAATACATTATACCCTTATGCAGCCGAAGCATATGCTAATTTAGAATTGTACGACCGTGCATACGAATTTTACCGTTTGGCATATACTGATTTTAAGGAAGACGCAGCATTTTTAGAAAAATATGTTTATTTCTTATTAGAAGAAGGCAAGCGTTCAGAAGTGAAAGAGGTACTTGGTCATTTAATCAAGCTTCAGCCAGGGGAACCACAATGGCAAGAAATGTTAGAAGGCTTAGAATTAGAGTAAAGGAGGGAGTGGGTATGACTGCTTCTGTATCAGTTGTCGATAAAAAAGCATTTGTTCGCTGGTTTTTGAAAAATTACCAATTAAAACGTCGTGAGTGTGTATGGATTTTAAATTACTTATTAAGTAATGATGAGTTATTAAAAAGAATACGCTTTGTAGAAGAAGCACACTATTGTCCTAGAGCAATGGTGATGTCTACAGTTGACTCAACAGGTGTACCATTTCGTTTTTACAAAGGCAATGTGATGACAGCCGATGCTGAGAAATCTTTCCATGACTTACGTTTACATGAGCAAGAAGATATGTATATACAATTGAACTTCCCGAATATACCGCCAAGTGCACAATACTTAGCAGTTCTCGAAGAAAACCCTTATATGCCAGAAACGCTAATAGTAAGTGAAAAGGATCGTTTGTTGGCAGAAGAATTGCTTTCTAATAGTTTACTCGTATTCCAAGAAGAAAAATTGCTCGCACAAATTGATGAAGCCCTCGATAAAGGCGATGAAGAACGATTTTACGAATTGTCTAATTTGTTACAAATTTTAAAAGAAACTGCCAATTTACAGTGATCTTAGATTCAATAAGCAAAATTTGAATGCCCTTTACCCACCTCAATATGGTAACATGACTAGTGAATGATTGTTTTCACTTTTTATTGGTTATCCTATTAAAGGGTGGAAAAGGGCATTTTTATATTTCTAACAGTAGGGGGGTTATTGGATGTATTTTAATGCAAATGATGTGACATCGTTCCTTGCACAGAAAGATTTTATCGATACGGCCATAATACCACTCGTAGGTATCGATTTTACTGCGGAAAAATTGAAGCAAAGTGGTGCAGAAGCAGATTTTTTACTATCGCTTACAGCTTTTATTGAACAACAGTTTAAAGGCCGTTTGCTAGTTATGCCACCATTTTCGTATAGTACGACGTTGAGAAGTGAAGAATTGCCAGCGCAATTAGAAAGTCAATTACATACTGCTGGTTTTAAGCATGTGTTCTTCATTACTTGTGACCATTTTTGGACAAATATTGGAGATGTTGTAAATATTATTTGGTTACCGGCTATTCCATTAGAATCCATGGATAAGAGCGTGAAAAATACCATTCTCGAAGATCAGTTGCGTCAAGTAATACCTGTATTTTCGACCAAATGGTCACAGAATTAACAATTTGTTTCAATAAATGTTCACATTCTCCAGTTTTCCACAGAATGCTATATTGACCAAGCTATGGAGTTGATATATCATAGATATGTCCTAGTATTACTATTTGTAAAAGTATGTCCGTTGGACTGACCTTTAAAGTTAGAGGGGGGAAAAGGATGAGTAACAATCGAGTTTCACGTCGTCAATTTTTAAGCTACACACTAACTGGTGTTGGCGGATTTATGGCGGCAGGTATGTTGATGCCAATGGTTCGTTTTGCAATTGACCCAGTTTTACAAAAGCATGAGGGTGGAGATTTTATCAAAACCGAACATAAAGTCGCTGACCTTACGACAGAGCCAGTTAAAGTTGACTTCACTTATGAACAAGTTGACGCTTGGTACAAATCTAATGTTACGAATGTAGCTTGGGTTTACAAAGAAGGCGACAAAATCATTGCGCTATCACCTGTTTGTAAGCATTTAGGATGTATGGTGGACTGGAATGGCGATTCAGCACACCCAAATCAATTCTTCTGTCCTTGTCATGCAGGGCGTTACGAGAAAAACGGGGCAAACATTGCAGGTACACCACCTCTAGGTCCGTTGGATGAATTTGAAGTACAAGAAAAAGATGGTTATTTAATGATTGGTCCAGCAAGAGCAAATACTCTAGTTTAATTTGTAAGGGGGTACGAATTCAGTGCTAAATAAAATTTATGATTGGGTCGATGAACGATTAGATATTACACCGATTTGGCGTGATATTGCCGACCACGAAGTGCCAGAGCACGTGAACCCTGCACACCATTTTTCAGCATTCGTTTACTGCTTCGGTGGATTAACATTTTTCATCACAGTAATTCAAATTCTATCTGGTATGTTCTTAACAATGTACTATGTACCAGACGTCGTGAATGCTTGGAAATCAGTTTATTATTTACAAAACGAAGTAGCATTTGGTGAAATCGTACGCGGTATGCACCACTGGGGAGCTTCATTAGTAATTGTAATGATGTTCTTACATACGCTTCGTGTATTCTTCACAGGCTCTTATAAGAAACCTCGTGAATTAAACTGGATGGTTGGTGTAGGTATTTTTGGTGTAATGATGGGTCTTGGTTTCACAGGATACTTATTACCATGGGATATGAAAGCATTATTCGCTACAAAAGTAGGTATCGAAATTGCTGCATCTGTACCATTTATCGGTTCGATGATTAAAGTATTATTAGCGGGTGATAGTACTATTCTTGGTGCTCAAACGTTAACACGATTCTTTGCGATTCATGTATTCTTCTTGCCTGCAGTATTGTTTGGGTTACTTGCAGCACACTTTATCATGATTCGTCGTCAAGGAATTTCAGGGCCGTTGTAATAATTCTTGACGGTTCGATGATTTTTTAAAGGAGGGGACACTATGCATCGCGGAAAAGGAATGAAATTTGTCGGCGATTCTCGTATCAAAGCGAATCACAGAATGCCGAACGTTCCAAAGGATTATTCCGAATATCCAGGTAAAACTGAAGCTTTCTGGCCGAACTTCTTATTAAAAGAATGGATGGTAGGTGCTGTTTTCTTAATCGCTTATTTATTGTTAACAGTCGCTCACCCATCTCCACTTGAAGGGCCAGCTGATCCAACAAGAGCATACACGCCATTACCGGACTGGTACTTCTTATTCATGTACCAACTCTTAAAATACTCTTTTGCTTCCGGTCCATATAATATTATCGGAGCAATTGTCATTCCAGGTCTAGCATTTGGAGCGCTATTATTAATGCCATTTTTAGATAAGAGTCCAGAACGCCGTCCGTCTAAACGCCCATTACCAACAGCGTTTATGTTATTAACATTGGCTGCTATGTTCTATTTAACTTGGGAGTCAGTTGTCAATCATGACTGGGAAGCTCAAAAAATTCAAGGTGCTATCGTGGAAACTGTAGAGTTTGATAAAGGCTCAGAAGGTTACCAAATCTATGCTGGCTCTGCATGTATTACATGTCATGGTGAAGGCTTAGAAGGTGGTGCTGGTGCGCCAACACTGATGAATACAGGCTTAACAGCTGATGAAATTAAAGACATTGCACATAATGGTTCACCAAGCGGTAAAATGCCAGCAGGTTTATGGACAGGATCTGATGAAGATCTTCAAAAGCTTGCGGAATTTATCGAAAGTTTAAAAGCTGAATAATTTTAAAAAGAGTCGGGAAACTGACTCTTTTTTTCTAGCTTCTATTAAAATTAAGTGACTATTTACGATATACTTAATGAAAAATGAATGAAGTATTTGCACGGAAACTAAATTTGCAAGTCTTGAATCTTGTTGTATCATAGAGGAAGACCTTGGATGTTTAGACGTCAATCCATACATAAAAATAAAAGGAAAAGACATCTTAGTAAAGACGGATGGTAAAAGGAGTTTTTTTCATGCAACTAACACGTGCAAATATTTGGTTTCTCCTTACGCACAAAACATTTTTAATAGTATTGCTCCTTATCAACATATTAGGGACGATCTACGGCTATTATTGGTACGGTTGGCAATTAGCAATGACAAAGCCGATTTTCTATATTTTTGTACCGGATAGTCCAACCGCTAGTTTGTTTTTCTGTTTTGTGCTGTTTGCATGGATTATAGGGAAAAGATGGCCGTTGATGGAAGTGTTAGCACTTGTCACATTAGTTAAATACGGTATTTGGGCAGATGTGATGAATCTTTGGACATTAGTTGAAACGGGCTCCATTGGCTGGCAAGGCTGGATGCTGATTGGCTCGCATTTTGCTATGGCACTCCAAGGTGTTCTTTACATCGGCAAATATGTATTTTCTTATTGGCATATTGCCGTTGCAGCGGTTTGGACATTGCACAACGATGTCATAGACTATGTTTTTGGTCAAATGCCAATGTATCGTGATTTAGCAGATTATACAAGTGCCATTGGTTATTTCACTTTCTGGTTATCAATTGCTTGTATTTTTATCGCAATTTTCTCAATTAGGTGGCGCAAATATTTGCCCAATTAAAGAAATATCTATAAAATTATAGTATCGAGTTAGAAAGGGGTTAGGAAATTGTCAACAGGCATGTATATTGTTTATTTTGCGATTATTATGCTACTGCCATTGTACGCACAGATGAAAGTAAAGGGTACGTATAATAAATTTGCAAAGGAACGTACCATGAAGGGACAAACTGGTGCTGAGGTAGCAAGGGCGATCTTAGATGCGAACGGCTTGTACGATGTACGAGTTGTACCAACACAAGGCGTGTTATCTGATCACTACAACCCTGCGACAAAGACGGTCGCATTATCTGAAAGTAACTTCTATGAGGCAAGCGTTGCAGGTGCTGCTGTTGCTGCCCACGAAGTAGGTCATGCTATTCAGCATAAAGAAGCTTATTCTATGCTAACTTTACGTAGTAAGCTTGTACCAGTTGCGAATATTTCATCAAACGCATCGTGGTTTTTCGTAATGATCGGATTATTCTCTGGTTTATCAAATATGTTATTACTAGGTATCGTGTTATTAGCAGCAGGTGTAGTATTCCAATTAGTAACATTACCGGTTGAGTTCGACGCATCGAAGCGTGCGCTTGTGCAAATGAATTCACTTGGTATTATTACAAACGAAGAGGAACGTCCAGCGCGCAAAGTGTTAAGTGCCGCTGCGTTAACTTATGTAGCTGCTGCTGCAGTAGCTGTTTTAGAATTATTACGATTAATTTTAATCTTTACAAATATGCGTAATGACGACTAAGAGAAACTTGTTATAGTGGATTTTCCACTATAACAAGTTTTTTTTCGCCAACGGGTGCCAGGCAGGCATTTGCTAGCAGTGGCGGTGATCTTTGTGATTTACGATGCTGTGCGGCAAGTAGCGCCGAAATGGACAACAACGTCGCAGCAAAAAAGTGTTAGAATGACGGCGGTCAATCTAACACTTTCATTTTGTCTTATAAAGCTTAATGCAATGGCTGTTTTTGATCATCGAGCGTGAAGCCTTCTCCAGCAACATCTCGAACTTCAGAAATCGACACGAAGGCATGAGGATCGACCTCATGAATAATCGACTTTAAACGCACGACCTCATTGCGTCCAACAACGCAGTATATTACTTCTTTTGCTTGCTTTGTAAAGTGTCCGTGGCCTTCTAAAATCGTAACACCACGTTCCATGCGCAATGATATCATATCTGCAATGGCACTCGATTTCTCTGAAATAATCAGAGCTCCACGCCCAGCATAAGCTCCGTCCTGTACAAAATCAATGACGCGTGCACCTACAAAGACAGCGACTAGCGTATACATCATAGAGCGTGCATCTAAAAATGTTAGCCATGATAGTAATATTACAATGGCATCAAATATAAACATCGTTTTCCCCATACTCCAGCCTAGATATTTATGCCCGAGTCGTGCTAATATATCCACACCACCAGTTGTACCACCGAAGCGGAAGACGATGCCCAGCCCAAGTCCAACGAAAACACCGGCAAACAATGCTACAAGGAATAAATCATCCTCTAAATGGATTGTAAACTGATATTTCTGAAAAACTTTTAGGAAAATAGATACTGAAATTGTGCCAATTAATGTGTAAATAAAAGACTTTTTGCCAAGTAAGCGCCAACCTAAAATAAACATTGGAATATTCAAAAGTAAATTTAGTAATGCGGGGTCCCAACCTAGTGTAAAATAGAGAATAAGGGTAATCCCACTAAAACCACCTTCCCCGAGTTGATTTTGCATATTAAAGTGAACAAAACCAAAGCTATAAATGGCAGCTCCGAGCATGATTGCGATAATATTGCGAATTTTAATTTGTTTAAACATAAGACCTCCTGTGTTTCTAACTATGCAGTAGTGGATTCTATTATCTGTTATTTTATTGTTTTTGACAACATTGGTGTAAATTTTATACGATGGTAAAATAGGAGTGTGATAATGGATGACAGAACAAATAACGATGCAAGCCTTGCAAAAACGTGTGGATGATTATATAGGGCAATTTAAGGAAGGCTATTTCCCACCATTTGAACTACTCGCACGTTTAACGGAGGAGCTTGGAGAATTGTCGCGCGAAGTACAGGACGTTTACGGTCAGAAAAAAAAGAAAAGTACCGAAGAGACGAATAGTATTGAAGAAGAATTAGGTGACTTTTTCTTTGTTTTAGTATGCTTTGCCAATGCTCAAGGTATAAAATTAGATGAGGCGCTGTTACGTGTCATACATAAATTTGAAACGAGAGATAAGGATCGCTGGACAAGAAAGGAAGAGGAATAATGTCGATTCGTGTAGCCATTGCAGGACCAAGAGGAAAAATGGGAGCAGAAGCTGTACATACAGTGATGAAACATGCCAAAATGGAGTTAGTAGCTGTACTAGATTATAAAGAAGTTGGCACTACATTAGCTGATTTAGAAATGTTCCCAGCAAGCTATACAGCACCAATCTTTACAGATATGCAGGAGCTAGTTGAAGCAACGGCACCTGATGTCTTAGTCGACTTAACGAATCCACATGCAGTTTACCATCATACAAAAGAAGCTTTAAATTTAAATGTAAGACCTGTTATCGGTACAACTGGTTTTACTGATGCCCAACTCGATGAATTATCGGCACTTGCAAATGAGAAGCAGTTAGGCTGCATTATTGCACCAAACTTTGCCATTGGGGCAATTCTGATGATGAAATTTGCCAAGGAAGCAGCAAAATACTTACCAGATGTTGAAATTATTGAAATGCACCATGACCAGAAGTTAGATGCACCATCAGGTACTGGGGTCAAAACAGCACAATTGATTCAAGAGGTGCGCGCTCAAAAAACACAAGGTCATCCACAGGAAAAAGAAACACTTGAAGGAGCAAGAGGGGCTGATTTTGACGGCATGCGTATACATTCTGTTCGCTTACCTGGTCTAGTAGCTCACCAGCAAGTATTGTTTGGCGGAGACGGCCAATTGCTAACAATCCGTCATGACTCATTAAATCGAAATTCCTTTATGTCGGGTGTTGCATTTTGTGTAGAAGAAGTTATGAAAATGGATCAACTTGTTTATGGGTTAGAAAACATCATCTAAAGAACGGATGGAATATTTATGAAAATAGCACTTATTGCACATGATCGTAAAAAAGATAATTTAGTACAGTTTGCTATCGCTTATCGTGATATTTTAAACGAGCATACGCTCTATGCTACAGGTACAACAGGACAACGTGTTATAGAAGCAACAGGACTAGAAGTTACTCGTTTCCGCTCAGGCCCACTTGGCGGAGACCAACAAATTGGCGCAATGATCGCTAATAATGATATGGACATGGTCATTTTCTTCCGTGATCCATTAACAGCACAACCACATGAGCCAGATGTTTCTGCACTTATCCGTCTTTGTGATGTTTACCAAGTGCCACTGGCAACAAATATGGGTACTGCAGAAATATTACTAAAGGGCCTACAAGAGGGCTTTGTGGATTGGAGACTGATTCAAGAACGACGAAACTAAAAGACGTGATTTAAGAAAGGATGATCATCGAATGAGAAAGCTAAAAATCGGCATTACCTGTTATCCAACAGTTGGAGGCTCTGGTGTGATTGCAACAGAATTAGGAAAAATGCTTGCAGAGAGAGGGCATGAAATTCATTTCATCACCTCAAGCGTACCATTTCGATTGAATAAAATTTATCCGACCGTCTTTTTCCATGAAGTAGAAGTGAACAATTATTCAGTATTTCAGTATTCGCCATATGATATTGCATTAGCGAGTAAAATGGCGGACGTGATTAAAGATGAAGGGTTAGACGTGCTACATGTACATTACGCCATCCCACATGCCGTATGTGCGGTGCTAGCCCGAGAAATGAGTGGGCAGAATATTGGCATTGTGACAACACTGCACGGAACTGACATTTCCGTGCTTGGGCAGGATTCAACACTTTCGCAAGCAATCAAATACGGGATTAATAAATCCGACATTGTCACAGCCGTATCAGAGTCTTTAAAAGAACAAACTTACGAATTAATTGATACAGAAAAGCCAATTGAAACAATTTATAACTTCGTGGATGAGCGTGAATATCGTCCTTTAGATCCCGGTAATTTAAAGGAACAGTTTGGCATTCAAGAAGATGAAAAAGTAATTATTCATGTTTCAAACTTCCGTAAAATTAAAAACCTCCCTCATATTGTCGAAGCATTTATGAAAATTCGAGGAAATATGAAAGCGAAGCTATTGTTAGTAGGGGATGGACCTGAAAAGCATCGAGTGATGGATCAAGTTAAGTGTAGTCCTTATATGAAGGACGTTCTATTTTTAGGCAAACAAGAAAATTTAGCTGAATTGTATGCGATTAGTGACTTGAAACTTTTACTATCGCAACAGGAATCTTTTGGACTTGTATTGTTAGAAGCAATGGCTTGTGGTGTGCCATGTATCGGATCAACGGTTGGTGGAATACCAGAAGTCATTGAACATGGTGTAGATGGCTATTTAGTGGAATTAGGCGATACGGATGCTGTAGCGGACTATGCTATTCAATTATTGAACGATGAAGATAAATTACAGAGTTTCCGCGAAGCGGCAATGCGAGCTGTAAGTGAAAAATTCCATTCATCTAAAATTGTCGAGCAATATGAACAGCTGTATGAAAAGGTAGCGGAAAAAAATCATGCAAAACAATAAAGAATGGCAAGCAGCTTTCTCAGTTATTGAACAACTAGAGCAGGCTGGCTTTGAGGCAGTTGTCGTAGGTGGTGCAGTAAGAGATGCGATATTAAATCGCCCTGCACATGATGTAGACGTCGCGACAAATGCATTGCCACAAGAAGTAAAAGCGGTTTTTGAGCGTACGGTTGATATTGGTATTCAACATGGTACAGTACTTGTGATTGTGCCGGCTGGACCAGTTGAAGTAACGACTTACCGCACAGATGGTGAATATACCGATCATCGAAGACCAGAAGAAGTTCATTTTGTGCGTTCTCTCCAGCAAGATTTACAACGCCGAGACTTTACGATGAATGCTATCGCAATGCGTCGTGACGGCTCCTATATAGATTATTATGACGGGCGCAAAGATATTGAAGCAGGTGTAATACGAGCAGTCGGTGAGGCAAAGGTGCGTTTTGCAGAGGATGCACTGCGCATGCTAAGAGCTGTCCGTTTTTCAGCACAGCTGAGCTTTACAATCGAAGAGCTGACATTACAGGCAATACAGCAAAAGGCCGCGGATATTGCTTGGGTAGCTAAAGAGCGCATTAAAGCGGAACTTGATAAGCTATGGATAGGAAAAGATGTTTATAACGGCTTGAAGAAGCTTGAGGAAAGTGGACTAATAGACTCTTTGCAAGGAGATTTTCTAGCTGAACATTGGCGTGGCTTTACTGTTCAAAATCCAGTTGCAGGCTGGGCATTTTTTGCACTGTTGCAGGGGGAGCAATGGCAGGAAGTATTGCGCACCTATCGTTTATCGAATAAGGAAATGGCGTTTGTGAAAGCTGTTTTAAGTGCGTACCAGGCGTTTCAAAATGGCTGGACAAATATGGATTATTTTACGTATTCACTTGCGGAGCTTGAAACAGCACACTTCTTTGCTCAGTTGAAACAACCATTTGACATACCGCAACAGAACATTTGCGAAGCAAAGGCAAGACTGCCATTACAACAGCGTCAAGAACTAAATGTCAATGGCTTGGACTTACTACAATGGTCTGGTCAAAAAAAGGGGCCATGGTTAAAGGACGCTTTGCATAAGATTTTAACAGCTGTTGTCAACGGGGAGCTAGCAAATGAGCAAAGCCAAATAAAAAATTGGTTTGAACGAAACTATTCTATGATGGATGAATAATTGATAATACAGCAAGTGACAAAAGTGACCATTGAAATACGTCATTAAAAAGTCACTTGCTTTATCTTTTTGTAAGTGTTTTTTGTAAAAATAGTACAAAGTTCAAATACATACTTCTGAGGGGGATCTGGATGAATAACCATTTAAAGGGTGACAGAATCATACTGAGGGAAATGAAAGAACAAGACTGGGAAGAGGTACATGCATATGCTTCACAACCAATTGTTTGTCAATTTCAACCTTGGGGTCCGAATTCTGAGAAAGAATCACAAGAATTTGTAAAGCAAGTACTAGTGGACGCTATGAAAAATCCAAGAAGCCGCTTTGTTTTTGCTGTTATGGAAAAGGAACGATTAATCGGAGCTGGAGAAATAAATATTCGAGATTTTGGAAATCATCAAGGGGAAATAGGATATATTGTTCATCCTGATTATTGGGCAAAGGGATACGCAACCGAAGTTTCCAAAATGCTAATTGAATTTGGATTTCGTACATTACATTTGCATCGTATTTTTGCTACTTGTGATCCAAGAAATGTAGGCTCAGTGAAAGTGTTAGAAAAAATCGGCATGACTAACGAAGGTAGGTTACGTGAAGCTTTGCTAGTAAAAGATGGCTGGCGAGATTCTCTTTTATACAGTATTTTAAAACGTGAATGGCAAACTCTATAGGCATTTCATAGGAGATAATAACGATAGATATTGATTTAAAATGACACGATTGTTAGATGAAGAATCGTTTAGCTAGGTTTATAAATCAATTGTGATGAATAAAAAATACTAAAGGATTGGTTTGAGTATGAGTATGTCCATGAAGGATGAAATTTTAAAACGGTTATTAGCAGCTAACGGAGAAGCGGTTTCAGGTCAGGACTTGGCAGATTCGCTAGGGGTGTCGCGAACAGCAATCTGGAAACATATGCAGACATTACAGGAGGAAGGATATACATTTGAAACAGTCAAGAAAAAAGGCTATGTGTTGACAGGTGTACCGAATAGCCTAAGTCCAACACAGCTAGAGTTATTCCTAAATACAGAACGTTTTGGGCGGGAAGTTCACTATTATGATGTGGTAGACTCTACCCAAACAATTGCGCATAAGCTCGCACAAGAAGGTGCCCCTGATGGAACAATTGTAATTGGCGAAGAGCAAACGTCAGGCCGTGGTCGCATGTCAAGACCATGGGAATCGGCAAAAGGTTCAGGTATTTGGATGACCATTATTTTACGACCGGACGTATCACCACAACAAGCATCCTCATTTACGCTTGTCGTAGCTGTGGCCGTTACAATGGCGATTAAAACATTATATCCCCATGTAGAACCGGCAATTAAATGGCCAAATGATTTACTGATTAACGGCAAAAAATGCACCGGCATTTTAACAGAAATGCAGGCGGAGGCAGATGTTGTACAAGCACTACTGGTTGGCATTGGCATTAATGCCAACCAGCTAGAGGATGACTTTTCCCCTGACATCGCCAATATTGCAACTTCGCTACGTATAGCTGCAGGAGAGGAAATTAACCGTGCTGCGCTTGTCGCATCGATATTACAATATTTAGAGCAGTTTACTGAACTATTTGTTAAAGAAGGCTTCGCTAGTATGAAAGAGCTATGGGAGCAAATGTCCTGTACAATTGGACAACGTATCGAGGTGACGACAATACGAGAACGGTTTGAAGGTATTGCAAGTGGTATTACAAATGAAGGTGTCCTTCAACTTACACAAAGCGATGGAACGATACGGACAATTTATTCTGGTGACATTAAAATTTTATAAATCCACCAAGACCTTTGATGGTAACGCCTGTTAGAACGAAGCAGCGGGTTAAGACTTGCTGTGCAAAGGCAAGTAACAATGCAGCAAAAAAGTGTTAGATTGACTGTGATCAATCTAACACTTTTTCACTTTTGACGTTATTTTAAAGATAATTCTAAATCTCCATGTAATAGAGAAACGCTGAGTTGATTGTCTCCTTCATGAAGCTGTGAAGTTTTGCTACTGTAATCTTCATCATTGACAGTAACCTCGCCAAAGCTTGTTTTTAATTCATAACCTACATCACTTTTTTTATTATCTAATTGTAACGAGGTATCTCCAAAGCTAGATGTAATGTCGGATTGCCCGTTTAGTGTCCCCGCGATGTCAATATCTCCATGTTCACTCTCCACAACAAAACCATTACTTAACAACTGTGCAACGGTTAAATCACCGAATGATTGAATAATTTCTGTATGCTCGCCAATGCTATTTTTCAGTAAAATATCGCCGTAGTCACCAGTAAGACTTAATTGCTTGTATTGAAGCCCTTTAAGAATGGTATCACCGAAATTACTGTCAATGTTAATCGACGTTAAATTTGCATCTTTTGGCACCGTAATTTTGATAGATGGTGTTGTCATCGTTCCAAGACCAAGCGAAATGCCGGATTTTCGTTTGCTTTTCGTTTCAACTGTCAATGTCCCATCGTTCAAGCTATAAGTTACGTCTGTATTTTTCATAACGTTTGTTTCTAATGAATAACTATCTGATTGAATGATTTCAACATCTCCATAATCATTATCTATACGCAAATCCGTAAATGCTTCCAGCGAATAAGTATTATGGTCGAGCCCATTTTTTCCAGGAACAGAAAAGCCGTCATCTCCTTGTACAATAGTCCATCTTCCACCAGAGGAAAAACCGATCACTGCAAGTAAAATACCTAAAGTAATGATACAAAGAGCAATAAGTTTATAACGAGAAGTCATCTACAATCTCTCCTTATGTTTTTTTGTGATTTTATGGAATAAATTTGCCAATATTTCCACGCAAACAACTGCTATTTTCTTTATTAAGCGAGCAACGACAGGGAAGAGTAAGGCACCAAAACCGGTTACGACTAAACCTATGCCCATGAAAAGCAATGCAGTTGGCCAGTGCTCTGTTAAGACGAAAATACCACCAATAAGTGCGGCAACACCACCTAAAAAGATACTCACTACTGTTGCCACAATCGCAACTACAAAACTAAAAATAACCGCTCCAACCGAAATAATGAGTGCCACAGCAACCGCAAGTAATGGTAAAGAAAGGGGTGCCGACAAAATAGCCAGTATAATAAGCCAAATAGCGGTCATATTTTTCTTTGTAGAATCGGTTGTACTTTCTAAATCCTTTATAGCGAAATCTGCCATTATTTGTGACGCAACAACAGAGGGAGAGCCTAGTTGTTGAATGACATGTTGCTCATTTTCTGGGCCTGCTTCATCAAAATATTCTTCGTAATAGACAAGTGCTTCATTTAACTCATGCGCTGGCAGACGCCGTAATTTCCCTCGTAGCTTTTTTATATAGCCTGCTCTATCCATCTATATTCCCTCCTAAAAGTACACAGTCAACTTTTTGCTTATACATTTGCCATTCCTGTAATAGCTCTAGCAAGCGTACACGTCCTTGTTCGGTTATTTGATAATAGCGTCGATTTCTCCCTTGATAGGGCTGGTCGTAGGTTGTTAGGTAGTTTGCTTTTTGTAAACGGCGTAAAACTGGATACAGCGTTGATTCGGATATATCCATCACAGATTGAACTTGCTGTGTTAACGAGTAGCCGTATGCATCCTCCTTATCTACAATTGCGAGTACACAAGCATCAAGTAATGCGGAGCCAAGCTGAAATGTCATGTTTCCACCTCACATTCAATTACCTATACAAGGTTTTATATTATATGTTGTATAGTATATGGATAGTATATGACGTATAGTATGGTATTGTCAATTTTTATGAAAAAATAATCAAAAATCCATTTATAGTACATAGATGGGGTTGTTGATAGAAAAAATAGTTGAAGATACATAGGAATCTGTTATAGTAATGCTGAAGGGCAGTATCCTTAGTGAACGGCACCTTCAAAAGCGTTAAACAAATCACAATATATCTGCCTTGATCTTTTATAGACAGGGACGGAAGAAAACGATGCGTTCAAAGATAACTTGATTTACAGGAAAAGACTAAACCGTAAGTATAACGATAACGGCTGGTTTTTATCTGCGTAAATAAAGTTATTCCTCATAAATAATGAGGTAAAATGCTATTGAACGAACACATGACCTTTCTGTCCAATTTTAGGAATAGAAAGGTCTTTTTGTTTTCTTTCTTTAAAAAAGGAGGACTACACAATGAAGACCACATCAGATTTTTTAAAAATGAAAGCAGCTGGAGAAAAGATCGTTATGCTAACGGCCTACGATTACCCTTCGGCAACATTCGCGGAGGAAGCAGGCGTCGATATGATTCTTGTTGGAGATTCGTTAGGGATGGTTGTATTAGGCTATACTTCAACAATGCCCGTGACAGTAGCGGATATGGTACATCACGCCAAAGCTGTACGTCGTGGAGCAAAAAATACGTTTGTTATCGTCGATATGCCATTTGGCTCTTACCAAGGTGATATTAACGACACGTTAAAAACAGCAGTATCGATGATGCAGGAAACGGGTGCTGATGCGCTTAAAGTAGAGGGGGCAGGGGAAGTACTACCGGTTATTCGTAAATTAACAGCTGCTGGTATTCCAGTTGTTGCGCACTTAGGCTTACAACCGCAATTAGCTGGAGTACTTGGTGGCTACAAGGTACAAGGGAAAACGGCTGAGCAGGCTAAACAACTGATTGAAGATGCTAAACAGTGTGAAGCTGCTGGCGCTTGTGCAGTTGTATTAGAATGCATTCCACACCAGCTAACAGCATTAGTATCGGCTGCTTTAATGATTCCGACAGTTGGCATTGGAGCTGGAATAGAAGCAGATGGACAAGTGTTAGTTTACCATGACATGCTGAGCTATGGTTCACATCATGTACCAAAATTTGTGGAACGTTTTGCCGATATGGGTAGTGAAGCAAGCAGTGGTATTGCTAATTTTGTAAATGCCGTGAAGGATGGTACATTCCCGGCGTTAAACCACTCGTTTACAATGAAAGATGAAGCGCTGGACCAGTTATACGGAGGCGTTAAATAAATGAAAGTCATTACAACAATCCCAGCACTCACTGCAGAAATTCAAGCGGCTAAGCGAGCACAAAAAACAATTGGTTTAGTGCCAACGATGGGCTATTTGCATGAAGGACATTTAACATTAGCATCCCAAGCTCGAGCAGAAAATGACCTAGTGGTGATGAGTATTTTTGTTAACCCGACGCAATTTGGGCCAAACGAGGACTTTGAGAGTTACCCTCGTGATTTAGCACGCGATACATCTCTGGCTGCATCGGTAGATGTCGATATAGTCTTTGCACCGAGTGTTGAAGAGATTTATCCGCATGATGGTGGTATTCGTATTCGAGCAGGAGAGCAAGCTACATTGCTATGCGGAGCAAGCCGTCCAGGGCATTTTGATGGTGTTTTACAAGTTGTAGCGATTTTATTCCATTTAACACAGCCAAGCCGTGCGTATTTCGGGCAAAAAGATGCGCAGCAAGCGGCACTGATTGCGACGATGGTACGGGACTATCATTTCCCGTTAGAACTGCGAATCGTGCCGATTGTGCGTGAGGAAGATGGCTTAGCGAAATCTTCGCGCAATGTCTACTTGAGCGAGGCAGATCGTAGGGAAGCACCGGCGATATATGAAGCTTTGCAACTTGCTCGCGACAGTTTTTTAGCCAATGGGGATGTAAATAGTGCGCTGGCAAAAGCAAAGGCTCATATTACAGCACGAACACATGGCAAAATTGATTATATTGAATTATTGGCTTACCCAGACTTACTGCCAGTAACAGCGAATACGGAGCAAGTTCTTTTGGCAGCAGCCGTCTATATCGGGCAAACACGGTTAATTGATAATTGTATCTTTAATGTGAAAGAAGGAAAATAACATGTTACGAATGATGATGAATAGCAAAATCCACCGCGCCACTGTCACGGAAGCGGATTTAAATTATGTAGGATCGATCACAATCGATGAAGATATTTTAGATGCAGTTGGTATGCTGCCAAATGAAAAAGTGCATATCGTCAATAATAATAATGGTGCACGCTTTGAAACGTATATTATTGCAGGTGAGCGTGGGTCAGGCGTTATTTGTGTTAATGGAGCAGCAGCACGTCTTGTACAACGAGGAGATATCGTCATCATTATTTCCTATGTTTATGTAGATAATGCGGAGGCACAAGAGCATAAACCGACAGTAGCGATAATGGGAGAAGGCAATACAATAAAAGAAATGATTGCCTACGAACCCGAAGCAACCGTATATTAAAAGGTGCCTGTCACTCACACAATTCCGAAACAATTCTGAAAATTTACGATGAAAATCCACGAAGCTTTTTAGGGAACTGCCATTGTTCCCACAGCAAGCGACGTGGATTTTTGTGTGAGTGCCAGTCACTCACACAATTCTCACACAATTTAGGTTGGAAATGGCGCAAGGATGACCAGATCGATGAATGTATGATAAAATTCATCTATCTAATGTGAACTGTGAGTTGAGATGTATGATGGAAAGTCAAAAGTATGCAATTGTTGATTTGGAGACGACAGGTCATTCTCCAGCAAATGGTGACCGGATGATTCAAATTGCCATTGTAATAATGAAGGATTGGGAAATTGAGCGCACCTTTACAAAGTTTATACATCCGGGTAAATCGATCCCGTCCTTTATTCAAGATTTAACGCATATAACGGATGAGGATGTTAAAGATGCCTTGCCTTTCGAAGCACATGCGGACTACATATATGAATTAATTGCCGATTGTGTTTTTGTCGCGCATAATACTGATTTTGACTTATCCTTTTTACAAGCAGAGTTTAAACGAGCGGGATTACCAAAATGGCATGGTAAGAAAATGGATACGGTAGAGCTTGCGAAAATTTTATTTCCAATGTCCTTAAGCTTTAAACTAGGTGATTTAGCTGCGGACTTAAATATTGAACTGGAAAATGCCCATAGAGCGGATGATGATGCACTTGCTACAGCTGAGCTGTTTAAACGTAGTTGGCAAGAACTCCTTCGTCTTCCGCAGCTGACGCTTGAGCAAATGCATAAACGCTCATTCCGATTAAAATCTAATTTATCGCAGCTTTTCTTTGAAGCATTACAACTAAAACGTCATCAAAGTAAAGCTGATGAAAACATTACTTACTATCGCAATTTTGCCATTTGTGATGGTCGTCCAAAACAAGTTGTGAAACCCGAGTTAGCACCTTATCCTGAAACTGCAAAAGACAAAGAAGCAATGATGGCAAAGGCTATGCCAAACTATGAACAACGACCAGCTCAATTTGCCATGATGGATACGATTTGGCAAGCTTTAAATGACAAAGAAGAATGTGTCATTGAAGCTTCAACAGGTATAGGTAAAACGGTCGGCTACTTATTACCGGTTATTTTATATGCGAGGGCACACAATAAAAAGATCGCGATTAGTACGTACACAGCACATCTACAAGAGCAGCTTGTAGAAGAGGAACTACCGAAAATTGAAAAAATTCTGGAGACAAAAGTAAATATTGCTGTTCTAAAGGGTATGCATCATTATATTGACCTTGCACGTTTCGAGCAATGCATGGCGTATGCGGATGAATCCTATGACGATACTTTTACCATTTTACAATTGCTTGTGTGGCTGACGAAAACCCAGACGGGTGTGTTAAGCGAACTCAATGTTTCAGGTGGAGGACAGCTATTTTTAGAAAAAATCCGTAAAGTGCCTGATGAAAAACCGAGAAAAGGTTTTGACTTCTACGAGCAAGCGTTAAAAAATAGTGCGACGGCCGATTGTATCGTAACGAATCACGCGATGGTTATTAGTGATTTAGTTCGACAAACGCCTATTTTTACGCAAATCGACGGTTGGATTATTGATGAAGCCCATCAAATGATTCAAGCAGCAATGCAACAGGATGAAACAGTGTTTTCCTATACGCAATGGAAATACGTTTTCGGTCAACTTGGTACAATGGAGGAAACAGCGCTCTTTCAGCAATTTAGTCAGGCGGCTAAGAAGAAACAGCGCATTCCGATGCATAGCTTGCAGCAACTAGACAAGCAATTTATACGGCTACAGCGTGTCTTTGATGACACCATCCAGCTTGTCGTGCAAAAAGTGCAACAACAAATTAGAGGTAAACAGTCTAGTAGCAAATGTACGCTCTTTTTAGAGGATGTAGCTTTACCAAAAGAACCGCTTTTGCAAGTCAGTAAACTAGTACAGCAATGGCTCGATTTAGCGGTTGAAGCAGCAAAAGCCTTTGAAAATAATATTGAGCAGTTAGATAAAAACGAACTATATATTTTATCAGAATGGCATTATTGGATTCGTGAAATGAAGCTGAAAATTGCTGAGTGGGAGGAGATTTTCCTATTACCACACGAGGATAATTCAGTATGGTTTGAGTTTGATTTACGTAGTGTACCAGGCAGTCTTCATGTCTATAAAAAGCCGGTAAATGTTACGCCAATTATTGAAAAGGTCATTACACCACTCCGCAAACAAGCGAGTATCGTGTGGACTTCAGGAACATTATCTGTCCCTGGTAATGAACGCTTTATTACACGGCAGCTCGGTATTTCAGATAACGTGCAGGTCATGCAGTTACAAGCACCTGCGTCGTACTATGCAGGTGCCAAGGCATACATCGTCACGGATATGCCAGACATTCAACAAGTCACGCAAGCGGAATATATTGAGGCAGTCGCACATGCCATTACACGTACTGTACGCATGACGGAAGGGCGTTGCTTTGTGCTCTTTACTGCACAAGATATGCTACGAAAAACAGTGGAGCTAATACAAGATAGTGAGCTACTGGATGACTATATGCTCTTTGCACAAGGTGTGACAGGCGGTAGTCGCATGCGTATTCTTAAATCGTTTCAAAAATTTAATCAAGCCGTGCTATTTGGCACGAATAGTTTCTGGGAAGGTGTCGATGTACCAGGTGACGCACTTTCTTCGGTCATTGTTGTTCGACTACCATTCTCGTCACCGGAGGAGCCAGTCTTTAAGGCACGCGCCAAACATCTTACAATGCAAGAGCGCAATTCATTTACGGAGCTATCTTTACCGGAGGCTATTATGCGCTTTAAGCAAGGATTTGGTCGTTTAATCCGTTCTTCGCAAGATAAGGGTGCATTTATCGTACTTGATCGCCGTATTAGCACCAAATCATACGGTAAAGAATTTATTCATGCCTTACCACCAATCGATGTAAAAAAATTACAACTGCCGGAATTACTAAAGGAACTAAATAATTGGCAAAAATAAAGAGAATCCCTTTTAGCATTAGGCTAGAAGGGATTTTTTAAGTTATTATTTAAGTGCCATCTCATGACAGGCAAAGCTATTGTTATCTTGCTCAACATAGGCAACGCAGTTTCGTCCATTATTTTTCGCTTGATACAACGCTTGGTCACATCTTGTTAACATCGTCGTTACATTATCATCTTGAATATATGCTGCCACACCAAAGCTACTTGTTTTTCTCTGAACGATAGGGAATGTATGATTTTCTAGTCGCTGGCGGAGCGTTTCAGCCAATTGGACTGCTTCTTGTAATGTAGTTTCAGGACAAATGACTAAAAATTCCTCACCACCCCATCTACCGAGTGTATCTTGTGCCCTAATTGAATCTTTAAATAACGCTGCTGCATTGACTAATACAAGATCTCCAACTTGGTGTCCAAACTCATCATTTACTGCTTTAAAATAATCTATATCGAGTAAGATAATAGATAGAGGTGTTGCCTGTTGATGTGCAAGTGTTAAAGCTTCGTCTAATACATAATCTAAACGCACGCGATTTGGTATTTGCGTTAACTTATCGGTATTGGCAATATTTTCGAGTTCTTGTTTCGCTTTCTCCAACTCTTGCGTTCGTTCTTGCACTTTATGCTCCAGTGTTTCGGTTAACACAAGTTGCATTTCTTGATGCTCTTTTTTAATAAGATTAATTTTATCGCCGAGGGCTAGTGATAAAAAAATTGCCTCAAAAGTAGCACCAATGGCAGGTACATCCTCAAAAATGCGAGGATGAAATGGCAAGATACTTAAAAAGGCCAAAGCTTGGACAATAACAGAACCTAGTAAAACCGTCCAACCAACCAAATAAAAACGCGCCATTTTTTGTCCCTTTAACCAAACAAGGAGTCCACATAACCATAAAAATGAAAGTAAGGCTACAGCAAAAATGGTCGTAAAATTATTGACAATGGCAACGTTCGGGATGAAGAATACGGCTATCAGCGATAAGATGGCAACCCATAATAAGCCTCTTGCAATGAGATAAAATTTCGGTAAATATTTTTTTAGCTCAAGAAATTCAGTAGAAAATAGAATCATAAAAATGAGTAATAAATTGCCACCTATAACGAGCGATCGCAGAAAGAACCATTCAGGTAAAAATTGACCTGCGATTTCGATGTCTAAAGAGTTCATCGTTGCTTGATAGAAAATAAAACTGCACATATATAAGACATAATAAAAATAGGCTTTTTCTTTTAATGAAAAAAATAAAAATAAATTATAAATTAATAAAGCCAACATAAAGCCATAAAAAATACCAACGAAAAATTTATAGGAAATTGTTTTTTCTATAAAGCTATCTGTCGTAGATAAATAGGAAATTAAGCTAATGGGTAGTGCGCCATCTAACTTTACATAAATTTCTGTTATAGTCGGATCAGTAATGGTAAACAAATTAGAGCGGTAATGGATTTTTTGCTCTTTTATATGAGCAATTCCACTTTTTTGTACAGTATAGGAACCATCGTCTTTTACTAAATACATTTCAATATTATCGAGTTTATCTACTGATTCAAACCAATAGGACGCTTGTTTATCTTGGATGATGTCACCAACATTCAGCCTAAGCCAAATCGTATCTTTTGTATGCCAGAAAAACAAATAATTATCTGTACTTTTTTCAAATGATTGATCATATTGACCTGATAAAATATCTTCAATCGCAATGGATTTTGAAGGATCACGAAAAATATCATAGTGCTTTCCTAATACAATAGGTTTTGCAAGTTCGGTAGCATGACTAGTCAAAGGGAAAAGCAATTGCATACCGAATATAGCAACCATGATACTTAAGATGATGACGCTTTTGACAAGTTTATTTTGCATAGTTTCTTTCGCCTGCTCTCCATATAAATCCTTTCAAACAAAATACATGAAAACTTAGGGAATTAGTTCCTCAAGAAGAGTATTACTTAAGTAATATACCATATTCTTTCCATTGTTATTTGAATTTACCAAAAGTTAAAATAGAATTTATATAATTGGATGATGTACTACTGTATAGGACCATAACAGCAAGAATGAGGACGAAATAATGCTGAAATCCTTGATAAGATGATAGCAATTAAGGATAGGAGGATGTAACGATGACCAAAATACAAGAATTCAATGCCTTACATGCGACACAAGATATCTTACTATTAGGGAATACGTGGGATTTATTATCAGCATTAACGCTTGAAAGAGTTGGTTTTAAGGCAATTGGCACAACGAGCTGGGGCATTGCGAATTCACTTGGGTTCCCAGATGGTGAATATATAGACTTTGCTCGACATTTAGCCATTATTAAAACTATTGTGGAAAATGTAAACATTCCAGTATCCGCAGATATTGAGGCTGGCTATGGAACCGATACGCAAACAATTTTAGACAATGTGTTAAGAACAGCAGAAGTAGGCGTGGCAGGTATTAATATTGAAGATTCTTTGAAACAACAAAATGGACTAAGAGCAATAAATGAACATTGTGCTTTATTAGTCCAAATGAGAACGATGTTAGACAATAATGGTTATCAAGACTTTTTTATCAATGCAAGAACGGATACATATTTTCAACTAGATCAACCATTTTCAGAAACAATGACGAGAGCACAAGCTTATGTGGATAGCGGTGCTAGCGGGGTTTTTATACCGGGATTAGCCAAGCATGAGGAAATAAGAGCTATTACTTCAGCAATAGAGAAGCCCATTAATGTAATGTCTGTGCCAGGTTTAACGAATTGTCAAACACTGCAACAATTAGGCGTAAAGCGATTTAGTTTTGGCAATGCATTATCAGATAAAATAATTTCCTATTTGACAAAAGATGCGACACGAATAATTGAGGCGAAAGATACAGCTTTTTTATATGAGTAGTTGCAATTAGAGGAGGCTTTTATGGACAATAAAATTAATCTGTCTTTTGAAGAAATGTGGGATAAAATCATCGCTTGTGATCAAACGTATGATGGTTTATTTTTTACGGCTGTAAAAACGACCAAAATTTATTGCCGGCCTTCCTGCAAATCAAGAAAGCCAAAAAAAATCAATGTCGCATTTTATGAAGATATGCAAGAGGTGGAACGAGCAGGCTTTCGTGCATGTAAAAGGTGTCAGCCAGAAGTGGAGCATTCTCCGCATGCCCAATTAATTAAAACGGTCACAGCGTTTTTAATGAAGGAGTATAAGCAAAGATTAACATTGGACTTGATTGCAAGTAACGTTGGGATAAGCCCATATCATCTTGAACGACTCTTTAAACAAGAAACTGCTGAAACGCCAAGAACTTATTTAGATAAAATAAGAATCGACAAAGCTGCACATCTACTAAAAACGACAAATTTAACAATTTTGGAAATTTGCTTTGATACTGGATTTCACAGCCCCTCTAACTTCTACAAAATATTTAGGCGTTTGAAAGAATGTTCCCCTACGGAATATCGAAATCTTCAATGGAAGGAGCAGTGAAATGACAAGTTCTAATGCACAATACAATCTCGAGCTACCGACACCATTACTATTTAACTTTGAGGAATGTTTATTATTTTTAGCAAGATCCAATCAAGAGGTGCTCCACACAATTAAAGATAATCATTTATATAAATTGCTTAAAATAAATCAGGAATTAATATTGTGTAAAATTGGCGTTCGGGCACAGCAGATTCAAGTTGAATTTCCAATTCATTCACCATCCAGAGCTGCTGTAGAACAAGTACAAACTTATATTGAAGAATGGTTTGATTTAGGACGTGATTTACAACCGTTTTATCATATGGCTCAAAAAGATGTTGTTTTGCAGCATCCTGTTGAAAAATATAAAGGACTACGCATCATAGGAATTCCCGATTTATTTGAAGCACTTGTATGGGCAATTATTGGACAACAAATTAACTTAACATTCGCCTATACGTTAAAAAAGCGTTTTGTCGAACAGTTTGGAGAAAGTGTGAGCTATGATGGGGATAGTTATTGGGTATTCCCAAGCTGTGAACGAATCGCTTCTTTAACAATCGAGGATTTAAGGGCATTGCAATTTACTTTGCGAAAATCGGAATACATTATTGCCATTGCTCGTGAGATGGCAAGTGGCGCTTTAACGAAAGAACAGTTGCTTCAAATAGAAGATAAAGCGCATATTAAAAAAAAGCTCATGTCGATACGAGGTGTTGGTGAATGGACAGCGGACTATGTTTTAATGAAATGCTTTCATGAGCCAACTTCATTCCCAATTGCCGATGTGGGATTGCAAAATGCTTTGAAAATGCAGCTAGCATTAGATCGAAAACCGACTATCGATGAAATAAAAAAATTAGAAGTGCATTGGCGAGGCTGGCAAGCATATGCCACGTTTTATTTATGGAGGTCATTATATGACGAAAACGAAACTGTATAAAGTGGATTACAACTCTCCAATTGGTGTTTTGGAAGTTGAAGGTAGCGAGACGGTTATTCATTCCATTATGTTTGTTGAACGACAACAGCCAATACACGTTGCACAAGAATGGACACCACACGTATTACTAGATTGTGTGGAGCAACTGAATGAATATTTTCAAGGACAACGATTTACCTTCACTTTTCCATATTACCTAGGAGGAACAGATTTTCAACGACAAGTTTGGCAAGCATTAACTCAAATCCCTTATGCTGAACAAGGAACTTACAAATCGATCGCGATGGCCATTGGCAATGAAAAGGCAATTCGAGCTGTTGGTAATGCAAATGGGAAAAATAAGCTTAGTATTGTGATTCCTTGTCACCGTATAATCGGCTCTAACGGCACATTAACTGGATATGCTGGTGGTTTGTGGCGTAAGGAGTGGCTGCTTCAGCATGAGAAATCCAATGCTAACGTTTAAGTTAATCGCCAAAACCCCATAAATCGTCATTAATAATAAAATTATCAACGGTAGAACGAGGTGTAAGATTGATTGCAGTCAATCTTACGCTTATTTTTTTGCAGCACAACCTTTTTACTACAGCTAGTATGAACGGAAAATGACCTTTGTATAAAAAAACGGTTATTGCAAAAAATAAGACCGTCATCATGAGTGTTGTAAAAAATTTACATGACACATTCACGAAATGGCGCGTTCCATACTGGCTTGTTTGCCAGGACAACCAAAAAACTGGTGAAGGATTTCTTTGCCATACTCTACAAAAGGAAGGAGGTGCCACAAATGAGCGTAATATATAGGATTGCCTTAGTTCTCGTAATTATTGGTGCAATTAACTGGGGATTAATAGGATTTTTCAGATTTGATTTAGTCGCATATTTATTTGGTGGGCAAACAGCTGTATTGTCCAGATGGGTTTATGCACTTGTCGGAATAGCTGGACTCGTATCAATTCCAATCCTTACGAAACGTTTGGATGAGGAAGAGGAGTTCGATCCACATACCCGTATAAATAGCAACCCAAGTTACGGTATGGAAGCTGGGGAAGAAGCGGATTTCACAGACGTTTCAAAAACGAAGAAAAACAATACAAATAACAATACGAATAATAATCAAAATAAAAATAAAAAGAAATAATTTTAATAAAGCTGTCAGGGTTTCCTGACAGCTTTATCATTTTTTAGTTGGAATACAAAATAAGTTAGCATTGCGAACGATTTCAGTTATATAATTCATCACAATGTCTACGGCTTCTTGGGCGTCGTAATTTTTTCTATTATTAATGATATTTGTAAACATTCCTTGCCAGACGAGTATGGTTAGTTCATTAATTGAATGGACATTTTCCTCAGTTAAGTATCCTTCTTTAAAGGCTACTTCCAACATAGATTGTCCTCGTTTTGTTAAATTACGTTCAAATAAAATTGTTGCTAAATCTTCAGGGATATTAATTAAATCATTTGGATACGTTTCGTAATAATCTTGTAATAATTTTTCTGGTGTATCCCCTAAATCCATAATAAATACAGCATGGAAAATTTGCGGTTTTTGAAAGGAATGTTGGCAAAAACATTCCCATGCTAATAAATATTTTTCGATTGGATCTTTCCCTTTTTCGATATAAGTTGCCACTTCATCGGTATAACTTTTCATAAATTTCATCGAGGCAAAAAAGATAAGGTGAGAAATTTCTGAAAAATAATTATAAATTGTTGCACTATTATAGCCTGCTTTATCGGCAATTTTCCTAATTGTTACGTTTTCTAGTCCTTCTTCTTCTATTATTTCCGCAGTAGCGTCCACAAAGTATTTCCACATCCGACTTAATTGTATGGCTTTCTTTTTCACAGTATTCTCTCCTATTAGCTAAAGCGTTTAAAAGTATTTAGATAATAAAAATGGCTATATTTGCCCATCTTTCTCAATGTAATCTTGATTATAGCATAACTGTCGTTATTTCAAAGTCAAATGTAGGGGTGTGTAATTTTAATTTTCTGATTTGTCATTCTAATTATTAAATGTTATACTACTCACAATTATTTTATAATCATGATTATAAAATAATTGTGAGTTTTTTATAACTTTGATTTCTTTGTTTGTATACTTTATTTCAAGGAGGATATTGAACATGAGTAAAAAAATAATTGAGCACTTCCCGTATCAATACCAAGCAATAGAAAATACGTGGATTGTATTAAAAGATGGCACAAAACTTTCAAGTCGTATATGGCTTCCAGAAGTAGAGCAAGGTCAGCAAATTCCAGCAATTTTAGAATATATTCCTTATCGTAAAACAGATGGTACGCGAACTAGAGATGAACCGATGCATGGTTACTTTGCCGGACATGGTTATGCAGTCGTACGAGTGGATATGAGAGGTTCAGGGGAATCAGACGGGCTATTAAAAGATGAATATTTAAAACAAGAACAAGATGATGCCCTTGAAGTCATTGAATGGATTGCACAACAAGATTGGTGTGACGGAAATATAGGGATGATGGGTAAGTCATGGGGAGGATTTAATTCCCTTCAAGTTGCTGCAAGAAGACCAAGTGCCCTTAAAGCAATTATTACAGTTGGCTTTACAGATGATCGTTATAACAACGATATACACTATAAAGGTGGCTGCCTGCTAAATGATAATTTTTGGTGGGGTGCTATTATGTTAGCGTATCAGCTTCGACCACTAGATCCTCATATTGTTGGGGAAAGTTGGCGTGAAAAATGGTTGGCACGATTAGAGAACATGCCTTTATGGATGGAGCAATGGTTGGAACATCAAACAAGAGATGCTTATTGGCAACATGGCTCCGTTTGTGAAAATTATGAGGATATTAATGTGCCTGTTCTAGCGATTGATGGTTGGGAGGATGCTTACTCTAACACCGTTTTAAGTCTAATGAAGGGACTCTCGGTTCCTAGAAAAGGAATTATTGGACCATGGGCGCACGTTTATCCCCATGATGGTATCCCGGGACCTGCAATGGGCTTTTTACAGGAAGCAGTGAAATGGTGGGATCATTGGTTAAAAGGAGAAGATACGAACGTGATGGACGGCCCAATGGTCAATGTTTGGGTGGAAGAAAGTATGGAACCAGCTGTTTGTAAACCAGTTAGTAAAGGACATTGGGTTGGGCTTGAACAATGGCCAACATCCGACGTACGAATGAAGAATTACCAATTAACCTACAGTAAACTAACAGAAGAAATGGCTGACAAAGAAGAACGAGTATTTTTGAAAACGCCATTGAATCATGGTCTTTTATCTGGTGAATGGATGGGAGCGGGGGTACTTGGTGAAAGCCCAGCAGATCAACGTTTAGATGATGGCATGGCGATGGTATTTGATAGTGATGTTTTAGAAAACGCCATAGAAATTGTTGGTTATCCAAGGTTTGAAATCGAATTAGAAAGTGATAAACCGAAGGCTATGCTTTTTGCTCAACTATCCGATGTTGCACCTGATGGGGCTGTTACGCGAGTATCATACGGGGTGATGAATTTAACACATGTAAACGGACATAATCGTGTAGATTTATTAACGCCTGGGGAAAAAATAAAAGCATTTGTCGAGTTAGATTGCTGCGGACATCATTTTAAAGAGGGGCACCGTATCCGTTTATCACTTGCTACAACGTTTTGGCCGATGTTTTGGCCAATGCCTGAAGAGGCAACCTTAACATTACATTTAGCAACAGCGACATTTTCTTTGCCAATTTTTACAGGAAATAAAGTAACGGGGCCTAATATGAGCCCTGAAAGTGCGCCATTAACACCAATGACCATTCTTCAGGAAGGACGAGTGGATCGTTCCATTGCATACGATATCGTCAATGATATGTGGACATGTATTACTGATGGTGTTGGTGGGGTCTTTGGTGAAGGCGTCTATCGCTTTGATGACATTGATGTGACCGTTGAACATAACTTAAAGCGAGAACTAACTTTAAGCAACAGCGACCCACTTTCTGCGCATTACACGATTTATCAAAAAATGAAAATAGGTCGTGAAGGCTGGTGGATTGATGCGGATATTACGATTTCACAAAGTGCTGATTTAGATAACTTCTATCTTGTTGGAGAGATGGCTATTAAAGAAAATAATCAACATGCCTTTCATAAAAAATGGGATCAGAAAATTAAACGCGTAGGCTTATAATTAATGTGTAAGGGGAAAACAGATGGAAACTAAATTAAAGAAAAATACAGCAACCTTAGTGATACTCGCTGTTTCAGGAGCACTCATATACGCATTGCCTTACTTTAGAAACTATTATTATGATGTTTTTCTAGAAGTTTTTAAATTAACAAATACACAAATGGGGACACTTGGTAGTGCATATGGTATTTGTTGTTTAATTTCTTATATATTTGGTGGATATTGTGCTGATCGTTGGAAAACGAAATATCTATTAGCCATTTCTTTATTTGCGACGGGGATACTAGGTTTCACCTTATTACTGTATCCACCGTATCCAGTGTTGTTACTGATTCATGCAGCATGGGGTATTACATCCATTATGACGTTTTGGGGTGCTCTAGTAAAAGCTGTGCGCTCACTCGGATCAGAAAATGAACAAGGAAAGGCATTTGGATTTTTTGAAGGTGGACGTGGTATAACGAACATTGTCCAATCGGTTGTCATCTTAGGCATATTTGCCTTTTTTGCAAAACATATGAGTGATAAAATGGCGTTATCTGCCGTGATTATCGTTTATTCGGTTATTTGTCTTCTGCTAGGTTTCATCATTTTGTTGATTTATAAGGAATCTGAGCAACAACATGAAAATGTGCAAGCGGCAGATCGTAATAAGAAGTTTGATTGGGCAGTCTTATGGAAAATTTTGAAGATGCCCACAACATGGTTAGCAACGATTCTTATTTTTACATCCTATGCGATGATTATTAGTTATTACTATATTACGCCTTATGCAACGGCTGCATTTGGAGCTTCTACGTTAATTGCAGCTGCTTTAGGCTATTTTTCTCAATATTGTCGCCCTATTGGAAGCTTTAGTGCAGGAATCATTGGAGATCGTATCGGTGTTTCAAATATGGTGTTAATTGGTTATGTTGTGCTAATTGTCGGCTTAGTTGGACTAATTGTTTTACCTGCTAAAGCCTCTCTTATTTTAATGTTATTAGTATTCATTGCTGTAATTTATACATCCATGTATGCACTGCAAGCAATGCATTTTGCTATTTTAGTAGAAGGAGATTATCCTGTTGAAACAACAGGTACGGTGTCCATGCCTTTAATGATTATAGGCTATAGTGGCGAAATTTTTATGCCGATTGTAGCAGGTGTTTGTTTGGATCTATGGAGTGGGACGACTGGTTATAAAGTATTCTTTACAATTCTGCTAGCATTAGCGATTATTGGATTAGTAAGTGTTGTCATCTGGCAAAGAGTAACGAAAGAGAAACGGCATGAAATTGCTATACAAAGAAAAATGGCAAAACTACAGGGCAGTTGAAAAGCAAAAGTGTTAGATTGAAGCGATCAATCTAACACTTTTTTTGCTAGGTAATTTTCACCTTTTACCGGGAGAGCAATGAAACTTCCTTGCACGATGCATTTACATGACAAGCTGTTTAAGTTTAACACGACCCTAATTACTTTTAATTAGAATATTCAGAAATATAAATATGCACTTTATTGTAGTATGTCATCATTTAAGATTAACGATGTAGCATGACATCTTCTATTAAAAAAGCTAAATAGAGATTTGTTTTTGTAAATGGATTTGTTAAATCCATATCTAAGAGCATTTCTATTTTTTTAATTTTATAGAGCACGGTATTACGATGAATAAAAAGCCGCTCACTAATTTTACTCGTACTGCCATTTTCCTCAAGATAAATACGTAAAAATGTACCGTAATCCGTATTGTGTAGCGTATCATAGCGATGGATTTGACCTAAAATATCTTGACAAAAAGATTGCATAAGTGATTGATTTTGTACGGCCATAATAATTTGATAAGCACCAATATCCTTATATTTATATAAGAACCGATTGTTATGAAGCTGTGCCAACTGGATGACAGTTAATGATTCCTCATAGCTTTTTCGTAAACTTTCGAGTTCTTTTTGATAGTTTCCTTTGCCGATAATAATATCGAGGGAACCATTTTTTTGTTTGATTTTTTCGTAGATTTCTTCAACTACTTTAGAGAAGGGGATATTCGGTGTATTTATTTGCGCTCTGTCAATTAAAAAAATGAGGTAATTGTTATGTTTTAGTTTTAAAAAGCGTTTATAGCGATGTTGAAATGCAAATTGAATCATTACTTCGTAGCGGTCAATGCTAGACTGTGTACCTAAGGTTGTACAAGTAATGATGGCAAGCTCTCTACCTTGCGGGAAACCGAGTTGCACTAGTCGCTCTTTCGTTGTATCCATGTTTGTTTGATAGTGAAAAAGTAAATTCGTCAGGACCTTTTCCTCAATGGAGTGCTCCTGATGACTATTGGTAATAAATTGAAAAGTTGTTTTTAATAGATCTGCTACTCGACAATGCCATGGCATTTGAAACACAGGGAAATCATGTTCATTGGCAAACGAGATAATCGAATCAGGAATAGAAGTAATATAAGGGCCGATATTAATGATAAAGCCGGCTACTTTTTTGGCGAAAGCTAACTTAACAAGTTGCTCTAAAGCATCTTCTTGTTTAGCAATGTTTATACCTGTAGTGAGGACAAGTTCATTTGGTCGGCAAAACATGATTAAATCAATGCTCTCTATTACGTTAATACCGGTAACTCTGCGATATGACCCACTATTTCCAGCTACTAATGTCAGCATAGGGAATTGAGTTCCCTCCACAATTTTGCGAATCGTTCCCATCGTTTCCCCCCTTAATATGAACATAACTTACCATATATCATGTGCAGATGCACATATTTTTTTAGTTTTCTATCCATATCTCGTAAATTTTATCTAATTTACAATATTAATTAACTACTGTGAAAGAGAGGACTTGCATATGTATAAATGTAATAGTAGACGATTGCAAGATTCAATTGAACAATTTAGTCAGTTTGGGGCTACTATAAACGGTGGCGTAACCCGTTTGTCTCTTTCGGAAGAGGACGTTTTAGCTCGAAATTATTTTTGTCACTGTTGTGAAGAATTAGGCATGGAAATCAAGGTAGATGATATGGCTAATATTTATGCGACGCTACCAGGAAAAAAAGATGTTCCACCAATTGTTATGGGCTCACATTTAGATTCCGTTGAAAAAGGTGGGAAGTTTGATGGTGTTCTCGGCGTTTTAACAGCATTAGAAGCGATTAAAACATTGAAGGACAACGATGTGGAGTTAGATGTGCCATTAATGATTGTTAATTTTACAAATGAAGAAGGTGCTCGTTTTGATCCAGCGATGATGAGCTCTGGTGTTATTGCTTCAAAATTTGAAAAAGACAACATGCTACAGTCAATCGATAAAAATGGCATTTCATTTCAAGAGGCGTTACAAGCTAGTGGTTATGAGGGTGACCAACAACATCGCTTAAAAGAAGCGCTTGCATATATTGAACTCCATATTGAACAGGGGCCAGTGCTCGAAGCGAAGCAATTAGAAATTGGCGTTGTCCAAGGGGTACTCGGAATGGTGTGCTATGAAATCACGATTACAGGTCAATCCAATCATGCTGGCACAACACCGATGTCGATGCGCAAAGATCCGATGATTGTAGCAGCTAAAACAATGTTGTCTTTACATGAACAACTTGGTGATATTGACGAACAACTTGTATTTACATTTGGGCGCATGAATGTTTTCCCTAATATTCATACGGTGATTCCAAACAAAGTGACGTTTACAATGGATTCCCGTCATCAAAAACCTGAGGTTATGCAAAAGGTGGAGGAAATATTAAAAACCTTGCCTGCAGAGGATATGGGGTGCAAAATCCAGCCAGCTAAATTATGGGGGAGAGATACAGTACTATTTGATCAACAAATTTGTGCTGAAATCGAACAGTCTTGCCAACGCTTTGGCTATAGCACTCATCGTATGTTTAGCGGAGCAGGGCATGATGCGCAATATATTGCTAGTATCATTCCTTCAGCAATGATTTTTGTGCCGAGTATCAATGGTAAAAGTCATTGTGAGGAGGAAGCAACAGCGTTTGAGGATTGCGCGAAAGGAGCAGATGTGCTCCTAGAAACTGTATTAACATTGCAAACGAAATTTAGTATGGGTGAATCGTACACGACAAATTAAATAAATATCGTTCTACCCGTGCAGTAGATTGTTAATGATGATTTTGCAAACGATCGGACTACTAGAATAGCTTCAACACAATTTTTCTTGAACTGACACGAAAGGTGAGGGATAACATGAAAAAAATTATTCAAGGTGGACGAATAGCAACTGCATCAGATGTGTACGAGGCAGATATTCTTATAGACAACGGTAAGATTGTACAAATTGGCAAAAATATTTCCGTTGAAGGGGCAGAAATCATTGATGCAACTGGTAAATATGTCTTGCCTGGAGGCATTGATCCCCATACACATTTAGATATGCCCTTTAATAATACCGTGACAGATGATGACTGGAAATCGGGTACGATTGCGGCGGCATTTGGTGGTACGACAACGATATTAGACTTCTGTTTAACAGCTGGTGAAAAGAAACTTTCTACTGCAGTTGAAAAGTGGCATGAGAAGGCAAAGGGGAAATCGGCCATTGATTATGGATTCCATTTAATGATTGGTGAGTTAACGCCAGAAACAGAGGCGGAGTTACCCGTGTTACTCGAACAAGAAGGGATTACATCTGTAAAGGTCTTTATGGCCTATGCAAAAGAATTCCAAGCGACAGACCGCACACTATTTAAAGCGTTCAAAATAGCTAAGGATGTTGGCGCTACGGTAATGGTGCACTGTGAAAATGGCTCTGTGATTGATGAGCTTGTAGAAGAGGCAAGACGTGCGGGCCATAAAGAGCCGATTTATCATGCGCTTACACGTCCAGCTGAATTAGAGGGTGAGGCGACAAAGCGTGCTATTGAACTAGCCCATATCGCAGGTGCAACGCTTTATGTTGTCCATGTTACGTGTAAAGAAGCGGTGGACGAAATTATTGCAGCACGTGAAAAAGGCTATGACGTCTTTGGCGAAACATGCCCTCCTTATTTAACATTAGATCAGTCTGCCTTAGCACAACCAGGCTTTGAAGGTGCAAAATATGTGTGGTCACCGCCACTTCGCCCGAAATATCATCAGGAACATCTTTGGAATGCGTTAAAAGCAAAGCAATTACAAACAATTGGTTCGGATCAATGCTCATTTAGTTTTAATGGTAAAAAGCAATTAGGATTAAATGATTTTTCTAAAATTCCAAACGGAGGACCGTTTATTGAAGATCGCTTTAGCATCTTATATTCAGAAGGTGTTGCAAAAGGGAAAATAACAATTAATGAATTTGTCGATATGATTTCCACAAGTGCGGCAAAAATTTTCGGTTTATTCCCGCAAAAAGGCACCATTGCAATTGGTTCTGATGCGGATATAGTGATTTTCGATCCTGATGTAAAACGAGAAATTTCAGCTAAAACGCACCATATGAATGTGGATTACAATCCATATGAAGGGTGGGAAGTCACGGGCGAACCAACTTCGGTCCTTGTCCGTGGGGAATATGTGATTAAGGATAAAGAATTTGTCGGGATATTAGGCAGTGGACAATATATTAAACGTGCGTTGACAACAACTGCTGTAGAAACAATAAAAATATAACTGGCTTTGCGTAGAAGAGCTTGAGACGTAATTCAATGATAGGTATTGCATGGCCGATTGTTTTGACTGGAGAACAAAACAATCGGCTATTAAACAATGGCAAGTATATCAAGAACACATGAGGGGGATGTGGAAATGGTTCCAATTCAAGAACATGCATTGACCAAGCAACTGCAGCGTAATTTTGTTGAATTAACGAGCAAAATGACAAAAAATCAAGCAATAGAAGAAGCAAATCGTTGCCTCTATTGTTATGACGCACCTTGTATTAAAGCTTGTCCAACAAGCATTCAAATCCCGAATTTTATAAAAAAAATTGCATCCGGTAATATGAAGGGCTCAGCAACTACTATATTAGAAGCAAACCCAATTGGCGCAAGTTGTGCGAGAGTTTGTCCAACAGAAGAGCTCTGTGAAGGGGCATGTGTATTAAATTCCTCCACAAAGCCAATAAAAATCGGAGAATTACAGCGTTATGCCACTGATTGGGCGATGGAGACGGGTGCACAGCTGTTTACCAAAGGTGAAAGCAACGGACTAAAAGTGGCGATTATTGGGGCTGGTCCAGCAGGTCTTTCGGCGGCACGTGAGCTTAGTCGTTTTGGCTATAGTGTGACGATCTATGAGGCTGAAGCAAAGGCAGGTGGTTTAGGGAGCTACGGTATCGTATCATTCCGTTTACCAAATGAAGTAGCTGACTGGGAAGTGGAGCAAGTTGAAAAGCTAGGTGTCAATATTCAAACAAATACAACAGTCGGTATTGATATATCAGCAGAAAAAATTTTACAACAATATGACAGTGTCATTTTAGCCGTTGGTATGGGTGCAGTGCCAAACCTTGGTATTGAAGGAGAAAATCTTGACGGGGTGCATGATGCCATTGAATTTGTAAAGCAAACAAAAATGGGAGCGCTTCCAACTGATTTAGTAGGGAAACGTGTTGCTGTTATTGGTGCTGGGAATACCGCAATTGATGGCGCCACTTGTGCTGTACGCTTAGGTGCAGATAATGTAAAAATTCTTTATCGAAGAACACAAAAAGAAATGACAGCCTATAAATTTGAGTTTGAATTTGCTAAGCAAGATGGGGTCGAATTTAAGTGGTTAACTGCGCCGAAAAAAATAGTCGGCAATGAAGCTGGAGAGGTCGTAGGCATTGAATGCGTGAATATGAAACTTGGCGAAGCAGGAGCAGATGGTCGTCAAAGACCAGAGGAAATTGCAGGGTCCAACTTTATATTACCTGTTGATGCGGTCATTAAAGCAATCGGTCAAACACGCTTTGTGTCTTTAATTGAAGCGTTTGGCCTACAACATACAAATGGCGTTGTCGATATTGATGAAACAACGATGCAAACATCGAATAAAAAGGTATTTGCATGTGGGGATGTTGTTTTTGGCAATGGCCAAGGTGAAGCAATGGTTGTCACAGCTGTTCAGCAAGGTAAAGATGCAGCTTATAAGATTCATGAACGATTAAGAAAACCAAGCGAGATTGCATAAGGGGGGCAGTGACATGGCAGATTTACGAATTGATTTAGCGGGCATTAAATCACCAAATCCATTTTGGCTAGCATCAGCACCACCAACGAACTCCGGCTATCAAGTGCAGCGTGCGTTTGAAGCAGGGTGGGGTGGTGCAGTGTGGAAAACATTAGGAGAACCGATTTTGAATGTTTCTTCACGTTTTGCAGCGGTTAGTTATAACGGACAACGTGTGGCAGGTTTCAATAACATTGAGTTAATTACCGATCGACCGTTAGAGGTGAATTTAAAAGAGATTTATGAAACGAAAAAAAGGTTCCCTCAGCATGCCATTATTGCTTCCCTGATGGTAGAACCAAAGCAGGAAAAGTGGCATGAAATTGTCAAACGCGTAGAAGATGTGGGGGTAGATGGACTTGAGCTTAACTTTGGTTGTCCACATGGCATGGCAGAACGAGGAATGGGCTCCGCCTCTGGTCAAGTACCTGAATTGGTGGAGAAGCAAACGTATTGGGTAAAAGAAGCAGCACGTACACCGGTTATTGTAAAGCTAACGCCTAATATTACAGATATCACAGTAACGGCAGAAGCGGCAACAAGAGGTGGCGCAGATGCTATTAGTATGATTAATACGATTAACAGCTTAGCAGGTGTCGATTTAGATACTTGGAATACGGTACCCCATGTTGCGGGGAAAGGTGCACATGGTGGCTATTGTGGTCCAGCTGTTAAGCCGATTGCCCTTAATATGGTAGCAGAATGTGCTCGTAGTCAGCATATGAATGTTCCAATATCGGGTATTGGTGGTATTTCGAATTGGCAAGATGCTGCGGAGTTTATCTTAATGGGTGCCACAGGTGTGCAAGTATGTACTGCAGCGATGCATCATGGGTTTAGCATTGTCGAAGATATGATTGACGGATTAAATAATTATTTAGACGACAAAGGCATAGCTTCCGTAATGGATTTAGTCGGCCGCTCAGTGTCCCGTTATTCAGATTGGGGTAATTTAGATTTAAATTATAAAATTGTTGCGGAAATTAATAATGATGTCTGTATTAACTGTAATAAGTGCCATATTGCATGTGAAGATACATCTCATCAATGTATCGATTTATATACGGAAAATGGGGTAGCTAAGTTAAAGGTTCGTGAAGAAGATTGCGTTGGGTGTAACTTATGCTCCATTGTCTGTCCGGTAGATGGGGCAATTACCATGGTAGAAAGAAAATCTGCTATTGCGCCAATGACTTGGAATGAACGCCAATTGTTAATGAGTAGTCTATCTAAATAATAGGTTCGCAACTGTTAATGAGTAACTGTTATTCCACCTTGCTTTAGTGTTTTTCTAAAGGGAGGAAAGCTTCATGGAGTTGTCACGGAAAATTTCATTCACAATGCTATTTGCTTGAATGAAATCATGTAGCGGCACAGTCACGAATTTGGTTGTCTGTGCCAAATGCATAATTTATTAAAAAGGAGCGAAATGTATGGAACATGACGGGAATTATTTGAAATCCCCTGATTTACTTCCAGTGACACATCAACAAAGAAATATTGGAACATTTGGTTTTGCAGTTATTTGGATAGGGATGGCTATTGTCTTAGCGGCTTTTGCAATTGGTGGTTCAGCTATTATGAGTTTGCCATTGCCAATGGTTATTTTAGCTACGTTAATTGGCTCTTGTTTAATCGGCGTATTTATGACGTTAATTGGGGATATCGGTATCGAGCATGGCTTGTCTTTTCCAGTCTATATGCGTGCACCATTTGGGACGTTAGGGACGCATATACCGTCGTTAGTTCGAGGAGTAACAGCGGCTTGTTGGTTTGGCCTGAACACCTATTTTGGAGCGATGGCCATTAACGGTATTTTAAATTTATTATTTGGATTTAATAATTGGTTTTTATGTTTTCTTGTCTTTGCTGCTCTTCAATTATTTAATACCTCGCTAGGCATTAAATCTATTGAGCGGTTTGCAGATTTAGCTGCGCCTATTATTATACTAATTTCCTGCTGGATGTATATCACATTAGCAGATGCTGCCACTGCCCAAGGAAAAGATGTTTGGACTTGGGTTGAAACGCCAGCTACCGGCGTAGCGGCATTTACGGCATTTATGATTGTTATTATGGCGAATATGGGATTCTGGGCAACATTAGCAGCTGATATGCCTTCACTTTCTCGCTTCTTTAAAGCACCAAAAAATGAGCGCAATTGGTTTAAACGCAATAAAACACAGTTAGTCGGTTCCTTAATTGTCATGCCAATTACGAATACGTTTATCGTTACAATTGGTGCGGTCTGTTATATGGCTGTCGCATCAGCAGACCCAATAAACGCATTACAGCAAAGCGCAAGTGGCTTTATACTAGGCATACTTTTATTAATGATTGTTTTAGCGCAATGGTCAACAAATACATCAGCCAATGTGATTCCAGCAGCTACTATTTTTTCAAATATTGGTGGCCCCAAAGTACCATTCTGGGTAGGCGTTGTTATTGCAGGTATTATTGGCATTCTTGCTCAACCATGGAGCTTATTTGATGTTTTAGTGAATGCGCTATTAATTATAGGCGGTATTTTAACAGCCATTGTCGGTATTTTATTTGCAGATTATTATTTGATTCGCAAACGACGGGTGAATGTAAAAGATTTGTATGAGCTAAATGGTCAATTTAAATATTTGAACGGCTTTAATTTAGCTGGATTAATTGCTTGGATAATAGGTGGGGCAGTGGCAAATGTTTTTTCAGCGTATTCTTCATTAGTAGGATTTGTTGTTGGGGCATTGGTTTATTATGTGTTAGCCAAGTATTGGTGGTTTAAAAAATATCCTCAGGCTGAACTAGACGATCCGAGCGATACAAAGTATTTAGGAATTACGGCTGGTCATAACTTGGATGAACTATTTGGGCAAGAGTTTGTGTCACAGCCCGCAGTTGGTTCAGAGGATGGTAAAACTGTAGAGCAAGTGGACCCAGTACTCGAAATAAAAGGTGCTGAGTAGTTAGGTAAAGAGGGGTGAAGATATGTCAGATTATTTACAAAGTACGGAGGAAATCAAAAAGGTTGACGACTTTTTAGACAATGGCTTTAAAATTCAATACGTATATGAAAATTTAAGTGGTATGTTTGTAGAGTTTGCGCGGCAGGAGGAAGTAGTACATTTGCAAATTCTTACAGCGGATGCACGCAAATATTTTGCGGCAAAACTTCAGGAGCAAACATTATTACAATAAAATAACTGAATTTTCAGAATTGTTTGAGTGCCTGTCACACCTGAAGCACATTGTAAGCCGCAACAAACCGTCGCTGTCGCGTCGTTTGTTGCGGCTTATTTTTCATGTGTTCCTTAAGTTGTCTACGTAGTTTATTAGGATTTCTTATGTCCTAAAAACAACCTACTAGCAAAATTCAGAATTGTTTGAGTGCCTGTCACTTACTTCATTGTACTGTGCTTGATTCCATATACAAAGTAGACAATTAAGCCTAATAGAAACCACAGTCCACATGCAATCCATGTATGGACAGTTAGCTGGGAGATTAAAAATAAGCACATTACAAATGATAAAATCGGGATGATTGGGAAGAATGGCACTTTAAAACCACCCGATGGAATGTTTTTATTTTTGCGTAAAAAAATCACGCCAATTGAAACGATTGTGAAAGCTACCAGCGTACCCATATTGACAAGTTCAGTAAGCTTGGACAATGGAAGGAAGCCCGCACAGAAAGCAACAAGGACAGCGTAAATCCAAGTATTCTTCACTGGAGTTTTATATTTGGGACTTAGCTCAGCCATACTTTTTGGTAGTAGTCCATCACGACCTAATGCGTACAATAAACGAGTTCCCCCATAGGACATGACTAGAATAACCGTCATCATACCTACTACAGCACCAAGTGAAATGATACCTGCAATCCAGTCTTGATGAACGAGTTGCATAACATAGCTGACAGGATCACTAACATTTAACTCAGAGTAAGGGACCATCCCTGTTAGTACAAGTGATACTACAATGTAAAGTACAGTACATATTAATATAGAACCTATAATGCCAATTGGCATATTTCGTTGAGGATTTTTTACTTCTTCAGCTGCTGATGAAACAGCATCAAACCCAAGGTAGGCGAAAAATACAAGTGCTGCACCCCCCAATACGCCATTAACACCAAATGGTAGGAACGGTTGCCAGTTTGTTGGCTCTACGTAAAATACACCAACGCCAATAAATAGTAAAATTACTGCAACTTTTAAAAATACCATGATGGAATTCAATCTAGTTGATTCTTTTATGCCTAACATTAAGAAGAAGGCAGTCACAAATATAATGACGATTGCGGGTAAATTAACATACGTACCTTCAGAGGGATTAAATGATCCTGAAATAGCGGTAGGAATTGAAATATGAAAGCCTGCTAGTAGAGCGCTTAAATAGGATGACCATCCTGTTGCAACGGCTGCAACAGCTAGGCCATATTCTAATAGTAATGCCCAGCCAACTAACCAAGCCACAATTTCACCAAATACAATATAGCCATATGTGTAAGCACTCCCCGTGACAGGGACACTTGAAGAAAACTCAGAATAGCACATGCCTGCTAATGCACAGACGATTGCTGCAATGATAAAAGAGAAGACAATACCAGGCCCTGCATGGGTCGCTGCGACTGTTCCAGGTAAGATGAAAATGCCTGTACCCACTATAGCACCGACGCCAAGCAATATGAGATCAAAAGCCCCAAGTGTCTGTTTGAGTTGAACAGTTCCTTCATTCTTTAATAAATCCGTAATGTTTTTTTTTCTAAATAATAAATTTCTCACATGTAAGCCTCTTTTTCATAGAAATATGTAAAAATATTATACTTTTTTTACTTGTAGGTCAATTATTTTTGCTAATTTGCAGTTGAATAGTCCTAATTATCGTAAAAATCTAAAAGCAGATAAGAAATCGAGTATTTAATTATGTTGAAATAACTATTTTGAATATTCAAAAAACAATAAACCGTACATTAGTTTTGTTACATAATAGTTAAAAGTAGTTTTTTTTGTAGAGAAAGATTGTTTGTCATGACTGTATTTTTTGACAATCTCCCTTGCTATGTAAGGATTGAGAGTATGCTCAGTTATTGATGTCAGTCCACCACACATGTGCTAAATAGCAATCTAGAATTCGTAAAAGTATGTTTTTCCTAAAAATACATTTGTGTTTTCCGGAAGAATTTATTATGATTTATAAAGTAATTTATCGAAGCAATATGAAGATAGAAAGAGGCGTATACAAGTGGCGAAAAAAGAATTAAAGAGAGGATTAGAGGCGCGTCATATTCAGATGATAGCTCTTGGTGGAACAATAGGTGTTGGTCTATTTATGGGTTCCGCTAGTGCGATTCAGTGGACTGGTCCGTCTGTGCTCCTTGCATATGCTATATCAGGCATTTTTATATTTTTTATTATGCGAGCAATGGGTGAGATGCTCTATGTAGAACCAAGTACAGGCTCATTCGCAACATTTGGTTATAAATATATTCATCCTTTGGCAGGCTATTTAACGGCGTGGAGTAACTGGTTCCAGTGGGTTATTGTCGGAATGTCCGAAATTATTGCAGTCGGCACATATATGCAGTATTGGTATCCAGATTTACCTGCATGGATTCCAGGATTAATTGCTATGGTGATATTAGCTGTAGCCAACTTTATTTCAGTTAAATCATTTGGAGAATTTGAGTTTTGGTTTGCGATGATTAAAATCGTTACAATTGTGCTAATGATTGTGGCGGGTATTGGCCTTATTTTCTTTGGCTTTGGAAATGATGGTGTGGCAATAGGGTTATCAAATCTTTGGTCGCATGGTGGCTTCTTTACAGGAGGATGGTCAGGGTTCTTCTTTGCATTATCTTTAGTTGTTGCAGCCTACCAAGGAGTAGAATTAATCGGAATCACAGCGGGCGAAGCAAAAAACCCTCAAACAACGATTACTAATGCAATTCAAAGTATTATTTGGCGTATTTTAATTTTCTATATCGGTGCGATTTTTATTATTGTAACGGTTTATCCGTGGGATGAATTAGGCACTATTGGTAGTCCATTTGTTGCGACTTTTGCAAAAGTCGGGATTACTGCAGCAGCCGGTATCATTAACTTTGTAGTGATTACAGCAGCTATGAGTGGCTGTAATAGTGGGATTTATAGTGCTGGTCGTATGCTTTATACACTAGCGATGAATGGTCAAGCACCTAAATTCTTTGCTAAAATTTCAAATAATGGCGTGCCAATATTAGGCACAGCGGGCGTATTAGTAGGTTTAGTTGTAGGTGTTATTTTAAGTTATATTGCGCCGGAAAATCTATTCGTCTATGTTTATAGTGCAAGTGTTCTTCCTGGGATGATTCCATGGTTTATTATTTTAATAAGCCAAATTCGCTTCCGAAAAGAAAAAGGAGCGCAGTTGGAAAAACACCCATTTAAAACGCCTTTCGCTCCGTTGACAAACTATGCGACAATTGCATTTTTAGTCATGGTACTTATCGGTATGTGGTTTAATGACGATACACGCGTTTCATTAATCGTCGGTATTATTTTTCTTTTACTTGTGACATTGAGCTATTATGTGTTCGGTATTGGAAAAAATAGACCTGCTAACAAGCGTGCAAAATAATAGAATACGATAGTTCTCTTGTATTGGAGATACTGCCGTCTAGAGTGTAGACAAACTCATTATTTGAGTTTGCCTACACTCTTTTTTAATACTTATATAAATGCAAAATTTTAGCGCAATTGCACACATATTTATTGAGAAAAAGGACAACCTACTTAAAAAATATGGCGTGTGCGTGTAATAATGTTTCATTTGCGTTTATAAAGGGGGGGAGTAATGACATGGAAGAAAAAGAACAGCAAGTGATCGACAACATAAAGCGACAAACGCAAGATATTGATGATGTAGTTTTTAAAAAAATGGCTACAGACGCAGGTGTTGTTACGATCATTTATTTCTCCTCTCTTATTGAGAAAATGACATTACAAACAATGGTTTTCATTCCGCTAACAAATCATATTAATCAAATTTTTCAAGTGTCTGAAACAATCGACTTACAAGATATGGATGTTATTTTACAAAAATTAAATGCAGGTCAATCGTTACTATTTTTCCACAAACCTGCTTTATTACAAGTCATTGATACGTATAGTGCCCCAACACGATCCATAACAAATACGGAAACCGAGTCAACTGTTATTGGACCGCAGGATGCATTTACGGAATCATTAGAGACTAATATCTCTCTATTAAAAAGAAGAATTCAAAACCCTGTGTTGAAAAATGAAATACTTACTGTTGGAACTGAAACGAGTATTAAAATCTCCATGATGTATATGGATGATATTGTGAACAAAGAAAATCTTGAGGTATTAAGAAATCGACTGAATAACTTACAATATCCCTTTTTTTCAGATATATCAGAGCTTAAACAATTAATCGAGGACAATCCGTTATCTCCTTTTCCGCAGTATTATATGAGTGTTCGACCAGACAGCGTAAGCCAGTATCTTATTGATGGACGAATTGTAGTATTTATGGATAATAGCCAGGCAGCTATTGTTTGTCCTACATCTTTTTTTGAAATGTTTGTATCTGTTGAAGATTATTATAACCGTTGGACAACGGCATCGTTGCTACGGATGCTTCGCTTTTTTGGCTTTTTTCTAACCATTATGATTACACCAATGTATATTTCTGCTTTGACATTCCATCCTGAGGTTTTACCATATGAATTATTATTAAATCTTCAGGAATCCAGAAGTAAAGTACCGTTTCCACCCCTTATGGAAGTATTATTTATTGAATTAATTATAGAAGTATTGCGTGAAGCCGGTTCTCGAATGCCTGCCAAAGTAGGTCAAACGATTGGTATCGTTGGAGGTATCGTAATTGGAACCGCTGCGGTTGAAGCAGGTTTGCTTAGTAATATTTTAATTGTATTAGTTGCAACATCAGCTTTACTTTCTTTCCTACCACCGATTTTTTTATTAGCGAATACAAGTAGATTTGTTCGTTATATTTTTATATTATCTGCAGGACTTTTTGGATTGTATGGTCTTATGCTCGCGTTTGCCTGGTTATTTACGCATTTACTACGTTTAAATTCTTTAGGTACACCTTATATGACGCCATTTGTTCCACGGAATGCTAGTGATTTACTCGATAGTATTATTCGCTTTCCAACAAAATATATAAAAGCAAAGAAGGGTATTTCGAGAGCTCAAAAAAAATAATAGCTTTTACAGAATTTGAGGTGGTTAAAGTTGAGTACAGCTACGAGTAAGCCCAAGCTTTTAAATGCATATCATGTCGTTTTTTTAGCACAAAGTGTAATGATTGGTACTGGCATTCTCTCACTACCTCAACAACTGAGCTCTTTAGGGTATAGCCAAGCTTTTATGCCATTACTATTTGGCGTTATAGCAAGTATTACACTTTATCCAATGATTTGGATTAATGCAAAATATCCAAATGCAACCTTATTCCAAATAAACGAAATTTTACTTGGTAAATGGTTTGGGAAATTGATGAATTTATTTTTTGTCATACAATTTATCACTTTTAGTGCAGGCATTATTAGTGATTATATGCATCTTATTCAAAGCACTGCCCTGCAAGAGCAAACCATTACAGGACCTGTATTGTGTTTTCTACTATTGCTTATTTACATTGTTAGTGGGGGTATTAAATCGATTGCACGGTTTTGTATACTGACGTTTTTTCTAACGATTGGCATGGTGTATTTTACGCACTGGGCTTTTGAAAAAGGTAGCATGAGTCATTTTCTACCTTTATTTAACTTTTTTAGTGTTAATGATTTTTATGAGGCATTCAAAAAGGGCTACTTATCGATTTTAGGTTATGAGTTAATTATGTTTTATTATCCATATATTGTCGATCAAAAAAAGGCTTACCGTCATTCGTTAATCGGGATTTGGATTAGTATTGGTATTTGTTTTATTACCACGGCGATTAGTGTCATGTATTATTCCGAATGGCAGCTTGTAAATGTGGAGTTTTCCGTTTTGAACTTATTTAAAGCTGGCGAGTTTTCCTTTATTGAAAGGATTGATATTTTCGGTATTACATTATGGGTGTTTCTAATTTTTTCGACGGTCGCTGCTTATGTATGGTGTGCAAAAAAAGGCGTAGATTCATTGGTTTCTAAAAAAAGTAATGTCTACTTATATATTTTAGCCGTTATCATTTTCTTTATTGTGAAAATGCCATCTTCAAGAGATTTTCAAGAAAAACTATTTACAGCTACCTATTATGTTGGCTATATGTTAATTTTGTGGCCTGTATTGTTAATTATTATTTACGTACTTCGGAAAAAGAAGCAGGTGCAATGATGAGCAGAAAACTTCTATATCTCACACTTTTCCTACATCTGTTCGTGTTAACTGCTTGTGCGGAGAAAGAAAAAAAAGTGCCACTTGAGGATGTTGGTATGGTTGGAATAATCGCATTTGATTATATGGATAAGGACAATATGAAACTGACTGTCGCCATCCCACAATATTCACCTGAAGCGCAACGAAGCACACAGACGTTTACAGTTGTTACGGAGCTTGTATCCAATGGCGTTGTGGAAATTGAAAAGCTTTCAGATAAAAAAATTGTCTTTAATCAATTACGTGTGGTGTTGTTTAATGAAGAGTTTGCACGACAAGGTAATGTACGAAAAGTGATTCAACATTTATACCGCAATGCTGAGGTTGGGAACAAAGTACTAATTGCGATTGTGAAGGACAAAGGGGAGGACATGCTAAAATTTAATTACCCAGATAAACCGAATATTAACTTTTATTTAAATGATTTATTGCAACCGAGCATTAATACAGCATTTAATCCGAATACCAACATCCATGATTTTATGTATACGATAACAAATCCAGTATTTGACCCGATTATACCATTGGTTGATAAAACGAATGATAAAATTGAAATTAAAGGAGTTGCCGTTTTTAAAGATGGCCATATGTTTGAATTAATAACGCCAAATGAGGCACTTATTATTCAGGCAATACAAGGACGAAAAAACCTTGCACCATTAGATATTAATATGGAACAAGGGCACGGTAAAGAAAAATTATTAATTGATTTAGTGCAAAATGACGTCCATATTGAGAGCAATAAAAGTATGACTTCACCTAAGCTCACAATCTCCATAACGATAAAAGGTACATTAAGTGAGTATAAAGGCGAAAGAGAGAATGATTTATTTACAACAGAAAGCATAGCTGATTTAGAAAAAGATGTTAATAAGGAATTAGAGCATGATATTAAAAAGTTTTTATCTGAACTTAATGAGTGGCAAGTAGATCCAAGTGGTATAAGTGAATATTTCCGTATGTACTACCATGGGAAATGGACAACGGAAAAGAAGAGGGAAATTCTTAGTAAAGTAGCTATTGATGTGCATGTCAAAACATCGATTATTAGTACGGGAACATTAAAATAAGTATTTAAAGGGCAGTTAGCCAATACAAATGTAAACTTAATATTAACGAGTAAAGGACAAAAATAGTTGCTAGACTAATCGTATATAGTTGTTGGAATCGACGGCCGCTCAACCTATAGATTAAATAAGAAAGATACGAAATGGACAATGATAGCGCTATTTTCACCGCTAAAAATAATGAAGGGCTTAAAACCCATAAAAAGCGCATTAGCGGATTTAATTCATCGATTTTATTATACAGTAATCCAAAATGTGTAGCCACCCCATCCAAAATATTAAAGACTGAAATTAGTATGCTAAGTAAAATGATACAACGTAAATGCATCAATATCCTCCTAAACAAATTAATGAACATGTTGTATAGGATAGCCAATTTTTTAGCATTTTAGAAAATGATGAAAAATAGAAGAAAGGCAATTTATCATATTTAGCCAATGTGATAAATTGCCTTTTTGCAGCTTAAGTTAGGTTATTTGCGCATAATAAAACTTAAATGTCTGCCGCATGCTTTATCTTGGCGGTAGGAGAAACCTTCCTCACTAAGGAACGTACACGTTGGGTCAATAGTAATTTGATGTGATGGAATGCCAGTGAGCTCACATTGTTTCTTAACCGTTTGTTGGTTATCAATATGATACTTATTTGTTTCTGTATTGTAATACATAAAATTATCCGCATAGCCCAGACCTTTAAATTGGTCGTATACATCGGTATCTACTTCAAATTTCTGTTGGCTTAGCGCCATGCCGATTTGCACATGGAAATCTTGAGGATTGCATTGCTCTGTATCGATTAAATGCTGGAAAAGTTTCAATGTTACTTCTTTGACAGTTCCTTGCCAGCCAGAATGAATAACGCCAATTACGCCCTGACGCTCATTATAAAAAATAACTGGCACACAATCTGCTGTAAAACTACAAAGCATTAAACCTTTTTCAAAAGTATAGAGTGCATCTGTATTGGCAATGGCAGTATCTTGTTGCAGTGCACCTAACCCTTTATCGGCGAATGTCGCTCGATGGAAATTAGCACTATGTGTTTGCTCGGTACAAATAAAATCATGGAGAGTGCACTGTAAGGTAGCAGCTAATTTTTTTCGATTGTTGACCACATCATCTGGGCTCGTGCACACATGTAATGCCATGTTGTTTTGTTCAAGTTCAGTCATATCCTTTAAGGTAGTACCTGCTATGAATTGCTCATTGTTGTAATAAATTTTAGTTTTCATATCATCACCCCGTTTAACTATATCGAATTGCATTGCCAATGTATAGCTTATGCAATAGGTTTCGGCTCTTACAGGCTAAATGACTCTAGCTATTTTCTTAATACTCGTTGTTAACTGACATAATAGAATCCTTACTAGTCATACATTAGCAAAGTAGAGCTTGCTATGATGCCAGTTTAAAAGGAGCGCGATTGATGAATCAATCTTATTTTCTATTTATTTGCCAGTTAGGTATGGGGATATTTTGGATTCTAACATACATACTTATTATAAAACGAGGCTTTCAAGATGAGAAATATGGTATGCCGATGGTTGCCATATGCGCTAATATTTCATGGGAATTTATTTTCACCTTTATTTATCCGCAAAATGATTTACAAAGGGGTATTTCATTTATTTGGTTTGTACTAGACATTGTCATTATGTGGCAATATTTAATCTATGGGCGCAATGAATATAAAAAGTCGATGTCTTCGAAACTTTTTTATATATCATTTCTATTTACGCTTGTAGTCAGCTTTTTAATGATTTTGGCTCTCTCGCATGAACTACATGATTTGCAAGGGAAATACGCAGCTTTTCTACAAAATTTAATGATGTCAGGGTTATTTATCGGTTTATTACTGAGTAGAGGTAGTATGGCAGGTCAATCGATGTCCATTGCCATTTGTAAAATGATTGGGACATTATTTGCTGCTATTGGCTTCTATTTCTATTTTAGAACGCCATTAATTACAATTACCTCAATGGCAACCTTTATGTATGATTTACTGTATATTTCTTTAGTTTATCGCTTATTAAGAAAATAATTTTAACCAAATGATACATCGGAAATCAAGACGATGTATCATTTTTTATGGTTATTTTTACATAGAAAAAACATTACATGTAAGTATTTACTATTAAATGTGTATTATGTAAATGTAGTGAATCATAAAAATTTATGAAAAAAAACATTTTTTTATGTAACGTAAATAGTTGGTCCACGTCTACTCTCATTGAATCACAACGAAAAAGGAGCTTTAAATATGAAAAAAACAATTATGATTTTATTAACAGCGATGCTTGCTATGGTAATCTCAGCTTGCTCAGGAGAAAAACAATCGACAATTGAAGTAAAACAATCTGCAAAGGAAATCGCAGATCAAATGTTAGAAAAAGTGGAACAACCTGCTTTTATGGAATTATCGGCGCAAGAATTAAAGGATGTGTACAATATTGATGCAGCAAAGCTTGCGGATTATTCAGTACGTATACCGCTGATGAACGTTAAATCAAATGAAATTGCTATATTGAAAGTAAAGGATGCTAAAGATATTCCAGATATCGAAGCAGCAGTCAAAAAGCGTGCGGAAAATGCGCAAAAACCATTTGAACAATATTTACCAGATCAATATGAAAATGCTAAAAACTATAAACTCGTAACGAAAGGGAATTATGTGTTATTCGTTATTTCAGATAGAGCCGATGAGCTAATCAAAGTGTACGATAGCTTCTTTGAAGCAAAATAACAGATGGTATTTAGTAGCCTGCTCTTTCTATTCGTTTTTTTGCCAATTGTGCTAGTGCTTTATTATTGTTCGCCACGTAAAATTAAAAATTTTATTTTATTTTTTATGAGTTTAATTTTTTATGCATGGGGCGAACCGGTTTATATCGTTATTATGTTAGTGTCTACGCTAACGGATTTTAGTTTTGGTCTGTTATTAGATAAACCTACTATGTCATCGGTAAAAAGAAAGGGCATTGTTGTATGTTCTATCATTGTGAATTTACTGTTGTTATCTTATTTTAAATATGCTGACTTTCTCATTCACAATATTAATGCCTTACTCGGTACGGATATTCCGCTTACGGACTTACCTTTACCAATCGGCATATCTTTTTATACATTCCAATCGATGTCATATATTATTGATGTTTATCGTGGAACAGCAAAAGCACAAAGAAATTGGTTGGATTTTGGCACGTTTGTTGCACTGTTCCCACAATTAGTAGCAGGGCCAATCGTAGCGTATAATACGGTTGCCGAGCAACTGCAACACCGAACGGAAAGTATCACGATGTTTGCTGAAGGTGTACGACGCTTTATTATCGGTTTAGCAAAAAAAGTACTATTAGCAAATAATATCGGTTTACTGTGGGACACGATTTCTAGCTCCAATTTGGAAACATTGCCAATGTTGACAGCTTGGTTAGGGATACTTGCCTTTGCCTTCCAAATTTATTTTGATTTTAGTGGATATTCTGATATGGCGATAGGGCTTGGTTTAATGTTTGGTTTCCGCTTTAACGAAAATTTTAACAAGCCTTATATTGCCCAAAGTATTACGGACTTTTGGAGAAGATGGCATATTTCACTAAGCACTTGGTTCCGCGATTATGTGTACATTCCTCTAGGTGGCAATCGCCGCGGGTTAGTGATCCAAATGCGCAATATATTAATTGTTTGGATACTTACGGGCTTTTGGCATGGTGCAAGTTGGAATTTTATTTGGTGGGGATTGTACTTTGGCGTCATCCTAATTATTGAAAAATGGTGGGGCTTATCATTACTAACTCGCCTACCTCGTTGGCTACGCCATGTGTATGCCATCTTCCTTATTTTAATCGGATGGGTGTTATTCGCCTTTGATCAGCCAGTTGACATAGGCGATTATTTAGCGGCAATGTTTGGATTCAATGGTCAGTTACTATGGAATAATGAGAGCGTGTACTATTTTTATACGAATTTCGTGCTGTTGCTTGTGCTCGTTATTGCCTCAATACCGATGAAAATAGGGCACAAAAAAAGCGAATTATCATACCTGCATGTTGGTTGGTATTGTCTGTTGTATTTTCTTTCTGTAGCTTATTTAGTTGATGCTACGTTTAATCCATTTTTATATTTTCGTTTTTAAGGAGGTAGCCATATGAAGCAGAAAGCAGAGCGATTATTAGTCTTTAGTTTTGTCGGTACGATATTGTTCTTCGCTCTTCTATTTTTCATTTTGCCTCATCAGCGCTTCTCCGAACTGGAAAACAGATATTTACAAGCAACACCCCATGTAACATGGGATAATGTGGTGTCGAAAAAATATGCCGAAGAAGCGGAGCGTTTCGTAACGGATCATTTTCCATTTCGTGATAAATGGTTGGGGGTTAAATCAATAGTGGAACAAAGTCGCTTGCAACAAGAGAATAATAACATCTATAAAGGCAAAGACGGTTATTTATTTGATAAGTTTACAAAGCCGGATGAGAGGCAATTACAGCAAGATATAGATGCGGTTCAGCAATTTGCTCTAAACCATCCCAAAGTAAACATGACATTTATGCTAGCTCCGACTTCCATTGGATTATATCCTGAACGACTACCGTGGTTGGCACCAGTATATCCACAAAAGAAAGTTAATCAGTGGATTGAAAAGCAATTACACAATGATGTAACATTTATCAATGGTTTTGATTTTTTAGCACCACATACAAACGAAGCCATATACTATCGTACAGACCATCATTGGACAACATATGGCGCTTATTTGGCATATGTTGCGTTTGCACAGCAAAAGGGATGGCAGCCCTTAGCACAGAGCGATTTTAAGATTGAAACGGTCAGTGATTCATTTCTCGGTAGTTATCATACTCGAAGTCAGTTTACAGGAGTAGCGCCCGATCAAATACAAGCCTATATACCGCGCAAGCAAGTAGAGACAGAGATGTATATAGCAGACTCTAATGAAACCTTCACAACCATGTATAATAAAAGCTTTCTTACAAAAAAGGATCAATATTCTTATTTCTTAGGTGGCGTGCATGCGCTTATGAAACTTACGACAAAGCTTAATCCACAACAAATGGACCAACAGAAGTTACTAATCATTAAAGACTCTTATGCTCATAATGTTATTCCGTTTCTGACAAATCATATAGCTGAAATACATGTCATTGACCTACGTTATTATAATGGTAATATAACGGAATATATGGCTGAAAACGGTATAGAAGATGTGCTGTTTTTATTTAATACAACAACCTTCGTAGAAGATACGGCTATCTTGAAAATCAATAAGTAAAGAAGTTCGAAGCATGCTGGGAGCAATCCTAGTATGCTTTTTTATTTTAGGAACGTTCTCTACTTGTGATAAGCGCGTGGTGAAGGCTTTGTGGCGATTGTCGGGGTTTTCGTGGCGATTGGTGAGGGCTTTGTGGCGGTTGCCAGTGTTTTTGTGGCGATAGGCGAGGGCTTTGTGGCGCTTGCTAGTGTTTTCATGGCGATTGCCAAATTTTTACCATTAATTAGCTATAAAAATTCTATTTATTGGTTGATGATGTGGGAAATGGTTTTAAATCTACTGCATTTTTTATAGTAATTTATTCCTATTACAACTATATTTCAAATATATTACTAATCAGTTGTGCAAAAAGGCCGTTCTTTTAGTAATCGATACGTCGATTATGTCGGATGTAATACAATTGTAAAAATCCTTCCAAATATTTAGTGATGAATTATGTTGGAAAACTATTTACCATGAAAAGAGAGCAAAACAGGAAGGAATGATTTACATGTTTAAAAAAGTAAAAAAAGTGGCGATGGCATCTGTATTATCGGTTTCATTATTAGTACCGATTAGCGCGATGGCAGCTGATTCATATACAGTAGTAGCAGGGGATTCTCTTTGGAAAATTGCCGTAAAAACACAAACAGGTGTACAGGAATTAATTGATGCCAATCCTCAATTAGCAAATCCTGATCAAATAAATATAGGTCAAAAAATTAATATCCCAACAAATGAGCAAGCATCTGTAGAGCAAGAAGTAGTAAAGCTTGTCAATGCTGAACGAGCAAAAGCAGGGCTTCCAGCATTAACAGAAGATTGGGAGCTTTCTCGAGTAGCTAAGTATAAATCTCAAGATATGCATGACAAAAATTACTTCGACCATACAAGTCCAACGTATGGCACACCATTTACGATGATGAAAAACTTTGGTATTACCTATAAATCAGCAGGAGAAAATATTGCCAAAGGTCAAAAATCAGCAGCTGAAGTAGTTAATGCATGGATGAACAGTGCTGGGCACCGAGCAAATATTTTAAACAAAAACTATACACATATCGGTGTAGGGTATGTGAAAGACGGTAACTACTGGTCTCAAATGTTTATCCAAAAATAATGTAAAAGGAACTGCTTCTAAATTAGGAGCAGTTTTTTTGCATACTATCATGACTAATTTCAAATAATGCTTGGTGAAAAAATAAAGAGTGTATATTATTTTAGAAATCAATAAGAATACTGTAATTTATCGAATATATACTATGAAAGGGATAGAAGATGATGTTATGAAAAAAACATTATACTTCAATGTACAGGTTGCATGAAAAATAAAAACGAGATACATATTTTAGTAATACTTATCATATTTAGTGTATTATCATTTTCATTAAAAAAATTTTTCATCAAGTCCAAAATGGTTATTTTCCTAGAGCGACAACCATTATATTATTCTTATTTGCAACTTTTACTTTATTCATTTTCCTTTTTGGAAAGAACAAAAGATGAGATAATTTGATGTACTTACTATATGCCGAAAACTCAATATTTTAACAGAAAGTACGCCACAAAAGTGATCATCTAAACTTTTGTGGGGTGTTTTTCTTTTAGTTAAATTGTGAATGGAAGAAACCGCTTTTCAAGTGTGTACTGACCTAACTTTTCTTATTAAAAGAACAAATATTAATATCACGACCAATAAAAATACCTGAAAAGAAACACACTATCCTTACGACTCGAATAAGATGTTGCTGAAAGTAAGTTAGAGGTAGGTGTTTAAAATGGTGAAAAACTGGATGGCTGTACTTTGTTTAGGATGTACGATGGCTTTAGCTGGTTGTCAGGTAAAAGTAGGAAATAAACAACATGAAATGGACGATGTAAAGCAGCCGGTTACGTTTACGCAGGACAAGGAGCAGGAATCTGGCCCTGTTATTATTGAACTTGTTGATCCGCAAACGAAGGAAGTTATTTATATGCTGTCACCTCAAGAACTAGGCTATGAAACAGATCCCGAAACGTATAAAAAGAGCATTGAACAATTGGCACAACAACTTGCGAGAGGAACCGAAACAAACGTTGGTTATGATCAGCGGATGGAGCTCGATAAATTGGATGATAACGGACGGATTATAAAAGGAAGTCCACTGGTCATTTTAAAAGAAAGTGAATTAGTTGAAAAGGTGCTTGCAGTATCTACAACGGGTGGCAAGGTAGAAATGCCAATTTATATAACTGAAAGTGGCTATTATCTTGAAGATATTCCGTATTTGGAAGATGTGGTTGTCGCCTCGTATACAACATACTTCAACGCATCAGATGCTGGAAGAAATAAAAATATTGAGCTGTCCGCACAGGCTATTAACAATGTCATCGTTGGCAGCGGAGATTCTTTTTCGTTCAATACGGTTGTAGGTCCACGAGATGAAGCGAATGGCTATCAGCCTGCACCAGAAATTATTAATAAAAAACTTGTCATGGGTATTGGGGGGGGAATTTGCCAAACGTCGTCCACATTGTTTAATGCAGTCGATCAACTTCCGATAAAATTTGTGGAAAGGCATCATCATTCACTAGATGTAGGCTATGTACCGAAGGGAAGAGATGCAACGGTGTCTTATGGAACATTAGATTTTAGATTTCAAAATACGAGTGACGTACCATTTTTAATAAAGGCCACCTATGGACAAGATTTTCTTACGGTTGAAGTGAGAACAGCTGAAAAATACCAAGCAATTTTAACAAACTAGCCCAATAGAACGTGCTAGCATGCAAGTCAGCTTTTATACAGTAGACATTTATAAAAAACAAATATTGCGTGATTCCATACAATTATAATAAGGAATCACGCAATTGTATTTTGCGGAACTATATCTTTCTAGATACCTTTTTTAAGCATAAGGATATGCAATATATTAGACAATATTTAAAATTTCTTTCGGAGCATATACTTTATAATCAGGCTTTTCTGATTGAATTACTTCAAGTGCATCATATCCCCAACCAACCCAAATAATTGGAATACCAACTTTTTTGCAGGCAACGATGTCACGTTGCTCATCGCCAACGTAAAAAACGTCCGATTTATTAATATTCGCTTCTTTTAAATATTTTTTAATGACTTTATCTTTTCCAAAAATATGGCTGGAGCATAGAACTTCGGAGACACAATCGATATCATGCACATTTAAAAACTCTTTGATGTTATCACTTGCATTAGAGGAGATAATGGCGATTGTATACCCTTTGTCTGTAATGGCCTTTAAGACATCCTTGATATGGTCAAATAGATGAACGTCTTGTAATGACTGTTGGTATAATCGATAAAATTGGGGGAGTATGATCGGTAGCTTGTGGAGGGGAAAGTTAAATAATTTACTTCGTTCAATAAGCGATATTTTTTTTAGTGCATCAATATCCTCTAACTTTACTTCTTTAAAATTGTATTTTCTGGCGATGGTGTTCCATACAGAAGCGAAAACAGCCGTTGAATCTGCAAGTGTGCCATCAAAATCAAAAATAATATGTTTCATTTATTTATTCTCCTTTTGGAAGTTGTTGCTTACACTTGCGTTTATGATGACATGAATACGAAAAAAAAGAAATAGAAAATAGGTTAACGAGGAAAATAATTTTTGTGCAATAAAAAAATACAGCAACTATATTTTAGAGTACATGCAACGTAAAAAAGCTGGTTAATGGTTATTATCAGGAATAATAGTCACGGCTATTGTACGTCTAAGAACATTAGCGTTATTATTTTTCCTTTGGTAGTACTTAAGCATTAAATCATGTAACTCTCGTTGAAAGTTTTCAAATTCATCTTCATCAATGTTTAACTCTAAAAGGGAGAAGGTCGCACAATCCTCAGAGTTGCTGTTATTCTCTAACGTAGAAAGATAATTTTGATATTGTGATAACAAAGATAATTGATAATAGGAAATAAAACTAATTTTCTCCTCCATTTTTGTTGTTTTCCAATCGGCTGAATCAAGACGGGCAGCATCCTCATTAAGTACATAGTATTTTTCCGTGACAGATCTAACCTTTTTTTCTTTTATAACTTTGATTACCCCTGCATCGAGTAGCATTTGAATATGCCGATAAAGAGTTGCCTGTGGAACATCTTGGATAATTTTCACCATTTCAAGCGGCGTTAAACCTTTTTCTTTGTTCCGCATTAGAGCCTGAGTTATTTTCATTTTTACAGGATGCATTAAAATTTCAGCTTTATTCACCATATTTTCTCCTTTGTATTAGTAATAAGAAAAAAATTACAACGTATTGTTATCAAATATGATAATAATGTTGATGGTAGCATAAAATTTATTGAAATAACAAGTGCAATTCCAAAAAATGTGTGTTAATGTTATCATTATTAGTAATGATAATGAAAAATAGGAGGAGCATTTATTATGAAACTTCATTACGGGTTAAATGAATTAAAGGATATTGATTGGTTAGCTGTGTTACAGATTGCATTGCCGTTTTTAATAGTAGGTCTCACGCTTATATTGATTGCTTTGTTCGATTTGTATAAGCATCGCAAGGAGAGGGCAAATGTACTTTTATGGACAATTGTTATTTTGCTTTTTAATACAATTGGTCCAATTTTATATTTCACAATTGGCCGCAAAGGAGAAAAAGTGTATGAAGTTAGAAATTAAAAATGTGACAAAAAAATTTAACACAAAGACAGCTGTAAACAATTTTTCGATGGTCGTTGAAACCGGACAATGTGTTGGACTCATTGGACCAAATGGAGCTGGAAAGTCTACGTTAATTAAAATCATTTCAGACATTATATTTGCGGATAAAGGGGAAGTGTTATTAGACGGGAAAAGAATTTCCAAAATGAAAAGGGAAATCGGTTATCTTCCTCAATATCCTGATTTCTACCACTGGATGACTGCAAAAGAAACACTTTTTTTCATGGGACAGTTATCAGGAATATCAAAGGAGAGGCTAATGGATGAAGTACCAACTATTTTAACAAAAGTGGGACTAATTAATGAACAAAATGAAAAGGTTCAGACATTTTCTGGCGGCATGAAGCAGAGATTAGGTATTGCTCAAACCCTTTTACACAAACCAGCTTTTATCGTTATGGATGAACCGGTATCGGCATTAGATCCAATTGGCAGGCGAGAGGTTTTGAATTTAATTCAGGAAATGAAACATGAAACGACTATTTTATTATCTACTCATATTTTAGGCGATGCAGAAGAAATTTGTGAACGTTTTGTCATTATGAAGCAAGGAACCAAAATTGAAGATACGACAATAGATGAACTATTAACAAATAACAAGGAATCGGTTGTGCATCTTGAAGTGGCATCCCATGATATGCAATGGGTGCAAATCATCGAAAAGTTACAGTATGTAAAAAGTGTAGAAGTAATCGGAAAACGAGCGAAGGTTACACTCGAAAATGTTCAAATAAATAAGGATATGCTAATCCGATTTGCAATGGAAAACAACTTGGATATTGTTAGATTTGAAGTTGGAAGCAATGAAACGTTAGAAGAAATCTTCTTAAAAATGGTGGTGAGTATATGAGTCCTTTTTATGTTTTAACGAAAAAAGAATATGTACAGATGTTTCGTGAATTTAAGATTATTTGGTTACCACTTGTTTTTATGTTTTTAGGCGCAACACAACCGGTTGTCACTTATTATTTGCCAGCCATTTTAGGTGCACTTGGAGGAAATCAAGGTATTACCATTGATCCCGCAATGATTCAGCAGAATGGAGCACAAGTAATGGCAGCAACACTTGGCTCACAATTTGATCAATTAGGTATTATGATAATTGTCATAGCCATGATGGGCATTATTCAGTCCGATAAAGCCAATGGAATGCTCGACTTTATTTTAACAAGACCAGTAAATGTAGGGTCCTATATTGGGGGCAAACTTTTTGCTAATTTTTCATTTGTAGCAGTAAGTGTGTTATTTGGATATTTTGTATCGTATGTATATGTCAATTTTTTGTTTAGTCATATTCCATTTTTAAATATGATTTTAGCAATTATTTTTTATTTACTATGGGTTTTATTTATTCTTTCCTTTACTTTTATGGTCAGTACGATTTTCAATGGACAAGGCGTTATAGCGTTAATTAGTATTGTTTGCTTGCTTCTTTTCAAGATGATTAGTGGCTTACATCCAATAATGGATTTAGTAAATCCTGCTGCTATGAGTCAGCATGCAATGATAGTTTTAATAAAGGGTTCAGTCGATTCTCATTTATATGGAAATATGTTAATAACGTTTATATGGATTACTTTAATGGTGTCGATTTCACATAATTGGATTGCTCACAAGAAATATCATAAAAATTAATAGACAGGAGGGGGGACTTGTTAAAAATCACTAATTTACAAAAAGGATATGGTAGTAAACAAATATTAAATGGCCTAGAGCTTCACATTAAAAAAGGAGAAATATTGGGGTTCGTAGGGTCAAATGGTGCGGGAAAGACAACAACATTAAATTGTATAACGGGCATTTTAGAACCAGACGAGGGTACTATTACTATTAATGGTGTTAGCAAATTAGAAGTACTCAACTATAAGAAACAGTTTTTCTTTATTCCAGATACTATTAATATTTTCAAAAATATATCGGGCTATGATTGGATGCGTTTTGTTATGAAATTATATGATAATAAGCAAACAGAACGAATGAAAAATTTTATTACACAATTTGAGATGGAGGAAGCCATACATAAAGCGATGGGTACATACTCTTATGGTATGTTGCATAAATTAATGCTAATTATTGGCTTCACGATTAATCCTCCAATAATAATTATGGATGAACCGTTAAATGGGTTAGATCCTAAGTCGGTGTTAGCGTTTAAAAAAATAGTGCAGTCATACGTTGAAGAGGGTGGTACTGTGTTTTTTTCCACACATCTTCTCGATATAGCTGAAAAAATTTGCAATGCAGTGGCGATTTTAAAAGGTGGTAAAATCATTCTCCATGAAAACGTAGAAGATATAGTTGAGAAAAATACACTGGAATCCCTTTTTATGGAGAAACAAAATGTTGAATACTAAATTTCTTTTAACTAAATTTTTTGTTTCTTCGTTTTACGCCAAGCCTAAACAACCTATGTTAAAGGCAGTTTTAATCATAGCTTTCTGTTATATATTTGTACAATTAACCACTATCAACATAGCAATAAATTATTTAGGAAACACAGAAGAATATCTGTTTTACAATTTTATTATTTCAAATCTTCTCGTTTATGGTCTAGTTATTTATTTTGCCCTAACAACAGTATTCCATTATTTTGAATTTGGCATAATGGCCCATATGCCTATTTCGTCAAAAGATATTATTGTATCGAAAATTGGCAGTATGCTTTTGCTACCAACAGTAGTATCTGCTATCACTCAAATACCTACATTATTATCGTTGGGCTTTAAAGCGAAATTTACAGAAATAATAAAGTTAATGCTTTTTATACCACTATCTAATATACTCATAATCCTACTTGTGTTATTTATCTTAGCGCTTATTAATAGTTTTAGACATCACTTTATCAATAAAGCAACATACTTTATAGTAAATATTATTATACTCTTTATATTGTCCGTATCGCTTTGTGTGACTGTTATTCAATATATAAAAAATCAGCTATTTATCAACATAATAAGCATCGATTTGACAACGTTCACAGCATTAAAGCAGTCATTGAGTAATTTCATTCAACAAATATATGAACTAGTGCTATCCATGCCTATCGTTGGTGACATCGCCTATTCTTTTACGTCCAGTAAATTTTCTCTCCTTTTCATAATGGCGTTACTTACGATGAGTTTAATGAGTGTACTGTTATTCCTTTTCATTGTAAAAATACTATCCATCCATTATTTTGAAAACGGATTACTTGAAGGCAGCCAATTAAGTAAAAAAAGAACAAAAGTTTACCATGTCAAAAATGAGTGGGCAAATTATTTACAAAGAGAATTATGGGTCATTCATACAGAACCCTATTTTAAAATGCAAATTGTACTCGGAGTAGAGTTATGCCCTATTTTGGTCCTGATTTTTTTAACTAGTATGCAAGCAGGATGGCTTCCGATTAGTAGTAATTTTACGAAACAAGGTGATTTTGAACTATATTTCGCCTATGGGGTTTTATTGATCGGCTGTATAAATAACGTCAGTGGCACGCCATACTCCAGAGAAGGTAAATATTATCACCTGTTAAGAAGCTTGCCATTAAACAGCAAGAAAATTTATTTCTCAAAAGTAGTAGTAGCAGCTATTCCTAGTGGCATTGCTGTTACAACAAGTTTTATAATCTTTATGCTATTTGGTTATATGAACAAGGCAACGGTTTTGATGATGCTCACTATCTTAATATTGATGTATTGTTATAATCTACTAACACCTGTTTTTGATATGATTCATCCTAGTATTGACTGGGAAAACCCATCTGAAGCAGTAAAATCAAATCCGAATGTATTAGTTAGTTTACTTTTTGGATTACCAATTTTGGTTATCGTGATGGCTGGTCATTTTTTCTTACTGTGGTTGGGAGTTTCCAATGGCTGGTCAACTATTATTATATTTATAATTACAACCATCATTACGATCGCTTTAAATATTTGGTTTTCTAAATATTATTTTCGAGATAAAACATCAAAATTAGTTTTATAAAAGTTGTAAGTTTGCAACGGGGTTCTAGCTATTTTTTGTTGTGCTAAATCGTGCCAGTCACAAAAAAAGTGACTGGCACTTTCTTGTTGATTCATACGTGAGATTTAACTTGGGTATGTTAAGGGATTGCTTGCTTGACAAAGGATAAAGCACCTTTTAGACTGTTAACATCCTGAACGAAAAGATAATAGAAATATTTGTTGAATATGTAATTAATTGCGTGTTCATTCTTGCGAAGGTATGAATAATTTGTAAAGGAGATTCTTGATGGAAGCATCGAAAAGTATTAGTAATACAAAGTTAGTCGTGGCAGGTTTATTGCTTGCCATTTTTATGTCAGCAATTGACAATACAATTGTTGCAACTGCGATGGGAACGATTGTATCGCAACTTGGCGGAATGGACAAATTTATTTGGGTGACATCTGCTTATATGGTCACTACGATGGCGGGTATGCCTATCTTCGGTAAATTATCCGATATGTACGGACGAAAGCGCTTTTTTATTTTTGGATTAGGCGTCTTTATGATTGGATCGGCTCTTTGTGGTGTCGCGCATACGATTGAGCAACTGAGCATTTTTAGAGCGATACAAGGGATTGGCGCAGGAGCGTTAATGCCAATCGCATTTACAATTGTTTTTGATATCTTTCCTCCAGAAAGACGAGGAAAGATGGTCGGTTTACTTGGTGCTGTTTTTGGTATCGCAAGTGTTGTAGGACCACTTTTAGGTGCCTATATTACCGATCATTTCGGTTGGGAATGGGTTTTTTATATTAACCTGCCGATCGGCATTGTGTCATTGTTTCTTATTATAAAAAATTATAAAGAATCTCCAGTGCTGACAAAACAGAAAATTGATTGGTGGGGAGCCATTACACTTGTATTGGCGGTTATTAGCTTGATGTTTGCATTGGAGTTGGGCGGTAAACAATATGATTGGAGTTCAGCACCAATTATTGCATTATTCATCAGTTTTGCGGTGTTCTTTATTGTGTTCTTTTTTGTAGAGTTGAAAGCGCAAGAACCAATCCTTCCTTTCTTTTTATTTAAGCGTCGCTTATTTGCTTCTTCGCAAATGTTGGCCTTCTTATATGGCGGTACTTTTATTATTTTAACAGTTTATATCCCCATTTATGTGCAAGCTGTCTACGGTGGTTCAGCAACAAACGCAGGACTAGTCCTGATGCCAATGATGTTGGGATCTGTTGCAGGTAGTGCATTTGGTGGTATCTTTTTAACGAAAATAAGCTACCGTAATTTAATGGTTATTTCAGTTATCTCTTATTTTGTAGGTATGTTTTTACTAAGCACACTAACGCCAGATACGGCTAGAATCCTTCTTACGCTGTATATGATTCTTGTAGGTTTTGGTATGGGCTTCTCGTTCTCACTACTACCGACAGCATCGCAACATAACCTAGATGCTCGTTATCGAGGGACTGCGAACTCAACCAATTCGTTTCTTCGTACGCTCGGTATGACGATGGGTGTGACGATTTTTGGAACAATCCAAAACAATGTCTTTACAAGTAAACTAGCAGAAGGTTTTAAAAATATGGGGCAAGGTGCTAATTCTGCAATGTTTGAAAGTGGCGATATGAGACAAATTTTTGAACCAAGTGTGCGTGAGAAAATGCCAGCTAACATTCTAGATATCATTGTTAATGCGATGTCTAGTTCGGTAACGCATGTATTCCTTCTTGCACTTATTCCTATAGTGATTGCAGCCATTTTCGTATTAATGATGGGCAATTCTCGTGTAGTTGTCCCTGCAAAGAAAGACGAATAATAAATAAGGTACTATATGCTCCTTTGTTTGAAGGTTACTTTCTAACTTTTAAATAAAGGAGCTTTTGCTATTTTAGGCGCCTTTTCCTTTCAGCGCCATCTAGATTGTTTTAAGAGCTTATCGTTTTAAGAGATGAAGGCAAACTTTTGGTGGATAATCTTTTAAAATAATGTTATCGTATGAGATAACTAAATAAACATATCCTTCAGGGTAGGGTGAAATTCCCAATCGGCGGTGATGAAGCAATTCAAAGTCCGTGAGCGCAAGCTGATTTGGTGCAAATCCAAAACCGACAGTTACAGTCTGGATGGGAGAAGGGTACTTGTATAAGCTTTTTAAATTCGTAGGACTTTAAAAGGTCTATTTGGCTACGCTTATACGGAAACCGACTTCCCATCATCAACGTTGGGGAGTTTTTTATTTAGTGAAAAATAGAATAAGTATCTGTTCTTCGGGGTAGGGTGAAATTCCCAATCGGCGGTGATGAAGTAATTCAAAGTCCGTGAGCGCAAGCTGATTTGGTGCAAATCCAAAACCGACAGTGATAGTCTGGATGGGAGAAGAACGATGAGATGGCAGCCTGTGGAAAAAAATAAAGCCAATAGGTTTATTTCTTGACGTCTTATTTATTGGAACTCCCAAACCCCTTTTTATAAGGGGTTTTTTGTTTAGCAACAAATGTGGAAAGGAGGATATGAAGCAATTTGATCATGCTATTTTGAGAAAGTAGGGTGAAAATGTTTACAGGTATTATTGAAGATGTTGGCACAGTAAAAACCTTGCAAAGCAATAGACAAAGTATGATTATTACTGTTATTTCGCCAAAAATGGTAGTCGACGTAAAACTTGGTGATAGTATAGCCGTCAACGGCGTTTGCTTAACTGTAACCCATTTTAATGAACACGAGTTGACGATGGACGTAATGCCGGAGACGGTGAAAGCGACGAATTTGCGGCAACTTACTATCGGTGATGCAGTTAATTTGGAACGCGCCATGCCTGCAAATGGACGATTTGGTGGTCATTTTGTATCGGGGCATGTAGATGGTGTAGGGAAAATTATACGTAAACGTCCAATGGCTAATGCAGTGTATATTGATATCGAGCTGCCAGACGAATTAACAAGCTTTTGTATTCCAAAAGGCTCTATTACCATTGATGGTACAAGCTTAACGCTCTTTGAAGTGGATAATAACCGTGTCACAGTATCCCTTATTCCACACACATATAAGGAAACGGTGTTAGGCACAAAAAACATCGGGTCCATCGTCAATATCGAGACTGATTTAGTTGGAAAATACATTATTCATCAGCTACAACGGGGACAGCAATCGTCGACTATTACCAAAGAATACTTAATGAAACATGGCTTTTAACTTGCGAAGAAGGCAAGCAAATATAAGGAGGTGGCCATTTTGCTACATTCTATTGAAGAAGCAATGGCAGATTTAAAGCAAGGCAAAATCATTGTCGTAGTTGATGATGAAGATCGTGAAAATGAAGGGGACTTACTCGCTCTTGCAGAGTTTATGACAGCTGAAACAATCAACTTTATGGCGACATATGGTAGAGGGCTTATTTGTACGCCGATTTCACAGCAGCTTGCACAGCAATTGGTGTTGCATCCTATGGTTGCTCATAATACAGACAATCATCAAACAGCATTTACCGTAAGTATTGATTATCAAGATACGACTACTGGCATTAGCGCATTTGAGCGTGCATTGACGATTCAAAAAATGCTAGAGCCCCAAGCGCAAGCAAAGGATTTTCGTCGACCGGGGCATGTATTTCCACTCGTTGCGAAAGAAGATGGCGTATTAGAACGTAGAGGGCATACAGAGGCTGCAATTGATTTAGCAAAGCTTTGTAATAGTAAGCAAGCTGGCATTATCTGTGAAATCATGGGCGATAATGGGGAAATGTTACGCTTTAATGATTTAGTGAACTATGCCAAAAAACATCATTTAAAAATGATTTCGATTGAAGCATTAGCAACATATCGTCGTCAACAAACGCAAACAGTGTAAAAGGAGAGATATATGATGGGAAAAACTTTTGAAGCACAATTAATTGGCAATGATTTAAAAATAGCGGTGGTCGTTGGGAGATTTAACGAATTTATTACAAGTAAATTACTTAGTGGTGCACTAGATGGGCTAAAACGTCATGGTGTAGACGAAGAAATGATAGATATTGCATGGGTACCAGGTGCTTTTGAAGTGCCCTTTATCGCTAAACAACTGGCTGAAACAAAAAAATATGATGCCATTATTGGTCTTGGAACAGTCATTAGAGGTTCTACGACACATTACGATTATGTTTGTAACGAATCTGCAAAAGGGATTGCTAGTGTATCACTTACGACAAACGTACCTGTTATTTTTGGCATCGTTACAACTGAAAATATTGAGCAGGCAATTGAGCGTGCTGGAACGAAATCTGGTAACAAAGGTTATGATGCAGCAATGTCAGCTATTGAAATGGCAAATTTGCAAAAAATGATTGGCAAATAAGTTTCGAATGACAATCAATAGCGGCAATGAAAAAAGAACTTGTTGTATTGCAATTTTTGCATAAATTTTTAGGCATAGGGAAATATATGTTTAAGTGTATTTTAGAAAAATACATTGTTTGAATCTGGTTCAGTAGGAGATGAGGAATATTCAATCAATGGAACAAGAAATCGAATTGACAACGTTGAAGGAACTATTTCAACGCTCTGCTGACGTTATCTTTCAATCTTATTGCTTTCAACAATATACTGTGCATTTTATAACATGTGAATCGATGTTTGATCAATTTTTATTAAATAAGGTTATTATTGATCGAGTGCAAGCGTTATTCGAAGGTGATTCGATCACATCGCTTGAAGACCAAATTATAACGGAACTACACATTCCTAATCTTCAAAAAATAACCCATTTGGAAGATGCAATTACACGTGTATTTACGGGTAACGCCTTACTTTACTTTGAAGAGGAAAAACTTTTATTTTCAAGCAACATTGCAAAAAAGCCAAATCGAAAGCCTGAAGAAACAAAAGAAGAACAGGTCATAAAAGGACCAAGAGATAATTTTATAGAAGATGTTTTCGTTAATATTGCTTTAATTCGTAAACGATTGCCGACTAATTCATTATGTGTAAATACGATGGAAATCGGCAAGCGTTCTAAAACTACAGTCGCTGTGCTTTACATGGAGGACATTACGAACAAAAAAATGCTCGCCGAAATTAATATGCAATTACGTAAAATTGATACGGATATTGTGATTAGTGGCGATATTTTAATGGAGAGATTAGAAAAAAAGGCTAAAATTCTCCCTCACCATGATTATACAGGTCGACCCGATTATGCCTTACAATCATTAAGTAGGGGGCGTATTCTAATATTGATTGACGGTGTGTCCTATGCCATGATTACACCACCAAATATATTTTTGCTGTTTAAATCGGGTGAGGATAATGATTATCCATCTTTCGTCGGTTCTTTAGAGCGACTTTTGCGTATTGTTGGTGTATTAATAAGTATGCTTGCACCAGGCTTTTGGCTTGCCTTATCAACTTATCATCAAGAGCAAATGCCTATTCTGTTGCTAGCAACCGTTGTACAATCAAGAACCGGTTTGCCTTTTCCTACTTTATTGGAAATATTACTAATGTTATTTATGTTTGAATTATTTCGGGAAGCAAGTCTCCGTTTACCTTCACTTTTAAGTGGAACAATGAGTGTTGTTGGGGGATTAATTATTGGTGATGCGGCTATCAAGGCAGGTATTACAAGCCCATCCATGATTATAGTAATTGCTATTTCCAGTATCGCTGCTTATACGCTTGTGAATCAATCGTTTGTAACAGCCATGAGTATATTCCGTTTATTTGTTATTTTATTGTCGGCATTTTTTGGCTTGTTCGGTTTCTTCTTGTCCATGTTTTTTATTCTTATTTACGTTGCAAATATTCGAGTGCTAGGTGTACCGTATTTAAATATTGGCGCCAATTTGAACTGGCTTGATATCCAAAAATCTTTATTACGTCTAGCGCCAAAGGGGTATGGTAAACGTCCAGAATTTTTACAGCCTCAAGATAAGACCAGGTCCTCCGGTGAAAATTAGTGAATGCTAGTAAACGGTATGCAGGAGCTAGCATTACGAAAGTAGTGTTCACAGATTTTCCCGTTTTATTAGCAAATGAAGTTATTTGTATACTTTGCTTGTAAAAACGCTTGGATTGGACAAAATACGTATTGGAGAGTATAGAGCAATAATGGTTTTTATACTTGCCAAGACCAATCACAAGGGGTGGATAATTATGCCGAATGTTCAAGTAAGCTGTTCAGTATCGAATTGTGTGTTCCATGCTAAAGGTAATTTCTGTGGGGCTGAAAAAATTGCAATCGATATGGATAAGCGTATCGGTAACAAGGATGAGGAGTTTGCTACTGATTTTGAATTGCATACAATGACAGAAGCGGTGGCAAGTCAATCATCAGATACTTGTTGTAAAACATTCAAATCTAAAGAGAAAAGCTTTAGATAATGGGTATAGATTGTTTTAGTACATGTATATAGAAATAAAAAACATTTGCTAAAATAATGTATCTTTGCCTAAAAAATAATGATTTGGTCAAATGCTAAGTTGTCTTCCGTAGTGGAAGGCAACTTTTTTTGTATTATTTTTCTTGACCTTCCAGTTACTTAAACGATTACGATTGTATTAAATAGATAGCGGATTTAGGGGGAGAAGTAAATGGAGAAGTATGATGACATAGAGGTAAAGGTAATAGCATTAAAGGGCGATGCCTATCTGACAGGAATCCAACAAAGTAAGGAACATCTAGTGTCTGCTCATTTAGCCCAACAAGAACTACTTCTTACGTTAACAGCTAATTGTAACACATCACAGGCTCAAGCTATTTTACAGGATGTTTGCCCAAATCTTTTGCAAGAAATGCAAGGTTTAGCACATGCTTTACACCAGCCATTGGATACCATCATTAAAATGTATAGTGGTTATAATACATCCTTTCCTGAAATGGGTTGTACATCGTTTGTACATGGTGGGAAATATATAAGAAATTATGATTTTAGTCCTTCTTTATATGATGCAAGACTTGTATTTTCTAATCCGCATGCAGGTTATGCAAGTGTGGGCTTTAGCCAGCAACTCATTGGCAGGCTGGATGGAATGAATGAAAAAGGGCTAGTTGTCGGCCTGCATTTTGTCAATAACGCATGGCAAGGGGATGGCTTTCTAGCATCAACGATTGTTCGTATATTGTTGGATCAGTGTAAAAATATTGATGAGGCCGTTAACTTACTAAGCAAACTTCCCCATCGTTATTGCTACAATTTTTCAATAACTGATGCAAGTGGGAAGGTGGTAGTGGTAGAGGCTACGCCAACTGAACAAGTGGTGGATCAGGGTAAGCCATTTATTTGTACTAATCACTTTGAATCACAGCAATTGCAACCGAAAAATCGAGCTTATATTAACAATTCTTTACAACGCAAACGCTTTATCAATAATACTGTAAAAGATACATGGACGACTGAGTCTGTATATCATCTTTTTAATAATGGGAAAACACCATTATTTGTTAAACAGTATAACGAATACTTCGGCACTTTGCATACGGTCATCTACGCACCATCTAATTTACAGGTGATTGTAGGAATAGGACAAAATTGTATGCCGCTATCATTTTCTCTACAACAGTATATAGAAGGTAATCTTATTTTGCCGAAAACCATTAAAGGAAAAATACTTCAGACTATCTAATTTAGAAGGCTTGGTTTATAATTTAAAAGAATATATAAGGGGAATGGCATAACATTAGTTGGGCTGTTCTCCTTTCGTTTTGTTGCTATTTCGACTTACGAAAGAAATGAATTCTAATAAAAATTATAACAATACTGGCGTGTAATAAAATGTGTAATTGGATTTAACGAATTTTTTCAAGGTATTTTAAAATAAACATGATGAAACGAAAATTACTATAGTATAATATTATTGTAATTTACATGAATAATAATCTGTTATAGTAATTATGACATATGTTTTTTATTGAATAAAATAGATGAGGAAGTACCATTTTGTATGAAAAATCGTAAAATTAAACTAATTTTAGTATTAGCGACTGTCTTATTATCATTGTTTACAAGTTTAAATGTTGCGACTTCTTATGTGAAAATGAAAAAGACAGTGGAAGAATCCATTGCAAACCAAAGCCTAGAAGCGGCTATATCGATAGCTTCATCACTTGATGTCAAACTATATCAGCAGTTTTTAAATAATCCAGTAGAAAGTGAAGCGTATTGGGAATTAAGAAGCTACTTAAATGATGCGAGAGAAAAGTTAGGCGCTTTATTAGTGTATACTTTACTTATTGATAATCCTACAGTATCTACTGCCATGATAGCTGGTGCACCTGCCAACATAACTAAAGGTTTTGAAATTGGTATACCTTGTACCGTTCCTGAGAAGCAAGTTAAATTAGCGAACCGAGGATTAACGTATGTTACGAATGTCATTGAGGACCCTAATCATGGAGACTACCTTTCCGTTGGGGCTCCTATTAAGAATGAAAATGGTCAAATTATCGGCTATCTCGGAATTGATATAGGGGCCGACAAAGTCAATGGCATTAAAGGTAAAGTGCTAGAAAATAATATATTATTGTTTATCTATAATGGACTATTTATTATATTTGTTATTGCTTCTTTTTTCTTTTTACAAAGATGGTATCAAAAAGAAGTGACGAAAGAAGTGGAACTTACTGAGGACACCTATCAAACTGAAATAAAAGCGTTAATTACTTCCGTCTCTTCGTTAAGACATGATTTTACCAACCATATACAAGTATTGTATGGTCTATTACAATTAGGAGAGGCCGATCAAGCGAAACATTATTTATCATCTTTATCGAAAGATGTACAGGAAATAAAATCATTAAAATTAAATATTAATCATCCTGGTCTGTCCATTTTGTTGCAAACGAAAAAATTGGCGGCTCAAAATCATAATATTAAAATGGATGTAACGGTTTCACAGGATGCTTACAATAATATAAAAACAACTGATTTAATAAAAATATTGTCCAATTTAATTGATAATGCGATTGACGCTACAATTGAATTGCCTGAGAATGATCGTAAAGTAACAATTTACTGTTATGCGGATGCCTTGAAGTATGTTTTTACAATTATTAATACAGGGCCAACAATATCTGAGCCACATCAAATATTTAAGCAAGGCTTTACAACGAAAAAGCCTGAACTAGGTAAAATAAGAGGACAAGGCCTGTTTATTGTAAAAGAAGTTGTTAAAAAATATAACGGCACTATCTCTATCCAAACAACAGCAGAATCTGAAACGACAGCGAAAGTAATCATTCCTTTAAAGTAGGCCATATACTCACTATGAAGCCGAACCGCTTTGGAAAATAGAATAAATAATGATAGCTTCCTACTTGAACTAGTAGGGGGCTTTTTATTTGTTCAATAAAGCTACCTATCAGCATTATGGAATTCTCGAAATTGCAGGTGAGAAAGTAAATGTATGCAGCCGGAATGGTACTATTTTGCGAAAAGTATTAAAGGGACAAAGGTTTAAAATTAAAGACATGCATACCAATAGCGAAAAAAATATTAAACGGTATGCTATAGGCAAGAATGAATTTATTAGCTCTAAGGAGCCTATACGCGTCATAACGGGCTATTTAGTAATGAAGAATAACCAAACCTTAGTCATTGGTGGTAAACCGCTCATTTTAGAAGCTCGCAAGCCATATCCATTTAGTGAAGTATATGGTATGCAAGTATTGCTTACTGATTATGACAAGACATGGGTTATCGTAGAAGGAGCAGATTTCACGCTAAACCATTTAGATGCTTAGGAACCAATAAATCTTAAATTTTTAATTACAACTATTAACCTTTCAAAATTGAATGCATAGCGTCTGATTAAAAAGCACTCTAAATACCTTATTTTACTGTATATAAAAAGCTATCGTTTTTAATAAAGATTCATCAAAACGATAGCTTTCTTTTAAAAAGATTGATTATATTAAATCTCCTTATTCCTCTAACTTGCGTCCAATTGATTAATATTTTAAATATTAAAGACCCAAACTATAACACAAATTTATTTGGATTTATTAGTTAAAAGTATAGTTTCTGATTGATTATCCCATTTAATTACCGCATCAATTTCCGAATCCTTTGTAGCATTTGTACATCCGTTTGGCAAAGTGAATGTTCCATTTTCCTCGATTGGCACATCCCCTGATGAATTACTAATTGCATACTCTATTTTTTCTGGAATAAGTTGATTTCCTATAAATTTTATATACCCACTTGTTGGTTGACAGTCAGTAGATTTCTTAACTTCGTAATGTACGGCCCAATTTTCGCTTTCTCCATATAATATAAATGTCTCACCTTCACAAGCGGTTAAAAATAATAGACTAAAGAAAATTACTAAATATTTAATTTTCTTGTAAATCATTGATAACACCCTTTCAGATACATATTTTTATTCTATACACGTTTATTTTTATTTGTTTCTTAACAAAATTTAATCATATTTATCAATATCATACAATGCATAGTTCTAAAAATAGACATTTTTCTGAAAATATGCAAAAATAAATATAAATATGATTGCCAAAAAAAGGAATAAAAGGAGATGAAAGTATAAAACTATTATAAACAGTCTATTAGCACATATTCTCATAGTAGTACTTATAAAAAAGGAGGAAGTTAATTATGAAGTTTCGTATAATCATGTTTGTTTTTAGCGCCCTTTTTGTTCTGTCTGCAAGTAAAGTTGCTTTAGCTAACGAAAATGAAGGAAGTTCTACAGTTATTGACTATGAATCGTCTCAATTATCCAATGAGGTATTGTTTCAAAAAGCACTAGCTGGGGAATTAGTTAATAATGAGCATACTCAAGTATATGTGACAGTTACTGAAAACGAAAACGAGCAGCCCAAAGGACTATTATCCACAATCGAAGAAGATAAAGTAGAAATAACAAAAGTAGAAATCCATAAAGTACTTAGTGAAGAAGTTTTTCCAAATGGTGATGTAATTTCTAAAGGAGAAAGTGAAATAACTTTATTAGCAGCTGGTCAATTAAGTGAAGACAAGTATCCAGCTTCTTCGAGTGTTGGAGTGAGAATTAAATTAGATTATGATGGACAGTCACTAGGTGGGTTCTCAACGAGAAAACTTACTAGATACACAGTAACACCACTCAGATCAGACGCTGCATTTAATATGACTAGTTTAGAATATCAGGCAGCTAATTTTGGAACTGGATGGAAAGCTGACGGAACTATGTATGTTGCTTCTGAATATATGCCAAAACAACAGATAACATCTATCGTATATGATTCACCAATTTCTCATACAACTAATTTTGTGAAATATACACCTATTAATAGCGATGTTATTGCTTCATCAGGAATTACGGGTAAGTTTTCTTATAGACGTGGAAGCGGTTCAATTTTAACACATCAATTTGATCTTTCTTGGTAATACCTATTTATATTATTCTTAAAGCGCAGTTCACTGTTTCTATATAAACAGTGATTCTGTGCTTTTTTAGTACATTTGTTGATTTAGTTATTGAACAATATCTTCAAAGTGTTCAGCAATCTAACACCTCTTTTTTGGGGGAAAGTTTTAATAGAGCACAATTAAAGAGTTAAAAAAAATCAAAAATGCTTTGGGTGGAAATAAAAAATGAATATTATCATCGGTTCTTACTACTGATAGGTTAGCTTAAGTGGATTGTGAAAATATATTCTTCAATTAACAGGCGCGATTCTTTAACAAGAATCAGCGCTCGTTTGCATTAAAGGGCAATATTGAGGAATAAGAAAAACATTAAATAAACATTAAAAGATGTCGCAGAAAAGAGGGGTGGTTAATAATGTATCCAACTGGTCCAATCAGATTCTTCGGGTGACCATACAAAAGTGGTAACAACATTCGATGGAAGAATTTTGAAATTCAAAAGGGTGTTTTTGTAGTGTATGTGATGCTCCATCGAATCAATTAGAAAGATTCTCACAAAGTTAAGTTCTTTTGACGGCTATACAGAGGTAGTAAATAGTAGTACGAATGAGTCAATTGGGAATACGTATCGTTATCGTAACGGAAATGGACAAATGGTTACGATGATTAATCCTGGATCTATTGGTGATTGGGTAGATGCCTTTGGAGGAGATAAGCACAAAGTCATTGAGGATTATAGTTCGGGGAAAATTCAAACATATACAATGTCACCCCCTCCGTCTAAACAGTATTATGAGCGACTTCCATCATTTTCTGGGCAACGAACATCATACACTAACAGTAAATCACTAGAGTACGAAAGAAGGGGACGATGGCATTGGAACAATCTATTCTTGATTTACTGCGAGCAGGGGGATTTATTTTATATGTAAGACATGGAGAAGCGACGGTAGGTGAGGATCAGCCATATTTTAATTTTCAATACTGTTATACACAGCGGAATTTATCTGATTACGGTCGGAGAGAAGCTGTTTACTATGGACAAATGCTGCATTATTTGCAAATTCCAATTTATTCACCAATCATCGCAAGTCCGCTGTGCAGAACGATTGAAACGGCACAATTAGCATTTCCAACGATGTATATTCAAATTGACCCTTTGTGGTTTGAAATTAATAATTTAGGGGGACAACTCTCAACTGCTGAACAACAACAAATATTAAAAAATGTCCAAGCACAATTAGAAAAGAAACCGCCCTTTGGCACTAATCAAGTCATTATTGCGCATAGTTTTCCGCAAGGTGTAGGGTTGGGCGAAATACCGAATATGGGCACGGTTATTGTTAAGCCGAAAGGTGTAGGTAACGGTTATGAAGTCGTTCAACAGTTATCGTTATCCGATTGGGCATCATTAGGAAATACTAATTAGTAGAGGAAAACGCAACAAATTTGAAATTACTTTTATTAAGAAAGCGTTAGTCTTAAAATAGATTGGCGCTTTTTTTCGTTGCCGTTTTTTAAACGTACTTTAGGCAAAAACAAAGGAGCATTCGCAAAGTTCAAGCGAAAGCTCCTGTAAAACAACCCAAAAAGGCTTGTTCATCTTGGCAATAAATCTTTATATTCCTTACGAATTGTATCCAACATTTCAAGTTTCAACATAGATTGTTCAGCCGTTTCTTTTCCGACAGCAATAATAATACTTTCTATTATAAACGTTGGTGCAATCATTGAATGAAATTCCCAAAGCTCACCACGACTTGCAAATAGTATGATATCCGCAAGCATATTGAAATCTGATACGATGCTGTCTGTAATAACAATCGTTGTCATGCCAAGTTTTTTTGCGTGTTGTAATAAAACACGCGATTCAGGATGTAGTTTTACAAAGCCAAACATCACTAATACGTCATCACTTGAAAAGTGCAACAAAGATTCATATATTTCATGTCCACTCTTAGGTAAGACTTTCATATTGAAGCCGAAGCGTGATAAGCGATAATTTAATAAATTTCCTAATCCTTCCGATGGACCTGGACTATAGATGAAAATGGTTTTAGCTTTGATAATTGACTTTACTGCTTTCTGAAAGTCTTCAGCATGATACTGAGCTAGTGTTAATTCTAAATGCTGTACACTCATTGTCATCATTTGAGCATGTATTGTTGATGAATTAACTTGCTCCATCATATTACCTAACTTATTTGCAGGTGTAATATCCATCGTTTCTTTAAAATTATTTTTGTAATCTTTAAAGTTTTTAAAGCCGATTTTACGCCAAAAGCGCGAAACGGTTGCATTACTGATTTGTAATGACTTGGCTATTTCATCTTCCGTATAAGTTAATACGTCCATCCCTATTTTCGTTATATAATCGGCGATTGTTTTTTCATTTGGTGTTAATGCTTGCTCTTCAAAAAGTTTCGGATGCATGTCAATAAAAACCTCCAATCTATATAGTCCATTTATAACATATAAAACACAGAATGAAAAATATTTTTCATAAAAGATAATCATGAAAAAATATTTACATAACCTTTGCAATTAATCCATATGCCATTAACAATTCACCTATATATTGGAATTATTAAAAGAAGGAGGAAAGAGAAAAATGGCAATTCAGCGCCCGTATCAATTAACGCAGTCACAAAAAATGATGGTATTTATATTATCAATGTCACTTTATGGATTATCCAACATGTTTACGGAATTAATTCCTTCCGTGCAATTAGGGTTTATCGAGTTGTCTGTAGAATATTTTGCTTTTATTCCGCTAACATTATGTATTTTGTTCCATCCATTTTATGCGGCAATCGGAGCTTCGCTTGGCGAGATCATCTTTGGTGAATTAATGCTTGGACAATTTGGTGGTATTGGGGAAGTTGAAAAGTTTATTACTTTTTCGTTAGGAATGTATATTGCTGGCATTTTAGTACGTAATCCTTTAAACCGAAGACAAGTTACCGTTGCTGTCTTTGCCGGGCTCCTTGTCCATCACCTATTAGGTACGATTGTTGATATTGGTAAAGTTTGGGTTGGGGTAGAGGAATTTGAAGCTGTCTCAGGTTTAGCGGAAAGTATTGTCATTATTGAAGGGGTTTCATTATTAAATGATTTATTATTCTCAGGCATTTTATTTGCGCTTTTACCAACGCTATATTTAGTCCCACGCCTATATGGGAAAATTGAGCCGCTGTTAGGAATGAAACCACGTAATAAAAATATGAAATATACAATAGGTGCCATTGTAACGCCAAAGCTAGTGGTCGTCTCAGTTCTTCTGGCTGTTATCGCCATTGCTGCTGAATTTTTATCTGAAACAGATTGGGCATTTGGTGAATGGGAACCAGACTTTTTAGCCGCTTTTGGAGATTGGTTTATTTGGGTTCCGATAGCTTTGTCTTTCATAGCTACCATCATTGTTCTTATTGTAATGCGCGCTAAATCCAAACGTAATAATACAAAGGAGCTTGAAAACCTTGGTTAAGCCGATTATTCAAGTAAAAGATGTGTCCTTCACGTACCCGGGCGCTGAAGAAAAAGTTTTAAATAATGTCAACTTCACAGTTAATGAAGGGGAATTTGTCGCGATAATCGGAGGAAATGGCTCTGGCAAAACGACGATATGTAAAACATTTAATGGCCTTATCCCGAAATTTTATGTTGGGGATTTTGAAGGGAAAGTATATGTCGGAAATCGAGATACTTCAAAATTTTCCGTTGCTGAGTTATCACAAGAAATTGGGTATGTTTATCAAGATTTTGAAAATCAAATTATGCGACCTACCGTTTTAGAGGATGCATCATTCGTGCCTTTGAATTATGGCTTAGCAGACTATAAGGAAAGAGGTCAGTGGGCATTAGAAGTAACAGGATTGACTGCAATTGCAAATGAATTTATTTGGGAATTGAGTGGGGGGCAAAAGCATTTATTAGCGATTGCGGGTGTCCTTGCAATGAAACCAAAAATATTAATTGTGGATGAACCTGTTGCGCAGTTAGATCCTCAGCATGCTGAAGAGGTATATAAAGTACTAAAAAAATTAAATGAACAATTTGGGATGACTATTATTGTCATCGAACATCATGCAGAGTTAATTGCATCGTATTGTCAATCTGTTGTGTTAATGGATAAAGGTCGTATGTTGTGGAAAGAGCCTGTCAAAATAGCGTTATCTAAAGTGGATGAATTAGTTAGTCGTGGTATTTACCCACCACAAATTACACAAGCAGCAAAATATTTAGAGAATCGCGAAGCAGTTACGCCAGAATTACCACTGACTATAGAAGAAGGAATAGCGCATTTTGGTAAGTTTTCGCAAGCAACTACCACAGCACTCGTTAAAAAAATGGATAATCAAAGACAACAAGCAATTATCAAAATGGAACAAGTTTCCTTACAATTTCGCAATTTAAAAAAGCAGAAAAAGCAAGTTTTAAAAAATATCAATACTACTTTTTACGACGGGGAACGGATTGCTATTGTTGGCAATAATGGTGCAGGAAAATCGTCACTAATCAAGTTAATAGCGGGGATTGTTAAACCCGATCAAGGTCAAGTAACCGTTCAAAGTATAGTAACAAAGCAGGCGACACCTGAGAAATTAGGGAAATATGTCTCGTATGTCTATCAAAATCCAGAAGAGATGTTTATTGAGGATTCTGTAAAAAAGGAAATTGAGCTGTTTTTGAAAGCTAGAAAAGTGAGAGGATACGATAGCATCGTTGAAACGATTTTACATGATTTTGCCCTAACAGAATTAAAAGAAAGAGATGCAAGGCTTTTAAGTGGGGGACAAAAAAGAAGAGTTTCTTTGGCAATCGGAGCTGCGATGCAACCTACTGTTATTTTACTTGATGAACCGACAGCAAATTTAGATATTGCCACGAAGAAACATGTTGTTCATATGTTAGAAACATTAAAAGAACATGTTAAAACCGTTATTATAGCGACACATGATATGCAGTTAGTATCGGAATGGGCGACACGCATTGTTGTTATGCATAATGGTGAAATTATTGCCGATGGCGATCGTCAGGAAATTTTTAATAATGAGCTGTTGTTACAAAAAGCAGGTTTAGTGTTGCCTCAAATTGTAGAGCTTAGTATGAAACTAGGTCTCTCTGAACCAATTTATACGGTTGAAGATTTTTGCCAACAGTTCGACAGTATAGGGAAAGAGGGTAAAATCTTTGAATATATTTAATAGCATTTCTGAAAAGCTATCTTTGGAATATGTAAAGGGAGAATTATTGAAAACAGCTTATGGAAGTGGGGATACCTATTTAGGGCGATTAGATCCACGAACACTAGTATTCTGGTATTTATTTTTTGCCATTGTACCTTGGTTTATCCACAACGAGCTGATATTAGTATGCTTCTTACTGTTTATGGTTGGCATGACAATGTTAGCTCGCGTGAGTCCTCTCATATTATTCATTCTATTTGTAGGGTTAGTGAGTGAAATAGCCGTATTATTTATCATCTCTTTATTCTTTGGTGGAGATATAGCATCGATACAACCAATGTTTTGGCTGACAATTAAACTGGCAGTTATCTCTTTAGCGAGTGTCGCTGTCTTTACAAGTTTAGATCCTGAAAAGTTTAGCGATGCTCTTATACGTTTAGGTGTTCCTGTTCAAGTGTCGTTTAGTGTTTCCTATTGCTATCGCATTTTACCTACATTAATGGAAGAGTTTCATAAAGTAATCTTGTCGTATCGTTTACGAGGAAAAGCACCTGAAAAAGCAGGGTTTTTATATTGGCGCATGTGGATTTATTATATGAAAATTTTAGTTTTATCATTTTATCCGCTAATTTTAAATGGAGCGAAACGTTCAAGAACGACTGTCGAAGCACTTGAAACAAAAGGCTTTAGCCATGCTACAAACAATGCAGACATAAAAAAGCTGAAAACATCTTACTTTACATTCCAACGAAATGATTACGCTTTTATCGTCTTTTCCATATTTTATATTGGTCTTAGTTTTACATTAGGTATTTACTATTAAAAAAGGATGTGTATTTATATGAATTTCGATTTTCACACACATGGTAAGCTATCAAAAAAAGTTGACTTTTCATTAGAGTATTTTCAAAAAATGGTAGAGTCAGCACGAGAAAATGGACTGACGGGCTTCGCTTTAACTGAACATTTTAATACACGCAATTTCTTTGATGTCTATAACACTTTAGATGAAGTCTATCCATATAAAGATAATTATTACTTAATTGACAATGTAAAAGTTTTCCCAGGGATGGAGGTAGATATTCAAGAGGTAGGGCACATTTTAATTTTGGCAGATCGAACTATTATTCGTGAAATTCGGACAAAGTTAGAACCATTCACAGCCAAGGGTAACTTTATTCAGTTTGCTCACTTGCTTGAACTTGTTGCACCATATGAACAATTAATGATTGGTGCGCATCCTTATCGTCAAAGTACACCTTTATTTGAACTTGATCCACTATTGCTCAATAAGCTTGATGCATTTGATTTAAATGGTAAAGATTTATACTCAATTGGCATTGAAGAAAATTCGCATCTTGTTTATCAATTTGCAAAAACACTTAATAAGCCTGTTGTTGGTGGAAGTGATACCCACCATTTATTACAGTATGGCTGTATATATAATGAACTGGAAGAAGAGTGCCATACAATCCGTGACTTGAAAAATATCATTTTAACTGGACGTTATACGATCCACATTGAGGACAATTTGCTCGATAAAGTAAATAATGCGACATTACAAAAAGCAATTGAGAAAAAAATGATGGAATCAGCTACACTTTAAAACTTTTAGCTCTTCATATGGAATAAAACCTGTATTACTTTGTGTTTCCTATTGAATAATGGCTAATGGGATTAGGTAGAAAAACAGTATTGCTAAAAATTAAAAGGGTAGTTCACCAAATTTTATGGTGATCTATCCTTTTGTATTAACGAGCATATTTTGTGGAAAATTAGATGATTAATTGATTTAAGTAGAAATTCATTGGATATGTACATATATAATAGAAGGTTTTTATGTTTATAATAAATAAAATATTCTAATAATTTCTATTGTTGTATGGTAAAATTTATCTGTTGCAAAATGTGTTATATAACAATTTATAGAAGATTCAAGAGGTTTGAAGATAGTTGAAACCGTGAATGAAAAAGGAGGGAAATAGTGAAATTGAAACATTAGCCCTTGATTGATTTGATGAAAGCGTATACAGTAGCTAAGGAGGAAGATGATTAAAAACTTTTTAATTTGTACAGCGTACTTTTTTTGAGAATGATACAAGTTGTGGCTATGCACGCTATACATACGTTAGTGTATGAAACATCGTGTTAAAAAAATGAAATTAGTTTGAATGTACCTTGTGAAAGTTAGTAAATCATGTAAAATAGAGTCGATTACTAGACTAAAGTTATAGGGCTTTTCTATGGGCGAAGCTCATGACTGAGACTATCTTGTTTCAATTACCGACGTTAAATTATTTTAGTAGTAGCAAACAAAAATGTTTTAGTAGCCTTTATACAAAGTAAGTACCCTTTTGAATAGAATTCCGTCATATCGTCCAATCGTTGCATTTCTTGGGAAACTGTGGGGAATGTTTACACGATTGTGAGTTTGAAGGACATTATGAGCGGACTTCGCACTTTTTACTACTTTTTGATTAGTTTATTACTATAATATTGTAGTAGATATTTTATTCTTTAATTAGTTGTGATAGACTATTGTAAGTTTATAGTTGATACAGAAAAGGTGTGTGACTAGTTTACACCTACATCATTTCTGCAAATCTTAAAATATAAGGATGGTAAAAATGAGTAACAGAGTAACTAAATCAGACGTCATCTTAATTGGTGCCGGAATTATGAGTGCGACTTTGGGGACAATGCTCAAAGAATTAGCGCCGGACTGGAATATTACTGTGTTTGAAAAACTTTCAAACGCCGGTGAGGAAAGCTCTAACGAATGGAATAATGCAGGAACAGGGCATGCAGCACTATGCGAGCTGAACTACACTTCTGAAAAACCAGACGGTACTATCGATATTAGCAAAGCAATTAATGTTAATGAACAGTTCCAGGTTTCGATGCAGTTTTGGTCTTATCTTGTAAAGAACAAGCTGATCCAAAATCCGCAAGATTTTATTATGCCATTACCACATATGAGTATGGTACGAGGCGAAAAAAATGTTGAGTATTTGAAAAAACGTCATGAAACAATGTCAAATAATCCTCTTTTCAAAGGAATGGAATTTTCTGATGATCCAGAAAAACTAAAAGAATGGATTCCTCTTATTATGCAAGACCGTCCAGCAAATGAGGCCATTGCTGCAACAAAAATTGACACTGGTACAGACGTTAACTTCGGTGCTTTAACACGTATGTTATTTGACCACCTAAAAGAGAAAGATGTAGATATCAACTACAACCATAGTGTCGAAAGTATTAAACGTACGAAAGACGGTTTATGGGAATTAAAAGTCCATGATAAAGATGGCTGTAAAATGGAATACCATACAGCGAAATTTGTTTTCCTTGGCGCTGGTGGAGGAAGCCTAGAGTTGTTACAAAAATCAGGTATTCCTGAAGGAAAACACATTGGTGGATTCCCAATTAGTGGATTATTCATGGTATGTAAAAATCAAGAAATTGTAGAACAACACCATGCAAAAGTTTATGGTAAAGCAGCCGTTGGAGCTCCACCAATGTCAGTTCCACACTTAGACACACGCTTTATCGATAACAAAAAATCATTACTATTTGGTCCATTCGCTGGTTTCTCACCAAAGTTCTTAAAAACAGGTTCGAACATGGATTTATTTGCTTCTGTAAAACCGCATAATATTACTACTTTATTAGCGGCAGGCGTAAAAGAAATGTCCTTAACGAAATACTTGATCCAACAACTTCTGTTATCAAAAGATCAACGTATGGAAGAGCTACGTGAGTTTATCCCAACTGCTAAAAGTGAGGATTGGGATATCGTAGTTGCTGGTCAACGTGTACAAGTTATTAAAGATACTGAAGCAGGCGGTAAAGGAACACTGCAATTTGGTACGGAAGTGGTAAGTGCTGCTGACGGCTCAATCGCTGCTTTATTAGGAGCTTCACCAGGGGCATCTACTGCCGTTCACGTTATGCTGGAAGTCATCAAAAAATGTTTCCCACAACAAGCAAATGAGTGGGAGCCGAAATTAAAAGAAATGATTCCTTCATACGGTATTTCTTTACTACAAAATCCTGAGCTGCTTGAAGAAGTACATGCTTCAACTGCTGAAACACTTGGTTTAAATAAAAACTAGTCATTAAAAAATATGAACCTTTGATCCATATCGGATTGAAGGTTCTTTTTTCATTACGCGAGGCTAGCGTCTTGGTGACAATTTTTCTTTTATCTAGCAAGCCCCTCACATTAAAGTCAAAATAAGTAGTTAGAATGAAAAGTATAAATGAACTAGCTATAGTTGTAAACAAAATAATTATCCAGTATACTTTTTTGTAGGGAAAGTTTGAAAACATTGTGAATAAAGGATGAAAAGAAATGACATTTGAAGAAGTATTACCGCGTTTAAAAGCGGGCGAGAAAGTAATCCGTAAAGGATGGGGCGGCGCTGAATTATATGTTAAGCTTGTAGGCCAAAGCGAGCATGACGGGGTCAATTTAAACCCATATTTTTTAATTAATGTCCGCGGTGAGGGCTATACAATGTTCACACCAACTGTTTGTGATTTATTAGCCGAGGATTGGGTAATTGTAGACTAATATAGTGTAATGATAAAGGCGAGAATAGTATGCTAAGTAATACTTAGTATGCTATTTTTTTGATGTACACGTAAACTGGAGAGTGCTTTTGAAAAGAGGAGAGATATAATGAAGTTTGAAGAGTACAAAGGAAAAACTGTATTTATTACAGGTGCTGCCTCCGGGATTGGGCACGCCCAGGCTGTTGCTTTTTTAGAAAATGGGGCCAATGTTTTCGGCTTTGATGTGGACGAGCTTGGTTTATTAAAATTACAGCAGCAACACCCAAAGCACTTTGCTTTTGCGCTAGGGAGTGTCTGTAAGAAAAGTGATGTAGAGCGTGCATTTGCAGATGTCATAGCGGTTTTTGGAGAAGTAAATATTTTATTAAATACAGCAGGCGTGTTAGATGGCTTTGCTAAATCACTTGAAACAGATGAAGCACTTTGGGACAAAATAATGAATACAAATGTCAAAGGTACTTATTTTGTGACGAATACAATCTTACCTCATATGTTGCAACATAAATCAGGCGTCATCGTCAATATGGCATCCATTGCTGGGCTTATTGCTGGAGGGGGTGGAGCCGCCTATACTGCTTCTAAGCATGCCATTGTAGGCTATACGAAACAGCTAGATTTAGATTATTGTCGAGATGGCATACGTGCTAATGCCATTGCGCCAGGAGCTATTCAAACACCCATGACAAAAGCTGATTTTGAAGGTGATGGTGAAATGGCACAATGGGTTGCAGATGAAACACCAGCGGGTCGCTGGGCACAACCAAGTGAGGTTGCGAGTTTAACGCTGTTTTTGGCGAGTCAAGCGGCTGATTATATGCACGGCGCTGTTATACCGTTAGATGGTGGATGGATCGCAAAATAGTGTGGGCAATATAACATTTTTCTGCTATAATACGCAAGTAAGCAAAATTACGCTTGCACTACGGCACTTCAGTTAGGGCGCCATGCTCTCATCCTTTGGCCGTAGTTAGTACTAAAATAGCAGCTGTGCTATTTTACAAAGGAGAATGTAAATTGAATACATCTATTGTAAAAGATTCACCGCGTACGTCTGTAAGAGAACTTACAAAAGTAGCATTGGTTGCAGCCTTATATGTGGCTGTCACCGTTGTATTGTCAGTTATTAGTTTTGGAGCAGTCCAGCTTCGTTTGTCAGAGATGTTTAACTATCTGGCACTGTACAATAAACGCTATGTTGTAGCTGTCACATTAGGCGTTATACTAGCAAATTTCATGTCACCAACTTGGATACTCGATGTCCCTATTGGCGGTATTGCAACATTTCTAGTATTAATTTTTTGTCGGGCAGTAACGAAAAATATAAAGAGTGATAGTCGAAAAATGGCCATTACAGCATTGATTTTTGCATTATCGATGTTTACCGTTGCAGGTCAGTTGACAATTCTTTACAATCTACCATTTTGGGCAACTTGGTTTACCGTAGGAGTCGGAGAGTTATTATCAATGACTGTCGGTGGTGTAACTATTTACTTAATAAATAAAAAAATAGATTTATCCAAATAAGAAAAACACATTCGCGCTAGCGAGTGTGTTTTTTGTGTTATGGATTTAATTCAACCGAAAATCACTGTTTAAACGAAATCGCCAGTAGATGACAATTAACGATTAAAAATCGGTGTTTTCTTTAAAAGCATACAAACCGGTAGGGCAACAATCATGCCAATGACATTTTGCACTAAGTCCCCTGGAATTGAAGCTAAAGGTGCAACCCAATTGGCGTATAAAATAGCTTCACCAACATAATAAACAGCTACCATAAATGGCACTGAAACGATCATTGCTAAAACATTGAAGGCAAAGCTATCCCCTGTGCGTCCGACAGACCAAGCGATTTTTCCGACAATATAGCCTTGTAAGCCACGAGCTACAATTGTTATCGGAGCCCATAATAACCAACCTGAAACGGCATCAAATAAACCCATACCAATCGCCCCTGCCATGGCCCCTTTTTTAGGTCCAAAAAGAATCGATGCGATAAAGAGCATTCCAGTTCCAAGATGGACCAAGCCGCCATTTGCTTTTATCGGTAGTTTAATATTTAAAGTGAGTGTTGCTACGAACACAAGCGCAATTAACATTGCTGATAAAATGAGATCGAAAGTGCGTGAATGTGAAGTGCTTATTGTTTTTTGCATAGATGTAAACCTTCCTTATTTTGCTGAATAGATAGCAAAGAATAATTGCGCAAATACCTTACTTTGTAACTCAATGCTGCATGCTAGCATAACATTAGCAAAGGCTTGGCCTATTTAAAAGTATCAATATTGCAAAAATAATAGTGGTCAGTTGTCAATAAACAATGCAGTGCTAACTGTTGACATGGAGTGAACTCCATCTTTTAAAGTAAAATTACTAAAAGATGGGAGTGTTATAAATGGCAATGGTCACTTATGTTTTGATAGGCGGATATGCTTTATTGATCGGTCTTGCAAGTTTGCTACAGTGGAAAGAGAAGGGGTATCAACTACGGACGATGTTGTTTATCATCTTATCACTTAGTATGTTCCTAACGATTCAGCTACCGTATAAGGAATGGCTATTAAACTTGTTAATTGTCGAATTTATCTTGTTACATGTAGTAACAGTTGCAGAAGGTCTGTACACAAAAAAACAGCTTACTTACAGTCACCATATCATTCGCTTCGTATTTCATTGTATACTGCTTATAATGGTTTCTAAATTTACTAAATAATAGGTGATAATTGTGAAAATAGGCGAATTTGCACTTTGTACAGGTCTTAGTAAAGATACTATTCGGTATTACGAGAAAATAAATTTACTTCATCCAATAATAAAAAATAATCAACGAGAATATCATGAGCAACACGTTGAAATCATTCATATCATTCTTAAACTTAAGCAATCTGGTTTTTTACTGCAAGAAATTAAAATGCTTTTTGAATTGTCTCAGCATACTGACCACACTAATCAATTGTCAGATGAAGAAATCGACAACGTTAAGCAATTAAAATTATTATTTCAACATAAGTATGATCAAATGGTACAAAAAGAAGAAGAGATTCGACAAATAAAACAAGTATTATCGAATGCCAATCATAAAATAGAGCAATTACTAGAAAAGAATAGCAGGTAAAAAAGGGGGGGGGCTAAAAATGATTTTAGAGGAAATTGTAGCAGTATTAGTTGCAAGTTTTAAGAATAATCCGCTGGTCAAGGCAATCTTTTTAAAGGGCTCGATTGCTCGAAATGAACATGATCATTTTGCTGATATTGACTTGTATTGTTTAATAGATAAAGATGATATGGAAAAATTTTTACCACAGCGAATAGCGCATCTTAAAGATTATAAAAATCCTCTATTTAGTGATGATATTTTTATTGTAGCCCCTTACGTTAAATATAAAGGATGAAATATTTCGTTTATCTTCTGCACAATTTAACAATGCAGTAGAAGATGTAATTTTGTTGTTATATCAATATCTCCAATCTGCAAAGCGACAAAATAAGAGTAGGTATTGCCATTTATATAAGTGCAAAATAAAGCAAGAATACGCCCATTTTGGAATGCAATGCTAGGTCAAATAAATGTTTAATTAAGCAATTCACTAATATGCGAACATAATTTTCATCTTCCTAGCCAAACTACATGAAATGACTGTAGGAGGGTAAAAAAATGCAAGAGCAATTATATAATGCAGGGGATATTGTTTATATCTTTTATCGTAATCCACATATTCAAGATGTCGCTAATATTCAGGAGGCGGCAGTCGTCAATAATCCTGAAAACCCACAGGAATTAGCGCTTTTTCTATTTGAAACGTATTATCCGTTAACTAATGACTTTGTAATTTTTTCAAGTGAGATGGATGCGGAACAAGCGTATCATCAATATTTTCACTGATGGAGGTAGAAAATGCGAAAACCGTTTACACCCCAGCTCGTTTATTTTGAGCCAGACGCGCTCGAATATCCATTAGGACAAGAACTAAAAGCAAAATTTGAACAGATGGGTGTGGAAATTCGTTATACGACTTCCCATAACCAGGTGCGCAATCTTCCTGGAGATAATGATTTGCAGAAGTATCGAATTGCCAAATCTACACTCGTGGTTGGCATTCGAAAGACGCTAAAATTTGATACATCAAAACCGTCAGCAGAATACGCTATTCCATTTGCTACCGGATGTATGGGGCATTGTCATTATTGTTATTTGCAAACAACAATGGGCAGTAAGCCATATATCCGCACCTATGTTAATGTTGATGAAATACTGGAGGCTGCAGACAACTATATAGCAGAAAGAGCACCTGAAATTACTCGCTTTGAAGCATCATGTACATCAGATATTGTTGGAATTGATCACTTAACCCATACGTTGAAAAGAGCAATTGAGCATTTTGGTCAAAGTGAATTCGGTTTACTACGATTTGTTACGAAATTTCATTATGTTGATCATTTATTAGATGCCAAACATAATGGCAAAACAAGATTTCGCTTTAGTGTGAATGCCGACTATGTTATTAAAAACTTTGAGCCAGGTACTTCACCTTTAGACAAGCGTATTGAAGCTGCTGGAAAAGTCGCAAGGGCTGGTTATCCACTTGGCTTTATTGTCGCACCAATTTATTTGCATGAAGGTTGGGAAGAAGGATACTATCACATGTTTGAACGACTTGATGCGGAATTACCGCAAGATGTCCGTGATGATATTACTTTTGAATTTATTCAACATCGTTTTACAAAGCCTGCGAAAAGAGTAATTGAAAAAAACTATCCAATGACAAAATTAGAATTGGATGAAACCGCGAGAAGGTATAAGTGGGGTAAGTATGGCATCGGCAAGTATATTTATCAAAAAGAGGAAGAAGAGGACATAAAAGAACATCTTTACGGCTATATGAAAAAGTTTTTCCCTAATGCAAAATTAGAATATTTTACGTAAAGACATAGCATTGTATGCTGAGTTGGTATTACTCTAGATAACGAATTAAAATTATGTATATTCATGGCGTTCAGATATCGTTCAATGTCCTTACTTAGACTTGTTTTCAAACTAACGGAAAGGGAGCGCCTGGAACGAATGACTATGTGAACACACCATTATTATGGTGTGTTTTGCTATTTTTGCTTCGTATAATCTTCATGGTGATGGTAAGGCTAACAATGATAGAAGAAAAAAGGGGAGATATCACCATGTTTTCATTTCAACCGAGTTGTTGGTCGGAGCACGGGGAGCTAAAAGCTGTCATGCTTTGTGCGCCTTCTAAACTAGATGTGCCAGATTTAAAAACGGCAGAAAATGTCCTTTGGAGCGCACCGGTTTCTCATGTACAAGCGATGGAGAATTTCATGGAGCTAAAAGGAACGTTAGAACAAGCAGGTGTGCAAGTGATTGATTATTCAAAGGAACTGCAAGCGGATGCACAGCAACTAAGTGAACAGTTGCTTAACCGCTATTTTGTGCGTGATCTTGCATGCGCATTTGGCAATGAACTATTGCCTGGTGAAGCAGGAAGTTCCATTCGACGCCCAGAATATCGGCATGCCCATGATTTACTTGAAAAATGGTTTCCACATCACTTTACGGCACCTAAGGAAACCGGCGATGTGCTAGAGTTTGGCGATGTCATGGTATTAAACAAAGATGCAGTACTTATCAATATAGGGCAAAGGACAACTCGAGCAGGCGTGGAACGCGTAAAGGATCGTATCTTTAAAGCAGGTTTTTCTGAGATAGGGATTATTGATTTACCTCGTAGCTCAGATACGCTCCATTTAGATATGAATTGTAATGTTGCAAACGAGGATGTTGTCATAGCTAAAAGTTTTATGCGCTATTTCCCTGTCCAAATTTTAAGCGCAAGTACAGCTCGCTTTGAGATGACAGCACAATTTTTTAAACGCCATGGCTTCGAATTGTATTGGCTAGAAAAATATAATACGATTCCTGATATCAATTTTTTAAATATCAATCCTGAGACGCTATTAGTCAGTAATAAAGCGACAAAACAACACTTTAAAAGCCATCCAATTTTACAAAAGAAAAACATAGTGTCAATCGAAGTGACAGAGCTAGAAAAAGGTGGCGGTGGTATTCGCTGTATGACATTGCCTTTAGAACGAAAATCGGTTTAGGAGTGATTTAAATGGAGTCAAAATCCAGCAAAGGCCACATGTCTTGGTGGCAGCTTTCGCTAATAGGTGTTGGTTGTACATTAGGGCCAGGATTTTTTCTTGGTACAAGCATGGCCATAGCCAAAAGTGGACCAGCTGTTTTAATTCCATTTATTTTAGCCGCCATCGGTACTTATCTTGTCTACGATGCACTTGTGAAAATGTCTGTTGCGAATCCCGATAAAGGCTCATTTCGTACATATGCAAAACAAGCATTTGGTGATTGGGCTGGGTTCAGTAATGGCTGGATTTACTTGATTTCCGAAATATTAATTATGGGCAGCCAATTAATGGCATTAGGCATTTTTATGCAATTTTGGTTTCCGGCCATCCCGTTATGGGTAACTGCATCATGTTTCGGTGCGTTAGGTTTGCTCATCATTCTTACCGGTATGAAGGGCTTTGAAAAATTTCAAAATATTTTCGGGGCGATGAAAGCTGCAGCTGTTGTTATGTTTATTGTCGTTGCTGCTATTCTCCTAATAAAGGGGATAAATAGTGAGCCCCAGCAAATAGATGCTTTCATAACAAATTTTCAAGGTTTCTTTGCTGAAGGGGTCAAAGGAATTTGGTTAGGTTTATTATATGCATTTTTTGCTTTTGGCGGTATAGAAGTGATGGGACTTTTAGTCATTGATTTAAAAGATTCACAACAAGCTCCGAAAGCCGGCAAAGTAATGATAGTCATCTTGACAACCATCTACGTCATTGCGCTTGCAGGTGCGCTCGTTTTAGTTCAGTGGGAGACATTCACAATAGATGAAAGCCCATTTATTACTGCTCTTGCTGATTTCCGTATCCCTTATGTTGCAGATATCATAACTGGCATCTTAATTATTGCAGGCTTTTCAACGATGGTTGCCTCTTTATATGCCGTCATCACAATATTAACGGCTTTAGCAGAAGATCAGGATGCGCCAGCGCTTTTAGCGAAAAAAGAAAAGCTAAAGGTACCATTGCCTGCCTTTGTTTTTCTTACAGTTGGTTTGATTATTACGATCGTCATTGGCTACCTAATTCCTGAAAAGATTTTTGAATACTTAATAACGGCGGCAGGTTTAATGTTAATCTACAATTGGCTTTTTATTTTAGTGACCTATGCAAAGCTTATGACATTAACGAAGTGGCAAAATGTGAAAAACGTTGTGGGCATGTTATTAATTGCGGTGACGGTTTCGGGTACTTTAGGAGAAAAAACAAGCAGGTTCGGTTTTTACATTAGTTTGCTGTTTCTGATTATCATTGCTTTGGCGACCTTGATAGTCATGAAAAAACGGAGCAATAATCGCTCCGTTTAATTATTGCGTTCTTGCGAAAACGTTAACGGCAAACTCCCTCTTAAAAATGGACATGTTGAGGGGCTATGTTCATCATCGCTTAAAAAATATTGTTTCCATTCATAATTGTCTTTTTGCCCATACCATTTTAAGTCGGGATGTCCAGCTATTCCGTCATATTGTTCAATGCGCTTCCGTATTAGCCTTTTTAATTTTTGACCGAGCACTGTCTTATCATTGATTTCCTCAAACACCCAACGTGGCTGTAAGGCCATCAGCAATGTGGAAAAATGGCGACTTTTTCGCAGTTGATGAGCAGGTGTTGCACAAAATACGAAGTACGGTTCTCCATTAAAACAAAATTCCCATGTATGAATCGAAGGGTCTGACGGAATTTCTACGGGCCACTCTTGTTCATCAAAAGACGAGACATTGTTTAATACGTGCCAAAATAAGGCTCTATAATCTTCTACTTGAAAGGTTTGAAGCATATCTTCGGGTGTTTCGAAAAAAATAGCATGCGATGTGTATTTTCCTGCAGCGCGAGCGCAACTTCCATATTCCTTTAAGCACTTTGCTAAGTCTTTCGCTGATTGTAACTCCCGGGGATCGCCGATAAAACTGAAGCGTAGTTGATTCGATAGGAAACCTGTTCTAGCAGGAATACAAGGGAAAGTATTTGCTTCATCTGCAACCATTGATGCAAAGTCCGTAAATGCTTGTTGTTGCCATAACGGTAGGGAAGTTAAATGTTGTTCCAACCATATTTTATCTAAAACTGCACCCACATGAGTCACCTCCTTTATCATCTTTAGCCTATTAAAGAAAGTGCCAATGGGTGACGGATTATGAGGGATTCTTTATAACAAGTGACAAAGCCGTTTTTTACTGAATAATTTGGTATGAAATAAAGGGGATAGGCGCACTTGGAATAACAGTGAGACGGTGTGAAACCGTAAATTGTATTGCATAGGTAATTTAAAATGGAGTTATCTATGCTTTAAATTATAAAATGATTATATTGTAAATAAACAGATATTTTATATTTAAATAATATGAACAATTTCTGAATTGTATAATTAGCATTTATTTTTAACTTTTTTTAAAAAATTGATTTGATAAGATAAAAGTGTTATATACCATATAAATATACGGGAGGACTGTACTATGAAATTTCGTTCAATTCTTTTAACATCAGTAGTTATTCTTGGTCTTTCAGGGATTGGATTTGGAACTAATCATGTAAAAGCTGCATCATTAAATCATTAGATTCAAATCAGACGAAAGAACCAGCCCTTTCGGAGCGTGAATTAAAGTTGGACGGTAACGGGAAATAAACCAGTAAATACTTCTTAGCACGATGAAGCACGATTATCAGCACAATTTAACGTGATTTTTGAAATAGGTGCCTTTAATAGAAGTCTATCATTCTATGTGGGTAATAATAGAACTAGCTGGGGATGGAACTCGTATTATTAATGTTTAGTAGAATCTCATAATAAAAAAATCTTTTATAAATGAAAAAATCCTAAATAATACTATATCAAGCTTATTTTTTGTAGATAAACGTATAAACATATTTGATTAATCATTGCAACAAAGGCATTTTTACAAAACGAAGTCACTTCTTTAGTGTTGGTAAATCAAAAGTTTAAAAGGAGAGAATTTTAATAATGCCCAAAATACTTGTTGGAGATATATTTGCTGTTATTGCTACATTAGTTGCACTTTCGATACCCCTAACAATTATTGGTTTATTAATTTATATAGCGAAATTCGTTAAAAAAATTGAACAAAAGTGACCTCAAATCAGTTTGCATTTGAGGTCACTTTTTTATAAAAGATTATGTTATTGTTGAAAAACCGTCTGTTGTAAAACATTTAAAGCGTGCTGTATTTCCTTAAGATCTTCTTCCGAAACATGTTGAATAAGCTGTTGGAACCGTGCTTCAACACGGGCAAAAGCTTCATTCATCAATTGTTCTCCGTCCTCTGATAGACGCACGTAATATTTACGACGATCCTCACTATCACTTATTTTTTCAATTAAGTGCTTTTCTTGTAGTTTTTTAAGCTCGCGGCTTGTATTGGGTAACGACATATGATGACAATCACTAATTTCTGTAATTGTGACAGGTTGACTTACTTTTAAATATTCTAAAATTTTGTATTGAACAGGCGTAATCGCATCCGTAATAATGTTCTGTGTTAAGTCACTGGTTACTTGATGTACAGTTGCTGTAAACGTGACAAATTGATTGAATAATGCATTCTTGTCCAAATGATTCACCTCTTACCTAACAAGATACCAAATAACTTATCTTAAAACAATTATCATTTGACAACTAAAAGCGAATGATGTAGTATTTACTTATCAAATGATAAGTAATGGAGGATGTTATGAAAACATTAATTATTTATACGTATCCGAATCATAAAAGCTTAAACTATGCCTTTTTGCAAGAAGTAATAAAAGGATGCAATGACAATCCGTACATAAGTGAATTACAAGTACTTGATTTATATGAAGAAAATTTTGATCCACTTTTACACTTTAACGCGCAGAAACGTCGCCGTGATATGTATCGTGAGCCTAAAATGGAGAAATACCGACAACAAATAACATGGGCAGATAAAATCGTATTTGTCTATCCACTTTGGTGGGGAAGGCCGCCAGCGATGCTTTTAGGTTACATTGATCAATTATTTGCAGCCAATTTTGCCTATCGAGATAAAAAAGGATGGTTCCCAGATGGACTATTAACAGGTAAGTCAGTCGTATGTGTCTCGACAATGAAAGGTCCAACTAAATATCCGCTTTTGTGGTTGAATAATGCACATAAAGTATTAATGCGAAAGGCATTGTTTAATTTTGTAGGAATTAAAAAAGTGAAGTTTTTTGAATTTGGTAATATGGAAAGTAAGCAGGGGAAACAGGATAAAAAATTAGTGAAAATATATCGCTACTTTAAACAAGTAGCGTATTAGTAATAGAAGAAGAGCATAAGTGTGAAGGGTGTCACTACTTATGCTCTTCTTTGTCTGTTGTCATACTATCAAGTGGCAGTGTGATTAAAAATGTTGTCTGTTCGCCAAGTTTACTTTGGACAGTAATCGTACCATGATGCATATCAATAATTTTTTTTACTATCGATAAACCTAGTCCGCTACCTCCATTCGTCGCAACCCTTGATTGATCTGCTTTATAAAAACGCTCAAAAATATGTTTTTGTTGTTCGGCGGTTAAACCGATTCCGTTATCGCGAATGCTCACCGTGACAGTGTCATGTTGAGCAATTATCGCTATACATATTTGACCATGTTTATCTGTGAATTTGATGCTGTTACTGAGTACATTAAGCCATACTTGGTTCAACAAGTCTTCATCAGCATTAATCGTGATATTTTGTAATTGGATATCGATATCAAGCTGTTTTTCTAACCAATTAGGCTCAAGGGCTAGTACTACATTTCGTAATTGTTTGTCGAGCCGATAATGCTTCGGTTCAAAGGGGTGATGCTGTGATTCTAATGAAGTTAGCTTTAATAAATTATCGCTAATTTTTGATAAGCGATGGCTTTCCATTTCGATAATAGCCAAATAATGCTGCCGTTTCTCTTCAGATAAATTCATATTTTTAAGAGCTTTGGCAAATCCATTAATGGATGTAAGCGGAGATTGAATTTCATGCGAAACGTTGGAAATAAACTCTTGTCGCATACGCTCTAATTCTCCTAATTCAACTGCCATATGATTAATGCCGCTAATTAGCTGGCCAAAATGATCATTTTCATCATCCGACATTTTATCTAATTGGACATTGAAATCTCCTTTAGCTATTCGTGCGATGGCATCCACAATCGTTTCCCAATAATTTCGCTGTCTTTTTAAACCAATCAAAAAAATACAAGCAGCAGAGCAGGCAAATAAGACAAATACGCCAAGTACGGTCGTTAATTGCCGCCAAAAACCTTGAAGATGTAAATTCAAGCGCTCGAATAGCCAGGAAGTTATATGGAAAGCGATAAAGGCGAATACGAAATTTGCTATCAGGAAAATAGTGAAAATCATTAGGAGCTTAAGGGTGAATTTCCAATATTTCATGATGTTAGCTCCAAGCGATAGCCAAGGCCACGAATTGTTCGGATCGCAAATCCGCTTTTGTCCTCAGGAAAACGCTCTCGTAGTCTTTTAATATGAACATCTACTGTCCGTTCATCACCCTCGTAGTCAAAGCCCCAGATTTCTTCGATTAGCTGTTCGCGGGAAAAGGTTTTCCCCGCATAACTTGCTAATGTAAATAATAGGTCAAATTCTTTTAAGCGTAGCGTGATACTTTCACCATCATACAGTAATTCGTAAGTATGGCGATCCATTTTTACCTGACCGATTTCAATCGTTTGAGAAAGTGCAATACGATAGCGTTTTAAAATAGATTTAACACGGACAATCAATTCGGCAGGCTCAAATGGTTTCACTAAATAGTCATCGGTCCCTAAGTTAAATCCCTTCACTTTATGGGCAGTTTCACCTTTTGCTGTGAGCATCAAGATAGGTAAATCACTGTTATATGTGCGTATTTCCTGACATAATGCCCAACCATCCATATTGGGCATCATAATGTCCATAATGACCATGTCGACTTTTTCTGTTTCTAATTTGGACAGTGCATCCACACCGTCCATCGCCTCAGTTACGTCAAAGCCTTCATTTTGTAAAAATACTTTTACTAATTCTCTGATATGTTCATCATCATCCACAACTAATAGCTTTGTCATGATAACAGATCCTTTCTTCTTTACTCTTTAATGCGTAATTGTTGTTTCGCAAACTCTCTATACATATCGTGTGATTCAAATAGAGTAGCATGTGTACCACAACCCGTAATATGCCCTTTTTCAATAAATAGTATTTGATCGGCATCGACAACAGTCGAGAGACGGTGAGCAATAACGAGTGTTGTACGTCCTTGCATTAAATTATCCAATGCTTTTTGCACGTAGATTTCGGAATTACTATCAAGGCTAGAAGTGGCTTCATCTAGCATTAAAATTTGAGGATCACGCAATAAGGCTCTTGCAATCGAAATTCGTTGGCGTTGCCCACCTGACAGCTTGATGCCGCGTTCGCCAACTTCTGTGTCAAACTTATCTGGTAGTTCATTAATGAATTGATCGGCGTAGGCCATTTTTGCCACTCGTGCAAGTTCTTCATCTGAAACGTCTTTTGCGATACCATAACAAATATTGTCACGAATTGTCCCTGACAGTAGAGCACTTTCTTGTGCAACATAGCCAATTTTGCTTCTCCAAGAGTGAAGTGAAAAAGTATCAATCGGTGTATCACCAAGTGTGATCAAGCCATTTGTCGGTTGGTAGTAGCGTTCTAACAGCGCAAAGGTTGTTGTCTTACCACCGCCACTCGGGCCAACAATGGCAGTGACTTTGCCAGGCTCAATCTTAAAGTTGATGTTCGATAAAATGGGTTCATCTCCATAAGCGAAATCTACATTTTTTACATGGATTGCTTCTTGCACTTTATCTAGCTCAAGACCTTCGTGAATATTTTCTTCTTTATGCTCAAGCAATGCACTGATACGTTCTGTAGCACCCATTGCTTTTTGAAGCTGTGTAAAGAACATGGTTAATTGTGTCATCGGCATAATGATTTGGATTAAATATAAAATAAAGGCGACCATATCACCAGCTGTCAGTTCGCCAGAAGACACCCGAACCCCGCCATAGCCAATAATCGCTACAAGTACGCTCATAAGAACGAACGAGATTAATGGTGAAATAAGGGCATGGATTTTCGCTTCTTTTAATCCAAAGTTAAATAGATTCGTTATGCCCTTTTTGCCACGTTCGTATTCGATATTTTCAGCATTTGATGCCTTTACTAATCTTGTTTCAGGTAATACTTGATTAAGCACAGCCGTAAATTTAGCAGTCTCATCTTGCATCCCTTTGGATATAACAAACATGCGCTTTCCTAATAGCATTAAAATAATCATTGCGACTGGAACAGCAATTAGCATGACTAACGTCATTTTCCAATCTAAAAATAATAAAATAATAACTGAACCTACGATTGATATAACACCTGATAAACAATTCGCTAGATGTTCAGTAATTAACTCTTTTACGACTGCCGTATCATTCGTGACACGGCTTAATGTTTCACCAGTATCATTATCGTCATAATATGGGATTGGTAAGTGAAGTAATTTGCGCCATAACTGATCTCGCAATTTTGCTACAACTTGATGACCCACTCGGTTTAAAAAGTAGATGGAAAGTCCACTAGCGATGGCCTGCGCAATAAACGCAATACCTAATAAAATAATTTGCCAGTAATTAAGGGATTGGAGAGAAAAGCCATCCACTAATTGTTTTGTGAAAAGCGGAACAATAAATCCAACGCCAGTTGTTGCTAAACTCATACATAAAGCAATGATTAACAATGGCATCGGTGGTTCAGCTTGCTTGACGAGCTGCACAAAGCGCCGCCAATTTTTTATAGGTACCTCTTTTGTTTTGTTGCTCATTAAAAATAATCCTCCTTCATTGCGGTAAACAATAGCATCATTGTTTGTGTGACCTAACTATAGCACGCGTTTATGAACTGAATATGAAATGAAAAGTAGTAAAAGAAGTAGTAGTGACTGGCACCAAAACAATTCAGAATTGTTTTGGTGCCAGTCACTCACACAATTCTCGCACAATTCGTTTCTTGACCTTCAAGTAGCTTGAAGGTTTACTATTAAGAAGAAAGGTGGGATGGCTTTGCATACACATATGACAATTCAAGAATTTTCTATTAGAACGGGTGTTTCAAAAAGCACGCTACGTTTCTATGAAACGAAAAATTTAGTGCTGCCAGTAAAAAGGGGTGAAAACGGCTATCGCATCTATGCACAGCACCAAATTGCTATCGTCAAATTGATAACCACTTTACGAATCGCGGATGTACCAATCCAGGATATACAACAATACATACTAGAACATGATGAAACAGCTCGTCAAACAATGATGCACAAGTGGATAGGGACAATAAAGAAAAAACGAGATCTTATGGATATAAGTTTACGCTTCTTAGAAAGTGATTCTATTCGGGAGGACATCTATTTAATCGAGAAAAGTGATGAAAAAATTATTTGGTTCAATGCGCAATCCCCAACAGGTAAGTTTGGCGAGCATTTTGCACAAAGAGCCCATGCATTAAAGCAATGCAATATTCAAATTAACAGCTATTATGTAAATTATTTATCAGGTCAAGATTTAATTAATGCACAAATTGGTTTTGGCGTAGCAAATGCCACACAAGTTAATGGATTAGCTGATGTAGATTGTATCGAACAGATGCCGGCCTGTATTTGTCTTGCACTACCATTTAAGGAGCCACTCACACACATAAAAGCTGGTTACTACAAATTAATGCAATATGCCATCCAACATAGCTGGGTGCCAACGCGATCTATTCTTGAATGGTACCGTGGGGAAGACTATACCCAATTAGATTTATTATTGCCTGTTATTCAAGTGGGGTAAAACGCGAGATGATGACGAGATTGCTATTCAAAGTTTTTAATACGGCTATAAAGTTGCGTTAAAGGCTCATTAAGTTAAAAACGCCTTAAGAAACATCATTTAGGCGTCGGCTTGACTGATTAACTTCACTTTTTGCCGTTTGTTTCAAATACTAGAGAAGCATATATATTTAATCTTACTCTCCTTTGTTCATCTCCTACTTTTATTATACTATATATGGAATCTGCTAATTTACTTTTATTTACAATTATTACAAAGGTTTTTCCTATCAATAAGAAATACTTTTACGCAATTGTATTAGTTATTCATTAATACTATTCAAGTAAAGAATGAACTATTGGGGAAAGCATAAGAAAGTGAGGTATTTGACAAACACAACGTCAAATACCTCCTTTTTAACTTATCTTCTTCTGCGCCATCTATTGGTTATGTTGCCTTGAGCTTGGCTTCTGTTTGCTGGATAAATGGGTTGAGGTACAAACTGTGAAACATTTTGTTTATGCATAGCGATGTGTGGCGAAGATTCCTTTGTAGTTGAGACATGTGGATTATCAGTAACATTTGAATGTCGATTTGTTGAAGGATTAGTACTGTGCGCATTAGTCATTAGCGGGGCAGTTTGCTCATTATTACTTGGAATGGCTGCTGTTGAAGGGCTACTATGCTGCTCTGATGCATGCTTTAATTCGGCATGGGGTTGCGCTACTGGATGAACATCTTTCATAACGAGAATTGGTCGCATCATATCATGATCTTCATGCTCAAGGAAATGACAGTGCCACATGTAATTTCCAATATGATCTTTCCAATGCATAATTATTTTTGTGACTTTCCCTGCATCTGCTTTGACGGTATCTTTCCAGCCTCTCTCATAGTCACGTGGTTCTTCCGCAGGTCCAGTAAATTCAAGAATTCCTTCATTTTGATAGAGCTCTACATCGAATGGCCGACGCTCAACAATTTTAAATTGAACTAGATGGACGTGGATAGGGTGTATAAATGGTGTAGCGTTAATAAAATTCCACACTTCAATACTATCGAGAGCAGGCTTTTCAGTCGCAGGATCATGGTACATACGGTCATTTAATAGTAACATCGGTCTTCCAAAGTCATCTGTTGTTGCACTTAAAGGTAAGTTGCGTTCGACATGTGCATGGTGTGGGTGTAAATCCATGGAAACGGCGAGCCTTTCGGGGATTTCGCTCGTATCTTCACAGCGCAGTGGACGGTTCACTCTAAATTGCATAATGACGCTTGTATGCTCATCGAAAAAATCGCTATCCGTGTTTAGCAATGTGATTTCCTGACCTTCACAAGTGGAAAAGTCTATAATGACATCCGTTCTTTCAGCAGGTAATAATTCTACAGCGAAAATTTCGTTAGGTGTTGTTAAAAAACCTCCATCAGTTCCGAGCTGTATCATAGGTTGCTCATTAGAAAGGCTAAGAACATAACCTCGTCTATTCGAGCCGTTTAGCAAACGGAAACGGTATTTACGGGGCTCAACGTTCAAATAGGGCCACACTTTGCCATTGACAACAATTGTATTCCCAACAAATCCAGGCGTAATAGAAGGATGCACAGGTACGGGAAATGGGGGGGCTTCCGGATAGAACAAGGAGCCGTCCTCATTGAAAGATTTATCCGTTATTAATAACGGATATTCATAATCGCCACATGGTAAGTTTGAGCGTTCCTCAATTGTGTCGCGAAGCAAATAAAAGCCAGCAAGCCCTGCGTAAACATTTAGGCGTGTTAAAGCCATTGCATGATCATGGTACCACAACGTTGTACCTGGCTGATGGTTCGTATATTCATGAATTTCTTTATTAAATTTCGGACCAGTATACGTATAGTCTTTTGTATACCATGCTTCTGGATGACCATCACTTTCCCAATCTACATTGGCTCCGTGAAGATGAGTTACCGTACGTACCTCCTGTGAGTCATTGGCTGCATGGAGTGTGAAATCTACGGGCAAAAAATGTTTTGACGGTAATTGATTTTTGTATTTAATATAAATTGTTTTGTCTTTCGATGCCTCAATCGTAGGGCCTGGATAAATGCCGTTATATCCCCAAATCGTGGACTTTGGGAAATTGTGATGAAAGCAATGTTCAGCTTCCATCATCTGCAATTCATAATACTCCTTCTTTGGATGGCCGCTACTGTATTTTGGTTTTGCAGTAATGGGTTTTGGCAACATATCTACAAATTTAGGAATAGTTGCTGGCTCAGCGGGATTAATTTTTTTATTCAAAACATCACGTCCCTTACATTTTTACAAACTTAACTCCATCATATGGGTAAAAACAATAAGAAACGAGGACAATAATGGAAGTATTTGTGCTAATATATAAAAAATATTGAATTAAATGAAATCTATGTAATGAAATAATGCTTAGCAAATGGAAAGTCACTACAATACAGCTTGAATGATTTTTATTGAGCTAATTTTCCAAAAGTCCTTGTGGAAAAAGTAGTGACTCATGGCTTTAGTAATTTATGGGATGTGATAGAAATAACGGACGACGGCATGGACTTCGCTTATAATTAATGTAGAAGTTAAAGATGTTATGGATAGGGAAATTCCAACATAGAGAAGTGGTGATGAATTGGAGTTAACATTAGAAGAATTAAATAAAACAATTATGGAAATGCGGACGAAAGGGCGTTTGACAGAAGCGCTAACGCTTGCTGAGCAAGGACTTATCGTGGCATTAGAAAATGATAATCATAAGCACGGACTAGATTTGTTTTTCCAAAAAATATTGATTCATCATGCGCTAGGAGATACATTAAGCATGGTGAGCCACATCCATGATTATGAGGCATGCTGCCAACAGTATGGTACGACAAAGGACTTTATGAATTACTATCTTGTCATGTCCTTAATATATGATTTGGTTGGTGTTCGAGAAAAAACGGTGGAAATGACCAAAAAATCGATTGAACATGCGACCCAGTTAAAAGATATAAAAATGCTTGTACGTTGTCATAGTAATCTTTGTTATTTAGAAGTTGAAAATGGTTGTTATAAGGAAGCGCTTAATGCGGCGTTAATCGCAAGAAAATATAATAATATGCTTGCGAAATCATTACCGGAATTAGCTAAATTACAAGAAATTCGCATTAATAATAATTTAGCCGATGTCTATATTTTAGAAGGCGATTTTGAAATGGGTCAAGCGCTTTTGAATCATACATTGAATTCCGATATTATTGAAAATCATAAACGAGAAAAAGTCGCTGCCTTGTTTGGTTATGGTTTTTTATATGAACATCAACAAAGACTTGAGGAAGCTGTGGCATACTACAAACAAGCAATTGCCTTAGCCCAATCTTATGGCGATAACCAGATTGCAAAGAAAGTGATGCGCATGCTATTAAATGTACTTTATCAGTTGGATTACCGAGATGAAATTTTTGATGTGCAACGGGCGTATATCGAGCTGACAGAAAAAATGAGTGCTGACAATTTGCTTCAGCAAGTGATGAACTTAGAATTTAATAGGCAAAAAGAGAAACTTGAAAAAAGAGCACTTTATGACCCTTTAACAGGTGTTCTTAATCGTCATTTTCTTGATGTTGAGCTCCATGATTGGTTAAAGGATGCGCAGAACTATCAGCAATTTGTCGGTCTAATTGTGCTCGATATTGATTATTTTAAAGCATATAATGATCGTTATGGTCATTTGTTCGGTGACATGGTGCTCCAATTACTTGCCACGGGCTTAAGAGATTTTTTACGCAATCAAGAAGCGGTGATTATACGTTATGGCGGTGATGAATTTATCGTTTGTCTTCGTCATCATACAAAGCGATTTATTCATGATTTCATACAAGAATTCCATGGCTATTTATTAACGTTAAAACTAGAACAACAAAATGATAGTTATCCCTTAAAAATAAGTCTAGGAGCCTGTGTGAATGACCTAGATAATTATGATTACATGCAGCTTTTTAAACAGGCAGACCGTAACTTATATAAAGCGAAAAATAATGGTCGTGCAAACTTTGTTATCAGTTCGTTATAAAAAGCGATAAATCGTTTGCTTGTTAAGGCTAGTAGAGAAGCTTGTAATCTTAAAAAAGCGTTGATATTTTCTACTGTATTAAATGTGTAAAAGCTTGTTATTTTTCATCATGCCATGAATAATAAATTAGCACAGAAATTTAGCGCAATAGCAGCTTCGCAATAAAGTGTTAGATTGATGCCCGTCAATCTAGCGCTTTTTCTCTTTTTTTATAGAAAAGGATATTTTCAACTATGTAATTTGATTGCAATTAAATCGGAACTTTTCAGTGGAAAGAACAGTCTTTTTTAGTGTAAGAGTAAAAAACAAAAATCGGTACGCGAATCATTTGAAAACGTTGGTTTATCAACGTACAATAAATGAAATTTACAAACACGACAACAGAATTTTGGTGTATAATGTTGTGGTACGTGAAAGAAAGCAGGTTGACAAAAATGGTAAGCAAAATGAAAGTGTGCGCAGTTATAGACACGCAAGAACATCAGGCATTCTTAGCGAAAAATAAGCTAGATGTAAAACATAAGGTGAATATATGAAAAACTGGTTGATTTTCATTTCTGTCTTTATGGTTTCTCTGTCACTTGTCATTGGTATTATAGTACTTTGGAAAGCCGAGGCTCCATTTAGTTCAATTGAAGAAAAGGCTGAACAGTTGGCGCTAGACGCCAAAGCCCTAGCAATTGTGACGGAGTCCTACACATATAATGGCAAACATTCGTATGTTACTGTATTCGGGGTAGACGAATACGGTGACAAAAAGGCTGTCTTTGTTCCAACGAATCTAGAAGAGGATTCCATTCAGGAAGTGTTTTTGAAAGATGGTATTACGGAAAAGCAAGCATTATCGGTTTTTAAAAAAGAAGGAAATGTCCAAAAAGTTCTTCATATGAAATTAGGCTATGAGGAGGCCGGAGCTGTTTGGGAAATAACTTACCTAAACGATCGTGATAAGCTCAACTATGTCTATATTTTATTTAAGGACGGCGACTGGTGGAAGCGCATTAAGAATTTATAAGAGGAGTAGATCCCGTATGAAAAATTTATTAGCAAACCGAGTGAAAACTTTAACACCATCTTCAACATTAGCAATTACTGCAAAAGCAAAAGAATTAAAGGAGCAAGGTATAGATGTAATTGGTCTAGGTGCTGGTGAGCCAGACTTCAACACACCACGCAATATTTTAGATGCGGCTATTGAATCAATGGAAAAGGGTTTCACTAAATATACTCCAGCTGGCGGCCTTCCAGTGCTTAAGAAAGCTATTATCGACAAACTTCAACGTGACAACAATCTTACATATAAACCGAATGAGGTTATCGTAGGGGTTGGGGCGAAGCATATTCTTTACACTTTATTCCAAGTAATCTTAAACGAAGGTGATGAAGTTATCATCCCTATCCCTTATTGGGTATCGTATCCAGAGCAAGTGAAACTAGCTGGCGGTGTGCCGATATATGTTGAAGGAACACGTGAACAAGGCTATAAAATTACTGCAGAACAATTACGCGCAGCTGTGACGGATAAAACGAAAGCGGTAATTATCAACTCGCCAAGCAATCCATCTGGTATGATATATTCGCGCGAAGAGCTAGCAGAACTTGCTGCTGTTGCAGAAGAAAAAGATATTTTAATCGTGTCAGATGAAATTTATGAGAAGCTTGTATACAATGGTATTGAGCATTTTTCAATTGCGCAACTTTCTGACGCAATGAAAGCACGTACAATCGTAGTAAACGGTGTAGCAAAATCTCACTCTATGACAGGCTGGCGTATTGGATATGCAGCAGGTGATGCAGACATTATTAAACCGATGACTGACCTTGCGTCGCATTCTACTTCAAACGCAACAACAACTGCACAATATGCAACAGTGGAAGCGTATAATGGACCGCAGGACACTGTGGAAGAAATGCGTCAAGCATTCGAATCTCGTCTTGAGAAAATCTATCCACAAATTAGTGCAATTCCTGGCTTCAATGTTTTAAAACCGCAAGGCGCATTTTATTTATTACCGGATGTTGCTGAAGCAATGGCTCATACAGGTTATGATTCGGTAGATGCATTTGCAGCGGATATTTTAACTGAAGCAAACGTAGCAGTGATTCCGGGCTCTGGCTTTGGTGCACCTACTACTATGCGATTATCTTATGCTACATCTTTAGACTTATTAGAAGAGGCAGTCCGTCGTATTGATGCATTCGTAAAATCAAAATGGCAAGACTAATCCTTGTAACCAACTTTGGAGGATTTCTATGAAAAAAATTATGATTCAAGATATGCCACAGCATATCGGCGAAACAGTCAAGCTAGGTGCTTGGTTAGCGAACAAACGTTCAAGTGGTAAAATTGCTTTCTTACAACTACGTGATGGTTCTGGCTTTGTGCAAGGCGTAGTAGTAAAAGAAGAAGTAGGCGAAGAAATTTTTGCGATTGCAAAAGGTATGACACAAGAAACTTCAATGTATGTAATCGGTGAAGTTAAAGCCGATGAGCGTTCAAGCTTCGGCTGTGAGCTAGCAGTAACAGGTATTGAAGTGTTGCATGCAGCAACTGATTTCCCAATTACACCAAAAGAACATGGCCCTGAATTTTTAATGGATAACCGTCATTTATGGTTACGTTCTCGTAAACAACATGCGGTAATGAAAATTCGTAATGAAATTATTCGTGCAACTTACGAATTTTTCAACAACAATGGCTTTACAAAAATGGACCCACCAATTTTAACGGGATCAGCTCCTGAAGGGACTTCTGAGCTATTCCACACAAAATATTTTGAAGAAGATGCCTACCTATCTCAATCTGGTCAGCTTTATATGGAAGCGGCTGCGATGGCATTAGGGAAAGTGTTCTCTTTCGGTCCGACATTCCGTGCTGAAAAATCTAAAACACGTCGTCACTTAATTGAATTTTGGATGATTGAGCCGGAAATGGCGTTTGTAGAATTCGAAGAAAACTTAGAAGTACAAGAACAATATGTTGAACATATTGTACAGTCAGTGCTTGCAAACTGTACGTTAGAATTAGAGCGACTAGGTCGTGATACTTCAACACTTCAAAATATTAAAGCGCCTTTCCCACGTATTTCCTATGATGATGCCATTAAACTATTACACGAACAAGGTTTTAATGACATTGAATGGGGAGATGACTTTGGTGCGCCACATGAAACAGCAATAGCTAATTCGTTTGACAAACCAGTCTTCATTACGTGCTACCCAACAGGTATTAAACCATTCTACATGCAGCCACATCCGGATCGTGACGATGTAGTATTATGCGCAGACTTAATTGCACCAGAAGGTTATGGTGAAATTATCGGTGGTTCAGAGCGTATTCATGACTATGATTTATTAAAAGCTCGACTAGAGGAACATAATTTATCACTAGATGCGTATGCATGGTACCTGGAGCTTCGTAAACAAGGTTCAGTACCACATTCTGGCTTCGGACTAGGGCTAGAACGTACAGTGGCTTGGATTTCTGGAACGGAGCATATTCGTGAGACAATTCCATTCCCACGTCTATTAAACCGTTTATACCCTTAATCGGTTAGCCTCAAACGACAACAATTTAAAAGTCGCGTAGTGAAATATCTACGCGGCTTTTCTACTTACTAAAAAAAGGAGTCATGTCTACATGAATTCAAAAAATAATCGACTCCGTACATGGACCGAGCAGAGAACGATACAAATTCCTCAGCTCTTTTTTCAGTTTTATAAGGAGTTAAATATTGAGGATGATGAGGCACTTATTGTGATGCATTTACTTGCCTTTCATGTGGAAGGTAATGATTTTCCTACACCAACCGATTTAATGAATCGTCTCACAATGCCTAGCAATGAGATTACTTCTCGCTTACAGCGTCTAATGCAGAAGGGCTTTCTTGAAATTACACGTGATGTCGATGCAAATGGCAAGCTGTATGAAAAATATTCGGTGTACCCCCTTTGGGAACGTATTTTGCACAGTATAGAAATGAAAGAACAAAAAAATACCGCGGCTTCACTTCGTCAAGAAGAGGGCGAGGTATTCCGATTATTTGAAGAGGAAATGGGACGTCTTTTATCTCCTTTAGAGCTAGAAAAAATAGGTTCTTGGCTAGATGATGATAAGCACAGTCCTGCGCTTATTAAAGAAGCGTTAAAAGAAGCTGTGTTTGCTGGTAAATTGAGCATCCGCTACATCGATCGGATATTGTTGGAGTGGAAAAAGAAAAATATTACCACCCCTCAAGCTGCACATAAGCAGAGTGAACAGTTCCGTGAAAAGCAAAGCTTGAACAGACCACCAACACGCTCGCTACAACAAGAAACGCAGTCAACAAACAAAGTACCATTTTATAACTGGTTAGAAGAAAGAGAATAGGGGGTTTGGGGAATGTTAACAAAAAAACAGTGGGAGCATTGTCTAGCTGAAATGGACCGCATGTTTCCTGATGCGCATTGCGAACTTGTGCATGACAACCCTTTTGAGCTGACAATCGCCACGTTATTATCGGCACAATGTACGGATGTATTGGTCAATAAAGTTACGAAAACGTTGTTTCAAAAGTATAAAAAGCCTGAAGATTATTTAGCGGTATCTTTAGAGGAACTTCAACAAGATATTCGCTCTATTGGACTTTATCGCAATAAGGCGAAAAATATTCAACTTCTTTGTGAGCGTCTTTTAACGGAATATAATGGGCAAATTCCTGCAAGTCGTGAAGAGCTTGTTACATTGCCAGGGGTAGGTCGGAAAACCGCCAATGTTGTATTATCAGTAGCCTTTGATATACCAGCACTTGCAGTGGATACACATGTAGAGCGTGTATCAAAACGATTGGGTTTATGTCGCTGGAAGGATTCGGTACTTGAAGTGGAAGAAACAATTATGAAAAAAACACCGATGGACAAGTGGTCGAAAACCCATCATCAGTTAATTTTCTTTGGACGTTATCATTGTAAGGCACAAAATCCGGGCTGCCAAACATGTCCGTTACTCGATGATTGCCGAGAAGGTCAGAAGCGTTTAAAAAAAGGGCTGGTGACAAACGCATGAATATTGATGCTATATCAAAAGAAAAAATTGATGAATGGTTTACACAATGGACGATGTTAGAAGCTCAAATACATGTTGCTCATGCTGCGCGCAACGGAGAAGCAAAAGGGTTAATGGAACAGGCTATTAAGTTGTTTGAGCGCTTAGTAAGTGAAGCGGGGGAAGAGGTAATGCCGCTGAATGGTATTGAGCGAATCGCTTTTATTAAAACGAAACCAGGGCAATATGCGTGTTACCGTCAATTAGATGAATTATTTAAGGAAACAAAAAAACGAACAGCACGCCTACGCTTACAGGCAGCTAAAGGTTGACAGGAATCAAAAGCAACTAGAAGTGCAGTAAAAAATCGATAAACAAAAGGTTGTTCAGATGTGGACAACCTTTTTCTTTGAAAAAAGATCTGTAACATAAATAAAAAACAGGTGTAGAAAACATTTCGTTTTCTACACCTGTTTCATTTTAGGGCAATCTATAATCCGTTATTCACCGTCATCATTATCTTCATTCGGAACTACGGGATCGGTTGGTGTTACAGGAGGTTGGTTTCCATTATTATTGCCATTGTTTCCACCATTTCCATTATTACCGTTACCATTGCCATCGCCATTGTTATTGCCGTTATTGCTGTTATTACCGTTATTTCCATTGTTACCGTTATGATTCCCATTATTGCCTTGATCAGGTTTTGTTGGTTGCTCAATATCCGGTTCATCTGGATCTTCTGTTTCTACATCCTCATCGTCCATGCTCGTTATCTGGAAGGATGTCGTTCCAGGTTCACTGCGTGTCTCATCCACAATGGCTACGACAGAAATCGTATAATTGCCATCTTCCAGTGTATTGCTGACAGTTAACCCTTTACTTTCAGTTGTTCCAAGTACAACCGTTTCTCCACCTTCACGTGTAGCAGATACTTCAAAGGTAGTTGGCATTGGTTCATCCGTTTCTGGGTCAAGAATTGCATCATGCTCCCAGCTAATGTTGATGGATTGACCAGCTAAGTCTAAACTTGCACTTACATTGTAAGGTGTAGCAAGTTCTGGCGCTTCATACTCAGTAGAAACTTCTGTCGGTTCTGTACCACGAACAAATAGCTCAGTTTGACGTAATTCACTTGGTGTATAGTCACTTGCTAATTTTAGTGGACTAGAGCCAACTTCAATCGTAGCCTCTACAACCGAGCTTGGTTTTTTGAAACGATCTGTTTCAATGTTCGCTGAAATGTCACCCATTATTTTTTTAAATAATTGTTGTGGTAATCGACGTTCATCCCATGTTGTAATTGGTTCTGAACGTTTTTCGTAACCACTCCAAATAGCGATTGAATAATTAGTTGTGTAACCAGCAAACCATGAATCTGGCACACTTGTACTTGGTAAATTATATTTGTTAAACTCTTCGTTTGAGTAGTTAGTAGTACCTGTTTTACCAGCAATATCTAAGCCGGATACATTTGCAGCTGTACCAGATGCATCTGGTTTGTTGCTGACAACATCACGCAGCATGTCTGTTACCATATAAGCCGTATAATCTTCCATAGCAACTGTTGATTCTGGTGTGTAGTCTTTTGATGATTTACCGTCGCGGTAAACAATTTTTGTAATGGCATAAGGGTCAGTGTACACCCCGTTATTACCAAATGCCGCATAAGATGCTGCCATTTGAATAGGGGACATTGTAATGTCACCACCGCCAATGGCATCAGCCTCATAAGCATTTTTAGCTTTAATACCTAAACGTCCGATAAACTCTTTCGCTTTGTCTGCGCCAACTTCTTTAAATGTTTTAACAGCTGGTACGTTTCGAGAAGCATATAGAGCTTTACGTGCTGTCATAGCACCCATATATTTACCATCCCAGTTTGTAATCGTTTGGTTTGTACCTGTATATTTCATTGGGTCATCGACAAGTGTTTGACCTGTTGACCATTTTAAATATTCAATGGCAGGACCGTAATCGAGTAATGGCTTCATTGTTGAGCCTGGATGGTTCATTGTTAAGTCATCCGCATAGTTAAAGAGTCGGTTTCCGTAGTTTCGACCACCGCCCACTGCTTGAATTTGACCTGTTTTAGTATCCACGACAGCAACACCAGATTCAATGTTTTCTGTTGGGAAATTGCTATCGTCGTTCATAATGTTTTCGACAACTTGCTGCGCATTTGGATCAAGTGTTGTGTAAACCTTAATGCCCTCTGCCATTGCAGTGCCATCACCATTTTCCTCAAGCTCGTTAATAACGATATCAAGGAAAGCATCGTATTTAGAGCCAGCAAATGTTTGGCGTGTAGCATCGTCCGCAAGACCTGCTTGGATATCTACTTTTTTTGCTTCTTCCATTTCAGCTTTTGTAATTTTTCCATGTTGGTACATTAAGCCTAAAACGGTATTGCGTCGTTTTTCAGCCAGTTCTGGATTTTTTAATGGATTGTAAGCATTTGGACGTTGTACTAAGCCTGCTAACAGTGCTTCTTCATCTAATGTTAGATCTTTTAACTCTTTACCATAGAAATATTGAGCAGCTGTACCAAAGCCATAGATACGACCTGACATCAACATCTTATTAAAGTACATTTCAAAAATTTCTTCTTTAGAATATTTACGCTCAAGCTGGAATGCAAGCCATGCTTCTTGTGCTTTACGCTTTAATTTTTTCTCATTTTGTAAAAATGAGTTTTTGACAACTTGCTGTGTTAATGTGGAAGCACCTTGTGCCCCAAAGCCATCACGGAAGTTGGCAAGTATCGCACCACCAAGACGGTAAAAATCCATCCCATGATGTTTAAAAAAGCGAACGTCTTCTGTAGCTAAAATGGCGTTGATCATATCTTCAGGAATATCTTCATATTTTACATATTTTCGATTTTCAGCACCGACTGTGGCGAAAATATCACCATTTTTATCATAAAACTCAGATGACACAGGGTCTTTTAATAAATCTTCATTTAGCTCAGGCGCAGTGCTAGCGTAGTAAGCAAATACGCCTGCCCCGCCGACCAAGCCGACAATACCTATAAGAAGTATTGTTAAGACAATTCGCTTCAACCATGTTTTGGCCGGTGATTTTGATGCTTTCGGCGCTTTCTTTTTATTTTTTTGAGCGAGAGCCTTTTGATGCTCTCCGCGTGTTTGACGACGTTCACTCATTTTTTTATCTCCTCACTTTCAGAGCCATGACTTGTTGCTTCAATAAACTGCTGGAGAACAGGTAAATAATCGATGCGTGGATAATAGCTTGTTTTAATTTCATAAGCTTCCTTTTCAATAGTAGAAAAGAGAATCGATTTACGTCCACCATTGTCCATTGCATGCCAGGCCTTTTGTAAAACTTCGTATGGCACAATAAAATAACGTTCAAAAGCTGAAAAACGAACGATAATAAATGCCACACCATTGTGCTCCTTCACTTGCTGCATATGTGTCATTTGATGTGCGTGTATATTTTTTAAAGGAAAGCTCGTCTTAGATGCTGTTTCCTTTGCATCAAAGTCAATATAGTGACCATTCCAAACCCCATTATAGTCAGTTGTAGATGGTGTTCGGAAATAAGCCTCTCGAATGACCGCAGCACTTCGTGACGGATACTCTACTTTGACGATTTGTACGGGAACAGGTTTCTTATGAATAATAGCAAGTTGCCTTTTTACATAATAGTCATTTGCTTCATTAATTTCATCCTCTAGTGTTTTCCCGCGGTTACTATAGGATAAATCCTTGTTATTCCCCTGTTTTTGTGCTTTTTGAAGTGCAGGGGCAGGGGTATAGACTTTCCCATTTGGATAACGAATTGTCAACTTAGCTCACCCTCTATAATACTGCTATTATACACAATAGTTTACCATGATTTTTGTATAACTTCACCACAGTCCTAACGTTGTGCTGACAGGACGTTAACTATGGCTAAAAGATTGGCATATTTCGCTGTTTAAAGTAGAAAATTCGCCAATTTAACAACGGCTTTCGTCATTAAAATGCTTAAATAGATGTAACTGTTTTCGTTAGAACTGTTGAAAAATCGTCCTTTTCTAGCGTTTTCCCGCATTGCAATTAATGTAAGCATCTATTAAAAATTTATCGAAATACTTCTTCTTTCAGCTAACTTACGCTTATTTTGTCACGCATGAAGGTTATTTTATACATGCGAGGAATACATAAGTAAAGATAAAAGGGAGGCGTTGTATTGAATAAATTAGGACAATTAGTTGCACAGTTGGATCTAGTCAATCAATTACTTATCACAAGGGTGTCATTGGAAAACAATGCACATAGCCTGCAATTTTTTATGCAGCTCAAATCTGTTAGCCAGAAAGTAAGCTTAGCAGAAAAGAACTGGCAAGTAAAGAATGCTTGTTCGCCTATTAGTAGTGAAAAATGATAGACTTTGGTACACTAATCTCATACCAATAAAAATGATTCAATGGATGCAATCATTTTAAACCTTTAACAGGTGTTAGGAATTATTGAGAGAAGCTTTTAGGGAAGTAATACGTGATATATTGACAGCTATAACAGTGTGGAATGTAATCCTAAAGCTTGCACTTTTTTTCTAATACATTGTTTGTTGGGAAATACCAATACAAGCGATAATGATGTTAAAGGGACAATTGATACGAGATGAGGTGCGGAAATTGTTATTAATACAGCAAACTTCCATATTAATAGATGAATGTGAAAAATGTGTTGCACGCTTTTGGCAAATGCGCGAGGAAGATCGAGCGCCTGATTTTTTTGCTGAGGTCAAACCTCATGCAGATGCCATCCACCAACTATTGAAAGAATGGCAGCAAGAAGCCAATGATTGGATTCAAAAAAATAGGCCCAAATATATGCATGCTGGACAAATTGCTTCAGCGGTTGAATCGATGGAGCAATTTGTAGTGCAATCATTTTATAAAGAAACAAGTAAGAAGCGTTTTTTAGATGCCACACACTCAACTTCCTATACGCTAAATAATTTTTATCGCTTAGTGAAGGAGGCGCAGATGGATGTTATCGAAAAAACGGACGATTAGTGCGTTATTAAATGAGTGGCGCTACGATGAAGAATTAAAAGAGCGTATTATTCATTGGCAAACGTTAGAAGGGCGGGATGCTAAACTTGCACCTTTCCCTTCAAATTTACATCCTTCACTCATTAAAGCATTACATGCTCGTGGCATTAAGCAATTATATACCCATCAGCGAGAAGCTTATGATTTGGCTACTAATGGTCAATCGTTTACCGCTGTTACTCCAACAGCTTCGGGAAAATCATATTGTTACCATTTACCCGTATTACAAAAAATTTTGGAAGATCGCAATGCACGTGCAATTTATCTTTTTCCAACAAAAGCGTTAGCACAAGATCAGAAAAATGATTTGAATGAACTGATTGAACAGAGTGGCGAAGAAATATTAAGCTACACCTATGATGGTGATACCGCTCCTGGTATACGCCAAAAGGTTCGTAAAGCGGGCCATATCGTCATGACGAATCCAGATATGTTGCACTCAGGTATTTTACCGCATCATACGAAATGGGTGTCACTCTTTGAAAATTTGCAGTATATCGTCATTGATGAATTGCATACATACAAGGGTGTATTTGGTTCACATGTTGCGCACGTAATTCGCAGATTGAAACGAATTTGCGAATTTTATGGTAGTAAACCTGTTTTTATTTGTACGTCTGCCACAATTAAAAATCCGAAAGAACTGGCGGAAAATTTAACGAATGATTCACAAACATTAATTGCCGATTCAGGGGCTCCGGTTGGAAAAAAAACCTTCATTTTTTACAATCCACCAATTGTCCATAAAACGTTTGGCGTTCGTCGCAGTGCCGTTTTAGAAGTTAGTGATTTGGCAAAAAGACTTTATACGGCTGGTATTCAAACGATTATTTTCGCAAAAAGTCGAGTGCGAGTGGAAATGATTGTTACTTATTTAAAGGAACTGACCCGCAATAAGTTACAAGATGAGTCTGTGCGTGGTTATCGCGGGGGCTATTTACCTTCAGAACGACGTGTAATTGAACGTGGGCTTCGAGATGGCACAATTCAAACCGTTGTTAGTACCAATGCGTTAGAGTTAGGCGTAGATATTGGGCAACTTCAAGCATGTATAATGACGGGCTACCCAGGGAATATAGCGAGTGCCTGGCAGCAAGCAGGTCGAGCAGGACGGCGTCAAGACGAGGCTCTTATTATTTATGTAGCACAATCGACAGCACTGGATCAATATGTCGTCCATCATCCGCTGTTTTTGCTAGGGAGCGAACCGGAGGAAGCACGCATTTATCCAGAGAATATGTTGATTTTAATGGATCATTTAAAATGCGCTGCATTTGAGTTGCCTTTTACTACAACCGATACGTATGGCGAATATGAAATACAGGATTTGCTTGATTATTTAGCAGAAGAAGGCGTTGTATTCAAAACAAGTGATAAGTGGCATTGGATGAGTGATCGTTTCCCTGCTCATGATATTAGCTTGCGTTCAGCCTCTCAAGAAAATGTCGTTATTATTGATATGACTGTACCCGCTCAAACAAAAGTCATTGGCGAAATGGATCGTCATAGTGCGATGACACTATTACATGAGGAAGCCATCTATTTGCACCAGGGCATTCAATTTCAAGTAGAAAAACTTGATTGGGAAGAAAAAAAGGCTTTTGTGCGCGAAGTTGATGTTGATTATTATACAGACGCTAATTTAGCCGTCGAAATGAAAGTGTTAGAGGAAGATCGCAGTCGTCATTATCAAGGCGGGACCGTTAGTTTTGGAGATGTAGGCTTAGTAGCACAAGCTACAATCTTTAAAAAAATCCGTTTTGGCACACATGACAATATTGGCTCGGGCCCAATCCATCTACCGCCTGATGAAATGCATACTAGCTCGTCTTGGTTGTCCTTTAGCAACACGCTACAGTGGTCTGAAGCAGAGTTAACAGAGGCAATGACTGGTGCGGCATACGCGATGAATGCCTTTATCCCATTATTTATTCAATGCGATAGTAGTGATGTAGCAGTAGTGCCACAAGTCAAGGCGACACATAACGAACAGCCAACATTTTTCGTTTATGATAAATATCCTGGTGGCATTGGTTTAAGTGAAAAAGTATATGACTTATGGGAGGACTTGGTGATGAAGTCCCAGCAACATGTTATAAATTGTCCTTGTAAATCAGGTTGTCCATCCTGTATTGGTGCACAAGAGTCAATTATTAATTCAAAGAGCAATGTCGTCAAGCTATTCCAATTGCTTAACGAAAATTAATCAGTTAGTAAGAGTACTTGATGAAAATGGATTGCTAGGGGAATGAAGGTTATTTTAACCCCAACGATTCTGAAATACGGGCTTAAATGGTCGCCTTTATATCTTGAGCTATGAAGTAATAATAAAAAAGCACATCCTCTCTTTTTACAAAAGAATGAGGATGTGCTTTACTATTTAGAAAGAATATAGATTATGGATATAGATAGCTAGAGTTTCACAAGTTCACTTTTAGTCATGTGATTTTTGCCTATTTCTATCGATAACAACAGCGTCAATTAGATTTAAATGCTATTGAGAGTTGCGTTATACTTGTAGAGAGATTTAAATGTGCGAAATAATCGAGGGAACGCCAAAAGATTTGTGATTAACTTGAACATGTTCTAATAAACACATGGAAGTATAAAAAATTTTACAGGCAGAAAATGAGTGAAGTCGATGTCTTACGAAAATAAAATACTACAAATGAAAAAAATGCTTGGGAAAACAACACCAAAACCTGTCGCCAAAGAGCAACCAACTTTCCATAAACCACTTGCTCCAAACTATACGGAGCAATGGGAAAAAGCAGGTCTTACGCGTATCGAGAATGACTTTGGTATCGTTTTTAAACGCCAAGTGCATTATCCTTTCCATTATCAGCACGGTCATTATCAATTGCAGGCATTTTTTGACGCGTTAGCGAAATGGCAAAGTGCTGATTTTGAACATCCTTATGCATTAGATAAGAATGAAAAAGTGCTGTTTTTTGATACAGAAACAACTGGATTAAAAGGCGTCGGGACGCAAATTTTCCTTTTAGGTTTTTTAGAAGTGACGGACAACGACTTTGTGTTAACACAATATGTCCTAGCTGATCCAGCGCACGAGGCAGCTTTACTATTTGAATCAAGGCTTTGGCAAAAAACGGCGACAGTCATTACGTATAATGGCAAAAGCTTTGACTGGCCACAGCTAGAAACTCGGTGGACGCTTAATCAAAAAGTATTACCGAAACTACGGACACAACGTCAAATTGATTTATTGCATAGCTCGAAGCGTTTATGGAAAAATGATATGGAGCGCATGAAATTAAAATCTGTAGAAGAAGAGAAACTTGGCTTTTCACGCATGGGTGATATTCCAGGTTATTTAGCACCAATCATTTATTTAGATGCTGTAAAAAGCGGTGTGCCTGATGCATTGATGAAAGTGCTTGTTCATAACGAATGGGATTTACTGTCGCTCATCACGTTATATGTTCATTCTACTAACTTATTATTTGAAGAGGCGGGCGAGGAATCAGCCAATACCTACACGAATATTGGGAAATGGTATGCAGATCTAAAGAAGAGTCCACAAAGTGTCAATGTTTTGGCAAAGGTCACAACACAATTTGATGCACGTCAAGCAGGTTATGCGCAATATTACTTAGCATTGCAACTAAAAAAAAATAAGCAATATAGCGAAGCGATAGATGCCTTTGTAGCATCGCTCCATTTTATAGAGCCACGAAAAAAGTTGCAGGCTTTAGAACAACTAGCCATAATCTATGAGCATCAACTGAAGGATATAAAACAGGCACTTTTCTATACATTAGAGGGCATACGACTGATTAATTCGACTGAGGAATGGCAAAAGGAACAGAAACAAAAATGGGCAATTTCCTGGGAAAAGAGGTTAAGCAGATTAGGAAATAAGCAATAATTTCCCGGGGAAGCGCAAGAAACGACAAGTTTAGCCTTACATTTGATGTTTTCAGACGATATAATATTATGAAATATGCTATAATGAATTCGTGTATGTAGTGCGAGGAAGGGCGATGTGAATGGACATTAAATTAACTTCAAAAATGATTCTTGAAAAAGAATTTAAGAAAAATTTTAAAGGCTACAATGTTGAAGAGGTCGATTCTTTTCTTGATGAAATTATTCAAGATTATGAATCGTTTGAAAAAGTAGTTGCGCAATTAAAAGAAGAGAATAGACAATTAAAAGAAGAACTAGAAAACACACCAAAGAGACAACCACAACCTGTGGCATCAGCCGCTGGAACAACTAACTTTGATATATTAAAACGTCTTTCAAATTTAGAAAAACATGTATTTGGTAGTAAACTTTACGAATAATTTTTATCATTTACATTGTATTTATCATAAAACTCTAGTATAATCTTCGTATCATCATGAAATTCGAGTAATCGCTGCGACGCTAGACGTCGTAGAGGAAAGTCCATGCTCACACGGTTCTGCGATGGCCGTAGTGTTCGTGCTTACTGAAAAAATAAGGTAAGGCAGCTTAAAGCTGACGGCGGAAGGAAGACCTAAGTCTTTATGATATGGTTGACACTTCCTGAAAGTGCCACAGTGACGAAGCTTGTGTGGAAACATGCAAGGTGGAACGAGGTAAACCCCACGAGTGAGAAACCCAAATTATGGTAGGGGCACTCTCTTGAAGGAATTGAACGGATAGAGGGACAGAGTTCGCTCTGTAGATAGATGATTACTGCCCGGTCGTACGAGGCGCAAGCTGTTTGAGTACTCGGGAACAAAACATGGCTTATTGAATTTTTTGATGTTTATTTACGAAACAACAAGCGCTCTCCAATTCGGTGGAGAGCTTTTCTTTTGAACTAATTAAAATAGTATCTGTTATTTTATGATGTCTAGTCATGCGCGATATACGCCCGAGGTTAGGCTAACACCATGTTGGCCGTGCCTTTGTCGATACTTCGAAGACATAACAGCACAGTAATCGTTATGGACGCGACATACATACCTACTTAAAAGTGTAGGAACGCGCTTTTTAAAAAATATGGGTAGTATCGATAGATAGGATGGAGCGGAAACATGGGCGAAGTAATTAATAATCTGGAGAAGATTAATTCGATTTCTAAATACCCCACTTCCTTACTGAAGAAAATTTTTGAAAATGTATCTGAAGGCATTATGATTACGGATAAACATAAAAAAATAGAGATGGTGAATCCAGCATTTGAATTCGTTACAGGTTATAAAGGTGATGAAGTGATGGGAAAAACGCCCGCAGTGTTGCAGTCAGGTGTACATGAGTTATCTTTCTATTTAAAAATGTGGGAAAAGATACGACAAGAAGGAATTTGGCAAGGAGAAATTTGGAATCGTCGTAAAACAGGAGACGTGTATCCTGAATGGTTAACAATTGTGAGCATAACCAATGATATAGGAGAAATCACAAACTACTGTGGTATTTTCACAGATTTATCTGAAAGAAAAATAGTAGAAAATGAACTAGAAAAACGTTTGTTAACAGATTCCTTAACGAATGTATCGAATCGATTTGCCTATATTGAGAGAATGGATAGCTTACTAGAATCGTCTTCTACTATTTCTCATTCAGTACAACATGCTGTCTATTTCCTAGATTTGGACAGATTTAAACAAATAAATGATACGTTAGGTCATGCAGTTGGAGATACGATACTTAAAGAAGCAGCAAAACGTATTCAAACATTGCTAAAAAATAAGGACATTATTGCCAGGTACGGTGGAGATGAATTTATCGTTACATTAACGAATGTAAAAAATGTTCGAGAAGCAGCGAAATTTGCAGAACAAATTATTGGCATTATCGAACAACCGATGAATATAAATGGACAAGATATCTTTATTTCTACGAGTATAGGCATCAGTATGTATCCTGTCGACGGGGTAACATCTGAGCAACTCATAACTTGTTCAGATAAAGCGATGACATATTCAAAAAAGAATGGTCTTAACGGTTATTCCTTTTATTTTGATGAATTGCAAACGGATTCTCAACGTGTCCTATTGTTGGACTCAGAGTTGCGTAGAGCAATTGAAAATCGCGAATTTGAGCTTCATTTCCAGCCGAAAATTACGGTGGAAAATGAAAATATTCAAGGACTAGAGGCACTCGTCCGCTGGAATAATGAGCGACTCGGCTTTGTCTCTCCTGCAGAATTTATTCCATATGCAGAAGAAACCGGTCTGATCATACCTTTAAGCGAAGTGATTATTGAAAAAGCGTGTGAAGCTGTCATCAAATTACAACAAGTTGGTCGTAAAATACCGATTGCTATTAATATTTCAAGCATTCATTTCAAGCAGCAAAACTTTTTAGAATCTATTCAAGCTATATTAGAACGATATAATACGTCTGCGAACAATTTTGAAATAGAAGTGACAGAGCGCACTGTGATGAATAGTGCAACGGAAACGGTTAGTAAACTCGTTCGCCTCAAGCAACTCGGTTTTAAAATCTCAATCGATGATTTTGGAACGGGCTATTCGTCTTTAAGTTATTTAGTTCGTTTCCCGCTCGACTGTTTGAAAATCGACCGTAGCTTTATTCAACATATTACTTCGCTTGATGAAAAACAAGCAGTTGTGGATGCAATTATTCAAATGTCGCATCGGTTGAAAATGAAAGTTGTGGCAGAAGGTGTAGAACAAGCACAACAAGTGGATATACTACGGAAAATGAACTGTGATATTATCCAAGGCTATTATTACAGCAAACCGTTACCACTTCCCGAATTGCTGGAGTATATGGAGTATTGGGAAATTGAACATCAAGGAAGGAAATAAAGTATGGCAAACTATAAATTAGTAGCAACAGCTGCAATGGGCTTAGAAGCGATTGTAGCACAAGAAGTCAAAGCACTTGGCTATGACACGACAGTCGAAAATGGCAAAGTTTATTTTGAAGGCGATGAAACGGCCATTGCACGCACAAACTTATGGCTACGTGTAGCAGATCGAGTGAAAATTGTGGTAGGACAATTTCCTGCAAAGTCTTTTGAGCAATTGTTTGAAAGCGTGAAGGCACTACCTTGGGAAAAATATTTACCAGTGGATGCCTCATTCCCTGTATCAGGAAAATCGGTTAAATCGAAATTATTTAGCGTACCAGATTGCCAAGCGATTACGAAAAAAGCAATTGTAGAACGCATGAAGCAACATTATAAACGTCTTGGCTTTTTAGATGAATCGGGTGCAACGTACAAAATCGAAGTTTCAATTTTAAAAGATGTGGCTACACTTACCATTGATACTTCTGGCGCTGGCTTACATAAGCGTGGCTACCGACAAGCGCAAGGGGAAGCTCCGTTAAAAGAAACATTAGCCGCTGCGCTCGTTCAAATTTCTAAGTGGAATCCGAATCGTCCATTTGTAGACCCATTCTGTGGTTCGGGTACGATTGCCCTAGAAGCAGCGATGTTTGGACAAAATATTGCACCGGGCTATAACCGAGAATTTATTTCGGAAAGTTGGCCTTGGATGAAAGCGAATATTTGGGATGCTGTGCGTGATGAAGCAGATAGTATTGCTAATTATGACCAACCGCTTGAAATTATTGGTTCAGATATAGACCATCGCATGGTAAGTATTGCGCAAGAAAATGCCCTGGAAGCAGGTTTTGGTGACATCATCTCCTTCAAACAAATGCAAGCTCGTGATTTTACAACACAGCTTACAGATGGTGTAATGATTGGCAACCCGCCATACGGAGAGCGTATTGGTGATGTCGAAGTTGTGGAACAGGTCATTCGTGATTTAGGACAAGTCATGAAAAACTACCCAACTTGGTCAGTATACATGCTGTCTTCCATGAAAAACTTTGAAGAATTATACGGTCGTCAAGCGACGAAAAAACGTAAGTTATTCAATGGTTTTATTGAAACGAATTATTATCAATACTGGGGACAAAAGTCTAAACGAGACTAACGAGAGCAACGGAAGATGAGATTTTTTCTTATCTTCCGTTTCGTCGCGTATAATAGGAACAGATTGTAAGAGGGGGAACGTCAATTGCGTAAATCTTTACCATTTGCATTAACAAAGGATCGTTCATTTTTCGAGTCATTAGGTGACTGGATGGGTGACGTTCTTTATGATGAATTACCGGAGAAGGGATTTGAATGCCGTGACGAGCAAATTTTCATGGCATATCAAATTGAACAGGCATTAAAAGAGAAAAATGTCTTATTTGCAGAAGCGGGAGTAGGAACAGGAAAAACAATTGCCTATTTACTACCTGCAGTATCCTATGCACGCTATACAGGGAAACCGGCACTGATTGCCTGTGCAGATGAAACATTAATCGATCAGCTCGTAAAAGAGGGCGGCGATATTTATAAATTACAAAAGACACTTGGTTTAGAAATTGATGTGCGCTTAGCTAAATCACGCGATCAATATTTATGCTTAAAGCGTTTTGAGGAAGCTGAAAAAGTGGAAACAGACGAATGGATTGATGATATTGCTTTTTCCATTCCTGACGGCGTCTACGCACAAGGCTCGATGATTGCAGTGCAACCGTACGGTGATCGTAGCGATTATCCTACAGTGAGTGATGAGGATTGGAACAAGGTTAATTATAATGCCATTATGCAATGTTCAGTTTGTGATCTGCGTAATCGTTGCGGGCAAACATTGCATCGTGCACATTACCGTAAATCAACAGATTTAATTATTTGCTCGCAAGACTTTTTAATGGAGCATTTAGCAACAAAAGAATCTCGTGAGCGCGAAGGACAATTAGCGCTACTGCCAGAAGTTTCAATGATGGTACTAGATGAAGGCCATTTATTAGAATACGCGGCACAAAAAGCGATGACCTACAAAGTGCAAGCTAGGACGATTGTTCCACTGTTAGAAAGATTAATGGTAGATGGTGTCCGTGAACGCACATTGTATGCGATGGAAAAATTACAAGATGATCACGAGCTATTTTTCGATCAGCTACGTGATGATATTGTTGCTTCTGAAGAAGAGCGCAAACGTATCAATAAATCCGCAACGCTTTTAAAATATGGTAAACAACTGATTGCCGATGTTGAAGTGTTGCTTGAAGAATTTGTCTTTGAATCGGAAATGTATATGATTCCAGAGTATGAGTTAAATATGGCTGAAGAATATTTAGAACAATATCAAGCCTCATTGCGCATTTTTACAGCGCAAGGTGACGCAGTCGATTGGTTAGAAGAAACAGATGGTGAGGAAACGCTTGTCATTATGCCACGCCTCATTACAGAAGTGTTAGAAGAAAAATTATTTTCGAAAAAGCTACCAATTGTATTTTCTTCTGCAACATTATCTGTCAATAAGGACTTCTCTTATATCGCTTACAGTTTAGGAATTCATAATTACCAATCATTCTCAGTACCGTCACCTTTTGATTATGAAGCGGTGATGCGAATTTACTTGCATGAGTTATCTCAAAATAACAAAACAGCCCGTGTTCAACAACTGCTGCGCGACGGCGAAAAGACCTTAATATTATTTAAATCAAAACAAGCGATGCTAAACTTTAAAGCAGAATTGCCGCTTATGGAACGTATGCACGTGGCGTTTGAAGGTGACCGTGAACTATCCGCCATCGTGCGTGATTTCCAAGAAGGAACAATTAAAACGTTATGCTCCTACCATTTGTGGGAAGGGTTAGATTTACCTGAGGAAGCATTAACTCGTGTCATCATTTATGATTTACCGTTCCCTCCACATGATCCTTTGTTCGATGCTAAACGGACATTTGCTGAAAATCCGTATGAAGAAGTTGAATTACCATTTATGCAACTGCGTCTACAACAAGGCATGGGACGCCTAATTCGAACATCTAACGATCATGGAGATATTCATATTTTGTTAAATGAAGAAGAAGCGAAGAAACGCGAAACATTTGAAAACATTTTAGCAGTGACACCAGAAATAAAGTAAGAAAATGCGAGTTTACCTATACAAGGTAAACTCGTTTTTTGATATATAAGGATAATAATTATGATTTATTGTCGAAAAAAAGTGTTGAATATTTCTCTTTTAAACTTTATAGTTCTTTGTAAAGCAATGATTTTTCTTCTTGAAAATAATTTTGCGAAAGGTTTATAATGATGACAAGAAATTTTTAGGAATAGTCCCAATCTTTGTGGAGTATTCTATGATAGGGGGTGAACCTGTCGAGCATTCAAACGCTATGTAGTAAATATACAAACTTATCAGAAACAGATATTGACAAGTTAGTAGCACTCGAAACTACACTATCCTATTATGCTGAGTTGACAGATTGCTATATGTTCATAGATTGTATGATGGAAAATTTACCACATGCAATTGTTGTAGCAGAGGCATTCCCTAAAAAAGAAATAGGTTTATACGAAAAATCAGTTATTGGAAAATTTGTGTTTGAAAGCTTTGAACCAGCAGTATTTGCAGCTTTTAAACATAAGGAAAAATCATCAATTTCGAGAGCTGTTACACAAGAAGGGATAACTGTTGAACAAAATGTTGTTCCAGTCTTTAATAACGATGGACAGGTTATCGCTGTGTTGATTCAAGAAAAAAAGGTCCAGATGCAAAGTGCTCCGAAAGATGAATTTCAAAATATGCCTTTTGCATTAATTGAGCATATCGTTGAACCAAATTCGCAACCGATTCCAGTTGTGTCTGATTTATTAGTAGAGTCCATTATTCTCACAAATCATGAAAATAAAGTGATTTATAGCAACCCTGCAGGTTACCGATTTATTGCAGAACTTTCAGGGCTTGAACATTTTGACAATATTGCATTGAATAATATTTTACCTTTTTTACAAGAGGTCTATGATAAAGGCGAAGATGTCTTTTTCTTAGAAATTACGATAGAGCGTAAATCTTTTATCGTTAAAAAAATTCCTATTCGCAGTCAAAATGATAAAGTGACGCTTCTAATTATTCATGATCTAACAGAGTTAAAGCTGAAAGAAAATGAACTGATGATGAAGACATTTGCTATAAGAGAAATTCACCATCGAGTGAAAAATAATTTACAAACGGTTACAAGCTTATTGCGTTTACAAATGCGTAACGACTTAGCAGCTATAAATGCAAGTGCTTTTCAAGAGGCATTAAATCGAATATATAGTATATCCTCAGTCTATGAGCTTATTTTAGAAAATGAGGATAATGCGGAAGAAAAAGTGGATGTTATTGCTTTATCAAAAAAGATAGGATATAAGATGGTTGGAACTACCAATACACCATCTATTCAACTAGTCTTCCATAATGATGATCTTCAGCTATATTGTCATTCTAAAAAGGCTGTTTCACTCGCGTTAATTATTTGTGAACTACTACAAAATGCTTTAAAGTATGCTTTTATTGATCGCGAGGAAGGCATAATTAATATTCGATTTCTTCAGGATGCATCTTTTATTTCACTTCATATTTCCGACAACGGCGTTGGTATGCAAGAGGTGAAGGCATCCTTTGGAATGGAGATTATTACAAGGCTTGTCGAATATGATTTAGCTGGCACATTTACAATTATCCCTAGTGAACAAGGTACACATACTCAAATTCAGTTTCCTGTAAGTGAGGAGGTATTTATCCTAAATGACTAGGAAAGTTATGATTGTTGAAGATGAATCACTTATTGCCATTGATTTGAAGTTTATGCTAGAAGATAACGGCTACGAAGTCGTTGCTCAAGCAAATAATGGAGAATCAGCGATTGAGCTAGCTTATACACATAAGCCACAGCTGATTTTAATGGACATCAAAATGCCGAAACTAGATGGTTTAAAGGCAAGTAAAATTATTGAACAGCAGTTAGGCATACCGGTGCTTTTTATATCAGCTTACAGTGAAAAAGAATTGTTATTGTACATGAAACAGGATAATATTTTAGGTTATGTTATGAAACCGTTTTCTGAGAAAAATGTCCTGCCAGCGCTGGAAGTGGCATTTCATCAAATCGATAAATTCAACCGTCTAAACGGTGAAATATTGCATAAGCAAAGTGAATTAGACAAGAGGAAAGTAATCGAACGAGCAAAAGGTTTACTGATGCAATCAGAAAATCTGAGTGAGGAAGATGCCTATAAAAAAATTCGCAATGAAAGTATGCAAAGTCAGCAGGAAATGGTATCGATAGCAAATCGAATTATTAATACATTACAAGTTAATAGATGAAGCAAAGACGCTTTAAAGAGATTTTTTCTTTAATGCGTCTTTTTTCTATATATTTATCAAAATCAAAGGGGGGATAAGTAGGATGGCAATGATAGGAACGATCATCGTTTATATTATCATGATTTGTGCAGTTTTAGGTGCAATTGGAGCAATTCGAGATGCGGAGTATGGGATTGGGAAAGAATTTATGAATGGTATTCATACTGTAGGGCATATTTTTGTACCAGCAGCAGGAATCATGGCAGCTATACCTTACTTAACGTGGTTTATTAGTCATTTCATTAGTCCGGTTTTTGAATTGATTGGAGCTGATCCAGCAATAGCGGCAACAACTATTTTAGCGTCGGACATGGGGGGGTATCAACTAGCAAATGCCTTGAAGGAATCTTATGAAGGATGGGTGATGGCACTTGTTGTTGGGTTTATGTCAGGTGCAACCATTGTATTTTCAATTCCGATGGGCCTTGCGATGTTAGACAAGCGGGATCATAAGTATATGGCATTAGGGATTATGGCGGGGGTTTTAACAATTCCAATTGGTGCATTTATTTCATCAATCATGATTGTGATGTTTAATACAGAAGTTCGTGAAGTCATTAGTACTACATCTGCACCAACGTATGTTTTTGCCATTTCTGTTTTACAAATATTACTTAATTTATTGCCTTTATTTATATTCGTAATCTTAATTGCGTTAGGGCTAAAGCTTATTCCGAATGGCATGATCAAAGGATTTATGATTTTTGGGCGTGTAATGGATGCTGCGATTAAGTTAGTACTTGTGTTCTCGATTGTTGAAATTTTTACAGGTCTTTTTACAAAGATTTTTGGGGCATGGGGCTTTGACCCGATTATGGCAGATAGCGTTGACCAATTCCGTGCATTAGAAACAGCCGGTTATATCGGTATTATGTTAGCTGGTGCATTCCCGATGGTGTACTTAATACGAAAATATGCTTCTAAACCGCTAGAAAAAGCAGGGGAGAAATTAGGTCTTTCTTCGGTAGGTAGTGCAGGGATTTTAGCAACAAGTGCAAATATTTTAGCTATGTTTACACTCGTTCGTCAAATGCCGCCAAAAGATAAAGTAATCAACATTGCCTTTGGGGTTTGTTCAGCATTTTTGTTAGGAGATCATTTATCATTTACAGCTAATTTCCAACCAACAATTATTTTACCTGTGATGGCAGGAAAGCTTTTAGCAGGGATTATTGCCATTATTTTTGCTTATAAACTATCAGTACCAACTGCTTTGAAATTAGAACAAGAAGATCGCAAGGCAGGCATTATTAAAGAGGGAGAATATTTAACAGATCAAAAGTCTTGATAGAAAGAAGTGAGACGTATGAGTGAAGAAAAGAAGCGATTTATTCAGGAATTTGTGCCAGGGAAGCAACTAACATTAAGTCATCTAATCGCCAATCCTGATCCTGATATGTTTCAAAAACTCGGAATTCAAGAGGCGGGTGCACTTGGCATTATGACTTGTACACCAAGTGAAACAGTTATTATTGCAGGAGATATTGCGACAAAGGCAGCGAATGTAAAGCTTGGGTTTTTAGATCGCTTTACTGGCAGTCTCGTTATTGTTGGTAGTGTCTCTGAGGTTGAGATGGCGATGTTAGAAATTAATCGTTTTCTTTCAGAAATGCTTGGCTATACGCCATCTAAAATAACGAAGTCATAGGATGTGCCATATGAAAAATCGAGTAATGATAATAGGCGGTGTGCAAGCTGGTAAGTCGACACTTATGAATGTGTTATTAGGAAAAGATAGAAAAGCCAATAAAACGCAAGCACTCGTTTTTGATGACTGGATTGTTGATACACCGGGAGAATATATAGAAAATCCGATGTATTACCGAAATATTATGGCAACATCGCTTGAAGTGACACATGTAATTTATTTGCAAGATGCCACATCATCAAGGAGTGTTTTTCCACCACAATTTAGCTTGGGCATTCCCAAAATACAAATTGGTGTCATTACAAAAATTGATGCACCTCTAGCAGATGTAGAAAGAGCAACAACGTTATTAAAAAATGTTATGACACACGGTCCAATCGTGAAAACATCTTCGTGGCAAATGCTTGGAATTGACTATATTGAACCGCTTATTCAACTCCAAACAGACGAGGGAATTCGCCAATTTGTTAAAGATTGTGATAGTCCCTATCTCATTTATTGCCCTTAGTGGTGTAGAGGGAGGCATAAGTTGAGGACAGAAAAAATTTATAGTGCAGGCATTGATATTGGGACAAGTACGACAAAGATGGTTGTTAGTAGTTTTCTGTTGAAAAACGTTGCCGGTGTGACACATGTGCCGCGGGTAGAAATAATTGAAAAGACGGTGTTACATCAAAGTCCTATTATTAAAACGCCGTTTATCAATCATGACATGATTGATATGAAACAGATAGAACAATTTATATTTCAGCAATATCATCTTGCTCAAATATCACCGGCGGATATTTCAACAGGGGCCATTATTATTACAGGTGAATCTGCTACAAAAGAAAATGCTAGTGAGGTTGTTCATGCCATTGCTGATTCAGCAGGTCATTTTTTAGTTGCCACTGCAGGGCCAGATTTAGAAGGAATTATTGCCGCCAAAGGTGCAGGTACAGTACAGCAGTCAAAAAATACTGCAAAAGTCATTGCCAATATTGATATTGGCGGCGGTACTGCAAATATTGCGGTGATGCAGTTCGGTGAAGTCATTGGCACGTGTACATTGCATGTTGGTGGTAGACTAATAGAATTTTACGATGGCAAAATCCAATCTATTTCACCACCTCTTAAAAAGCTCATGCAGAAATGGTCCAATCCATTACAAATTGGGGATTTTGCAGAAGATGAACGCATAGCGCATCTAATACAAGAAATGGTGCACTTCTTAGTGCAAGTGTTAAGTGGTCAAAAAATAGATGGCGAGCATCCATTGTTGTTAGGTCATTTACCAAATTGGCATAAGCCTGTGGATGCAATCGTCTTTTCAGGTGGGGTAGCTTCTTGTATTTATCATCATGATTGCTCATTGCGTCAATATGATGATATCGGTGAAAAACTTGCAACTATGCTCTTACAGCATGCGCAACTGCAATCATTTTTATGGCTACAGCCGCAAGAAACCGCACGCGCAACTGTGACTGGCGCAGGTACCCAAACAACTGAAATTAGTGGTGCGACCATTCAAGTAGATGCACATGTATTGCCGTTGAAAAATATTCCTGTATTTAATTGTCATATGAATTTGGCATCAAATGGGTTTGACCATATGGTAAAGACAGCTGTGGATAAAGCTGATGCACTTTTTTCAATTGAGCATAATCGCTCTCCATTTGCGCTCTATTTTAGTGACTTACCATACTTAAGTTTTCAGGATGTCCATACATTGTGCGAGGCCATTTTACAGCACTTAGGAACGAGAGGCTCCAAGGGCATACCAATTATCATAGTCATTCAATCAGATTATGCAAAGGTCATTGGGCAAACTATTCAAGCTATTAATCCGACAGTCCCTATACTATGCATCGATCAAATTAAAGTAGAAACAGGTGATTATATTGACATTGGGGAAGTGCTACCTTCCGGTGTTGTTCCCGTTGTTGTCAAAACACTTGCTTTCCACTCAAAGTAAGGAGGATGAATGTGAATCTATCGGTGATATTTGGTGGAGAAAAGTATAATTTCCATTCATTAAAAGACGTAATGGCCAAGGCCAATGAAGAAAAATCAGGAGATCAGCTAGCTGGAATTGCTGCTGAAACTGTACAACAACGCATTGCAGCAAAAGCTGTGCTAAGCGAATTACTAGTCAAAGATATACGCGAGAATCCCTTAGTTCCGCCAGAAAATGATGAGGTTACACGCATTATTGAAGGGGATATCAATGAACAAATTTACGGAGAAATAAAAAATTGGAGTATTGAGCAGCTTAGAGAATTCATTTTATCGAATGAAACGGGTGATCGGGAATTAAAACGTTTAAGTAAGGGCATGAATTCAGAAATTATTGCGGCAGTTACAAAGTTAATGTCTAACCTAGATCTTGTGCATGCAGCCAATAAAGTAGAAATACTATCCACTTGCAATATTACGATTGGACAAAAAGGTACACTTTCTTCAAGGTTACAGCCCAATCACCCAACAGACAATATCGACGGAATTATCGCCTCTTTAAAAGAGGGATTGTCTTATGGAATAGGTGATGCTGTGATTGGCATTAACCCTGTAGACGACTCAGTCGAAAGTGTTAAAAAGGTGTTACATGCTACAAAGGAATTTATTAATGAATGGTCGATTCCTACACAGAACTGTGTCTTGGCACATATCACAACACAAATGAAGGCCATCAAGCAAGGTGCCCCAGCTGATATGATTTTCCAAAGTATTGCTGGGACAGAAGTGGCAAACCGCTCCTTCGGTATTTCTGCAGACTTGATTAGAGAAGCAGAAGAGCTTGTGAAAAAGCAAGGAACGGGAACAGGCCCGAATTTATTTTACTTTGAAACAGGGCAAGGCTCAGAGCTTTCGGCTGAAGCGCATATGGGCATCGATCAAGTAACACTGGAATCACGCAATTATGGATTTGCTAGACATTTTAATCCGTATATTGTCAACACAGTAGTCGGTTTTATCGGCCCTGAGTATCTATATAACAACAAACAAGTTATTCGAGCAGGGCTTGAAGATCATTTTATGGGTAAAATGCATGGCATTCCGATGGGTGTTGATATTTGTTACACCAATCATATAAAGGCAGACCAAAATGATGTGGAAGATTTAAGCGTATTACTAACCGCAGCAGGTGTGAACTTTATTATTGCCGCACCGATGGGGGACGATATTATGCTGAACTACCAGTCAATGAGTTTCCATGATGTTGCAACGTTGCTCCAAACATTCAATAAAAAACCAGCACCTGAGTATTTAACATGGTTAGAAAAAATGGGCATTTACGAAAATGGGCGACTTTCAGCTAGAGCTGGGGATTTATCGATATTTGAAAGGTAGGTGAGACTAGTGAATGAACAGCTAGTATCCATGATTACGCAGCTTGTAATGGAAAAAATGACGAATACATCGGGCACTTCTTCGAAACAGATAGCTACACCAGCTGAAGAACAAAAGCAACCATTGATCAAATTGTATGAGAGTGGGGCTAATCATACTGAAGAAATCCCAAGTTCACAGGCAACATCAGACCAACCATTCATTAAGCTTTACCAACAGGCATCATCTACACAAGAATATCCGCATAGTGCAACGATTGAAGACCATTCTTCTTCAGAGGAACCTGCTAAGGCTTTTCGATTTGAAGAGGAAAATTTATCTGAAAGTGTACAAGCGGCCAAAAAGCACACACCTGCAAGAATCGGTGTAGGAAGAGCAGGAACAAGACCAAAAACAAAAACATGGTTGAAATTTCGACTCGATCATGCAGCTGCCGTTGATGCTGTATACGGTGAAGTGACAGAAGCGCTATTACAAAAATTGAATGTCTTTCAAGTAACGACACGCGTAACGGATAAAGAAGAATACATTACGAGACCTGATTTAGGCCGTCGCTTATCAGATGAGTCGAAGGAACTTATTCAATCAGCTTGCAAAGCACGCCCAACAGTACAAATCATTATTTCCAACGGCTTAAGTGCGAGTGCGATTGAAGAGAATGTGCAAGATGTTTATTTAGCATTACAGCAAAGTCTTAGCAATGTAAATATTGAAATAGGCACTACTTTTTATATTGATAAAGGGCGTGTGGCCCTCATGGATGAAATTGGCGAACTATTACAGGCAGAGGTCATCGTTTACTTAATCGGCGAGCGTCCTGGGCTTGTATCCGCTGAGTCGATGAGTGCGTATTTATGTTATCAACCGAGAATAGGCACTGTTGAAGCAGATCGAATGGTCATATCGAACATCCATAAAGGTGGTATTCCACCACTTGAGGCAGGTGCTTATTTAGGGACAGTCGTCCAAAAAATATTGCAATACAAGGCAAGTGGCGTAAATCTTGTTGCTAAAGAAGGTTAAGGGGGCAAGCGATGATTCCACAAAAAATAATGGCTGACATTTTGGCTATGCAAATGATTCCTAGAGTAAATACAGAATTAGCAGCGCAGCTAGCGTTAAAGCCAAATCAGCATAGTATTGGGCTAGTCACACTAACGATTGATGATGTCGGATATGTGGCATTAGACGAAGCGACGAAAAAAGCGGATGTGGATGTAGTTTATGCAAAAAGTTTTTATGCTGGAGCAGCACACGCTTCAGGCCCACTATCTGGTGAAATGATCGGCATCATTGCGGGAAGCTCACCAGACGAAATTCGTAGTGGCTTGGAAGCAATTGAACAAAAAATTAGGTTCGATACGTATTTTGAAGCAATCAATAACAATGATAAGCATGCTCTTTTTGCGCATACGGTTGCAAGCTGTGGCACCTATTTGGCACAACTAGCAGAAGTAAAGGTTGGTACTGCGCTCGCATATTTAATTGCGCCACCACTTGAAGCGGTCGTAGGTTTAGATGCCGCTTTAAAGGCAGCGGACGTAGAGCTCAAAGTTTTTTTTGGACCACCTTCAGAGACCAACTTCGGTGGTGGCATCGTAAGCGGCAGTCAATCTTCCTGCCAAGCGGCAGCTGATGCCTTTAGAGATGCCATAGAAAATATTGCGAGAAATCCGGTGATTTAGAAAGGAGGCGGCTTTATGGCTACATTAGATAAAGATTTATTAGCCATTCAGGAAATGAGAGACGCCGTTAGACAGGCAAATACAGCACAAGCAGCCTATAGGCAATATTCCCAGCAACAAGTGGATACTATTGTAAAGGCTGTGGCAGATGCCGCATTTAAAGAGGCAGAACGCTTAGGCAAAATGGCAGTACAAGAAACAGGGATGGGTATCCCAAATCATAAAAAAATGAAAAATGAAGTGGCTTCAAGAGATGTGTATGAAGACATAAAAGATTTAAAGACGGTTGGCGTTATAGGCTCCGATCGAATAAAGAAAGTAACAGAGATTGCTAGCCCGTTTGGTGTCATTGCGGGGATTGTACCAACAACGAACCCTACTTCTACAGCAATCTTTAAAACACTTATTTCTTTAAAAACGAGAAATGGCCTTGTCCTAAGCCCACATCCATATGCTGTTAAATGTACAAAGGTAGCTTTAGATATTTGTAGAGTCGCGGCTGAGAAAGCTGGGGCACCCGAAGGATTGTTACAATGTTTAACAATGTCTTCAATGGAAGCGACTCAGCAGTTAATGAAGCATCCTGATATTCATTTAATTTTAGCAACGGGTGGCGGTGCATTGGTAAAAGCGGCGTACAGCTCTGGAAAACCTGCGTATGGAGTAGGACCAGGAAATGTACCAGCTTACATCGAAAAATCAGCCAATATTGAAAAAGCTGCTCGTCAACTTGTACAAAGTAAATCCTTTGATAATGGCACGATATGTGCAACAGAGCAGGCCATTATCGTGGATAAAGTGATTGCACAGCAAGTGTTAGCAGAATTGCAAAAACAGCATGCGTATATTTTAAGTGCTGAAGAAAAGTTGAAGATGGAGAAGCTGATTTCTCCTGTTCCAGGAAAAGTAAACCCTCAAATCGTAGGGAAATCAGCAGTAAGCTTAGCAAACTCCATTGGTATTGCTGTGCCAGAAGAGACGAAAGTACTCGTTGGGTTGGAGACAATGATTGGAAAAAACATTCCATTTTCATTAGAAAAGCTATCACCGATATTTGCGTTCTACACTGTAGAGGACAGCACAGAAGCTAAACAAGTGATGATTGATCTGCTAAATATTGGCGGAAGAGGTCACTCATGTTCAATTCATACGGAAAATGCCGCGTTAGCAGAGCAATTTTCGGTTGACTTACCAGTGTCGCGTATTGTTGTTAACACATTATCTTCAATCGGTGCAGTAGGTGGTACGACTGGCTTAGCCCCATCCTTTACTTTAGGCTGTGGTACGTTTGGCGGCAATATTACGTCTGATAATATTACAGCTAGACATTTATTGAATATTAAACGCATGGCCTATGGCATTAAAGATATTGAAGTGCCAAAACCGGAATTCGATATCGAACCGGTAGTAGAGAATATTAAGTCGCAAGCACCATCATTGGATACAGAAGTGGTGCAACAAATTGTCGATCAAGTATTAAAGCAAATCACATTACAAACTAAATAATTTGGAGGAATGACAAATGAGTACAGCATTAGGAATGGTAGAAACAAAAGGTCTTGTAGGAGCAATTGAAGCGGCGGATGCCATGGTAAAAGCTGCAAGTGTGAATTTAGTCGGGAAAGTCCATGTTGGTGGCGGCATTGTTACTGTCTTAGTTCGAGGCGATGTAGGCGCAGTTAAAGCAGCAACGGATGCAGGTGCAGCGGCAGCTCAACGTGTGGGCGAACTTTTATCTGTGCATGTAATTCCACGTCCGCATAACGAATTAGAATTAATTTTGCCTAAAGCAGAAGCCTAAATAGATTAGTGAAGGCATTTATCGCTTGTTGGAGATGAATGCCTGTCACACAATTAATTCGTTACTAGAATAAGAGGTGGCTAACTTGAACATAAAATCAAAAGCTTTTCCAGTTGCCATTTCAGCTCGTCATATACATGTAAGTGAAGCGGATTTACAAGCACTATTTGGTCCAAACGCAACATTAACAAAGGATTTTGATTTGTCTCAGCCAGGACAATTTGCTGCGAAAGAGCGTGTCTCCATCGAAGGACCCAAAGGTGTTATTCACAATGTGCGTGTATTAGGACCTGTAAGAGCGGCAACACAAGTAGAAATTAGTCGAACAGATGCACTGAAATTGGGTTTGAATCCTCCTTTAAGGCAATCGGGGGATATCGTAAATTCAGCAAGCATCAAATTAATCAACCAACAACAGGAAATTATTATTAAACAGGGCGTCATAATTGCACAGGCACATATTCATATGACAGAAGAAGATGCGCGAGCATTGGAAGTCTACAATAATGCATTAGTGGCTGTCGAAGTTGACAGTGAAAGACCTGTAACTTTCCGCGGTGTAGTCGTACGGGTATCGAATGATTTTAGCTTAGAAATGCATATCGATACAGATGAAGCAAATGCAGGCTTTATTGAACAGCAAGCACAAGGAAGAATTGTTAAATCATTTTCGTAAGGAGGAGGTTAGATGCAGGAACAACTCGTGCAAAAAATCGTAGAAGAAGTTTTACAGCAAGTATTAAAAAATCAGCCTTCCCCACCAGATGACAGTAAAATTCCCATCGGTGTATCAGCACGCCATGTCCATCTTGCACAGGCAGATGTCGAGCAGCTTTTTGGCGAAAACTATCAATTAACACCTAAGTTCGAGTTATCACAGCCAGGCCAATTTGCCGCTGAGGAAACGGTCGTTATTGCAGGGCCTAAAGGTTCTATTGAAAGGGTCCGTATTTTAGGGCCAGCTCGTGCTTTAACACAAGTTGAAGTTAGTTGGACAGATGCCATGAAACTAGGCGCTAAGCCACCTTTAAGAATTTCTGGAGATATTAAAGGCTCTAGCCCTGTTACGCTAATTGGTCCAATTGGTAGTGTAATACTAACGGAAGGCCTCATCATTGCACAAGCTCATATTCATATGTCACCTGCAGATAGCGCGAGATTCCAAGTAGTGGATGGGCAGTCAGTGCAAATCAAAGTACAGGGTATACGTCCTATTATTTTATCCAATGTGATCATTCGCGTGTCTGAGCGCTATCGCTTGGAAATGCATATCGATACAGATGAAGCAAATGCGGGCTTAATTCAACAAGGCGCTTTTGCTGAAATCGTCAAGGGACAAACGATAGAACCGATGAATTTGAAAGAACAATCATTAGACATAAAGCAAACTCCTGAAAAACAATCAATCCATTATTATGACAAAAAGCTTCTTTCACAGGTGGAAGTGCTTGAAATAGAAGCGCAAGAAATTGTTGTGCCGAAAAGAACCATCGTGACAGCATTAGCTAATGATAAAATTCGAGAGTTGAATAAAAAATTAACGATTTGCTTTGAATAATAAGTATTATCCAGGCAACCTAAAGAGGGTGATTTCATGCAAATGGGAAGAGTTATTGGTAGCGTATGGGCAACACGTAAGGAAGAAGGGTTGAATGGCTTAAAACTATTAATTATTCAGCCAATTGATTCCAATCAGCAGCCAATTCGAACAGAAATAGTAGCCGCCGATCGTATAGGGGCAGGTATTGGTGATGATGTGCTCATTACGAGTGGCGGATCATCCCGTTATATTATGAAAGATAATCCACTTCCTATCGATGCAGTTGTCATAGGAATTATAGATTCTACAGATGTGATGCGAGGTGAGAACGATGAGTAGCGCAATTGGTATGATTGAAACAAAAGGATTAGTCGGCTCTTACGAGGCTGCTGATGCGATGATTAAGGCATCAGATGTCACGATTGTTAAGCAAGAATTTGTGGATGGTGGTATTGTCACTGTCGTCGTAAAAGGTGATGTTGGTTCAGTACAAGCAGCAGTCGATGCAGGCAAAGAGGCCGCTAAGCGCGTCGGAGAATTATTAAGCGCTCACGTCATTCCTAGACCTGATGAAGAAGTTTTTAATATGATTAAAGGACCCGAAGTAGCAAAGAAAAAAACCGTAGTGGCTTCAGCGCGTGCAAAGAAAACGACAGAAACGACAGACAATTGAGGTGACGCATAATGGTATTTCGCAAAAATAAAATTGCTGTTATTGGCGCCGGTCATACTGGGTCAACATTAAGCTTATTTTTAGCACAGAAGGAATTAGGCGATGTTGTGTTGTTAGATATTCCAGAAGCCGAAAAGCCAACAAAAGGAAAGGCACTGGATTTATTACAAACAGGACCGATTGAAAAATTTAATGTATCCATACATGGAACGAGTAATTACGAAGATATTGTAGGTGCATCTATCGTAATTATTACGGCAGGTATTCCTCGTAAGCCAGGGATGAGTCGAGATGATTTAGTGACAAGCAATGCGAAAATTATTCAACATGTTTCGAGACAAATTAAACGCTATGCACCTGATAGTATTGTTGTTGTATTAAGCAATCCAGTAGATGCGATGACGTATGTATGTTACAAGGAAACGGGCTTTCCTAAAAATCGTATTATCGGTCAATCTGGCGTGTTAGATACCGCCCGTTTTAATGCATTTGTAGCACAAGAGTTACAAATTGCACCCGAAGATGTAGCTGGATTTGTATTAGGTGGACATGGTGATGAAATGGTGCCACTAATTCGTTATTCCTATGCAGGGGGCATCCCATTAGAAAAGCTTATTCCACAAGATAGACTACAGCAAATCGTCGAACGTACACGTAAAGGTGGCGGTGAAATTGTAGGGTTATTGGGCAATGGTAGTGCTTACTATGCGCCAGCTGCAGCCTGTGCGCACATGGTCGAAATCATTATGAAGGATCAACGAAAAATTATTCCTTCAATCGCCCTGTTAGAAGGGGAGTACGGCTACAATGATTTATTTTTAGGTGTACCGACGATTTTAGGTGGCAATGGCATTGAATCGGTTATTGAATTGCATCTGACACATGAAGAACAAACGGCACTTCATCAATCAGCAGAAGCCGTTAAGCAAGTATTACAAATTTGCCAAAACATTTAAGCTATCTTCATATAGACGCCCCCAACGCTATATGATTAGTATGCTTGTTTTGAAGTCGAACATAAACGTGAAATCCCTAATTTTAAAATAGAGCCCCCTTCAAATAGAAGAGGGCTATTTTTCGTTAGAGTAACATAAAGACTATTGCTGGTGTTTGACGTAAATGCCGGAAGAACTAAGGGAATCGCAAATAGAATCATAGAAAACGAGTAATAGTTGAATTTTTAATTGTCAGAATTGTTTATGTGCCTGGCACTGGTAATATACAAAATATTCTAAAATATGCTAAACTAGTAACGTTAAAAAGGAGGATGATGGATTTGACGGTTCAGCAATTTACAGACTATGTGAAAAAAATGCAGCATTATCAGGAAGCACTAGGTGTAATGTATTGGGATATGCGCACGGGTGCACCTAAGAAAGGATTAGCGCAGCGTTCAGAGGTAGTAGGCACATTATCAGCCTCCTTGTTTGAAATGCAAACGAGTGAACAATTAGGGGAACTATTAACGACTTTAGAGGCACAAAAAACAGAGCTTGATAATGTAACACAACGTTTAGTTGAGGAAGTACGTAAAAATTACGATCAAAATAAAAAAATTCCAGCTGATGAATTTAAAGAATACGTTATTTTACAAGCGAAGGCAGAAACAGTTTGGGAAGAAGCAAAAGCTACAAATAACTTCGCGCAATTTTTACCTTATTTAGAACAAGTGATTCAATGGCAAAAGAAATTTATACAATATTGGGGCGTTAAAAACGGTTCTACCTACAATACGCTACTTGATATTTATGAACCAGACATGACAACTGATGTGCTTGATCAAGTATTTGGCGAATTACGCGAAACGATTGTGTCACTTGTACAAAAAATCGAAGCTTCACCGAATAAACCAGATACGAGTATGTTATTTAAACCGTTTGCAAAAGAGGCACAGCGAGCATTATCATTGGAACTGCTAACACAGCTCGGCTATGATTTTGAAGCAGGTCGCTTAGATGAAAGTGTCCATCCATTTATGATTGGCATTAATCATGGGGATGCACGTATTACAACGAAATATGATGAACATGATTTCCGTTCGGCGATCTTTGGCACGATCCATGAATGTGGGCATGCGATGTATGAGCAAAATATTGATGCCAAACTTGCAGGTACGCTTTTAGCAAGAGGAACATCGACGGGTATCCACGAATCGCAATCACTATTCTATGAAAACCTGGTCGGTCGCAATGAAAAGTTCTGGGCGCACAACTATGAGCGCTTGCAAAAGCATTCGCCAGAACAATTTGGGGATGTTCCATTAGCTTATTTCCTTCGTGCCATTAATATGGTGGAACCATCGTTTATTCGAATTGAAGCAGACGAGTTAACATATCCACTGCATATTATGATTCGTTACGAAATTGAACGTGATTTGTTCAATGGAGACTTGCAAGCTAAAGACCTACCAGAAGTGTGGAATGCAAAGTACGAAGAATATTTAGGTATCCGACCAGATAACGATGCGAAGGGCGTTTTACAAGACGTGCACTGGGCAGGGGGAATGTTTGGTTACTTCCCGTCTTACGCATTAGGAATGATTTATGCAGCGCAATGGAAGCATGCAATGGATAAAGATCTTCCAAACTTTGATGACTTGCTTGCAAATGGCGAGCTTCTACCAATTCGCGAATGGCTAACAGAGAAAGTACATCAATACGGTGCGCTGAAAAAGCCGTTCGAGCTACTGCAAGAGGCGACAGGGGAAGGCTTAAATGCCAAGTATCTTGCAAACTACTTACAAGAAAAATATACAAAGCTCTATCAGCTATAAAAAAACAAGCGATTTCTCTCCGATGAGAAATCGCTTGTTGCTTTACCACAGCTTAAAGCCTTTTGAGCCAGCTGGTGAGTTCGAGATAATTTCGAAGATTGGAATTGTGTAAGCGAATATGATTAATGCTACTAAAATAACGAGCCATACTTTAAAGTTTTCAAGAATAGGTGGTGTAGGACCACTGCTTTCATGGATTGGAGCGATAGGGAACTCCTCTTCACCTTTTGGCGCAAACCAAGCTAATTTAATTACGACATACGTAATTACTAAAATCGCAATGAATAAAATAGTACCTCCGACAGCTTGTGCAATTTGATAGGGAATCCAATCATACGCCTGCTGAGCACCGCCATACTCGGAGTAGTCAGAACGACGAGGAGCACCAAGCAATCCTGCAATATGCATAGCGGCGGACATAATCGTCATACCTACGCCCCATAATACACCCGAAACAATACCAAGCGAATTTAACGACTTCGTTAACGTACGACCCGTTAAATGAGGAATTAACCAGAACGCTGCACCAAAGTAGGTTAAGACAACTGCACTTGCAAATGTTAAATGGAAGTGTCCAGGAACCCAAATTGTATTATGGATCAGTTGGTTCATTTGGTAAGAGGCATTGACAATACCACCTGCACCCCCAGGAATAAACGCAAGCATACCGATAAATGGCACTAAGAAACGAGCATCTTTCCATGGTAATTTTTTAAACCAGCCAAAAAGCCCTTTACCGCCAAGTTCACGTCCACGTAATTCAAATGTCGCGAATAAAGAGAATGCGGTCATTAACGAAGGCACGACAACTGCCATTGTTAAAATAACTTGTATGAATTTCCATGTTGTATCAATACCAGGCTCTGTTAGTTGATGATGTAAACCAACTGGTACAGAGAAGATTAAAAATAGCATAAACGATAAGCGTGCTAAAGAGTCAGAGAAAACTTTTCCGCCAATTACTTTCGGAATGACTACATACCATACCATATAAGCTGGTAATAACCAGAAGTAAACAAGCGCGTGACCGAAATACCAGAACAATGTACGTGACAGTAACACATCCACACGTTCAATTAGACCAAGTGACCAAGGTAATAATTGAGATAAAACGGAAACGGCTACACCTAAAGAAGCCACGAACCAAAGTAAATTGTTGACTACAACCATAAACGATAAAAGCGGTGACGTTTGGCCTTTGTGTTCTTTACGCCATTGCGCATAGCGTAAAATTTGGCCGGCCGCACCAATCCAAGAGCCGACTACTACTAGCGTTAGACCGAGATAAAAAATCCAGTGAGCTTGCAGTGGTGCGTAAAAAGTATAGAGAACGGTTGCTTTATTTAATAGTACCATGACGGCAGCAGCAACTGTACCAATTGTCATGAACCAAAAACCAATCCAACCAAGTAATCGTTGCTTATCTGTAAATGTACCAGATGTACGACTGACACTTGCGATTTGGAAACCGAATATAAAGAATGTTGTTAAAATAAGTCCGAGTAAGACACCGTGAACGGTTAATACTTGATAATAACCAATTCCGGCTGGCAATGTGAATTGTCCTGAACGTACAAATACTTGTAATAAACCAGCGAGACCACCTAATAATAAGGCGATAAATGCCACGTAAACATGGGCTAGTGCTAGTTTCGCATCACGACGATCTACCCTAGCTAAATTATTATTTAGCGTCATTTGGATCCACCACCTTTAGCATAGAATGCATAAGCGTATGTCCTGTACCGCAGTATTCATTACATACTATTAAAAATTCCCCAACTTGGTTGATTTCCGCTACATATTCGGAGATATAACCAGGTTCAAGCATCATGTTAATATTTGTTCCTGCAATTTCAAATCCATGAATAACATCTTCACTTGTTGCGATAAATTTCACTTTCGCACCAAGTGGTACTTCAATTTCAGGTGGATTGTAATAGAAGGCAGATGCTAAAATAACGACCTCGTAGTCCCAATCCTTCCCTTCGACTTTGTGTACACCTGGATTTGTAAACGGTGCAATTTCTTTTACTTTTTCGTAATCGATGGTTTTCTTATTACTGTTTGGATGTGAACCTTGGTGGAATGCACCGATACCAAGAATAATAAGAAATGCAACTAAAGTCGCTACACCAAATACAAGCCAGTATTTCTCGTATTTATGTATGTGCATATTTCTTTCGTCCTTCCTCTGTAGTATTTCTTACTTTTTGTTGACGAAATAGTTCTTTTTTCTAACAAATCAAAAACGGCCGATGAATAAATTGAAGCAGTAAATCCAAATTAAAATAATAATAAAGCCGATACCAAATACACCATATAATGAACCTTTTAGATTATCATCAGACTTTTTTTTGTTAGCCATTTTTTACTCCCTCCTAAGCTGTCATTGTGGCTTTCTTAAAGTCATGATATTAAAATTCAAGTCCTTGTGATGTGAAAAAAATCACACAACCAAGGGGAATGTGTGAAAAAAATGTGAAATAAAAAAGGAGCAGACTCAAATTTGAGCCTGCTCCTTTTTGTGCGAATAACGATTTTCGTATTCATAAATACTAGCTATCTTTGCATAGAATATATAGTTTGAAAGAGTCGAGATTAAGCTGTTATAACTTCTTCCTCAATTGTTAGTAAGACCGTTAGTGCACCGACATTTGGAATTGTAACGGGTAGTACAAACGCTTTTTCAAAACCGTATAACTTCGTGTTGCCCACCATGACGGTTGGTGGCGTAATATCTATTTCTAAGCTTTCTTGTCCTACCGCTGTACATAAATTACCTGCGATCATGTTGCCAAATTCGCCTGTAAAAGACTCTAACATTTCTCCTTCAAGTGGCATGCCGAACATGGAACTACCAATACCGCTAAATATGTCAGGAGAGGAATCTATAATGACACGTCCTTTTACATCGCCAATAAGCCCAATTAATACACCCATTTGCTGTTGTTGAAAGGGTTCCGAAATCATACTTGGCGCTTTTACTTGGATATCCATAGGGAGAATCGTTTTTAATGCATGGATTGTCCCGTTTAAAATAGTTTGAAAGTACTTCGAATTACTCATCATTACCGCATCCTTTTTCCGACTTTTCTACATCTTACCATGTTAAAAGGGTAAGATGAAAGTATGTCTTGACGAAATAAGGCGAAATTTATATTATATTAATGAGAATGATTTTCAAAATCAATGATTTCATGCTACTGCATTCCTTGCTGTAGCTTACTAATAGGTAGAAAAGGAGCGGTCAGCAATGGCATTCGTATTGATCGGAGCAACAGTAGCTATTTATATTGGAGTGGGGAAATACGTCATGAAACAGGCGACTGCCCATTTAAAATAATAGCGCTTTCGTTAGTGTTCCTGTTTTAACAGTTTTTACTTTACATGAATATTAGCCTAAAGAGTATGACCTATGTCATACTCTTTATTTTGTTTTAATATAATAACGGAAAAATTTCGGGAGGGATTTATTTATGGGTTCATTATGTAATTGTAAAGAACTTGTGAAAATAAAAGTGGAAGCAGATATAGGTTCTGATCCGTTATGGTGTAAGGTTTGTGGCTTTAATTTGGATATCGATAAAATGGAAATTTCTCATTCTTTAAAAATACAGCTAAGATCATGGATAATTGATTATGGTGTTTGGATAAATTGGGATTTTGATACCTTAATTGTTGGAGGAGAAAATTTAGAAAAGCAACATAATGAAACAGGCTTAAGACTAACAGAAAAAGTGATGAGTGAATTAAAAAATAAAAAAATCGTATTTCAACCTTCTTCCATGTTTTTGGATAGTAATTAAATAGAAAATATTCTAAATGAAATAAGTAATTGGTCATTTAATGATTTTTACCCTTTTTGCTATTGGGACAACAGTAAGTAATGCTAATGAAGATAATTACCTTGTTGATAACCACGAGGGTGTTGAAGATTTTGATTGGGCAATTTACATATTGTAGTGAATTCTTATAAGCAACAAGTTCCTAAAGAAGTTTGGATAAAGAAAAATTGGTGAATAACAAAATTACTATAAATAAAAGAGTATGACCTGCGTCATACTCTTTTATTTATGCCATTTTGCAATTTCGAGCTTCAAATTGATAGTTTACTAGATAAGATGAAAATTTTGAAAAATAACATAATTTTGTAGAATCAAGAGCATTTGTAGCAGTTGTTTGTTAAAATTGAGAAGAAAATAGCTATTCAACAAAACAAAATTAAAAGGTCGTTCTAAGCAACGTCCGATAGAAATTTAGGTGAAAAACATGACGAAAATATTATTAACTGGATTTGAACCGTTTTTAGACTATAAAATAAATCCAACTATGCAAATTGTAGAAAATTTAAATGGAACGTTGATGGACGGCTATGAAATTGTAGGACGTACGCTATCCGTTGATTTTCAGCAATCTGCGCAACAGTTGAAACAATATATTACAGAAATACAGCCAGCAATCATTTTGTCGTTAGGGTTAGCTGGAGGGCGCTTTAAAATAACACCAGAGCGCATTGCCATTAATGTCAAAGATGGCGAGCCTGATAACAATGGCTATACACCTGTCGATGAAAGTATTGCTGCTGGTGGGGAAGATGCCTATCTAACAAATTTACCTATTCGCCGTATGGTAGAGCGATTGAATAAAGAAGGCTATCCTGCAGAAATTTCAAATACTGCCGGTACTTACTTATGCAATAATATTATGTATGAAGGGCTCGTTTACGCGAAGCAACATAAAGGTATTCTGGCTGGCTTTATTCATATTCCTGCATCTTTTGAATTGGCGATTCAGCATGGCAAAATACCAGGTTGGAATATGCAAGATTTACTAATGGGCATTAAGCTTTGTCTCGAGGAAACCATTCGTGAAGCCAATCATTAAGTTTCCACAGACGATGTGGATTAGCCACAACACAATTCGTTTTGCATTTAATGAAGTAATCTCACAAGAAAATTTTCACATTGTTCAAAAGTTTAATCGGTTTCTGAAAAAAACTTTACAGTCCAACCTTATTGAAAGCGTTGCTAGCTATCATACGGTGACCGCATATGTAAAACACAAAATAGATGTAGACTTTTTACAAGAACAATGGCTAGACATGCAAAGTAACGCTTCAAATGAAGAAGCGAGTCGGCAGTTACATATTCCAATTTGCTATGATGAGGAATTTGCTTTGGACATGCAACGTGTCATCGACTATTCGGGTTTATCGTTTGAAGAGATAAAAAAATTGCATATGGCGAAAGTATATAGTGTCTATTTAATCGGTTTTTTACCAGGCTTTCCGTACTTAGGTGATTTAGATAGCCGATTATTTGTACCGAGATTAGCGAAACCACGCCCGTTTGTCTCTGCAAGCTCGGTAGGTATTGGAGGGGGACAAACAGGCATATATCCACTCGATTCTCCAGGAGGATGGAATATACTCGGTAAGACGCCAGTCAATTTATTTGATATTCATCGGCAAGATACGTTTATCTTTTCACTCGGAGATCAAGTCCAATTTTACGAAATTACAAAACAAGCGTTTTTAGAAATAAAAAGTAAAGGAGTGTAGCCATTGAAGCCACTTCTTATAATAAAAAAACAAGGTGTATATGGTAGCCTGCAAGACCAAGGGAGATTCGGCTATCGTGCCTTTGGTATTCCTCTTTCAGGGCCAATGGACAAAGTTTCCTTTCAACTAGCCCACCAAATTTTGAATAATACGCAAAACCAAACGTCATTTGAAATGTTTATAGGTGGCTTTGAATTTCAAGCTTTAAAGGAGGCTACGTATGTATTAACTGGTGCAACTTGTCATTGTTTATTGAATGGTAAACCCATAGAAATGTGGAAAACCTTTCAATTAGTAGCGGGAGATATTTTATCCATCAAAAGTGTAAAAGATGGCTCAATTGTCTATCTTACGCCTCAAGGAGGATTCCATACAGAATCCATACTTGGCAGTAAGTCATGCTTGCCAATTGCAGGAAATGCACTAAATGTTGGCTCTATGTTATATGGACAGTCTATAGAGCCGCTACCCTATACAAGAGGGCTTTATGCACCTTATCGCCCGTTATTTCAAACGGCGCTTACAGTAAGAATTTTTAAAGGTCCTCATTTTGAATTATTTACAGACGACAGCAAGCACCAATTTTTAACTAGTCCGTATCAATTTACTGGGGGAAATCGTATGGGCTATTATTTTAAGGGTAGTGTCTTACATATGGAAAACAGGAAAGATATTCTATCAGAAGCGACCCAATATGGGACAATACAAGTGCCACAAAACGGCGAGCCTATTGTTTTAATGGCAGATGCCCAAACAGTCGGTGGTTATCCAATTATTGCAACCATACATGAAGATGATTTACATAAAGTTGCCCAATTGCGCATGTTTAACACAATAAAATTTGCATTAATGGAGGAATGACTATGCCGATTGATATTAATTGCGATATGGGTGAAAGCGGGGATGCTCTCGCACTAAAAAACGATGAAGAAATTTTAAACTATGTGACGTCCGTCAATATTGCTTGTGGTTATCATGCAGGGAACCATACTATCATGCATAACACGGTCCGCAATGCTATTCGTAAAAATGTACAGATTGGCGCACATCCAGGCTATCCTGATTTGGAAGGGTTTGGCCGGCGCAATATGGATGTTAGTGCACAAGAAATTTATAATATGATCGTCTATCAAGTAGGCGCTTTGCAAGCATTTGTTGCTGTGGAAAAGGGCGTGCTTCATCATGTGAAGCCACATGGCGCACTGTACAATCAAAGTGCAAATAATATTGAAAAAGCAACAGCTGTTGTCAATGCTGTTTATGATTTAAATCCAGCATACGTTTTATATTGTTTAGCTGGTAGTGAAATCGTGAAAATTGCAAAGGCTAAGGGCTTACGTGTCTATGAGGAAGTTTTTTCTGACCGTCGTTATAATGCTGATGGCACATTAGTAAGTCGGGAAGAGCCCAATGCGGTAATCCACTCAGAGGAAGAAATGCTTATCCATGTCGAAAGTATTTTGACTGCGAATGAAGTGATGTCAGTTCAACAGAAGAAAATTCAACTTTCTGCGCAAACATTATGTATTCATGGAGATGGCCCACATGCCCTGACCTTTGCTAAGAAAATTGATGCGTTAAGAAAGCAAATAGGTTAAGTAACAGTTGTATGGATGCTCAACAAAATGCTACAAGGTATTGAGAGCATCCATACATACTATTAATATTTATATAGTAGTTGATAATTCAACAGCTTCAATAATGACTGGGGTTCCAGCGGCGATTGAAGCTGTCACCGTATTGAACGTTAATTCTGTTGCGGAAACGGAGTAAGCATCGCCTTTTTGAAGTACGCCATTTATATAAAGGTTGTAGTAGCCATTTGTTACAATCGGAAAAGTAGTTGCAGGATTGCCACTATCCGTTAAAAAGGATGTTGCAGCAAGTGTTGTACCATCTGTAATGGACAGTGGGGTCGCTAAAATGCTGAAAAATCTTGTTGATGTGCAATAAACATTGACATTCAGATGAATAATAGAAAGTGCCACGAGTTCACCTCCTTTCCAAAGTTTTACATCCTTGTTGTGAAAAATCCAATCGATTCTATAATAATGGGAGTTCCTCTAAAAATCGTCGCATGATTCGCATTTAACAGTAGCGAAGACGGTGTAACGGCGTAAATCCCACCTTCCTGCATAACAGCATTAATAAATAAATTGACATAACCATTCGGGTAAACGATAGAAAAATCATTTATTTGCACACCATTATCATCAGTAAATTGCTTAGCAGAGAGCGTTGCTCCATTTGTTAATTGCAAATCAGACTCTACTATATGAAAATATCTATTGATTTCAGGATAAATAGGTTGATGTGCCATAATAGTGGGAGCGGTTGTCGTATCAGGGGCATTACGAGCAATGATACGTGACCATCTAAATTTTTCTTCATGATCAGCTAAATGCTCCGTAAGATGACGAAATTTATGCTTTGCCATTACCTTATCACTCCATCTCTTTATTTGTGCCCCTAGAAGTTGACATAATGATGTTAATTGCTTTTCAAATGTACCCCTATCTTTTTACAATATGAAAAAAGTGACGACTAGTTTAGTTATGCATCCATTGTGACGTGGAATATAGTAGATTTTTTTAAAAAATCATGTAACGCATATTGGATAAACATGACTTTATTGACGATTATTACGTCTGAAACCTTGATATATATGATTTTCAAAGTAAATAAGTGTTATACTTTGCATATCTAATAAGGTAGAATACTAATTGTGAATAATTAAAAGGGTAAAGGGGTTTACGTTTTATGAATGAATTTGATCAACAACTAGAGGGGCTTTTAAAACAAGCTTCATTACAATACATAATATATCAGCATAATGGTGATACAGAGCGCATGGATAAGACATCATTATTTGCTCGTAAATTACAACAAAAAGAGTATGTCATCGGTTTTGCTGGTCATTTCTCTGCAGGGAAATCAAGTATGATTAACGCTTTATCTGGAGAGAATTTACTTGCATCTAGTCCAATTCCGACGAGTGCCAATATTGTAAAGGTCCATAAGTCAGAAGAAGATTATGCTATTGTCTATATGCATAACGAAAAGCCAGTAAAATTTGAGGCAGGCTATGATTTTAAAACAGTAAAAGAGCTTAGTAAAAATGGTGATCTCGTATCACAAATTGAAATTGGCCATAGTGCATCTTCTTTACCATTTGGCGTAACTGTGATGGATACACCAGGGGTAGACTCGACAGATGATGCACACCGTATGTCTACTGAATCAGCGCTTCATATTGCAGATATTGTATTCTATACAATGGACTATAATCATGTTCAATCTGAACTGAACTTTCAATTTACAAAACAATTAATGAAATACAATCCGAATGTTTATTTAATCGTTAATATGATTGATAAGCATAAAGAAAATGAACTAAGCTTTGAAGAATTTAAAACAACAGTTCACACTTCGTTTTCTGCTTGGGGTGTTGAACCAAAAGGTGTGTTTTTCACTTCATTAAGAGAGCCTGAGCATCCAAATAATGATTTTGAAGCAGTCAAAAAAATCGTCATGGATAGTATGAATGACTGGCAAGATCAGCTTGTACACACAGCGACGAATACGCTTCGTTTACTGCAAAGCGAGCATGACAATTATTTAATGGAAGAAAAGCAAGATCGTTTAGCAATTGATGAGGATATTTTAAGTGCTGATGATTGGGCACACCATCAAGATATTTTAGAGCAATACAATAAATTAAGTCGACAAGTAGAATTATTCTCAGTGGAGGCTTGGAATGAAACGTTTGAAGAAGAACGCAAAGAATTACTTGCCAATGCTGCCATTATGCCAGCAGATGTACGCGATAAATTACGTCTTTACTTAGAAAGTAAGCAAGAAGGGTTTAAAGTAGGCGGATTGTTTACGGCTAAGAAAAAAACGGAAGAAGAGCGTTACCGCCGTAAAGAAGATGCGTATAGTGCGTATCAAACAGTTGTCCATGCTCAAATTACGGGTCACATAAAAGGTCTTATGAAAAAGGCATTAAAAGATGTTGGTGCCTTAAGTGAAGAGCGTGCTACAGCTATTGATAACTATGTGTTTGAGCTGCCATTTTCACTAATTGAACAACAAGTCCAAGCAGGGGCACTATTAACAGGGGACGCTGTACTTAATTTTGCCAACCGTGTTGCTGAAGCAACAAAACGATTTTATATTCAAGAAACAGATGTGTGGAAAGATGAACAGGCCACTACATTACAAGCAGTGGCAAGCGAAACGGCTGCACCATCGAAGTTAAAAATGGCTGGCATGCAGGACAAAGTAGATGCCATTCAAGCTGTGCTCGAAATTGAAGGTTATCAGCAATACAGTGCAAGTGTTATGCATCAAGCAAGCAATGAAATTCGCAAAGAGGCGAATGCACAACTAGTGAATTGGGATAAAGCATTTGAGCAAGACTTAGCGGATATCCGATTATTTGATGAATCGATGTTAAAACCAAAAGAGGAAATTGTACAGCAAGAGGAAGCACAGCATGCAGTGAGTGCATCAAGCTTACCTATCGATGGAGTTATTAAGCGTGCACTTCATACTGCTAATGCGGTGAAAGAAGTGCAAGGCTTTGCAGAAGTGGCTAGTTATTTAGAAAATAAAGTAGAGCGATTACAGAAAAAGGATTTTACAATTGCATTATTTGGTGCATTTAGTGCTGGGAAATCGTCCTTCTCAAATGCATTAATGGGTGCAAAAGTACTGCCAGTATCACCGAACCCAACAACAGCGGCCATTAATAAAATTCGTCCAGTAACAGCAGAGCATCCTCATGAAACAGCAGATGTTCAGTTAAAAACAGCATCGCAAATGCTAGAAGATATTCAAGGTTCATATGCGGCCATTGGTTTAAGTGTTGCGTCGTTAGAAGAAGCATTTAATCGAGCAGATGAAGGATTGGCAGTACAGCTTACAGATGAACGATTAAATGTGCATAAATCGTTTATCCGTGCATATAAAGAAGGTTATCCAACATTTAAATCGGAACTTGGTGAAGTGCTACGAGTAGAAAGAGAAGAATTTGAAAAATTTGTCGCACAAGAAAATAAATCATGCTTTGTTGATAATATCGACTTTTACTATGACAGTCCGTTAACTCGAATGGGTGTTACGCTTGTTGATACTCCAGGAGCAGATTCCATTAACGCGCGTCATACAGGGGTAGCATTTGAATACATTCGAAATGCAGATGCTATTTTATTTATTACGTATTATAATCATGCATTTGCGAAAGCGGACCGTGAGTTTTTAATTCAATTAGGTCGTGTCAAAGATGCGTTTGAACTGGATAAAATGTTCTTTATCGTCAATGCGATTGATTTAGCAACGACTGAAGAAGAGCAAGAAGATGTGAAAGGCTATGTGCGTTCAGAATTACAACGTTTTGGCATTCGCTTCCCTCGTCTATACGGGGTTTCAAGCTTAATGGCTTTAAAAGAAAAAGTGGAGGGTGGGTCATATGCCTCAGGTATGCCGCCATTTGAAGATGCATTCCATACATTTTTAAATGAGGAATTAAGTGCATTAGCTGTGCAGGCTCTTGCGGAGGAAGTTGACAAAACAGAGCAACGTTTAGGTGATTTGATCGCTCAAACAGAAGAAAACTTAAAGCGGAAAGATGAACGTTTAGCAGAGTTAACAACGCTTGAACAGCATATTACATCCAAATTTAATACTTTAAATACAAGTATGATGGAAAGTGAGACGAAGCAAGAGTTAGATGAATTATTGTATTACGTCTTACAGCGTGTCTATTATCGCTATCCAGAATTCTTTAAAGAAGGCTATAATCCTTCAACCTTTGCTGCTATGCCAGCACAGCAAGCGTTAGAGCATGCGTTAAAAGAAGTGTTACAAAGCTTGCGTTTTGACTTTACACAGGAAATGCGCGTTACGAATTTCCGTTTAGCTCAATTTATTGGCAAGAAAATGCAACAACGCTTTAAAGATGAAGTCCGTGACTTAAAAGAAATGAATCGTAGTTTCTCATTCTTAGCGTTCGATTCATCTGAACCAGATTTATTAGACTTTGAAGGTCCATTTGCGGATATTTCAAAATATGCAAGTGTAAAATCTCATTTCCGTAATCAAAAAGCGTTCTTTGAGAAAAATGAAAAAATGAAGTTAAGTGAAGCATTAGAAGCATTAACTAAACCCGATGCCCAAAACTATTTAGATAGACAAAAAGTATCATTAATGACTTGGGCCATTGCGTTTATCGGCGAAGAAGCTGAAAGATTACGTTTGCATATTTACCACCAGGCTTTAGAGCAAATCGCTACTGAACGACTTGTCTTACAAGAAGAAAGTCGACTTGCATCGTGGAAATCAATTTACGCACAACTACAATACGCATGAGGTGATAGACATGGGAAAAGTATTCAAAACGATTGAGGAAATTCAAGTGGAAGGTGTCCGTTTCATAGATGCTCGTTATGATTTACAAAATAAAGAAGCGGGCAAACAAGCCTTCGAAGCAGGTCACGCACCGGGTGCGGTGTATGTAGATTTAGAACAGCATTTATCGGATATGGAAAGCGAAAACGGCCGTCATCCGATGCCTAGTAAGGAAAAACTGACGTCCGTCTTTCAAGAATTAGGCTTGCGTTATAAAGATCAAATTGTTGTATACGATCAAGGGGCATCACCTTTTGCCCCTCGCGCTTGGTGGATGTTAACGTATGCAGGCTTCCCGCATGTTGTAATTGTCAATGGTGGGGCACCTGCGCTTGAACAAAAAGTGACATTCACAAAGGATATTGTGAAATATGCACCAACTACAATTGATTTTAATTGGCAAGATCATCTCTATGCACCGCGTGAAGCAGTAAAAGCAATTGTTGATGGTGAACAATCAGCAACGTTATTAGATGCACGTGCAGCTGCTCGTTACCGTGGTGAAGTTGAACCGCTCGATAAAGTAGCGGGACATATTCCGACAGCTAAAAACTTTGATTGGGAGCAATTAAAAGTTGAAGGTACATTACAAGCTAATGAAGCGCTACGTGCCAAGGTTGCACGAGATGAACATGTTGTGGTCTATTGTGGTAGTGGGGTAACAGCTTCACCGCTCTATGCAGTGCTTGCTGACGAAGGGTACGACAATATTCAGCTCTATACTGGCAGCTTCAGTGATTGGATTACTGCCTATGATGTTGAAACAGGGACAAATGAATAATCTAGATAGAAACGCTCACTTCGGTGGGCGTTTTTTGCGTCCGTTTTGGAAAAATTTCTAAAGGAAGCCAAATTTGTTTTTTTATAGTTTAATAGAGAAAGGGGGTGAGCATCGTGCCAACAATGATGACAGAAGGAGCGGTATATTTTATTGCATTTCAAAAAAAGGTAATCCAACTTGCAACCTTTAAGGAAGGCATGTCAAAGTTTTCACCAACAATCTACTGGCTTTGTGCCATTGGCTTATCACTGCTAACGGCTTTTGTGGTGAGAACAGCCATACAACGAGGTGCAGATAAGAAATTTGTACTGGCACTAGGATTTATTGCGGTATTGCTGTTTGGCAATAGTGCATTTTATTTGCAAAATCAATTAGCGCAGCCTATTACAGTGCCGCTTGCATATGATTTTTACAGCGGAAATGAAACGCATGACTTGAATATTCACTATGTGACAAATAAAAGCGATCACCGCGCTGTGCAATATTTACAGGCAGGAGAAGTAACTTTATTCGCGCACTACTATGAACAGCCAGCAAAAGATCAACCTATGTTTTATTATCCAGCAGATGTCACAGAACAAGGGCGCTACCAGTTAATGCGTTCAGCTTATTTTATTGGCAATAAAGATGAAATGCAAAAATTAATAGATAGTGGTGCAATCTATCTTGTTTTAGATGATGGAAAAAAGCTGTCCACAACTTTGCAATTGGACTTTGAACGTCCAGCTGATGAAGTAGCTTATAGTTTTGTGTCTTCCTCAGGCTCTAATAATGGGATTCAAACAGCGAAGTTTCGATTGATGCAAGATGCAGTATTTGACGAAGTATTAATTCCGGAAATTTTACAAGGAAGCATTGAAATCAACGAAATAGATGTTAATGGTAAAACGCTCACGACAGAAGATTTCCCTATTGCTGTTAAAAAAGATCAGTTAGTATCCATTTCGCTCCAAAGTAAGGAAGCTGCTTTAGATCTTCAAAAGATGGTTGGGATAAGCGGGCCGGAAGGAATATTGCCAATATGGATTCTTCGGAAAGCTCCATTTGATATCAAAAACATAACAGAGGGGAGTTTGCCACATGATTGAAAGCCAAGAAAAACAGCAACAGTTAAAACTATTGAAGTGGCTAACTATTGCGCTTTTTTTAAAATTAATTTTGTTAAATATCTTCCCTTATGCGTTTTATTTACAGCAATTGCTTAGTTACGGAGCACTGTTAAAGAGCCTATCTTATTTTGACGGTAAAACGTTGGCGAAGCGCTTAATTGTTATTGCGCTCGTGCTTGTCATGGTGCCGCTTGTGTCAGCAGATACGCTCATTAGTTACTGGCTGATAATATTTACAGGGGTCATTGATTTATTAATTCTTTTGCAATTTGGCCAAATCCTATTGGCCATGGAGCAACGTAATAATTTACGTGCTACAACGATTGATTTTATGAAAAAATACAAGTGGGTTGTCGTAGTTGTGATGGCTAGCTGGACATTCCTCATGCATCTTATTTATATTGAACAAATGATTTTATTATTTATTGGCGCACTTTTATTATTTTTCATGAATATCGCATTCATTATCCATGTGCGGAATGTAGCTAAACAGATTAAATCAACAATGCATTTCGCAATATTTACTGAAAAATGACTCACCATTCATTTTATGCTACACTTTTTGTACAAAGGGGAAGGGGGAGCACTATGTATAAATTAGATAAAAGTATTGAAATCGAACAACATGAGGATGTGCAATGTGCGCTTGGCAAAGTATCGACTCAAGGATTTGGCATGAGTGTTTATAGCTTTTATGTGGATGGCTTGCTTATTGATACAGGCTCTAACTCACTAGCACAGGAGTTTCAATCTTTTTTTGATAAGCTGCCGGTTGAGCAAGTTGCCTTAACGCATGCCCATGAGGATCATTCGGGAAATGCCGCATGGATACAGCAACAAAAGGATGTCCCTATTTACGTTCATCATGAGTCAGTTATGGCTTGTGCGGCAGACGGGAACTATCCGCTTTACCGTCAAGTACTATGGGGTCAGCGACCTGCATTTCATGCACAGCCATTTGGGGATACACTTGAAACGAAAACGGGCACATGGGACATTATCGCAACTCCAGGCCATACAACGGACCATTTGTCGTTTTATAATCGCGCAACAGGTGCTATGTTTACAGGTGATTTATATATTCAAACGAAAACAAAGGTTGTGCTAGAAGAGGAAAACATTGTACATACTTTGGCGTCGTTAAAGAAACTATTGCACTATGATTTTGAAAAGGTTTATTGCTGTCACGCAGGTTTTCTAGCAAATGGTCGGGCAAAAATTATCGAAAAAATAGACTATTTAGAGGAGTTACAAGGGGAAATCCTGAAGCTCTATAATGAAGGCTACTCGGTGGAAGCTATAACGAAAGCAATTTTTCGTCGTGATTACCCGATTACAAAAGTGTCGGGGGAACAATGGTCGTCCAAACATATTATAACAGCATTTACGAAACAATTTATGCAGGAGTCCTTACACTAAGAGCTTATGTAAAAAATCATCAAGAAGCGCCTGTGCAGAAATCAGCTACGGTACGTTAATTCTATAAGTTTGGTTAGACGCTCCAGAGTCCTTATGTTAAGGGCTCTTTTTTATTTTTTAGTGAGATAAGAACATTCAATCTAAAAAATACATCTGTATATTAAATATTTTCTATTAAATAATAAAAATGTTTGTGAAAAAATGTGGAGAAAATGTGGCAGAGGTTGTTATATCAATGGATGCGCTTACAAAAGTTTGTGAAATTTTTCTCATTTACTGCAGAAAAATACTATGTGAAAAGTTGAACAGGTTTATTGCTGTTATTAGTACGTTTAACAATAGCTCCATTCATTTATTTATTATTTTAAAATAATAGATTGTGAAATATATAACAATACTAAATCTTGTAATTTTCGATGTAAAATGCTGTCGTACCAAAGGAAATAATGTTTTTTGTATATTTTTTGTTGACTATGATTTCACAAAGTATTATGATTCTGACATACATTAAAAAAGTAAAAGGGGCGGATTGAATGGATATTATGAAAAAGGCGTTAGATATGCATGCGCATTATAGTGGGAAATTAGAGGTGATTTCAAAGGTGCCTGTGCAAGACTCGTATGATCTTAGCCTAGCGTATTCACCAGGTGTAGCAGCACCATGTATTGAAATTGAGAAAAATCCATCGCTTGTCTATGACTATACAATGAAAGGCAATATGGTTGCGATTGTTTCTGATGGGACAGCTGTATTAGGGTTAGGCGATATTGGACCGAAAGCAGCACTACCAGTTATGGAGGGGAAGGCAATTTTATTAAAGCGTTTTGCCAATGTTGATGCTTTTCCAATTTGTTTAGATACGAAAAGTACGGATGAAATCGTCAGCATTGTGAAGGCGCTTGCGCCAACATTTGGTGCCGTTAATCTAGAGGATATTTCAGCACCACGTTGCTTTGAAATTGAAGATCGCTTACGTCAAGAATGTGATATTCCTGTATTTCATGATGACCAGCATGGTACGGCAATTGTTGTAGGTGCAGGCATGATTAATGCTAATCGAATCGTTAAAAAAGATATTGCAACAATGAAAGTCGTTATTAACGGTGCTGGTGCAGCAGGTATTGCCATTTTACGTATTCTTGTACAAATGGGTTATAAAAATATATATATGTGTGACACAAAAGGAATCATTTATGAAGGTCGCCCAGAAGGTATGAACCCAATTAAAGAAGCAGTGGCTCATTTAACAAATCCAAATAAAATCCATGGAACGTTAGAAGATGCTCTAGTAGGAGCAGATGTCTTTATCGGCGTATCCGTTGCGAATTTATTAACAGAAGCGCATATTGCGTCAATGAATGAAAATCCAGTAGTCTTTGCACTGGCGAATCCGAACCCAGAAATTACGTACGAAAATGCCAAAGCTTGGGGTGTGCGTATTATGGGAACAGGTCGTTCAGATTATCCAAATCAAATTAACAATGTGCTTGCTTTCCCAGGAATTTTCCGCGGAGCTTTAGACGTGCGCGCAACAGATATTAACGAAGATATGAAGCTAGCAGCGGTAGAAGCAATCGCTTCACTTGTTAGTGATGAAGAATTAGCTGAAGAGTATATTGTGCCTAAATCATTAGATGAGCGTGTTGTGGAAATTGTTTCACGCGCTGTTAGTGGGGCTGCTGTTGCCTCTGGCGTATCAGAGTTATTCCAGCAACAAACAATACTATCTGTATAAAAATAAAAAAACGTTCGCTTGTTCTTACAGGCAAAACATCATCCTAAAACTCAATAGTTTATCCATTAAATACAGTCTTTAAAACATTAAAGACTGTATTTTTTATTGTCTTAAAAGTTAATGTGAGCCTGACAATGAAGAATACAGCCATTACGTGAGTATGTAATGAGCAAAATGCAATTACAGTTAAAATTTTAATGATGCAAATCTCCATTCCTTTTCATCAGCTAGGGCAGATGGTAAGACACGCGTAATCAAAGTAAAAGGAACTTACTCAAATAAAACCAGTCTATATATTTAAAGGGATTATTTAACTTATTTAACTTCATACACACCTGAATCTTAAATAAAACGATAATGGGGGCATAATAATGTGGTTAATATTCGGTCTTATCTCAATAGTAGCAACTTTTATAAATATTTTTTTGTATGCAACAGGTAAAGATTATAAGCTTGCGATGGCGATGGGGTTATCATTTACAGCATTGACACTTTGTGCACAATATAGCCTAGTATCTGATTGGGTAAAAGGTGAAGATTGGGCAGCATTATTAGATGTTGTACCTACTATGGAAAAGGGGGTATGGTTGTTGACGATTATTTCTATGTTGCTGAATACAACACCGATTGTTTTAGAACTTAAAAATAAAAAATAATAACTTGTTCGGAATATAACATTAAAAGCTAAAAAGTATATAAATCTCTTAGAAAAAAGAAAATGGTGTATTTTATCCTCCTTATGTAAAAAATCAATTTTAGCATAACGACAAATGAGCAAGCATACTAGTTTGCAAACGAAAGATAGAAAACACACAAAAGCCACGAATGTTGTATTATCAACGTTTCGTGGCTTTTCTTGTGAATAGTATTTTAACGTAACAATGTTTCATGGACACAGTAAATCTAAAAACTTATGAATATAAGTTTTTTTAACTGCTATTCCCTAAAGACAAGAGGGGAGTTACATCATGCTAATGCCAATTACGCCAATTATGACGATAATAACAAGTACAAAAACAACGATACCGATAATAACTGAAGGAATAAAAATAGTGAAGAATGCTTTCCAATTTGAAATTTGATGTGCTTCTGCTACAACAGCCACTGTTGTTACAAATGACCAAACACTCGTAACAGCTGTTGCTAACAGTGATAGCCAAAAAATCCATGGAGCAGACCCTATAAAATTCGTATCCATTAATGATTCAGGTGATGTAAATAGCCAAATTACGTAAAATGGAATGACTACGATAAATGGAACAGCAGTTAAGCTCAAAGCTTTAAACAAATTAGAATACGTTGCAGTTCCTTTAAATAATTTACCAAATAACCAAATGATAAGACTTGAAAATGCTGTACCAACTATTGCTGCAATGGGTGCTAAAATCACGCAAAATAGTACGATAATCCATGGGGATACGTCAAGTAAGAAATTACTATCTATAAGGCCAGAAAGCAAAGAACCAATATATCCGATTGACATAACAAGGATTGCATAACCAATCGATTTGGCATCGATCATGTAGCGTGCAGTTTGCTTTGGATGCATCCAAGTAGACAGAAAAGGATTAACCTGAGGCCTTTCTTGTTGTGGTGTTTCATTATAGTTTTCCATTAAACTACCTCCTGAGATGATAAACTTGTTCCAATTCAATATACGAGTGAAGTGGCAAAAAGTTTCAAAAAAATGCGTTTAGTAACATTGATTATCTAAACTGACTTTTTTTAGCTTAATTGATAAATATGCTAATCGTCCACAGGAAATTAATAGGAAAATGATGCAAAGATTTTATATCTTTATTTAAAAGGCTTTGTCAAGATAAAAAATCCCTTTCTAGGCAATATAGGAAATTGTCTAGAAAGGGATTATTCATTAGTCCGCTAACATAATTTTTTCAAGCTCTAATGGCTCGATGTATTGTTCACCTTTATAAGCACGCATATTACCGCCAGAAATTTCATCAATTAATAATATTTCATTTGTTTGGGCATCGCGACCAAATTCTAATTTAATATCGTAAAGTGTTAAGCCTTTTTTTGCAAGCTCAGCAGCAACAAATTGAGAAATTTCAATTGTGCGCTGTTTTAAAATAGCATATTCTTCATGTGTTAACAGGTTTAACATCGCTAAAGCATCTTCAGAAATTGGAGGATCTAGACGGTCGTCGTCTTTAATTGTTACTTCTACGAAAGAATCTAATGGTTGTCCTTCTTGTACGTAAGCGCCATAGCGACGTAGGAAAGAACCAACTGCTTTAAAGCGGCAAATCACTTCTAAGCCTTTACCGAATACCGTTGCAGGCTTAACCGTCATTGTAGCATCGTCGAAGTTTGCATCTACATAGTGTGTTGGGACACCTTGTTCGTTTAGTTTTGAGTAGAAATAAGAAGTTAGGCGTAGACCTGCTAAGCCGGCACCATCAATTGTTAAGCCAACCGTATTTGCGCCAGGATCAAAAACGCCATTTTCACCAGTGACATCATCTTTAAATTTTAATAAGTAATGACCATCTTCTAACTTAAACACATTTTTCGTTTTACCTGTATACAATAATTCCACAAAAAACCCTCCAATATTTCATAGTACCTTATTATTATAACACGAATGTTTTGAAACATTAATATAAAAATGTTCGTTTTATTATTAGATATACTTATTTTTTTACATGTTTTATATAAAAAAATAAGATGATAACGAATATTCGTTATCATCTTACAAGGAGAAGGAAAATTCAAAAATTTTAATCGCTCATTCTAGTTACTAGATGTTAGAAAGACCGAATAAACTTTTTAATAGACACCTTCAGCTAACATACCATCCGCAACTTTCACAAAGCCTGCGATATTAGCACCAACTACTAAGTTTCCTGGGTAGCCATATTTCTCTGCTGCAGCTTTACTGTCTGCATAAATATTTTTCATAATTTGATGCAACTTCGCATCTACTTCTTCAAATGACCAGAATACACGACTTGAATCTTGTGCCATCTCTAATGCCGAAACTGCTACACCGCCAGCATTTGCCGCTTTCGCAGGTCCAAATAATACGCCAGCATTTAAAAATTCGTTTATTGCTTCAAGATCTGAAGGCATATTGGCACCTTCACCAATTGCTTTAACACCATTAGAGATTAATGTACGAGCTGCGTCGCCGTTAATTTCGTTTTGTGTTGCACAAGGCAGTGCGATATCACATGGAATAGACCATATACCTGTACAACCTTCTGTAAATGTAGCATTTGGACGATATTCTACGTAAGTTGATATACGGTCGCCTTTTACTTCTTTAATTTCTTTAATTGCGTCAAGATCTAAACCTTCTGGATCATAAATGTAGCCAGATGAGTCTGAACAAGCAACGACTTTTGCACCGTATGCCTGTGATTTTTCAATTGCATAAGTGGATACATTTCCAGAACCCGAAACGACCACAGTTTTACCTTCAAATGAGTCATTTACGTCTTTTAACATTTCTTCTACAAAGTATACTGTACCGTAACCTGTTGCTTCTTTTCGAGCTAATGAACCACCGTAGCCAGGTGTTTTACCAGTGAGCACACCTGATTCGCTTGCTTTTGTTAAACGCTTATATTGACCCCATAGATAACCCACTTCACGAGCACCTACACCGATATCACCAGCAGGAACATCGACATCTGGACCAATATGACGGTATAATTCAGTCATGAATGCTTGGCAGAAACGCATGATTTCTGAATCGGATTTACCTTTAGGATTAAAGTTTGATCCGCCTTTACCACCACCGATTGGTTGACCAGTTAACGCGTTTTTAAAGATTTGTTCAAAGCCTAAAAACTTAATAATGGATTCGTTTACGGAAGGGTGGAAGCGAAGTCCGCCTTTGTAAGGCCCCATTACGTTGCTGTACTGTACTCGATACCCACGATTTACTTGCACTTGGTTGTTATCATCTTGCCATGCTACACGGAAAGAAATAATGCGATCAGGCTCGACGATACGTGAAAGAATATTTGCTTTAATATATTCAGGATGTTGTGCAAATACAGGCACTAATGAAATGAATACTTCTTCAGCTGCTTGTAAAAACTCCGCTTGATGACTGTTTTGTTGTTTCAGTTGCTCAAACACGCCATCAACATATTCTTTTGCCAATTGATCGTTACTTACAGTTGTTGTTGTCATAATGAAAACCTCCAAATGATTGATAGGTGTATCGTATATCTATTTGTCACACTATTCAATAAAATACTTTTTGACTTTGTGAAAAAATGAGCAATCGGTGTCCGGGAAAAGGTATATTAAAATAATGATGGAGTGCTTGATTCATCTAATTATGAGAAAGGAATGATGCTTTATTGTTAAGGTATTAATTGACGCTGATGCCTGTCCAGTCGTGGATTTGGCGCTATCTATATCATCTGAGTTTGAGATTGAAACTATCTTATTTTGCGATACATCACACCGTATTGAACGTGAAAATGTAATAACAATAATTGTGCCGAAGGGTCCAGATTCGGTTGATTTCACGCTAGTGAATGCGCTTTCAAAGCATGATATCGTCATTACACAGGATTACGGTTTAGCAGCCATGGTTTTAGCGCGTGGGGGGTATCCAATTGATCAAAATGGTAGGGAAATGTCTAGTGAAAATATCGAACGTTTGCTCGATATGCGCCATGTAGGACAGAAGATTAGACGAGCAGGTGGACGAACCAAGGGACCGAAAAAAAGAACGAAAGAAAACAATATTTTGTTTGAAATGAAATTTCGACAAATTTGTGAACGAGCAATTTTAGCACAAAAAATGGAGGGATCAGCAGATGGAAAATAAACTAAAAGACGAATTATTTCAGCTATATCCGCAGCTCCAACATATAAAAATGCGTGAAACTGTATTTTGGGAGAATACAAAGTGGATGAAAAAGGCAAGTTCAACGTACTTTTCAATGGAAGAAGTTGAGCATGCGGAAGAAACGCTACAACGCTTTTCTTCCTATTTAAAAGTTGCCTTTCCTGAATTGCAGGAAAGTAATGGGTATATTGAATCTTCCATTCAGCCGATTAATGGCATGAAGGCAGCGCTTGAAAAACAGTTCCATGTATCCATCCCTGGTCAATTTTTATTAAAGGGTGATCATGCATTACCAATCTCGGGTTCAATCAAGGCGCGTGGAGGCATTTATGAAGTATTAAAACATGCCGAGCGCCTGGCTCTAGCGAATGGTAAGTTGAAAGTAGAAGATGATTATGCCGTATTAGCAACTGACGAATTACGAATGTTTTTCCAGCAATACACGATAGCAGTAGGGTCTACAGGTAACTTAGGGCTCAGTATCGGCATAATGGGCAAGAAAATGGGATTCAATGTCGTTGTACATATGTCCAGTGACGCAAAACAGTGGAAGAAAGCATTATTAAGAGAAAAAGGGGCAACGGTTATAGAATATGAGGCAGATTATAGTGTCGCTGTAGAGCAGGGAAGGAAGGAAGCTGCACAGAATCCAATGTGCCATTTTATAGATGATGAAAATTCCAAAGACCTATTTGCCGGCTATGCGGTAGCGGCTAAACGTTTACAAGTCCAATTAGAGAAGACAAACATTCAAGTCGATGCGGAGCATCCATTGTTCGTTTATTTACCGTGTGGTGTCGGGGGAGGTCCTGGTGGGGTTGCCTATGGTTTACGGGAAATATTTGGTCAGCACGTGTATATTTTCTTTGCTGAACCAACGGCATCCCCCTGTATGACTATTGGATTAATGACAGGGTTACATGATGAAATCAGTGTAGAGGATATTGGCTTAGACAATAAAACAGAAGCCGATGGTCTAGCGGTTGGCCGTGCATCGAAATTTGTAGGTAAAGTGATGGAAACTTATATTAGCGGCTGTTATACAGTACAAGATGAAGAATTGTTTACATCACTTGCTTTAGCCATGGACAGTGAAGGGCTATTTTTAGAGCCATCTGCACATGCAGGAATGTTTGGCCCCATTCATTTAATGACCAACGGCCGCGACTTTTTAAAGAAGCATCATTTACTGGATAAGATGGAGCAAGCAACACATCTTGTGTGGGCTACAGGGGGCAGTATGGTGCCGCAGGAGATGCGTGAGAGATATATAAAGCAACGTGTTCGATAACTCTATCTCAATAAAAGACTGCTTGGCTATTATTGCCAAGCAGTCATTACTTTTATTTACATTGTGCTGCTAAAAAAACTTTATGCGCTGCGCTAACACCTGCACCCGGCTCAAAGTCATAAGCAAAGTCCTGCAGAGCGGCCTCCATTAAAGAAACGGCTTGTAAAACATCACTAGGGAAGCAGTAGCCCATATGACCAAATCTGAACATTTCCCCTTGTAAATGACCAAGTCCACCAGCAAAATCTAAATGATATCGTTGTTTAAGATGCGTTAAAAATTCACCTAATACAATGCCTTTTGGAGCCATGATGGCAGTTATTGTTGGTGAAGCATATTCATCCGCAGTTAAAAGCTCAATATTAAGTGCTCTCATCGCACTGCGCACCATATTTTTCATTAGTTCATGACGGGCAACCGTATGAGCAAACCCACCTTCTTGCTCAATTAGTTTACATACCTCATGTAAACCATAAATAAGTGTAATGGCAGGAGTATTAGGTGTCATTCCCTTTTCAGCCCATTCACGATAGCTTAATAAATTTAAATAATAAGATGGTGTTTGATTTTCTTCGATAACTTTCCATGCTCGATCGCTTACGCTAACCAGTGAAAGTCCTGGTGGCAGCATCATGGCCTTCTGTGAGCCTGTCACGAGTATATCGATACCCCAGGCATCCATCTCAGCAGGTGCACCGCCAATACAGCTTACGCCATCTACAATGACTAACGCATCGCTTTCTTCACGTACAACCTGTGCTAATGTAGCAACTGGATTTAAAATACCAGTTGACGTTTCATTGTACGTTATAAAAACAGCTTTTATATGTTGTAATGGCTGTAAAAAGTTACGTAACTCTTCAGCTGTGCATGCTTGTCCCCATTGTTTCGCCAGCTTATGTACGTTAAAGCCATATTTTTCACAAATGGACACGAAATAATCCCCAAATGCACCTACCGTAATGACTACAACGTCTTCGCCTGCACTAACGGTATTGACAGCGGCCGCCTCTAATGCAGCTGTACCACCAGATGGAAGCAATAATATGTCCTGCTTTGTGCCAAAAATAGGTTTAACAAGTTCAATTGTTTCACGATAGAGCTCAACAAATTCAGTACTTCGATGGCTGAAGATATCTCGGTTCATCGCAAGTTGCACTTTTTTTGGAATGGGTGTCGGTCCTGGATGTCTTAAAATATTTTCATACATAATCAAAATCCCCTTTGCTTTGAAAGTTTGAAAGTCTAAATTTTCTAACTATAATATAGCATAGTCATAGACATTGTTGACGGCTTTTTTAAAAATATTGGAAATATGAGGGAAAGTGAGCGTTAATTCACAAAAAATCCCCTTTCAGTCTAATAGACGAAAGAGGATATAATGTATTTTTTACACGATAAAAGGTCGTCTCATGCGCATTAGGCCGTAGATAGCATAGAATAAGCCGCATGTGAGGATAGATAAAATAATGTAGAGAACTGCTTTGCCCGTATCATCCGTCCAACGGTATAGAAGACGATATGTGTAGAAAATCCAATAGCCAAACATAACGATGGAAGCTAAAAAGCCGACCAGCGGAACGAACGAAATAATAAATAATCCTGCATAAATTAAAGTGGTTTTTTTCGCCGCTGCACGAATAGTAACATCATCATCACCAGGTGCAGTAAGTAGAAATAGACTATAAATATTGATAATCGGAATCCATGCAATATAAGCGACATCACTAAAGCCATTTGTTTTCGATGCCGTAAAATAAATGAGTGCATTAACAACGTAGCCAATAATTAAAAATACTAAAAACACGAAAAAGAATAACAGCATGAAGCCACCAAAGACTGCATCATAATCACTATAATACGGATCATAATAATTCATTAAAAAACCTCTCTTTCAGCATAGTTGATAATAATGGAAATTTAGTGTGTTAAAGGCATATTATTTTACTAATTATTTGTTAATAAAATTCCTAGAAACCTAGATTGAATTTTTCTCAGAACATTAACACCTTATGAAAGCATCTACTTTTTCATGCTCTAATAATAAAAAATATGATTTTTTAGTAAATTTTGGTATGATTATGTAAGTGATAAGTGGAGCATTACTTTTTAAACTTAAAACCTTCATTGATTTAAAGGAGGAATGTTTCGTGCTAATCGTTTTTATGATAACAATTTTAACGATGGTTCTACTAATTTTTTATGTGAAACAAAAGAACTACCGAGCAAGTATTTACTATGCTTTAACGCATAATAAAATGTTGAAGGTAATGTTTGATAAAGGAAAGTACGGAGAGTATTTAACATCCCGTATCATTGAAAAGCATGCTTTAAAAAGTCATAAGCAATTATTGAATGTTTATATACTAAAAAAGAATTCTCAAGACTGGACGGAAGTGGACTTACTTTATATAGATCGTACGGGTTTATATGTCATAGAATCTAAAAATTATAGCGGATGGATTTTTGGCAATGAAGCGCAGCAACAGTGGACACAAACGATGAAGAACAATAAAAAATTTAAATTTTATAATCCAATTCGTCAAAATGCTACGCATATAAGAGCTATTCAAAAGTTCCTAGGGCTACCAGATGAAATATTTCATTCTGTCATTGTATTTAGTGAACGATGTGTCTTGAAAAAAGTAGAGGTTAAATCCGAAAATGTATATGTTTTAAAGCGAGAAAATCTAAAACGTTTTATTGCAACACGCAATCAATCAAGTAAACAAGTTTTTACTCAACATGAAATTGAGTCCATTTATAAGAAATTACGACCTCAAATGCATGTAACTGAGATAGTTAAAGCACAACATCTACAAACGATTCAACAAAAATATAAGTGAATCACTGTTGTTTGCATATAATGAATTATTAATTTACTGAAGAGCAGTAAATCATACATACTTAAAAATTGATAAATCTAATTCCCCCAAGATTTATCTACTAGCAAAGGAAGGTAAGTTTAGATGTGTAGTCCAATTTAAAAATTACCCATTTTACTGACAAGGATTTCGTAAAATGGGGGAGGAAGTTTGCATGATTCGTCCAATTTAAAAACACCCATTTTTTGAATTAATTTTCTAAAAAACGGGGGAATGTTTATGAAATTGGGTAAAAATTTTTGGTTATTACTCTTAGGGCAGTCACTAGCAAATATAGGTGACGTTTTATATATCGTGAGTATTATTCATGTCATTTATCTTATGACAGGATCAGCAATTGCCGCATCTTTTGTTCCATTTACGATAGCAACGTCTATGTTTGTATCGGGTATACTGACACCGCTGTTATTTGAAAAAGTGAATTTAAAGTGGCTACTAGCAGGTTCGCAAATAGGAAAAACAGGTTTATTATTTGTATTAGGGCTATTGTTATTTGGAATAACGGCTACTAATTATTATATATTGTTTCTTGTCATTAGTATCATCGCCTTCCTTGATGGCTGTGCAAATCCAATAAGGCAGACATTGGTTCCTCACTATGTAAAAGATGAACAATTGTTAAAAGCAAACGGCATTGATGAAGCCGTTACGCAATTTATTCAATCGATCATGTGGTTTGTAGGTAGCTTGTTTTTACTTTTTCTTAGCTCACAGCAACTCGTTTGGGTTGTCGGAGGGTTATTCGCCATTGCGAGTATTGCCTTATGTTTATTAGAAAATGTCGACCAACAATCCTTTGAACAACAAGGGAAAATGAAGCAAGTTGTAAAGGGTTGGAAAATGCTTTGGCACACGCCTCTGTTACGACAAATTGTTTGGATAGATGTTCTTGAAACGATTGCAGGTACAGTATGGATTGCAGCCATTGTCTTAGTATTTGTCAATGATGCGCTCCATGTTGACAAGCGATGGTGGGGCTTTATAAATGGCACCTATTTCGTAGGGTTAATAGTGGGTAGTGTTTATTGTGTAAAATATAGCGCATCCATAGATAAGAAAATTGCGAAAGTAATGTTTATAGGATCATTATTTACGTGTTGTGTAACGATTTTGTTTAGTGTCAATAGTATTCCTACGATCGCCTTATTGTTGTCGTTTTGTGTTGGGCTTTTTGGTCAAATAAAGAGCATCCCCCAACACACAGTAATTCAAACGAGTGTTCCAAGAAGCGATTTGTCGTCAGTCTATACTGCTTTAAGCGCTATTTTGACAGGGGGATTTGGCATTTCCTCTTTAGTGATGGGCATTATTGCGGATGTATTAGGAATTAGAGTAGTCTTTATGATTTCAGGTCTGCTATTAGCTGTAGTAAGCGTCATTATCATGAAAAATAAACTTTTATTTAGCCGCGGAAGGAATTAATTGTAAAATAGTCGAAAGAGGCTTGCACCTACAAAAGGGTGTAAGCCTCTTTCTATTTTTAAGTGACATTATTTAAATTTAAAACTTTCAAAGTTGATATCGACTTCATTGGATAGGGATTTAAAATGCTTGGTCAAATGTTTCACCATTTTTGCTGGGCCACATAAAAAGATGCTTGACTGAACAGGCACTGTAAAATGCAGAGAGTCCAGTCTGTCCATAGTCGTCGTATCAATAAAATGGACCTTGAAATGCTTGTTGTTATCCGCGTAATTTTGTAAAAAATCTTTATACAACGCATCGTTTTGACCGCGGAACGAATAAAATAATTCAACATCTTGATTGATAGGGCGTGATTGTAAATATGAGTAAAAGGGTGTAATGCCAACACCACCAGCTACCCATATTTGCTGTTGATGACCTTTGTCAAAGTTTAAATGACCGTAGGGGCCTTCGATAGCAACTTGTGTATCCAATTGTATATCTGTGTTGACCTTTGTTGTAAAATCACCAAGTGCCTTAATTGTTACAAAGATGGTTTTTCCATCTCCTCCTGAAATGGAAAAAGGATGTGGTGCTTTTTCTAACCCTGTTTGAAATATTTTTAAAAAGATATATTGTCCTTCACGATAGGATAATTTTTGATTTAATGTTATGGCTAATTCAACAGCGTTTGGTCCTACTTTTCGTATGCCAGTAACTGTACCTCTATGTTTAAATCGCATGTCTTGATACATGGTTAGCATGTACAAGGCGGACATCGTTCCTACAATAGCAGTGATGACGGTGAAAATACCGAGTGGTGTCGCTTGAAATAAATCATATTTACTTGAAAAGTAGGCATGGTAAAGGCCTAGCGCGTAGGGGATAAGCAATAATCGGTGAATAAAGCGCCAATGCTCATATTTTAAAAATTTGGCAAATAGGGCAATAACAATTAGTCCGATAAAGCCATATTGCGCAAGTTCTCCAAGTTCTTTTGCTAAGTCGCTGAGCGGGGTGTCCAGTGCTTTTTCACCATGTGGAATCATATCTTGTAATTGACTGTGTAAAATAACGAACCCTAATGATAGAATTGCTAAAAATTTGTGATACGTATAAACATGTTCTAAACCATGAAACCATCGTTCAAGAATTTTACTTCTTGTTGCGAGTAAAAATACAAGAAAAAATCCTGTAATGGCTAATCCCCCCACAATATGGCTTAGCATATCTATCGGATGTATCGTTTCAATGGGAGTAGCAAAAGCCCATAGCAATGTACTTGCGACCAGCGTGATGACAATAAATAATATACCTTTATATGTTTTCATATGTACCTCCTGTTCTCATTTTTCTCGCTAGCCATACGAGCTATACATAAGGAAAGTAAATAATTTCAAAATTTTCACTTTGTTAGTATTATAAGACTATACGAAAAAATAAAACGTATGTTTGGAATGTATGTTCTCTTTTGGAGAGAAATATGGTACAGTGAGAAAGTGAATTTTTAATACATAGAGAGGGAGTAATTATGCAAGGGAATACACACATCGTTGGAGGCATCACAGCAAGCCTTGCCATTGCTCAAATTTCTAATGATAATCCATTAGTATTGGTGGGAGCGGGAGTGATCGGTGCGTTACTTCCGGATATTTGTCACGGAGGAAGTAAAATCGGGCGGACATTTCCCATTATTTCTAAGATGGTAAACAGACTATTTGGACATCGTTCCTTTACACATAGTTTACTGTTTTTGTTTCTTGTAGCAGCATTGTTACATGCATTCATGCCATATGAGTCGGTCATTGTGGGACTTTTAGTAGGAATAACGAGTCACATTCTACTGGATATGGGGACAAAACAAGGCGTAAAGCTATTTTTTCCAATCAACATGTCGGTTCGCTTTCCGTTAACGACAAAAACAGGTGGAAAAGTAGAAAAAGTTGTTTTCACATTATTAACCATACTAACTTTATATTTTAGCTATGAGCTCATTAGTCAATACGTACATGTCATTTAAAAAAAGCCGCTGTGGCGAGATATCTCTCAACACAGCGGCTTTTGAATTTTTATAAATTGTAGTGAATAGTTAGAATTGTTTGGGTGTCAGGCACTTATTAGTCTGCTTGTACTTCTTCGACTGTTTGCTCCACTTCAGCACGTGTCATTTTTTCACGACCTTCTTGCATCGCTTTCAATGTTTTATGTGCTAAAGCAAGTGGAAGTCGGCAGAATAATAGTATAGTGCGTTTATTGATTGACTTCATGTAAAGATCGGCTTTCGCTAAGTTTTCCTCGGCATAGGCAAATAAGTCTTCACGTGTCCAACCGTCCGGTACAAAGCTTACGCCACGCTCTTCTAAATCCTCATGTTGATTACGTAAAATATTGACTGCTTGCAGTCCTCGACCATAGCCAATTGCTAGATCGCGATCTGTTTGAACGCCTGCACCCCATGCCCATAACTCAGATAGCATCGTTCCCACGAGGCCAGCCACGTAGTATGTATAGTCGTCCAAATCTTCTTTTGTATGCACTTGCCAGTTTGCTTTCGCCCATTTTGCCATACCATAAGCCATTTCACTTGTAGATGCTTGGACAATAGTTCGAGAGCCATCTGGACAAAATGTTAACCAGTCGGCTAAGCGAAGCGTAACTTCAGGTAATTGCTCGGCGTAAGGAGCTAATAAAGAACTATAAGCTACTGCATCAAAGTCTTTCTTTAACAATTCACTTGTAGCTGAAAGTAAATCAAACTTCTCATCATTCGAAAGCTCTTCATGGTCTTCAATTTCATCAATTGCTCGCATGGCTAAGTATGCAGCAGCAACTGACATTTTTAAGTCATTTTTTAAAAAAGTAATCGGTATATAAAACGTGCGACTCGTCTCTTTTAAAACTTGCATCGCTTCTTTATAAAGTGTTTTTTGATCTTTCAATTGTATTCCTCCGTTCAAATAGTCAAGCCACTATGTATATCGTATCGCAAAATTGAGGAAAGTTAAAACAGATTGTTCAAATTTCGTACATATTCTTTGAAAACGCTTCACAAATATGATAAAGTTTATGAGTAAACTATTTAAACATATACAGTTTAAGGTAAAACTGTATGCGTTTTAAAAAGCAAGCCGACTGATAGTATGAAAATTACATAACAAGGCTTGATTCGCTTAGGCGAAATAGAACAGAGAGGAAGTTTTAAACATGGGTCGTTTAGACAACAAAATCGCAATTATCACAGGTGGCGCATCAGGAATGGGCGCTTCTATGGCAGAACTATTCACTAAAGAAGGCGCAATCGTAATTGCTGCTGATATCAATGAAGAAAATTTAGCTAAAATTTCTGAATTAGAAAACGTAGAAGGCATGAAATTAGATGTTTCTTCTGATGAAAACTGGGCTGAATTTACAAAAGCTGTTGTTGAAAAATACGGTCGTATCGATATTTTAATCAACAATGCTGGTATTTCTTCACAAAAATCTCCACAAGATATTACAGACCAAGATTGGGCTATTATGCACAAAATTAACTCTTTCGGTCCTTTCTTAGGCATTAAACATGTTTCTAAATACATGAAAGAAGCTGGAAAAGGCTCTATCGTTAATACATCATCATACACTGCTATTATCGGTTCTGGCTTTAACTCTTATTCTGCTTCAAAAGGTTCTTTACGCGCAATCGCTCGTGCTGCTGCAGCAGAATTAGGTCGTTCTAACATTCGTGTAAACACAGTATTCCCAGGTGTAATTGAAACACCAATGACTGCTAATATCGGTCAATTCAAAGAAGCGATGGATATGTTAGTGCGTGCTACTCCAATGGGTCGTCTTGGACAACCAGAAGAAGTTGCTAACGCTATTTTATTCTTAGCATCTGATGAAGCTTCTTACATCACAGGTGGCGAACTAGTAATTGATGGCGGATACTCTGCACAATAATTACACTAGCTTTTAGATTGTTATAAATTTTACAAAAAGAGTCTACTGTTTTGACAGAGGCTCTTTTTTTACATATTATGGTATGATATATTGGTTTTATCTTTTAAATATCCTATTTTTCATGTTTTTTTGCATGAAAGTTTGCCAAGTTATTGCACAATCATTTCAACAGCGGTAAAGTTTAGGGAGGGCGAATATTCAATTGCGCCTCGGCGAAAATGATTGCTGACGTTTCGCTTTCGCGCAAAACCAGTGCGTCAGGATTTTGAATTGTGCATACACAATAACTCCTTTCGAAATCCGCGACATCGCCGGAGGCATGAACTTACATCAGTGGCAATAAAACGTGCACTGATTAAAAAGAGTAAACTAGTATTCATCTAACCGTCTATTTAGGCAGAAATTTCTGCTGAATAAAGTTAAAGGAGAATGGTATGCCAAAGGCTATAGGTATTGATGCAGGAGGCACATTGACGAAGGTTGCTTACTTAGATGAGCGCAATGAACTTGTGCTAACAACTTTTCCGTCAAATGATTTGCAGACTGTAATGGAGTGGATTAAAAATAATCCAGATATTGAGGATATTGGTGTTACGGGGGGACGTACAGAACAATTACTTGATGTGATAAAAACAATGAAATCGATTCATTATATAGTAGAGTTTGAAGCTACCTTGAAGGGTGTTCGTTTTTTATTAAACAAAGAGGGATATTTCTTTGAGCGTAGTATGATTACCAATATTGGTACAGGAACTTCCATTCATTATATGGAAGGAAATAGCCATATTCGTGTTGGCGGGACAGGCGTTGGCGGTGGTACGTTAATAGGATTGTCAGCGCTTACAACAGGGATTACGGATTACAATGAAATTCGAGAGATGGCTACAAGAGGTAATCGAGAGGGTGTTGATTTACTTGTTAAAGATATTTATCAAGGAATGGATACACCGATTGATGGGCATTTGACTGCCAGTAATTTTGGTAATGTCGGCATTACGGAGGAAGTCAAGCATCCACCAGCGGATATCCTGGCTACTGTCCAAGGACTAGTAGGAGAGGTAATTACCACATTAAGTATACAATATGCTGAGGAAAAAAATGCGCAACATATCGTATACATTGGCTCGACCCTAAGTCATAATGAACATCTTACAAATGTCATAGCCAATTATACGCGCACGAAAAAACATACACCTGTATTTATTAATGATCATGGTTTTTCAGGTGCAGTTGGGGCATTACTTAATATAACTGAATATACAATTGTCTAGATGATATTAATCTTGAAAGGGCATTACATACTATTTTTCACGAGTATGTGATGCCCTTTTCTATTCCCTAACTTTGTTAGCAATTCTATTTAGATTTGTACTTTTAAATTTTTTTGCAGCTCTAGCAAACCTCCTTTCTCAAGTTTCCTTGGATGGGGTCAGCAATCTTTGTAACTTTTTAAATGTTTCTTCCGTTTTAGCCAAATGGACAGTAACTAATAAATCAGGTGCGTCACTCACATGAAAAGAAATATGATCTAATATCATTTTTCCAACTTTAGGATGGTGGAGGACCTTGTTCCCTTCAGGAGCCCCCATAATCTCATACTGTGGCCACCATTCTTTAAATTTGTCACTCTTTTTTGAGAGATTTTCAATCATTTCATTCCACCAAGGATCATCAATATATTTACCGTGAGAATCTCGGAATTGTGCCAATCTTCTTTGTGCATGTTCTTCCCAACGGTCTAACAGATTCATCATATAAGTTGATGTGAAAGTACGCCAGACAGAATTGCGTTCTAAATCTGACATTTTATTGTAATCTCCAAATACTTCACATGCAGCTTGATTCCAAGCAACAAAGTCCCATCTTGAATTTGTCACATAAGCTGGGCAGGGATTTTGATGGTCAAGAAAATATTGCAATGATGAACTTATTTGAATTTTGTTTTCATTATTTTCAATTGGAATCGCTTGTTCTGCTAATAAAAACAAATGTCTTTTTTCACTACCAGTCAATTGCAAAACTCTCGCAATTTCTTCTAAAACTTGAGTGGATACATGAATGTTTCGACCTTGCTCAAGCCAAGTGTACCAATCTACGCTTATTCCTGCTAATTGTGCTACTTCTTCCCGTCTTAAACCAGCAGTACGCCTTCTACCTCCTGAAGGTAATCCTACCATTTCAGGATTGATTCTTGCTCTCCTTGTTTTTAAAAATTCTCCTAACTGTTTGTTGCGTGTTGTTACCATACCTCAAAACATCCTCCGTTTTATATTTCCATCTAGTTTTTATTTCGTAGTTATAGTAGGAGTGCCAATCCTATGATGCATTATTCTCTAGCTGCGCTAGTGTCTTCCGTATATATTAAAAAGGTCGCTTCGGAGTAAGTATATACTAACTGCTTCAGGAAGTATAAAAGAGGCTTTTGACTAAAAATAATATGAGAGAGGTTATTAATGATGAAACGAATGTTGTGGATAATATTTATGATGGCAATTGGGACTACATTTCCTACGCCACTCTTTCCTATATATCAGGACAAATTTCACTTAAGTAATTTGGAAATTACTTTGCTGTTTGCCGTTTATGCTATTTTTCTTTTACCATCATTATTAGCGGCGGGGCAACTCGGAACTAGGTATGGAATAAAGAAAATAACAATGGTTGGTATTTTTACTTCAATTATGTCAGTCATCTTATTTATTATAGGCACATCTGCTTGGCAGCTTTACCTGTCAAGAATATTAGAAGGTATTGGTTTTGGTCTTTTTATGGGTACAGCGACTACTTTATTACTTAAGAAAAGTCCAAAAGGAATGACTGCTAAAGCATTAACTTTATCTAGTATGGGCATCATGGTGGGGTTTGGCGTAGGACCTGCTGTAAGTGGTTTGATTATTCAATATATCCAAGTCCAACAACTGCGGTTCCCATTTGGTGTTCTTTTTGTCTTGCTAATAAGTGCAGCTATTTCGCTTGTAACAATTACTGACAAACATACATTGAAAAATAAAAAACAACCGATGCGAATAAAAATAGCGGTCCCGCAACATATTCGTGCTAATTTTTGGTCCTTTATTGGATTAACTGGGTTTACTGTTTTTACACTTAATGGAATTGTTATATCGATAATTCCCACATATGTGAAAACCGTGCTTCACACGTCTAATCTTGCCATTTCGGGCTTATTAATTTTACTACTTCTTGGTGGAGGTGGTTTAGCGCAACGAATATCCTGGCCATATCAACCAGTCAGTCGGATAAGAATTGGAATAAGCCTGCAATTGATTGGTGCATGGTTAATGGTTATAGCTGGAATATCATCTAATATTATAATTATTTGGATGGGCATCCTTATTCAAGCGATTGGTGGGGGATGGTCATTCCAAGCAAGTCTACAGTTGGCTGGAATTGCGCCAAAACCTGAAGAGCGTTCGAGTGTCATTTCGGCGTATTATTTTGCTTCTTACTCAGGATTTATAATCCCAATTGTCGGGGTTGGACTGTTAAATTTGTTTTTTGACTTGTCTCAATCGCTAACGATTTTAAATGCAACAGCAACAATAATTGTAATTATGTTAGTAGTGCTATCGTTTAAACCTAGTATATTAAAACTTGGCAATTGAAACACAAAATATTAAAAAGAGCAAACTTACGTAGTGTTTTATTAGATATTTTTTAGGGTAAGTGCTTCAGAGCAAAGTCTGGAGCGTTTTTATTGACATCTATAAATGTACTGTCATTGCAGTTTTCTCCAAAGCATAAAACCTTCTCGGCTGTGCACATTACAAGTAGGAGGTGAATAGCTATGGGCAATCGAAATAATAAAAACAGTAAGAAAACAATGAATGCCAGAACACATAATCCTTTTGGAACTTATAAAAGTAAAGACCTTGATGACAGTAATAGTAATAACAATAACCCAAACGATAATTTAAACGAAGAATTCAGTGCTGAATTTGATGCCAAAGCGAAAAATAAAAACAATAAAACCAATCACGATAAAAATCAACAATCAAATAAAAAGAGCTAAGATTGGAGGGAGTTAGCAATGGCAAAGAAAAGCAAAACAAGCTTTAAAAAGAAAAAGAAAGAAGATACACATAAAAGAAATGATCGAGAAGAGTATTCAGCTGAATTTAATAAAGTAATTCATAATAACCCTCAACAGCCGACAACAAAAAGACATTAAAATATGGAATGCTCCAAAGATAACATCTGGAGCATTTATTTTTTGTATTTGCAAAGAAGTTATACTGTTCAATACATATTTAAAGTTTTTCCATACAGTAGAGAACCATAATGATTTTTTGTCTGTTGCACATTCTATAACAAGAAAGGAGTTTAAAACATGCGAAAAATGCTTATAGCTCTTGGGATATTAATGTCTTCCTACGCAGCGATACCCCAAATTCCAGAGACCTATGCTGAAGTACCGCCTGCTTATGCTAAGTGGGGGAAGCTAGCGATTGAAAAGATTCAATCATCCTATCCTAATTCGAAAATTATTGATTATTTGCATGAGGGCAGTGAATTGGGTGAAGGGGCGACTATCGAAAAATTTAAGCTGTGGTTAAAAGAGGGAGACAAAGAATTCGGTGTTTACATCAGAATAAAGTATAACACTGAAACACAACAAGTAGTGGATATTGAAATGCAAGAAACCGCAAAATAAAGGATGCCGATTCGGCATCCTTTCCTCATTAACCCTCTAGAATTGCAATAAATTCACGCATTAAAGCAGGTAAATCAGGCCAAGCATGACCGCTAACAAGATTACCATCTGTGTGAAGATTGGCCTCGATATACGTTCCGCCTGCGACTTGGACTTCTGGTTTGCAGGCGATATAGGCAGTCAGTTCACGCCCTTTTAATACTTCTGGAATGGTCGCGAAAATTTGTGCCGCATGGCAAACCGCAGCAATCGGTTTATTTGCTTCAAAAAAATGGCTTACAAGCGCAGGGACATACTCATTTAAGCGAATGTATTCAGGTGCTCGTCCACCAGGAATAATTAAACCATCAAACTGGGTAGGATCAATATCAGCAAAGGCTACCGTAGCGTCTAAGCCATATGCTGGGCGCTCGATATACGTATCAACCCCATCAACAAAATCGTGACAAACCGTTTGCAATTTTTTTACTGACGGCGCAGCAATGGATACATCATAGCCTGCTTCTAAACAGCGATAATAAGGATAGTAAATTTCTAATGCCTCGACAGCGTCGCCCGCAATAATTAGAATGTTTTTCCCCATGTTCCCATCTCCCTTTTTTTAGTCTAGTAGCTGTATTCGACATTTACTATAAAATCCCTGCTATTGGAGATTATACAGCGGGTAACGTCAGTAGAGAGAATGGAAACGCGACTTCCTCCATAGTAATCACCTCTAAATCAATATAAAACCACCTTTTTTTTTAAAACATCCTACTTTACAACATAATAAATGAGGCGTATAGTATTTATTTAGCTAGGTAAATAATTAGGAGTGTGATGATATGAATCCCGTTTTCCATGCTTTGTTTCAAAAAAGTCGCTATTTAACTAATTGTTTAAATGAAGTATTGAAACAACATCAATTATATAGTTCGCAATGGACGATTTTATATTGCCTACATACGCACGGTTCCATGACATTAACACAAATTTGGAAGTATTTGAATGTCGAAGCGCCAAGTGTAACGAGAGCTATTTCGCGGCTTGAAACTTTAGGCTGGGTAGAAAGAATTGATGGAGAAGACAAACGAGAAAAAATTGTGACTTTATCAGCAATGGCTAAGGAAAGATTGCCAATTATTACTGAAACCATCTTAGAGTTTGAGGAGGAAATGGTTGGCTCACTTACTGTTGAGGAACAGTCGCAATTTATAAATCTATTGCAAAAAATGAAAGGTTGATTGACATGCAACAAGAAGGCAACACACAAATATGGACAAAGCGGTTCATTAGTTTATTTTTAACAAATATATCTGTATTTTTTGTTTTTTATGGTTTGGTAACGACATTGCCACTATATGCAATTGGCGAACTTCACCAAACAGATAAGGAAGCAGGTTTACTATTATCTGGCTTTTTATTATCAGCTATTATTGTACGTCCATTCTCTGGTAAATTATTAGATGTATTCGGCAAGAAAAAACTTTTAGTCATCGCGATTGTAGGTTATTTCATTTGTACAATTTTCTATCTATTTATACATCCATTTGGTCTTTTATTAGGCTTGCGATTTGTACAAGGGATATTCTTTAGTATTATTACAACAGCAGCCGGTTCGTTAGCGGCAGATATTGTACCTGCTAGCCGCAAGGGAGCAGGGTTAGGTTATTTTACAATGTCCACAAATTTAGCCGTTGTCATTGGACCATTTATTGGTTTACTTCTTATTCAATATAGTAGTTTTAATGTTTTATTTATTGTGATGAGTATTTGTGTTTTAGCAGGTGGTATTCTTGCGGTAACCGTGAATACAGATGATATACCGAAGCCGGAACATCAAGGGAAATTAACATTTAAGTTAAATGATTTATTTGAACGTAAAGCATTGCCAGTAGCGGCTATAGCCAGCTTGGTGGCATTTTCTTATGCAAGTGTATTATCTTTCTTGTCCGTCTATGCACAGCAGAAGCATCTAATGGCAGTCGCAAGTCTTTTTTATGCAGTGTTCGCAGCAGCTATGCTTATTACCCGTCCTTATACAGGAAAGCTTTATGATACGAAAGGACCGCAATTTGTTATTATCCCCGGTATTATTTCTTTCGCAATTGGATTAATCCTCCTTGCTAATGTTTCAGGACCTACGTTATTTTTAACTTCAGCAATTTTTGTTGGTTTTGGCTACGGAGCTGTTACAACGAGCCTGCAAGCGCTAGCCGTCCAATCAACTGCACATACACGCAGCGGCTACGCAACTGCAACCTACTTTACCATGTTCGATCTTGGCATTGCCCTTGGATCATATATTTTAGGTATGGTGGCAGTTCAAGTAGGGTATGCATCCGTATATTTAACAGGAGCTGGTGTATTAGGCGTTGTCTTTATCATTTATTTATTACGCTTGGCAATAATAAAATCGAAAAAGGTAGCACATATTTAAGAAGCAAAATCGCGGATAAACCTGTGTAAATCGCAGGTAACACGAGAGAAATCGCCCTCAACTAATGTAAGGGCGATTTCTTTTCATATAAAATAAGGCAATGCGCTATTATTGTGCACAAATTCAGCAACTAATTATAAAATAATTGCGACTAGAAAAGGAGTAAAACACGAAACAGCGAAAATGCTGTCTCTTTTTCAATTAGCCTTAGCAACAATCAATACGAACAAAGCCTATAATGAAGAAAAACAGTTAGGACATGCCTAACTGTTTTTCTTCATTATAAACGACCGTAACCTACAAAGTATTTCTTCCAGTAGGTGCTGTTAATGTTAGCGATACTAACACCGCCGTCACTTGCGTTGATCATTTGGTTATTGCCGATGTAAATACCTGCATGCGAAATACCTGGTTTATAAGTATTCGCGAAAAATACTAAATCACCTACTTGTGGTGAACTTACCTTTTTCGCTGCGTAGTAAAAGCCTGCTGCAGATTTACGGCTCGTTGGAATACCAGCATTGTTAAATACATACGTGATATAGCCCGAGCAATCAAAGCCTGTGCTCGGTTTACTGCCACCGAATGTATATTTTACACCTAATTGCTGTTTCGCAACTTGAATCAGGTTTGCTGGTGTTTTAGCAGGGGTGCTAGGAGCCTTATTGGCTGTGCTATTTAGTGTTAATTTTTGTCCTACTCGAATGTTCGATGAAGTTAGGTTGTTCCATCTCATCAATGTTTGATAAGTAATGCCATTTTGACTGGCAATTTTCCATAAGGAATCACCAGATTTAACTGTATATGTTGCAGCTGATGCTGTGTCGATTGTTGAAAAAAGTACAGAAGAGCCTAAAGCTAATACTGCTAATTTCATCCCCCACTTATTTTTTTTAATTTTTTTCATAATATGTATCCTCCTAAAAACATTAAAACGTATTACTTGGTACAATAATGATATTAACACGCTAATATTACAGTTCGATGTCAACAAAATAACATTAAGGATACAATTGATATTATATTGAAATGATAAATGGGTAAAGTAAGACTTAAGTATTAAAAAACTAGCCATGCACATCGCAGGGCTAGTTCTTTTTTTTATTTTGTATTTAATTGGAGGGCAGGACCGAAGAATTCATAATGAATTTGACTATCAGCGATATTGCATTCATGTAAAGCGTTAATCGCTGCTTCCATAAATGGTGTTGGTCCACAAATGTATACTTGTGTATCTTTTGTTAAAAGTGGGCGTAGGATGTTTGCGTTAATGTACTCATTTTTATCAGAATATAACACTTTATGATGTGCATTGCTGTCTTTTTTGAAGACACTGAATAGCTTGCTTAAACCAGTTGGGCCGTTTAAAGCGTTCATTTTATTTTGAATATCTTCATGGAAAGCCAGTACATTTTCATTACGTGCACATTGAATAAATGTCACGTTTTCTTTGTTTTGGATTGTTTGTAACATCGCATTTAACGGTGTTACACCAATACCACCGCTGATGAAAAGAACCGGTGCATTTGTTGGCTCATATGTGAAGACACCCGCTGGCGCACTTACATCAAGCGTTGTACCAAGTGCAGCTTCGTGTAAGAAGTTTGAAACTTTCCCTTTAGGGTTATGCGCGCTTTCACGTTTTACTGAAATACGGAATTCTTGTTCATTGCTTGGCTGTGATAATGTATATTGACGATTTAATAAGTACTCTTCACCTGGAGCAGTTACACGAATTGAGACATATTGTCCTGGTTTGTAAGCTGGAACTTTTGAGCCGTCTGTTGGCTGTAAATAGAATGAAGTTACATCATCACTTTCTTTTACAGTGCGAGCAATTTTAAATTGTTTAAATGCACGCCAGCCATTGTTTTGTTCAGCTGCTTGATATAAATCTTCTTCTACTGAAATAAAGATATCTGCAATAACGCCATAAGCTTTACCCCATGCTTCAATAATTTCATCAGTTGCTGCATCACCTAGAACTTCTTTGATGGCTGCTAGCAGGTATTGTCCTACAATTGGGTAATGCTCAGGTAACACGCCAAGACTCACGTGTTTATGTGCAATTTGTACAACGACTGGTACGATTGGTTCTAAATTATCGATATGCTGAGCTGCCGCATAAACTGTATTGGCTAAAGCACCTTGTTGGCGACCTTGTGTTTGGTTAGTGTGATTAAAAATATTTAATAATGATGGATTATCCTTGAATAAGTTGTGATAGAAAGTTTTTGTGATGGCTACGCCGTGCACCTCTAATACTGGTACTGTTGATTTAATAACGTTAATTGTGTGTTGATCTAACATGTTGAACACGTCCTTTCGTGCATTTACTATATGCCTAAAAAACGTTTAAAGCAATATATAAAATACATCTTTAACAAAATGGACACAAACATGTATCTATAATACTTCTTTTGTTTGAAATCGTGGATTCGCTATTGATATATTATTTTAATATATATAAATCGACAGGGAATGACTGTTTCACATAGGGATTGCTTATACGGGGAGGAATAGAATTATTATTGTCTGAAAAAATGAAACTAAATTATTGTTCCAACGTAAATTCATTAAAGAGCTAGGGAATTCAAAAGGAGGAGTCATATGAAACAGTTTGAAAACATAACAGAATGCCCAAAGTGCGGTGGAACTGAATTAGGAAAAGGTAAACATAGTGGATATGCAGTGATGGTTCCATCTAATAGGATGAGCTTTGGATCAGAAATTGAATACATTCTTTGTACGGACTGTGGGTTTATTCTCGAAAGCTATGTAAAAAAGCCTGAGAAATTTAAAGGTACACTTTAGATGCAAGTCAATTTAGAACAGGAGGTCATGTCATGAAATTTCATTTAATCGGTGAGGATAATGAAAGCGTAGAGATTGAAGTGTTAACGAGATCTTATCCTGAAAGCACAGATTATTGGGATGTAAATTGGGTTGTTTCTACAATAAACGTCAATATTCCTGGCTATGTTGTGAAATTTAATGCAGATATAAGAACTGATGAATTACAGGATTTCCTTGATGAATTAAATAGTATTAAAAGCAATTTAAGAGGGAAAGCCATCCTGAAAAATTTAGATAATTATATTAATATTGAATGCGTAATAAATGATAAGGGGCATTTATTTTGGACAGTTCGGACTTGTTATCCCGCGGGCTATGGCGCTGTATTACACGTTGATTTTAAATCTGACCAATCGTATTTACAAAAACTCACAAAAGAATTAAGGGATATACTAACTGTTTTTCCGGTGATAGGAAATCCTTAAAGGAATACAATGTGTAATTGACGAATAATAAATAGAGAATAAATAGAATTGGTGAGGGGGAAGCGAAGTGACGAAAATTGCCATCATCTCAGATATCCACGGAAATAAAACAGCATTGGAAGCCGTTTTAAAAGACATTCGATTTAGAAATATCGACAGAATTTTCTGCTTAGGTGATTTAATTGGTAAAGGGCCACAAGGGTCTGCATGTATAGAACTCATTCAAAAGCATTGTGAGCGAGTTGTTCGAGGAAATTGGGATGTATTTATACAAGCGCCTACTGATAATGCATTTCTCCAATGGTACAAAGATCGATTAACAGAAGAAGATTATCAATATCTAAATTCCTTGCCATTTCATATAGACCTTGAATTAAACGGACAATTCATCAGGTTTTTCCACGCGTCTCCTAGAAGTGAATTTGAACGTATTTTGCATAGTCATCCAATTGAAAAGCGTTTATCGATGTTTGAAAATAGCGAATTAACTAATTCAAACAATAAACCTGATATTGTGTTTTACGGCGATATTCATACAACTTTTTTACATACATACACAAATGGCATTCTATGTAACGTTGGAAGTGTAGGAAATTCACTCGACTTGACGACAGCCTCATATGCCATTCTGGATGGAACATGCGCAAACAATGCCATTCAATTTATTAGGGTGGAATATGATAAGGAAGCTGAGCTTAAAATAGCAGAAGAATTAGGTTTACCGCAATTAGATAAATACTATGATGAAATTATGTTAGGGAAATATCGGGGGGCATAAAAACGACTTCATGCAGTTCCCATGTGAAAAAAAAAGCAGCCATTTTGAAAATGGCTGCTTTTTTTTCAATATTTCGAATGTAATAAAACTAAAAAATTATAAAGTTTGCTAAGTGTGAATTCAGTAGAAGGTCTTACATATAAGTGATAGATATAATGCTCTCTTTCCCAATGTATCCTCCAACCATTATAGGTAGTGTTTTGTCTACATACGATAAATTCTTTAATGGGGCAACTTTTTTTGTTACTTTGTATCTTTTTTATATTCCAACTCTGCCTTTTACCAATATTATGTCCAGTCAGCTTCGGAAGCGGATCAGATAGTGCTTTAGGGGCAACCCACAGCCAAAATCCATCCGTATAGTTTGTTTTAGATCTATATAGTAGGTGTAATTCTGAACCGCAAGAATACGTTTGAAAGCCGATCGAATCTAAAAAGTATTCCTCTACGATTGCAGGAGGAGCTATAGGAAATGCTGTTAACGAATCTTTTAAAAGCGCAGTGTCATGGTTGAACCAAGTGACTCTAGTAACTTCATCTTCTTTATCCCATTTAGGTTTTTTATAACGTGAAGTAAAGCTGCTTGTAGCAAATGATTGCCTGCCTAAGCTTTCTATAGAGGATGGATCAATGGGTTCTAACCTTTTCAAAATGAACAACAGTTCTTCTTCCTGATAAACCCCTTGTAAAACAGATAGTTCGATTGTAGTAAACCATTTAGCAAAGCATACAGCTTGATTGCCTTTATAATCCGTTCCTAAAAATCCCACTATACCATCAATTTGAAAAGATTTGCCTTGAGCTACTAGATTTGTATCAGCGGTAATGACAGGGACTGCCCAATCATAAAAGAACTGTTTAATTCTTATGATGCCTGTTTTATTTTTTATTTCAAAGCGCAACGAAGAACGTACGGTAGGCGATTCTTTTCTTACAGTAATATTATCAATTGCGTATGTTGCCGGTAGTTTAGGGATTAACATGACAAAATTCGTTTGCTTTTGGGCTGTACATAATTTATTTATTGAGATAGTTTCTATCATTTGGTCACTCCTTTAAAACACCATATAATGATGTGTTTCTTTTGAAAAATAATCATTACCATAATCTTTGCCGATTCATTATTTTTATTGAAGTACCGAAGTAGTATTATACCAATTTAATGAAATGGCGAGTCTGGGAAGCTAATTTTCCTTTATATTACAAAAAATATAATGATTTTAAGTTGGGCAATAAGGTTGACACAATTAATATTAAATCTTTAGCTATCATTCCTCAATATAAATTTGGGAATATTTACATTGTAAATAAGTCGTCTTTGCCCTTGAGCAAATCAATGAAATGAAAAACTAGGTACAAAAAATTCTCCAGTAGGTGGCTATGTAGAAGGACATTACAGTAAGAATGTTTATTAAGGAGACATGTATCAAGTCAATTCAGGTGTTATTCCTAAAAAGGGAATAACGCTTTTTTTGTGGAATTATAGAACCAAGAATCAAAATGAAAAAACTTGGACATAGGGGGAGTATAGATGGATCAATGGTTTGGCTCTTCAGGCATTTGTATAAATGAACAGAATGAACTGTTAATGGTATTACAAGGAAAGCCAGAAGAAGAGAAAACATGGACGGTACCATCAGGTGGATTAGAACCTAATGAAACGTATGAAGCATGTTGCCTTAGAGAATTTCAAGAAGAGACTGGATTTATTGTTGAAATAGTCGATGAAATAAAGAAGAAGCAAGGCAAAGTAAGTACATATAATATAGCGATTGAAGTTCAATATTTCTTAGTGAAGATAATTGGGGGAGAACGAACGATTCAAGACCCAGATAACTTAATTTATGATATTGCTTGGAAAACACTTGAAGATTTAAAGACAATGCATTTATCGTTTCCAGAAGATCGAGCGTTTTTAATGCATTACATGGAAAATAGAACATAATTGATAAAAATTATTATAGGATAGAAAACTACTAGATTTGAATACTAATCTGCAACGACTATGGTTAAATTACTAGAAAAAAGTGTATAGTAGTTGTAAAGGAATTATTAAAAAATAATATATATTGAGGTACCTTTATGAATAATTATTTATCACTAAAAGACCATGTTTATAATTATATCGTAGATCAAATTAATAACGGCAATCTAATTGCAGGAAAAAAGGTAAATGAAAGTGCCATTAGTGAAAGCTTGAATGTCAGTAGAACGCCGGTTAGGGAGGCTTTAATCCAGCTTTCTTCCGAGGGGCTATTAGAAAATGTACCGAGAAAAGGGTTTATTATTAAAAGTCTGACAACGGAAGAAGCAAAGGAAACGTATTTTATTATTGGCGCATTGGATGGTTTGGCCGCAGCGTTGGCTGCACCTTTTTTAACTGAGAAGCATATGAATGAAATGGAGTTTTATATTCAAAGTATTGATTTAGCTATTAATACAGGTAATTTCTCTATGTATCATAAAATGCAGGAAGCTTTTCATGGTGTTTATTTATCCGTTTGCCCGAATAAAAGTCTTGTAAATCTTCTATTGCAGTTACAAAAGAAATTTTTGAAAAACTTTGATCATTCGGGTGAGGCTGAAATAACAAAGAAACGTTTGACGCAAACGAATAACGAGCATCGCAAAATGGTAGAAATGTTTGCAAAAGGTGAAATCGTTGAATTAGAGCGTTACATGAAAGAAGTACATTGGAATATTGATAAAGCAGAGCTTATCCCACTTTAAGTAGAAATTTGCTCGTTTACACACAAAAAATAATTCTGTCTTGAAAAAGGCAGAATTATTTTTTTGTTGAAAAAATTAAAATATAAAATATAATATACAATATACAGAAATTTAGATGATGAATTACCCTACTAGATAAAGAGTTTTGAAGGGTGAAAAATCAGCTGTTTTAGGAGGAAAATATACATTGAAAAGTCAAAACTTTGAGTTAGCGAAACAATTGCGACATGAATTACACCAACATCCTGAACTTTCGAACGAAGAGGTATGGACAAAGCAGCATTTAATCTCCTTTTTGAAAACGTATACAAAGTTGGAGATTGTTGATAAAGGTAACTGGTTTTATGCCATCTATCATGCACAATCAGCGAAACAAAATATTGCTTTCCGAGCAGATTATGATGCCCTTCCAATGGATGAAGTGATTGATCTTGCTTGGTCTTCTCAATTTCCAGGAAAAGCGCATAAATGTGGGCATGATGGTCACGCTGCCACATTAGCGGGATTTGCACTCGAAATCGACCAACACGGTGCAGACAAAAACATTTTTTTCCTTTTCCAGCCTGCTGAGGAAACAGGTGATGGAGCCATTCAATGTGTCGATTTCATTAAAGAGCACAAGATCGATGAAATTTTTGCTTACCATAATATGAGTGGCCTACCATATAAAGCGGTAGGAATTATTGATGGTACGGCATTATGTGCGTCAAAAGGGATGACGATTCATATGCAAGGTTCGCCTACACATGCTAGTCAGCCAGAAAAGGGCATTAATCCTGCATTTGCGATTGCTAATCTTGTGAATATGATCCCTGAATTTACTTCCTCACAACGTAATAAAGGGCTCGTTCTTTGTACCGTTGTACAAATCGATGTTGGGGAAAATGCCTTTGGTATTGCTGCATCAACAGGAACGCTGCGTTTAACAATACGCGCGCTTTACGAAGATGAGTTAAATCAACTGCAAGAAAACCTTGAGAATTTCGCCAAAGAGCAAGCACAACAATATGGATTACAAGTAAGTTTTGACTATAATGATGAATTCCCAGAAACGTTCAATCATAAAGAAAGTGCAGACAAAATTCGTGTTGCTGCCAAAGCTGAAAGCATGGCATTAATTGAGCTGGACGAGGCTTTCCGTGGCTCAGAAGATTTTGGTCATTTTACTAAGCGCACAAAAGGAGCGTATTGCTTTATTGGTAATGGTGAAGAGTATCCGCATGTTCATACACATGAATACGATTTCCGCGATGAGTTAATCGAATCAGGTGTGGACTTATTTACAGCATTAATTAAACTATAATTTTGCCAAGCGCAAAGGGGATTTGGGGGAATTCACATGTCATCAAAGCAAAAACGAAAGGGAATTAATTTCCCGCATGTTTACATTATGTTTATGCTCGTTATGCTACTCGTCGTGTTACTATCATGGATTGTACCAAGTGGGGAGTATGAACGGAACGTCAATCCGGATACTGGGATCACAGAACTCAATACAGAGAAATTTGCGTATGTGGCGCAAGCAAAGCCAATCGGGTTTATGGATTTTTTCACCGCTTTACATAACGGGGTTGTGCAATCCGCAGATATCATTGTTATGTTGCTATTTGCAAGTGGCGCATTATTTATTCTTGAAAAGTCTGGTGCCATTGCAGCTGGCATCCATAAATTATTAAGTGTTGCAGCAGGGAAAGAAAAGCTCATTATCGTCTCTTTACTCGTATTGTTCTCGATATTAGGAACAATCGGTTTTGGAGAAGGGGGTATTCCATTTATTCCGCTTGCAATGGCAGTTGTAATGGGCTTGGGGTATGACCGTATTACGGCTTTCGCCATTCCGACTGTCGGTTTAGCTATTGGTTTTACTGCGGGCGTTGTCAATTTCTATACGACAGGGGTAAGTCAAACAATCGTCGGTTTACCGATTTATTCTGGACTAGCGTTTCGTATTGTTGCGTTAATCGTCTTTATTCTGATTTCCATCATCTATATTTTGCGCTATGCCAATAAAACAAAGGCAGATCCTCGTAAAAGTATTGTAGCTGAGGAATATTTAGAGGAGTTAGAAAATTCAAAAACCGCAGAGTATGAAGAGGAAGAATTGACGCTCTCTAGAAAGTTCGCATTATTAGGTTTAGTTGTTGTACTAGTAGGTAGTGCATTCGGGGCTATTAAACTTGGATGGGGCATGCCTGAACTCTCTGCTGTCTATGCTATCTATGCAATCTTCTTAGTCATTATTTTAAAACTTAATCCGAGCGAGGCTGCTGAAACATTTGGTGTCGGTGCGGCGAGATTATTGCCTACAGGTCTAGCAATCGGCTTTGCACGTTCAGTTATGATTTTAATGACGCAAGCGCAAATTATTGATACAGCGGTGCATTCTTTATCGAATGTCCTAAGTAATACGGGCACAATTATTACATTACTGGTACTTTTCATCGTTGTTATCTTCTTTAACTTCTTCGTTGTTTCAGGCAGTGGCAAGGCGATTATTTTAATGCCTATTATGGGGCCTTTAGGGAAAATATTAGGGATTAATCAACAAGTCATGGTAGTCGTCTATCAATTTGGTGATGGCTTTACCAATTATTTATGGCCGACATCAGGCGGGCTAATGGCAGCGCTAGGTATGTCGAATGTTAGCTATGCGGCGTGGGTGAAGTTTTCTGTGAAACTATTCTTATTACTACATTTCGCAGCATTTGTTTTAATATTAATTGCGCACTATATGGGGTTAGGACCATTCTAATAGACTCTAAATAATAAAGGGGAATTTACAGAATGAATATTTTAGAACATTCAAAGAAATATGAAGAACAAATTATTAAAGATCGTCACTACTTACATCAATATCCGGAAATTGGCTTTCAACTGCCAAATACGCAAAAATATATTCAACAACGTCTTGACGAAATGGGCATAGCACACAAGCAATGCGGGGTTGTGCCACCTGACATTCAAGCAAAATACGAAATAGCAGGTTTTGGTTCGCAAAACCAATGTACAGGTGTAGTCGCAACAATTGGACAGGGAGCACCTTGTATTCTTTTGCGGGCAGATATGGATGCATTACCAATCGAAGAAGAAGTAGACTGTGATTTTACATCAAAAAATCCTGGTGTGATGCATGCGTGTGGTCATGATTCCCATGTTGCCATGCTATTAGGGGCTGCTCAAATTTTGAAAGACCGTGAAGCGGAGTTAAAGGGGACAGTTAAATTATTGTTCCAACCAGGTGAAGAGTGGGGCTACGGTTCTAAACTCATGATAGATGATGGGTTGCTACAAAACCCTACAGTAGATGCCGCTTTTGGTATTCACATTATGCCTGATCAACAAGCGGGCACATTATCTGTCCATAAAGGAACGTTAACGCAAGCGATGGATACCTATATCGTCAATATTCAAGGTAATGGTGGCCATAGCTCACAACCACATAAAACAATTGATGCGAATATGATAATGAATCAACTTTATACAAGTTTAAACTTATTAATGACACGAGAAGCAGATCCAAATCATAGTGTGACATTTTCTGTAGGTGCTATGAGTGGTGGTACGGCGACAAATATTATTCCAGACAAAGCCGTTTTACAAGGCAATATGCGTAGCTATGACCAAAAAACACGCGACCATTTATGTCAACGCATCACAGAGATGATTGACCATACTGTAAAAGCATGGCGCGGGCAATACAGTACGATTGAATTCCATACGCCAACAACCTATAATAATCCACAATTTATCGATGCTATTACGCCGTTTTTAGAACATGTAGTTGGTTCCGAAAATGTAGTGGATAACGGATATCTCGGTGGTTCAGAAGACTTTTCTTACATTTCCCAAGAAGTCCCTTCCGCATTTGTCGTGTTAGGTACAGGTAAAGAAGGTGAGGCGCCAGTGCACAATCCTAGGATGCGCCAAAACGAGGACATGTTTAAGTATGGCGCCGCTTTACATGCCAATGTTGCGATTGAGTGGTTAAAGCAACAACATAAATAATATAGACATTTAAACAGTTCAACCGGAGCATTCTGGTTGAACTGTTTTTTAAATCAAACTCAAATCTAATATTCTAATAATTCAATTAAGATATTGACAACAATACATCATTTTGATATCCTTTAACACATTAGTAGTTTAGCAAGAGAAAGTATTACTGCTATATAGCAATCAATCTATTAAGTAAGGGGATATTTAATCATGAAGCGCATTTTTACATTACTTTTCATGCTGACAGCGATACTTGCTCTAGCAGCTTGTGGTAACTCTGGAGACAAGTCGAGTGCCACTGATAGTTCGACTGATTCTTCTAAAACAACAAATAAAGTGATAATCGGAATCGATGACAAGTTTGCGCCCTTAGGATTCCGTGATGATAAAAACGAAATCGTAGGCTTTGATATCGACTTAGCACGTGCTGCTGCCGAACATATGGGCATGGAAGCAGAATTTCAACCAATCGATTGGAAAACGAAAGAGGCAGAATTAATAAGCGGTCGTATCGACTTAATTTGGAACGGTTATACCATTACAGATGAGCGCAAAGAAAAGGTATTATTTACAAAGCCTTATTTGGAAAATTCGCAAGCAGTCATTACATTAAAAAAATCATCGATTAAAACACTTAACGATTTAGCAGGAAAAGAAGTTGGTCTTCAAGCACAATCTTCAGCTGCGGAAGCACTGAATGCCAACCCAATCCACAAAGAAGTAAAAAATGTTACAGAGTTTGCGGATAATGTGTTAGCTTTAACCGATTTAAAAACAGGTCGCTTAGATGCAGTCATTATTGATGCCGTTGTGGCGGAATATTACATGACGCAGGAGCCTGAAACATTCAAATTATTAGATGAATCACTAGCACCTGAGCAATATGGTATTGGTGTCAAACCAGGCAACGAAGCATTATTAGAAAAGCTTCAAGCCGCTTTAGATAAAATGAATGAAGATGGTACATCAGCTGAAATTTCTACTAAATGGTTCGGTGAAGATAAAGTATTGAAATAAAGGAATTTCTTTATTAGTACAAGATAATTGAATGTTATCTGATAAGAGTTTCCTCGTGAAACTCTTATCTTTTTGGAGGGAAAATAGTTATGGCGGATTACTGGCAAACAATGATTTTGCCGATGCTTGATGGTGCAAAAATGACGGTGCTGTTGTTCATTATCGCCATCGTAGTATCGATTCCACTTGGTTTCTTACTTACATTAGCCGCAAAAAGTCGTATCAAACCACTGTCTTGGCTTGCTCATACGTATATTTATGTCATGCGTGGCACACCGCTGTTACTACAATTGTTATTAATCTGCTTCGGATTGCCGATGGTACCAGTAATCGGTGAATATATGGTGCTTGATCGTTTCGTTGCTGCATGTCTTGGCTTTATTTTAAATTACGCCGCCTATTTTGCGGAAATTTTCCGTGGTGGCTTATTAGCGATCGATAAAGGTCAATATGAAGCGGCACAAGTATTAGGATTATCAAAATGGCAAACGACGACACGCATTATTTTGCCACAAATGTTTCGCGTAGCATTACCGGCTTTATCGAATGAATCGGTCACGTTAATTAAGGACACAGCACTTCTTTACGCTGTCGCTGTACCGGAATTACTGCATTTTGCACAAACAGCTGTCAACCGTGACTTTACCATTGTGCCGTTCTTTATTGCAGGTATTATCTATTTAGTGATGACGCTTGTCTTAACAATATTCTTTAAGTGGCTAGAAAAACGTTTTAAATTTGAATAGAGGTGACACGAATGGCACTGCTTGAAGTATCGAATTTGAAGAAATCCTTTGGCGCGTTAGAGGTGCTAAAGACGATCACATTTAATATAGAAAAAAACGATGTCGTAGCGGTTATTGGACCTTCGGGATCTGGTAAAAGTACCATGCTTCGAAGCTTAATTCATTTAGAAGAAATCAATGGGGGAAGCATTTGTATCGATGGTGACTATTTAGTCCGAGATGGCGTATATGCCAAGCAACAGGATAGTAAAAAAATTACGGCAAAAATGGGTATGGTATTTCAGCATTTTAACCTATTCCCACATTTAACAGTTCAGCAAAATCTTGAAATAGCGCCAGGCTTACTGAAAACAGAATCAGCTGAAGCCATTAGCCGGCGCTGTCAGGATTTACTACAAAAAATCGGTCTTGCTGACAAAGCACAAGTTTATCCAGCGAATTTATCGGGCGGTCAAAAACAACGCGTTGCAATCGCACGTGCACTAATGGTGAACCCTCAAATTTTATTATTTGATGAGCCGACATCTGCCCTTGATCCAGAACTGACAGGCGAAGTATTAAAAGTGATGAAAGATTTAGCAGAAGATCAAATGACAATGATTGTTGTGACACACGAAATGGGCTTTGCCCGCGAAGTCGCCAACAAAGTCGTCTTTATGGATGGCGGCGACATCATCGAAGCAAACGATCCAGAAGCATTCTTTACAAATCCAAAGCACGAGCGGACAAAAGCCTTTTTACAAAGGAATTTAAAATAAGATAGAAGCTGTCTCATTTGAGATGGCTTTTTTTATAGAGATAAATAGGGCCGTTGATTTTCGCTTCGGGCGGATGCTTTCCGCGGGCACACCGTAAGCCACAACCCTCGCTACGCGCGGGGTTTTCCGCGGGCACACATTAACGCTGGGATGACGCTTCAAGAATCGCCAGTAAAACTTCAGCTAACGCCACGAAACCCCCGGAAATCGCCAAGAAAACCATAGAAAACGCCACGAAATCCTTAAGAAACGCCACGAAACTAATAGCAATCGCCATTATGTAAAATTTGCATGGAAATCTCCATTAAATTGATTGACACTTTTTATAATGAGAATTTAGAATAATCTTAAAAAATCTTCTCTTGAAAAACTTCATTTTGTCTTGTAGAGAACTAAAAGGATTTTATCTAAATCTATTTTAATTTTCCAACATGACCATCACTTCACTACGAAAAAGCCTACAGAATAACTGCCCATCCATGTTGGAATTCATTTTAACAACTACATAGCAAGGTGGTGAACGCTATCAATAAAAAATTGGGTGTCTTTTTGTCACTGATTATTTTTTTTCTTTGTTATTTAACCCTTGGACAATTGGCAATAAAAAGTGACAACCACTATATAAAAGTAGCTGTACTGGATAGTGGTATTACTAAAGAGTTGGATTTCTTTCAAGGCGTCATATTTGAAGAAGTCAATCTCATTCATCCTGGAGAAAAGATTGTTGATGATTTTAATCATGGTACGCCAGTTGCGGGAATTATTGTAGGTAAAGAAAAAGCTCCAATTAGTAAGAAATTAAAAATATATGATATTAAACTGTTAGATGAAAAAGGCAATGGCTCAATTGACCATTTAATAGAAGCTATTGATTGGTGTATAGATAAACAGGTAGATTTCGTGAATATTAGTTTTGGTTTTCAAACACCAAATGCACAATTAGAATCTACTATTAACAAAGCATTAGAACAAGGGATTACTATTGTCGCTGCAGCTGGCAATACATATGGTTTAGCAACCGACTATCCAGCAAAATTGGATGGTGTACTATCCATTGGTTCCATTAATGAACAAAATAAACGCTCCTCTTTTTCAGCTATTGGAAAAATTAATTATGTTTTTCACGGGGAGAATGTACTAAGTATTAATCATAATGGGCGAGCATCTGACTTTACGGGAACCTCTTTTGCAGCTGCCTATGCAACAAATCTATTTATTCAGTTGAAAGAAACATATAAGGAGGTTGAGACAAAAGTAAATTTCAATGCTTACTTACAACAATATACTGTAACAAAAGATTTTTGGAATGAAGCTGAATATGGCAAAGGTACAATATTTATACAATAATAAAGGAGAAATGAAACGATGAAATGGAAAAAACACTTCATATCTATTATTATTGCAGGGTTGCTATTTGCAAATATTGGGCCCCATTTGATTGCTGCACAGGAAGATGATGTAGTATCTGATGAGCCTATTGTGATGATTTCCGTAGATGATATTCAGAACATTAATACAGAAACATATCAACAAGAACTATACGATGAATTAAATAAAAATCTTATATATTCAGATGATAGTACGATAAATATTCGCAATATTGAAATATATAATAACGAATTACTTGTCCAAACAACTTTTGAGTCCGAGGCTTTAAAAGCCGATTTAGACATCAAGTTTGATAGTGAAAGCGAAGAAATAGTGATTGATAGTGTGATCGAAGAAAACGGCATCGTTGAGCAAAACCATTATCGTGTGACGATGCAACAACTGGAAGATGACCAATATAGTACAATCTTTATGAATTTAGAAACGCAGGAAACGTATGAAAGCAATCCTGCAAGATTAGAGGCATCGATTATACATGCCATTGTATACAGAATCGGTAGTGCGATTATTCAATATACAATAAAAAAAATCGGGACTAAAAAAATCCTGCAAATTGGCAAACGCTCATATTACAGCAAATCAAAAGATGCGGCGAAAAAAGCTGTAGCCAACTTTACAGATATCACATTGGATGTAGGCGGCGGTAAAAAGGTTTATTTTACGAAAGCTAAAATGAGACATATTTTAGAAAGACATCATCCGAATTATTGGACTGGAAAAGAAAATAAGTCGTTTTTTGATCCGGATTTGTCGGTTAATGATATTAAAAATATTGTTACAAAGGTAATTAATAATAATAAATCTGCTATATCTAGACAGCTAACTAAAAAAGAGGGGATAGATGTGACTGCAAGAGTAAATGGAATTGAATATAAAGTAGTGGTTAATAAATATGGACATGTTAGTTCAGCATATCCTAATGGAAAATAAGTAGAAAGTATGGTGTTTTATATGAAAAATCTAAAAATCGAAACATTTATAGGTGATGAAGATCTAAATGCTCCTGTTTACAAAATTGAAAGTTACCCGATTACCAATCCTTTAGCTGTGGAAAAGGCACAGAAGATTTTAGAGGAAAATGAAGGTGATTACTTATGTGGCTTTGTCAGTTTGATTTATAATGATGTGGTGATTTTTGGTGAAGAGCAAATAACCGAAAGTTTATTAGATACTTGGTGTGATTTAATCTATATTTTTGATAGTCATTATGATGGAAGAAGTCATAGAATTGTTTTTTTAGATAATTATCCTTTTACTGATACTACAATTCAAGAAATTGATCAATTTTATGAAATTCAACTTGATAGTTCTCAGCGCTATCTGTTGCCTAAAGAGCCATTCAAAAAAGAAGTGAAGAAAGAATTTTTGAAATTTGTGGAGTTTTGTAAAAATGAAAAACTACAGTTCGCCGAAGACAGTTTATATCGGGGAATTTTAGAAACATATGATGAATTACTTGAACAAGAGGAAAGATAAATATTTAAAAGGCAAAATTATAGACTGGAGACTGTTTGAAGTTATCGAGCAGTCCCCAAATTTAAACCTTTAATTTAAGACTCATTTTCAAAAAAAGTGTGGTGCTTTGTATGAATAAACTAAAGATCGAAACATTTATAGGCGAAGAAGATTTAAATGCCCCTGTTTATACAATCGCAAGTTTTCCTATTACCAATCCATTAGCAGTGGAAAAGGCACAGAAGATATTAAAAGAAAACGAAGGCGATTATCTATGTGGCTTTGTCAGTTTGATTTATAATGATGTGGTCATTTTTGGCGAAGAGCAAATAACGGAAAGTTTATTAGATACGTGGAGTAGTTTAAGTAATATTTTAGAAAGTAGTTATGATGGGAGCAAAGAGGAGATAAATTTTTTAGATAATTATCCCTATTACTACACTACAATTCAAGAAATTGATCAATTTTATGAAATTCAACTTGATAGTTCTCGACGCTATCTGTTGCCTAAAGAGCCATTCAAAAAAGAAGTGAAGAAAGAATTTATGAAATTTGTGGAGTTTTGTAAAAATGAAAAACTACAGTTCGCCGAAGACAGTTTATATCGGGGAATTATAGAAACATATGATGAATTACTTCAACATGAAGATAGATAAATTTAACTTTTAATACATGAATCATTTTCAAAATGTGTGGTGCTTCGTATGAATAAACTAAAAATCGAAACATTTATAGGGGAAGAAGATATATATGCTCCTGTTTATAAAATTGAAAGTTACCCGATTACCAATCCTTTAGCTGTGGAAAAGGCACAGAAGATTTTAGAGGAAAATGAAGGTGATTACTTATGTGGCTTTGTCAGCTTGATTTATAATGATGTGGTGATTTTTGGTGAAGAGCAAATAACGGAAGATTTATTAGATACGTGGTGTGATTTAATTTATATTTTTGATACTCACTATGATGGAAGAAGTCATAGGATTGTTTTTTTAGATAATTATCCCTATTTCGATACTACCATTCAAGAAAATGGTCAGTATTATGAAATCCATTTGGATAGACACCAGTGCTTTCTAGTTCCTATAGAGTTATTTAAAAAAGAGGTGAAAAAGGAGTTTTTTAAATTTGTGGAGTTTTGTAAAAATGAAAAACTACAGTTCGCCGAAGATAGTTTATATCGAGCACTATTAGAAACATATGATGAATTACTTTTTTGAGCTGTCCCTACAATAGATTATAACAGAAGACTCATCATGGAACGGGGTGCTTTTATGAATGCGCTAAAAATAAATACATTTATTGGTCGACAATATGATAGCAATTTTCCAGAAGTAATAACTGATGCTGTACCTATTACTAATCCTTTAGCAGTTGATAAGGCATACAACATTTTAGAAGAAAACGAAGGCGATTATCTATGTGGCTTTGTGAGTTTGATTTATAATGATGTGGTTATTTTTGGTGAAGCGCAAATAACGGAATGTTTGTTAGATACGTGGAGTACTTTTAGTTATCTTTTAGAAAGTAGATATGATGGAAGCAATCATCATATCATTTTTTTGGATAATTATCCTTATATCGATACTACAATTCGAGAAAATGGGCAATTTTATGAAATTCAACTTGATCGTTATCAGTCTTTTCTTGTACCAATTGAACCTTTTAAAGAAGAGCTGAAAAAGGAATTTTTTAAATTTGTAGAGTTTTGTAACGATGAAAAACTTTGGTTTTCTGAAGAAAGTTCCTATCGTGGACTTTTAGAAACATACAATGAATTAAAAATAATCGAATAGGGGATTGCTGTTTAGCGAGCAATCCCCACTATATTTTTATTAATTTTTTTCTCTTTGAATGGCGTTGCGTGCCAATGCATCGGCCGCTTTATTTTGTCCATCTGGGATCCATTTGATGAAAAATAAATCAAAGTTGCTAACCAGTTTTAATGCTTGCTCAAGAAAAGGTTTAAATTCTTCGTTTTTGACATATTCTTTTTCTATAGATGCAACGACCACTTTTGAATCGGAACGGACGGAGACGAGATTTGAACCAAGCTTTTGTGCTTCCTCTAGGCCGCGCACTAAGGCGGTGAATTCGGCAATATGATTATTTGTATGGCCGATGTATTCACTAATTTGTACGTGATGGCCTTCTCCTTTAATAAAAATGCCAATGCCGCTAGGACCAGGATTGCCTGCACTTGCCGCATCGATATAGACCTCTAACATGAAAATCCCTACTTTGCGATTAGACTTCCATTTTATTGTACAGCAATCGTGCTGTTTGACAACCTCCAAAAGAATGAAACAGTTTTTGTTAAATAAGGATGAACAAAATAGTTGCTTGTACACAATGTTCACTTCATAATAGAAAGACATGAAATTTGGACGTGAAAGGGGCGAATGTTCTTAATGGATAAAGTGATGGTTATGAAAGATATTGATGAACTACATGATATGTACTGTGCTGATTGCTTAGTCATTAAGCAACTGCGGAAAGAACGTGGGAAACAAGGAGCCCATCGTTTTTGTATTGAGGCATGTACAGTAGGGGAGCGACTGCAATTTTTAGGGGAAGAGCTTATGAAAGTATATAGTAAATAAAGCTTTAATGGTAAAAACTCTCACAAAAATACCCAATCAGAAATTTTTATACATGAAAATAATCATATATTGTGCTGAACTTGCATAAATAACTATATGTTCGGAAATAATACAAATGGTTGGTTACCATAGAAAAAGCTACCTTGTTGTTCTGCAATGCAGATAACATACGTAGCTTTTTTCTATTTATAGGCAATGAGAAATCGCTGATAGAAGTCCCTGAATCGCCGGTAAACCTAGAAAAATCGCCGATAGAAGTCTATGAATCGCCGGTAAACCTAGAGAAATCGCCGATAGAAGCCCATGAATACCCAGTAAACTCATGAGAATCGCCACAAAACTAGGTGAAAGTACCACCATAGCAAAAAAGTGTTAGATTGAATGCAATCAATCTAACACTTTTTCTATTTATTATTTTGTTTCAGCGTATTGACTTAAGTCTTGATAGTATTTTGTTAAAGAGGAAGGAGAAATATCGAAAGTCGCTGCAATTTCTTTTACTGTTAAAGAAAGCGATTCAAATAGCTCTTTTTCCTGACCGTAACGAATGGCACCTGCTGCGATGGCCGCTTCTTTACGTGCAGATGGTTGTCCTTCGATTAAGTAATCTTCCAATAATTCAAGCATTGGCGCTGTTTCACGCTCATTTTGCTCAAGGAATTCCTTCACTTGTGCAATAACACCGTTCTCGAAGCTAGTGAATTCCTCACCTTTATAGCCATTCGATACAAGGAGTTCCCAGAATGAAAGATGATCTTCTTTTAAGAATGTTTGAACCTTCTTATCAGAAGCCTCGAAGTTTTCTTTTAGTTTCACAAATACCTTTTCATGGTCTTGTGGGAAGAATATAAGTGTAGACACCGCTAAATAATGGGCTTCTTGCTTCGTGCCATCAGGAAGGATGAATGCAAAGACATGCATGCCCTCAGGAATTGGCTTATCATTTTCGCGACGAATATAAATTTCTTCATTCGATAAAACATGACTCGCTTTAAAATATTTTTCCTCAACAACAGTCACTGTACCGATAAATAATGTTGGTTGTGACCAGCCTTCTAGCACTTTTAACGTAGAAGGTCTCACCGTCTTTTTCTTCGCTTTCTTTAAATAACCTTTCCAAATAGATGGCTCTTGATGGAAGAAGAAGTCGTCTAACGCAATCGCTTCAATCAGCTCACGTTGTAGTACGCTCTCTAATTTAGGCTGCCATGTACCAACATGTTCGATATAAGCACGAACATCTTTGCGTTCTGGATATTCTAGATAGAATGTTTGTAGTACACGCTCTAGTTCTTCGATTGCTACAGCTTCTACTGTAACTTGCTGTTTACCTTCACAACATTTTTTGTATTTTTTGCCGCTACCGCATGGGCATGGATCATTACGTTTTACCATAATTAGAACACTTCCTTTGAAAATTGTTAGTGGATTTTTGCTAAATAAATTGCGTACTCTTAATAATAACGGTACTTTTGTACGAAGAAAAATGATTATCTATTTTGAAATATCAAAAAAGTTGTTGGGGCGAGCCCTGATTCTAGTATATGTAAGAGTTTTATCGTGTAGAACTAAAAAATGAAAACCATCTACGTATTAGAACGTAGATGGTAACGTGAACACTATTAAGCTTCTATTTCAGCTGTTAGTCTTTCAAGCTCATCAATTAAATGACCAATGTAAGCAATGGTATCTCGTAGCGGTTGATCTGTTGTAACGTCCACACCTGCCATTTGTGCTAATTCAACAGGGGATTTGGTGCCACCTGCTTGTAATACTTTTAGCCATTCTTCTACAGCAGTATCGCCTTCTTTTAATATGCGTTGGGATACTTGAGTAGAGATTGTTAAGCCAGCACTATATGTGTATGGGTATAAGCCCATATAATAGTGAGGCTGGCGCATCCAAGTTAGCTCAGCGCCTTCTGAAATAGTGACAGTGTCGCCCCAGAAATCTTCTAAAACTGTACGTTTTAAATTATTTAACACAGTGGCATTAACTGATTCGCCTGCGTCAACTAATTCATACACTTTGCGTTGATAGGCTGCTTCTAATAAATGTGTTACGAAGTTATGATAATACGTTTTTGCTACGATATTAGAAATAACCCAACGTTTAAAGCGTTTATCATCGTTATGTGTTAATAAATAGTTTGCTAGCAACATTTCATTCATTGTCGATGGCGCCTCAATAAAGTATAGGGATGGGCGACTATTTAAATAAGATTGATGTGCATGTGCATTGACGAAGTGCCCGGCGTGACCAAGTTCATGGATAAGCGTAAACACCTCATTCATACGTTCATTCCATGACATTAAAATGTAAGGATGAGTGCCGTATGGGCTTGAGCAAAATGCACCCGTAGATTTACCTTTATTCGGAGCATAGTCAATCCAACGATCATTGAAAGCACTCTCAATCATTTGTTCGTAATCTTTACCCATTACAGCTAATGATTTTTCAACATAATCCTTGGCCTCAGCCATTGTTAATTTTGGATCATAGCTAGGATCAAGCGCTATTTTTAAATCAGCAAACGTCATGTTTTCTAAGCCATGTGCTTTTTGCACAAGCTTAGCATAACGGCGCATATGTGGGGCAAGCTCTTTCGTAATCAAGTCAATTTGACGATTATATAGTGAACGATCTACATCTTGGTCGAATAATAAATAGTCAATAACAGAATCGAATCCACGTAAGTCTGCAATTGTTTTTTCTTGCTGGATATGTGTGTTGTATACTTTAGCAGTTGTCTGTTGATACTCACGCAGTTTGTTAGAAAATGCATCGAATGCAGCACGGCGAGTCGTTGTATCAGTTTCAAGCTCCCAATCATTTTCAAATAACACATAGCTAAGCGGGTGCTTTTTGCCATTGGCTTCAAACTCACCAAAATGCATATCAACGAGCTTTGTTGTGTTATAAATTTCATAAGGTGCATCAAACGTAGAACTCAAGGCAGCAAGCGCTTTTTCGACTTCGGGATGTAGTTGATGTGGTTTTTGTTTTAAAAGCTCTGTTATATAGCGTTGATAGAGTGGGCTCGATGCAGCTGCTTCTTCTAAAATTGCTTCATCTAATGCAAGCAATTCACTATGAACAAATGCAAGAGAGCTGCTAATTTTACCAACGGCCGTACTAAATTTTGCTGCACGCATTTGCGCGACATCATCTGTACGATCCGCCTGAATATTTAAACTTGCATAAGTTCCAAGAGGCACGATACCGACTTGTAATGCTTCAAAGGCTGTCAGTACCTCAATAACTTTTTGCGCATCGGAAATAGTACCTTTATATGTGCTTTCAAATTTTACTGCTTCCTTAACAAACTGAGCTAAAGCAGGTTCAAAATCAGCATCATTTTCAAGTAAATCTTGTAAATTCCATGTTTCTTCCACTGCAACATCTTTGCGTAATGGTAATACTTCCATGTGAAAACACCCCTTTTAACGTAAGTGATTCCATTATAACGAAATTATTTCGAAAAGTGAAATAATTTTAGAGATAAAAATGACGATATTAGTAGCTCATTTTTTCGTAAAAATATTCATAATGATGTTTGAAAAAGTGAAAGTGGGGAAAATAAGAGGTATAGCCAATGCACAAACTAACCAATACTAAAGGCTAGTATGAAGAATTATTGGAGGAGATATTATGACACAAAATTTAAATCAACATCTAAATAAGCTAGTAGCAACATGGTCTGTATTATACACAAAATTGCATAACTACCACTGGTATGTAACTGGCAGTTCCTTTTTTACACTACATGAAAAATTTGAAGAATTATATAATGAAACTACATTAAATTTAGATGAAATTGCAGAGCGTATTCTTTCAAAAGAAGGTAAACCTGTAGCCACATTAAAAGAACACTTAGAGCTCTCATATATTGAAGAAGCAACGGGGAAAGAAACGACAGAAGAAATGGTCGCATCTACAATCTCAGACTTCCAAAAGTTAATGGAAGCTACAAATTCTACAATGGAGCTAGCAGCCCAAGAGGGTGATGATCGTACAGAAGATATGCTAAATGCTATGTATCAGTCTCTTGAAAAACATACTTGGATGTTAAAAGCATTTCTTAATAAGTAACATCAAAACGAACGAAGAACAACGGTAAAGGCAATTCCTCTGATACGATGTGTATTGAGTGAGCCATTAACATTAGGAGGACATAAATAGCATGAACGAACAAAATCCACATATTGAAGTGGCACACTCGAAAGAGGAAATGCTCGATATATTAACAAAGATACATGGTCAAGGCTTTCATACAAGCGATATTCATATTATTGCTAAAGATGCCACACCATTTGAAAACATTAAATGGGATGCAGATGTGAAAACACATGAGGCAGGTAATTGGGTAGATCAATTTAAATCATGGTTTACGGGTGAATCGGCCGTTAAGGAAGGCATCAAGCGTTTTCATTTAAGTGAAGGGCAAACGGCTTATTATGCACAGCTTGTAGAGCATGGAGCGATTGTCATATTTGCTGAGCGAGAAACGGATGCACCGGTAACGATTGCTATTGATCAAGAAGAAAATCGCTATCGTCATAATCCGTTGGAACCGCGTGTTACAGCACCAGAGCCATTTATTGATACGATAGATAATGCTGAGACACCTCAGCAGCGTGAAAATCGATTAATAGCTGAAGAGCGTGTGGAAGAAGAACAATTGAATACTGAGAAAACTGAGTAAGTAAAGCCCCCTCGACAAAATAAGGGGGCTTTTTTTGTATTTACATTTCTATTCATAGCCTTAACAATTATAATAGTATAAAAATGACGGATATGCCGAAAGGACAGCCTACCATATGCCAAAGGGAAGAAAAACAACTTTAGATGAACGAATTCAAATCGTTCACTATTGTTTACAAAACGACAACAACTATCAACTAACAGCGAATACCTATCAAGTATCCTATCAACAAGTTTATCAATGGGTTAAAAAATATCAAGCTGGTGACGAAGTGTCATTACAAGATAAACGCGGTCGCAATAAAGACGACCAAGAGCGAACAACGGCAGAGCAATGCCAACTCGAAATTAAACAACTGGAACGTGAAAATGAACGGCTACGTACCGAAAATGCGTTATTAAAAAAGCTAGAGGAGCTGGAGAGGGGGAGAAGCATGCTCTAGATAAATATATGGCCATTCATGCATTGCATCACAACGACAACTACTCGATTTCACTACTATGTCAATGCGCAGGCATTGCACGCTCTGCTTACTATAAATGGACACAGCGGACACCAACGACAAGACAACAGGAAAATGACTTGATTTTAAAAGAAATAAGCGAGCTATATGAACAGGGACACACGAACTATGGCTATCGCAAAATGACCCGATATCTAAATGAAAAATATAATACACAATATAATCATAAAAGGATTTACCGATTGATGAAATTAGCAAGTCTGCAATCGGGAGGGAGTAGTGTAATCATAAAAAGCCCTACTAACAATCTAAATGAAGAGTAATGATCATAAAAATTTGCACAATGTAAAGCTCAAAACGCTAATTATATTAGCGCTTTGAGTTTTTTTATTATTTATTGACCAATAAATGCCGTACTTTTATAATCTATAAAAAATAAGGAAAACTAGATGGAGGGATGGTAAATGAATGCGCATACAGCAATTGATTTTGAAGTGAAGATTAGTGGAGAACCTGACTACATTTCAAATAAAGATAATCGAAATGTTTCGTGTATTTTGAGTGTCGATGCTATTTTACAAATTCAAATGAATGATGAGTTATATTTTGAAGAAGAACTAGCTTTATTGGAATTTTATAAGTCTCTGTATGTGTGGAAAGAAAAATTAAAAGAAGATGCGAGGTTGGAATTTCATTATTTTTCAATAGAGTATGATAATTATGAAGATGGAGCTATCCTTTCACTAATACCCTTTTCTAATAAAGCTCGAGTAAAATCGATTTGGGCAAAATCTAGCGTTTATAATGTTTTTGACTTAGATTATATTGTCAATGCATTTTTAGCTTTAGAGAAAAAACTTAAAGAAGATATTGAAAGTTACTTTAAGATTGACTTAGGGAAGTTTATTAAACATATTCCCTATAGTGTCATGGTAGATAATTGATTTGGAGTAATTTATTATTTCAATAAAATCATAAAAACAGTAGCCACCGATCAAATAAAATTGATAGGTGGTTTACTAGTTTAATAACAACTCTACTCATTAAAAATGGCTTCCGAAACGCTCCAACGATAATAAACAAACTTCACATTTTGTCCATGCATGGTAAACTCCTCATTACTTGTACCAGTGAAGATAAAGCCATTTTTCTCTAATACTTTTTGTGAGGCTATATTGTTTGTTGTCGTTTTCGCAGCAATTTGTCGTATACCTAGATTGCTCACTCTCGCTATTAATAACTGTAACGCTTTATTGGCAATACCTTGGCCAATATGTTTCTCACCAACTCGGTAACCGATATGACCTAGCTGTAGATCTTTATCGATATCTGTTAAATTGATGCGTCCAACGATATGTCCAAGTTCATTTTTAATTAAATAGAAATAGGATAGCTTCTGCGCTTGCTCATCTAATAGCATAATGTTTTTCTTTTTAAAAATAGTAAAATCATAATAATCCTCGCCACGACTAGGCACCATTTTTTCAAAATATGTCCGGTTTTCAAGCTCAAATGCATATAAATTTTCCATATCATCAAATGCCATTTCGTTTAATGTAATCTTCATAAAGTCTCCTATGTTAGATTGGTTTTATTCCATTGTACAATAACTAGCACTAAGTGGAATATATTTACTGTCTCAGGAACTAAGGAAGGAAAATTTTTCACTTCACTAATTATTTTTATTTTATTTGTCTACTTGACAGGGTTCGTCATTATATTGCATACTAAAACCTATAAAAAACAATAATTTGGAGGGGTAATTATGCCACAAGATTTAAACAAGGAATTGAATAAACTCGTAGCAACATGGTCAGTACTGTATACGAAACTACATAACTATCATTGGTATGTAACCGGTAATGCCTTTTTTACACTCCATGCAAAATTTGAAGAATTATATAATGAGGTTACATTGAATTTCGATGATACAGCGGAGCGTATACTGTCTAAAGGTGGAGAGCCCGTAGCTACATTAAAAGAGTATCTTGAATTATCACATGTCGATGAAGCAACAGGGAAAGAAACAGCAGATGAAATGGTAGCAACTACTATTTCAGACTTTGAAAAGCAGATGAAAGCGATTCATACTGCAATGCAGTTAGCTGCAGAAGAAGGGGATGACCGTACAGAAGATTTACTGAATGCGATGTATCAATCTCTTGAAAAACATACTTGGATGTTAAAAGCGTTTCTTGATAAAAAATCAGCTTAATGAATATAAGCACTTGGCATTTACTAGACGATGCCAAGTGCTTTTTTTATGGCCAAACAAGCAATATGACAAAAAGACAACAGAAGGCAAAATGATGTAACGATTATTACAGTTTTATAAAGGATGCTTAAAAAAGGTTTTTTGCGAAAGTGTCGGGGTACATACATAGTAAGCCTTACAAATTAGGAGGAATTGAACATGATGAATGAACAAAACCCAAAAATTGAAGTTGCCCATACGAGAGAAGAGATGTTTCATATTTTAAAATGTATGCGCATGGAAGGTTATGACACAGATGAAATTCATATTATTTCGAAAGAAGCTCATGAAATTGACGATGTGAAATCGAATGTTGATGTAAAAACGCATGAGGCAGGTAATTGGTTTGACCAAATTAAATCATGGTTTACAGGTGAAACTGCTGTTACAGAAGGTCTAAAACGCTTTGATCTTACAGAAGGACAAACCGCTTATTATGCTCAACTGGTGGAGGAAGGTGCTATTGTCTTATATGCTGAGCATAATGACGACAACACTGTCAATCCTAATACGTCGACACTTATCTCTGAATCAAAACTGGCACAACTAGATCCGTTCGATACACGAGTAACGCCACCCAAATCGACTGTCCATGAGACACCGGCACAACGTGAGGAACGTTTAAAAGCGGAAGAACGCTTGAATGATGCTGAGCAAATGAGACGTTATCTATAATTATAATGGGCAGGATAGCCTGCAAATAAGAAAAAGTGAAATGGTCATTTAGCCATTTCACTTTTTCTTTTATTTAAAATGTCATGTGCAAACTTAATGCATAATTTTTTCATGCTCATGTTTTCTCATAAATCGTAAAATATGTAAATGCTCCAATTGTGCAACAAGATTCCCAATCAATATAAAGCTTCCGCCAATAAGTAGTTTTACTGATAGTCCTTCACCGATAAACATCATAGCAAACATAGCCGCGAAAATAGGCTCTAACGAGAAAATTAGCCCTGTATGTGTAGCAGATGTATACTGTTGTGCAACAGTTTGCCCAACAAAGCAAAATGCGCTACAAATAATACCTAACCCTAAAATTGCAATCCAAGAAGTAGTAGAGTTTGGCAGTGTTGGTGTTTCAAACAACAGTGTTAAAACTAGGGCGTATAAGCCAGCAAAACCGAGTTGATAGATGCCATAGGAAATCGATTCTACACTACGTGTAAAATGACCGTTTAACAGTAAATAAATTGAATAACATAGTGCTGCAATGGCAACTAATATATCGCCAGTTTGGAATGTAAAAGAGTGTTGAAGCGTCAATACAGCAATACCAATCATCGTGCTTACGATTGCAAAACTTACTGCTTTTGACGGTAATTTTTTGTCGATAAAGCTACTGAATATAGGCACTAAGACGACTGTAAGACTTAAAATAAAGCCTGCGTTGGCAACGGAAGTTGTCTCTAAACCCAATAAGCTAAGTGCAAACACAATGAATAACAGCAAACCTTGAATAGCTGCGTATTTTAATGTTTTAAAATCGACTTTTATCATTCGTTTGTAAAAGACTAAACCTGCAACTAAAAATGCGATGAGACAGCGTAAAGCTACCACATTATAAACAGCTAATGTTTCAAGTCCCATTACCATAAACGTATAAGACAATCCCCAAAACATTGTTACAATGATCATTAATAAATTTGCTTTTCCTTGATTACTCACTTTGCACCTTCTATCTGTGTACTAAAACAGTTTTATACTAAAAATTACTATATATCTTGGATTGAGATTAGTAAAACGAATGTTTATAATGAATAATATTAAAAAAATTCATGTACAAAGTGGGAATGGGAATGAGCTTAGTCAAATATGAGATTTTGAATAAAGTGGCTGAAGTTTCGAGCTTTACAAAAGCAGCCGATGCTCTTGGATTAACGCAATCGGCAGTGAGTCATGCTGTCTCAAGTTTAGAGAAAGAATGTGGATTTGCCCTTATTCATCGAAGTCGAACAGGTGTAACATTAACAAGTGAGGGGCAAACAATGCTGCGGGCGATGCGCCAAGTGCTTGATGCAGATGAATTATTACAACAAGAAGCGGCGCATATTCTTGGTGTCACTCGGGGGAAATTACGTATCGGCGTTATTTCTAGTATTTCGTCCAACTGGATGCCCGAAATTATCGGTATTATGGACAATCAATTTCCTGGTATAAAAGTAGAGTTACGCGAGGGCGATTATTATGAAATCGAACAGTGGCTCCAAAGTGGCGAAGTGGATGCAGGCTTTTTAAATGGTCAAAAATCGTTGCAATTTCAATTTATTGAGTTAGTACAAGATCCACTTTTATGCATCGTTTCTAACCAAAGTGAGCTCTATCATCGTACAGAAATTGATATTACGGAACTAGAAGATATGCCTTTTATTATGACATCCTATCGAGGTACCAATGATGTCAAAGTCATTTTAGAGCAATACCATGTCAAACCGAATATACGATTTGAACTATCGGAGGAGGTTGGGATTATTTCGATGATTTCTCACCACCTAGGTATTTCGATTTTACCTCGTTTAGTTATTAACCGATTGCCATCTTCATTAAAGGCTATACCGCTAAAGCAAGGTGGTTATCGTACAATTGGACTTGCAATGAAACATCAAGCGTCCCCAGTGACGAAGAAGTTTGCGGAAATTTTAAGTACATGGCTAAAAGAACAAAATAAGAAATAGGTTATTTTAGTTTTTTACGTTAAAATAGAATAAGTAGAAATTTCATGATAGCTTGAACAGAAAAGGTGAGTGTGCGTGGGGACATTACAAGGAAAAACCGTACTCATTACAAGTGGGGGAACACTTGAAAAATGGGATCGTGTGCGTGGGCATACGAATTTATCGAAGGGCTCAATGGGCTGTTATTTAGCAGAAGAAGCACTAGCCGCAGGTGCAAATGTTATTTATATGCATGGCTATTTTGCACAGCTGCCAGTAAATCAAGACAAAATGCGTACAATTCGCTTTGAAGGGATTGAAGACTTAGGTGACAAGGTTCGCCATGCAGTCCAAAATGAACAAGTAGATATTGTCATTATGGCAGCGGCAGGTTCTGATTGGGTCATCGATAAGGTCTATGATCAGTCTGGAAATCTTATGGAAGAAACAGGGAAGATGCCGTCGGACGAGCCGCCTGTTATTCACTTTAAAAAAGCACCAAAAGTATTAGGTCAAATTAAAGGTTGGCAACCGAATTTGACGTTAGTAGGATTTAAATTAGAAGCCACAGATGATGAGCAATTTCTGCTATCTAGGGCACGGCTTCGTATGGAAACAGCGAACGCGCAATTGATGGTTGCTAATAGCTCGCAATCACTTTATGGTGGACAAGAGCCACATTGGATTGTACCTGCCCATGGTGAACCGATACAAGTGATTGGTAAACAAGAAACGGCAAAAATGTTGATAAAATACTTACAAAACGTATAACGACAAGCTGTGTAGAAGATAATATTCTGCACAGCTTTTTTTAGTTGTTATTCATAATTCGTGCTTTGTAAAAGTATGTATAAAAGTAAAGATAGTAAGCGGTTTATATGTGTTGGACAGATGTGTCGATAGAAGGAATTTTCATAAAATAATGGCGTAAAAATAAAGCTTTTTTCTTAATTTCAAAGTATTCAACTCGGTTTTGTAATATTTATATTGACAATAGGTTTTCTGAATTATAGAATTATTTGCAAGAAACGTATTGGGTTTATCGTGAGGGTAGAGAGACTAGGGACGATGAAGCCTAGGCAACCTAGTTATTCGGTGCTAGTTTTCTGACAGATAAGGGGCCATTAATGCATGGATCTCTTTTCTACACAAAAAGTATGCCAAAAGAAGGGGTGTATCGTATGTCTCAATTATCAAAGATTGATGATAAGAAATTAGAAGTAATTGCGAAGGCCATTCAAAATTTGGAGTTTGGTGAAGTACAAATTACCATTCAAGATGGTGTCATTGTCCAAATTAATCGACTTGAGAAGCAAAGATTTCCACAGAAAAAGTAAAGCCCTATTGGCAGCGGGAAAAGTTTAGACCACCTTCTATACTTTAAGGTGGTCTAAAGCTTTATTTTACATCGGCTAGACTACTGTCAGTTAATATTTTAAATAAAATACTAGCATCTTTTTCGTTTAAATGAACGTATAACTGGTCGCCTTGTACTAGTTCTAGTGTGTTGTTGTTTGGACTTGTCCAAACAGAATAAGGTATCGCTTTAGCTTGGATTTTAGGATCAATAAATTGAAAAATAAATTGATAGTCAGGGGGGCGCTTCATATCAACTTTTACTTGCTCCCAGTCGGCATTATGCAATGTTTTTTTTACCTTCTTCACGTTTTTCGAACTGGTGATTTCTTTAAAATCCTCATAAATTCCTTCTGCGTTTGTTTTTTCAACTTCGATTTTTTGTCGTTCAAAAGTAGTGCAACCTGCTATGATGAAAACGCACAATGCAAGGACAAGCATATTTCTACAATAACGCATTACAGTCGTTTCCCTCCTTTTCCAGCTACGTAAGGATTGCATACTAAAAAAGTAGGTATCTCAAAAGTGATTTTTGAAATACCTAGAGCTTTCTATTCGTAAAAACTTGTTGGAATTTGCCCGATATGTCTACGATGATAGAGCAATGGTTCCTTTTGGGCATTGTCGATTGCTAACACATGACCGATGAAGATCGTATGGTCACCTGCATCAATTTTGTTATATGTTTCGCACTGCAGGGTAGCTAATGTATCATGCAAGATTGGTAACCCATGTGCAGAAGGAGACCAATGGACTTGGGCAAATCGGTCCGCAATTTTACTTGAAAATAACGTACATAAATGCGATTGTTCATTTGCTAAAATATTAACGGCAAATTTTCCGGCATTATTGAAAAGCGGATGCAGCTGCGATTTTTTGTCCAGCGACCATAGGATAAGGAGCGGATCAATCGACACCGATGCAAAAGAATTAACCGTTAAGCCAATCGGTTCATGCGCGTCATTGTAAGCTGTAACAACTGTGACACCTGTTGGATAATTACCTAAAGCCTGTTTAAAAGCAGTTACTTTGTCTGTCATACATATCACCTCTTATTATGTTATGGAAAAATCGGGTTGTTTGTTCTTGTATCATTTTTTTCTAGTGCTATTATGGATAGCCTACAAAATAATCCAGTAACTGTAAAGTAGATTAAGATTAATTAATTTGAAAAATCAATGAAAAAGTTTATTAATACTGACCATTACTTGGGTACCATGGCGAGATTTTAGCTAAAGAAGGAACAAATAGTATGTTCTAAGTAGATGAGGTTAAATACGTATTAGGGATTAAAGATGGGCATAGTAAACAACTATATCCAAAAAACTAATATGAGGTGAAGATATAATGGAAATAGTAACAATTAACGAATTTATTGTAAAAAGAACTATAACCGATTTGGAAGATGCAGTTAATAATCCTGATAAGTACACGATAAGCATAAACAACAATTGGGATGAATTTGTTACTTTTATCAATAACAATCGAAGCAAATATATAGAAGAAGACGGTCTTTTTACACTTGATGGAGGGTTATCGATAAAAAAATATAATAAAGAAATCATAGGTGTTCGATATTGGGACTATCTCCCTGAGTTATGGGGATATATTTTAAATGTTATAGAAGAATACTTAGAGGACGGAATTGGGAAATGTTATTTTCCCGATCAACCAGTTAGAATTCAGTTAAAGCAATTAAAAAATAATAAAGTACAATTTTTATTTGATAATGATGATCATGTGGTGGAATTTGAACAGAAAATGTTATTAGGAATTTTTTTAAATCGTGCTGAAGTCTTTTTTAATGTTCTTGTAAAAGATCTTGATTTGCCTGAATACAGCTACCAAATTGAAAAAATTCGAAAATTAAAAACCCGTATATAATCAAAAAGTGTTAGATTGATTGAATCAATCTAACACTTTTTCTATACCGATAATATCCACCGTGGCGATGTTTTCTGCTCAGCACAGTAAGCCGTAACCCTCGCTAATATGCAGAGTGCCACCGTCTTTCATTGTGTGCTGTTATGAGCAGGAGTCACCAACTTCGTTACCATCTTAGCCAACAACAACTGACTTTTCAGTGCCTTCGTTGCCTTTGTTTTGTCCACTATTACCTGGAATAATACGATTCTCCGTGTCTTTATCGAAGAAGTGGACTTTGTTCATATCTAATGCCAGTGGCAATACTTGACCTGGCTTAGCAGTGGCATTGGAATCTACACGTGCAATAAATTGATGACCTTCGATTTGTGAATACAGCATAATTTCTGCGCCCATTAATTCAGCTACTTCAATTGTTACATCGACTTTTGAACCTGGAGTTGATTCGATAAATGCCTGTTCATCGTGGAAATCTTCAGGACGAATACCCATAATAATTTCTTTATTGTTATAGCCTTGTGCAAGTAAGTCTTTCATTCTTTCTTGTGGCACTGTGATGGACGTATTCCCAATGTGGAATTTGCCATCTGTAAGTGTACCTGTAAAGAAGTTCATAGCAGGGGAGCCGATAAATCCGCCGACAAATACATTGTTCGGTTGCTCATATACTTCTTTTGGTGCACCTACTTGTTGAATAATGCCATCTTTCATAACAACGAGGCGAGTAGCCATTGTCATGGCTTCTGTTTGGTCATGTGTTACGTAAATTGTCGTTGTTTGTAAACGTTGATGAAGTTTTGTAATTTCAGCACGCATTTGCACGCGAAGTTTAGCATCTAAATTCGATAAAGGTTCATCCATTAAAAAGACTTTTGCATCACGCACAATGGCACGTCCTAATGCAACACGTTGACGTTGACCACCTGAAAGTGCTTTCGGTTTACGATTCAAGTATTCCTCAAGACCTAAGATGCGTGCAGCTTCGTTAACACGGCGATTGATTTCATCTTTTGGTAATTTACGAAGTTTTAAGCCAAATGCCATATTTTCAAATACGCTCATATGCGGGTATAGTGCATAGTTTTGGAATACCATGGCGATATCACGATCTTTTGGGGCAACATCATTCATGCGTTTGCCATCAATAATTAAATCACCTTGTGAGATTTCTTCTAATCCAGCTACCATACGTAATGTTGTAGATTTACCACAACCAGAAGGTCCTACAAAAACAATAAATTCTTTATCCTCAATATCAAGATTGAAATCTTTTACTGCTGTTACATTCTTATCGTAGATTTTAAAAATATGTTGTAATTTTAATTCAGCCATTCTCGTCATCTCCCTTAAATATGTATATGTTTTTTTCGAGTATAAGAGAAAAATATGTAAATTGTATACGTATACATTACACAAAACATGATTGGGCACATTGAACAACTATTAATAATTTTCAGATTTTAGTAATAACATAGCAAGAGAAACAAAGGCAGCATTTGTAAAGGAACGAATGTCTATCCCAGTGTTTTCAATAAACTTGTCCAACCGGTACTGCAGGCTATTGCGATGAATATAAAGCTTTTTAGCAGTTAAAGAAGCGTTTAAATTACATTGTAAAAAAACTTGAATCGTTTGAAGCATTTCTTGTGCTTGCAAACTTTCTGCTAACAGATTAGACAATATGTCTTTCTGTACGTATGACGGCGAATCAATAAGTAATAATGGGAATGCTTCGTAAAACGTCATGGATTGCTCACGATTCGCATAGCGATGGATCGCTTTAAAACATTTGTATTCATAATGGAATTTATCTTTTACACCTTGATCAGCTGTATGTAGTTGACCGATATAACTATAAATTTGAACAAAAAAATCACTCATTAATGTATCACTTAGTTGATTGAATGACTCTTTATCAAACATTACTTGTGGCTTTTCATCTATTATGATGCCTTGTCTTTCGTCAATCATTAAAAGGATAGGTTGCCCAATCACACCTGTTATTGCTTCTTTAAAGTTATTAATATCGTCAATTGGTTGTTTTAAATAGAAATAAAAAAAGCGTAAGTTTTTTATATCTTGTAAAAAGGGTAGCTCTTTTGCATCATTAAATAAAAACTCAAACCATTTTTGCTGAATAGTAGATTGATGTTGGCTGTTTGTATGATTTTCAATTAGTTGAAATAAAGTCGTTAGTAGGTTGAGTTCCACATCAGAAAGAGCGGATTTCATTATGCCAAATGTTGTTCCGTCTTCGGTTGTAAACCAATATCGTGTATGATCCTTAGCATTATATGTAGTAGTAAAAGCTGTGTGAAAAAATTTTTCTAGTTTGTCGAGCATGTGTTTCCTCCTTTTAGTACTGATTGTAAACAATTATATTACTTACTGTAAAACGATTGCTACACAGCAACTTTTAAATTGTTATTATCAGCAGCACTTCCTAGTTACTATAGCAAGGAATTTTTCACTATGCGGCAATTCTTTTTTTTATGCATACTTAAGGTGAAATTTTTCTCCACAAATTTAAAAAATAAAGAAAATTATTTACATTTGCTTGTGACTTGTTATAATATTACTTGTAAGCGTTAACACTTAATAGTTCTTGACGCAAGACAAAGGTAGTAAATTAAGTTTTCATCAAATTAATTAGGTGGTGTTCATAGTGAATGTAGAAAAGTATAAAGGTATCATTCCTGCATTTTATGCTTGTTATGATGAGCTAGGAGAAGTATCAGAGAGCAGAACAAAAGAATTGTGTAACTATTTCCTTAATAAAGGTGTTAAAGGTCTATACGTTGGTGGAAGTTCAGGTGAATGTATTTATCACAACCTTGAAGAAAGAAAAGCAACATTAAAATATGTGGCAGAACAGGTAAAAGGAAAGCTTACGTTAATTGCTCATGTCGGTGCTCCTTCAACAAGAGATAGTGTCATTTTAGCAAAATATGCTGAGGAATTAGGCTATGATGCTGTATCGGCAATTCCACCTATTTACTTTAAATTTTCTGAAAGTTCAGTTTATAAATATTGGACAGAAATTATGGATGCAACAAACATGCCATTCATTATTTACAATATTCCGCAAACAACTGGTTTTGACCTTTCTATCAATCTATTCAAGAAATTGTTAGAGAATAAGAAAGTCATCGGGGTGAAAAATTCTTCGATGCCGGTGATGGATATTGAAAGATTTAAGTCTACTGCTGGTGAAGATTTTATTGTATTTAATGGCCCGGATGAACAATATGTTGCAGGCAGAGTCATTGGTGCAGATAGTGGCATCGGTGGAACGTATGGAGCGATGCCAGAACTTTTCTTAATGGCAGAAGAATTCATTACAGCGGGAGATCTCGCAAGTGCAAGAAAAATTCAACATGATATTAACGATATTATCGTTGCGTTATGTTCATTAAATGGTTCGATGTATTCGACAATAAAAGAAGTTTTAAAATTAAACGGGGTCAATATTGGCAGTGTCAGAGGCCCACTAGAGCCTGTATCAGGTGAAGATTTAACGAAAATTGCAGACATTAAAGCGTTAATTGACAATGCAACAAGTAAATACAAAGGTTTGCTAATTTAAACTGTAACGCTTCAGACAAAGGGAAATGTTGAAATGAATGTAGCTTTACAATAGAAGGTCACAAGCCAGTAACCTGGCTTGTCTTTCATAAAGGTCATTTCATTATTAGTTTATATTATTAAGGGGGAGTAGTTTATGTTGAAAAGACGTTATCTAGCAACAGCAATGGCCATTTTGTTTGTTATTTCTGTGCTAGCAGGATGTACGAGTAAATCGGATGATAGTGCAAGTTCAAGTACAAGTTCATCTGATGATACGGTAGAACTAAAAGTTTGGTTAACACCACAGTGGAAAGGCGTACTTGACGCTTCTGAAGATGGTGCCGATTTTGATAGTTTCTTCAAACATGCAGGGGAGCGGTTCGCTGCTGAGTATAAGGATCACAAAGTAAAGGTCAATGTTGAAGTGATTGCAGCGGATCAACGAGATGAGTTACTAAACGTAAGCCTAAATGGTGGTACGCCTCCAGATGTATTTTTTGAAAGCGTATTCGCTATGGGGGACTATGCGCATCGCGGTGCTTTAGTACCGTTAAATGATATTGTCGATGATGCATCGAAAAAAGATATCGCTCAAGGATATTGGGATACTGTGACATTTGGTGATGATGTTTATTTCTTCCCGTTCTCACACAACCCAGGTACTTTAACGTATAACGCAGATATGTTTAAAGCAGCAGGACTTGATGAGTATATTGGTGGAGAGTATGAAATCAAAACTTGGACACTAGCAGATTATGAAAAAATTCTTAATAAGTTAAAAACAGATTTGCCTAAAGATAAGTATTCGAATGCTTATCCAATGGGATTATATGCTCTAAACAACCAAGGAGATACTTGGAATCTTGCATATTTAAGAATGTTTGGTAATCAATTCTTTGATAACAATGGCAATATCATTATTGATGATGCGAATGGTGTGAAAGCAGCAAATTGGTTAAAGAAAATTTATGATGATGGCTTAACAAACCCAGGTGTAGAATCTGTTTCTTCAAACGATGTCAACGCGATGTTCCAAAATCAACAACTTGCTATTAGTTTTACAAATGCAATTTTATTCAATAATGCAAAGGCTGATATGGAAAGTGGTAAAGCACCAAAATTTGATATTCGATTAGCAAACATTCCATCTGAAAGTGGAGATCCACTATCATTTACGTATGTAACTGGTGCAACAGTCTTTGATACAAAAGATGAAACAAGAATTCAAGTTAGTAAAGATTTTGTGAAATTCATTTCAACGGATCCAGAACTTGTTAAGGCTTCTAAAAATGGTGTGCCAGTAAGAACTTCTGTTGCTGATGAGTTTAAATCAGAAAAACCATACTTCGAAGCATATTCAGCGAACGATCCATATATGTTTAACTTCACAGGAAATGTACCTGGCTACAGCCAATTAAGACAAGTGCTATATCCAGAATTACAAGCATTATATACAGGTGGTAAAAAAGCAGAAGAAGCTGTGAAAGATTACCAAACAAACGGTAATAAAGTGATTGAAGAATCGAAGGCAGACTCTGTTATCTATAATAAATAGCTTTACGCGTATATAACTTTACAACAATTTAAGCCCCTTGTTTTTGGGGCTTAAATTGTAGAAAGGTAAATGATACCGATGAAAATCAATAAAAAGTCTTTAAAAGAAAATATGACCGGCTACTTGTTTATTGGGCCTCAAATCATACTATTTTTAGTGTTTTTAGTTTACCCAATCATCGAAGGCATTCGTTTAAGTTTATTTAAAATTAACTATCAAAATGAAATATTTGTTGGCTTTGAGAACTATCGAAAATTATTTAGCGATCCTGTATTCGTACAGTCTACGATTAACACAATTATTTTCGTTGTATTCATTGTGGCGTTAACGGTAATTTTCGCTATGTTTGTTGCCTCAGCTGTATTTGATAAAAATGCGAAATATGTGTCCTTCATACAAGGTGCCTATTATATTCCTGTAATGGTTTCGATGGTTGTAATGAGTATGATTTGGAGCTTCCTACTAAACCCAGCAAATGGGCTTATCCCGTTTATCGCGAGAAAGATGGAAACATCAGTGAATTTTTTAGGGGATACACATTGGGTACTTCCAGTCATAATTTTCGTAACATTTGCGACGAATGTGGGGCAAGCAATTATTTTATATATTGCTTCTATGATTGGTGTTCAAAAGGAACTTTTTGAAGCAGCAGAAGTGGATGGCGCAAGCCGAATGAAAATTATTTTTAAAATCATTATTCCGATGGTTAAACCAACTACGGTTTACATTATTATTATGAACATTATTGCGGTACTAAAAATATTTGTTGTTATACAGCTATTAACAGGTGGGGGACCAAACAATGCCTCTACAACCCTTATGTACTACTTATATAATAATGCCTTTAAGTATAATCAGCTTGGTATTGCTTCTGCAGTAGGTGTAATTATGTTCCTTATTACTTTAGTGTTATCTACTCCACAGCTAAGAACTATGCTTAAGAAGGATTAGAGGTGACGGAGATGTTAAGAAATAAGAACAAGAGGAAAAGAGAGAAATTAGATATTATTACAAATTGCATTGTCCTATTCTTTGCTGTTTTAAGTCTTTTCCCTCTCTATTGGCTAGTGACAAGTTCCTTAAAGAACAGTTCAGACGTTGTCAAAATGCCACCAGATTGGTTTCCTAAAAGCTTTAACTTTAGTAATTATGTAGATGTATTTAATAGTCAGCCTGCGCTAACATGGACATATAATAGTTTATTTGTGGCGTTGATGTCGACATTTGCTTTAATCGTAGTTAGTTCGCTTGCAGCGTATGCCTTTTCACAGCTGAAATTTAAAGGGAAAAATATCATTTTCATTATTTTTATTTCAAGCTTGATGATCCCAAAAGAGGTTATGATTGTGCCGCTGTTTAGAATTATTCAAGATTTAAATATGGTAAATACATTAAGCGGTATGATTTGGCCTAACGTGGCAACTGCTTTTGGTGTATTTTTACTTAAAGGATTTTTTGATACAATCCCAGATTCATTAAGAGAAGCAGCCAAAATCGATGGTGCCAGCGAATTTCGTATCTTTTACAAAATCATGCTGCCATTAGTAAAACCAGGTATTGGTGCTTTATTTATTCTTAATTTTGTGCAAGTTTGGAATGACTACTTATGGCAACTTGTTGTTGGGCAAGATAAGGACACTAAAACATTAATGGTAGGTATTGCAACCTTAATGCAAGACTTAAATCCAAACTTTGCTTATAAGATGGCGGGCGCTACAGTAGCGGCAATTCCAATGCTATTAATATTTATTTTCTTCCAGAAGTATTTTACAAAAGGAATTACGATTGGGGCAGATAAGTAATATGTTTATCTATGGAGATGTATGCAAATGAATAAAAAACAAAAAATATTTGATGGTATTAAACGACAACTAATTGTTTCGTGTCAGGCACTCCCAGAGGAACCACTTCACAGCCCTTATATCATGGGTAAAATGGCTTACGCTGCGATGCTTGGTGGCGCTAAAGGAATTAGAGCAAATAGTATTGAAGATATTAGAGAAATTAAAGAAATGGTGGAACTTCCGATTATCGGAATTATTAAGAAGACATGCGATGGCTCCGACGTTTTTATCACACCGACGTGTCAAGAGGTTGAGTTGCTTTATCAGGAGGGGGTCGATATTATTGCGCTGGATGCAACGAAAAGGATACGACCAGATGGCAAGACAATAAGTGAACAATTTCCTGAAATTAGAGCAAAGTATAAAGATCAGATTTTTATGGCAGATTGCTCGACATTTGAAGAGGCCAAAGTAGCTTATGAGTTAGGGTTTGATTGCTTAGGTACGACTTTGAGTGGTTACACAGCGTATACAAATGGCAAATCTTTGCCGGATTTAGAGTTGATCCAACGATTAGTCGAGAGTTTTCCTATTCCTGTTATTGCTGAAGGGGGTATTTGGACTCCGGAAGAATTAAAACGTGTTTTTGATTTGGGTGTCCATACAGCAGTTGTTGGTACGGCAATTACAAGACCGATGGAAATTACGAAAAGATTTGTAAGTGCGATTCAATAGTTAATGAGTTTGTCAGTCTAAGATAATAGAGTTTTAAAGGATGATTGAAGTGAAAATATTAGCAGCTGATATTGGTGGCACATCGATAAAAGTCGGTATCGTTAATGAAGATGGGCACATCGAAGTATTTAAAGAATATGATACGGAAAGTAAAAAAGGCGGAAAGTATTTAGTTGAAAAACTAATTAAAATAATAAATGAATTTCAAGGGTTTGACGCAATAGGCATAAGCACTGCAGGACAAGTTAATAGTTCAGATGGCTCTATTCTTTATGCCAATGACAACATTCCAAACTATACGGGAACGAAATTAAAGACGATTCTTGAGAATCAATTTAATGTTCCTGTCAAAGTTGAAAATGACGTGAATGCAGCAGCTTTAGGAGAAAAGTATTTTGGTGCGGCAAAGCACTTTAATGATTTTCTTTGTATAACTTATGGTACGGGAATTGGTGGTGCCATTATTATCGACTCTAAAATTTATAAAGGGCATAATGGATTAGCGGCAGAATTTGGGCATGTTATAACCCATCCTTTCGGTGAGAAGTGTAACTGTGGTAGTAGAGGGTGCTATGAAACATATGCCTCTACTAGCGCTTTCATTAAAAAAGCACAAGAAATTAACACTGACTTTATAAATGGTAGAGTCATTTTCGAAAGAATGCATCAAGGAGATCAAAGTTTAGAAAAAGCTTTTCAAGATTGGATTTTAGAAATTGCATTAGGATTAGCTTCCTTCATTCACATTTTTAATCCACAAGCGATTATAATAGGGGGTGGAGTAATGGAGCAAGACAACCTCGTCAACAATATAGCAGAGCAAGTTAAAGCGTTAACGATGAAGAGTTTCTCAGATGTAAAAATTATGAAAGCCTCTCTTGGAAATAAAGCCGGCGTTCTTGGTGCAGTATCACTTCATTTAAGAGGCGATTAATAGAAGGAGTACTATAATGGGAAATCAAGATATATTTTCACTCATTCATTCAAGATACAATTCATTTACTAACACGGAAAAAAAGGTAGCTGATTATATTCTCGAGAATATAAAAGATGTCATTTATATGTCGATTACTGATTTGGCAGATGCCTGTGGGGTTGGAGAATCAAGTGTATTTCGATTTTGTAAAACGATGGATCTTAAAGGCTATCAGGAGTTTAAAATTGTTTTAGCACATAGCATTTCACTTGATAATGAGACACCGCAACTAGGTGCGATTACAATGCAAGATACGATTGCGGAACTATCGTCAAAAGTTTTATCTTCAAATGTACATGCATTAACTGAAACGTTTAATTTACTATCAGAGAATGATATTGCGCGTGCTGTCGAGTGCATGGTTAAGGCACAAAGAATCCACTTTTTTGGTGTCGGTTCATCATTGATGACAGCAATGGAAGCAAAAAATAAGTTTATGAGGATTACCAATAAAACGGAGTGTTCAATTGATTCGCATCTTCAAATTATGTCTGCGGCTTTAATGACCGACCAAGACGTAGCGGTTCTCATCTCTTATTCGGGTTCAACAAAAGATACGATTGAAGTAGCAAAAGTAGCAAAAGAACGCGGGGCAAAAATTATTTCAATCACGAGATTCGCAAAATCTCCTTTGACAAGTTTTGCAGATATTACATTGCTGTGCGGTGCAAATGAAGGACCTCTTCAAGGGGGGAGTTTATCGGCCAAAATATCACAGCTCTATCTGTTAGATTTGCTTTACCTTGAATATTTTAAACAAACGAACAAGGAATCCGTTCATAACAAAGAACTAACGGCCGAAGCGGTTATTGAAAAGATGTTATAAGTATCAATGAAGAAGATGTGGGAATTGTGGGGTACGATAGAATGAATCAAGCAATTGTGTTAATCAATGCAAAAATTTACGCAGAAAATCAGTTTATTCCCAATGGATTTATTAAGATTGATGGAATGGAAATTGTAGCACTAGGATACATGACTGATTTTAATATGGAAGATCAATCCGATATTATCGATTTAGATGGACAAATCGTAATACCCGGCATGATTGATATTCATATCCACGGGACTTCTGGTGCTGATGTTATGGATGGGGATATTGCAGCACTTGAAACGATGGTCCAAGCATTACCGCAAGAAGGTACAACAAGCTTTTTAGCAACAACGATGACTCAATCGGATGATAATATTTCAAAGGCATTAAAAAATGCTGCTGATTTTATAAAAAATTATCAAAACCCTGGAAAATCAGAAGTCCTTGGTGTTCATTTGGAAGGTCCATTTGTAAATCCTAGCATGGCTGGTGCCCAGCCAGTTGAGTTTATCATCAATCCGGAAATCGCGGTATTTGAAAAATGGCAACAATTAGCTGAAGGTACGATTAAATTGGTGACGATGGCACCAGAGCAACAGGGTGGTTTGGAACTCGTTTCGTTCCTCAAACAACATGGTGTTGTCGTCTCAATCGGCCATTCGGATGCGAAATTTGCTGATGTCAAGAAGGCAATTACCGCAGGGGCAACACAGGTAACCCATTTGTATAATCAAATGAAAGGTTTGCATCATCGAGAGCCTGGCGTAGTTGGTGCTGCTTTACTTCTTGACGAATTATATGCCGAATTAATTGTCGATGGCATCCATGTATGTCCAGAAATGATTCAGCTGGCCTATCGAAACAAAAAAAGTGAGAAGCTGATATTAATTACAGATTCCATGCGGGCAAAATGCTTGAAAAATGGCAACTATGAGTTAGGTGGCCAAGTCGTCATCGTGAAAGATGGTACGGCTGTATTACAAAATGGTACTTTAGCGGGCAGTGTTTTAAAGTTAAAGGATGCCATGAAAAATATGCTTCATTATTGTGACTGTACGCTGGAAGATATCATTAAAATGACATCAACAAATCCTGCAAAACAGTTAAATATTACTCATCGTAAGGGTAGTATTGCAGTAGGTAAAGATGCAGATTTAGTTGTGTTAAGCAACGATTATGGTGTACAGATGACATTTTGTCGAGGGATTTTAGCTTATCAACAAGAAAGCCGTTGAAAGGCTAGTAACACTATTCATTCTATCTCCTAATTGATTCTAGCAATTGAATTTCAAAAGCGATTGCTAGAAAGGAGATATTTTTTTAAAAGAAAAACCGTGTGTTTTTCATAGATGTATATAATTATTCACTTTACGACATCCATCGCAGATTATAGTCCACTAAGGTTGTCGATGCTACCTCTTTTCTCTGTAAGTGATCCTTTCAATTTTTTAACTATTAAATATTCGGAATATTAAGATTTTTATTAAGGTGATTTAGAAATAAATGCAATCCCCAAAGGAGGTGATTGGAGATATTTTGTCATTATCTATAATAAGAAATTTCATGTAATTTCCATATGAAGAGGAGGAGAAATATGAAAAAAGTTTTGGCAGCAGCTTTGACATCAATGTTGGTTTTAAGCGTAGGAATTGGAAGTAAAGTAGAAGCTTCAAAAGGCGGAGATTCAGTGGAACGAATAACATGGGAATATGCAGGAGAGCTTGAAGCTCAAAAAGGTTTTGAACAGAATAAGGGGACTGCCGGCGTATTATCTGGCTCTTATAAAGATTATGTAATTGTAGGCGGAGGAGCAAATTTCCCTTATGAAACGGTATTAAATGGTGGGGCTAAGCAACATTATTCAGATATTTATGTTTATAAAAAAGATAAAAATAAGTTAACGCTGGTTGAACATACTAATCTTAATCATGAGATTGGCTATGGGTCTTCCATTACGACTGATAAAGGGATTTATTATATTGGTGGAAGCCCTAACAAAGAATATGCAGATGATATTACGCTGTTAACAGTTGATAAAAATAAAAAATTAAAAGTAGAAAAAATAGGCGATCTACCATTTACTTTTAGTGATGGCGTTGCTGTAGAGAAAGACGGCAAGTTATACATTGGGCTCGGTAAGCAAAATGGGAAAGACAGCAATAAATTATATGAATATGATTTAAAAACTTTGAAAACGAAAGAGTTAGCTCCTATTCCAGGAGAAAACGTTCGAAATCAAAGTGTAGCGCAAATGTTAAATGGCGAGCTTTATGTATTTAGTGGCGGAGGGTCTATCGCTTATACAGATGGTTATAAATATAACCCTAAGAAAAATGAATGGACAAAAGTTTCTTCGGTGAAAGTAAATGGGAAAGAAATATCTTTACTAGGTGCTAACTCTGTTAAATTAAATAATAATGAAATGATGGTAATTGGTGGCTTTAATAAAGCTGTATATGATGATGCGGTGAAAAATTTAGGTTCTTTAAAAGATGACGAGCTATTGGCATTTAGAACGAAATACTTTACTGCAGATCCATATGAGTTTAATTGGAATAAGGATGTACTAATCTATAATGCAGCAAAAGATTCTTGGCGCACGGTAGGTAAGATTCCGTTTGATGCACCTTGTGGCGAAGGCTTAGTATTAATGGATAAAAATATTTATTCGATTAATGGCGAAATTAAACCAGGCGTTAGAACGAACGCAATTTATGCTGGTACGATTATTTTCGATTAAATAAACATATATGTTTTGAAATGACTTGCCAAATTGGTGAGTCATTTTTGCTAGTGGACATAATCAATCGCCAGTAAAACCTTCGGAAACGCCACTAAACTCTTGAAATCGCCACTAACACAGCAGGGAACGCCACTAAAATTTTTAGGGCATTTGTTCACAACAGTTTAAAGGGAATGATTTGTTTAATCATTCCCTTTGTTTAATGTAGCTTTATTTTTAAAAATTTCTTTTATTATTTCTCCTTCTACAAATGGTGGGATATCTAAATCTAGTACATGGTAAATAGTGGGGGCTATATCTAAATTAGATGTGGCATTAATTTTTTTTCCTCTGTAAAAGTCCTTGCCAGTTGCCATAAATACAGGTCTTAGCATACTTCTACTAGCATCACCACCATGTGTCCCTAATTGAATAGGAGGCGTTATATTTTTTTCGACATCGCTTCCCATAACGTAGCCAGGCGCACCAATTAATACGACATCGCCTGCATTTTGATGTTCTAAAAGGGTTATATTGTCATTTTTTAATACGCTCTCATATGGATGAACTCGAGGTTCTAGCAGTTGGTTCCAAATATCCTTCATATAATGTTGAACAGTAGCCATAGAGAAATTGGACTTTATTTTTTCAAGATCATGTTGAATAATTGCGCCTTTGTTATATGTAACTTCCACCTCTTTAAAAGCTTTGATAATTTCATTGCGGACATTGTCATATTCTTCGGAAGGAACAATACCACCTTTTTCACGGTTTTCTAAATTAATATAGACGTGAGCTGCTGAGCCGCTAGGAATGGCATATGCTTTTGTTTTTGCATAGTTAATATTGTTTTTTTCATCTACCGTTAATAAGCCGGCATCTTGTAATACTTTGTTTGGAGAAAGCGTAGAATGGGCAGGTTCCATTCCATGATCCGACACGACAAATAAATCGTCATCTTCTTTTAGGACGTTCAACACTTTACCAACTACTTGGTCTGCTAGCAGATAGGACCATTCGATATAACGCATATATTTTTTAGACTTTTCTTCTGAATAATCTGGTTGCCGCGGATCGATTAATAAATATTTATGTTGCTCATGATCGATATGTGGTGCATAAAACATAAGCAAATCTGGGTTGTAATGCTGTTTAATGTAGAGTGATACGTTTGTAACCCACATGACGGATCGCGTACTTATGTCTTCATATTCCTTTCTTGTAATCCATCCTTTTTCAAGTGCCTTGTCATCATCTTGTACTGGATAAAAACCAAATCTCTTATCAATCTCCTCGGCAAAACCTTTAGGACCACTAATTAAGCTAGAAGTTACGGCTGTGCGATACAGCTTGACAGGGTGGTTAAGTTCCTGGCTGGCTCCTTTCATTTTGAACCAAAAGCCAGCACTTTGCTGGTCTTTTAAATCAAGTGTAAGTGACCCCCATTCATTGCCTTTTACAATATAGTCATCAGAATCAACCTTTTTATCTTCAGAAAATACAAATGTGTCATAGTTTTGTTTCTGATCATTTGTTGTGTCAATCGCTAAAACATAGATGCGACGATTTTTTTCCTTTTTCATATTAATAGAAAATTCGGCTTCCTTTAAAGCACTGAAGCTTGTAGGAGACTGTTGCCAGTCAGTCGTTGTATTAAAAGTTAACGACTCAAGACGACTAGGAGACCATGTTTCGCCGAAATAAATAGAGTAATCACCTTGTTTGCCTTCCTTAGGATTAGCACCGGGAAAAGCTACAGTAGCAGTTGTTTTCCCTTGTTTTTTTGCTTCTACCCATAATGGGGGCACTTCTATTTCCGCTCGAAAGCCACTCTTTTCTTTTTCTAACGCTGTACTTGGCTCGTGAAAATGATTACTGACAATGCCTGTTTCTTTAGGTGTAGCCCCTGTAGCAATTGCTGCATGTGAAGGAGCAGTAAGAGAAGGGGTAATCGTAATTGGATTTTTCGACATAACGCCATTTTCTAGTAGTTGTTGAATATGGGGTAATTTATTTTCTTGCACATATTGATTCGTATAGTCATTTTTCATACCGTCAAAGGAAATGAGGATGACCTTTCTCTCTGCTTCGTGATTTTCCATCGCTTCGACCTCGTTCCTAAAGGTGAATAGGGAAAAAATAAGGATGACTAGACTGACGTATAAACATTTTTTCATATTTTTATCCTTTCTACTGCAACATTCTTCATAATTAAATACCCATTTTTACATTCATAAAACTTTAAAAGAATTACATAAAAAAAACGATTTCTGTTTTGAATAGCATCCTATAAAATAATTTCATAGGATGGATAGATATCACTATTTGAAAATTCTTATTTTTGACAAAAACCTACAAAACAAACAGGTAAAGTATATAATGAAAGGACAAAAAGGAGGATGAAATATGACTTTGTATTTTGATCATTTAGTTCATCAAGTGCCATCACCAGAAAATATGAAAGTCTTTTTAAATAAACGTCATATTCATACCGTAAATGGCGGTCAGCACACAATGTGGGGAACATATAATACGCTAAGTTATTTTGGTTTAAGTTATATTGAGCAAATAGCGGTTTACGATCGTGCGTTGTATGAGGAGGCGGCGAAATTACCGTATTCTCTGCATTATACCTTTAAGCAGAACAATGAGCGCTACGGTTTTTCAAGAATTGCTTTACGCACGACAAATATAGAAGCGGAGGCGCAACGTTTACGAGCGCTTGGTGTAGAAGTTTATGGGCCAGATGCTTGTAGTCGGACACGACCTGATGGCTCTGTTGTACAATGGAAATTATTACATTTCGGGCAACGAGGGCAAACAATTGATTTTCCCTTTTTTATTGAATGGGCTGATGGGGATGAAGAGCGCTATGCACATTTAGAGGCCAGTGGTGCGCTTAAAACTACGCAACATATTGCGATGGAATCTGTGCAATTTTATGTCCAAGATGCTAAGGCAACCGCAAAATTATGGCAGCAAGTCATGCAATTAGCAGAGCCAAAGGAACATGAAGCATTTATTTCGTTACAATTACCTAATATTCGATTAGATTTTTATGAAGAAGCTGCTGCAAGCAAAATGATGCTTGGCAATAAATGTGAAGGGCCGTTCGGTGTTACGTTGAGAGACAGTAATCGGTCGAAGGAAACGTTAATTTTTCCTGATGCGTTTTATTGGCTTAACCCATAAATAACAAAAATAAGGAGCCGTTCGCTTTGAACAGCTCCTTTCCTTATAATTTTACAACATTTGATGCTTGGGGTCCGCGATTGCCTTCCACTACATCAAATGAAACTTTTTGCCCTTCTTCAAGTGTACGGAAGCCTTCCTCTTGTATGCCCGTAAAATGTACAAATACATCTTCTCCATCATCACATTCAATAAAGCCATAACCTTTTTCGTTATTGAACCACTTTACGATTCCTTGTTGCATAAAGCATTCGCCTCCAATGCGCTTGAATGTAAAATAATAACAATTAATTCATGGGACAATTGATAAAAAAAGAAAAATTGCATTTTCTCTTAGAACATACATGAATTAACTACAGATGTCAATTGATTGTCGAAATATTGCATAACTAACTGTGTTTTCTTTCACAATAAAGTCTATAATGGAGTTGAATAGTATAGAAAGTAGGTGCCGTATGACAACGAAAAATCAACCTTTATCAGACTTAGAAATCGCTAGCCAAGCGGTTATGAAACCTATTATAGACATTGCACAAGCAGCAGGCATTCCAGAAGATGCACTTGAACAATATGGCCGCTACAAAGCAAAAATCGATCCATTAAAAATCACTGCCAATGGTCAGGATGCCAAAGTCGTTTTAGTGACTGCGATTAGTCCAACTCCCGCTGGTGAAGGAAAATCAACAGTAACAGTTGGTTTGGCAGATGCCTTGCATCAATTAAAGAAAAATGTAGTTGTTGCCCTGCGTGAGCCTTCCCTTGGCCCAGTAATGGGTGTAAAAGGTGGTGCTACAGGCGGTGGATATGCACAGGTTGTACCGATGGAAGATATAAACCTACATTTCACGGGAGACTTACATGCCATCACAACGGCCAACAATGCGTTATCAGCCTTTATAGATAATCATATCCATCAAGGCAATGCCTTAAACATTGATCCTCGCCGCATTATTTGGAAACGCGTAATGGACCTCAATGACCGTGCGCTTCGCAAAGTAGTCATTGGTTTGGGTGGTCCCGTTCAAGGCATGCCACGTGAGGACGGCTTTGATATTACGGTAGCTTCTGAAATTATGGCGGTATTCTGTTTAGCAACAAGCATCGACGATTTACGTGAGCGTTTAGCAAGCATCGTCATCGGTTATACGTATGAGCGTGAACCGGTATTTGTGCGTGATTTACAAGTAGAAGGCGCACTCACATTGCTATTAAAAGATGCCTTTAAACCAAACTTAGTGCAAACATTAGAAGGAACACCGGCTATTATTCACGGCGGCCCATTTGCCAATATTGCACACGGCTGTAACTCGATTATGGCAACCCAAACAGCACGTAAGCTAGCGGATATCGTCGTAACAGAAGCGGGCTTCGGTTCCGATTTAGGTGCTGAGAAGTTTATGAACATTAAAGCCCGAAAAGCAGGCTTCAAACCAAGTGCCGTAGTCATTGTGGCAACGATTCGTGCATTGAAAATGCATGGTGGTGTCGCAAAAACAGCACTTGTTGGAGAAAATGTGCCTGCGCTGTTACAAGGTATTGAAAACTTAGCCAAACATGTGGAGACGATTCGCACATTTGGTGTAGAGCCAATTATCGCGTTAAACCGTTTTATTACAGATACAGAAGCAGAACTACAAGCAGTGCTAAACTGGTGTCAAGACAATGATGTGCGTATTGCCCGTACGAATGTCTGGGAAGAGGGCGGCAAAGGTGGTTTAGCTTTAGCTGAGCAAGTTCTTTCAGTCCTAGACGAAGAAAATAACTTCTCGCCGTTATATGATGTAACAGAATCGATTGAAGAAAAAGTGCGTACCATCGTCCAAAAGGTTTATGGCGGTAAAGATGTCCAATTTACAGACCAAGCAAAAAAACAAATTGCGCAAATCGAAAAATTTGGTTGGGATGTGCTACCGATTTGTATGGCGAAAACACAATACTCATTATCTGACCAACCGAGTTTACTTGGACGTCCTGAAGGCTTTACAGTCACAATTCGTGAAGTCATTCCAAAACTAGGTGCAGGCTTCTTAGTTTGTCTAACAGGTGATATTATGACAATGCCAGGTTTACCAAAGCAACCAGCTGCCTTACGTATGGATGTCAATAGTGAAGGACACGCGGTAGGATTGTTCTAGTTGGAAATTGACTTATGACCATCTCTCCTTCTATCCGAGCGGTAATTAAGTAGGAGGAGAGGGAAGGAAATTTCATAGTAGTTTTGGCAAACTGCCATAAATAAGAGGAGGCATATAAAATATAGACATTTTATATGCCTTTTTCTTTACACTTAATGCATCTCATCATATTTTACAGTAGTAAACATTCCTCCTAAGCCCACGACACCGTTATTTGTAACGTGATGGGGCATATGACAGTGCATTGGCCAAATACCTGGATTATTGGCTAAAAAGCTAATATCCCAAGTTTCACCTGATGCGACGAGGATTGTATTTTTATAAATTTGTGTTTGTGGGGCAATTGGAAAACCATCTGCACCGACTACTTTAAATTGATGTCCATGTAAATGGATAGGATGGTGGTTCATTTGAATATTGCCGAAACGTACTTTAACAGTATCGCCATAGCTGACTTTTAAAGGTTCAGTTAACGGGTAACAGCGTCCATTGATGGTAAAGAAATTAAAATCCGGTTTTACAAAAGTTAAATCATACGTTCCTTTTGTTAAATCTCCCCAAGGTAGAGCATTAATTGCCCATTCTTGCAATAAACAAAGATAATCTTTGTGATTGGGTGCGCACTCATTTGCAGGGTCCTCAACAATAAAGCCGCCCAATAAGCCAGCATTGTCCTGTATCGAAACTTCAACATGGGAATGATACATATAGGTACCTGGAGGGTTGACGATTGTAAAATGATAATCAAAATAATACCCAGGTTCAATAAATGGGGAGGGCTCGATTGGAGGGACACCATCCATCACATTAGGTACGATTAATCCATGCCAATGTACACTTGTATGCACTGGTAGGTGATTTATGACTCTTATACATACTTTATCCCCAGGATAAACGCGAATTGTTGGCCCAGGTGTTGAGCCATTGTATCCCCATGCCCTAATAAAAATATCATCAACTAACTCCCATGTTATTTCTTCTGCAACTAAAGTAAAAAGCTTCACCCCATTTTTTTGAAGGTCATAAGGTAAATCTTCAATACCAGGTGTGATTACCACAAACAAACCTCCTATAAATAGACTTCTTACAAACTATATGATGCGAAGGGGAACTTATTCTTTGGTATGCTTGAAAGCAGCAGTAGGAAAGGGTGGAAACCTTTTTCTTTATGTATGGGAGCCCATTCACATCTAGGATAGCATTGTTCTAATAATAATGATTGTTAAAAAAGCATAAAAAATATAAAAGCTGCCAACATCTCATCGAAGATGGGCAGCTTTTATTGTTCCTTCAGCGGGTGGGTATTACATACGATCAATTTATTTCCTACTTCCTTCATTACGTATTACTTACTTTTGGCTTAAATGAATTATCATTTTTTGTTAACACAACTCAAAAGATGCGGCATTTCGCAACATGATTGCATAATTGGTTATACATTAATCACTAAAGGCAAAATTACGTTCACCATACTTACTACTAAGAAGGTAACTTTATTTTAATGAAAAATCCATTATACCTTGCAATAGTTGGTCAAAGCCTTTACGGTTGTGAAAACAAAGCTTACTTGTTGTTCACATTTTTTGTATTGTACGTCTACTATGCGGGTTAACAAACTTGAAATTTAAGGGAAAGTGTTCACTTTTATTGAAGATGATCGGTTACACTATAAGCATTTCATGATTGTATTGCACAATATTCAATTGTAAGCCCGCTGAAGTTTTTTTAAAATGTAAAACACATAGTTTCCTGTACGCTACGCAAATTGTGAGAATACAGAACAATAAAGATTGTTCTGTACATTCATCCTACAATATTCTGAAAAATTAGTCAATTGATATGCATGATTTATTTGTTTTTCTGTTATTAATGGCGACATCGTTACCAACTTTTTATAGCAATACAGTATAATAGGCAAAGGGAAGGGACTGATAATATGATTAATTTAAAGAACAAAGTACGTAGTATATATGAGCAATTTGATGCAAGTCACGATTTTCAACATATTGAGCGCGTTTATCAAAATGCGTTAGCGATTTTACATACAGAGCCTGAAGCAGATGCAGACGTTGTAAAAATGGCGGTGCTTTTGCATGATGTAAGTGATAAAAAGTATACAGATAGTAAGGAACAAGAAGACCAGTTAATTAATGAACTGCCTATAAGCGATGCCAAGAAACAGCATATTCGAGACTGTATCGCACAAGTGTCATTTAATGGTGGTAATGAGCTAGAGGCGACATCACTGGAGGCGAAAATTGTTCGTGATGCGGATCGTTTAGATGCAATTGGCGCTGTGGGCATTGCGCGGACATTTGCATATGGTGGAGCAAAAGGCCGGAAATTGTATGATGACACAGAACAAGCGCGTACAACGATGACGGAGGAAGATTATCGGAGTAAAAATACATCTTCTGTCACACATTTTTATGAGAAGCTTTTATTGTTGAAAGATTTAATGACGACTGATAAAGGGAAGCAAATGGCTAATGAACGCCATCAATTTATGGTATGCTTTTTAGAGCAATTACAAAATGAAAGAGATGGACAAGCATAATGAGTCATTTAATCGTACAAAATTTAACAAAGACAGTGGGCGATAAAACGCTCTTTCAAAATATTGAATTTACATTATACGAAGGGGAGCGTGCAGGTCTGATTGGCATTAATGGTACAGGGAAGTCTACGTTGCTATCTATTTTAGCCGGCCAAATCGAAGCAGATGCCATTGATATTGACCGTCCCAATAAATATCGTATTGCTTATTTACCGCAAGAACCTACATTTAATAGTGGCGAAACGGTACTACAGGCAGTGTTTGCTGGTGATTCACCTGTTTTACAACTGAACCGTCAATATGAAGAGACAGTTGCAGCGCTCGCTCTCAATCCAACATCAGAAAGTTTACAAAAAACTTTGTTTAGCTTACAGCAGCGCATGGATGAAGAACAAGCTTGGGATGTCAATGCACTTGCAAAAACAGCGCTGACAAAGCTTGGTATTGAAATGTTTGATAAGGAAGTTTTAACGCTGTCAGGTGGTCAACAAAAACGAGTTGCGTTAGCGAAAGTGTTAATAGAACCGGCAGACCTTTACTTACTGGACGAACCAACCAACCATTTAGACGTACAGTCAACAGAATGGCTACAGGAAATGGTGTTGCGCTTAAAAGGTGCCGTTATTTTCATTACCCATGATCGCTATTTCTTAGATGAATTGTCGACACATATTTATGAAATTGCTGACCAAACGTTGTATCGTCATACAGGTAATTATGGCGACTTTTTAGAAGCTCGTGCTATTCGAGAAGAAATGGCTGCGGCTTCAGCTCAAAAAGATCGCAATCGTTATCGTTCGGAGTTAAAATGGATTCGCCGCGGTGCTAAAGCACGCTCGACAAAGCAAAAGGCTCGTATTCAACGTTTCGAACAGCTTGAAGATAACTTAGAACGCAAGTCAGATGATGTTTCATTGGAATTGGGCTTAGCGACAACACGTCTAGGGCGTAAAGTATTAGAGGCTGAAAATATTTCAAAAGCTTTTGGTTCGCAAAAAATTGTCGAGGACTTTACATTTTTACTGCAACAAGGCGATCGTATCGGAATTATTGGGGCCAATGGCGTTGGAAAATCAACGTTACTCAACATGCTAGCTGGCGAACTGACACCAGATAAAGGGGAAATTCATGTTGGTTCAACCGTGAAACTTGCCCATTTTAAACAAACATTACCGAAAATGAATGAAAATGAACGCATGATTGAATATATTCGTGAAGCGTCAAATGATATTACGGATGCTGAAGGTGTACGCTATTCCGCTGCCCAAATGTTAGAGCGCTTTTTATTTCCACTACATGCACATGGTACGCCAATCGGTAAATTATCCGGTGGGGAACGCAAGCGTCTACACTTATTAAGACTACTAATGGAGCAACCGAATGTGCTCTTGCTGGATGAGCCGACCAATGATTTGGATATTGAAACACTAGGGGTATTAGAGGACTTTATCGAACATTTCCCAGGTGTCGTAATTACCATTTCCCATGATCGCTTCTTCTTAGATCGAATCGCCAAAAAACTTTGGGTGTTAGATGGACAAGGGCATGTGAATGAATCACTGGATATTTATAGTGATTACTTACAAAAGCGAGAGCAGGAAACGACTGTAAAGGCTGAAGCACCAAAAGTCGAAAAGCACAAGGTTGAGAAACCAAAATCAGATAAGAAAAAACTATCATTTAAAGAACAAAAAGAATGGGAAACCATTGCAGATGATATAGAAAAAACAGAGACAGCGATTATGGAAGCCGAAGAAGGAATTGCGAACGCTGGCGCTGATTTTACAAAACTGCAAGAGTTAACAGCTAAACTTGATGAGCTGAATGCCCATTATGAGCATCTGATTGAAAGATGGTCGTACTTAGATGAAATCGTAAACGGATAAGGAGTGTATTATATGAAAATACTTACAATTGAACCGACACCAAGTCCTAATTCAATGAAGATTATCGTCGATACGGAGTTACCGTTTGGCAAAAGCTTTAACTTTACAAAGGACAACAAGGAGCAAGCTACTGGAGAAGCGGCAGCTATTTTAGCCATTGAAGGGGTTAAAGGAGTCTATCATGTAGCAGACTTCTTTGCCGTCGAACGTAATGCAAAATACGGCTGGGAAAGTATTTTATCGAGCATTCGACAAGTATTGGGCGAAGATGTTACGGAAGCGAGTGACATCCAAATTGCCAATGAATTTTACGGTGAAGTATACGTCCATGTACAGTTTTACAAGCAAGTACCATTGCAAGTAAAGGTATTTGATAACCAACGTGAATACCGTGTGAGCTGTGGTGAGCGTTTTGTTGAGGCGTTCAATAAAATTATTGCTACAGATGTTGATGAAAACTATATCTTCCAACGCAAATGGATTGATTATGGTGTACGTTATGGCGAGCTTGAAGAAATTGCCGAAGCAGTTAAACAAGAAATCAATGTCACTTATTCAGCACAACGTTTGGAAGACATTGTGGCATCGATAAATGATGCGGAGCAAGTGAACCAAAAACCTGCAAAGCTGAAAATAACAGTGGAGCAGTTCCAACAGCCAGAATGGGAAAAACGTTTCCAATTACTTGACCAAATGGCGGATCCAGAGCTAGATGACCTGCCACTTTTAGATTTAGCGCTGCAAGATGAACAAATGTCTATTCGCCGTCTTGCAACCGTCTACTTGGGCATGATTGAGGATGTGGCGGTTGTACCATATTTAGAAAAAGCATTGCACGATAAAAGTGCCGCGGTGCGTCGTACGGCGGGAGATTGTATGAGTGACTTAGGATTTGTGGAATTTGAAGAGGCGATGCAACAAGCATTACAAGATAAAAATAAACTTGTTCGCTGGCGTGCTGCGATGTACTTATATGAAGTAGGGACAGAGCAATCGTTACAAGCGTTAAAAGCTGCAGAAGAGGATAAAGAGTTTGAAGTGAAGCTGCAAGTAAAAATGGCCATTGCTCGTATTGAACAAGGTGAAGAAGCAAAAGGCTCTGTTTGGAAGCAAATGACAGAATCCCGTCAACAATAATTGCATAAAAAATATTCGCAAGAGCATCTAAAATTAGATGCTCTTTTTGTTTTCTTAATATAGAAAGAAAAGGGATTTTCTGTAATCGCCGTTAGAACCAAGAAAAACGCCGATAAAACTTCAAGAATCACCGATAGAACTCAGGAAATCGCTGATAAAATCTCCAGAATCGCTGATAAAACTCGGGAAATCGCCGATAAATCCACCCCAGAGTCGCTGATTAGTTAAGTAGTAGGCGAAGCCGCTTTGTCAAAAGCCTTTTTAAAAGCATACAGATAATTTTCAATCGCGCGTTGGCTGATTTCTGCTTGAGGAACCATATGCTCGAAGCCATGGAAGCAACCCGGGTATAAATGGAATTCGGTCGGTACACCTGCTTTTGTCAGTTTCGCAATATATTCGATAGTTTCATCACGGAATGGATCTAAATCGCCAATAAATGTATAGGTAGGAGGAAGGTCGCTATAATCTTCTGCATGCAAAGGAGCCGCATAACTAGGCGTATCATCAGCATAGAGAGGCCCTAAATACATTTCCCATGCACGATGATTTTGAGGACCATTCCACACTCTAGCATCTATAATTTCATCATTTGATGGTAAAATACAACGATTATCAATCATCGGATAAAGGGGCATTTGAAACGCAATTTTCGGCCCTTTTCGATCCCGAGCCAATAAGGAAACAGCAGCCGTTAGACCACCTCCGGCACTTGCACCATGAACAGCAAGACGATTAACATCAATACCTAAATTAGCTGCATTAGCGGCTAGCCATTCAAGAGCTGTATAGCAATCTTCCACGCCAGCAGGGTAAGGATGCTCTGGAGCTAAGCGATAGCCAACAGAAACGACTACACAATTTAATTGTGAAACAAGCATCTGACAACTTGCATCAAACATGTCGATAGAGCCAATAATAAAACCGCCACCATGAATATACAAAATAGCAGGTAACGTGTCGCATTTCTCTGTTGGTTCATAAATACGGATACGAACGTCTGGTGCCCCGTTTGAACTAGCGATAAAGCGCTCAGATGTCGTGACATTTTCTATCGATACTTCTTCCTTGCCGAGCATTTCATGCATAACGCTACGTGATTCTACAATGTTTTCTCTAGTTAAGTGTGATTCTGGCATGGCCGATAAGAACGTTTTTAAATCAGGGTGTACTCGGTTTTCCAATTGCATGCCCTCCTTAATTTTGTGTTTTAATTGTGAATAAACTATCACAATTAAAACATAGTACAATGATTAAGAGATGTCAATTAAAATAATAGAGTATTTAGAAAATTGGAGGAATGACCATGCAGCTACTTATCCAATCGGGTGATTTAGGGCCGAAATGGTTCCATGTTGCATTGCGAGCAATCGTTTTACTAGCGGCATCGAACGAGCTCTTAAAAAGTAATGTGATTGCGGAGACGCTAGGGGAAGATGCCACGTTCGTTAGAAAAATACTTGCAAAGCTTGCTGAACACGGCTATGTACAAACAAATAGTGGCCGCTATGGGGGCTATCGTCTTAATAAAGCCCCTGCGCAAATTACAATGCTAGAGATCTATAGTGTGCTAGGCAATGACAATGAAACACCGTATTGGTCTGTGCCATCTACTGGCTCTGAACGTTTTATCTCCATGGTGATCGCCAAAGCGGAAAAAACGTTTCAATCTGTGCTAGCAGACTATACGATTCAAGATATTTTGGATAATAGAAGTTAGTAGGTGGTAGGTTCTTGGAGGAATTGAAAATAAGTTTTTGATAAAATATATGTACTATTTTTAAAATGGAGGTGTGAATTAAATGAAACCATTTTTGAAATGATTTGTGTTTGTCCATGTTTCGAATCTACTGAAGCGATAATAGACTTGAGGTGATAAAATGCAGTTAAATGACTTTATGCACGAAAATTACCCCAATTTACAATTGAGACCACCTTTATTTTATAGTTGGGATATAGGGATTCGCTTTGAACTGGGTGTCGATTGGAAAAATGAGTATCATTATCTAAATAGCCCTTATGTGTTAGGGTGTTATAAAAGAGCCATTACTTTATTTGAAGCACTACATGCGCCAAATGAGGAGATTTTTGTAGTGATGGACATTCATGATTTAAAAAATAATAGAAACTTAAAACGTAAGTTAAGAAATTTTCCGCGCTATGTGAATAAATCTTTATTATTGAAATTAAAGCATGAGGCGTTACCATTTATATTCCCTGAAGACGATGAAGATGGGAAATTAATAACACATCGATTTACTTTACAATGTAAAACTTCCGATTTTAACTATATTCCATTGTTAAAAGCCATTTGCAATCAAGACTTAGGATTGAAACCGCGGATTTACTATGCCGTATACTTCATTAATTGTAATCGGAAAACTATTTTTCATGTCTATGATGACAGAGGTTGTGATTTGTTGGCAACTTCACCTGCTACAATCCGTAATATTTATGACAAGTATAATGACTGGATTTTGGACTATGACAGAGCAGAAATTGATAAGGTTTTTAACACAACACTATAGTTAATCTCTAAGGAGGTGCATCTATCAGTGCATAAAGAAATCGACTATCAATGGCGGATAACAAAATACAATCCTGCTTATCGAAATGCAGAAGGGCATTATTTGAGAGATGAGTGGACAAGTGTTTCAGAAATCGGGAAATCTTTTCTTGGAGAAATAGTAACGTTAGACGATTATTTACAGGTCGAGAAAGCATATGTGGATACGGTAATGAAATTTCTAGAGGTTTATCAAATAGAGAATGTACGACTCATTCATCTTGAGACATATGGTTTAAGTAACGTGGATAAGACTTCTCCATTGTACGACCCATTGTTTGATACAATTCCATTGGCAGAAGATATGCTAGTAACGATTGATGAAATTCCTATTGTCTGTAAAATGGCTTTGCGAGAGTATATTTATTGTCAACTGATTACTGAGGATTTTTTCGTCCAGTTCGGAGATGACTATTATCTGTTTATTGGGGCAAATGATATACAACAAGAAGCGCTTCACTTTGCGAGCGAACAGCGTCTATTTGTAGAGCAAACGATATCGCCCTATTATCTTTCTGAAGAGAATGTTATTCGCGAAGTGGCATGGAGCTTTCCTGGAGAAAGAATAATCGAAGATAGTGAAATATTGACTGATATTTCTTTAGAGGAATTGCAAAATATTTTTCAACTATCATCTATCCATCCAGTAACAGGCTCTTACAAAATTACAAAGGATAATGCGAAGTTTTTCCAAAAGAAAATCAAACATAAAATGGACTTTACTACGTATGAATACTATTTATTAGCTGGGAGTTAAACAAATCACCGGTTTTCAAAAACCGAAACTAATGATGAACGAACAAAAAACTCGCCCAAAACGTTGAACACACAGCGTTTTGGGCGAGTTTTTTCTATTTGTGACGATTTTTCATATAGATTGCCATTGATGAACCTTAATTTTCCATATGATTAACAGCAAAAAACTTCATACGATTCTATGAATGATTATCAATTTAACCAATATATTAGTAAATATACAATAAGAAAATATGAATTGTAAATATTTTCTGATATAAAGGAGGCTTCATAAATGCTTGAACCAACTATAAAGACATCGGCAACGTATCAACGAGATCGGGAAACCGTTATTGCTTTAACACAAAAGCTTGTGCGAATCGAAAGTGTTTATCGTGAACATGACCCACAGGGCAATGAACAGGAAGTAGCCAATTACGTGGCGCAATATTTGCGAGCTATCGGTATTGAAACATTTGTGGAAGAAGTTGTACCGGGGCGTCCGAATGTTATTGGCATTATTGATTCGGGGAAGCCAGGGAAAACGTTATTATTTGAAGGGCATACAGATGTTGTCACAGAAGGCAATCGAGAAGCGTGGACATATGATCCGTTCGGTGCGGAAATTATTGATGGACGTATGTATGGTCGGGGCACAAATGATACAAAAGGCAATCTTGCATGTATGATTACCGCCTGTCAGTCATTGCTACTAGATGGCGAGGCATTTACAGGCAAAATCATTTTATGTATTCCATGTGATGAAGAGGGCCTTATGCTAGGCATTAAACATTTTATCCGCAATGGCTGGGCAGATGGGGTAGACGGAGCCATTATTTGTGAGCCGCAAGAAAATAATGTTTGCATTGCACAACGTGGCGCTATTCGCTTACAGGTCGATATTTTCGGCAAAATGGCGCATGGTGCGATCTCTTGGAGTGGCATTAATCCGAATTGGCGGATGGCACGTTTAATCGTAGAACTGGAAAAATTAGAAAAAGAGGAACAGGCACGTTTAGGGCGTGATCCAATGTTGAACTGGCCATCGATTACTCCAACGATTTTACGAGCACCTGTGAAAGGGGATGCGCAAATTAATGTGATTCCTGATCATTGTATGACGACGCTCGATATTCGAACTGTGCCAGCACAGGACCATGATGAATTATTGGGCAAAATCGATGCCATTATTGAACGACTCCAAGCAGATGATCCAGACTTTAAAGTAGAGCTGACCGTGCTTGATAATCGCCCTGCTACCGCTACTGCAAAAGAACAGCCGGTTGTACAGGCTATTTACGAAGCAGTGGCAGAAGTGACGCAAAAAGAGCCGATTTATAATGGTGTGCCAGGTGCAACAGATGGGACCTTCCTTCATGTCCATGGTGTCCCTATTGTCACAGTTGGGGCGGGTGATCGTGAAATTCCGCATCAAATTAATGAATATGTCGATATTGAAGAACTGGCAGAAACGACGGCCATTTACCGTTTAGCGGCATTAAAGTTTTTAGCAGGTGATGCGTAATGGTGAAAATCGCTGTGATTCCTGGAGACGGTATAGGCAAGGAAGTAATGACAGAAGCATTAAAAGTACTCGCACAACTACAACGAGACGATCCATCATTACAAATTGATACGACCATTTTTCCATGGAGCTCGGATTATTATGTGCAACATGGCTTCATGATGCCACAGGATGCACTTGCTACATTAAGAAACTATGATGCCATATTATTCGGTGCGATTGGTGATGCACGCGTACCCGATGATGTGACAGTATGGGAGTTTATTATGCCTATTCGCAAGCAATTTCAGCAATATGTGAACTTCAGACCAGTCAAATCGCTACAAGGTATTGTCTCACCACTGGCAAAGAATATGGATATTGATTTTGTTATTTTTCGTGAAAATACGGAAGGTGAATATTCCAATAGCGGTGGCCATATTTATCAAAATCAACCACAGGAAATGGCGATTCAAAATACGATTATGACACGGCTCGGTATTGAAAAGATCGTACAAGCAGCCTGTAATTATGCCAATCAATACGGCAAATCAAAAATTACGAGTGCCACGAAATCAAATGCTATTATCCATTCCATGAAATTTTGGGATGAACATACGAAACAGATTGTGGCGCGAACTGCACCAACATTAACACTGGAATCGATTTATATCGATGCATTAGTCGCTTATTTTGTAGAGCGACCTCAAGATTTTGAAGTAATTGTGGCATCGAATTTATTTGGCGATATTTTATCAGATTTAGGGTCTGCGATTGTGGGAGGGCTCGGTTTGTCTCCTTCGGCAAATATAAATCCCGAAAAGGAATATCCGTCGATGTTTGAGCCCGTGCATGGTTCAGCACCCGATATTGCAGGTAAAGGCATTGCCAATCCAATTGCTCAAATATGGTCACTTGCTTTATTGCTTGGCCATATTGGAAGACCCGATGCTGAAAAGCGTGTTGTTTGGGCTATAGAAGCTGTATTACAAGCAGGAGCAGTTAAAACAGCTGATATTGGGGGAGAAGCATCGACCTCACAAATGGGAGATGCCATTTGTCAGGCGCTTGCCAACAGTAAATAAATAGTAAGGGATGTGTAAAATATGGCAGTTGCTCAGCAAGTAATTATCGTGACTGGTGCTGGCGGTGGTATGGGAAAGGCGATTATTGAAAATCAGCTAGTGCAAGGAAATATTGTGATTGCACTTGATTTAACAGTGGCATCTCTCGCTGATTTAGCACAAGATTCGTTACAAACTTATGAGGTCAATATTTTGCAGGAAGAAAGTATTCAGGAGATTTTTCATGAAGTTTACACTAAGTATGGACGGATTGATGGGCTCGTCAATGCGCTAGGCATTGCGCAGGCAGCGACGCCAATTGAGGAAGTGACGATGGCTGACTGGAATCGGCTGATGGACGTCAATGTCAAAAGCTTATTTATTTCGACCAAGGCTATAGTTCCTTATATGAAGGAGCGGAAGAAAGGCTCGATTATCACCATTGCATCCGTTTCAGCGGTGCGCCCTCGTCCTGGTTTGCAAGCATATATTGCTTCAAAAGGGGCGGCCGAAAGCTTTAGTCGTGGGCTGGCGATTGAACTTGCTACGCATCAAATTCGTGTTAATACAATTCATCCAGGACCAGCAGATACGCAGATGTTATCACAGTTTACCGCAGATGGTGCTGACGCAGAGCAAACAAAGCACAATGTATTTATCCAATCAGTGCCACTAGGGCGTTTAGTTGATCCAACTGATATTGCTGGTGCAGTAAATTACTTACTATCAGATGCAGCGAGCATCGTGACAGGCACAACATTACATGTTGACGGTGGTCGTGGCTTATAGGAGGGGTTCGATGCAAATTATTCCAATGCTCATCAATGGTAAGTGGGTACATGGTGACACTACGAGCTTTATCGATGTCATCAATCCATCGACAGGTCAAGTACTCGCGCAAATAAAGAGTTCAAGTCAGGCACAGGTAGATGAAGCAGTGCAAGCAGCTCATAATGCTTTTGAAAGTGAACAATGGCGCCAAGTGAAAGCATTTGAACGTGGTCAGCTACTAATAGAATTAGCTAACTATATTCGCATGCACGCCGAAGAATGGAGTTTGCTAGAATGTCGGGATGTCGGAAAGCCATTAACACAAGCACGGGCAGATGTGGAGGCAGCCGCTCGTTACTTTGAGTTTTATGGTGGGGCGGCGGACAAAATAATGGGTGACACGATTCCTATTGAGGACGGTCTATTAAATGCGGTCGTTTTAGAACCTGTAGGGGTGACACTTCATATTGTGCCCTGGAATTATCCACTGCAAATTACGGCCCGCAGCGTTGCCGCAGCCATAGCAACGGGTAACGCTGTCATTGTGAAAAGTGCTGAAGACACACCGTTGACGACACATGCGATGGCAAAATGGTTTGCTGAGAAAGTGCCAAAGGGGATTTTCCAACATATTACAGGCTTAGGGCGAGAGGTAGGGCCGTATTTAACAAGCCATCCGGATATTGATCATATTACGTTTACAGGCTCTGTTGCTACAGGGATTGATGTCATGAAAGCGGCAGCTCAAAACATCGTACCAGTTACATTAGAACTTGGTGGTAAGTCTCCAAATATTGTGTTTGCAGATGCGCCAATGGAACAGGCTTTAGAAGGGGTAGTGCGCGCCATTATTCAAAATGCTGGGCAAACCTGTTCGGCTGGAGCGCGCTTACTAATTGAAGAGCATGCGAAAGAAGCTTTTGTCGCACAACTTGTTGACAAATTTCAAAAGTTGAAAGTCGGTCCTGGTGAAGCGGATGTCGATATGGGCCCTCTATTAAATGAACGACAATATTTAAAGATTTCGACATTACTGCAACAGGCGAAAAAACAGGGCTTTGTTATTACTGGCGGCGAAACACTGAAGATTAAAGGCTATGAAAAAGGCTATTATATCCAACCAACCATTGTCGATGGCGTTGATGCGAACGCTGCCATCGCACAAGAGGAAATTTTCGGGCCGGTGTTAACAATATTGACTTTCACAACAATAGAGGAAGCAATTGAATTAGCAAATGGAACTAACTATGGATTAGTAGCAGGGGTTTGGTCGAAAGATTTAGATACGGCGCATTATGTGGCAAGTCGTGTGAAGGCAGGACAAGTGTTTATTAATAATTACGGTGCAGCTGGTGGCATTCAAATGCCGTTTGGTGGTTATAAAAAAAGTGGTATTGGTCGTGAAAAAGGCTTTGTTGCATTAAGGAATTATACGCAAATGAAAAATATTGCGATACGCTATGCGACACCAGAAAGAACGTGAACAGGGGGGAGCATATGGAACAAGCACTAGACAAACAAGTGTTGTTGGAGGTTAATCATTTAAACGTCCAGTTTCAATTAAAAAATGGGAAACAAGCAAAAGTCGTGGATGATGTCAGTTTTGTCATTCATAAGGGTGAAACTGTTGCGCTAGTAGGGGAGTCGGGCAGTGGTAAAAGTATTACATCACTATCGATTATGCGCTTGCTCCCGATGCCTCCTGGTCAAATAGCTGCGGGTACGATTGCATTGAATGGCAAAAATCTATTGGAATTAAAAAATAAAGACATGAGTAGTATCCGAGGCAATGATGTAAGCATGATTTTTCAGGAGCCTATGACATCACTGGATCCTGTTTTTACAATAGGCAATCAAATGATAGAAGCGATTCGACGGCATCAAAAAGTGTCCAAAGGGCAAGCAAGAGAAATGGCATTACAACATTTAAAAGATGTGGGTATTGCACATGCAGAAAAGGTTATCACGGAATATCCACATCAGTTATCTGGTGGCATGCGTCAGCGTGTCATGATTGCTATCGCGATGTGCAATAAGCCCCAACTATTAATCGCAGATGAACCGACAACCGCATTAGATGTTACCGTACAAGCGCAAATATTAAAGTTAATGATGAAAATGAAAAAAGAACAACAGTCTGCCATTTTGTTTATTACACATGATATGAGTGTGGTTGCACAAACGGCGGACCGTGTGATGGTTATGTATGCTGGACAAATTATCGAGGATGCACCTGTTCGAGAGCTTTTTCTTCAGCCCAAACACCCATATACGGCAGCCTTACTAAAAACAATGCCCAGTCTGGAAACAGAGATGACTCGCTTGCCTTCTATCCCAGGCACTGTACCGCCTGCCTATGCATTACCCGAAGGCTGTCGCTTTGCACCACGCTGTCCATTTGTCATGGCACACTGTCATAAAAGAACACCGGAGCCTCGGTTTATCCAGCCTAATCATAGCGTAAGGTGTCATTTATTCGCGGAGGAGGGAGCTTTGGCATATGAAGGACAAAGAAGTGCTACTTAAAATCCATCATTTAAAAACCTATTTTCCTGTAAAACGCAAATCGATGAAGGAAGAGAAGAAAGTCGTCAAGGCTGTTGATGATATTTCAATTGACATCTATCGTGGTGAGACACTTGGCATTGTAGGAGAATCTGGCTCAGGAAAGTCTACATTTGGGCGCACAATTTTAAAGCTAATTGAACCGACAGCGGGAGAAATTTTATATAAAGGCCAAGCGATTCATCAGTTAAAGGGTCGCTATTTACAAAACTTTCGCAACGACATGCAAATGATTTTTCAAGACCCATTTGCATCATTAAATCCACGCAAACGTATAGGGTCCATTATTGAAGAACCGATGGCGTTACAATTGACGTTATCAAAAGAGCAGCGAAAAAAACGGGTCATAGAATTATTACAAAAGGTTGGTTTACCGGAAGATGCCATACACAAATTCCCCCATGAATTTTCAGGTGGGCAACGACAACGAATTGGCATTGCTAGAGCACTTGCCATCCATCCAGAGTTTATTATTGCGGATGAACCAGTATCTGCTTTGGATGTGTCGATACAATCGCAAGTATTAAATTTAATGATGGATTTGCAAGATGAATTTCATTTGACGTATTTATTTATTTCGCATGATTTAAGTGTTGTAAAACATATTAGTGATCGTGTTGCAGTGCTCTATTTAGGAAGGATTGTGGAAATAGGTACAAAAACAGAGTTATATACCAACCCCCTCCATCCTTATACACAAGCATTACTATCTGCAATACCTGTGGTCAATTTTGATACGCCAAAGCAAGTAGTACCATTACAAGGAGAGCTACCAAGTCCAATGAATCCACCGCTTGGCTGTGTGTTCCATACTCGCTGTCCGTTTGTAATGGAGAAATGTCGTGGAGAACGACCTGCACTGCAACAACAAAATGCTGAGCAGCAAGTCGCATGCTTTTTATATGAAAAATAAACTGAATTTTTAATCTACTGGAGGTGTGCCTATGTATGGCAATATTACCGACGTACCGGGGGTAAAAGTGGGGCATGCGGAAAATAAAGATGGAATAACGGGATGCACCGTTATTTTAGTTGAAAATGGTGCAGTATGTGGTGTCGATGTGCGCGGCTCAGCACCGGGCACTCGTGAAACAGATGCACTTGATCCCATCAATGAAATTCAGCAAGTACATGGCATTTGTTTAGCAGGAGGCAGTGCATTTGGCTTGGATGCTGCAACAGGAGTGATGCATTACTTAGAAGAGCAAGGTATAGGAGTAGATGCGGGTATAGCCAAAATACCAATTGTCCCGAGTGCGGTGTTATTTGATTTATTTATCGGGGATGCACATGCAAGACCGACTGCTCAGATGGGGTATGAGGCAGCGGCGAAAGCAACAAGTGGTGTATTTGCAAACGGCAATACTGGGGCAGGCTATGGTGCAACAGTAGGGAAATTAGCTGGCCCACAATTTTGCATGAAAGGTGGATTAGGCACAAGTTCGCTTCAAGGCAAAGAAGGACTTGTAGCAGGTGCAATTGTTGCAATCAATGCAGTAGGCGATATTAAAGATCCAGCAACAAGAACTATTATAGCTGGAGCACGGAATGGACAAACAGGACAATGGTTAGATAGCTGTGCATATTTAGAAGAGCATGGTCATTCACAGGCACTGGCTGGCACCAATACGACAATTGGCGTTGTCGCTATAAATGCCATGCTCACAAAGGCAGAAGCAAAAAAAATCGCACAACTAACACAAAATGCATTAGCACGTACGATTTATCCTGTCCATACAATGCTTGATGGCGATACGATTTTTGTATTAGGCACTGGTCATCAAACGTATCCAGTAGATTATCTTGGGCACTTAGCAACGAAAGTCGTAGAGGAAGCTATTATTACCGGCGTGAAAGCCGCTGCTACATTAGATGGTGTAGAAAGCTATACAAGTATTCAACAAATGAAAGCATAAAGGGGGAGAAACACTGTGAAGCCGAATAGACATTGGTTTTTATTCTTGTTGCTATTGCTTGTAGTATTGATTATTAGTGCGTGCTCTAATGATAACGATAACAAAGATACAAATAAAGTTACTACAGTTGCGCCGGTCACAACGGAAACGCCGCAAGAAATTGTGGTTCGAATTAATGATGACCCGGATTTTTTAGATCCACATAAAGCGACAGCGTCCATTTCGTATCAGATGATTCTTAATATTTTTGAAGGCTTGATGGCACCAGAAACAGATGGTTCTTTAAAAGAGGGGCTTGCGGAAAGCTATGAAATTTCGCAGGATGGTCTAACCTATACATTTAAAATCCGACAGGGTGTGAAGTTTCATAATGGTGAAGAGTTAACTGTAGCAGACATACAATATTCATTTGATCGTTTAATGGGTAAAAATGGTGGAGAAAAAATGACCAATAATTTTGATAATGTAGCATCAACGGAAGCACCAGATGCGTCGACTTTCGTTATTACGTTAAAAGAACCCAATTCGAATTTCTTATATTCACTTACTGCTCGCCAATCAGCGATTGTCCCGAAAAGTAATGATGGTAAGCACAATGAATATCCAATAGGGACTGGCCCCTTCGCGTATGTAAAATATGCTCCTGGTTTAAATTTAGTATTACAAAAGAATGATAGCTATTGGAAAGAAGGCTTACCTTACTTGGATAAAGTGACCTTTACGTTCCAATCGGATGACCAAGCAGCTATTATGAGTTTAATGGCTAATGAAGTGGATTTAACAAGTGTCCCTTGGCAACGTGTCAATGAGGTCGAGGATAGTCATCAATTATCACATCAAAACAATAATTCTTCTTTAATTGTAACGTTTAATGAAACGAAAGCGCCATTTGATAATGTCAAAGTACGTCAAGCAATGAACTATGCAATTAGTAAAGCAGATATTATTGATTCTGTTTTTGACGGCTACGCTGTACCACTTGGCTCAAACATGAGTCCAGCAATGGGGGATTATCAAAAGAAAGGTTTAGAAGAGATGTACAAGCAAGATATTGAAAAGGCGAAAGCATTATTAGCAGAAGCGGGTTACCCTGATGGCTTTAAAACAAAAATAACAGTATCTTCCCATAACGAAATCTATTCTAATATAGCGCAAATCGTTGCAGCTAATCTTAAGGAAATAGGTGTGGATGTAGAAATAGAAGTGGTGGAATGGGGTATTTGGCTTGATCGTGTGTACTTCGGGCGCGATTATAATATGACAACGATTGATTTAACAGGTCGTGCCTCTGCCTATGAAATACTAAATGACTATATTTCGACAAATGACGGTGAAAACTTCTTCTTATTTAAGAATGAGGAATACGACAAAATCATGACTGACGTGTTAAAAGAAACAGATAAAGACAAGCAAATTGCCTACTACCAGCGTGCACAAGAAATTTTAGCTGAGCAGGCAGTATCTGTTTATGTGGCAGATTATCAAATTGTGTGGGGATCTGATAAGCAAGTAACAGGTCTGAAAAGCTATCCATTCTGGTTCCACGATATGTCAGAGGTAAAATTCTCAAACTAGAAAGAGCTGAGTGCACATGATGTATATTTTACGTCGATTCATCCTGTTAATCACCACGATTTTGCTAGTGTCGATTATTACATTTGCCGTTTTTCAAATATTACCTGGGGATCCTGTCAGAACAATGTTAGGCACAGAAGCAGACCCAACACAAATTGAAAATTTACGCTCAGAGCTAGGTTTGGATCGCCCGCTTTATGAACAATACGTTGATTGGATGAAAGGATTACTAACTGGGGAATTAGGCAATTCAATACGTTTTTCCATGCCTGTAAAAGATTTATTACTTGCTAGATTGCCTGTCACGATGTCGTTGGCTGCTATTACACTAACCATTGTCTTAGTTGTTTCCTTGCCCCTCGGTATGTTTGCAGCTAGACGCCAAAATAAACTGAGTGATGTGTCGCTTTCGACATTCACACAAATCGGTATGGCCATTCCTTCATTTTGGCTCGGGATGATGCTGATTTTATATGTGGGCATGCAGTTTAGTTTTTTTAAAATTAGTGGCTATATTCCATGGACACAAAGTGTAGCAGGAGCGTTAAGTACCCTTATTCTACCGGCATTAACTATTGCTATACCGCAAATCGCTGTTAATTTCCGTTACGTGCGAACGGCTATTTTAGAGCAAATGCAGCTAGATTATGTCAGAACAATACGCAGTAAAGGCATGTCTGAGGGAAATGTGATGTATAAGCACGTATTAAAAAATGCCATGATACCAATTTTGACGGTTTTTGGATTGATTATGGCAGAAGTAGTGGCAGGGACAATTATCGTAGAACAAGTATTTTCTTTACCGGGTGTAGGGCAACTATTAATTACAGCAATTAGTAATCGTGACTTTCCTTTAGTTCAAGGCATCGTGATGTATATTACGGTTGTCGTTGTTATTATAAATTTTATCGTCGATATTTTATATTCTGTGTTAGATCCAAGAATCCGATTACGATAAGAGGTGAAGGCAATGAATAGTGTACAACGCTACATGAAAAATTTAAATTTAATCATTGGTCTACTCGTCATCGTCGGATTTTTACTCGTCATGGTCATCAGCTTCTTTTATACGCCACATGATGTCAATGCAATGAATATACCAGAAAAATTGCAGAGTCCTAGCAGTAAGTATCTTTTTGGCACAGATGAGTTTGGACGAGATATTTTTAGTCGGCTAATGAAAGGTACACAAACAGCATTTGCAGTCGGTTTATTAACAGTATTGATCGGCACAGCATTTGGCATATTAATTGGAGGTATAGCAGGTTACATTGGTGGTTGGATAGATGAAATTTTTATGCGCCTCATGGATGCATTAATGGCATTTCCGGGTATTATTTTAGCGTTAATGTTAGTAGCTGTTTTCGGTCCAGGGGTAGTCAATACGGCTATAGCGCTAGGGGTCATTGCGATACCAGCTATCGCTCGGATTGCCCGCAGTGGTTTTGTCCAACAGCGTGATGCAGAATACGTACTAGCTGCTAAACTAATTGGGGTAAAACCATATAACATTATGTTTCGCCATATTTTGCCGAATATAGCATCACAAATCATTGTTGCAGCAACAATTACTTTCGCCACTGCCATGCTCGCGGAAGCAGCCCTTAGTTACTTAGGGCTTGGTGTTCAACCGCCGAATCCTAGTTGGGGGCGCATGCTCAAAGATTCTCAGGCTTATTTAGTAAAAGCATCTTGGTATACATTTGCACCTGGAGGAGCGATTACGATGTTAGTACTAGGATTGTATATGTTGAGCAATGCTTTACGAGATTATTTGGATCCTCGTTCAAAATCGTAAAAAACGGCTATTGTCATGGCAATAAAAAACGTTCTATACTATATAGATTACGCATGCGAAATACGAGGAGGTAATAACTATGAACACAACACTTATTACAACAGACCAAGACTTGCAAATAGCATTTGCTATTCGTAAAGCTGTATTTATAGAAGAGCAACAAATTCCTGCTTCAGAAGAATACGATGACTATGATACACTGGATGCGGCATGTGACCATATTCTTGTCAATTACAACGAGCAGCCTGTTGGCACAGGTCGCTTACGTGTTGTCGATGGCTATGGTAAGCTAGAGCGAATTTGTATTTTAAAAGAATTTCGGAACTATGGACTAGGAAAAGTGATTATTCAAAAGTTAGAGGAGTTAGCACAAGAAAAGGGCTTAACGAAATCGAAATTAAGTGCACAAGTCTATGCTGAGGGCTTTTATGAAAAGCTTGGCTATACACGGACAGGTGAAGAATATATGGATGCAGGTATTCCGCATATTTTAATGAAAAAGCAATTTAACTAATAGATAATCCTACTCACCATTTTAATAAAAAGAGGTCTTCTCAAATGATTTTTGAGAAGACCTTTCTTATTATTAAAATTACTTAGTTGTAGGATGCCATACACCTTGTTCGTTTTTAACAAAGTTAATACTAGAGGTAAAATCCTTAATTGGGATAATTATCGTTCCTTGCGTTTCATTTAGTTGTTCAAACTTTGCTTTTTCAATGCCATTATAATTATAAGCACTAATTAGCATTTGAATTTCGTTTGTAAAGTAATAATTTTTTATTTTTTGTTTGGCTATATACTGTTCAATTTCCAATCGGGTATGCTCGGCCAAAAAAGAATAATGTGTTAAGTAATCCCCTTGAGCTTCTGAAATGGCATACATTTTCGCAATAGACAGTGGTTTAACGCCTTTAAGAACAGATAAATCATAATTTTCTTTAAACTTATTATATAGTGTTTGTTCCTTGGCGGTTAATGTAAAGGTTGGTTCAAGTTTTTTTACTCCAATAACCTTACCAATAAAAGCTTCGTCATTTACTACTTCAACTGTACCACCCTTTTTATTCATATAAACGGCATATTCATGTTCCTGTAATGGTGCAAGATTTACATCAATCGTTTGCATTTTAGCACCATCCATATGGAAGCGACTGTTAAAATAATATTTATATATATCCTGTTGTTCAGATTGTGCGAAATGTACAGGAGCGACTGCACCTGGCAAGGCAAGGTACTCACCATTTAACGTTACTTGTCCATTTGATGTTTGTACTTTGTCACCTTCGATACCAAAGACAGGCGAAACTATAGTATCCACTTTATCGGAATAAGCAATGTAATCACCAACTTCGATTTTTGCATCTGGATCAACGACCATTGGTAAATGTGACAATACGTACTGCTTACCCATAATAAAAGAAATGCTAGGGTCAATTACCAGTTTACCTTTAGATTCAATAATCGGTAGTACCGTTTCATTTTTTTGCATTAATTTGACAAGGTCATAAGGGTCTGTTGGTAATGTTGCGACCGCTTTTGCCGAAATGGTCTCTTGTGGAGTAAATTGCAACTTTAATACAAAGCCTAAAATTAAAATAAAAGTCAATGCAATTAACGGTACTTGCCAATGCTGTTTTTTATTGTGTATTTTAATAGGTCGGTTCGGCATGAGCATACGTTGTTTCATGTCTTCGGTAAATGGGACGTCTGTACGAAGCTCTTGCTTTAATTGCTGTTTTAAATTATTCATGAATAAACACCTCCGTATGTAAAGATAACTTTGATTTTAGTAATTCTTTTCCTCTCCGTAATCTAGTGCGAACTGTGTTTTGGGAAAGATTGAGAAAATCGGCTATTTCAGATGCCTCAAATTCCTCGTAATAAAACAAGATAATGACTTCCCGATAGTGAATCGGTAACCTTAACACTTCCTGCTTTAACGAAAGAAATTGTTGCTGGCGTATAACTTCATGCTCAGCTGATTTTTCGTTCGTCCAAAAGGGTGTTAAAAATTGCATTACGTTTCTGCGCTTTATTTTCCGTAATTCGTCATGACAGCGATTAATTAAAATTCTTGTTAAATATGTTTTTAGTGCGGCATCTTTTCGAAAGGCATCACCTTTTGTAGCAAATGTCAAAAAAACATCTTGCGTAATTTCCTCTGCGATTTGTTTGTCTTTTACATATAAATAACTTAGATGGAATAGGTATTCACCGTATTCCTCCACTAGTTGCTCCATTAAACTACCACCTTACATGTCTTTTACTACTTAGACGTAAATATTTACAAATATTGTTCAAAAATAAAAAATTGTCAAAAGAAATAGTATTCTATATGATTATTATAAAAGGTCTATGGGGGATATGGGCATGATTAGACATATTGTAATGTGGAATCATAAAGAGGAATTTAACGTTGAGCAACAAATACTGAATGCACAAATCGTTAAAATGGAATTAGAAAGTTTAACAAAAAAAATCAAGGGGATTATCTCCCTACAAGTTATCACCAGTCCATTAGCATCAAGTAATCGACAAGTACTGTTAAATAGCCTATTTGAAAGCCAAGAACATTTACTCCAATATCAAATTCATCCGGAACATGTTCGTGTTAGCCAATTAGTAGGTACATTACTAAAAGATCGAATATGTATGGATGTTGAAGAAGTTTAATCAAACGTCTTTATGATTCTATTAAAATCGATTTTTTAATTGGCATTTTCATATAGATTGTTGCTCTGTCTTGAAAAATTCTGACTATCATTAGTTTTGAGGATACATTCAATGGTCGTGAACAAGATCAATGTCCACAATAAAGTAGTAAAAGTAGAAAAATAAATCACTGAATATATTTAGAAAGAGGAACTTATATAATGGGGAGGTAATCAGCATAAGAAAGTTTTTTATAATGTTTTTAGTTATTTCGTCAATAGTGTTTTCTGCTTGTTCAAACAACACAGATATGCCGAAATCGCACAGTAAGGAAGGTGTTGCACCCTATGAGTTAACAGAAAGCGATACATATCTGTTGGAGTCGTTAGGACTTGAAAAGGATATAAATATCGTATCTTTCAAAGCGCCTAAAACTGCAAAAAGCCTTAAAGTTAATGTTTATACTTTGAAAGAAGACGAGGAATGTCATAGGCGAGGGACAGATATTTTTAGGGGCGGATGCTAATCCTGATGATATTTTAGAAGGTACATTTGCAATGAAACTTAAAGACAACTATGCAATAGATTTCAACATCAACACAACGGCGATGGTTTCATATAAAACCGATATACAGGATGTCGATTATGAAATCCTAGCTTCTTCAAAAGTTTATCTGACAGAATTTCAAAAGATAGAAATCAATCAAGAAATACCTGTTGCGATTATGATTTACAACAGCCGTTCAAGTATGAAAAGTTTTGCAATGGAAGATTTCTTTTCTCCTTCCAGATTTGAAGATATGGATTTAGTCCAGGCAGTCACACTGACTTTTACTGATGAAAACACTTAGGATGAACTGACAAACAGCTTCGCCAAATAAGACTGTAAATAAAAATTAATCTTAAACAGCGCCATTTAATAAAACAATCTTCTTAATTTCCTTTGTTTTGTTGTGGATGTAAGAAAAGAAAAAGAGCAGCATAGATGGCTACTCTTTTTATTCGTTAGATGTCTCATAAAGTAATATACTTTTTGATTGATGTTATAACACTACTCCATTTGGCAAACATATAAAGTTTGTATTTAATGTATGGTTAGTTGTAAAACCAAGATAATTTAAATTTCCACCAATCGTGAATTCGTAATTACTGCCTAGACGAGTAATACGAGCATTTACTCCTGTTCGGTTAAAATGACCCTCTGAAGCTGTGTTGCGTAAATTAGAATAGCTAGCAAATATTTGACGATTACCAGCTAGTTGTGTTGTGAAATTTGCAGATACTGTTATATCAACAGGAGTTGAATCATGTCTAACTCTCGAAGTTGAAGAGAATGGCGTTATGCTATTTGAAAGAGTGGTAATGGCGTTAGTTTGTGACGCTGCACTTGCTTTGTGATTAAATACTTCTTCTGAACCCCAATCTTCTTCGAATTCAATAAAAGTAATGTCCACCACGCTAGATTGTGTCGTCTCAATTGCTCGTTGTCTAAATACTTCTAATGAAACCCAAGCTTCTTCTTCAAAATCCTCAATTGGAGAAACTTCAATGCTTACAAGACCTTCTCCCCATGTAACGGTAGATTTTACTTCTTCTAAAATTTCGATATATTGTTGATGTAGTTGTTCTTTTTCTTGTTGGCTTAACGTAGTTGCTGAAGCACTACTATTGGAAATAAAGAGAATACAAGCGAAAGCAAAAAGGGCCGTGAAAACTTTGTACATTTTTAGCGACGATTTTTTTCCATTTTATCCTTCTCCTTACCTTTTAGAATACTTCACTACTGTCGCATCAATAGACTCTGGATTTAAATGTAGTAGTGATAAGCATCCATTTTTTCTATAACTGCAGATTGGCGCAATAGAGAGTAACTTTATGAGACATTTTTTTTAATATGGTGGGCAAGCAAATCTCTCGATCATTTATGGTCACCGTTAAAGTAAACGAAGAATATTAAGTTATAGTGTTGAATAATGTTTATACGACGATAGTGAAGATAATTAAATTTTATAATTATTTTATATTTTTTGTCTAGAGAAAATATAGAATCCATTTCTAAAAAATGACTATGTATTGATGTTAAAGAATGCTGTCAAAATGGAGTCTTTTATATAGGCTGTTTTCGTATATATTTTTGAAGCTGATACAGGAAACAGTCTTGCTCACAGGATGTTGTTATTCAACTAAAGGGGCAGATTAGTTGAATACAATACTTTGTAATGAAATGTTACATAAAAAAGTTTTGGGAACAATATTTTTTTAAAAAAGTCTACAATAAAAGGGATTATTTAACTTTTTTAAAAGTGCAAAAGGGGGTATTGTATGACTGCCGAATCAACCATAATTGGGGCAAAGCGAAATAAGATAGTGAAAATAATTCTGATTATTAGTTTTTTATTTATGGGGTTTATTGGATATGGAGTTTATTGGGCATTTTTTGATATGAACAGGTTGCTAACGGAGAATATCATATTGAAGAAACCTCACCTGATGGTATCTATACTTTAAAGGCTTATTTATCGAGTCCAAGCTTAAGCTCTGATGCTGTAAGAGGTGAATTAGTATTTAATGAACGTAATGGAAAACAAAGAATATCTACTGGAATTATCGAGAATCAACAGCCAAAAATAATTGGTTAGATAATGAAACAGTAGTAAATAATGGTCGTAATCTTGAAGGTACTAATGAAAAATTCGATTTCCGTAATCAATAATTCAGATTTCACAGTTTAGTTATGCAAAGGAAATCTAAAGAACATGTTCTTCGACTATAAATGGGTATTGGCAATGGGGTTATCATATACAGCACTAACACTTGTTGCAGAACACAGTTTGGTGTCCGATAGGATAAAGGTGGAGGAATGGGCTCTTTATTAGATGGAGTCCCTACGATGGAAGCAGCGTTATAGATTTTGACGATAATATTGATTTTATTAAATATACACGGATTTACAACGGTTAGAGCAAAATGTACCCAAACCACGTTTAGGGTATTTCAACTTAATGGCAAACAAGGATTTATAAAAATTGAGTTAAAGGAAATATAATCTAAATTGATGAGAGGTTATGGTTATGTATTTTAAATTGTTTAAAAAACATCTTGTTATTATAATTGCTTTTTTGCTCCTTTTGTTAACGGGTTGCGAAATCCCCAAAAAATTTGTAGAAGAAAATGTTGAAAGTCATTTGGAAAACTACGGAATAAAGGACTATAACATACTAAGTGCTAAAAATGATGGGGAGCTTGGTGAAAGTAAGTATGGTTATGTAGAAATCAATAAACCTTATCATGTAAATCTCAGATTAGCCTTTAGTCGAGAAACAAATCAATTTATTCCTAAGTATAGTGACGATGTTTATTTACAACTATTTAAAGAAGCATATATACAACAACATCCCGAACTTATCAAGGTGTCTAATCAGATTATCAAAAAATACCATTTAATGGATGAAGCTTCGGGTGAACTTTCAAAAAATTATTATCTTGCTTTTAATATTGAAAAAGGTCAAAAAGAAAGGCTAATTGAAGACCTTAGAAAGAATGAAAAAATAGACACCCATTCATTATTACCATCACTAACAAGCGAAGAAAATGAATCGTTGAATCCTTTGAAAAAGGAGTCAGTTATTAATTTTCATTATAAGTTTAATATTTACGAAAATAACAATACAATCCCGAAAGCTAGTGATATTTTAAACGATTTTAAAGAAAGTAAAGTGTTGGGTGAAGGGAAGTATTTAATAAATGTACAGGTGGTATCTTACGAACAAAATTCAGTGTCTTTTTTAAATGAAGATTATCCAGAAAACAATATTCTTTTTGAAGTCGAAAAAGATGGAGAATTTAGAGATATAAGAACATTAAAACGTACAGGATGGCTTGAGTATACCGTAGTTCCATTCCCCGAGTAAATTAATGTAATAAAGTAAGTAAGAAGATTTTTATAGCTACAACAATTCTATTTAGTAAACAGTATTTTAAATTTTAGTTGTAGTACAAAGTTTAGTTTTTATGTCTCTAAAAAAGATAGTCCGATACTTTTTTAGGAAGGAATTTGATATATTACAGTTTGATCTTTCTTTAATCCCATTCCATTCAGCCCAATCTTTAAGATGCTCTTTCGCTTGTGTATCTCTTAATATGCTTCTAGGAGGACCTTGCGGAAAACCGTGTTCAATTGATTGGGGATGTTTTTTTACCTGTATCGTTATTAGTCATTGTAATGGCTCTTTTTAGTTTTTAATTAAATCAACTTTCTAAGGATACAACACTAGGTGAATTAGAAGCACTATAAGCCCATCCGATAACAGATGGGCTTTTTATATATTTACTCCACTTGTTCTTTTATCACTTGCTCTATTCCGAACAGAATCAGCTTCAAACCGAATTCAAATGCTCTATCTGACCCCATCAGCTCAAACAGCCCATTCGTGAACATTCTCCGGAATAGTCCCGCATCCTTTTCATTCATAGAGTCCAGAACGCGAATCATCTCCTCACCAGGAGGATTATCTTTGTCCACAAGGATAGTGGAGACATTACGCTCATGTTGATAATTGTCTAGAACAAAGTAGTAGACATAGTTCACAAGCGTAGTCACCACTTGTATTTTCTCCTCTTGCTCAAGCGGTGTTGATTCCACACATTGTAGCATACGGTTGGTGAACCGAATGATATCTGGTTCATGGGGCAATGTCATCATCATGATCTGAGTAGAGCATGGATAGCGGCAGAGTACGCTTCGTACCGTTATCGCAAGCTCGGTCAGTTGTTCTTTCCAATCTCCCTCTGAGTGGAATTCCTCCAAAATTATTTTCGATATCTGGTTGGCAAGACGCTGGTAGAGATTTTGTTTGCTCTTGAAATACCAATATAAAGAAGGAGCCTGAATCCCTAGTCTGTCGGCCAATCGTCTCATACTGAATTTCTCGATGCCACTCTCTCCAAGAAGCTCCCACGAGGTTTTTAAAATCCTATCCTCCGAAATCTGAGGCTGTTGTTTTTTCATCCGTATCCTCCATTTCATCTAACACCGTAAGTTTTTTTCTTTACAGATCCATAAGTTCATGATAACATCTAACACTGTAAGATTCAAACTAACACTGTTAGTTAAATATTTTAAAGAAAGAAGTGATCCACATGGATGCAGAAAACCTCTATTACTTTGAAAAAGCACCAGTCACAAAGGCTGTAGCTCACTTTGCTGTACCAATGATGCTAGGTACGTCAATGAGTGTCATATATTCCATCTTGAATGCCTATTTCCTTGGCACACTACACAATACAGCTATGTTAACTGCGCTTGCATTAACCTTGCCGTTATTCGCAATCATTATGGCGCTAGGAAATTTGATTGGCATGGGTAGTGGTACATTCATCTCACGTTTGCTAGGCGAGAAAAAATATGATGATGTAAAGCATGTTTCTTCATTTGCTCTATATAGTAGCTTAGTGCTTGGTCTTATCGTAATAGCTGTAGGGCTTCCGTTAATCAATCAAATCGTTAATGGTCTAGGAGCAACATCTGACTCCTTCGAATTCACAAAGGACTATGTCACAATTATGATTATAGGCTCACCATTCGTCATATTGTTCTTCACACTGGAGAATATCGTGCGCTCAGAAGGTGCAGCAATCACATCTATGATTGGTATGATAATCAGCGTTGTCGTGAATATTATTTTAGATGCACTATTCATTTTTGGCTTCCATTGGAGCGTAACTGGGGTTGCGACCGCTACAGTAATTTCAAACGTTGTTGCCAGTGGATTTTACGCTTTTTATATAAGATATAAAAGCCAATTCTTAACTGTCTCAGTCAAATGGTTTAAGGCTTCTAAAGAGATTATGAGTAATGTATTTAAAATTGGAGTACCCGTTTTTATTATGAGTATTTTTTTGGGTGCAATGTCGCTCATCTTAAACCAATTTCTAGTAGATTATGGGGATCAGGCAGTAGCTGCTTACGGGATATCATCACGTTTATTGCAATTTCCTGAGTTTATTATGATGGGTTTATGCGAAGGAGTAGTGCCCCTTATCGCCTTTTCTTTTACAGCGAATAAAATGCGTATGAAGCAGACTATCGGATTTACAATTAAAATGATTGTGGCGTTAGCCTTCGTATTCGGCGTTACCGTTTATCTGATATCTGATAACTTAATAGGTTTATTTACAAATGATCCATATTTAATTGAAATGGGAAGTTACATTTTGCATGTAACATTCTTATCCTTATTTATTACAGGAATAACTACGTTGTTTACAGGTATATTCCAAGCCACAGCACAAGGAACTGCTGCGTTTATTATGTCAATTATCCAGGGGATTACCCTGATTCCTGTGTTATTTATCGCCAATCATATGTATGGCTTCCACGGAGTAGTCTGGTCGCTTGTTATTGCGGATGCCGTTTCATTCCTTGTAGGGGCTATTATGCTGTATGTTTTACGGAATAAATTACAGCCGGATTTGGATAGTTTAGTACACTAGAAAAAATAAAATTCACAACAAAGAGTTGAGAAGACCCCCTGAAGTATCTTACTCTTTAAAACATATTTTATGGAGTGAGATGCAAACGATGGGGCATTAATTATAATTGTTCATCAATATAGGCTGTTTTAAAAATTTCTAGATAATTTTCCATAACGATATTCAACAATCGGGCGCAATTCTTGAAAAAGAATTGTGCCTTCTTTAGTTAAAGAGCCATATTGTTGAATAACATACTTTTAAGAAGTGTTGCTAAACAAAAGATTGATAACTATCTAAATTGAATGTTACATTATTTGGTATAATATTTATAAAATAGTTAGAAGGAGAGCCATTATCGTTATTTTGCTTCAAAAAGCCCCTTACCTACTGTTCAAAGAAAATCCCTAGAGGAAGATTACTTATCATATAAAAGTGTCCAGTTGAAGCGAATTTTAAAAAAATTAAATATAACTTTCGAAGAATATCATTTTTCTTTACGGGGCCATTTTGAAATTCTTCCTTGTAGAAAAAATCCGCCTATAGCAGCAGGAGGACAAATTCAAAAGCCTTATATTTATAAGGTGAGAGGGACTGTAAATGAAACAACTTTTATACAACTCGTTGACTATATTAAGAGACATGTTGCAGAAGAAAATCGCGTGGAGTTTTGGTCAATATGGCACAGTGATAAAATGCCTTCTAAAAATATACTTCGCATAAATCCACAGCAAATAACAATTGAAGATTTACATTTCTTAAATGAAAATGAAAATAGCTAACAAATTATTTTTTGGGAGGTGTTGTGAGTGTGGAGATAATATTGCCAATCCTTATAGTATATGGGGTTTTATTTTGGACCTATTTCAATCCGGAAAAAAGTTTATTACTGGGAAGGCGAGGGATGTACAAAGAAGAACCTCAATTAACTGAAAGTGTAATTCGTAAAACAAAAGCGAAAGCTTTAATAAGTATTATCGTGATAACGCTGATTATTATTATTTTTATAATTACATAAATTTTAAATACCTTATCCAACAATCGGACCTGATTGTAGGATAACAACTTTTTATAAAAAGCAAACGAGGGTTTGGAAAGGTTATACTTCAATTAACGCAGTAGGTTTGCTGAAAAAAGGGAATTGCTTTTAATGTTCAAGGAGGTGAATTAATGAAAGCAAAGACTATTATTGGAATGATTATTTCAATTTTAATTATTACTTACATGGTTGTTGTACTTATTAAAACCAATCTAGTAGTAGAAGAGTATCCAAGCGGTATGATAGAAGATCAGTCTAATCAATTGTCGAGTAATGATTTTGATATTGGCCTTGAAAAAAATAATTTAGCTCCTGATTTTGAATTACAAGGTTTATCGGGGGAATTATTTAGGTTGTCTGATTATAAAGGGAAAAAAGTATTTCTTAACTTTTGGGCGTCGTGGTGCGGACCTTGTAAAGTTGAGATGCCTTACATGGAGAATTATTATAAAAAACACAAGGACTTAGAGAATGTAGAGATTATTGCAGTAAACATGACTAAAAGAGAAATAAATGGTAACAAAGTGCAAGGTTTTGTGGATTCCTATGGATTAACTTACCCTGTGTTGTTAGACAGTGAAGGCGAAGTAGAGAAGTTATATAAGGTTCTTAGCTATCCAACAACCTATTTAATTAACGAGGATGGAATAATCGTAAATGGATTTACAGGTTCGGTCAATAATGAGGAAGAGATTAAAAAATTGATTGACAGTATAAAATAAGATTATCTATTTTGCTCTTGTTAAACAAATGTTTTAGTGCAACAAAGATTTATAGCGTATACATAAATGAACTTAATAACGTTCCCAAATTGAAGTTTGGAAAGAAACGGAAATCCAAGAAATGCTGTTAAACCAATTTTCCTTGGATTTTCCTTTGAATATTGTCTATACAGATTTTTATGCAAATATTAAACAGGGCTACGATAATACTTTTCAAGATTATGCAAATAGTGATAATTGAATAAAAACCTGTATATTTAATTGAAATAACGATCTTCAACAATCGGGCGCGATTGTGTAACAAGAACCATCGCTCGTTGCTCGTTTTTATTAAAGGGCCCTATTAATGAATAACGTTTTTTAAGCTATGTAACTAAACGACCGTTTAGGAATATTTTCAACTCTACTAACTGGTAGTTATATAATGACTTTACCTTATGAAAATGGAGGTTTTATAATGAGACATAACATTAAAGGTGTCTGTAAAATTTATTACGAAGACGAGGGTTGGGGATGGATTTCAATTGAAGGTGAGGATGACATATGGGTACACTTTAGTGGTATTCAAATGGATGGTTTTAGATCACTTACTAAAGGTGACATAGTATCGTTTGACCTTGAAGAAAATCCACATTTAAAAGAACAATCACGTCGAGCTGTAAATGTTAAGAAACTCGTAAAATTCAACTAGCATGTGCTTTCGTGCAATCAGTATTCCAATATCCTTTCCAAATAAAAGTTTAAGACACTGAAAAACGATTTTCAACAACCGGGCGCGATTCTCTAATAAGAATCAGCGATTATTTGCATTAAAAGGCCAGATTGTTGAATAAGAAAAGGTACTGATTAATTCGATAAGAGACTTGCTATACAAGTTTTTATACAAATAAAGAACAAGCTCAGCAAGGATGAACACCGTTCCATCCAGGGTGTGCATCATCTGTATTAAATGCTGCATAACCTAATATTCATACAAAAGGGCACGAAACGTTGATTTAACAACGTTCGTGCATTTTTAATGTGTCTCCAACTTGCATTTGGGAACGTTAATTAATTTTTTAATTTATATCATATTCAATTGAAGATATGCGTAATGCTTGAATTGACCTTGTTGTTAACGTACAGCTTTTACTATTTTTAATGTTTTCAAAAATGCTATACATAAAGCAAGTACAACTGTGTACAGAAACACACCAATCATAGAATAGAGAGCGTTTAACTCTAAACTAATTGAAGGATACCCATTGTGAGCATTAAAATGATATTCTGTATCTGCGTATGCTGACCAAACGTAAAATAGCGTAAAAATTAGTAGAATTACGGCAAGTATTGCTTTCTTATGAAAAATAATTCCAATAAAATTCTCCTTAAAAATTTGAGTGAACTTTATCTGACCTTTTCGTTGTTTGATTACGTTCATTCCACTTCGAAATGGAAGCAAAAAAAACGTAATCAATCCACTATAAACTATAAGAAATACTATGATTTCTGAATACTCCATTATACCCTCCCATTTTTTTCTTTTCCTTTTAAGACTTCCTAGCAAAGAAATAAGTTTCATATTATTGGAAAATAACTTTATTTAAGCATTAATTGAAATATAAAAGATCCACAAAGCGGGATTTAGGTGCATTTTTGTATCGATGTTAAAGAAAACTCTAAAAACAAACTCCATTTTGATGCTGTCAAAATGGAGTCTTTTATTTAAAATGAAAAGGGTACTTCCTGTAGAGTTGGAAAGGAAGGGATGGCACCATGTTTTGTTATGGATGCACTAGCGTATAGATTGGCAAAGGAAAGAAGGGGCGTAGCAAATGTTTCGCAAAAGGCTTTGATGTCATCTATCGTAATATTCTTTTGCAACAACATACTTAAAATAGCACCGATAAAGGCATCACCTGCACCTGTTGTATCGATGGCCTGTACGTTATTAGCCGCTACTTTTACATGTTGATCCTTCGTATATAAACTAGCTCCTTGTGCACCATGGGTCACGAAAAGCACTTGGATTTTCCCTTGGAATAATGATTCAACCGCTAACTTTTCATCTTTAATTTGCGTTAAAAACTTTAGCTCCTCATCAGAAAGTTTCACAATATGCGCTTTTGGTAGAAAATGAAAAATGGTTTGTCGACAAGCTTCTGCGTCATGCCACAAAGGGAGGCGTACATTCGGATCAAATGATACAAGACAACCCGCCTGATGTGCTTGGGCAATCATCGCCTCATGCGTTTGCTTCATGGGGCTGTCCACCAAGTTCACCGAGCAAAAGTGGAGGATGTCATTGGCTGTTAGTAAATTGGCGGGCAATTGTTCTGGACGATAAAGTAAATCTGCTGCATTTTTTCGGTAAAATAAAAAATCACGCTCTCCATCGGCTGTTAAAGAAACGAAGGCGAGACTTGTTTCACCTTCCGTAGTTTGTGCGATATAACGAGTGTCTACGCCGGCTTGTTTGACTGTCTTGATTAAAAAATCACCAAATGCATCTTGACCTACCTGGGTAAGTAATGCGGCAAGTTGCCCTAATTTTGCACAGACAGCGGCAACATTGGCAGGGGCACCACCAGCATTTTTCGTGAATTGTTCGACTGTAAGAAGCGAACCACCTTGACCAGAAGGGGTGAAATCAATTAACAACTCGCCAATAGCATACAGTTTCCGCATATTAAACCTCCTTTTTAGATTGTTTTGGAATGTAAATCGTATAAAAAATCCCGCCGAAAATTAATAGAATGCCCACAGTTTGCATAATGCTAGGCATAAAATCCAGTAATAACATATCTAATAAAATCGCAACGACAGGATCAACAAATACTAAAACAGACACTAGAATCGTAGATAAATTGCGAATACTATCGAAAAATAAATAATAGACAAATCCAGTATGAATAAAGCCTGTACCTAAAATATAGAGCCAATTCGTCGTTGTTAATCCTTCAAATAGGGAAAAATCCACAAAAGGTAAAAGTATAATGATACCAACTGTCGTTTGGATAAATGTTAAAGCATAGGAACTTAACTGTGTTATTATGCGGCTCGTTAACATTGTCAAAGCATAGAACAAAGCAGAGAGTAATGCCCAAATAAAGCCTGACTGCAAAAATTCAGACAAAGTAATAAAATTATGTAAACCGATAATGAAAATACTACCAATAAAACAAGTCAATGTGGCGACAAGAGCTTGAATAGTCATTTTCTCTTTTAAAAACAGTGCGCCTAAAATAAGGACAAAAATCGGAGCTAGATTATAAATGGAGATGGCTATTGAAATCGACATCTCTTCAAATGCTTTAAATAAAAAAACCCAATTTAGGACGATAAAGACGCCGCATAAAAGTGTACGTACAATTTCTTTTTTGTGCCAAACTTCAGTTTTATGGCCTCCTGTTATAAGCCACAAGGCACTAAGAAAGAGAGTGGCACATATACAACGAATAAAGACAAGCTCGAGAGCAGGTACGCCCGTATGGATCGTGAAAAAGCCAATGGAACCAAAAATGGCCATTGATATCGTCAATTTTATAATGGCTGAAGCTTGCATATCAAACCTTCTTTCTAAAAAGTTTTGAGGAAACCGACAGCGTAGAGGACTGTCGGTTTTAGCTATTGGTAAAAAGTCGTTATTCGCGGATTTGCCCATTGCCATGAATAAAATATTTTGTAGAGGTTAATGCAGGTAAGCCCATTGGCCCTCGTGCATGTAATTTTTGTGTACTAATGCCGATTTCAGCGCCATAGCCGAACTCAAAGCCATCAGTAAAACGAGTAGAGGCATTATGGTAAACGGCTGCCGCATCGACATTATTTAAAAATGTCTCCGCTACAAGTTGGTCTTCTGAAATAATAGCTTCGGAATGGTTTGTTCCATAATGATTAATATGTTCGATGGCCTCAAATACATTTTCAACAATTTTAACGCTTATTTTTAAATCTAAATATTCTGTTGCAAAGTCCTCCGCTGTAGCGAGCTGTGCAAAATCGAACGCTTGGCAAACTGCTGCATCACCGATAATTGTTACACCCGCATTGTGTAAAGCATTTAGCAACTTTGGTCCATATTCACTAAACCAGTGGGGATGAATCAGTAAGCTTTCAGCGGCATTACAAACAGAAGGGCGTTGTGTTTTAGCGTTTAAACAGATTCTTTCTGCTTTTACATAATCAGCAGTTTGGTCCACGTAAATATGACAATTACCTGCCCCTGTTTCCAACACAGGTACAGAAGCTTCGCGCACGACTAAATCAATAAGTGCTTTCCCACCACGTGGAATTAATACATCAAGGTATTCTTTTAGATGGAATAATTCCTTTGCCGTTTCACGACTTGTATCTTCGATGAGTTGTACTGCATCAACAGGGATAGAGGTTTTTTCAAGTGCTCGATGAATACTTGCAACAAGTGCTATATTTGAATACTTTGCAGAAGAGCTTCCTCGTAAAATAACTGCATTCCCGGTTTTTAACGATAAAGTAGCCGCATCTACTGTCACATTTGGTCTTGCTTCGTAAATCATGCCGATGACACCAATAGGTACCATGCGTTTTTCAATCTGTAAGCCGTTATCTTTCTCAATACGTTCAAGGATTGTGCCAACAGGGTCATTTAATGTTACTAATAAATGAATGGCATCGGCCATTGCTGCAATACGGTCTTCATTTAACATAATGCGATCAAGTGTCGAAGCGGGCATGCCCATTTCTTTGCCGGCTGCTAAATCCTTACCATTTTCTGCAATTATCGTCTCTTGATCGATCAATAATTGCTCAGCTATTTTTGTTAAAGCCTCATTTTTCTCACATGTGGTTTTAATATTTAATATATAACTCGCGGCTTTTGCGCGTTGTCCTTTTAGGTAAACCTCGCTTGTCATTTTTAGTCCTCCTTAATGTGTCTGTCCTTTTAACCATTTATCACGATGAATAACTTCGATTGGATAGTTCGTTAACTCATCAGTCCGTTTACCCATTGCATGTGCTAGTTCAAGAGAAGAATATAAAACTTCGCCCCGTCCAAGTAGTCTACTATCACTATAAACCTCTACAACATCTCCTTGTGCAAAATCACCTTCAACCCGATAGACGCCAGCAGGTAGTAAACTTTTTCCATTCTCTAATAAGGCATGTTCAGCACCGTTGTCTACAAAAATTTTACCAGAAATTTCTGTGAGTGCTATCCATTGTTTATTGTTAGTTAAGACAGCAAGCGCCTCATGTTCAACATACGTGCCATCTCCATGACCATTCATAATATCGATGAGTTTATGTGCGCCATAGCCAGTGCCGATAAAAACTTTTACACCAGCATTTAAAGCTGCACGGGCTGCCAATAGTTTAGACTCCATGCCACCAGTGCCAACTTTAGAGCCTGCACCATCAGCGAAGCCTAGCATTTCATCTGTCACTTGAGTTAATCGATCAATGCGCTTTGCTTGCGGATTTTTATTGGGATTAGCATCATATAAACCATTTATGTCTGTGAGAATAATGAGCTGATCTGCATGCACGAGTCCACTGACAAGAGCTGACAGCATATCATTATCGCCAAAAGTTAACTCACTAACGGATACAGTATCGTTTTCGTTAATAATTGGTAGCATGGCACGCTCTAACAATTCCTCAAATGTAGCATAGGCATTTTTATAGCGCTCTTTTTTCGAAAAATCAGTACGTGTAAGTAAAATTTGGGCAGGCGTTATATCATAAATGCTAAATAATGCATGATACGTTTGGATAAGTAAACTCTGGCCGACTGCGGCAGCTGCTTGTTTTCCTTTTACTGTTACTGGACGAGAAGGGTAGCCTAGTTGTTTAAAGCCTGCTGCTACTGCACCTGAAGATACAAGTAGCACTTCATGACCGCATTTTTTTAATTCCGCAATGGCTTGCACATGGTCCATTAAGCGTACTTTGTCAATTTCGCCTTTCGCATTCGTTAAGGAACTACTGCCAATTTTTACGACGATTCTTTTTCTTTCCATCACAATTCCTCCAGTTCACCATTTGTGATCGCCACTTTATTACAAATAAAAATAAAAAAACCTTCTCGTCCTAAATAAATTAGGACGAAAAGGTTGCTTTCCGTGGTACCACCTACATTGAATATCTTGAGATATTCCACTTTGCTCATAACGCTAGAGACTGCGCCTAGTTTGGCTAGGACGTTTCACGAAGTAGGTTCTGTAGTCTTTTTTGTACAATACCTTGCAGCCGGTGGGTATCGCTCTCTTATCAATTAGTTTCTACGTACTAGTCTTCGTTCGTTTTCATTGTATGAGGAGATCGAGGTCGAGATTTGACCGAGATGCTCTTTTCGAACAAGTAATTGAATAAAGAATGCACTACTTCTTAGTGTCTGTCAAGCTGAATTGAAAAAATCTATAAAATTTAAGGATAAACTATATTTAGTGCAAAACATATGCACTATTTAAACCACCAAATGGCAATGAATAATGGTAACATCGCCAAAATCATAACAAAGAAACTCCATAATAGTTGTTTTCCTGTTGTCATGTTTTTTGGCTTAATGCTCATTCTTTCATAGAGTTGATTGATGGCGCGCTGCTCTTTTGCGTAGAGCATAGATTGAAATTCATCGTAATCTTGAATATAACTTGATGGGGGTCTTGGGCTAAAACGTAAACTACGAATATCTTCGGTTATCTCCTTGTCACCAATCCAATAGGTAATAACGGGTGCGAGGCCAGAGGATTGCGTAGCTTGAACGTCGATATTATGTGTTTTCATTTTATATAGGACATGCCCTTGCTCGTCCTCAAATTCTTGAACTATATCACTGACTGCCATCGGCAAATCACCTCTTTCTGGATGCAATACGTAATATAACCATTATATATGGTTAATTATAAAGCATAAGCGAAAAGAAATGTTGAATGAACGAGCCATCAATGATAAAAAAATTTTAAGAAAAATTCTATATATAGTCATAAACTCGCAACTAAAGTAGTGCAAAACGTGTAGTATAATGAAAATAAAGCCAAAAAATTATATTTTTTTCTAATAGCAGTAGGAAGAAGGGGAAGAATTGGAAATTTCAACGTTACTAACATTTTTAGGAGCGGCCATCATTTTAACATTAATGCCAGGACCGGATAATTTATTTGTTCTTGCGCAAAGCATTACGCAAGATAAGAAGGCAGGTATTGCCACATCACTAGGTCTTTGTACAGGATTGCTTGTGCATATTGGTGCTGCAGTTTTAGGTATCTCTGCAATTGTTTATCAATCGACTGTTATTTTTTCAATTGTGAAATTTGCAGGGGCTGCTTATTTATTATATTTGGCTTGGCAGTCATTTCGAGCAAAGGATGATCCATTTACTTTGGAACAGCAGAATCGACAATCTTTCATGTTGTTATATCGTAAAGGGATTTTGATGAATATTTTAAATCCAAAAGTTTCTTTATTTTTCTTAGCACTATTGCCACAGTTTGTAAATCCATTGCAAGGACAAGTGGCGTTACAGATGCTTATTTTGGGTATGGTATTTTTAGTGCAGGCACTAATACTGTTTTCACTATTTAGTATTTTTGCGGGAAAAGTTAGAAATATGATTATAGGAAAACCAGCTATTGCTAAACGTTTGAATCTGGTGCAAGGTGTACTATTTACAATTATCGGCATAAAAATCGCACTAAGTAAACAATAAAAGGAGGGGTTTTATGGCTATCCTACATATTACCTTTAGCTTGTCTACACAAGGGTCTATTAAGCATGCGATACGACAACATCATTTACAGCGAGAAGAGGCAGTGATTTGTGTCAATGATATTTTTACGATTGGACCACTGACGAGTTTGGAAAATCGAAAAAAATGGCTAGATACCAATATATTTAGAGATATAGAGGAACGAGAATTATACGAGGATTACCATAATATATGGAAGAAATCAATTGCCGGCATCCCTTGTGATACGGATGTTTGGATATGGTATAGCCAAAATTCACACGAAGAAATTGCTTTACGCTATGTGATGAGTGAATTTATAAATAAATGTAGTATGGTTTTTGGAATTGATGCTACGGAAGGATTAAAACGAATTCAACCAGATATGTCCATTCGCTATACGGGAGAACTATCGTCCGATATGCTGATGAAGCTGCGACCAGATGCGAAGCGCTTTACAATTGAGGAGTGCCGCCGACTTGCTAAAGAATGGGAAGTGCTGAAGCAAAATTCTAGTACATTGCGCGTCTGGGAACATACGATTGTGCATACAGAGGAATCCGAATATGATGCAGTAATCATTGAATGTGCAAAGGATTTACAAGCTAACAACAAGGAGTTATGGCTTTCACCAGGAACTGTTGTTGGGCAAACTATTAATAAAATTAATGACTATATAAGCGAAGCATTTATTGAATATAGACTTTTCACCTTGGCTGAACAGGGGCTATTTGAACTTAGTGGGGACACGACAGATATGTTTTCTTACGAAATAAAATATATAGGGAATTAACGTAGTAAAGAATACATTGGCTACAATAAAGATATAGCAAAAAGTGTTAGATTGATGGCGATCAATCTAACACTTTTTGTCTTTTGCTCCAGGCTTTCAATATGATGCCGAGATTATTCTTTATCATAATAGTCAAAGACAAATTTTTGAAACTGGCGTGCGGATGGTGGAAGATAACGATTTTCAATCCAAGCCATGCCAATAATACGTTCACAAACCATATCTTCAACATGAATTTTCACGACTTTTTTGGGGTTTAAATCTTCATCATCAGGTAAAAGTGAAACACCAAGACCGGCACCTACAAACCCTGCAACAGTCGAGACTTCATCGCCTTCATACGTAATTTTAGGCTTAATGCCCGCAGCATTTAATAATCGATCAGCCGTACGACGCAATGCATAGCCTTTTTTCATTAGCACAAAGTTTTCATTCTCTAGTTCTTTCATTTTAATGCTTTTCCGATTGGCAAGATGGTGATCAATAGGCACCATTATGTAAAGCTCGTCGCGCCACAATTCTTTCCAACAAACAGGTGGTTCAGTGTTGATAGCTGCAAGTAAGCAAAGGTCCAACTCACCTGCAATGAGCTGCTTTAACTGTGAATGTGAATAGTTTTGTGTGAAATGAAAGCGAATATGCGGATGATGCTGGCGAAATGCGCGGATCAAATCAGGGACAATACTTGTTCCGAGTGTATGTAAAAAGCCGAGTGATACATCTCCAAGCTCGGGATTATTAAGTTCTTGTAATTCTAACACTGCCTTTTCATATTCTTTGCGCATACGTTGCACACGATATAGAAATAGTTCACCATAACGATTTAGCATGATAGAGCGTCCTTGGCGGTCAAATAAAGGTACTCCTAACTCTTCCTCAAGCTTTGAAATCGATCGACTAAGTGCAGGCTGTGAGATAGCTAATACTTCAGCAGCGCGTGTCATATGCTCAAGCTTTGCGACTGTAGCAAAATATTCCAATTGTTGCCACTCCATAGGATCACCTCTCCAAAAATAGTATTACTATTAGTTACCTGCATTATAACGGGAAAAAGATAGGAAGTATAGGAAACGAGGAAAATTTTTAAAAGGCTATACAATGGATTTTTTATAAAGTAAATTTTAAAATTTTTTAGTACTAACAAAGAGCGGTTTACAGGGCTTCAACCTTACATCATTCATGCATAAAACGTATCGAAACGATAAAAACTATAAATTGTACATTATGAATAAAGGGTGTTAAGATAGACACATAAAATACACATACACAAATTTCCGTGAAGGGGATATTATAAAATGAAGTTAACAAAGCCACAACCTCTAACAATTGAGGGAGGCAAAAAAGCCGTACTATTACTGCATGGGTTTACAGGTAGCACAAAAGACGTGAAAAAGCTAGGGGAATTTTTATCCAAACGTGGTTATACTGTGCATGCACCTATTTATAGTGGGCATGGGGTAGAACCGGAAGCCCTGCTTGAAACAAAGCCAGAAGATTGGTGGAATGATGTAGTAGAAGGCTACAACTTCCTAAAAAATAAAGGCTATGAAGAAATTGCAGTAGTAGGCATTTCACTTGGCGGAGTCTTTTCTTTAAAAGTAGCTGAACAATTCCCTGTAAAAGGTGTTGTTGCCATGTGTGCGCCGATAACACGCGCTAGTTCGAATGGCTTGTTTACACGTTTATACAATTACGCAAGACTTTATAAACACTTTGAAAACAAATCAAAAGACCAAATTATTTCAGAATTACACGAATTACGCATTACGCCAAAAGATTCTTTAGATGGCGTTACTCGTTTAACTGAAGAAACACGCGAAGATTTATCAACAATTAAAGCTCCAACTTTAGTATTGCAAGGTTTATTAGACGATGAGCTCTATCAACAAAGTGCTCCGTTTATTATAGATACAGTTAAAACAGATGATAAAGAAATCATTTGGTATGAAAATTCAGGGCATATCATTACGTTAGATAAAGAACGTGAGAAAGTATATGAAGATGTCTACAAATTTTTAGACCATATTGAATGGTCTGTTGCAAACTAAGAGCTGTCGCCAGACAGCTTTTTTTATTTGATAATTTTTACTTGATTTGCTAGGAACTGTACATTAAACATTATTCTAAGAAAAAACTATTGTTTTTATAATAAATGCCTGTTACCATAATGAAATTATAGTGAAAATTCATGCGATTTAACTTATTTCAGTATAATGCCTCTACGTACTGTTATGGCGGAATAAATACAAATCATTACTGAAGTAAGTTGTAGTTCAATTTAGCTGAATCAAGTTAAATCCCTAGCGGATGTCACAGATTTGAAAGGGGTGCTTTTCGAGCCTGCTCGAAAAAATCTGGACGTAATGACGCCAAGGCGTCTTTGATAAATTTGCTATAGTCAAACACATCTAAGGAGTACATCAATTATGCAAAAGAAAGTATCTTTTTCTACCTATGCAGTCATTGGAACGATGCTATTTGGACTGTATTTTGGAGCAGGAAATCTTATTTTTCCAATTCAACTTGGACAACTAGCAGGAACGAATTTTTGGTTTGCCCTTGTCGGTTTTTTAGTAACGGCGATTGGCTTACCATTTTTAGGTATTTTAGCAATCGGTTTATCGGGCAGTAATGGACTGCGTGATTTAGCGAGTCGTATCCATCCTTTATTCGGCGTTATTTTTTCACTAGCGTTATATTTAACAATTGGACCCTTTTTCGCTATTCCACGAACGGCTACAGTGCCATTTGTAGTTGGTTTTGAACCATATATCAATGCAGATCATGCGACAATGTTACTTGCACTATTTAGCTTCGTATTTTTTGCAATTGTCTATTATTTCTCATTAAATCCAGCCAAGATTATGGATTATATCGGTAAGGTCTTAACACCAGCCTTTTTAGTTGTATTATTTATTTTAATTATTATTAGTATTGTAAAGCCGATGGGTCATTTCCAACAGCCGATGGGTGATTATATTCATTCTTCCTTTATGACTGGCTTTAAAGAAGGATACAATACGATGGACGCACTGGCATCACTAGCATTTGGTATCGTTGTTATTAATGCCATCAAGAGTGCAGGTATTACAGATAGAAAAGACATTGCGAAGGCAACATGGACATCAGGCATCTTTGCTATGGCATTAATGACGCTTATTTACGGGCTCATTACGTACATGGGTGCATCTAGTATTGATGCGGTCGGAACATTTGATAATGGTGGTTTAATTTTTGCCGCAGTGGCAGATCATTATTTCGGCTCATTTGGCGCAATTTTATTAGCTGTTATTATTGTGCTAGCTTGTTTAAAAACAAGTATTGGCTTAATCACTTCTTGTAGTGAATTTTTCCATGAAGTGTTTCCGAAAGTAAGCTATAAATGGTTTGTTTTCATTTTGTGCGTTGTGTCATTTTCAATTGCTAACTTTGGTTTAAATAATATTATCAAATTTGCTATTCCAGTATTAATGTTCTTATATCCATTAGCTATTGTCCTCATTCTACTAGCATTAAGCTCTTCGTTATTCAACAATAAGCAAACAGTTTATGCATCCGCTATGTTTTTAACGTTTTTCGTTAGCTTAATCGACGGCTATAAAGCACTCGTTGACAGCATGCCAGGAGCTAAATTGACGCTGTTGGACACAGTAGAGCGATTTTATTCCAATGTTTTACCGTTATATGATATCGGACTAGGGTGGATATTACCGGCTATCATTGGCGTAATAATTGGATTACTTTTACCGTCAAAAAAAAAACTACTATTTAACTAATACATGCAAAAAGCATACACATTCTGTATTGAACTGCCCCGTAAAAGTTAGACACCAATCTAACTTTTACAGGGGTTTTCTTATACAAAAATAATATATGCAGAAAATTAATTCAATTTAATTTATAATGTAATGTATATTGTTTTAAGGAGTGGGCGTATGCATGAAATTTGGATGTTTACAGCAGTAGCTTTGATGATTGTAATGGTTCCTGGGGTGGATTCTCTTCTAGTACTAAAAAATACAATTATACATGGCAAGAAAGCAGGCTTTTTTACAATGGTAGGCATTATACTTGCTCTTGTTGTTTGGACAACACTCGCTGTTCTCGGACTCGCTACAATTATTTCAAAATCAATGATCGTATTTTTAGCTATAAAATATGCAGGTGCTGCATATTTAATCTATTTAGGTATTCAATCGTGGCGTGCACGGGCTCAAAATATGATGCTACAAGAAGAGGTTATGTTCAAACAAGGTACAGGAAAAAATGTATCGTTTAACTGTATGACACAGGGCATTACGACAGATCTTTTGAATCCAAAAACATTGCTTTTATATGTAACATTAATGCCTCAATTTATTGAGCCCAATGTTAATATTAACGTACAATTAATCATATTGGCAGCCATTTTAATCGGACTATCGATTATTTGGTTAGGAATTGTTATTTTGGTGATGAATGTTATTCGCAAATGGTTTATGAAACAGACTGTACAAGCAATTTTTAATAAAATTACCGGTGTCATGTTAGTGGGGATTGGTATTCGGATTGCGACTGAAAAAGGATAACGTTACTTTAAAAATGCACGCGTTGGGCAGTTCCCAAGGCATGCATTTTTTAATTTCTTAGTAAGCAGTCCAACCGCCATCAACAGCAATAATTTGCCCATTCACAAAGCTTGCTTCATCTGAGCCTAAGAAAATTGCAAGCTGTGCTATTTCTTCAGGCTGTCCAGCACGTGGATTAATTGCTAATCCTAGTGATTGACGGGCTGCCCCAACTTCGCTCATATTTGTCATAGATGAGGCAATATTTGTCATAACAGCGCCTGGGGCAATGCCATTACAACGAATATTTTGGTTTGCATACATAAATGCTGTATTTTTTGTTAGACCTACTACGGCATGTTTAGATGCCGTATAGGCAGCACCTGCTCGAGCACCGTACAGTCCACCAGCAGAAATATTATTAACAAAGACCCCATGACCTTGTTCAAGGAAAATTTTTGTGGCCATGCGCATTGATTGCATGACAGCAGTAGTGTTGACAGCAAATACTTTATCCCAACGCTCATCCGAAATCTCACCGACAGGCTCCATACCATCCATAATACCTGCATTGTTTACTAAAATATCTAAACGACCATAGTGACTTATTGTTTCTTTAAATAAGCGTTGTAAGTCATCTGTTGAAGCGACATTTGTTTGGAGTGCAATGGCTGTACCACCAGCTGCTTGTATGCCATCCGCAACGGCTTGTGCACCATCTAAATTCAAATCAGACACAACAACTTTTGCGCCTTCTTTAGCATAACCTTCTGCTATTGCTTTGCCCATTCCTGATGCTGCACCCGTAATGATTGCTACTTTTTCTTGTAATCTCATATTTAAATCCTCCTAATGTAATTGAATTTGTCATTGTCGTGAAGCAAAACCGGAAAAACGATGCTTGCGCATAGAGATTGTCGGCTTTGTATTGAACATGTGTTCATTAAAATAATATAATAACGATGTAAGCGATTTCAATATGCAGAAATCGAAGAACTGTTTAGTAATCAACACTTTTAAAAATTTTGTTTAATAAGGGGTTGAAAAAATTGTCGGTTAACGATTTAAGAGTAGTTAAAACAAAGCAAGCTTTACATAATGCCTTGCTCACGTTATTAAGTGATAAACCTTTAGAAAATATATCGATTGCGGAAATATGCCGTGTGGCAAAAGTGAATAGGGGCACATTTTATTTGCATTACGAACAAAAAGAGAAATTGTTTGAGGAATACTTTCAGGAAATTGTAGAGGATTTATATAATTCCTATGAGGAGCCATATCGTACAGCAAGGACTATTATGAAAAATCAACTAGATCCAAATACGATCCGCATATTTCATCATATAGAACGCTTTAAACTATTTTATCGAATTGTTTTTTCGAAAAATGTACCGCTAACTTATTATTATATGTTATTTGATGAAATTCAATTGCTATTAAAAAGAGATTTAGCCCAAAATAAAATTGGCGATATAACGACTGATTATTATAGTGCTTATCAAGCAAATGCAATTATCGGTTTGATTATTGAGTGGTATCGACATGATTTTGCGGATAGTGCTAATGTACTCAATCAACAACTTGCAGCCATCTTACGTTTTGATGAAAAGCGTGTAAATCACCACTAAAGCTCGCGGAATCGCCACTAAACAAAATGCAACATCCACTAAACCATGAGAAATCGCCATTAAAGCTCGTGGAATCACCACTAAAGCTCGAAGCTACCGTTAACCATCGTAAAAAAGTGTTAGATTGGCTATCAATCTAACACTCATTCTATTATTGAGGTATTGTCATCTCGACCTGTTGTGCCATTTTAGGCCTTTTTAAGGCTACTGCTAAAGTTGCAATGGCTAGTGTAACAGTGATAATAATGCCTAATGAACTACTATTATTCTTCAAATTTTCAGCACTACCACCAAAAATAATTGTATAATACCCATCTGCCCCGTATGTTGCTGGTAAAAGGGAAGCGAGACGATGGTAAAAATCAGAAAGCATCGCATTCGGTACGAGGACGCCAGATGTTACCAGTTGTAAGGATAATGCACAAATATTAAAGACCATGCCACCATTGCCGAAGATGATGACAAAAACTTGTGCTAAACATAAAAATGCCCAAAACATCAACGCTTGGAATAGATAAATAGTGAAAAAACTTTCATCGCTGGAAATGCTAAAGAGTTGCATTAAGCCTATAGTCAGTAAAGGTAAAATAAAAGCAACAGCAATATTGACAAGCTGTCTAGCAAAAAATAAGGACCATTTTGATACAGTATGCTGTACCATTTCTGCTGCCTGTTGATGTTGCATAATCATGACCATTGCACCAACAAATGATGAAATAATCACCATTAACGGCACGAAATTTGCAGCAAAGCCTTTAACATCATTTGTTTTAATAATGGTAGATGTAACTGTTTGATCTTTTAGTTCCTTAATCGTTGTAGCGACGGTGTCTTGCACTTTAATGGCTATATTTTGTTCCAGTGGTAATTGTGATATTTGTTGTGAAAAGGCCTTTATCACCTCGCCTTGCTGTACGGGGAATAGCGTATGATTGACTTCCTCTGTCACCTGTTTTGCTACGCCTTCCATCATTGATTTGACGAGACTTGCATTTGCTTGATTAATAGAATAAATAATATTTGCTTCTTTTCCTGACTGTAATTGAGCAGTGAAATTAGCAGGTATATGAATCATCATCGTAATACGACGTTGATTTAAAGCCTTTTCTGCCTTGTCAATGGAGGTGAAATCTTGTGTTTTAAAAGGCAATGACTGTTGTAAACCATTAATCACTTCTTTGCCAATGGCTGTATCTTCACTAATAAAGCCAATTGCTAAGTTTTCTGTCCTATCATTTATGCCTTCATAAGCAGTCATCCAAAACGTAAAGAATATTAATTGAAAAGCAATGGTAGCGGCAATGCCGATATACGTTTCACGAATTTTAAATAATGCTTGTAAACCTATCATGACGAGCCTCCTTAAAGTAAGTACTTACTTGCATTGGATGTAAAATTTTTTCTAGGAAATTAATCCCCTAGAAAAAATTTGAACACTTGTTTGTATTAGTTCTTCTGTTGGTAAGGTAGAGACTGCTGTACCTAATCGAGCACGTGATATAAAGTGACCGAAGTTAATAGCAATCAAGGATAGTGCTGCTGCTTCAAAGTTAATGTCACGTATTTTTCCTTTATGATGCATCTCTTTAAAATAGTGAATTAACTCATTTTTAAAGAGTAGGGGTACATTCGCTATTTCACTACTTATTTCTGGAAATTGCATCGATTCCTTAAAGCCAATCATCACGAGGTCCTTGATAGACATCATATATTCAAAATATTTCATTGAAAAATGAGTTAAATCTGTCGCTAAATCCCATGTTACATCTTCACGCATCATTTTCTGCAACATAGGGTTATACGAAAATCTATCCACAATCGATTTTAAAATTCCTTGTTTATTACCGAAATGACGGAAAATCGTTACTTCATTGACCTGTGCTAATTCGGCAATTGCTTTCGTGGTTGCTGCCGTATAGCCTTTTTCGCTTATTAACTGTATAGCTGCTTCGATGATTCGTTCTGCTGTTTCTTTCGTTGCCAATAACATACATCCTCCAATGCAAGTGACTACTTACATGCTACCATGGAAAAAATCCATTAGCAATAAAAATAACCAATTTATGCAATTTTCCCATTGACACCTATATCGGACGCTGATATATTTTAATTATATCGTCAGTCGATATATTGTTTGGCGATATAGAGGAGGGTTTTTTATGACACAGGAACATCCGCCATTAACAGAAGGTGTTTACTATATTTTATTGGCACTGTTTGAAGCGCGTCATGGCTATGGCATTATGCAATTAGTGGAAGAAATGAGCAAAGGTCGTGTGCGCCTTGGGGCAGGTACAATATATGGAGCGATTAAAACCTTGCTAGAACGACAGTGGATTGAAGCATTAGATGGCGATGGTCGTAAAAAAGAATATATAATAACGGAAAATGGAAAAAAAGTAATTGAATATGAAATTTTGCGATTAAGGGAACTTTTTGACAATGGTATCCGTATAACGAATGGAAAAGTATAAAAACGCATTTATAGGAGGTGTGGGAATGAAAAAAATGAAATTCCGCTTTTTTCTGGACTATGAAAAAGAAGAGCGATGGGTCAATGAAATGGCTGCACAAGGTTGGCATTTGACTAAAAATATTATTAGCTTCTTTGTATTTGAACAAGGTGAGCCTGGTAAGTACATTTATCGCAATGAGTTAGTTGTAGGAGAGAAGAAGGATTATAAAGAATTTTTGGAATCAATAAATATTGAATGCGTTTCTAAATTTGGTGTTTGGGCATATTATCGTAAAGAAGCAGCGGATGGAGAATTTGAATTATTTTCCGATGCAACTTCTAAAATAAACTATTTAAAATCCATTAGCAGATTATTTATTCCAATCGCTATATTCAGTATTTTAATCGGATTACTCAATATATACACGGGGCTGTCAGCATCTCCAGCCACGTTTATCTCTATTAATCTAGGTTTATTAAATGTATTTTTAGGGCTTTTAATGTTTGTCCCAATAAAAAAAATTCAAAAGCGAAAAAAGAATCTAGAACATGATTTACATATATTTGAAGGATAAGGAGGATGAAAGATGACATTACAATTGCAGCATGTCACAAAAAAATACAAAGATTTTACCGCGGTTGATAATTTAAATTTCACGATTGAAAAAGGTGAGATTTTTGGACTGATTGGCCAGAATGGTGCAGGGAAAACAACGACATTCCGAATGATTTTAGATTTGCAAGAAACAACGGCAGGAACAATTTCATGGAATGGCAAGCCTGTAAATTCCATAAACCGTGATGTTCTTGGCTATTTACCAGAGGAACGTGGTATTTTTCCTACGATGAAAGTAGAGGAGCAACTATACTTTTTCGGAGAGCTACGAGGCATGAAAAAAGCAGAACTGAAAAAGGATATTGATTTTTGGATTAGCCGTTTTGACTTAGAAGAAAAACGGAAGGAAAAAGCGGAGACGTTATCAAAGGGAAATCAGCAAAAGGTGCAGTTAATTGCGAGCTTTATTCATAAACCACAATTTTTAATTTTAGATGAGCCTTTTAGCGGTCTTGACCCAGTGAATAAAGATTTATTAAAAGATGCCATTCTACTACTAAAAGAACAAGGCACAACAATTTTATTCTCTAGCCATCAAATGGATAATGTCGAAGAGCTGTGTGATCATTTATGCTTATTAAAGCGAGGCGTCTCATTATTTTCCGGTAGTTTATTAGATTTAAAGAAACAATATGGCAAAACAAAATTGTCAGTACGGACGGACTATTCGACGACGGAATTACTTCAGCTAGAAGGCGTAAAAGACGTACGTGTAGAAAAAGAGCAAACGGTGTTAATGCTTGAAGATGAGCATTATGCAGAAAGTATTTTCCAAAAATTATCTGCTGGTAAATATATTGAAAAGTTTAGTTTAGATTATTTAACATTGGATGAAATATTTAAAGATAAGGTAGGTGGCAGCGTTGTCGAAGTTTAGTTTGTTAATGAAGCAATTATACAAATCCAAAATAAAGTCCAAATCTTTTATTTTAATGACGCTTTTATATGTGCTAGCAATGTCCGTAGCAATTTTTTGGTCGGATATTAAGGAGCTCTTCACAGGCAATAATGAAGCGCAACAAATTGCCATTGTTAATGAAACCACTGCTGATTTAAGCGCAATTTTTGTGTCAAATAATGATATGGAGTTTATTCAAGATGAAACAAATGTAGAAAAGTTGGAGCAAAAAGTGAAAGATGGGGAACTGGATGCCCTTGTAGAAGTAAGTGATCAAAACGGTCAGTTACATGCAGAAATTGCCACATTTAAACCTTTAAAATTAAATGATCAATCGACAATTTCTTCATTATTGCAATATGCTGGTCAGCATTACGCGGTACAAAAACTATCATTATCATCCGAACAAGCAGCGCAAATTATGGCTGCCCAAACGGTTATTACGAATAAAAACTTAAATGAAGAAAGTACTGGCGGAAAAAGTGAAGAAGAAAAGCAATCTGGGCTTTGGGTTTCTTATGCTGTCGGGATATTAATTTACTTCTTTATTTCTACATTCTTATCGATGATTACGACTGAAATTGCCTCTGAAAAGGGCTCACGCGCGATGGAAATGCTATTAGTAAGTGTTAAGCCTGCCACACATTTTAAGGCAAAAATTGCAGGCGTCTTGCTACTAGCCATGACACAGATGGGCATTATAGCGGCTGTCTTCCTCCTTTACGCAAAATTTGCAAAAGACGGTGTTGTGTGGGATATGGCCGCAAGTATAGTGAGGGAATTATCGTTAGGCTATGTACTGTATGCCATTCTATTTTTACTGTTAACGATTATTTTATACTTAATTGTGGGTGCTTTATTCGGTTCCTTAGTGTCAAAAGTAGAAGAAGCGGGTCAAGTATTAATGCCTGCAATGATGATTACTTTAATTGGATTTTATGTCATGCTTTCAGGGATTGGCAATCCAGATACGATTTTTATTAAAGTATTCTCGTATATTCCGTTCACATCGGGTATGGTTATGCCAATGCGTATCGGTGCGACTGATATAGGAATCATTGAGCCACTTCTTTCGCTCGGTATTTTAATTGCAACGATTATTGTGGCATATTTATTTAGCTTATCATTCTATAAACGCAGTGTGCTAACATATAGTACAGGTGGCGTAATTCAAAAATTCAAAACCGTATTAAAAGTAACAACGTAATGAAGAACAGCAGCTATGAAAATGTAGCTGCTTTTTTAATGCTAATGTGTCATACTTCCACTGTTTCACTACTGGAATGTGGTTGTTTTTGACATAGATTTTCTAATTTTTAGAAAAAGTGTAAGGCGATTTGACGATTCAGTCGAATTTTTAGTGTAAAAAGGCTATAATTTAATGAGAAGGAATATTGAACTACTTTCTAAATTACCGCAAATTTATATTAATCGAACGTTGAATTGCCTGAACAGATGAAACTTTTTCATCTATTATTCGTAAATAATTAAAGAGATTATCGCAGGGGGTATTACTTATGTCTGAAATGAACAATGACTTATTCAAATCAAAAGATCCATTCGCAACTGAAAATCCACTATTACAAGCTAACCCGTTAACACAAGCTGAACCAGTGCAAACGCCGACGCTTATTTCTGAGCAAGAGCTATCTCAAATTGCACAAAATCAACTTGCCTTAAAGAAAGATCCAGAAGTGCATGCGCTCGCACAAAAAATTGATGTGAAAGACCAAATCGCAATGCTTGAATTAGGAAAAGAAACGGCGAATGGCATTTCTACATTTTCAGATAAAATGCTAGCAACGATGAGAGCTAGCAAGCTTGAAGAATCCAGTGTATTATTAAATAATTTAAATAAAGTAATGGATAAATTCGACCCACAAGATTTTGCGCAAGAAAAAAAGGGTGGCTTTTTAACAAAGCTATTTAGCAAAGGCAAAGAGCAGTTAGAAAGATTTTTATCAAAATATGACAGCATGAATAAAGAAGTGGATGTCATTTACCGTGAGATTCAAAAGTATGAAGTTGAAATGAAACGCAATACGGTGGACTTAGAAAATTTGTACGATCAAAACTTAAACTATTTCCAAACATTAAGTAAATTTATTGCAGCAATCGAAGTAAAGGCTGATGAAGTACGTACCGCATTACCAATGCTAGAGCAAAAAGCGCAAACGGGTGACCAGCTAGCTGCAATGGAATATGAAACGATGCAACGAGCGGTTGAATTACTTGAGCAGCGTCGCTATGATTTAGAAATGGCACAGCAAGTATCATTTCAATCTGCACCGCAAATTCGCCTTATGCAACAAGGCAATAATCATTTAATCGGTAAAATAAACTCGGCCTTTGTTACGACTATTCCAATTTTTAAACAAGGACTAATTCACGCCGTAACCTTAAAACGTCAAAAGCTTATTTCGGATTCCATGAGTGAGCTGGATCGCCGTACAAATGAAATGCTTGTGCGTAATGCCGAAAATATTAGCAAAAACAGTGTCAACATTGCACGTGCTGCGGGCAGCCCAAGCATAAAAATTGAAACAATTGAAACGACATGGCAAACAATTATGGCGGGTATCCAGGAAACAAAACAAATTCAAGCAGAAACAGCAAGAAACCGCGAAGAAGGACGTAAACGTATCGAAAAGTTACAGCTTGAATATGAAAAACTGAAAAAAATGTAATAAAGAAGCATTGGACAGTAGACAACTTGAAATACACGAGTTTGTCTACTGTCTTTTCATTGGTTGAATTTTGGGTGGGGGAATGGAACATTTGATAAATGTGGTAAATGCTTATTTTTACTAGTTAACAAATTGAATGGACGGGTTCTTTTTCTGCAATACATCGACAAATGCCTGTAAATCTTTAGGGGAAATTTGAATCGTTTGATACGTTCCATAATTGATTTCAATGCGATGAACAGAGAGTGAAGGAGCCACAAAAGGATTCGTTGTATGACGAATTGATTGAATGTCTAGTATATCAATCGTTGTTTTTATAACCCCATAAGATATATTAAGAGTATGATTTTCGATTTTGTATCGAGTATTGAACCATATTGTTGCTAAAAAGCTAATCATCACAATCATCGTAACAATGGCCAATAAATTAATTTGAACAACAGTGGATTGATATAAAACCCAAATAAATGCAACAATCAAAGTCCAAATGATAATGCCCATCCAAAGGTCTTTTCTTGATGTAAAAACCATTTTATCACCTCATCACATTTATACGGTTTTTCTTTATAATGGTTTCAAAAAAATATAAAATAATCAATTTATTGTAAAAATGAGCATGAAAGCTAAAATGTGCTTTGTCAAAGGTAAATTTCCTGATTAATGGGGTTTGTTATATTAATAGTAATATTTTGGGGGGATTGATGTTGATATTTGAAGTTATCATTTTACCGATTATAGTTGTAACCGTATGCTTAATTTCTGCAAAGCTATATCAGCGGCAAGAGAAGGTGGATAAAGGTTTTGCCATAAATTATTTTAAATTATCTTACAGACGCAGGGTCATTCGTGATTTAATCAATCTTCCTTTACTGATTATTTGTTCGATTATACTTTATTATTTATCAGGTTGGAATATCAAAATATTTATAACATTATCGGTAATTTTACTGATCTGCTATTCCCTCCAATTACTTTACAACTATAGTATGTGGAAGAAAGGAATGTAATATGAAATTATCACTTTTAGGAATTTCCATCACAATCTTTGGTGTAGCTTTAATCCTAGTAGCTAGTGGTGCAGGAACAACTTTCGGACTGCTAGTTTCACTTTTTGGCGTAATGGTGTCATTTGCCTCATGCTTTATCAAAAGCAATTCAAATGTATAGATATGGAAAGATATGTGGTTGATTTACTTGATAAAGATAGTGGGAGTGGGGGAATGTCCATATGAAATTTATGTTATTTGCCTTTATTTTTGGATATACATCTTTAAGAGTTATGAGATTTGTGCCAGTTAAAGGAGCATGGCTTAACTATTCTTTATTTTGTATTGTGGCAAGTATTCTTTTAGCTGTCCTGCAACTGAATATAAATGGTCATTATGAAGATTTTAATCTTTACATAATAAGCGCTTCGGCAATCTTTGTAGGCTACTTAGTTCTATTTATTTTTTATCCAATTATTCGCAAAAAAATAAATAGCCTTAGTTGAGGATGTTACATTGCTGCTTAAAGAACGTTGCATGATTAGTAGAATGTTTGAAGGACTTATTATAAAACAATTAAAAGAAACGAGGATTTCTAGAAGTCTTGAAAGGGATTTTGTGTGATAAGTGTCTGGAAAATACGATTGCCACACCATAAATAAAGTAGCCAACTATCTGCTAAACTTTCGATAGTTGGCTATTCGTCGGGCTACCATAAAAAGTAACGATACTTTTATTTTGGGCTTATTTTGCTTTATGCTGGATCATAATTTTGTAAGTCTTTGGTAGGAATCGTTTTACCATCAATCTCGTAAAATTCAAACTGCCCGTTTAAATCATTAGCAAAATAAAGATAGACGATACTAGGCTCGTTTTTAAATATTACTTCCACATGATACTTGGGTATACCAAAAAACGTATACTTGCTTTCAAAAGTGAGTATTTCCGATTCCTTATAGCCCTTTACTTCTGTCAAATATTGCATCACTTTATCAGAAGCCAAATGTTTTTTAAATTGAACGATAGCAACAGAAGAGAAAATAATAAATGTAATAATAGTAAGAATAATTAAAAATTTTTTCGTTTTAACCACTCTCCTAAAAATTTTTAGCGACTGCTGAATGATGTTAAATAAGTGAGAGTACTAGAGTTTTTAATATGTCCGGGTGTTACCCAGGCCACACTTGAACCTGTCAAAGCTAGATGTGTAATATCAATTGAGCTACCATAGTAAAATGCTTGCCAAATAAATTTAGAGCAATAATTAGGACTAATTGAACTTAGAGCGTTAAGATTTACAATATCATAAGTAATTGCAGAAGAATAATTATTACTCGCCCAGTTTGCTGCTCCAGTCGCGCCTTTACTAGGTCTATAGGCATAAATCGTTTCCCCTGGATCATGACGGTTACGATATTCTGTTAAGGTATCTCTTTTGCCCGCTACGTCACCTTTAGGATTTACATGATATATGCGATAATCAGGGCCCACAATTGCTACATGCCCAACAATTTTTGTTGATGTTACAAAGGATTTACTTGAATACAAAACGTCCCCAATTGAAATAATTGTTGATGTGCCTGGATAGTAGTTTTCATTAGGAACAGCTAGGGGATCTATTTCATCAGATGCAGATTGATTTGATGGTTCTGAATCATTAATTTCAGCATCCAATTCATTATTTTCTGTTACTAATTCTTCGTTTTTATTTATCAAATCTTCTGTTGAAAGTTCATTTGCAAAAACAACTTCTGGTGTTGAATAAATAAAGAATAAGCTAATTATTAATAGTAAATAATAGAGTATTTTTTTCGTTTGTATTTCCCCCTATATTTTTTTATTAAGTATATTATCTTACTGATGCCCGTTGTGCTTGGCTTATGTTTATATTCCACTTCGGTTTAATAGTTCCTTAATAATTACGCACATCACACCCCCTTTTTTATAATTATACATTTTTTGTAATACATTTAATTTTTTCTTTATTTTAAAAATTAAAAATATATTACATATACGTAGAAAAAATATTATTGCGAGTATTTGCTGAAAGTAGCATTATAAGAGGGCTGACCAGTATACTTGTTATAATAAGAGCAACTTGTTACTTTTTTTATGTATAGGTATGGGGAGATTATTCTCCTTCATACTACCGCAACCATGCATAGCACTATATATGAAAAAATCATTCTTCCCTCGTCAGGAGTGATACTATGTTTATTACAATTCGTGATGTCTTGAACATGGAGGGCTTTGGGGATGTAGAAGTGATTGCTGGAAATTCTGGTTTAAGCCGTAGGGTGGAAAACGTCTATTTTATGGAGGTTCCCGACATTTACGCTTATATCGATCAAAACGGCTTACTGCTCACAACTTTGTATCCAATTGCAGATAAACCGGAGCATATACAAACATTGATTCCAAAATTGGCCGCAATGAATCTTGCAGGCATTGCCATCAAGCCAGGTAGATATGTCGCTGAAATTCCAGCAATTATGGTGGAACAAGCAAATGAGCTGGGCATTCCGATAATGAAACTCCCTGAGAGTGCAAACTTATCGACACTTACCAATCAGGTCCTTACAAAGTTTTTAGATGTAAAGACCTCGCTGTTGGAATTCCGCAATAAGATGCATCAGCAGTTGCTGGAGTTATTATTAGAAGGCAACGATGATATACACAAGTTCATTCATTCGATTGCCAATCTCATTCATTCGCCAATCCTGCTTCTTAACAATGACTTTGAATATATCGGGTCGTCTATACAAAACGAACATACTATTTCAATCCTTCATAAGCCATATCATTCGGACTCGAGCTTGTTTTCCGTACAAGTGGATGAGACCATTTATGATAAAGATGATATTTTTATTCAATGCATTTACGCTGGCGGCAATGAATATGGCTATTTAGTCATCTTGCTGGATAAAGAAAAAAATCTGACAGAGGACTTGATTATTGCCATCGAACAAGCATCCTTTATCATCGCTTTTTTATTCCAAACTGAGCAAACATTGCTGCAAAAAGAAAGAAATCATTTAAGCGGTTTTGTTAGGGACATTATTCATAATCAATATACTTCCCAAACCGAAATGATTGAAAAAGCGAAAGTGTTTAGATGGAACTTGCAATTTCCACTTGTGATGTTAAGCATTAAAACAAGTGAGAAAGATAGTGAAAAGAAACTAGCAATATTCCATAAAATGCTCGATTCAGGTTTGATGGAGAGTTTTGCTGCTGAGATTGTAGATATTCCGATAGAAAATTGCAAAGTGCTTTATCTTAATGACTCTTTAGTATGTTTTATTAGTCTTGTATCCGAAAATAATATTCGCCACAAACTTCAAAATCTAGGAGATGCGATTTTATCTTTGTTTGCAAAAAACGGTCACTTTGGCATTAGTATTTCTGATACAGTCCACCATTTTAAGCAAATTAAAGAGTATTACGACAATTCAACTTTAGTCTTTCAAGTTTATAAAGAACAATTACAAACTCAATCCTATGTTCATTTTTATAGTGATATCGGCTTATTCCGTCTTTTTCATTACGTCGATAATCTTTTTATCTTGGAAGAGTTCGTAAATGAGAAATTAGGGAGAGTGTTTGAATATGACAAAAAGAAAAATACCAATCTTTTAGAGACGCTGAAGTATTACATTAAAAATAATACAAATGTGCAAAAAACGGCACAGGATATGTATGTTCATTATAATACGATGCGCTACCGAATAAATAAGCTGAAAGAACTTGGAATCGATGGTGAGGACGGCTTTGAATTAACAGAAATTTCATTGGCCTACCAACTGTTTCAATATTTGCAGCTAAAAAAATAAGGAGGAAACTCCGAAACTTCCTTTGGACATTTTCTACTTGGCAATGTCTTTTTTTTGTAAAAAATATGCTTCACTTTGTAGGAAGTTGACAATTAAAAGAGAAATGAATATCAACTTCTTACAATGAATAAAACGCTTTCAAATGCTATGATTTAAGTGTGAAAGGAGGAGGGGAATTAATAAATAACAGTCATAGTAACACGATTCAAGTAAAAGGTTTCTGTATTACACTTTTGGTACAAGGAGTGTTTAAAATGCGTGATTATCTTTTGTCTTTAGCGGGTGGTTTGATTGTAGGTATACTATTTTCTTTAGTTAAATTACCGTTACCTGCCCCTCCTTTAGTTGGCATATTTGGAATGGTAGGTATATTTTTAGGGGGTGTATTAATGGATTCTCTTTTCAAATCGCTCAAAGAAAAGAGAAAGGTCAGTACATAAAAACTCGATGTTAAACGGTTGGTCAGTTCGTTTATTGATGAGTACATCCCACACAAAAAGGAGCATGTAATATGTTACAGATTGTCTTGTCTTTTATAGGAGGTTTACTTGTAGGCATATTATTTAAATTCATCAAACTGCCAGTTCCGGCTCCCCCTCTTATTGGTATAGTCGGAGTAATCGGAATTTTCCTTGGCGCAGAACTAGTTAAGGCTATTTTTCAACTTTTCTAATGCAACTCCAAATCCTCTTTCCTTTAATTAACTACTGTTATCCTCTATTTTATTAAGCATACGCAATAGATTTTTGTAAACATGCTTTTTGGTCCAATTCATAGGTCCATATGTTTTGAATACCATTTGAGAGGGAGATTTACATGACTAAAGTATATAAAATTGATGCGAAACCTTATAGTTTTGATTTCGACTTAGAAAAAACGGCGCTTATTATCATCGATATGCAACGAGATTTTTGTGCACCTGGCGGCTTTGGTGAAAAGCTTGGGAATGATGTTACGCTAACACGTGCCATTATTCCGACCACTCAAAGAGTTCTGAAAGCTGCACGTGAAAAAGGAATGATGGTAATTTATACTCGTGAAGGGCATCGTCAGGATCTTTCGGATTGCCCGCCAAGCAAATTAAAGCGTGGTAGCAAGCAAGGTGCAGGTATTGGTGATGAAGGGCCGATGGGAAGAATTCTTATCCGTGGTGAGTATGGTCATGATATTGTGGACGAACTTAAGCCTGTTGAAGGAGAAATTGTCATTGATAAACCTGGAAAAGGCTCTTTTTATCAAACAGATCTAGAAGTCATTTTAAAAAATAAAGGTATTACCCACTTGCTTGTCGCTGGTGTTACAACGCACGTCTGTGTGCAAACAACGATTCGTGAAGCGAATGACCGTGGTTTCGACTGCTTACTACTAGAAGATTGCTCAGCGGCATTTGATCCAAAAGATCATGAAAATTCTATTCATATGATTAACCAGCAAGGCGGCATCTTTGGTTGGACAGCACCTTCTCAGAATTTGCTTGCTTCACTCGGTGATTAAGGTAGAGGGTTTCCAGCCTAGTAAGACCAAGGATACTTTAAAAAGTTCATATAAAGGGCATGCGTCCTTTTCATGTCCACTGCATGTCCTTTTTACCCCCGAAACACATTATCCCAAAACCATTAGTAAAAAGCGTTCTGGTTGTGATGGTAGAGGGTATCCATTGTTATTGTGCTAAATTTACCTATTCTTTTAAAATTGGTGATATGAATGGTTACAACATCTGCTTATCAAATCAATCAAATAGACGGCTGTCTGCTTGAATGGTTGCACCATCAACCACTTGGTGAACCAATTGGAGTAGTCCACAGTGTTTTTGATAAGGTGGTCAATTTTATAATGGATGACGGCACATATTTCTTTTCTTTAGCAAAAAACGAGGTTATACAATCACCTGGCATGATGAAAACCTGTGAAAATGACATATTTTCTAAGATGTGTACAACTTTAAAGTCGACTAAACCTATTTATTTAATTGATAATAATTTATTGCAAATTAATGATTGGCAATGGGATTTTTCAAATGCGGTAGTTTGGAACAGTGGGATTAAGCCACGCTTCCAAGCTAAGCAAGAGCCGAGTGCTGTCCACTTGTCACAATTAAACGACTTCATCCTTCATAATGGCGCAACCGAAGGAATTTTTCCGGCATGGAAAAGCTTCACTTATCCAGATTGGGAAGTACCTGCTGCCATACAAAAGAATATTTACTTTCCTCTTTTCAAGAAGGGGTTAGAGCGATTAAATCAGGAAATAAAGGCAAATAAGCTCGATACGTTTTATTTAAAGTTTGCGGGGCTAGGCATCGGGCTGACGCCATCAGGGGATGATTTTTTGACAGGATTGTTGGCTACTTGGCAGTATTTTGATGCCCCGCTATCCAAGAAAATTGCAAGCTACAACACCGAATGGCTGCAGAAAGTAAAAAGAAGAACTACTACGATAAGCTATTTTATGCTGAAGCAATGTTTGGATGGCCAGGTCAATGAAGCTTTGCTAGATGTATTAGACAACATGGACGGCAATGCAATTCCTTATTTTCAGCGAGTGTTAGCAATTGGATCAACTTCTGGGACGGATATGCTAACTGGGGTCAGCGTGGCATACCAACAGCTTATCGACTATAAGGAGGAGAAACAACATGGCATCGAAAATATCGATTGAACATAATGCCTATTATGACTCGGTTACACTCATGTCACTGTCCAGTAAAATGAACAGTATTGACGGTGTAGAACAAGCCGTTGTCTCAATGGCTAGCGAAATGAATAAAGAATTACTAGCGAACATTGGACTGCTAACGGAAGAGGCCAAAGCGGCAACGGCAAATGATTTAATGATTGCCTTAATTACAGATACAGAAGAGCGTGCAGAGGAAGTGATGGCACTTGTCTATAGTGAATTAACATCCAAGAAGGCGAAAAAAGGAAAAGGAAATCACAATACAGCGAAAACTTTAAATTCTGCATTGAACCTTATGCCAGGTGCAAACATGGCAATTATTTCTATTCCAGGTCAATATGCTGCACGCGAAGCTAGTCAAGCTTTAAAAAAGGGCATGCATGTGATGCTGTTTAGTGACAATGTCAGTATCGAAGATGAAAAATTTTTAAAAGAAATGGCCAGAGACAATGGATTATTCGTCATGGGGCCAGACTGCGGAACAGCTATTATTAACAATATTGGACTTTGCTTTGCTAATAAAATAAGCGAGGGAGGCATTGGTTTAGTTGCAGCTTCCGGTACTGGTTTGCAAGAAGTGACCGTGCAAATTGATCGTCTTGGATACGGTATTTCACAGGCGATAGGCACAGGAGGCCGCGATCTTCATGAATCTATAGGTGGTATGATGATGCTTCAAGGGCTTAAAGCATTAGAGAACGATGACAAGACAAAGGTCATCACATTAATTTCCAAGCCGCCTGCTCGAACTGTTCAGGACAAAATTCTAGCAGAAGTGAAAAAATGCAAAAAACCAGTTGTCGTATGCTTCCTAGATGGAGATGCACAGGCAGTAGAGGAAGTAGGAGCCGCTTTTTCTCCCACATTAATTGATGCTGCTCGCAAGTGTGTTCAATTGCTTGATCCAGAAGCCATTATCGAAACGGAAATTGCTCAAGAAGCTGACAGATGGATTAAGAAAGAAAAAGTGAAATTAGCTGATTGTCAGCAAGATATCCGCGGATTATTTTGTGGCGGTACGCTCACTGCAGAATCACTGTCGATTATCCGGTCAACAGGTGAAAATGTTAGAAGTAATATTGCTAAAAAAGCGGCCGAGAAACTTAGCGACTTATCACAAAGTGTAGGTCACACGCTATTGGACATGGGTGATGATGAATTTACAAAAGGGAAACCTCATCCGATGATAGAGCCCTCCCTTAGAAACGAGCGTATTTTACAAGAAGCAAGAGACCCAAAAACAGCTGTTCTGTTATTAGACTTTGAATTAGGGTTTGGTTCCCATGAAGATCCGGTAGGCGTCACGCTGGATGCACTACAATTAGCAAAGGAAGAGGCAGCACAGGCGGGAAGGTACTTACCAATCGTTGCCTATATTTGCGGTACTTCTAAAGATAAGCAAGACTATCAAGAGCAGTACAAAAAACTTCAATCCGAAGGCGTTTTTGTCGCTGACAGCAATGAAATGGCAACAAGAATTGCCACTATGCTTGTGCAAAAGGAGGTTAATAAAAGTGAGTAAGCTTCATGAGCTTTTTAATCAGCCATTGCAAGTAATTAACATCGGTACGTCCAAATTTAAGGAAGACTTGGACATGCAGGGGATTAAGACAATACAAGTAGATTGGCAACCACCTGCAGGAGGCAATATCCAATTACTCCAAGCATTAGACTTCTTTCAGGACAATGAAAAGGTGGAAAAGGCGAACCAAGAAGCCGTTCAATGCATTAAGGATGCCCATCCTTTCTTAATTGATATTGGCTTGGCTGTCGATGTCATTCCAAGAATGCATAGTAAGAAAATACTGCATGCCGGCCCTTCTATTGCCTGGGAAAACATGGCCGGTCCAATGCAGGGTGCTATTATTGGGGCACTTATTTTCGAAGGGATGGCTGCGAACGAGGAAGAAGCAAGAGCATTGATTGATGCTGGAGAAATTGAATTTGCCCCATGTAATGAACATGCTGCAGTTGGGCCTATGGCTGGCATCATCTCGCCGTCTATGCCGGTACATATTATTGAAAATAGAACCCATGGAAATCGCGCCTATTGTTCAATTAATGAAGGCCTAGGCAAAGTACTACGCTTTGGTGCTTTTTCAAATGACGTCATTGAGCGGTTAAAGTGGCTGCGCGATGTTTTTGCACCTGCATTGAAAAAGGCACTTGTGTTAACAGATGGGATTGATCTAAAATCCCTCACTGCACAAGCTCTTCATATGGGGGATGAATGTCATAACCGCAATAAGGCGGCAACAAGCCTTTTCTATAAGGAGATTGCAGACTACTTTATGCAAACAGATATCGACACTGACACGTTGCGTGAGGTATTGCGTTTTATCCAAAACAATGAACATTATTACTTAAACTTATCTATGCCAGCATGTAAAGCTGCACTTGATGCAGGACATGGCGTTCCATATTCTACTGTTGTTACAACGATGGCGAGAAACGGCGTTGAATTTGGTATTCGTATTAGCGGGCTAGGTGAAAAAGATTGGTTTACAGCGCCAGCCAACTATATTCAAGGTCTATTTTTCCCTGGGTATTCGGAGGAGGATGCGACTCGTGATCTTGGAGATAGCGCGATTACGGAGACGATGGGCATCGGTGGATTTGCGATGGGCGGTTCCCCTGCGATTGTTCAATTCGTTGGAGGCGAGGTAGAAGATGCGATTCACTATAGCGAGCAAATGTATGACATTACGGTAAATGAAAATAGCAATTATTCCATTCCGACATTAAACTTTCGTGGAGCTGCCTTTGGCATTGATGTTCGAAAAGTCGTTGAAACAAACATACTTCCGGTGATTAATACAGGCATGGCACATAAAGAAGCTGGAATTGGGCAAATTGGCGCGGGCATTGTCCATCCACCAAAGGAATGTTTTGAAAAAGGACTCCTTCGTTTCTATAAAGTATATGGGGAGGGAGCTACATATGAGTAGAATATTAATAGCGCTTGGAGGCAATGCGCTTGGCTCTTCGCCTCAAGAGCAGCTGCAATTAGTACACGCTTCAGCAAAGCCGATTGTTGATTTAATTGAACAAGGTCATGATGTGGTGATCGCGCATGGCAACGGACCGCAAGTCGGAGCTATCAATCTTGCATTTGAAACAAGCTCGAAGGAACTTGCAAGCATTCCCAACATGCCATTTGCTGAATGTGGAGCAATGAGTCAAGGGTATATAGGGTATCATTTGCAAAATGCTATTCAAGAAGAATTATCAAAGCGTGCCATCCACAAATCAGTTGCCACAGTTGTTAGTCAGGTAGTCGTTGATAAGAACGACCGCGCCTTTCAACATCCTACAAAACCGATTGGTCCCTTTTATTCAAAAGAAGAGGCTGAAAAATTAATGGCTGAAACGGGTGACACCTATTTGGAGGATTCCGGTCGAGGTTATCGCCGTGCTATTCCATCACCTGCTCCTATCAAAGTCGTTGAAAAAGATGTTATCGAAGAATTAGTCAATGCAGGACATGTTGTCATCGCTGTCGGCGGCGGAGGTATACCGGTAGTCGAGGACAGTAAACATACTTTAGTCGGCGTGGAGGCGGTTATTGATAAAGATTTAGCAAGTCGATGCTTAGCCGATGAGCTAAATGCAGACTTTTTGTTTATTTTGACAGCTGTCGAAAAAATCGCCATCAACTTTGGTAAGCCGAATCAGCAAAACCTTGATCGATTATCTATAGACGAAGCACAAAAGTTGATTAAAGAAGGGCATTTTGCACCGGGAAGTATGCTACCAAAAGTCCAGGCAGCCATTGCATTTGTCAGTGGCAAGCAAGGTAGAAAGTCGATTATCACTTCGCTGGAGAAAGCTAAAGATGCAATCCTTGGAAGGACAGGCACCGTTATCTGCAATTAAAGGGGCTAATGTACGTACATGAAAATAGTATAGAAGGAGTGTCAGGAATGAGCGACAAAAAGACGAAGGTAAAAATAGGTGATGAGTTAAAGTGGAATGTATTTACCGAGCACCGAGAAGTTTATCACCGCGAGTTACTAAGTGCCAAAGAAGCGGATGAACTGGGTGTAAGTGTCAGCTCAGTTTTAAGAGAACGCATTGAGGTAGGTGGAGCCGTATTGCCGCACTATCACGACGTAGCTGAAGTCATTCATATTACAAAAGGAAAAGTAAAACTTCTGCAAAATGGCGAATGGAAATCTTACAAAGAAGGTGACACGTTTCTAGTACCAACAGGTGTCGTTCACTCTGTTGCCAATGATGATGTCGAACCTACCGAGCAGATAAGCATCTTTATCCCAGTTCATGAAGGAATCCAAAATGAAAACTTCGCGTCACATATGGTAGACACGGAAAAATAAGTTGATATACGAGAAAGAGCAATCCGTTTAAATTTCGGATTGCTCTTTTTATTTCAAAAGGTGAAAATGAACAGTAATCGCTAATTTGAATGTTTATGTAGGATTAATGACGAGTTTGTAGAACTTAATATGAAATTTTTTAGTAGTTGAAGATATTAGAAGATATTCTAATAAACTGGCTTATTATCCTTATTGTAAAGCGTAAAATCATTTAACATCGTGTCAGTTAACTTTCGAGGAATAGTTTCGAGTGTGATATATAAATTTCCAATGTTTTCGTTAAAAAGTGTAACCTCAAATAAATGATTCGTATTGCCTTCTTTTACAACTATATAATCGATTTTCCTATGATAGTTGCCACTTAAAAGAATATAGTTACCACGATTAGTATGAATGATATTGATATTCTTTTCTAAAATATTCTTTTTTACAAATATAATTTTTAATTTTTTATTAAAATAATTCTCTTTGAACACGGCATAGCCCCTTTTTTTACCATACTCAAAAATAGCAATCTTAGAAGTTGATTGTGAGATGTCATACTCTTTAATCGATGAAATCTCTTCCTCTAAATGTTGTTGAATACTAGCAGTTATTGCACTGACGTTTGATGGAATAGTATAAGTTCTTTGAATGATAAAAAATATAGTAAATACTAGAAGGATAGAAATAATTATTATGATGGTATCTTTCAAGTTACAACCTCCTTTTATTGTATTTTAATTAGAATTTTAGTTGATAAAGGGCCTTCTTGAATTGTTTTTTATATTATGCATTGCTATTATGTAGAGAATTTAACAATTGGAGCTATACAAGAAATTAGTAATATACTATTCGCGTTACCGCCTATGCAATTGAATTTTGTAAAATAGTACAATTTTGTTTGTGATGCTAAGCACAAATGGTTACGCGAATAGCATTTTATTTTATGTCATTACCATTTACTCTAAAATTTATTACCGCACTAGATACACAGAATAAATATTATTACCCTTTCTGGATATATGGATTTTTATAGGTCACACTGTGAATATAAAAAATAGATTGAAGGTTTAATATGTTATTAACAAGTATTCTTACAATCCATTTTCCTGTTTGCATTGTACTTGAATCAATTCTAAGTCCGTGCTTTATAGTAGATGAACCTTGAAAAAAATCTACAGGTAAAAATTTATCAGTAATATAATATGTTCCATCTGGTCCTATCCATTCGAAAGTTACGATAATACTATTCTTAATTGTATCAGTAATTGTTCTATTAATAGTAACTAAAAGACCAACTACCTCATCAGTTAAAAAGAAATTTTTAGTAAACAAATATGTGTCCAGATTAGAATTTTGAATTTTAAAAGATTTAACAGACGATATTAAATCCTCAAATACTTCTGTATTAATTAGGTGCTGATTATAAACCGAATATATCATTGTGTTTTTATCTATATAAATATTTTGATTTAAAGGATCCAAAAAATAGTTAGAATCATTTAAACAAAAGTAATACAAACAATTTTGAATTAATACTAAATTATCGATTTCCCACTGACAAGAAACGCTATTGTAATAAAATGGAACATTGGTTAATTTATCACCTTCTAAATATTTCATTTCTAGCTTTTTAACAAAAGGAGATAGATTAACTTGAAATTTTCTATTTACCATGCGCCTCTCTCTTGTCCTAAGCGATATACGAAATTTGTGCCAAAAGAAATTGCAGCACCTACCCCAGTTGTTTTAGCAGCAGTTGATATAGCAGCTTTTATAACAGATTGTTTTGCTTGTGAAGCGCCTACTCCGACAGCAACTTTATGTGCATTTCCTTTGTTCGTATTATAGGCTTCAACACCGACTTTATAGCCATCCTTAGCACCTTGTATAGCAGCACCTACAGTAAAAACTGGCCAAATTTGATCACTTACAGTTTTTTTAAAAGCATTACTGATACTAGTTGACCAACTTGCCATAAACATCACCCCTATTAAAATAATATCTAATATTTGTACTTATAATAAACAGGGAAAATTAAATTTCTTATAGATACCTGTAGATTTTTTAATTAGGAGATATTTCTTCTGAAGTCAAACAATTCCATATACCTTTCAACATAAAATTATTTGGATTTTATTATTATAAGTATTTCTTCAACATTAAAATTATATAATTTTCCCGATAATTATATGTACATATTTAATTATAAAAAAGAGTCTGAAAATTTAAAATTCAAAATATAAATTGTTCAAAAAAATTTAATAATTATGGGCTTTAAAAATTATTTATTATCTAATAATAGAAATACGATATGAAGAAGTTAGATTGAAATGCTTTTGAAATGATCTTTGTTGGATATATTAATCACGGACTTTAGAAAATACCTGGAATATATGCATTAATTGCAACGGCTTAAAAAATTGGACTGATTCGCCATAACTTTGGAAGAAGGGAAGTTTGATTTCTCTTTTTTAGCTGATGCAATTGAAGATAACAATAGTATTGGAGGAATTAGCGATGAAAGACATACACTTACATGAAGTATTTCAAGGGTGGAAGGACTTAATCAAGATACAGAATCTATTATTCTATACTAATCACGAGTTGAAATTTCACAATTGAGTAGCTTGCAAGTACTTTCAAATAAAATCAAACACTTTCAGTAGTAATCTTATAAGTAATGATTAGGCAAAAGTTTTGAATTAATTAATGTCTTAGAAAAATGCAATACATGATGTTAGTGAAGGAGTGAAAATATGTTAAACAGAAAATTGTTAGCAGCTTTTGTAACAGCGGTCGTATGTTACTTTATCGTACCTATTTTCTTTAACGATTTTACAAACTCTTATTTCGCAATCGGGCTTGGTGTAAGTATTATTTCAGTCCCAATACTATTCACTTTTGGCATTTTGGTTTCCATGGTGATTGAATTACGAACGAAACATATCTTCTTTGCTTATATCGAACATTTTGCTTGTGGATTAATTTGTGTTTGTGTGCTTTTACTGTTAACAGAGTGGGATATAGAATTATTTTTTATATACACAGTAATGGCATTAGTTTATGTTACCGTTTTCTTTATTAGTGATTATCTGATGAAACCTAATCTATGAAGGTATCTATATAGTATTAGAACATTTGATGCTTGGAAAAATGGAGTAACAATCCAGAATCTTTCATTCCTTACAATCAAGAGGTTAAAATAAAAATCGCTGAAGTTGAGACAGTTGAGAATGCCAAGTAACATGCCAAACAGTATGAAGAGATTATGGAGATAACAAACATAATTATAATAGTATAAAATAGTAAAAGCTCAAGTAACTAATTATTAGTTATTTGAGCTTTTACATTATATAGAAAACACTATTTTTCTTTAAATTTTTGAAGTGCACTAAATTTCAAAGTCGGCAATAAGTTAAGTAGTTCTCTTAATGCCAACGGTTTATGGGCATTTTTTTTCGTAATGACGCCTAGCCGCCAAAATAATTCAGGTTCTTCAATCGGTATAATTTTTACATTTTTATTCGTTTGTTTATTATAAATAGAATTAGGTAAAATCGTCACACCTAATTGTGATGCAACGACTTCAATCATTACATCCCACTGTGAGCTTTTTAGGGCAATATTTGGCGTAAATCCAGCGGCTTCACATACATGGATAATATAATCGTGCAAAGCAAAGTCTTCAGTAAAAACGATAAATTTTTCATCCTTCAAATCTCTGAGCTTAATACTTTTTTTGTGGGCAAGTCGATGGTCCTCATGGACAAATAATACAAAATTATCTTGGATAAATGGCGTGATATCAAATTTAGATTCATCTTCGGGTAAGACCACAATCGCTATATCAACCGTACCTTCCTCGACTAGTTGATTAATCACCTTAGCTCCACGTTCAATTAACACTAAAGATACTTCTGGATAGCGTTCTTCAAAATTACGAGCAATTTCAGAGAAAAATAATGTCCCGATAAGTGGGGGAATACCTAGCTTAATTTCACCTGTAGCGACGTCACGAAATTGATCTAATTGGACCTTTAACTCCTCAATAACCTCGAATACTTTTTGACTTTGTTTATACACAATTTTCCCAGCTTCCGTTAATTGCATATGTCTGGTGGACCGATCAAATAACTCTAATTGCAATTCTTCTTCCAACTTTTTAATCGCTTTACTTAAGGAGGATTGCGATAGGTAGGTATGCTCGGCAGCCTTTGTAAAACTATTATAATTCGTCACTTCTAAAAATAATTTCAATTCACGTAATTCCATAATTCCACCTATTTATTCTTTTTATTCATTAATGTTATTCCTATTATTCGTTTTACTAATAAATTAGCGAGAGTTATACTTTATTCGGATATAACATTAATGTTCAAACTTTTGTAACAAACTTTGTTTCGCATCTAGATAATTCATTTCGTTCTAATAAATCAGGACTTAGATAAATTTATTGGAATGATAGGGTGCGAGGTGTGAATGCATGACGGTTTGTGAAAGTTTACCCATCTGACCAAGGTATACATTGGTCGGATAAATTTAATACTTTTTGATAATTATATCTTATCGAATGGTTTATAAAAAGTATTAGCTGTATGAAAAGAGGTGAAACATATTGTTAAGTATTATTATTGGCCTAGTGCTATTAATGGCTTTAGCCTATCTTGGATGGTCTATAATTTGGGTTGCGCCGCTTGCAGCTGGTGTTGTTGCATTACTGAATGGATTGGATGTACTTGATACTTATACAGGTACGTATATGCAAGGCTTAGTTAATTTCGTAAAAAGTTGGTTCCCTATATTCTTATTAGGAGCGGTTTTCGGAAAACTAATGGAGGATACAGGAGCTGCAAAATCCGTAGCTCAAAAGGTTACACAACTGATTGGGAAAAAGAGGGCCATACTAGGTGTTTTAATTGCTGCGGCGTTATTAACCTATGGTGGCGTGAGTCTTTTTGTGGTAGTTTTCGCTATTTATCCAATTGCACTTCAATTATTTAGAGAAGCAAATGTTTCAAGAAAATTACTTGTCCCTACATTTGCACTTGGCGCCTTTACATTTACTATGACAGCTATACCAGGTACGCCACAAATCCAAAACTTGATTCCAATGGATTACTTTAAAACTTCTCCTACATCAGGATCAATCATCGGAATTGTTGCCGCACTAATAATGGCTGTTGGGGGATACCTTTGGTTAGCATTTAGAGCAAAAAGTTTTGCCGCTAAAGGTGAAGGGTATACAGAACCTGAGAATAGTTCGGACATTGCAACAGATGGAGAGCAAAAAGTTCCCCATTGGATTATTTCGTTAATTCCACTAGTTGTAGTAGTTGTTCTATTAAATATAATTAAGTTAGAAGCCGTTATTGCTTTATTGGTTGGGGCCTTATGTATCATGATTCTTAACATCAAGGATTATAAAAAGTTTATACCATCTATTAATGACGGTGGGAAAGGCTCTGTGATGGCCATTTTAAATACAAGTGCTGCGGTAGGATTTGGCTCAGTTATTGCCATCGTTCCTGCATTTGATAACATTACTGAATGGCTGCTAGGCATTTCAGATAATCCTTTAATCGCAGAAGGCTTAGCTGTTCAAATTATGGCGATCATCACGGGTTCGGCTTCTGGTGGTATGGGCATTGCTCTTTCCACTCTAGGCGAAACGTTTAATAACGTGGCTCAAACAACAGGGATTAATCCCGAAGCTTTACACAGAATAGCCTCTGTAGCATCAGGAGCGTCAATCTTCCCTAATAATGGCGCATTATTAACGTTACTAGCCGTTACGGGTCTATCACATAAGGACACTTATAAAGATGTCTTTGTTGTAGCATTTATAATTCCTACAATTGCCTTAATCGTTGGTATTATCTTAGCTGCAGTAGGTATTGTTTAATTAATCAAAGTTAGTTTGGAAAATTTAAGGAGGAATTTATTATGTCTGAATTTATTAATGTAGAAAATAAAGTAGTGATTATTACAGGTGCTGGTCGTGGAATTGGGTTTGAAATTGGTAAACGTTTCGCTCAATTTGGTGCAAAAGTAGTTCTTTCTGATATCAATGAAGAAATGGTAGTCGAATCTGCGGACTCTTTAAAAAAAGAAGGCTTAAATGCAATTGGCGTAAAAGCGGATGTTACAAGTGAAGTAGAACTTGAAAACTTAGTTAAAACGGCTAAGGACACATTTGGTTCAGTTGATATTGTTATTAATAATGCTGGTTTACAACATGTTTCTCCAATCGAAGAATTTCCAACTGCAAAATTTGAATTAATGCAAAAAATTATGTTAGTAGCACCATTTATTTTAATTAAAAACGTATTCCCTATTATGAAAGAACAAGGTTTTGGTCGTATAATCAACATTGCCTCTATTAATGGCTTAATTGGCTTTGCTGGTAAAGCTGCATACAACAGTGCTAAACACGGTGTCATCGGTTTAACAAAAGTTGCAGCTATTGAAGGTGCCAAACATGGTATTACTGTCAATGCCCTATGCCCTGGTTATGTAGATACACCATTAGTTCGTGGTCAAATTGCAGATTTAGCTAAAACACGTAATATTCCAGAAGATCGCGCATTAGAAGATATTATTTTAGCGCAAGTTCCTCAAAAAAAATTATTAGATGTTAGTGAAATTGCAGACTATGCTTTATACTTAGCAAGCGATCGAGCTAAGAGTGTGACAGGACAAGCGGTTGTTATTGATGGCGGTTATGTAGCGCAATAATATATTCAACTTAAATTAACTTTTAAAAAATCCATTTTGATGAAAAATCAAAATGGATTTTTTGTTTTCTCGTAAGGGAAGAAGCATGTTACGGTATTGTTACGATTGTTACGAAAGAAATATGTAATGAAATAAGTACCATACCCTCTAAGGGCTAAAGATGCTCTTACAATGTTTTCACTACTAGGTAATGGAATTGCTTAAATAGATAATTAACGTTCTAAATTAAGTGAAAATAAGCTATATACAAGCTAGTTAGAGCTGGTTTTTCACCATTGGAATTCTATAACTTAAAGTCAATTTAACGTTGCTGTAACAAGGTTTATCAAAGGAATTGGTAAAATAAAAGTAGAGATTATGTAGGAGGGGGATTAAGGTGGAGAAAAAAATATTAGATGATGAAAATTTATTAGCAATGTTAGATGATTTGTTAAGGGAACCAAAGGGGTTTTGGGAAAATTTTTATGAAGATAGAAATAAAGATATTCCTTTTTTTAAGGTTACGGGACCTGATGAAAACCTAGTTGAATATTTTAGTAAAGGGCTATCACCACAAAAGGTTTTAGAAGTAGGTTGTGGACCTGGAAGAAATTCTACTTATATGGCTCAGCAAGGCTGTCATGTAAGTGCTTTAGATATATCTGAAAAAGCAATTATTTGGGCTAAAGAAAGAGCAAATGAAGAAGCACTAAATATAGATTTTCATTGTGTTTCTCTTTTTGATTATGATTTTGAGACACATTCGTACGATTTTATTTATGATTGTGGGTTGTTTCATCATTTGCCGCCCCATCGCCGCTTAACATATTTAAAAATCATTAAAAAAGCACTCAAAAAGGATGGACATTATGGGCTTGTTTGCTTTAATACGGCTGGGGCTGCAAATACAAGTGATTGGGATATTTATAAAGAACAATCCTTAAAGGGCGGTATTGGTTATACGGAAGAACGATTAAAGGAAATCTTTGAAAAGGATTTTAACATAAAGGATTTTAGAAAAATGAGAAAAAGTAATAAACGACTGGATTTATTCGGTGAGAATTTTTTATGGACGAGCTTAATGCAGATTAAAAATGACTGTTAAATAAAAGTGATGAGCAGTAAGTGCAAATTCTACTAGAAATAAATTATAAAGTTTATGGTTCCTTTTAGGTGAGGATTGTCGACGTAGGAAAGTTAATTAAGATTTACTTGGACGTTTGACAACATTGAAGTTTCTTTCTAAAATTGGAGTAAGTGAGAATGATTATCATATAAAGGGAGCAGAAAAGTCAAAACAATTTTTCATGCTTCCTATTTATATACAAAGATTTGCCAATCCAAATATCTCTTTAGAAGAATATTATAATTCGATTCAATAGGGGGTGATAAAGTTTGAAGTATCAAGTGCTAAGTCGTATACCACTTAAAAATCTAATGGATTTAAAGATTGATTTTGCTTTTAAACATCTTTTTGGTAGTGAACGCAATAAATCGCTCACAATTGTATTGCTCAACGCAATATTAAAGCGTACCGGTAGAAATACAATTAAAGAAGTGACGTTTATGAAACACGAATTTGGTGGGGAATATAAGGAAGATAAACAATCGCGGTTAGATGTTGTTGTGAAAACTCAAAATGAAGACTATATTAATATCGAAATACAATTAGCAAATAGAAATGATATGTTTAAACGAACTTTATTTTATTGGTCAAGACTTTACAATTCGCAGTTACATAGGGGGAATGGTTATCATACATTAAACCCAACGATTACCATTAATATTTGTGATTTTACCTTATTTAAAGAGCATGCGCATTATCATAGTACATATCGTTTATATGAAGAAACGACTCTACAGCGTGTCCAACAATCAGATGATGTATTAGAAATTCATTTTATCGAAATGGATAAATTTTTAAAGGCGTGGCAAATGGGAGAGCTAAATCCAATTGAAGATATGCTTGCCAGATGGTTATTATTGCTTGGAATGGTAGATAGTAGTAAACAAAAAGTCTATGAAGATATCTATAAAGTATTGGGGGAATTAGCGATGAAAGACATCAAGTTACAACAAGCATTTGAAGCGTGGCAAGAACTAAGTCAAGACCCGGAATCTATTATTGCGTTCGAATCGCGAGTGAAATTTTTAATTGATCAAACGGCGTTTATCGACGATGCTAAATATCATGGTGAACAGGCCGGAATTGAAAAAGGAAGGAAAGAGGGCTTCCAAAAGGGGATGCAAGAAGGCATAGAGAGAGGTATTCAAAAAGGTATTCAAAAAGGAATCGAAGAAGGAATTCAGGAAGGAATAAAAGCCATTGTAAGAAAAATGATTGGTAAAGGAAATAGCGATGATGAGATTATGGAGTTAACAAACTTAACAGTTGAGGAAATTCAAGCATTAAGACAAGAGGAAGAATAAAAATAATGTAAGCTCACCTAACTTATTAGTTAGGTGAGCTTTTTCATTTTAGTCATAACGCTCAAAAACAAGAATATATTCATGTCCTCAATTTGTCAGTGACTGCGCTACTGCAACCAATCCTTGCATTCCTTCTTTTATTTGTTTTTCATTTGCATAAGAATAACTTAAACGAATCCACGACGATGATTGCTTTAATGGATCACAAACTGGGCCTGGTACAAAGGAGATAGACTGTTCAATACATTTTGTGAAAAATAATTCAAGTGGCAGATTTTCAGGGAGCTGCACCCATAAATTTAAACCACCATTTGGACTTGTCCAGTGCCAACCTGTTGTTGCTAGCTCTGCCTCCATTATTTCCTTTCGTATTTGTAGGGCAATACGAATTTTTTCTAAATGTTGCTGTAACCTTAAAGAAGAAAAGTAATGGAGGAAAATTTTTTGGTTTAGTAGTGGGGAACCATTATCAGCTAGTGACTTTTTGGTTAACAGTAAAGTCATTAAGGGAGATTGGCAAATAACGGCCGCAATTCGTAAACCTGGTGAAATATATTTACAAAAGCTTCGAATATAAATTACTGTTCCAGCAGTGTCGTATGTGTAAATTGGTGGTGGTGGAGCACAGTCAAAATAGATATCGTGGTATGCATCGTCTTCAATAATTAGGCAACGATACTGTTCAGCCAATTCCACTAATTTTTTGCGCTGCTCGCTAGGTACAGTAAAACCTGTCGGATTGTGAAATGTTGGATTGACATAAAATAATCGTGGTTTGTATTGTTTCATATAGTATTCAACCTGCTGTAAATCATACCCGTATGGATGAATATCGACCGTGATAATGTGAGCTCCTTGTGCTTTAAAAATATCAATGGCAGCACTATAACTGGGGCGTTCAAATAAAACGACGTCTCTTGGCTTTATAAAAGTTTGAGCAACTAAGTGAATCGCTTGCTGAGAGCCAGATGTAATGAATAGCTCATTTGCAGTGAGATGCGTTTTATATTGATTGATAAAATATTGACTAAGTGCTTCACGTAGCTCTAAATCACCTTGCACCGTTGAGTAGGTTGCAAGTACTTTTGGATAGAGGTCAAACACTTTTTTTACGTAATCTGAAAAGTAATGATTAGGTAAAAGATTTGGATCAATCAATGCCTGTGAAAAATGATAGGAAACAGCTGACTGATGAATTTCGGATAAACGATTTTCAGGGACATAAGCCGCAATCATTAGGTTTTCTTGGTCTTTAAAATTGTAATTTTCGGACATTTTCGTTTGCACAAAATAACCTACTTTATCTTTTACATAAATCTTATTGTGTTGTTTGAGTAATCGATAAGCCTTTAATACGGTTAATCGATGTATATTCATTTCAGTTGCTAATTGTCGGACGGAAGGAATCTTTTCATGCTCTTTCCATTCGTACCGTTCGATTCGGTGAAGTACATAATCATATACTTTTTCAAAAAGAAAATCTCCATGTTGAAACGCTTTGCTCACATCGATCCCTCCTATTCAACATGATTGTACCATGACTTATTGTAAACTGTTCTATCTTTTTTAATCTGTTCTATCTCCTTCCTCTTATGATAGAAAAAGAGGAGGCATCTTATATGATTGTGTTGAATTACTTTTTTATGTGTTTAATTTTTGGTACGACATTTTTAGCGATTAAAATTGGTGTGGATGCAGGTGTACCGCCATTTTTTTCAGCTGGACTGCGCTTTTGCATTGCTGGTTTGCTGCTTTTTAGTTTTATGGTCTGGAAAGAAAAAGCGACAATAAGCTTATTCTTTCGAAAGGAGATATTTTTTACAGGACTTGGTTTAACCTTTGGAACGTTTGCCGCATTATATTGGGCAGAACAATATGTAACATCTGGTATTGCAGCTGTTTTATCTGCTACCGGTCCAATGCTAATTATCATTATTCAAACCTTTATACTAAAGCACAAAGGACATCGAAACGCCTTTATAGGTTGTGTTATTGGCATCATAGGTGTCACATTTTTGATTTTACCTAGCTTTTCAATCGAGATTAGTCCTTTATGGATGGTCGGTTGTTTCGCTATTATCATTGGCGAAATTTTTTATGCTTCTGGCACGATTTATACGAAGCATGTGGTCAAAAAATACGGAACGACATCGCCGATTGCTTTGAATGCAGCCCAGATGTTGCATGGTGGAATTTTATTGCTTTTTTTATCTTTTTTAACCGAGAATATTCAGCTTGACTATCTATTGAGCACAGCTTCAATTGGCTCATTTCTTTATTTAACGATAGTGGGTTCAATGATTGGTCATAGCATTTATTATTGGCTAGTGTCACGGACAAATCCAATCTTCCCATCTACATGGCTTTATATCTCACCATTAATTGCGGTTATTCTAGGCGTCCTTTTTTATCAAGAATACATTTCTTGGTTGACAGGCATAGGAACAGTGACGATTATTGCAGGAACCATTTTAGTGAATTTTGAAACGTTGCGCGTATTATTAAGGCGGAAGCAATCTGTTTTACAAGATATTAAAACGATGGATAAAGGAGATCAAAAATATGGAAGTTTTAAAGGGAGTAGCGATTCTAGAACTTGAATGTAATGGAATTTTTATTTACCCAACTCTTTTATGGGATCAAGAAATGGCTGTTTTAATTGATACTGGATTTCCAGGGCAAAAGGAAGATTTGCTCGTAGCAATGGATAAGGTAGGGGTGTCATCCGATAAACTACAAGCAGTGATTTTAACACATCAGGATATTGATCATATTGGTAGTCTTCCTGAACTATTGCAGCATTATGGCGAAAACATTAAAGTTTATGCGCATGAATTAGATAAGCCTTATATCGAGGGCGAATTACCTTTATTGAAGGACGGTCATATTGGAAATCCACCGAAGGGAAAAGTGGATGAACTTTTGAGTGACGGCCAAGAATTGCCTTATTGTGGGGGTATTTGTGTAATCCATACGCCAGGTCATATCAGTTTATATTTAAAGCAAAGTAAAACGCTTGTTGCGGGTGATTCGTTGTATAGTGAGAATGGAACATTACAAGGAATTCATTTGCCAACAACTTTGGATATCAAGCTTGCACAACAAGCTATAAGGAAATATATCAATTTAGATATTGCGTCTGTCATTTGTTATCATGGTGGTGTTAGTAACGAAAATATAAATGAGCAAATTAATACAATAATATTAGCAAATGAGTAGCTATAAAAAAATTCAGCGTGACACCTACTTTAGCACGCAAGGTACGCCAATCCCAGAGTTGCATATGCAGCTCTTTTTCTTTAAGCCAAGTAAAATGAAAATAAACTGTGCTAAAATAAATAAAACCATTTGGAGGGGATCTTGTTGCGAAAGGTAGAAGTACATTCATACAGTGAGAAATGGATGCACATATATATGGAAGAGGCTGAAAAACTGAAAGTAATTTTTGGAAATGAAATTCTAGCAATCTATCATATAGGTAGTACTGCAGTTCCAGGATTAAAAGCTAAACCTATAATCGATATAATGCCAGTTGTCAACGATTTGAATAATGTCGATAATTACAATTTGGCAATGCAAGCAATTGGATATGTCCCTAAAGGTGAAAATGGAATTGTGCAACGTAGATACTTTCAAAAAGGTGGTGACAATCGCACACATCATGTGCACATTTATCAGGTGGGGAGTAGTGAAATAACAAGACACTTAGCTTTTCGAGACTATTTAATTGCCCACCCAGATGAAATGAGAAGTTATGGAACATTAAAACAAAAATTAGCCCACCAATTTCCATATGACATAAATTCCTATATAAATGGCAAAGAATCTTGTGTGAAAGATATAGAAAGAAAAGCACTTGAATGGTATAAGGAAGCGGAGGTAAGATAGGAAACTGAGGAAAGACAAAAAAAGAATCTCTACTAGGTTTCTTAAACATATTTTTGTGGGGAATGACTTGCAACCTTGTAGGTGAAATTTTGTTATTGGCTCCTTGTATTTTGCGAAGGAGCTTTTTTATTTTGACAAAATGTCCTTTTCTCATTATGATAAGATAAATGAGAATGATTATCATATAAAAGGAAGCTGAAAGATGTTAAACAAAGCAATCCCATTACACGAACAATATAGTAATGGAGTGAGAAAAATTGATGAATAAAATGAATCTATCAGCATTGTCATGTGAAAAAATGCAAGATGGTACATTGGCTGTGAAAGCGACTGAGACGATGATGCTGTTAACACAAAGTCGCTATAAGGAATTAGTGCACATTGAAGAATTGTTCAATGCGATGCATATCGATTTAGATGAAAAACAAGTTGTCTTGGAGCAAGAGCGAAAAAATTTAAAAAAACTAAACGTCAAGCTTACTGAAGACATGCAAAAGATGCAACAACAAAATGCGGTGTTACAAAAAAAGCTTACAGAATATAATTGTGTTGTCGACGAATTAAAGGAACTTCGTCGCCAAAATACAGACTTGTTAATTGAGCTTAGTAAGTATACAGCGCTGTCTAGAGAATCCTTATCAGGTCCGTTAAAATCGATGATTCGAGATTTACGAGAGCAGGGGGTAGGCATAAAAGAAATTCATATTCGTATTAAACGTCAGATTAATCCAGATATTAGTTATAGTATGGTACGCAAATATATTTCTGAGCTTGAGAGTGAAAATAAAGTGTAATATCAAGGTTTTTTAGCAGAAAACAATACGCACATAGTAAAATTGTGCATTTACAGTTGCCAGTCAAAGTCCTATAATTAGTCTATTCTTTCACATTATGATTGAATGTTATAGTTGTGACATTGCGAGAGTGTCGCAATTGATTTAAGAAGAGTAGGAGAATTTAAGACAATGTCAAATGAGAAAAAAGGGGTATGGGCAGCGTTTATAGCCTATGCTATTTGGGGAGCATTCCCACTTTATTGGAAACTGCTTGAGCATGTGCCAAGTATGGAAATTTTATTAGGACGTGTTATTTGGTCCTTCGTCTTTACAGTGCTAGCAGTCATACTTTTTGGAATGCGGAAAGATTTACTAGCAGATTTAAAATATTTATGGACACATCAGAAAAACTTTTGGCAGTTAGCTTGTGCTTCTTTTGTTATTTCAATGAACTGGTATTTATATATTTGGGCTGTAACGCACGAACATTTAATTGAGACAAGTCTTGGCTATTATATTAATCCATTATTGTCCGTTATTTTTGGGGTTGTCTTCTTTAAAGAGACGTTAAGTCGTGCTCAATGGGTTGCCACAGCTATTGCATTTATTGCGGTTATTATATTAACGGTCAACTATGGTACGGTGCCTTGGGTCGCTATTCTTATTGCCCTGTCGTTCGCTATTTACGGGGTATTGAAAAAGAAAATTACATTAGATGCAACAAGAGGATTAGCGATTGAAACCATGTTTATTCTACCGTTTGCACTAGGTTATTATGTTTATTTATTTTCAACAAACCAAGCATCATTTTTACATGTCAACATCCATACAGATGTGTTAATGATTGTTAGCGGTATCGTTACGGCTGTGCCATTAGTTTTATTTGCTAAAGGTGCTCAGAATATTCCGCTGTACCTATTGGGCTTTATCCAATATGTCGCGCCGACAATCGTATTAATATTGGGTGTGGTGCTTTATAAGGAACCTTTCAGTCAAGTGGAGTTACTGGCATTCAGTATTATTTGGGTAGCCTTATTATTGTTCTCCGGTTCAAAAATTATAGAAATTAGAAAAGCGCATCATAAATCTGCGTAATGAAAAGGACTTGTAGAATTTTCTACAAGTCCTTTCTGATTATTATCTTCAATAGTGTCTAGTGTCAATTTGATCTTTAATCGCATAATACGTTTCTTCAATTTTTTGTTTATAAGGTAGGTCAATTAAATCAATGGAATCCATATAGGCTTGTTTAGCAATTTCATAGGCAGATGTAAGTTCACCAAAATGGGCATAGCAAAGCGCTTTATAGGATAAGCATTCATTCATACTCAGCAAATCATAAGGGTGCGTAACTAAAATTGGAATCTCTGTAAATTGCTTAAATACCTTATGTGCATCCGTATAACGACCGAGTAGATATAGAGCTTTTCCCTTTTCAGCGTAATAAAAGTTCTTATCAAGCTTCGCTGAATCAGTAAGGGTATTGAAATGTTCAATTGCAATTAATGCTTGTTCATAATTTTTTTTATAATTGTTATAATAATGGGCTTTTAAGACGTATATAAAGGCATCTACATTAGCCTGTTCAACAAAAATACGATACTGCTCTAGCTTCATCATCATATGGTCAGCCTGCTGGAAATCACCATCTATCATGGCGCAGTAGGCACCAATTCGGTATAAATCATCAATATGAGAAAATAGTTGATTTTGATGGGCATATGCAATCGTTTCGTTAATTAATTGTTTACCTGCTTCATGCTCACCAATGGCTAGCTGAAAGATGCTGATGTAATAAGCCACTTTCCCTTTGTCACGAGAATCCAACTGATAGTTCTCTCGCTCAATTTCTTCTTTCACTTGTAAAATACAGTGATAGGCGTCATTATAGCGACGATTTTCTGAAAAAATGCCAAGCTGGAGTATAAAAGTTTTAAACCAATGGCTCCACAAATTGATTTCTTTAAAAATTTGCCGCGCTTGTTGAAGCGGTTGTTCCCATGTTGTGCAACCAACCACATACTGCGCATAAGCATAAATATATAACAAACGCCCCGCTTCATAGCTAAGAGGTAAATCGTCTATGTATGGGTGAATAACATCAACGATTTGCTGGTGGTTGTCCACGTCTCCATATGTTACCCCGGCAAACATGTTTTCTGCTTGTTCTAACAGATGCCGTATATCAGATGATGCTACTTGTTCAAGTAATTCACTTGTTTTCACACCTAGGCGTTCCGCAATATAATCAAGGCTTTCCATTGAGGGTTTCGCTTTATCATTTTCTATTTGACTGAGCATGCCTTTTGTTAGACGATCGGCAGCAAGTGCCTCTAATGTTAATTTTCGTTCTTTTCGTAGTTTACGTATCCGTGCACCTAAAGAATCCACTGCCTCGCATCCTTTCTTTCATTATTAACAATAATAACTAAACTTCATAAAGTCTATACATTTTCGCAAAACAACGACACATCTCTTTGTTTAATTATATTAAACTTTTTCTTGCATGGAAAGTGGAAGTTGTGGTATATTTTGTTTAATAAAATTAAACTTTTAAATTTAATTAAAAAGCGAGGGGTTTTTTGATGAATGAAGCGTCAAAATATAAAAAGGCAACCTATCATTTATGGACTTTTACAGCCAGTAAAATGATTGCTATGTTAGGGACCCAAGTGTTGTCTTTTGGAATTAGCTTGTATATTTTAGCGATGACAGGATCTGCAACAAGCTTTGCTACAAATATGATTTGTTCGATATTACCTAGGGCACTCGTTGCACCATTAGCAGGTTATGTAGCTGATAATTATCCAAAGAAGCGCACAATATTATTGGCGCAAGCTGGAACTATCTTGACGATGGCAGGTCTATTGTTGTATACAGAGACCGTTGGTATGTCAGTCAATGCAATTTATGTGACAACAGTATTTTATACGCTTTGTTCAGCATTTTCGGGGGTAACGTTTACATCAGCCATTGCAACACTGGTAAATCCCGAACGTTTACAACGTGCGATGTCGTTTAATCAAATGTCAATGTCTGTTGCGGCGGTAGGTGGACCAGTTATTGGGGGAATGATGTATGGCTTTTTCTCAATGGAAGTATTTCTAATTGTCCATATGGTAGCTTATACCATTGCCTTTGGCTTAGAAGCAACGATGAATTTTAACCTATACAGTACGCGGGTGGAAAATGCTAAAAAGGAGAAGATGTGGCAAGGGCTTGTTGGGGGTTTTCACTATATTAAAAAACACAAGGTAATCAAAGTGGTCATGTGGCTGTCTTTGTGGATTAATTTATTTTTCTCAGCAATAGTAGTTGGTGGAACGTTTATCATCATTGAAGTACTAAAGGTCAAGGCCAATCATTTTGGATTTATTGAAGCGTCAGGTGCACTTGGCATGCTAGTAGCTTCCATCTATTTTGCCACTCGAGCTGAAATTAAAGTGCCACTTCGTTTTTCAAAAATAAGCTTATTATTGCTATCTAGTAGCCTAGTATTTGCGGTTGTACCTTTAGTGACAAATCTTTCATATTCCATGATTGTTGCCTTTTATATTGGCTTATTTTTCATATTTGCCATTTTTGAGATTGGCGTCAATATGCCTCTAGGTGTTTTTATGCAAAAGCTTATTACTGAGGAATATCGAGGAAGGGTATTTGGACTAATGGAAACGATGGCGATGTCCATGATGCCAATTGGCATGCTTGTGTATGGCGTGCTTTATGATATGTTACCAGCAACAGGTATTTTACTTGTAACGAGTGCCATTATCGTCGTTATAACGCTGGTCTTACTGCGCACAGCGGTCCTAAAAGAAGCTCATCCAGAACATTACGATGCTAAGCAGACAGCACAGAGTAGCGAACTTATTACAGAAAGGTAGTATGCTAACCATACAGGGAGGGCTAAAAGCATCAACGAGAGATTTCGTGGCGTTTTCTAGATTTTGAACAGCAAAAAAACAGGCATGCATCGGTTCTTTAAGCATGCCTGTTATTTGATTTTATTGATCTTCGATGACAATATAGGTTGCTTTGATTGGACCATGTACACCAACGATAAGAATCATTTCAATATCTGCAGAGTTACTCGGGCCCGTAATAAAATTAATACAGGAAGCAATATGTTCACCATTTTGAACTTTTTGGCTAATCCATCGAGCTGCTTGAGTGATGCGTGGAACAATCGTACTTTTAGGAATTAAAATAATCGATTTTTCGGGTAAAAAGCTCACTGATCTTCCTTTATGTTTGTCGCTAAATAAAACGGCCGTACCCGATTCAGCTAATGTCATTTCACTAATAGTAATACCAATATTGGCTTTTTCCGCTTGTCGAATATTTTCTGCTGGCTGTGTTTCATCCCATACATAAAGTTCGATATCAGCTTGTGGCCATTGTGTTTGCATTAATTGATCTAAACCATATTGTGCAAAGCGTTCATCTTGCCAAGTAATGACGGAGCGACCACCATACTGATCTACGACTTTTTGTAAATCGGTTGCAAGATTGGCTGTTGTCGTAACAATCATGTTTGTATTAATATTTTTACATTGCTGTTCAAGGACAGCAACGAGTTCATCTTTTGTAGCATCTTTTAACACACGGTCCTGTGGTTGGAATTGCCAATCCGGTTTTGTCAGTTGTGTAATGGGCGCTCGACCGAGTTGCTTGGCAATATTCGATAAAAATGAATCTCTATTAACAATGCTTCCTGCCATTATTCAGAACCTCCTTTTGTACGGTTGTTAAACCAGCTACGGAAATTTTCTCTATTCGGAGCCGGGAAATCTCTAGCTTCTGTCCACGCTTTTAAAGGACCTGGCCCTTTTGAAATTTTATTATCTTTCGTAAAAGGCGACATGGCTGGTGATGCCATTTTCGATGCCATTTTGTATAAAGTAGGGGAGGAAGCACCTAAGCCGAATGCCTTCATCAGTAGTTTTTCAGACACTGGAGCTTTCCCTTCATTTTCCACTATAACTTGACGATGTCGATGAATCAGTTGATGCAATGGAATTTTGACAGGACAAGCATCTGTACAAGCTCCACACAAAGTAGAAGCATATGGCAACTCCTTGAAATCATCATATCCTCCTAACAAAGGCGACAACACAACTCCGACAGGGCCTGAGTAAATTGAACCGTAAGTATGACCACCTACATGACGGTAAACAGGGCAGGCGTTTACACATGCTGCACAGCGAATGCATTGCAAAATAGGTTGGAATTCGCCACCTAAAATATCTGAGCGCCCGTTGTCGACAATGACTAAATGGAATTCTTCCGGTCCATCTGTATCACCTTCATCTTTTACCCCAGTTAACGTTGTAATATAACTTGTCAATTTTTGCCCAACGGCACTTCTTGTTAATAAGCTAACAAGTACTTCCATTTCTTCGAACGTAGGAACAATGCGCTCCATACCCATTACGGTAATTTGTGTTTTAGGTAATGCAGTTACTAAATCTGCATTACCTTCATTTGTCACTAGTGTGATGGAGCCGCTTTCAGCAATAGCGAAATTACAACCGGTAATGCCAATATCCGCTGTTAAATACTCATTGCGCAATTTTTCACGAACGTAAAGGGCTAGTTCTTCCGGTTTTTCGGTTTTGTCATAGCCCTGTTTTTCTTTAAAAACATCGCGAATTTGCTCTTTATTTTTATGCAATGCAGGTACGACGATGTGGGAAGGTGGTTCATGATCACCAACTTGCAATATATATTCACCAAGGTCAGTCTCAATTACCTCACAACCAAGTTGTTCAAGGGCTGGGTTTAAATTGATTTCTTCTGTTACCATCGATTTGGATTTGACAATTTTTTTAGCTTGCTTTTCTTGTGCAATTTGTTGAATATAGCTCGTCGCTTCTTGAGCAGTTTTGGCGAAATACACATGACCGCCACGCTTAGCCACATTTTCACTAAGTTGATATAAGTAATAATCTAAATTGGCTAAGACATGCTGTCGAATTTCCTCACCATGGGAACGCCATTCTTCCCAATTGCCAAGCTCATCCGCTTGTTGTAAGCGACGCGTTTGAAAGCGCTCTTGGGCACTTGATACCGCACCGCGCATAAAGGTATTTTCTAGCTCTTTCGTTACTCGCTTATTAAACCTATCATCGCTTGTTTTCATTGCCATTTGATTATCCTCCTCTGAAGCAAATTAGCGGCAGTTTAGTACTTCCGCAATATGCATAACTTTAATTGGTTTTCCTTGTCGCTCAATTCGACCACCGATATTGATTAGACACCCAGCATCCGCACCAATTAAAATATCAGCTTCTGTTTCTTCCACATTTTGTACTTTTTCATTAACCATTTCTCCAGAAATATTGCCCATTTTTACTGAGAAAGTGCCGCCAAATCCACAACAGCGGTCTTTCCCGGGCAGTTCTACATATTGTAAGCCTTTTACATGACTTAATAATTTGATAGGGGCTTCTTTCACTCCTAGTAATCGCGTCATATGGCAAGAAGTGTGAAATGTTGCTGTCCCTTGTAAATGAGCCCCGACATCTTCTACTTGTAAAACTTCTACAATAAATTCAGTGAATTCATAAGTTTTATCAGCTAGTGCTTGGGCTTTCGGCTCCCAAATAGCATCTCCTTTAAATACTTCAGGGTATTCTTTAAACATATAGGCGCATGAGCCAGAAGGGGAGACAACATACTCCGCATGTTCAAATGCAGTAATCATTTTTTTCATCGCATTTTTCGATTCTTGTACGTAACCACTATTATAGGCAGGTTGGCCACAGCATATTTGATTTTCTGGGAAGTCGATATCGCAGCCAAGTCTCTCTAATACTTCGACAACCGCTTTTCCTACATCACCTTGAAACATATCGACTAAACAAGTCGCAAACAGTGTAACTTTCACGCTCATCGCTCCTTTTGTGATTATTCCTATTCTTAATCAACTGGTCATCTGATGACTTTGTATGTAAATAGATTGCTTTAATAATACTACAACCTTTTAGAATGTTGAAAGTATTAATTTATAATTTTCAAAAAAATAGTAGCTGCCCATCATCTAGACAGCTACATTATCTTTATCGTTCAGTTGTCTCAAAATATTGCATTAAAACGTCCTCTACGTTACTTAAATGAGAGGCCATTGCGTGTTTCGCTAATTCTTCATTTTGTTGTTTAATTGCCAGAAAGATTTGCATATGTTCATCATATAACTTTTCACTTGTTGTTTTTTTCGAATATAACCAAATGCGGCGTGTTTCTTTCATTGTTTCAATCATTAGACCAGATACTTGATCTAAAATTGACGCTAGTAGGGGGTTTTGAGAAGCTGCTGAGATTGCTGCGTGAAATTGATAATCGGCTTTTTCACCTAATTCTTCATCACCTTGTGCAAGCTTCATGTCATCGAGAATGCGCAGCATCACTTGTATATCTTCTTCAGTCCGATGAATAGCAGCGCTAGCAGCAGCCCCGACCTCAATAATTTTTCGTACTTTTAATAAGTCTGAAACATCGTTTTTGTTTGTTAACGATAGGGTTGACAGAGGGAAATCCAGTTGTTTGGCTGGCATGTTCTTTACAAATGTTCCAGACCCTTGTTTGATTTCAATTAAACCCATCGCTTTTAGAGCGGATAAGGCTTCTCTGATGGCAGACCTGCTAACTTGTAATTGTTCAGCAAGTTGCTCTACCGAATCAAGACGATCCCCAGGCTTTAGGTCGCCTGCACGTATTTTTTCATAGAGCATTTCTGATACTTCTTCATATATTTTTTTCTGTTTTATTTTCTTTAATTCCAAGATGCTACACCTCATTCATCTCAATCGATGGCTCTACAATATAATTTTATTATACATGATGAATGAAAATATACCTCACTGAATAAAGGGATACTTAAAATTTTCCATCACGGGAAGCAATGTCTATTAGGTATTAGTGAAAGCAAAAATAATTTTGTAAACAAAAAATATTGAATTTTTAAATTATAGTTCATATAATTTTAACATATAGTCATCAGATGACCTAATCTTTTTGCGGGGAGGTGTTATAGAATATTAAATGGGTGTAATAATTGGTAGGTGTTAGTTAGTGGATAACTTCATTTGTAGTTTCTACAATAGTTTGACAAAGGTTAATGGTGAGTGATAGGCGAACAGCTTGGCTGCTGAGTAGACTGCATGCTTATCACTTAAAACAACAGAGAATCATGAGTTGCTGATACCTACTGTCATGTATTTGCGAGAAATAATAATTGGGGGTATGTAATTTGACATTTACACAAAATTTTACAGCTGTTGGGGGTAGTTTAACTTGGTCTGCAATTGTCGCAGTTATCCCTATTCTTTATTTTTTCTGGGCTTTAGCAATTAAAAAAATGAAGGGCTATATGGCGGGCTTAACGACTTTACTTGTTTCCTTAATTTTAGCGACTATTGCATTTAAAGTGCCAGTTGGGACGGCCATAATGTCCGCAACACAGGGGGCTGTTTACGGTTTATTACCTATAGGGTGGATTATTATCACTTCTGTTTTTTTATACAATATCACTGTAAAAACAGGGAATTTTCATATAATTCGTCATTCAGTGTTATCAATTACTGAAGACCGACGGATTCAAGCATTATTGGTAGCGTTTTCATTCGGGGCGTTTTTAGAAGGGGCTGCTGGATTTGGGGCACCGGTTGCCATTTCTGCCGCGCTATTAGTAGGGCTTGGTTTTAACCCGCTGTATGCAGCAGGTCTTTGTTTAATTGCGAATACGGCGCCCGTTGCATTTGGTGCTATTGGGGTTCCGATAACGGCAATGGAAGGGCCAACAGGTATTGCCGCATTTGAAATTTCAAAAATGGTTGGGCGACAATTACCGTTTTTAGCAGTATTTATTCCATTCTTTTTAGTTTTAATAATGACTGGGTTTAAAAAAGCTTGGGAAGTAATGCCAGCTATTTTAGTGTCGGGTATTTCATTTGCTGCTACACAATATTTGAGTTCAAATTTTTTAGGCCCTGAATTACCGGATGTTTTATCTGCATTAGTTTCACTCTTTGCACTAGCTGTTTTTATGAGATTTTGGCAACCAAAAACGATTTATCGTTTTGCTTCAGAACGTGAAGTAACAATTGAGGCAGGGGCAAAAAAAGAATCCTATAGCGGGGCTACAATCGTCAAGGCTTGGTCACCATTCATCATTTTAACAGCCTTTATTTCGTGTTGGGGCATACCGGCTATTAAAAGTGCTTTAATCGGAAATTATGAAGGCGCAAATTTTATTTTAAAAGCTGTAAACTTTATAGGACAAGCAGTGACTTTTACAGCAGAAGTACCACTTTTACATAATCAAGTGTTAAGTGGCGCAACAGGGGAGCCAATCGCGGCGTTTTATAAACTGGAACTGTTAGGCGCTGCCGGAACAGCCATATTATTGGCTGCAGTCGTATCTAAATTTATTTTTAACGTGTCGTGGAACGAATGGGGCAAAACATTCTTTGAAACATTGAATGAGATTAAATTTCCGCTCATTACGATTTGTAGTGTAGTGGGGTATGCCTATGTCACAAATACAGCAGGGATGATGACAACACTTGCATTGGTTTTAGCGAAAACAGGCGTGTTATTCCCGTTCTTCTCTCCTGTACTAGGTTGGCTCGGTGTATTCATTACAGGATCAGACACATCTTCAAATGTATTGTTTGCTAAGCTACAGCAAGTTACAGCTGAATCTGTTGGTATGGAACCAGTGTTAGCACTTGCTGCAAATGCTTCAGGTGGCGTAACTGGGAAAATGATTTCCCCACAGTCTATCGCCGTGGCAGCAGCAGCGGTTGGTCTTGTTGGGAGAGAATCAGAACTGCTACGCTTTGCTTTAAAATATAGTGTGATGCTGCTGTTATTTATTTGTATTTTAACGTTCTTACAAAGTACGGTCCTTGCTTGGATGATTCCATAAAACCCTTGAAAAACATAAGGAGTCTTACACGTTTTAGTAAAAGGTATTTGGACTTCGATAGCGTAACACAAAGTGTTAGGTTGATGTCAGCCAATCTAACACTTTTCTCTATTGACCTGGGCATTTCGTTGACAGAAAAAAGATGTGGGCGCATAATTCAGAAGTACTTTTCACAACATAGCGATTTTCATGAAACGTTCACAAGCTTAAATGGCGCAATTTCCATTATTTTTTGGTACGATGGAGGCAGTAACTTAAGGAGAGAATGTAAAATATGGAAACTGACATTAACGTATTTTTAGCGTTTGGAGCAGGTTTTTTAAGCTTCATTTCACCATGTACACTCCCACTGTATCCTGCCTTTTTATCATACATAACGGGGATGACTTTAGATGAGCTAAAATCTGAACGCGGCATGCTGCAAAAACGTGCGATTTTGCATACGCTATTCTTTTTACTAGGATTTTCGATTATTTTTATCATGATTGGTCTTGGTGCATCGTTAGCTAGAGAGTTTTTCCTCAATTATCAAACATTATTGCGTCAAGTGGGCGCTATATTAATTGTTATTTTTGGTTTAATGATTGTGGGATTACTACAAATTGATTTCTTAATGAAAGATCGTAAATTTCAATTTAAAAATCGACCGTCCGGCTATGTAGGGTCGGTTTTAATCGGTATTGCATTTGCAGCGGGGTGGACACCGTGTACCGGTCCGATTTTAATGTCCATTATTACGTTAGCCGGAGCAAATCCTTCTTCCGGTTTTAGCTATATGTTTGCTTACTATTTAGGTTTTGCGATTCCATTCTTTGTATTATCTTTCTTCATTTCCCGTATGAATTGGATTCGCAAACATAGCCAAAAAATCGTAAAAGTCGGCGGCTATATTATGATTGCCGTAGGGATATTGTTATTCTTTGATGGTTTAACATATATCACGCGACTATTACAGCCTATTTTCGGTGGATTTATTGGCTTCTAATCTGCTAAACTATAGGGCATACCGTACTTTAACGTGGAGGGAGATGAACACGTGCCTACAGTTTTAGTAGTGGATGATACGCTATTTATGCGTGTTACAATCAGTAATATGTTTAATGAGTGGGGTTATGAAGTAATCGGCAATGCAGTGAATGGTAAAGAAGCTGTAGAAATGTATCGAGCGTTACAACCAGATCTTGTAACGATGGATGTAACAATGCCTGTTATGACAGGAATAGCCGCTGTAAAACGAATCATCCCAGAATTCCCTAATGCAAAAATTGTCATGATTACAGCTTTAGGGCAACAAAAATTAATTGTAGAAGCGCTTGAAAGTGGTGCGAAAGATTTTATAACGAAGCCTTTCGAACCGGAAAGATTAAGGGCTATTGCTGACCAATTAGTTGGTCAAAATTGCTAATTTAACATCAGAGGAGGATTTTTTATGTTAAGCAATATCCCTTCTCACTACTATGTTATAGGTTCGACTATAATGGCCATTATAATGGGTAGCTTCGTTATGGTAGTACGTATGCGAGCTTCCAAAAAACCTACAAATGAGAAGAAAATTATTATTCCGCCGATTGCAATGTCTTCAGGTGCCTTAATGTTTTTATTTGCACAATTTCGAGTACCACCTATGCAAATTTTAGAAGCAGCTGCTGTAGGCGTAGTGTTCTCGACAATTTTAATTGCTACTTCTAAATTTGAAGTAAAAGGTCAGGATATTTATTTAAAACGTTCAAAAGCGTTTGTATTTATTTTAGTTGGACTGTTAATATTCCGTATTGTTGCAAAAATGATATTAAGTAGCACAATAGATGTCGGTGAGTTAGCAGGCATGTTTTGGATTTTAGCATTTGCTATGTTAGTACCATGGCGCATTGCAATGCTGGTTCAATTTAAAAAAATCAAAAAAACGATTCCACTAAAAAGTATGTAAGGAAAAGAAACTACAATAGCATTTATGCTGTTGTAGTTTTTTTATAGTCACAAAGACGAAGATATCCTGCAATTTCGCCCTACAACAAGCACAATTAATCACGAATCGTGGTATACTAGGAAGCACGTTAAAAATTGAGGAGTTTACGACATGAAATATTTTAAACCACAGATGCAACAGCTAGTAAAGGAAAACCGTGAATTACATGATCGACTAAAAGAGCTGATGGCAGATATGGATTTGCAAAAAAATTATGCATTAAAGGCACTGTACCATGCAGAAGTGGCAGACGGTGGGCGCTACCAGCAAGATTATCAAGCACTAGATTATTTATTTAAATAATATTAAAAGCCGCACTTTTTACAGAGTGCGGCTTTCTTAAATAAGAATAGTTGCTATGGCCATTGATTTCCGTTGCAGGTGGATGCATTCCTCAGCCACATCATAAGCCACAACCCTCGCCAACGCGCGGTTAGTTGCGTCTTACTATGCGTGCGTTCCCGCTGGAGTCGCCGCCTTCCACTATAATCAGTTTATGTGCAGCTTTAATGCATACAATTATTCAAAAAGATGTTCGTACGGAGAGACATCTATTTGCAGTTGATCTAATTTTTTGCGTAAAAATTTATGATCACGTTTGGGCGTAGCTTGTATATAGCCACGAATAATTAAATCATGGTCGATAGCTTTAGCTTTCTCTTCTAAAGCAAGTTCCCCAATTTTACCCGCAATTTTTTCTTTCGCGACTTGTCTAAATAACTCAGGAACTGGGCTTACTAGCTCATATAGAAGTTCTTTCTCAGGTTGTCCCCAAAGATGAATCGTTTTATCTAAGTAAAATTCCTGCCAATCTAAATCTGATTTACCATCTTGTTTTGGTAAAGCCTTTAAAAATTTGCGGAACATAAAAAATCCGCCAATTGCCATTAATGATATAAGGACAACTACCCAAAATAAAATAAACCATAAAAACCAACCATCTAACAAATCGTTCACCTCTTTGTCTTCTCTCCTTCTATTATAAAAGCTAGTTTAAAAAAATTCATCCTTATTGTGGTTATTTTTACAATAAGTTTGAGATGTTTCATCATATTGTTACGGTTTTTGCTAAATTAATTGGAGAACAAAGAAAAAGAGTTTTAATAAAGTCCAATTTTCATGGTATAAGTTATTATTGCTTCTTAAATTAACAAAACTTCAGACAAAATGCTCGCCATAATAAAGTTGATAAGGGCGAGCATTTTCTTTGTAATGAATGGCAACTATTCTTCGCTAAATGTAGTAGTATCCTGTAAAGCGCCATCTATAAATCTTTTTGTAATGGGCATAAAGAAATTAAGAATTATGCCACCGAAACTTACTGTTAACAATGTGCCAACTCCGATTGGCCCTTTAAATAGCATTGCTAATAGTAAAAACAACAGGTAAATAGATGTTCGCGCAAAAAATAAATTTCTTTTCGTTAATTGTTGTATGATCAAGGTTAATCGATCAACTGGAATCGGTGCAAAATTTGTTTGCAAATAGGTTGCAGTACCTAAGCCGATAATAACTAAACCAATAGCAAAACAAATTGTTTTGCTATACCATAGATCAGGGGTTAACAAATTATGTAATAAAAATAACCATATATCAATACCTAAGCCTGTAATAAAGGCTGTAATTAATCCTAAAAACTCTGGTCTTTGTTTTGCTAATATGGCGTTACAGCATATTAATAGTACAGCAATAATTATTTCCCAACTCCCGACAGTAAGTCCTACATGTATTGATAATCCTACTAGCAGTGCATCGAAAGGGGACGTACCAAGATTAGATTGAATAGTGAATGCAATACCAAGTGTTAAAAGTAATATTCCAAATACATAAAAGCTATATTTCACACTTTTTGACCTCCTTCTCAGCGTTATTTTTGTTGTATTTGCAACAAAAATAGATTACATTTAATATATATACTTTTTGTTGCATTTGCAATAAAAAACCGGAGGAGATAATTTATGGAAGATATTCTTCGTGAAATTGGTATGATTGCAAGAGCGTTAGATTCTATTAGTAATATTGAATTTAAAGAATATGACCTGACAAAAGGACAGTATTTATATCTTGTACGAATTTGTGAAAATCCAGGTATTATACAAGAAAAGCTAGCAGAGATGATTAAAGTAGATCGAACAACAGTGGCTCGTGCGATAAAAAAACTAGAGATGAATCACTTTATTGAAAAGAAAGAGGACGACTATAACAAAAAAATAAAAAAACTCTTTCCAACAGAAAAAGGCAAAGCGATTTTTCCAATTATTAAAAGAGAAAATGATCATTCTAATCGAGTGGCATTAGCAGGATTTTCAGAAAATGAAGCGGCAACAATTTTGTTGCTTCTACAACGAGTTCGGAAAAATGTAGAAGTAGATTGGGAGTTTGTGAAAAAGGGCAATAAGAGAGAGTATTAATAGAAGGGGTTGTAATAAAATGTCTGTAAAAATCATCAAGTGTAAAATGGAAGATGTTCATGTACTCCAAGAAATAAGTATTGAAACGTTCAATGATACATTTAGCAATCAAAATTCACCTGAAAATATGAAGACCTATTTGGATCGAGCATTTACTATTGAACAACTAGAGTCTGAATTAGCGAATCGTTCTTCACAATTTTATTTTATTTTGTATGATAAAGAAGTTGCGGGCTATTTAAAAGTAAATGTAGACGATTCTCAATCAGAAACAATGGGGGATGACTTCCTTGAAATTGAGCGAATTTATATAAGAAATAAGTTTCAAAGAAAAGGGCTTGGAAAATACTTAATTGATAAAGCGATAGACATTGCCGGAGAACAAAACAAGAAAAACATTTGGCTAGGCGTTTGGGAGAAGAATGACAATGCCATTTGTTTTTATGAAAAAATAGGTTTTGTCCAAACGGGCGCGCATTCATTTTATATGGGTGATGAAGAACAAATGGATATCATTATGACAAAAAAACTTAAGTAAAGGAGGGCTATAATGTATATTCCTAAATACTATAAAGTTACGAATGTTCGTGAAATTGAAGATTTTATTCAAGCAAATTCTTTCGCTACACTTGTGACAACAAAACAAGGAACACCTATTGCTACACACCTACCAGTAATGTTGCATAAAAAAGGTGATGATGCATACTTAACTGGACATATGGCATATGGCAATCCGCAATGGAGAACTTTTGAAACTTGTGGAGATGTACTCGTTATGTTTCAGGGAGCGCATGCGTATATTTCTTCATCCTGGTATACACACGAAAATGTGCCAACTTGGAATTATCAGGCTGTTCATATTTATGGACAAGCAACTATTTTAGAAAAAGACGTATTAGTCGACGATTTAACAATGCTATTAGAAAAGTATGAAAAGCATAGAGAGAAACCTGTACTCTGGGATACAATTTCTCCAGAGCTGTTAGAAACTGAAATGAAAGGTATCGTTGGGTTTAAAATAAAGGTAGATAAGATACAGGCCGCCTATAAATTAAGCCAGAATCGAAATGAAGTAGATTATGGACACATTGTGTCCCAATTAAAAAATGAAGAAACCCCCAATTCACAACAAATGGCACAACTAATGGAACAGAGATGTAAAAAGCAATAATAGTGAATGCTTTATTTGCCCAGATGGTGATAAATATATGTTATTATTAGAAAAATAAAATAGTTTTAAAGGAGATTTATAGGTGGAAAATTTACAAACGATTGAGCAATTTGAAGAACTAAAAAAAGGGGAGCGTACACTATTTGTTTTTTCAGCAGATTGGTGTGGGGATTGCCGATTCATCGATCCGATAATGCCTGAAATAGAAGAAAAATATAGTCATTATCATTTTGTTAAGATTGACCGTGATCAATTTATCGACCAATGTATCGAATTAAATGTATTTGGCATTCCGAGCTTTGTAGCTTTCAATCAAGGCAATGAAGTGGGCCGCTTTGTTAGTAAGGACCGTAAAACAAAGCAAGAGATTGAAGCTTTTATTGAGGGCTTATCTGTATAATAAGAGCACTCCGACTTAATGTACCAAATAGTATGTCTGCAATAATTGTGTTCGTGATTACATTATTATTTTTTATCTAAAAACACTCCTCACAGAGTTCTCTAGTCATGCAGATTACTACGCAGGAACGTGGTAAATTAATTTTTACTTCAGGCGTTTTTAGCACATTGGTATAGGCTTTACTAGTTGATTGTAGTGAAGGGTTGCTCGACTCCTGCGGGACAAGCGTGAGACTTAAGACCCCGCACGCAGCGCAGCGGAGGAGGCTTAAGCCACGCCCGCGGAAAGCGAGCAACTCGTAACGGAAATCAACATGCACATAGTATAAGGCATAACCCACTATCTTTTTGAATGTAAGAAATCATTTGATTACAGTAAAACACCTCCTAAACGTTAGGAGGTGTTTATTTTGTGCCTATTTAAGATTGTCGTACCAAGGGTTTAAGTGAATCAGTACTTCTTCTACATTTTGATGCTGCGCCATTATCGTTTTCTTAATTTTGCGGATAATATCATGACCTTCTTGAATAGTTAGTTCGCCAGGTACACTGACACGAAGATCTACCAATACATAATGACCATGCTCTCGAGCACGGAGACGATCAATACGTTTTACCTCTGGTATTGTTCGTATTAACATTTCGAAATTATCCAGTGTTTCTCGGCTGACACTTTTCTCCATTAGGGTGTCGATTGCCTCTAATAACATACCATATGCCAGTTTAAACACTAAAATCGTTACTATGATACCAGCGATTGGATCCCCATATGTAAGGATGGAAATATGGAAATGTTCCCCAACAAGTGCCAGCCCAATACCCAGAACAGCAGCAATTGAAGCGTAGACATCTGCCAAATGGTCATAGGCAGTCGCAATTAAACCTTTACTGTTTGTTCTTTTGCCAATTTTAATCGTATAGAAGTATAAAATAAGCTTCCAAACGAGTGAAATAATGGCGGTAATAAAAGCAATTAAGCTTGCTTTTTCTGGTTCCTGAAAAAAAGCTTTGATTGATTCATACGCAATATAAAATGCAGCGATGATTAAAATAATCCCGACAATTGCTGAACTGATGACTTCCGCTTTACCATGTCCGTACGGATGATCTTCGTCAGCAGGGCGTTTGGAAATACGCATCGATGTTAAAGCGGCACCACTTGCGATAACATCACCTGCATTATGATAGCCATCTGCTAGCAACACAGGACTATGGAAAAGCGTACCCACTACAATTTTTAAAATGGTTAACACGATGTTGCTTATTAAACTTATCCAACCCGCTACAATTGAAGCGTTGGAATTTGTGCTTTGATTCATAAATGTATACCTCCGATAAAAATCTTTCCTAGAAGCAACAAAAACCTTTGACTTGTTTTAAGTCAAAGGTTTCTTATAAAAAAATATTTGCTTTTGTGGATTAGAAAATTGAATCATATTGCTCACTCCTATATAGGCGTTCACTGAGTGTACCACATTCTATTCACCGGTTCAATAATCGTATGAATCTTTACAGGTTTTTTTGATAGCCCACACTAGAAAGTCAAATTATTTCGATTTCCGGTACCATAAAATAACGGGAATAAGCATAAATGCTATAAGTCCACCTGTTAAAGATAATACTGCGTAATTAGAATTAGCTACTATAACTCCAGAAAGAGCGCCACCAGTAGCTCCTGCTAGTGCAACAAACACGTCAATCGTTCCTTGAGTTTTAGCGCGTGTCGAAGGTTCAGTAGCATCAACAATTTGAGCAGTCCCACTAATTAAGCCGAAATTCCATCCTAATCCTAATAGTGAAAGTGCTAGTATAAGCATTACCATCGAATCACTTGGTGCAAAGGCGGCGACTAACCCAGCAAGCAATAAAGTCACGCCAGCAGCGATACTCATAGCTGTTCGGCCAATCTTATCAACAAGAATACCTGTTACAAGCGAAGGTAGATACATGGAGCCAACATGAAAGCCTATCACGATGCCTACAGCACTTAAATGATGTCCATGATGTTGCATATGAATGGGCGTCATGGTCATAACTGCGACCATCACGATTTGCGTAAGAATCATAACAACTGCGCCTACTATAACCCCATTTTTATTTATGACAGAATTAACCTGACTGATAGCTCCATCAGCTTCTTGATGTTTATGTACTTCTATTGATTTGGCCAGCAGTAATGGATCCGGACGAAGCATAATAAAAAGTATGAAACCAGCCGTTATAAATGCAACGGCAGATAATAAAAAAGGACCAGCTAATGAAGGTATGCCAATTGAAAGGGCAAATTTCCCCATGACTTCTACTAAATTCGGTCCTGCTACGGCACCAAATGTTGTCATAACCATCGTAGTACTAATAGCTTTTGCTCGTTGTTTTTTGTCAGCTAGATCAGTCCCTGCATAACGAGCCTGTAAATTTGTAGCAGTTCCTGCACCGTAGACGAGTAGGGACGCGAACAATAAGATAACACTATTGAGTAAAGCAGCTACAACAACCCCAATTGCTCCTAGACCACCGGTAAGAAAACCTACAGTTAAACCGATTCGACGTCCATAGCGTTGTGAAAGCTTGCCAACAAAATATGCGGCAATAGCAGAACCTAATGTAAAGAGGGCGGAAGGTAAACCCGCAATGGCCTCTGTCCCAAGCATCTGTTGAGCTAACAGGGCACCTACTGTAATCCCCGCTGCAAGCCCTGCACCACCAAAAATTTGTGATAAACTCACCACAAGTAACACTCTTTTATAGATCATTTTTAGTTTTTCGGGAGAATGAATATAATGTCCGATTGAATTATTTGTATTATCCAATTATATGTAGCACCATCTTTCTTGCATTTTGATAAGACTATTTACCAAGCTTAACATAATCATGCAATTGTAGAAATATTACAAGTTGTAAAGTATTCGTTGTGTCGCCCTAGGTTATGTAAGAAGAATAAGAATCATATTGCTCTTCAATACTTTTTTGGGGATGGCTTTTACATATATGTGTTTATTGGGATATAATCAATATATTCAATTGTGGTAGTATTATCCATATGCCACGGCGTACTTTACTAAAATAAATAACATCTAGTACCTATCTAAAAAAAACTAACTCAAGCTGAAAGGACGAAGCATTATGAAACAAATTATTGCGCTTGGGGGAGGCGGATTTTCGATGGAGCCTGAAAATCCATTATTGGATCAATACATTTTAAAACAAGCTAGAAAAACAACGCCAAAAATTTGTTTTCTAGCAACGGCAAGTGGTGATTCGGAAAATTATATTGCTCGTTTTTATCAATTCTTTGAAAAACAGAATTGTCAGCCATCCCATTTATCATTATTTAACCCTCCTACAAGAGATTTAGAAAGTTTCTTATTAGAAAAAGATATTATTTATGTTGGTGGAGGGAATACAAAGAATTTAATGATTTTATGGCAAGAGTGGGGGATCGATACGATATTGAAAAAAGCTTGGGAACAAGGAATCATATTAGCTGGTATCAGTGCGGGTTCCATTTGTTGGTTCGAAGAAGGGGTTACAGACTCTTATGGAGATGGATTAGAACCATTAAAATGTTTAGGTTTACTCAAAGGGAGTAATTGCCCCCATTACGATGGTGAATCAGACAGAAGACCTGCCTATCAACAACTGATTGCCACTAATCGAATTACACCTGGTGTTGCAACCGATGACGGTGTTGCTCTTCATTTTATTGACCAAAAAATTAGTCATATTGTTAGTTCAAGAGCAAATGCTAAAGCTTATAAAGTTGATTATGATAAGAACATAAAGGAAATAGAATTAGCGACGAAATATTTAGGTTCTTAAATAGGAGAAAAAGATGAAAAGTAAGAAACGACTCGTATTGATAGTAATTCTACTATTAATAATTGTTATAACGAATTTACTTACGCAAAAAGAGGAAGGTGAAATAACAAAACTTCCGATAGAAAAAATAGCAAAGCTTCCTATTATTAATTCTAACGGCAACTATATTCGTTACGAAAATTTTGATACGTTAAAGCAACATTCAGAACTGATCATTATTGCCAAAGCGACAGCGGAATTTGAACATCGCGAACATATGAATACATTTCATGAAACGCCTGAAGATAAATATCAACCTAATTTTTTAATTGATGGCATCACTAAAACGAACATACATATTAAAAAAATCCTTCAACAACCCGAAGATGCGCATTTTAATGAAGGTGATATGCTAAGTGTAATTGAACCAATCACCATTTTAGAAGATGTCGATAACGTAAAGAAAATCAAGACGATAAGTAATTATCAAGCCATTGGCATGGAGGATACCATACTTTTCTTAACAAAGAATTCATTTGGTGATTACGGTGTCATCAATATGAATAATGGTCATTATAGTGTAACGACATCTGAGGAGCTTGCTACAACAAGAAAGCTATCTGCAAGCGAGGCAAGAGAACAAACTGAAGATTTTAAGCTACATCAAAAAATAAAAGAGACGATTTTAAAAACATATCATACGGAAATCAATGAGGTACAAAATCCATCATAATTTTGCAATAGGAATTTCATGGTATAGATAAAAGGATGTGGCACATGCTTAAAAAATTAATCAAAGTAATTTTTGTAGTCATTTTATTATTGTTTTTCTATTACGAGTATAAATATTTTACATTTGATTTTATGTATAAAGGAGACTTGAAGGACGGCAAGCCGGTTGTCTCACCAAATGGGGATTATTCAGCGCAAATCTATTATGAAAATTACGGTGGTGCTGCAGGAGGCGTTAATTTGATTGTCAATATAATCAATCAAAAATCGAATAAAGAACAAACGATTTACTTTAGTGATGCAAAAGGCAATGTTATTTTAAACTGGAAAGACCCCAATGTCCTGTCTGTTACGAACTATGACCAATTTGAAAATCGCAATGTGGATTTAATCGTTGGCAAAGAAATATACGATGAAAACGGCGGCGCATGTCAACATTATAAGATTAAAAAACAATATGTTTGTAAAGACAAAGACTCTATATAATTTGCAGTTATGGAAAGGGAGATGCTAATGTAAGCATCTCTTTATTAATTGGCGCATGTGAATATGTGTAGTTAGACGGGGGATATGGAAATGCCACTAATAGAAATCACTGAAATACCAATTGAAATCAAAGAGTATCTTCACACAATAAATGCAATAAAGTATCCTCGACAAGGCCACAGCTCTGATGTGGCAATTATTGAAAGTAATCAGGGCGTTTTTGCATTGAAAAGAACAAAGGGAAAATTATTTTGCTCTTGGTTAGAGAGAGAAGTAACGGTATTAAACTGTTTAGCAAAGCAAACAACACTACCCGTTCCAACAGTGAAGAAATTTGTTGAACAACAAAACCAAAATTGGGCACTGCTTGAATGTGTAGAAGGGGAAACATTAAGGACGGCTTTATGTACGGAAACAAATAAAGAGAAGCGGCAAGAAATGCTCTTTCATTTTGGTGCAATCCTGTTCCAAATCCATGCTACCCCTTGTCCGAAAGAGCTACAATATGAACGAAAATGGCTCGACCATATGTTAGATCAAGCTGAATACAACTTCAAAAATTATAAAGTAGACGGCAATCAGCGATTATTAGAAAAGATTAAACTAACGCAACCTGAAGACTATCAACAAACATTGATTCATGGGGATTTTACAATTGATAATGTGCTAGTCTCAAACGGAGTCATTACCGGTGTGATTGATTGGGGAAGTGGAGCTTGTGGCGATCCAAGATATGACGTATCACTGGCAATACGCCCAAAACCGAATGCTTTTGAAAATACTATCGATAAAGAAATTTTCTTTGAAGGATACGGCGCACAGACTATAGATGAAAACGTCTATAATTATTATGTAAAGGGCTTATATGAATTTTTTTAATAGCAAGCTTTGGCTATCGAATTCGTTTTGCAGTTTTGGATAGTAGGGAGCATTTTAAACTAAATAATGTTTTAGAAAGTTTATTAAATGTAATCTACGCAAGAAAGTTCAATCCTTTTTTTAGAAGGTTCCTAGAAACCTATTATTGTTCTGAATAGAAGAATACATTAGTATAAACTACTTTTGGAATAGTCGAGGTGAAAAAAATGGAACAAGATTCTTCTTTTTTAAAAGGGCTAACTGGTGAGGTTATAACAATCAAAGAACTACTTTACGAGGAGGCAAGACAAGAATGGAATCGTGCTATTGATAAATATCCATTGGTAATTGTCTATTGCGAAATGAAACAGGATGTTATAAATGCTATACGGTGGGCACGAAAACATTGTATAAGCATTCGCATTCGATCAGGTGGGCATCATTACGAAGGATATTCTATAGGTGATTTCGTTTTAGTTATTGATATTAGTCGATTAAAAGCATTGAATATTAATAAAAGGAATCATATTTTAAAAATCGAAGCAGGGGCAAAAAATACGGAAGTATATGATTTTATTGGTACGCAGGGCTATAGTTTTCCAGGTGGAACATGCCCCACTGTTGGTGTATCGGGATTTACGCTTGGTGGTGGTTGGGGATTTTCTAGCCGACTTTACGGATTAGGCTGTGATAGTTTATTAGAATTAGAGTTAGTTAATTACGAAGGAAAATTGATAAAAGCCAATAAACATTATAACGCAGACCTTTTTTGGGCGTGTCGAGGTGCAGGCGGTGGCAATTTTGGTGTAGTAGTGAACATGACATTTCAATTACCCCAGCCAGTGCAGACTACTATCACGTACTTTAAGTTCTTTTATATTGACACAACACAGGAAAAACAAGTAAATGTGATGGATATATGGCAAAAATGGTTGCCAGATTTAGATAAACGGATGACGTTAGTCGCTAGTTTTTATAATGCAGAGGGAGAAGGATTAGGTATATTTGCAACAGGATTTTTTTATGGTCCATCGGAAAAGGCTGAAAAAATCTTACAACCTTTTTCGGAGATAGTGGGGTACCGGCTAGAGATAGAAGAACTATCTTTTCTTGAAGCGATTAAAAAGGTAGAAGAAACGTATCCTTCATATGAAAAATTCAAGTCAACAGGTAGGTTTGTTCAAAGGCATTATTCACAAGATGAGCTTAATGCCGCTGCAGCTCTCCTCGAAAGACCGCCAAAAGGTTCGATTTATGTAGCACTTTCTTTGTATGCATTAGGGGGAGAAATTAGTCATATTGACCAAAAAGAAACCGCCTTTTTCTATAGGCAGGCTAAATATATCATGGGTATTCAGTCTGTGTGGTTAGAAGATGCCTATGCCAAAGAAAATGATTTATGGATTCGTAAACATTTCGCATTTATTAAAACAATTACAGAAGGTTCTTATATAAATTTTCCTATAAGTAATCTTGCTAATTATGAAAAAGAATACTTTGGAGGTAATGCGCAAAGGCTGTTGCGTGTAAATAAAAAGTATGATCCGTTGAATATATTTACTTTTCCTCAAGGATTGGAATAACAAATTTAAGTAATCTAATATTTTAAAGGAGTATATACGACGACGCTATCACATAGGGTAACGATTTACCAGGTAGTGGAGTGATTGACAAAAGACGTTGACATTATTTACTTGTCATCGTTTTTTTTTTTTTTGCACGTTAACAAAAAAGTTTTAGTCGTCCCTAACACGGGTATAGACATTTTGTTGTTTGACAAAAGTAACAACCTGTTGTTAAAATCAAGTTGTTACTTTTGGTAATGCAGTATAATTCTATAAATAAAGTATTTTATTTGAAAATGCGAAGAGACGTAAATAGGTCTCTATTAATTAAGGGGGAAGGGAAAATGAACAACTTGAAAACGATCGGTCTCACTGCCGGTTTAGCCGTTTCATTACTATTAACGGGATGTGGAAGTGACGACAGCAAACAAAACAATGGAGATTCTACAGGCAATAAAACGAACATTGGCGAACAAGTGGATTATCAGATTATAGGGATTGAACCAGGAGCTGGGTTAACTGATTTATCGGAAAAAACTTTAGCAGAATATGAAAACTTGAAAGGTTGGGAACTTGTTGAAAGTTCTACCCCAGGGATGTTAGGTTCATTAGAGCAAGCTATTCGAAATGAAGAACCGATTATTATTACTGGTTGGACACCTCATTGGATGTTTTCATCGTATGATTTAAAATTTCTAGATGATCCTCAAGGAACATTAGGTGGAACGGAAAATATTAATACACTTGTGCGTAAAGATTTAGAAAAAGATATGCCGGATGCGTATACCATTCTCGATCGTTTTTATTGGGAACCAGAAGATATGGAAGCTGTCATGTATGAGGCACAGACTACTTCTTTTGAAGATGCCGCAGACAAATGGATAAAAGAAAATGAAGACAAAGTTAGCGAATGGACAAAAGGTGTGAAAGAAGTAAAAGGAACGGACATTGAACTTGCTTCTACGCCATGGGATTCAGAGCGAGCTTCAAGTAGTGTATTAAAGGCAGTATTTGAACAAATGGGATATACGGTGACAATTACACCCGTAGACCCTGCTATAATGTTTCAGGCAATCGCGACAGGGGTAGCAGATGCAACTGTTGCTGCTTGGATGCCATCCACACATGGTTCTTTTTATGAAAAATATAAGAACGATTTAGTTGATTTAGGGGAAAATTTAAAAGGTACAAAAAATGGATTTGTTGTTCCTGAATATATGGATATCGATTCAATTGAGGATTTACAGCCTAAGAAATAACCTATTAGCAAAAAGGAATTTCCTTCATTTAGAGGGGAATTCCTTTTATTTTAGTGCTTACAGAATTAGCATTACCAATCAATAATCTGATATAATGGAAAAAATATGGTATTTTATTATTTGTACTACGAATAGTTTTTAAAAATATTTGCGCATCAATGCTTTGAAAATAATAAACTTAGGTGGAGAGCAATGGATAAATGGAAAAGATTGAAATCTGACTATATTCATAAAAGTCCATTCGGCAATATTCGAAAAGATTGTTGCCAGCTTCCGAATGGTCTATTCATTGATGATTACGTTGTCCATGAATATGCGAATTGGGTAAATGCAATTGTTATTACCCAAGACAATCAGCTAGTGCTTGTCGAACAATATCGTTATGCTGGAGAATGTTTTTTCTTAGAAGTACCCGCGGGTAAAATAGAAGATAATGAATCGGCTGAAGAAGGGTTACTGAGAGAAGTAAAAGAAGAGACGGGGTACACATCGTTAAAAAAACCTATTTTTTTAGGTGAATTGATGGTAAACCCTGCAACACAAACGAATAAAATAAAAACATTTCTCATTTTGGAAGCATTTCAAGCATATGAACAAAGCCTAGATGATACTGAAGAGATAACCGTTAAATTATATGATTTTAATGATTTTGGGAAACAGATTATGAGCAAGACAATTCAAACACAGCTATTTACAGCTCATGCATATTTTATGGCAAAATATTATATTGAAGAAAATGTAAGGAGCTAACAAATGACATTATATTCTGTACTAGTAGCAGATAGTGAATTACAAACAATTGATTGTACAGGAATTAAAGAAATGACAATTAGGGAATTGAAAATATTATATCCCATTACTAATGATACACCCATACAACATTGGCATTCGATGGATGATGATGTACGTATTATTCATGCGCCAGATGAAGCCGCTTTTGCACAGTTGGTTATATTCGAATGGCAAGAGCCACCTTATGATTTAGAGCTTTATCATAAAAAACCATATGTATATGGCATTGGCGGTAATTGGGGTCCCCAATTTTTAGATGATTTTTTAATCTATTTGAAGCAACATATTAAACCAGAGCACAACGTTGAGTTAATACGTTTTTGGGCTGGAGAAGCCGAGCGAAGACTAAAAAGACGAAGTATACATATTGAAGAAATTGAATTGCATCACCTTGAAAAGTTAGAGAAAGAACAATATATACGTGTCGCTTTGATTTAGAAATTATGCACAAGTAAATAACGTTCATTGGAAAATAGGGATCAGAAAGCGTAGTGATTTAAATGATACGAACGGCTGTCGGAGCCATTGTCTTTCATGGAAATAAATTTTTAATTGTCCAAAAAACCTCAATCAATACTTTAAAAGGTAGACAGAATATTAATGGAGAGTGGGATTTTATAAAAGGAGGGGTAGAAGAAAGAGATATGGATATAAACGCTGCCCTCTTACGTGAATTACAAGAAGAAACGGGTTCGAAAATGTATGAAATTGTCCAAGCATTCCCAAATAAGATTTGCTTTGATTTTTCTGCTGAAAGAAAAGTACAGATCGGCTACACGTCACAAGAGACAACGATGTTCCTTGTAGAGTTTTTAGGTGATATCCAATCACTTAGTCCAAATGATAGTGAAATAAGTACAATCAAATGGGTTGATAAAGACGATGTAGTTGGAAGACTGACACATCAAGATACGAAGGATTATTTTATAAAGTATATTATGTGAAGAAAAGAAATAATCCCTGCTTTCAATCGAAAGGAGGGATTTGCTCGTAGGCAGATGTGCCAAAATCACTTTACAGTTAATTTGTTGGTTCTGCTGTTTCAATTTTAATCGTAGTACTTGGAGTAGCATCTTCATGAGAAAAAGTTATTGTATAATCAATTTTTTTATTCGTATCGATTTTGCGTATAGATGTTGTTACGGCACCATTACCAACATAGGTTAAATTGCTGCTATCGTCGATTTCATATGTTTTTACACCTTCTATGTCATTGACAGCAAAGCAAATTTCTCGACTGATGTTATCGTAAATAAAAGCCAAATTGCTACTATTATTATTTTCTTTATCGTAAAAAGAAATAACCGCCTTTAGCTTAGGTAGGGCATTATCTTTAACGAGGACAACATCAGAAATTTCATAGTTGAGGTAGCCGTTGTCTTTTCGGAACGTTGCAATGGCAAGTTCTTTCGTATAGTCATTGTCAAGAGCTGGTTGATGCTTTAATAAGGGCTCTGGATATGGAAAATTATTTTGTTCTTCTTCTGAACAGCCAGCTAAGCATATAATAACTAATAACAAGAACGTAAAAAATAAAGAATGTTTCACACGCTTCTTCCCTTCTGCTCAAGTTTTAGGACAGCGATGTGGAGAGAAAATGGACATGAAAAGTGAGCTACACGTCGCGTCGTTTGAAAATATCGTTCAATCCATTATTTGTATTTTGCTAAGTCGTCTTATCATTGTAATTAAAGTTTGCAAAGGTTTCCTAAAAAATGAAGTTCTGCATTTGCATTGTACCATAAATAGGAAGATTTTTTAATTACTATATAAAAGGCTATGTTAGTTTTACTGACAAGTTTGGGCTAAAATATGAGCTGAAGAATATCGGTCATCCGAAAGCACTTCGTACAGTAGGTAGGATATTTAGGGAAATGGTAGAGAAGCGTGACAAGTTACTAAAAGAAGAATTAGAGGTTTATGGGCAAAAAGAACAGGGAAATGTTTGCTCATTATGTAACGGTAATTTAAAATACTGTGATAATTTTGATACGTATTTTTGCCCTCCATGTAATTGTTGGACTGAACCAAAATACCATGATCCTCATTGCCCATATTGTCGGAATCGACCAGAAACACCAATGCCTCGTTAATGTAAATAAGAACAAGAATAATTGTTATATGGAATGTCAATCAAAAGGGGAAGATAGATTTGGTTTTTTTTAATAAAGAAGATGTTTATATTGGATACTCAATGGAGGAATTATCAAAAGTTAGAGCAGCCTTAATTAGAGAAGGAATCAAATATAGCTATAAAGTAGTGGACCCTTCAGGACAAGGGCTGGGATTTGGTACGAAAAGAGGAAACTATGGCAGTTTCGGCCTGAATAGCAATTACGAAAAGCAATATATTGTTTCGGTTAAGAAAAAAGATGCGGAGAGCGCAAAATATTTTGTTGATAATGCTTTGCGTTCATAATTTTATATGTTACTAAGGTGTAGTGGAAGAACTAAGTGTTATATGGAAGAAACGGAGTAGAATCAATTGGGCTATTATGAATATAAGGTTAAATGGTGTGTAGTTTGTGATCAAGGCTGGGTAGAAATAGTGAAAGAGGAATTGAATAGTAAATTGTTACTGCAATGTTCTGAATGCTTCTCACAATGGGAGGGCATGAATGAATTATTAAATGGCCTTTTTAAGGAAGAGGAAGTTATCGTCATAGAGCCTAATTATGATGATATAGAAAAACAAGGTTGGCAAATGTACATTATGGAATCTTAAACACAAGGTTCCTTTCTATAACTGTGACATAAAAATAGTTATAAGAAGTAAAATATTAATTATCAATAAAAGTAAAACTGTAAATACCACAGCAGGTAAGCCTTAAGAGCCAATTTTTCTTAAGGCTTTTACTGTACCATTTTCCATTTATTTTTAACTAGCAATTGCTTTTATCCAAGATTTCCTATGTTCAAAATATCTTCGAAAAGCTTCTTCTGCGGTAATTAGCCCCATTTCAAATTGTAATAAATCTTTTTTTAAATCAATTTCTATGTGCTCTAATTTTAGTTGTTGTTGAGGTAAGGTGATACGTTGTTGGAAATAGGGTAATGTGTCAAAAAGCATGTCCGCAATTTGTGCGAAAATTAGGATTAGTGCCCATATTTGTCCATTACCATTTGCTCTTAGCCAAGCTCCAATCGCTGAAATGGAGGCAAAAGCTACGATAACTTTTAACCAGAGAGTAATGCGCATGGCTCTTTTACTTTTCGTTTTAACTTCCTCAATTAACTTTTTCATTTCATCCCAAGTTTCTTGATACATTTTAATAATGTCTATATTGGTTAGCTTTTTCTCCGACACGAAAAATACCCCTTTTTAGCTAAGATGTGCTAAATGAAAGTAATTATGCATTTCGAGCAGAAAAATTTTAAAATACTTTTTTGCTATATTATAAATAAATTTTTTAAAGCATGTCCCCCTAAATGACAGACCGACGTATATATTGTGCAGAAAGGGGGTGTTACAATGGCAAAGACACAATTTTTAGGTGCAACACTACGCTTAAAGTATAAGGCAGGACATAATGAAAAAAATGAGCCGAAGTTTGCAATCAAAACTTACCGTCATGTAAACGATACGCATACGGCAACGGCATTACTAACGGTAGCAAGAGCGATTGCGAGTCTTTCATCACAGCCACTGGACAGTATAATGAAGCAAGAGACAACAGAATTATCATAATTACAGAAAAAGAAAGGGGTCGATAAAGATGGCAAAAGTATTGGAATTACTATTTGAAACTGAGACAGGAAAAACGGCTTCCATTGCAATTGATGCACCGAAGCCAAATGTTACATCTTCTGATATTCAACAAGCGATGCAAACCATTATTACGAGTAATGTATTTGGTGGACAAGCTGGCGCTTTCGTAGGCATAAAGGGTGCACGAATTATTGATCGTCAAGTTTCACACTTTGAAGTGGGTATGAATTAATGTATGTAATGGTCTTTGCGCAAAATCGCAAAGACCATTTAAATGTTGAAAGGAGGGGCAAGTATGGAGCAATGGCTAATGATGTTATCCGATATAGGCTTTCCTATCCTTATCTCATTTTATTTATTGCATAGAGTGGAAGAAAAATTAGATGCGATTCATGATGTCCTCGTCTCACTTAAATGAAAATGATTTCACAAAGATGTACGAAAGCTGTCACGACAAGTAGTTGTCAACGCTTACATCATTGGATAAGATGAGGGTAATGTTGGTAGGGAGTGTGTTGAGATGAAAAATAAAGGTTTTGTGTTGTTGATATTATTGGCGTTAGTGACAGTACTGAGTGCATGTGGTAATGTGAAATTTAAAGCGGATTATAATTATGGAATTCAGGATTTTGAGCATGTTAATCAACGCGGGGAAAATGTTTCACTTGAAAGTTTAAAAGGTAAGCCGTGGTTAGGCATGTATATTTTCACCAATTGTACGTCCGTTTGTCCGCCAATGACCTTTAATATGGCTCAAGTCCAAGAAAAATTAAAGAACAAAGGGATAGAGGATTATAACATCGTTGCATTTTCAGTGGATCCTGAAGTTGATACACCGGAAGTGCTAGCGGATTATTTAGCACGATACACAGTGCCTGATGAATCAAAATGGAATCTCCTGACGGGCTATTCCCAATCATATATTGAGGACTTTGCTGTTAAATCAACAAAACTACTCGTTAAAGATGATCCGAATTCCAATCAAGTCATCCATGGTGTTCAATTTTTCTTAGTCGATAAAGATGGTATCCTAGTCAAACAATATGATGGTTATGCGCAGGATGCAACTGACGTACCAATTGATACAATTGTTGCGGATTTAGAAACCTATATCGATGAAAACTTATAAGGATAAAGCTAGTGCTCTACTAATAGAACACTAGCTTTTTTGTTTAGATAAGGTTTAAAGGGGAATTTGCATTTTAATGACTGTACCCCAGCCTTTTTTACTTAAAATAGTGAGACCTCCATGATCACCAAAGGCAACGAGCAATCGTTTATGGGTGTTACTTAAACCAATATGGTTGTATTGTTCGTTTTGTTGAAGTTGATTTCGTACCTTTTGCAGCTGTTGACGTTCCATTCCTTGTCCATTATCGATGACCACTAATGTCATTAAATTGCCGTGAACAGTCATTTTTATTTTAATGAGACAAAGTTGCTTATTTTGTTTTCCATGCTGCAGGGCATTTTCAATTAATGGTTGAATGGTCAGCTTCTTCACGTTGAACGGCATAATATTATCGTCATATTCCCAAATGACCTCAAATTGATTTTGATGACGGGCTTTCAGAATATCAATATAGTGCTTCGTATATTTTATTTCCTCCATTATCGGTACCATACTCGATTCATCATCTAATGAATAGCGTAGTATAGTCGCTAAATTTTCAATCATATCATTTAATTCATTTGGTTTCCCAGTTAACGAAATAGCGCGCCAGTTTAATGTTTCCAATGTGTTAAATAAGAAATGCGGATTCAGTTGGGATTGCAGAGCGGCTAACTCTAGTGTTTGCTCTTTATATTTTTTCTCAGCTAATTTTCTTTTTAATGTATTTTGTTCGGTAAAATTTAGTAACACGTTATGTGTAATGAAACTATAGACGTCATTCACTGGAATCGAGATTTCTGGTAAGACACCACCCTGTTCAGCCGATTGAAAAATGGCTAGTATTTTTCGCATATGAACCGTTGCTTTTCTCGTTACCCAGTAGGCATAAATCACACTACCAATAATGCAAATCGCAGAAAGAAATAAGACAAGTTGCAGCAGTTTTTTTGGTACTTGGTAAAGACTCGTTTTCGGATTGATAGATAAAAATGTCCAATCATATTTGGCTGACTCCATTTTCGAAATAACATAAGGTTTATCGTCGATGGTCATATTAAAAAATGTATTTGGATTAGATGTCAGTCTTTGAATGGTACGGTTAGCGAGCGCATAATTTTGTTCATTAAAAATGATATTATTTTTATTGTCCACAATGACTAAATTACGTCCAACTGTCGTCGATAAAGAAGCAAGTTGCTGCTGGATATAGTCGGCTTTAATATTTAACACAAGCACACCATTATTTTTAGGAATTGTTCGATACATCGTAATAATATTTAAAGGCGTATCCAATTGATTATTCGTCATACGTTTAATTGTTCTTGATTCAGCCCAAGTCTCCTCATAACCGAGATGTGTGACAAAGCTATGATACCAATTAAAATCGAGCGTATTTCTTAGCTCCAGTAATCCTGTAGTGGTGGTCGATAAATATTTACCGGAGTCATTGTTAACGTAAATGTATATCGATTGGATATACTCTCTCGCTTCTTTTGGCGCATCAATAAAATTTTTAAATGTTACAAGGTCCTTATAATCCTGATGGCTAAGGGTTGGTTTATCCATGAGTTGTTGCAAGTTGTCAAATTGGTTTGTACTAGAAATAATATAGCTGTTTAACGAATCGAGCTCATAAAAAATAAGCTCGATATTTTCTTTTGTTTGTGTTAAAAGATCCGTATTGCGATCAATGATGTCCTGTAGTACATATTGTTGAATTAAAAAAATGGATAATGCGCCTAAGACAATTAGTGGTATAAGCATGGGAATTAATAAACTAATGACGTTTTTAAAAAAATAGGTGCGTATATAATGATTAGTCAATGTGCAAGCCACACTCCTCGTTGCGATATTCACGAGGTGTTTTACCGTAATATTTACGGAATGTTCGCGTGAAATTTTTAGCATTGCTATAACCAGTTAATTCACTGATTTCGTAAATTTTATAGTCAGGGTTTTTTAATAATAATGCGGCTTTTTCCATTTTGACTTCAACAACAAAATCAGAAAAGTTGCGTCCTGTTTTTTCTTTGAAATATTTACTAATGTAGACCGGGTTTAAATGAACGAGCTGGGATGCACCTTCTAGAGAAGCTTGCTGATAATGCTCGTTAACATAACTAAATATCGTGTCAATGACTTTATCATGATTAAAGTCCGATTTATAGGTTACATATTTTTCATCAAGCTGTTTTTTAATCTTTGTAAAAACTGTGACAAGCTCACTGTATTTTGTTGGTTTAGTTATATAGTTTTTCACGCCATATTGAATGGCTTGCTGTGCATAGTCAAAATCTTTATGGCCACTTAAAAATACGACCTGGACCGGTGATTTTTGTTCATCGAGCTGTTTGGCAATTTCAATTCCTGTTAGCTCAGGCATCCGAATATCGGTAAGTAACACGTCAACATGATGAAGATGAATAAAAGCTAAAGCCTCTATACCATTTTCAACAACTCCAACGTTTTCAAAGCCAATCTCTTCCCATGGAAAGTAGCTACTTAAGCCATTACGAATTTCAAACTCATCGTCAGCAATTAATAATTTATACACGTCTATCATCACCTTTGAATAATTAGAAATATTATAATAATTACTTTTCATCATACTCCATTTACAAAGTTTATGAAGGCTAAATGTTGAAATTTGATACTTTAAATAAAGGGAAGTACCTAACATATTAAATAAAGATACTTTTTTGTCTAATTAAAGCCCTTTTTTCAACAATAGTATTACTGTTTAATTAATAGTGTATTAATTATTTATTAATTTAGTAATTTCAGATAATTGATATGGTAATCAATGTGCAAGGGGATTATGGATTGAGGGGGAGTTTCTAAGTTAATAGAATATACGTCAACACATAAATGCAATAGTTTAAGATGAGAACAGATTTAAGTGGTTGTAGGAAGGATGACAGCAATGATTCAAGTGAATAATTTAAAAAAATCCTTTGGCTCCTTACAAGTTTTAAAAGGAGTAGATTTACAAGTACAGCAGGGGGACGTTGTTGTATTAGTCGGAGCTAGTGGTTCAGGAAAGAGCACTTTATTACGATGTTTAAACTTTTTAGAGTTCTATGATGAAGGTCAAATAATGATTGAAGGGTTGGCTGTAGACGCTAGTAACACAGATTTAAATAAAATTCGGGCTGAAGTAGGAATGGTGTTTCAGCATTTTAATCTTTTTCCTCACCGGACAGTACTAGAAAATATTATCGAAGCACCAATCTTTGTGAAAAAACAGTCAAAAGATCAAGCAACTGCCTATGCTTATGATTTACTTGAAAAAGTAGGACTTCGTGATAAAGCAGCCATGTTTCCTGATAGTTTATCGGGCGGTCAAAAGCAACGAGTAGCGATTGCCCGTGCATTAGCAATGGAGCCGAAAGTCATGTTATTTGATGAACCAACCTCTGCACTAGATCCAGAGTTAGTGGGGGAAGTATTACAAGTGATGAAGCAGCTTGCCAATGATGGTATGACGATGGTTATTGTCACGCATGAAATGGGTTTTGCACGTGAAGTAGGGAATCATATCGTCTTTTTGGAAGGTGGACAAATTTTAGAGGAAGGTCATCCGGACACGTTCTTTGAGCATCCTCAAAATGAGCGAACAAAACAATTTCTAAACAGAATCTTACACATGGGAGGTAATAAACATGAAACGAATCAAGCTTAAGGCACTATTAGCAACTTTAACATTAGGGGTAGGATTATTAGTAGGCTGTAGCTCTAATGATAAGCCAACAAAAGCCTCCTCTTCAGACTCTGAACAACAGGAATTTGTCTATGCGATGAGTGGCATTTATAAGCCATTTAACTATAAGGAGAATGGTAAGTTAGTAGGATTTGACGTAGAGCTTGGCGAAGCGTTAGCAGAAAAAATGGACATGAAACCTGTGCCAATGACTTTCCCATTTGAATCCATTATTCAAGGTCTTTTAGATGATAAGTTTGATGCGATTTTAGGCAGTATGACAGTTACCGAAGAACGCTTAAAAGTAGTTAGTTTCACAGATACTTACTATCGTTCTGGTTCTCAATTATTTGTAGCAGAAAATAATACGGAAATTAAATCTGGTGAAGATGCGAAGGGCAAAATTATTGGTGCTGTACCTGCCACAAATTATGAATCCGATGCATTAAAATTAACAGCAAAAGAAAATGTTATTACGTATCCACAAGGAGATGTTGCAGCACTAATGGACATTAAAACAGGTCGTTTAGATGCTGTTGTGGCAGACAATATTTTTGCACAGCTTGCGATTGATGAAGCGAAAATACCTGTCAAAGCTGTTGGCGATTTATTAGCAGTGAATGAACAGGCTATTGCAGTGAATAAAGAGAATGTGGAATTAAAAGAAAAGTTAAATAAAGCGTTAGCACAACTTATTGAGGACGGAACATATGCAAAAATAAGTGAAAAATGGTTTGGCTTTAACTTAATGGACGAGAAAGTGAATAAATAAGTAATGGAGGAAATAAACCTCTGATACTTTACAACAACGATGACACAGAGTGGGTGAATAAATGATAGAGATTTTTCAATCAAATTATAAAATGCTTTTTGATGCACTATGGGTAACACTGTCAGTAACCGTTTGTTCATTAGTTTTAGGTAGTATTGTCGGGTTAGTCATTGCCTTTTTTAATATGTCAAAAATAAAAGTGCTTAATGCTTTTGCGGTAGTTTATTTAGCGATTATTCGGGGGACGCCAATGATCGTTCAAATATTTATTTTGTATTTTGGGATTTCTTCATTCCTAACACTTCCTTCTTTTTGGGCAGGTGTGCTAGCATTGGCTGTCCATAATGGTGCGTATATTTCAGAAATTTTCCGTGGTGCTATTCAGTCGATTGATCGTGGCCAGATGGAAGCAGCACGTTCGTTAGGGATGTCACAGTCGTTGGGGATGCGTCGCGTAGTTTTACCTCAAGCGTTAAGAAGAGCAATACCGCCGCTAGGCAATCAATTTATTATATTATTGAAAGAATCCGCGCTTGTTGCTTATATTGGCATGTCGGATTTATGGAGCACAACTTTAGCCATAGCTGGTGCAAATTATCGACCGTTAGAAACATATATGGTAACAGGTGCCTTTTATTTAGTCCTTGTTTTAGCATTTACGTTTATATTCAATAGAATGGAAAAGCGTTTAAATTTACAGACGCGTCATTAAGGGGAAACTGTAGCAACGTTTTGTTTGCTACAGTTTTCTTGAGCTTAAACATAATTATGTTAGAATTGTATGAGAATTGTGTGTGTGCCTGTCACTAACAAAATGAGGGGGTTGTACTATGAGTTTGGGTGAAATTTATTTGAACGTTGTACAAGAAAGATTTAAATTGGTTAAAGCTGATGGCGATAAAACGCTTGCGCAATTAGACATCGCACAATTGCATTGGGCTTTCAATGAGGAGTCGAATAGTATTGCCGTTATTGTCAAACACGTTAGTGGCAATATGCTTTCTAGATGGACTGACTTTTTAACATCGGACGGTGAGAAAGAGACAAGAAATCGTGATGATGAATTTAATGACAGTATTGCTTCCAAAGAAGAATTAATGGCCATATGGGAAAAGGGGTGGGGTGTATTTTTTAACACATTAAATGGTCTTACAGAAGTAGATTTATTAAAGAATGTAACAATAAGAGGGCAGCAACATTCTGTGATAGATGCCATTGAAAGACAGATGGCGCATTATTCCTCACATGTTGGGCAAATGGCCTATATAGGGAAGCAAATAAAAGGAGACGCCTGGAAAACTTTGAGTATTCCACGAGGGCAGTCACAAGCGTATACAGACGCAATGATAGAAAAAGGATAAAGACTTCACACTTCAGAAAGCATGCAGTGGAATGCAAGTACGCATATATCCGACCATTATTATCACAAAAATCCACTGCGCTTCCTACTCCGCACACCGTTAGTCGCAACTCGCGTTTAGCGCGAATAGTTGGACTAACATAATGTGCGATTAAGCAGAAGCTAAGTGGATTTTAGAAGATATTTAAAATGTAGTTAAATATCTGAATGTTTAAAATTGATTGCGTGCCAGGCACTCAGCGTTCATCGTCCCAGCAATCTGTATTTTTTAATCCTGGGATAGATTTTGCATAAAATACTGGGTTTTTTCCAGTTTTACGTTGCGCCGTAAAATCATCTAATACTCGGAAGGCTATTTTACCAAGTATCATAATAACTGTAATATTAATAAGCGCCATTAATCCCATAAATAGATCGGCTAAGTTCCATACAAGTTGCACTTGCGCTACTGAACCGAACATTACCATAGCAAGTACTAATAGTCGGTAAACCGTCATCCAGCTTTTGTGTGCATTGATAAATTCAATATTCGATTCACCGTAATAATAATTACCAATAACAGAACTGAAAGCGAAGAAGATAATACTAATCGCAATGAAATAAGGAGCCCAGTCGCCAACATGTACCGCTAATGAATTTTGCGTTAAGACGATACCATTACTTTCACCTGTTTCATATAAGCCAGCCAAAATAATGATAAAAGCCGTAGCTGAACAAATCAAAATAGTATCAAAAAATACGCCTAAACTTTGTACAAGGCCTTGTTTAGCAGGGTGCGACGTATTGGCTGTCGCAGCCGCATTTGGTACACTCCCCATGCCGGCTTCGTTTGAAAATAGACCTCGACGAACACCTTGCATAATAGCTATTCCAATTGCCCCACCAGCCGCTTCTCGTAGTCCAAGTGCTTGAGAGAAAATCAGCGAGAATACTGCCGGAATTTCTCCTAAATTCGTAACAATTACATAAAGTGCAACGAGTAAATAAAATACGGCCATTACAGGTACAATTACTTGTGTAAATTTAACAATTCTATGTACGCCACCGAAAATAATCATAGCCGTTAACACAACTAATAGAATACCGATTACATAAGGTTTAATATGAAATGCTTCACCTACAGAAGTTGCAATTGTATTGGATTGTACAGCATTAAAAATAAAACCAAAGCTTAGTGTTAATAAAATACTAAAAACGATTCCTAATTTGCGTTGTCCTAAAGCCTTTTCAATATAATAGGCAGGACCACCACGGAATGTATCACCGTCTTTAACTTTATAAACTTGAGCAAGTGTACTTTCGATAAATGCTGTAGCCATCCCAAGGATTGCTATAATCCACATCCAAAATACTGCGCCTGGTCCACCAACACCAATAGCAAGTGCAACACCTGTAATATTACCAGTGCCTACACGTGACGCTGCGCTAATCGTAAATGCTTGGAACGGAGAGACACCTGATTCGCCATCTCTTTTTTCAGCTATTAAACGGAACATTTCTGGGAAAAGACGTATTTGTACAAACTTAGAGCCGAATGAAAAATATAATCCAGCTGCTAGTAAAAGAATGATTAAAAGATACGTCCATAAAATATTATTTGTATTATCTACAATATTCGATATCCATTCCATTTCTATTCCTCCTTTTTTTCCATAAGTTTTAGTCTACACTTTTTTTAAAGTAAATATCAAATTTTTAAAAATTCATAATAATAAAATGATATTATCGTGGGGGATTTTTTTATTTTGCGAATATTCAAACGATGGTATGATAGCAAGGAATGGTGATGTTGTAAAACTACACCGTTACAACTTAGTATTGATGTTGGTTTTTCTTTTATACCTCTACATAGTAGAGATGAAACGATAATTTATAAAAATATTGTGGTCTTTTTACCTCTATTTTAATAGAAAATTAAGATAATTTCACGAAAGACCATTATATTTAATAAATAAACATTAAATGGGAAAGTGAGCTGATGATATGAAGACGATAGGATTTATTGGTGGTATGAGCTGGGAGTCTTCTGCCTTGTATTACCGACTTATCAATGAAAAAGTAAAGCAACAATTGGGAGGTCTCCATTCTGCAAAATGCATTCTATTTAGTGTTGATTTTCAAGAAATAGAACATTATCAAGCGAACGGACAATGGCAACATGCAGGGCAAATCTTAGGTGATGCGGCATTGTCTTTACAAAAAGCGGGAGCTGATTTCATTGTTATATGTACAAATACCATGCATAAAGTTATTGATTTAATTGAAGCAAAAATTTCAATTCCAGTTTTACATATTGCTGATGCAACAGCCACGCAAATTCAACAGGCTGGTATAGAAACGATTGCATTGCTAGGTACAAAATATACGATGGAGCAAGATTTTTATAAAAAGCGAATCGAACACTTAGGCATTGACGTCATCGTACCAAACGAGGAAGAACGAACAGCTGTCAATCGTATTATTTATGAGGAATTATGTTTAGGAAAGATAGAAGCGGCTTCCAAAGAACGCTATTTACAAGTCATTGAAAACCTTGTGAATGCTGGTGCCCAAGGTATTATTCTTGGCTGTACGGAGATTGGTTTATTAATCAAGCAAGAAGATGTGCCAATTCCTGTTTTCGACACAACCGTTATACATGCATTGGCGGCTGTAGAGAAGTCACTAGCATAATGAAGGGGCGATAATATGACAAAAAAAGTGCGGGATATGGGCATGACAATTGGCATGCTACCTGTCGGAGAAAAAAATTGTATTACTGATGTAAATGGAGTGCAGGTAGGACATGTTACGCTCGATGAAAAGATAAATGAAGATGGGGCATATGCCTGTACTGGGGTAACGGCCATTTTACCGCATGGTAATAATTTATTTCAAGAAAAAGTAACGGGTGCTAGTTATGTACTAAATGGTTTTGGCAAAACAACAGGCCTTGTGCAAGTAAATGAGCTAGGCATCATTGAATCCCCGATTATGCTTACAAATACGTTTGGCGTTCCTGCTGTAACACAAGGAACGTTGCAATATATGTTAGATAGCAATATCGAAATTGGGGATACGACAGGCACGATAAATCTTGTTGTTGGTGAATGTAATGATAGTTATTTAAATTCGATTCGAGCATGTCCTGTCACACCACAGCACGCCATAGAGGCGATTAGTAATGCCACTGATAATACTGCGCAAGAAGGAGCAGTAGGGGCAGGAAAAGGGATGGTTTGTTTTGGCTATAAAGGCGGGATTGGCTCATCGTCGCGCATCGTAACTATAGCGCATGCAGAAATCCACTATACTGTTGGCTGTCTAGTATTAACTAATTTTGGCCAGCGTACGGAGTTTTTTACGGAGCGTTTTCAAGTTGAAAGCTCCGAAAATGAATCTGTCGTCTCTCCTACCGACGGTTCTATTATCATTGTGCTGGCGACAGATGCGCCGCTCAGTAGTCGCCAACTTAGACGTGTAATTAAACGATGTGGTATAGGGCTAGGACGTTCTGGTAGTCATTTTTCTCATGGAAGTGGTGACATTGTAATTGGTTTTTCGACTGCACATCGTATTACACATCATTCAGACAGCTATATAGAGACACGTTACCAACTACGTGAGGATCATCCAATCATGAATCAACTTTTTACAGCGGCTGCGGAAGCAACTGAGGAAGCAATCCTCAATTCACTTTCACAAGCACGTACAACAACAGGTCGAGATGGCCATGTAGTAGAAGCCTATAATTTTCATAGATAAACGAAAAGCTATTGAGCATAATGGTGCTTCAATAGCTTTTTTTACTAATGTTTTACACTACTATTACCTCTTCCTTGCAATCTTCCATTGTGTTCATCCAACATTTTACAACCTTTAAAGTAAAATATCGGGAAATTCCTTTAAAAAAATAATTATTTCGACCGTATATATTAAATTTTGAGCTATCGAACTGTTATTTGTATGATTTTCAGATAATTACTATTATTTTGTAATTATTCTTGTTTTAACTAGTCAACATTGATATGGTGTGATACTATTCAATGAAAATACTGAATAATCTAATAATTAAGGACGTTCTTTCTAGTGAGGTGGGTTAAGGTGCGTGAAAAGTTATCTAAGCCGATTGATGTCGTCCAAACGCCAATCAATCAATTAACTCCGAACATTCAAAAAAGTACGGAGCCATTAATTAAAATTGACAACCAACATCCAAGAATTTTTACGCAGCCAGTCTATTACCAACAACAAATTGCACATAGCTTACAATCGATTTATGTGCGCCAAAACGTTTTGGCGCTGTTACTGGATGCTTTAGTTTTATTGCCAGATTCATATAGTTTGATTTTATATGACGGCTTTAGGCCAATTGAGGTGCAACAGTATTTATTTCGTCATTTTGCTGAACAAATAACAAGGCAACAACCTGGATTCACAAAGGATACTATTTTTAACGAAACATTAAAATATGTCGCTTTTCCAAAGATAGGTCAAGAGCATCTTCTACCACATCTAACAGGCGGTGCGGTTGATATAACATTAGGTGATGTTAACGGCAAGGCACTTGATCTCGGAACTGCCTTTGATGAAATGAGTGCAAAATCAGCGACGTGTTATTTTGAACAGCACCCAGATGAAAATAAAGCAGCTCTAAATCATCGACGGCTTTTGTATCATTGTTTGACGACCGTAGGTTTTACGAATTATGCGGAGGAATGGTGGCATTATGACTTTCACAATATTGCTTGGGCAAGAAGAGTTAACGCTAACGAAGCTAAATACGGTGCTATTGAGGCAAACGTTAAAAACCATTTGATAAAGGAGTATCGATATTTATGAAAGTGTATATTAGTGCAGACATTGAAGGTATTACAGGCACAACAGCATGGAGCGAGACAGAGCTGAATTCTCCTGAATATTCTTTTTTTCAAAAGCAGATGACACAAGAAGTTGAGGCGGCCATTGAAGGGGCTATGTTAGGTGGTGCAACGGAAATTTTACTAAAAGATGCGCATGACTCAGCGCGAAATCTAGATATTTCGAACTTGCCCATCAATTGTAAAGTGATTCGTGGCTGGACATATGACCCGATGTGTATGGTAGCGGGTCTTGATCATCGCTTTGATCGGGCTATTTTTATTGGCTATCACAGTAAAGGTGGAAGCGAACGCAATCCATTGGCACACACACTAAGTACTACTTCTGATATTAAAATAAACGGCGAATATGCAAGTGAATTTCTTATTAATACGTACGCTGCTGCATTACACGGTGTGCCAGTGTCATTTGTTAGTGGAGATGTAGGATTAACAGAAGAGATTCAAGCAATCAATCCTTTCATCGTAACATTTGCTACTAAGGAAGGAGTAGGCAATGCCACGATTAATGTCAGTCCTCAATTGGCTATTGCCGAAACAAAGCGACTTGTTGAAGCATCGATGAAAGTATCTCGCAACGATTTACAGGTGACATTGCCTGAGCGTTTTGTAGTAGAAATTATTTACCGAGACCATACTCGTGCCTACCGGAATTCATTTTATCCGAATGCAACATTTAAACCGCATAACACGGTTGAATTTGTTACCGATGATTATTTTGAAGTACTTCGTATATTACAGTTCTTAACATAAGAATAGACTATAGGTGAATGGATAACAGCTGAAGTGCAAGCCATTGTAACAATACCAAGTTTAAGTAAGGAACAGGCTATTGCAAGTGGTTCCCTCGGGACCGTTGCAATAGCATGTTTAAGATAATAAAAGCTTAGGGGGATGCTCAATATGAAAAAGAAGTGGTTTCTTTTAGTATGTCTAGTCGCCTTATTGTGTGCAGCCTGTAGTGATGATGCTTCGGATGACAAAAAATCCGAGTACCGTGTCGTTTATTCAGGGGAGATAAAAACATTAAATTATTTAAAAACATCTGAAACAAATGAATTTGCAGTAGCGGCAAATTTAGTGGACGGGCTCATCGAATATAATCAGTATGGTGTCGTTCAACCAGGTATTGCACAAGAATGGTCATCCAATGAGGACGCAACTGTATGGACTTTTAAGCTTCGGGATGATGTGAAATGGGTTACTCATGATGGCAAGGAATATGCAGATGTAGTGGCACAAGACTTTGTCGATGGCTTACAGTATGTGCTTGATGCAAAAAATGAATCTTCGACCGTTTGGAGTGCAACTGTTGTAAAAAATGGTGAGGCATTCTATAACGGGGAGATAACGGATTTTTCTAAGGTAGGCATTAAAGCGATTGATAAACAGACAGTGGAATATACGCTTGAGGCGCCAACACCTTATTTCCTGTCGATGTTGAACTATGTCTGCTTCTTCCCGGTAAATGGTAAGTTTTTAACTGAAACAGGTGAGAAGTTCGGCACAACACGTGAAAATTTCCTTTATAACGGTGCCTATATTTTAGATAAATTTGAGCCGCAAAATGAGCGCGTGCTAGTGAAAAATGACACGTATTGGGATAAAGATAACGTGCTGATTGAGCGAATTCGTTATAAATATAACAAAGAAGCGGCAACAGTCGCACCAGAGTTATTTTTACGTGGCGAAGTAGATACAGCGGAAATTCCAACTTCCATTATTGATGAATGGTTTAATGATGAGAAGAAAAAATCGCAAGTGCGTCAAACGCAAAATAATTTTTATTCCTATTTCTATGCGTTAAACTTTAATCCTCAATTTGACGCAGAATATGAACCAGATAATTGGAAGGTTGCTGTTAATAATAAAGATTTTAGGAAATCGCTATTCCATGCACTTGATCGTGTATCTGCGATGTTAACAGTCGAACCATATAATCCTCAAGATTTGCTAAGCAATACAATTACACCGAAAAACTTTGTCGATGTGGACGGGGTTGACTATACACAACTAGAGCCGCTAGCTGCCATGACAAACAATGATTCCTTTAATAAAGATTTAGCATTACAGTTCAAAGCCAAAGCTATGACTACACTGGAAGGGAAAGCGACCTTCCCGGTAAAGGTTTTAATGCCATACAACTCAGGTATGCCAGATTGGGCAAATCGTACACAAGTTATTGAACAACAAATTGAAAAATTATTAGGAGCGGACTATGTGGATATTATCGTAGAAGCAGGTCCATCCACAGGCTTTTTATCAGAAGTTCGACGTCCTGGTAAATTTGCAATGATTGAAGCAAACTGGGGTCCGGATTATGCAGATCCTTCCACGTATACAGAACCATTTAGTGTGGATGGCACATACAATAAGCCTGAATTAGCAGAAGGCTATACAGAAGCAAATGGCAAAACAACCTATTTGAATTTACTGGATAAGGCAAAGGCTACAATCGATACGGCACAACGCTATAATCTATTTGCACAAGCTGAAGCTTTTCTTATTGAAGAAGCATTTGTCATTCCATATTCAGTAGGTGGTAGCGGCTATGTTGCTTCAAAATTAAATCCATTTGAAGCGCAATATTCGCCATTTGGTGTCACAGCAGAGAAGTTTAAAGGGCAAAAAGTATTAGAAAAACCAATGAGTAATGACGAATTTAAGGCTGCTTTGGCACAGTGGGAGCAGGAACGAGCAGAGGCATTAACCAATGCCACAAAAAAATAAAGTGGAATAATCATTGCCAAGCTTCAATCAGTAGGCAACTAGTGGTGATTTTTCGATACGAGGAGATGACCGAAAATGCTGATTCGGCATCTCCTTTGTACTTATACAGCGATTTCATGAAGGGAGGACGCTTGTATGTTGTGGTATGTAGGGAAGCGTTTATTACAATCTGTTATTACATTGTTTATTATTATCACAATCGTGTTCTCGTTACTACGATTAATGCCTGAAGAAGGCTATTTAGGAGCAGCGGCAGAGAAAATGTCACCAACTCAAAAGGAAGTATATTTAACGAGTTTAGGGTTACGAGATCCATTGCCAGTGCAATTAGGGAATTTTTATGCGGATTTATTGCGTGGTGATTTGGGCAAATCCGTTACATATCGTACGGATGTGCCAGTTGTGACCATTATTGCTGATAAAATATCGTATTCTTTGTTATTTGGATTAGGTGCTGTAGTCTTATCGCTTTTAATTGGGGTGCCACTTGGTATTTTAATGGCGCATATGAAGGGGCGCTGGCTGGATCGACTGGGGACTGGCTACATTGTTTTTGTTGTAGCCGTACCAGCAGCAGTGTATTACTTAGTTATTCAAATGTATATTACTGATATTTTCCATCTACCAATGCTCTTTGATGAATATAGACCGATTACTTGGCTATTACCGCTTACTTCGATGGCGTTAGCACCGACTGCTTCTTATGCGATGTGGATGCGTCGCTATATGGTCGATGAACTAAACAAAGATTATATAAAACTTGCACGCGCAAAAGGAGTCAAAGAGCGTACATTGATGTTTAGTCATGTATTGCGTAATGCTTTTATTCCAATGGCGCAGTATTTGCCGGCCACCATCCTTTTTACCATTACGGGCTCTATTTATATTGAATCCTTGTATTCTATTCCTGGCATGGGTGGCTTACTTGTGGATGCGATTCAGCGACAGGATAATACCATTGTCCAAGGTTTAGTGCTGGTCTTTTCGTCACTTGGCATTATCGGATTGATTTTAGGGGATATCGCCATGGCGCTCGTTGATCCACGCATTAAATTAGGGAAAGGGGAAAGTGTGCGCTAATGAGTCTTTATACAGATGAAATCGATAATATTTCAGACAAGTCTCGTGCAGAGCTTTTTGAATTTTTTGAAGGGACGGATCGTCAAGCCGAAGCAATCGCATATTCTAATTATTCTTATTGGCGCTCTACTTGGCAATCTTTCTTGAAAAATCGCATGGCGGTGCTGTTGTTAGCGCTCGTTTTCATCATCGTAGCATTCACGATTTTCCAGCCCTATTTGCCTGCGCAAAAATCACCAAATGAAATTTATCTCGATGATCAAACGGGATTACAAGCCCGCAACATAGCCCCTAACGCTGAATTTTGGTTTGGTACAAACTCCATTGGTCAAGATTTATGGTCGCGTATTTGGGCTGGCACGAGAACATCATTAATGATTGGTTGTGTAGTCGCGTTAGTAGAAGCAGTTGTAGGAATCACGATCGGTACACTGTGGGGTTTTTCTCGTAAGTTAGAAATGCCGATTACTCAGCTTTATAATGTCGTAGATAATATCCCAACAACGATTGTTCTTATTCTCATGTCCTATATATTACGCCCTAGCATTTCGACCATTATTATCGCCATGTGTATTACGGGTTGGGTAGAAATGGCACGTTTTATTCGTAATCAAATTGTGATTTTACGGGATCGCGAATATAATTTAGCCTCTAAATGTTTGGGTACCCCAGACTACCGAATTATCCTAAAAAATCTTTTGCCATATTTAATATCTGTCATCATGCTTCGGATGTCTTTAGCGATTCCATTTGCCATTGGCGCAGAAGTGTTTTTAACATATATCGGCTTAGGGCTACCAATTAGTGAGCCATCCTTAGGGAATTTAATTAATGAAGGTCGAGTGCTGATGATGTCGCCGGATTTAAGGTATCAGTTAATTTTCCCAAGTATTGTACTAAGTGTTATTACAATCGCATTTTATATTATTGGTAATGCATTTGCAGATGCAGCAGATCCAAAAAATCATGTGTAAAGGGGGATGAAGATGGTCGTGAAAAAAGCTATATCCCGTATTTTGACAGTTCACAACTTGGTCATTCAATTTACACTACGGGGTCAAAAACTAACAGCAATTCGAGGCATCTCGCTTGAGCTTTACCAAGGTGAAAGCCTTGCCATTGTGGGAGAATCAGGGTCAGGGAAATCAGTGTTGATGAAATCCATTATGGGCTTGCTCGATAAAAACGGTACGATCAAGCAAGGACAAATAGTTTATAACGATATGGATTTAGCCCAGTTTACAACAGAACAACAATGGTTGAGTATCCGTGGGAAAGAGATTGCTATTGTTACGCAAGATCCGATGACTTCGTTGAATCCATTAAAAACAATCGGCAAGCAAATTGAGGAGTGTGTCGTGTTACATCAAGGGCTAAAGGGCAAAACCGCCTATCAAGAAACATTAAAATTATTAACGGATGTCGGTATTGATAATGTAGAGAAGCGCTATAAGCAATATCCTCATGAGTTTTCAGGAGGTATGCGTCAACGTATCGTTATTGCCATTGCCCTTGCTTGTAAACCGAAAATTTTAATTTGTGATGAGCCAACGACAGCACTTGATGTAACCATTCAAGCACAAATTTTACAACTCTTAAAAACACTTCAGCAAAAATATGGCTTAACAACCGTTTATATTACACATGATTTAGGGGTTGTTGCAAAAGTAGCAGATCGTGTCGCCGTCATGTATGCAGGGGATGTAATTGAAGTCGGCAGTACACATGAAGTATTTTTTAATGCGAAGCATCCGTATACATGGGCACTGCTGTCGTCCTTGCCACAGCTCGGGTCAAAAGGGCAACAGCTCTTTGCTATTAAAGGTACTCCGCCTAATCTTTTTAAAGAAATCAAAGGAGATGCGTTTGCCCCGCGCAATCAATTTGCTTTAAAGATAGATTATGAGTTACGCCCTCCCTTTTTTCAAGTCAGTGAGACACACTATGCACGGACATGGTTACTCGATCCACGTGCTCCAAAAGTAGAGCCACCTGCAGCACTGCAAACTTTTTTTGAAGAAGGGAGATTGTATGCCAATGAGCCATAAAGAAGTATTAGTAGAAGTAAAAAACTTGAACATTACTTTTGGCAAAGGGAAAAACAAATTTGTAGCGATTAACAATGTGAACTTCGAAATTTATAAAGGAGAAACTTTTGGCTTAGTTGGTGAATCAGGTTCGGGTAAAACGACCATAGGACGTGCTATCATGCGCATCAACGAAGTAACGGGTGGTCAAATTTTGTATCATGGCAAGAAAATCAACGGAAAAATTACTAAAGATTGGGACCGTGAAATTACGCAAAAAATTCAAATGATCTTTCAAGACCCTATGGCATCCTTAAATGAACGCGCTAAGGTTGACTATATTATTTCAGAAGGTCTTATTAATACAAAAAATTTCCATGATGAAGCAGACCGTCAGCGGAAAGTTCGCCATGCGCTGTTAAATGTTGGATTATTACCCGAGTTTGCTAGCCGTTTTCCACATGAATTTTCTGGCGGACAACGTCAGCGCATTGGCATTGCGCGTTCATTAGTAATGGAGCCTGAATTTATTATTGCGGATGAGCCGATTTCTGCGTTAGACGTGTCGATTCGAGCGCAAGTGTTAAATTTGCTATCCAATATACAAAAAAAAAATAACTTAACTTATTTATTTATTGCGCATGATTTATCGATTGTGCGATTTATTACAGATCGTACTGCAGTAATTTACAAAGGGCAAATTGTTGAATTAGCTGAAACGGAAACGCTTTTTAGCAATCCTATCCATCCTTATACAAGGGCGTTATTGTCGGCTGTCCCTGAACCAAATCCGTATAAGGAGCGCCAGAAGGTTGTGGAAATATATAACCCATTACAACATCGTTATGAAAGCGCACCCCCTGCATTTGTGGAAATAGAGCAAGGGCATTTTGTATTGGCTAATGAAGAGGAAGTTGCTAATTATCGGACAGCACAACAAGTGGAGGTGAACGAATGATTCGACCGAAAGCTTTGGCACAAGGAGATACTATCGGGCTTATAAGTGCGTCAGGTGCTATGCCACCAGAAAAGCTTAACGCTGCAATCGCCAGTATAGAAAAGCTCGGATTTAACGTTATGGTAGGCGAGACATGTCGTGCAAGGCATGGTTATTTAGCTGGTTCAGATGAACTGCGTGCGCAAGAGGTGAATGACATGTTCCGTAATCCACAAGTAGATGGAATCTTCTGTATACGAGGAGGCTACGGAGCAACGAAGATTTTGCCTAAACTTGATTTTGACATGATACAAGCGAATCCAAAGGTATTTGCAGGCTATAGCGATGTGACGGCATTACATATTGCCTTTAATCAAAAATGTAAGTTTGTCACATATCATACGCCAATGCCTTCCACCGAATTTATTACGCAAAACATGGATCAATATACGTGGGATTCCTTTTGCAAGCAGGTGATGGCAACAGATAACAACGACTTACTACTCAATCCTCCACAGCAACCTATGACAACACTCGTAACAGGTAAAGCAACAGGACAATTAATAGGAGGCAATTTAACATTAATCACAGCATCTCTTGGCACTCCATATGAAATTGACACGAAAGGTAAGATTTTATTTTTAGAAGATATTGATGAGAGCGAGCAACGTGTTGACCGCATGCTAACACAGTTAAAACTAGCAGGAAAGCTTGATGATGCTGCAGGGTTACTACTAGGGGCATGGACAAATTGCGGGCCAGAAAATCCACAGCATCCAGAACGTAGCCTTTCATTGAAGACAATTTTTGAGGAAATTTTAATACCATTGCAGAAACCAATTTTAATGGATCTTGCCTGTGGCCACTGTTTACCAACGATGTCTCTACCTTTAGGTCGAACAATAATCGTCCACGCAGAAACGAAAAAAATTAAAGTCGTAGGGTAGGTGCACTATGCAACAGACAATTCAACGAATCATCCAAAACGCTCCATACAAAGTGCATATGTTTGTGAAAGACTTTAAGACGAATCAGTTCATCGTAAAAGAACGCTTAGATGAGCCATTTTCTAGTGCAAGCCTCATTAAAGTACCTATACTAGTTGCTGTGTTAGATACTATTGAACATTGCAATACGTCATTACACCAAGAATTGACGATAAGACCTGAGGACTGGGTTGACTTTAGCGTACTTAGTGAACAACGAATCACAACAAGTACAATTTATGAGCTTTTAGTATGGATGATTACGACAAGTGACAATACAGCGACTAATGTCTTCATCGATATGATCGGGATGAAAGCGCTCAATAGTTGTTTTCGAAAAATGGGGCTGACAGGTACACTTATACAACGAAAAATGATGGATATTGAGCGACTAGGACAAGGTATAGATAATGTGACAACTGCACGAGATATGGCACACCTTTTCAGCCAAATTTATGAACAAACTATCCTAACACCGCCGCTAAGTCAGCTTGTTATTGAGATATTGTGCAGACAGCGCTTTCATGACTGCTTACGACGTTATATAGTCGACGATATAAAAATAGCCCATAAAACAGGTAGTCTTGATAGTGTTGACCATGATGTAGGGATACTTTACAATAACGTGCACGATTATGGTATAGGTGTATTTATTACAGAGGTTAACGAAAATGATAGCGCCCGCCAATTAATCGGCCATCTTTCAAAGATTGTTTATGACAATAGACTACAATTAAAAGGAGAGGTGACATGAATGCAATTGTAACCGCGATGATTGCCAATCTCCATGCAGCACCAAATCATACTTCTGAATTGATTGATGAAGTGCTTTACGGGATGCCTGTCCATCTATTACAAGAGCTTGATAATGATTGGGTGCGTGTTCGAACAGCCTATCGTTATGAAGGCTACTGTCAGAGAAAACAGTTGCTGATAGATGCAAGTACAACAAATGCTTGGGTATTAAATGCCCAACATGTTATTGGTCAGCGTTTTGCAGATATTTTACAGCAACCTAACATTCAAAGCTCAAAAATCATGACATTGGTGCAAGGTTCCATTGTACAAAACATTGTGCTGGATAACACAGTCAATACCCAATGGGCAGCTGTTCAATTAGCTTCGGGTGAGATTGGCTATTTACGTCAACAATGGCTTCACCAAAAAGTTACAGAAAATAGTCTTGCAGAAGCTTTGTTCCGAGAAAATGTTGTGAAAACCGCGCTTAGTTATTTGGCAACCCCATATCGTTGGGGAGGGAAGTCGCCATTAGGTATTGATTGCTCAGGCTTGTGTTCCATGGCCTATATGCTAAATGGTGTAACCATTTTCCGTGATGCAAAAATTGTAGCTGGTTTTCCAATAAAGAAAATAGCCTTTGAGCGTATGCAAAAAGGAGATTTATTATTTTTCCCTGGTCATGTTGCCATGTTTATAGGCCAAACACTTTATGTCCATTCATCACTCGATGGCAATGAGGTCAATATCAATAGCCTCGATGAACAACATCCTTTATATCGAAAAGATTTAGCAACGGCTATTTCAGCCATTGGAAGCATATTTTAAGCTAGCTTAAAATTAAAACGAGGTATTCAACGGCTAACCCGTCGAATACCTCGCTTGTTTGCATAGCTGTTACGCTTCCTTTATGTAGCGTTTGCATGTTTAATATTGATAAATATTTAACTGTTGACCCGCTTCAATGGCATCCGAACGTAGTTGGTTCCATTGCTTAATGGATGTGACCTTAACATTATGCAACTGGGCAATATGCGTTAGCGAATCACCATCTGCCACAGTAATCGTTTTTTTATTTTTCACAGGGTTGTCGTATTGTTGTAAGTCGTACTTGACTATTAATTGATTCAGCTTTTCATTGTATGTGGAATCCGTTGCGTAGGACCCTGTTAAAAATTTTGTCGCATCTACATAGGATTTTGTATTACTTTTGAAAACACCCGTATAGAAGTTTTTATTCCAAGATACACCGTTGCGCAGTAAATTGGCATAGTCCTTCATGGATTCCTCATAGGAGGGATATTTGCGGAATTCAGCCATCACCGTCGTCAAATTACCGGCGCCATCATCCTCAACTGTTTCAAGTGTGACAGAATCGTTTTGATATTTGCCTTTCATACCGAATAAATTGTTATTCGGAGCGGAACCAAGACCGCTCTGGCCCTGCTTGCTCTCTAAAATGGCTTGTGCAATCATGACAGAAGCGTATAAGTCATATTCAGCACCGAGCTGTCTCGCTGTTTCAGCTATAGAGCCAATAAATTCTTCTACACTTGGGCCTTCATCTACATATGGTTGTACCGCTGTGTCTGTAGGCTTAAATAACTGAACCAACATATACGAACAAATACAGAAAACAAAAGCTATGATAATCATTGCAATGAATAGTTGTTTTATTAATCTCATAGTATTTATCGATGTTGAGTCATTTGCAACACCTTCCTCCTTCCTTTAGCTTTCAAAATAGTGGTCACGCTAAAAATTGTAAAACAAGTAGATAAATAATGGCATCTTTTTTTCTTAAAAATCCTCATTAATAGAACGAATATCATAAGAAAAAGTTTCATTATGGACGCTCACATCTATAAATATCATAAAGGGATAATTAAATAAATATAGAAATATATGTAATGGGAATTAGTTCTTTTTCTGCCATAGTAGTTTATCATCTTCAACTTGTGGAAAGATATAGTGGTGAGGTACAACAATAACATGACAATCGGCCAAAATTACTGAGAACTTTTCAACAATAAGGAGCTTAGACGATGATTGCATTTGAGAATGTTTCGAAAAGATATGATAACAACCAAGTGGCAGTGAATGCCATCAATCTGGAAATACAGCGAGGAGAATTTTTTGTCATCATAGGGCCTAGTGGGTGTGGAAAAACGACGTTACTAAAAATGATTAATCGCTTAATTCCTTTAACGGAAGGTACAATTCGCATTAATGGTCAACGGATTAGTGATTATAACATTCATGAACTACGATGGAATATTGGCTATGTGCTGCAACAAATTGCACTTTTTCCGCACATGACCATTGCAGAAAATATAGCAGTTGTGCCCGAAATGAAAAAATGGACTGCGTCGCAAATTCAGCAACGCGTTCAGGAATTATTAAAAATGGTAGGGCTGGAACCGGATACATATAGTCAGCGTAAACCAAAAGAATTGTCTGGTGGAGAACAGCAACGGGTGGGGGTTGTTCGTGCGTTAGCGGCAGATCCTGAAATTATTTTAATGGATGAACCTTTTAGTGCGCTCGATCCAATTAGTCGTACAAAATTACAAGATGACTTGCTGGAGCTACAACGAGCGATACAAAAAACCATTGTCTTTGTGTCGCATGATATGCAAGAAGCGTTGAAGTTAGGGGATCGCATTTGTGTGATGAAAGATGGGGAAATAGTACAAATCGGTACGCCGCAAGACATTACTCAACATCCAGTCAATGACTTTGTCCAACAATTTATTGGGTTAAAGGAGCATCCTACGAATGTTTTTAAAATTCAACAAGTTATAGAACCATTTGTTGAAGAACAGCATCAACATTTTATTCAATATAGTGTGACAGCGCATGCCTCCTTACCTTCTATTTTACAACAATTAGCTCACCATGAATGTGTTGTAGTCAAAGAAGAAACAAAGATCATCGGTATTATTACTAGGCAATCGATGTTACAGTTTTTAGCTGCTGAGCGAGGTGATGGACATGACTAATTTATTGGATGTTTTCATCGAACGCAAAGGCCAGCTTATGGCATCATTAATAGAGCATATGCAAATTTCTTTTATTGCGTTATTTTTTGCTGTGATCATTGCGATACCGCTTGGCATCTATTTGACGAATAAAAAGAACATAGCGGAAAGTATTATTGGAATTAGTGCAGTTTTACAAACAATTCCTTCACTTGCTTTATTAGGCTTGTTAATTCCGTTGCTTGGTATTGGGAAGATACCAGCCATTATTGCCCTTGTAGTCTATGCGTTACTGCCTATATTACGCAATACATATACAGGCATTAACGAAGTAGATCCATCATTAAAGGAAGCAGCGTTGGCAATGGGAATGAATACGACAAGAAGATTAGTGAAGGTGGAATTGCCACTTGCCATGCCTGTAATTATGGCGGGCATACGGACGGCAATGGTCTTAATCGTCGGCACAGCTACTTTAGCAGCATTAATTGGTGCAGGTGGATTAGGCGATATTATTCTACTTGGAATTGATCGCAATAATACAGCGCTGATTATTTTAGGTGCAGTCCCAGCCGCCATTTTAGCACTCGTTTTTGATTATCTATTGAAAAAACTAGAATCACTGTCCTTTAAAAAAACTGTTACCTTACTTAGTGCGATAAGTGTGGCGGCCATGTTGTTAATTACCATGCCATTTTTTACCTCCCATGACAAAAAGGACATCGTAATTGCTGGAAAACTCGGCTCTGAGCCCGAAATACTCATTAATATGTACAAATTATTGATTGAAAACGATACAGATTTACATGTGCAATTAAAACCAGGGCTAGGCAAGACATCCTTTGTCTTTAATGCACTAAAATCTGGTAGTATCGACATTTATCCGGAGTTTACAGGGACGGCAATCGCAGAGTTTTTAAAAGAACAAGCGGTGAATAATAACCAAGAAGATGTTTATCAACAGGCAAAAGATGGTATGTTAAAAAAATTCGATATGGTAATGCTTCAACCGATGCAATACAACAATACGTATGCAATAGCTGTTTCAAAGCAACTTGCTGAAACATATCATTTACAAACGATTTCAGATTTAAAAGCGATTCAGGATACAGTAAAAGCAGGGTTTACATTGGAATTTAACGATCGTGAAGATGGCTATGTAGGTATTCAAAAGCGGTATGGTCTAACTATTGCTTCCGTTATAACAATGGAACCGAAGTTAAGATATCAGGCGATTCAGTCCGGCGATATCGATTTATTAGATGCGTATTCAACAGATAGTGAGTTACGTCAATATGATTTGACTGTATTAGAAGATGATCAGCAACTATTCCCGCCTTATCAAGGCGCCCCATTGTTAAGAAAGGAAACACTTACTAAATACCCTGAACTTGAAAAGGTATTAGATAAGCTGGCCAATCAAATAACGGATGACGACATGCGTGAAATGAATTATCAAGTGAACGTGGAAGGCAAAAAAATAGAAGATGTAGCACGGTCATATTTAGAACAAGCAGGATTGCTGTAAAGAGGGAAGTAGCTGGAGGATCAATTTTTCCTTCAGCTTTTTTGTGTTATAAAAGATAGTTTATACTAATCAATAATTATTTAATGATAATCATTAAATAATTATTGAGAAGGGTGGAAACTGCTGTATAATAAATTTAGAGGAAGGAGATGGCATAAATGGAACATAATATTGAAAGTAAGGAATTTCAATTTTTAACAAAAGGGTTGCGAACGATTTTTTCAATTATCATGATTTTCTTTATTATTGTCCTTTTTGTAATGGGAGCATTAGTTATAGGGATGGCTTTTTTGTCTGAAAATACAGTCAATAATTTCCTAAATAACGCTAGTATTTCGACAGCCCTAACTATAGAAGGTATCGAAATTCAACTGACAAACATAGTAGCGAACAATATCATCTATGAAAAAATGCCCATGATATCTTTAATTGCCCTTGCTATGATTTATATAGGAATACTTTTATTTATCGTTTGGCAAATAAGAAATTTGTTAGGGAATTTAAGTATAGGTGTCATTTTTACGATGGCTAATAGTAAAAGAATAGAGCGAGTTGCTTATAGTGTAGTTGTGTTAAGCTTGACAATAGGGGCGTTTCGCACGTACATTGCCTATATAGTCATTCAACAACTGCAATTAAATACGCTTATCGCAGGTACAGAATGGATAACAGGGATTCAGTATCATTTTTCTAGTATTAATTGGACACTGCTATTTTGTGGTTTGGTAATTTGGGCGATAGCTAGAGTCTTCCGCTACGGTGGATTTTTACAAGAAGAATATGATGCGACAGCTTAGGGATGTGATGTAATGACAATTATTATACGGTTAGATCGAATGTTAGCTGACCGCAAAATGCAATTAAGTGAATTGGCAGAAAAGGTAGATGTATCGATTGTTAATCTATCCAATTTAAAAACAGGTAAAGTAAAAGCTGTACGCTTTTCTACCTTGAACGCTATATGTAAAGCATTAAATTGTCAGCCTGGCGATATTTTAGAGTACGTAGAAGAAGAACAAGAGGTAGCTGGGCAACACCTTAAATGAGGCAGCGTAAAATTTGTGTATATTACAATATTTTACAATTTTCTTAAATGAAGTTTTAGCTAATCACGCTTGTGCAATAATGATAAAGTAGAAGAAAATACTCCTTGTTGTTAGCAATTGTGCTGACTCCAGCTGGGACAGCACAAAGCTTAAGACGAGGGCATTGCACGCGTTGACGCGGGTTGCAGCTTACTGTGCTGAACGGAAAGAACTGTCGTGGACAGCAATGGCGTAGTAATAAAGTGTTAGATTGACGGTGACGCCAATCTAACACTTTTTCTATTTTGTTTTGTCCTTATTTGACCCTTGTTCATGGAGTTCGGTACAATAAAAAAGACCGTCCAGACGGTTTTTTTTATTGAGTTTCCTAAAGGAGAGGTACATTGTTATCGAAAACAGATTTAAAACGTGCTCATATTATTCAAACCGCCATTCATTATTTGAACGACCATGAGTTACATACATTAACGTTGGAAAAAGTTGCCCAGAAGGCAAGCATTAGTAAGGGCGGACTCCTCTATCATTTCAACACAAAGGATGAACTTTTTTTGGCCATTGCACAGACCATTATGGCTGAATTTATGGATTCTTTTGACGCATTATCGAAGTTGGAGCATGGTATTGGTAAACATACAAGGGGATTCATCTTAGCATCGCAGCAAGATTTTGAAGCAGGAGCTTGGATAAATATTGCGATTCAAATTAACCACCTTGACAATCATGCCATTTCAGTTGCCTACGAGCAATTACTAGAGAGTCTATTACATGATGGACTTGAGCCATCCATTGTCCATATGATTCGCTTAACAATTGATGGGTTATATTATTCAAAGTTGCTAAATATTGCACCAGTTTCTAAAGAAGTATCAGACAGCATTTTTCAACAATTATTGCAAATGACTAGAAAGGGTGAGGAAACTTGAAAGCTTTTGGTTTTTTATTGATTGCCATTGCTTCAGAAGTCTTTGCAAGTTCGATGTTGAAACAAACTGCTGGCTTTAAGCGACTTTTACCGACACTTGGTGTTGTTATAGGATATGGGTCAGCCTTTTACTTTTTATCGTTAACATTGCAGTCATTGCAGATTGGCACAGCCTATGCCATCTGGGCAGGTTTAGGGACAGCGTTAACGGCTGTTGTCGGTGTTGTATTTTATAAAGAAAATTTTAATGTTAAAAAGTTTGTCGGCATTTTATTGATAATTATCGGTGTAGTTGTTTTAAATCTAGCTGGCGGCAGTCATTAGGGGGGCGACACAATGAAAGGGTATTTATTTTTAGCGATTTCTATTGTCTTTGAAGTAATGGCGACAACAATGCTTAAGCTATCACAAGGCTTTACAGTTATCGGTCCATCCTTCGTCGTTGTATTTGGTTATGGCATTTCATTTTATAGCTTATCTATATGTTTAAAAACATTGCCATTAAGTTTAGCCTATGCTATTTGGTCAGGGGTAGGCACAGCTCTCACTGTTATTTTAGGCATTGTTATTTGGGGAGACATTTTTAATCTTTATACAGCCATTGGTATGTCATTGATTATTGGTGGTGTAGTAGTGCTCAATCAAGGCAATGAACATCAAGTACATGAGTAAAAATGCATTGTAGGGTAACGAAATAACGCTACTTCCCGGAAATTTCAATCTAATACTAAAAGGATGCTAGGTAGAGGCCTAACATCCTTTTTTTGTTAATTGTCAATATTTTTTAGAGGACCTTTTAAATGATGTCGTCATATTTCGATACTGTACATATTATAACAAGATAGGATAAATAAATAATGTACTATCGTCCGAGAAATAAATCATTGAGAAATGGAATAGGGAGGGGCTGGGGGACAATGGATGTTGAAAAAGGAAGGAAGCACTTTGTATGTGAAGCGCTAAGAGATATAAAAGCTGCTCAGGATGCGATTACAGAATTTCATTCAAAATATTATGGTCAGCTTCTTGTAAAAATAGTGGGTAGTGATACCATTCCCTTTTTTTTAATTACGCACAATGGCTCACATTTAAAATTAATAGACACGGTCAAACAATTTGAAACCGAGTATTTTCGGATAGAATCGGTTGATATAGCTCGCTGCCGAGGAACGATCTCATTATTACGCGCGTATGATTATGAGGGCAATGAAACGAATTCAATTGCTGATGTGGTGAGATTAGAAAGAACATCGACAGAAAAATCAATTGAGTTAGGCAGTATTTCGGCTATTCAACTTTTAAATCCCGATTTATTAAAAAAGAAATACATTATAGAGCCTAAATGGTAAGGAAGGAGTTTAGGGAAAACTACTAAAATAATTATAAAACTAGAGCATCTGTCCATATGCAAGTTGCGTTATCTGAATTTAATAGAAAGAATCTATAGAAAGGAAGATTAACGCATGACAATTATCGGAATGTTGCATCATCGTCTCGATCCTAAAACCGTTATTAAGTCATATGCATATGCAGCAGTTGCGAAAGCGGAAGGGATAGAGTTTTTTTACTTTACACCGAGAAAGGTTAATTTTGAAAACCGTACCATCAATGGGAAGGTATTAGAAGATGGACAATGGCAAGAAAGAGTGATGCCCTTTCCAGATGTCATTTATAATGCTGGAAGTCCTGAAAAATTAGCGGTATCAAAAGACATCATTGATAAATTAAAAAAAGAGATTCCGTTTACGACACATTCTATAGGGAATAAATGGAATGTTATGGAGCGTCTAAAAGAAGCGAAAGAGTTTGATAAATACATTATTCCTACAGAAATTGTAAAGAACATCGATGTTTTTCATAGTTATATTGCACATCATAAAAAAATCGTCTTTAAACCGATTGACGGTCGGAAGGGAAAAGGAATCTATTTTATCATAAAAGTAGGAGACAATTTTGAGGTAAAGCAAAATAGTGACGCACGTATGTATTCGAAGCCGCAGCTAAATGCATTAATACAAGAACTTCTTGCATCTGGAACATATATTATGCAACCTTATATTCAATCGAAAATGAAATCGGGCCAAGTGTATGACTTCCGTCTACACGTGCAAAAAGACGGGGAAGGCAAATGGGTAGTGACGACTGTCTATCCACGAATTGCGCCACATGGCTCGATTATTCCCAATATTAACAATGGCGGTTATACAAATTATTTAGATCCATTTTTAGAACAGGAATTTCAGGATGAAGCTTATAATATTCGACGGATGTTAGAACATTTCTCATTATCTTTAGCACGCCACTTAGATGACATTCAAATGACAAAGTTTGGAGAGGTCATTGATGAAATTGGCATAGACGTTGGGTTAGATGCTCAACAAAGAATTTGGATTTACGAAGTAAACTGGCGCCCTGGCTGTCCACCAGCCTTTTATTTAGAATTGGATGTCGTAATTCATTCGATTCGCTATGCTAAATACTTAGCCGAAAACAAACAATCTTTGAAAAAGGCAAAGCTTAAACAAAAAGCAAAACAGGTTGAGCCGCAAATGGAGCCAGCTGAAGTCAAAGCAAAACATGAACAGTCACAACCGAAGCCAGCTGAAATTAATGTGCAAGCGGTAGAACCACTAGCAAAGTATGTTGATAAGAAATTCAACATACCGATTATTGCGATTACTGGAAGTGCAGGAAAAACAACATCCAAAGCATTTTTAGGCTCTATTTTATCGAAAAAATGGAATGTTTTTGAGTCAAAAGATTATTGGAATACGACGGAACATACAAAAAAACATGCGGAAGAAATTAACGAATCACATCAAGCGGTCGTTCTTGAATATGGCATGGCCTATCCTGGAATTATTACAAATCACTGTAGCATCATCCAACCGAATATTAGTATTGTCACGAATATCGGTCTTGCCCATGTAGGGAACTTTGACGGGGATGTTCGACTCGTGGCGAAAGCTAAATCGGAATTAATTCAAGGTATGGACCAACAAGGGTTACTGATTTTAAATAAAGATGATGAAAATTCGAAATATTTATTAACCGACCAATTTAAAGGCACGATATTAACAACGGGTATTAAAACGGATGCCGATTACAGAGCATATGACATACAGTATAAAGAAACGGGCATGTCCTTTAAAATGAAACTCCAAGGACAAGAAATACAAATGTTTATTCCGATTTTAGGAGAACATCATGTATATAATGCCCTCAATGCGATTGCGGTTGCCGATACTTTAGGTTTTACACCACAAGAAATAAAAGCAGGATTACATTTTAAAAAACCACCACGAAGGCTGACAGTGTATAACTGTCGCGATCATATCACGGTCATAGATGATACAGTCCATTCCCATCCGCAAGGTGTAAGGGCGGCTCTTAATGTATTGACAAATGTTGCAAAGAAAAGGCGCGTAGCCATTATCGGTCAGATGCGAGAACTAGGCGATTTAAGAGAAGAAGAATATCGTAAATTGGGAGAATACATTGCTGAACAGGGGATTGATCTTTTAATTACTTACGGATTCCGTACAGAAGAAATAGGTGCTGCTGCAATTGCCAAAGGGATGAAACAAGCGAAAATACATCATTTTACGAACAAAGATCAACTACATGCCTTGCTAGAGAAAATTGTAGAGCCTGAGGATACGATTCTCGTAAAAGGTGCTAGTAAAACGAATATGTTTGAAACAGTGAAATTTTTAGATGAAACTTTCAAAGCCTAAATATGAAAAAACCGAGCAGCTGCCAATCTTAAAGGCGACTACTCGGTTTTTTGTAATAAATGATGTGTTCAATAGAGAAGCGGATGAAGCAGAAGAATGCGCATCCGCAAAAATTTACATTGTTTTTAATAAAAATTTAATTTCCTTAGCTGCCGTAATTGCATTATTTTTCGCTTGGGTTAATGATCTACCCTCGGCAATAACGTATGCATAACGATGTCCCATTGATAATGGCGGCGTTAAAAATGTCCCTTTTCTCGGTTTTACGTAAACATCTATAACACCAGGTGACCTTGTAGCCCTCGTTCTACCGACGACTCTTTCTAACACACCTTTACTTTCTACAATTACATATTTTGTGAAAATAAACTTTCGATGCCTTGGTGTAACATTTGGCTGTTCACCTAAAAATAATTTCAACGTTTCTTCTACTAAACTAAACCCGAACGCCGCCTGTAGCATATTATTCATTGCGCCGCCTGAAATTCTAGGATTGATTTCAATTAGCTTCCATCCGTTTGCTGTTAAACGAAGTTCAAGATGCAACGTGCCATTTTCAATATTAAACACATTGACGATTGAGTGAAGCACCTCTTCTATCCCTTTTTGAATATCTTGTGGTACTTCTGCAAGGACACCATAGCCTGTAATAATAAATCGCTTTCCTTGTGTTATCTCTTGTTCAATAATGCCGATTGTATGAACTTGTCGTCGATAGACCATTGCTTCAACTAAGTATTGTGGGCCATCAATATATTCCTCAATCATGATGGTTTCACCAGGATTTTTGTTTTGGAGAAATGTAAGATGTGCATCGAGTTGGTTTTTATCTGTCGCCATCAGTACGTCTTTTGAACCTGTAGATTTAGGAGATTTAACAATTAGCGGGAATAGCATATTATTTGTAAATGAATCATGCGGTCTTTTAAGAAAAAACTTAGGGGAATAAGGTTGATCTTTTAAGATATTCCTTGTTTTTTCTTTATCTTCCATCATTTCAATTGCTGTTGATGACGTATAGTTATGACAAAATTCATCACATAAAATAGAGGCAATATGAACAAATGGATCTACAAAACTAACAATTGATTTTATTTCTAAACCGGTATCAAGCAAATCATGAATTTCTTCTATCATATCTTCTATATTAGAAGTGTCAATGAGAATCATTTTATGAATATCAGGGTAGGCTTTTCTCTGTTGTAACTGTTTTTCATTGTGAGTAAACAGTATTGTAAAGTAACCCAATTTCTCTGCTGCTTTTATTGCTTCCCGACTAGACCCAGATTTGTTTGTACCGATAAATATAATTGCCTTCAGTATAATCACTCCTTCAATTGGCACTTGGATTATTAATATACATTTTATATATATGCTGTGAAATAGATTTCCTCTAGTTATGTATCATGTTTACATCCAAGCAACTTTTATGATGGTTCATATAATAGAAAAGAAAGGAGTGAGAAATGATATGAAGCCTCTATCGGTGAAGAATTTAACAGCGATTACTGCAGGTAAATTGGTGCAAGGGTCTGAGGAGGTGCTGATCCAGTATGGCGCATATCGACTAAAACAAGTGAAAAAACCGTATACGGCCCTTTTTACAAACAAGCGTATTGTAAACTGGAAAAGTCTTGAAGCGCTTTTGCCGTTAGTGCTTGTCACAGATTGGGTCTATAGTCAGCATGAAATTCCTCAAAATGTAATCATCATTCGAGTAGGGAATGCAGATGAGGCGTACTGGAAATTTGTTCATTATTATCGTAGCCAATTTGACATTCCCGTTATTGCCATTACCGGTACCTCTGGAAAAACTACCACAAAAGAAATGATTAAACACATTCTTTCCGCTGAAAAAGAAGTTGCTGCAACAATGTTAAGCAGTAATTCCAGAACAGCTTCATTGCAATATTTACTTAGTATTGACGATGAAACAGAAGTTGCTGTGTTTGAAACAGCAGTTGGGTCACCTGGAGATGTAAGTAAAGCCGGAGCGTATTTCAAGCCGACCATCGGCATTATTACCAATATAGGCGCACACCATTTAAATTACTGTAAAACGCTAGAAGGTTATATACAGGCAAAAGCTGAGATGGTTGAAATAGTAAAGCCAGATGGTGCTTTAATTCTTAATGCAGAAGATGCTAATATACAAAAAATTGATTTATCGAAATTTAAAGGACGTATTATATACATCGGCCAGCAAGCAACATGTGATTTTAAAGCAAGCCATATTCGTTATGTTGAAAATGGTATGCGCTTTAAAATGCATCATCAAAAGAAAAAATATGACGTCTTTGTCCCTGGATTTGGGGAGCATCAAGTATATAATGCACTTGCCGCTATGGCTGCCATTAGCGAGTTACATGTACCGATTTCCGTTGCGATTAAACAGTTAGCTTCCTTCAAAAAAGTGAAAAAGCAATTACAACTTTTTGAAGGAATTAATGACTCACTGTTAATAGATGATACTTGGAGTTTAACAACGACTTCATTAGAAGCTGCATTAAAAGTTCTAAATTCACTAGGCGAGGGCAAGAAAAAAGTAGCTGTTATTGGAACTATTACAGATTTAGGTTCCTGGGGTTATATCATCCATGAGCAAGCAGGAGAATTAATCCATCGTATTGGGGTAGATGTCCTCATTACCATTGGCGAGCATGCACGTATTATGGCGGATCAGGCAGTGAAGTTAGGATTTAGTAAACCTGTTTATACATTTAATAATAATATACTCGTCTATAAGTTATTACATGAAATAGTAGATGACGATACTATTGTGCTGATAAAAGGTGATATGTACAGTAAGCAAATTTCCCAACTGGCAGCGGATTTAAAAGTAAAATCAACGCTACCACCTGGAAAAGATACTAAGCAATAAAGGTCTTACTATTGCCATTGGATAAATACAGTGTCACAAGCAGTACTTTCATAATATTGTATAGTAATCTACTAGAAAGGAGCGCTCTGAATAAAAGATATAGCACGGCATCAAATACTAGTCATTACTAGATATGGGGTTAGATTGTACCTCTTAACCCAAACTTCTATAGAGCATATTTCATATTATATTGAGAGGGGGGAGGAATAAACGTGCAAAGTATAAGTGTAACTGTTATTCGAAAGTTACTACAGGCAGAGTTCGTAAGTGGTTCTGAGCAGTGGCTTGTCAAACACGCTATTTATTATAATCGACATGATTTGACCCAAAAAAATAGTCTTATGTTTGTCAATCGAAGTGAGATTATTAATTGGGAAGAAATCGATAAAAAGGGTCCATCCCTCGTTATTTCAGATAAGCCATTACATGAACTGAAACATGCACTAGCAAATACGACAGTCATTCGAGTAAAAAGTACATTACAAGCATACTGGAAGTTTATTGAGTACTACAGAGGACTATTTGACATACCGGTAGTTGCTTTAACTGGTACATGTGGAAAAACAACAACGAAAGAAATGATTAAACATATTGCGAGTAAAGACTGGAATGTGCAGGCATCTATTAGCAGTAAAAACGAACCTCGACAATCGTTACCTTATTTAACGGGCATCGATCATACAACAAAAGCAGCTGTATTTGAATTAGGTTTAGGAAATACAGGCAATATTAAACATCAATGTATGATCTACCAACCAACGATTGGTATCATTACAAATATCGGTGTGCATCATCTAGATGGATGTAAAAATCTCGAAGGTTATATTAAAGCGAAGTCCGAAATTTTAGAAGGCATTTCACCAGATGGCACGTTAATTATCAATGCAGATGATGAAAATACAAAAAAAGTTCCGTTGCATACGTTTAAAGGTAAAATGATTACCGTAGGGGTACATGGGAAAGCAGATTACAAAGCATCCAATATTCAATTTATCAACAATGGCATGAGGTTTACCCTTCAAGTATCTAATGATAAATATACAATATTTGTACCAGGGTATGGAGAACATCAAGTATATAATGCGTTAGCCGCTATTGCAGCTATAAAAGAAATGGGCCTGTCTATCCATCAAGCGATCGCTCGATTAAAAACGTTTAAACCGATGGCAAGGCATCTTGAATTTTCAACAGGTATCGGTGAAAGTACCATTGTAGATGATACGTGGACGAATAATCCAACATCGGTCGAAGCAGCCTTGAAAGTTTTAGATACTATAGGAAAAGATAAAAAAATAATCCTTATATTAGGTGATATAAAGCGATTGGGTCTTTTCGAAGAAAAGTATCATCGTGAGATTGGTTCGATGGTGGCTCAAAGGAATATTGATACGCTCATTACAATTGGAAAAAGGGCGGAAGATATCGCAGCCCAGGCAAAAAAAGATGGCACAAGCGCAGAGGTTCATATGTTTAAAGATGTAACAGGCATTCTGGAAATACTCCAACCGAAACTTGATAAAGATACGGTTGTTCTAATAAAGGGGCCAATGTCAAGTAAATCAATGATTGATTTCGCTAATAAATTAAAAGCCTTATAAAAGTTAATTATTATTGCAACCTACCATATATAACAAAACATAGCATACAAAGCGGTGAACGTCACTGCTCGTATGCTATGTTTTGCTTTATTAGATAACTTGTCTTAGTAATAATGAGGATTTGTGACCTTACACATTAAAAGACACGTTTTGCAGTTAAATAATGCTCTTTATAGTAATCTACAAATAGTACTCTAGTCGTAACGCCACTCGACATGGGAATAATGATGCGTTGATCGCCAGCATAGATGCCGACAAGAGAAGGATTTGCTGACCCTTTTACGCTATTAAAGAACACTAAGTCACCCTTTTTTAAATTAGCACGTGACACTGTTGTACCTTTAGCCATTAGTTGTTTTAAGTTAGTTGTACCAAGTTTTACACCGCTTTTACGGTAAACATATTCTACGAAACCTGGGGCAGTAAAACGTAAGCTTTGCTCATTAATCGTTGACCCTATCGTTGCTTTATTTTTATAAGTAAAGGCATTTTCTACAATTTTATCGCCTTTTGTTGCAGGATTAGCCGACAATAATGTTGGTAACACACGGCGTGCTCCTACATAGTTGTTTGTATAATAAGGCTTGCTACTCATATCTGAAATGACGATATTTTGCTTGGAATCCGCCATATGAATAATTTTGTTATTTCCAATGTACATACCTACATGATCAGGGTCAGTACCTGTTTTTTTACTTTTAAAGAAAACTAAATCGCCTTTTTGCAATTGGCTTTTCGCAACAGGTGTTCCTTGCTGAATCATATAGTTTTCATTATATGTCCCAAGATCTACACCATTCTTCTCAAAAATATACATAATGAATGAAGCACAAGAAAACTTGTATGGATATGTAGCCTTGTACACTGAATTACTATATGTCGCCTTACCAATTAAGCTTTTTCCTGTTTGAATTAGTTGATCTGCTTTTGCTGCAACCGCCGTGTCATTATGTTGGGCGTTTGTCGTTGCTGCCTCGACTTTGATTGGTTCAATGCTTGCTTGAACAATGCCGAATGAGCTAAAGCCTATCGTTAGTGCTAATGTAGTAGTTAAAAATTGTTTTTTCATGCTGTCTTTTACCTCCTGTCAGCGAGCAGTAAGTTTCTGTTTGCTTGCCACTGCGATAATCGTAGCATGAAAAAGTAGGGGTTCTGGGAGGTAATTGTTTCCACGGCTTGCGTTAACTTCAACTGAAACGTTGATATAACAGGCTTGAGCGCTTGAATTTACAGTTTCATTACAAATGTTTCAGTTTGTTAAATAATTGCTCTAAAGATTGAGCAATCAATGAATGATTTGCTATTGAAATAAAAATTATAGTGAAAAATAAATTATAGCGCATTGTAGAGAAAAAAACGTAGACATTATGCAAATAGAGAAATCAAAATAAGGATAAGTAATGATACAAAAATAACTTTATTAGTAGAACTGTACGGAGAAAAGCATGTATTGCCCACATTTTATTGCATTAAGGACAGCGATAAATACATAGTTCGAGTCATGGGTAATGTAGGAAATATATGTTATATTTAGGTGGAAATAAATTGTAGTTTACTCACAAATGGTGGCGAAAATTGTAGTTTATTTTAATAGTAGTACGATCGAAAGGGGAAAATGGTATGTTGCAAAAACTAGGGTTCAAAACAATTCGCGCAAAAATTTTAAGTGCATTTTTTATTGTAGTATTTTTCATAGCTTGTTTTAATACCTATAGCTTTTTCGCCAATAAACGTGTCATTGCTGCAGGAGAAGAAATTGTCAATAAAGAATTGCAGATTTTAACTGCCAGTGAAAAATTAGCATCAACTATCAGTGTTCGTACAACTGCTGCTAAAAGCTATGTACTCACTGGAGACCCAAAATATAAACAGGAATTCGATGAATATATTAAAATAGCAGAAGCTAATAATACAATAGTAAATAATTTATCGACGGATCAAAGCTTAACAGAAATAGTGGAAAAAGCAAGAGAGTGGCGGAGCTTTGTACAATCGAAAGTATTTGAGGAATATGATAAAGGAAACATCGAATTGGCCATTCAAAATTTAACTTCCGTCGATCGTCTCGCTGTAGAAATTAGAGAAGGATACGAGGAACTAGCAAATGCAAGAGAAGCTTCTATTAATCAGCTTGGGCAGCAAATGATTGTGCAATCCAAGCAAACGATGAATATAGGGTTATTAATCGGCATTATAACAACAGTTGTTGGAATTGTAACCGCATACATTTCGGCGCGATTGATTGCCGATCCAATTAAAGCCGTTATCGAAAAAATAGCGCATATGGCTAATGGCGATATTAGTCAACCGGCTTTGCCAGAAAGAATGAAAGATGAAATCGGTTTGCTTGTGCAATCCACGAATACATTAAATAAAAAGCTGCATGAAATTATTGGTTCTATCCATGTTGTGTCAGGTAATGTGGCTGCCAGCAGTGAACAATTGGCTCAGTCTTCATTAGAAGTTAAAACAGGTGCGCAACAAATTGCACTTACCATGCTTGAACTAGCAGGTGGCTCTGAATCGCAAGCGCATAATGCAAGTGATTTAGCGCAAATAATGGACGCATTTAAACTAAATGTTCAGCAAGCGAATGGGCAAGGGAAAGATTTACAGGGGTATTCGAGTGAAGTATTGCAACTAACAGCAAGTGGCCAACATTTAATGAATACTTCCACACAGCAAATGTTTGCGATTGATAAAATGGTCCAAGAGGCGGTTGCCAATGTAGAAGGTTTAAATAAACAATCGCAAGAAATTTCTAAATTAGTGTCGGTAATTGATGATATTGCGAATCAAACAAACTTATTAGCATTGAATGCTGCCATTGAAGCGGCGCGAGCAGGGGAGCAAGGCAAAGGTTTTGCGGTCGTCGCCGATGAAGTGCGTAAACTTGCTGAACAAGTTTCATATTCTGTGACGGATATTTCGTCTATTGTGACACGAATTCAAAATGAAACGGTCGGAGTCACTGCATCCCTTCGGACAGGTTATGAGGAAGTAAAAAAAGGCACAGAACAAATTACGACTACCAATACAACTTTTGAACAAATAGCAACTGCGGTCAACAGTATGTTTAACAATATACAAGGCATAACAGAAAATTTACAAGGCATTTCAACAACTACTGAGCAAATCAATCATTCTATCGATGAAATTGCCGCTATTTCGCAACAGTCAGCCGCAGGTGTCGAGGAAACGACCGCGACTATTGACCAAACCGTCGCAACGATGGATGAAATCTCAAAAAATACAGATCATTTAGCATCGAGGGCAGAGAATTTAAATCGAGAGGTTCAGCTTTTTAAATTGTAAAGAGAAAAGGGCCATGAGAGAAGTGAAAAAGTGTTAGATTGACTGCGATCAATCTAACACTTTTTGCATTTTCTAAGTAGGAGTCGGCACCTTCGCTAGTATCAACTTTACTCTATAGCAAAAAAATAGAATGGCTCCTGATTATGTCCTAGCAACTTTTTTAAAGTTTACATTGGTTGAATCATTTCTACCCGATTACCGAATGGGTCTCTAAATTCAAAGCGTTCAAATTGTGGAATGGGCACAGAATCAAGTATTTCGATCTGATGCGCTGTTAATACTTCTCTCCAATAGGCAACATCCTCTACTTGATAGGCAATATGCGCTTTCGTCGTAAGTCGATCAAAACCGTCCTCTGTCCCAACATGTACTTCTTGCTGACCAACTTGTAACCAAAAACCACCACGCCCTTGAAGGGATTTTGGTTTCTCGATTTCTTTTAAGCCGAGTACCTGACAATAAAATGCCTTGCCTTGCTCCTCAGTACCTTTTGGAATTGTCAGTTGTACGTGATGTAATCCGATAATCATAGATATCCTCCTCTGTAAAACTTGTGATAACTATATATTTCTATTAATTCCCTAAAATACCTTTTTATTTGTAGGATTTTGTTTGAAGATGCCTAACTTTGCCTTGCCGTCCCGAGTAAGAAAATGCTCAGTAGATTTTTTTTAGTAATTTTATTTTAATAAGTAAACTAATTTAATAAAAAATTATTATAAAACTAGTATTACAGCATTAAAAAAATAAAAATATCTGGGAAGTTTATTGTGTGGTAATGAAAATTTTTACTATTTATTTATGATAATTTCGCCAAAAATGAATAAAAAAATATTATTTTATTTTTTCTAAAAATTTAGTATTATGATGGCAATCAAATATATCTTTATTTTTATTAGCTGAAAATTAGCGAGCAAGAGATAAATTAATTGTCAGAATGGAGGGTAAGACATGTGTTAAAAAAGTGTTGTTTTTAATCGTTATATTCGTTTGTATTATGCCTAATGCGTATTTTTCTTTATGGCATCATGAAGAAAAATACGCTGTTAATCCACTAGATGCCATTATTGACGAAAATGATGAGAAAAAACGCTTGATAAAAATTGCGATTATCGACAGTGGCATCAATGATCATGTTGAACTTGATGGCAAAGTAGTAAAAAGCTTTAATGTCATCAATGATTCTAGTAAAACATTTGATGGATACAATCATGGAACACCAATTGCCGGTATTATTGCTGGAAATACTTTAGGTGTTAACCCGAACGTAGCGCTATACGATGTTCAATTTTTAAGCGAGGATGGCAATGGAGATGTAGAACATTTGGTAAAGGGGATTGAGTGGGCAATTGACGAAGATGTCGATATTTTAAATTTAAGTTTTGGTTTTCAGAAATCAAATGCAATTTTAGAAGAAGTGATAACAAGAGCAAACAGGGAAAATATTCTGGTTATCGCTGCGGCAGGTAATACATTTGGATTTGGGGTTGATTATCCTGCAAAGCTTCCGAATGTTATTTCTATCGGATCAGTCGATGAAAATTTATCCAAGGCCTATTTTTCTGGTGAAGGAAAAATAGATTTTGTAACGGTAGGTAGTAACTTAAAATCAATTACGAATAAAGGAGATGTCGATTATTTTGATGGGACATCTTTTTCAGCAGCTTATTTTACAGGTGTCGTCTCATTATTGATTTCTGAATTATCCGACAAAGAAGAAGCTTATAAGTTCATTAACAATCAATTAAAAAATTTTGCTCATGATTTAGGTGACAAAGGGTTTGATAACAAATATGGAAACGGTCTAATCCTTTTAACTGAATAATCCCCTCTAATTCTATTATTTATAAAGGAGTTAAGGGAATATGAGAAAAATAATTAGTTTGTACATTGCACTAGCGTTAATTGTTTCTAATCTATCTGTGCTACCAAGTAGCGTTGCGGCTGCTAACAAATATAATGCCGATGTAGAATATCCAGAATCGATTGAGCAATTACTTAGTGAATTTTTTACATCTGAAGAATATATAGAATCGATTACACAAACTTCAGACATATCAGCAGAAATTTTGGCTAATAGTGGTGTTGTAGAGGAACTAGTCGCCGAATCGGGACTTGTGCATGAACTATTAGCACAAGCCGTAGTTGTTAATTCAATCGCAGAACAATCGAGTTTAGTTAGTGAAATATTAAAAAACAAAGAAGTTTCCAATACAATTACTGAAGACAGTGCTTTAGTAAACAAAATAATTCAAAGTGACGGCGTAGCCCGTTTACTTGCGGAAGATTCTAGTTTAGTCAATGAACTTTTTGAAAATGACAGTATCGTCCATGCGATTGCCCAAGACAACATTTTAGTAAGCGAAATGTTGAACAGTGAAGCTCTTGTACGTGCAATTGCTGAAAATTCTACACTAGTAAAGAAACTATTTGAAAATGAAAATATTATCAAAACTATTGTAGAAGACCCTCTGCTAATAAACGAAATATTAGCCTATGATCATGTCGTGCAATCTTATTTACATGATGAGAAAATAGTTGATTTAATTTCTTTGAATGACCCGACTTTACATATTTTACTCCATGATGGTGAATTGCTAGATAGCTTGTTAACGGAACCTGAAATTGTAGAAGAAATTAAGTCCGATTTACTCACAAGTTTCAATGATGAAATGACAGCTATTTTTGGGGACGATGCACAAAAAATAAAGACGTCTATTGCAAACCTAGACAGTCATGGCATTGCGTTTCAATTAGATATTTCGACAGATGAATATACATCAACTTTAATCATTGCTTCAACCTTAGATGGTAATAGCATGACCGTTAGCTCTGAAATGGCTTATGGTGATAAAGTTGAAAAAGCTGATTACGAAGTTGAAATAGTAGAAAATACGACAGAGCAATTTAAAGTTATTTTAGTTGACAGAACTACTGGAAAACAAATAACGATATCAGAAAATGATGCCCACGCATCTGTAGTAAGTGTAGTTGTCCGTCTAATTGGCGGTGCAATTAAATTTATTTCCAAAAGATCAGGTAAAGAAATAACAAAATCTGCGGCAAAACATGCAAAAAAATCTTTTAGTAGTGGTACAGCTGGGGAGAAATATTTAGAAACTTTGGTGAAATTTAAGGATAGACAAGTTCCTAAAAGAACTGATTTAGGTAGAAGAATTATAGATGTCCTTGATACTTCTGGTATAGCCCACGAGTCAAAAGTAGGGTATGTAACACTAACCTCATTTGTCAAAAATCAGATTGATAAAGACTATCTTTTAGTTAATGGTACGACTGGCGATGCAAAGCATATTAAAGGAGCGAAATGGCATTTCTTTAGAAGTGATCAAACAGGTAAGGTAGGTGCAAGTAAAGCTGTGTTAAAGTATTTGAAATCGAAAGGAATTCCTTATAAAATTTATGATTAATTTTATATGCTTATATTAAACCGTGAATTTAAAAATCGTTCAAAAAAACTAAAGTTGGAGGGATACAGATGAGATTATCCGATAGTCGTCTATTAATGATAAAAGCATTAAAAAAACTAGTAGTACCTTACTTAAGAGAACATGGTTTCAAAGGCTCGTTTCCACATTTTAGAAGACAAAATGAAGAGCATATGGATGTCATTACTTTTCAATTCAATCGTTATGGTGGCTCTTTTGTGGTAGAAGTAGCTATATGTGGGAAAGATGGTTTCACAACGAGTTGGGGACAGAAAATTCCAGCAAACAAAGTAACTACATATGATCTAAATTTAAATGATCGTTGTAGACTGAGGGAAAATACAAAGAAAACTGGTTATAATGACCCTTGGTTTTATTATGAGGAAGCAAAGACAGACGAAGATTTTGAACAAGTAGCATCAAAAGTACAAATTCGTATACAAGGTGTTTCTGATTACAATTGGATAAAAAAACTAGTTTCATTAAACGAGGATTGGGAATAATCGCAAATGAAAAATCAACTATATCATTTATCGGTGCTTTCATAAATGAGTTCGGTGAGGCACCGGACTCATTTCTAATTTGGTTGGAGGGGTAGAGATTATGAGCTTATCCAATAGTCGTCTACTAATGATTAAGGCGTTAAAAAAACGAGTAGTGCCTTATTTAAGAGAACATGGTTTTAAAGGCACTTTTCCGCATTTCAGAAGGCAAAATGAAGAAAATACAGACTTAGTTACTTTTCAATTTAATCGTTATGGTGGCTTTTTGGTAGAATTATCTAATTGTGGAAAATATGGTGTAACAATGAGTTGGGGAGAAGAGGTTCCTCCAAACAAAGTAACGGCACATGATACAAATCTTAATGACCGTTTTAGATTAAAAGAAGAGATCGATCCTAGAGAGTGTTGGTTTTATTATGAGGAAGCAAAGACAGATGGAGATTTTGAAGAAGTTGCAAATGAAGTATTGAAGCGCATTCAACAAGTTTCGGATCGCAATTGGGTAAATCAACAATTAATTAATAAGGATTTAGAAAAATCCTAAAGAAAATTCATCTAAAAGGAAAACTTCAAATACTTCAAATTATCCTTTACTTTATTTGGTGCTTTCAAAAATGAGTTCGGTGGAGCACCGAACTCATTTTTTATTTGACTCTATGTCACGGTGTTGAATTCAAACGAAGTACCAAAAATTGCATTACAAGTACTGAAGTGCATAAAGGATGTAGCTGATCGCAATTGGATAAAAAAACTAGTTGCCATGAATGAATGAATGACGGTGGCTTTCATAATATTTCTGAAGAAAGGGATATAAAATAACAAGCTAGTCTAATGATTGCTAGACTAGCTTGTTATTTCCTTTTTCAGCATAAAAAATAAGAAGAGTACACCGATTTCTACGATGAGCGGGATAAAAACGATATTTACATGCAAGAACAGTAAGCCGATGAAAATAGCGAGACAAATAAAAATGGAACTATAGCGATAATTTTTTGATTGATAAAAGAAAGAATATGGTAATAAATGAGCACCATAAATAATTGCGTAAGCAGGTAAAACCCACATAGGAGCTTTTATTAATAATAGAATACAAATAATTAAATATAAGATTTGATTGTTTGTGGCAATTAATAGTCCATTTATCAAAGGATTTTCTTTATAAAATAAATCGACTTTTAAGATTTTGGCACAACCTATTGAAACAGGAAATAGCAATGCACCACAAGATAAAACGCCGATATTTTTAATCATTAAATCTAAAGGTAGCATTGTGATGGTTGTAATCACGCCCCATATAAAAATGGATGCCATAATAAAAGGAAGCCCCTTTTTTTGTTTGTGCGCAATATCATTTAATAGTACTTGTAAACTAGTGTCAAGGTTCATTTTTCCGTCTCCTTACTGTTCTAGCGAGCTATTTAAACTAGCCGCTATTTTTTTATTTTCATATTTTGAGAAAAAATAAAATCCGATAATATGACCGATTAACGTGATGACTAAAATGACCAACAAATAAGGTTTGATAAATTCAAATACTTTCAGTGATAAAAGATAGATACTGCTTACGCTGCAGCAAAAGTTCAATAAAGTACTAATCGTTATTTTAGAAGTTACTTTTAATGTAGAGTAGTTCCACAAGTATGGATAAGCGATACCAAACACAATCCCCATTAGTACGCTAATACCAATTAAATTCCAAATGTATAAGAAGTTGACCATTTCATGGTGGAGATTAAAAATAGTCATTAAAAAGACAATCAAAATTAACCCCCAAAATGTAGTCGATAAAAAGCTATTTTTTAAGTCTTTTATCATTTTAATTTCTCCTTAATGGATTTTGCATAATGTCTACTGACAATATACTTATGTTGTTGTTTCGTGATTACTTCCAACCTTGCATGACTTCCCGAAGCAAATGACTGGATTTGCTTCAAATTCAAAATGATCGAATTGTTGATTCTAACTAAATGAAATGATTCCAAGTACGCTAATTCCTTTAAGATTTATTCAGCAAAAGCTCTGTCCCGTCTAGTAAATAGACTTTCGTAAAATGACCTGATGCTTCTATCGCTTCGATCTGATTAAGCGCAATCATCACTTGGCGATTTGTTTTGAAATCAGTTGCGTTAAATGTAATAGGTTGTGCAACTTGCTGTTCCAATGTTGAAAGCCATTCTTTATTTAATGGGTTACTAATAATATCAATTTCTGAAGTTGAGTGATTATTTTTCCAAATATAGTTGAATTTCATTTGTTCTCCTTCCTGATTTTATCGTAGCAACATTTGTCAGAACGTACGATAATTTTTCGTTTTGTTGCAAAAAAAATAGCCTTTGTTGCAACCTGCTTCAATAAAAGTTAGATATTTCTTTAAAATGTATTTATTGTAAAAATATGTTACATTAAATAGTAGTAATCTATAGTTGTAGTGTCAATGTACATAAACGACAAATGGAATAATCATAAAAATGAAATAATAAAATAGAGGTATCAATCGGCATTTCGATTTGGATCGGTGCAAAGTCGACGCGGTCCCGCACCCGAAAAGGGAGCTCGTTTCACGATAATGGGATGGTAAACATCAGCAGGAGACCTTCCTTTACTAAAAACGGGTGGCTACTATGATCAATAGTAAGCTTTCGTCATTTGTCATAGTAGGCATCTTTCTAAAGAGAAAGATGTTTTTTTTATGCTAAACATAAAGGAGTGACCATTTGAATCCTCAAGTCATCGCGTACTATGAACATCTTTTTAAATATGAAATTATGCAAATGCCATTTGATGGGGCTAGAAAAACATTAAAGGAACTTGTCGAGCATTTTTTCGAGCAAGATAAAGCGCATCATGCAGACATATATACGGCTTATTGCAATGTCAGAAAAGAATTAATTGGTTAATATAATAAAAAGCTACTTCAACCATCTGATTTATGGATGTAGACGTAGCTTTTTTATTTTTATTAAAATTTTGCTAGGACTTCATTCTTATTTCACTTTTGTTTTATATAATAAATTAGCTTTTATATTAACAGATTGGGGAACAAGAAATGAAAAATGCTACCTATTCAAGTTTTTGGCGAATGCATTTTTATGCTGCATTATTTATTACGCCACTGCTCATTACACTGACATTAAGTGGTATAGGGTATTTGTTTTATACAAATGTTGAAAATCATTTATATGAAGATTATTTCTTTGGCGATAGTGGTAAAACCGAAAAATTAACAATTGATGAAGGTGTTCAACAAGCAGAAGCGGCGTTTGCAGGCTATTCGACGACGAAAATTATTGAATTAGAAGAACCTTACAATACACGATTAACGATGACGAATGCTGAAGGTGTTCAACGATATTTGTTTTTAGATGACAATAATCAAATCGTTGGTCATCAAGATCCAATCTACACATTTGCTAACGCGCTAAGAAGTTTGCATAGCTCCTTATTCCTAGGGGGGACGGTTGTGAACTATTTAGTAGAATTAGCAGCATGTTGGGCAATCTTTTTATTGCTATCCGGTCTTTATATGACATTTAAAGGAAAAGTATTGAAAAAAGCAAAGCAAGCGAATAAGCGACAAAAAAATAGAAGATGGCATGCCCTGATTGGTACAATCATTACCATTCCGATGATTGTCATTATTTTTACTGGCTTACCTTGGTCTGCATTTATGGGAAATATCATATTAAATGCATCTCAAGAACATCCATCATTTGGTACGCCGCTTTTACAACAACAACCGCCAACATCTGATGTAAGCGAAATTCCGTGGGCGACGCGTAAAGAAGAAGCGCCTTCTTCATCTAAACATGCGCATCACGGTATGGGCGTATCAACGATAAGTCGGAACCCAAATCAAGTCAATGTGGCAAGCCTTGAACAACAAATTGAGGCAAATGGTATTACAAAACCATATTCTATTATTTATCCGTCAAGTGATGATGGTGTATTTACGGTGGCAAAATCAAGTAACACAGGTGTAACAGGGTTAGATGTTAGTCCTTATGACGAAGCGACGATGTACTTTGATCAATATAGCGGTGAATTTATTTCTAAAGTAAGCTATGACGACTATGGTATTTTAGCGAAATGGTTTACATGGGGAATTCCACTGCATGAAGGTCATTTATTTGGCTGGCCTAACAAATTATTAAACTTACTAGTTTGTGTCGCATTTCTAGGCGTCATTTTTTGGGGATTCCGAACGTGGTTGTTGCGCAAGAAAAAAGGATTACTGTCCGCGCCACCTCAACTATCACCAAAAATTTCGATTCCTTTTATTGTCATTATGATACTACTAGGTGTTATCATGCCGTTATTTGGTCTGTCATTGATTGTAGTTGTATTAATTGAAATCGTGCTAAAAATAATGAAAAGAAATAAACATGAATTGAACTAAATAGCTTTTGAAGATAGTATGCTTGGAATTATTCTTGCATACTATTTTTTATTTCTAGATAAAGGCCATACTAGGGGACAAAGATAGGCAAGTATAACAATGATACGGCATGGGCAAGAATGGTTATGGAGGAACGACTAATACTTGAAGGGGGAGTTATCCAAATGATAAACAAATGGCGTATTATCACACCTATTTTGTTAATAGCTTTGTTAACACTATCGGGATGTAATTTTTTTAATAAACAGACGGAAACACAGCAAGGGCAAACGCAGCAAAATATGAAAAATGATAGTGAACAAGCAGTTCAAATTACCGAAATAAAACCTTTAAACATTATGACATTACAAGTAACGTTTAGTGAACCATTATCAGAAGAAGGCGTGAAAGTAGAAAATTTAGATACAATCAAAAGAAATTTTTCGTTTAATCATGATTTAGCGATCGTCAATGTACCGCGCTTAAAAATAGGGGCTAAAAGTACGTATATCGTACCGGTTACAATGCAGAAGGCTGGTACTACTTATACACTAAGATACAAAGATGGAGAAACGAAGGCTTTTGATGGCAGTGATGAAAAAATAAATATTAGTCAAGCAAAGCAGGTTGCCAATGATACATTTGAACTGGAGTCATTGAAGGAGCAAGGAGTAACTGATTATGCAAATATTATTGAAGCATATAAAGAGGCAAGGGGAGACTTGTCGTTCCAAGTTAATGATAACAATGAGGACGACAAAGGCAAGCATTATCAAGTTATCTCTTCGTTACGAGACCGTGTTGTGACATTGACGGCTGAGAATGGTGACAAGCTACAGGCAGATTACGTGCTTTTTACACAAGCGGCAGATGGCAGACAGGCACCAAAATTCCGTTTACCAGAAGGAAAAGCAATGAAGGCAGGAACGAAATATACGGTGACGGCTGACTGGGCAACAATTAAAAATCCAACATTTACGGCTACGGATATGGCGCCTTTAACGATTAAGTCGGTAGAACCGATTGATGCAACATCATTCCAAGTAACGCTCGATAAAGATCCAGGAATGGAGCTATTTGCAGGCCGTTCTGTGGCATTACAAGCTGAAGATGGTTCAACATTACAAGCGCAATATCGCTATTCTTCACGTAATGGTGCGGTCGGTATTTTTGATGTAATTGATGAGACATTGAAGTCCGGTGGCACATATAAAGTCCAACCAATCAACAATTGGGCAACTGCCAATAATGTCTCCTTGACAGCAAAGTAGAACATAAAGATGTCAGTAGTGATGGATTCGCTACTGACTTTTTGTTTTCGCATTTATTTTTCCACTTTTTTCACATAGTCAAATAAAAGTAATGTTTCAGAAATTCGATGTTCTCCCACCTTTTGATAGCCGAGCTTTTCATAAAAATGATGGTTTCGTGTATTTAGATGAGGCGTATCCAAATGCCATTCCAGTGCACAAGAAAACTGATTTTCAACCCAGTGCATAATGTGACTGCCGAATCCTTTATTTTGCTGGGCTTTTGCCAAGTAGATTCTATTTAAACGGTATACATGATTGTTTAACTCTCGAATATCAATACCACCTATGATTTCATCCTGAAGCCAAATTGTAAAATGGGTATAGTTTTGAATTTTCGTCCTAAGCCTTGAAATCGTTTCGTTTGCTGGATTTGTTTCGTGGTCGTGATAGCGTGTTAAATCTTCAAGAAATGCTTCTTTCTGAATCGCTAATAGAACGGTTGCTTCGTCTTCTGTTGTTCTCTGTATGGTTATTTCCATTTTTATTCCCCCCATTAATGCTATATTCGATGATTAACTTAGAAACCCTTTTTATTCCATATCAAATGCTATGCTAAGACAAATTAGTTGTCTTGCCCTTTTTCGTTAGCGTAAGATAGTGCTACATCACTTAGCAAGGGGTTAAATTATGAAAGCATTAGTCTTTGAAACATTCGGTGGTCCTGAAGTTTTACAATACAAAGAAATAGCAGATCCGATTATGACGGACGATGAGATATTAGTACGCATGAAAGCAGTAGGGTTAAATTTTGCGGATATTTATCGACGCAAGGGGAATTACCATTTAGTAGGTCAGCCTCCTTTTATTTTGGGCTATGAGGGCGCTGGGGTAGTTGAAAAAGTAGGTGCAAACATCCACAATATACAAGTAGGTGACCGCATTGCCTTTGCAGATGTTCCATTTGCCAATGCAGAATTGGTCGTAGTGCCACGCGATAAAGTGATTGTATTACCAGCTGAAATCTCTTTTGAGACGGCCGCTACCATTTTATTACAAGGCTTAACGGCTCAATATTTAGTAACAGATAGCTATGCCATTCAACCTGGGGATACAGTGTTGATTCATGCAGCAGCAGGTGGAGTTGGTCAAAACTTAATCCAAATGGCGAAGTTAAAGGGCGCTAACGTTATAGGGATTACTTCTACAAAAGAAAAAGCACAGGCAGCTTCTCATATCGGCGCAGATCAAGTTTTTTTATATGAAGAGCAATGGGTGCAAAAAGTGAAGGAAATCACAGATGGTCTAGGTGTGGACGTTGTGTATGAATCGGTGGGCGCTACACTACAAGATAGTTTTGAGGCAACAAAGATTGGCGGTACAGTGGTATTTTTCGGTATGTCGGGCGGAGATCCAGAGCCGATTAATCCGCGCATGTTAATGGATACTTCCAAAACATTAACTGGAGGAGACCTTTGGAATGTGTTAACGTCATTTGAGGAAAGAAAAATCCGTTCACAACAATTATTTGATTGGCTGACAGAAGGTATGATTACAATACAACAACCGACCATCTTTGCTTTAGAAGATGGAGCAAAAGCACATGCATTACTGGAAAGTCGTAAAAGTATCGGGAAAATTGTTTTACAACCATAAGCTATGCAGATGGGGGAATAAAGCCTCCTCTGCATTTTTTTATTGAAACTCAATAATTCAAAGTAGAATCTTTATCCAATGATCTTTTAATGTTACGATAAAAAAGAATATAAACTATTGAGGTGAACAAAATCTCATGTTTCTAGATAAATTGAAGCATCAGTTACAACAAAGCCAATCTTTATTTATAGGGGAGCAAACAGCTTTTCGTTCTGCGGTGTTAATACCACTTGTCGAAGTAGATGGAAAGTGGCACATACTTTTTGAAGTAAGATCAATGACGATGAGAAAACAACCGGGTGATATTAGTTTTCCAGGTGGGCGAATCGACGCCAGTGATGCCTCGCCATTAGCTGCGGCATTACGAGAAACGCATGAAGAATTAGGCATCGACCCGAATACAGTCCAAGTTGTTGGACAATTAAGTCCATATGTAGCGTCGTCTGCATTTGTTACGTACCCATTTGTGGCTGTCATTGATTATAAGCAAATTATTGCTGGCTACAACAAACAAGAAGTGGAAGAAGTATTTACAGTACCACTAGACTGGTTATTACAGTATGAGCCTTATATGCATTTAGTTTCGATTGAACCAGTGCCTTCTTTAGATTTTCCTTTTGATAAAATTGTTAACGGTGCACAGTATCAATGGAGAACTCGTTCAATGGAAGAATGGTTTTATGATTATGAGCAATATACTATTTGGGGTTTGACTGCTAGAATATTAAAACATTTTATAGAAAAAATAAGATAATCGCTCCTATTTATTCCTCAAAAACGCTTAGCCACTTAAACAGAAGCGTATGATTTCTGCTATGAATGTTTGACGCAGTGAACAATCATACGCTACTAAACTATTTTGTACAATCGTAAATTCGATAGTCCAATATCCCATCATATTTGTTATTCATGGCAATATGTTGATCCATGACTTGATATAGCGCTGGTTCGATATGTTGTGAGACGTTAAATTCAGGTGCTGAAGAAATGGACTTATTTTTGCGTATTCGAATCGTTTGGAATCCTGCATTTTTAAATAGAGCAACCCAATCTTTTTTCATGAATAAAGAATCAAAACCGTAAAATTGTTTAATGTCCTCCGTACTCTTTGTATCCAGCAGTTGTTTAATTGTAAACTCAATGGCAATAAGTTTACCCCCGTCTTGTAAAACCCGATAAATTTCATCAAGTGCTTGAGGTTTATTCTTGACAAAGGACAGCACAGATTCAGAAATAATCAAATCGAATTGCTTATTTGCTAATGGCATATGTTCAAGGGAGGCTTGTATGATTTGCATGGGGAGGCGATGTTTGGCCATTCTGTTTTTAGCTTTCGCAACCATGATGGCATTATTATCAATAGCCGTCACATGGGCTTGATATTTGGAAGCTAAATAGGCTGCTGTTTGGCCTGTACCACAGCCCACATCTAAAATTTTTAGTTTATTATCAATGTGCTCATGCTTTAATAGTTCTTTTGTTAAAGCTAAACCACCCGGATGTGCTCCACTAACACCGAATTCGGCCAAAAAATCGAGATATTTGGAATTTGGAATAACGAACACCTTCTTTTTATTGTTGTTAGTATAGTATGGAAATATTAAAGTATGGTTCCTGAATTTGGAATGAGTTGGATTATACGAAAAAACTGATGACAAAGAATTCATTATTAATTTTCAATATATTTTTAGGTATCGTTTATATTATTTATTTTGCTGTAATGTCTTCAAATGTCTAAACAATAAAAAAAACAAGACGTATACTATAGTAAACGATTTATGTATAGGAGGTGAATTGATGCCATATTATTCGCCGAATCCTAGAAGAAGGCCAGTACCAAGAAGGTATAGACAAAGTTTTGATCCGATGATGCAAAATATGCGTCCACAACCTAGCTCGTACAATAATCAACAGCCCCGAATTTCTCGCTTTGGAAATTTAGCAGATAATCTAAGTGCCATGAAGGGGCACGCTGACACTATCACAAGTGGAGTGAATATGTTGAGACAAATGGGATCTTTATTTAGTCTATTTAGAACCTAGTTGAAGATTAATAGTACTTATACAATAAGGCTACTTTTGGGCGATGGTTTCAATTAACGATAGAGAGTACTTAAAAAGTAAATAGTTGATAATGGCTTATTAATAGAGGATAAAATATATTTACCCTCTATTTTTTTGAGCGAAAATAGTATAAGGATTTTTTACATAGGGAAATTAAATTGGAATAAGAATGAGCAATGATAGTGATGATGAACTGTAGCTAGACAACAGCCCAATGAATGTCTTATTATTAATCAATTGGAATAGGAAATGATTAATAAGGGGTGTTTGGTTTTGACAATAAAGAAAACAAATCCTAAGGTAGATGACTTTATTCGTAAAGCAAAAACGTGGCAAGAAGAATATGTTGCGTTAAGAAATATCGTTTTGGACTGTGGACTGACAGAAGATTATAAGTGGATGCACCCTTGCTATACAGTGGACAATAAGAATGTCGTATTAATTCATGGATTTAAAAAATACTGTGCCCTGTTGTTCCATAAGGGTGCGTTGTTAAAGGATTCAAAAGGAATTCTTATTCAACAAACGGAAAATGTGCAAGCGGCACGCCAAATTCGCTTTACAAATGTCCAAGAAATTATGGCAATGGAAAGCGACTTAAAAGCCTATATTCAACAAGCAATTGAAATTGAAAAAGCAGGGCTGGTCGTGGCGTTAAAAACGCATGAAGATTACGAAATGCCCGAAGAACTGCAAGCGAAATTCGATGAACTTCCTGCCTTGAAAATAGCATTTGAAGCCTTAACACCTGGTCGCCAAAGAGCCTATATTTTTTATTTTTCTCAGGCGAAGCAAGCTAAAACGCGCGTCTCTAGAATTGAAAAATATACGCAACATATTCTCGATGGTAAAGGTTTAAATGATTAATATCGTGTAACTTTTCCACATTTAGATAAAGGCATGGATATAACTGTTAGCAAGAGTGGCCAATCGCCGATAGAAGTCCATGAATCGCCGATAAACCATAGGAAATCGCTGATAGAAGCTCGTGAATCGCCGATAAACCTAAAGAATTCGCCGATAGAAGTCCATAAATCGCCGATAGGTTAGAACAAATCCCTGTCAAAGCGGGACACCATCGTTCGCATAAAAAAGTGTTAGATTGCTGGAGTCAATCTAACACTTTTTCTATTTTATCTTAACAAGCTGTTTTCAATAATGGAGCGGTTTTTTTCTTTAAAGACTTCGTTATGGGAAGAAACAACGGCGTTCCGATGAGCGCTTGGTTCTAAATACGTTTTGATTGAGTTCACGGCATTGGCAGCATCTTGGAACGTGCCAAGTAAAAGATGGATTTTACCTTCAAACGATAATATATCGCCTGCTGCGAAAATGCCTGGTTGTGCAGTTTCACCAGTTGCTTTACCCTCAAAATAATAGTCATCCTTTTTACGAATGGATATGGCCTCATCAAATGTCAATGATGCTTCCCGATTGTAGCCATGACTAACAATTACTTCATCAATTTGCCGTGTATAGCTTTGTTGTGATTGCGAATTTTGACAAGTCACAAATTCAATAGCTGTTTTATCAATATTTGCTGAAAGTTTTGTAATTGTTGTGTTGCATTCGATTTGAACACCAGCATCGATGGCCTCTTTCACCGTTGCTTCATGAGCTGAAAGGTTATCTTTCCGGTATACAACCGTAACATTTTTAGCAATTGGGCTAAGCTCTACTGCCCAATCAATTGCAGCATTGCCACCACCTGATATAATGATTTCCTTATCAACAAACCGCTTATAGGACTGAACTGTATAGTGCAAATTTGACATTTCGTATTTTTCAGCACCTTCTAGCGTCAGTTTTTGAGGGTTAATAATGCCGCCACCGATAGCTAAAAGAATTGTTTTTGAATAATGTTTCTCACCATGTGCAGTATGTAAAACAAATAGTTCACCTAGTCGTTCGATAAAGTCGACCTTTGTGCCAGTTAACATGGTTGGATCGAATGTTTTCGCTTGGGCAATCAGTTGTTTAACAAATTGCTCACCTAAAATAGGGGGATGACCACCAATATCCCAAATTAGTTTTTCAGGATAAAGTAAGACCTTCCCACCTAATTGCTCCTGACTTTCTAATAATTTTGTTTTTAATCCTCGTAATCCACTATAAAACGCACTATATAAGCCCGCGGGCCCACCACCTATAATCGTCACATCGTATATATCTTGCACTTGTATCGCCACATCCTTAAAAAAATATTAAAAAAGTATTTGACAAATACTTATAGGAAAACTAGACTATCTGTAGTGATAATGATTATCAATATCGCTTTATTGCTATCATATCATGTGTATTCTTAAAAAGAAAGTGAGGGTATGTTTTGCGTTTACAAATTGAATCGATTCGTGTTGGCTATGACAATAAAACCATTGTGCATGATTTATCATTACAAATTCCAGATGGAAAAATTACAACCATTATTGGTTCCAATGGCTGTGGCAAGTCTACGCTATTAAAGGCTATTACAAGAATTTTGAAGCATGACAGTGGACAGGTTATTTTAGACGGTCAAAATATTGCCAAAATGCATACGAAAGAATTGGCGAAGGAGCTCGCTATTTTGCCGCAAAGTCCAGAAAGTGCACATGGTTTAACAGTAGAAGAACTTGTGTCTTACGGTCGATTCCCATATCAAAAGGGGTTCGGTAATTTATCGCAAAAAGATAAAGAAGTAATTGATTGGTCCCTCATGGTTACGAAAACAGATGCGTTTCGTCAGCATACCGTGGATGCCTTGTCTGGTGGACAGCGGCAACGTGTCTGGATTGCCATGGCATTAGCACAAGAAACCGATATTATTTTTTTAGATGAGCCTACGACGTATTTAGATATGGCCCATCAATTAGAGGTTTTAGAATTATTAAGTAAGCTCAATGAAGAGGAAGGTCGCACGATAGTTATGGTGCTTCATGATTTAAATCAAGCAGCCCGTTTTTCCGATTATATTGTGGCGCTGTCACAAGGTGAGCTTGTGAAATTCGGTACAGCTGAAGAAGTCATTGTACCTGAAGTATTACAAAAAGTGTTTCATATTGATGCAGTCATTGGAAAAGATCCACGAACGAACAAACCGATGTGCATTACATACAACTTATTACAAACAACTTAAAGGGGATATCCAAATGAAAAAGTGGCTTTTACCAATGTTTATGCTTGTCGTACTTGTTCTTGCAGCATGCGGCAATAAAGAAGATAGTGCAAAGAAAGAAGATGAGGGCACCAATGCATCTTCATCAGCAGAAACGATTACCTATCAATCTGAAACAGGTCCAATTGAAGTACCTGCTAATCCTCAACGCGTAGTCGTGTTATCGTCATTTGTTGGGGATTTAATGCAACTTGGTGTCAATGTTGTTGGTGTAGATTCATGGGCAGCAGATAATCCAAACTTTAAAGAGGCTATTAAAGATGCAGTGGTAGTTGAAAATACGGATATTGAAAAAATCATTGAGCTTGATCCAGATTTAATTATTGGTTTAAATGGTATTGAAAATGCCGATAAATTAGCGGAAATTGCACCGACAGTGTTATTTACTTATGGTAAAGTCGATTATTTACAACAATTTATTGAGATTGGTAAAGTTGTAAACAAAGAAGATGAAGCAACGAAATGGGTAGCCGATTTTAAACAACGCGCTGCTGAAGCAGGAAAAGAAATTAAAGCAAAAATTGGTGACGATGCAACAGTAACGGTTGCTGAAATGTTTAACAAACAGATGTATGTTTATGGCGATAATTGGGGTCGTGGAACTGAAATTTTATATCAAGAAATGGGTTTAAACATGCCTGAAAAAGTGAAAGAGGATGCATTGAAACCAGGTTATTTCGCTATTTCTAGTGAAGTTTTAAATGAATACGCAGGCGACTATGTAATCTTTAGTACTTTTAATGGCCAAGAGTCTTCTATTACAGATGCAGGCTGGTATAAAGATTTAGAGGCTGTGAAAAAAGGTCATTTATTCGAAATCAATGGTAATGCGTTTTACTTTAATGACCCTATCACATTAGAATATCAATTAAAATTCTTTAAAGAGAAGTTTTTACAATAATTTCGGTAGAGAGTAGCGAAGGCAAATGACAAAGTTTCGGCATTTCCCGTTTTGGCTTCAAGTGTTACTATCACTGCTCGTTTTAGCAGTCATAGTAGCACTCTCGCTTTGTATTGGCGCTGCGAATACAAGTTTACAAGATGTCTATCAAGCAATAATAGGCCAAGAAGGCGGTAAGCATTATGCAATTTTGCGCGAAATACGATTTCCTCGTATTATTGCAGCAATTTTTGTTGGCAGTGCACTGGCAGTAGCAGGGGCCATTATGCAAGGGGTTACAAGGAACCCTTTAGCAGACCCTGGGCTTCTTGGTTTAACAGCAGGTGCCAATGCCGCTCTAGCAATAATGTCGGCATTCCTCCCGAAATCTTCGTTTTATATGTTGATTTTTGCATGTTTTATCGGAGCGGGTATAGGGATGATTATTGTTTATAGTATCGGTGCATCCACAAAAGGTGGTTTTTCGCCATTAAAGCTTGTGTTAGCTGGTGCAGCTGTATCGGCTCTTTTACAAGCAGTGGCTGATGGTACGGGCATATTATTTAAAATTGCAAAAGATGTATCGATGTGGACAAGCGGTGGTTTAGTAGGTACAACATGGCAAGCATTAATGATTGTGCCTGTGATTGTTTTCGGTTTAGTCATTGCGTTTATATTCAGTCGTCAGCTGACAATTTTAAGTTTAAATGAAGAGGTAGCTGTCGGTTTAGGTCAGAACACAACGGTGATTAAAGTGATAATGATGTTCGTTGTTGTTATACTTGCGGGCTCTGCGGTTGCGCTCGTAGGTAATTTAGCATTTGTTGGCCTAATGGTACCGCATATTGTCCGTGCCTTAGTTGGGACAGATTATCGTTTTGTTTTACCGATGAGTGCACTGATCGGTGGCTTATTAATGGTCGCTGCCGATTTACTTGCTCGCATCGTCAATGCACCTTATGAAACGCCTGTAGTGGCCATTATTTCAATTATCGGCCTGCCGTTCTTCCTCTTACTTGTACGGAAGGGAGGTCGCCAATTTGCTTAAAGTTGCACAAAAAAAACAACGAACTTGGCTTACCGTATGGATCGTGCTTACATTGCTTATTTTTATTATGGGCATTTCGCTAGGCGCAGCTTCTGTGTCCATTGATCGTATACTACCTATCTTGTTTGGGGATGGTAGCTTTAAAGAGTCCTTTGTTTTGTTTTCTGTCCGTTTGCCAAGACTATTTGTGCTCGCAGCGGCGGGTATGGCTTTAGCATTAGCAGGGGCAGTCTTACAAGGGGTTACACGAAATGATTTAGCGGATCCTGGCATTATCGGCATCAATGCAGGTGCTGGTGTGGGGATTACGGTCTTTTATTTATGTGTAAACGGTGATTTACCACACTTTACCTATATATTACCAGTTGTAGGGTTTTTGAGTGCGGTATTAACGGCACTTTGTATTTACTTTTTTTCTTATAAGCGCAATCAAGGCGTGCAACCTGTGCAACTTATTTTAATTGGGGTAGGTGTAGCAGCGGCATTATCGGGCGTCATGATGTTGCTTATTTCCTCAGCGGAACGCTCAGATGTGCAGTTTATTGCACAATGGCTTGCTGGGAGTGTATGGGGAACAGATTGGCCTTTCCTATGGGCATTAGTGCCGTGGCTAGTAATTTGCATACCCTTTATTTTGTATAAAGCTAATGTCTTAAATGTACTAGCTATGACTGAGCAAACAGCCATTGGATTAGGTATGAATATCGCAAAAGAACGTTTGCAATTATTACTGGTGGCGGTTGCCCTTGCTGCTGCCGCTGTGTCTGTAACGGGTGGTATTGCCTTTATTGGCTTAATGGCACCGCATATTGCAAAGCAGCTTGTAGGTCCACGTTACCAATTCTTTTTACCAATCACATTATGTATCGGTGCAAGTTTATTAATGTTGGCGGATACCATTGGACGTGTGGTCATTTCTAGTGCCACTGTGCCCGCAGGTATTGTTGTAGCATGTATCGGTGCACCCTATTTTTTATATTTATTACGGAAAAACGACTGAATGGCTTGCGCTGTTCAGTTGTTTTTTTTGTTGAAACAAAATAGGCAAACCAAACTGTAACTAGCAAGCAGCTATCTAGACAAATGGTGTTATTTGATATATAGTTAGCTAGGGTAACTAATTTAGGGGTGATTAATTTGACGATTGAACAGCAATTTTTTAATGAATTTCGTTTAATGTACCGACCGTTTACGAATCAACTTAACAAGCAATTGGAACCATATCAACTATATAGTTCTCAGTGGGCTGTGTTACGTTTTTTAACTGATAAAGGGCCGCATTCACTCGTTGAAATTGCAAACTTTATGTCAATTGAAAAGCCTAGTGTCACCAGGCTTGTGCAAAAGCTAGTAGATCTTGGTTATGTCGAGACGGTAACTGGGAAAGATAAACGAGCAAAAGTTGTCCGATTAACGCCAAATGGCGAAAAAATTGTGGAAGAAATTCAAGAGCATATAAAACCATTATTAGAAAAAGCGTTAGCTGGTGTTTCAAAGCAAGATATTGAAATTGCTTCTCGGGTTTTAGCAAACATAAGTAAAAACATTCAGCAGTAGGAGAGGAAACAAGTGGAAGTATCTAGACAGAAATTATGGACCAAAGACTTTTTAATCGTATCACTAATCAATTTTACAATTACGTTAATTTTTTATTTATTAATGGTAACAATAGCTGGATATGCAGTAGAAAATTTTAACGCTTCAACAAGTACAGCAGGGCTCGTATCAAGTATTTTTATTATCGGTACGTTATTTGGCCGTCTTGGTACAGGGCGTATTATCGGTGATTGGGGCAGTAAAAAAACATTATTTTGTGGTTTATTACTATTTATGTTAGCGACGATGTCGTATTTTATTGCCTTAAATTTACCACTTTTAATACTTAATCGTTTAATCCAAGGTATTGGGCTTGGTATAGCAAGTACGGCAACGGGTACTATTATTGCTCAAATTTTACCACCAGCGCGTCGCGGTGAAGGGATTGGCTATTACAGCTTAAGTGCTATTTTAGCAACGGCAGTTGGGCCCTTTATCGGCATATTATTAACACAATTATTTGAAGACTATCGCATGATTTTTGCGGTCGATTCAGTATTAGCTATTATTTGCTTTATGATGTATTTTATTGTGAAAGTTCCAGATGCACCGAAAAATGCGAATAAAGGTGCTGACAAGGCTGGCTTAAAGCTAAGCAACTTTATCGAAATGCGTGCTTTACCGATTGCTTTTGTAGCACTGGTTATTGGCTTTGCATATTCAGGTGTCATGTCATTTATGACGTTCTATGCAAAAGAGCTTAATTTAGTAACGGCAGGTAGTTATTTCTTTATCGTCTATGCACTTGTTATTTTAGCTAGTCGTCCATTTACGGGGAAATTGCTTGATGCAAGAGGTGCTAATATTATTATTTATCCTTGTCTTGTATTATTTGCCATTGGCATGTATGCATTTAGTGCTGCCACAAGTACTGTTGTATTTTTAATAGCTGGGGCTTTAATTGGTATAGGTTACGGCAATTTCAACTCAGTCGCACAAGCAATAGCTATTAAAGTTACACCAAACGAACGATTAGGGCTAGCAACGTCAACGTATTTCATTTTATATGATTTAGGGCTAGGCATAGGACCTTATTTGTTAGGCTTTTTTGTACCGACGATGGGATATAGTGCTATCTTTTTAGCGATGGTTGCCGTTATTTTCCTATCAATCATACTTTATTATTTCTTATATGGAAAAAATGAAAAGATGAAACAAATCAATATTTAGTAGATTAGAATCATTATATTGTAGAAAAAACGTTTTTTTTGCTTGTTGTTTAGAAAATTCAACTGCAAAATGACGTTTTTTTCTTATTTTAAAAATACTTCTTGCAATCGAATGTGATAATGATTATCATTCACGTTAGAAACTAATTCGGGAAGTAGGTATTTAGCATGAAAAACAAATCATTATTGTCAGTATTAGTAGCAGGTGGCATTCTTATGGCAGGCTGCGGCAATGCAGATGAAGTGAAAAAAGAGGACAAACCAGCAACAGAGCAAACAGCTCAAACGCCAGCTGTAGATTTAACTAGTGAACTAGCAGCCTATCAACAATTTGCATTAGAACAAATGGATCAATTCTTGCTAAGTACAGAAAAATTTGTGAACCTGTTTAAAGCAGGTGATATAGAAGGTGCAAAGGCAGCCTATGCACCAGCACGTATGTATTTTGAGCGTTCTGAACCAATTGCCGAAAGCTTCGGTGACCTTGATCCACGAATTGACGGTCGTTTAGCCGATATCGAAGAAGAAGGGAAAGGCAAAGAGGAGTGGACTGGCTACCATAAGCTTGAACATGCACTCTGGGTAGAAAATACAACTGCTGGCTATGAGGCGGTGGCAGACCAGCTACTAGCAGACGCAAAAGAATTACATGCACTCGTGCAAACAGTTGAAGTAACGCCTGATTTAATGATTACAGGAGCGGTGGACTTATTAAATGAAGTTTCCACATCAAAAATAACGGGTGAAGAAGAAATCTACTCCCATACAGATCTTTACGATTTCAAAGCGAATATTGAAGGGGCAGAAAAAATCTTTGAAATACTTCGTACAAAATTAGAAGCGAAAGATCAAGAATTAGTTGCTACATTGGATGAAAAATTCAAAGCAGTAGATGATTTATTAGCACAGCATGCAACAGCTGATGGGGGCTATATATCTTACGAAGAATTAACAGAAGACAATACGAAGGCACTTGCAACTGCGGTGAACCAGTTAGGTGAACCATTAAGTCAAATGGGCATTATTTTGGAGTGATAATGAATGACAGCGTCAAATGAAGATAAATGGATTGATAAAAAAATATCGCGTCGTGAGATGCTAAAGCTAACAGGCATGGGTGTAGCTGGTATTGCTATTGGTGCTTCTGGCTTTGGAGGCGTTATGAAAGCGATGGGCTATGATGTGTTCGAGCCTGTCGCAGATAGCACAACTGCAAAGAACAAAGTGAATTTTTATGGCAAACATCAGTCTGGTATTTGTACACCTGTTCAAAAAAATATTTATTTTGCTTCTTTAACGGTTTTAGTGACATCGAAAGCAGAGCTACAAGCGCTATTTCAAGAATGGACTCCTCTTATGGTCCGCTTAATGAATGGTGAATTAATGGTAGATTTAACTACTAATACAAGAGTACCGACTGGCGATACAGGAGAAGCAGAAGGATTAAATGCTTCCAATTTATCGATTACTGTAGGTGTCGGTCCTTCTTTATTTGATAAGCTTGGTATGGCCCATTTAAAACCTGCTGAATTAGCCGAACTACCACATTTTCCAAAAGATCAGTTGCAAAAGGAATATACAGGTGGTGATCTTTGTATTCAAGCATGTGCTGATGATCCGCAAGTGGCGTTCCATGCTGTTCGTAATTTAGTGCGTGCGGCTTCTGGAAAAGTAGAAATTAAATGGTCACAAGCTGGCTTTAATTCATTCCCAGCACAAGGGGGAACACCGCGCAATTTATTTGCATTTAAAGATGGTACAGTCAATCCTACCATTACGGATGAACAAGATTTAAATAAAGTTGTATGGATAGATAAAGGCTGGCTAAAAGGTGGTTCCTACTTAGTTGCTCGCAAAGTGCAAATGCATCTTGAAACTTGGGATCGTACGTCTTTAAAAGACCAAGAAGCGACGTTTGGTCGTTATCGTGATAGTGGTGCCCCACTTGGTAAAACGAAGGAATTTGATGATTTTGATGTAGAAGCGAAAGATAGCAAAGGTGAGTATGTGATGCCTGATACATCACATGTCCATTTAGCACGTAAATCAGGTGCGCGGATTTTACGACGTTCCTACTCTTACGCATCTGGAGTGATGTCCAATACAGGGGCTCACGATGCAGGGCTTATTTTTATCTCTTTCCAAAAAGATCCAGCACAATTTATTACTGTTCAAAACAGTTTAGGTCGAATGGATAAGTTGAATGAATATATTACCCATCGAGGCAGTGCAGTGTTTGCTTGCTTCCCTGGCGTACAAAAGGGGAGTTATTTAGGTGAAGCACTTTTTAACGCGCTGTAGCATCATTGTCTGCTTGTTCGTGACCCTTGCTTTACCCGTGCAAGCAGCCGAATCATATAGTCACTTATATATTTCCATTAGTGATGCGCTGATGAATACAAAGCAAGACAAGGAAGCAGATGCAGAACGTGCCTTACAACAATTTGCTACTGACTGGTCCACTGTTTCATCAGAGCAAACCGAAGCCAAAAAAGAGGTCGATCAAATACTCGACCAAGCTGTAAATGCTTCGTCAAAAGAAGAGCGACTTACGGCATTGTCCGCCTTATCGAATGCTTTACGTGCATTGGAAAAGCTTGAAAACCCAGTAGATCAAAAGCAGCAACGTGCTGACTTTGGTTCAAAAATGAAGCCAATTATGGCAACGTTTGAACAAGCATTAGCGAGTGGAGATATTTCGACAATAGACGCTGCGTACAAAGATTTTAATATAAAATGGAATAAAAATGAAAGACCCGTTCGTGAACAAAGTATTGCAATGTATGGACAAATTGAAACACAAATGGCCTTTTTACGTATAACCATTTCTTCAGAAGAGCCCGATGTAGCTTTGATGCAATCCCAATATGCAGAATTAAAGAAAACAATTGATAATTTTGTTGCAGGTAAAGATACAGCACAAGTTGTAGAGGGAGAATATTCTTTAGCTTCTTTAATTGCTTATATTGATGAGGCCAATGAGTTAATTGAAAAAGGTGATTACAAAGCGGCATCCGATAAAGTCCGCGAATTCATTACGATTTGGCCGAGCGTAGAAATCGAAATTTCAACACGCAATGGTAGTCTATATACGAAAATTGAAAGTGATATGCCGATTTTAGTTAGTGACTTATTAAAATCTCAGGTCGATAGCAAAGCCATTAAAAGTAAGCTTGAGCACTTCCGAACTGAAATTGCATTAATTCAAGGCAATTCAGATTATACGATTTGGGACTCAGCATTAATTTTATTACGTGAAGGCTTAGAGGCATTACTTATTATTTTGGCATTAGTGTCCTTTTTAAATAAATCAGGCCAAAAATCGTTACGCAAATGGATTTATGTAGGGGCATTTGCAGGGATAGCTTTATCAGCGGTAGCTGCTGTTTTTATGTCTACAATTTTTAATTCAGCAACAGTGGATGCAAACCGTGAAATGATGGAAGGATATGTAGGGCTTGTTGCTGCGGCGATGATGATTGGCGTCGGCATTTGGCTTCATAGCAAATCGAGTGTCGCAAGTTGGAACCGTTATATTTCAAAACAAATGAGTAACGCCATTTCCAGTGGTTCGGTTTTTGCGATGGCGTCTGTCAGCTTCTTATCAGTGTTCCGTGAAGGGGCAGAAACACTTGTGTTCTATGCAGGAATTGCACCAAAAATGGCGACATCCCAATTTATCCTCGGTATTCTCCTAGCGCTTGTTATTTTAGCAGTAATAGCCATTGTATTGTTTAAAGCGAGTGGCAAAATTGCTATTCATAAGCTTTTTGCTGTGGCAACGGTGTTAATTTATGTATTGGCATTTAAAATTATTGGTGTCAGCTTGCATACATTACAGCTTCGAGATAGCGTGCCAACGACAATTGTTGATGGTTTGCCAGTTATTAGCTTTATCGGCTTCTATCCAACTATTGAAACCATTATTGGGCAAGCCATTTTACTTGTGCTAGTGATAGCGACGATTTTTTATAAAAAGAAACAAGCGAAATAACGAAAAGGGACAGAATGAAGAGTAGAATTCTTCTAATCTGTCTCTTTTTTATTGTGCCAATGTGGTGGCATGCTTAAATAAAATGGTAGTTTTGTTTGATCGTCGCCAATGGCTGAATTGATTTGCATTTGTGTTAAAAACATCGCAGTCGAAAGATTTGCCCCACATACATTGGCATCTCGTAAATCTGCCCCTATAAAATCTGCTGCTCTTAAATCCGCATTTTGTAGATTAGTTGCGATTAAATAAGCACCTCTTAAATCTGTTGCAGTTAAATCTTTGCCCTTTAAATTCTTGCCAGTCCAGTCTGCTCCTCGACAATTAGTGTTGCGTGTATTCTTATTACCCATATTAAACTGCTTACGAATTTGTTCACTTGTCTTTAATAGTAAGTCATTTATCGGTTGGCGAATGGAAGGAATATGTAAAGCTAACAATCCCTCCACATCTAGCTTAATGAAGTTTTGCATTTTCTCTAATTGTTCAAGTAATTGTTCGGAAAAAGGCTGTGATAGGTCATAGCTAATAGCTTCATTTATGAAGGCAATCATTTCAAATAATTGCTCCATTATTGGAAATACTTGAAACATATTAGCAGCTATTTCAGGTTTACTTCGCCAATCTTGTCCACTAAAGGTTATTTGCGATACCCATTGACCTGCCCCTAAGCAATCATAAACGGTACATCCCTTAAATCCTTTGTTTCTTAGAGTATGATGTATTTGACAGCCAAAGTTAGATTGTAAGTTTGCACACGGCACACCGGCAGGTTTATTCATTGCAAAATCACTTGATGCGACAATATTTAATGCGGTACAGCATAAGCCAAAACAGTTTTGGCAATCTGCTTGCATGTTTCTACGGCTATTTTTTACTTCTACCATTGTCATTCTCCCTATGTGCTTACTAAATTTTATTATAATATTACCATAAAATAACTGTTAATGAATGTTCTTTAAAAGTTGCCAATGTAGTTTTTAGGAACGCATATAATTGTGTCAAAATAGAGTATTATGTGAACATCATGAAAAATGTCTATTTTTGAAACATTATGTCGAATGTGATACCCTTTTCCTTAAGGTACCTTCAGTAAAGATGCCAATATAGTTTAATAGTGTACAAATTTTTAACGAAGTAGTGGTGAAGAAATATGGGGGTAACAGTAAATGATTTGCTGCAATTACCATCATTTAGAGGAGCGGAAGTATTAACAGGTTACAATAATCTTAATCGAACGGTTTCCTCTTTATCTGTTTTAGAAGTTTCAGATGGAGATTTTTGTTCGAAAATCGTCCAAACAGTGCAAGAAGAGTGGTATGCTGAAGAACTCGTCATTAGTTCTTTTTATTCGATTCGAAATGGTGTTGTAAAACAATGTGAAACCATTCAATATTTACATGACCTAGGTGAATTAGGTTTAATCTTATATTATGTTGGTATTGTTTTACCGGAAATTCCTAGAGAGGTTCTGCAACTAGCTGAAGAGTTAGATTTTCTTATTATTTGCATGCCTAAAAATGATTATTCTCTAAGATATAATGAGGTCATTTATGAAGTGATGGAAACCATCATACGTAACCAAACGGTTAATGACCACTTCGTAAAGGAAACATTAGAAAAAGTGTCGTTGCTGCCAGAGCATTTAAGAAGTGTAGAAATTACGCTGAAAATGTTAGCTGATCGGTTGAAAGCAAATATAGTCTTAACCAATACGAACTTTGAAATTGTGAACCAAGTGATGTGGCCTAGAAACTCTTCCTTAGATGTAGCGAAAATTATCATGGCATTCTCACGAAATTTGGTCCGACATAAAGGTGATTTAAAGCTCTTCCATAATGAAATCGCTGGTGTGATTGAATATAAAAGTGTGCAACAAAAAAATGGTGAGCTACTGTATTTATTTCTTATTAAAGAGAATACAAAATTGCCAGCAAGAACGATTGAAAAAATTAGCGAAGTAGTACAAATGGCCATCAATCTTTGGGGTGACAAACATGATGATGTTAGCGAGTATGCGTTAGTCAAAGCAATCATTAATGATGAAAGTGATAAAATGCGACGTTTGGCAAAGGTGCTTCATATCGATGTCTCAGCTGTACAAATGATGTGGTTAGTGACCATTAATGATTTAACAAAAGAAAAAAGTATTCGCGATGAATTGGATGAACAGCTTTCAAAATATTACAAAACAAGGGTAATTCAATGCATTGATCATAGCATCATTGTGCTGGTAGGTAATTGTTTATATAAATATAATGAATTTGAAATTGCAAGTGAATTTATACAAACGACAAATTACAACGGCTATATAGAGGAAATCATTTATTCGCCGAAAATGAAAAATACGAAAGCTGTAAGACAAATGTATCAGCTAGTCAATGTTGTTGGACAAAAGGTGCATGCTATATTTCCATTGCGCAAATTGTATACAGCAGCGGAAATAAGATCGATGAAAAGAGCGATAGATTTAAGTAAACAAGGGGAAGAAATGATTGAAGAATACTTATCAGTCATTGAACCTATATTAGACGATAAAGAATCATTAAGAACTTTAATGACATTTCTCTTAGATGCTAATGGAAATTTTGAAGACTGTAGCAAGATTTTGTTTATTCATAAAAATACAGTTAAATATCGCATTAAAAAAATAAGTGAATTGATTGGTAATGATGTCACAATTTACTCGGAGTTTTACGATGTCTATATGGCTTGTATGCTTTACCGCTTAATAAATGATTAAAAGAGTCTGAAATTTTGTTCAAATTGACAAAATTTCAGATTCTTTTTTTTATTTATGAAAAAGACGTACCTTCACCGTTTCTCTTATAATTAGATTCATTCAAGAAACAAGGTAATAGAAGGAGGCATTTTATGAGAAACGATAGCAACGAGCAGTCCTGGTATAGTTTAGGTATTATTTGGGCTGGCGCGATGATTTGTATACCGAGCTTACTAGTAGGGAACACACTCATTTCAAGTATGACTTTACCGATGGCACTTGCCGTAGCATTAGTTGGTTATACAATTGTAGTCATCATTATGGTTTTGCAAGGTATGCAAAGCAGTGATTTAGGAAAGCCAACCGTCCATATTGCGGGACAAGTATTTGGTAAAAAAGGGTCACGTACAATATTATCCATTATTTTAGCGATTGCCTGCTTAGGTTGGTTTGGTATTCAAGCCAATGTTTGTGGGGTAGCGGTAGTGAATTTATTAGCACATTTTCATATCAATATCCCTACACCATTCGCTTCTTTTCTAAGTGGATTGGTAATGGTCATTTCAGCAATTTATGGCATGAAAGTGCTACGTGTATTAAGTTATATTGCAGTGCCATTATTAGTTATCATTTGTGCAATTGGCTTAGTCCAAACATTAACGGGAGACCATCTGCAAATTATCTTAGACTACAAACCACAACAAACGATGAGTTTTATGGATGGCTTAGCCGTTACAATTGGTTCATTTGCTTTAGGAGCCGTAATAGCGGGTGACTATTCGCAATTTTCGAAAAAACGTGAGGATGTAGTGAAAGCGGCAACTTTTGGTATTATCCCAGCTGGTATTTTAATGATTGGCGTTGGCGCTGTATTAACAATTGCTTATCAAACAAGTGATATTACAGCGGTCTTTTTAAATATAGCCACACCATTTATTGGCGGCGTGGCGTTAATTTTAGCGACATGGAAAACCAATTTGGTCAATGCCATTTCCGGAGGGATTGCCTTAATTAATGTCTTTAACGTTTCAAAGGAAAAAGAAAAACTAGCAATTGGTATTGCTGGCACAGTTGGCACAATATTAGCTGTTGTAGGTATTCTTAATTACTTTACACCGATTATGTCGGTATTATCAGCGATGATTCCACCTGTAGCAGGTGTGATGATTGCATCCTATTGGGTGTTGAATAAAGGTAATAAAAATAGTTGGCATGAGGTAGAGGGCGTAAATCGCTTAGGTGTTTTTGCATGGCTGGCGGGTGCAGTTATTGCTTGTGCTCCAGTTGTTTGTTCCATTTTCCCAGCATTACCTCAAATACCGAATCAGCCATTAATAGGAATCGTTATTTCATTCGTTATTTATTATGTAGGACATCGTATCACAGTACAAAAATCAATACTATTGGAGGAAAACTGATGAGATATTTAGATAAAGAAGCCATTGAAAATATTGCAATTGGCGCAGCATTTTTAGGTACTGGTGGCGGAGGAGATCCATACATTGGTAAGCTTATGGCGTTATCTGCTATTGAAAAAAATGGGCCAGTACAATTGTATTCTGTAGAGGAAATTGCAGACGAGGACTTTTTTATACCTGCTGCAATGATGGGGGCGCCTTCTGTTTTAGTCGAGAAGTTTCCACGTGGCGATGAATTTGTGAAGGTTTTCCAAAAGCTTGCACAGTACTTAGGAAAAGACAAAATTGCCGGGACGTACCCAATGGAAGCCGGTGGGGTCAACTCTATGATTCCGATTGTCGTAGCTGCACAATTGGGATTACCACTAATTGATTGTGATGGTATGGGGCGTGCCTTTCCAGAATTACAAATGGTGACTTTCCATTTGGATGGAATTTCAGCAACGCCGATGGCCATTACCGATGAAAAAGGCAATATTGGTATTTTTGAAACAATCGATAATAAATGGACAGAACGTTTAGCGCGTACAGCGACAGTCGAAATGGGTGCAAGTGCTTTAGTGAGCTTATATCCTACAACTGGTGCACAAATGAAGAAAAGTGGTGTGCATCACATCATTACCCTTTCTGAAAAAATCGGTGAAATTATTGCGTCCAAAAATAAAGAAGTAAATGATAAGCTGCAAGAATTATTAAATCTTGTATCAGGCTTTGAATTATTCCAAGGGAAAATTGTCGATGTTATACGAGAAACTAAAGGTGGCTTTAACCTAGGCAAAATGAACCTTGAAGGCATTGATATGAATAAAGAACAACAAATGAAGGTGCATTTCCAAAACGAAAATCTCATTGCTGAAAAAAATGACCAAGTCATTGCCATGACGCCGGATTTAATTTGTTTAGTAGACTATGAAACATTACTACCAGTTACAACAGAAAGTTTGAAATACGGTAAACGTGTGCGCGTAATCGGCTTGCCTGCTAATGACAAATGGCGTACGGCAAAAGGGATTGAAACAGCAGGTCCAAAATATTTTGGCTATGATTATGACTATGAGCCAATTGAAGAGATCGTCAAAAAGGGGGTAACAAAACATGTATAAAATTGGAATTGATGTAGGGGGCACAAATACAGACGCCATTCTATTAGATAACAATAATCAGTTGATTCATAGTGTGAAATCACCAACAAGCTTAGATATTAAAACAGGGATTGAAACATCTTTACGCAATTTATTGCAAGATTTAGCAATTGATAAATCACAAATTAGTCATGCGATGTTAGGCACAACACAATGTACGAACGCTATTGTAGAGCGTAAAAAACTAGCGAAAGTCGGCGTTATTCGTCTTGGTTATCCTGCAACGGCATCGGTATTGCCTTATACGGCTTGGCCGCAAGATATGGTTGACAACCTATCAGGCAATTATGCGCTAGTGCATGGCGGTTATGAATATGATGGACAAGTTTTAAGTCAGCTTGACGAAGATGAAATTCGCTTGCTATTAGAGGGCTGGCGTCAACAAGTAGAATCGATCGCGGTAGTAGGTGTCTTTTCTTCTATTAAAAATGATCAAGAATTGAAAGTCCGTGATATCATCCAGCAAGTGTATGGAGAAGAGTTTCCTATTTCTTGTTCTTCATTGATTGGGTCAGTTGGCTTAATTGAACGTGAAAATGCAACCATTTTAAATGCGGCGCTTTGTAAGGTAATTGAAACAACGACACAAGGTTTTGTGCATGCATTGCAAGCAGAGGGAATTAGTAATGTAGAAGTGTATTTATGTCAAAACGATGGTACGTTGATGTCCATTGATTATGCAAAACAATTCCCAATTTTAACAATTGCGTGCGGACCGACAAACAGTATTCGTGGTGCTTCTTATTTATCACAAATTAAAAATACGATGGTATTGGATGTTGGCGGCACAACTTCTGATATTGGCGTCCTGCAAGATGGATTTCCAAGAGAATCGTCTGTCGCTGTAGAAGTCGGTGATATTCGTACAAACTTTAGAATGCCTGATATTATTTCAGTTGGTTTAGGTGGAGGTAGTATTGTTCGTGTCAACGATGGCAAGATTACCGTAGGACCAGATAGTGTTGGCTATAAAATTAGTCAAGAGGCACTTGTTTTTGGCGGTGACACACTAACAGCAACAGATATTGCAGTTCGTTTAGGCCTTGCAGATGTAGGAGACCGCCGTTTAGTAGCCCATCTTGATGAAGCATTTGCTAAAGAAGTGCAAAATGTCATGGCATCGTTACTGGAGCATGCCATTGATAAAATGAAAACTTCATCAGAAGATGTACAACTCGTGTTAGTCGGCGGGGGCGGTGTCATTGTGCCTGAAACATTGCGAGGAGTTGCTAACATTATTAAAAATGAACATGGTAGTGTTGCCAATGCGATTGGTGCCTCCATTGCTCAAATTAGTGGACAATATGAACAGATTTATATTTATGCAAAAGAACCGCGTGAAGAATCGTTAAAAGATGCGCAACATAAAGCAGTCAAGCAAGCGGTTTTAGCAGGCGCGCTTGAAGAGACAATTGAATTAGTGGAAGTGGAAGAAACACCACTTGCTTATCATCCAGAAAACGCCACAAGATTAAAAGTAAAAGTTGTTGGCAAAATGGCTTAACAAAGGAGTTACCTTTCAATAGGTCCTTCATAGACTATAGACAAACTCGATTAGTAGCGAGATTGTCTATAGTCTTTTTATGTAGTCGTTAAATGCAGTAAGCGCGGGGAAGGTAGCTTATATAGCAAGTGAAATCCCCGAAAAACTTAGCAGAACCTTTAGAATAATAATTGCAAGGGCGCGAAATAATCTTCGAAAATAAATAAGAAAGTCTACGCTAATTGCGGTAAACTAAAAGGAACGATAGAGGGAAAGAGTGATCGCATGTTACAAGTAAATGTGGAGGATTCAAGTTTAATATTAGAAGGCGGGACGTTTCGTACACTATTTACATCCGGTGTACTGGATGCTTTTTTAGAGCATGATATTATGATGCCTTATGTTGTCGCTATTTCAGCAGGTGCCATTAATGCCTGTTCCTATGTGTCACAGCAAAAGGAGCGTTCCTTACGAGTACTAATGGATTATCGCCATGATAAACGTTATATGGGATGGAAAAACTTTTTAAAGGAAAAGAGCTTATTTGGCTTAGATTTTGCCTATAATGTGATTCCCAATGAGCTAGATATTTTTGACTGGGATACATACAAGCAATATGAAGGGACATTACTTTTTGGCGTAACGAATGCAGCGACTGGGCAAGTAGAATATATGGATGCTCGGGAAATGGATCGCCACTGCATGATGTTGCGTGCAACATGTGCCATCCCTATCCTATTCCCTGAAATAAAACTGAATAATACGCCCTATTACGATGGTGGTTTAGCGGAGCCCATTCCAATACTTCATGGTGTCGAACAAGGCTTTCACAAGCATGTCCTTGTGCTGACAAGACCTAAAGGTTATCGTAAACAACTAGATCGGCAAAGTAAGTGGGCGATGAAACTGTTAGCAAAACGCTATCCAAATCTAGTAAAAAGTATGCAAAAGCGTGCAGAACATTATAATGCCTCACTAGAGTATTGCGAAAAGCTAGAGGCTCAAGGACAAGCATTTATTTTTCGCCCAACACAAGCACTGAATAGCTTTGAGAAAAATCCAGAGCAAATGCGTAAAAATTACGATATGGGCTATGAACAAGCAAAACACCAAATAGAAGCATTAAAGTATTTTCTAAACACATAGAGCATAATGGAGTAGGCGAGAGATCTATTATGATCCAATACATTTCGATAGCATAAATAAAAAATAAAAGAGGCGTAGTCTATGGAAACAGAATGGTTACGTACGTTTATCATTGCAGCAAAAACAGAGAATTTTCGTGAGACGGCAGAAAGGCGCTTTATTACACAATCGACGGTTTCTAAACACATCCAACATCTTGAGAAAGAATTACAAACTTCTCTTTTTGAACGGCATGCCAAACATGTAAAATTAAATCATCTAGGCGCGCACTTTTTACGGCAAGCTGAAATCGTAGTGGCGACCGTTGATAAAGCATTACAAAGTACACAATCTTTGAAAAGAGGCTTTACATCACAATTAACGATTGGGGTAGCGCCTCAAATTGCCAATTCAACACTACCGGCTATTATTGAAAATTTTCAACATCAAAAACCCGCCATTCAACTTTCAATTGAACTGCTAAAATCCAATGAAATCGGAGAAGCGGTTTATGCAGGAGCTGTTGATATTGGATTATCGAAACTTAAGTCAACACGTGATGTGCATACGAAAATACTAGCTAAAGAGCCACTTCAACTCATCGTACCAATGGGCAAAAAATGTATAGATCCAATGAAGCTTTTACAGCAAGAAACAATTTTAACCCATGAATATGCGCCATATTGGCAAGAAGTACAGCGTGTGCTGCAGCACTTACCAAGCTATAAGAGCATGCAGTTAAATCAAACAGAAGCGATAAAGAATTTTGTCAGGCATGGTTTGGGCATTGCCTTTTTACCGAAAAGTGTGATTGAATCTGCCTATCATGAGCAATCGCTTCATAGCTATTCGGTAAACGAGTTTTCACATATTGTGTCAAACACTTATTTTTTAAGTAAATATGTAACGGCAGATATCGAAGCATTTTTGGCGAATTGCGATGCCATATATAAAAACAGGTGATAAGCAGGTGAGCGTGTGTATCGATTCATATCAGATATTAGTCAAATCGTCAGTGGACCAATCACTTTATTTTTAAATTCCTACGAACATTCTCCACTTATTATCGCATTGCTACTAGGATTAGTTGGAGCGCTCGCCCCATGTCAATTAACTGGTAATTTGAGTGCCATTACGTTCTATGGTAATCGAACGATTCAAATGAAAGATAATATCGGCGAAGTATTATTTTTTATCATGGGTAAAGTCGTTGTCTTTAGTTGTATTGGTTTAGGTGCTTGGCTATTTGGACAATCATTTGAAACGACCATGACGAGTTACTTTCCTATTTTTCGAAAAGCAATTGGGCCCATGATGTTGTTGACGGGTCTTGTCCTATTGAACATTTTAAAATTAACATGGTTGCATCAACTTTCCACACATATTCCACCTGTATTAAAAGAAGGAAAACTTGGTTCATTTATAATGGGGTCTTGTTTTGCCATTGCCTTTTGCCCAACTATGTTTGTGTTATTTTTCGTTTGGCTTATGCCTACAGTCGTTACAACGCCATATGGGTTTATTTTGCCAGCAATTTTTGGCGTTGCAATGTCCTTGCCCTTAATGGTGATGCTGACACTTTTTTATTTGTTTGATGCAAAACGTATCATTATGAAATCAAGCATGAAAATGGCAAGAGTTATACAAATCATTGCGGGTGTAGTATTAATAATGATTGGCCTAACAGATACAATTACATATTGGGCATCATAACAGGGTGGCCTGTTTTTATTAAAAAAGTACTAAAAAAATATAGGGAGAATATGAAGTAATGGTTTACGCAACTATTTTATTTATCATAGCAGGTATTGGTGAAATTGGCGGAGGCTATCTAATCTGGCTTTGGCTAAGGGAAGGGAAACCCTTTTATTGGGGTATTTTAGGCGGTGTGGCATTAGCATTATATGGTGTCGTAGCAACGTTTCAATCATTCCCGACATTCGGTAGAGTCTATGCAGCGTACGGAGGGGTCTTTATTGTGCTGTCCGTATTATGGGGCTGGGGAGTAGATAAACAAAAGCCAGATATGTTAGATGTAATGGGTGCAGGCATTTGTATCATAGGGGTTATCGTCATGTTATGGCCCCGTACATAAGATTGAAACGCAAAAGTGTTAGATTGATTACGATCAATCTAACACTTTTTTGCTATGAACGTTTTGGTGGGCTACGGTGGAACTTGCTAAACGTTTTGTGGCGATTGCAGAACATTTTGTGGCGATTACACCTAATTTAATGGCGATACATGGACATTTCCTGGCGATTAATGACGGGAGTGTTATGTCCTAACTCGTTTAGCTATTTCGTCGCCACAAAACGTAAACGCCAATAATCAGCAATCCATTGTTTATTTTGATAATTGGTTGGTTTTAACAGTTCTTCACATTTCGCATATACTAGCTCCTTGTCATGGTCACTTAAATGCTGGAGGATGTTGTTGGAAAACATCACTAACCAATTACGTAAACCATCTTCACCTTGAAGAGGGGTCGGACGTTCATATAGCGTCAACATTTGCACGGTGAAGCCCGCTTTTTCGAGCATTGCTTGATATTCTTCAGCTGCAGGGAAAAACCAAGGGAAATCTTGCTCCTTATAGGGTAACTGAAGCTCTTCCATACTATTTCGAAGTGCTTCAACGATGGAAGCGATATTTCCTTGTCCACCCATTTCTGCGACAAAACGTCCATGTTGTTTGAGTGCACGATAAATATTGGCAATCACTTGCTCTTGTTGTTTCATCCAATGAAGAGCGGCATTGGAAAAGACCGCGTCAAATTGATTGGTGTAATCCATAGTAGCGGCATCTTGTGTATTGAACGCAAGCTGTGGATATTTTTGTTGTGCACTAAGAATCATTTCATGTGATGCATCAATTCCCGTTACTCTAGCGCCAGTACTAGCTATTTCATTTGCTAGATCGCCTGTGCCACAGCCTACATCTAAAATCTGCTCCTGTTGTAGCGGTGCAAGTAAGTCCACTAAGTTTGCTCCGAATTTTGATACAAAGTCGTGCTTTTGATCGTAAAGACTGGCATTCCATTGAGTTGTCATGAGTAATCCTCTCCTTTGTTTTTAGCATAACAAAGGACTTGATAGAACGAAAATGCAATAAAATGGTTGTTTTGATTCCAATTTGGAATGATAAAAATAAAAAAGAATCTACTAGCATCACAATATACGTAGTATGCTAGTAGATTCAATAAAGTACAGTTTATTTTTCAAGTTTTGTTAACGTCTTACCACTCCAACCAAAAGCAATCGTTAAGATGGGGCCAAGTAAACAGAAGAAGGTAAATGGTAAATAAGTAGTCGTAGGGATATCTAGGACACTAGCAATAAAAATACCACACACGCTCCAAGGAACGAGAGGATTAACAACAGTACCAGCATCCTCCATTACACGGGATAAATTTTTGGGTGCCAGTCCAACTTTTGCAAACTGTGCTTTAAATGCTTCTCCCGTAAGTAAAATAGATAAATATTGTTCGCCGATTAATGTGTTGACGCCAATACCTGTAAGCGCGGCACCTGTAATTACGGAACCTGCACTCGTAAATAAGCTTTCAATTTTTGCTAAAATACTTTGGATAATTCCGAGCGTAAATAGTAGTCCGCCCATTGTTAAAGCAAGTAATACAAGCGCTATCGTAAAGAGCATACTATTCAAGCCGCCGCGCGTAAGCAGTGCATCTACATCCTTATTACCTGTATTGGACACATAGCCATTAAAAAGCATGTCAAATACATGGGAAAGGGCAAGTGGTTCTTGGACGTAAGCAAGCCCAACCCCGACAATGGAAACAACTGCAAGAGTAATAAGTGCGGGTGCTTTATAAAGTGTCATAATAACAAGTACGACGATTGGTAGCAATGTATACCAATGAATAAGACCTGTAGAAAGTAATCCTGTTTTAAATTGTTCAACTGTTTCAAAAGATGTATTGGTGTCAGTTGGTGATAATACGGCGTACAAGACAAATGAGATTATAAAGGCAGGGATTGTTGTCCACCCCATATTCTTAATATGCTCAAAAAGATCTACACCTACTGTTCCAGATGCTAGATTCGTTGTATCGGATAGGGGTGACATTTTATCGCCAAAAAAGGCACCAGACACAATTGCACCTGCAGTGATGGCTAATGAAATATCCATTGCACCGGCGATTCCCGTAAAGGCAACGCCAACTGTAGCAACAGTTGTTAATGAACTACCAACAGAGATACCAACAATGCTACAAATAAGAAAAACGATGGCAAAGAAAAAGCTAGGTGAAACAGTTAAAAAGCCATAATAAATGAGTGTAGGAATCGTACCACCCATAATCCAACTAGAAATTAATATACCAATAAAGAAGAAAATAAAGACTGCGCCTAAACCGGCACTAGCTCCAGCAATCATCCCAGATTCTAGTTCGCGGAAGGGGACTTTTTTTAGTAAACCATATGCAATTAAAATTGAAATAACAAGGATAATTGGAATATGGGGTGTTGCCTGTAAATAGCCAATACTAACTGCCATTGTGGCAATAATTAAAAGTGTAATGAAACAAGCCTCAATAAATCGAGGGTTACTTTTTGCTTCAATGCGAAACATATGAATCCTCCTAACAAATACTTTTGCGCTTCGATGCGTTGAAGCATAAAAGTATTATAGCACGCTAACAACTAATGTCAATTGATTGAAAATTCTAACAAATAAAAAGACAACGAAAACAATCGCTGTCTTTTTATTTAATGTGAACCGAAATAATCCCATGCATTTTTCACTATCAATACACAAGTCATCACAATAAATATCATACGCATTAAATTTGTACCACGTGTTAAGGCAAATTTAGAACCTAAAATTGCCCCAAAAATCATTACGAAGCCCATCGGTAAACCGTACAGAAAATTAACTTGTCCTAATACTAAAAACATACTAAGAGCAGCTAAATTCGATGTGAAATTAAAGGCTTTGGCATTGCCTGCGGCTTGTAAAAAGTCATTGCCCATCATCAATAATATGAAAATGAAAAAAGAGCCTGTTCCTGGGCCAAAAAATCCATCGTAAAAGCCAATTGCAGCAAAAGCACAAAGGAAGCCAAGCTTTTTGCCAGCACTTAAAATGCGCTCTGTAGCATTTTGTCCCCAATCTTTTTTTAATAGGGTATAAGTTGCTACTAGTACGAGCATAACAAGCATAAGTGGTTTTAAAATAGATGGCGACACAAGATGTACGGTGTAAGCACCAATTAATGAGCCAATAAAAATAAAGGGTAAAATTTTCCCGATTTGTTTAAAGTCTACTTTACCTGCTCTTAAAAATGTGAGCATACTCGTTCCGTTACTAATCGTATTGGCAAGCTTGTTTGTGGCAATGGCTGTACTTGGTGGTAGGCCAACCGCCATTAAAGCAGGTAATGAAATCAACCCTCCGCCACCGACAATGGCATTCAAAAAGGATGCGATAAAGCCAAGTACTAATAATGTTGCTAGTGAAAGTAAATTTAAATCCATAAGGTGAACCACATCCTATTATATTATTGCTTTGATGTAAGCGTACTGTGAATGGCTAAAAATAACAATGGTGTTTCCTTATTTTTTTGTGAAAATGCCGTTTACAATTCCTTTACATTGTAAAAATAAAAGAAAAATATTTTTTCAAGTATTTTTATAAAAATAAAAGAAAAAATGTTACATTTCACAGCAAAAAACGTGTTTTTAATAGAAGATTTCCAACGTTTGTAACTTGTTAAAGGGTGTTAGGAAGAATTGTGACGAAATTTATATTACATTATTGTAAATTCAATTTATTTATCTTTAAAGTTATGTAGAATTATGTAAAGGTTTTGTTATGATAGTTGCAGCAATCGACAATATTTAATCAACAGGAGGAACACCATGTTCAACTCAAGTAAGCAAGATCCATTTTTTCAAGCATTATTAAAAATCTCTCAAAATGTGAAAGAAGGCATTTACTACGCACATAACGCGCGTATTCAAGATAATATTGATGCTTTGAAAGAAATTACCGATACAATGAAACAGTATGAAACTAGCGGTGATAAATTAATTCATGAGTTAATCGTTATGCTTAATAAGTCATTTATGACACCGATTGAACGTGAAGATATTTTAGCACTTGCTAATAAATTAGATGATGTTATCGATGGTATGGAAGGCTGTATTGCTCACTTTAATATGTATAACTTAACGGAAGTGACCGAGCCAATGCGCCAATTCCTTACTTACATTGCAAAAAGTACGGATGAAATGGTACAAGCGATGGAGCTATTAAATAGTAAAAAGCTTGTTGAAATGCGTAAACATGCCATTCAAATCAAAGACTATGAGCGTGAATGTGATGAAATTTTCCGTTCTTCCATGAAACAGTTATTTATTCAAGAAAAAGATCCAATGCGCATTATTGTCTTCAAAGATATTTACGAACAATTTGAAGATATTGCAGATTGCTGCCAAACCGTAGCTAATACAATTGAAACAATAATTATGCGAAATGCGTAAGATGGAGTGTACTAAATGGATACGATATTACTGATTACAATATTAGTCGTTATATTCGCACTAGTATTCGACTTTATTAACGGCTTCCATGATACAGCCAACGCTATTGCGACATCTGTATCAACGCGTGCATTAAAGCCTCGTACAGCCGTCTATATGGCTGCGGTTATGAACTTTATTGGTGCGATTACGTTTGTTGGCGTTGCGAAAGCATTAACGAAAGATATTGTTGACCCGTTTACGTTAAATACTTATGACGGAGATATTACAGGCTCAGTCGTTATTTTGGCTGCTTTACTGTCAGCTATTACTTGGAACTTATTAACGTGGTATTTTGGTATACCTTCTAGTTCCTCACATACATTAATTGGTTCAGTTGCTGGGGCAGCGATTGCAGCAGCAGGCTTTGGTATTCTCAATTACACAGGCTTCATTAAAATCATTCAAGCACTTATCTTCTCACCATTACTTGCATTTGCTGCTGGTTTTTTAATGATGTCACTCTTTAAAGTCATTTTTAAAGATATGAATTTATATCGTACAAATAAAGGGTTCCGAACGATGCAAATTGGTACAGCGGCCCTTCAATCATTTACACATGGTACGAATGACGCGCAAAAGGCAATGGGGATTATTACACTTGCCTTAATCGCCGGAGGATTGCACCAAGGCGATGATATACCATTTTGGGTACGTTTTGCAGCTGCCTGTGCGATGGGTCTAGGAACATCGGTAGGTGGTTACAAAATTATTAAAACTGTTGGCGGGAAAATAATGAAAATTCGCCCTGTTAATGGTGTGGCAGCAGACTTAGCATCTGCTTCAATTATTTTCGGTGCAACATTAATCCATTTACCTGTATCCACTACACACGTTATTTCATCTTCTATTATGGGTGTTGGGACAGCACATCGTGTAAAAGGTGTAAAATGGGGCATGGCACGTAAAATTGTGACGACTTGGGTTATTACAATGCCGATTTCAGCAGTAATGGCTGCTACAATTTACTATATCTTAAGCTTATTTTTCTAACATAGATTGAAGGAATGCACAACATGCGTGCATTACACATAGACAGAAGGTATCAAGTAGTTTTTGTACTTGATGCCTTTTGTCATTTTTTTACCCCAAATCCTTGAAGCTACGGACAGTACGGAATGGTTGTTGCTTTCTTATGTATCTATGAAAAAGCGTCTGCCATTGTGGAAATTAACGCCAACAGTATAATGGAGTTTGCCCTACAGACAAGAATGTACAACATATGTACATTCTTTTTTTTGTTTAGTTTTTAATTTGCCCTTGTTAATACAAGAAAGTCCATCTATGGTAATTATAAAGAAAGTATAAAGTTCAGAAGAAATCCATGAATTCATTGTAAGGTTAGTACAGGAGGAAAATAGATGAGTGAAAAGCTATTACTAATTGAAGATGATCCTGCAATAGGACGCATTGTTAAAGATACGCTAGTACAAGAAGGATATGAAGTCACTTGGGCTACAACCGGTTTAGAGGGACTAGCAGATTTTCAAGCACAACCATTTGATTTAGTATTAGTCGATTGGATGCTACCTGAAATGGATGGACTTAAGGTTTGCCAAAATATTCGTTGGGAAAGTGATGTACCCATTCTCATGATGAGCGCTCGTAAAGAAGAAGCTGATAAGGTTGAGGGTTTACAAGGTGCTGATGATTATTTAGCGAAGCCTTTTAGCTTAGCAGAATTAAAGGCACGAGTTGCTTCGCATCTACGTAGATGGCAACGCTATAAAAGAATAGAAATGACAGAACACGTTGCAACATTTGCATTTGGCTTAACAATTGATTGGCAAAAAGAAATAACGACCCTTCAAAATTATGAACTTACCTTAACACAAAAGGAATTTGCCCTTTTAAAACTACTGGCGAAAAACCCAGGTCAAACATTTACTAAGGAAGAGCTATATCAGCATATTTGGCAACAGGCAAGTGTAGATGAAACGCATACAGTCACCGTACATATTAAAGCACTGCGGGAAAAACTACAGGATCCTGTTAAAACACCACATTATATTCAAACCGTTTGGGGTAAGGGCTACCGCTTTATTGGAGAACCATTATGAAAATTAAAACTTGGTTACTCATTATGTTTTTCATCGTCATGATTGTACCAATAGGCGGTGCCTTTGGCTTATATATGTGGATTAATGCCTATTATCATGACAAAAGCTTTGCAGAATATATGGAAAAATGGATTGAACTAAATCACGTTAAAAGCATTCTTAACAATCCAGAATTATATGCAAATAATACTGATTTTCAGGAGGTAAAGGTACTTACCAGTGATCAACTTGCCATAACGTTGTACTCTAAATCAGGTTTTGTTTATTATTCGTCGAATCCTTTGAACGCGGGGTTTGTTTCAAGAGAAATCATTTGGAAAAACTTATATGAGTTACAGCAAAAATACAATGCCTTTACATACAAAGAACCCGTCTATCAAAAAGGTGAATTAGTTGGTATATATGAAATTCAATTAGTGAGGAAGGATTGGGTTAAAGGTGTAGAGAAGCGTTCTTGGCTTGTCATTGCAAGTATCATTACATTATTTCTAGCAATATATACGACAGTGATTCTGTTACTTAATCGTAAATTGAATCGACCTTTACATGAGTTCATGCAACAAATGCAAGCATTTGGCAAAGGACAACATGTTGAAACTGCTATTGCTACAAGAAAAGATGAAATTGGGGAACTTGCAAACACTTTCCTGAGTATGCAGAGTGAGATTGAAAAAGCGCGTTTACATTTAAAAGAAGAACAGCAACAAAAGGAACTTATGATTGCTAGTATTTCACATGATTTAAAAACACCATTAACGTCCATTCAAGCATATGCAGAAAGCTTACAAAATCCTTTACTCTCCACTCAGATACAGGAGGAGTATCGTAATGTGATTTTAACGAAGGCTGTGGACATGAAGGAAATGCTAGAAGATTTACTAATGTATACATTACTTCAATCTACAAACTATGAAGTATCTCTTGTTCAAGTAGAAGGCCAGGAATTTTTTGATATGGCCATTTCTGAATATGAGCCAATTTGTCAAAGTAAAGGATTTTCACTGCGTACGTTATGTGATGTAGAGGGGGCATATGCTGTACATCCTTCACAAATGCAACGGGTCATTGATAACTTAATGAGCAATGCCACACACTTTGGAACATTGGGTTCTACGATTGGGTTAGCAGCTATTAGTAATCGAAAACTCGACTGGGGCTTTGATTTTGTCAATGCCGCTCTTTGCGAAAAGGACGGAATGTATTTAATCGTTCAAAACAGTGGAGCGGGCGTCTGTGAACAAGAAATTAATCAATTGTTTGAACCACTGTATCAATCAGATTATGCAAGAACTAAGACAGGACAAAGAGGTACGGGGCTTGGTCTTAGCATAGCGAAACAAATTATAGAGAAACATGGTGGAACGATAAACATGGTATCACAACAAGGTGTTGGGACAGCCGTTCTTTGCTGGCTACCACCTTACAAAGGAGCAGATAAACAATGAACTGGCAACCTTCAGTACGTCTAGGAGGAATAATTGCACTACTGACTATTAGTTTAGTTGGTTGCAATCCAGAGGCATCCTATTCCCCACAGGAGATTATTGACCAAGCATTACAGGAAACAAAAGAGCTAGAGAGCTATTATGGTGAATATAAATGGGATATGGGCAAAACTGGGATCGCTACAGTAAAAGAGTGGATGAAGGACGGTAAGCGGCGAATCGAAATGTCTTTTAATGATGATGATATCATTGCAGTCAATGATGGAAAGCAAATTACTACCTATAGCAAAAAGGAAAATACGGGTTCCATTATGGCATTTGAAAATGGAGAATTAGAAGAGTTTATGGGTGCTTCAGCAAAAGATAGTGCCCAAGTTTTATTGAATTTTGTGAAAGACTCTCATGATATTGCAATCGCAGGTGAAGAAAAAATTGCAGGCAGAGATGCTTATCACATTACAGCGAAAGCGCAAAAAAAGAATACATTACTAGGCGACATTGAAGTGTGGATTGATAAAAAAACGTGGTTGACGTTAAAAACAATTACGACGAACGGAGGCAATGTGGCGCAACAAGAATATACGAAGCTTGAAATAAATAAGAAAATCGATGATGCGTTGTTTGCTTATGACATACCAAAAGGTGCAACTATTGAAGAAATGGATACAGTAGATCAGACTGAACCTACTACAATAGATGAGGTGAAAAAACAGCTTGGTGATTTTTTAATGGTTCCTGAAGATAATGGGTTGACGCTATCAACGATACTAGATATGAAAGTAGAAGAACGTCCAGAATTTTCTTTTGAATATGAAAAAGTGGAGCAACCTGCATTTTCAGTCTCAGTTTATAAAGTAGTGAGTAATTTTACTACATTCGGTGGTGATTTGGTGAATGAAGAAGGTATAGATGTACGAGGGAAAAAAGGGACATTTATGGATTTCGGAGATCGTTTTGTTATTAGTTGGTATGAAAATGGTTACCAATACAGCATTCTAACTGAAAATCCTGAATTTACGAAAGAAGAAATACTTGCATATGCAGAGGAAATGACGATTGTTCAGTGAGGTGAAATGTATGCAAAAGGCTAACTTTATAAAATGCTTTGCTTTGTTTTTATTTACTACTGGCTTTTTATATGGGATCGGTGAAACATATAACATTTCGTGGCTGGCGTTTCGTTTTTTAGGCCGGTACGATGCTGAGGGTTTTTATTTTAGCTTTAATTCACTTGTTCCTGTCTTTGGAGGCTTGCTCATAGTAGGTCTATACGAAACAATCGCTAAACGATTTATATAATTAGTAGAAAATCCACTATTGAAATAAGGTGGGTTTTCTTTTTTATTCATGGCTGTTTTCTAAAAGATTGTTGCTGTTAAAACATAAAAACAGAGTTAATCTACAAAATATGTTGAATCAACTCTGTTTTTATGTTTGATATTTCGAAAATCGAATATTTAACTACAGCACCTTGTTAGTTTAAGAAGAACGGCGATTTTAATCGCGCCCATTAATGGAATAACTAAAATTATTCCATATTCAAATTCCTTATGATGGGTTTACCGGTTTCATACCAAACCGCTAAATCTTTAATTGAGAACAGTTCATCTGGCATAGTTTTCCCCTTATTTCGTATTTGTTTTTCTTTTAGATGCGACGACAAATACTACACCAACTAACAAGCATAAAGCAGCCGTTAAAAAATTAGATTTAACTAAACATACGATTGCACCGATGATCCAAATCAAACCAATCAATAATCTGAATGTTGTCCTGTTCAATCTTTTCATCTCCATTATTTTCCAAAGTCAAAATGGAACAAGTCGTCAATTGAAGCGTCCAATTCTATTGCGATTCGAACGGCTAATTCCAAAGAGGGATTATATTTTGCGTTCTCCAAACGCATAATCGTTTCTCTACGAACACCCACACGCTGTGCAAGTTCTTCTTGGGTAAAATCTTTTAAAAGACGATATTTTTTTATCTGAGTTGTAAAAGCTGTCATAATTATTCACCCGTATCATATTTGTAAGTCAAATACGCCCACAAATTCGTTCCCAAAGCGAAGGTCAGAGCTAAAATGATCAATTCAGCTCGATATAAAAACGCATAATCGATAGAAAGAAAACTTAATACCAAGCTGCTTAGAAACCCAAAACAGAAAGCAATGCTAAAAGCCATTGTCCCCGCAATATTGCGATTTTCGATTAAACGTTCATCTTCCCCTGCGCCTAATTTATGCCACCAGTAATATTGAAACCCTCCAAAAAAGGCAAAAAATAAATACATAGCAGGGGACCCGTTAGTCCCTGAAAACCCAAAAAATCCTAACAGCCCGATGAGCCAACTCTTGTTAGTCAATGTTTGTTTCATTAGTTATACCCCTCCTAAGTGATATATTTATCTCTCTATGTGATAAATATATCACATTTACAAATAATTGTAAATGAAAAGACAGCCCCAGCGGACTGTCTTAAATAAAGGCTGTTTTCTAAAAGATTGTTGCTGTTAAAACATAGAGACAGAGTTAATCTACAAAATGTGTAGAATCAACTCTGTTTTTATGTTTTATATTTCGTAAATCGAATATTTAACTAAAGCATCCCGTTAGTTGAAGAACAACAATCTTTACGAAAACAGCCTTATTCATTTATATAAAAATTTTACAAAAAGTGAAACGGTCGACCGTTGGTAATCGTTAATATGGTAACAGAGGAGGTGGACGGCATTCTGGAAAAAATTATTGACGATTATGCAGAGCATTTGCTGCGCCTCGCTTATTTTTATGTGAAAAATCAGCATGTAGCAGAGGATATTGTGCAAGAAGTATTTATCAAATTTTCGGAGCAAGCGCAAGCCTATGAGGAACGTGGGCAGTTACGCGCTTACTTATCGACGCTGACGATTAATAAAAGCAAAGACTATTTAAAAAGCTGGCATTATAAAAAATGCATTTTACAAGAAAAACTATTTTTAACACAAGCTAAAAAACAACGAGATGCCTTAATCGAAGCGGAGGAAAGATCACAAATCGGAGCGGCAATATTAAAACTTCCACTCACATATAGAGAGCCGATATTACTTTATTACTATGAAGAATTGAAGATTGCTGATATAGCGCAAGTGCTTGAATTACCTGAAAATACCGTCAAAACAAGATTGAAAAGAGCCCGCGAAGCATTAAAGCCTCATTTACGTGAGGAATGGGAGGTGTTACTACATGAATGAGGTCAAAAAAGAGTTGATTAAAATGACAGGAGATATGTCAAAAAATAAAGAACGCGTCAATCAACGTGTTTTGCAGCGTCATAAAGTGAAACCTAAAAAATCCATAAGCTTAAAGATCTTAACGGCCATTGTTACGCTTTTTTTAGTAGGGTTTGTTATACAGTTTTTAGATAGTGATAAAAAACACCAATCGGCACAATTATTTAATCAGACAGGGCTTACTTATTATCTGGATATAGCGGAACGTTTCTCTCTTGATCAGGGAAGAGAATTAGAAGAGGCTTATCGACGTTATGAGAAGCGAGTGGCCTCCTATTATTTTGCGCTGTCTCTCGGTATTGAAAGTACACAAGAGGAACGTAAGGCTGAAGGGCTGCAGCGTCTCGAAGAGTTAAAAATGCTACAAGAATCTTTTCCAGAATATGCGGAAATTTTAAAAAAACAAGGTTTAAATAAATATTTTACAAAGAATATTGAGCCATTATTACCATTGATGGTCGCTGAGAAAAAATTAGAAGCTTTATACGTAAAAAAATACCCAACATTTCCGGCTGAAATTGTAAGTGATATAGCTACACTAGATGCAATCCGCTACTTTAATACTCATTTTGCAGATCAAGCGAAAGCTTTTCAAGAGGAAATAGGACTCGAAAATTATACAAATATACGTCAAGGTAATGTCCATATTGGAACCGTTGTAGCAATCCAAGATAATGCTTTCTTACTTGTTGAAGGGGCAGTACCAGAAGAGGTAGTTAATATGTCGCAAGCACAAATTATTGATAAATATCAAAATGCAACATGGTATCCGCTACTTGATGATATTTCTCTGCAAATAGGAAATTATGTAGCTGTTCAGTCAATAGGTGGTGTTACTACCGATGAGGAGGTGCCAGTTAACCGTTTCGGTTTCATAGAGACATTAGAAATTATAGAACCGACTGTCACAACAAACCTCACGCTTGACAATGTTGATGAAGTGCGAGCATTTCTAAATCCAATAAATTGGAGAATGAAAGAAAAAACCTTTGACACACCCCCAAATTATGCGTTCAAATTAGATGGAGTGCGGGTGGACATTTGGGAAGGATATGGTCATTCACTTTGGTTACAAGCACAGGAATATGGTGAAATTCAACTGAGCCAGGAAAGAGCAGCGCAATTGAAAGTACTCTTAAAAGTGGAATAATCTTAACAAGTCTCTTGGTAAAGAGGCTTGTTTTTTTCATTAAATTACGCAACACCCTCACATCCTTATCCATGCAAACTTTAGGACAGATTTTGAAAAATAACAGCCAAAATAACGTCAAGTAGTAAATGTTAATTGTGTTTTAGGTTAAATTACTCATTAATTGGAAAATAAATAAGGAGAAAGAATTGTAATATTTTATAAGCAAATGTAGTATTAAGGGAGTAGGGGATGAAAAGGAGGGTGCGGTGTGGATTTACAAGAATTTGAAGAACTATGGATTACACTAAATGAATTATATAGTGCAAATCGCTATTTAGAATATATCGAGTTAAGTAGTGTTGCTATTGAAAGTGCTACTGAACTTGCAATGCATGATAAGGCAATGCATTTATTGCGATACAGCTGTATTAGCTATTTTCAAGTAGGGGATCTACAAATTTCCATTAATTTACTAGAAAAATACCGCGAACTGACTTTTTTATATGGGAATGATATTGATGTTATTCAGTATTATTCACTTGCCTCCATTTATTGGGGAACTTTCGGGCATTTGAAAAAATCGGTAGAGCTTTTAATGAAAGGACTTGAAATTGCCGAACGTATACAACACATTGAAAGTTTAGGAAAAATCTATAATAATTTAAGTGGGATTGAGATTGAGCTTGGCCAGTTCGCAAAGGCAAAAAGCTTGGCATTGAAGAGCTTATATTATGCCAATGAATTTGAAACAAAACATGAGCACCCTTATCAAAGTATTATCCACCCGAAAACCAATTTAGCGATTGCGCATATTTGGTTGGGAGATTTTGAGCAATCGGATGTCATTATACAGGAGTTACTCCTGAAAATTAAAGAGCCACCTTATAATAAGGCGCAATTAGAAGTGTTCAATGCCCAAGCACTGTTATTTGAAAAACAAGGGCATCTTGGTCAAGCCATAGATATGTATCAAAAATCAAAACATTATGCGTTACAAAACAATGACCTTTCATTATTACAGACGATTTACAATTCATTAGTAAACCTTATCGAAGTGCAAGGGAATAAAATTATTTTGTGTGCCGTGCAAAAGGAATATATAAATATTTTATTAGAAATGCAACGAGAAAATTATACGCAAGAGTTATTCGAGATGGAGTATAACGATCAGAAAAAGCAGTTTGAGCGAACTTCCTATATCGATCCACTTACGAATATTTACAATCGCCGCTATTTTGATGAGAATGCAAAAGAAATGGTGAAGTGTGCAGCTCATCATCAGAAATTAGCTTTACTAATGATTGATTTAGATCATTTTAAATCAATCAATGATTCGAATGGTCATTTATTTGGGGATGATGCTTTAACGATAACAGCCACCACGTTAGAACAATTTTTTCAACCATACGAATCCATTGTTGCTCGTTTTGGTGGAGATGAATTTATTGTGCTTATCCAGTTAAAACAAGAAGAATCGATTACGATCATTGCTCAAAATTTATACGATACGTTGACAGCACTTTCGTTAACGGTAAATGATGCTATTGTGCAGTTAGAATTTAGTATAGGTGTCAGTACAAATGAGGATGGTCACATTACGAGAGTGGAGCAATTAATTCATCATGCTGATGAAGCACTTTATACATCCAAACGCAATGGACGTAACCAAATAACGTTCTATAACCAATATAGTAATGTGGGAAATAGTAAATAAAGGAATTAATATTCGCTTCAAACAATGATCCGTAACCTTTGTTTTTCCGGACAAAGGGAGCGGATTTTTTGTGAAAAAAAATAGCGATTTTAAAAGGAACATTTCACTAGGAAAACGGGTAACAAAAAAATTTTACGAAAGTGAATCGGAACTAGATTTTGGAACGTCTGTAGTTTAGAAAGAAGGTGAGGCACAATGGAGATTGAACAAATTATTGCAGAGCACGGGGATTATTTACTGAAAGTTGCTTTTTTATATGTGAAAAATGAAGCAACAGCTGAAGATATTGTCCAAGATGTGTTTATTGCCTTTTATCAAAAGCAGCAACAATTTCGCCAAGAATCTTCTTTACGTACATATTTGGTCAAAATGACGGTCAATCGCAGTCACGATTATTTACGTAGTTGGAAAAGTAAACGGCTGTCATTATTTGAGAAAATAACAGGACGCGTTTCGACCAAAACACCAGAAAAAGCAATGCTTGCTAAATCGACTAAACAGCTGCTAGTAGAAGCATTATTCACACTAACTGTGCCTTATAGAGAGGTCTTAATTCTCTATTATTTTGAGGACATGTCCACAGTCGACATTGCTAAGCTTATTGGCTGTCCTGAGGCAACTGTAAGAACGAGGTTACAGCGGGCGAGAAAACAACTAGCAACAATAATCGCTGACGATGATTGGGAGGTGCTACGCTTTGAATCAATTTAAAGAAAACGTTCTACATGAGTTACAACATGTAAATCTAACGGATGAAAAAAAGCAGCGCATTGCGCAAAAAATGAGAAATAGTAAACATAGAAGTACTAGCCAACGAACTTACCGAATCGTCCTTGCGACTTTTACGCTACTTGCAATTGGTTTTAGTGCTCTTATCGCACGCAATTCGCAACAGCGCACAGCGACGATGCAAGGAGCCGCATTACAGCAAGACACAGTACAATGGAGCTTTTGGTCGTACTTAGCGAATGATTGGGTGAAAGGGATGCTACTTCTCAGCTGTTTTGTCATGATTGCCATGATAATCAAGCGTATATTGCGTAAAAAAGGCTATGGCTTGCCTGTATGTATTGCTTGTGGAGAAATTTGGTCTGCTAAGCAAGCACGTAAACTGTATTGGAAAAATGGACAGCAAATTGCCTGCCCACATTGTAGTAAAAAGCTCTATCGCACGCAAAAGTCAGCACAATTAGCTGGCATGCTCAATATGCCTATACCATTTATGGTGATTGTGCTGCAAGCTTTTGATCAGTTTTTTATTGGCCTTATATTTTATATGTTAAGCAGCGTAATTTTTATCTATTTATTAATACCTAATATAGTAAAATTACAAGAAAATGATCCTAGCAAGGAACCTCTTTGGTAGCTTAGTTGGCGACGATAAAGACCACTTTTTATTCTAATTTGTCGAAATCGATTGACAACGGTTTTTATTTGCATTATCTTTTGGTTAACTTATTTTGAAAATAGGTTAACTAAAGGGGGATTTACATTGAAAAAAAGTAGTACGTACAATTACGTGTTAGCGGCGTTCGGAGCGGCCATTATCGCAGTTCTTGCACAGGTCACAATTCCGCTACCACTCATTCCAATTACTGGTCAAACTTTAGCTGTAGGCTTAGTTGTCACAATTTTAGGTACAAAACTTGGTACACTTTCTGTACTTGTCTATATTTTACTTGGAACAGCAGGTCTTCCCGTATTTAGTGGAATGTCAGGTGGCTATGGCATTATCATAGGACCAACAGGGGGCTATATTGTAGGTTTCCTTGCAGCGGCTGTATTAATGGGTTTATACTTAGATAAATTTGGTATTACCGTTGTACAAGCAGTTATCGCCAACTTAATTGGTATGGTCATAACATTGGCATTTGGTACAACTTGGTTAAAAATTGTTGGCGATTTAACATGGACTGCCGCATTTATGGGCGGTGCAGCGCCATTTATCATTGTTGGAATTTTAAAAGCAGTCCTTGCGGCATGGCTCGGTGTCATTGTACGTAGACGCTTAGAAAGTGCACATTTAATTGAAGCAGTAGCATAGGGGGAAAATGGATGGCAACACTTTGGACAGGTGGAACAATTTATACGATGGAACGAGAGGGTGAAACCGTTGAAGCTGTACTTGAAAAAGATGGACAAATAGTAGCTGTAGGCTCTGCCGATAGTTTAATAGCCCAAGCTACAACGGTTCGAGATTTACAAGGAAATGTGATGTACCCAGGATTTGTCGATAGTCATTTGCATATTATTGGCTATGGAGAAAAACTAATGCACATTGATGTGTCCAACGTTACTAGTAAGGAAGAGTTGTTACATATTATTCGTGAACGGATGGAAGGTGTCCCTTCAGGGCAATGGGTTGTAGCGATTGGCATGAATGAAACAGGCTATACAGAGCCAATTTTCCCAACTTTATCGGAGCTCGATGCACTTGGGGATGCCCATCTGATTATTAAACGAAGTTGCCATCATTTAATTTTAGCTAATTCAAAGGCACTTGCATTTGCAAATATTACTAATGATACACCTTCTCCAGAAGGGGGCATTATTGAAAAGAAGAATGGTCAAGTAACTGGTGTATTAAAAGATACAGCATTATATTTAATCGTTAACCATATGCCATATTATACCCCTGACTATATTGAAGAAGCTTTGCAAAAGTCTGTAGCATCGCTTCAATCTTATGGTTTAGTAGGAGGTCATTCAGAAGATTTAAGTTATTTTGGTCCACCAAGTCAACCAATTAATGCCTATCGAAAAATAGTGGATGCACAACACTCATTTAAAGTGCATTTATTGCAACACCACACAGTTTTTGAGGAAGTTGCATTGTTAAATGAACAATCAACACGCTATGTCCAATTTGGGGCAATGAAAATTTTTGTTGATGGTGCTTTCGGTGGTCGTACGGCGGCATTACGTGAGCCATATTGTGATGACCCAGAAAATAGTGGTATTCTCGTTCATTCAACAGCGCAATTAGAGCACTATGTGCAATTAGCAAGGCGCTATGGGCAAACAGTTGCAGTCCATGCAATAGGAGATTTAGCCATTGAAATAATCTTGGATATTTTTGCTGCAAATCCACCACAAGAAGGACAATTGGATCGTTTAATTCATTGTAGTCTGGTTGATGAAGCGATTTTAGAGAAGCTGGCAGCATTACCAATCGCTGTTGATATGCAACCACAGTTTGTACAAGGTGAGTATTTAGCTGAACGTGTTAAGTTAGGAGAGCAACGTTCACAGGGCTTACATCCGCTAAAATCATTATTAGATCATGGATTGATTGTAGCAGGTGGAAGTGATGCGCCTATAGAAGTACCGAATCCTTTATTCGGCATTTATGCCGCAGTGACGAGACGAAATTTTGGAGAAAGTCATAATGGTTTTGGCCCGCAGGAGAAAATTTCGCGTTTTGAGGCAGTACGCCTGTATACAGTTGGATCTGCTGAAATAATTGGCCAAGAGGACACTCGAGGCAAAATAAAAAAAGGATTTAGTGCTGATTTCACTGTATTCGAAGAGGATATTTTCGCTGTAGATATCGAAAAAATACCTCAAGTACAAGTTGCTTATACAGTTGTGGATGGTCGTATTGTTTATGAAAAATCAAAAAAACGTTGTGAGGCATAGCCTTACAACGTTTTTTTTTTGAATATCATTGCGCTATGGACGTTTAGATAGTTCATGCACTTGTTTCTCTAAATCATTCACTCGTATTACCAGTTGTGCTACTTGATGTTGTAGCGTGGATGATGGAGGTGGAAGTGGAGTAGTCTTTACTTTTTTAATCATCTTTATCAGTAAGTAAAACATTGCGATAAAAATAACAAGTATAAACAAAGTACTTATAAGATCACCGATATTGAATTGCAACGAAGTTCCCTCCTTATGTTGTTTACAGTACTATATTTACTGCTAGCGTACCTAAAAAGTTTCAAATTTATTTAGTGCAAAGCCCTCGGTCATTTATCTTCTTGCAATTGAAAGCATAAACTAATGGGATATTTCTTTCATTTGCTTGCTTTAGTAACGTTAAACGCAAGCATTCTCGAAAAAATTGAACGATAACTATGCCTAAGCAAACTTGATAATTTATTCAATTTTGATGATAAATTGGAATGCAAAAATTATCATAGATTATTAGAAGTAATAGTGTGAATCGGCTAGTACACGACAGGGGTGAGGGTATGAGAAAAGTACGTCAAATATTGCGACAAGCAATCCATAACATTGATACATATCGCAACGATTATGTACGTGTTTTCATAATGATTCGTCTACTTCAGTTTATATTCGTCATCCTAGTGTCAACACAACTTTGGAGCCTCATGCTCAATGTAACAGGTTACAACCGCCTTACAACACAAAATTTCCAAAGCTTTTTAATGCACCCCTTTGTCCTAGTGATGATGGTTCTGCTACTATTGGTCATATTGCTATTTATTTATTATGAGATGGGTTTCCTATTTATCATCGCATTTAATCAGCAAAGAGCTATTCGCTATCGATTTTTAACAATATGGCAACAACTTAATCGCAAACTTATTTACTCCTTTAGCCTGCAAGTTATGTATTTATTGCTATACATTACACTGTTGTTGCCATTAGCATCATTTGTGCTTCCTCTAACATTCACTCAAGGAATACCATTACTTCACATTTTTTCAAATGAAATAATGAGCACCGGATTTGGAAGGATACTATATGGTGCTGTAGCTAGTATTATAGTAGTTATAAGCTTCAGAAGTTTTTTAACATTACCTATTTTTACAATACAGTCGAATATTTCAATACGCCAATCTTTCCTACGGAGTTGGCGCTTTTCAAAACGAGGGTTAATTAGACTAACACTTTTACTGGCAATGGTTTTTACAGGTCATCTAGTGATTTTATTAACGATGACAGTGATCGGTATGCTACCTCTCTTTTTTTTAGAGCGATGGATGCCCAAGACTGCACTGGTAACGGCGGGGCTCACTTTAGCATTTTTAGAAATAGTTTTTGTAATGTTATTTAGTTTGTTGCAAGTGATGTTTGCGCAAGTTATGGTTGCCAGTATGTTTCATAGCCGCAATTATGGGGTATCAAAAAATACGCCGAAGAGCAAACGCATTAATGCTTTGCCAATGATACTTTGTGTGATTTTTGTCATATTAAGCATGATAAATATTTACGCGTTAGATAAAAGTGTTTATGCTCCGGAAACAAAAATTATTGCACATCGAGGCTATACAGCAGGCAATATAGAAAATACAATAAGTGGACTTGTTAGTGCAGCCAATGCAGGTGCCGACATCATTGAAATAGATATTCAGCAAACAGTAGATGGAGAATTTGTCGTTTATCATGATCGTACATTAAGGCGCTTAGCAGGAAAAAATGGGGTTATTGCCAATATGACGCTTAGTGATTTAAAAACCATTACGATCTATGATAATGGTATGAGTGATAAAATCGCTTCTTTAGATGACTTTATTGAAGTCGCGAAGGCACTTGATGTGACGCTACTTATTGAAGTAAAAGCTCACGGTAACGCAAGGGAGGACTTATTGCCTCGATTAGTAGAAAAATTACGATACTATAAAGTGTTAGATACGTATTATGTGCAGTCTGCCAATGCACAATTAATGACACAGTTAAAGAGCATAACACCTAATTTACGCGTCGGTATTGTCTATGCACTTGATATTGAATCCATTGATGCGTTAAATGTCGATTTTATTGCACTAGAAGAATCGTGGGTCAATGAGCGTTTAATTATGGAGCTGAAGAACCAACATATGGATTTATTTGTTTGGACTTTAAATAAAGATCGTTCATTGCAGGAGTTTATTGAAAAAAATGTGTCGGGCGTGATTACTGATCATCCAGATATTGCATTAGAAATAAGGGCAAAGCAAAGTGAACAACAATATTTTTTACAACGGGTAGTAACTCGACTATCAACGATTTTTTAGCTCGAAAACGCATAAAAATTCTATTTAACGAAAAAATAAAAAATAATATGGTAATTATGTAACCTTTTTCTTTTAAAATCGACTACTTCTATGAATTCGTGAAATGAAGGAGATGTATTTTTTATGAAAATGACGAAGGTCGTGCCATTTGCAATGACAGCATTATTACTAGGAAGTGTTGCTATTGCACCAACAGCATCAGCAAATGAAGGAGAAGCAGTTGTGACAAATGATACGAAACAAGAACAACAAAATTCGCAAGTGCAGCCGATTTTTGTAAAAGTAGCTGGTACAGTTGAAAATGTCGAAGAGCGTGACAATGCCACATATTATACAACGAAAGATGGAGAAAATACGAATGTTTTTGTTGTAAATAAGGACACGCTTATTTTTGATAATACAGGGAAAGAAGTAAAGCTACAAAAAGGTGATAAAGTAACTGCTTATACGTACGCGAATAAGCCAATGCTTATGATTTATCCACCACAATATAACGCGGATGTCATTATTGTTGAAACAGAGGAAATGGGCAGTGCTACAGTGGACTTTTTCGATAAAGATTTAGTCAATACGGATAACTCGTTAAAACTAAATGTTGGGAAAGAAACAATCATTGAAAGCCAATCAGGTAAAGCTGTGACAACAGAAAATTTAGCAGAGCAACATTTACTTGTGTTCTATACTATTACAACAAGAAGTATTCCGGCTCAAACACCACCTACAAAAGTAGTTGTGTTAGACGCTACAGCTGAAGAACATGTGGAAGAAGCACAAGCAGCTTCTTTTGATGCAGCTATTGAAGAAATTATTAAAAATGATTCTTATGATATCAATGGTACAACAATGGTACCACTACGACTTATCGCTGAAGAACTTGGCTTTAAAGTAGAATCAACAGGAACGGGTGCTATACTTTCAAAAGGTGTTGTTTCTTATACAATTACCCGTGGAGAAAAAGCGTATGGCTACAATAAAGCGCTACGTTACTTTGAAGTAGCACCTGCTTTATTAGAACCATCTAAAACATATGTACCTGTTGAATTTTTTGAAGAATTAATGCAATAACAAACATGAAACCCCTTCCAAGTACAAAGGAGGGGTTTTTTATTTTTTTTACTGAATATTTTGAATTGTTTCGGTGCCTGGCACTTGATTTATTTTCTTCAGGATTCTTAAGAATTTTCGGCATGTCCTCTTAAGGTTTGATTTATAAAGTAAGATGGTGAATTCAAACCAATGAGGTGAATAATAGTGAAAAAGTTTTCTTTCTTATGGCAATTTATTGTGAATCCTAAAACAATAGGGGCTATTCTTCCAAGCTCAAGTTCTTTGGGCGATAAAATGATGGAAAAAATTGATTTTACTGAAGCAAAATATATAGTTGAATATGGTCCAGGTACAGGAGTTTTTACAGATAAATTACTTGCCAAAAGAAATGCAGAGACAATTATTTTATTAGTAGAAAATAATATAAAATTTTGTACTTTGCTTAAACAGCGCTATAAAGGACATGATAATGTATACATTATATATGGTTCTGCTGAAAATATTGAAACTTATTTACAAGAATATCATATTCCTTATGCTGATTATGTTGTTTCAGGGCTGCCATTTTCGAGTTTACCCGAAAAGTTATCAAGGGCGATTTTAGCCAACACTACAAAAATTTTAAAAAACAATGGATTGTTCATTACATTTCAATATACAAAATTTAAAAAGACATTCATTAAGCAGTATTTTACACAATTAGAAATCGCCAGAGAATTTAGAAATTGGCCACCTGCATACATCTTTAGCTGTTCAGTAGCAAAAAAACATACGGAGGAAATTGTACATGTCAAAAATACTCATAGTTGATGATGATAAAGAGATAAGAAATCTTATTGCGGTATATTTAGAAAATGAAGGGATGGAAATAGCACAGGCAGAAGATGCATTAGAAGCATTAATTATGCTCGAAAAAAAAGAATTTGATCTTATAATTCTAGATATTATGATGCCAAAAATGGATGGAATCGACGCATGCTTGAAAATTCGACAAGAGCGCAGCATGCCGATTATTATGCTTTCAGCAAAATCAGAGGATATGGATAAAATTAAAGGTCTTGCTGCGGGTGCTGATGATTATTTATCTAAACCATTTAACCCATTGGAGTTAATCGCTAGGGTAAAATCACAATTAAGAAGGTATAAAAAGTATAATACAGACACAACATTCGAAAAAAATGTAATTGAAATAGGAGATTTAACCATTCATACAGATACCCGTCAAGTATGGATACACAAAAAAGAAATTAGGTTGACACCAAAAGAGTTCGATATTTTAGAACTTCTTGCTCGCAACAAAGGGATTGTCTTAAGCGTTGCCAAAATTTACGAGGCAGTTTGGAAAAATGACTTTTATAAATCAGATAATACGGTGATGGTACACATTACAAAAATTAGAGACAAGATTGAAGACGATCCAAAACATCCAATTTATATTAAGACGATTTGGGGTGTAGGATATAAAATATGACAACGATTAAGTTTCGTAATAAACTTTCTTTTCAGCTTCTCGTAATGATTGTGATCAGTTTATTCGGTACTATTTTAGTAATGAGCGTTTTATCTAGACCTATATTTGAATTAATAAGATTGACTATGAATAATGAGAATCTCCTTGTAGTCCAAGCAAGTGTGGCTTTTTTTGGGTGGTTTTTCATTGCAATCGTAACGTTTGTGCTAATTTTCATCATGCTAGTGAGGAAAAAAATTTTATATTTGAAGTTAATTTCCGATACCGTTCAACATATTGCCAGTGGACAATTAGGACAAACAATTGATATTAAAGGGAAAGATGAATTATCTCAGCTAGCGATGAACATCAATTATATGTCCCAAGAGTTAGAACATAAATTTATACAAGAAAGACAAATAGAAAAAGAAAAAAACGAGCTTATTACAAATATATCGCATGACTTACGGACTCCCTTGACGTCTATTATTGGCTATTTAAAATTAATAAAAGACGGTCAATATAGACATCAAGAACAACTCCATGAATATTTTGAAACAATTTATTCAAAATCTTCTAGACTAAAACATTTGATTGATGAACTGTTTGAATTTAGCCGTTTATCAAGCCCAGATGTAAAATTAAATTTAAGTCGTATTGACATGACTGGCTTACTGCAGCAAATCATAGGAGAGTATATACCAATATTCGAAGAGCAACAATTGACTGTTGAAAAATCGCTAACGGATGAAGATATTTATGTTGTAATCGATATTGAGAAAATGGTTCGTGTCTATGAAAACCTTTTTATAAATGCGATAAAATACAGTCAAAAGCCTTCTGAAATACTTATTTCCTTTGAGGCAGAAGAGCATACCACCATTTTAAAAGTATCAAATAGAATAGAAAATCCTCCAAAGGAAAGTATTAATAAAATGTTTGAGCGGTTTTTTAAGGGGGATAATGCGAGAAAAGATGCTCAGGGGACTGGGCTTGGACTTTCCATTGCTAAAAGAATTATGGAGCTGCATCATGGCGATATTTATGCAGAATACAAAAATGGTTGGATTACTTTTACGCTGTTATTACCGATTAAACCAAAATAAAGAATAATTTAGAGATGTCTATTAAACAAACGACATCTCTTTTTATGTTCAATTTAAATGATAAGCACTGTGGCACTTCTTTTATCATACATTGACATAGGCAGATATTAATCATCTTAAGAATCCTTAATGATTTCAAGGTATATTTCTTAATGTTTGTTTTTTATTATATGTAGACCGATAGTGTTAAGGAGCGTGAAGACATGCGAAAGAAATTAACCCTCATCATTATTTGGGTTTTCATCATTTGTTTAGTCAAGCATTTTGATATCCTTTCATTTAATGTGGGTACACTACAAGATATTGTTGCTAGCCATAAGGATTATGCCTATCTTTTGTTTATTGGGCTATGGTTAATTAGACTCGTTGTCCTTATTCCAGGTACGACGTTAATGATTTTAGGAGGGGTTTGCTTTTCTCCTTTGGCAGCCTTTTGTTTATCAAGCGTGGGCCTGCTAGTAAGTGAAACATTAGTTTATTTCGTTTCTAAAGGGTTTGTTGGAAGAAGAGTTCATCAATATTTAGAGAATAAATACCCTGATTTAAAAGATTTACTACTAGCTTATCATTATAAATTTCTGGCCATAGGCGTTATTTGTCCAATAGCACCAGCAGATGTCATTTGTTTCTTATCAGCATCTGTAGGAATAAAATATTCAACATACCTTTTAACCATTATGATTGCAAGTACACCATTAAGGATAGTATATAGTTTTATCGGAAATGGCCTACATGATTATACAATTGGGCTAGTGTTAGTAATGGTTTCTTTGTTTGTGCTAATTGTAGCAACGAACAAAATTTGGCATAATCTGAAGGAAAAACGAAAAATAGCATTCCAACAATCTTCTAGATAAAACTTAAAGGTGCCAATGATTTCAAAAAATTGTTAAAGTGATCTTGAAATCGATACAATAAGAAAAAGAGCTGACTAAGCAGCTCAAAAATTGTTACGCAAAGCATTTGTTACTAGCAAAGAAACGCCTCAGAATTGTAAATACCAAAACACAGCTTTTTCATTCGCATATTTGGAGTTAGCATACAGCATGTTGTCTACTGCACCAATAGAGAATCCATTTTTAGCATAAAAACGACAAGCCAGCAAGTTAACATCTTGTGTTTCAAGCGTCAAACCATTCATTTCTTTTTCTATAGCCCACTCTTTAGCTTTATTTAATAATGCAGTACCTATACCTTTTCCTCTATGACTTTTTGAGATAATAAGTCTATCAATTGAAGCATACTTAGTCACACTTTTTGATAAAGTGATTTGCCCTAAACATACATGATCCAAATAGTATAAAAAAGCGATACTATCTTCATTGCCAATATATTCATCAAGTCCATCTTCTTGTTGATAGGTTGTTTCATAAGTTTTTTCATATAGTTCTTCTTGAAAGGACCAGCAATCATGCTGATAGGTTGGTAGTAACTTTCCTATAACTTCAAATGTCTGATTGCTATCATTATAATCACTTATATTTTCATAGGTCATTTCAATAATTTTTGCATTGTCTCGCATACGTTCTCCTAATCCATAAGCAAACGTAGTTTATAGAGGTATAGTACGCTTGCTTAAATTTTGTTAACCTCGATTATAATTTTCTTCTGTTTAAGCATCGCACATTGTTCCTTTCAATTGTCAAATTAAAGCATCTTAATACTAACTAAAAATGTTTGGATTAACAACTTTTACGTTTTACAAGTTTGTAAATTGCAATGTAATTATTTTTTTAGCTTCAATTCGAATTACCTTTTTGTTACAATTTTAGGGTGGAATAACGAAAGGAAGAATTAGGATGCTTATAGACAAAAAAGAACTTAATATAAATGGGCTTCAATATACCATCAGATCTGCCATCAAAACAGATGCTAAAAACTTAGTTGCCCTAAGATACCAAATTGATGGAGAGACAGAAAATCTAGATAGAGTGCAAGGTGAGGCCTTTATCGATACTGCTGGATTTGAAAAAATAATTGAAGCTGATACTGAGAATCAGTCCAGCATATTTTTAGTCGCTGTTGCTCAAAATCAACTTGTAGGATTTGCACGATGTGAAGGATTTCAACTAAAAAGATTTTCTCATAAAACTGAATTTGGCGTTGCAATATTAAAAGCGTTTTGGGGATATGGCATAGGGAAACATTTCTTAATAGAGTCTATTTCTTGGGCAGAAGAAAATAACATTCAAAAAATAGTGTTAAACGTTTTGGAAACCAATAAGAAAGCAATTAAACTCTATCAAAAACATGGCTTTGAAATAGAAGGACTTTTAAAAAAAGACAAAATGCTTTCTGATGGTAAATATTACAATACTATTGTGATGGGTAGATTTACTAACAATCAAAATCAAGTGAACAACGGCAATGCATTATGATAGTAATTGATGGATACTGTCAGGAAATTAAAAATTAGTTATTTGAAGGGGAGAATTAGATTTGCATACGACGATGATTATGATTAGACATGCCGAATCACCATTTATCATTGGGGAAGAAAGGACAAGACCTCTATCATTAAAAGGTGAAAGGGATGTACATAGTGTTACAGCTTTAATCGGTCAGACTATAAATGTAATTGCTTCAAGCCCTTACAAAAGAGCCATTCAAACGGTAGAAGGGATTGCAAAAAAAAATAATTTAGAGGTACAGCTGATTGAAAATTTAAAGGAAAGAACATTAAAGGGGGAGTATCGGTTATCAGAAGAAGAAATTGACAATGCCATTAAAAAATCTTTTGAAGATGCTGACTTTTCTTTACAAGAAGGTGAATCCATAATAGATGTCCAAAATCGAGCCATCCCCGCTATTAAAAATCTTCTAAAGCAGTATGAAGGAAAGACAATAATTATTGGAACGCATGGAAATATTATGACAATCATTATGAACTATTTTAATGAAAAGTACGGCTATGACTTTTGGAAAAGTACTACAAAACCGGATATTTATAAACTAATTTTTTCACAAACGAAGCTAGTAGATGTTCAGAGAATATGGCAAGAATAAAGGGGAGAATAGTGAAAAAACTTTTTAAGTGTTACTTGCAGCATCTGTATTCTTTGTAGGAAATCCACCAACATCCAAAGCAAAAGTGATATATGACGGCGTAGAAATTGTCAAAGGGCAAACAGGAAAGTTAACGTTTTCTAAAGATGTAAAAGTGTATAAGAAAAATGCCAGTGGCCAGTTTGAATCGATGTTAGTTAAAAAGGGAAACTACTTCCGCGTTTATAATATCGAGAAATATAGTGGGCAGACATATTATTGGATGAGCTCAGGATATCGTGTACAAGCAAGTAATTTAACAGTATTTAAGGCAATTCCATTTGAACAACGTGTACAATTTTATAAAAATCCTGCTTATATGTGGATTAATAGAGATAAACCGTTTTACTCATTTTAAATCATTGAAAGATATTGTAAATCGCTGAATTAAATAACATGCCCGCAATAGGGTAGGTATAGCTTGTAACTGTTTTCAGCAATAACATCATCAAAAAGCACCAAGAGTTTAAAAGCTTCTTGGTGCCTTTTGTATTTATGCATTCGGATAAATCATCGTAGCCGGGTCAACATATTCATTAAATTGCTCTTCAGTTAATAAGCCTGAAGCAATGGCAGCTTCTTTTAACGTTGTACCTTCTTTGTGTGCTTTTTTCGCAATTTTTGCCGCATTTTCATAGCCTATATAAGGATTTAATGCGGTAACTAGCATTAAAGAGTTTTGCAAGTTATGATCTAGCACCTCTTTATTGGGCTCAATGCCAATCGCACAATGATCATTGAACGATTTCATCGTATCGGCCAGTAGGCGAGTAGATTGTAAGAAATTATAAATGATGACAGGTTTAAAGACGTTCAGTTCAAAATTCCCTTGCGAAGCGGCGAAGGCAATTGTTGCGTCATTACCCACAACTTGTGTCACGACCATTGTCATCGCTTCACTTTGCGTAGGGTTCACTTTACCAGGCATAATGGATGAGCCTGGTTCATTTTCTGGAATGGTAATTTCACCAATACCTGAACGAGGGCCACTTGCTAACCAGCGGACATCATTAGCAATTTTCATTAAATCGGTAGCGAGTGCTTTTAATGCGCCATGTGCGACAACTGCTTCATCATGACTTGTTAGTGCATGAAACTTATTAGCAGCAGATGTAAATTGTTTGCCTGTTAGTGCACTAATTTCAGCTGCTACTCGGTCACCAAATTCAGGATGTGCGTTAATACCAGTACCGACCGCAGTACCACCAATAGCTAGCTCTTTCATATAATCCACATTATGTTTAATCATTTGCTCAGATTTACCCAACATGGCAGACCAGCCACTTATTTCTTGGCCTAAAGTGAGCGGTGTTGCATCTTGTAAATGGGTACGACCAATTTTAATGATATCTTTAAAGTTTTCAGCTTTTTCATCGAATGTTGCTTTTAATAAGCGAAGGCGTGGAAGTAAATAATCTTCTACTTTTAGGACAGCTGCAATATGCAAAGCGGTAGGAAATGTATCGTTAGAGCTTTGTGATTTATTTACGTCATCATTTGGATGAATGCGGTCAGCGTCGCCAGCTTCTTGTAAAATTTGGTTTGCACGATGCGCGATTACTTCGTTTACATTCATATTTGATTGGGTACCACTACCTGTTTGCCACACAACGAGTGGGAATTGATCATCCCATTGACCGTTCAAAATTTCATCTGCTGCTTGCACAATCGCATTTGTCTTTATATCCGATAGCTTTCCTAATTTGTTATTCGCAATAGCAGCACTTTTCTTTAAAATCGCCATTGCCTGAATTAGCTCGATCGGCATGTGTTCCGTGCCAATTTGGAAATTCTCTTTACTACGTTGTGTTTGTGCGCCCCATATTTTATGGGCTGGTACTTTGATTTCACCCATTGTGTCTTTTTCGATACGATAATCCATTTAGAACAGCTCCTTCAATGTATGTAATGAAAAAACGGATACTCTTATTCTGATGTAAGAATATCCGTTTAATGCATGTTTATTTCAAAAAATAAGGGGGGATTCTGAAATAAACGAATAAGAAAGAATCTATATGATAATGATAATTGTTATCAATAGAAAAGTCAATCAATCTGCTCGATATAGATATTTTAAATGAGAATGATTCGCAAGTGTATTCGAGGAAGATTGATACACTAGTTTTATTTACCCTTATTGTTCGTATTTAAACCTCTTTAGAATAGGGAAGAAACTATCTTTTTTTCTTCCCCAGATCTTTCGTTAAAGCTTGTTTTTTTACAATTTTTTCGAATAGTACATTGATATGATAATGACGTTCATCCAATTGGATAATGTCGACCACTTTTGCCTTTCGTCCTTTTAGCTGGATGTTTTCATCAACACTAGGAATACGTATTAATAACTGATTTAAAATGGCGGTCTTATTTTCGAAAAAATGAACAACATGCATAGTCTCAAATCTCCTTATTCTGTATTTGAGTCAATTTATGAGGCATAGTAAGAATATAGAACAGTTCTGCACAGCTACAAAAAATAAGCCCCTAATTACATTAGGAGGCTTAAAGTATTTTCCGATCAAGCTTTTTCAACCATTTTTTTTGTTTCCAACTACTCACATAATAGAAAACTATGGCTAATGATAATAACCCAACTGAAACTTTTACTAATAGTAAATAGTGCAAATACTGACCAATGAAAATGCCACCAAATGCTAGCACACTTAATAAAAAAGTATGTTTTTTTTGATTTTCATAGATGGTAAAAATGAACTTCCTTTGTTGCAATGTTTCCTTCTGAATAACTAAGCGTTGGGGTGTCTCTAGAAATTCTTGGACAGTATGAAATATTTTAAAGATAGGCAATGCATGGAACCATTGTAAAACTGACTTCCAATTCGTTGCATTTCCTTCCTTGACCCAATCAGAGAAGACTGGTTTAATAATGTCTAATATTTCTTTATCGGGATTTATGGTTAGCAACATACCCTCAATGGTCACAAAAGAACGTCCTAAAAAAATAAAGCGTGTAGGTACTTGTATTGGTAATATTTTAATCATGTCATTCATTTCTTTTTTGAGCGCAAATAAATCCATTTCTTTAAGCTTATTTACATCTATCTGTAGTACTTCTTTAAGAAGATTTTCAATGATTTTTAAATCTGCTCCTGGTAGTAAAAAACCTAATTTTTTTAATATGTTTGCAGCCTGAGCATAATTATTTAGAAAAATAGCCTGCATTAAATTTTGAAAATTGGCCGCATCTTGTCTTGATATTTCGCCGACCATGCCAAAATCAAGAAGGACGATTGTGCCATCCGCCTTTACTAAAACGTTGCCAGCATGGGGGTCTGCATGAAATACACCAGCCTCTAACCATTGTGGCAAGAAAATGCGCAATAATCGTTGTGCTAAAGCTTCATTATCGATTTTGTGTGTTGAAATAAAATGGCTATCTGTTATGCGAGCACCATCTATCCATTCCATAACTAATACATGATTAGTGCTAATTTCGGGATATGCTGTCGGAATCATTAGTTGATGGACTGAAGCAAAACGTTCTTTGAAAAGTTGCATTGTCTCTATCTCTTTTTTGAAATCCAATTCCCGTCCTATCACATGTTTGAGTTCATTAAAAAGCATTTTAAAATTGATAAATCCTTTTGGAATGGGGGCGACATATTGCGCAAACCAAATAATAATTGCTAACGAACGAAAATCCGTTCGCATGATAGCTGGGATAGAGGGGCGTTGAACTTTAATGGCTACATCTGTGCCATCCTTTAATTTTCCGCGATACACCTCGCCGATAGATGCTGAAGCTACAGCTGTTGTTTCAATAGAAAGAAGGACTTGCTTAATAGGTTTTCCCCATTCTTTTTCCAATACATTTTGAATGTCTTCCCAAGGAGAGGGCGGAACTTGATCTACTAAATCTTGTATTTGGCTGATAAAACTTTTTGGTAGTAAATCTTCTCGAATACTTAAAAGTTGCCCGACTTTTATTAAGATACCTTCAAGTTCGAATAATGTTTGACGAAATTGACGACCAAGCTTTTCCCATAGCAGTGCCCATTGCGCATCCGATTTTTTACGTAAGCGAAACCAATAAACTTGAAGGAACATGGAAAATGCAAAGGAAAGTATTTTCCACATTCGAAACCAACTTTTCCTATTGTTCATAAAATATCCTCCAGTTTTATCAGAATAGTAGATAAAAAACAATAATTAAATCATACACCAGATTCTGTTAAAAATGGGGCGAATTTATTTAAATATCTTTGAAATGGAGGTGTAATCCCGCGAAAGCAAGTAGAATCCCGCGGAGAAGAGGAATAATTCCGCGAAAGCAAGGTGTAATCCCGCGAAAGAGAGGAATAATCCCGCGAAAGCAAGGTAAAATCCCGCGAAAAGAAGGAATAATTCCGCGAAAGCAAGGTGTAATCCCGTGAAAAGAAAGCATAATCCCGCGAAAGCAAGGTGTAATCCCACGCAAAGAAGGAGTAATTCCGCGAAAGCAAGATGTAATCCCGCGAAAGCAAGGTAAAATCCCGCGAAAGAGAGGTAAAATCCCGCGAAAGAGAGGAATAATTCCGCGAAAGCAAGGTGTAATCCCGCGAAAAGAAAGCATAATTCCGCGGAAGCAAGGTAAAATCCCGCGAAAGAGAGGAATAATTCCGCGAAAGCAAGGTAAAATCCCGCGAAAAGAAGGAATAATTCCGCGAAAGCAAAGTAAAATCCCGCGAAAGAGAGGAATAATTCCGCGAAATATCAAAGGAATCCCGCCAAAGTAAGCCGGAATTCCTTAGATTATTAGTGAGAAGAAGTTATACTTTCCAATCGCTCTATTAATTTTTCACTTGATGCGTCAAGACCTATAATATTAACAGTTAGCCCTTTTGCCTGTAGTAACTCTTTCACTTTATGCAATGCACCGACAGCAGAATCGTCCCAAATACGACTATGACTAAGATCTATCGTAACTTTAGCCTCTGTTAAATTAGTATGTTTAAAGTAATGAACAAAATGATGTGTAGAAGCAAAGAACAATGGACCTTCTACTTTATAGATATCACCATCCTTCATTACTTTTAATGTAGAAACTTTGATGACAAAGAACATCGCACTTAATATAACCCCAGCAATTACACCTTTTGATAAATCATGTGTGTACACGACAATGATTACCGTTATAAGCATGACAATAGCATCGCTAGGTGGGGCCTTCACCAAATACTTGAATGAGCTCCAATCAAATGTGCCGATACAGACCATAATCATAATGCCAACTAATACAGGCATTGGAATCTTTACTACTAAGTCTCCTAACACAAGAATTAAAAACATTAAAAATAACCCAGCTACAAGTGTCGATAATCTCCCACGTCCGCCTGATTTGACATTGATAACAGATTGTCCAATCATTGCACAACCAGCCATTCCGCCAAAAAATCCATTAATGACATTAGCAATACCTTGCCCGCGGGCCTCTTTATTTTTGTCACTTTCAGTTGCGGTCATATCGTCCAAAATTTGTGCGGTTAATAAAGATTCGATTAGTCCGACAATTGCGAGTGCTAACGAATAGGGTAAAATAATTCGTAATGTGTCAAACGTCAACGGTATATTTGGCATGGCGAATGTCGGTAAAGTTTTAGTAATGACACCTAAATCACCAATAGTTCTTAAGTCAACGTCACTATAAATCGCAATAGAAGTTAATACTACAATGGCGATAAGTGGGGCTGGAACTACTTGAATAAATCGTGGTAAAGTATACAAAAGTACGAGTGTCAATGCGACAAACAAATAGGTCGTCATAGACATGCCGATAATTTGAGGAACTTGTGCTAAAAAAATTAAAATTGCTAATGAGTTAACGAAACCAATCATGACAGCATTGGGTATAAATCTCATTAACTTCGCAATTTTTAACATGCCAAAAATTATTTGAAAAATACCTGTTAAAATGGTAGCAGCTAGTAAGTAATTAAGGCCATAGTCTTTGACTAAAGGTGCTATTACAAGTGCCATCGCACCTGTTGCTGCTGAAATCATGCCCGGTCTACCACCGACAAATGCAATCGTGACGGCGATGCAAAACGATGCATATAATCCGACCATTGGGTCAACACCGGCAATAATTGAAAAAGCAATGGCTTCAGGGATGAGCGCTAATGCTACGACAATGCCTGCTAAGAGATCGCCTCGGATATTTCCAAACCATTGTTGTTTTAAACTTTGCATGATGAACTCCTTTAATATGAAAATTCTTTGAGTATCATACCATTGATATTCCCAAAAAGGAACCCTTTTGAGACGAAATAAGGAGGTAAATATATGATTTATGGTTACATACGACCTTTATATGATGATGAAACGTGTGATCAACAGTTAAAAGTACTATCGGAAACGTGCCAAACTATTTATCGTGAATCACATGGGTCACCTAAAAAACGCACTCAATTAGAAGAGATGCTTATGACGATACAACAAGGAGATACAATACTTGTGGAACGAATGCTTGCATTAGCTGATACAACTCGACACCTGCAAGACATCCTGAAAATTTGTGAAAAGGACGGCGTGACGATTATTTTTAGAAATGAAAAGATGGATAGTAATCAAACTTTGTCATTATCATTACAACAAATGCTGAATCACTATATACAATTTCAAACCGATGTGGCAAAACAGTCAGCTTTTATCGGCATTTCAAATGCAAAAGAACAAGGGAAAACGCTTGGAAGACCAAGAAAACCAGATATCAATATTCAAAAAGCGTTAGCAATGTACCATTCAGGTAATTTCACATTACATGATATTAAAAATGAAACCGGTATTAGCAAATCTACACTATATCGGTACTTAGAGACGCAAGACACACTTTAATACGGAATTTATAACTAGACACTTTGAATTAGGAGAGTGTCTAGTTTTTATGTATGTATAACATGACATGACACATTCTATTGTTTAGATAGGAGTGGTCACATGAAAGATGTAAGCTACTTACAAATAGCAATGGAAACAGCCATCACTTTTTTTGTTTTGCTTGCAATGACACGCTTTTTAGGAAAAAAACAATTAAGTCAACTTACTTTTTTTAATTATGTAACGGGCATAACCATCGGCTCAATTGCAGCAAATATGATTGTTCTTAGTACCAAAGATTACATGAAAGATTTATTAAGCTTAGTCATTTGGTGTGTGTTGACAACACTCATTAGTTATATAAGTTTGAAATCTGGAACAATTCGAATGATTCTCGATGGCCAACCAACTATAGTCATTAAGCATGGGAGAATTGATAGAAAAGCTTTAAAACGAACAGGTGTTAATATTGATGATTTAACAATGATGATTCGACAATACCAAGTTTTTTCGATTGATGAAATCGATTTTGCAATACTAGAACCAAATGGTACGCTAAGTATACTGAAAAAACCGCAATTTCAAGGTACCCAAAAAATAGATATGAACATTACCCCTAAAGCTCCACCTTTTTTACCGACTGAAATTATTTCAGACGGCAAATTATTAAAAAGAAATTTATTAGAAGTGGGTAAAAATAGAGAATGGTTAAAAAAAGAGTTGAGCAAAGCAGCGGTGGAAAATATAGAAGAAGTGTTTTATGCAGAAATTCAAGCGGATGGTCAATTATTTGTCCAGAAATATTAAAGTTTCTTTTCTTACATTCTAAAAAATATAGTATTGATTGAAGTCCTTACGATCATCGTGTAAGGCTTTTTTTCTATGTGTTTAAAAGTTGGATGAATTATAATGTTTTAGTAATATATTTATTAATAACCTTAAATTACTATATCAATATTGAAAAATCGTAAAAAAAGAAAAAATTTTAATCTTTAGTTTTTGATATTTCTGACAAAAGAATGCGTTAAAGTGTAAAATAATGTATTGGTATGCATAAGAATTGAATTTATACATGTATCTAGGTTTGAGAAAGTCTATGTTTCTAATAATTAGAACTGTATAAAAATTAAGAATAATGTTGAGTTGAGTCAACGTTTCGTTTTCATTATACTGTGAAAGTAATAAAGGGAGAGGAGAAACTATCATGCGTAAAGAAGTGACAATTATTGGGGTACCGATGGATTTAGGTCAAACGAGAAGAGGGGTTGACATGGGGCCGAGTGCCATCCGATATGCGGGACTAACAGACCGACTTGAGGGTCTTGGTTATTCGATTGATGACTTAGGGGATTTAAAAATCGATTTCGTAAATAAAAATGAAAACATAGATACAGCAACTAATTTAAAAAATTTACAAACAGTTGCAGATGCGAATGACTTGCTTGGTCAACAAGTAGATCAGGTTATTTCCTGTAAACGCTTTCCTTTAGTTTTAGGAGGAGATCATAGCATTGCTATTGGCACATTAGCAGGTGTTTCCAAACATTATCAGAATTTAGGTGTTATTTGGTATGACGCCCACGGTGATTTAAACACAGCTGACACTTCTCCTTCTGGGAATATCCATGGCATGTCTTTAGCTGTTAGCTTAGGGCTTGGACATCCAGTACTAACGAATATTGGCGGTTATGCGCCAAAAGTAAAGCCACAAAATGTTGTCATTATTGGAGCTCGTGATTTAGATCCAGGAGAGAAAAAGCTTATTAAAGAATTGGGTATTAAAGTTTATACTATGCATGAAATTGATCGCTTAGGTATGACGACCGTGATGTCAGAAACGATTAACTACTTAAAGGAACGTACCGATGGGGTGCATTTATCGCTAGATTTAGATGGTTTAGATCCAAACGATGCACCAGGTGTAGGAACGCCAGTTGCAGGTGGTATTAGCTATCGTGAAAGTCATTTAGCGATGGAAATGCTTTCCGAAGCAAAAATCATTACTTCAGCAGAATTTGTAGAGACTAATCCAGTTTTAGATCAATCTAATAAAACGGCTATTGCTGCCGTAGCGTTAATTAGCTCTCTATTCGGTGATACATTAATTTAAACAGAGGGATTGGGGAAATCAATTACTGATTATATAAGCTTCCTAAATTAATTGAGAACATATTTATCAGATAATTGACTGTTCATGCAATAGATAAAATTAAATAAACATCTATTAATTTCGAATCGTCTTCTTATGCACTTAAAAAAGTAAGTGCTTACAAGAAAGTAAGGGGTTTTATTATGGTAACAGAACAACATGAATTAAAAAGAAGTATGAAAGCTAGACACTTGTTTATGATTTCACTAGGGGGATGTATTGGGACAGGTTTTTTTCTTGGATCAGGATTAACAATCAATCAAGCTGGGCCTATGGGTGCCATTCTTTCTTATCTAGTAGGCGGGCTAGTGATGTACCTAACGATGCTTTGTTTAGGTGAATTATCAGTAGCTATGCCAGTATCTGGCTCATTTCAAACCTATACAACGAAGTTTATTGGGCCGGCTACGGGCTTTGCTGTTGGTTGGCTCTATTGGCTTGGTTGGGCAGTAACAGTTGCACTTGAGTTTTTAGGTGCTGGACAACTTATGCAAAGATGGTTTCCTTCATCACCTGTATGGATGTGGTGTTTAATTTTTGGGGCATTGCTCTTTTTATTAAATGCTCTATCAGCCAAAGCATTTGGTGAAGCAGAATTTGTTTTTTCTAGCATTAAAGTAATTGCGATTATTATGTTCCTTGCTGTCGGAGGAGCGGCTATGTTTGGCTTAATTAAGATGCATGACGGAACTAGTGCACCATTCTTTAGTCATTTTTATGAACATGGGTTGTTTCCAAATGGTGTAACAGCACTACTAATCACGATGATTACCGTTAACTTTTCATTCCAAGGAACAGAGTTAATTGGTATTGCTGCTGGGGAAAGTGAAAATCCTGAAAAGACGATCCCTAAATCGATTAAACAGACAGTTTGGCGTACACTATTCTTCTTTGTACTATCTGTTATCATTCTTGCAGCGATGATTCCAATGGATAAAGCAGGTGTTGTTGAAAGTCCATTTGTTGTTGTATTAGATAGTATAGGTATCCCTTATGCCGCTGATATTATGAATTTTGTAATTTTAACGGCATTACTATCGGTAGCAAACTCTGGTCTATATGCAGCTACACGTATGTTATTCTCGCTATCTATTGAAAAAATGGCTAGTCCTGTATTAGGGAAAGTGAATAAAAGAGGGATTCCGATGAATGCCTTATTCATTACACTTGCTGTCGCTGGTTTATCACTATTATCAAGTGTATTTGCAGCAAAAACAGTATTTGTTTGGCTATTATCTTTAGCAGGTTTAGGTGCACAAATCGGTTGGATTGCGATTACAGCATCCCAAATTGCTTTTAGACGTTCGTATGTGCGTCAAGGCGGGAAAGTAGAAGATTTAAAATTCAAAGCACCACTGTATCCAATCATCCCAGTTATTGGTTTAGTAGCAAATTGTATTGTAATGGCAAGCTTAGCATTCGATCCGTCACAACGATTAGCTTTATATTTCGGAGGAGCTTTCTTTATCGGCTGTTATATCGTGTACTACGTAAAAGTTAAGAAAACGAAGGCCATAAAAGTAAGTAAACAAGAAGTGCAGTTAAAATTAGATCAGAAAATGTATCTTTAAATAACAAAAGAGTAGCTACATTATGTGGCTACTCTTTTTACATTTAGGTTAATGAAAAAATACTAAAGACGTAATCTATAAAGAATTGTTCCTCAAAAAAACAAAATAAATTTATCGAATTACAATAAAAAAATATTGAAAAGTGATAAAGAATCGTATATTCTTCATACAAATAGAGTATTGTACGAGACATGCTCATTTTCTCGTATTATGTATTACTACTTGAGGTGAAAGAATATTGAAAAATTTTTTTGGAAATGTAGGTCACTTTACGTACCACCAATCGTTATCCTGTATATTTCCTGTTGTCATATTTATTACGCTTGCGCTGTCAAAGACCATTCATTTACCAGGGATTTCAAGATATGATTTTATTCTAATTATTTGTCTTGTGACACAGTACTTGATGTATAAATTTGGTCTAGAATCCAAAGACGAAATCAAAGTAATCTGTCTGTTCCATATCATTGGACTTTTACTAGAATTATATAAAGTGAATGTCCATTCTTGGTCTTATCCTGAAGAGGCTTGGTCAAAAATAGGGGGGGTTCCCTTATATAGTGGCTTTATGTATGCTAGTGTGGCTAGTTACATTTGCCAAGCTTGGCGTAGGTTTCATTTAAAGATTATAAATTGGCCAAAAAGCTACATTGTCATTCCGTTAGGAGCCATCATTTACTTAAATTTCTTCACGCATCATTTTTTTTATGATTTGAGATGGCTACTAATGGCCCTCTTGGTTATTGTGTTTTATCGGACAGTTGTCCAATTTACAGTGCGGTCAAGCATCTACAAAATGCCTATCGTTGTGTCATTTCTATTAATTGGCTTTTTCATTTGGATTGCAGAAAATATTGCAACCTTTTTTGGTGCATGGTCCTATCCGAACCAAGAAGTAAATTGGACGATCGTGCATTTTGGAAAAATTAGTTCATGGTTTTTACTTGTGGTGATAAGTATCATGATTGTCGCTCAGCTTAAATTATTTTATCGAAATGATGAAGATGAAGCTCATACTAAATAGGAGGATAGCAAAATACAGTGCTAAAAAGGCATAGTTTCTCTGTTGTACCCATTCATTTTCATCAAACTGTCCCTTTTTAATAAGATCGTTCTATTATAGACTCCTTTTAATACCGCTAAAAGCAAAAGGGAGAAGTGAGCATGATGACAACTAACATTCGTGTGGAGAAAAGAACTTGTACAGATAAAGAGCAAATTAATAAATTTTTAAGTGAGGCACAAACAGCTTTTCTTGGCTTAGTAGATGACAATATCCCGTATGTCATTCCTTTAAATTATGTTTTTAAAGATGGATACTTTTATATACATGGAGCAAATACAGGCAGAAAAATAAACATAATTAATCATAATGCGAATGCGTGTTTTACTATATGTGAAAATTACGGAACCATTGCTGATCCGATTCCTGCTAATATTGATACTGCCTATATGAGTGTTATCGCAAACGGGCCTATCGAAATTGTCACAGATTTAGATGAAGCGACAGCAGCTATGCAAGAAATGCTGAATAAATATGTGCCAGATTATTATATTGCCCCTTTATCAAAAGCGCATGTAGATAAATATCAATCTTCTTTAGGAAGTAAAACGGCTGTACTAAAATTAACACCCATGACAATGACTGCAAAAGTACATCAAGGTGATGAGCAAATGAAATACTATTACGGGAGAAAGGTAACACAAGATTTAACCCGATAATATATGCGGTCTTAGAAATGACAGAAAATTTAATCACATTAGTTCCTATCAATATAAAAATGTTCTATAGTAAGTATATTCTATGACATTTTGGAGGTTACAATGGGAAGATTAGTGCATTTTGAAATTCATGTAAGTGATATGGAGCGGGCCAAAGATTTCTATGGAAACATCTTTGGTTGGTCCTTTCAAGACTGGAGTGACTATGCGGGAATGCCGTATTTTGGTGCAGTGACAGGTGATGAAGAGACACTCGGCATCAATGGTGCTTTAATGCAACGTCAAGGTCCTACTCCTGAACCAAACCAAGCTTTAAATGGCTTTGCTTGTACTATGGGTGTGGAAAATTACGATGCAACAGAAGCAAAAATTTTTAATAATGGCGGGCAAGTGGCTATAGCGAAATATGCCCTTCCGGGGATGGCATGGCAAGGGTATTATAAAGATACTGAAGGCAATGTATTCGGTATTCACCAGCCAGATAAAAATGCACATTAGCCATTTGCCACATATAGTATGAAGACAGTCTCCTATGCGATAGTTAGGGGACTTTTTTATCTAGTCGTACTTGGGGATTGATAGAGACCTTGACGAAAATTAAGAACTGACTTATGATAAATCTTAATAATTAACAATGATTGGAAGTATTAGCGGATACTATTTGCTAACAGAGAGATGATGGCTGGTGAAAATCATCGCAAATGATCGTGAACTCATCCAGGAGTTTTTATACTGAAATAGTAGGTATAAACGGCAGCTACCGTTATAGTAAAGTGAGCATTTATGCTAAACAGAGTGGTACCGCGGATAACTTCGTCTCTAATTCAATTAGAGATGGAGTTTTTTGTTTGGGCAATAACGTAAAAAGGAGGATAATATATGGACAGAACGACTAAACGTGTGACGACTATTGGATTACTAGCATTACTTTGTTCTGCACTGTTCACGGCCATGAATCAAGTGTTTTATGCCAAACAAGTACAAGATGTACCACCATTTCTCTTTACAGGCGTGAGCTTTTTTCTAACAGCAGTCTATTTCTCCATTTTTGCACGTAGACATAAACAACATAATAAATGGCAAGGAACAATTGGGTATGTAATCAAATTAAATGGCGCCTCTGTAATAGCCTTTATGTGTTTTTATTTTGCTTTAAAATATGTGGAGTCTGCCATTGTCAGTGCACTTGAGATGGGGATTGGACCACTGTTTGTCTTAATTCTTGCAGTTAAAGCAAAGGAATATATTCCAAAGACGCAATGGCTTATTGCGATTGCTACATTCATCGCATGTATCGTACTTATTGTAGCTGTAATTAGTGGAAAGTCAGCAGTGCAAATCACAATTACTTTCCCAGTCATTTTGGCGTTATTAGCTAGTATTAGCTGTGGGGTGGGCGCTGTATTATGTACAGTCTATTCAAAGAAATTAAGTGCAGAAGGGTGGACTACTTCCATGATTTTGGCGCATCGTTATTATGGCATAATTTTATTATCTTTTTTAGCCACTTACGATACCTTTTTTGACTATTTCTCAGGAAATATTGGATGGATACTAATAGTAACAGCAACAGGTGTCATGCTTCCGATGTATTTATTGCAAATAGGCATTCGGTATTGTTCGCCGCTCATGGTTATGATGAGTTTATGCTTTGTCCCAATATTCTCATTTTTCTTCCAAATGTTCGATTCTAGGTTAATGTGGTCACCAATGTCTCTGCTAGGTATTTCCCTATTATTGTTAGCAGGTTTAATTAGTTTATTTGTGGAAAAGAGGACCGTTTTAGAGTAGCTTGCTCGAGTTATACTAGTCATAAGGAGTGACATAAAGATGTATTTAAAAGCATGTAAGGTTTTACAAGACAATATAGAAGATCAACAACAATATCCATTTAATATACCCAGTTTGCAGCATTTACGAGAGTTAGCGTTTCCAACGAATGTCACATTTTTTGTGGGAGAGAATGGCTCGGGGAAATCGACGCTATTGGAAGCTATTGCGGATCGCTGTGATTTTAATACTGCAGGTGGTGGACGTCAAAACAGCTATGAAGTACATAAAGCACAATCTGCCCTAGGGGACTATATACGATTGTCGTGGTGGCCAAAAGTTTCGAACGGTTTTTTTCTACGATCAGAAACGTTTTACCAATTTGCCAGTCATATTGATTTACTTGAAAATCATCCGAACAAGTATGCAGCATTCGGTGGTAAATCGTTACATCACCAGTCACATGGGGAGTCCTTTTTAGCGCTATTTATGAATCGTTTTAGAGGCAAAGCCATTTATTTACTGGATGAGCCTGAAGCAGCTTTATCTCCTACAAGACAGCTTAGCCTCCTTAAGATAATAAAAGATTTAGAACATGAAGCGCAGTTTATTATCGCTACACATTCACCGATTTTACTCGGTTATCCAAATGCGACGATTTACAGTTTTGATGAAGGAGGAATTGAATCCATTCGATACGAAGACACTATACATTATATTGTCACAAAGCGATTTTTAAATGCTCCGGAAACCATTTTTGCAGAGCTATTTGATGAGGAGAGAGATTGATGAATCAACGCAAAGGTTTAGTAATGCGCGAAATACGGCTTGACGAGATGGCACAGTCAATTGATTTGTTAAATTATGTATTCCAAATGTCGATGTCCATTCATAAAGATCGTCGTTTCGTTAATGCGAAAAGTAAGCAGTTCGATGAAGGGCATGCATTTGGGTGGTTTGATGGCTCCCAACTTGTTTCCCAAATATTAAATTTACCCTTTCAAGTAAATGTCCATGGCAAGTTTTATGAAATGGGTGGTATTACTGCTGTAGGTACGTATCCAGAATATTCTAGACATGGCTTAATGGAAAGTCTCATTATGAAGTGCCTAGAACAAATGCGAGAAGAAGGACGATATATTTCGTATCTATTCCCTTACTCCATTCCGTATTATCGCAAAAAGGGCTGGGAAATAATGAGCGATATTGTAGAGTTTCAAGTAAAGGATACACAACTTCCCCATTATGGTGGGTTGAATGGTAAAATTCGCCGCGTCGATCCGAAAGATGAGGATGTTGTTGTCATTTATGCACGCTATGCGAAAAAAACCCATGGTGTTATGGTGCGTAATAGCATTGCATGGAATGAGAAATTTCAGGAAGATTTCTGGGAAGAAAAATTTATTGATAGTGACGTTAAATTGCAAGCTGCAGTTTATTATGATGAGGAAGATGAGCCACAGGGCTATATGTTTTATCGAATAATGGAAGAAAATTTTTATATAGATGAAATTGTGTACTTGCAGGAAGAAGCACGCAAAGGGTTATGGAATTTTGTCTCTGCACATAGCTCGATGGTCTACAATGTTTACGGCAAAACAACGGGAAATGAAGCGGTAGCGTTTTTATTGGAGGACAGTGAAATTATTCAAAAAGTCTCTCCTTATTTTATGGCGCGTATTGTGGATGTAAAGGAATTTTTAGTACGTTATCCGTTTGTAGGAAGTGACTTTCAACTGCGCTTCGCAGTAAGTGACCGTATTGTCGCTTGGAATAATGGTACATTTGTTGTAACCGTGAAAAATGGAAAAGTAGCCGTTGAAAAGGTTAGTGAACAACTATCCGAAAATGCTGTACAATTGACCGTACAAACATTAGCGACGATGCTACTAGGCTATAAACGGCCAAGCTATCTAGAGAAAATTGAACGTTTACATGGTGAAGCGATTGAAATGGCATTATTAGAAGCAGTACTGCCAGTAGGTATCCCGACGTTTATTGATTACTTTTAAGAGAATTTGTACAGGGGTGCCTGTGCAAATTCTTTTTATATTAAAAGTCGTGCTTGTTAGCTAAGTGATATGGCATAATTAGTGAAAGGAGGGGATATATTGAATGCCTAAATGTATTGCTTGTAAGGAGAAATGGACTTGGAAACAGTCAATGCGTTCACTTGTAATATTGTCACGATTTATTAGTTGTCCTTATTGTGCGAAAAAACAAATGTTCACATCAATGACTCGCATATCGATTTTATTATTAATGTTTGTACCCTATATCACAATGCCTTATGTCATCAATGATGAAGTAAAGAGCTCAGCTGTGGCGATAGGGATTGCCATTTATTTATTGGCATTACTATTGATGATGCCTTTTTTAATGGACCTTCGGGAAATCCCAAAGCATTTACAAAAATATGCACAAAAATAAGTACATAAAAAGAACAGCGGGACTATGATGTTCCGCTGTTTTTATGCGTTTTTTGAAGGGAAGCACCATGCTTTGGCTAAAAGTTGAACCCCTTGCTTAATGTCTTCTAGTTGTAGTCTGCTAAAGCCTAATTGCAACATAGGTTCAGTGACTGAGTTCTGAAGGAAAAATTGGCTTGTCGGATACACTTTTACACCGCAATCCGCTGCTCGTTTAATAAGCTGAGTATCGGTCTGATGCACATGCAACTTGATTAAGACATAAAGGCCTGAATGTTGTCCTATTATGGTGATTGCCTCACCGAAATGTTGTTTTAACTGCTCCACAAGATAATGCATTTTATGTTTATAAATAATACGCATTCTTTTAATATGTCGTGTCCATTCACCCTTTTCCATAAATGCAGCCATTGTTAACTGATGAAGAGAGGATGCATTTTGTTCAAACTCAGAAAATTGTTCCTTGTAACGATAGAGAAGCGACTTAGGAAGCACCATATAGCTTAAACGAACACCAGGTAAAAACGATTTGGAAAAAGTCCCAAGATAAATAACGCGTGATTGATCGATGGATGCAAGCGCAGGAAACGGTTGCTGTGCATAACGAAATTCACTGTCATAATCGTCCTCGATAATGTATCCATCCACTTTTTTAGCCCATTGGATAACCGTTTGGCGTTGCTGAATGGTCATTGTTACACCGTAAGGGAAATGGTGGGAAGGTGTAATATAAAGGAGTCGTGATTGCATGTCCGGTAATAAATGCAACTGCGCACCTTGCTCCAAAACAGGCAGTGCTTCCAACTCAAAACCATTTACTTTAAACGCTTGCCGTGCACCGATATAGCCAGGGTCCTCAACGAGTACACTTGTAAAATCGTGTTTTAACAGACAACCAAGATACAATAACATTTGCTGAGTACTACTACCAATAATAATATCATCTGCTCTGCACTTCACCCCACGTGCTTGTAATAAGTATTGAGCAAGCTGCTCTTTTAATAAAGGTTCCCCAAAAGGTTCACAATAAATAAAACTGTCTTCTAACTGGAGGACTCGATTGGCAAACTGTCGCCACGTTTTAAGTGGAAAATGTGCTTGATCAACAGCCCCAGCCCGAAAATCAATTATCAATGCCGGCTGCTCTTGCTTTGGGGATAGTGTAGGAACGGTTGCCTCTTCTTGCTGTAAAAAGACTTGTTCCAATTCATTGACGAAATAGCCCTTGCGTCCTTCGCCTCGTATGTATCCTTCTGCAACAAGTTGCTCATAAGCAGTCAAAGTAGTATTACGACTGACTTGTAATGTCTCTGCCAATCTACGGATAGAAGGAAGAGAGTCATTGGCCTTCAAGTTGCCTTGCTCAATTAACATTTTTAATTGCTGATAAATCTGTTTATATTTCGCCTCGTCATGGCTAATAGGGAAAATAAAATCATTCATAAGGAATCCTTTCGTGACATGTAGAAAAATACAAAAACATTCCTTTTTCTATGTCAGTACAATATATAATATCGTACAAGATTCTACGAAGAAAAGATATGACAAGAATTTGATAGGTTCCTTTAGAATTTTTACATTCTTGTAATATTCTTTTAGGAATATTTTGATAAATGAAACGAAAAATATTGTATATTAATTTCAATAAAACGAATAGAAGGATGGGATGATTAGAAATGAAGAAACTATATTCTCTGTTGTTTATTTTCGCTTTGTTTGTATGCATGCCATTGGTCGTTAAAGCAAATAATCTTTCTGAAGAAGCCGTTGAACTTCAGCGAAATGATAGAACCGACTTTTCTATTCCTGAAAAAAGCGATTTAATATCAGTCAATGGACCGGAGGAGAGCAAAGTTTACAAAATTGCTCTTGGCATGAACAACAGGAGAAATTAACACTAGTCACTAGAAAAACATTTGATGTAGAGATTTTTGATCCACATGGGGATAGAATCGTTCAAAAAACGGGATTTGGGGATGAGGGTAATAGACAAGTAGAATTTGAAACAAGGATTGTTGGTGATTATTATATTCAGATTAAACCCGCAAAAGATGGGAGAAATAATTATCCTTATAGTATACGAACAATTGTAGGGGAGCCGGTCTATCTTTATGCGAATCCTGTTTATCGAGTTGATTTGCGTACTTCTTCTATCACTTCAAGAAATACAACAAGTGCTATTCAATCTTTTGATTTAACGAATGTTAGCAGTATTCCAGATGATGCTATTTTGACAGGTTTTACAATAGGTGGTACGGAGACAAATCGCAATTTAGTTAGCCTATATTCTATTAAGAGAAGTTTACGTCCAAATTCAGCTTTTTCTTGGATTGATGCAACGTTTCCTTTATATAGTCCAAATCATTTAGATGCTGTGCCAAAACATGCTCAAATAAAAGTGAAACAACCATACTCTTTTAGATTTTCTGCCTCTTTCAACCGTCCAGGAACTTATACTTTAAAACCATTTGTTTTAATAAGCTATAAACGAGAATTGAAATAAAAGGAGGAATTAAAAATGTGGCATTCACTACATTCAATTACTCAACGACAAACTTTCGACTCTCCAGCTTATCAAAAAAAAGCGTTTTCTCGTAAAAATCAACAGGCTCCGACAAAACCAAATTTATTGCGGTCGCAGCGTGAAGTACAGCACGATAATCGTTTGACCTTCAAGAAAAATCAAGTAAGTAATCCTATTAATTATAAACGAGTATATTTAGAGCAAAAACGCCATTTATTAGGAAGTATACAAACTTATATTCTTCACTCACGGAATCCAGCTAATCTTTCCAATGTAATCAATAAGCATCAGTTATTAACGGGATTACAGAGTTTAGGTAGTGTGGCTTCTGCTTTGAAAAAAATGAAGTACTATAGTCTAAAAAAACACTCGTCAGTAAATTCAACTATTTTAGAATCACTATCAAGAGAGAGTAGATTTGACAATCAACAACACCAAGCGAAAATTCTTCAAGTCGATCAAAACTTTAATTTGACGATTGAAAATAATCAAATTTATGGTATTCCCACTGATTATGGGATTATTAATTATCATTTTATTGATGATGGGGTATCTAGATATGTAAAGTTATTACATTTTGATAATCAAATTTCCGATCATAAACGTGTTCATTTAGAGCGAAAGCGGCAATTGTTACAGGACATACAAACTTTTATTCATACAGGTAGTTCTTCTTGGTTACACACAGCAAGGGATAATAGTGAGATTTTACAGGGTTTTGAAAGCTTTGGTATTACGACTGAGGAACCTTTTACCATAAATAATGGGTCTAAACGGTATAGAATTAGTCCCTACGGTATTTTGCATGATGTTGATTTAGAAAGTAAAGCGACGCGTGAACAAGATTGGCGTAAATTTGGTCACGACGAACATACAGTATTTTTAATCCAAGGGAAAGAGTATAAAATGGATGAAAACGGGAGACTTCCTTTACCAGAAGATTATGTTCATAAATTCGAGCAAGTGAAAATTTTCAAAAGAAATTAAAATAGTGGTAATAAAATATTTTTGGAAATATATTACGCAAAACTTAATAATAACACTCCGAATACAGCCTTTATACGAATAAAAGGCTGTATTTTATATTGTCTTAAAATTTTATTACAGGTAGAATGTATTGTTACCATCAAATTTTACCAAGAAATTGGCTGGAAAAGTTGAGGAGCGAGTAAAAGTAACAGTTTGCTAACGTCAAATAACCCGATATTAAACAGTGCTTTAGGAAGGTACGGTTTAATTCAAAAGAATGGAAAGAGTGAATTGATAATGAAATATAGTAGAACATTAAATTTTTTTACAATTATTTTGGCCTTATTTTTTCTAGTTGGTTGCAGTGATAATAAGGAAAGTAAGCTAATTGATTATGGACTAATCGCAAGTGAAAAAACTTTACCGGAGTCAGTAGGGGATTTTAACTATATTATTAGAAAAAGTAATAATAAGAGTGAATTTGAAGAAACTTGGAATTTTTATAGATTTGACAAGGACCTACCAAATATTGACCTTGCATTAAAGGATATTATCTTTATTGGTCTTGAAGAGTCCAGTAATTGTCCATATGAGATAAATAATAAAAATATAGAGCTAGGCTTAAATAATAAAGTAATCAAATTGACTTTTCCGAAACAATATGGTGCTTGTTTTACAGATGCAACTCCTAGAACAATTGTTATTGAGATTGATAAAGTCGCATCTAAGAGTATTAAACATGTAGTGATTGTTAATGAAAATGGAGAAGAAACAAGCGTACCATATAAATAATTGTTATTTTACAATCTGGACCTTAATGAATAAAGATCAAATACATATACATAAATAAACTAAAACCGTTCCAAAGCCACGAATGTTGTACCATCAACGTTTTCGTGGCTTTTCCTTGTGATTATTATGGGTACATGTTTGTATACATTTTTTAAATAACTATCATGGCAATGCATTATTTGGAACACCGTTGTACTTGCCGTTAACCCTTCAATTTCGGATACCTAATCATCAGAAATAGAATTAATAAATAACGTATAAAATTTAATGATTTAATTTATATATTTAATGATAATCATTAAATTATTATTGAAATTATTTCCTGTATTCTATATGCTTATTGTAAATTGAATTGGAGGGATTCTATGATTATTGAAAGTTTTATTAATGCAGTGATACAAATCATATTATTTTCAATCATCCCATTTTGTTGGTGGTGGGTGTTCGCAAGAAAGAAATATTCATTTTTGGCATGGCTTGGTCTACAAAAACCAATCATTGAAAATAAAGCGTATTACAGTCTGTATTTTCTTATCGTGATAGCATTATTAGTAATCCCGATTCATATAATTGTTCACTATTTTGTAGATCAATCTTTATTGGCATCCGAACGTTTTGCAGGACTTGGATTTGCAGCAGTACTACCTGCGCTCTTCTATGCGGTTTTCCAAACAGGTTTATCAGAAGAGCTTTTCTTTAGAGGATTTTTAGCAAAGAGATTTATTGCTAGGTGGGAGTTTAAAAAGGGCAATCTACTGCAAAGTATACTTTTTGGTACCATCCATGGCTTGATGTTTTTATCCTCTGTTCAGCTAATAGGGGTGGTTTTCATCTTTATTGCAACAGCATTAGCTGGCTATTTAATGGGCTGGATGAATGAAAAAGTATCGAAAGGCTCCATTATTACGAGTTGGGCAATCCATAGTATTGCGAATTTCCTTGCTGCAGTTTTGATAATGTTTAATTTTGTATAGAATGACCAGTTATTTGAAAATTTAGTTATTGTAGAAAATTCCAAGTTACCTTGTATAATTAATTTCAAGAATTTTCACTTTTTAAAAAACGTTTGGAGGATGTAACATGAAAATTATAGAACTACCTATAGTATTTGAATTTAATGGACAAACAAATACTATTTTTCCTAGTTTAATTATAGCGAATGATGAACTCACGTTAGTAGATACAGGCTATCCTAATTTTTTACCATTGATTGAACATGAAATTATCAAAAAAGGCTATGAAATGAAATATTTAAAGAATATCATCATTACGCATTATGATGATGATCACATCGGTTCTTTATATGATTTCAAAGAAAAATATCCTTGGATTAATATCGTCGCCAGTGAAATTGATTCGAAATATATTAGTGGAGAATTAAAGTCGGAGAGATTGGTTCAGGCGGAGGCATTACTTGAACATATGCCACTTGAACAATTGGAATTTGGCAAATGGTTTATCAAGCAACTAAAGGATTTAAAGCATGTTGCAATCGATCAAAAGGTTCAAGATGGTGACACGATTTTACACAGCGAATGTCGAGTAGTTGCCACACCTGGACATACATCAGGGCATATTTCTTTATATTTTCCAAAGTTAAATAGTGTGATTACAGGTGATGCAGCTGCTAATGAAAATCAAGGATTAGTAATAGCGAATCCACACTTTTGTTTAAACATGGACAATGCAAAACACTCTTTGCGTAAGATTCAAAACCTGCAAGCTGACACGTACTATTGTTATCATGGTGGGAAAATTACTATTTAAAAAGGCATGATGGTGTGTGGGTGTTTCGCAATTCTTTAAAAATATACTTTTAAGAATTGGGGCAATAGGAATGAACACTAATAAAAACCTTTCTCAGCATATAAAGATAAGACCTTTAACGACAAGTGACTATCCAACTGTTTTAAAATGGAGCCAAGATGCAGCTTTTTGTTCAGCCAATGGATGGCAGTTAAATAGAAGCCCTGAAGAACTATATCGTTGGTGGCTTAAATGTGTTAGCAATGTAACGAAAAACTTTATACGAATGGGTATAGAATTTAACAAAAAATTAGTTGGCTACGCAGATTTAGCCTGTATTAATGATAAAAGTGCGGAGTTAGGTATTGCTATCGGAGATAGTCAATTGTGGAGGAAAGGAATTGGATTTTACTCTGCCATCTGTATGATAGAGTTTGCCTCACAACAATTAGGCGTTACAACGTTTAACGCAGAAACACACGAAGCGAATGTACGCTCAAGAAAAATGCTTGAAAAATTAGGCTTTGAAGAAATTAGTAGGTTAGGTAGTGAAGAATACTTAGGGAAGAACAGCCAACTAATACAATATAACCTTTCTACCGAAGAGCTGTGGAAGTGTTGAATTACTTAATATTCAGCTCACTTCATTATTTTAAGTTTTTTACAATATTGCAGCACTCTATTAAACATTATAATGACATGCTTTAATAGAGTGCTTGATTATCGTTTTCCATTTTTATAAATTAATTTAAAATAGATGCATTAAAACTTTTTCTTAAGCTTACGTTGTAGCACTTTAAGAGAAGTTTTATTTTTCTTTGTTAATTTTTTCAATGTTTCTTTAGCGTATTTATTAGTAGGGTCTAATGCTAAAATTTTATGGCAAGTTTCAAGGGCTTTTTCATTACTCACTAACTTATCGGGCACTTCATTTAGGAATAATAAGTGTTCTAATGTGTCGGGATCTTGTTCATTTGTCAAAGCTACTAGCCTTTCGGCGTGAAAGAGTGCGCAGTGATAGGCACCTTCTATATGCGTTAATGAACATGTAAATAAGGATAATGCAAGATTGTGTAATTCAATGGATTCTTCCTGCATTAATAAATAGTGTAAAAAAGTATAACTCATTATATTACCGTTATCGTAAGTAATCGATATTAGTTCGCTTTGAAATTGGTCGAATTCGCTTTTGAGGTATAACTCTTCAGCATCTTTAAAGTTGCCTGATAGAATAAGTTGTTCTAGATTTTTTAACATGGAATTATCACCTACGTATACTGATTTTTAGCTATTTAAACATTTTAAATGGCATTAATAGAGAATAAGGGGCACTTAACCATATTTAATACCACTAGGTTAAAACGAATCCTTATAATGTTTTAACCTAGGGCTTGTACGTTTTTTCCATAAGGATATAAAATTTTATTTTATCTTAGGTAGTAACTCTTCAAGGGAACTTTTTGCGGTTTTATTCGAAGGGTCTAGCGCCAATATTTTATGACAAATTTCAATCGCTTTTTCATCACTTACTAATTGATCGGGCACAGTATTAAGGAATAATAAATGTTCCAAGCTAAGTGTATCTTGTTCATTTGTTAACTCGACAGCCTTTTGTGCGTGATAGAGGGCACAATGATGGGGGTTGCCGATAGGTGTTAAAGGGATGACAAATAATGAAAAGGCAAGATTGTGTAACTTGGCTGACTCTTCTTTCATAAATAAATAAAGCAAAAAGGTGTAATTAATCATATTGCGGTTATCGTAAGCGATAGATAGTAGCTGATCATGAAATTGTTGGAAGTCCATCTTGTGATACAATGCTTCAGCATCTTTAAAGTTGGCTGATAAAATGAGCTGTTCTAAATTTTTTAACATGTTTCATTCTCCTTTTGTTATATTTTCGTAACGAAGAAAATTTTATTGTTTCTAGGAGCTTTTTAGTTTTTTAAAATTTACGCCTATTCATTAATAGGGTAGAGAGCTAGATAAGAAAGGCGCTTTACTTTTTTCACAAATGCATAAGACCGTTTACTTCATTCTACGTTGCAACTTTTTAAGTAAACTTTTGGCAATTTCATTCGAAGGCTCTAACGCTAAAATTTTATGGCATGTTTCAAGTGCCTTTTCATCACTAACTACTTGATCGGGCACCTCATATAGGAATAATATAAGCTCTAAATCCCCTACATCTTCTTCATTTGTCAATTCGATAGCTCTTTGTGCGTGATAGAGAGCACAATGATAGGCACCTTCGACAGGTGTTAAAGCATGTACACATAATGAAAAGGCAAGATTGTGTAACTCTGCGGTTTCTTTCTTCATTATAAGATAATGCAAAAAGGTATAGTAAATCATATTACGGTTGTCATAAGCACTGACGATTATTTCATCATCAAATTGCTGGAAATCCATTTCGTGATATAACGCTTCAGCTTCTTTAAAGTTGCCAGATAGAATAAGTTGCTCTAGATTTTTTAGCATAGATTCATCACCTACATATACTGATTTTTAGCTATTTAAATAGCATCAATAGATAAGAAGTGCACTTGAAACTAAATACCACTAGGTTAAAACGAAGAATTATAACGTTTTAACCTAGTGCTTGTAAATCCATCTATTCACATATGTAATCGTTATTTTATTTAGTTTTACGTTGTAATTCATTAAGGGAACTTTTGGCGGTTTTATTCGAAGGGTCCAGGTCTCAGCATGAAGGGGAAATGCCACTATCCAAAATGGCCACTTTAACCTTTTTGTTAGTTAGTTTTTAGCTATTTACAGAAGTCGGTTGAACCGCACAATACCCCCAAATTGCACTGTCTTTATCTCTACTTTTGAATGGCGTAGAACAACATAACAACAACTACAATGCGTTTTTTAATATCCTCATCACCCTTTTTCTAAAAAATGCTGAAGGACTCAAAGTATATACACTTGGAAAACAATAAGGGAATTAATAATCCAATTTTGATGCTTCTATAATAAACGAAAATTTAATGATTTTTTCAAAATATTCCTAAAAGAATATTAAAAAATCAGTTTTACGATTGCTATATTCTTTTGGGAATATTTCGTTAAAATAAGCTGGAATATTAGGATATTTGTAAATATAAGAAATAAAAAACGACAGTGTTCGTGCAGGGGTTAGGTAGGACTAGGGGTATGTTATTAGATTCTATAAACCTAAACTTTGTTATGGGGATATTGGGCTTGCTAACTGTTGTTACGGCTTTCGTTTCATTAAAGATGTTAAGTGGAATGTTTAAAGAAGAAAATACTAGTTACACGAATTGATTGGTTATTTGAAGCCAAGTACTTCTATAAATCGAAAAGCTTTGCAAACCTTCTTCTATAAAGTCGGTTTACAAAGCTTTTATTAATGGACAACAAAAAAACGTAAATTGTACAATAAAGGTAGAACTGGTCATCACTGATAACATTAGTAGTTGCTGAAGCTTTGCTCTAGTGTATAAAGTATATTGCGTTTTATTTACTACAGCAATCAATTTAATCACCCCCTAGCGCATTACATCATTGCCAACATTTCTATTGTTTTAGCTAAATATTCGTAAAAGAATATTTTGTAAAGGAGTGAATGGTAACGTGAAAGGTTATGGTGAGACGATAAAACAAATTCGGATTAGTAAAGGGTATACCCAAAAGGATGTAGCCGCTCACTTATTAACACAAGGTGCGTATTCTAAGTTTGAAAATAACAATACCGAGATAAACTTAGGAACGATGCACGGTATTTTACAGCGGTTAGGCATTCCATTTGATGAATTTTATTATATTCAAAATGGTTACCAATATAGTCAACGTGATGAAATTATCATTCAGTTTTATCGTGTCAATACGCATGATGAAGTACTACTTGAAGGGCTATGGAAAAAGTGCCAATACTATTTAAAAGAAAATAAAGATGATCTACAAATTAACCATATTGCAACTATTTTAGATGGATTAATCATTTTAGCTAAAACAAATGATTTAGAGCAGGCGAAAACGATTGTAGAACCAGTTTGGTATGACTTATCTAAACACAATCAACTTTTTGTCACTGAATTATATATGTTGACTACCATTCTCTTTTTATTTCCTTTGCCGACTGTTCTGCAAATGAAGCCATTTATTTTACGCCATATTACGATGTATGAGAACTTTCGAAATATTTCGCGCTTACACATTCATCTGTTGATGAATATTACGTTTTTATTAATGCGAAATAAAAACTATGCAAAAGCAAGGACAGAAATATTAAATACAATTATCTTATGCAAGAAAGAAAATGATTTCGTCCTTCTTGGGATATGTTATATACGAAAGGGTATTTGTTTAAATCATCTCGGTCTAGTAGGAGAAAAATGGATACATAAGGGGAGGAACTTGTTAAATGTCCTTGAGCAATCCACTTTACTAGAAACAATTGAACAAGATATGAAAAGATTCTAGCTTAGTAACGTAAACATTAACAAGAGAGGATGTGCAGATATGACAGAATGGCCGAAAGGTGTTGCCAAGCCAGCTATACGAGCATTAAATGCTGCTGGCTATACACAACTACAACAATTAAAAGACGTCGATTTAGCGACATTAAAAAAATTACATGGAATGGGGCCTAAGGCGCTTGCTGCAATTGAAGCGGCATTAAAAGAAAGTAGGTAACGATTTGAATAAACTAAGATTATTTTTATTAGCAATGCTCATCTATTATATCCTTGTTATTTTTATTGTCAGTAAGCTCTTTATTTTTCCAATTATCAAGGTTATGATGCTCGTTTTCTTTATAGGTGCAGGCTTTATTTTTTCAAGAAGGATGCGCAACAAGTTACAGTAGGTTAGAGGCTTTAGGTAAGTACATAGGTGTGCTCGATATTCACAATTTCAATTCAATCAATGGACTGGAAACGGAATATATCATGGCTAAAATTTTTAAACAAGGAAACAGTCGATTGACGAGGCAAAAGCCCTTTAATCGGCTGTTTTTTGAATGTTAAGTGTCTGCTTTAGATGGACGATGATTGGAGGTAAATGTCCTCGTAAAAGTGGTTAATACATAGTCGCAATTAAAATGAAACGAATTCGAAGGAAGTGATACGATTGATTTCAATTTTAGTTGTAGATGACTATCCCATTGTTCTAAAAGGTCTAAAAACGTTGTCTTTTGAGTTAGATGGTTTGCATGTAGAAACAGAGAAGAATCCTCAAAACGTTTTAAATAGAATGGAAAAAAAAGAATTCCATGTATATTTAATTGATGCTTGTATTGCCACAAAAAACAATCTAGAGCTTGTGACCCAAATTAAAGCAATGCAGGAGCAAGCGATCGTTATTTTATACGTTAAGGAGATGAATTGTTGCTATTATGCACTACTATTCGAAAAAAAGGTAGATGGTATTCTTATAAAAACTGCCCCCATTGAGCAAATCGTTTCGACAATTCGATTGAGTGTTCATGGAATAATGGTGATTCCAACTGATTTTTTAGATTATATACATGACAAAATAAATGATCGATTTACGCATTTAACATTAACGCAAAAAGAAAAACAGTTACTTGAGATGTTAATGAAGGGTTATTCCAATAAGAGAATCGCAGCAACATGCCATGTTTCAGTGCGAACAGTAGAACGTCGTTTATCTCAGCTTTTTTCACTGTTAGGTGTGTCTACACGACTAGAAGCAGTTGAAATCGCGAAAGAAAAACAATTACTTGATGAAACAAAAGAGAATTGAAAAAAAAGTGTCGAGTGAAATCGGCACTTTTTTATTTAGTATTTTTACCGAGCTGTAAATTCTTTCACTAAGGTAATTTCATGTAGCATTACCTTACCAGTCACACCTTGAACTGTACTCTCTCCCCAATCAGGGTGTTCTGCTAAATATTTTAAATTAAATATTGTTTTCCAACTTTCTTGTATGGATTGTTGTGATAAATTTAGTTCGAAATCTTCTTTTGCCTCAATATTGCAATAGTCACCAACTAGAACAAAATACCATGCTTGAAAATCTGAGAGGAGAACTCTTTCATCTTCAATGTCTACTTTTAATAGAACTCCGCGAGCGCCTTTTTCTAAATGACCTATTCTTCGAAGATCTGGCCTATCTTTCCATACCCATACTGGATACTCACCTTGATAATTTGGAAGTTCCTCAACCATTTGTTGCATCATCCAATGATATGGTTCGATAAACTCTGGCCATATATGCTCACGGACACCGATAAGATAGCCGATTTTTTTTACTTCCTGCCATTTTTCAATTGTTTGAATAGTCCAATATATACCCATAGCTCCTCCTTAGTCGTTAAATCAATCTAATATTAATTATAACTATATTTTTAGAGGCTTGGAACGAAAAGTGGCCATCTAACTTACTTCAAACGCTGGAGGTACTATACTTATAGTAATGTATGAAATATAGTAGCTGCATTCGAGGTTTTGATGTATATTGCTATGCTTTTGCCAAATCCGTTTTGTGATTATATTTTGATTAAAAAATTTGTTGCACAAATGGTTGCAACCGACAAAAATTTTGTCGGTTGAAATGTCGGTTATTGTAATGGTAAGTTAAAGTTAACTCGAGTGAAAGTTAGAAAGTTGCAACTTTTAGAGGGAATTTTTTAATTATTTTAGCATCAGGATGAAGTTTTTATAGAGGAAATACTTTGGTTGTAAGTAATGATAACAAATACCTGTAGGTGGAAACTTTAATTATATAAACAAAGTTGTTTGTAATGTGTTAAGTGGTATATAAATCACGAAACTGGGAATTAATTAATACTAGATTCATATATTGAGATTTTAACATAATTTTCAGGAGGGAATTTTATGAATAATAAACTTAGTATATATTTTATGGTTATACTTTTGTTAATCATTAACATTTTATATAGTGGAACTGCTAGAGCTGAAACTAAAATAATCCATAATACCTTAAATGATTCAATTGTGCAAGTAGGAAATTTGATTAGCCATTCAAAAATTGTAGAAGAAAATCTTATAAGTGTGGATGATAAATCTAAACAAAGACTAATTTTGGAACTGGACAAAGAATTGAAGAAAAAAAATAGGAAGTATAATGTTGAAATTTCAGAAAGGTATAATGTATCAGATTACACTATTTTAGGTAGAACCCTGCCAGATGGTGAAATTCAATATTCTTTAAGTGTAAACTCTATTTCCTTTAATGATAAAGGAATAGTTAATAACGTAGAATTATTGAATTTTATATTTACAGAAGAATATAAGCTAATAAATGTTTATGAATTGAAAGGCATTTTAGATGAAGATAATAATGTTCACTCTAAATTATGGGTTGACACTAAATTAATTGGTACTTTAAATACTAATATTGAGACTATTATAAAAAATGAAAATGCTGATGCAATTGGTGATGAAATAGCTGAAAAGCAAAAAATTGAAAAAAATAAGTCTCTTATTAAAAAAAATTTTAGTGTTTCAGGATTAGCTAATCGGTGGGAATGTACTCAATCCTGTGTTGCTTCAAAAGGAGTTAACTTATTGGTGTTTGGAGCTATGCTCGCTGTTTGTGGATTAGTATGTAATCCGGCAGCACTTGCAGCTTCTGCAGGATTAGCTGGTGGTGCTTGTTATGCTTGTGCAAATTCTGCAGGGATATTAGGGGTTAATACAGTAATAAATTGTTGGAATACATGCCCTTACTAGAATGAGGTATTAAGGTATTTGATTTTATAGGTAATTAATTATCAAATACCTTAATATGAATATCTTGAAATTAACAATATATCTATCTATTTTTAGATAATATTTCATAGATTGAGGTGGATAAATGAAATTTTTAATAGGTTTATATTTAATTATGGTACTTATCGTATTTGTTAATTTCATCAGTGAATTTATTTTAGATGGTCGATATTCTGCAATTGCTAGTTGGATCATTGGTATGATGTTCTTTTTTGGAACAATCTTTTTTGCAAATGCTCGATATTATTTAAGTAGGTATGAAAAGTAGAAATCTATCTGTTTGTTAAGAATTAGATGAACCATTTGCTTTTTTAAATAAAAAAATAAAAAATCCTCTTATTCATTAATGTCATAAATCAAGATATCAAATAACTTTTAGTTCGTATAGACCAGTATTGCCCATTGGCCTTTCTCTGGTATTTGAACGCTCGATGGGGCGTGGGCATCTGCTCCATTATTTGCTCCTCCAAGTCTAAATGTCCAACCAGTCGTTAATATGGGATGCATTGTCCTTGTTTCTTTTTCATAACCTACAACCGTTAACTCTGTAGGATTGTCAATCCCCCAAAGATGCCACATCCACTTTTGGCCATTTAGGCTTGGGGCATCTGCACCAATTACTCCTGACTTGTTTTCATTTCCGATAATATTGTTATGGAGTGGCACCGCTTTTTGCTCCCAATCAATCTTTTCAAAATCACTTGCTTTAACGAAATTAGGAATGTCTTTCGGTAGTGTTATCTTGTTAATTGTTTCGTCTGAAGTACAAGCGGTTAACGATAATAAACTAAAAATTATTAGCATAATCAGTAATTTCTTATTCATATTATTTTCCCCCTTAAAGAACTAGACGATAGATGTCATTAGTATTTTCTTATTTTTATGACAATTTTAAAATGAATAGCTATTACTAGATATATTGACGGTACCGACAAAAATATTGTCGGTTGAGATGTCGGTCATAGGCAAGATAAAATTAAGTTAACAGATTATCGAAAGGAGGATTCATATGCCCTAAAAATAAACGTATTATATTTGTTATTTGCCCACTTTTGTTAATAGTAGGAATTGGAAGTCAAATAGTATTGGGTAAAGAAAGCAATGCTGTAAGCAGTGGTGAGAGTAACCTTGAATTTGCTGTAGCGAAGGTGTTACGTGAAATGCCTGATATCGCACATAAACTGCAAGCAACAACGAAACAACGTGATGTAAACTTAGCTTCAGTAGAAAAATCGTTGGATAACAAAAAAGCAGAGTTTCGACTAAAAGTTCATAATGAAATGAGTCATTTGAAACATGACAATGCTTATTTGGAAAAAGTCGCTGTAGAGGAAACAGAAAGGTATATAGATGCGTTACGAATAGCGAAAGAGATTTATGGTGTAAGTATTTCCCAAGAGGAAGTGAATCAATATATTGCTACAAATGTTGCGGATATCGTGTTGCCCGAAAAAGAACGCTATGCTAAGGCACTGGGAATATCGCTTTATGAATTAGATTATAGCTTTGATCGAGATTTTTATGTAATGGACACGCTATGGGATAAATTAATGCCGGTTTTATTGGATCGGTACCCTCAAGAAGTGGGGGAAGATAATAATTTATATTTAGATAGAATAAAGAATCAATTTTATAGCCATTCGCTAACTAAATGACAACTATAATAGTACCAAAAAATATATTCGCTAAGCTAATAAGGAGGAGATTTCATGAATAAGATGAAAGCTTTAACAGTATTAGGACTATCCGTAATGATGTTTTTTGGCGCAACGGGAGTAAGTGCTTATAATGCTAAATTTAGTTTTGATATGAATACAGGTCTTTGGCATGCAAAGGTATATTCTGCCCCAGCATATAAATATACAAAAGATGAAGATCCATATCTAAAAGTGGACTATATCGAATCAAAGGTAAGGACGAAATTTTTGGTGGTAAATTCCAATGGCGATGCTAGAAGTTCAACTTTGACAACTCGCACTGCTACTTCTAGTTTATTGACGAATCAAGGTATGGCTCAAAATCATCAATATCGAATGAGCGCTCAAACCGATGATGGGAATTGGTATAACAGGTACAATGTTACAGGGGCTTGGAATCCTGATTCTTATTAAAATTTATACTGAAAAGGTTTCCCTCCATATTTTTATGGAGGAAAACTTTCTCAATTGAAAATTTTTTAAGAATAGACGGTGATAATCATGCTTAGGAGAGAATTAATACGTGCCATCTTCAATAAAAGAATGGCACTAGTAATTTTGGTATTGTTTATTTTGTGTTATTTTTCTGCCTATAGTTCTCTGTTAAGTACGCATTTTTTTATTGATAGAGAAGCAGATGACTTAACAGCTGAAAACTTAAAGTATCTTCTTGAAGTGGGTGGTAATACATATCATATTTGGCTGAATGGTTTCCATTTTACACAAATTATATTTGTTTTGGCCGCCATCTATCCTTATGCTGCATCGTTTGTAGCTGAGAAAAGAGGTCATTTTCATTATTTTTCTATCATCCGTATGGGGCATTTAAAATATCGTATTTTTAAATTATTTGCTAATGGTATTGCTGGTGGTTTGGCTCTATGTATACCGAATGCGCTGTTTTTCTTAGCGATGAGTGTCTTTTTTGAAAATAAAATGCTCTATCCATTTGAATTTCAGCCAGACGGATTATTAGGGGATTTATTTGCTACGACTCCTTTGCTATATATTTTGTTTGTTCTAGCTAGTCATTTTACTTTAGGTTTTTCTATAGCTATTTTTGCTATGGGCATAACAAGTTTCTTTTCAAAAATTGTCTATGTTTATACTATTTCTTTTGCTCTTTACTTAACGTTTGATATTTTTATTTCTAATTTAGATGGGCTGCGAAAATTTGCATTAACTAAAATTTATTATGTTATGTCGAGTATCGATTTACATGGAAGTGATGTTGTTCTTGTAAATTTACTATTAGTTGTACTTGGCTTAGTTGTAAGTTATCTGAATTATAAATGGGAGTTGAAAAATGGAAGCTAATTTTTTGAGAATTACTTGTCAAAGAATTTTAAAGAGTAAAAAGTTTCTATGGATTTGCGTTTATATACTAATATTTCCGTTCATTGTATTACTTATGAATGACTGGTCCGTTGATAGTAACATTTGGAATGGTGTATTTTTTATCTTTGGTAATCGGTATCTCTATTTCTTATTAATTGTGCCAGTGTTTCTAATTTTTCTGTTTGATTTAGCTAATGAAGGTAACCTACGTTATTGTGCTGGAAGGTTATTGACAAAAGTTTCGGTGGTAAAAGTTCACATTAAGGCGATGATTTTACATTGCTTATTTTTAACAATTTATGTTTTTGCTGTAGTTATTATAGAAGCGGTTTACATACTTGGGGGAACATTCAATTGGAGCGAAGAAACCAAATGGAGACATGATCCATATACGTTATTTTCTCTTGATTTATCTCCAATTATTGTTATTAGCCTTTTTGCGATAAAGTTTTTTATGACCCTAATTTTTTTAGGAAGTTTTTATTTGTATTGGCAAAGTAAAACAAAAAGACAGTACAGTAGTTTAGGTATGAGCATCATCTTCTTTCTATTACTTTTTAATGCTATTGTAAATTTCTACAATATTCCTTTTCTGAATATATTGGATTTTAGTTTTATAAGTATCTATTATTTGGATCCTTATGTAAATTCGATTGTACTCTATATAATCATGTCACATATTCCATTAACTATTTTAAGTGTAGGACTGTTAATTTTTTCTTTGCGTTTGTCTAAAGGGGTGAATTTTTAACGAATGCCTTTGCAAATCCTATCGATCATTCGTTACAATATTCGTTTTGTATCTAAAAGAATGTTCCTTTTTCTCGCCTGGCTAATAGCGACGGTGATATTTCATGCGATATATAATAAGGGCTATGCACATTATACAGCGATTGATGTTTATTTAATATGCATCGGGATGGTGACAATTGAGAAACTACATGTTATTCAAATCTTGATCATTTTACTTCCCTATTTTGGAATGGCAATGATGGTAGATGTCTATATTGCGCACATGATGGGGAAGCACGCTATTTTTAGTATGCTACGAATAGCAAAGCGACTACTTTTTATTACTTCGCATGTTTTATCCCTCTGTTTAATTATATTTGCTATGTTATTCATCTATCAAATGATGTTAATGATTAGTTCGTTTACGCTATATGATCGTACTTTTCCGTTTACTGAATCACTTTTCACAGGGATGGCAATACCTCTGGAGAATATTTTTCTAAGGCTAGTACTTCCTGCGTTTGTTGGCCAATTTATTGGTGCTTTTTGTGTTGCATGTGTTCAACTTGCGGTTTCCATTCAATTTAACCGACTAAGTAGTGGGTTTATTTTTGTTGTCATTCTTTATTTTTTACAATTAGTTTTCCCAATAATAATAGGGCATCACGTATTTGTTGCTAGCATTCTAATAGATCACGTAAAATATATATTCTTTTTGATAACGCAGTTGCTAGTAATAGGGGGCTGTGTGATATATCTCTATGTTTTGAGTAGAAAAAATATATTAATTTTTTCGGAAAGGGGTTAATGATGCAACCGTTTATTGTAGAAGCAAAAAATATTTCAAAAACGTTTAAAAAGCAGTTAGTTTTTCACTCCGTATCTTTTTCATTGGAAAAGGGGAAGGCTTATGGCTTTATCGGTCACAATGGATGTGGCAAATCGATTTTATTTAAAATTGTTAGCGGTCTTCTTTCGCCTGATAGTGGTGAAATAAAAGTATTTGGACAAACGCTCGGACAAGAAGTTGATTTTCCACCAAATACCGGGATTGTCATTGAAACCCCTTATTTTCTTGATGACTACACTGGTTTTCAAAATTTGCGCTACTTAGCAGCCATTCAAAATAAAATAGACGATACCATAATTAAGTCGACCCTTGAGAGAGTAGGTCTAGATCCTAATAATAGACAACCTGTAAAAAAGTATTCCTTAGGTATGAAACAAAAGTTAGGTATTGCACAAGCCATTATGGAGGACCCAGCTTTACTTATTCTTGACGAGCCATTTAATGGACTAGATAAAAAAAGCGTGCAAGTTATTCAAACTTTATTACTCGAACTGAAAAACAATGGTGTAACTATTCTTCTAACAAGTCATATGCAAAAAGATATTGAATTGCTTTGTGATGAGGTATTTGAATTTAATGATTATAAGTTAGATAAAATAAGTGTTACTGCTGAAATGCGGTGTTAATAAGATAAAAATATGCTCTCATTCGTTTTGTTACTTTGTGGACTTGTTATAGGCATTCATATACCGTTGTTATTTCCATACGCAGGTATATTAGGTAGTAAGACATTGATTACTACTTATTTTGAAAAGTAACAATAAATTAGTCCAGTAAAAAGGCACAATAGAGGTGGATTTAAGATTTGAGCAAACAAACCTGTTTGGTATGGTAGATGATAGTTAAAAGATTGTACTGGAGGATATCTATAAAGCATTGGAGGAAATAGCGATGACAGATGAATATATACGTAAAGCATTTAAGCATGGTAAGAAATCAGTCAAGATCCTGACAATATCATCGTTTACCAGTCACGAGTCAAGTATATGCTAGATGAAGCAGCTCAAATCGAAGATGCGAAATATTACGCACAACAAGAGGGAATAGAAAAAGGCATTAAACAAGGGATAGAAGGCATTGCAAAAAAGAAGATGTTAAAAGGAAATAGTGATAAAGAGATTATGGAATTAACTAACTTATCATTAGCAGAAGTTCAAGCGTTACGCCAAGACGTTTAATCAAGTGAAAAAGCATTCAAGGAATATGGACCATTCTTGAATGCTTTTTCTATTTGTTCTCTATTATGGACTCTATACACCCATTTTTCTTCGTGTATTGCTTGTTTTTTTCGTCTGCTGACTTGTCATTTTCTTTGTTGACGTATCGCCATTCAATTTACCTTTAGTTGTAGCATTTTTATTCTTTTTGTTTTCAAGTTGTTGCTTGACGGCTTCTTGCAAACTCATTTTCTTTTTTGGTGCTTCAGTCTGATTATTTTCTGTCATAGGAGATTCCCCTTTTGGAATAAGATTGTTAATAGTTAGTTTCAGTATAATCTATTTTCTATAATTTGTGAAACGTGGTACAGAAAATGGAATGATTATTCATAGATGTGGTTAAGATGTTATTCCGAGGGTATAAATAAATACTGATAAGGCTCGCTTAATTGTGAGTATTTACAAATAAATGTTTAAAAAATGCATATTTTCATTTTAATTTTCTCATTCTAATATATACAAGCACTTTGAAAGGAAGTGGGAAGTATTTTGTATAGCAGAAAACAATTAATCTGGGCATATTGTATCTCTAGTTTGACTTCGATTATTGGCACTTTAGCGATTTTTTTAATATTAGATTATTATCACTATACAGCAGATATCGGATTATTTTATAAACTGTTACTTTCATTTATTAGTGGTGGCCTTATTGCTTTCGCTTTAGGACTATTCTTAGTGAATCTATACTTTGAAAGTATATTCTCTCACAATAAAAAGAAAATGAATGATGTCATGTAAACGATAAAAGTCGATTGGTCCAAAATTATGGGATTCAATCGACTTTTGATGAGTGATGTTGAAATGGGTCAATTTCAAGATATAAAGCTAGTGGTTCGATTATGTTACTGTTTACATATATTATGTCAAAAAAATATCTAGTTCGACCTCTTCCTAAACAATGTAAGTTAATTCAATCTTTGCAGCTCTCAATAAAGTGCATGAGATTTGAATTTTTATAAGTAGAAAATATGAATTTTACTTACTTTTAGTCGGATAGTTTAGAATAAAAATTACGCTCCCTGCAAATACTGCAAAGATGATTGATCTTACTAGGCCTGATATACTGAATTCAGTATCCTTAACTATCATGATAAAAATACTTATAGAAAAAAATAAAGATGCGATTACTAATCTGTTTTTTAATATATTTTTAATTTTTTTCATAGTAAACACCTTCTCTAATTAGCCAAGTACACTGTCTAATTATTCACAGTTACTTTTTCCGGGGAATTTCTTATCCATTTCTTCTGCACATTTAGATTGAATAAATGCTATTGTTACAACAGCCCCTGCAATATTCGATCTAATCCCAAGCTTTAATATATGTGAAGCAGCTAATTTGAACTTTTTATCAAATATTAAATTCGCTAAGGTGCTAAGTGAAGAAACTAAGCCAAAATGTTCTTTTAATCCTTTGGAAAGACAGCTGTTATGTGCCGCTCTATATTCAGCGGTTGGTCTCATTAAATGCCACCCACAAGCAACAGCTCTAGTTTCAATCTTAGAATGGATAGAAACATCTACTTGTTTAATATCTACAAATAAATTTTCATCTTCGAATGCTTGAATAAGCTCTTCATAACCGTCATATTTTTTTAAATTTTTTACAAATATTTCTTTATCATATCCGAGAAAGTATCCGTCGTTGTCAGTAATAATTCCTTTTTCATAAATTAATTCTAGAGATTCTTCAATCAAAGCGAGAATCTCTTCGTCATCGGGGTAATCGTTCGCAACCGTATTTTCTGTAAATACACCAAGTATAGAAAACATTACAATAACAACGACCATAGTTCCTTTAAATAAAGTATATAGACTATTTTTTATCATAATATCACTCCTGTTGAATGTATTTAATAAAAACTATTTGCTGTTAAATGGGTACTTTAAAATAAAAAATATACCAGTAGCTATTGCAGCGAAAAGCGTATAAGCAAGTAAATCCTGTAGGTTGAAATTTCCTAAATCCTTCAATAACCATAACCTAACGAAAAAAGCGATAAAGAAAAAGCCAGATGCTATTATTACTTTGTCTTTTTTTGACGTATTTTTAATAGAAAAAACCTCCTAGTTGTTAGCGGAAGAGGCGGGGCACGTATTTAGTAAAATACTAATCAAATCCAAAAGGAAATCTTATATCTAAAAGTGTAACAATGCATGTTAAGAAAAGAGCCCATACCATAGATGTTAGTAATCTTCTTGTATAGGATGATTTTGGGGTCTCTTTGTAAGGAGAACCGGTTACGAACGAAGGAATAAAAATAATTAAAGTAAAATACAAAAAATATGCGAGTGATTGATAATACCACATGAATCGTCACCAACTTTCTTTGACGTACGAAATGGTAGATAGCTAAAATTGTACAACTTGTACGCGAACGTTATTGAATAAATTCTTATATGCCAAATACCTATTTTCATAGTAGAGGGGTCAATTCGTAATTGAGGATTTACCTGCACTTTAGTTGCGCATTTTTCGAAAAGTAGAAGTTGTCCCTTTACTGTTCCTAACTCAACTTAAGTCATCCTCCTTTGCTATTTTATAGATTAATTACAAAAATTTTATCATTGAGAATAATTATCAGTCAAAGGATTTATGGGGGATTTTATCGTTTTTTTGTTATGAGTTGATGATGGAAAAGGACGCTACAATCAGCAATTTGGCACTGTGTTATCATAAAAAAAGCTAGTTGCACGTAGGTGTTGTGCAACTAGCTTTTTAATTTATGTTGGAGATATAGTCCACGAATAATACCCCAACTAAAGATGATAAATAACAGAGCAAGAAAGGCATAAGCATGCCATTGTTGTAAAATACGACTATGTCCCATTGCCACTGTTAAATCATTGAAAAGTGAATATGTAAAATACAGCAATATACTGTTTTTCATTAGACAGAAGGTGATGATGCCATTTTGTCGCTCGCTATGAGATAAGGAAGGTTTGTTTTTGCGTATTACAGGGTAAGCCGCTTTTATTTCCAAGTAATGCAAAAGTAAAAATAGCAGTAATGCTACAAAGGGTAAATAAAAGATGGCGATTTTAGGGCCGAACTGTGCATGTTCTGTCGTAAAGCTTTGTAAAACTGGAATGGACGAGGGAAGCTTACGATATTGAATCAAAGTGGCGGTAATGCTAGCTGTAAAAATGGTCGCCACTAGAATAGTCAGTTGTTTGCACAGTTTTGGCGTCGGTGTTTTTTGTTGTGCATGCATAAGATCACCTCATTATGTACTCCTTTCAAAATAGGATTCTGTTATACTGTAACATAAGATTGTCATCAAGTGGTTGCAGAAAGAAGGATTAGATGGAATACATTTTATTTTTAGTGATCGGTATTGCAGGTAACCTGATCGGCACATTAGTTGGTGGTGGCGGATTAATTACATTACCAACGATGATGCTGATGGGCGTACCGGTTCACTCAGCAATTGGAGCGAATAAAGTTTCCAATATGGTCAGTGCTTTTTCTAGCTTTTATACATTTTTTTGAAGAAAAGAATTGTCATGGGTGGAAATGCGTTCTGTGTTGCTTGTCTCATTAATTGGTGGCACATTGGGTGGGCTCTTTGCTTCCTTTATGAGTGGTCAGACGTTAACGCTGATCGCAATAATATTACTAGGCTTTGCACTTATAATGTCTTTTATCGGTGGAGCAGACTTTGGTGAAGAGGAAAGCTTTAAAATGAATCGCAAAAATGGCCCCATTTTGCTTGGGGTAGGATTTTATGATGGATTATTTGGTCCAGGTAGTAGCACGTTGGCACTCTATACTTATGCCCATGAAAAACTATCTTATATAAAAGCTGTAGGTTTGTCTCGTGTCGGTGTATTTGCCATGTGCTCTGGGGCTGCCATTACTTATATTGCAACGGGTAAAATAGAATGGCCGTTAACAATTGTCTTAATGCTAGGTTCGATTATCGGTGCGCAAATTGGCATTATCCTTGCACGAAAGGTTAAGGCAAAGCAAGTAAAGATATTGTTGCGTGTTGTCACAATTGTCCTAATTCTACAACTTGTTTATGATTTCTTCCAACAGTTATAAGGAGGGTTCACATGTTTGAAATATCACCTTTTCCAAGCTTTTCGTGGTCACTTTCACGCCATAAAACATTAACAAGCTGTGCCAGAAAATATGGCTATGAATATTATTTTTCTCATAATGGATGGTTGAGCCATCAAGTGGAGCCCTTTCATCAACATGTCTATCGCTTAAAAAAGCTACAATCCATGCCTATTCTGTTTGGACAAATTGTCCACCGATTAATCGAGCAAACGATTATCGATTATTTGCAGACCAAGGCTGTACCGTCTGTCGCGGAGCTTGTAAACCAGGCTCGTGGTCAACTTAATGCTGCCTTTATTGATTCGACTCGGCATGTGGATTTGTGGAGGCATAAGCCGAATAAGTTTTACATGATGCAGGAAATTTATTATGATGGACAACTAAATACGGAGCTTATTGCAGATTATAAAAGTCGCTTGGAAGCAGTGTTTACGAACTTTCTACAAAGCGAGACATTTTTGCAAATCACCGCCCATTCAGGTTCCTTACGAATTGGTGAGCCCGAACAATTCCGCTCGATGAAAATTGAGGATACACAAGTGTTTGTTGTAATGGACTTTCATTATTATAATGATCTAGAAGATAAATGGATTATTATTGACTGGAAGACAGGGGGGCCATCTGATGATGACCGCCAGCAATTAGCGCTCTATGCTTATTACATTCAACAAAAATATCGTGTCGAGCTAGACAAAATCGAAGTTTACAATGAGTATTTACTGACGGGGCAACGACAACAATATACATTTACATCTTTCGACATGGACAATATTTTACATACATTTCGACACAGTGTTTTAGAAATGAAAAAGTATCAAGCCGATATCCTGTCAAACGAGCCTATGGACCTTGAGGATTTTGAGCAAACATCTGACGAATGGCGCTGTCTGAGATGTAATTTTAAAGAACTATGTCCCACCAAAATCAGTTGAAAAATTGAACAAGTTAAATCATTGAAATGGTCGCTTGCATCATTTTTATCTTTTTTTGTTAAATGACTATATGTGTTGATGGCCATTTCAACTGCATGTGCGCTAAATCTTAAAGCAACCTTTGGTAGTTGTTGTGCAACTAGTCTTTCGCAAGTAATAACACCTAAAACCTAGGAAATCAATTAATATTGATCCTAGGTTTTTTTGTAAAATTTTACTCTTGCCCTTGTAAAGGTAATTGGCGATAAATTTCAGGCATACTGCTTTACTCGACAAACAAAGCGCACTTTTACTATCAATAACGTTTGAGCAGTTGTTCCAGTCATTCCTAAAGAGCGTAAAGGTGTATGATAAACGCGGAGCAAAGAAGATTACATCATAAATATGTAGTGTATGCTATACAATCATTACAGCGTGACTACAAGGTGATTGAAAGCCTAAAATAGTCCATATATTTAGATAATTGGGTAGAATGGTAGATGAATGAGATAATGATATGGGAAAATACTCTACTTTTGTTGGGTTTTTAACATCTGTTGGTGGAATATAAGATTACTAGTATATAATAATTATATTCTTTTAAATGAAACTGTGTAGGAGGAGAATAATGAAAAAATTATTTATTGTGTTACTAGCAGCATTCGTATTTGCAGTAGTAAATCCAATAAAATCAGAAGCGAAAGTGATGTATGATGGAGCTGAAGTTGTCAAAGGGCAAACAGGAAAAATGACCTTTAAAAAAGACATCAAGGTGTACAAGAAAAATCCAGATGGTACGTTTGAATCTTTAGTGGTTAAGCGAAATAACTTCTTTAGAACGTATGATATTGAAAAGTATGATAAAAAAATATTCTATCAAATGGGGCAATACCGCGTACAAGCAACTGATTTGGTAATTTTCAAAGAAGTACCAATAAAAATTCGTTCATCTTTCTATAGCAATCCAGTGTATATTGTTATCAATCGTGATGGTGTATATAATATGGGGTATTATGGAAAATTCTTCAAAGATGGTGGTATTGGTGGTATTTCTTTCTTGGATACAGATAGTGGACAACTGCTGAAGTTTTCCGAGAGCTATGGCGGTGAAGGGTTATGGTATGATAAATATCCTGGTACAGATCTTAAAATCGCTGAGGAAATATCGAGAGCAAGCCATGTACGTTTGGAGTTAACAAAAGATGCTGGTGGGAAAAACACGCCTCTAAATGAAGCTAAACCTTTAACAATGCATGCAAAAGGAAGTATTTTTACATCGCTTGGTGTTGAAGTTAATGGTTATCTATATGTGGACAATGGCTTAGGAGGAAATGGCGAACAATATTTTTGGCTTCCAGTAAATTTATTAAAGCCAGTTGGAGATAAGTAATAGATTAAGAATTATATAAAGCCCTCTTATTTATTTGATAAAGGGGGCTATTTTTGACATGCGGATAGGATGTCTATCGATGTCTTGGGTTTAGCTAAAAAACTATTAAAAGACCATTCCGTAATGGGTGGTCTTTCGCTATAAAATAAGTGACCAACAAGTGACCAACAAGTGACCAACAAGTGACCAACAAGTGACCTAAAAGGATTTTTAGTAACAGTTAGTGATTAATAACGAAAATACTAAGACTGAAAAACGTTGGTAAATAAAGCTTTTGATTTACAATAAAACTTTATGAAAGCTATAATTAAATATCAAGCCGATATCCTGTCAAACGAGCCTATGGATTTTGAGGATTTTGAGCAAACATCTGCTGAATGGCGCTGTCTGAGATGGAATTTTAAAGAACTATGTGAAAAATGATAGCTATCAAAACATTGATAGCTATCATCGTAAAATTACTTGTTCAAAACAAAAAATCCGACAATCGCGATAAATGTGAATAATACATTTAAAAGCATATAGACGGGTCGATGTTCTTTATACGTAACAACCATTGCGATAACAGACGATATAACAGCTAAAGGAATTGTGACAAATTGGATGTCCCATAAATAAAAGCCGTCAATGTACACATAAGCTGTTAGCATAGCCGTAATAATGGTCCACTTTATTGTGTTTTTCGACATAATATTTCCTCCTTATGCTTAAAAATACAAAAAAATAATAGCATAGTGGAGCGATTTTCGTAAACTATAAGCCAAAAAGGAGCGTTTTAAAATGTTTAAAAAAATATTACTATTTTGTGCTGTCGTAACGATGTTAGCGGCGTGCAGCAATAATGAAGCAACGGAAAAAAATAAGGCAACAAATGATGCTACTTCACAATCGCAGGAGCAACAAGTAGATCAACAAAATGAAAGTGTCGAACAGCCGGCACAACTAGAACAAAATGCTGAAGCGGAAGACACAACTAGTGAAACAAACGATACGAATGAGTGGGCTTCATTACCTGAATATAACAAAATTATGGAACAAATCGATAATCAAACGATTCACTTTGAAAAGGTAACTGATTCCACTGATAAACGCATTTTATTAATTGTGGATGAAAATGGCACTAAGCTCTATAAATCTATTTTTATTAAAAATACAAATCGTTTAAAAATCATTAGTATTGAAGGTAATGGGCAGATTTTTAATGATACTTTGTAAATGCGATTTAACATGAGGATGCTTCGGCGATTCCTCATGTTTTTTCTATTCAACTTGATTTTGTGATGATTCCTGAGGTTTGTTGGTCATACCAAATTTAAAAGCAATACCTCAATGCTATCATCATTTTAATTGAGCAATTGCCAAATTAATAATATAAAAGAAAGAATAGCTCCGAAAATCACTGTAATCGTCATCGTACAATAGCTAATAATTAATGTTGCTATATTTTTTACATCTTTTAAACCAATAAGAGCGAGAAAAAAACATCCGATTGTTAAGAGCAATAGTATGTTTAAAGGATGAAAATGAAGATGAGTAAGAAAAAAATTGATAATTGATGCAGATGAACTGACTATAAAGAATAGTGTGATAGTGCCTAGTGTTAGAATGAATGACCAAATATTTAGATTTACCATACATTTCCTCCTTTTTATTGAAACGAATACTCGCAATATAAGTTCCATCGAACTGTCTTCAAAAAAGTAAAAAGTGGTGGTGAGCGAATGGGATAGCAGAATTTTTAACCATTGTTTTTATTGTTTTAAAGCTAACAGAAGTGATTACATGGTCCTGGTGGCTTGTGCTATTACCAGCAATCATTTCTTTTAGCATTTATATACTTATTATATTGGTAAAGGCTGTAATTGTATTGGTAACCCTTGTGATTATGAAGAAACGTCAGGAACGATAGAAATGGCTTGTTATACAATTTATGGAGTATGAAGGGGGTAGCAAGAGGCTATCATGTTGTGGGTGAAATTAAAGACTATCCCCCTGGCAGTAGCAATTTTTAGTGTCATCCAGTAGCTTCCATGACGAAAGGGCAAAGGGGAGACGCAACACTTGCTAAGCAATGTGTTGCGTCTTTTTTCGTTGGACTTTCTTTTAAAACAACGCTTCAATTGAAGCAGTATCTACTTTGTCCAACAGCTTATAGTCCTTCATATAATTTTCTTCATATAAATAAACAAAAAGATGTGTTGCATCATCAAGGCGTATGCCGATTTCACGATGATCATTGATTCGTAATGTTAACCAGTAAGCCTCTTTAGAATCAGACTTCGCAAAATACACTTTTCGAATGTCCTTGTTATGAAATAAATCCATAATGTCATTGATTTTAGCTGGATTTTTTATCGTGATGGTTTTTTCATCTGATGCACGAATAATTTCAATTTCATTTATCTGTTTGATTTCAAGTCGCTCAATTACTTCCTTATCGAAAGTAGAATCACGCGTCATTAAGGATGTCGAAATATACAAGATAATGAGAGGTATTAAAATAAACAAAATGATTTTATAGCTTCTTTTCATGGTAATCTCCTTAAATTCTAAAAATTCACACATATGTATGCTGTTCCACGCTATAATTGAGCATATACTGAATTGATAAAGGAAGGCAATAAAATGAACTATAATCATCAAGAAAAAGAGCTATTTTACCCAGATGGGACATTAATGTATCGTGGTGGGGTTAAGAAAAACGATTTTGGTCATGATATTTATGATGGCAAGGGCACAATTTTTGATCAGGAGGGTGAATTGTTATTCGAGGGTGAATTCGTCAATCACATGAAGCAAGGGAACGGCATTATGTATTTAAAAGGTCAAATGATCTATCAAGGCGAGTTTATTCAAAATAAGAAACAAGGCACGGGTATACTATATAAAGAGGGAAAGATCTATTACGAAGGTCATTTTCGTAATGACTTAATGGATGGCTATGGCACTTTATATTATGAAGAAGATGTGCTTCTGCCATTTAAAGATTTAAGGGAGCAATATCCACATTTAAATCGACCGCAATATGAAGGAGATTTTGTCCACGGGATGAAAAAAGGAAAAGGGACACAATATTATCCGAGTGGTTTTTTACAATACGAAGGTGATTTTATGTGGAACCATATGCAAGGGGCTGGGAAGTACTATTATGCCCCCGAAACGCCAACTGCCTTGGAGCTCGCTGAAGGTGTAACCGGCCTGCACTATGAAGGGTATTTTTTTGAAGATATGAAGCATGGGAAAGGGAAAGTATATTCAAGATACGGTGTGCTGGAAGCGGAAGGTCAATTTAAAGAGGATGTTATGACTGGTAAAGGAACACTTTATTATGCAAATGGGCAAGCCTCTTATATTGGTGACTTGGTAAATGGTGTAAAGCATGGGCGTGGCGATTATTATAATGAAGATGGCAAAATTATTTATAGTGGTGAATTTATCCACGGTGAACGGCTACGTATTACGCCTGAAGTAGAGCAGGAAATTAATAAGCTACAGGCGCAATTAGATGGGCTCGTGGGGCTTCCGAATGCCAAAAAGGAATTACATAATCTAATTAATTTTATTAAAATTCAAAGCTTACGTGTAGATCATGGTTTAACAAGTTTCCCTATTACGTATCATCTTGTATTTTCCGGTAACCCTGGAACAGGAAAAACAACTGTGGCCCGCATAATAGGTCAAATTTATAAACATCTTGGCGTGTTGTCTAGTGGACATTTTGTTGAAACAGATCGTGCTGGATTAGTAGCCGGATATGTTGGGCAAACAGCCTTAAAAGTACAAGAAGTTGTGAAGAAAGCAACGGGGGGCGTGTTATTTATCGATGAAGCATATTCATTAATTAATGATAAGCAAGACGCATTTGGCAAAGAAGCCATTGATAGTTTGTTAAAAGCAATGGAAGATTTACGAGATGATTTAGTCATTATTGTTGCGGGCTATACAGAGCGTATGGAGGAATTTTTACAAGCCAACCCAGGTTTCAAGTCGCGCTTTAATCATTTTGTCCAGTTTGATAATTTTAGTACCGATGAGCTTTATGAAATATTTGCAACGCTATGTAAAAATAACGACTATCGTTATGGCGACACATTTGCCCAACAGATGAAAACCCAATTAAATCAGATTCCTGTTGAATCCATTCCGAACTTCTCAAACGGTCGCTATATTCGAAATGTCTTTGAAAAGCTGGTGACTATTCAGTCAAATCGATTAATCCAGCAGCACAATATATCAAGAGATGAGCTAATGGAATTTACAGATAGCGATATTTTATTAGCGATTTCGGAAAACCTGTTTGATAGTACGTTTTAGCAATTAGCATGAAAACCATAATGCCTAACAATTCCATCTTCATATTTACCATGAACGATTAATATATTAAATGGATACTTTATTAATAGGGAGTGTATGATGAAAAAAATAGTGCCATGGTTGTTAGTGCTAGCATGTGTTTTACCAACATTTTTGCACATTAAGATTACGATTAATAATAATATTGATGTGCATAAAGGAAGTAAAACGCAAGATTAACTTTATGGCCTCTTAAAATCAGTAAGGGGCTTTTTTTATTGACAAAATTTAGAATCAAAATTAATTTAAAGTAAACATACGGTTGTGTATGTTTACTGGGGGTATACATGACACAATTAACGAGAGAAGACTGGATTAAGGCTGGTTTACAACAATTAGCGGACGCAGGCATACATAAGGTACGCATCGAAAAGCTTGCACGTTTGCTGAAAATCAGTAAGGGAAGTTTTTATCATTATTTTCGCGATCATCAAGAACTGTTAGATGCGATGATAGATTATTGGGAAATCCATGCAACAAAGCGAATCATTGAAAGTATGGAGCAAGCGGATTCAACATTAGAGCAGCTTTTATCGATAAGTTTTAGTAGCGATAAAAGCATGGAAATGGGCATTTATGCTTGGGCTAAATATGACAAAGGAGTAGCAACGAGATTAGTGGATATTGAAGAGAAAAGAATTTGTTGTCTTGCACGGTTGTACGAGAAGAAAGGCCACGACACCTTAGCAGCATTAGAGCGGGCAAAAGTCGCTTATTTATCTTATATAGGCTGGATGACAAGATATAAAGACAATCCTAATTTCACAATAGCAACAATGCTGGAACTATTAGTAAAGATTTAAAATGTAGTCCCCCATAACAGTGGGGGATCTATTAATAACTGAAACATACGATTAAGTATGTTTTTAAGAACAGGAGAGCATCAATGCGTATTGTTTTATTATTAGTTGTTAGTGCTTTGTTTCTTATTAGTATGTTACATGTTTATTGGGCTTGTGGAGGTCGTTGGGGTGCGAAAGTGGTAGTACCTATAAAGAAAGATGGGCAAGAACCTGTTTTTGTCCCTAGGAAATTAGCAACATTGTTGGTGGCATTTTTGCTTCTGGTAGCGGCATGTCTGCTGTTCGTACAAGGAATCTATTTGCAAGGAGTTCAAGAAGTCACCTTGTTGACATTTGGTTGCGCCGGGTGTGCTGTTATTTTCTTTATTCGGGCCATCGGGGATTTTAAATATGTTGGATTTTTTAAAAAAATAACACATTCACTATTTGCTAGAAATGATACGTGGTTTTATAGCCCACTCTGTTTGCTCATTGCCATAGTGTATTTATTTGTACTATTTTAAATTTACCTGTACAATCTGAATATTATTGGTATTTACAGGAGGTATGGTATTGAATCAAATCATTTATTTACTTCGACATGGAGAAACTATTTTAAATACGCAAGGACGTTATCAAGGACAGCTTGATTCGCCATTAACAGAAGTTGGAATGGAACAGGTGCAACAAAATGCCGATATGTTGAAAAATCTTATTGGCAATCCACAACAGTGGAAAGTAGTTTCGAGTCCTTTAGGGCGAGCTTTACAGAGTGCCGAAATTATTTGTCACACTATTGGCTATGACTTTAATAAAGTAGAAAAAGACGCTCGACTAGCTGAAGTAGCTGTTGGTGATTGGGCGGGTTTAACAACGAAAGAAATTGAACATGGCTGGCCAGCTCTGCTCGAAAACACCGATCATTATAATTGGTATTTTAATGCACCAAATGGAGAAAGTTACGACGAGGTGGTCGCAAGATTAACAAATTGGCTTGAGAGTATCCAAGATGAAGCAAACGTGATTGTTATATCCCATGGTTTAACGGGGCGTATTTTAAGAGGTATCTATGCTGGGCTAGCAAAGGAAAATGCCCTTAAGTTGGACGTATCACAAGATGTATTTTTTAAATTAACGCAAAAAGAGATCCAAAACATTTCGTTAGCATTCGATGATTTTTATTAATTATTTTATTACATATTGAGTAATAGCGTAATCCTTAAGAATTTCTTCATAAATTTCCTACAGGAATATTCAGAATTGCCTCCTATTATAATGTGTGGGAGGCGTTTTTTTTATGAAAAAATTTAGTTTATTTTGTTGTATTTGTGCTGTTGCAATATTTTTCTATATGAATAATACAAACGACCAAGTAGTGGATATTGAGCTACCATCGTTACATAGTAAAAATGCCTTATTATTAAATGAAAAAGGCGATGTGTTATATGAAAAAAATGCAGATGCCATTATTTATCCAGCATCGTTAACGAAAATTATGACAGCGATTGTAGCAATTGAGGCGAGTGAAGATTTACAAATGCAAACGATGGTTACGCCACAAACCATTGCCAAATATACGGCGCAAAATGCTTCGATGGCGGGCTTTCAAGCTGGCGATTTGGTGACGATTGAAGATTTATTATACGGTACATTACTAGCATCTGGTGCAGATGCAACGGCTACGTTAGCAATAGCCATTGCAGGTAGTGAGAAGGCATTTGTGGATCTAATGAATGATAAAGCATCGGAGCTTGGGTTATACGATACCCATTATGAAAATGTCAGTGGGCTTCATCATCCAGCACATGTATCGAGTGTTCGTGATATTAGTAAGCTTTTTCAGTATGCTATTGAAAATCCTACCTTTTATCAAATGTTGACTACAAAAAGTTATGCAACACATGTGCCTAATGAATTAACGATTTCAAGCACACTATTTACTAAAATGGATGGAGTGGAAAGTGCCATTCTTGGTGGTAAAACGGGCTATACTCCGGAAGCAGGCCTTTGTTTAGCATCATTGCTAGAAAAGAACGGAGAAGTATATATTTTTGTTACGACCAATGCAGAAGGGCATGTTTGGACACCACCGTTCCATGTGGAAGATGCCATGGCAGCATATCAGGCACTTTAGGAGGAAAAATGAAAAGAATCATCGTTTATTTACTTTTTAGCACAGTCCTTTTTACTGGATGCACTGCACAAGCACCGGAAGTAGAACAAGCCACTTGGGAGCCTTTCATTGCCACATATGTAGGGGATGCAACGAATGTTAGTAAAATAGCAAGTACAGTCTTTCTGTATGGCGATACAGTTGATCACTTCGATTTAAGGGGGGAGGTAATGCGTGTCATTTACAAAAACGATGATGAAGCATTAAGTGAATGGTTTTCGTCTGCCATCTCCAAAAATAAAGGGATTGTCTATAACACAATGATGGCTGCCATTTTAGTACCAAATGCGAAGGGTTATTGTTTTGAAGTGGATGGAGTTGGGTATGAAATTGCTAGAGATGTTCTGATAGAGGAAATGGCCAATTTATTTTCAGCATTACCTCAAGGAAACGACTTTTTTAATGTAGAAAAAGTAAAGTACTTTTTACAAAAGCATGAACGAACGATTCAGCAATATGCCGTTGATTCAGATTATCAACAAATATTGATGTCGAAATTTACTATTAGTAAATCTAGTTGATTATTACTATTTTCTGGGATGAGAGCTTCCACTATAATAAGAATCAAATCCTATGTTTTTCAGCTTATTTTACACGGGAAAGGACATCAGTGATTGCATAAAGGCGGTGTAGAATAATGAAAAAATTATTACCTTTAGCTTTAATTTGGGCATTTTTTTGTAGTATAGCGATGGCAGGGCATGTTTCTGCAAATGAAGTTAGAACGGGGACGATCCAACAGGTTACAATGGATGCAACGGTCTATGTAGAAGCTTCAACGGAAAGTAATGTCATCGGTCATGTGAAACAAGGCAATTTCGTGGTTGCTACACCTTTTAATGAAGAATGGGTATATATCCAGATGTCACAGCTAGAAGGGTATGTAGCAGCAACGACATTAGCCGAGTTGACGCCAGAAAAGGCGGTTGTTGCAAAAAAAGGTGGTACCAACTTATTTAAATACCCAAGTCCAAGTGCCCAAAAAGGTGGACAGCTATATGAAAGTAGTTTGTTAGTTGTCTATGGTACAGCCCCTGGCGGTTGGTCGTATGTTCAATATGGCCATGAATACGGCTATGTTGCGACAAGTGTACTTAAAAAGCCAACGGTGACAAAAAAGCAGGTAAACGCACCTAAAGGAGCCGTTATTCATTTGACAGCGAGTCCGAGTGGTGAGGTTCTAGGGAAACTAGCACACAAAACAATTGTCCAGCAATATACAATCGTGGCAGGTTGGGCATATGTTGAAGCCGGCGAACAAAAAGGGTACATAAAGGCTTCTGAGCTAACAGATTTAAAGATAATTGATAATAAGGTTTATAATAAAGGGGTTCCTGTAGCAAAAGGGGCAAAAAAACGTGTAGCTTTAACATTTGATGATGGGCCTGATGCGAAGGTAACGCCTCAAATATTAGCCATATTAAAAAAGTACAATGTCAAGGCTACATTTTTTATGGTTGGGAAAAACGCCTCGAACAATCCGAAAACTGTCGAGCAGGTGTATAAGGAAGGGCATGAAATTGGCAACCATACTTGGAATCATCCGAAGCTAACGAATTTAGCAAAAGCCAGTGTGAAAGAAGAGGTAGATCGCACAAGCAATGCCATTTACAAGGCTATCGGTCAATATCCAACTGTTTTTCGACCTCCATATGGTGCAACCAGTGACCAAGTTCGCTCTGTAATTACGATGCCTTCTATTTTATGGTCGATTGATACACTCGATTGGAAGCATCGTAATGCCGATAGAATACTTACTTATGTCAAAGCGTCCGTTAACGATGGTAGCATTATTTTAATGCATGATATTCATCAGACGACAGCTGATGGATTGGAAAATGTCATTCTGTATTTACAACAACAGGGCTATGAATGTGTGACTGTTAGCGACATACTACAATAAGGAATCTATGAAGTTATGACTATCATTAAAAAAAGCCGTGCAGTCTGTGCACGGCTTTTTAATGTTATTTAAATAGATTAATTGTTGTAATAATAATAGGGATACCAAAGACGTCGATTAAAAATGCGCCGACAATTGGTACAACGAGGAAAGCTTTTGTAGATGGACCAAAGCGTTGAACAACGGCAGACATATTCGCCATAGCATTCGGTGTTGCACCTAAGCCATGTCCTGCAAAACCTGCTACCATTACGGCCGCATCATAATTTTTGCCTAGTAATTTAAATAATACAAAAATACAGAATAGAACGATGAATAATACTTGTACAAATACAATGATAAATAGAGGTAATGCTAAGTCGGCAATTTCCCATAATTTAATGCTCATTAACGCCATTGATAGGAAAACCCCTAATGTAACGTCACCGATTAAAGAAATGCTTTTCATGTTAATGGCATTCGGTTTCACTTTATCTAAAATGTTACGAACGAATACCGCGACAAACATAGCCCCTACGTAGCCTGGTAAAACGAAACCTGTAGCTTCAGAGAATAAAGTTCCCACATATGTTCCGACAGCCATACAAAATGTAATAATCACCACTTGTGTAAAGAATGAATCCGATGTAATTTGTTCATTTTTATTTTCATAATCAACAGCTTTTGTTTCTTGTTCATCAGGTGTTAAATTGTATTTACCAACTAAATATTTTACAATTGGTCCACCGATTAGACCACCGGCTACTAAGCCACATGTTGCAGCGGCAGCCCCGATTGTCATTGCTGAAGAAATCCCTAAATCTTCTAAAGTTTGTCCGAAAGCAGCGGCAGCCCCGTGGCCACCTTCCATGGATACAGCTCCTGCCATCATACCGATTAGTGGATGAATGCCCATAAGAGAAGCAAGTGACACACCAATAACATTTTGCATTAACGCAAGGAAGCCACATGCCAACCAATATATCACGAGCAGTTTACCGCCAAGCTTTACAAGTTTAAAGCTAGCACCTAAACCAATGGTTGTGAAGAATGTAATCATAAATAAGCTTTGTAATGATGTATCAAGCGAAATTTCTAAAACGCCAGTCGTTTTTAAAATAGTAGCTAATGCTGCGAACAGTAAGCCCCCAACTACCGGTGCTGGAATACAGAAGCGCTTTAAAAAGTTTACTTTATTAATAAGAAAACTACCAAATGCAAATAGTGCGACTGCGAGAAATATTGTTGTTATTTGATTAATTTCGATCATGAACCGTTCCCCCTAATTAAGTGATTGAGTGCATCATAGACAAAGTAAGCACCCAATTTAACTGTTTGACCATTTTCATCTAGTAATGGATTTACTTCACAAATATCAAAAGAATGAGTATTCGGATGTGATGCTACTTTTTGAATTATGGAGCGTACAGTTTTTGTATCTAGTCCAAATGGTGATGGTGCACTTACGCCAGGTGCAAAGGCTGTATTTAAGACATCCATACATAACGTAAGTAAGATCGTATCATGATGATCCATAAACTGTTGTAGATCATTCATGATGTTTGTTTGATTGTCCGTTGTCATTTGGTCCTCTAACACATATTTCACTTGTAGCTCATGTGCTTTATCAAACAGCTCCTGCGTATTGCCGTAACGTTGAATGCCTAGTACAAAATAATCCGCATGTGGATCTTGTTCTAAAATTTGACGGAACATTGTACCGGATGAAGGCTGTTCATCGTATGGTCGTAAATCAAAATGTGCATCGATATTAATAATGCCGATGCTCGCATCTTTTGGCAGTGCGGCACGTATGCCTAAATAGTGTCCGTACAGTGTTTCATGTCCGCCACCGAGAATAATACACTTCATATTTTTTGTGCGTAATTTTTGGACAATTTCACCAAGCTCACGCTGCGCATCTTCTAACGCATGATTGAGGCAAATAACATTGCCGACATCAACAATTTCTTGTTGCGCATCAAATGTCCACGGTAAGCTCGCTAATGCTTCACGCAGCGCATTTGGTCCATTAGCTGCACCAACACGTCCTTGATTACGGCGTACACCTTCATCACATATAAAACCGACAATTCCAGCATTTTGCTGTTGTGAAGCGCTTACATCATTAATAGCTAATCGTTTTACTTTTTGGTGTAAACGGAAACTACTAGGATTAGTAGTTGAATCTATACGACCTTTCCATTGTTTTTGATCTGTCATTGTATACATCTCTTTATCAACTCCATTAACATTATTCATGTAGTGTTAATTTATTATATATTCACATAATTATATTTACTAATATATAATTATTATTAATCTATAGTTTTTAACTATAAATATGGAGGTATGCTGTTTTGGATTTAAAACAATTACAATATTTTATTGCCGTGATTGAGCACATGAATTACTCGAAAGCAGCCGAAAAACTGCATATTTCTCAACCTTCTTTAAGTAATGCGATAAAGAAATTAGAGCAAGAAGTTGGTTCTTCTTTACTTGATAGAAATACGAGAAATTTGCAGTTAACGGAAGCGGGAGAGCTGCTCTATGAACGCGCAAAAGTTATATTAAAAAATATGGAAGTGCTAAAAATTGAAATGGACGAAGTGATTGTTCACGGAACGAGCGACTTAACAATCGGGGTGATGGAATCTGTTAAGCATTGGTTACCGAAAGCAATTGGTAAATATAAAAAGGTTTATCCACAAATGAAGTTTCATTTAGTTGATATTTTAGGCAGTAAACGTGTTAAAAAATCACTCAAGGGCTATAAAACACATGTCCTCATTACTAATCAGTTGATGGATGATGATGAGCTTGAAGTCAAGTGCTTGTATGAGGAACGACTAGTAGCAGTATTGCCTTTAGAGCATCCGTTAGCGACCAAAGATGTATTGACGATTGCGGATTTAAGTAATGAGCCCTTTATCATTAGTACAGATGGGTTCCAAACCCGACAAGACATTTTGAAGGCATTTGAACAGGCTGGTGAAGAAATTAACGTACAATTTGAAATTGAACGTTTCGAAACGGCCGTTTCACTTGTGCGTGAAAACCTAGGCATTACCATTTTGCCTGAAAATTATTTACAGGGACCGACGGCCAAGACGATTGTGCAAAAAGAAATTGATTGCCCTAATTTACAAAGGAATGTTTATTTAGTGTATTTGAAAAGTCGTCATCTACCTTTTGCCATCAGTCAATTTATTGATGGGGTTGTTCATTACTTTGCCAGTGGAAAATAATATTCACACTATTTTAAAATAATTAAAAATAAGAGAGTGAAAGAAAAACAATTTGAGGATTTATGCTGTTTTGGGTGTATATTTTCTCCTTTGTTCAAATTTTTCTGAAATAGATGATTGATTTACATGGCATATAGCGGTAACATTTATTGTAAGAATAAGAATGAACAATCATTCATTTCAATCGGATTGTCAAACAAAGGGGGCTTTCATATGCATTTTTCTTATAGTGAAAAAGTAGTCGACCTGCAAGAAAAACTATCGAATTTTATGGAGCAGCATATTTATCCAAATGATGCGGTATATGCGGCACAGGTGGATGCAATGGAGGATCGTTGGGGAGCGATTCCTCCGATTATGGAAGAATTGAAGCGTAAAGCACAGGAAGCGGGGCTATGGAATTTATTTTTACCTGATAGCGAGTATGGCGCTGGTTTATCAAATTTAGAGTATGCTCCTTTATGTGAGATTATGGGGCGTTCATTAATAGCGCCAGAAGTGTTTAACTGTAATGCCCCTGATACGGGGAATATGGAGGTGCTTGTACGCTATGGCTCGGAGCAGCAAAAAAAGCAGTGGCTGGAGCCGCTATTACGCGGGGAAATTCGCTCTTGCTTTGCCATGACAGAGCCGGCAGTAGCTTCTAGTGATGCGACTAATATTGAAGCGAGTATTGAACGTGATGGTAATGAGTATATTTTAAATGGTCATAAGTGGTGGACAACAGGAGCTGGTGATCCACGTTGTAAAGTGGCGATTTTTATGGGAAAACATAAGGATTCCACAGCACCTATTCATGAACAACAATCCATGATATTAGTGCCAATGGATGCTCCAGGTGTTAAAATCGAGCGCATGTTAACGGCCTTTGGCTATGATCATGCACCAGAAGGACATGGTGAGGTGACGTTTACCAATGTGCGAGTACCTGTGGACAATATATTATGGGGAGAAGGCAAAGGTTTTGCGATTGCGCAAGGACGACTCGGTCCGGGACGTATTCATCATTGCATGCGCCTCATTGGAGCAGCCGAACGTGCTTTAGAGGAAATGTGCAAACGTTTACAGGAGCGTCATGCATTCCATCGACCTTTAGCAGATCAAGGCGTCATGCGTGAACGGATAGCTGAGTCGCGCATTGAAATTGAACAGGCAAGATTGCTAACGTTAAAAGCTGCGTACATGATGGACACAGTAGGCAATAAAGAGGCGAAGGCAGAAATTGCCATGATAAAGGTAGTAGCACCAAATATGGCATTGCGGGTTATTGACAGAGCTATTCAAGCATTTGGCGCAGCTGGAGTAGGTCCCGATACGACATTAGCTGCTCAATGGGCCAATTCACGTACATTGCGTTTAGCAGATGGACCAGACGAGGTTCATCGCAATACTGTAGCAAAATTAGAACTGAAAAAACATGCCCCAAAGCAAAAGGAGCTGGTAAAATGACTGTTCTTGACCTATTTAGCTTGCAAGGGAAAACGGCTATTGTTACCGGTGGTGGTCGTGGGCTCGGTGCACAAATAGCCCAAGGCTTTGCAGAGGCTGGTGCCAATGTTGTGTTATGTTCACGAAAAGTGGAGGCTTGTGAAGAAGTGGCCGCACAGCTTGCGAAATTAGGTGTACAAACACTGGCGCTTGGCTGTGATGTGACAAAACCCGAAGAAATAGAAAATGTGGTGTCACAGACATTAGCAATGTTTGGCAAGATTGATATTTTAGTCAATAACAGTGGAGCTTCTTGGGGGACGCCGGCTGTGGACATGCCATATGAAGCTTGGCAAAAGGTATTTGATGTCAATGTCAATGGCACATTTTTAATGTCGCAGGCTGTAGGCAAAGTTATGCTCGAACAAAATGCTGGGAAAATTATTAATATCGCATCTATTGCTGGACTTGGTGGAACACTACCTGATTTTATGGATACAGTCGGCTATAACGCAAGTAAAGGTGCAGTCATAACGTTAACGAAAGATTTAGCAGTGAAGTGGGGACCATCAGGTATTAACGTTAATGCGATTGCCCCCGGATTTTTCCCGACGAAAATGTCCAATGTCTTAATTGAACGAGGTCAAGATTATTTAATGGGCGCTACACCGTTAAAGCGTTTAGGTTCTGACAATGATTTAAAGGGCGTTGCACTATTTTTAGCAGCTGCAGCTTCGGATTATGTGACAGGTGATGTTATTGTCGTTGATGGTGGGATGAGTGCAATTATTTAAGGGGGGTTCCTATGGATACGATGCAAGTAAGAAGAAGTGAACGGATCGATGCAGAGTCATTACATGTTTTTTTAAAGCGACAATTCCCAGACATACCGGAAGGGAAACTAGAGATTACTCAATTTAGTGCTGGTCATTCAAATTTAACTTACTGTTTGAAAATTGCAGATTTTGAAGTCGTACTTCGTAGGCCACCTCTTGGGCCTGTTGCGAAAAAAGCGCATGATATGAAACGTGAATTTACTATTTTATCGGCGCTCCATCCGTTTTTAGCAGTCGTACCAAAACCATATGTGTATGTTGAAGATACGAGCATTATAGGCAGTGATTTTTTCTTAATGGAACGAAAAACGGGTATTGTCTTGGATACGCAATTCCCATCAGGGACAGTAGCAACAGAACAACTAGCACGTCAATTGTCTGAAAAAATGGTGGATTCATTAGTAGCGCTCCATGCTATACCTTATCAACAGACTCCGTTAAAAGAAATAGTCAAGCCTGAAGGGTTTATGGAACGCCAAGTGCATAGTTGGGTTGAACGTTACGACAGAGCGAAAACAGCAGAGCTTCCAGAGGTAACAGCGCTGACTGCTTGGCTAAAGGATAATTGTCCGACATATCAAGAGGCGACAATTATTCACTATGATTATAAATTTAATAATGCTATGTTTTCACAAGATTATGGACAAATGATTGGGCTTTTTGATTGGGAAATGACAACTGTGGGTGATCCATTAGCAGACCTCGGTGTTGCAATGAGCTATTGGATGCATGCAGATGATCCCAAAATGTTGTTGTATGCTCTAGGGGAGCCACCGATTACAACGTTACCGGGCTTTTATACGAGAGAGGAATTTATCGCTCGCTATGCGGCGAAAAGTGGACGCGATGTTTCTACAATCGACTATTATATTACGTTTGCTTATTTTAAATTAGCAGTCATTTGCCAGCAAATTTACTATCGCTACGTCAACGGGCAAACGAAGGACGATCGGTTTGCCCAAATGGATACGATGGTAGCTGCACTTATTCAGCAAGCTACTAAAAGTATAGAAGTAGGTTAATAGAGGTGCTTTGATTGTAGGTGTTCCTAAACTTGGGGAGCATCGACAATCTTTTTTTTGTTAGGGGCTATTTTACTTGATAGATAAAACTACAGATTATCCGACATTAATATTTATAGTTTTAAGTTATCCTCTCGCACCATGGACATAAGGTACTACAAAATATTCACGATAAAGTAATAAAAGAGGGGGAATGTGTGTTCTATTTCGGAGTTTATCATAAACTGTACAGGAAAATCAATGCTAAATTCTTGCTTCTACAGTAGTACAAAAAAAGAGCAGACATATCTGTCTACCCTTCTTTAAGTCTTTTGATTATTTTCTCATTTATTAAAGAATCTAGTGCACGCATACAAACCTGTAACACCTGTAATTTCTGCTGCTAAGCTACGTAAAGCTGATCCACCCACACGTAATTTTTCTTCCCAAGATGTAGCACCAGCAATTAATTTTGCACTTTCTTTAAAACCACCGAGAGCTTTAATATAATTTCTAACTTTAATAATTTTAGCTGCTACAAATAAATTTGAACCAACAAACCAAACTAAAGCTGCACTACATGCTCCTATTGCAACCCAATCTGGATCTGCCAATACAGGAAATGCAGTATTTTCATTAAAATTCACGGTTTGAATTAAAGTGTTATCAACCACTTCATAATAAGTAGGTACATCTACACCATTAGCATCAACTGCCCAAGCTTTCCCGAAAACACTTTGAATAATGTTATTTTCATCTACAATAAAGACTTCTTCTGTATCTAACCCATTTCCAGGGACGTCACCAAAGTAATCAGTAGATGAAATGAGCTTATGTCCTTCTGGTATATCCAACTCAAATTTATATTCCTTTGGAGCACTTGAATCTTTAATATTTACAATACTTCTAACGCCAAATTCCGTCGGTTGCAAAATCAAGTCTACTGGACCGTCATTCTTATACTCATAGCTACCTGATTCTGTAATTGTAGGTTTACTTAACTTCATATTATTCGGTATACCAATTTTTAAATCTTCTCCGGTCCCCTTACTTTTCAGAAGAATTCCATCATCAAATTCACTTGGTAGATTAATAATATTAAAATCATTTTCCACAACACCATTTTCGTTTGCTTTAATTAAATCATTAGTACCAGTAATTTCTTCTGTCTTAATAGCCGCTGAAGGAACTAGTGAATGTGCATATGTAGCACTACTTAAAGTTGCACTCAATAAAAGAAAAGCGGCAAATAAACTAGTTATTTTTAGTGTTAATTTCATATCATGCACCTCCTAAGTGTGTTATAATTTTTTTACTAGATTAAATTAACTGAAATATCAAATAATTCAAAGCTAGAAGGGGTGCATTGTATGTCTTACAAATATAATAAATATGTAAGTTTTATTATTGTAATAACTCTCCTTTTACTAATTTTATTCTTTACTAATAAAGTCAGCAAAGAGGTGTTTCTACTCATATATGTACCTTTAAGTATAGCAATGCTAATCTTTGGAATTTTGGTGCTTAAAAACACTTTGAAAGATAAAGAAGATATAGATTTACATGCAACAGAGATTAAAAGACGACTAAAAAATACCATGAAAAAGGAGTAGTTTTTTGTTTTTATTCAAAAAGTTTAACTTTCGAAAATATCGATAAGCTTTTTTGTAATTTATAGTAGGTGCTACTATGCAAGATAAAAAAATATTAGTTGAAGAGTTTATCAAACATGCCTTGATAGCAGAACAAACACAGATGACAGGCGATTACAAAAGAGGAAATAAATCAAATAAGGCGCTGTTAGCTATTTTGGATCAACTAAAACAATCATCGGAACTTGCAACAGCTGTGTTAGATGAGTTATTTCTACATGAAAATTCTTTTGTTTTATATGTTTGTAGTATTTATGCAATTGTAGTGGACTATCGTAGAGCTGATGCTTTAAACATACTTGAAAGGATTGCGGGAATGGAACAGAATAATATGACCGGTTTTCATGCGGGCATAGTTCTTGAACAATATGAATCAGGCGAACTTTTTGAACTGTATGGTGTAAGTAAATAAGCTACCATTAAGGAAATGGCTTAGCGATGATAGTCGTTGATTTTTTCTAAATTAACTTAAAAGTGGTGATTTAGATGGATAGTCAAATGTGTTTACTAATGGAGGTTCATGAACTAATTGAAGAATACTCTAAAATAGGTGATAGCCTACGTCATCCAGAAAACGCGATCGTAGGCATAGAGGATGAGCTAAAATTAACTGCTGAGGAACTCAACGCGTTAAATGCCAATAATTTTACGCATCAAGGTATTAGTGGCATTGAAAAGATTGTTCGCGATCGGATGCTTTCAATCTTTTTTCACTTTTTCTGTATTATAGATGGTGTTGGTGATCCTAAATTTAGAAATGATAATACGGTGTGGTTAGGGCTAAAACTAGAACGGAGAGGTCTAGATGAGGAACGAGAGGATGAGGAATTTCTACACGATATGCTATATGAAGCATATTGGAAATGGCGAGAATCGAAATCTTAAGATTGTAGATTTGATTTGTGGAAAGATTTTTAAATTTTCATTTAGCTAATCAATAAAAGTACTTTAAACAAAGCAACATTTGTTTAGAGTACTTTTATTGCATTAAAATGGTTACAGACTTAGGATGTTTGCTTGGGATACAAATGATGATAGATTAACATTGCTATTTATTGCTAAGACTATAGAATAATAGCATCCCTAAACAGAAAATGACGAATAATGTTAAAAAAATAAAGGGAATAGTTTTGTTTTTCACAAAATTCACCTCTCTTTTTGCTATTATCTGTTGCTGAAGGAACTAATAAATGTCATATGTAGAACTACTTAATTTATATACTAGAATCAAATAATTGAAATATCAAATTTTCAAGAACTATTACACTTGCCAATAATAAATTATTTATAGTAGTTAGAATTATTTAAAAATATTGAATATTATGTGTTTGTTTTTTATAATTAAAGTAATTTTCAATTATAAGGAGATGATGAAGAAAATGAAGAGACTAAGTATTTTGTTGTGCGCGTTTACTTTAGTTTTGGGTATTTTTGCATTTTCGGCAATCTCTTTAGCTGCCGAGGAAACAAACTCTAATGATGATAGGGAGTTTACACCAATAGCAGAGCCTGTAACAGAACCTGAACCAGTAACAGAACTACCACTTGGCTTCGACATCAATAAAGAATATGAAGATGGAGAAATAATATCAGAGACAATCACTAAATCTGATATTAATCCACGAGGTTTTTATCTTTATGCAGATGTATCACATCAAGTGTACTATACATTTAATAGTTCTATACCAACATTGTATCCTTATGAAAAATGGATTGACGGTTATTTATATAGAGGAAATCTAAGATTACAAGGAGCTATGCCAGCGGGAAAAGGTTATTTAGCTACCTATAGTGGAAAGATTTCTACATTTATTAATTAAAAGAAGGTTTTGCTATAACAAGAAAAGCCACGTTCAATTACATGAACGTGGCTTATATTATTCAAGACTACTTTAATTGAATTTATATAGAATAGTACTAATTTATGTACCATTTTTCTTCTCTATACAAAGCGTTAAGATGTGCCAGACCTACGCACACTGAAGCCCAGGCACTCAATTAGAGCTTGGCATATTTGGTTATTTATCATAGATATACGCCTGTATAAAGTTGATAGAGTGCTGTAATAGCATGGTCAGCTCAGGTAACCATGCTATTACAGCACAGAATAGGATTTAGTCAGCCTGGCAATTTAGTTGTTGTAATCCTCTTGCAACATGCTATAGATTTCTAAATCTATAATCCCTTTACCTGACCAGAAAGAAGCTTGTCTCAATAATCCATCTTTTATAAAACCACTTTTTAATAGCACTTTTTTTGATGCATCGTTCATCGGCATTACTTCTGCTTGAATTCTATTTATGTCTGCTTCTTCAAATAAAAATTTGCTAATCGTTTGTACAGCTTCTGTTGCAATGCCCTTATGCCAATAGTCCTCTGCTAAATAATACCCGATTGTTACCATGTTCACCTTGTGATTAAAATCCATCGCTTCGATTATGCCTACTAAAGTGTTCGGCTGCTCTTTAAGAAATATCCCCCATTTTACTCGACTTCTTTTCGTGAAGTCACGTTCAAAATGACCGATCATTTTTTGGACAGTTTGAATATTGTGCTTCGGGATAATGCCACAATACTCAAATACCTTGTCATTATCGTAAATGGCAAATAGCTCTTCTAAGTGGCTTTCTTCAATTTTTTTAAATTGTAAGTTGGTAGAGCTCAATAGTGGGAAGCTTTCAAAGATTTTCTCTACAAACATGGTAATCTCTCCTTATATGCGGAATTGGTTAATGATTTAGGAAAGTTTTCTAGTTTATATATTATATTGTAAAAAGAAGGGGGAGTATATTCTTTTTAATAAAAAAATAAAAAAGCTGTAACGTAAAATACGCTACAGCTAGAGAATTGGTTGTGCCCTTTGATGGTGCTACTCAAAGTAGTATACCACAAAACTAAAAATTAGAGTTGTATTTATGTATTATAAATCTTTTGAAAACAATGGAGACGCTTTATCACAGTAGGTAGACACCTATTGACAAACAATGAATTTCCAGTTATATTCATTTTACTCAACGTTGAATATAAAAAGGTGATTATTGTGACGAAATTATTAGTGCTTGCAATGCTGGGCTTAAAGCCAATGACTGGCTACGATATTAAAGTCATGCTTGAATTGAACGATGCCGAAAGATGGGGCGGTGTTCTTATTGGTTCTATCTACAATGCTTTGAAGAAGCTTGAAAAAGATGGATATATCGAGGTTGCTAGTATTGAATCGACAGGACTTAGACAAAAAGCAATTTATCAAATTACTGAAAAGGGCAAAGTATATGAACAACAATTAATTATTGAAGCGTTAGAACAATCTTCTGTTGTTTATCCCACAACTTTGTACGCTGGCGTGTCCTTTGCATTTAAGCTTCCTAACGAAAAAGCTATTTATGCATTAGAAAAGCAAATGAAAATTTTAGACGATGAAGAAAAAGCTATTACAGTCGGTTATCAGGCGAAAATGCATGCGATGCAAGACGAAATTCCAGATCTAACGCAATTAGCATTTGCCAATATGTTGGAAATTGTGAAAGTGCAACAAAAATTTGTCCAGCAAGCTATAAAAATAATGCAAAAAGATCAAAATAACTCTCTCGAATAATTGAGGGAGTTAAAAAATCCTCATATAGTCAAAGTTGAGTATACAATGTTGAGTAGGAGGACAGCTAGTGAAAAAACTAATTAGTGCTTGTAATTTAACAAAATACTATAAGGATTGTTGTGTGGTTAATGCTATAAATTTCGAGATTGAAGAGGGGGAAACAATTGCACTCATCGGATCGAATGGAGCTGGTAAAACGACAACAATCGGTATGCTTCTCGGTATTATTGCTCAGGATGATGGGACGATTAATTACTGGACGCCAAATTATAAAAAAGAAATTGGCACGCAGCTACAATCTACTCCTTTTTTTGAAGGCTTTTCGGTAGAGGATAATGTAAAACTATTTGCTGCATTTTATAATGTTGTTCTTTCCAATAAAATGATGGAAGAGAAACTTGCTTCTTTTGATTTATTACATGTAAAAAAGATGCCTGCCATTAAATTATCTTTAGGGCAACAAAAGCGTTTAGCGATTGTTGTGACAACATTGCATAATCCAAAACTAGTGATTTTAGATGAACCGTCTGCTGGATTAGATCTCAGAGGTCAAAAGGAAATTCAAAACATGATGAAAGGTTTAAAGGAAAAAGGTGTTGCGGTGCTTTTTGCATCTCACGATATGGCGGAAGTGAGCAATGTTGCTGACAGAATCATCATGATGAATAAAGGTAAAGTGGTTGCGTGTGGTGCTCATCATGATTTACTAGCTCAATATCAGGCTCAAAATGTAGAAGATTTATTTTTAAAATTAACGAAGTGAAGGAGAAGGATAAAATGAAGACTATTTTCGTTTTAAATTTAAAATCTGCTATAAAAGATATGTATCTACTTTTTTGGTCAATTTTCATGCCGTTTACTGCGATTGTGGCCGTAAAAATATTTGCGCCAAGTTATGCTGAAAACTATGTGAATGGAATTATTGCAACTAGTGTTTTCTTTTATTCATTTATGACTACTGCTTTTGTCTCTTTATCACAACGCAAGAGGGGCGTTTACAATTTACTTCACGCAACACCTTTGTCTTTGTGGAAGTATTTTATTAGCGTTTCTTGTGCATGGTCTTTCATCGCCATAGTTCTTTCATATATCGTGCTTTTCTTTTACAAAGTCATTCATCCACTACATCTCTCGTTTAACACTATCCTTTTAATGACCCCCATTATTTTACTAGCATCTTTAAGTTTTGTATTTCTTAGCTTTTTTGTTGCAAGTTTAGTAAAAAATGAAGGGCATTTAAGTATGTCTGCCAATGCGCTAATGATACCGATGCTACTATGTAGTAATGCATTTTTCTCAATGGATAAAGCTCCTAAAATGGTCCATTATATCAGTATTATCAATCCATTTGAATGGTTTTTACATGGAATTAAAGGGGCATTACTAGTTAATTTGACTAGTTGGTGCCAATCACTATTTATCTTAATTGGATGCTTTGTCATAGCGCTCTGCCTATCATTGAAATCATTTAAATATAGTACTTGATAATGAGTAAGTCACTCCCTTTGATGCTAAATGGAAGGGGGTGTCTTTTTTTGTGGAACGAGTAATTTAAATCACTAATAGTACAAAAATTTTAATCTCTCTATTAATTATTATCATACTGGATTGGGACAAGGAATAGATTGTTATAGTTCAAATATTTGAAAGATGGAGCAGATATGGAAAAACGTATTTTAGGATGTGATTTTCTCTCAATTCAAATTAGCTAGTAATGGATTATTCAATAGATGTTTCCTTCTATTGAAATAGACATCCCTCGAGTTGAGTTTTGCGAGACGCTATTTAGTTCGATAGCAGCAATTGTTTTCGTTGTAAGTATAATCATTAAATTACACTGGAAGGAGAACCAAATGACACAATATCATCAGCAGTCGTCCGCTGAAGTCATGAATAAATTGAGCGTGACGAATCAAGGATTGAGCGATTCTGACGTTCAAAAGAGGCAAGAAGTTTACGGTTTTAACGTATTAGAGGAAGGAAAAAAAATAAGTACACTAGCTGTTTTTTTCGGACAGTTTAAAGATTTATTAGTCATTATTTTAATGGTAGCTGCTGCTATTTCATTTCTATTAGGTGAAGTAGAAAGTACGATTGTCATTTTAATTGTTATTATTTTAAACGCAATTCTCGGTACTGTACAACATGTAAAAGCAGAGAAGTCACTAGGTAATTTAAAAGCTTTATCCTCACCTATTGCGAAAGTTATGCGTAATAATCAGATTGTTGAGATTTTATCTAAAGATATTGTAGTAGGAGATCTTTTGTATTTAGAGGCCGGGGACTATATTAATGCAGATGGAAGATTAGTAGAAAGTCATAATCTTCATATTAATGAGAGCTCGCTTACTGGTGAATCATTAGCTGTGGCAAAAAGTGCTGACATCATCAAGGAAGATGTCACAATTGCAGATAAGAAAAATATGGTGTTTACTGGAAGTTTCGTTACAAATGGTCGAGGTATTGTCATTGTCACAGCTATCGGTATGGAAACCGAAATTGGGAAAATTGCTAATTTACTAGATACAGCGAAAGAAAAAAAGACACCGCTACAAGTAAGTCTCGATCAGTTTGGCGAAAAATTAGCCCTAGGGATCACGATGATTTGTGTCGTTATTTTTGCAATTGATCTTGTTCGTGGCCGTGAGTTAGTAGAATCGTTTATGTTTGCTGTTTCGTTGGCAGTTGCTGCGATACCAGAAGCATTAAGCTCGATTGTGACCATAGTATTGGCATTTGGGACGCAAAAAATGGCGAAGGAAAATGCTATTATACGTAAGCTCTTTGCTGTCGAAAGTTTGGGAAGTGTCTCTGTTATTTGTTCAGATAAAACAGGAACTTTAACGGAAAATAAAATGGTTGTGCAACATGTCTACGTTGATCAAAAGGCCATTCCACACGATCAACTACATATGAATAACACAATCGAAAAAGATCTTATTATGAAGGCACTATTATGTAATGATGCGTTGGAAAGAGATGATAAGGAAATCGGAGACCCTACAGAAATTGCCCTTGTGAAATTAGGAAAACAGTACGATTTTGACGAGTTACTTGTTAGAGATCATTGTCCAAGGGTGGCGGAGCTTCCGTTTGATTCAGATAGAAAACTTATGAGCACGGTGAATCGTATTAATCAACAAAACGTTATGATTACTAAAGGTGCATTAGATGTTATGCTTGCCAAAATCACGAAAATCAGTACTTCTCAAGGTGTAGTAAATATTACACCCCAAGATAAGAAAAAAATTGAAGAAGTGAACCGTGACTTTTCAATGAATGGTTTAAGAGTATTAGCCATTGCATACAAAGAGGTAAGAGATCGTCGTTCAATTACTGTGGCGGATGAAAGAGATTTAATCTTTGTTGGTTTAATTGCTATGATGGACCCGCCTCGTAAGGAATCGAAGGCAGCGGTTGAAAGCTGTATTAAGGCAGGCATTAAACCTGTAATGATTACTGGTGACCATAAAATAACAGCTACTGCCATTGCCAAACAAATCGGCATTTTACAAGATCCGTCAGAAGCAATCGAAGGTGCTGAGATTGAAGGATTAACAGATCGAGAACTGCAAGACAAAGTGCAAGACTTCTCGGTTTATGCTCGGGTAACGCCAGAACAAAAAATTCGTATCGTAAAAGCTTGGCAGGAAAAAGGGAATGTCGTGGCTATGACTGGTGATGGTGTCAATGATGGACCTGCCCTAAAGCAAGCGGATATCGGTGTGGCGATGGGAATAACAGGTACTGAAGTGGCGAAAGATGCATCTTCTATGATTTTAACAGATGATAATTTTTCAACGATTGTTAAAGCAATATCTAATGGACGAAGCATTTATACGAATATAAAAAATGCCATTTTATTTTTACTGTCAGGCAATGCAGGGGCTATTTTCGTCGTTTTATACGCAACTGTATTAGGTTTACCAGTTCCTTTTGCTCCGGTTCATTTATTATTTATTAACTTGTTAACAGATAGTTTGCCAGCCATTGCCATCGGGCTAGAACCAAATAATAAAAATACCATGAAGGACAAGCCGAGAAATATTCGCACGCCATTACTAAATAGAATATTTACGACCCAAGTGATACTCGAAGGTTTATTAATTGCAATTGCTACCGCTGTTGCTTTCGAAATAGGCTTGTCAACTGGAGATACGTTAACAGCAAGTACAATGGCCTTCACAACTTTATGTTTATCACGACTAATACATGGCTTTAACTCAAGGTCCAAACAGTCGATTTTTACCATTGGTGTATTCTCGAATAAATATACTTGGTTAGCGTTTTTAATCGGCTTCGTCGCGCTACATGCTGTTTTATTTTTACCAGCATTCACAGATATATTTGAAGTAGCTACATTAAGTGTCGCACAATTAGGTTTTATTTATAGCTTATCGTTCCTACCGTTTTTAGTGAATCAATGGTACAAACTATTATTTGTAAGAAGCAAATAATACAACTGTATAAAGTGCCAGGCAACCAAAATTGTGTGAGAATTGTGTGGGTGCCTGGCACTTTTGATATTTCTTGAAATTCCCAGTTGTAAAAAAGAACGTATGTGCGTAAAATAAAGATACAAACAAATGTTCTCTTTTGTGAGGGGAGAAGGATGATGATGAAGGAACAGTTAATAAAAGCCATGCAGCGCAATCAGTCAGTTCATATGATCTATGTATCCAAATGCGGTGAGATTACGAAAAGGCGAGTGAAAATCAGTAACGTTGTAAGTGATTCATTTTCGGCATATTGCTTTACACGACGAGCAAAGCGTACTTTTATTATCAGCAATGTTCTGGCAATTATTCCGGTGAATATAAAAGAGCGTGATGTCGTATGAATTATGAAAACTTGCCTCAAAAAAATATTTTTTGTATCGATATGAAGTGCTTTTACGCGAGTTGTATGGCTGCTTTGCATCGATTAGATGTTATGACAACACCAATAGCTGTTGTTGCGAATTTTGAACAACCGGGCAGCGTAGTGCTTGCTGCCTCTCCCTTAATGAAGGAGAAATATAAAATTAAAACCGGTAGTCGCCGTTATGAAATTCCAAAAGATCCAGCGATTAAATTATTTGAACCTAAAATGTCCTATTTCATAGAGATGAGTATGGCCATTACTCGCCTTATTGCACAATTTGTACCGCCAGAAGCGATACATGTTTATAGTGTCGATGAAAGCTTTGTTGATTTAACAGGGACAGAACGTTTATGGGGTTCACCTGAGGAAGCTGCTTTAGCAATACAAGAAGCGATTTATTTGCAATTTAAAATACCGAGTGCACTTGGTATGGGGCCGAATATGCTAATGGCAAAGTTAGCACTCGATTTAGATGCCAAGAAAACGGGGTTTGCTAAATGGACATATGAGGATATTCCTGAAAAGCTATGGCCCATTCGACCGCTTTCGAGCATGTGGGGAATAGGATCGCGAATGGAAGCAAATCTCAATGATATGGGGATTTTTTCAGTTGGCGATTTAGCCAATGCCGATTTAAAAACGCTCGAAGCTAAATTTGGTATTATGGGTAACCAATTGTATCATCACGCATGGGGTATTGACTTATCTACACTCGGGGAGCCCATTGTCAAAGGTCAAATTAGTTTCGGTAAAGGCCAAATGTTGATGCGTGATTACCATACACGGAAGGATATTGCGGCTGTGCTTCTTGAAATGTGCGAGGACGTTATGCGCCGTACGAGAGAAGCGGGCTATGTTGGAAGAACCATTACGCTCGGTTTATCTTATAGTGATCGAGCGATGACCAAAGGCTTTTATCGTTCGAAAACAATTGAAACCCCGACAAATGAAACAATGGTCATGTATGAAACGTGCATGGAGCTGTTAAATCAGCATTTTGAAGGGGAGCCAGCAAGGCAGTTATCTGTTCGTCTAACGAATCTAGAGCCTGAGCGAAGCATCCAGTTAGATTTATTTGATACGCGTAAAGAGAAGCGACAAATACTAGGCCATACAATGGATTCAATTAGAGCAAAATATGGTGCAACCTCATTGCTGAGGGCAATATCGTATACCGATGCTGGTACAGCAATTAAACGTAAGCGCTTAGTAGGTGGACATTTGGCTTAGAGGAAGGTGTTTGGATGATTCGAGATAGAGGAACGATAAAATGGACAGCGATGATGCTGCCAGAACATGTTCAAAAAATAAAAGAATGGAAACAAGAGGTGTTTGCAGAGGCACCGCGTGAGCTGGCAGAATGGGAATTAGAGGAACTGCAACAAACGATAGAGCAAGCAATTAATCAACAGTTAGACGTTACACTAACCATATGGGAAGGAGCTAAATATTTACAGTGGACAGGAACAATTCAATCCTTAAACTATAATGTCCATGAATTAGTGCTTGAAACGATAACGAAGACGAAGCATATACCTTTACAAAATATTCATGGCGCTCGTTTAGAGGATAGCAAGTATGATTAATAAGGTTAGATTTAATTAACGTCCTTTTTGGCACCATTAATGAGCGGGTATCTTTTACATAATTACCTGTGAATCTAGGGTGCTAATGCCAGATTGAGCTCCTTTCATACGATGTTGGTGATTAAACCAACCGTGTGATTGGAGCTTTTTTATTATTTAAAATAGGGACATGAATAGAAAACATCCGTAGCGACGGCTATGTAGCCATGCGATTAGGGAGCAAAGACCTCGGGAATATCGTCTCGCCATGCACCAATACAGCCTATTAAACAGGCCGTGTAGCTTCTCATCAAATTATCGATGTCATTATCAGCATATTCAATTGAAATATTGATGCCCGGCTTGCGCCATGCCAAAATTCGGCCGGAAAAGCCAGGCCAACAGCATTCTTCATCCATTGCAGGTTGACCATATACCTTTATTGACTCATCTGGGCTTGAGCACATTGTGATTCCCTGGGGAAGCTTGCCAGGAAACGGAGCTTTAATTCGATCATCCGACCGAGGGGCAAGAAAATGTATGGCGCCAATAATCCACTCATCTTGACTTGAATAGTTGAGTCCAGTCAAATCATTGATTTTTGGTGCACGATAAACGTCGATGCGTATCGATGCTTTCACAGACCAAATAATATCATCGTTAAAATAGCTGTTAGGGTGAGGCATTCGCTTGACGCCAAAAGATTGTAGCAAAGCTTGAACATTTTTAGGTCTATATGGATGGCCAAGCATTTCAATAAGCAATTCAGATGGTTCTTTCATATGTTTATCCAATCCTTTCGCGTCTTCTTAAGTAAACTTTTTCTAAACCGCCCTTCGTTTTCGGTGCGCGCTGGAAAATCATTAGCTCTGTATTAATTTTTATGTTCAATATTATTTCCAAATTCCCTTCTGCTAGAAGACTACCAATATTCACAGGCAGTGCTACAAAAAAATATTTTTTTTTTAAGATTCATTGAAACTTTTTCAACTCTCTTATTCTCTTCTATTTTATAAGAATAAAATATTAGTAAAGAAAGGTGCATTGTAATGAAAGCAAGGAAAAGAGTTAGATGGAAAAGAATTGTAGCGTTTATTTTATTCTTTACTATCACGCTAGGTACGAGTTATTACTTAGTAGGTGGGAAAATAGAGGAGCATGGACAAGCTGAACATATTGCGAGTAATGAGGCGAAGTTTGATGATAGTGAGGATGTAATAGAAGAAGTAATCGAAGAGGAAGAGGAAATAGAAAATGAACCTGTCGCGTTGAACCCAGATGGGAAATATATTGCACTGACTTTTGATGATGGCCCAAGCTCAAAAGTGACACCGCGGATTTTACAAACTTTAGAGCAACATGATGCAAAAGCAACTTTCTTTATGCTAGGGAATCGAGTTGAACTGTATCCAACTATTGCAGCGCAGGTCGCTGCTGAGGGGCATGAAATAGCGAATCATACGTTTAGCCATCCAAATTTAAAGAAATTGACGCATCAACAAATGGCTGAAGAAATAGATAAAACAAATAAAATTATTGAAATAGCAACAGGTGTCACACCAACTTTATTTCGCCCACCATATGGGATATACAGTCAAGATGTTCTAAACTATACGGCATCGAATAATTATTCTACCATTCTATGGTCAATAGACTCACTAGATTGGAAAAGTCGTAATCCAGCCGCTATCAAAAAGGAAATCCTCAGTAATGTGGCAAATAAATCAGTTGTCTTAATGCATGATCTTCATACAGCAACAGCTGAAGCTTTACCAGAATTATTAATAACATTAAAACAACAAGGCTATGAATTTGTAACAGTATCAGAACTGTTAACGCTACAAAATGAAAAAGTGGATCCCTATTTTGGCAATTGAAAGTGCTGAAAAATGAATGTTGTACAGCGAACAAAGACATAATAAGGGTGTTCCATTTCGAACATTCGTATATTGCATTCCCTATTATTATCAAAAGGGGGGTGAACCTTTGAATTCTCAAGTAATTGAAGAAAAATTTAACGAGATTTATGACAAAACGTATCAGCAATGTTTAATTTATGTCATTAGTAAATGCAATCATACGAGTGTTATTCCTGATATTATACAAGAAACGTATTTAGCACTTTATCGAATACTAAAGGATAAAGGACTTGAGTACATTAAAAATCCAGAGGCCTATGTTATACGAATTGCTAAATCAAAAATCTACCAACATTATACGTTAAAAGAAAAAGTGAAGAGTATAATACCGTTGTTTGATATAAACAAAGAAGATAAGGAATATAACAACGCAGATATAAATATGGTGCAATGTGAAAATGAATTGGAAATTGCGATAGAAAATAAGGAAGTATTAGCGGATATTTGGCGCTTTTTGCAGACTAAACCACAAAAAGTGCAAAAGGTATTTTACTTATTTTATTATGCTGAATTATCAATTCCAGAAATTGCGCAACACTTGCGTTTAAATCAATCTACAATAAAAAATCATATTTACCGCACCACTCATGAAATACGAAAAAAATTTGGGAAGGACGGTTGAAGCATATGAACAAGCAAGAACGCAAAGGATTAAAGCGCGTTATTGAAGAAAACTTAGCGAATAAAGAAATGATAAGAAAAAAAGTACTGACAATGGCTGCAAATGATAAGGAGCCGAAGAAGAAAGGTTTTTTAGCATTTATGAAAATGAAGTATATTGTTATTCCGTTAACAGCTTGTCTACTATTTATGTTTTTTGTAAACCTTAGTTCAACATTTGCAGTAGCAGTATCAAAAGTACCCGTATTAGGTGCAGTAGTGAAGGTCATTACAATTGATGAGTATATGGAAAAAACAGATTCAATTGATGCGCTTATTAAGATTCCGCACTTCACTGATATTGGTAATCTATCATTAGAAAATCGAATTAATTCAATGATTAAAGAAAAAATCGAAAGCCTTGCTGAGAAAGCGAAACAAGATTCAGCAGAATTTAAGAAAAACTACCTTGGAGAGGGCGAGGCTGCAAGTGATAGTAAGGAATATACGCCTAGCACATACACATTTGATTATGAAGTAAAAAGTTCAAATGCACAGATTTTATCATTTATCATAAACGAAACAGAAACAACAAATGGGTTAACATTTGACACAAAATATTTTTATAATATTGATTTGACAACAGGTAAAGAACTAACGCTTGTGGATTTACTAGGTGAAGATTACGAGAAAATCATAGATCCAGAGATAGAACGTCAAGTAAAAGAACGTGCAAAAGCTGATGAAAACTTGTGGTGGTACTATCAGGAATATTATGCGTCAAAGGGAACTGGTGGAATAGACGAGTTTACATCTAAAAATTTCTATATTAATGCAAAAGGAAACCCTGTTATCTTTTTCTATGAATATTATATTGCTCCACCATATGCAGGCCCGCAGGAATTTGAGATAAAGCGTTGAACTATATTGACACAATACCCCAAGCCCAGTTACTTATTTAAAAAAGTAACTGGGCTTGGGGTATTATTGGAGAATGAATATAATGACTTTACATCATTTAGCATGAAAAAACCGGATAAATGTAATAATTTTAACAAAATGAACTTTACTAAATAAACTGAATAATAGTAAAATTATAATAATTGGATGACCAAAATTAGTGACACACATTACAATTCGGAGGAAAGTAAAATGAAGAGATTTAAACTTTTTGCTAGTATTGCAGCTGTTAGTTTGTTAACTATAGGATTTGGTTCATTTGCAAATGCGACCCCAACATTTCACGAATACTCAGGAAAAGTGCCGAGATTCCATGATTTAGAGACTAATGATGCAATTAAAGAAACTACGGGTAGTGCTTACAATTTGGTTTCGTAAGTTGAAAAAAGTAACATGAAAGTTCGAATAAATTTTGGTCATTCAATAACTAATTAGAGATAGTGAAGGTTGAGGTGATGATTAATATCAGACACGAGTTAAAATTCCTCCTATTAAACACACTAAAATAATGACTATAAATTGGGAAAATACTAAAACTTAAAAAGGAGAGAAAAATCGAAATGAAAAAATTAGTAATATCACTATTAATATTAGTGTTTATAGTTTCAATTCCTCCAACTTTTTTAGTAAGTTCATCGGTGTTAGAGTTAGAACACGTAAGTCATGAAGAAGATTATTTAGAAGCTGCTATTCAATTACAAAAATTATATGAGTTGGGATATATCGATGAATATATTACTGAAGAAGACCTTAGAGCAGAATTTCAAGATGACTTTAATCTAATAAACGAAGAGTATATATTAGGTGAAGGAACATATCTAGTTGCGATAGATACTGAAACTGATGAAATAATTGATATAAACGAGTTAATTGACAACAAGTCTCAAATAAATACTTTCTCAAGAAATGCTTATTCAGATAACATTAGTAAATATAATTCGTTATTAGTATATTCAGTGGCCTTCAAAACATGGATTACTGATGCTGGTACAACAACATCAAAAATTAACCATTCAGCAGAGGTTACCGGAGTATATGGGATAGGTAAAAGACCAAATAACTATACAATTATTGCAAGTATTCAAAGAGCTACAAGTGAAAATGGTTCATATATAAATGCAGACAATACTACAAAAACAGTAGCCTTGAAACAAGTAGTTACAATTTCTGCATATATTAATTCTACTTATTATTGGAAATCGGATTCAATAGCGTATGCTAATTATCCAAATGCAACTTATCGTGCGAGTGCTAAAAATGAAGGACCTTGGTTGTTGAATAAAAAAGGAATGAAATATCCAGAATATACAGATCCTAAGTCTAAAAAAGTAATGACTAAACCTGCTACTACAACTTGGTCAGCGAATTCTAGTTCTTCTTGTGCTTTGACTTCCTCTGATAGAGTAGCATATAGAACTTGGTATGATAAAACATATGGATCTTTAAATTGGAATGATTATGAAATCCATCATATTAGACCGTGTAAATGGGGAGGAAATAAGGATTATAGCAATTTAATTCCTTTGCCATATTCATTTCATAGAGCGACTGTATCACCTTGGTGGGTAAACTATTAGAAAGTAGGTAAAATTAGTATGGCAATTGAATTAATCTTAACATCCTTAAAGAGCAGATTAGATAATGAGAACAGCATGACCATACAAATGGAACATGGAGAAATTTTAAATGTAACCTGTGAGTGGAATCGTCCTATAGCAGAAGATGAATTACAGGAATTCTCTGTAAAAACGCAACATGTGTTACCGAAAGAATTGTGCCAATTTTTAAAACAGAGCAATGGTGCGAAATTGTTTAATGTTGAAGGTCTTGGTTATGATTTCTTTGAAATATTTAATTTAAGAGAGATGCAAAATTATATAAATGAATACGAGACAAATCTATATTATCAAAGTGCCTATGATAAAAATTGGTTTATGATGGGTAATTATAGAGGTTATGGGGACTATATGTTCATTGATTCACGAAAGGTTGCTAATGGGGAAAATGATTATCTTATCTATGTTCAAGATGGGGATATTCAAAGATTACCTATGAACTTTGAAACATGGCTTGACAGGTTTATTGTCACACAGGGAGCTAGATATTGGCTATGGTAAGTCTCGATTTAAGCTAGTTTATATTGCTTCTTCTAAGGCGTTCTATGAATTTGGGGGTCAATCGCTAAACTATACACAATACTCCAAGCCCAGTTATTTATTTAAAAAAGTAACTGGGCTTGGGGTATTATTGGAGAATGAATATAATGATTTTACATCATTTACCGTAGAAAAACAGGATAAATGTAATGATTTTAACAAAATGCACTTTACTAAACAAACTGAATAATAGTAAAATTATAATAATTGAATGACCAAAAATAGCGAAACAACTTACATTTCGGAGGAAAGCAAAATGAAGAGATTTAAACTTTTTGCTAGTATTGTAGCTATTAGTTTGTTCACTATAGGGTTTGGTTCATTTGCAAATGCGACCCCAACATTTCACGAATACTCAGGAAAAGTGCCGAGATTCCATGATTTAGAGACTAATGATGCAATTAAAGAAACTACGGGCAGTGCTTACAATTTAGTAACGTATATTCAGAGGGGCAAATTGGTATCATGGGTTGAAAAGGGGGCTAGGAATGTTACGACAAAGGGGACTTACTCAGAACGTACGACTATTCCAATGGATTACTTAGGAAATGCCAGTTCATTAATAGGGGAAAACGTTCACTTAAATATATCAACTTCTCCAGGTACGTTTGAAACAGTTGATACTGCAGGAACGTGGACACCTAATTAATCTAATAAAATAAAAGATACTTAATTTTTGGTCATTCAATCAATTGATTGGAAATGGTTAAAGTTGAGGTGATTGAGTTGCTGATGTATATCAAGCAAGAGTTTAAAAGAGCATTGTTATCCAAAATGGGACTGATCACAATGGTATCCTCTATTTTACTAGTGTTTATTGGTATGCTGGAAGCATTATTATGGATTAATAGCGGGGTGATTTCAATTGTGTACACCTTTTTACAAGGCTATAATGCTGGAACTGCCTCCTTTATTATTATTGCGTTTCCGATTATTGCATGTATGCCATTTGCGAATTCTTATCGAACAGATATTCAAACAGGATTCCACCATTATATACAATACCGTATGAAAAAAAGCCGCTATATGACCATTCGTTTAGCTGTCAATGCACTTGCCGGAGGGATAGCTGTTGCAATTGGTCCTATGATTGCTTTTACTTTTTTAATGGTTTTAAAGCTTCTATTAAATGTACCAATGTTAAGACCCGAGCAACGATTGGAACCTGTGCTTTTTTTTCAAAGTATCGGCGTAAATTCTCCAATCCTTATGATGATGATGATAATTGGCATTATGTTTTGTTGTGGGATGATTTTTGCAACGCTCGGTTTAGGAATATCTGCGGTCATTCAAAATAAATATATTGCGTTATTTATACCATTTATTTATTTAATTGTTTCAGTGACAGTATTGGCGAAAATTCACTCTGCATTCAATGCGATGGCATTATTTGATGTGGATATCATTGATATTTCTAGGATTTGCCAAACTTTTCTATATGGTGTAGTGCTTATTATAGTAGGGATGACACTATTTTTTATAGGAGGGGCAGCAAAGGTTGAAGAACGCTTTAAAGAGTAAAACACAATTAAAGCTATATGTATCTAAAAAAAGTATTATTTTCGTTTATATTGTGTTGATGTTATATTTCTATAATCTATTGTTATCAACAAAAGTAGTCGAAGGCAATATATTTGATTTATTACTTCATCTAACAGAGTTTCATCCTCTTTTTTATGTTATCATGCCTGCATTTACAATTATGCTCATTTCATACTTTTCACTAGGGAATGTGCAAAACTATTTGTTATTTCGATTTTCCACAAAACGGCAATGGTATCATGCAAACCTTTTACGAGTAGCAAAGTTAGCTACATACTTCTGTCTAATGCTTATCGTCATTATGGTACTGGAAGCTATATTTGTCTTAGAGTTTAACAATCAATGGAGTAAGTATAGTGTTCATTACTACAAACATCATACAGAGCTATTAAAAAATAGCACACCTATTTTTTTAACTGCCATGTCAGTCATACTTTTATGGTTATTTTTAATATTTGTCGGACTGCTTTTTTACATTAGCTATGTATTTACAGGGCGGATCTTATTAGCTTGTTTAATTGTTTTGGTTATCAACATGTTGAATATAGGTGTGTTTTTGTCAAAAATAACGTCGATATCTTCCTATTTATTTTATGACCATATTAATATTTTTCAATATACTAGCTTTAAATCTGCACTAAGCGAAGTTCCCTTTACAATTCTGCTGTATTGGGTTGTGTTAATATTGCTACTTTATTTAATAGGATATTACATGATCGATAAAAAGGATATGTACATTGGAGAGAGAAAATAATGTTGAAAAAATTGGTTACTTATTATACATGTTCTTTCTTTAAAATAAAGTACTTACTATGTATCGTTGCCATTTTTGTACTGAATAGCATGCTTGTTTATACTTCATACGCTGATCTCATGCCGAATGGCTTGGTCAATCAAATTATCTTTATATTTTATATGCCAGTAAATATCCAATTCGACGTATTACGTTGGTTATTAATTTTTATTCCTATTCTCTTATTACTGAGTTCATGTATAGTCAGGGAGTTACGTAACCATCCAACGTATCTAATTCAAAGAATGAAAAGTTATCGTCATTGCTTCCATAGTATATTTATGGCGATAGGCATCAGTTTAGTCGGTTATATTGGAATTGGCTATATGGTAACAGCAATATTCGTTTCCTTCTTCACTAGTAAAATAGAGGGTCACAATAACATAGCATTATCGTGGTTTCTAAATACGGATGGATGGCAAGTACTGTTGAGCCATTTTACATTATTTATTTTAACAACATTGTTATTACTTATTGTCCACAATATTTTTCTATTTATTATTAATAATGCAGTCTTCGCTATGTTCATCGTTATTATCAGTATGATTTCTTCGGTAGCTATCGGTTATTTATTTCCATCTTCCCTCAAGTTTTTGCCGCTCACTTATTTCTTGCTGGGCTTAAGAGAAATGCAGGCTATATCTTTTGTTTCGGCCAATAGTATAATCCTACTTTGTATCGCTTTGTCCTATATGTTGCTGTATATACTTTTTATTAACTTACGGGAAAAAATAGTTGGGGTTTAGGTAAAAGGGGGTTGAAAAAATGACAATACTCGAAATTCACAATTTATATAAAAAGATTAAAGGACGAGAGCTGCTAAAAAATATAACGTTAGTCATTGATAAACCTGGAACTTATGGAATCGTCGGTCGAAATGGATCAGGCAAAAGTTTATTGTTTAAGACGATTGCGGGACTTTTTGTTCCAACGAGTGGCACTGTCAAAGTGTTTGATGAGATTATTGGTCATGGTCATTTTCCGAAATCTTTTGGTGCACTGTTAGATACACCAGGTTTTCTGCCCCATTATTCAGGTTTTCGAAATTTAAAAATACTTGCCTCGATTCAAAATAAGATCAGTGATAAGGATATCGAAAATGTTCTGACATTTGTTGGACTCGATTTTAATGATAAAGGACCAGTACGTAAATATTCATTGGGCATGCGGCAGCGATTAGGCATTGCACAAGCGATTATGGAAAAGCCGAAACTACTATTATTGGATGAACCAATGAATGGGTTAGATGAATTTGGTGTAGCAGAAATGCGCGAGATGATTAGTAACTTTAGCAAGCAGGACATAACGATTCTTTTAGCAAGCCATAATGCCGAAGATATTTCCTTACTTTGTAATGAGGTGTATAAAATGGATGCAGGGGATTTAGCACCTCATTCTATCACTACTGATAGAATGTTATAGCTAGCACAGCACCCTTAAGGAAAGGGTGCTGTCGAATACTAATCGATTAATTTAACAAATTCCTGTATATTATTCTCAATGTAGTGATTTATTTTTTTCATTGTTAGTGATGTTATTTGTTCAAACTGCGTATGAAGAGAAATAATAGTAGCTTGAAGCGCACTGTTATTGGTTAAATCTTCTCTTGTAATAGTAAAGTTTGCTAAAGCATTCGGATAATGATGATGTTGAAATAACTGCTCAATGTTTTCAAAAACAGCTCGTAATGGCTCATTCTCAAAATAAGTCGCACTGGCTTTCAGCGCGAGCCAACTTTTAGGCTGCGCGTAGTAATAAGCACTCCACCAGTAAAATTCAAGAAGTGATTTACTGGCATGATTAAAATACGTATAAAACACAAATAACGCTTGTTGACCGTGAGAAAGTTGTTCGTAAAAATGTTCTTTGAAGGGAGCTATATCAGTTGCATTAGACATGCCCTTTTTATAAAAATCAATAAGAGGCTTAAAACATTGTTGTCCCAAGTCTGCAGCTGTTAAGTCAATAGCTTGTTTGTTTATTTCAATTAGCAAAATAATATCACACTCCTCTCAACATTATACTTTATTTAAAGATCGAATATGTAGTTTTTGTAAAAATTAACAATTATTCAAGTGATCTTGTTAGCGAAGGAAAGACTCCTGCTCAAAACAAGCACAAATCATATGTTGCGTAAATTCCGTGTGTCAGCGCAGTAGGCATTGCAAAAAAGTGTTAAATTGATGGCAGTCAATCTAACACTTTTTCTCTTTGTTCTTGAGATGAAATTACAACGAATTAACTCTTGCATTAAAATATTGTTGTGAAAGAAACATTACATATTTATAGAGCACATAGAACACAATAATGAATGCGATAATAGATTCTAAAATCGCAAGCCAATGAAACAATGCTGATGAAATTCCTAGTTGGTGATAAAAGTTGGTCGTTGCAGTGATTGCAGTTGCTGAGATTACTAATGGGAACGTGAACCCAGCATAGCTTGGATAAAAATCAACCGCTAGTAATTTTGGTAGTTGCGATAAAATTATAAAATAAAGCCCTTGAGATAAGGCAAATAGTAAAGTGACGATTAGGATGTTTTTATCGTCAAAAGCATTTAAATAGCCTGTTAAACAAAGTGATCCCGGCGCTGCAATTATCGTAATGAGCGGCATTGTAGCGTCCTCCATATTTTTTACACGGAAGACACGATATAAAATAATTGGCAATAATATTAAATATAAAGCCAAAGTAAGCCAGAAAATCCAACGCCCAAATTCAGGATAAAAATTAATCGATGTAATGGTAATTACACCAATGCCAACGAATGTAATGAACCAACTAGGATAAATATCTTGAATGCGTACCGATTTTACAACTAAAAAGTTATAAGTGAAATAAAACATTAAAATAAAATGTAAACAAACAATACCTAGCCATAGCCATGACAACAGTGGTTTAATAGACTCGAAGTGCAGGAAGTACGTACAAATAACCATACAGGACATTGTAAATGTTGGAGCAACTGATGCCACAATCGGATTTTGTAAATTAGCAAGTGTATGTTTAAATGTAAACATGATTTTAAACAATACGAATGACATTAATATCATCCCAATAAGACCAATAATGCTCCCGAATATAGGCATACTCTCAGTTTTTAAAAGATTGCCTAATGAAACTAGAGCTAAAATTAAGCCGCAAATTGGTAGAGGGATGTTTTTAAGAAAGTTTTTCATTGGTTTCCTCCATTTAATTATTTCGTTTTGACCTTGTATAAACATTGTAAATCGGATTATACTATTTGTGAAATTGATAATTTGGATATCAATTATTAAGAAATTGAATAATTAAAGGAGTGCCGATGATGTTTCAAAGTTTAAAAACATTTGTGAAAGTATATGAACTGAAAAACTTTACGAAGGCAGCAGAAGCCTTATATTTGTCACAGCCAACAATATCTACTCAAATACTTAATTTAGAGAAAAAATTAGATGTGACACTTTTTACTAGAAAAGGGCGACATGAGATAGTGCCGACGAGTAACGCAGATTTTCTTTATAAACGTGCACTTGGCATTTTAGATAATTGGGAAGACACGATGGAAACATTGAATAGTAAAGGGATAGTCAGAACAAAATGCCGAATAGCTTGTTCGAATACGTGTGGAATTTACTATCTACCAACAATTATGAAGTCTATTCTAGAAAATTTTCCTGATCTAGATTTTTCCTTACAATTGATGAATTCGGAGGAAGTAGTGACACAACTAAAACAAAACGAAGCGGATTTAGGGTTTATTGAAAAAATTGTCGATACAGGAAGCTTAAAACGCAGTTTATTAAATGTTGATCAGCTTGTTTTAGCAGGAGATGCTGCATCCGGTTACTGGTTAAATCGAGAAGAAGACTCGGGCACACAATTTTACTCAGATATGTATGTAAAAGAAAACAATATTCAACCGGTACATATTTATTTAAATAATAATGAAATGATAGCAGCCTTATTAAAAGCAGGCATTGGGCAAACGGTTATTTCGCAAAATGCTGTGCCAGAGGGCGTTAGTTGGCAAGCACTTTCAGCAAAATATACGCGAAACTTTTATTTTTTGGCAAGAGAGAATCAATTAAAAACAAGAATTAACGACTTAGAACGTTTTATTACTGGTGCCTGACACCCAAACAATTCAGAATTGTTTGGGTGTCAGGCACCTTCCTTGTTCACTATATTGGGAATTGAATATGCTAGTGAAGGAGCAGAAATTTAAATAGAGAAAGGGGGAACACAAGATGGAAATTTCCAATAATGCACTAAATCTCATAGCAAAATGGGAAGGGTTCCGTGCTAATGCTTATATTGGAAGTGATAATGTTTGGACAATTGGCTATGGTACAACAAAATGGGCAAACGGAAAATTAGTAGAAAAGGGACAAACAATTACAAAAGAAGATGCGTGGGAACTATTGCGCAAGCAAGCTCAGGAGCACGCCAGTACAATTGAATATTATGTCAATGTCCCACTTAACCAAAATCAGTATGATGCACTTGCAAGCTTCCAATATAATTTGGGGCGATATATTTTAAGAAATAGTACACTATTAACCTATTTGAATAATAGACAATGGGAACAAGTAAGTAAGGAGATGTTATTATACAGCTATGCAGGTGGGAAAAAGCTTCAAGGGCTTGTTAATCGTCGTCTAGAGGAAATTGCCCTTTTTTTAAAACCAATTGCGATAGTAGATGTAAGTAAGAAAATTGAATATATGGAGATTGACAAAGAGCCGAAAGTATTCCGTATCCAAAGTGGGAAATATAGTAGTCAAAAGGCTATGATCGATGCAATGAGTATAGCCATACAACAAGGCTATTTAGCATATGTAGAACCAATAAAAGGGAACTCCGATGAAAATGGTTGGCGTTTTATCAGTGGCTGGTATAAGAAGTTAGATGAGGCGAAAAAAGCTGCAGAGCGTGCAATTATGGATGGCAAGTTAAGTTACGCGACGATTCGTGGTACAGTGCAATAGGGTGCCTGGCACTCAAACAATTCAGAATTGTTTGAGTGTCAGGCACCTTCATCTCTTTGCGTATTTTAGTTTATTGAGTTCTTTTGTTAAATATTGAACTTGCTTTTCTAATGCTTCTAATTTCTTTGTGTTACTATCGTTATTATCATTGTTATTATCGTTACTGGAATTGGATTGCTGCGTTTCTTCTAATGCCAAAATTGCTGCAAGAGTAGTTAGTCCATCACCTAATGTAGTAATTAATCCACCAATTATAGCTAGCTTAGCAGCTTCGCTTTCAACGCCCGCAAAAAGATCATTCATATTTGTTTTGTCTTTGCTTTTACTCAATTTTTTTACCTCCCTAAGCCAATCATTATTACATCTTATTCCCAAGTTATTTTTAAAATACAGGTTACACAAGATTGGGGAGTGCAAGTTTACAATAAGATTGCTGATGATACGAAAAGTTAGCTATTCCATTAATGAATGACGAAATTTAAATAAAATGGTAAAGTGTAGGGAATGTGATTGGAGGAACATCATATGGAAAAATTGAAAAGAGTGGAATTAAAGCATTTTTCAAATCAATATATGAAAGAATTGAGCTCCTTTGTACTTACTGATGAACAGCAACAATTTTCTGCACTTCCCAGCAAATTTGAGGAAATAAATGAAGGTCAGTATCGCATAGTGATTTTAAGTGAAAATGTACCTGTTGGTTTCTTTATCCTAAATTCAAATGAAAAAGTAAAGAAGTACACAAATAATGCCAATGCATTGCTACTCACTGCACTCTCCATTAACCATGCAGAGCAGGGAAAAGGCTATGCGAGACTAGGGATGACATTACTCGTGGAGTTTGTGAAAGCGGAATTCCCTCATTGTGATGAAATTGTTTTAGTGGTAGACAAAGAGAATATCCCAGCACAAAAACTATATTTAAAGGTAGGATTTGAGGACACAAAGGAGAGGCTAATGGGACGTATTGGTGAGGAAATTATTATGAAACAAGAAGTAATTTAAAAGTAGTAGATTGTTATGATAGCTCTGACAATAAACGAGCAATTATATGAAAATAATGAATTGTCGGATAATACACCCGGAGAGAAGTAAACTTGTCGTTTCTTGCGCTTCCCCGGGAAATTATCTTTTATTTCCTACCTCAGCGCACCATTTCCCAATAGACTTATTTTACGGGAATTATGTTTGCCCCGGTGTTTAATATCTAGTGCCTAAATTTAAATATCAATTTGGTAAAGGTCCATCATGTAACATGTTGGTGATTGGTACGAAATCGGCAGCTTATTTAGAATGATAAAACGAGCTAATCTGGAAATACTGAATAGGGAATTACCATAACCATAGAGGCTATTATATAGTGAACGCGCAACATACAGACTGATTTATACATAATAGTATTGGTAGCGCAAGCGCATTGGAAAATCTTTTAGTCTCCACAATTAGTATACCTAAAGAAGGAGTGCCTTAAAATAATTCGAGTAGAGACATTTATACAAAATCCAATGTTCATAGAAAACAATCATAGTACTGAAAGATATATAAAGGCAGAAAAACTTTCAACAATACATAAAGTAGGATTATTATATGGTTTTATAGAAATATACGAAAACAATTCTAAAGTATATGTTAGTACGCTAGAAGTACTCCCAGATTATTGGTTTATATTTTTGCAAATAATAGAAGAGTTCTTTCAAGAGGGCGTGGGGAGTTGGGAATTCCCTACACTTATAAAATTTGAAGCTATGGATTCAACTACTATTCGTATCCAACAAAATGAGGAGCTCTATTATTTTCATAACAGAACACTTATTAAAGCGCTTTTAGATGCTTGTATAGTATTTGTGTGCGCATCAGAAAATTTTATGAATTATCCATATCCATTTGAAAAGGTAAAAGAAAAATATTTAAAGATCATTCAAGAATTACATTTAAAAAATAGTACAATTTAATAATTGAGTGACAATGACCAACGTAGGTAGGAGAATGGTTAAGCATCACAAAGTATTGTTACGAGTGGGTAGTAATAACTGCAAATGCGAATTTCTAAAATAAAGCATCGTAAAATCGATTTACGGTGCATTTTTGATTGATATAAATTTCGTATTTTGTTGAACTATTTATGAATTTTATAAAAAACAATAGTGATTGTGGCTATGTGAGATTATTGTGATAATTACTAGGTAATTCTCTTGGTTCACCTTTTTACACTTTTAAGCGTTCAATAAATCATCTAATGCATTTTTGGAATAATATGTTAAAATGAAAAAATTTAAAGGGTGGTTCAAAAATAATGGATATTAGAAAACCTAACGATATTGAACTAAAAAAAGTATTATCGATTTCACCAAAAGCTGTTTTTGATGGTACTTTAGGTGAAGTAGAACCTACTGAAGAAAAGATCGATCAACTTGTGAAACCTCTATTGGAAAAGGGATGCTATTATTTAATAGCAACAGAAAACGATAAAATAATGGGCTGGATTCTTATAGGGGGTAGTAAAGACCAATTTACTGATAAGCAGTTTGGTTTTATTTATGAACTATTTGTTGTAGCAGAATATAGAGGAAACGGGATTTCTAAACATTTAATGTTAGCAAGTATTGACCATTTAAAACAAGAAGGATATACAGAAATCCGACTAAGTGCATTTGAAGGGAATCAAGCAATTAAACTTTATGAAAAATTTGGATTTAAAATTAGGACAGTGACTATGAATTTACAGTTATCCTAAATACTTGCAACAACCATTGAAATCACAAGTAAAAGAATTAATTATAGGGAAATTGATAAGTCACTCATCCTAATATTACATCCTAGCACCTGCCCAATGTTATATAAAATTATATTTTAAGTACCCCAGAAAGTACCCCAATTAAAAGGGTTAATATGTGTTTATATGGGTTCGAGTTTTTCGTTCGTAAAATCAATTTCTGAATTCAATATCAAAACTTTTCAACCTTCAATTTTCAACCTATCGAAATCTCCAGAGCCTAAACCCCGCCAAATCAGCATTTTTACGCTATAATGTAGGACGAGGTGAAGAAAATGTTTGTAAGTGAAAAACAGATTGAGATACGATATGCAGAGACGGACCAAATGGGCGTTGTCTACCATGCAAACTACATCATTTGGATGGAGATTGGGCGTACGCAGCTAGTGAGCGATGCAGGGTTCGAGTATGCAGCGTTAGAAAAAGAAGGGTATGTATCGCCTGTTATGGATTTATCTATTTCTTATAAGGCCGCTATGCACTATGGGCAAGTGGCAACTGTACGTACTTGGGTTAAAAAGCATGATCGTCTACGGACAACATATGGTTATGAAATTTTACATGAAGATGGCACGATTGCTGCTACAGCACAATCTGTACATATTCTAGCGCACAAAGAGACGTTACGTCCTGTTTCTTTAAGTAAAATTGATCCGGCTTGGGATGCGAAATATAAAGAAATTGCTCTTGAAACAAAATAATATAAGGCTATTATAGAAAGCGCGTTTCTGGGATGCTTGATGCAACGACCCTATAAACTAAGACAGTACCAAATCTGGTGCTGTCTTTTTGCTATGTCCTTCTTAATAAAATTGGATAATGTACTAAAATATTGAATTTAGTTGCTAATATTGGTAAGATAAGAACAAATGTTCTTGGTGAGGGGGATAACATGGAACTATACATTTTCAAAGACCGTTTTAAAGACCTAATTGAACAATATCAATTAACGGAGGAACAACTTGAATTTACAGGCACGCCGCAGCAATGTCTTGAACTTTCTAAAGAGGATAGTAATCGTCACTCAATTTTAGCAATCGATGAAGAGAAGCTTGTTGTTTTCTTTGTTTTACATCAACATGCAGGGATTAAACCTTATTCTGATAATGAACATGCGATGTTAATAAGAGCTTTTTCTACTGATTATCGATATCAAGGCAAGGGATATGCGAAAAAAGCTTTAATGTTATTACCTGATTTTATAAAAAGTAATTATAGTGGCGTAAATGAAATTGTCTTGGCTGTTAATGTAAAAAATCAGGCCGCACAAGGACTATACAAGAAGTGTGGCTATTGTGACAACGGTAGAAGAGTAATGGGGATAAAGGGGGAATTAATCGTTATGAGTTATGATTTGTAAAAATCCACCTTGTCTTTTGTGACTGCAGTGTCACGAAAAGCTAAGCGGATTTTTACGAATGATAACCTTTATTACTTAGCGCGTTTAAATATTAGGCTCCAAGCAATAAAATTAATAATGATCAGAATGATTAAGTAAATAACGGTACCATAAGCAAAGCGAGTTGCAAAGAAATAATGTAGACCCGCCATTATTCCTAATGGAATTAATAATAATAAGGTCTTCCAAGTATGGCCTTCACCTACTTCGTCAAAGGGCTTCGAGAAAGGCATCTTGTTGCCGAAACCAATATAACAAATGACCGTAAACAAGCAGCTTGCGATTAGAACGGTCAATAAATCTGGGATGATTCTTTGACCGTAAATAACGCTAAAGATAATGCTAAGGACGATATAGAGTGGAATGTATAACTTGAGTAAAAAGGCTTTTAAGCTGCCTTTTTGTAAGTATGTAAAGTCCTTAAGCGGAAAAATTTTATAAATCCAAGCAGCTTTATATTTGGCAGAATGACCTAACATAACGACGGCTGAAGGGATGATTAGCATACTAAAATATATATTTAAATAGCTGAGACTTGTAGAGTAATCAACATTTTCGTCTCGAATAGAATTAAAGATAAAAATAAATGGAATGATGAAGGAAAAGCCTAATGTCGGGTAGACTTTCAATTTAAACTCGCGTTCTTGCTTCATCATAAGGGAGGCAAATCGGTAAAAAGTGCGCTCCTCACTTGTTCGGCAAAGAAGGGTTAATAAATAATCCTTTAAGCGACTCCTCTTTTCCCGTTTAGATTTGCTTGTGTTTAATAATTTTTGTAAATTACGTTCAAAGGTTGGAATCAATTTTATATACAGCCCTATTGCAATAAGTGGAACGATAACAGAGAAAATAGTGCATATTATCGTGAATAACGAGGTGTTGCTATTAAGGATTAGCTCATACGGAGCAGCAAACCACATTGGTAAAATGAAAATACTCCACCATTTAAACGAGACGACAATTTCTAAATTGACAAACTCAAAGGAGCGAATCAACACTTGATATCCAACCATCAATACTAGTGATAGACCAATTTGCACATAATTGATGATGTCCTTTAGCTTTTCTCCATCAAAAAATCTCAAAATCCCAATATATAAAATGGATGTTAGAACGACAATAAAAATATTGATGAAGATCAATTCAAGTACAGTTAATAGAAAGAACACGATTCCTTGTGTAAACAAGCTGACTAAAAGCGGTATTGCCGTCAAAGCAACTGTTAAATACGTTAAGTAAATAAGGATATGCAAAATCTTAGCAGCATTTATCGTTTTAGCAGTTATAGGTTTTGTTGAAAGGATGCTACGATCACGTACATCCAAAAGAACAGAAGAAAAGTCAGAGATGAGCGTCGTCATAATAATAAAGATAATCATGCCATAAGCAATGCTCATCTGAAATAAATAATTTTGGCCAAAACCCATAAAGAAAATGAGTACAAGCCCATAGAGGGCATAAATCCATAAAGATTTGAAATAGCTATTTTTCTGATCTTTTTTGTTTTGGTTAAAGATGGTCGGTACTTTTCGTTCATCCATCGTTAATTTAATTTGAAGGATTTGTCTCATTATCGGGTAATCAATCCCTAATTTTCGGAAAATAAAGGTCAATTGATCGAGCAGTTGTAGGATTTTGAAATCTTTCATCTTTACACCTCCTGGACAACAGTTACGAATTGTTCGCCAATTTCCTTATGATTATGGAAGCCTGTTAGTTGATTAAAAATCCCCTCTAAAGTGCCAACCGTATTCGCTGCTTGTAATTCGGCAAATGTTCCATCAGCCGCAATTTTCCCATCGTTCAATAAAATGATTCGACTGCTGATTTTTTCGACAACATCCATGATATGGGAGGAATAAAATATCGTTTTTCCTTGTGCTGCTAATTGTGTCAAAATTTCTTTAAAGATCATTACACTATTGGCATCTAAGCCATTGATAGGTTCGTCTAAAAACAGCAAATCAGGGTTATGTAATAGGCTGGCGATAATTAAAAGCTTTTGCCGCATGCCTTTTGAATAAGAGGATATTCTTGCGTGATACGCTTCTCCTACCCCAAACAATTCCATTAAAGTTTTAGATTTATCTGCCGCAACATCTAAATGTAAACCATATAGCTGGCCGATAAATGTCAAATACTCATAACCAGTTAAATTATCGTAAACATCAGCTATTTCCGGTACATAACCAATTTTTCTTTTATAATCAATGCTATTTTGCTGAATATCCTCTCCAAATAGCTTAATTTCTCCACCGTATTCGGCTTCGAGACCTAAAATAATTTTGACTGTCGTACTTTTACCGGCACCATTTGGTCCGATGTATCCAATTATTTCTCCTCTTGAAACATGTAAATCAATTCCTCTTAATATTTCCTTGCTACCATAACTTTTTGTTAAATTGGAAATCGTTAAAATTTCTTGTTGCTCCATGTGAAGTGGCTCCTTTCCATTTAAAATTAATCAAAGCTAGCTAAATCGTTTCTTTACTTATTATACATGATTTAAATGTTTTGTTATTAATTACAAAACTTGATTAGTCAATAAAATGTAATATTATAGTGACTAAGGGGTGGTACGATGAAACAGATAAGAGAAGTGAATGCTACGGAGGCGGCCCAACTGTTTATTGCAAAATATTTTCCACATTGTGAGGGAGCGTTACTAGCTGGTAGTGTCGTTCGAGGAGAAGCTACAGCAACGTCTGATTTAGATATTGTCGTTTTCGAAAAGAATCAGATGACATCATATCGGGAATCTTTGCACGAATTTGGTTGGCCAATAGAGGTATTTGTACATAATTTGACATCGTATAAACAGTATTTTGAGCAAGATTGTCAAAGAGCAAGGCCTTCCATGCCAAGAATGGTTTCGGAAGGAATTGTTTTAAAAGAAAGCGTTATAATTGATGCCATTAAAGAAGAAGCGACACAACTTTTAGAAAAGGGTCCAGAGGAATGGTCCGAACAAACAATTAAAATAAAACGATATTTTATCTCGGATGTATTGGATGATTTAATTGGTTGTTCAAAGAGAGCGGAAGAAATATTTATTGCCAATGCCCTTGCTGAATTAGTAAGTGAATTTGTGTTAAGAACAAACTGTCAATGGATTGGTCATTCCAAATGGCTTGTTCGTTCTTTAATGCAGTATGACGAAACATTCGCACATCAATTTACTAAGGCTTTTGATATTTTTTATAAAACAGGGGATAAAGAACACATTGTAAAATTAGCGAACAAAGTCCTTGAGCCATACGGTGGGAAATATTTTGAAGGTTTTTCTTTAGGAAAATAAAAAAGCATCTATTTCTAGGCATTTCAAGATGAAAACAGATGTAAGCGTAGGTCTTAGTGATAAGGTTTAACAGTTGTATCTGTAACTACACAAAATGGGATAATACATTATAGTAAAACAGGTGATCATATTGTTCCATACGCACCTTAACAGTAAGGGAGCTAGATAGAATGATTATTGACAATGTCGTTTTAAAATTACTTGAAAATAGTACCTCAAAGCCTAAAATAGAAATAACTTGGGATAATAATCAGAGCAGTTTATGTGAAATTGATACATATTATGACACGGACAACGGATTAGAACTGGATGATGAAGGCTACGAAGAATATCATGAGGCAATGGTAAAAGAAGTGATTAATTATATTGAAATAGGCTGGGTGATAAAAACCCAATACTCGTATAATTAGCGGATACCGGAAAAGTTATATTTAATAATAAGTATGATTAATTTACAGAAATGACCAAATTCTCAATTAATAGAATTTGGTCACTTTTTATTGCGATAAATTAGGATGAATATTTAAATAAAGAAAGCTCCAAAGCGAAATTTTTGTAACAAAATGTCTATTCCTGCGTAATACAATAGTGAATACATGTTTTTTAGTGCTAAAATAATATGTAAGTATATATTGAAGGTGGGAAATAAAATGGGTTTATTAAAGGCAGGTTTAGGTGCATTAGCAGGTGTATTGGAAGATCAATGGCGTGAGTATTTCTACTGCGAGTCCTTATCAGCGGATGTTCTTGTTGCTAAAGGTGTTAAACGCACTTCGAAACGTGGCTCCAATAAAGGACATGACAATATTATTAGTAATGGCTCCATCATTGCTATCAATGAGGGTCAATGTATGATGATTGTCGAGCAAGGTAAAGTAGTGGAGTTTTCTTCAGAGTCTGGAGAATATGTCTATGACACATCTACTGAGCCAACGGTAATGTATGGGGATGATCTGTCATCAAACATTACGGAAACATTTAAGCTAATCGGCAAGCGTTTTACGTTTGGAGGAGAGCCTGGTAAAGATCAGCGTGTGTATTTTTTCAATAAAAAAGAAATAGTCGGTAATAAGTATGGTACACCTGCACCGATTCCTTTCCGTGTCATTGACCGCAATATTGGCTTAGATATTGATATTGCCATTCGTTGTCATGGCGAATATTCTTATAAAATTGTAGACCCATTATTATTTTATACGAATGTCTGTGGCAATGTAGAGAGCGTATACACGCGTGATGCCATCGATAGTCAATTAAAAACAGAGCTAATGACAGCGTTACAACCAGCTTTTGCTCATATTTCGGCAAGTGGTGTGCGTTATAGTGAAATACCTGCCCATACTGTAGCATTAGCAGATGCCCTAAACAAAGTGCTTTCTGAAAAATGGTTGGCAACTCGCGGTTTAGCAGTGGTATCCTTTGGGATTAGTTCATTAAAAGCATCTGAAGAAGATGAAGCGATGATTAAACAGTTACAGCGCAATGCAGTTATGCGTGACCCTGGGATGGCGGCTGCACATTTAACTGGGGCTCAGGCTGAAGCGATGATTGCAGCTTCGCACAATGAAGGCGGCGCAATGGCGGGCTTCATGGGGATGAATATGGCAACACAAGCAGGTGGTGTCAATGCAAGCCAGCTATACCAAATGAGCGAGCAAAATAAACAGGCTCAAGCAACTACTCCATCCCAATCTAACTTATCGAATACTTGGACATGTTCTTGTGGACAAGAGAATACGAGTAAATTTTGTTCGAACTGTGGTACAGCGAAGCCCGCCGAAGAAGGCTGGACATGTGCATGTGGCGCCATCAATAAAGGAAAATTCTGTAGTGAATGTGGGGCTAAAAAGCCAACTGGTGCATTGCAATATGCTTGTGATAAATGTGGTTGGCAACCTGAGCACCCTGCAAATCCACCAAAATTCTGCCCAGAGTGTGGCGATATTTTCGATGACAAGGATCTAAAGTAAGGAGATGACTGATGATGACGACGCAAGAAGCAGATAACGTCAAAGAGGCAAAATTAGATTTTGATGCTGAATGTCCATCATGCAGTGCATCCATTGAATTTAATCCTGCAACAGGCAAACTAACTTGTCCGTACTGTGGCTTTGAAACAGAGATCGCTACACCGGAAATGGAGCACGAACAAGTAGCGCAGGAAATGGAATTTGCTAATGCAGAGGAACGTGGAAACTTTAACTGGGGTGTAGAGAAAAAAACGGTTATTTGTAAAGCTTGTGCGGCTGAAACGATTTACGATGCATTACAAGTGGCAGATAGCTGCCCATATTGCGGATCCAATCAAGTAATGGAAGCGAGTGCAGACAATACTCTTGCTCCAAATGGTGTATGTGCATTTGAAATAACAGACAAACAAGCCGGAGAAAATTTTCAAAAATGGATTAAAGGTAGATGGTTTACACCGAAAGCAGCCAAAATTAGTGCGAAGCCAGATTCTTTTAAAGGGGTGTATCTACCTTATTGGACGTTTGATACAAAAACAAGCTCTCGCTACTCGGCAAGCTATGGGAAGCATCGAACAGTGACCGATAAGGATGGTAATCAAAAGACTGTCACAGATTGGTATTCTACAAGTGGTTTTTACCAGGAGTTTATTGATGATCATTTAATTAGTGCAACTGCACGCTATGATCGTCAAATGATGCGCAAAATTGAGCCTTTTAATTTGCTCAATAATAAATCCTATAAGCCAGAATATGTAGCAGGCTTTCTATCGGAACGCTATAGTATAGGTTTACAGGATGGATGGAGCCAAGCAAAGCGAGAAATTCACGATCATCTAGAAGCAGAAATTACTTCAAAAATTCATAGGGAAACATTTGCCGATGTTGTATCCAATGTTCGTTTCTCTACAACACATGATGACATTACATACAAGTATTTAATGTTACCAATTTGGCTTTCTTCGTTCAGATATAAAGAAAAAATTTATCGCTTTATGGTCAATGGTCAAACCGGTCGTGTCGGAGGAAATGCACCAATTTCACCTTTACGTGTAACGATTGCGGTACTATTGTCACTAATGGTATTAGCAATTGTCTGGTATTTCTTTATGAATGAATAACGTCTTGCAGTATCCACAAAGTGTGCTTGTCCCATACACTTTGAGGATACTGTTTTTTTATTGTGAAAATTGTCGGAATAATGTCGAACGTTGTAAATAATTTATCTGATTATGATAAATGTCACTATTCATCACGGTTCTGTCTATGTATAGTTGCATAAGCTATAAAGAACATAATATTTTACAATAGATGAGGAGCACAGCAATTCATGAACAAGAAAATAGCATGGGTTACAGATACAGCAGCATTGTTAGATGAAAAATTCATACAGGACAATCAAATTTACGTCTTACCACTTAATATTGTATTTGAAGAAGAGGTATTACGAGAAACTGTTGATATGACACATGATGAATTTTATGACAAACTTCGTACGACGAAAACACATCCAAAAACTTCCCAACCAGTCATTGGTGAAGTGGTCACGTTATATAAATCATTAAAGCAACAAGGCTATGCCTGTGCTATTGCTATCCATACTTCACAACATTTGTCGGGCACTTATTTAAGCGCTTTCACAGCGGCTGAACAAGCTCAATTTGAGGTATATCCGATCGACTCAAAGATCGGGTCTTACCCAATGATGAAAATGATTGAACTTGGTCAGCAATTAGAACGAGAAGGTGTCGAACCTGCTCAAATCGTTGAAAAAATTAATGAATTAGCCGATCATAGTGAGTTATCCTTTATCCCGGCAAGCTTATCACAATTGCATAAAAGTGGTCGCGTTTCAGGTACACAAGCGTTTTTGAGCAACCTATTAAATATAAAAGTCGTTATTTCTTTTGATAATGGGAAAGTTGTGATGAAGGAAAAAGTCCGTGCTATAGCAAAAGCGAAAGCATATGTAGAAAACCTTTTAAACAACGATTTGGAGTCGCACATTATTCCAGAGGTCGCGGTTATTCACTGTAATAACGAAGTAGGTGCGATAAATTGGAAAACAACATTAGAAAGAACTTATCCACTTATGACGTTTCAAGTGTTGCCATTAAGTGCTTGCGTTGGTGTTCATGCAGGAGAAGGCACGCTTGGATTGAGCTGGGTCCGTCAACCTGAGCCAATCGCCCAAAAACAGCAGGAAAAAGAATTAGTGACCATTTAAATGGAGTGTCCATTTGCGCAAAAATTAAGGCAAGTGAAGTTGCGAAATTCCAATAAACAAACTATTATACAGTCAGAGAGTTTTTTCGTGAAATGAACTGTCATTGTAATGTTATTTTTGAATAATGGTAGGTTATTCAAGTATGGAGGTTTCGACAATGGACGCAATTGAAGTGTTAACAAATTTAGATCAAATACATGGGTATTTTCAACCGATATTTAGCGCTGATGCGCATACGGTGATTGCCTACGAAATTTCCGGACAGTTACAAATTGAAGGCCAACAAATTAACTTAAAAGATTTTGTAAATAATGAAGATATTCCAGAAGAATATCGTATTGATATGGAACATAAAATTTTACATGCCGCTTTATCCGAAATAGATGCTATAGCACCTGACATTGATATTTATATTCCAAGCAATCCCAATTTGTTAATGCAGGATTTCGGTGAAAGTCACTTTAATATTATTCAACAATATATTGGTGAAGATGATTTACAACGCATCGTATTAGTCGTTTCAGAGCATCGCTTTTTAGGTGATATTAATAAACTCCACCACGCACTACGATATTTTACAACGTTTGGTGTCAAAATTGCTGTACAGGAAGTAGGTGCTGAAAGTCATTTAGAGCATATTGCCTTATTATCACCCCAAATTTTAAAGGTCAATATCCGTGATTTAAATTATGATTCATGGTCTGCTCAGTCTGACATGATTTCAGCTATTGGCAGTTTGGCTTATAAAATTGGCGCTAACCTATTATTCGAGGGAATTGGTACTGTCTATCAGTTGCAGTTTGCATGGAAAAATGGAGGAAGGTTTTATCAAGGGCCTTATTTGGCAAATGCTGCAAAAACATTTGTGGAGAAAGATATATTAAAGGAACGTTTTAAAGAAGAGTGCCAACAATTTATTACTTCCGAGAAGAAAATGCTTGAGGCACAATATTTTGAGTTAAAAAAATTAAGAGAAGAGTTAGAAGCAATTGTTCATCGTATTAAGCCCTCTAGCGAAAATATTTCACAATTAGAGCACTTAGCAGAGTTATTAGATCATTACTCGTTTCGATTATACATTTGCAATGAGGATGGCTTCCAGTTAACCCCCAATGTGATGCGTTTAGAAGGCAAATGGGAATTACAGCCAAGTGCTATTAATAAAAATTGGAGCTGGCGACCATATTTCTTACAAACGATCATTAAAATGCGCAATGATCAAAATGGGGAAATCTCAGAACTGTATCGAGATATCGAGACAGGAGAAATTACGCGAACGTTCTCAATTGCTATCAATGAACACGAATATTTATTCGTCGACCTTTCTTATGATTTTCTCTATGAGCATAAAATATTTCGATAGAGTGAAGTGCTTATATAAAGAGTTGAGGGGTGCGAATTTAGTTTGTACCCTAGATTGTGGTCTGACTAAATATTTTATTCTGCTAGTTGCTACGCCTTTTAATGAGGTCCATTTTCAAAATATATAACCAGGTGCTCATTTGAGTACCTGGTTATATATTTTAAGTACATACCGGTAATGATTGAAGCTTCTCATAGAATGACTACGTAATCCCCATTGTTTTCTTGTGGTAAAATTTATCACATACAAAATGAATAACAGTAACCTAAAACTAGGAGGGGGAAAATGCAAAATTTACTGGGAAAAGTGATTTTAATTACAGGTGCAAGCTCAGGAATTGGAAGAGCTACCGCTGAATTACTCGCGTCAAAAGGTGCAAAAATCATTGTGAACTACCATTCGAATGAAAAAAGTGCTGTAGAAACAGTACAGTGTATTCAAAAACATGGTGGAGAGGCGATAAGTATTCAAGCTGATGTTACAAACAAAGAGCAAGTAAATGCCATGGTAAATCAGGGGCTGAAATTATTTGGCAAAATCGATGTATTAATTAATAATGCTGGTGGTGGTATCAGACAAAGTTCGTTTATGGAAGCAAGTGAAGAATTGTGGGAAGAAACATACCGACTAAATATTATTAGTGTTCTTTTGTGTACACAAGCCGTATTAAAATATATGATTCCACGAAAAGATGGCAAGATCATTAATATATCTTCAACAGCGGCACGTATCGGTGGGGCTGGAGAAAGCATTCATTACGCTTCTTCCAAGGGAGCTTTAAATACAATGACGATCGGCATGGCCAAAGAACTAATCGAGTATGGCATCATTGTAAACGGAGTAGCTCCTGGGATGGTTGAAACACCTTTCCATGAAAAGTTTGCACCTAATGATGATCGTCTTACTCGAATGTCAGCTGCTATACCTATCAAACGGGTAGCAAAACCAGTTGAAATAGCAGAAATTATAGCTTTTCTTTCGTCTGATGCTTCGAATTATATTTTAGGTGAAATCATTAATGTTAGTGGGGGGAGATAGTTTTATATAATACAATCAACAGCTTTATTTTTTTCAGGATCACAATTGCAGGAATTACTTATGGTATTGACACTAAGAGAAAAGTTCTATGGCACAAGTTAACTACACACTATCTAAAATGCATTATTTGCAAGTAAAGGATGTGGAAGTTTTTTCTTATGAAAAAAAGAAGAGATTTCGGTGTATTTATAACAGCGCATGGTTCATTTATAATTACCGCATATTTTGTTGTGTTTTTTACCATTTCAAAAATATTTTCTTTTTCTGCTTTAAATAATTGGATTGTCATTTTTATTGGTTTTATTATGACCTTAATCATGATGAAAATTAGAAAAGAGAAGCACAATCATTAGAGATATAAAATAGTAGAGCACATATTAGTGAGGACTAATTTGTGCTCTTTTTATTTTCGGTTCTATAAACAATATTTACCTATTATAAGGTATGATGATTTTAGTGAAAACCTACAAGGGGTGAATCGCATGGAATACCGTGGTGCAGCAGCTTATGATGATGCAACTTTTTTTAAGGAATATTTAACGAGAAGAAATCGTGTGGAAAGTCCTAACAATAGCATTGAAAAACCGCTAATATTAGAACTGATGAGTGAGGTAAAAGGGAAAAGGGTGTTAGATTTGGGATGTGGTGATGCTCTGTATGTAAAAGTACATTAACATCAACTGCTAGGACAAATTGGATTGTCGATGATTATTTTAAAGGCGGTAAAAGGGTAGAACCTTGGATTAATAAGAATGTAGTGAAGTACCACAGAACAGTTGAAGAGTATTTTCAACTGTTAAAGCTTGCAGGATTTACAATTACGGATATGCGAGAAGGAATGCCTAAGATTGAAAATTTCAGTAGTGAAAGTGAGTTTCAACGTAGAATGAGGATTCCACTTTTTTTAATGTTTTCATGTGAAAAATAATTAAGGAGATGACTATAATGGATGTTAAAACGTTCGGTAAAAAGGAAGAAGGTATAGATTACATATACAGAGCTGCTGTCTATTGTTTAATGTTCAATCAGCAAAATAAAATAGCGCTTATTCAAACAAGTGATGGCAAGTATTTTCTTCCTGGAGGGGGTCTGGAAAATAATGAAACCCATGAGCAATGCTTGAAAAGAGAAGCACTTGAAGAAATGGGAATGGCTATAACAGTCGGCCATTTTGAAGGTCGTGCAAGGAGATATTTTTATTCCACAAATGAATTTAAATATTATCTTGGCGATGGCTTTTTTTACTTATGCGACAAAGGGAAACAAGTTGCTGCTCCTCTAGAAGAAGGTCACTTTCTTAGATGGGTTGAGCCTACTCAAGCTCAAGAAAAATTATTTCATATACATCAAAGCTGGGCGATTAAAGAAGCTTTAAAAATCAAATAAGGGTGAGCTTAAAATTGTCGATAATAAAAGCTTATGGCTATATAACGCGTGAGCATGACGGTATAATACAGGTGTTAGTTTTTCGTCATTCCATTTTGGAAGCGGGCATACAGATTCCTAAAGGTACTGTAAAACCGCAAGAATGCACTAGTCATACTGTTATAAGGGAAATACAAGAAGAAACAGGATTGAAAGATTTCAAAGTCGAAAAGTTACTTGCAGAAGACTTTTGGGAAAATGATGATGGTATTATACATAATCGATTTTTTTACAAAATACAAGTTTGCGAAACACGAGATGAATGGGATTACGCTCCAATAGGTGGAGGGGATGAGGATGGGCTTTTGTTTCATTATTTTTGGATTTCTTCACAAGCTGAAGTAGAACTAAGTCGAGGGCATGGCGATTATTTACATTTAATTTTTAAAGAATATATATGAAACAAACAAGGAGAACAACGAATGAAATTAAACTTCCCCCGTATGAAATTAAACGCGTTACCAAAAATAGAAGGACCGTTAGAAGCAATCACACATTTAAGCGTATTCGATAATGCATTCACGACAATACCTACTGCAATTTACAACATGGAAAACTTAAAAACGTTAAATATATCGGTTAATAAAATTAGTCAAATGCCTGCTAGGATAGGGGAGTTAACAGAACTTGTTATGCTGGACGCAGGACATAATAATATCGAAGTCATACCACCTGAAATTGGCAATCTTCATAATATGGAGGATTATTTATATCTTCACAATAATAAGCTTCAATCCATCCCATCTGAAATCGCCCAACTCGTAAAAGTTAAATATTTAAATCTTAGCGATAATCAATTAAAAGAACTGCCAGAAGAACTTGGGCAATTAGGCAAACTAGTAGAATTACGTGTAATTAATAATCAATTGACCGCTTTGCCGACAACGATTGGTAGTTTACGCAACTTAAAAGAATTGCATTTAAAAAACAATCAACTTGCCGTACTTCCCGCAACTATAGGGGAGTTAGCATTACTCCGGGTGTTAGACTTGGAAGAAAATCAATTACAAGCAATCCCTACATCGATACAGAAATGTCTAAGACTAAGACGGTTAAATGTAAGGCATAATCAATTGACAACTTTACCAGAAGAGATTGGACAATTAAAAAATTTAATAGAGATTGATTTACGCAGTAATCTTCTTACGGAACTACCGAAATCTCTAATGGAAATAGAAGGTTTAGAACGTCTAGATCTTCGATGGAATCATGACTTGCAAATACCAACGTGGCTAGGGGAGTTAGAGGAAAGAGGTTGTATTGTTTATTTGTAAAGTATAGCTTTGCATATTCGAGCTGATGCATGTAATTCTTGAACGAAAAAAATCAGCTCGAATACTTTATCCAAAAAATAAGTTATTTACATAATAAAATTTGGCGTAAAAACCTTTGCTTTTTAGCCATGCAGCGGTCTAAAATAACCAATCCTGCATCAGCTATCAAGTCATCTATTGTTTCAATTGACACAATAACAACTTTATCCGCAATGCGGCGCGCATGTTTGATAATATCAAATTGATCTTCGCGTGTTGCATGTGTAAATAAGTTATAAGGTAAATCAATTATGGCTACATCATAGTGTTGGGTTACTTCTGAAATAGGGCCTAAAGTAATTTTGCCCTGTAATCCAAAATAAGCAATGTTTTCTCGAGAACCTTGGCATACAAAGTGATTCATATCTCGTCCCTCAATTTTAATGCCCATCGAAAGAGCCTCGATTATGACCGTCCCGATTCCACAACATGGATCAATTGCATGAATATTTTGGGGACGTGGAACAGCGATGTTTGCAACTGCACGTGCAACTCTTGTACTAAGCGCAGTTGAATAGCTATGTGGTTTGTGTAAATGTTTACGCCAAATGGATTCACTTTTGCTATGTATGCCAAAATACCAAGTGTCATCTAATAAGATCAAACCAAAAATCACTTCAGGATGATCTAAATCGGGTTCGCCCTCAATAAGTAAGCCTAATTCACGTTCAATCAATCGGCGCTCCGACTGTGGGATTTTCTTCGTATTACCAATCTCAAACGTATTTAAACAAACTACTTTAAAAGTTTTCGCATCCACTTTGAAATGCTCGATTATTTTCTTGAGGTTGTCGATACTATTTTCTTCAACTAGCACTTCTAGACGATCTTCTATAAAAGGGCTGCGACTAGGGTCGACTTCTACATTGCTTATTATAAAGTTTGATTTGGAATCGTGATTGAAAAATGCACGCATCTCCATTCTGCATAAATCGTATTCGTCTACATGATGTACATAGGTGTAAATATATTTCTTGTTCTGTTGTTCGTTACGCAATTGCTTTTCATCCTTTTCTATTCGTAATCGCTCACGATCTTTAAATTAATGATTTATTGTAAAGTTAATATCGAAAAATAGACAACCAAATATGAGGAAGGCTATATGCACTAATTTTTAAGTCTATCACACATTCATCAATAATTGAATTGTGTGGAATTTGTACTAAATAAAATGCACAATTTTTTTCCAATATTTATTTTTTCATAACGAAAAGAGCCACTTCGTGATTGAAGTGACTCTAAAACAGGAGAGTTTTTGTAAGGCTGTATGAGAAGCTTTACACTACTATTAATATGCTGAGGACGCTCTCAAAGATTAGCCATTTGTCTGTACAGTAGATTAAAAGTTAAAATTTTTATTAAAATGGCATAGGTAAAGTTTAATTGAAATGATAACTTTAACTAATTTTAGTGCCATTTGCAACTGGTTGATCGGGTGTTAATAAAATAACATCGCCTTCTATCGGAACACCGCCAATCACCAGAACCTCTGATTTAAAACCTGCTACTCGACGGGGTGGGAAATTAACAATTGCTACTACTTGTTTGCCTATGATGTCTTGTGGCATATAGCGCTTTGTAATTTGAGCGGAAGATTGCTTAATTCCTAACGGATCACCAAAATCAATCTGCATTTTAATTGCAGGAACTCGTGCCTTCGGTAGTTCTTCGGCCTGAATAACAGTACCGATTCGAATATCAAGTGCTGTAAAGTCTTCAATAGTCGCCATAATGCACACCTCTTCTCTCTTTTTGTAAATTTTAGCATATAGTAATTAGTTATCCAATCATAGAAGTGCCAGGCACTCGAACTATTACGAAAATTCGCAATTGTTTTAGTGCCAGGCACCTTATTTCGTTAGGTTTCTAACTAAAATTATTGACTTCCGAAAGTCGGTGTTTTATTATTAGTTAGAAATCTAACTAATAGCAAAATCTAATTGAAAAAGGTGATACGATGAAAGAGGTCAATTATCAGTTTCAAATTCGTATGATTGGTCATCAAATGAAACAGCGGGGTGATAAAAAGCTTGAGTCGTATGATATTACGATTGAACAAGGCCACGCGCTAGACTACTTAGTTGCTCATATGGAAGAGGGCATTACGCAAAAACATATGGAGAAGGTCTTTCAACGAAGAGGGTCATCTATCTCAAGTATCGTCACGAATCTTGAGAAAAAAGGTTTGGTTGAACGGAAAGTAGATTTAACCGATGAACGTCGTAAAATAATTCGGCCGCTTCCTAAGGGCGTGGCCATCGTCAAAGACTTTCAATTGTTTTTTGAGGAGCTAGATGACGAAATGACACAGGGCTTCTCAAAAGAAGAAAAAGAACAACTGGTAGAATTGTTAAATCGTATTATAAAAAATTTAGGATAAGAAGGCTGATGAAGTCAGTTCTTCTGCTTATTTAGTTAGATATCTAACGAATTACCGAAGGAGAATTTTCTATGGAAAACACTTATTATTTTGAGAAAGCACCTATCGCAAAGGCGGTTGCTCACTTCTCATTACCGATGATGCTTGGCATGTCAGTCAGTGTCATTTATACAATATTAAATGCCTATTTTATTGGCTTATTACATGATTCTGTAATGATGACAGCCATCACACTAACTATACCCGTCCTTGCTGTATTAATGGCGCTTGGAAACCTCATCGGTGTAGGGGGCGGTACTTTTATTTCCCGTCTACTTGGAGAAAAAAAGAATATACAAATAAAAGAAGTTTCATCATTTTCGTTTTATGCCTCTATTGCATTGGGCATTATTGCAATGCTAGTCGGACTTATCGCAACGGATAGTATTACTTCTGGGCTCGGCGCTAGTGCAGCAGCTTTTGATTATACAAAGCAATATATTTTAGTGATGTTAATTGGTGCACCTATTATTATTTTAAACTTCTCATTAGAGCAACTAGTGCGTGCAGAAGGGTCTGCCATAGTTTCAATGGTGGGCATGTTTATCAGTGTAGGTATTAATTTAATATTAGATCCTATTTTTATTTTCGCTTGCCACTGGGGTGTTCCAGGCGTAGCCATTGCGACACTTATTGGAAATATCGGAGCTGTAAGTTATTATAGCTGGCATATTATCCGGAAGAGTGAGTATTTAACATTTTCAATAAAATATTTTAAAATCGAAAAATCAGTCGTTTACGAAGTATTAAAAATCGGCATTCCGATTGCGCTAATGAGTGCTCTAATGGGTATAACAGCGTTAGTCTTTAATAATTTTGCAGCGAGTTATGGTGATGCGGCGGTCGCTTCATATGGTATTTCACAACGTATTCTACAATTTCCTGAACTAATTATCATGGGGCTTTGTGAAGGGGTAGTACCTTTAATTGCTTATAACTTTACTGCAAATAAACAACGCATGAAATCAACAATAACATTTACAAGTATTACGGTAGCGATTATCGCAGCTATCTTTGCGATTCTTGTATTTTTACTAGGGAGTCATTTTGTCGGTATCTTTACAACGGATCCGCAGTTAATTGAATTAGGGAGTTATGTAATAAAAGTAATTTTCCTATCACTTTTCGTCACTGGTTTTACCTTCCTTATCATCGGAATTTTCCAAGCGACTGGTCAAGGAAAAGCAGCAATGATTATGTCCCTGACACAAGGTCTCATCATGATACCAATATTATTTTTTATGAGTAGTATCGCTGGATTCCATGGTATCATTTGGTCAATCTTTATAGGTGATTTCCTAACATTCTTAATAGGCATAAGCGTTCTATATATTCTGCGTAATAAATTAACCGTAAATATCGAAGAACTGCAACTGGATTAATGAAAGAAAACGAAAGAGGGTTTGGCTCAAGTAAAAGCATTGAACAATTAATAAAGTTCCATTCCTTTCATTCAATGAACGCTTAAATAGGAATGCATCCTAACGTTAACGTCTCTCTCTAAATGTGGATAAGCGACGAGCATACTGTGCTATCGTACAACCCAACCAAATGAGGCAAATTTAAGCTCATGTATGTTATCAAGAGAAGCTCCAAAATCTGCGCAAACCCACTTGGTCGTTGCATATCGTATTTACAAGCTTGGAGAAGTATCTAGTAGCAGGATAACGATTCATTGCCATAATACAATTTAAAGACATCGAGAGTAGTCTTCTCGATGTCTTTTGTATGAGCAAAAGTATTCATTAGGCATTTTTCTTCGTTTTCGTTGCTCTTTTTCGTGGGGCAGGTTTTTTTGTTTTATCCAAAGAAGCTTGGAGCGCTGACATTAAATCGGTAACGTTATCAGGAAGAGGACGTTTATCGCTTGCAGAAACTGTATTGGTTACTTTCTTTTCCTCTATTAGTTCCATTAGTGCATTACGGTATTCATCAGTATATTTCTCTGGCTCAAACACAGTTGTTAGCTGGTCTACTAGCATTAAGGCAGCGTCCAATTCTTTTTGGACAATCGTTGGCTCGCTTGGAATATTCGGAACATCTTGCACGCTGCGTACTTCATCGGGAAAGTGAATGGTTTCCATTACGAGCGCATTTTGATAGACGCGTACGATGGCAAGCTGTTCTTTGGAACGAATAATAATTTTAGCCACACCAATTTTTCCGGATTCCTCTAATGTTTGTCGTAATAACGCATATGCTTTACTGCCGGTAGTATCAGGCGATAAAAAATAAGTGCGTTCAAAATAAATAGGATCAATTTCGCCTAATTTTACAAAATCTATTATTTCAACCGCCTTATCTTCATTTTCTTTCCGTAAGTTTTCTAACTCTTCTGCGTCCAGCACAACAAACTTATTTTTTGCATACTCATATGCTTTCACAATGTTTTCATCTGTTACTTCCTTATTGCAGCCTTCACATACTTTTTTATAGCTAATAGGTGTGTGGCATTCTTTATGAAGTTGTCGTAATTTAATATCTTTATTTTCAGTCGCAGCATGTAGTTTAACAGGTATGTTGACAAGACCAAATGATATACTGCCTTTCCAAACTGTATGCATATTGTCACCTCGTTTTTCTTACTATGTTATATTTTGATGGTTTTTATGTATGCTAAATAGAAATCGTGAAAACAGTATATAAAACAGAAAGTAGGTGAGCGTTATCAAACCGATGTTATTAACTGAAGCAATAGAACCACCAATAGGAGAAGAATGGCTGTACGAAACAAAGTACGATGGATTCCGCTGTATATTACAATGGGCTGAAGCGGAACCGTTTTTAATAAGTAGAAATGGCAATGTTCTTAATCACTTATTTCCGGAAATAATGGCGTATTGTCAAAAGCTTTATGAGGAAATAAAAGCATATTTACCTTTAACGCTTGATGGGGAACTCGTTTATTTAACGAATGATTATAAAAGTGAATTTTCAAAAGTTCAACAAAGAGGCAGAATGCAAAATAATGAAGCGATTGCTGCACATGCAGAAGCGTTTCCTTGCCATTATATTGTCTTTGATTTATTGCTTATAAAAGGGGAAAGCCAAACGAATCGCTATTTAAAGACCCGTAAACAGCAGCTAGCTACTCTTTTTACGACATTGAAGTTGCCTACTTCTATTCATTATGAAGAAAATCGACGCTTGCAAGCCATTGATGTTTTTGAAGATAGTCAAACATTATGGCATTTGATTACAAGTAATCAAGGTGAAGGGATTATCGCCAAGAAGAAGAATAGTAAGTGGCAAGAGAATGTAAGGGCTACCCATTGGATAAAAATAAAAAACTGGCGCATTGTCACGGTAATTGTCACTAAATATGATAAGGGCAATGGCTTTTTTCATGGCTGTGTTCTTCAACAAGGCGAGTTAACAGAAGTAGCGGTTTTTAAACATGGCATGAAAACGGAAGAAATGAACACGCTTATTGCGTTTTTTCAAGCAAATGGTCACAAACAAAATGAGACATGGCAATTAGAACCTTCCATTTGTGTGGATATTGCCTGTATCGATTTTGATGGCAAAAAATTGAGAGAACCACGATTTCATGCATTCAGGTTAGAGAAGGAGCCACAGGAATGCGATTGGCAACAAATGCAACGACAGCTGATGCCGATACCTGAACGTGTACAAGTAACCCATCCGAGCAAGCCAATTTGGCCAGACATTGATATAACTAAAGATGTTTATTTGCACTATTTACAAGTGATTGCGCCCTTTATATTGCCTTTTTTATACAATCGACCGATTACACTTATCCGTTTTCCCCATGGTGTACCTGGAGAGAGTTTCTATCAAAAAAGTAGTCCAGAGCATGTCCCAGATTTTGTTACAACGATAAGGATTGGCGATCAGCTGAGTATACTATGCAATAATATCGAAACTTTATTGTGGCTAGGTAATCAGCTTGCCTTAGAATTCCACATTCCTTTTCAAACAATCGATACGGAAAAGCCGACAGAGATTGTCTTTGACTTAGACCCGCCGTCCGTCGAGGCATTTTCACTTGCGGTCAGTGCGGCACTTCATTTAAAAGAAATCTTTGACTACTTTAAGCTACAATCCTTCGTAAAAACGTCAGGTGGTAAAGGCCTACAAGTTTATATTCCATTGCCATTTAATACGTTTTCCTATGAGCAAGTGCGGGAATTTACATCGTTTGTTTGTCATTTTTTATGTGAACAAAAGCCAGCATTATATACAATTGAGCGCTTAAAAAAAAATCGTCAGAACAGACTGTATTTAGACTATGTTCAGCATGCGGAAGGCAAAACAATCATTGCACCTTTTTCTACACGAGGGAATCCATTGGGGTTAGTTGCAACACCATTACATTGGGATGAAGTAAATGACCAACTTCGACCGGAGCTATTTTCAATACATGCTGTTCTAGAGCGAATGAAAGTTATGGGAAATCCATTTAGAAATTTCCGAGCAATTGGGGAGAAACAGAACTTCCTTGCTGTGCTCGAGCATCTCAATCATGAAGGATGAAAAAGAATCTGCCAGTTTTCTCAAATAAAAGAGAAGCAAGCAGATTCTTTTTAGGCATTAAACTTTGATTTTCTTTTGTAAATAATCGAGGATGCCCATTGCTGATACGACTGTATCAAAAGGTATTGTTTGATAGACTGGATGGTTTTCTGCAATACCATTGTTTTCAAGATATTGATGTAAGAGCGCTTGTAATCCCGCATCCAAAAGTTTAACCTGTTCTGACAAAATATCGGATGCAGCTAGTGCCTTTTCACCCTCAGCTAAAAACAATGGCGTCCAGTAACGAATTTGACGGTAAGCTTCAGCAGGATTTGAATAGGCACCATAGTGACCAAAATACAATTGTTGAACATTTAATGCTTCATATAGCTGTATGGACAGTTCCATTGTTGCTGGGTCGTACTGATTGGGAGAAGTGGAAGGAATGATTAAATCAATTGCTTCATCCGCCATTTCTGGATAACAGACGCCCGTAGTATCGCCTACAAATAAGCCGTTCGTAGCAGAGTAATGCATCGATATATGATGCTTTGCGTGACCTTCCGTATGATAAAATGTTAATTGATGATTTCCTAATGACAAAATATCCTCGTGTCCAGCTTCCATAATACGTTCTGGTGCAACCGGTAAAATCGGATCAAAAAGGCGTTCAAAATCTTTTCCGTAGACAGACTTTGCGCTAGCAATAAGCCGACTTGGATCTACCATATGTGTCACACCACGGGGGTGTACGACTAGCTTCGCATTTGGGCAACTTTGCAAGAACAGGCCTACACCACCAGCATGATCTAAATGAATATGGGTCACGATGACATAATCAATATCCTCTAAAGAAATTTGCAATTCATTTAAAGCTTCTATTATATAAGGAACAGAAGGACTAGCGGAAGTTTCGATTAACGTTATCTTTTCATCAATTAGTAAATAAGCGCTTGTTCGTTCCTTACGATTTAAATCATGCGTATCAATACAAAAAAAGTTTGGTGCTATTTTCTGTGTTCGCTCCATATAAATAATCCCCCTAAGAAAGCTAGATTTTCTCTAAAATACATTATTTATCTATAAAAAACACTAGTTCTATTCTATCATAAAGGGAATGCAAAGTGAATGTCTATTCATCTTCGTGGAAAAGGGGCTATAATTAGTTGTTCCACAAATTTAGCGCTCTTTATAATCCCTTCTTTATGGAAGGATTTTACTAATAAAGGATTTCTTCCTTGTATTTTTATAGTAAACAACTAATTTTACTATTGTTCAAAACTATCTTTGAATATTTTTTAAAGAAATGTTCACAATAAATTAGGCTGAAATATGTCATTTTCGTCACAAATTCGCTCATTCATGTAAAATAAACAAAAAACATTACCTGTCATAAGAAATACTTATCGAAAAAGATAATATTAATGTAATTTACTTATGAATATAAATACGTTATCATGGGTGGTGGAGAAAAGATGCTTTACATAGGCCTTTTCAAAAAGATATTTAGGGGGATCCGCAAATGGCACAAGGTAATTTACACAACAGCCGCGCATCATTCGAAGTTAATGGTAAAACTTACAATTACTATGACTTAGCTGCGATTGAAAAAGCTGGCGTTGCAAAAGTTTCAAACCTTCCTTACTCAATCAAAGTATTATTAGAATCAGTTTTACGTCAATATGATGCATATGTTATCAAAGAAGAACACGTAAACGAATTAGCAAAATGGGGTAACGGTGCTAATCCAGAAGCTGAAGTACCATTCAAACCTTCTCGTGTAGTATTACAAGACTTTACTGGTGTACCAGTAGTAGTTGACCTTGCATCTCTTCGTTCTGCAATGAAAGAAATGGGCGGCGACCCAAGCAAAATCAACCCTGCTATTCCAGTTGACCTTGTAATTGACCACTCAGTACAAGTTGACAAATATGGTAATGCTAGTGCATTACAAGCAAACATGGACCTTGAATTTGAACGTAACGCTGAGCGTTATAACTTCTTAAAATGGGCTCAAACTGCTTACAATAACTTCCGTGCTGTACCACCAGCAACAGGTATCGTTCACCAAGTAAACTTAGAGTACTTAGCTCCAGTTGTACACGTAAACGAAAATGCTGACGGCACATTTGAAACATTCCCAGACTCAGTAGTAGGTACTGACTCACATACAACAATGATTAACGGTATCGGCGTTCTTGGATGGGGCGTTGGTGGTATCGAGGCTGAAGCAGGTATGCTTGGTCAACCTTCATACTTCCCAATCCCAGAAGTTATCGGGGTTAAATTAGTTGGCGATCTTCCAAACGGAACGACTGCTACTGACTTAGCTTTAAAAGTAACACAAGTTTTACGTCAACGTGGCGTAGTTGGTAAATTCGTTGAGTTCTTCGGACCTGGCGTATCTAAATTACCACTAGCTGACCGTGCAACAATTTCTAACATGGCTCCTGAATATGGTGCTACATGTGGTTACTTCGCAATTGACGAAGAATCATTAAACTACATGCGTTTAACTGGTCGTGACGAAGAGCACATCGCGGTTGTAGAAGCTTACTTAAAAGCTAACCACATGTTCTTTGATCCTACATTAGAACCAGTTTACACTGACGTATTAGAAGTAAACTTAGCTGATATCGAACCAAACCTTTCTGGTCCTAAACGTCCACAAGACTTAATTCCACTATCTCAAATGCGTTCTCGTTACAAAGAAGCAGTAGTGGCTCCACAAGGTACTCAAGGTTTCGGTTTAACTGAAGCTGAATTCGAAAAAACTTCTGTAGCTAAATTTGCTGAAGGTGATGTAGAAATCCCAACAGGTGCTGTAGCAATCGCTGCGATCACTTCTTGTACAAATACATCTAACCCATACGTATTAATCGCTGCTGGTTTAGTTGCGAAAAAAGCTGTAGAAAAAGGCTTAACTGTTCCTAAATGGGTAAAAACTTCTTTAGCACCAGGTTCTAAAGTTGTAACTGGTTACCTTGAAGATTCAGGTTTACAAACATACCTTGACCAAATCGGTTTCAACACTGTAGGTTACGGCTGTACAACATGTATCGGTAACTCAGGTCCATTACTTCCTGAAATCGAAGACGCTATCAAAGACAACGACTTATTCGTAACGTCTGTACTTTCTGGTAACCGTAACTTCGAAGGCCGTGTACACCCACTTGTAAAAGCTAACTACTTAGCTTCACCACCACTTGTTGTTGCTTATGCACTTGCTGGTACTGTGGATATCGACCTACAAAAAGATTCATTCGGTAAAGACAAAGATGGCAACGAAGTATTCTTCGCTGATATCTGGCCTTCAACTGAAGAAGTTAATGCAGTATTAGGTACTGTCGTTAACCGTGAATTATTCCAAAAAGAATACGAAACTGTATTCACAGCGAACGAAAAATGGAATGCAATTGAAACATCAACTGAGTCTCTATACACATTTGATGACAAATCAACTTACATCCAAAACCCACCATTCTTCCAAGGTCTTGCAAAAGAGCCAGAAGCAATTAAAGGCTTAAATGGCTTACGCATTATGGCGAAGTTCGGTGACTCAATTACAACTGACCATATTTCTCCAGCTGGTGCCATCGGTAAAGATACACCTGCAGGTAAATATTTAATCGAAAACGGTGTTGCAATCCGTGACTTCAACTCATACGGTTCTCGTCGTGGTAACCACGAAGTTATGATGCGTGGTACATTTGCTAACATCCGTATCCGTAACCAAGTAGCTCCTGGTACAGAAGGTGGATTCACTACTTACTGGCCAACAGGCGAAGTAGAGTACATCTATGACGCATGTATGAAATACCAAGAGCAAGGTACTGGCTTAGTAGTACTTGCTGGTAACGACTACGGTATGGGTTCTTCTCGTGACTGGGCTGCGAAAGGTACATTCCTACTTGGCGTGAAAACTGTTATCGCACAATCTTACGAGCGTATCCACCGTTCTAACTTAGTAATGATGGGTGTTCTTCCTTTACAATACTTAAACGGTGAATCTGCTGATTCTCTAGGTTTAACTGGTAAAGAAGAAATCTCTGTAAATATTACTGACAATGTAAAACCACGTGATATCTTAACAGTTACTGCTAAATCTGAAGACGGCACAGTTAAAACTTTCCAAGCTTTAGCTCGTTTCGACTCAGAAGTAGAAGTAGACTACTACCGTCACGGTGGTATCCTACAAATGGTTCTTCGCGCGAAAGCTGCTGAATAATTATTTAATAAAAACCGATCTCTTAGGAGGTCGGTTTTTTGTTATTCGAAAATCTTAGTACTAAAAGGGTTTCAGAACGATAGAACAAGTTCAAAAACCCTTTTCCATTGTATTATTTAAATCCCATTAAATCCTTCACTTTCTGTGTATTTTCAGTCGTTGTTAGCATTTCAAGCAAGCTAAATGCGACATCGAAAGCAGTACCAGGATTTGAGGAAGTAATAATATGGTCTGTTTGTACGATGCGTTCATTAATGATAGATGCACCAAAAGATTGAAGCTGAGCTAATCGTTTACTTGTTGGATGACTGTAAGTTGTCGCCTTCTTATTTTGTAATATGCCACAATTCCCTAAAGCTAGAGATGCTACACATATCGTAGCAATTGGCTTTTTATTTTCATTAAAGTGTCGAATAACTTGCTGAAATTCCTCACTAAAAGCATCCTTATAAAAACCCGCTTCTTCAAAACCTCCAGGAATCGCTAATGCATCAAAATCCTCTAGAGCAATCTCATTCAACAATTTTTCGGGTGAGACCTGAAAATTCCATGTACATTGCAACTGTTTATGTAAACCGACAGTAATAACCTCCGTTGTGCCATCACCCTCCCATTTATTCCAACCTAGCACATCAGTAAAGACACTTGCTTCCACCGCTTCAAAGCCATTTGCTAAAAGTAGTAAGATTTTTTTCATATGGTTGATACCTCCTTTATTGCTTTAATTGTAATAAAAGGAGTAACTGAATAACAGAAGTTATATAATGTAATCAAGTCTATTTTCCTTATAAGGAAAGGAATTAATTAAAAAACAATTAATAAAAAAAGGTGGATTCTAATGGACAATATCGATACAGAAATTTTACGCCAATTACAATTAAACGCGAAAATCTCAATGAAGGAGCTAGCAAGCATCGTTCATTTATCCTCACCAGCTGTGATAGAACGAGTGAAAAAGCTAGAAGAGCAAGGGATTATTGAAGGCTATACATCAAAAGTAAACTTAAAGAACATAGATCGTTCAATCCAAGCCATCGTATTGTTTAAGTCCATTGATTGTAAAAGTCTCTCGAATTTTTGTAATGCCCATCCGGATGTGTTGGAATGCTATCGGGTAGCTGGTGAAATTAGCTATATTGTCAAACTTGCCACATACTCAGTAGAAACTTTAGAACAGTTTATAGATGACGCGATGCCTTACGGTACACCCTCTACAAATATTGTGCTGTCTTCCAATGAAAAATCAATGATACTTCCTTATTTCAATGAAAAATAATAATAATTTCCAAAAAAACAAACTTTTGTATCTTGAGCACCGTTTATAGTGTAGAGAAGGGAGGCGAGACGTTGTTAGTAAAAGAACTGGAAGAAATAATGGAGCTACATACGGAACGACTTATTCGTCTTGCTTATTATTATGTGAAAGATTTACAAGAAGCAGAGGATATTGTACAAGATGTCTTTATTAAGTTTTACGCCAATGAGCAAAAATATGAAGAACGTGGAGAGTTAAAAGCCTATTTATCGAGGCTTGTCATGAACAAAAGTAAAGACTATTTACGCAGTTGGAGCTATCGAAAAGTACAAGTGCAACAAAAAATTTTCGCTAAGCAAATAATTGAGAGAAGGGATATGCTCATACAGCAAGATGAGCAAACGTTAATTGAACATGCTATATTGGCACTACCATTAAAGCAACGGGAAGTACTGAGTTATTTTTACTTTGAAGATATGCCTATTGCAGAAATTGCCAAGCTTTTAAGTATTCCTGATAGTACAGTGAAAACAAGGCTGCGCAGAGGACGTGAATTATTAAAGCCAAAGCTACAGCATATAGAATGGGAGGTGCTGCTACATGAGTAAATACGAAGTAGAAGCTTTAAAAGACTTAAAAGCTAGTAAAAATCGGGTCATGACTAATGTAGTAAGGCAAATAGAGCAACGCACAAAACCAAAACAATCTAAACGCTGGCAGTATAGTATGTTGACCGTCATACTCACTGTATGTATCGGTATATTTATTTACGCTCAAATCAACAATGGGGGTGAGTTATCAGCAAATGCTGTACCGATATTAGATGAAAAAATATATGATATGGTTATTCAAGAAGCAATTGAGAAAAATGAAAGTCAAGATCTTATTAATTCGAATTTTCAAACACTAATCGAAATGGATGCTTATTATGCCTTTGCAATAAGTAAGGGTATAAAATTTAGCGAAGCGGCAATTGCAGAGCGACAGCGTTTTGAAAGAGAGCAATTGGAACGCTCATATAAAGAAAGTACAATATTTAAAGATGGATTTTCAAAACTTAATCTAACACTAGACGAATATTACGATAAATATATGAAGGTATTTTCTGTTAAATTGCTTGCTCAATCGGAACTAATGAAGGAGTATTATCAAAAATACGAAAGCAGTTTTCAAATACATGCACATTCGGCTGTAAAAAAAGAAGCGATGGATTATTTTATTGCCGAATATGGTTTACAAATGGCTTATTTAGAAAACAAATACAATGTGTCAAAATTTAATATGGCTACATACTACAAATATGGAACGGTCGTTGCCATTGAGGAAGATCGATTTTTAGTTGTTACTGGAGCATTACAAGAGGAGATTGGACGTTTATCGAATGAAGAAATGATTAATAAGCATACAAACGGCATATGGTTTCCACTTCACGAAGTACAACAGAAAATTACAATCGGTCAAAACGTAAATATCACCTATAGTTTGCAAGAAGCATTAAATCAGTACGATTTTGTTGCGAATTTGGATGAAATCGAAATTTCAGAGTAGCACCCCTAAAAAACAGCTTACAAGAATAAGCTGTTTTTTATTTTGGATTAAGGTACAATTATTGTAAGTAACTGTATAAAAATGACAAGAGGAGTATTCTCATTGATTGATTATTTCGAACGTACATTACGTTTAACAGATTTGGAAGTATAGACAATACGTATTCAACGCGTCTATTATAGTTTAGTTATCATTGATGAAAGAAGACAGGCGACTGTAGAAGAGTTGGATATCGCTGATTTTTACATTGATGAAGATGAACAACGAACGAATTATGTATCAGTAAGTATTTTTTCTGAGAACGGTGTCCAAGTAAAACATATTGAACCATTAGCGGATTTTGCAAAGCAATTAACAGAGCATTTAGCACTGGCGCACTGTCATGTAATAACGAAATTTTTTACAGAGCGGCCAGAAATCGCTATTGATCGTTTGCTAATTGATAAGTATGACCATAAATTAGCGGACATTCCATTGGAAAAATTATGGCATTTAAATCAAGATTGATTATGATATTTCATTCTATGTGTGAGGTATTTTAGCTTGAATGACTAAGAAGAGGTGGAAAAATGATTGAATTTCGTAAGATAACTGGGGAAAACATTGAGGAAGTCATAGCACTTGAAGTTGCAGAAAATCAGCAAGACTATCTGGAAACAACAAACCTGAGAAGCTTTGCTGATGCTCATATGTTAAATGCTGATGGGATACCAGCAAACCCTATCGCCATTTATGCCGATGGGATTGCGGTAGGATTTTTAATGTATATTTATGATACGTTAGATCATGAATCATTTGAAAAAGAAGTTTTTTACGGAAAGAAGAGCTATTTTGTTTGGCATATAATGATTGAAAAGCGTTATCAGGGCAAAGGATATGGCAAACTTGCCTTTGAAAAAATGTTAATGGATATTGAAAAGATGCCTTATGGGGAAGCAGAGTATGTATCACTCTTTTACCATACAAGTAATAATAAAGCGAAAACATTATACGCATCATGTGGTTTTGTAGATACAGGCATTATACAGGATCATTCAATGTTGGCGATTAAACAACTTGATAGGAAATGAATAAGATTTCTAGAAAAGAAATATAAGCAATACCAAAAGGGGAGAACTGCATATGATATTACACGGACAATTATTAACTGAAACGGATTTAAAAGTTGAACTGCAAGCATTCCTAAATGACCCTAACACATGGCAACATGCAGATCACAATAAGGTCATACAGTCCATGTTAACGCATATAGGTTCAGTAGATAGTGAACTGCGAGACGGATTAATCTATAGTTCCTTTTATACAATGATTTTACAAGAAAATTTGTTGGGTGCGACTATGTTAAGTGAGATGTTGGACAATGCCTTAACGCAACTATTGTGTAAAGGCATTGGAGAAAATCAAAATGATTCAGTTTTTACAAGAACCTTTACATCACTACTAATCGCCCTTATATTAACGCGCGATAATGAAGATGATTTTCTTGAAGCGTACAAGATTGAGGAACTTTCTAATAAGGTAATTGCCTATTTGCTAGCTGAAAAAGATGTAAGAGGCTATGTGCCAGATAAAGGATGGGCACATAGTGTGGCCCATGTATCAGATTTAGTGGATGAATTAGTGAAAAGCTCTAAATTTAATAAAGCATCCTTTATCGATTTATTGCGTCCTTTATGGAACATGCTGTTACAAACAGAATATGCCTTTATTCATGATGAAGATGAACGGCTGTTAGTACCTCTATTCACCATGCTAGAACTAGGTTTGCAGCAAAAAGAAGTTCTCACATTACTAAATGAAACGATGGCAACGATAGCTGCACAAAAGACACAGCTTGATGTCCAGCACTATCGAATATTACGCTTTAACTGGAAATCATTTTTAAAAAGTTTTTATATACAAACTGCTGATAAAGCTCAATATACGGTGCTACATCAAAGCATTAAGGAATGTCTGAATATTGACAAGTGAATGGCAATTTGTTACGATAGGGCACAATAAAAGCATACAAATTCGTTGATGAGAAAGAGTAGTGTTACATTGTGTTCTACAGAGAGCCGACATGTTGGTGGAAGTCGGTGTACAAATGTTTCATGAAGATCCTCTCTGAGAAGATTAGCTGAACATAGTAGGCTAATTCGGGTGTCTACCGTTAAAAAGAACACGTATGATTGTACGTTGCTAAGTGCTATTGAGCGGTTTTCAATAGAATTAGGGTGGTATCGCGGTTAACCCCGTCCCTTACTTGGGACGGGGTTTTTTGTATGCCTTTTATACACTACTGTATAGGAGGAGTTTACATGCAAGTCGAGAAAAACAAAGAGACAACTGTAGAAAGGGAACAAAGAGTACGTAAAATATGGGAGGAAGAAAGGACTTTTCAAGCATCTGTCCAAAATCGTGCCACTCGTAAGCCCTTTGTATTTTACGAAGGCCCACCAACAGCCAATGGTTTACCACACGTCGGTCATGCTTTTGGTAGAACGATCAAAGATGTGGTGGCACGTTATAAAACAATGCAAGGTTTCTGCGTTGAACGAAAAGCCGGATGGGATACACATGGGTTACCAGTAGAGTTAGGTGTGGAGAAAAAATTAGGGATATCCGGTAAACAAGAAATTGAAAACTATGGTGTCGAACAATTTATTAAGGAATGTAAAGGTAGTGTTTTTACGTACGAAAAGAAATGGCGCACGTTTACGGAACAATTGGGCTATTGGATTGACTTGGATAATCCATATTTAACGTTAAGTAACGAGTATATCGAATCTGTTTGGCATATTTTAAGTCATGTGCATCAGGAAAAGCTGTTATATAAAGGACATCGTGTATCCCCTTATTGCCCAAGTTGCCAAACATCATTAAGTTCGCATGAAGTAGCACAAGGCTATAAGGATGTAAAAGATTTGTCGGTAACGGCGATGTTTAAACGGAAGGATAAAGACGAATATTTTCTTGGTTGGACGACAACTCCCTGGACATTACCTGCTAATGTAGCATTAGCCATGAATCCACATATCACATATGTAAGGGTAAAACATGACAATACCATTTATATCCTTGCTAAAACACTTGTTGAAAAAGTATTTTCTGAACCAGTTGACATGTTAAGTGAGCATAAAGGTCAAGAGTTTGCCGGTGTAGCATACCAACCGCCATTTTCATATGCAACGGTTGAAAAAGGGCATGTTGTCGTATTAGCCGATTACGTAACCGATCAAAGTGGAACGGGTATTGTGCATACCGCTCCAGCTTATGGAGAAGATGACTATAGAACAGTGCAACAACACCAGCTGTCCTTTGTCAATGTGGTGGATTTACAAGGTTGCTATACAGAAGAAGTGCCAGAGCTTGCAGGTAAGTTTGTCAAAGACTGTGATGTCGACATCATTAAAATGCTTGCGGAAAAAGGGCTGCTATTTGCGAAAGAAAAATATGAACATAGCTATCCATATTGTTGGCGCTGTGATTCACCGTTACTTTACTATGCAACAGATAGCTGGTTTATCAAAATGTCGGCATTGAAGGAGCAAATGCTACTGAATAATGAACAAGTCACATGGTATCCTGACCATATTAAAGACGGACGTTTTGGCAATTTCTTAGAAAATATCGTAGATTGGAACATAAGTCGAAATCGTTACTGGGGTACACCGTTAAACGTATGGATTTGTGAGACATGTGGTCATGAAGAAGCACCAGATAGTATGGCAGCACTAAGCAAGTTAGCAAAAGAAATAGTGCCTGATAACATGGAACTGCATAAACCGTATATCGATGAGGTTGTTTGTGTTTGCCCATCATGTCATGGAGATATGCGCCGTACACCTGAAGTGATTGATGTATGGTTTGATAGTGGCTCAATGCCATTTGCTCAGCATCATTATCCATTTGGTAATGTCGATGCATTTTCCAAACAGTTTCCTGCAGATGTTGTCATAGAAGGCATCGACCAGACACGCGGCTTTTTCTATAGTTTATTAGCGGTATCTACATTATTTACAGGGAAAGCGCCATACAAAAATGTACTGTCGCTAGGTCATGTATTAGATGAGCACGGGCAAAAGATGTCGAAAAGTAAAGGCAATGCATCAGAGCCAGTTGAGTTAATCCAACAGTATGGAGCGGATGCTTTAAGATGGGCATTTTTAGTCGATAGCTCACCTTGGAATTCGAAGCGATTTTCTAAGAAAATAGTGGTGGAGGCCAAGTCAAAACTCGTGGATACATTGGATAATACATTGAAATTTTATCAATTGTATGCGGCTATAGACGGTTTCAGCTACGATGCCGAAAATACTGGAAAACGAACGAAGCTAGATCATTGGATAAAATCTCGTTTACACCATACGATTCAACTTGTGACAAACTATATGGATGATTTTCAAATAACACAAGCAACGAGAGAAATTGCTAAACTTGTTGAAGAGCTAAGTAATTGGTATATTCGTCGTTCGCGCACTCGTTTTTGGGCAAACGGTTTATCAGACGATAAACGAGGAGCTTTCAGTACGTTGTGCGAAGTTTTAACGACTGTTAGTCAATTATTGGCTCCGTTTACGCCGTTTCTTGCGGAGGATGTATATCGAAAATTATGTAGCGAAAGTGTCCATTTACAAGACTATCCGAAGTACGATGCAACACTACGAGACCAACAACTTGAACAACAAATGGCAAATGTTCTTACCGTAGTTGAACTCGGTCGAAGTATTCGCAATAGTAAAGGACTTAAAGTGAAGCAACCATTAAAGGAAATGGTGATGTCAGTAGTTGGAGAAGTGGAAGATTATGCGCGGTATAATGATATTATTCGAGATGAATTAAATGTGAAGGAATGTAAGTGGACACAGGACTTTACTACTTATGAAACCATTCACTACAAACTAAACTTCAAAACAGCTGGTGCAGCATTTGGATCACAAGTGCATAAAGTAAAAGATTATGTAATGCGATTAAGTGAAGCGGAAAAAATGACACTTCAGTTAAATGGCTCAATTGAATTAGACATCGATAATCAAAAACTTACTCTGTTGAAAACACATGTGATAAAAGAGTCCATCGTGAAAGATCATTATGTGTTAGCAGAAGAGAATGGATGTCGTGTCTTACTCGATACACAGTTAACAGAAGACTTACTTCAGGAAGGTCAAATAAGAGAGTTAATACGTACGATACAGGAAACCCGCAAAAAATGGCAGTTACCTGTGGAACAATATATTTCAATATCAATCTCTGCAGATGCTGAAACGAAGAAAATCATCCAACACTATACTACTTTATTAAAAGCGAATGTATTGTTAAATGACATTTTGTTCGGGGAAGTGCAATCAGGAGAAAATATCATTCAGACGAAGTTGTTTGATAAAGAAATCAAGATTGCTGTTAATTTCTAATATATAGTTTAGGAAAAGTCGATTAAAAGATGCGCTAAAATCTTTTAATCGACTTTCTTTTCTTATTATTTATATTTAAGTAAGCTTATTGTTTTCTTTAATGCCCAAAGCAACAGAAAGCGCCCCTATTAGAAAGAAGATTAAACCTTGAGAAAAACCTAAGACTATAAATATTCCAGCGATAAATAGATAGCTTGCTACAATAGGATTTTTATAATTGATCGTCTTCAAGATATCACCTCCTGCAAACAATAAATTACTTTTTAATAGTATACAGTATTAATTTTTAAATTATTTTGTAAATTACCGCTTACTGATGTTCACAAAATATTCAAAAAATAGACACTTTTAATCTTGAAAAATGCATTTTATACTGACAGTAAAAATAATATTCATTTTCAAAGAGGGTGAGTAGAATGTCTTTGAAATAATTTCCGACGAAATTTGTGTTGTTATTAGTAAAAATAGGGAATTAAAATCAACTTTGTTTAAAATTATGTCTGGATAAATAACAGCAACTAAAGGGCTATTATATAGCTATTCAGAAAAAAGGTTTCCTAATATATATGCTTTTATTAGTAGAACATACTAATAATAAAATACTTTTCTCTGAATTTTCTTTAGGAATGAAACAAAGATTGGGCCTAACATTAGCATTAATCTTAACTCAGATTTATTAATTTTAGATGAAGCTGTAATGGACTTAATCCTGAAGGTAAAAGGGATATAGGTGAGACTTCTAAAAAATTGAGAAGGAGAGATTAAAATGAAAAAATGCCATAAAGCTATTAAAGTAATGGTGGTGTTAATACTTTTTGTATTTGCATTTTCTAGTTCAGTCTTGGAGACAAATGCTCAAACTAATGACTTTGCTAATTTAAGTCAAACTTCACAAATGATAACGATTGTAAAAAATCCTATTAAAATTCAGGAAATTAAAGATATAACACTTGATGCTATAGCTAATAAAAGCGTCCTCAGTAATGTTCCAAATAATTACTTAAATTATGATGAAATTAAAATTGGTGAAGTTTTTGTTGATAATGATACATATACAATTTCATCAATTCCCATTACTTCCAGTAACTATAATCCTATAAGCAATTTAACTCTAATTATTCAAGATGGAGAAATTTTAACTTATAGTGAGACGTTAATAACAAAGAGTCGGACGAATACAGTTGCTATTTCTGTATTTACTGATGGAATGAAAATATATGAAAAAATAACGGATATAGAATATTTAAGCAACAGTGAAGTACAGAAAGTAATAGATAAAGCTCAAAATCTTCCTTTAGGTAATAATATTATACAAACACGAGGCATAGCAGAAGTGGCACTTTGCCTTTCTAGTGTACTTTTAATTGATTTAGTTGTTGCTAGAATCGTAGCAACAACTTGCATTGGCGCTTGTGCAGGTGGTGTAGTACCACTTTGTGTACCTTGTATTGCCGGAGTTTTTGCGATAGGTGGGGCTAATATTGGCGCAGTAATTGCTTGTTTTAAAAAATAACTGATAGATTCACGATTTAGAAAATGAGCTTTTTTCAAAACAACAAGAAGCGTAAAATAATATGCTTCTTGTTGTTTCATCTTTGTCAAAGAGAAATACTAAAATAATTATAAAAATAGAAAAGGAACCAATAGTACTAAAATCGAACCAATACTAAAAACTAATACCACTTTTATTATGTCTTTTTTCAAGATAACACCACCTTACCCTAAATGTAGTTAACTAAAAAAGAAAATAAAGGTTATAAAAATAATATCATCTTTTTTTGAAAATTCTAATTAAAGGATATATTTTGAGACGCAAAATCAGAACTTAATCTAGCAATTAACTCAATGGTTCGTGAGTTTTCTAAAGCAACGATGAAGGGGGCTTATGGCGAATAAAAAGCGACCAATAATTCACATAAAAATGCATTAATGATACATCCTTTATTATTAGAATTTAAGACTGATAGGGTAAAGGCAGCAGAAGAGATTGGAATAATTAAAGATAAGCATAATAAAATAGCAGGTGCTTTAATTGATAATAAATCCGGACATTTTAAACCTCATAAAAGTTCTTTAAATCTTGTTCGAGATTACCTTACAAAACTAAATGTAAATCAAGATTATATATACGGGGTGAATATAGGATGAACGAGGAAGCCCTTATTGAAAAATCAGTATCTGCGTTGAAAAAAGGAGATTTATTAATTTATCCTACAGAAACAGTTTACGGAATTGGAGTGGATTCTCAAAATATTGAAGGAATAAAAAAACTTTATAAAATCAAAAATAGAGCTATACATAAGCCGCTTGTTTTAAATGTCTCTAGTATTGATATGGTAAGTAAATTAGCTTATATTTCAGAAGATACGAGGCTTCTAATGGAATATTTTTGCCCAGGTCCTATAACATTTATTTTTAAATCGATCAGTGAGGAAAAGAACATAGGGTTTAGAATGCCTGATAACAGTTTGACTTTGAAAGTTATCGAGAATTCTGGCGCTCCTATATCAGGTACTTCTGCAAATATTTCAGGTCTATTAGCTTCCACCAATATCGAGAAAACTAAAAATTATTTTCCTCAAACAGACATATTCTTTTTAGATGGAGGAAAACCAAGAATCGGTATCGAATCAACGATTTTAGATATGTCAGCTTGTGAAAACTATAAAATTATCAGGCATGGAATCATAGCTAAAGAAAAAATTGAATCTATCATAAAGAAAACTATAAGTGATGAACAATCAGAAATATATTATTCAGTGGAAGGGAATATTAAATTTTTACTGACTACTACAAGCCAATTAGAAGAAAACAAATACCACTATACAAAGGAAGATCACATTTGGTTAGTTAGAGAATCAACAGCTAAGAAATTAAAATTATTGAAACTTAAAAATGTGATTATCTTAAGTGATGATTCCCAAGAAGCCTTAAAAAATTTATATGATATCATTCATTCTATACAAAGTAATAGAGTTAAGATAATAGTCGCAGAAAAAAGAGAACCAATAAGCTATGCTGATAAATTATTTAATGAAAAAATCAGCATGTTAGCTCATAGAACATAACGGTAAAGGTGATTTTTATGGATAACTTAGGTCATACTTTTCGCAAGTTACGGTTATACAAAGGTTATAGTCTTAATAATACAGCAAAAGATATAATGTCCGTTTCTCATTTATCTAAATTTGAAAGAGATGAAACTGGCATAACTGTTTCTAAGTTATTATTGTTGCTTAATCGAATTAATGTAACTTTTGAAGAATTTATTTATATCCATAATGAATTTAAAGTAGGGCATTTTGAAGAATTAATTATAAACATGAAGGAATCTTATTTACGTGGAGATTTAAAGTTTTTAAATAAGTTAAGAAATGATGAGATTTTTAAATTTGAAGAAACTAATGTATTGTCATATAAATTAAACAGTATCATGATCGAAGCAATTATTTCGGACCTTACTGACAACAAAGTTAAACAAGAAAATTTAGAAATACTCGTTGATTATTTATGGCAAGTAGAAGTCTGGGGAGAATATGAAATAATTCTTTATGGAAATACATTACATTTGTTGGCTATAGATACTGTAATTATGTTATCCTCAGAAGTCATTAAAAAGAGTATGTATTTCAAAAACATGTTAAGTTACAAGCGAAATTTATTTGATGTGTATTTCAATACTATTAGAACATGTCTTGAGCATAATAAGTTGAAAGAGACGGAAGCCTATTTATATGAATTAAAAAATCAAAATATACCTGAAACATTTATCTTAGAAAAAACAACTCTAAATTTTTACTTCGGTTTATTCAAAATGCATACAAAATATAAACAAGGTCTTGAACTTGCTCAAGAATCAATAGATATTTTACATAAGGTTGAATGCTTGAATCATGCTTTAAATTATGAAGAATACTTACAATCATTTGTAATAAAGCTTAAAAACCAATAAAAATATAATAGCCAGCTATCAATAAAAAATAGATAGCTGGCTTTTTTAAGAATGACTTTCTTCTAAAATTTCCTTTTTATTTCGTAAAGATGGTAAGTAAAAAATCGTTACTAAAGCAATGAGTATTAAATAGGCTGCAATAATAAAACCTGTATTAATTATGCCGATACGATCAATAAAGTATCCGAAAAGTAGATATCCTGGTAAGCTTACTCCAGTGTAAACGAAATGGTATAAGCTGTATACTCGTGAAAGATAGTTCTCTTCTACATTGCTTTGTAAATACGTATTTAAAAAAATTAAAAATAACCCTTGTGCAAATCCACCGATAAGTAATCCTATTAACAATACCTCAAGTGGTAATTCCAACGAGAATAAAGCGATAATAATACCAAAGCCTAGACTTGAAGCATAAAGCCCTATTTTAGGATCAATTCGTTTGTATAAGTAAGGCGATATGAATGATCCTAAACCAATTCCAATCAAACTATATGTGGTAATTATATATAAATCTTCATGTGGTCGTTCCAATATTTCCACTAAATACGATATTAAATAAAGATCTACTGATGAACCAACTAACCAGGCAGCACCAAATATATGAAACAGCTTACTATATAATTTATTTAATTTAATATAAGCTAATCCCGCTTTTACGTCTTGTATGATCGTTGTCGGTTCGTTGTTTGATAAATTTTTGTGATATGGCTTTACTGCTAAAATCATAATCATCGAAATAATATAAAATGAGCCTATGATAAGTAGCAAACTAGAATAACTCAATCCACTTTTAATCAGCCAGGCCCCTACGCTATAAGAACCTATTTTTGCAAGGAGCATTGTGATTTGGATATAGCTATTTGCATTTGCTAAATATTCCTGCTTAACAATTTTGGGCAATAGAGACGAATTGGCCGGGATGTAAAATACATTACACAGGACAATGGAAAAGATAAATATATAAATGATAGTAGGTGTTAAATGAATCGTGTTAATTATTGCAAGACATCCAACTAAAACAAATCGTATTATGTCAGTAAAACTCATGACCTTCTGAAGATATTTTCTTTCAATAATCGCTCCTGCGGGCAAAGAAAATATAATTGCTGGAAGAGTAGAAAATATAAAGAAAATTGAAAGTCCGATAGCGCGAATACCAAAATTGCCTAACATAGATAATAAAATTATAAATAACATAGCATCCGCAAATACACTAAAAAAACGAGAGAAAAACAGTAAAACAAAATTATGATTTTTAAACATAATAGCCCCCTAGGTGAATGATAACTGGCTTGTCATCTTTACTTTGCATACTACTCACCATTTAGCTAAACTAAGAATTCTTAACGCTTGAAGTGGGCGCTTCTTGGGGATGGAGCATACTACCAGAATGTCTTTACTTGTACGGATTTCTCAAATTTCTAGCTAATCGTATACTTTTATTCTTAGACCTTTAGTCTGAATATTGATACTTGCATTTATATCTCAGTCATGATGAGTATGACAAATAGGACAAGTCCATTATAGAATTTGAGCGGTTTCTTGCTGTCTTAGTATCCACGTGTTGAACAGATTTGAATAGGTGAATTAAGTTAAAATAATCTGATGTTTATTAATCTAATTTGTATACATTTCCTGTAGTTAAATCTAATCCTAATCCATTATTACTTCGCCAATCAATCAATGGACTATTTGTTATTGAATTTTTTATTTCCATCCAACTATTCACATAAAGATGATGCCTATACCAAAATCTCCACAATTCCGGATGATTGATTAGTGTGTTTCTAAAAATGGTGTAAACTTCATTTACTGATTGCTCAAAGTTTTCTTTCCTAAAGTATTTTAGATTCTCAGCTTTCAAACGAGGTTCTCCCTCCGAATTTAAATCTGCCATTACAAGACACAGTGGCTTTTTAGTTAATTGTAGCAAACGGAAAATACCGCTTCTTAACCTTATTAATGATGTAATGTGTTGAACTTCAATTGGTTTAGAATCTTCACCAGATCCTGTATTTCCATCTAAATATAATAGAAATGAGCCCCCTTGTTTCAGTAAGCGAATCAACTTTAACCCACTTACATTTTCCTCAGCTATTATGTAACTTATATTATTCTCTTGCTTAATTTCATTCCACTTTGTTAATTCTAATTCACTGTTATAAGATTCTCTGTCCACAACAATATCTAATGAAAATTTGTTACCTTTATTCAAAGATTTTGTTAACTCAAAAGGCACGTGACGGTAATAGCCAAAATGAAAAGTAGCAAAAACCCCACCTTTTTCGAAACAAGAGATAATATTCTCCATACCTATTTTTTCCTGGAACCCCGAAAAAGCAAATGGTTCCTGTCTTAAGTAGTTTTGTACTTCATTATTAAAGCGATACTTTTCCCATACTTGTATTATTTTTAATTTATCATATTGTAATAAAGGTTGAAGTTCTTTTGATAAATTCACTAATGCTATAAAATTATCATAATCTGATCCATATATCGATTCCTCACTTATTTTCAGCATACAATCGAGTTGAATCTGATTTTTACTTTTTATCATGACTACTTTCCATCTCCTTTATTAGTTAACCCTTCCAGTAGATATAATAAAATATGAAGAACCGAATCATATTGTTCAGGTTCACCTCCTGATTGTCCTTCGACTATATCTACTGCTTTTATGAATGGTATAATTTTGAAAATTCCCTGTATCATATGAATAACTTCTTGTAATTTTGGTCCTTCAATTTTTGGGAAATCTACTAAAGGGAAATCTCTAGGTTCTAATACATCAACATCGAATGAAACATACCCAATTATTTCACCTCCAGTATGTAACAATTCAGATACAATTGAATGAAGTTTATTTAAATCAGAAAAATTGAGTTGAAAAAGTTTAGGGTGATTATAATATTGCCCTAGTGATCTCAGACCTCTAACCCCTATTTGAATGATTCCGGTAACCAATTCCTCTTTTAATAAAAAACGAACAAAATTGCTATGACAAATCTCCTTATCCATTTTTAAAATATCCGATCCGCAGTCATGATGAGCATCAAATTGAATGACTAATATTCTTTTCGATAATATCTTTGTTAGATTTCTTACAAGTGTATATGTGATTGAATGATCTCCACCTACTACACAAAATTTTGTTTTTTGAGATTCTATGTAGTTTAACACTTGGAATATTTGGTGATTAGCTTCTTCTAAACTATCATTGTCTATCGATAAATCACCGTGATCGACCAAGAAACAATTTTTCATCAAATATTTGTCTCTTAAATAATCATAAATACCCGAAGTATCTTCATTATATTCATCTAAATATATTGGAAGTCGTAGGCTCGATTCTCTTAAAGCAGCAGCAAAATTTTTCACTTTTGAATCACTTTTATTTGATCCTTTATTAAAAGGGAATCCAAATAAATGAACATTACCAAATTTTTTTAATGGGTAGGAAAAGAAGGCTTTATCCACGGAGGTAAAGAAATTCCTTTCTTCTTTATCTGTATTTTCGGCATGATAAGTATCCTCAAATTCCCAAAATGAGGTATTGGTCTCGTTTGTCAAAAGAATTTTGGAATTACCATATCTTACTTTATATTTTTTTTCGGTTGTTTCCATATTAAATACTCCTATACTTACTTATTTTTCTTAAAAGTTTATATAGTAATAGCGCAGGTAATATCATAATAATTAATGAATTACTGAATGAACTATTGAATAATACAAATAAATATTTCCATGTGAAGTATATTGATATCAGGATAGAGAAAATAAATAGCAAATAAAAAATAGTAATAGAACCTTTTATATTTTTAAATAGTGGCAAAAGATAATATCCGTCTAACGGTTTTAAAGGCAAAATATTAATTGAAATTGCCGGTATATGAATAACAGCAACTATTTTTATGAATAAGCTATAGTTTTGTAACAAAATCAGTATAGAAAGCATTAGTTGCAATATGACCCCAGAGAGCGTTATGATGCAATTTTCTAAATTGCTTATTTTTCTTCCAAAACTGAAAGTGGTATTAGGATTAACATTTTTAATATTTAGTACAATTTTTGTTTGAGTTGCTCCAAGAAGTTTTGCAGCAATAAAATGTCCAAATTCATGCACATATAGACTTAAATAAGTATATAAATTAAAAACTATAATGAATAAAAATAGATACAATAATATCATTTTCCCAACCTTCAAAGAAAATCATTTGAAAAATTTTTTTCCTAATAAAAACTCAAATATAAAGTAGAACACAAAGAGCGAATAAAATTCGTTCTTTGTGTCTTAAAACTAGCAACGAATAACTGTAATCTTGTCACCATTACGAACTTCTTCAAACTTTACTAATTCTTCTGAAGAAATAGGTTGTAAGTTGCTCATTTCTATATCCTCCTTCCTTATAATAATTAAAGTTTATAATAATAAATCAGAGTATTGAAAAAATTATAATATTTTAAAACTTGATATTTCATGAAAAGAGTGGATACCATCTTCTTAATAAGGAAAATACGAAGCTCTTTTATTACTGTTGAAGAAGTAAAGTATTAGAAATATATTTTCATTTTGGTTTTTCATTTTTTCATATATTAGAAATCGTTAGTAAGAATAGCTATCACTAGATTGGCAACTCATTTGAACATTATAGAACGATTATTATAAATTGAAGATTTTTGAAACATTAAGACCACTCAATAGCGAGTGGTCTTAATGAAAATTAAAGGAGAATATAAGGCGGCTTGGTGCAGAAGTTAAGATTATTGAAATGTACATAAAGCATAAATCGTTCATCTATCAATGCAATCACATCAATTATTAAAATATATCTCTAAACTATGTAATGCAATTAAAGTAAACCACTCAGTAAATAAATAGCAGTTGCCCAAATAAAGATTGCTGAGCATTTATTGAAAATATTCATCAACTTGCCAGAGCTATCGAGCTTTTTAAAAGAAGCACCAGCTAGTGTAAGACCGAAAAACCATAGCCACGAAATAAGCACACATGCAGCAGTAAAGAGTATTTGATCTGTGCCATTATATTTTAATGCGCTTGTACCAATTACGCCAATTGTATCTAAAATAGCATGTGGATTTAATAACGAAACAGATAGTGCAAATACAATTTGTTTTTTGACAGGCATTGCTTCGCTCTTCTCACTAGTTGTCGCTGTCGAGCGCCAAATACTATAGCCGATATACAATAGAAACACGATCCCCACGCACATTAAAGCAATACGTAGCCATTCAAATTGTAAGACAACAACGGATAAACCAAAAACAGCAAGCAAAATCAATAATGTATCGCACAGTGCTGCTGTAATGGCAGCCGGTAGGGCTAATAAGAATCGTTGTTGCGTTGCACCTTGGGAGAAAACGAAAACGTTTTGAACACCTAACGGCAATATGAGTCCAAATGCTAATAGCATACCATGTAAAAATGCCTCCAATGACATTCCCTCCTTTCCATACTTATTCTACCTATGTTATAACTATAAGAAAACGACCAATTGGATGGTATTTTACCCACCCAATTTATGAGGTGAAAACATGGGCTGGCAACCGACGCGACAAGGGGATAGGACTTTACAACAACAAATTGTAACATGGATAACAGAGCGCATTGAGCGAGGGGATTGGGTTGCAGGAACGAAGCTTCCTACGCAAAGACAACTTGCCTTGCAATTCGGGGTTAACCGCAGCACTGTTCAGCAGGCATTAGAAGAATTAAAAGCAATCGGTATACTTGAATCTACAATTGGTTCAGGTATTTATGTAGCGAACTCTTCTTGGCAGGCATTAATTAAACAAAGACAACCGAATTGGCAAACATACATTGATACAAGTCTGCACAAGCCAAATTACCATACAATTCAATTGATTAACGAATATGAGCAACGAGATGATTTTATTCGCTTGGGAACAGGAGAGTTAGCGCCAAACTTATTACCAACTACTGAAATGGAAGCATCATTGAAAGAGCTATCCCTAGAGCCAAGAGCTTTAGGTTATTCATCTCCGCAAGGAAGCAAGCAACTACGGGAAGCCATTTGCCGATATGTTCAAAAAAGAGGTATACAGGCACTACCTGAAAATGTCTGCATTGTTTCGGGTGCACTACAAGCATTACAGCTTATTGCGGTTGGTTTGCTAGAGCAAGGTTCCATCGTATTTCAAGAAAAAACGTCCTATTTAAATTCAGTTCATCCATTCCAATCTGTCGGTATGCAAATGATAGCAATCAATCGAGATCAACAACTCGCCCAATCTTTAGCGCATAAGAAAAGAAAAAGACAGGCTGTTTTTTATGCAGTTCCTACATTAAATAATCCAACCGGTCGTGTGTGGACAACGGAAGAAAAAAGGCAAGTATATGAGGCATGTAAACAATCGCGTATCCCTATTATAGAAGATGATGTTTACCATGAATTACTTTTTAATGAGGACTCTCCATCCATAAAGTCCATGGATGATAGCGGACAAGTTTTATATATTGGCAGTGTTTCGAAAACACTGAGCCCTGGACTACGTATTGGTTGGTTAATCGGGCCAACAACAGTAATTGAACGCCTCGCGGATATTAAAATGCAAACAGACTATGGGTCAAGTGCCATTTCACAAGAAATTGTGTTGCACTGGCTGCAAACAGGAAAGTACGAACGCCATATAGAAGGTTTAAGACATGAGCTTCAGCAACGGGCAACCTTTGTTGAAAAGTTATTAAATGACAACTTAAGGGACATTGCAAGTTGGGAACAACCAAAGGGCGGATTTTATATATGGCTAAAATTTCACGCACCAATCGTGGATAAAGCATTTTTTATAAAATTATTGCAGTTCAATGTTCTGATCAATCCGGGCTATATTTATGATGCGCAAGATACGCAGCATATTCGACTTTCATATGCTTATGCAACTCGAGAACAGTTGCAATATGGGGTAGAGATGTTGTGTCAAGTGGCAAAGTTGAGTGAGAAAAAAGCCGACTGAAAATCGGTGAATATTCACCTCAAGAAGAAACAAAAAGCGTTTTGCATCGTAAAAATAGATGCAAAACGCTTTCAAATATTTTCATCCACTTTGGATCTAATTTTGTTAGTCAATTAAATTATCAGTTAACCATAAATACGCTAAATAAGATAGAATACCGGTTAACATAAAATATAATGTCGCTGGAATAGCTCTTTTTTGAGGAGTATCGTATTTACGACTCAACAAATATTCAAAAGAAAATAGGTTTAACACCATTAGAAAATAAAGTATGACAGTAGGGTAAAAAGCTCGTGTGATATGATACAAGGTTAAACATGTAAAGATAAAAATAGTTGAGAAATTAACGGAAATTTGGTGTTTTTTATAGAAAGAATTTAGTTTGGGCATGCCAGTGAACCTAAATAGTAAGCCGCAGCAATACCAGTCCCAACTGTCCATCCTACTGGTCCTGAAATACCTAATAATACACCTGCTCCTGAAGTAGCTGCGACATGAGCAAGACCTAAGCCACCTAACCATTTACTACATGATCTTTTAACGATACGTGGTGCGGTCTCGGTTCCATATTGAATAAGGTTTCTAGATTTAACTAGTAAATCTGTCATTTCACCATTTCCGTCTTCTTCTGCTAATTTAATATTTATGTCGGCTATTGCAGAACTTATTTCATTAGAAGTAATGATAGAATGAATGTTTTGTAATTTTATCTCCATCTCTGCGATATTAGAAAGTGTAAAAACACCAACACCATTTTTTCTCTCAAAGGATATATGATCTGCTATTATTTGAACTTCTTCAAGCTGTTTTTCAGAAAATATAGTATTGTCAGTAGCATCTTCAATCGTTTTATTTTCCATCGCTTTAGCTTCACTAGGGTTATATGGCATAATAACTAAATTAGAAAGTAAAGACATTGAAACAATCGTTACAAGAGACTTTTTTTTCGCAAACATACTATCCGTCTTCTCCCTTCATTAAGATATTTTTTCCTGTAAAATAGTTGTGTGGGCATATGACTAGTTGGGGCGATAAAGTAAACGACAAAAAAATTGAAAACTAGTAAGAGGTTAAAAGGTTAGATTACATATTTATTCCTCCCTTTAAATTGATTAATATATAAATAATTTTAAGAAAAATTAGAGTAATTTCAACTTCTTTTTTTGAATATTTTGTGTACATTATATTTTAAAAAATAATATACACTTTTCTAAACATTGAAAGGGAGGATACTATGGGAGACAAAATTGTAGGTTGCCTGTTTTTAATTATTGCAGCTATTTTAGTTTCAACTCAGTATATTGTTACGGCTATCAGTGTCTCAAATTTAACGTATGTAGGTCAGGAAGCTTTCTATAACTCTTTTTTTGATTGTGGCTATGTATTATTTCTTTTCTGTATCGTTTTCTTTATCTTAGGTATTCTTTTATTGGTTAGAGGGTTACTTTGCATAAAATCAATGAAAAATAGTGTACATAGTTTAACAAAACCCCAATGGTAATCAAACCATTGGGGTTTTACTAATATTAATACTGAAATCTATTTCGAGTAGCTAGCAATATACCGATAGCCGGCACGGTACAAATCAGCATGGCTGCAAAGGCTAGACCAGGGGAAATTTCATACAAATAACCGCCTAAAAATGTAAGAATAGCGGTACTTAAACCCATTGCCAGTGCTGAATATATGCCTTGTGCATTGGGTATTTGCTCTTTAGGTAAGTTTTTCGTTAAATAGCCGATAAAGGCATAGTGTGCAAGGGCAAATGATAGGGCATGTAATACTTGGGATACAATAAAAACCCAAACGTTTGGAAACAGGAAAATTAACAGCCATCGTAATGACGAGCCACTAGCTGCTAACAATAAGAGTGAAGAAGAGCGCCATTTCGTAAACAGTGTATCAGCCTTCATGAAATATAATATTTCACAAATGACCGCAATGTTAATAATCATGCCCATATAAAATGGATCGACTTGTAAATCCTCTAAATAAATATAGCCATAGCTATAATAGGAAGCATGTGCACCTTGTAATAAAATAACGATAAATAGCACAATCGGAAAACCTTTAATTGCCCATAATGATTTCATCGAAAGCGACTTCGCTCGTTGTTCTTTCGTTGGCACAATCAGTAACTCTTTTGGGGTAGCCATTTGTTGCATTAATAACATACCAATAATGCCTACAATCATACTCCAAAAAATAATATCCTTCCCAAACACCCCTGTTAACATACTAATAATGAGTACCGCGATTACAAAGCCAAATGATCCGTATGAGCGACTTTTACCGTAATGGACGTTGCCATGTTGGACAAGCGTTGCGGCACTACTTTCCACTGCAGGCAATAAGGCTGGATAAAAAACACTGAATAAAATCGTCACAATAAGAAGCGCAGAAAAACTAGAACTCGGCATGTAAAGTAAAGCTGTCAGCAATGCGCCAAGTGCTAAAATGGTCGTAAGGCGTTTATTGTGTACGTATTTTGCTAGGAGCGGAAAGAGAAATAGATTGGACGTTGCACGAGCTAAAAGTCCACAGCCCATTACGACACTCGCTTGAGACACAGTTATATGCTTTGCATCGACTAACCAACCTGTCCAATATGGTAAGAAAATACCCCATGTAAAGAAAAATGCAAAGAAATTTTGAGAAAGCCATCGTTGATTATTCATAAAAATTGGTACCTCCATTTAACTATGTTGAATAATAGCATGTTCCTCGCTACAATAATGTGAGATATCTCATATTTTGAAGAGGAGTTCAATAAAAATGCAAAAACTTACAGGTGAAGAACGATCTTACTATATAGAAAACTTTCAAATTGATGATTTCTTTTCTTTTGACATTCATCCATTTATTGAAATATGTAAATTTGACAAGGGAGAATGGATTTTTAAGGAAGGCTCTTTTCCAGATCGGATGTACTATATGATGGAGGGCAGAGCAAAACTGTATATGACGCATAAAAATGGTAAGGTTTCCTTAATTGAATATATACAGGCACCATGCTTTATGGGGGAAATTGAATTACTCAATGAGGCGAGATATACAAAGGGGATTCAAACCGTAACAGAAACCATTTGTTTATCAATTGCCACGCAAGGATGTAAAGAAATGTTGTTAGCCGATGCAGCATTTTTACGTCGACTATGTGTATTTTTAGGGGAGAAAGCTTCCAAGATGACATCAAAATACACGCAAAATCAGGCTTATCCACTTGAAAATCGATTGGCGGCTTTTATTCAGCTATCCTCTGACAAAGGTGTTTATAAAGAAAAACATACGGAAATTTGTGAGTACTTAGGTGTATCGTATCGTCATTTGTTATATGTGCTTGCTCAATTTTGTGAGGATAATATTTTAGAAAAACGAAAAAATGGCTATCATATTGTCGATGAAAAACGGCTTTCTCAATTAGCGCAAGAAATTCTATAAATCGTACTTTCATTGTACTCACTTTTTTTAATCAACCAGCGAGCGATTTGCTTCTCACTATGGTAATAGGTAAGTGCTTCGTTCATATCACGGTCATTTATTGGGTTTGATAAAGGCATATTGGTAGGTCCAGGTATTTTTTCCCTTGCTCGTTCATTACCAAGGTGCTTGTTCGCCTCAGTTAGAATTCGCTTATTAATAAAAATTCCGTTATCTTTGGGATTTACCAAAACGACTGTTTTACATAGTGAATAACAATGATTTTTCACTCGACATGCCCCCTTTATTGTTATAGATATTGTACAAGACCTATAGACAAAAAAGTCTTCATTTTCCGCGCTTTTACGAAAACTTAATAGTTCTAAGCCATTTTTAGAAAATTGTAACCGTATTCATGCCATTATAGTATTGAAATCATAGCAAACTTGTATAATTTCTTGGCAAAAATACGTACTCAAACTATTGTGAATTTTTCTAACTCAAAGTATTATTGTAATTAGATTTAACGTGAAAGTATTCACATTGTTACGTTAATATGAGGAGGAATTTTAATGAGTGCAATTCGAGTAGGTATTGTCGGTTATGGAAATTTAGGGCGCGGTGTTGAATTTGCTATTTCGCAAAATCCAGACATGGAATTAGTAGCAGTTTTCACACGTCGTGATCCTTCAACAGTGAGCGTTGCAAGTAACGCAAGCGTATATTTAGTAGATGATGCTGAAAAATTCCAAGACGACATTGATGTAATGATTTTATGTGGAGGTTCTGCAACGGATTTACCAGAACAAGGACCACATTTTGCGCAATGGTTTAATACAATTGACAGTTTTGATACGCATGCGAAAATTCCAGAATTTTTCGAAGCGGTTGACGCTGCAGCACAAAAATCTGGTAAAGTATCTGTGATTTCAGTAGGTTGGGATCCAGGTTTATTTTCATTAAATCGTGTTTTAGGTGAAGCTGTATTACCAGTAGGTACAACATACACATTTTGGGGTGACGGCTTAAGTCAAGGTCACTCAGATGCAGTTCGTCGTATTGATGGCGTTAAAAATGCAGTACAATATACATTACCAATTAAAGATGCTGTGGAGCGTGTTCGCAATGGTGAAAATCCAGAGCTTACGACACGTGAAAAACATGCACGTGAATGTTGGGTAGTACTTGAAGCTGGTGCAGATGCAGCGAAAGTAGAGCAAGAAATTGTGACAATGCCAAATTACTTTGATGAGTATAACACAACAGTAAACTTTATCTCTGAAGAAGAATTTAATGCTAATCATACAGGTATGCCACACGGTGGTTTTGTTATTCGCAGTGGAGAAAGTGGTGCTGACGATAAACAAATTCTAGAATTCTCTTTAAAACTTGAAAGTAATCCAAACTTTACGTCAAGTGTACTGGTAGCTTATGCTCGTGCAGCACATCGTTTAAGTCAAGCGGGCGATAAAGGAGCAAAAACAGTATTGGATATTCCATTCGGTCTGTTATCTCCAAAATCTGCTGCGCAATTACGTAAAGATTTATTATAATTAAAAAGCAAAACCCGGTTATCTAAGATGATAATCGGGTTTTTATTTATAGAAGGGGTTGAGAAAGCGCCACACACGAGGGTGGCATCGACACAAAAAATAGTGAAGTCGCCACGAGAGATAGTAAAATCGCCAGTAAAATCATCAAATGTGCTACAAAAGCTACCAATTTTTTCACGACACTTCCCATAATCCCCACATAACAGTAAAATAGAGTAGGTTAGGGGGATTCTATTTTGAAAGATCAACGCTTTAAAATTGCGCATCGAGAGGCGCTCATTGGCATTGGACTTGTTATAGTTAACTTTGCTATTTGGTACGGCTTTGCATATGGCTTAGGCTCGGGGGATCCATCAAAATATACGTATATTTTAGGCTTCCCAGCTTGGTTTTTCTATAGTTGTATCGGTGGAACTGGATTTATGATTGTATTAATCTGGCTCGTCCTGAAGTTCTTTTTCAAAGAGGTACCATTTGAGGAAGAGGAGGTGGATGAATAATGCATTGGCAAGTCATTTTTCCGCTCCTATTATTTCTAATTATTATTTTTGGTATTGGTATTTGGGCCAATAAGCATGTCCGTTCATCAAATTCATTTTTACAGGAATATTTTCTTGGTGGTCGTGAAATGGGCGGCTTTATTCTAGCGATGACGATGATTGCTACATACGGGAGTGCAAGTAGCTTTATTGGAGGTCCAGGTGTCGCTTATAACAAAGGGCTTGGCTGGGTGCTATTAGCAATGGCGCAACTACCGGCAGGTTACTTTGTGTTAATGATTTTAGGCAAGAAATTTGCCATTATTGCTCGCCGTTATCAAGCAATTACATTAATTGATTTTTTACGTGAGCGCTATAAAAGTCATGTTATTGTAATTTTAGCTGCCATTAGTATTATTGTCTTTTTATTTTCTGCAATGATGGCACAGTGGGTCGGGGGAGCACGCTTAATTGAATCGTTAACAGGTTTAAATTATACAGTGGCACTCTTTATATTTGCTGCTTCGGTATTAATTTATGTCATTATCGGTGGCTTCCGAGCGGTGGCATTAACCGACACAGTACAAGGTTCCATAATGGTTATTGGAACGGTTATATTACTCATTGGGACAATCGTTGCAGGTGGGGGAATTGATCAAATTATGACATCCCTTGTTGCAGAAAATCCAAAATTAGTGACGCCATTTGGTGCAGAGGGTGAATTAACACCTTTATATGTCTCTACATTTTGGATTTTAATTGGGGTTGGTGTCGTTGGGCTTCCACAAATAGCCGTTCGTGCGATGAGCTATAAAGATTCTAAAAGTATGCATTTAGCCATAATAATTGGCACCATTGCTATAGGGACGATTATGTTCGGCATGCATTTGATTGGTGTGCTAGCCCGTCCAGTAATTCCTGGTATCGAAATTGGCGATAAAGTGATGCCGCTCTTAACACTAAAAGTTTTACCGCCATTTTTAGCAGGCATTGTACTAGCAGCACCAATGGCAGCGACAATGTCAACGGTAAATGCATTACTTATGTTAGTTAGTTCAACAGTCGTGAAGGATATTTATTTAAATTACGTGAAACCAACGGCTAATGACGGAGAAATTAAACGTGCTAGCTTTATTGTCACGACAGTAATTGGCTTGGCTGTTGTTGTTTTTGCGTTAAATCCACCAGATTTATTAGTTTGGCTTAATTTATTTGCCTTTGGTGGTCTAGAAGCGGTCTTTATTTGGTCAGTCGTCCTAGGTTTGTATTGGAAAAAGGCTAATAAATACGGTGCAATTGCGTCTATGATAACAGGCATGACATTCTACATTATCATTGATCGCTTTTATCCAACAATCTTTGGCATGCATACGGTGACAATACCGATCATAGCATCCTTAGTAATCTTTGTTATCGTCAGTTTATTAACGGCCAATAAATTTAAGGATGAAGATTTATTTATCTAAATGCTAAGCACCTTGAGTGATACAACACTCGGGGTGTTTTTCTTTAAATAAAAAAAACCGCTAGCAAGTTATATGCTAACGGCGTTCATTTTAATAAAATACTTTATCAAGATTATATTTTGCACGGAATGTGTTAATCGCATATGTTTCGTAAATTTCACGTTCCATTGGATCATCAATTTCGTACACTTCAATTTTGAAAATTTCATCACGGTATTTTTTCATCGGTGATACATTATCTTCAAAATGCTTTTTAATACGTTGACGGATTTTACGAGCTTTCCCTACAAATAAAAGTTCATTTTTTTCGTTGTAGAATAAGAAAATACCGCCTTTTTCACGCGTGATTTTATGGAAATCAATAAAACCATGGAAAGGTGGAATTTCTACATCCCCTGGTTTTAATACTTGCTCGCGTTGGCGAATTACTAAGTCTGGTTTTGGGAGTTCAATTTTAATCAAAATACTCACGTTCCTCTCTGTTACTAAAGGTATATGTTAACATAATACCTTCATGATTACCATTAAGATTTAATTGTTTCATTATTTTGCTTCTATGCTTTTTATTATAAGGCATAAAATAAACGATATGAAGTAATAAAGTTATACTAGTGTTCAACAAGTAATAGGCTTTCATTCATTTAATCACAAAATATTCTATGTATTATTGAAATTCTTAATTGTTCATGATACAATTCTGTTTAATTGAATAATCTTATCAAGAGAAGCTGAGGGATTTGGCCCTATGACGCTTCAGCAACCTCTAACATTGTTAGAAAGGTGCTAATTCCACCAAAGGATTTTCCTTTGAGAGATAAGAGTGAACGTGATAATAATCCTTCTCATTCTTGCTCTTATGGAATGAGGGGGATTTTTTAATTTTACATAGAGAGATAAATTAAAGAAAAGGGGAATACAACATGCCAATTAATATTCCGAAAAACTTACCAGCTGGAGAACATTTACGCGAGGAAAAAATATTCGTAATGGAGGAAGACCGTGCAAAAACACAACAAATTCGTCCATTAAACATTTTAATTTTTAATTTAATGCCTGAAAAAGAAAAAACAGAGTTACAACTGCTACGATTGCTGGGGAATACCCCGTTACAAGTAAATATTACTTTTTTAAATACAGCGACACATGAATCAAAAAATGTGAGTAAATCACATTTACAGCTATTTTATTCGACATTTAAAGAAATTCGCCATCGTCGCTTTGATGGGATGATTATTACAGGTGCACCTGTAGAAAAAATGGCATTTGAAGAAGTGAATTATTGGGAAGAAATTTCGGAAATAATGGATTGGTCTGCGAAAAATGTTACATCTGTCTTGCATATTTGTTGGGGTGCGCAAGCTGCATTATATCATCATTATGGTATTGGCAAATTTGAATTACCAGAAAAATGTTCTGGTGTATATTCACATGTAATTACAGATTTAACGGTTGATCTTGTTCGCGGCTTTAGTGATTTATTTACAGCACCACATTCGCGCTATACATCGGTTTCAATCGACGAAGTACGCAATCACCCTGCATTGCGATTATTATCCTACTCAGAAGATGCTGGCGTATTTATTGTTCAGTCAAAGGATAATAAGAACATTATGATTACGGGTCACCTAGAATATGATGCAACAACTTTAGCTGATGAATATGGTCGTGATGTAGCAAAAGGGATTGATATTGCGGTGCCAGTTAACTATTTCCCGAATGATGACCCTACAAAAGAGCCGATTAATACCTGGCGCGCACATACCCATTTATTATTTTCGAATTGGCTTAACTACTATGTGTACCAAGAAACGCCATATGAATGGGATTTTGTAGACGAAATCGAATATCATATTTAAGATGGCACGATTTTTAATATAGTAAAAAAGACTCCAGTTTCTCAAGCGTTATTTGAGAAACCGGAGTCTTTATTTTTAACTTATTGCAAGTCTGTTGTCTTAGGATTGTTTGTTTTTTCAGGTGTAGTTTGTTCTTTAGGTTCCTCGGGTTTAGCCTGTTTTTTAGGTTCCTCGGGTTTAGCCTGTTCTTTAGGTTCCTCGGGTGTAGCCTGTTCTTTAGGTTCCTCAGGTGTAGGTTGTTCTTTAGGTACCTCAGGTGTAGTTTGTTCTTTAGGTACCTCAGGTGTAGTTTGTTCTTTAGGTTCCTCAGGTGTAGGTTGTTCTTTAGGTACCTCAGGTGTAGCCTGTTCTTTAGGTACCTCAGGTGTAGTTTGTTCTTTAGGTACCTCAGGTGTAGTTTGTTCTTTAGGTTCCTCGGGTGTAGCCTGTTCTTTAGGTTCCTCAGGTTTAGTTTGTTCTTTAGGTTCCTCGGGTGTAGCTTGTTCTTTAGGTTCCTCGGGGATAGCCTGTTCTTTAGGTTCTTGCGGTTTTATCTGCACTTTCGCTTCTTGTGAATTACTTGATGTATTTTGCTGATTTTGAGCATTTTTTATGTTGCGTATTTTAGCGACAATTAGAAGTAATATAGCTAGTAAAACAGTGAAGACAGCAGAATACAATGGCCAAATTTTTTGATTATAATTATTAGAGTGAACGATATTTGGATGGGCGATTTGTGCTAGTGCAATCATACACATGCCTAATGGTAATATAAATGGGCGAGAGTCTTTAATTTTGAGTACGTGTCCTAACCCAATGACAGTGGCATAAAAATAGATAAATGTTCGGATATAAATAGATATAATCCACATGATAGCCATAATAATTTCGATACGCTCAAAAAAATTACCGATAGAAATTCTTTGTGCTAGTGCATAGCTAGGAAATGTTTCAATGGAAGTATTCGTTGGCCCAATCACAAGTGTTGATAAGGCGATAATAATGATTAATACGCCCCCTCCAATTATGGTACCAATATAAAAGCCTTTTTGTGCTGATTTGATAACATTGACACTTGAAGGAAAAAACATGAGTAAGACGACAAGTGGAAATGAAAAAATACTCATAAAAGTTAATGTGCTAATTAATAATGGTTTTGTCTTTGTTTCAAAAATAGGTTGAATGTTTTCTATATTAATTTGTGGTGAAATACAAATCATAAATACAATGAAAATGAACATAAATATCGGAAATAGTAGTTCCGCAGAGCGTGCAAATACTTCAATGCCTAAATACGAGGCAAAGACAATAATAATCGTAAATAAAACAGCAAAGGATAAAGTTGGTGTCTCCGGCATAATTTCTGTTTGCATAAAACTACCGATAAAGTATAATAATTCACTCGCTGAAAAAAAGGTTAAAGATAGAAAACCTAGTGAGGTAAGTGTACCAAAGTATTTACCAAAAATTTTATTGTTAGCTTCGATAAATGATTTATCGGGCGTTTGATTTCCTAAAGTTATAAAGAGCTTAACTAATAATAAGCTTAAAAGTACACCAAGTGTTGCACCAATCCACGCATCTTGATGAAGTGCCTTTGTAATACTCGCAGGTACAATTAAAATGGCCGTTCCAATTGAATACAGAAGGGTAATGATTGTAAATTGTCTAGAGCTAATTATCTGTTTTTCCATCGTACACTACCCTTTCTGTTCAATTATTGTAAAAGTGAAAGTAAAAAGTTTCTAATAGGTGTAAAAATAAATGTAATGAAATCTAATGGGCTAGGGATATTCTTCTTTAAGCCAATCGCAATATTTAATACCGCTCCTATTGTCAGTATTAATGAAAAAACGACTATCGTTTTTTTTTCGCCCTTTTTCTTCAAAGGGGGAATGACTATATAAGCAATGATGAAAGTAACAATGATGATAGTAAGGGAAATAAACATCGAGAATTACTCCTTTGATTTATACAATAATGAATTTTGTATCGTTCCTAATCCTTGAGTCGTTACATGCACTTCGATGTTGACGGTTACATCTGGATAGATTGTTGACCATTCTTTTTTCATTTTTTTCCATTTTTGCGGATCTGCACGATGGAGTGCTTCACCAAATCCTAAAATATCGAGCTGATAATCTTGTTGAATAATTTTTAATGTTTTTTCCGTTTGTTCTTTAATTTTTTCTTCCGTCTTTTTATTAATTTTTTGAATGGCGTTGTCAGCTGTTAAATTCATGTCACAATTCACTTCGCCGATATTTTGTGTAATATCTATTGTTATCTTAATTTTAGGTTGACTATTTTTAAAAGTCCCTTTTATTTTAGAGGACGATTTTGTAATTTCTGTTGATAGATCGCCTCCTTTAGGGCAAGCGAGTACTTCTACCGTACTTTCAATTTTATTATTCAAATAATTATAGTAAATACTATCTTCTTCAGATAAAATGCCTACCAATTTATCATCTTTAAAGACAGCAATTCCAGCGTATTTTAAAATAACGGGTGTTGTAATTCTTTCGACATTGGTTTGATCTATTCCTAATTTCTTATCTCCCTGTATTTCTATTGCAGATAATACCGCACTTTTTTCCTGTCCACTTAGAGTATTCAGCAACTCATCGGTACTGACAGATAATGTGGAACCAAATGATTTTTCGGATACCTTGATTGAATTTAATAATTTATTAGCCGGCATTTTTTCTATCGGGGTTAAGACGTTTAGGACTTCTTTTGCTGTAGCCTCATGAGAAACAATGACATCAAAATCATTTCTAAATTCATGATCTCTAGCTATAAAGTCAAGTGGTTCGTTTAATCCTTCTTTGGCTAACTCTTCACCAATTACAACGATTTGTAGATGTGAAAAATAAGGCTTCCTCGGTGTTAATGTTGTCATTCTTCTAATAGCTTCAAAAACACTGCTACCTTTCGCATGATAAGTGACAACAGGGGCTCGCCCACTAGATGGTTGCTTCGAGGAAATTTCGCTCGGATCAACAACTTGGATTGATATTTCATAGGAATCGTCTACTTTATCTATGCCGAGTGCTACGACGATTCCTAATTCATTTAGCTCACGTTTACTCCAGCAACCACTTAATAATAAAGTGAGGGCTAAGAATAACAACATTGTCTTTGGTTTTGACATGAACTATTCCTCATTTGCTCATTATTGGTTATTTCTTTTTGTATGAACCTGATATTGTTGGGCTCTCACATTATTTTTTTGACTAATTAGACGCGGTCTTGTAAATAAATATCTACGTGGGAACAAAACCATTGCATCTTTTTGATCTTTTAAAATAATTGGCCCAAATGGACTCATATATGGAACGCCGAAAGAACGTAAACTACATAAGTGTAGAAGGATAATCATAATGCCAAACATCACGCCAAATAAACCAAATACTGCTGCGAAAATCATTAAAGGGAAGCGCAGTACACGAATCGTATTCGACAAGCCATAGGAAGGGAATAAAAAGCTACAAATGGCTGTTAGTGCCACAATAATAACCATAACGGCTGAAACAACACCCGCTTCCACAGCCGCTTGGCCAATGACTAATGTACCGACAATCGATACGGCAGGCCCAATCGTTCTTGGCATTCGTAAACCTGCTTCTCGCAATATTTCAAACGCAATCTCCATTAATAACGCTTCCACAACGGCAGGGAAGGGTACTCCTTCTCGCTGGGAAGCAATACTAATAAGCATGGCTGTTGGCAGCATTTCCTGATGGAAAGTCGTAATAGCAACATAAAGAGAAGGCATTAATAAGGCAAGCGTGATACCAAAATAACGTAAAAGGCGGATTAGTGAACTGATAATCCAATTTTGATAATAATCTTCTGCTGCTTGTAAAAAGGATGAAAAAATCACTGGAACGGTTAAAACTAGCGGAGTGCCATCCACCAATATTGCAATTTTGCCTTCTAATAACTCTGCTGCAATCACATCAGGGCGCTCCGTATTATAGATCATGGGAAACAAGGAAAATTTAGAGTCTTGAATATAATCTTCTAAATAGCCAGTTTCTAATATGCCATCAATTTTAATTTGATCTAAACGGTCAAGAACCTCTTGGACAATTTTGTCATTCGCAATGCCGTTTATATACATAACCGCTACATCAGTTTGGGTTACATCGCCAATAACCCGAGATTTAATCCACAGGTCAGGACTTTTAATTTTTCGACGAATCAATGCCGTATTCGTACGTAATGTTTCCGTAAAGGATTCCCTTGGTCCTCTTATTACTGATTCTGTTTGAGGCTCTGTAACGGCTCTATCTTTAGCGCTTTTTGTGCTTGTAGCAATTGCTTTGGATTGTCCATCTAGTAAAATAACGGTATCACCATTAAGCACAACGTTGTATAGAACCGTGAAATCTAAAACATCTTGAACATCGCCTACCGCTAAGCATTGCTTTTTTATATAGACATTGAGGTCATCAATTTTATGATCCGGTTCATTGTCAATGTCGAGCATTAAATTCTCTAAAATATCGGTAATAACCGTTTTATCTGATATACCATCAATGTTAATTAAAGCAATCGATTCATTATTGAGTTTGTCGAGGGTAATCTCCCGCAGTATCACATCATTACTATGACCAAGCGTTTCTTTAATTGTAAAAATATTTTCAGCAAGAGATGTGTGCAGTAAATTTGTCGTTGGCTGCTGCTGTTGGGAGGTATTATTGTCTGTTGAATTGGGCATTGTTTCTCCTCCTCGATGTCTAGATTAACTAGTATGAGGATAGTCAATTTTAAGGAGAGCTAAACCAACTAATTACAACAAAAGAAAAACAGTGTTTCCTTTCAATTTACTGAAAGGAAACACTGCATTATTTAACATAGTCATATTTTAATTCGTAAAGTTGTGCATCAACGTCAACGTGTAAGTTATAATCGTTAAAAAACCATAAATCTTTATCTTCGATATAATATGTCACACCATCTGCTTCAGTATGAACGCCTATTTCGAGTGGTTCTTCACGTGTCATGCCCAGAGAAAAACCTTCATGAAAAGGACTCGAACCACCATATCGAGCATAAAAGCGAATTGTATCGCCTGTTTCGACTTCCATTTCATTTTTAAACCATTGAAGCGCTTCGTCTGTAAGTGAGATATTCATACGCCAACTCCTTCTATGTTATAGCCATTTCACTTTTGGTTCAGTGCCGTTTTTAATGCGTGTAATATTTGCTCGGTGACGATAAACAATAAAGATAAATAAAAATGCTACTAATATAGCTAAAGCGAAATCGCCTGTCACAAAAAAGTAGATTATCGAATAAATTAATGCAACTAGCGCAGCAATCATCGAAGTCAGGCTAACAATTTTCGTAAGCTTCAACGTTACGATAAAGGCGATGAATAGTAAGATGAATAGTGGCCAAGAATAGCCTAATAAGACACCAGCTGATGTGGCAACAGCTTTGCCACCACGAAAACTTGCAAAGATTGGGAACATGTGGCCAATGACCGCAACAAGTCCTAAAATAAGTCCATGGATTGAGGCATCAGAAAAGACAGGTAATGTTACTAAAAGCACAGCAGCTGTTCCTTTTAAAATGTCCATTATTGTCACAACTAATCCTGCTTTTTTTCCTAAAGTCCGGAAAGTATTGGTAGCTCCTAAATTGCCGCTTCCATGCTCACGAATATCTGTTTTGTAAAATATTTTGCCGATCCATAACCCAGAAGGTATAGAGCCGATAAGATAGGCACATAAAATAATAAGTCCGTTTAACATCGGTGGACTCCTTTCATCCAAATAATATCACTTGGTACTAATAGTTTGTATCAAGTATTTTACACTTTTTCTCTTTAATCTACAATGGTATGAAGGAGATTTCATCATAGGCCTTGAATTCAATACAAAAGGAAAATTTTACTTTATGATTTCAAAAGTCACAGGCTAACAATAGCTTATGTTAGGTTATTCAGTACTAGTATAGCATCAATACCTAAGCGCTTTCTTAAAATATAGGTAAAATGGCAATTTTGTCAATCACACGTTCCTTTGGTAGAATAGAAGTCTATCTTTAATTTCTATGTGAAACGATAAAAAATCATCATTCAACAGAAAACGCCTACCAATCACATGTGGTATGCTGATTATTAGTGTTTTGTCGGCGACTTTGCTGGCTGAATGAAGATAGCGCTTCCGACGGTTTTCATCCATTATTCGGATAGTCAACAGACTGTATTACACGACTATGGACAACAATCATTGAGAAAAGCCGTCGAGACATAATGAAAAAATATATAAATCTGTCACTAGCTATTGACAGGAAATGCTATTATTATTAGGATGAGAACGTAATCAGAACATGCGTTTGTTTTTTGGAGGGGAATCTTTTGGCGAATAAACAGTCACCTAGCGTTTATAATGATGACGCAATTCAAGTATTAGAAGGATTAGAAGCGGTGCGAAAGCGACCCGGCATGTATATCGGTTCCACAGATGGCAGAGGACTTCATCACCTTGTATATGAAATCGTAGATAATGCGGTGGATGAAGCACTTGCTGGCTTTGGTTCTCATATCATCGTCACGATTCATAAAGATCAAAGCTTAAGCGTTCGAGACTTTGGACGTGGAATGCCAACTGGTATGCATAAAATGGGCAAACCAACCCCTGAAATTATTTTCACAGTATTACATGCAGGTGGTAAATTTGGACAAGGTGGCTATAAAACAAGTGGTGGCTTACACGGTGTTGGTTCTTCAGTCGTTAATGCTTTATCAACATTTTTAGAAGTTACGATTCATCGGGACGGAAAAAAATATAAGCAGCGATTTGAAAACGGCGGGCACCCTGTAACAACACTTGAAGAAATCGGTCAAACAAAACAAACAGGAACACTTGTCCACTTCCTACCAGATGACACGATTTTCTCCGTTACAAAATTTAATTATGATACGCTAGCAGAACGCTTACGGGAGTCTGCATTTTTATTAAAAGGCTTAAAAATTGAGTTAATTGATCAACGCGAGGAAGGCAAAGGTGATGTTTTCTTTTATGAAAACGGCATTGAAGCTTTCGTTGCGTATTTGAATGAGGAAAAAGATGTCCTTCATCCAGTGAAATATGTAGAGGGTGAGCAAGACGATATCGAGGTTGAATTTGCCTTTCAATTCAATGACGGCTATTCAGAAACGATTTTATCGTTCGTTAACAATGTTCGTACGCGTGATGGTGGTACGCATGAAACTGGTGCAAAAGCTGCCTTAACACGCGTGTTTAATGAATATGCACGTAAAATTGGATTACTGAAAGATAAAGATAAAAACCTGGAAGGGACAGATATTCGTGAAGGTTTAGCAGCGATTGTCTCTGTGCGTATTCCTGAACATTTACTCCAGTTTGAAGGTCAAACGAAAGGAAAGTTAGGTACGAGTGAAGCGCGTTCAGCAGTGGATAGCGTAGTATCCGAGCAAATTTTATATGTATTAGAAGAGAACGCTGAGTTATCCGCTTCACTTGTACGTAAAGCTATTCGTGCACAACAAGTTCGTGAAGCGGCACGAAAAGCGCGTGAGGATGCTCGAAACGGCAAGAAAAATAAAAAAGGTAGTACGATTCTTTCAGGAAAACTAACACCTGCGCAATCTCGTAATGCTGCGAAAAACGAGCTATATTTAGTCGAAGGTGATTCTGCCGGCGGTTCAGCCAAACAAGGGCGAGATCGAACATTCCAGGCGATTTTACCGTTGCGCGGTAAAGTTATTAATACTGAAAAAGCAAAGCTCCAAGATATTATGAAAAACGAAGAAATTTCTACGATTATACATGCGATTGGTGCTGGTGTTGGAGCGGATTTCTCAGTAGAAGATTCTGCATACGATAAAGTCGTTATTATGACCGATGCGGATACGGACGGTGCACATATTCAAGTGCTGCTATTAACGTTCTTCTATCGTTATATGCGCCCGTTAATTGAGGCTGGCAAAGTATTTATTGCCTTGCCACCACTTTATAAAGTATCTAGGGGTACTGGTAAAAAAGAAGTTATTGAGTATGCTTGGACCGAAAATGACTTGCAAAAAGCCATTAAAAAGGTCGGCAAAGGCTATATGCTACAACGCTATAAAGGTCTTGGTGAGATGAATGCTGACCAATTGTGGGATACAACGATGAATCCTGACACACGTACGCTGATTCGTGTAACCATTGAAGATGGTGCACGCGCTGAGCGTCGTGTGACGACGTTAATGGGCGATAAAGTAGAGCCACGCCGTAAATGGATCGAAGCAAATGTAAACTTCGGTATGGAGGATGATTCCAATATTTTAGAAAATGAATTCATCCAACAAGAGGAGGACCAAGCATGAGTAGTACGGAAAAGTTTCAAGATTTACCTTTAGAAGAAGTAATGGGTGACCGTTTTGGTCGCTATAGTAAATATATTATTCAAGACCGCGCGTTGCCTGATGCACGCGATGGTCTTAAACCTGTACAGCGTCGTATTTTATTTGCGATGTATACGGAAGGGAATACGAACGACAAACCGTTCCGTAAGTCTGCTAAAACAGTCGGGAATGTTATTGGTAACTATCATCCGCATGGTGATAGCTCGGTATATGAAGCAATGGTGCGTATGAGTCAAGATTGGAAAGCGCGCCATATGCTGATTGAAATGCATGGTAATAATGGCTCAGTTGATGGTGACCCACCAGCTGCGATGCGTTATACAGAAGCGAGATTGTCAGCTATTGCTGCAGAAATGTTACGTGATATCGGCAAAAAAACGGTGGAGTTTGTGCCAAACTTTGACGATCAGGATATGGAGCCGACAGTTTTACCGGCTCGCTTCCCGAATTTGCTTGTTAATGGCTCGACTGGGATATCTGCTGGTTATGCGACTGATATTCCGCCACATGCGCTTGATGAGGTATTAGATGCTGTCTTAATGCGTCTAGAGAAACCGAATGCTACAGTAGATGACCTTATGACAGTAATTAAAGGCCCTGACTTTCCAACAGGTGGTATTATCCAAGGGGTAGATGGCATTAAAAAGGCTTATGAAACAGGGCGTGGCAAAATTATCGTCCGTGCACAGGCAGCCATTGAACCATTAAAAGGTGGCAAAGAGCAAATCGTTATTACGGAATTACCGTATGATGTAAACAAAGCGAATCTTGTCAAGAAAATTGACGAGCAACGTGTCGATAAACGCCTTGAAGGTATTGCTGAAATTCGCGATGAATCAGATCGTACTGGTTTACGTGTCGTTATTGAGCTGAAAAAGGATATACCAGGTCAAGGAATTTTACACTATTTATTCAAAACTACGGATTTACAAGTAGCCTATAACTTTAATATGATTGCTATTCATAATCGTCGTCCTACAATGATGACATTGCCACTGCTCCTTGATGCTTACATAGCCCATCAAAAGGAAGTGGTGACAAATCGCTCGATATATGATTTACAACGAGCAAAGGATCGTTCACATATTGTCGATGGTTTGATAAAAGCACTTTCGATTTTAGATGAAGTGATTGCAACCATTCGTTCATCCAATGATAAGCGTGATGCAAAAACGAATTTACAGGTCAAATATGACTTTACAGAAGTGCAATCTGAGGCGATTGTCAGCTTACAATTATACCGTTTAACAAATACGGATATTACAGAGCTTCGTCATGAACAAGATGAATTAAATGCATTGATTGCAAAGTTAGAAGGTATTTTGCATAGTGAGGCGAAATTAGTTCGTGTAATTAAACAAGAATTACTAGACATTAAAAAGCGTTTCTCTGAACCACGTCGTTCAAAAATCGAACAAGAAATTGAAGAAATTAAAATTACGTTAGATGTGCTCGTTCCAAGTGAAGAAGTTGTTGTGACAGTTACAAAGGACGGTTATATTAAACGAACTTCTACCCGTTCTCATGCAGCATCCAATGGCCAAGATATTGCCATGAAAGATTCGGATTATTTATTGTATGAGGCAAATTTAAATACCCAGCACCATTTATTGTTGTTCACAAATCGCGGAAATTATATTTATCAGCCTGTCCATGAATTGCCGGATATTCGCTGGAAAGATCTTGGTCAGCATATTTCCAGTATTGTGCCGACAGGTGAGGACGAAACGATACTTGCAGTCTATGGTTTTGACTCGTTTGAGCAGCCAAATACGTATATTTTAACGGCTACAAAAGAAGGACAAATAAAACGCTCGCCACTGGCTGATTATGCTGTGACACGTTATTCAAAACCGATTAAGACGATGAATGTCAAATCTGGTGATGAAATGATCATGGCGGACATTGTATCAGACGAAGCGGAATTATTATTAATTACTGATACTGCCTATGCTATCCGTTTCCCGATAGAAGAGTTACCAGTCACTGGTGTGAAAACAGGTGGTGTCAAAGGTATTACACTGAAAGATGGGGAAGCGCTCGTTGGTGTAACGATTTTAAACCCGGCCAATACGGAGTATGTTGTAATTGTTACACAGCGTGGAGCTGTGAAGAAGATGAATGTTGCTGAAGTCGATATGGCTAGCCGCGCGAAACGTGGTTTAAAAGTGTTAACAGAATTAAAAGCCAATCCACATCGTATTGTGGCGGTTGTACAAGCTAGTGATGATGAACAAGTAGTAGTCGAAACTGAAAAAGGCGTCCAAGAAATAATCGATGTCAAAGGATTGACTCGTGCTGATCGCCATTCAAATGGTTCCTTTAAAGTAGATATTGCGACTGATGGTGCGATTTCGCATGTAGTCAAAATGAAAAAAGAAGAATAACAACCTATTTTGCCCATGTTCTGACAACGAACATGGGCTTTTTTCATAAATGAAAGCTTTGTTCAGAAAAAGTGGCATATTAACTCCTGCCTTGATTTTAAATTCATTTTACAAATATATACTACAGAACATACATTCGTGGTATGATTTATTGGATTATACGAGCAAGGGGGAGCATTATGAAGTTAAAAAACATCGACATTGAAGAACGAATGAAACACTATAATGTCCAAGGTTTAAGTATCACATGGCTTGAGGACGGTAAAATTTGTGGAGCAGAAAATTTCGGTATATTAGAAGTGGGTTGCAATAGAAAAACAAATGAAGATTCTATTTTTAGTGCGTGTTCAATTAGTAAGTTCTTAACAGGAATCCTTGTTATCAAGCTAGTAGAGGATGGACTTCTTGACTTAGATAACAATGTGAATGATAGCCTTATATCGTGGAAAGTACCAGAAAATGATTGGACAAAAAATAAAAAAGTGACTTTGAGGAACTTACTAAGTCATCAATCTGGCATTCAAGACCCTGAAGGAAGTTTTCCAGAACTAAATTCTGACATTGGGATTCCTACGATGGTTGAATTATTAGAGGGGCAAACGCCTTATTGTACAACTCCCATTGACGTCAAGTGTGAACCGGAAAGTGAATTCCATTACTCAGATGCAGGTTTTTGTATCATTCAGCAACTGATAGAAGACGTTACTGAAAAACCGTTTCAGCAAGTTATGAATGAGCAAATATTTAATCCATTAGGTTTATCAAATAGCCATATCAATATGACGATGTTGGAAGTAGACGCACCAAATTGTTCTTGTGGTCACAACAAAAAAGGTGAATTGATAGATGGAAAGTATCCTATATATCCTTATCCAGCCGCTTCTGGATTATGGACAACTTCTTTGAATTTAGCTGCATTAGTTATTGAGTTAATGAATGCTATTCAAGGAGAAAGTAAGTTAGGCATTTCTGAAAGTTTAGCTAAAGAAATGATAACCCCGCAAAGAGGTAAGAGTTGGACTGGATTAGGTGTGTTTCTTGAAGGCGCTGAAAATGAATTAGAAATTACATCACTTGGGTGGGGAGTAGGTTCTCAATGTATGATGGTGGCTTTTCCTTATTTAGAGAAAGGTGTAGTAATAATGACGAATACAGAATTAGGTGTCCATCAACTCGAGGGTATTATAGGAGAAATTTATAACTCTTTTTTGTCTTAAAAGAGTTAAGGGGGAACTATGCAGCTATCCTAAGCAAGCCCAGCTCAAATTATCTTTGTATCAATTTGCGATTAGTGAAAATTATCGGGGGCAAGGGTTATTATAAAAGATGCTAGACACGATAAATGAATTACCTATCATTTCATAAAATGATTTTTATGAAAAATCAGGATGGTATTTACAAGAACAAAATGTGCACTTACATGTGTGGATTTATAATGTCTGAACAAATCTAATAAGTAGTATACACATGGGCTTGGAGATACAATTCCGGGCTCATTTTTTATTCATTTTGCCACTAAAAATGTGGAATTTCGTAGTCTTAACTTCTCACCTTCATTAAACGAGAATGGTAATTATTAAAACTGAAATTGGCTAATTATGTTAAAATCAAGTAAGGGTTAAAAAAGATTTTACTTAAACAGTAAGAAGGTAGGACTTTGTCTTTTTTAGGATTATTTGTTCTAACAGTTTTATTAGTGGAATACCAATCATATTGAAAGATAGTGCTCAATTTTTAGAAGTGCCATTTCGGCAAATTTACATCATTCAGTGTTATGAAGCAGCATGAACAAGAAATAGTTTAAAGGGAGAGAAACAAATGAGTGTAGAAATTTATCATGAAGAACAATCCGAAGAAAGTATTCAATTTGCAAAATGGATAGCTGCTCAGGGGAATAAGAAAAGTTTTTCTACTATTGAAAACACTAAAAGCTTCCTTAAGCAAAGAGGAACTGAAAATACGATACCTTATGCTATTGGCAAAGATGTTAAATTTGCAAGTGATATTCAGGAGATGTCGTTCGAGGGCATCCAGGTCTTCACATTAAATAATCAAATGTCCTCAAATCAAAAAGTGATTCTCTATTTACATGGTGGTGCTTGGACAAGTCAACCTTTGGATTTGCACTGGATGTTTATGGATAACATGGCACAATCCTTAGATGCCAAAATTATTGCGCCTATTTATCCAAAAGTACCTCATTTTAACTATAAGGATACTTATCCGAAAATCCTCCACCTATATAAAGAAATAGTTAGAACGGTTGAAAGCGCAAATCAAGTGACCCTTATGGGCGATTCTTCTGGCGGAAATATTGCGCTTGCACTAGCCCAACTTTTAAAGTTGGAAGACCTGCCTCAACCGAAAGATATTATTTTATTATCTGCCTGTGTTGATATGACTTTGAGCAACCCGCTTTTACCTGAATATGATGAAAAGGATCCGCTTTTAGCTCGTGAAGGAATGGAAGTCATTACAAAGCTATGGGCAGCTGATAAAAGTTTATCGGACCCATTAATTAGTCCAATTTACGGTGACTTTCAAGGAGTTGCGAAGATTACTCATTTTATTGGTACACATGAAGCGCTATATCCGGATGCCATGACCTTTGATGAAAAACTTACTAAACAAGGAATTGCTATAAACACTTATGTTTACCCAAACATGCTTCATGTGTTTGTTGTGATGCCAATTCCTGAAGCTTTAGATGCTCACCAAAAAATTATTCATATTATTAATGACTAAGGAAGGGTCGACAATAAAGGGGTATAGTATAAAATATTAGAATTAGATGACCATGGGGAAATTGAGATGATATATGTGAAAAAGGCAATGATATTTCTAGTTTTCATTTTTATGATAGTATCTTTTCCTTCGATAACAAGTGCTTGTTCGTGTGCCGATTTACCAAGTGTTGAACAAGAATTCGAACGTTCAATAGCCGTATTTAGTGGGAAGGTTATTGAAATAAAAGAGAAAAGAAGTTTAAAAGGCTATACATTACATTCTGTTCTCTTTGAAGTAACGAACACATGGAAGGGTGTTAAACAATCGCAACTAATTCTTAGTACTGGTCAAGGTGATGGGGATTGTGGCTATCCTTTTATAAAAGGACAAGAATATTTGGTTTATGCTGATGACTCAAGTGTATATGGGGGAAAATCGCTTGTAACAGTCACTTGTGATCGTACGAATATATTGAGTACTTCACAGGAAGATTTAGAGATACTTGGAGCAGGACAGCCTCCTATAGAAGAAGTTAATTTGAGTAGTCAATATAATAGAAATCAACTATATGTTTGGGCAACTTCGGCAATAGTTATTGCCATGATTGTATATTTCATAGTCCATAAAAGAAAAAAGTTGAAATAGATTGATTATAGGTGATCACTGATACCTTTATTATTACTTAAAAATTACTAGCTTGTCTTTTTACGATAGATATGGGTATAATAATCTTCGAAAAGTTCATAAGTAAAGAATGTAGGGGGGCTGGAAGTTGCCAGCTGAGAGTGCATCCGTTTAGATGCTGACCCTTTGAACCTGATTTGGCTCGTACCAGCGTAGGGAACATCTATTCAAAAATAATTGTACACATTTTTTTGATACCGTTTGCAAACGTCTGGGATAATTCCTAGGCGTTTTTTTGTTTAGACAGGAATTTACCCACAACACACCTATAATCCGCAACAAGCGTGTGCAACAATGCTGAGAATACGTTTTCTACTGGTGATGACATTCAATCATGAACACTTTCAAATTATTAAACTTGGAGGAGACAGCATGAAAAAATGGTTATTCGTTGTCATTGCTGCACTGTTAACATTAGTTGGTTGTAGCGAAAAAGCAGACAAAGAGGAAACAAATTCATTAAAAAAGGTATCGGTCGTCCTGGACTGGACACCTAATACCAATCATACAGGACTGTACGTTGCGAAAAAGTTGGGCTATTTTAAAGAGCAAGGCTTAGACGTAGACATTATTTTACCTGGAGAAGCGGGTGCTGATCAGCTTGTAGCATCCGGTAAAGCACAATTTGGCGTAAGCTACCAGGAAGGTATTACGCAAGCACGTGTACAAGACGTGCCGCTTGTGTCGATTGCAGCCATTATTCAACATAATACGTCTGGCTTTGCATCTGTTGCATCAAAGGGCATTACGTCACCTAAAGACTATGAAGGAAAAACTTACGGAGGCTGGGGTGCGCCATTAGAACAAGCTGTTTTACAATCACTTATGCAAACAGCAAATGCGGATATCAATCAATTAGATATCGTCAATGCAGGCGATTTAGACTTTTTTACCATGATGCAGAAGGATATTGATTTTGCGTGGATTTTTTATGCTTGGACAGGGATTGAGGCAGAACTTCGTGGGGAAACAATAAATATGCAGTATTTGACTGACTATAGTAAGCAACTTGATTATTATACACCGGTACTAGCTACGAATGAAAAAATGATAAAAGAAAATCCGGACGTCGTAAAGGCATTTGTTGCGGCATCGGCTAAAGGTTATGAATATGCAATTGAGCACCCAAGTGAAGCGGCTGATCTATTACTTGAAGCGGTTCCTGATTTAGATAAAGCACTTGTGCATAAAAGTCAGGAATGGTTAGCAAATAAATATCAAGATGATGCAACGCAATGGGGCGAACAAAAGTTATCCGTTTGGGAAAACTATGCAGACTGGATGACAAAAAACAATGTTTTAGAAGGCGAGTTCCATGCTGAGCAAGCCTTTACCAATGATTTTTTACCAACGAAAGGAGCAAAATAAATGGCGAATTCATTAATTAGTGTACAAATTATACCGAAAACAGAAAAATATGAGGATGTCATTCCATATGTTGATGCTGCGATTGCGGTAATCGATGCATCAGGTGTGCACTATGAGGTTCACCCACTTGAAACGACGATGGAAGGTGAATTATCTACTTTGCTGCAAATTATAGAAGACATGAATAAAAAAATGATTGAACTAGGTGCCATCAATGTTATTACACAAGTAAAAATTTTATATCAGCCAGCAGGTATTTCGATGGGAACATTAACGGAGAAATACCGCGGATGAGGCAAATTCTCATGAAAGGAAGGTCGATTATTTTTATCGCCTTCCTGTTAGTCATCTGGGAGGTTATCATACGTTTAGCTAATATTCCGCAATGGTTGTTGCCAGCACCAAGTGCCATTGCGGTTGAGGGTATTCACTCTTTGCAAACCTTTATGCCTCATGTGCTCGCTACTATACAGCTTGCCTTACTAGGTCTAGTAATCGGCATTGTATGTGGTTTAAGTGTTGCGGTGCTATTACATCGTTCCGCTACAATGCGGGCATTTGTCTATCCTATTTTAATTGTATCGCAAAATGTGCCTGTGCTTGTACTTGCGCCATTATTAATTATTTGGTTTGGTTTTGGGCTGTTACCCAAGCTAATTATTATTTGCCTCGTGTGCTTTTTCCCTATCGTGATTGCAGCCATGGATGGCTTTCGGCAAACATCACCTGAGCTAAAGCATTATTTTGCAATGATTGGGGCGACAAAGCGACAAACCTTTTGGAAGTTAGAATGGCCGTTTGCGTATCCATCTATATTTTCAGGCATTAAAATTGCGGCGACGTATAGTGTCATGGGGGCCGTGATTGCAGAATGGCTTGGTGCGAAAAAGGGCATCGGTGTTTACATGACCCTTGCACAATCATCGTTTCGCACAGACCGGGTATTTGTAGCAATTTTTGCGATTGTGTTATTGAGTTTGTTGTTATTTAGCAGTATTCGTTTGTTAGAGAAGCTTTTAGTAAAGGGGAGAGGATCACATGCTGAACATTCACGACATATCTAAATCGTTTGGTTCGCTTGAAGTTGTTCGGAATTTATCCTTTACGGTTAAGGAAGGAGAATTTGTGGCAATCATTGGCCCCTCAGGGAGTGGGAAAAGCACGCTCTTTCAATTAATTGGTGGTATTACCTATGTGGATCACGGGGCAATTTTGTTAAATGGAGAAGACATTCAACAAAAATCAGGCACTATTGGCTATATGCCGCAGCAACCTTGCTTATTACCGTGGCGCACCATATTAGAAAATGTCATGCTTGTGGAAGAACTGCATCATCGACCGAATATAGAGCTTGCACAAACTTGGCTAGAAAAGGTGGGACTTGCTTCATTTGCTCAAGCCTATCCGCATGCTTTATCAGGGGGCATGCAACAACGTGTATCTTTTCTGCGTGCCATCGTAAGCGAGAAACCGATTTTGTGCTTAGATGAACCGTTTTCAGCACTCGATGAGTTTACAAGATTAGAAATGCAAGCTTGGCTGTTATCTATATGGGAAGAATATAAAAAATCAATTCTGTTTGTGACCCATAGTATTGAAGAAGCGCTATTTTTAGCAGACCGCATCATTGTCTTAACGAAACGTCCAGCTACGCTGAAAGAGGAAATTATTGTGCCATTTGCGCGACCTCGCTCAGAGGAAATTCGACATAGTGTACAATTTACACAATTAAAAAAACAATTGTTTCATTATCTTAAAGAAGAAAAGGACGATAGTTATGTTGATTGATGCTCATATTCATTTAGATCAGTATAAGGAAGAGGATGTACCAAAGCTACTTGAAGAAGCGCAATTTGTGATTGCGGTGAGTACAGATTTGCAATCGTGTGAGAAAACGTTGACGTTATCCAATTTATTTACGAAGGTCAAGGCGGCGTATGGTTTTCATCCTGAGCAGTCGTTACCTAGTGACCATGATAAACAAGCACTTTTCAATTGGATACGGCTTCATGCAGAGGATATGGTTGCGATTGGCGAGGTTGGCTTACCTTATTATCGAAAACAGGCTCAAGTACTTGATGAGCGTCCTTATATTGAACTGTTAGATCAATTTATTCAGTTAGCAAAAGAGCTTCACAAACCGATTGTTTTACATGCTGTTTATGAGGATGCGCTCATCGCTTGTGATTTGCTTGAGCGACATGCTGTAACGAAAGCACATTTTCATTGGTTTAAAGGAAGTGAAGAGGCAATTGAGCGCATGATACATAATGGCTATTTTATTTCCATTACTCCGGATTGTGTATATGAAGCGGAGATTCAAACGTTAATAAAAAGTTATCCATTGGAACTAATGATGGTAGAGACGGATGGACCTTGGCCATTTGAAGGACCTTTTGAAAATGCTCGTACCTCTCCGTGTATGATGGCTAAAACAATCGATGTCATTGCGTCGCTTAAAGGGATTACAGTGCAAGAAGCGGGGCAGAAAGTGACTGAAAACACGAAATTATTTTATGAAATATAAGGATAGGACCAAAAACAGCCACATTTAGAGCGAGTCATCATCTCCTTGTGGCTGTTTCCTATGTTTTGTTCGAATATGTTCTAGTGTTGCCCGTTTTGTTTTTGTCACGCGCTCATGCGTACTAAAAGGGGAAGTTTGACGTTTTTTCTCAACATCCTTGCCTTGCGTACGTTTTAAATGCATACGTTTCTTTTTTGCTTTAGAAAATGCCATCATAATCACTCCATTTCATATTACCAATATATTACCGAAAAAGGTGAGGAAAGTAAAACCTCGTAAGCTATAAGCCTACGAGGTTTTACGTTATCATATTAGTGAGATACATCCTGTACAGAAATACCTGTATTTGCTTTAACATCAACTTCACGATATTTTGCTTCATCAGATTCTTTAGATAGTAAAGTTCCAATGAATCCACCTAGGAAGCCTAGTGGAACAGAGATTATTGCTGGATTCGTTAACATAATTAATGGATTACCAACGAAGATTGCTTTTCCTTCAACTGGATTCCAAACATTTGGAGATACAGCAACAAGTATTAAAGCAGAAATTAAACCTGTTAACATCGCAGTTACTGCACCTGCAGTATTAAAGCGTTTCCAATAAATCGTGTAAATAATTACTGGTAAGTTAGACGATCCTGCAATACAGAATGCTAGTGATACTAAGAACGCTACGTTTAACGTTTGTGCACCAAGAGCAAGAAGAATTGATACGACAGCGATTGTGATTGAACCAATACGAGCCGCAAGAACTTGTTCTTTTTCTGTCACTTTACCTTTTTTAATGATTTGACCATAAATATCATGTGATAGGGCAGATGCACCAGAAAGAACAAGGCCTGCTACTACCGCTAAGATAGTTGCGAATGCTACCGCACAAACGAATGAGAATAGAATGTCTCCACCAAGTGCTTCTGCAAGTAGTGGAGCAGCCATGTTACCAGCCGCGTTTGCTGCAATAATGTTTTCTTTCCCAACGAATGCAGCTGCACCGAAACCTAGGAAAATTGTTAATACATAGAAAATACCTACAATCCAAGTTGCCCAGATTACTGAAGAACGAGCTGTTTTTGCGTCTTTTACTGTGAAGAAACGCATTAAGATATGTGGAAGACCCGCAGTACCTAATACAAGTGCAATTAACACTGAAATTGTATCAAGACCATCAGTATACTTCAGTCCTGGATTTAAGTATGCCGCACCGCTATCAGTAGCAGTAGACATATCTTTGAACATTGTAGCAATACTGAAGCCGAACTCTTTTAATACTAAGAACGAAATAATAACCGTACCTAACATTAATAGACAGGCCTTAATAATTTGAACCCAAGAAGTTGCAGTCATACCGCCAAATAAAACGTAAGTCGTCATCATAACACCTACAATTAAAACCGCAACCCAATAGTCGATACCTAGAAGTAATTGAATAAGTGCGCCTGCACCAACAAGTTGTGCAATCATGTAGAATAAAACAATTGTAATAGTACTTAAAGCTGCTGTACCACGAACTTTAGAATTATTAAAACGTGCTGTAATCATGTCAGCCAATGTGAATTTACCAAGGTTACGTAATGGCTCAGCTACAATATAAAGAACCACTAAGTATGCTACTAAATAACCGATAGAGAAGAAGAATCCATCAAATCCGAATAATGCTACAGCACCAGCGATCCCTAAGAAAGAAGCTGCTGATAAGTAGTCACCAGCAATAGCTAGTCCATTTTGCCAGCCAGTTAAGCCGCCGCCTGCAGTATAAAAGTCTGTCGCAGATGATGTACGTTTAGATGCCCACCATGTAATAACTAATGTAAGACCAACGATTGCTACGAAGAAGAATATTGCTATTGGGCTCATAGGCGGCCACCTCCGTTTTCATATTCAGCGATAATTGCTTTTGCTTCTTTGTCAAAGCTATTTGCTTTCGCAACATATAGGTGACATAAGCACCAAGTCATAATGAATAATCCTGCTGCATAAATCCATACCCAAGTAACTTCCCCAAAAGCTTTTTGGTGTAGGATTGTTGTGTAAGATGTAAGAATCGGAAGAAGCATATAAGCCGCTAAGAAAAATGCAGTGATTGACCAAAGAAAGGCATTCTTTCTCTTAACGAGTGCTTTAAACGATTCTTGTTTGGCAATTGCATCATAATCAATTACAATGCTTTTGCTTGCTTGATTGTTCGCCATAAACATTCCCCATTTTGTGTTTATTTTTACTGCTTAAATACTGAATTTTGCTACTTTAGTGAATTCACATCTTAATTTTATGAGACAGTTCACAAAATTGCAATACATTTCAGAAAAATTATGGAAAAAAAATTTCCGCAAAAATAGTCTTTAAACAGAAAATACATGACAAAGCCTAGAAATTAAAGGGTTTTGGAATATTCAGATAAATCAATGAAGCAAGGATATTACTAGCTTCTTGACAAAAATGAGGTTGTAATAACCGAGAAAAAATACGTTTTTTCCAGAAAAAATAAACACTATTAATCTAGTGGAAAATGGATATTTTCTTAAATTTGGAAAAGGAATAGTATTGTTCGATAAGTAAAATGTTTGCATTTTAAACGTAAAAAACAGAAAAAACCCGACCGAAGTCGAGTCTTTTTATTAATAGTTGATAAAAAATTACGATATAAATCTATTAATGAGAAATATCCGATACAGATACACCGGTATTAGCTTTTACACGTATCTCTTTGTAAATACGATCTGCTTCAGCTTGAGAAACTTTGCTAGCGGAAAGAACTGAACCTAAATAACCGGCAATAAAGCCTAGCGGGATTGTAATGATAGCTGGAACTGCCAGAGGCACCAATGGCTCGCCAACAAATATGGCAGCACCTTCAATCGGACTCCATACGTTCGGGCCCATTGCGCCTAAAATTAAGCATGATACTAAACCAGTTACCATTGCAGTAACAGCACCAGTTGAATTAAACTTTTTCCAATAGATAGTGTATAAAATAACTGGTAAGTTTGCAGAAGCGCCGATACAGAATGCAAACGATACTAAAAATGAAACATTTAAGCTTTGTGCAAACAACGCAAGAATAATAGAAATAATGGCAATCGAAATAGAACCTGTACGAGCCGCAACAACTTGTTGTTTCTCAGTTAATTTACCGTTTTTAATAATTTCACCATAAATATCATGAGAAATAGCAGAAGCACCTGTTAAAACTAAGCCTGAAACAACCGCTAAAATCGTTGCGAAAGCAACTGCACAGATGAATGACATTAATACATCGCCACCTAGGAATTCAGCTAAAAGTGGGGCAGCTGTATTTCCAGCTTTGCTTTCAGCGATGATTTTATCTAGACCTACAAAGTGCATCGCACCGAAACCTAAGAAAATTGTTAAGGAAAAGAAAATAGCTGTAATCCAAGTTGTCCAAGAAATAGAAGCACGAGCTGTTTTGGCATCTTTAACTGTAAAGAAGCGCATTAAAATATGTGGTAAACCTGATGTACCTAATACAAGCGCCATCATCATTGACACAGAGTCAATTGAGCTTGAGTACTTCATACCAGGCACTAAAAATTTGTCGCCATGGTCGGCGGAAATTGTATCAAACATTTTCACTAACGAAAAGTCAAATTTCATCAGGACAAGTGTTGCTAATAGGCCTGTCCCGAATAATAACAGTCCAGCTTTAATAATTTGAACCCAAGAAGTTGCTGTCATACCACCAAATAATACATATGTAGTCATCATAACCCCTACAATTAACACCGCAATCCAGTACTCAATACCAAATAATAATTTAATAAGTGCGCCGGCACCAACTAATTGAGCGATCATATAGAGAATAACGATAATAATTGTGCCAGTAGCAGCTACACCACGAATTCGCTTTTCATTAAAACGAGCAGTTAACATATCAGCTAACGTATAGCGACCTAGATTACGCATTGGTTCAGCTATTACATAGAGTAAAACTAAGTTCGCAACAACATAACCAACTGAGAAGAAGAAACCATCAAAACCTGTTAAAGCAATAGCACCAGAAACCCCTAGAAATGCTGCAGCTGATAAGTAATCCCCAGCAATCGCAAAGCCGTTTTGCCAACCTTTTAAACCACCGCCCGCAGTGTAGAAATCACTTGCCGAAGAAGTGCGTTTCGCTGCAATATATGTCACGACTAATGTTAATCCTACGATTCCTAAGAAGAATCCTATTGAGACCAAATTCATTTATTTTCCACCTTTCGCTTGATACTCAGCAAGAACTGCAGCAGCTGCTTTATCGAATGAAGCCGCTTTTTTTACATATACTGTACAAAGCACAATGGTCATGATAAATAATGCTGCAGAATAAATCCAAACGCCTGTTATGCTACCAATGATTTTTTGTTGTAGTACAGGCTGGAAAGCAAGGATGGGTAGCAAGATATAAAGAATTAAAAACCCTGCTGTAATCGAGAAAAGAAAGGTATTTTTCTTTTTCACGAAAATGTTGAACGATTCCATAGCTTCAATTGCATTATAGTCAACTGATTGGACGTTTTTGTTGTCCGTAACATTCGCCATTATTATTCCCCCTAAAGTTATTAAATTCTGTTTTAAGCGATATATTTCTTTTTGCTGGTCGCTATATTCACTTATTTTATGAGGAAGAAACCTATAATGCAATACTAAATTTTTAGTTTTTTAAATTTTTAGTTAAATTTAGATTATTGAAATAACATAGAAATAATAAGGTTTTATTAGAAAATCTTTGTTTGAAAAAGATCAGTTTTAGCTTTCAAAATAGTATTTTATTAATAATATATCGCTAATAAAATCGAATGTGGGAGAAAAATTAAGCGCGAAAGAGAAAATTGTTGCTTTCATTATTTTTCTATAGATTATTTTAAAAAAGGAAAATACCAAAATTGATTGTTATATAACAACTTAAAATATACTAGGAAATATGAAATTTTAGTAAGAAAATGCTAAAAAATTTTTTTGTTTTTTTGCATAGAATAGGTCGTTAATTACTAAAAACATACAAATAAAGAGCAAATGACTAAAAGAGGAATTGATTCAAGCTCATTATCTTGTATTTGTATTCTATAATTTATACAATTAAAAATGATGAAATAATTGGAGGGAAGTGTGCAATTTGGTTGGAAAGAAAAAATTAATGCTAGTTGGGTTACTAGTATTAAGCAGTATTTTGGCGGCATGTGGCAGTTATAAATTTGAACCTAAAATGAGTATTGATGTGGAAGATTTCTCATTTACAAATCAAAACAATGAGCAAGTAAGCTTAGATAGTTTAAAAGGCAAGCCTTGGTTAGCTATGTTTATTTTTACAAATTGTAATTCGATTTGTCCGCCGATGACATTTAATATGGCTGATGTACAAAAATCATTAAAAGATGAAGGTGTAAATGATTATCAAATCGTAGCATTCAGTGTAGATCCTGAAGTGGATGCACCCGATGTTTTAAAAAATTATTTAAAAACATATTCAGTTGTTGATGATAGTAAATGGCAGTTACTAACAGGCTATAAGCAGCAATATATTGAGCAATTTGCCAGAAAATCATTTAATTCGATAGTGAAAAATGATCCGAATTCCGATCAAGTTGTACATATGGGAAGCTTTTATTTAGTAAATGCTGATGGTGTTGTCGTAAAAGATTATGACGGCGCTTCAAATGTACCAGTAGAAACAATCGTAGCAGATATTAAAGCTTTAACGAAAAAATAAATAGCTTTAAATAAACTCAGATGAATGAACGACCATCTGAGTTTATTTCTTCGTTTCATCTCACTATCATAAGTATACTTTTCAATGAAACGTAACTTCCTATAATTTATATTATGTAAACTAAAATTATTTGGCTAGGAGGAAGGCTTACATACGATAACTACCATTAACGATACAACATAAATTTTCTCATGCTTGACGGTTCGTAACCTGCCCTTACTGATGTGAAAATCATATATATCTTCACGCAGTATAATGTTGCTTTGCGTTTAACTAACTAATGGAAACACCCTCGTAAGCTATAGTTACGAGGGTGTTTCCATTAAATTTTTCAGTTTGATATGTTCAGCTCTTTACTAAACGTCCCAGGAATACTTTTAAGTTTTTCCTGAGACTTTAGTGTTATTGGGTTTGATGGATTTTTGTGTTTAGAATCAGCTGTTGACTCTATTGCTACTGGTAAGGAATTCCGTCTTTTAGAACAAAAGCAGTTTTACTTTCCACACCTGTAGCAGATAAAGACTTTATACCATATGTGTATACTTTACTCTTATTTGCCTTAGTATCTACATAAATCGTATTACCTTGTGTGTTATAAACTACGTCCACTATATTTTTAACGTCTTCATATGATCCTTCTTTTGTTCCATCAAATCGATATATTACATATTTCCTTGGTTGAGTATTATTTTCATCTGTAATAGTAAGCTTCATGCCGGAAGACTCTTTACTCAATTTAACATCAGTTGGACGTAAAGGTATTGCAGAGTCTTTCCAATCAATTGAAGGTGTTAAAGCTTTATAATTGTATAGTTGCTGATTTAGATAAGAAGCATGTCCAAGAGCGTTATTGTTAATACTTCTTAGTGAAAAATGCATTTGTCCTTGAGCATTATTATTTGCTCTGTTGGCGTTTACTTGGCTTATAAGTTCCGTCTTATTATTCCACGCAGTATCAGAATCATTTCCAACTTTATGATTGGCCATGCCAATATATAGATTAACAGGATGGACTTTTGCGTACGTTTGAACTTCTTTTCCCCACCAATCTAATAAAACCGAGTAATTTGCTGCTTTATGATTTCTAGACCAATAGATTTGAGGCGCAATATAATCGATACTACCATCTTTAATCCACTGTCTTGTATCAGCATAAAGATCATCGTAGTTACTCATTCCATTCGTGTTACTACCAGTAGAATCTTGCTTTTTGTTTCGCCAAATTCCAAACGGAGATATTCCGTATTGAACATGTGGTTTAATTGCCTTAATGCTTGCATAAACCTTTTTAACTAATTCATTAACATTATTTCTGCGCCAGTCTTCAATATTTTTGAATGAGCCACCATACTTTTTAAAAGTTTGTTGATCTTGAAAAGTCTCTCCTTTTATTTTATAAGGATAGAAGTAATCATCCATATGTACTGCGTCGATATCATAGTTGCTTACTAATTCTTCTATGGTTGATAATAAGTAATTTTGAACTTCCGGCAAACCAGGATCTAAATAGTATTGTTTACCGTATTTCACTACCCAATTAGAATTTTTACGGGCTACATTATCGGCAGCAAGATTAGACAAAGATTGCGATGGCATCGTGACCCTATATGGGTTTACCCAAGCATGAAGTTCTAATCCTCGCTTATGTGCTTCGTCCAGCATTATTTGCAATGGATCAAAACCCGGATTGGTCCCTTGTGTCTTGCCTGTTATATACGATGACCATGGAGCAAGCTTAGATGGGTACAGTGCATCATTTAATGGCTTAACTTGAAAAATAACTGTATTAAAGTTATTAGCTTTTAATTTGTCTAAGGTACTTTGAACCCATTGAGTATATTGGGTTTTATTCATACCTGCCTTCATATCAATATTAGAAACTGTTGCAATCCAGGCTGCACGCATTTCATTTTGAGGTAGTGAATTAGCTGTAGCCTTTTGATTTGTAAAACCAGGAATAAGTAGAAGTAAAACAAAAAAAGTTACTATGCACTTTCCAAAAAAATTTTTAAACATAAATATTGAAATCTCTCCTTTTAATTGTCAGCTATTCAAACCTAGCTGTTACTATAACCTAAGTAAGTACCGTTTCAGCCTATTCTATAAAAGTAGGAACTGATTATCCTTCTAAATTTTGTTGGCAGGACCCCCCAATTGATAATTTTAATTGTTTGCGAAGCTCGGTGGAAAATTTTATTCTGTTTCTTCGCTCACTATATAATACCATAAATACCCAATCATTCTCCCTTCACTGGTAATTTCTATTTCCAATCATTTGGTCAATTGTTAAGTTTGTGTGATAAAGTGGACCATAAAAAAAATTGATTATTTCGGAAAGCGCATATTCAACTAACGCACCCTTTAACGGATTCTACTTGGTAGAGGGTGACTGGCAGCCATAAGAGTATGCAAGACATAGAAAACCACTCTTTTCTAAGATAGGCCTACTCATTGAACTGGCGTCAACAGTAAGGAAAGGATGCCCATTTTCATATGCCTTTTTTGCGCGAGTAGCTAAAAGTGCTGTATAATAACCTTTTCCTCGGAACAACGGTAGTGTTGAACCTCCCCATAAGCTGGCGAAGGAGGAGTGTTCTTCTAAATACATCCAAGCTGCACTTACAAGCTGACCATCTTCATAAATTCCATAAAGGTATAGGGATTCAGGATTATTCTGTTTATCTCTCCAAAGTCTTTCTCCAAGCTCAGCATGCGGTACATTCCAGATGGCATCTTCTAGAACAATAATGTCTTGAATGCCCTGTTCATCTGTTATTTCCTTTAAATTGACGTGTTGGTCATGATTAAGCAAGGGATGCTGTTCATCTAACTTCATGACCATTAGTGCTTCACGGTCATCTACTGTGAATCCTTCTTGTACAAGAATATCTTTCAAATTAGCAGGCTTGTCGTAGTTATACACCTTCCACTCAAAATCTTGCTCAAGGTTACTAAAATAGTTTAACTCGTTCTTAATAATTTCTCTTACATCACTTTCGTTTATATTAGATGAGACAATAAACCCTTTTTCACCAAACTGTGAAATGTGACGCACGACATGTTCTGTTTCCTCTCTTATGTAACCTTTTACTTGAGCCTCTTGTCGAAGTTCTTTGTGGAATAGTGAGATTAATGCATTTTTATCCATGGGCGCCCCCTATATTTTAAAAATTCTTTATTTAGTGAAATTAATTCCATTAATTTACAGATAAAATAGTACCAATTATTTTAAAAGAAGACATTCGACTATAAGTCTTTACGTGTAAAGTAAACCCGTTCAGCGGAAATAATAAAATCCTTTAACTCGTTCTTTCCATTTTCTAATAATGCATGAAATTCGTATTGATTATTAACTTTATACACTTCCTCATACAACCACCATGTATTTTCTAATAAACCATCTTGTTTTATTAGATGAAAATTTTCAAAGGTTACTTCATCTACATCTGTAAAACCACCTGAATTATCTAAGGTTAATTTCGTATACACTAAGAAATTTAGCGAAATTGTTCAACTGCTTTTCTTGTATATTTAGTTATTTATAACATAAATAACTAAATAATTTAAATACAAGTTATTCAACAAAACTGCCGTTAGTTGAATAACATTATGCCAACGAATCCGTTTAAAAAATCATCTGGTAAATGGTGCTCTTTATCTTTTCTTAATACTTCAACTGAGGTAATTAACTAATTTTTAAAATAATGTTAGATCTATGGGACGTATCGAGATTCAGAAACGCGTACCTTTGCCCATATAAAAGTCTTTATTCTTTGTCAAGATAAGAGGAATTACCTGCCATGCGTAAAGAGCAATACTTTGTTCAATTCGCATTTACTACCTTAGGATACGGATATACACTCTCATCTGCTAGTACTACTATTTTTTATTACCAAATTAGCCGTTTCACTCGGATGGTTAAGAGGAAAATGATGTCCATATGGAACAAAATCAACCTTACCAAGATGCGAAGGAGCAGAATAGCCTCTGTCATAATCCCCCCAAATAATGTGAAGATTAAACTTTGTTACTTCATTGAAATCACCTTGAACGTTTTTCAATAGTAAACTGTTAAGCTGAACCGTAGTATTTAAAATTCTAGGAGAAGTAAAACTGCTACTTATTTTTTCAATGTAATGGTCAGGGATGCTCTCCGTATTTTCAAATAAACCATTACTTAATAAATAGCGCTCTATCGATTTAGTAGTTGCCAATTTCAATGTCCATTTGTTCATAAATTGAGGAACATTTATCGATTTCGCCTTTTTTTTAGCAATAGGTGGTTGAAGTAAAGTAATTGTATACTTCTTATCTATGTACTTTTGTACTAATGCTTCCAAAAGAATATACGCACCAAATGAATGGCCAATTAGATGGGCACCATTAGTAGCTTTCTCCAATAACTGTTTCAATACATTCAAATAGATATTTAAAAGATTTTTCTCTCGTTTAAAAGGAGAACGTCCCAAACCCGGAAGGTCCATGATCCATACAGGTCGACCCGTTTTTTCATGAAGCTCTTTCCCTAAAGGAAATAAATCCTCTCCATCACTCAATAAACCATGTAATAAAATAAACGGTTTACCCTCTCCTTGTGATTGGTAAATGGTAGTATTGTTACATAATGTTCGGTTAAACAAATGACTGTGCTGGCCATTTTGATACATCATGCGATAATCCAGATCAGCTATTACGGCTGGGGAAAATTTCATTACATTTGTCTCCTTAAACCAATCTTCTCCCATAATCTTTTTCACTGAACCATTTGAAAATGTCCGATTTGTAATAAAGTTTAGCCCATCAGCAGGAATTTGGGTTATTTTGCTTACGCCACTATTCATAAGTGCTTTTATAAATGGCAATGGGGCAGAGATTTTAGGTGCATTCATATTCATACTTTCTGACATAACATCTAATAACTGTGAAATATTTTGATCGTGTTGTTTATCTTCAACAAGTGTATATGTTTGATTAGCTGGTTGCTCCAATCTGAAAACCTGCACAATAAACTTTGCTAGTTCATCGTTTGCAATAAGTGGTAATCTATATTTCTTACCTCCAGGAATCACTGGCATGAGCCCTTTTCGCATACTCGTCACAAGCAAGCCTAAGCCTCCTGTTTGCTCCGTACACCCTGTTTTACTACTACCAACTACAGTTGGTGGATTAATTACTGAAAGCGGATAACCTATCGTTGATGCCTGCTGACGGATATAAAGATCTGCTAAAAACTTTGTTTTCTCATATGGATTTTTTATTTTCAAAAAATTGTTTCCTTCTTTAAACACATCTATCGCAATTTTGCTATTTTTATCATCAAAGGGACTCATATAGCCTACAACATGAATAAATTGTTGCAATCCCTTCAATTGATGGATGTTTTTAGCGAATTCACTAATATGTTTGGCACCATTCAAAAATACGGAAGTAGCCTCTTTGCTTGTCGCTTGAATATCCATGGGGCCTCCTGCGTGAATAATCACATCCGTTTTCAATACCCACTCCCTATCTTCAGCACTTAGACCTAAGTCTATTTTCGTCAAATCACCTTCAATAAAGTGCATAACTGCCTCATTTAAGATGCCTCTTTCTTGATAAATGCGTGTTGCTTTGCTTTTGGATCTCACTAATAGAAGAATTGTAACCTGCTCTTTTGCTAATTCCTTCACTAATTCCTTTCCAATAAAACCTGTTCCGCCAGTTAAAAATACTGTTCTCATATAATTCCTCCTTATAGTACTGTTTAGTACTAATTTGGTGTAAAAAAAATGCTTCTTTTATCGAAGCAAGTTAAACAAATGATCTGCTGTTTTCATGATTACAGTTGCATCCTTCAGTGTTTCTGAAATAAATAGCGCTCCTTCAAGATTTGTAATAAAAAGAGATGCAACCTCGTCAATATTAATTGTCTTTTTAAATTCACCATTCTCTACCCCTTGTTTAAGTAATAGAGAAACTTTTGTTTGTAATCCTACAAAAAAAAGACCTATTTTTTCTTTTACTTTTGAGGCATTTGCGGGACTTTGAATATAAAGCGTAATAAATGGACAGCCCCCCTTATATTCTCTCGTCTGTACTCCTTGTGATAATTGCTTTAAAAAAAGTTGGATACGATCTTCAACTAATAATTGGTTTTGAGATAGTAAGTCATCAATTGCAGCTTGATACATTGCAATCCAATAATCGACGACGCCATCCAACAATTCTTCCTTATTAGAAAAGTGATAATACACATTAGACTTTGAAACTTTGCTTACACGAACTAATTCATCCATGCTCGTATAAGCAAACCCTTTTTCTAAAAATAATGTTGCAGCTACTTCAATCACACGTTTTTGATTCATTAATTTTCCTTTTGTCATAATTAGTACTGTATAGTACTAAAGAAGATGTTGCAAGTGTTTTTGTTAGTTTAATAAAAAATTGATTAAAAAAGTTATACTTTAATTGATTTTACTTCACATAAAGATTTATTGTATAGAATTACAAAAAATAACCCACTCGATTGAGTAGGTACAACTAATGTTTCTAGAATCTTTAAAGCATTTAATACCCTATTCTTCGTATGTTTTAAATATTTCATTAGCAATGTTTAATACCAAGTGAACTTGGCTTCACTTCTGTCTTCTAAAAGATTCTGTAAGATCATAATCAACTCTTTTTTTAAAAATGCTTATTATCAATATTAAGGAACCATCCGATAATTAGAAAGTTGTGACCAAGGTATTTATATTATGTAACTAAAATTATTTGGCGCTACCCATAATACATTATCTTTGCAATTATATGGTCGGCTACATGCAGCATTTTTGGACATCTTTTCTCTTCGTTTCAATCTTAATATCCGATAACAAAGAAATGCGACTTTTACAAATAACTATTTGTAGCCATGTTCTGTTTTAACTAAATAATATAGAATACATCTTTTTGCTTTATCCCCAGAAATTCTAATCGTTTGCACATTACTGGGCTGATTATATAAGGACATAGGCAACGTAATTCAGGGAATACTAAAATAAAGAAAGGAGGATTTCGTTATGTTGCAAAATTTTGAGGTAATTAAACCATTATTAGAAGGTCATCCTCATGAGCGTTTGCAATTTATAATAAATATTGATGGAAATGATTATCGAGGACTCTATTACAATGAAGAAGTTCAATGGTTTCACCCACAACCCCATAGTAATCTAAAAAAAGAAGACATGAATGCTATTGAAGATTACATTCATAATTTGTTAAGTTAGTGTTTTTTAAAAATATCCAAAAAACAAGCATCCAATTTCTAGGTCTGCTTGTTTTTATTTTTATATAATGTAGACACTGATCCTTGTTACGCCTACTCTTTTGACACTTACTGTTTAGGCATTGCTATTCGTTTACAAGCTAGTTTTGCTACGGAAGTCCCAACACCAGCCTCAAGAGCTGCATCTACGGAATCTCCCCATGCACCACTGCTAGCCTTTATTTCGTTCCCAGCTGTCAAAACTCCCTCTGCTACTATATCAACACAATCATAATAGTCTGGGTTAGGATTACTATCAAGATACTGTGCAGCTAGGTCGTCTGCTTTCTTTTGTATAGAAAGGCGCGCTTGTTCAGCTAAAGAACTAAAAACACTTTCAGCTTGCCCACCAAAATGGACAATTTCGTCGTTAATGTCTCGGCCAGTACGAGGTATTTCTCCCATATCAGATGACATATTCCATCCTCCCACTCTGTAATTTGAATTTTTAAGTTCACAAATATTTTATCCAATCGAGTTTGTTCTTATCCTTAACCATTTATTTCCAGTGGCGCCTTATCTTGATAATAAAAATAATGCTTTTATACGCATCGAGATTCATTTACACGTACCGTAACCCAACTCAATTGCTCTCACAGCGCAACAAGAATAACTATTAATGTAATGTTGCATTAGAAAATCAGTTAGATCTAATTCAACGGCATCAATTCTCCTGACTATTTCAAGGCATATTTGATATGAAGCTTACATATATTGTTTTGAATATAATGGGATTATAATATTAGTGAAAATAGATAGGATGATGACAATAATTGATAAATCTCTTCTTGCCATGGTTATATTACGTGTATTGTCTGGCAGTATTGAAGTCAGTGCTGGATTGTTAATGCTAAAGCTAAATAGTTTAGAAAAAGCTTTCTATATTAATACCATGCTTGCATTAGTTGGTCCAACAGTATTAATTGTTACGACTGCGGTAGCATTATTTGGACTAGCTGATAAAATTCCTGTGACAAGAATCATTTGCTTATTTACAGGAGTGACACTTATTCTTATTAGCTCACATATTAAGTAAAAATAAAGATGAATTGAAGTATACCCATTATTTTTAGACCAATTTCTTAAAATCAAATGACTGCTCTATTACATCGTACATATCAGTATACCAATGGCTGTAAAATACAAAAATGAGGCGAGGTTCTACAATAATAGAACCTCGTCTCATTTACATTGAAGAGAATAATGCTCTTTGTTATTTTTTAATCATATCATTAAACTTTTACTTTAGATTCAACGAATTGATTTAAAAATGACAGGATTTTTTGATAAACAGCAATTTCATTTTCTTTTTTAGAGAAACCATGTCCTTCGTCTTCAAGAAGCATGTACTCGACTTCCCGACCTTTATCTTTTAAAGCTTGTACGATTTGATCAGATTCCTCTTTTACAACCCGAGGGTCATTTGCTCCTTGAATAACTAGCATTGGTTTTACCATGTTTTCTAGATACGTAATTGGTGAGTATTCAATTAGTTTTTGCTTGTCTCTTACAGGGTTTCCTACCCACCTGTCCATAATTGGCTTCCAGTCCTCAGGAACCGAGTTGATAAATGAGAACAAATCAGATGGACCGAATATATCCACTACGGCTTTAAAATAATCAGCATGTCGACCATGAAGCAATAAGGCCATATATCCACCATAACTTCCACCCATTAATAGAATGTTGCCTTTTTCCGCGTAGTTATTATCAATAAGCCAGTCGAGACCAGCTACATTATCTAGGCGCGGACCATGTCCCCAATCTCCTTCAACCATCTTTGTGAAAGCCAGTCCATAGCCGGTTGAACCACGGAAATTAGGCGCAAAGATGCTATAGCCATTATTTAAAAAGAATTGGAAGGAAGCTCTAAAAAATTTCCGCTCTGCAGCTTGCGGACCACCATGCGGCCAAAAAATAATTTCTCCATTATCATTTTCCTTTTTCGCTTTGAAAAATAATGACTCTATTTCAAGTCCATCATAGGAAGAATAAGTAATCACCTCTGGTTCCACTAATTCGCTTTGATCTACACCTGGAACGGTGTATTCCGTTAAAGATATCCATTCATTTCCCTGCAATTGATAAATATTATGCGGCTTCGTAGCACTTCTTCCTAATAAATATAAATTACCAGATTTTGCAACAATAAGCTTTTCAATGATACTGCATGGGGATTCTAGTTCTTCCCAGTTATTCGATGGTAGATCATACTTGTATAAATGGTCTTCTACCCCTTTTTCACTGATGATATACAGGCATTGCTTTTCTTTGCTATATTTTACTGCTGTAAAGCTCTCATTCTCCAAATCTTTTAATTTTACAAACTCATTTGTCTTTAAATTATAGGAAGCCAAATACGTAAAATCAGCATCGTAATTCGTTAATAAATAGATGAGTTCATCGGATATAAACACTGCATCACTAACCGTATGCTGCTGATCGGTTGGCGGTGTCAGGAGAATATGGTCCTCACCACGTTTAGCATATAGTAGTGTATACGTATTTGAGAAATGTTTATAGTAGAGCGCAACCTCTTCACTTGGGCTAAAATCGAGTAAAAAAGTAGGTGCATCTTTCCCCTCTAGAACGGTTTCTTCCTCACCTGTCACCAGATCATAAACATATGCATTTAAGTACGTTGGATTGCCTTTCGAAGACGTATAATAAAGCTTGTTCCCATCTTCAGATAAGATGGGCATAGAATTGCGAGTGCCTTCTTCATAAATAATTTCTTTCATTGTTCCACCTTGAAGTGGTATTCCATAAAATTGCGTATTTTCATTTCCATTTTGGTCAAAACCGGCAATGATGAACCTTCCTTGTTTATCATATAGCAGGCCTTGACAGCTCTGGTCAATAAAAGTAAGTGGCGTCGGGAACGTATTTGGCAAATTCATGGCCCATAAATTATACTTTCCACTTAAATTTGTACTGAAAACTAGCTGTTTTTCATCAGGACTAACCGCAAAATTACCAATCGAAAATGTTCGCAAAAACTGTTCTACATTTGGTTTAGAAAAAGAAATCATCATTAACACTCCTTACTTTTTATAATTGAGCAAAAAGTCTAACTATTTATAAAATACCATTTTTGAACTATGATGTATAATAAATGAACATTAAAATTGCGAAAATCAATTAGGGCACTGTTTTACTTAAATAAATTTAAGTAGTAGATAGAAAGGTGGAGTGGCGCATTGAATAATAAATGGAATAAGATTATATATAAAATTGGCTCTTCGTTCTATGATAATTTATTTAATACAGGTATTTTTTTAAAGGCTAGAAAAAGAATATTTCAAGAAGTTCCTTTTCACAGTCAACAAAAAATCTTATATGTAGGTATTGGAACCGGAGCAGATTTAGAATTAATCAACTATAAGGATTATGATATTACTGCAATTGATTATTCTCCGGAAATGTTACATAAAGCTAAAAGGAAATTCGAACACTCTACAATCACCTTTTTAGAAATGGATGCTCAAAAAATGACTTTTGAGGATGAATCATTTGACTATATTGTAGCGAGTTTAATTCTCTCTGTTGTACCGGATGAAAATAAATGCTTTGGAGAGATGATAAGAGTATTAAAGAAAAATGGAAGCATGCTAGTCTTTGATAAATTTGCGTCAAATAATCAAAAAAAACCACTCGCCCAAAAAATGTTAAGGCCCATTATTAGCCTTTTAGGTACTGATATTGGTCGAAACTTTGAGGAATTGTTTAATAAAAATAATCAAAGGCTTAAAATTATAAAGGATGAACCAATCATGTTAAGTGGTATGTATAGAAGTATTGAAATAATAAAACTTTATTAAAAAACGTTTGAAAATAGGCATGATGCTTTTATAGCGAAATGCCTATTTTGGTAGTAAGATATTTCTTATTTGTAGTTAATTAAAAGTCTTCACTTGATGAAAAATATCCTTTTATTCTTTTTTCAATAAGTTAATTTTTTTATAACCATTTACAGATAATAAAAGAGTCTTTTGTTCATTCCATACACTATAAGGAAATACTAAATTTACAATAGTATAATCGCTCTTATGTTCAACATTTGCAGCATTTGCATAGAATGCTTCATTTTTGTCGGTTAAAAGTGCTATATCCATGATGAAGTTTTCATCGTCTATACTACGGTTGATTAGTAAGGAGATATGCATCGAACCGTTTGTTAACGTAGCTTGCTGTAACTCAAGTCCTGGAACTTCATTTTCCGCAACAAAAACTTTAGATTCGACTGTCGCCGATTTTAAATCAAATGCCCATTCTCCGTCCACAGAAATGATACCTTTTTGTTTGCTTGAAAAATTGACCGTTTCAATGACTATTTTCGCACCCTCTAAAGGAGGAATAGCTTTTACACTAGACTCTATCAGCATTTCTAAAGTTGCAGTATATTTATTTACATTACTCAATTTAAACGTGCCACTACTAAAAATTCCAGATGCTGTTTTTGGTTTCCTATCGGATACAAAAGCATCGATTTCTTCACCATTTTCGTTATAAAGGCGATATTCTACGTTCATATCGTACAAGTCGTCCAGTTGTATATCATCCGATTCGATTTTTAGCTGCATGGCGTATCGATACGCATCTGTAAAAAAGTGTTCCAGTGAAATGGTGATATCTTCTGATTGCTGTGATTGTGCCACATTCTCTACATCACCATGATCACTCGCTATCTCTATCCCAGGATCATTTAATCCGAAAAAGGCTTGTAATTTCGCTAGAACTGTATCATTTTTAAACATTACAACAGAAGCTAGTATAATTGTTGCCATTGCTACTGCAATAGTCGTAAGCCATTGTTTTTTAGGTTTTTTCTTTGATTGTTGGAGAAGCTGTTCATAGGTTTGATCCAATGCTATTCGAACTGTTTGTGGTAACTCTTGTTCTTTATTCATATCTCGCTTTAAACATTCCTCAATACTGTTTTTCATAGCAGTTGCGTCCCCTCCAGATAATAGTCATTTTTCAAATATTGCTTTGCCCTTGAAAGTCTTGATTTTATTGTACCTTCTGGTTCATCTAGCAATTCACTTATTTCCTTAGTCGTTAATCCGTTTACATAATAAAGTGTTAAGGCAATACGATAATTATCTTCTAAGCTATTTAATGCATCTTCTAACTCTATTGGTAAATTATCATGATGAGCTAGTTCGTTTAATGTTTCTGAATCAAGTGTTACAATCTTCTTATTCTGTCTCATAAAACGATAACAGTTGTTTAATAAGATGCGGCAAATCCACGTATTAAAAAATTGAGCCTTTTTTAAAGTAGATATTTTTTCAAACGCGGTTAATACAGTCTCTTGTAATATATCTGCTATATCTTCATCTTTTAAACCAAATGTCTTTGCAGTACGATAAAGAATTAATTCGTAATGCTTTATTAACTGAATAAAAGCCTCCCCATCCCCTTTCTGCGCTTTTGATACTAGAAATGCATATTCCATTTTTAACACCTCTTCTTCCTTCTCATACCGTTAGAGCATTTTGAATAGCAATTAGTTGCATAGAATGTAAATAATTTCATCACTCTATTTTAACGTGGTTCTTATTTCAAATGGGATGCACTATTAATAGTAATTCTAGAGTAGATGTTGTGTTGCATTTTTCTTAGAGTAAGCAAAACAATATGATACTTGGATTGAGGTTGTATCCCTTCGTCCGTGCTTATAGGATATAGTCGATATTATGTTCCATTACATACTGCTGTTCCCTGTATATTGCAATTTATAAATTTAAATATATCAACAAAAAGCACAAAAAAGGCACCTCCTCGATGCTGAAACTGAATCGGAAGTGCCTTGAATTTATATAAGATTATGATTGGACTTAATTTCTAACTCAATTAGTTTGTAAAGTCGATTACCATGCGGCCAGTAATTTTACCTTGTTCCATTTCTTCCATGATGTCGTTAATCTCTTCGATTTTACGTAATGCCACTTTCGGTACAACTTTACCTTCGGCAGCAAATTGGAATGCCTCTTGTAAGTCTTGGCGTGTACCTACTAATGTGCCAATTACTTGGATTCCATCTAAAACTAAACGAGGGATATTTAAATCCATGCTATCTACAGGTAAACCAACTGCTACTACCCGTGCGCCAGCTTTTACAACATCAATTGCTTGGTTAAACGGTGTTTTAGCTACGGCTGTAATGACTGTAGCATCTAAACCTTTACCATCTGTCAGCTCTTTCGCCTTTGCCACAGGGTCTTCATTTAATAAGTTAACCACAACGTCTGCACCTACTTCTTTCGCAAAAGCTAGCTTTTCATCACTGATATCAAATGCCACTACTTTTGCGCCATAGACATTTTTCGCGTATTGCACAGCTAAGTTACCTAGCCCACCTATGCCAAAAATTCCAATCCATTGACCAGGGCGAATATTTGACACTTTTACAGCTTTATAAGTTGTCACACCTGCACAAGTTACAGATGAAGCGGCTGCAGGATCTAAATTATCAGGTACTTTCACAGCATAATCTGCTGATACGATTACTTGTTCAGCCATCGCCCCATCTACTGTATAGCCTGCATTTTTGACGTCACGACATAATGTTTCACGTCCAGTTGTACAATATTCACAATGTCCGCAGCTTTCGTACATCCAAGCAATGGATACACGGTCTCCGACTTTTAAAGAAGTCACACCATCAGCAATTTCAATTACTTTACCTATACCTTCGTGTCCTAATACAATGCCAGTGACATCACCGAAATCAGCATTTTTCACGTGTAAGTCTGTATGACAAACACCACAAAATTCAGTTTGTACTAATGCTTCCCCGTATTTGATTGGTCGAAGTTGTTTTTCTTCTACACTGACTCTTTTGTCTTTCGTTACGACTGCTGCTTTCATAATTAATATGCCTCCTTAAATGTAAGAAATTCATTTTAATTAATAAGCGTGCATGCACTTAAATGTGAATTCGCTTCCATTTTATAAAGGATTTAAAATGATTACAATATGTTTAAATAAATTCATAAAAAATAAGGCTTGTTAACTAAAAAATAACTACATTCTTATAAAAATGAAATTTTCTGTCTATAATCGTCTGACACAGATTTGTTAACCTTTACTAAAAAAAATAAAGGATATTATATCACCTTCTGTACAAACTATTTTGCAGGAGGTGATATTCAATGGCTAACAATTATAAAACAGATGTGAATCATGTAAAACAACAAAACCAAAAAGCTGAAGCGAACAAACAGTATGCTTCTGGCGCAGCAAACTCCATGAAATCAATGGATGTAGAATTTGGTACTGAAACAGATGTGAATCATGTAAAACAACAAAACCAAAAAGCTGAAGCGAACAAAAAAATGGCTTCAGGTAATTATGGAAACGAAAACACTTCAAAATAAGTAAGCTAAAAAAACCGGCATTTTATATGCCGGTTTTTATATTCCTGTAAACAGTGTTTAACAGCATGTATTTGCTTGATTGACATGATTAATACTACATACACCGGTTTCTGGTAAATCCAATTCTACACGCTTTGACGCTTCGACATTACCAGATAAATAAGCTGTTATTGAACGTACTTGTTCATAGCCGGTTGCCATTAAAAATGTTGGTGCGCGGCCGTAGCTTTTGGCACCGACAATATAAAAATTATCTTCCGGTTGTCTAAGTATTTCTTCCCCGTGGGCTCTAACGGTTCCACAACTATGTTCATTTGGGTCAATAAGTGGTGCCAATGCTTGCACACTTTCTGTGGCTGGATCAATGGCAAGACGCAGTTCACTGTTGATTGTAAAGTCAGGACGATTGCCTGCATTTACAATCAGTTGATCAAAACCTGTTAACACTTGCCGTTCTCCGTTTATAGTACCGACAATATTAATGTTTTGCTCTTTTAGTAATTGTAAAATATAGAATGGTGTTATTACTTCCACTTTACCAGTATCCACTAATTCATGAATACGTGCTCCGAGTGCACCACGGGCTGCCAATGCATCTTTTTCTTCGCCACCATAGGCTTCTTCTACAGAATTTTTTCGCAATATCCAAACCAGCTTTGTTAATGGGTGCTCTTGTTGTAGTTCTGCAAGTGCTAGTAACGTATTAATCGCTGAGTGGCCACCTCCAATTACAGCAATTTTTTTATTGGCATATTTTTCACAAGTTGTATGAATATCTGGAATGCCATACGTTATAGAATTTGCTAACGCTTTTTCAGTTTGCAACCAGACGCCTGTAGTATTTGCTGGGTTTGGATTGCCCCACGTTCCTGTTGCGTCAATAACGGCTCTTGCCTCGATTTCACGAATATCATTTTCTTGTTCTACATAAACAGTCAAGGCCTGTGCTCGTCGATTTTTCGTCTTCATCTTATCATTCAATTGTCGTGCTATTCCTACAACTTTTGTATTTAACTGTAAGTTTACTTTAATTTGTTCAAGTTCGGATAAAGGTTTTAAATACAAATCAATGAATTCATGTCCAGTTGGTAACGCCTCTAAATTAGGTTCTTGCCAATCAGTGGCATCTAGTAAAGACTTTGCTGCCTTATTGATGTTATAGCGCCACGGTGAAAATAGCGTCACATGACCCCAATGACGAATGTTATGTGCTATTTCTCGTCCAGCCTCAAGTAAAATAAAGGCTTGCTTTTGTTCGACTAAATGAGCAGCTGCAGCTAAGCCAATGGGACCTGCACCAATAATTACAATTGGTAATTGATCGTTGTTATTTTGAGCAGCCTGCGGTACTTCAATGTCCTTAGTTGAGGTACAACAAGATCCTTGTTGGTTTATTGGTTTTAGTGTAATCATTATTAATCTCCTCTTTAATAAATTTTATATAAGCATTCACTTATATAATTCTCATAAGATGTAATTATAAGTAAACTCATTTGCCTGTAGGAATATGACAAAAATATTTCTTGGTAATACGTTAGCGTGATTAACTGTTATTTATTCATCATTCAATAGTCCAATTATCTAATTGTTGTAAAGTATTTTTTCTGCCACCGTAAGGCCACCGAAACAAGTGCTATGAGAACAGGTACTTCTACAAGTGGACCAATAACAGCGGCGAATGCCACGCCACTATGAAGACCGAATACGCCAACTGCGACGGCAATAGCTAACTCAAAATTGTTACTTGCAGCTGTAAATGAAAGGGCTGCTGTGACAGGATATGATGCGCCTGCTTTAAGGGAAGAGAAAAAGGAAACAGCAAACATGACTATAAAGTAAATAAATAAAGGAATTGCAATGCGTCCTACATCAAGTGGTAGCTCGACTAATTGTTCACCTTTCAAGGCAAACATCATCACAATCGTGAACAGCAGAGCAATTAGCGTCAGTGGTGAAATTTTCGGTAAGATCTTTTTCTTATACCACTGTTTTCCTTTAGTTCTAATCCCTATCCAGCGTGTGAGGAACCCTGCAGCAAATGGAATACCTAAGTAAATAAGTACACTCTTTGTAATTTCCCACATTGAAATGGATACATGAAAATTTGCTAACCCAAACCATCCAGGTAAAACATTTAAGAAAAAGTAAGCAAAAATTGAATACGTTACGATTTGAAAAATAGAGTTAAAGGCAACTAAACCAGCTACATATTCACGGTCTCCACGAGCTAAATCATTCCAAACAATAACCATAGCAATACAACGAGCTAAACCAATCATTATGAGCCCTGCCATATATTCGGGATAATCGTGCAAGAAGATGATGGCTAAAAAGAACATGAAGAACGGTCCTAGTAACCAGTTTTGAAAAAGTGATAGTAAAAGCACTTTCCAATCCTTAAATACTCGCCACATTTCTTCATACTTTACTTTCGCCAATGGAGGATACATCATCACGATTAACCCTATAGCGATCGGAATGGATGTTGTACCAATAGACATGGACTCTAATGCTTCACCAATATTGGGCATGGTGAAACTGAAGACAATGCCTATGCCCATCGCCACAAATATCCAAAGAGTGAGATATCGGTCTAGAAAAGAAAGCTGCTTGCTTAAAGAGCTATTATTCACTATCCTTTCCCCCTAGATGGCAACTATCTGTACTACAATTGCATCCGTTTAAAGGATGGATTTGCTCTAAAATGCCCTGCATTAGTGGCGTTTGAACCTCTACTAAACGGTAATGCTTCCAAGTTCCAACTTTTCGTTCCGTAATAATACCTGCCTCCTTTAATTTTCGTAAATGCTGGCTAACTGCTGGTTGTGATATGCCTAGAACATCCACAAAATCACATACACAAACTTCTCCATTTTTCATGCATGCAAGTAATTTAATGCGATTTAAATCTGCTGCTGCTTTTAATTGTTTTTCAATTAGGCTGTTTTCCATTTATTTGGCCCCCCTATATAATCATTTACTTATATATTATTTAAATAAAATCACCCATTAGAAGGGTTAATATATATGTATATAACTATATTCTTATATTATGTTAATTTGCAACTATTATGTATCCAATCTGAAAAAATTATTGCCATTAGGTTTGTTGTAACTACCCATGTTATGTTTATGTATGCAGAAACCTTATTTGCTCTATTTACGTAAATAAATCTATGTAAACCAATAATAGAAAACATCTTTTCTTCGATGTTTTTAAGTGGTTATGCTATATTCAAAAAGTTAGGAGTGAGTTGATGAAAAAGTTTTTAACAATTACCGCCGTAATTCTTATTTTAATCGGAGTAGCTGGCTATGCTTTGTGGCATTTTGGGACTAATATCGCTTCAGAAAAAATCATCGAAAAAGTGGAATCTAATTTAGATAATGAAAAATTAGAAGAAGTGAAATCTTATATTGAGAATGATTCGACTGTTCAAGATATTGTAAAAGAAGCAGCAACTACAAATCCAGATACACTTCCCTTCCAATCGAAGGAAGAGGCGACACGTGTATTAATAAAAAAAGTGGGCGTTACTCGTTTACTTGAAATTCAGGAACAAGTGCAAAATGGTTCCATTAGTAAGGATGAAGTATTATCCGAAATTGAAGGTAAATTATCCCCAGAAGAAATTTCAGCTTTAAAATATGTTTTATATAAGGAATTGAATAAATAAAGCTACCTCTAGCACCGAATTATCGTATTATCGAAACATTTTAATGTTCGTGTTTTATTGCAATGTAGTTGTGTCTGGCCGCTGAGCAAAACGCATTCCCTAGTTTTGAAAACGAACATTTTTAAGTAAAAAGCGAAATAAAGTTCGTGTTTACTGTTTATTATTCTTTTTAATGAGAAAAAGGCTTGTCAACACTGGTTGACAAGCCTTTTCTTTAACTATTTACAGCCTCTTTTTTAAAATATATTCCCTTTTTATTATCTAATACTGCTTTCAACGCTAGTAACCCAAGGAAGAAGAATGCACCTGAAGCGATTAAGCCAACAGGACGGATTGCAGTTAATTCTGCTACTAAGCCGATTAAAATCGTTAATACCACAATGCAAATGGCTTCAATGACACTAAAGATGCTGCCAAATCTCCCCATCATCTCTACAGGCACATGATTTTGATAAAAAGTTAAATAGCCTGTATTCGCAAACGTGATAGCAAATCCAATTAAAAAGACAGCTAACCCAGCACTAAAAAATCCACTCGCGCTATAAAACACTATATAACCAATTGCGGTGACAATGGTACCACCTCCTATTAAGAGATTTACAGCAAGTCGTGTAGAAAATACTGAATTAATAATAGAGCCTAAAATTATTCCAGCTCCAAAGACAGTTAACAAAAACCCATAATGGGTATCTGATATTGAAAGTATGCCTTTCGCGAAGGCAGCCTCGAGTGAATCGATGGCGGTCATAAATATTGTAGTACCAGAAAATAATAAATATATTTTTGTAATATAAATTTCGTTCTTACTGAACGTCCAAACAACACAAAAATCATCTTTAATTACATCCCACGTGAGTTTTCGCCCCGCTGTCCTTTGGCTTCTTGCATCAACATTTGGAAGTATCATAATGATGAATGCTGAAACAAATAAAGCTACTGCATTGATATAGATGGCAGTATTAGGGGTACCTAACCAAAATAATATGCCAGCAACCGCAGGGCCGATTAATGAACCACAAGAGTTTATAAAACTACGGAGTGCATTAAAGCGTTGCCGATCTTTTTCAGGTATTAATTTGGTCATGTAAACCATCGAAGTAGGTTGAAAAATCGCACTTGCCATATTTATAAAAAAAGCGAGTACATAAACATACATTAGCGAAGGTAAAGAAGGTATAAAAGCAATGCACAGTGCGCGAAAGATGTCTAATCCCATCATCAGTCGCCTTGTATTAATACGGTCAATTAAACTACCTGCCCAAGCATTAGTACAAATTGTTGCAATGGGGCCTAGAATATACAATATAGCTATGGCAAGGGGAGAACCTGTTTCATTTAAAAGTATCAAATTGAGTGCGATAAGGTAAACCCAGGCACCTATATTTGAAATGCCTATTCCCCCTAATAATATGAAAGGATATTTCCATCTGGACATCGTCACCACTCCTATTTTATTTATCAAAAAACAAAATAAAAAAACTCACCCCCAAGATATTATCTTGAGGGCGAGTTATATCGCGGTGCCACCCCAGTTCATTTCTACATTGCTGTAGAAGCCTTATCGAGTACGGCATCATAAATTATCAGCGATACTCTATCTCGTTAACGTGAGAATACGTTGCATCATCATTGTGTCCAAAAACAAATCCAATGCACAGCTCCAAGACTTGGTTCAACACATTTCCTATCCCTCTTTTTCAGCTTCCAGAGGTCTCTTTTGATAGTACGTATGTTTACTCTTCTTTTCATCGCTTTTCCTATCGATTTTTGTAAATTTTATACTATTCTAAATTAAATTTCAATACCATATTCGTCTGTTTTTTAAAATAACAAGTTATTAGTAAATTTTAGTCAGATAGTAAAGAAATTTTCTCGACAATATTATCAATTAAAGTATGTAAATCTGCTTCGCCATAATAACGAACATACATTACGGTATGAAGATGAGCAACTAAGACTTCTTTAGAGATCATTTCATCTTTCACAAGCAAATAATCTAATTGTGGATGATTCATTGCAATAAAATCTGTCTGATCTTCTCCATAACTGTATTTTTTGATTAAATCATGCATTAAATATTTTTTTAACGCTGCAACTCTCAACTGATATACCAAAGTATGTATATCTGGTGTATATTCACCACCAAGGTTGTCCCACTTTTTCCCTGGAACACGTCCACTTTCATTTGTCTCATATTGCACAGGAGCTAAAGGACCCCACTTAAATGTATAGCGATTTCCCCAATCAACATTATCATTTATGTATGATTCGACTCTAGTAAAAGAGGAATTATTTTCAACATCTGCTAATCGAACAATTGGTAAGCTTATCTCTGCTACTGGCAAAGTTTTTGTATCACTTTTTGCCAGCTGAATAAACGGAATGAAAGCACTTAATAAAAAGACTATAGTAAAACACAAAGATAACGTTTTATTTAACCGAAAAGACTGTTTCCAATAAGCTTGATGATTAATCGGTTTTCCTTCCATAAGCCCTTTACGCAAAGCTCGAATAGATAAAGCAGCTTGTAGTGAAGTAAAGTTCATATATCCGAAAAAAATAGTTAAGACCGTTTGTTGAATAGCTAACCCATCAACTAACACTAAGGTTGGTGTGCCGTCAAGAAACCAAACTGCTAGCAGCGTACAAATCATCATAATCATCGTCACACTAAAAATAATAGCATTCTTCGTTAGTTTCTTTTCTAGTTCATCAAATGTTTGAGCTTGTACCGTGAAATTGCTAAATAGCTCTGGCGCATTGCGTTCAGCAGGTGATGAAAATACATGGAAATAATAATAGCTTGTGACATATTGCCAACCCATTTTTTCAAAGTGTTCCATTTGGTCTTGTGAAATTTGTTTACTTGAGGATACATTAATTCTGTATCTTATTTCTTTCGGTTCCCCTTTAATAAAATGAGCAAAGGCACCCATCTTAGATAAATGAAGTCTCTTTGCTGCCATATCAGTAAACCAAGCCTCATGTTCACCGATACGCCAATATTGTCTTGGCCGAAATTTTAGAACCTTTTTATGCATGTTAACACCTTTCGTTATATGTTGTTTAGTATGTATTAAGAGATAATATGAATTCCCCTTCCTAAAAACACTACCACAAATTATACTTTTTCTCAAAAATACCCTTTACTGTATTGTAAGTAAAAATGCATTGTGCTGTTCATCCCTACCCTATGTACCAATGCATTCGTCTCGATTTGCTTTCTCAATATTGCACGCTGTATATCAATCGTTTATTGTTGTATTCAACGATTTGGTTCATTAACTTAAACGATTCATCTAATGATTGGAGATTTTACAGAATGAATAAGCGGGAGCAACTAGATATTATCAAAGAGGATTTTCTGCAATGTCAAAAAGTACTATTGGCTATTGGTGATGAAACACGCCAAGCGATATTATTTGTTTTAATGGGAACGGACTGCCAAACAGGATTACGTGTAGGTGAAATTACTGAACAAACACATTTATCTCGACCTGCTGTGTCCCATCATCTGAAGGTTTTACGTGAAGCCGGCGTTATTTTAATGCGTAAAGAAGGCACAAAAAACTTTTATTACATTAACGTACGTACAGAATTAGGACGACTAAGAACACTTATGTTGGATATAGATCAGTTCATGCAAAACTTTTATAACAATGATAGCCAATTACACTCTTAATTTGGAGGAATGACAATGAAAGCAATGATTATTGATGGCTATGGACAAGTTCCAATGCGACTTGAAAATATGCCAACGCCTGAAATTGGTGATGATGAAGTACTAGCAGAAATCCATGCTGCTAGCATTAATCCAATCGATTTTAAAATACGTGACGGCCAAGTGAAATTATTAGTTAAATATAACATGCCGTTAATTTTAGGCAATGACTTCTCCGGTGTTGTGGCAAAAGTTGGCGCTAAAGTAACTCGGTTTAAAGTAGGTGACGAAATTTACGGACGTCCTCGTAAGAGTAAAATCGGTACATTTGCTGAATATATCGCCATTCATGAAGATGATATCGCCTTCAAACCAAAAAATATAAGCTTTGAAGAAGCAGCTTCGATTCCATTAGTGGGATTAACCGCCTATCAAGCACTAACAGACATCTTACAACTACAAAAAGAACAAAAGATATTCATTCAAGCGGGAGCCGGTGGTGTGGGTACATTTGCTATTCAGCTCGCTAAATTAATGGGGGCAACAGTTGCTACAACAGCCAGTAAAGCGGGCGCGAATTTAGTAACATCTCTTGGGGCTGATAAAATCATTGATTACAAGTCCGAAAAATTTGAAGAGATACTGAAAAACTATGATGCTGTGTTTGATACACTTGGTGGTGAAACGCTCGAAAAATCATTTAAAGTGCTAAGAAGTGGAGGGAAAATTGTTTCTGTTTCTGGATTGCCCAATGCTCGCTTTGGAAGAGAAAATGGTTTTGGATTTTTTAAAACGTTGTTGTTTGCAATAGCTAGTAATAAACTGACTAAACTTGAAAAGAAGCATAAAGTCCACTATTCATTTTTATTTATGAAGCCAAGTGGAGAGCAGTTACGCATCATTGCTAACTATATTGAAGAGGGTAACATCAAACCGATCATTGATCGTGTTTATCCTTTTGAAGATGCTCAAAAAGCATTGGAATTTGCGGAATTAGGAAGAGCAAAAGGGAAAGTTATTGTAAAAATTAGATGAAAAAAGCCAAATTTCTCTTTTAGTGCAAGGGGAATTTTGGCTTTTATTTTATTACTAAAAGTTTACTTTTAACTCCCGATCGTTTCCTCATCAGCTGAGGAGCCGTACATGCCGGGAACTGCAATATCGAGAAGGCGCAAGTAGACCCCCAGTTGTGCCCGGTGATGGACTAAATGACTTAACCCGATGGTACGAAATGCTACCGCTCGTGGTGCTTGTTGGATAATATGGTCACCATGACGCAAAGTCCATTTTTCAGCGAGCTTTTGGACGTCACATTCGGCGAGCAACTTTGTAAACTTATTACAGTTAGCATCAAACTCTTCTAGAACATCGACACGTTTTTCCAAAGCCTCACGCCGTAATGGTACTGTCGCAAGATTATAATCCGGGGACTGAAAAATCGCGATTTGCCAGTTCAGTAGGTTGACTAAGTGTGTAGCCAATCCACCAAGCGTCATCGATTTTTCATGTGGCCGCCATAACATGTGTTCATCGGGCAAACATTCTAAAATTCGACGTGTAGACGCTAGCTCTTGCATTACGTCGCCAATAATCAATTCTTTAACCATTAAACCCTCTCCTCCTCATTATGCAACATTATTTCTTCTGCTATCTTCAACAAAAAAAGCATTAATCCTTCTTCGATTAACGCCTCGTAATGATGTGACTAGAAAACTATATTTATTTTTAAGCTCAATTTACCGATCTTGATTCTCATAATAGGCTTCATCCGCATATTTTTCGTCTGTTCCTTTAAGATATGCCAATAGCATTTTTGGTCGTTTAAGTAATATCCAGTCTCCATGTTTATCAAATTTTCGGGTAGAGGTAATCATCCCATTTTGAATTGTCCCGTATTTTTTACCCTGTTTTTTACCAAAATCTTTTAATCGTTTAGCGAAATCAGCATCTTCTGCCATTAGCATCTTTTCATTAAAGCCATTAATAGATTGAAAATCCTTTTTGTAGCACCAAAAAATACCGACAGAAATGGCACCATATTTAACGAGAAGCGGCCCAATTAATAATAAAGTAGAAACAAATATACCGAATGACATTCTTTCGAATTTTCCTGTAACGCCGCCACCAATGTACTTGCCGGTAGTTAAGTTGTTGTCTGCCTTTAACAAAACATGTTCGTTCATCATGGTATCCGCATCTACGGTTACAATGATTTCACCTTTAGCGATGTTAACTCCTGCGTTCCTAATTTTAGAAAGGTTTTTATCGTTATTTTGTAATGTGATACAGTTAAATGATTGTGCAATTTCTTCTGTCCTATCCGTACATCGATTTAACACAACAATAACTTCAACTTTACCTTGCAGTAATGTTGAAGCTTTCGCAATTGATTCTAAACACTTTGCAATGTACTTCTCTTCATTATGAGCGGGTATGATAACCGAAATTTTTATATCCTCTTTATTCTTATCTTCAGAAGCATTCATACAATCTCCCCCACCATGATACATAATATATATAAAATATATTCAAAAGGAAATGTGGAAATGCTCGTAAACAAAAAACTAGCCTCTGCTTTTGCGGGCTAGTTTTTATACAAGGAATGTTTGCTTCAGCCATTATTGGACAAACGACTAAACATTTTGTTTCTCATATTCAAACGGTTCATCACACGAATAAATTTCATGGAAAAAGCCTTTAAACGGAATATTGTCTTCCAAGCATTTAATAAGATAAGCTAACTCCTCATCACATACCAGTTCTTCGCCATTGTTCCGCATGACCTCAAAGGCATCGACAATATTTTCCATAAGATTCACTTGGATAAATAAAGGCAACTTATCCAAAAGTGAATTTTCGATTGTCGTCTCGGATGTATAGCCATTGAGAACTGTTTCGAAATATTCATCCATGAATTTTTTTCGTTTATCAACGTCTGGTTCAAAATGTATCCAGCCAACTCCTTGTGTCCATAAAGCTGCCAAATCAAACATATACCAACAGAAACATGAATTATCGAAATCATAGACAGTAATTTGGCCAGTATTAAAATCTATTGAATAATTTCCGTCATTGTAATCAAAATGGACCATACCGAAAATTTCACTATGTTTGTCCAAATCTTCTAAAGTATTTAATAGCGCTACCATCTTCTCCTTAAGCAGAGCAAAAGTATCCGGTATCAGACTATTGATATACTCAATATTATATTTATCAAAGAAACTATAACGGCGGTGAACGGGAGTATAGCCTTTTGACAATTGGTGCAGTTTCCCAAGAACTTTACCGCAATTATAGTAATATTCCGTCATAGGTACGCCTTCGCGATACTGATAGTGGTTTTCTACAAGCATTTTCCCTTTAGCCTTTTCAAAAAGACAGACAAAAAAGGTATGATTATTATGAGTGACCTCTTCCAGTAAATTACCTTTCAGAGAGTTGACTACATCCGAAACACTTCCGCCGTGTTCGAATAAATATCTGATATACTCAACTTCACCAAGAAAATCTTCTCGACTTCTGTCTTTTAAGAAGGCAATTCGAAGTATTTTTGGATTGGTGCCCTCTTTTTCACAAGTATAAACCACATTACGCCCTCCAGTATGGGCATTAACCGGCTTGATTTCATAACCTTCCAATCCATATATCTCTGATATTAATGGAAGTAAATATGCATCACCGATTTGAACAACTTCGTTATAAACCATACAATTCCCCCTAACAATATAAATTGCTTACATGTATTCTTTAAATTATGATACGCATTTTTTTGCATATATTAGCAAATCATTGCATCGAACTATACTATCTAAAGTTTAAGTTCAACTATTCATAACCCAACTTTATATTAACATATATATCCAAAAAAAGATAGAACTGAATTAAATTAACCATTATATGTATTTTTAATTCCATTCGTTTTATGAGTGAATAATTTTACTTTCTGCTGATTTTATTGAATTTGATGAACGCTCCCCAGTCACTGAAGAAATAAAAAACTCTAATTTTTCTGCTGAGCGTAGAAAAATTAGAGTGAAATCTTCATAAAGGTTCTTTATTTGTGTTTGGTGAAGAACACATCTTAGAGTTAATCACCCTTTAGTTTTTGTGCAATTTAAACGAAATAATGGCAACAATCAGTGCCATACAAGTGATGGTTCCGCCGATTATGGCGTTTAGTTCAACAAAGTACGAGTCAATGAGGGTACCGCCAATAGTTGTTCCTAGCGCCATCCCAATATGAGAACCAGAATTATTTAAGCTTTGATGTATATCCGATGTCGTCTTTGCGCAAGAAACGATATAACTTTGTATAGCCGGTTGCAGTGACCAACTTAGCAAACTCCATAATAATATGGCCCCAATAAAAAGAACAACAGAAAATTTCAATAGTGGTATGGCTGCAATGGTTATTGTAAATAAGGATAATACGATAATAACTGTTCGTTTTGCACTAATACGATCAGTAAAATATCCTCCTAATAAACTGCCCATTATTGAAAATAGTCCAATAACTAAATACATCAAGCTAAGAGATTTCTCTGATAGATGTAACGTTGACTGAAGAAACGGTGTTAAATAAGCATACAGCGTCATGTGACCTGTAAAAAATATGATAGAGATTGCATGAATGAGTAAAATCTTCTTATCTTTTATTGCTTTTAATTGTGCTTTTAAAGGCAAATTATTTTTAGGTTCAATTGTTCCCAATACAAGGAATACAATTAACATAAGCAATAATGTCAAAATAGCAATAAATAAAAATGGTGCTCTCCATCCTAATGCACTTCCTAGCCATAAACTAAACGGAACACCAAAAACGAGAGAGGCACTAACCCCCATTAAAACAAGGCCAATTGCTCTAGCTGTATAAGAATCATCACTTATTTGAGAAGCGATTGTCATACATAACGAAACAAGCAGCGATGCACACATAGCTGATAAAATTCGAGCCGCCATAAGAAAAATAAACATATTACTAAACACAATGATTATATTCGTCACAAAGAAAATGAATAATACTATTAGAAATAACTTTTTTCGTTCTATTTTTGATGTTAAAGATAATAATATAGGGCCTGATAGTGCAAAACTTAACGAGAACATAGAGATTAATGATCCCACTTGGCCATATGTAATGTTCAAGTCTTCCGCAATAAGTGGCAGTAATCCGCCAATAACTAATTCAACTAGACCTACTATAAACGTAATAATTGACAATAGGTAAATTCTTTTATCCATTCATATCACTCCTAAATAACATAAAAAAGCAGCACCCCCTGTAGTAGGAGGCGCTGCATTAAAACATTTTCTTTGTCAATTCGCTAACATGACGTCCAAAGTCATGTCGCCATATTCGATTAAAAAATACAATACCACTTTGCCATATTCAAAGTCAATTAAAATTTTTAATGCTAAGAACAACAACCACATAGTAAAAATTTTTGCCCTTATTCTTCTTCAAGTAAAATAACACTTTCTAAATTATTGACAAATCTCCTTAATTCCTTTGAAACTGCATTATTAATAATGCCATCTCGATACCATTCATTAAGAAGACTTCGTTGTGCCTCGATGGCAATTAAAGCTAAGTGTTCCTTTATTTCTTCTCGTTTTGAATCGTCCACTTTATTTTTTGATGAATATTGTAAGTGACGATAATACATCTCCACTCGTTGCGCAATATCAGCAGGATAGTCATTTGTTTCTTGAACATGCTTTACAATAGATGAAGAAACAAAATCGGTTAGATCTTTCTTAAATTGATTAATTTGTTCAAGGACGTGGACTGGTAATTTACTCAATTTGCGTTCACGTAACACAAAGCGCAAACGACGTTTTAATAAAGTAAAAGATCGATTATTCAATATATCTCTTCGTTCTTTCAGAATAAAATTCACTTCTTGTTGAATGGATTGGTTAAATCCATGCATAGCCATATACTGATTTGTATAGTAAATTTCTAATTTCAAGCCGATTTCTCTGGCTGCCAGTATTTTTTGTCTGTACGTTTGAAAGGCTCCATCTGATTGTTCCTGTTCAATATTAATTAACATAGCGTTATATTGATGAATCAAACTTAGAGCAATAGGAGCATTTTCTTCTACTGTTTCCAACTGAATACTATGAATGGCATGTTCAATCATTTTTCGTTTTTCATGCATTAAATTTGATGGTTGCGATGGCTCTTGTGTGCTTAATAGCGGTAAAAATATTGTGGCCATTACTAGTGTGAATAAAATGACACCTGCAGCTAAGAACAGCAGTAATTGTCGCTCAGGAAATAGTTCTCCACGATTTGTTAATAGCGGTAATGATAGTATCCCTACCATCGTAATTGTTCCACGAACCCCGACAAGAGTAGTAATAATATGGTCTTTAAAAGTTGATATGTTATTGTTTTTAAATAGTTTGTTATCCAGCAAGCTGAATAACATCGTCCACAGCAAACGTATGAATAACACCATTAAACCAATTACAACTATATATACAATAAGGACACTATTGTGAATTTCCTCACTCACGAGAATAGCATTTGTAGCAGCAGGTAGCATTAAGCCGAGTAAAATAAAAATTATTCCATTCAAAGCGAAGGTCAATATAGACCATACGTGTTGGGTTACCACTTGTTCTTGTGCAATAATACTTTGTGCTTTTTCTTTTATAATGGAGGTAATGATTCCTCCAGCTACGACCGAAATGACACCGGACGCATGAAACACTTCTTCGGATAGGAAAAATAAGGTGAAGGGTGTTAGAACTTGTAGCAAAACGTAAAATGTTACATCATCTATTCCTATACGACGTAAATGTAGACGTATCCAAAACAAAGCTAAAGAACCGATTACACCAATTAGTGCACCGATAAAGAACATGTAAAGAAAGTCAGTTGTTGCTGATTGTATTGAAAAATAACCTGTTACAATGGCTGCAACTGCATATTTAAACGCGATTAACCCCGATGCATCGTTAATTAATGATTCTCCACGCACTAAATTCATAATACGCTCTGGAATATGCACGCGTTTAGCGATACCATTTACTGCTACTGGATCAGTAGGCGATAAAATAGCCATTAATGCAAAGGCAGCAGCCAAAGGAATCGATGGAATCATCCAATGAACAAATAGTCCACCAATAATCGTTGTTAATAATACTAGTACGATAGCATTCCCTAAAATAGGTAAACGCATTTTCCATAATTGTTCACGTGGAAAATGTGCCCCATCATAATAAAGTAATGGTGCAATAAACAATAGTAAAAACCACTCTGATTCAATCTCTATTGTGAAATTTCGGGCTACTAAAGCAACGAAAATACCAACAGCAATTTGTATAAGTGCTATAGGGATGAATGGAATATAATGTGCGAGCACATTGGTAACTAATAATAGTACAAGTAAAAATAATATGGATATTAAGATTTCCATGAATAGCCCCCTTATAAAAATAAATCACCATTACTTAATGTACCCATATTTTTTCTTCTATAGCATATGACTTCTCAGACTGGCTTTACTTTTATTTTTTGCCTCAATAGTTAAAGCCGTTTCATTTTAGCGAAACGGCTTCTCATAACTGTTTAACATTGTTAACCATGTAGAAAATAATGACTTTTAGTAGTAGCATACTTCTTTCGATAATTCTCAAATGCAGTAAAAATAACTAATGCAAACAAAAGTGTAAGTACCCCAGACAAAACATTTGTATTTGGAATATAGATTTCCCAAAATGAGTTAATTAAGGCATGAAAAATAATACAAAGAAAAATACTTCTCGTAAATAAATAAATGACTGTTAATAAGAATGATAATGCCAAAGCAACTAGTGTAAACCAAAGAAAGTTCATACTCATTTGATTTGACCCAACCACAAACCATAATGGCAGATGCCAAATCGCCCAAATTACCCCTACAATGAGTGTACTGGTGAAAGGTGACCATTTCTTTTGCAAAGTAGGTTGTAAATAACCCCTCCAGCCAATCTCTTCTAGACCACCGCCAATAATCATAATAGGAAAGTTAATCAATGCTAAATAGAGAGGATTTTCAATAGTTGCCCCACCCCAAAATGTTGGTAGAAAACAAGCTATAAAGGCAAGTACAATAGTAAATAGATACCAAGCTATTGGTAGTCTACTATTTTTTAAATTTCGAATAAATATCCTAAATTCTTCTGCAGAACTATACCTCTTTTTTAGCCAAATCTCGCTAATTGCAGGGGCAATCCCCCCAAGAACAAGCATTATTATTGAAGATGTGGTTCCAAACTTAAGTAGATTGCATTGTGTTAAAATCGCTAAACCGCACCAAAATAACCATGACAATGAAAATGTAAAGAAGAGAAACCTTCCTACCTCTTTCCCCATGTATGCTTCCCCCTCAACTACAACCTAACATCGATTGTACAGACTTACATAAAGTATTCATTAACCGTACTTCATCAAAAAGTGCCTGTTCATTTTGGAACATACCGTAACATTTTTGTAAAACTACATCTCTTACAATCCCATCAATGGAAGTTACTATAAATGAAAATAAATCTTCTAATGCTACATCAGACTGAAAGCACTTGAAAGCAATACCCTCGTGAATTGTCATAAATATTTGCTCGACTAAATATCGTCCACTTTCGTTTTCTGTAATATGAGGCAGAATTTTCTTTTGTCTTTCAGGATTATTTGCAAACAAAATTGTAAGTTCAAAATGAATTTTACCAACTGTTGATAAATTATCTTTAATATATTCGCCCAGAAATGTAAACAGCTTTTCTAACCTTATGTTAGGCGTATCATTCTTATCGATAATGATATCTATATCCTTCTTATAATCAGCATTTGCATTAGCCTGATTTATTATTGCTACAAGTATTTCATCTATATCAGTATAATAGCGATAAATGCCACCTTGACTTACTTTAGATGCTTTAATAATATCTCTCATGGTTATGTCGTAGAGCGGTTTAACTTTACATACCGATAAAGCGGCCTCTAATATAACATTTTTCTTTTTTATTACATAGTCAGGACTTACCTTTGGCATAGTTACCTCCTTACATTAAAAATGACACTAGTGTCATTTTATTGTATGCCTCGAATCACTTTTCGTCAATCTTAAATTGGTACAAATTACATTTAAATACATTTCGCGAAATTTATTTCAAAGGAGTATGATTATTTGTCCCCAACATTTTTAGCCCTCCATTAACAACGGCAAAAAGAGGTTAAGAGCCCATTCAATAGACTAATTAACCTCTATATCTTGCTATATCGAGCACTAATACGCTTAATCATACAAAGGCTGTATTCTTGCAGACTTTACAAACTAGCCCTTTGGTCATTGGACATATAATGGATTGAAAGGGATGAATAACAGTCAGCGCTATTTTTTAGCCTCTTTTGGTCAATAATGCTGTTAACAAGATGCACAACTCTTCCTTGTGCATCTATCTGGAAATAAATGATGAACGCCTTTATTCACCTGCTTTCAGCAATGCATCCCCCAAAACTGTAGCTGTTTTACCAGCGTGAAACGATAGAAATAAATAAACTGATTACCAATAGTCCAAATGCAGTTTGTATAATGATAGCGTGTGTTAATTCAGTTTTTGTTTGTTTTCTTTGCTTTTTTATTCTTTCTAAATGTCGAAAATAAAAAGAGGCACTAAAAATCAGTACGACAATAGCAATGGTGCGTAAAATTTCCGCTAAAAATAACATACAAATTGTCTCCTTTTTTAAGCAAATTTTTAGCTGTAGATTGTCTAATGTAGAAAGTCACTTTCGCTACATTTATCTCAATATTATCCATTTTCCCATAATTTCTCTCTGAAAACTACTTTAACTAGCCCTTTATTTTTATTTGCTATTCATCCCGCTTCTAGCGCATTCAGCACAAGTTTTCTTTAAAGCTATGTCGATAGAGCAAGCTAACTCCCCGCTTCATCACGTAAAATACGTATATACTGCTAATCGTCTTTTTTTAATATCATTCGTGTTTTACAGCAAACGCCTTGTATCCAGCCGCTGGAGAAAGAGCATTTTGATAACTTAAATACGAACATTGTAAAATATAATACATTAAAAAGTTCGTTTTTCATAGGCTTTGCCATATGTTTATAAGTGCAGAAACTTTTTTAAGCATTTTTTGTAAATTTCCACATGTTTTATTTTGTGTGAAAAAGTAAAATAGAAATATATAACTAATAAACATGAGGTGAAATAAGTGAAGATAAAATTGATTTTGATTTTCCTAATAAGTTCTCTGCTATTAGTAGCTTGTAACAAGGATGAAGAACCAACACAAACGATAGAAATTCAGCAATTAATTAATTTTGAAGAAGTACAACCCGACACACTTCAAACAATAACTGATAAAAAGGAAGTTAAACTTATAGAGCAGACCTTTAAAAAGGCTAGAAAATTTGGTGAAGTGGATAACGACATTGTTCCACAATATAAGATTAAACTGAACGGTAATGAGTATTATTTATGGATAGATCAAACAAATACAGGGACAATAGCGGACGTCACGAATAGAAATATGTTTTACAATATCCTTGCTACTGACCAATTTAAAGAAGCTATTCATTATCAAATACAGAATCAATAGCTTCTTGTATCAAATCATTGTTTCAAGTTATCCTTAAGCTTTCCTTTTACCCATCATTCGTTCTTGCGAGTCACGGTGTAACAAAAGAAAAGAGCCAGTCCTGAATTTGGATTGGCTCTTTTTTAATCACTTAATCAATAGTTCCAGTACTTTTTAAATCGACATCAACAGTAACTTTTATTGGTAATGTCGGATAGCTTTGTTTCCACTTCTGTAAGATATCTTTTTGGTGTAATTGCATCGTTCGATACTTGAGGCCAAACCCAAAAGGATCGAGTTCTTCTTTTTGAAGAATGGTAAACATTTTCTCGAATTCCTTAGTTAATTCTTTAGCAGCTAATTTATTATAGTCCTGTAAATTATCAATTAATAACGTTTTGTTTGACTGAGTTATGACACCCGACATAGCAACATCCACATGGATAGCACGTGGTTGACCATTTTCTGTAGTAATATTGTATTTTACTTTAGGTTTGGTCATATTTAAGAGTAATCGATAACCATCACTGTCAAGTTTAAAACTAAAGCCAGCCACACTGTTTTTAAGCGCATTAAAAGCCTGTGTATCACTAGATGACAGTTCAAATGTCTGACCCTTTTCACTAATGACTAATAATTTATTTACAATTAATTGACTACCCGCTTCATTTATCTCCACTATAGGTAAGATAGCATCAATTCCTTTACTGTGAAAATCCCTTCGAATTTCATATAAATAGACAGATACTACATACGGACTATCATTCCCCGTATCACCAAAAAACTTGGTTAGTGGAGAAGCTACCACGGATTCCCCTTTTGGTAAAGTACGTAATACTTCTTCAGCTGTTTTTTTTGTTGCCCCAATATAGGCAATCGATTGGATATCTCCTCTTCGGAATAAATAATCCATAAAGTCCTTTAAATTGTGTTCTAACAGGGCTTCATTAATTAAGATGACCTTCGCATGGCCAAACTCTAAAACTTTATCTGTATGGGTCTCTAATATTTGAATAATTTCTCCGATATTATCTCCCTCATGCACTAAAAATTGATAACTTGTTTCTCCCTTTTGTTTAACAGATACAGGTATCGCTAATTTTAAAGTGACTTTATATGCTCCCTCGTCTTTTTCAGATGGATCGATACCGATGCCTGTTACAAATACACGATTGTCTATATCTTTAAAACCACAGCCCGCAAGAATGCTTATAATGACAACGATAAAAAGAAAATACTTGAGATTTGCCATTATCTTTTAAGCCTCCGTTTAGCGATTAGTAAACTAATGATTAAAACACTATAAAAGATGGGTAATAAATCATAAAAATACATCGATAATTTTACTAATTCAAATTCATTAATTTGGCGTGTCACAATGATAGCGATTAAACCGAATAGCACCACTAAACAATAAGAGGTGATGTTCTTTGCTTTCTGTTTTAATTGATGAAACTGGAAGATACTTTCGAATAATTTTAATGACACATACCAATGGATTAAAAGGCTTATAAAGGCGACCCCTATAAATACGATAACAAAAAGAAAAGTGAGTCGTTCAATAATTGAATATTTCATCCGAACGGAATCACTCGTAGTGACCCATGGAAACGTAAGGTCACCAATTTGTTCAAATCCGTTAAAGCCAATCGGAATAAAATAAGTAGTAAATAAAGTAAAGAGACCGATAGCACTTAATATCGCTATTTGCTTTAATCCGGCTTTCTTTTTAATTTTCATGTATTTATTAAAAATAATGATGTTAACGGCGCCAATAAAAACATACGTGGAAGCGGAAAAGGTATTATAGCCTGGTAATGTATTCATATACGTCATCGCCACCTTGACAAAATCCCACTCTAATTTAGGATCGGTATAAATTTTAACAATCAAGAAGAAAATGACGGGTAAAAAGATGATTAATACAAGCTCCGTAATATACAGAATGCTTTTTTCTTTCATTAACAGTCCAAAGGAAATAATAAATAAGAATGCTAAAGTCGTCACGGTAATTGAGGTCTCATAGGACAAAAATGTATTAAAAAGTAAAACATATGTTGTCAGTGTGATGAGGCCCGCACCATACCAAGAAATTGCGAAATAGAATAAGACAGGATAATAAAACCACTTTGAAGTACTTTTCTTTAAAATTTCGGGAAAGGTCATATTGGGAAAATAGCGAAATAAGTTAATGACTGTAATCGTTAGCAAAACGCCCGCAATTACAGCAAGCACCATCGATAGTATGACACCATTTTCACTTTCTCTCATTAAAATTCTTGGTACAGAGGCTATTAGGTTGGTCACCATCGTGACAATGATAAAGTAATATAAGTAGCGGCTCATCCTTTCGTTTGCACCTCTGTTTCCTCCCTATCTCCCTTCCAATACAGTTTTAAATAAGGTACCCCGAAACTTCTTTTATTTGCTAAGAACATTAACAGTCCCAGTGAACCTAAAATAAGCCCAAGCATACCAAATAATGTTGTATAGATAACTAATAAATAGCGACAAATACGAATTGAAAAGCTCATCTCTGTAATGGGAATTACAAAGCTTGTAATAGCGACGGCCGATACAATAATAATCATAATATTTGAGGCTAATGTAGCTTCCGTAACGGCAGTCCCTAAAATAAGTCCGCCAACGGTCGTCGCTGTGGCACTAATAGCCTTAGGCAAACGAATACTGGCCTCTGTTAGAAACTCCATAAAAATAAGCATAAAGATAACCTCGATAAAAGACGGATACGGAACACCAACTCGACTTCCGGCAACTGTCAGAGCCAACTCTGTTCTCGGGATATCTGGCGTAAAGGATGTGATGGCAACATACATCGACGGTAAGATTAAACAGATGAATAAACCGATATACCGGAGAATCAATGTAAAGGTTGTAATCCAATACGTGTGATAATTATCTTCCATTGAAACCATAAAATCATAAAAAACAACAGGTGCAATTAAAGCATGTGGACTACCATTTAACAAAATGATTACTTTCCCAGCTGCAAGATTATAAGCGATTCGATCGGGTCTTTCCGTTAAAATGGTAATTGGAAAAAGGGAAAATCTCGATTTGTTTAAATAAAGCTGTAATTCTCCTGTCGATTGAATAAGTGGCACATCGATACTTTTTATTTGTTCTTTGATAGTTTGAAGGACAGATGGTTTCACCGTTTTTTCATCATACATAATGACCAATGACTGATGAGACTTCCCCTCTAATTGATGTGTCTCAAACTTTAAGGTAGGTTCATGATAACGTTGTCTCATAATATTTAAATTCGTCTCAATATCTTCACTTAAAGCGGTTTGAGGCCCATATACTGTAGGTTCAATGACCGTTTGATGTAAAGCAAGCACATTCACCAATCGTATATCCAATAAATAATACTGATCATGAATTGCTAAAAGGACAAACCCTTTCGTTATTTCAATGAAAAGTTCTTGTCCTGCTTTCATAGGCGATAGATTAGGTAATGATTGTATATAGGATGAAAAACTTTTAGTCGATTTCATATCGAAAAAAGGTTTTATTAGTAACTCATGCAACTTTGCCCCATCGATTGCTGATTTTAAATAGCAAATAAAGACCGTTTCATCTTCTATTTGTAATGGCTTTAAGCACATGTCATCTGAACCGGCAAACTTTTTTGACAGTTCAATCATTAATGGAGGAAAATTCAACTCATCCAAACGCAATACACCTCCATTTTCGTGTAGTATAAGTACAATTAGGTTAACCGTATGCACTTTATACTAAACGTCCTCTTGGCCTATCTATTTGGTTGTTTATAACTGACAAAAAAAGACAACATCAGCTTGTTGTCTTGTCAAAATTATGACGTGAGAAAGTTTACTGTAAGCGTGCTCTTTGTAGTTTAATAGCACCTTTTTTACCTTAATCCGAAGTGGTTGGGTTAGCTAGCGTGGACATTACGCCTAGCGCAATATATAAAGAACCTGTGATGCGATTTTGTAACTTTGCATTAGCTTTGCTACCTAGTAGTCTCTTCCGAATCGTTGCTGCAAGCAAAGCGTATAGACCATCACTCATTAAAGCTAACAGAATAAAAAGTGTTCCTAAAATCAAAAATTGACCCGTGACCGAGCCGGCAGATGGTGAAATGAATTGTGGGAAGAATGCTAGGAAAAAGAGCACTGTCTTCGGATTTATAGCTTCTACAATGGCGGATTGATAAAGAATGCCATTGCAGATGTCATGAGAATTGCTGACGCGCCAATAGCACCAGCTACTAATATGAAGCGAACCACCTAATGAAACACCAAGGACAGATACTAGTCCGGCTTTTTTTCCTTGATTAATGCTGCGTGCCATAATATAAAACACAGCTGGCCCTGGGATGATTAACAACGTCAAAGCAGCCAGAATAAAGTACCAAATAGTTAACAATTCCATACAATGTAACTCCTTCTTATATAAAACAATATCTAATAAAAAATCATATTGTAGGACCACTTGAAAAGAAAACTACAATATGAAACAATCCACCATGTCAGCAGTTTGTTTAACTTAACTACAAAAAAGAAAGATTCCCATTAAAGGAACCTCTCGAGTTCAACTATGTTAAATGCCTTCCATGCTTTCCTCTAATGGCAACTCTTCAATAGTTATATTGTTTTTCTTTTTCATTCCGCTTGCAATTAAAATACAAAGCATACTTATAATAAATAGTCCTAAAAAGATAATCCAAGCCACTTTGTAGCTTTGAGTAAGATCATAAATTAAACCGGACACGATAACTCCAAGTGAACTCGTTGCTACGAAGAATACTTGCACGAAGCCGAAAATTGCACCGAAATCCTTTTTGCCAAACAAATCATCTGTCATAAACGGAGGACCAATCGATGCAATGACAATACTAAATCCATACGCTACAGCAAATATGAATGCAAAGCTTTTGGTATTGGCCATTAGCAATGATAGCATCGCAATTGTCATACAAACACCGACAAACAGAATGCCACCCTTTGTTTTAAATTTATCAAAAATCGCTCCAAGAATGAGTTTCCCTAGCGTATTGGATAATGACAACAGTCCAAAAATTGTGCCCGCAAATAGTGCAGGATGACCAATATCAATTAAATAAGCAGGAATATGCATTTGGACGCCACCAGCAACAAGGGCAAAGCATACGACGCCGAAGATAAAGAGCCAAAACATGCCTGACTTTTTTGCCTGTGCCAACGTTACACCTGATTGAGGGGTATTGGCTTGTCTTTCTTCCACGCGATCTGCACCCAGTGCCATTGTTCCTTTCTCGGCAGGGCTTTTTTTCGTAAATAACAAAATAAGTGGTAAGGAGATGACAATAATCAATACACCTGCAATAACATACGTTGTGCGCCATCCATAAGTGGAAATCAACGTCGTTAAAATAGGGCTAAGGGCTGCTGTACCGATACCGGAACCAGCAAATGCTAAGCCCATTGCCAATCCCTTCTTTTCATAAAACCAATTCGTCAGCATTATAGATATCGGAATATTGGAAAAGCCTGCAACACTTACTCCGATACAAAAAGCGATTATGGCAAAATGGACTGGCGATTGTGCAAAGGAGTAAAGCATAAATCCACAGCCTGCCAAGATAACACAAATTGACATAATAAGCTTCATATTCCCTTTGGCAAGTAGCTTGCCCATAAATGGTGAAGCGAGCGCGATGCCAAGCCCACCGACTGAAAGAACGATGGAAAACGTCGTACGTGACATGCCCAATTCACTTGTTACCGGCACAAGAAATAAACTGTGGAGAGAATTGACAATAGAAAAGGCCGAAAACATAATCAAAAAGCTTGTTAAAACAATATACCATCCATAAAATAGCCCGTTTTTTGCTTGTGGCATACTATTCCCCATTTCATTTGTACTTGTTCTTACAAAATGGAACCACTCCACTAAACATTCTTTTAGGAGTGATTCCATGTTATTACTGTCCTATCAACCTATTAGCCAATTTGAATATAGCATGTTTTTTCACGTGTAAATTCAAGCACGGAGTCTGTACCAAAGCCGCTCGATTTTTGTCCACCAAATGGTAGTTCCGTTCCGACGATACGATACGTATTGACCCATACATTACCTGATTCGATTGAGCGTATCATGCGATGTGCACGATTTAAATCAGACGTCCAAACGCCCGCACCTAATCCGTACTCTGTGCCATTCGCAATAGCAAGCGCCTCTTCTTCCGTATCAAACGGTATCACTACGGCAACTGGTCCAAAAATTTCTTCTTGGCAAACTTGTAGGTTATTACTTTCGACTTTCAATAAAGTCGGTTCGATCCAATAGCCATCTGCAAATGCATCTTGACCTGGTAACAAGTTAGCACCACCGGATCGTCCGCCAATGATAATTTCTCCACCTTCTTGTTGCCCTATCTCAATATAGGAGCAAACCTTTTTGTATTGCATTTCGTTAGCAACAGGTCCCATTGGCGTTTGCATGTCTAATGTATCGCCTAGGTGAATATGTGTTGCAATTTCTTCTTTCATTAGTGTAATCATTTGATCGAGCACAGATCGTTGAATTAAGATGCGTGAACCACCGACACAAAGTTGTCCAGCATTGCCTGTGAAAATGCCATTAACCGTGACGCCATTGGCCGCTTTTGCTAAATCAGCGTCTTCGAAAACGATGTTCGGTGATTTTCCACCTAATTCTAATACCATGGATTTTGGATTTTGCGCAGTAGACTCGGCGATTGCCTTCGCCGTTCTGCCAGAACCTGTTAAGCTTACTTTATTAACGCCAGGATGACGCACGAGCGCATCGCCAACTTCAGCGCCTGTACCAGAAATGACATTGAGCACACCTGGTGGTAAAATACTTTGAATAATTTCCCCGTAACGAAGCGGTGCAGCTGCAGCTAACTCTGATGGCTTAATGATAACCGTGTTGCCACCTGCAAGGGCCGCTGCTGCTTTCACAGTAAACGTCCATAAAGCGGAATTCCATGGAATAATACCAACGACCACGCCGTAAGGTTCACGTATTGTAAATCCAACCGTATCCGGTCCAAGTTGCACTGTTTCGCCTTTACTGCCAACCTGTACAGCAGCCGCTGCCGCATCATACCACATGCTTGCAAGAATCGGAATCAGGCCGAACTTTGTTTCACGTATTACCCAACCATTATCCTTCGTTTCGAGTTCAGCCAATTCATCGCCATATTGGGCAATACTATCGCCAATACGTCGTAAATAATTCGCTCGTTCACTAGCGGGCAATGCCGACCAGCTTGGAAGAGCAGTTCGCGCAGCAGTTACTGTCGCATCTACGTCTTCTGCAGTACTACTAGGAATGGTCGCCCATACTTTTCCTGTTGAAGGATCATAACTATCAATTTTATTACCTGAAGATGATGGAATTGCCTGGCCGTTAATGACATTTTGATAGTCTTTTAAATTATTCAATGTTTTCAATGTCTTTTCCCACCCTTTCATATACGCTTGCTTCACCATTGCAAACGTCTGCCTTTGCAATGGTGAAGACGCAAGATAATCTATTTGTTGAACCTACCAACCTAATGCAACTGCTGCTTGTTCATAATATTGCTGCGTACTACCTAGGTAATTTTCATAGAAGCGAGCTCTTTTTACATATAAATGGCAATCAATTTCTTCTGTAAAACCGATTCCACCATGAATTTGAATATTTTGCGAAGCGACTTTAATAAAGGCTTCTGTTGCAAATAAACGAGCGCTGGAAACCGCTTCAACTTTATCAGCAGCATCACTTTCAATCGCCCAGTTGGCATAATAAGCTAATGAACGAGCTGTTTCTAAATCCATTTTCATATCAACTAGTCGATGTTTAATTGCTTGGAATCTGCCGATTGGTTGATTAAACTGCTCGCGAATATTAGCATATTCAACAGCTGTTTCCACGATTTTTTCCATACTGCCGACAATCGTGGAGCAAAGCGCGGCATTAAATGATAATAAGCCTTCTTGCAAAGCGTCCCATCCTTGATGAACAGTGCCCACAATTTGCTGACTTGATACTTGCACATTATGGAATGTTACTTCAGCCAGTAAACGCGTTTCATCTATATTTTTTTGAGATTGCACTTGCAATTGCGCCTCGTCACAATCCACGATCACTAATGAAATCCCGTCTGTACCTTGTCCTTCTGCAGTACGTACTAGCACAAGTAAGCTGTTTGCAAGTTCTACATCAGGCACTAATGCTTTGACACCATTCAACGTTAATACGTCTCCTTGCAACGTACCATGGCATTGCACATTTGAAGGCTTGTAATTGCCACCTGGCTCTAACCATGCAACGGTAAACATATGCTCACCACTTGCAATAGCAGCTAAATATTTCGCTTTTTGCTCCTCCGTACCGTATTTCTCCAATAGTGGGACCACTAAAGCATTCGTTTCTAAAAATAAACCTGGCAGTAATGCGCGACCCGTTTCTTCTAGAATAGGGACTAAATCTAATTGACCAAGCCCCATACCACCATACGCTTCTGATACATTGACACTTGCACAGCCAAGTTCAGCTAAGCCGGCATACAGCTCTTGAAATGAGCCTGTGTTGCCTTCAGTAAACTCACGGGCCACTTTTGTTTGCCCGACATCATCTAAATATTTGCGTACATAGTTGCGAAACATTTCTTGTTCTTGATTTAACGAAAAATCCATCTTTTACACCCCCGCTTTTTATCGTCCCATATCTTTTGGTAAACCTAGAATTCGTTCAGCAATGGTATTCTTTTGAATTTCACTTGTGCCCCCGCCGATTGTTTGACCAAAAGAGTACAAATAATTGTCCTGCCAATAAGAACGATCTATCAATGCGTTTTCTTTCCATAGCACACCATGATGCCCTTGCATTGAAATAGCTTGAGCGAACAGTTCTTGTGTTAACTCACTAACGAGAAGCTTATCCATCGAGCTTTCCGCACCTGGATGGCCATTTTTCAATTGCTTTGTTAAATTGCGATAATAGTTTAATAGAGAGCCGCGTGAACGTGTATAAAGGTCTACCATTGATTTACGAATAAATGGATTTTTAATGAGCGGCTCATCATCATCATTTAACTCTTTCGCTAAGGCAACTAAATCATTAAATTGTTGCTCAAGCGTAAATACTTGGCCACCGATACCCGTACGTTCGTGCATGAGCAAGGCAATAATTACCTTCCAGCCCTCATCTACTTGGCCGATAATTTCTGCATCATACGCAACAGCATCATTTAAATACACTTCATTAAAATCTTTTTGTCCATCCATCGAAACGATTGGTCGTGTTTCCACTCCGGGCTGATGCATATCTAACAAGAATACTGTGATGCCTTTATGTTTTTTCTCTAATTTGTTCGTTCTTGTAATTAAGAAGCAACGATCAGCTACATGACCGAAACTCGTCCAAACCTTTTGCCCGTTTATAATCCAACGATCGCCATCTTTTACTGCTGTCGTTTGGATAGCAGCAACATCTGAACCGGCATTCGGCTCTGAATAGCCTTGGCACCAAACTTCTTCACCTGTAATAATTTTTTCAATATATTTTTCCTTCTGTTGTTCCGTACCGATTTGCATTAATGTTGGGGCCACCATATGTAACCCAACATAGTTAATGAGCGGTGGCGCCTTGACACGTACCATTTCTTGTTGATAGACGATTTCTTCCATCAACGTTGCATCACGGCCACCATATTGTTTTGGCCAAGCAATTGCAGCCCAACCACCTTCATATAATTTCTTTTGCCAGTCTCGTAAAAATAACTCATATTCCTTCGATTCTTTATCTAATTGCACTTCTCCTTGCAACCAGCCATCTGGTAAATTGGCTTCCAACCAAGTTCGTAACTCTTGGCGGAATTGCTCTTCTTTTTTAGTAAATGAAAAATCCATCGAATCAGTCCTTTCTAATTATGCTTGTATCCATTGTGGAAGTGCGCGATCTTCCGTAATATCTTGCCACGTCATTTTTACAGGCATGCCAATTTTAATTTCTTCTGGTGGGCAGCCCAGTACATTGCCAATAATTTTTACTTCTTGTAAATGATCGAGCTGTACGACGACGATGATTGTTGGTAAATCGTCTTGGAAGCCCGGTAAGAAAGGACGATAAGATACGACATATGAATAAATTGAACCCGTAATATCAGACCCTTGGCTTTCCCAGCTAAGTTCCGTAGAACCACATTTCGCACATGCCGGACCAGGTGGGTGATTATATGAATGACATGTATCACATTTTTGTAGGACTAGCTCATGACGATCAGCTGCATCCCAATATGGTTGATTATCTTGTGTTTTCAGTGGAATTGGTTTTTGATAACTCATGATTTTCCCTCCTAGTTTCTTAAAATCATTGCACCCGCTATATCTGGGCCGGACCAGCCAGTACAAATGCCAATTTCGCAATTTTCTACTTGACGGTCAGTTCCTTTATAGTCTTGACGAATTTGACGAACGATTTCAAGGACGTTGTTCATGCCGTGCGTATATCCTTCAGAGAGCATGCCTCCCGCTGTATTCGTTGGTAGCTTACCACCCATTTTTAGATTGCCACTTGCGACGAAATCGCCTACTTCACCGCGCGCTGCAAAGCCATATGCCTCTAACTGGCGCAACACAACCCAACTAAAGCAATCGTAAATCGATGCCACTTGAATATCTTGTGGTGTTACCCCAGCCTTTTTATAAAGGGAAGGTGCCACGAAATCGGACGCTACTTCATCTAAGTTCGTCCAATAGTGCGCATGAGAGACCGTGCGTCTCGCCTCAATGCCCATAATATAAACCGGCTTTGATTTGCAATCCTTTGCTTTTTCAGCTGATGTGACGATAATGGCATTCGCTTCGTCTGACTCTAAGCAAAAATCATGTTTCGTAAATGGATAGCTTAAATGAGGGGTTTTTAAATACTCTTCCATCGTTAAAGGTTTGCCATAGAAAAATGCTTTCGGGTTGCGTTGCGCATGTTCATAAAAGCTTACACAGACATGCCCTAAATGTTCTTGTGTAATGCCCGTTTGTTGCATATGGCGTGTGGCAAATAAACCGAACCATTGGCCGGGTCCACCAGCCCCGTACGGTATGAAAAAGCTTCCACCATCCATTGCACCTTGCAACATATTGACATCCCAACCACCGCCACCCATACGAACGCCAGAACGACCATTCATCGCACGATAAATCAGAACAGTACTCACTTGACCTGTTTCAATTAAGCCAATGGCATCTGCAATGAGCATTTCTGTACTACTGCCGCCGCCCATAATGTCTTTCACATATTTTGGACGAGCACCTAAATAGGTTGCTAATTGATGGGATGTACAAGAATCATTTTCCGAATAGCTCATCACACCATCAATTTCTCTCGCTTCTAAACCGGCATCGTTTAATGCTGCGCGTGCAGCGTCTAATGCTAAATGTAAAGGTGTAGTACCTGAATTTTTTGAACGTTCACTTTCTCCTACGCCTACGATGGCATAGCGATCTTTAATAGTAGCCATATGGCCAACCTCCTTCATTGCTATAGTTAAATCATTTGTAATGTTGCTTCACCAAAGCCCACAATTTTCCCTGGCGCTTTTTCTGCGTACAGTTCCAAATCAACACATTGTTTTGCTTGGTCTTCATACACTTTTTTGACGATAGCGGAACAAGTAATCGCATCACCGGGTCTTGTCATCGCACCAAAACGCATTTTAAAATTTGTTGGGGTAGCAGATGTACCTGCTAGTTCCATAATGTATTGACCGAGAAAGCCCATTACAAGCATTCCATGTGCAATGACACCGGGCATTCCAATGCTTTGCGCAAATGCATCATCTGTATGTAAAGGATTGAAATCCCCTGATGCACCAGCATATTTGACAAGCTGTACTTTCGTAACAGCTGGCTTCACAAGTGGTTCAAGCTTTTGTCCTTCTTGTAATTCTTTCAATTGCAGCATGATTGTTCCCCCTTATTAATCGATTGAAAGTTGAACGAAGAGTTGAGCATCTTCGTTCAACACTGGTTACGCTTTACTACTTACAACAGCACGATAAATGATATTTGTCCGACTAATTACGACCAGTTCATCGTTGTCATCTTTCATTTCCGTATCCATAACTAAAAACTGCATTGGGCCATTTTTGCCTTCTTTTTCATAAACGTTTGTCACTTTCATTTGACAATGCAAACGATCTCCTGGCCGAATTGGACGATGATAGATAAACTCCTGCTCACCATGCAACATGCGACTATAATCCAATGGCAGTTCAACGCCTTGACCACTATCAGCCCCTATCGCAACTGGAAAACTCGGTGGTGCAATAATGCCACCATAAATCGTTGTTTTTGCGTAATCTTCGTCTACATATAATGGATTTGGATCGCCAATTGCTTCAGCAAATTGACGAATATGTCTTTTTTCTACTTCAAAAATATATTGTGGTCCCGTTAAGCCTATTAAACTTTGATCTAGTTCCATAAGTTTTACCCCCCGACAACTGACTTTTCTAAACTATCTCGACTTACGACTATCATCGCATCTGCCGCTTTTACACCGTCTTCATAAACGATTAAAGGATTAATATCTAATTCTTCAATAACTGCTTCATTTTCCGTAACAAGTTTCGATACTTTTAGCAACACGTCTATAATCGCTTCGATATCGCTATGTGCTTTTCCGCGTGCACCTTTTAGTAACGCCTTCCCTTTGACTTCTTCAATCATCTCTACAGCATCGGCTCTTGTAAGTGGAGCTACTCTAAACGAAATATCTTTAAATACTTCAACAAAAATCCCACCTAATCCAAACATAACGACAGGACCAAAATTCGGATCTTTTGTCGCTCCGACAATTACTTCTATCCCTTCAGGTAACATTTCTTGTACAGCGATGCCATTTATATGCGCATCAGCTTTATAGTTCCTTGCATTATGATAAATATCAGTAAACGCTTTCATTACTTCGGTCGCTGATTGGACATTAAGTCGAATAGCATCTGCTTCCGTTTTATGAGGGATGTCTGCAGAATCAACTTTTAATACGACTGGGTATCCAATCGAATTTGCAAATTGCACCGCTTCCTCCGCCGTTGTCGCTACAGTCCGTTTTGTCGTTGGGATGCCATAAAGATCTAAAATGTTTGTTGCTTGCGCTTCACTTAAAGTAGTGCCCGATACAAGGGCCATATCTAATTGTTGCTTCGATGTATCCTCTTCTTCGCTGTTGGATTGCTGATGTTTGTGATAATATTCACTATACTCAACAAGCTTTGCTAAGCCTTTAATTGGATTTAAATTACCCGGAATAACGGGAATGCCATTTTTCTCAAGTTCATCTTTTCCTTTAGGGACAGACATGCCATCTAATGGGAATGTCGTAATAAACACAAATTTATCGGAGTTTTTACAAATATCAATAAACTCTTGTAAATGCGGATTATCCGCCTCCCAATACAATGGGAATTCCGTTAAAATAATATTATGCACTTCTGGATCTGCTACAAGCGCGCGTAATGGCGCAATATATAGTTCCGGATTCGTTACGGAAGCGGCGGCTGTTAAGTCAATTGGATTAAGCGCACTTCCGAAAGAAGGAATATGCTTTTTAATCTCGGTTTTTGTTTTCTCGCTAAGGGGTAGAATATTTAATCCTAAACCTTCGCAGCGATCTGCCTCGTTAATGCCACGCCCACCAGAACTTGTAATTAACACAGTGTTTTTACCTTGTGGTAGTCGATTCGATAAAAATAGTTTTGAGAACGTAATAATATCCTCGTAGTCATCTACTCGGACAATGCCACTTTGTCTGAAAAACGCATCATAAATTAAATCTGAACCCGCAAGTGACCCAGTATGCGATGCAGCTGCTCTACTGCCAGCTGAACTTTTCCCTGTTTTCATTAATGCAATTGGCTTTTTTTGATCAAGCGCTTCTTTCGCTAATCGTCGAAGCTTTTTAATATCTTTGGCTCCTTCTAGATAGCCTGTAATTACTTTTGTTTTTGGATCATGAATCATGTATTCCACGACATCTGAAAATTCTGTTTCCATTTCGTTGCCGACACTTGCAAAATAATTAAAGCTTAAGCCATTTTGAGCAGCAGCCATATATGTTAAAACACCAAATGCGCCACTTTGCGAAACGTAGCCCACTGCTTTTTCTTCATGCAATGGTACTGCTAATATGGCTGGAGAGAACGTGCCAATCATGCCATTTGTTGTGTTCACTAATCCCACACAGTTTGGACCGATAATTCGAATGCCGTGTTCCTTTGCAATGCTCGCTAATTGCTCTTGCAACAAGATACCTTCTTCTCCTGTTTCAGAGAATCCAGATGCAAAAATAATGGCCGCTTTCACATTCTTTTTCGCACATTGTAAAAGATTGTCCAGAATTTGTTCTGCACCTACACAAAAGATTGCTAAATCTACTTCGCCTGGAACAGCATTGATTGAAGGGTAACAAGTACATCCTTCTATTTCACTTGCTTTTGGGTTAATCGGATAAATATCTCCTGCAAACCCACCGTCTATAAGCGCTTTCAATTGAATATAACCAATTTTATATGGATTCGTGGAAGCACCTAGTACTGCAACTGACTTTGGATTAAACAAAGGTTCTAGCGTTTCATAAGCTTTTATTTCTTTCGTCATTATTTCACCTCGGTATCGAATAATAGAAAAACATTTGATTATGTTGTCTATTGTAACGAACGTATTTTAAATATTCAGAAAAAAGTATATGTAAAATGATTTAATTATTAGGGAGTAAAAAAAAGAAAAACGGTAGAAAAACATAGGCATAGCAAGGTTTAAATTGTTCACATTTTATTTTCTGTGCACACTAACCCCGACATCTACACACAATAGCCTCGACTTATGGGAAGGATAATAGCTAGCAATTTAACTAAAATTGATGAAAAGATAACAAATGTACAAGATAAAAGAAGCCTGATTTCACAAAAAAAACTGCCTTTCCATACCGTATTGGCACGATTAAAAAGGCAGTTTTCCTATTCCAATATTTTTTTAATAAAATTTTTGCATCCAACGATTAATCATATTTTGAATTTTGACAGATGGTGTTTTTACGCCTCTTTCTATATTGCTAATATAAGAAGGCGATATTTCAAGCTCTTCTGATACTTGTAACAGGGATAAATCATACTGTTTGCGGATCGCTCGTAATTGCTTGCCAATTGTGGCACCCTTTGCTTTATGCTGAGCATTATCTTGGATATCCATTGTATAATGTACTGTATTTTTAGTCTTTTCAATCGACCGATACTGTTCTTTAATAATGTCAGGTGGCTCAACAAGGATCGTTGAGTCTAACCATAAGCGTACCCATCCTTTATTATTAGCAATTGTTTCATCCCATTTATGATAATGCCAAGCAGATAGTACGCCATCTTCAAGCAACTGATCCAAAGCTTTTTCTAAACGATCTCTTGTACGAGAAGGTGTGCGCTCATTTATATTTTCGCCTATGGCTTCTAGTAATGTCCGAATTTTATTAGGCTGCAAGAAATCTCCTTTTCTTGCTTGCGTTCTCCAGCGCCAACTTAAATATCTTGCCAACCTTTTTTCCCACTTTTGACTGTAGGGATTGTAGTGTAAGGTTTGAATCGGTAACAGCGCAATTTGTCTTCCGGAGCCATACAAATACTTGGTAAAGACTTTATCCACTGTAAAGGTAAAGGTCTTTTGATTATTTAATTGGGCGATATCATATTCATTGCGGTTAGGATCGACAAAAAGGAATGTTCGCCCTTGTAGCTGTGTTTGAACGGCTTTTCCCTTTTCATAAACAGTCGCTTTGTTTAATTCAAGCCATAAACTTTGTATTTTTGTAAGCGATTGCAAAACCTTGTCCTTTTGTTGTTGCTCATAGCCGCCTCTACGCCCTTCCCCACCTAACTTAGGTTTTAAACCACGAATCATCAATAAATCATTAAAGTGGATTTCAATAATATCCTCTGTATGGCGTGCTTTTGATAAAAAAATACTACATAAAGCATCAAACATATCCACGTCTAAATCAGTTAAGTTTTGCGCTTGTTTATACGCTTTTTCAAGCAGCCATGGAGAAGTTTTCGAATGCTCTGAAGTTTGAAATGGCCGAATTTGAATGATACCTTCTAAATTCCCTTTATATAATGGGGTAGTAGGCCACGGTGTGTTATCAATACTATGAAAACTATTTTTATATAATGCTTCCCTGACATATTGGTAAGGTGCATTATTCATCACATGTAGATGTTGTTCTACTCCTAAAGTTGAAGTAATCATTTTGCTTAGTGACAGCGAATCTTGATTGCTTGGTGTGGCGATTTGGAGCATTGTTTCAATTTCTGCTGCTGTTAAATCTGCTAGCTTCATTGACGCACTAATTTTATAAAACCAGTCGGTCATATAGTTATTTACAATATTTGTATATTTAGAAAGAAATGTTTCGTTGGATGCCAAATTTTTCGTCAATTGCTTATAAAATAATTCATTTAGTTCTCCTGCGCTCATCTGATGCATCGTTTCAAAGCCATAGACACTTTCTAGCTCTTCAAGAATCCATTCTGTTAAATATACTTGAAACCATGAACACAATTCCTCCCATGCTGTATCCTCACCAAGAAAAGTATTAGCTCTAATGATTTCCTCTACTCGATGAACATATTGCTCAAAATGAAGTGCGGAATTATGAGCGAATTTACTCTTTTGCGCTTCGTTTAGCTGGTCCTCATATTTTTGCAGTAATAGTGAAACAACGTTTTTAGATATCTCTATGATGACGCGATTTCTAGAAGATATCCGTAAATTCATAAATAATTGTTCACTTTCTTTATACGTGTGGTCCCAAATGACAAAGGAACTCGATATTACATTTTTAGTCATTGTAATCGCTTTGCTGTTATGATCATTACGTGCTATTTTCTGTTGTTCATAAATACAAAGTACATAATAGTTATCAATTTTATTGAATAATTTTCTATTCATTTTCGTTCTATTAATTTCATTTCGAAGCATTTCCAATTGGTTAAAGGCAACAGTCTCGTAATCCGTTTTATTTATCATTGAATACCTCCTTGAAAAAATGCGAACAGCTTGACTTGTAACTTGTATTATATGTTTATATTAATAATTTTATCACCAGTTAACAGAATATTCTATATTTATCTTCTGGATAGTGTTAATTAGTAGGTCTTAGTTTACAGAAACATTGATGACAACTCATAGGGATTTCCGCTACGTGTTGCTGCTTTTCCACAGGAGTCGCCAATCTTCCGCTCCAATCAACTGTATAGATATGGAAACAGCGTATTATCGATTCCTATTACAAGCTAAAATTGCAAAGGAACAATTTAAAGCAATAAGAATAAATAAAGTAATAGAAGTCTAGTTAAAGGAAGTATAGAGATTACTATTTGTATTAAAAAACGACAAAAGGCCACAAGAGTGAAATACTTGAGCCATTTGTCGATACCTCATTTCCACAAAATGAGGTCTTTAAACGTTATTGTAAGGAGTCTTGATTTATTTGCTCCATAGGTACAGCTTTAATAAAGAGGCAAAAATAACGAACAAACTAACGACTCCAATCCATACGAGGACAGATACTGGCAATAATCCCTTTTGTACCTCTTCGTTACGCTCCACAATAACCCATTTAACAACAGGTTTCTCATCATACTTGTTAATCACGGGGGACATTGCTCACCTCTCTGGCTGCCAAACAAGCCATTAAGAACAAGCCATTTCACTTACTTGTTAAGCATTCCTTTATAGTAAAAAAAGTCCTCATATTAACATGAGGACTTTTGGTTAAGTACTATTTTTAAATAAAACGCCAATAATATAAATCTGCTGTTTCTTTATAAAAAACAGCACCTGCTTTTTCTAATACTCTATGCGATGCGAAATTATTTTTTTCTGTATCAGCAACAACCGACTTTACATGCGCTTGGCTTAACAACCAGTCTTTTAACACAACAATTGTTTCTGTCATATAGCCGTTACCTTGGTAATCCGATAACGTGTAATACCCTATTATGACCTCACCTTTGTTATTGGGAGTACCTTTTAACATAATCCCGCCAATACTGCAATTATGACTTTTCAAGACAATTAACCAATTGGTATACCAAATATAATTTTCCTTGTCCCCTAATAACTTGGAAAGTCGAATTTCCAGCGCTTGTTGCAGTGCTGAATCTAAAAAATTATCGGATGATGTTAAAGATAATTGCTGGGCTAAGAGCTTTGGATCATCAATAAGATTTTTTAGATTTTCCGCATTTAATGGTAATATTCTTAATCTTTTCGAGTGTAATTCTAGCATTATTCATCTCCTATTATCATTTTTGACGTCAATGTTAGACAAAAATAGTAAAATAGGTATTTGTTATTGGCAGCTACTCCTATACATTGTAATGAAAATTGAATATAGATATTATTCAATTGTTAATAAATTTTAACATTTATTATAATAGTTGTATATACAAGTGCTGACTATCTATTGAATGAGTTGCTTACAGAGAAATGCTAGTTACTTCGACAATTGTTTCATTATTAAATTGACGACATCTTGTTGAGACAGTTCATTCGACAATCGTATTTCACCTGCCACTTCAAGGTAATCATGGGGTCTCCACCAGGCACGTAAAGACTCTTCCCCAAAGTCCTTCTTTTGTGGCCTTGTTTGATGTCGTTTAACTGTTTCCTCAAATGATAAATCAAAATAATAACTATAAGTCATTGGCGCATACAATTGAATTAAACTCTTGAGCATATCACCATAAAGGCTTTTATATAAGATTCCTTCGACAATGACAAATGAGCATTTATCCTTGCCGTATTCCGCTATTTGACGCATTAATTCTATGGATAGATTTCCTTCTCTATCTTGCACTTTCAACATGTCACGACGCACGACATCCTGTGAAACAAGTAGCGTACCACGTCCCAATTGCTCTTGTAATAATTTTGCTGTCGTTGTTTTTCCACTGCCAGCGTTTCCACGTATTATAATTAGCTTTGATGTCATTTTTCTACCTCCAAACATGCAGTATTAATCCACCTCTAATGCAAAAGCATAAAGGGCATCTCCAATCGAAATATTGTCCTTCTGCCATCTAAGACTAAAAGAGAAATAATAAATTCCTTTTTGTGTTGGTGCTGCAAAATGAAAATCTTGCAGCTCCATACTGATTTTCTCCTCATTTTCGTTCAATATAGAGAGTTCCATCGATGTTGGTGGTAGTTCAACCTCCATTTTCAGCTTAATAGTTTCTCCTGTTCTCACTTTCATGGGCTCGCTCTCTTTTAACATGTCGATTGGACCCGATGTATCAACACATTTTTCTTGCCAACAATATGTACCAAGCTTAGTTGGATAACTGACATTTGCTATGTCAATAACAACTTTAGGTGGGCTATCCCCTTGAAGAGTAGTATTTGCACAACCTGATAAACAAGCACCAAGAAGAACTACTACATATATTATCCATTTTGTAATACTCATCCCCCCTTACTGAAATAATCAATTAATACCAATTCCTTATATTACCATAAAATATGTGGCGAATAATAGCTATTGTACAAGAAAAGACGTTAACCATGAAGATTAACGTCTACCAAACTAATATTTTTTGCTCTTTCTCCAATCCTCTTTCTGCAATGTATAATGTGCAAAAACAAGCTCTTCTATTTCAATATTTTCTATAAATTGAAAGTTGCATTTTGCAATCACTTTGGCTGAACTTACATTACAAGGTTGGACGATTGTATTTAATCGTTCCACATTTGTCTGCTCGAACAAAAATTTTATTAGTCCCTTTACTGCTTGCGTTGTATATCCGCGATTTATGTAATGTTTTGACATAGCATAAGCAATTTCGCGGTTTGGTTCACGCAGTTCCTCTTTCAAGCCGGTATTGCAAAAGCCGATAAATTCACCAGTTTCCTTTAATATGATGCCTAGCTTTAAGTAATTTTGATCAATGATATTCGGCAATGCTGATAAAAACGCTTTGTTTGCTGGTATCTCGTACTGCAAAAGCCAATTAAGCCTTTGTTCTCTTGTTGAACGCCAATCGGGCAAAAATGCATATACTTCCGGTTGTGAAGTAAGTTCATAAATGGCATCTACATCTTCCACACGAAACTCTCTTAATAAAACGTCACCACAATCAATTGTAAATAAAGTGTCCACAGTATTTCCTCCATCTTTCAAGGTGTTAAATCCTTTTTTAAATAGTAATGCTGAAAATCTCTACCTACGTTGTTTAATGTTCCAAACAGTTGATATCCGTGTTTTTCATAAAAACCTAACGCTTGAAAGCTTAATGTGTCTACCTTGATAAAATCACATTGTTTCGCAAAAGCGATATCTTCAAGCGCTACTAATAATTTTGTGCCGAATCCACATTTTCGTATATTCTCTTCGATTAAAAACGAATGAATTTCTAACCAATTCCAACATATTTCTGGAAGAATGGCACCACGTATATGATTATTCTCATCTTTTAGGAATAGCTGGATTTCTTCATATTTGCCTCTTAAATCCTCCGGAAAATGCTTTACATTAAATTTATATAGCTCGTTTTCTATCCGTTCCTTGGCTTGTCTATTTACTTCTTTTGTTATATAAAATGGCATTTATTATCTCTCCTACTAGCTCATATGCTGACGATAGTTTCATTATATAAGCCTGTCATATTAGGAAAAACCTTATCGTTGTTTTATAAAAGAAAATAAGCCATGTGGTAAAAAACCACATAGCTTATTTCAAATATTGTTTCTTTTTTCCTTTAATATAATCCGTTGAATACTCTTTATAGATAAGTAATAGCTTGTACTCAAAGTTCCCATATCAGCGCCTGAAAGATAATCGTGATAAATACGTTTGTTTCTTTCAGCTAATTCATTTCTTGTAGTAGTACCCGCCCCCCAACTCTTTTTACGGTCTTGTCTTCGGGGGATATAAATAGTTTCACCGTCTACGTAGTTTTGAATTAAAGTGATTAATTCTGCTGGTAACAGTTTATTTGCTTTTTGATAGCTCATATTTGCACTCCTAAATGTTTAATGTTTTTTAGGAAGAGCAAAGGCTATTTATTTTATTCGTCTTATGCAATAGCCTTTGCTATGCAAAAATTGTGTTCTTTCTCATAGGACCAATCCTCCTTCTTGGAGCTTATATATTCCAAATTGTACCACATTGATATAAGAAAATGTAAATGACTTATAATATAGGTCATAATTATATTATGTAAACTATTGTTTTAAATAGAACACTAGCTCTACTAAAAAGCTAGTGTTCATTAACAAGTTTATTTTAAAATGTTTGTAGTAAAGTCTTCTACTGATAACGGCTTGCTAAAATAATAGCCTTGTACATAGTCACAGCCATGCTCACGTAGCACATTTAATTCCGCTTCCTCTTCGACTCCTTCAGCAACTACTTGGAGGTTCAGCGCATGTGCCAATGAGATCATTGCTGAAATCATTGCGATACCCGTATTCTCTGGCAAAATATCACGCACAAAAGCTCGATCTATTTTCAATACATCAACAGGGAATTTTTTTAAATAATTTAATGATGAATAGCCTGTACCGAAATCGTCTAATGCAATTGTAATACCTAAAGCGCGTAGCTCTTCAATTGTATTGATTAATTCTTCTGTATAATCAAGCATACTCATTTCTGTAATTTCTATTTCTAATAAGTGCGGGTCAATATTTGTTTCTGCAACGACACCACGAACCATTTCCACAAATCCTGGTGTGCTAATATGAATAGGTGAAATATTAACTGCTACGCGTAAATTTAAATCAAATGTTTGATTCCATGCACAAACTTGTGCACAAGCTTTATGTAATACCCATACACCAATATCATTAATTAGACCGCATTCTTCTGCAAACGGGATAAAGCGATCCGGTGGCATTTGTCCTAACTGCGGATCATACCAACGTAGCAATGCCTCCATACCTATTACTTGATCTGTCTTTAAATCGATTTTTGGTTGATAATGCAGCTCTAATAAATCATTTTTTAATGCTTGATGGAGTTTCGTTTCAAGTAATAACCACTTGTCATTTGCCTCATCCATATTATGGCGATATAGCCTATATTGATTACCTCGAGTTGATTTTGCAGCATACATAGCAATATCAGCATTTTTCAATAAATCTTCTATGGAATTGGCGTGATCAGGAAAAATGCTAATACCAATACTTATACTGGCATAAAATTCATAGGCATCTACGATAAAGCTGTCATTAAAAACAGCGATAATTTCTTTTGCCATTTCCTCGATACGCGATACATCATTTAATATCATAACGAATTCATCACTATTATGACGATAAAAAGAATTGGAAGTATAGTCTACATTTCGCAAACGATTTGCCATTTCTATTAGAAACATATCGCCGATGATGTGGCCAAGTCCATCATTAATGTTTTTAAAACGATTTACATCAATGAAAAATAACGCAAACTTCTCACTTGTGCGTCGGGATTGATGTAATTCATTTTCTAAACGTTGTTCTAATTTACGACGGTTTGGTAACCCTGTTAATTCATCATGATAAGCAATATGTGTAATCTTTTTTATGTCTTTTTGCGCGGTGATATCTACTCGAATCGCAATATATTGATAAGGTTTGTCATGATCATCGAGAAAAGGAATGATTGTTGTTTTTACCCAATATAAACTACCATCTTTTGCACGATTGCACACTTCTCCATTCCACATATCACCTTTTCCGATAGTTTTCCACATTTCTCTGAAAAAAGATTTTGGATGGAAGCCTGAGTTAAGCAAACGGTGATCTTGTCCAATTAATTCTTCACGCGTATATTTAGAAATTTTACAAAAATGATCATTAACAAAAGTAATTTTTCCGGTCCGGTCTGTAATAGCAACGATGATCGAACTGTTCATTGCTGAAAAAATATCTTGTAATTCTTTCAAGCTGTAGTTCACTTGATTTATACTACTAGGCGTGATATTCATCATCTTCATTCTCCGTTCATTAAAATAGAGGGTTTAGTACTTTGTCTTTATCTAGTAATAAGGTATAAAGTTGTGGTAGATGGCCCTTTTTTATGTAATTATATTATAGTCTTAGAAAAGCAGTTAATTCAACCCAAATATATGATCTGCAAATTTCTAATACTAAACATTTCTATAATTTAGACATAAAATAATGACTTTTAACGCACTAATTTTAGTGAATTTTCATGACTGATAATTACATTTGACCTACTGTTTATACTGTAATTATACTATTTACCTTTTAAACAAAATTGACGAATATTATATAAATATAAAATGCCTTACTGTCACAGTCGGGCAGTAAGGCATTTTACATGTTATGAGACTTCATATTCTATTAAACCTCCAACGATTTTTGCTTGTTCATTATAAGCATTCAGTTGTTCATGTGATAAATTTAAAATATAGTAGTGAAAGTTAACGGGCTCTAAGCCATAATTCACACATATTTGGCGATAAAATTCATAACCTTGTCGATAATCTGTCATCCAATGAACTCCCTTTCTTGCGCTGCTTCATTGTAATACGCTAATTGTTCCTGCGATAACTTTTTCATGTAATAATAAAAATTAATAGGCTCTAAATTAAATTGCTCGCATTTTTTGCAATAGTATTCATAACCTTGTCGATACTGTACCATACTAATTACCTCCCAATTTTGTACTATAACAGTTGTGTTTTTGTATTAATAATATATAACAGTTAAACCTTACAGTCAATAATTTTTCTGAAATTTCTTTCATATTTATAAAAGCCCAGTTGACTTAAAAAGTTAGACTGGGCTTTTAAAAACTATTTATGATGGCGTCCGTCATAACCACATCCTTTGTCGTCCGTGTTTTAAATTCCAAGTTGTTTTGCTTGCATATTATAAGCTGACAGTTGTTCCTGTGATAATTGAATGATGTATAACGGAATGAAATGGGTTCAAGACCATAGCGCTCACACATTTCACAATAAAACTCATAACCTTGTCGATACTTAGACATAATAAATTCCTCCTGACGAAAACTGTTTTATAACAGTTGTTATTATTTTTATTTAATATATAACAGATTATGCGATTCGTCAATAGGTTATGCACTTAGAATAAGTAAAAACCCGATTTCTCCGTACGTATAAGTGAGAAGTCGGGTTTATCTGTTTGTCTTATTACAGATTTTTTGATAGCCTGATCAGGAGTCTTGGTATCCACATGATGATTGTCCAAACCACTTCGAAAATAAAGCAGTCTCTAAGTTCCAAGTAGATTTTTTTCATCAATAGTTTTGTTCTTTTTTTCATCATTTGCTTTTCTTCTTTTGTCATAATTGCTGTGCGATTAACTCCTAAATCAGTTTAACTGACAATTTTTTTGCTTTCCTGTATTTGTTCGATGTGGCGTTGTTCATGCAAATACACTTGCTCTATCCATTGGTCAAGTGCTAATTGACCGAAGGCCGGATGTTTAACCGCCTTTTTCGCTAGCAAAGATGGTTCTGCGATTCCAAGTAAAAAAGCAGTTAGTTGTTCCCTTGTATCACTTAACAATGTTAGCATTTGCAGCACTTCAAAAGGTTTATCTGTCGGCTCCACAATGTTTGGTGCTGCAAGCTTTGTCGTACGATCCGTTAACAACAGTACATTGAGCCGTTGTGGTTGTGTCGTTGGTTGTGAGGCTAATCCCCATGCAACAGCTTTAATAGTAGACGCTTCTACTAGCACTAAGTGATGACATATTTGTGCAATACTCCAACTGTTCGCATCTGGTCGTTGATTGAATTGTTTATCATTAAGTAACTCTATTTCTTTCAGTAACTGCGCTCTTGTGGTCTTTAACTGGGCTAATAATGTTGCAATCATTCGTATCCCCCTCTTATTCAATCCTACAATGTATATATGCAAGATTCACATTTGTATTCTTCTATGCTATCTGTTGTCCACGATATTAAATGGATTATTGTCCAGTACATGTTGTAACTGTTCATCCTCAATATGGGTATAAATTTGTGTTGTCGCAACACTAGAGTGGCCCAATATATGTTGTAAACTTCGAATATCGGCCCCTGCCTTATACATCATTGTCGCAGAAGTATGACGCAGTTTATGTGGCGTTAGGTGGTCCTTTTGTAAGCCAGACTGCTTGTTAATTTGTTTGACGATTTTAGCCACGGTTTGTCGGGTAAAGCGTGTTCCCTTTTGTGACACAAATAGCGGCTCTTCACCTGTGCCTTTGTAAGTTGTTTTTCCACTTTGCTGATAATTCTTTAATGCTTGGAGGCAACTATCATTTAAATAAACGGTGCGTTCTTTATTACCTTTGCCGATAACGGTTAAATATCGGCCTTGAATCGAAGAAGTATTGAGTTGGCAAAGTTCCGATACACGAATGCCAAGATTTAAGAAAAACATCATCATGCAATAATTACGCGGTGAAGCACGGTGTATTTGAATACCCTCGATAAACTGTGTTGCCTCTTCCATATTCATATAAATTGGTTTTCGACGCCCAATCTTAGGTGTTTCCAACTCTTCAGCTGGATTTTCCTCAATTAGACGACGTTTGCCTTTAATGTATTTAAAGAATGACTTTAGAGTGGCTACTTTTCGTGCTCGTGCAGAAGCAGAGTTATGACGGTGCACCTCACAATATTCCATAAATAAATAGAGATCCTCCAATGTTATGTCTTGGATTTCTTCTATTGTAATAGTTGCAATATTAATGTCGCTTAGTTGTGTAATATCAATATCATTTTGTATTGCTAAATGAAAACGAAAGAATAAAGTAAGATCGTATTCATACTCTTTTCTTGTACGCTGTGATTTTCCTTTAATGGTCGTTAAATAAACGAGAAAATCTTTTAATATTTTTGGTAGTTGCGTTTGCATAAAATCACCTCTATTTTCACTATTTTACCACAAAAAACGTTCCCAAATATAAATTTGGGAACTTTATTGCTAAAATACTTTCAAATAAGAATAAACGTTCTTATTTTAGGTCTAAAAAAAGATGATTTCTAAATAGTAGAAATCATCGGCAACTGTCCATCATGATTATTTTTGTAATCACATAGTTAATCAAACACAGTTAAAATTTGTCACAATAGAACATGGAAATTTGAATTAAACATTATTTTCATGCATAAATCCATCGTCAAATGAATATTAAACTCTAGTATACTATTATGCGTTGAGACGAATCGAAAAATGATTAGACGGATAATGGTACAAGTCGATACGTCTCACAATGCGCATGGTATTAAATGGATAAATGTAATTATTTAGCGAAAATGCGATATGTACCATCTTTTTGCGTTGCTATCGTCCAGTTAATGGATAACATGTTTTTAATCTTCAATAACGTTTCTTCGTCGCACGTTAAATTTGTTATTCCTGTATCTTCCAACATAAAATTCTTTGTTTCTTCTAAATTAAAACGAAGATGGAGTAAACGTTGAATGCCGGGTAATGTCACATACTTAATTCGATAATGGCCATGCAACGCGTTTAAAAGATTTTGTTCGCCTTCTTCATATAGAGCCAAAGTTTCATTGAATTCAAAGTTTGGGACCAATGAACGCCAAGAAGACACATCCCCTGTTCTTACTGTTTGTAAAATCTCCTCGTCAGATAAACCAAGTTTTGATAGCTTGTCTAACTCGTAAGCTTGCATTAAATTAATGTTTGTCATTTTTTACTAGCTCCTTTTATGTATTTCTATTAGTGTAACACGTTTTTACTACTACTTAAATTCGGAGGCGGTTCACATGATGAGATTGTATGATTCTGGTTCGTTTTTTGATGAAATGTTAGATGGTGATCAGCCGAAACCCCATTATCTCTCCTTCTATCGTAAGCTAAGTGCCTTTACACAAGAACAGCTAGAAGAAAAATATCAGCAAGCGCAATCAAGCTTCTTACGACAAGGTATTACTTTTACTGTATATGGTGCTCAAGGTGGGACTGAGCGGACAATGCCTTTTGATTTTGTACCGATTATTATCCCCCATGACCAATGGCTTATTATTGAATCGGGGATGAAGCAGCGTGTTAAAGCATTAAATTGTTTTCTACATGATGTTTATTCAAAACAACAAATTGTAGCAGACGGAGTTATTCCGCGAAGTCTTATTGAACAAAATCCGTATTACTTTCCGGAAATGCTTGGCGTGCAAGTACCTATTCAAAATCATATTTTTTTGGCGGGCATAGATTTAATTCGCGATGAACATGGAGTCTATCGCGTGTTAGAAGATAATTTACGAAATCCTTCTGGCATTTCTTACGTTTTTCAAAATCGTTATGTCATGAAGGAAGTATATCCTGAATTTTTTTCTAAACATACAATTCAATCACTTGAAAAACAAATGGCCACGATGAAAAAAGCGCTCCTTTCTCATCGACCACCGGCTTTGCAAGCCCATGTTGAACCGAAAGCCGTCTTGTTAACAGCAGGTATGTTTAATTCCGCCTATTACGATCATGTATTTTTAGCGCAACAGCTTAATATTCAACTTGTAGAAGGCCGGGATTTAATTGTGCAAGATCTTAAAGTTTATATGAAGACAATTTATGGTTTAGAGCAAATTGATATCATTTATCGACGCATTGATGATGACTTTTTAGATCCTACGGTTTTTCGGCAAGATTCTTTACTTGGGGTGCCACATTTAATAGCGGCATATAAGGCTGGAAATATTGCTATAGTAAATGCTGTAGGTAATGGTGTGGCAGATGATAAAGCGATGTATAGTTATGTAACTGATATGATTCGCTATTATTTAAACGAAGCGCCCATTTTAGAAAATGTCACGACCTATCATTTGGATGATGACTGCCAACGTGCATGGGTACTTGATCATTTACACGAGTTAGTCATAAAAAATGTTAGTGCTTCCGGTGGCTATGATATGCTCATTGGACCACACGCCAGTGCCGAAGAAATCAGTAATTTCCATGAAAAAATTGTTAAACATCCACATCAGTACATTGCACAACCGACCATTCAATTATCCCGTGCTCCCGCATATCAGAATGGGAAGTTCTATCCTTGTCATGTTGATTTGCGAGTCTATGTCATGAAGGGTGACGATATTTTTGTGCTGCCAGGTGGTTTATCGCGTGTAGCATTAAAAGAAGGTTCGTTAGTTGTTAATTCATCACAAGGTGGCGGAGCCAAAGATACATGGATATTAAAGGAGGAATTGCCGCATGCTAAGTCGAGTAGCCGATGCGCTATACTGGATGGCAAGATATAGTGAACGTACAGAAACCAATGCTCATATATTACAAGTACAGCTGTTGAATATGTTGGAGCAATCTGGCAATGAACATGAATATCTCGATCATTGGGAAGCCATTTTAGATATTTGTGCATCTAAAGAAGAGTTTATGTCAAGCTATGAAGTGATTCGCGTCAACCCTCTAATTGAATACTTATTATTTTCCGAGAACAATAGCAATGCACTGCATGCTACGTTAAGAGCCATTCGTGAAAATGCACGCATAACACGGGATAGTATCCCGATTGAGCTTTGGGAATTGCACAATGCTTTTTACTTATATATGCAGCAAGAAATAATGGTACGGGAACGACCTTTTCCGTTAATTTCGCTTCATTATTTTTTACACAATGTGCGTAAGACATCATTAACGGTTACAGGATTAATTGAGGATTCTATGGAACGAGATTTGCCGTTTTATTTTATGCAAGTCGGCAAATGGCTTGAACGTGCTGAAAAGATGATGCGAATGATGCTCATCATGCTTGAACAACAAAAAAAGATGACGAGTAAATGGACTGATGTTGATGGAACGTTTTTACTTGATCTATCAAAAGCGACAGAGTCCTTTCATCGTAAATATCCTCAACCAAAACTAATGTATGTTATGCAGTATATATTACAAGATGAACATTTTCCACGTTCAATAATGGTTTGTCTAAAAAAACTTGAAGAAGCATTTATTCATATCGAAAAAAATCAGGTAGCAGCACGATTTTTAGCACTAAACACATCATTAAAGGCTTTGTTAACCGCAATTCACGATATTGATATTTCTTCATCTTCCTTAGAGGAAGTGATATTTTTAATGGAGGAAAGATTGTGTCAATGTATTGATTTTGGTCATGCATTTTCTACAATTTATCATTTATATGAACCCAGCCTACAAGCTTGAAAGGAACAACGCACAGCTCCTTTTCAACACGCAAGTCAGTAATCAGAAGGAAGCGGACACAATGAAATTTGAAATCCACCATACTAATACTTTTCAATATGAATCTGAAGTCGATCAAAGTTTGAATACTATCCGCTTAAAGCCTCGCAGTGATGAGCGTCAACGCTTGCTGTCCTATCGGATTGCAATTTCACCTTCGTCATTAACACGCGAACATGCGGATATATGGGGCAACACGGTGGGGACATTTTATATTCCTGAACAGCATCGAGAGTTAGAGATAGAAACAACGTCAATTGTCAGTATACAACGAGCTCCGTTTATTCATCGCATACAATATTCGCCCGAAATGCAGACAATTTTTCATTCTCAGCTCTTTTATGAACATTATTTACCCTACTTAAAATCAACAAGTTTTACGTATATGACTGATGCTCAAATAGAAGAAGTTTTTCATGCAATTGGTCATGCAGAAAATCCAGTGTTATTCTCGCTCAACTTAATGCAATATTTATATTCAACATTTGACTATGATCCTACTGCAACAACTGTCACGACAACTGCCAGTCAGGCCTTTGATTTAAAAAGAGGTGTTTGTCAGGATTTCACCCATGTTATGCTTGCGATTTTACGTGCAAAAGGAATACCCGCTCGTTACGTTAGCGGCTATTTGTATGTCGAAGAAAATTCAGGCTTAATCGGTGATATCGCCACCCATGCTTGGGTTGAAGTCATGATACCTGGCATTGGCTGGATTGGCTTAGACCCAACGAATAATGTGGAAGTATTAGAAAATCACATTATTTTATGTATTGGTAGGGATTATAGTGATATTAGTCCTGTTGAAGGTGTGTATACAGGCGGTAAACATCATTTAACGGTTAAAGTTCATGTCAAAGCATTGAGCCATTTATAAAATGACGTGCAGTAAGTAGTGTAACTGCTAATTTACTGCACGACTATTCAAAACGTTGTCCTCGTTCCGTTAACACCCATTTTCGAACATAGCCCATTTTTTGTTGAATGCTTTCGATTGTTTCATCACTCTGTAACGCTCTCTGTAGCACTGTATAACGGACATCTGTCGCACGCACATTAAAGTCGATATCTTTAGAAATTGTTTGAAAAATGCGTTCAATAGTTTTCGTCGTAATTGGTTTTGTTTGGCTTGCCTCACTTACCCACATCCATTCCCCTACATTCTTGTTGTGTATTCCCTCTGTTGCAGTTTGGTAGTGCAACAACATCTGCATAAAAAGAGAGGAAAGCCTTATTTCTCGCTTGCCATTATGATTTGCGATCTCCATAACCGATGAATCCATGTTAAGATGAGCCCACTTCATACGAACAAGCTCTGCTGGCTTACACCCTGTTTCAATAAACATTTGCACAATACAGCCATTCCTTCTTGCAAGCCAAGCATGCTCTTGTGTTTTTGCATATTGAAAATAGGTTGGCCATACTTCTACAATGGTCATTAACTGTTCTTTTGTAAGCAATTTCAAGGATTCTTTAGCTCGCTTCTTTGGCTGTAAAATACTTTCATAGTCAAATGGTTCAGCCCATTCTCGCAAAAAAATAAAGTCTAAAAAACTGCGAAGAGAAGCGATTTTATGATTAAATGTATTAATATTTGGATAGTTCTCTTTTAAAAAACTACTATAGATAAATATTAATTCTTTCAATTGGTGGTCTATATTATCAATATTTTGCTCACTAGCAAAGGCTAAAAATTGCTGACAATCGATATTGTATTGCTTTTTTGTTGCAGCACTCTTTTTTAGGGCTTCTAAAAACAATAAATAGCTTTGCCCTGCTTGACTTAATGACACCATCTTGTTTCCTCCTTATTGATTGGGCGTAAGGTAGTTAAATTTTATAATATATATCGGGCGTAATGTAAATTAATTTATAAAAATCTTAGTGTCGGATAATCTGTAATTTCATCCTAATTCATAGTGCTAGAACATCAAATACCCTATTTCACAAGGAAACAAATGTTCCTATGGTAGTTTCTCATATCTTTTGCTTTATTACAATAGCATCCCTTCTGTTGTTGTACACTTGCTACAAAATGCACACTATATTGTATAACAGGTTGAAAAAACTTGGAAATTCGTATTATTTAATGTATCCCCTTTTTTGTGTTATATAATATAGGTATTACTTTTAATGTAGGAGGCTTCCCAATTATGCAAGTAAGAACAACTCGTCTTGAGGCTGAGGATGCAAAGATTATTTATCAGGAAACAGCTGGACTTGCGATTATTACTATTCACCGTCCCCAGGCGAAAAATGCGCTAACAGCAAATATGTGGGATCAATTAGCTAAAATTGCTTTAAACGTCTTAGACAATCCGAAAAATAAAGTACTTCTTTTACGTGGTTCTGGTGAAAATTTTACAGCAGGTTCTGATATAAAAGAATTTAACGCGATTTCTCTTGAAAAAGCAGAAGAAGCATTTTTACATATGGAGAAAACGATATCAACAATCGAACGTTTGCCCATTCCCACAATTGGGGTAATTAATGGCCCTGCCATGGGCGCTGGTTTAGAACTTGCATTAGCCTGTGATATACGCATTGGCTCTGACAAAGCAAAATTAGGTATTCCCGTAGGCAAATTAGGCATCACGTTAAACAATAAATTTGCGCAGCGTCTTGTCCAACTTGTCGGCCCTTCTACTACAAAAGATTTAGTGTTTACCGGCCGCATGTTTAAAGCCGAGGAAGCATTTAAGCTGGGTATGCTTAACTACTTAGTTGCTGAAAAAGACATCAATAAGTTTATGATTCGCATGGGCAAGCTTGTTGCCGGTATGTCACCCGATTCCTTACTTGCTGTAAAACGGGCTGTACAAGAGTGTGTAGACAGTGTACCGACATTATGGCAAGGTTCTACACCATTTGTAGGCAGTGATTTTACAGAAGGATGCCGAGCTTTTGTAGAAAAGCGTCAACCTCACTTTACAAGACCTTCAGAATAACAAAACAGGTACTCTTGACGTCAATTTGAGCAAGAAGTACCTGTTTTTTATTTCTTTTTTTGCAAAGCGGAATGGACGTAAATGTTAATGTTATCTAGTTCATAGCCGAAATGTTGAAAAAAGGACTGTTGCACTGCTTCCTGTAACTGATATACACGACGTGGTATGGAATAATCAATTGGCATTTTTAATTGCAGCGCAATGGTCGCCTTTGCGTGTTCTCCCAGTATAAACTGAATGTGTTCAACCTTGTGCACAATGTCTTGCTGTTTGCAGCTGTGTGCTAATAACTGCACATAGACTTGTTTGTCAATTGCAATATATTCTTGTTGAAAATCAGGAAGAACAATTGTTGTTTCACCTATTTTTTCACGTTTTGGCGTGAAAATTTCCTTGCCTTTTTGCACAAGACGTTTAAAGAAGTTTTGTTCCACTTGACGATAAGGTATTGGCATTACATGTTTCCCTTGCGTTTGGCGAATAAAACGGGCTTTTTGAATTTCTTTTTGTGAGCGAATATCCTCGACATAATAATATGTTTCGATTGGTCCTAGCTCTAATCGGTGCGCAATGTTTTTTGTCATTTTATCGGACGTACCAATCACTAAAATCGATTGGATATTATATGTAATGAGTGCTTTCATCACTTCCTCACGATGACCCTCATCCGTAAAAATTGCCCGACGGACAGCCGTTATTGTATTTTTCTCAAATTTTGCTGATACCCCCGCTACTTTTATGCCATTTACAATTAATAAACCATCATCAATAATGGCTTCAACGCCTATTTTATGAGCAAATGCTAGCGCACTCGTACTTTTCCCAGTTCCACTTGGCCCACTTAATGAATATACCTTCATGTCCAATGCCACCTTCCTCGCTCCATAATAGCAGAAAAAATGCTCTATATTGAGTAAATAATCAACAAGCCATCATCATCTGTCATATAAGCTTAAATATTTCTGCTAGCCTATGCAAGCATCTTCTCCATTACAAGAATATATTCTTTTTTCAGAATAACTTTCCCTTTCTGTGCTTTAGTATGATAAAATGTGAACTACTATTCTGTTATACAACTATAAGGAGTGTACTAGATTGAAAATCGTACCATCTAAAAAAATGTCATTATTTACCCCAGCAATTTTCGGAGATTTAAAGAATTTTGCCAAACAACAACAAGAAAAAGGCATGTCTTTAATTGATTTAAGCTTAGGTAGCCCTGATCTTCCACCGCATGCGAAAATTCGTGAGCAATTATCGTATAGAGCGGGTTTAGCAGAATCATATGGCTATACGTTAACAGGCACACAACGTTTTTATGATGCCGTGAGCCGTTACTATAAACGCCGTAGTAATGTGGATTTAGATCCTGCAAGTGAAATTATCCAAACAATTGGTTCTCAAGAAGGTTTGGTCCATCTACCTATCGCATTTTGTGATCCAGGAGATATTGTTCTATCAACTAACCCAGCGTATGTAGCTTACGATGCTGGCATCCATCTTGCAGGTGCAACACCCTACTATATGCCACAAACAGCAGAAAACGATTATTTACCAGATCTAGATGCAGTACCAGAAGAGATTGCTCAAAAGGCAAAACTACTAATATTAAATCTCCCTGGTAATCCTGTACCTGCAATGCCTTCCATTGCTTATTTTGAAAAGGTCATTGCTTTTGCTAAAAAATATAATGTTATCGTTCTTCATGATGCAGCTTACTCTGAGTTTTATTTTACAGGGGATGGTCCAATTAGCTTTTTAGCAACGCCAGGGGCAAAAGAAGTTGGGATGGAAATCAACTCCCTTTCAAAAAGCTTTAGCTTAGCTGGTACACGAATTGCCTATATTGCTGGTAATGCCGAAATGATTGCTGTCTTAAAACAACTTAAATCAAATTTAGATTTTGGTATTTTTGAGCCGATTCAAGATGCTGCTGTCGTAGCATTAGATAATGCAGAAGAAATTACAGAAAACTTACGTGCAATATTCTCAGAACGTCATCAAACATTAATGAACGGCTTACGTGACCTAGGTTGGGATGCAGCCCCTTCAGATGGTGGTATGTTCGTTTGGGCAAGATATCCATACGATATTGACTGTACAGACTTGGCATTTAAGCTTATCGAACAAATTGGTGTTGTAACCGTACCAGGAACCGTATTTGGCACTGCAGGACAAGGTTATCTACGCCTTGCCCTTGTTCAACCAAACGAAGTGTTGCAAGAAGCCGTAAAACGTCTGAAAAACGTCTCCATCTAACAAATAAAGCATGTGATAAGGTATTTTCTATCACATGCTATTTTTATCATTGAATTTGTTTAATTTTTATAAGTTTTCTAATAATGAAATACCAATTTTTTCGTCAGCATTTTTCCCTAATCTGTAATTGGCTAAAACAACAGCAGCCGCTTTCTTTTCTTTATCAATGACTAAAAATGTACTAAAGCAACCTGTTCCCCCTCCATGCAAAATAACATGAGGATTGTTTTTTAAAAGCCACCATCCAAGACCCATATCATACTTTTTATTTCCCGCGCCGTGTTGTTTATAACTTAGTGGCAAATATGGTTGTGTCTCATTTATAATAATTTTTGCATATTGAAGTAAATCTTCAGCGGTTGAACTTATTGCCCCTGCAGGTGATATAAGATTGTCCTCATTCCATTGCCAATTGCCACAATCATTGTTTTTTCTATCATAACCTACTAAATTATTTGCAGATGTCCCTAAATAAGTATTGTTAAGTCCGAGTTCATGCTGAAGATAATCATTCATTGTGTTCCAGTACCCTTTACCTGATACTTTCCCTAATACATAGCCAATTAGTGCAATACCGAAATTTGAGTATTTCCATGGATAATCCTTAACTTTCAGTTTATGTTGTTCCATTAACTGTTTCATCTTGTTTAAATCCATACTTAATGGATTATTCTTATTTATATCACCGCTCCCCTTAATCAGATCTAAAAATAGATTAAGATATTGCCAATTGTTTAATGGCAAACTTGCTCCATAGCCAGAGGAATGAGTTGCAAGACGAAGCAATGTTGGATAATACCCAGTACCCTGAAGTTGTTCAACATACACTTGGATTGAATCGCTAAGTGAAACCTTGTTTTCAAATACATATTTTGATAGTAATGATGTAGTAAAAGTCTTTGTAATTGAACCAATTTCATAATGATATTTTGTTGATGGTTCGAGTTCGCCATTTTCATTAAAAACTTTTATCACAGCATTATTATCAATTAAATATCCAATTGTTAGTTTTAAATGAGTTTTCCCTCTACAGGTCTTATTAATTAAGCGTACTGTTTCTTCATTTATTTCAAACATAATAATGTACCTCCTTATATGGACCAACTTCGTTTCATTTTTTTATCGCGTTCATTCTTCGTAATTCAAATTCTTTCAAAACGCTCGATTGTAATTGGGTATGGTCTTCATCCAGCGGTAAATTTACATCTTCTTCAAATCCATCTTGTTCTTCACCATCAAAACGATATAGTTTTTTTAAAAGATACCACATTGTTTCCAGTTCTTCTGTTGAAAACTTTTGAAAAAGTTCTTCTAACAGGTAGACGCCTTTCTCTGAAACAACAAGCAATGCCTGTTCTCCAGTTTTTGTAATTTTTATATTCACCGCACGCTTATCCTTTTGACTAGCAACGATCTGGACATAGCCTTTTTTTTCAATTATAGAAATCAGTTGTTTAGCACTTTGCTTTGTGGTCCCTAATTTTCTAGCAATATTATTTAAAGTCGTTTCATCCTCTGGTAGATGAGCAATTGCAAGCATAGCCATATATTGTCTTGATGTTAAAATTTCAAGGTATTTGTCGCCTTTGACTTGAATTTTATTGGATAACGAAAATAAAGTAGCATATGTTTGCTGCATTAAAAATAGGTCTTTGTAAATATCCATTTAATTCCTCCTTTTTAGTCATTATACTGTCTAAAATGGAATTTAGTCAATATATTGTCTTTATGTGCATTTAATCACGCACAACAAAAAAAGCTACTGCTTTCGCTGTAGCTTTTTTATATTACACGTCATATTTTTGCACTTCTTCATCTTCATAGCGATTGTAGCGTTTCTTAAATAACTTGAATAAATGTGTCACGAGAACTTTAAAAATCGCATAGCCTGGAATCCCTAAAATAACACCTGGTACACCGAATAGTGAACCTGCTGTTAATAATACAAAAATAATGGAGACCGGATGGATGCTTAATGATTTCCCCATAATTTGTGGAGAAATAAATTTCCCTTCAATCAACTGTACGACTGTCCAAACGATGGCTAGTTTGACAAGCATAAATGGAGAAGTTACTAGCGCAATAATGGCTGCTGGTGTAATCGCGATAACCGGTCCTAAATATGGGACGACACTTGTAATCATTGCTAAAAAGCCGAGTAACAATGCATATTTCATACCGATTATTAGGAAGCCAATCGTCACCATGGCTCCAATACACATGGAAACTAATATTTGCCCTTGAATATAAGAACTAATTTGTTTGTCCATATCATGTAAGACATCGTGTAAACCCGTACGCATGCGCGGTGGGCAAATTTTCATAACGAATTTCGGCAGTTTTTCTCCATCTTTTAGTAAATAAAATAAAATAAACGGCACGGTCACGAGTGACAAAATAATGCCCGTTAAAGTAGATACAAATCCTGTTATACCAGTCGCAACACCTTGTGCTAAGTTTGCCGCTGTATCTTTTACGGTTTCAATGATATCCGTTGTAAAATTCGTCACAACTTTTTCATAGTTTTCAATATTGGCTAAGTACTCATTAATACGAGAGTTATTCAAGTATTCCACTATTTTTTCTGTTAAAGCCATAAAATAGACGGGGAATTCTTGTGCTAAATTGGTAAATTGATCACGTAAAAACGGATATACTAGCACGACGAGTAACGTAATAACGCCAATCACACCAATATATAAAATTAAAATGCCCCATGCTCTTGGAATACGCCACTTTTCCAGTATGCTTAATAATGGACGTAATAAATAATAACCTATTACAGCAAGCACTCCTGGTAAAATAACAACTTCAAATAATACTTGTAGTGGGGTAAATATGAAGGAAACTTTTCCAAACATGAAAATCACACATGCAAGTAATAATAAAATAAGTAACGTAAATAATAAATTTTTACCACCTAAAAAGCGGATAAACTTCGTTGAAAAAAAGTTTGAATGCTCCCTTGGTCTTTGTTCTCTCATATTGACACCCCAATCCAAATGCTCACCTTTATTTTACAGGATAATGTTGGCTTTTGCGAAATATCACTCTAATGAAATACCTAAAAATTCACTTAAAAACGCTTTATTTTTCTCTTCATCAATTACAATGGCAGAGCCTGCATGACTAAAGTTTTGGAAATCATAACTGCCTTCAATCGGTACTGTCGCTTTTTCAATAGTGACTTTCCCTTTTGATACCATTTTCAACACTTGCTTAATCTCACCTGCCGATGAATAATCGGTTGTAATATAGCCTTGAGCCGCTCCGATGAATTTTGGTAAATTCATCACGTTTTGAGGTGCTAATATTTCATTTTTTAAAGCTTCAATTACTTTTTGCTGACGAGCTACACGGCCGAAATCACCTTCTGCATCATGGCGGAACCGAGCATAGCCAAGCAATTCCTGACCATTCAGCTTGTGTGTACCCTTTGTAAGCGTTACACCAATTTTTTCAGACATATCCTTTTCTACATCTATTTCCACACCATTTGGCGCTAAAATATCAACAAGTGATTCAAAATTTTTAAAATCTACGAGTGCATAATGATGGATCGGTAATCCGAACATATTACTTAATGTATCTTTTAATAACTGAACGCCACCTAAATAGTAGGCAGTGTTTAGTTTGTAGGATTGATAGCCAGGGATGTCCGCATAAATGTCTCGCATAAATGACACGAGCTTAACATCATTCGTTTTCTTATTCCAAGATAATACCATCATTGTATCTGTACGTGATTTCTCTTCTCCACGTGTATCAATTCCTAAAAGTAAATAATTTTCAATATCGTTCTTTACTTCGTCTCCATTAAAATCCTCTTGGGCTACTTTCGTGTCAGATGCTAATTGTAAACCACTACGATACTGCATCACACTATAGCCGACAATGACAATGACACAGAGTAATAAGAACGTAAATAATGCTCTCCCTTTACGCAAGCGACGCTTTTTTGGCCGTTGCGACCGTCTTGTATACTCTTGCTCTTCCATAACAAATAACTCCTCTATTTTTTTATAGTTAATGTAACGATTGCTAGTAAGGAAAGTTTCATTTTTTACTTCGTTTCCTTATCAACAGTTCTCTATTCGCTATTTTACACCCTAATTGCCAGTAATGAGCAAAATAATGCTATAATATTTTCACAAAAGAAAGGATGATGAACATGATTGAAAAAGCAACATTTGCAGGTGGCTGTTTTTGGTGTATGGTGAAGCCATTTGTAGAATGGGACGGTATACATAAGGTCACATCTGGTTATATGGGTGGTCATTTAGAAAACCCAACATATGAAGATGTTAAAAAGGGCAACTCTGGCCATTTAGAAGTTGTAGAAATTGAATTTGACTCTTCGATATTTAGCTATGAGCAGTTACTAGATATTTATTGGATGCAAATCGATCCGACAGATGCTTTTGGTCAGTTTCATGACAGAGGTGAATCCTATGCAACCGCCATTTTTACATATTCAGACGAGCAAAAAAGAATTGCGGAGGCATCCAAAGAAAAACTTGCGAACAGTGGTCGCTTCGATAAACCTATTGTAACCATTATTCGTGATGCTCAACACTTTTATCCTGCAGAAGATTACCATCAAGATTATTATAAGAAAGAAACAGATCATTACGAGCAAGATCGTGCTATTTCTGGCCGCGATGAATTTATTGCAGAACATTGGAAGAAATAAGGCTACTTACCAACAAAAAAGAATCCATTGTGTGTTTTTTACACAATGGATTCTTTTTTCATTACTCATTTATGTTTGACGCTAGGTTAAATGACTGCATTGCCTCAAAGAAACGCTGGCCATATTTCTCAAATTTCACTTCACCGATACCACTTATTGTTCTTAACCCCTCAAGCTCAAGAGGTTTTTTATCACATAGTTCACGCAATGTTTTATCCGAGAACACCACGAATGGTGGTACTTTTTCTTCGTCTGCAATTTCCTTCCGTAATAATCGTAAATGTTCAAATAAAGGATCATTGTTTGTGAGTACACGCACAGTAACCGCTTCTTTACGCATTACAGTGCGACTGCCTAACAATACGGCCCTTCCTCCCTCTGATACATAGATGGTAGGAAACGTCCCGTGCTTCACTGCCAGTAAACCTTCCGCAATTAAAAACTCTATAAAATTTGACACTTCTTTTGAGGATTGGCCTTTTAGAATGCCGTAAGTAGAAAGCTTAGCAAAACCAAATTCCTGTACCTTTTGATTTTTAGAGCCAATTAAAACTTGAGCCACCATTGTTTTACCGAATTTTTGCCCCATGCGTACAACACAAGCCAATACTTTCTGTGCATCTTCTGTAACATCTTTTACTTCCCGATTATCATTACAATTACTGCAACGATGACACGGTTCGCCTGCTTGTTCACCAAAATACGTTAAAATCGCATTTTGGAGGCAGCCTTCTGTATGGCAATAATCGACCATCGTTTGTAATTTTTCCAATTCTTGTGCAATACGGGCTTCATCGCGCGTTTGTTCGATTAAAAAACGCTGGGTTTGAACATCACCTGAAGCATAAAGCAATATACAGGCACTAGGTAAGCCATCACGCCCTGCACGACCTGCTTCTTGATAGTAGCTCTCCATATTACGTGGCATTTGATAATGTATAACAAAGCGAACATTACTTTTATCAATACCCATGCCGAATGCATTGGTGGCAATCATAATACGCGCTTCATCCTTTAAAAAACGCTCCTGCTCAGACACACGCAAATCTTCGGATAATCCTGCATGATATTTTGCAACAGAAACACCTGCACGTGCCAGTATGTCATACAATCCATCAACTGATTTACGTGTCGCCGCATAAATAATGCCGACTTCTGTATTATTTTTTTCGATATAATTTTTAATATATCGTTCTTTATTTTCACCGATTAGTACTGTAAAAGCTAAGTTTTCTCGTTCAAAGCCTGTAATGAGTGTTGCTTTTTCATCTATTGTTAATAATTGACGAATATCTTCGCAAACTGCAGGCGTTGCAGTAGCAGTTAATGCAAGCACTGTTGGCTTTTGTGGCCATAAAGTAAACAGTTTTTGAATGGCACGATAACTTGGGCGAAAATCATGACCCCACTGAGAAATACAATGTGCCTCATCAACTGCTAGTAATGGCACATATAGCTGTGACAATGCCTGTAAAAAGGATGCACTTTCTAATCGTTCAGGAGCAATATATAACAGCTTTAAATAACCTGCACTTGCAAGTTGCATTGTTTCATCTACTTCTTGCGCTGATAACGTACTGTTAATATAAGCTGCTGGAATATTGGCTGCTCGCAACGATTCAACTTGATCCTGCATTAGTGAAATTAGCGGTGAGATAACAATCGTTAAACCATCAAGCATTAAGGCTGGAATCTGATAGCAAATCGATTTACCACCACCCGTCGGCATGACACAAAGACTTGATTGGCCACTTAACGTTTGCTCAATAATTTGGGCTTGTCCATTCCGAAACGAATCATAGCCAAAGTGGTGCTGTAGCATTTGTCTTGCTTGCTCCATTTTTTTCTCACTCCTCTGCTATAAGACGAATTAATTTGTATTCGCCTTGATCATTTTTAAATATTTCATAAGTCATGATGGAATTGGCTAACGCCTCTTGTCCTGCTGAATTGGTTAGCACATATTCCGTTTTTGCGCGCACAACTATATTTTGTCCAACTTTCTCTATACGTTTTATTGTAGTATTTGAAAAATGGATTTTGGCTTGCTTAGAAGCATAATAGGCTACCATCTCATCCAACGTATGCTGCAAATCTTCTGCCCCAGTAACCGTCTTCATTACGCTTGCATCGTTAATGGCAACAGCTGCTTTTAAATGCTCATGAAAGGTGTCAATAAATAGTTTCACTTCATCTGCATTATAAGCAAAAACATTCTTACCATATTTCTTAATAGCTTGTTGTACCGCTTCTTTATCTCCTTCTTCACTGTAGGCATAGAGATTTTTTGATTGGGATAAACGATCTTTTGCTTTCATGCCGTCGGTAATCCATTCATCTAGTAATGTGTCAATATCCTGCAATGGCAATATGTATGGCTGTGCAACGCCTTGTTGCTGACGATTAAAATAAATGCCTACGATTTGACCATTCTCCGCTTCCATCACAGGACTACCTGGAGGTAAGGCTTGCTCTGCATCTATATAATAAGCTGCTACTTTGTCCGTATATTTTTTGATTGTGTGTGGTAAGCCATCGATATACACTGCTAAGTCATCTAATTTCCCATTATAAACGCTTGGTACATTGACATCAGCTTTATACTGCACTTGTAGCACAGCAATATTATAAGCTGTCGACATATAGCGGACTTCAGCTTCAACTAGTTTGTCATTACTAAATTGCACAAGTGCCGTTGGCTTTGATGCAACGAGTGCTCCATTCGTGACAATATAAAGCATCGAGGGCTCCTTTTTCACAATGATGCCAGCCCCGATTGCATTTTCCCCAACAACCTTCACTTCTGGCACAAGCTTTTCCTCCTGCTTCACTACAGACTTCTCCGTTTTCACGTCAGCATTGTCCTTGTTAAACATATCTGCCACTGTTGGATCACTACAGCCTGTTAATAAAAAGGTTGCCGCTCCAACGATTAGCATCTTATTTCGCATACATTCACCAGTACTTTCTATCTTAACTTCTTTCCTATTCTATCATAAACAAGGATAGTATTCGTTTCAAGTTTACATAATAATATTATTTGGTTAAAGAGAGATAATAAGTTTAGAAAAATCGACTTTCCTATTAAGAACGAATTTCAAATATTTCATATACCAAATAAAAAAGACATGCTACTCTCATCAGCATGCCCTGTTCATCTTATTAGCTTTTCTTTAACACAAGTGTCGTCCCAATTATAGCAATCATTAGAGCTAGAAATATTGCATAAGTGTATGCATGATTGCCGGTTATATCATAGCAATAACCAATCAACGTGGGAATTACGGCACTCATCATAAAACCACCTGACAGTACCATCGATGACCAGCTATTGGCTTCGGCATGATTACGGGCTTCATCCAATGGTAATAATAAACCGATTGGAAACAAGCCACTTAGCACAACCCCGATAACTAATACAGCAATCCACAACACTACTCCTGTGCCAACCGATAAAAGCGCAAAACCGATAACCCCTAGTATTCCTAAAGAAAGTAGCCAACGTATACGATTGGACCATTTCTCCATTAGAATAGGTACCACAATATTGCCTATCATTTGCACGATGGATAAAAAAGTGAGCATCGTGCTTGCAGCAACGAGGGACATACCTTTATCCTGAAGCATAGGCGTGAGCCATGACATCATCGAAAAAAACAGCGAAGTTTGTAAGCCAAAATAAACTAATATTGTCCAAGCTCGAGCATTTCTCCATGGATTACGTGCCACTTCCTTCGATTGTTCGGTCCTTTGTTCAACAAGTTTAACTTCCTTGTTGTCAATGACTAGCAACCACAGTAAAAGGGCCAATGCTGCAAGTAGTGCCCAACTTCCAAGGGCAATCGTCCAGTTTTGCTGAAAGCCATTATAAAAAGACACAGTTAAGGCGGCACTTAATGTTGCACCTGTTCCGATACCAAAAGAATATATGCCAACCACTGTCGTAAATCGTTTCGGGAATTTTTCCTTAATAAATGCGTTTAACATTGGCCCGATAATAGCAATGGCAAAGCCTGCTGCAAAACTCGTTGCAACGAGCAATATATAACTTGCTTTCAACGAGCGTAACCCATTCGCTACCATAATGATCGCTAATAACAATGCAATAGCAGACTTCGTACCAAGACGTTTTTGTAATGGAACGGCCATTGGTGCAAAGAGCCCCATACAAAACACTGGAATAGATGTTAATAAACTCATTTGCAAATTTGAAACATGAAGTGACTCCATTAACACGTTAAACAGTGGACCAATTGCTGTTACTGCTGGTCGCATATTAAGAGCAACGAAAAAAATACTGACAACAACGAAAACCGTCGTAGTCGTCCATCGGTTATTTTTCATCATGATTAGTACCTTTCTGCATGGTAATCTATTCTCTGTCTTTTCCAACTTTAAGGACCAAGAGTGTTGTCAGACATCTGATTTCTTATTTATTTTTACCATTTTTTCTGTTTAACGTCAATATTATGGTAATCTAATCATTATTTTGGTTAATCAAAGGCTATACATTTTTACATATTTTCAGGTGCGCTAATACCTAATAATGCTAACGATTCTTGTAAAACTATGGCCACACATTGACATAATGTTACACGACTATTTTGCATAGCATCATTTACTAAAATTTTATTGTTGGCATAATATTTGTTGAAATGGCGGGCTAATTGTAAAGCAAACTTAGCCACTAATGACGGATCCGCTTGTTCATACGCACTGGCAACCACATTTGGGAATTGGTCTAGTAATAAAATAACTTGCCATGCTTGCTCTCCTAAAGGATAAAACGTCTCATCAAATTGGACATCAGCTTTTGCTAAAATAGAGTGAATGCGTGCATACGTATATTGAATATAGGGTCCGGTCTCTCCTTCAAAATGCAGCATTTGCTCAATGGAAAAGTCGATATCATGTAAGCGGTCATTTTTTAAATCATTAAAAATCACGGCCCCTACCCCGACCTGCTTTGCAACTTCCTCTTTATTTTGTAATTGAGGATTTTTCATCTCAATATTATGTTTTGCAGTTTCGATTGCTTCAGTCAACACATCATGTAGTAAGACAATTTTCCCTTTACGCGTTGACATTTTCTTTCCATCTTTTAGAATCATCCCAAATGCTACATGACGTAAATTTTGTGCCCAGTCATAGCCCATTTTCTCTAGCACACTAAATAACTGTTGGAAATGCAGCGTTTGTTCATGTCCTACAATATAGAATATTTTTTCAGGATGATAATGCTTAATACGATATAATGCTGCTGCTAAATCACGTGTAGCATATAATGTCGCACCATCAGTTTTCTTTATAATACAAGGGGGCATATTTTCTAATTCTACAACATACGCACCATCAGAAAGTGTCAGCAAACCTTTATCTTGTAATTCATCTACAACCGTTTGCATTTTATCATTATAGAAAGCTTCCCCATCGTATGCATCAAAATGAATGCCAAGCAACTGATACAGTGCTTTAAATTCATCTAAAGATACTTCTCTAAACCAGTGCCAAAGTGCAAGCGCTTCTTCATCCTTATCTTCTAGCGCTTTAAATGCAGCACGTGCTTGCTCAATTAACGAAGTGTCTTGCTCAGCTTCTTCATGGAACTTCACGTAGATTTTCAACAATTCCTCAATCGGTGCAGCTGCGATGGTTTGCTGTTGTCCCCATAATTTATAGGCAACAATTAATTTCCCAAACTGCGTTCCCCAATCCCCTAAATGGTTAATACGAATGGCATGATAGCCATTTTTCTCGGCAAGATTAGCGAGCGCATTGCCGATGACCGTTGAGCGTAAATGCCCCATGGAAAAGGGCTTGGCAATATTAGGTGAAGAAAAATCGAACACCACATTGCCTTTGTTAGTTAAATTCGTGCCATATAAACGTTGTTCTTTCCTAATCTTTTTTAATACTTGTTGTGTGATAAGTGATTGATTGAAAAATAAATTCACATACCCTCCTACGATGGTAACTGACTGTATCATGTCACACTTCAAGTTCTTTTCAATTTCAGCTGCGATTGTTTGAGGAGATTTCCCAAGTATTTTCGCTAACTTAAAACATGGTAGTGCCAAATCACCTACATCTGCATGTTTAGGTTTTTCTAGTAATGTTGCCATTTCAGTTACTTCTACTTGTTGATTTAACGCTTTAGCTAAGCTTGTTGCAATTTCTACATTCATCTTGATTTCCTCCTTTTCAACAATAAAAAAAGCTCCCGTCTCCATAAGAGACGAGAGCATAGATTCCCGTGGTACCACTCTAGTTGCCATTATTATGACCACTTTCAATTGATAACGGGGTGACGCCCCGGTAATCCCTACTAATTGTTCGGGAAACTTCTCCAAAGTGCGTTTCATTCAAATGTTCTGCATTAGGCTCACACCGTCCCTAACTCGCTTGGCAGCACAAAATGAATTACTGTCTTTTTCTTAGAATGTAACATTTTTCAATTTTGCAATATCTTACATTATCCCATCTTCAAAGTCAACTATGCCTAAAATATTAGGCTTTAAGTCAAATTTTAATAGGAACAGGAAGTGGTAGTCATAGAAATTGCTCTATAAGATAGGCGGACTATTGACTGAAAACGTTGCTGTCATAATGTTTATAGACTATGGAACATATTTCATGATATACTAGAGCCATTGTGAAAAAAGGAGGAACTTGCATGATTCAAGTAAGTAATGTAGGTCTTCGCTATGGCGATCGTAAACTATTTGAAGACGTAAATATAAAATTCACACCGGGGAATTGCTACGGTTTAATCGGGGCAAATGGTGCAGGAAAATCAACATTCCTAAAAATTCTTTCTGGTGAGATTGAAGCACAAGAAGGAAATGTTTCTATGGGTAAGGACGAACGTTTATCTGTCCTTAAACAAAACCACTTTGAATACGACGAGCATACAGTGCTTGATACCGTTATTATGGGTAACAAACGCCTATATGACGTAAAAAATGAAAAAGATGCAATTTATGCAAAAGAAGATTTTTCTGATGAAGACGGCATGCGTGCTGCTGAATTAGAAGGTGAATTTGCAGAGCTAAACGGTTGGGAAGCTGAATCAGAAGCTGCAACACTATTAAACGGTTTAGGCATCTCAGATGACCTTCACTATATGTTAATGGGTGACCTTGAAGGTTCTGACAAAGTCAAAGTATTATTAGCACAAGCTTTATTCGGTCAACCAGATGTTCTATTACTGGATGAGCCTACCAACCACCTTGACTTAAAAGCAATTCAATGGTTAGAAGAATTTTTAATTAACTTTGAAAACACAGTCATCGTTGTATCCCATGACCGTCACTTCTTGAACAAAGTATGTACGCATATTGCGGATCTTGATTTCTCTAAAATCCAATTATATGTGGGTAACTATGATTTCTGGTATGAATCTTCTCAGTTAGCGCAAAAAATGGCGCAAGACCAAAATTCGAAAAAAGAAGAGAAAATTAAAGAATTACAAGCGTTTATTGCTCGTTTCTCTGCCAATGCATCAAAGTCAAAACAAGCAACATCACGTAAAAAAATGTTGGATAAAATTGAGCTTGATGATATTAAACCATCTAGCCGTAAATATCCATTTATCAACTTCCAAATCGGCCGTGAAATCGGTAATGATGTCTTAACTGTTGATGGTTTAACCGCGAGTCAAGATGGGCAAACATTATTTAAAGATATTCGCTTCTCAATGAATAAAGACGATAAAATCGTATTACTAGGTAGCCCTATGGCAAAAACAGCACTTCTTGATATCCTTATGGAAGAAAAAGAAGCAGATGCTGGTACATTTAAATGGGGTGTGACAACTTCTCAAAGCTACTTCGAAAATGATCATGATAAATACTTCGAAGGCTCAGAAAAATCATTAGTAGAATGGCTTCGTCAATACTCACCTGATGACGAAACAGAAAGCTTCCTTCGTGGTTTCTTAGGTCGTATGCTATTCTCTGGTGAAGAAGTAAAAAAATCCCCTTCTGTCTTATCAGGGGGAGAAAAAGTGCGTTGTATGTTGTCAAAAATGATGTTAGCAACAGCTAATGTTATTTTACTTGATGAACCAACGAACCACCTTGACCTTGAGTCAATTCAAGCACTAAATGAAGGGTTAATCCGCTTCAAAGGTGCTATGATTTTCACATCGCATGACCATCAGTTCATCCAAACGATTGCCAACCGTGTCATCGAAATTCGTGAAGATGGTTCAATTTTAGATAAACAATTAACATATGATGAGTTTTTAGAGTGGAAAGATAGCCAAGGCTTAAAATAATCCATCTTTAAACAACTCTGATTCCACTCCCCCACTCGCTTGGGGGAGTTATTTATGTTTTAGAGCAATGGAGCGTAATAAATGAAACATAATAGCTATATGCATATATGGATTGAAGCAGAAAATTGGTCTGAAGGTGAATGGGACATCGAAAATACTAACCTTGATGTCATTGTAACTTTCCCTAATCGCTCTAAATATTTGGCAAGTTTTTTCACTTATCAAAACGTCATATCTTTGACAGAGCGCTATAAAGAAACAGGTGAAAATATGGAAGGCGCCTACTTTTCGGCAAGTGACATGGTTTTAATAGATATCGCAAGTCGAGAGCGAATTTATCAACTAATTGATTACCTTATCGATAATGATACGTTTAAGTCAGTTTTTACACGTTGTCCAGATGTTGAGATTGATGAAGATGATTTATTTCCAGAGGATTTTTTTGAAAAGAAAGTCATCAAGTAGTCATTTTAATATTGAAAAACGGCAAATACTTTGCGTATTTGCCGTCTGTTACAATTATTGCATTTCTTTTGTTGGTCCTAAGACACCTGGTACAGCTAAACCTGCTTGACGTAATAACACGGTCATTTGACCACGGTGATGTGTTTGATGATCGATTAGTGCACGTAATAATGCGCCTCGCGTGATAGGTCCATTAAAACCTTTCACTTCCACCAATAAGTCTTCCTTTGAAAGCTTTGCTGCTTCCTCTTTAATACTGTTTGCTGTTTTTTCATAAGTGGCTACGATTTCAGCAGCACTTGCTGGAACTGGATCTTCTTGACGGATCATTGGCACCGTTAAACCTGCTAAATAACTAAAATAGCCTGCCGCTCCTACTAAATGCCAGCCTAACCAGCCAAGTGAATTATGACCTTCTACAATACTTTGGCTTAACGTTTCATCTGTCATTGCTTTCAGTACTTGAACAGTGCCATTTGCTGCAATTGTCCATTCATTTAAAAAATCATCTACTTGTCGATACATATAATCGTCCCCCCATTTTGTAACTCTTCATTATCATAGACAATTCCTCAATGTATCGCAAGCTTGCTGAATTAAGTTTACATAAAAATATTATTTTAATTTTACTATTCTAATAAAGTTCTATATTTTCGTTAGTTGTAACATCTCTTTCACCAAGTTTTCTCGTTCACCCCTATTTTTCTCTACTCATGTATAATGGGCTACAACATTAATAGAAAGAGGTATTGTATGTTTTCCCCATTAAAAAAAGGCGATACAATTGGTATTTACTCGCCTTCAAAACCCGCTTCCATTATTGCACGAGCTCGATATGAGCGTGGCAAAGCACGATTACAAGCACTTGGCTTAACAATAAAAGAAGGTTCACTTACGGGCAAGCATGATACGTATCGTTCTGGGACACCAAAAGAGCGCGCCCAAGAGCTGAACGAACTATTGCGTGACCCGACAGTCAAAATGATTTTACCAACTATGGGTGGCACGAATGCAAACAGTATGTTGCCTTATATAGATTATGCTGCGATTCAACAATCCCCTAAAATGATTGTAGGCTTATCAGATGTCACAGCTATTTTACTTGCCATCTATGCAAAGACTGGCATTCCAGTATTTTATGGCCCTTCTGTAGCATCCACATTTGGTGAATATCCACCTTTCGTCCATGACACGGAACAATATTTTAAAGATCTTTTTATGCAATCCGTGGCCATTCCATATGAAATGTCACTACCCCCTATGTGGACGGACGACCGCTTGAATTGGCTTGAAAAGACAGCTGAAAAAACGCAACATGACAATGCTTGGATAACCGTTCAACAGGGGCGTGCAGAAGGTCGCTTAATCGGTGGAAATATTAATACGATGTATGGCTTTATCGGTACCCCCTACTTTCCGCAAATTAAACAAGGAGATATTTTACTGTTAGAAGACACATCTAAATCCATTGCGATAGTGGAAAAAAACTTCGCCATGCTGAAACTACATGGCTTCTTCGACAAAGCCGCTGCAATCATTTTAGGCAAACATGAGCAATACGATGATTTAGGAACTGGACGAAAACCTTATGATGTTCTTTTAGAGCAATTAGATGGGCTAGCTATACCCATTTTAGCTGATGTAGATTGTTGCCATACGCATCCATTGCACGCAATGCCACTTGGTTTACGTGTCCAAGTAGATGCAACAAATCAGCGTATCATATTTTTAGAAAACTGGTTCTCTTAATATTCGTATCTAATCTTCTATTCACGTATACTTAAAGAAAATTGCTAAAGGAGCTGGTTATGAAACGAATCTGCTTCGTATTTTCTCTAGCAATCATTCTTGCTGGTTGTAGTACACCAACGCAAACCGAACAACAACAAGCAACTACGAGCCAATTAATTAGTATTCTCGCTGCCTATTTTCCACCGGATGGCTCCACTGCCTATTTTCAAGGAGAAGGTAATGAATTTGCTAGTTACACACTTCAGACAACTTACATCGATGAATCGTCAATTGCACAAATTGAAAACAATGGTGGTGTCACATTGTTAAAAGTCTATCGGATGACGAACGCTGCTATCGAACTTGTCTATATGGAGGCAGTCGATGAAACACCTACCTTACCGTCAGCACAAGAAATAGCCATGTTTCCAGTTATTGAAACGATTCTACAACTACCTTTGAAAGTTGGTAGTCGTTTTAATGGCTGGGAAATTCTTTCGACAACAGCTTCAATCACAACTGAATATAATACTTTCCACGATGTCATGGAGATTCGTAAAATAACAGACACCATCACGACGACTAAATATTTTGCCAAAGGTATGGGCCTTATCCAGATAAAAGACGAAATGGTAACAACGAATCAAACATCATTTATTATTACGTCCACACTACAAAAAATCGAATAAATTGTAGAAACAGGCGTCTTATTTGGCGCCTTTTTTCTGAAGGATGGGGGGAGCTATTATGAGCGATATACATAAGCACTCGACTGAAGAAGCATTAACAGAAGAAGAATTCATTGAACTTGTACTTGCTGAACAACAAAAAGCGCTTGCCGAGGAACGTGCACGACGTCTCAATGGTCAAAAGCCGAAAAAACAAAAACCTCTATTTAAGTGGATTATGTGGTGTATGGCATTGGTACTATTTTTTAATACGTTTGCACTTATTTTTCAAATATACTCCATACCTGCTATAGAATTTATTAAGGTTTCGAGTCGATTATCTGCTCAAGAAGATATTCAAACCTATAAAAAAGCAATTGTTGAGATATCAACCGGATCTAGTAAGGGGACAGGCTTTGCTATTTCATCTGAAGGTCTTATTGTAACAAATGCCCATGTTGTTGAGAACGCGCTATCATTATCAGTCGTCTTCCCTGAGCAAGGGCTAATGGAGGCTCAATTACTTGAAAGCTTTCCTGAGGTTGATTTAGCACTTCTACAAGTTAAAGGGACTAATCTTCCCTCGTTAAACCTTGCACATAACCCTACTTATCAAGAAGATGATGCTCTTTATTTCATAGGTAATCCACTAGCCTTTACCGGTATTGCAAATGAAGGGACATTCCTACAAGCAACCAAACTTGAAGGTTGGCAAGAGCCCGTTATGATGATGCAAGCTCCTGTCTACAAAGGCAATAGTGGTAGCCCTGTTCTAAATAGCGACGGAGAAGTAATCGGCATTATTTTTGCCACAATGAAAAAGGAACCGTATGGACGAGTAGGCTTGTTTATACCTGTATCTGTTTTACAAAAAAATATACAGCCATTCATCCATGTACCCTCACAATAAATTTGCAAACTGCTCACTTATAAGAAGTGATTGACTGTGCTTGAAGCCTTTAACGTTTATCTTACGCTTAACAATATATAAGCCCTCCACTTTCCATAGTGGTTGGGCTTGCTTTTAGTTAAACGAGGAAGCAGCTGCATTACTTAATAACGAGCGATTGCTAAACGATCATACAAGAAATCAACGCAATCGTCTCCTAACCTGAAATTAATTTTATTTATTTAAAAATTAATATTTTTAAAATCGCAATTAAAATAATTAAGTTTTATTGTTTATTTTATTAATTCCTTATTGTATAATCAATTTAAATAAAAGAAAGGAACTAAATTATGGCGTATCAAGTAATTACGAATTGTCCTGTATGTAGTAAAACTTTAAAAATTACAAAGCTTCATTGTGCTCATTGTCACACGACGATTGAAAATGAATTTGAATTATCCAAATTAGCTTCGTTATCAAAGGATCAGCTTCATTTTGTGGAAGTATTTTTAACTTGTAGAGGGAATATTAAGGAAGTTGAAAAGGAACTTGGCATATCCTATCCAACAGTTCGAGGAAAATTAACAGAAATTATTTCTGCCCTTGGCTATGTGCAAAAAAAGAAACACGAAGTAGATGAGAAAAAAATTGTTACGATGCTGGAAAATGGCGAAATTACGCCAGAAGAAGCCATAAAAATTTTAAAAGAGGAATAGGAGGAACTAAAAATGAAAGATGAAATTTCAAGAGTGTTAACGATGATTCAAGAAGGAAAAATTGATGCAGATAAAGGATCTGAACTGATTCAAGCATTAAAAGATAAAGAAGAAACAGCCAATATTTCGTTAGAAAAAACAACGCAGTATTTAGATAAGACATTAAAAATCCGCGTAGTATCAGCTGAAAATGATAATGTTACGGTGAATTTGCCAATCAAACTTGTCAAAGTCGTGTTAATGGCTGGACACAGTATTGCTGCGAGCATTCCACAATCGGAAAAATACGTGAAAGATATCGATATCAACCTCATTATTGAAGCCATTGAAAATGAACTAGATGGCCAAATTGTTGATATTAAATCTGCGAACGGTGATACCGTTTCAGTGATTATAGAATAGAGATTTGCTTATGATGCAAGTTAAAGTAAAGACAAAAGGCGTATATTTTACGATACCCGTTCCATATGTATTTTTAAATATAGCTATTTCGATTTTATGTTCAAAGTTTGTGCAACAAATGGCGAACAAATGGACAAAAGAGCACTTCGAAAGAAAAAAAATAGACTTTTCCATCCCCCGTATTGAGAAAAAAACGCTCCAACCTATTGTGAATGAACTGAAAACCTATAAGGGAATTGTACTTGTCGATGTGAAAGCACAAGACGGAACAGAAGTTAAGGTTAAACTATAATTCACAACTGCCCACTTTGATGATAAATATTATAGCTATTCAACAATCCCTACTTTATAGTTAAGTAGGGATTGTTCATTGTTTCTCACCATTCAAGTTAACATAATAAAATTATTTTGATTTATTGCGTACATATTTTGTGAAAATTGATTTTACAGGGATATTTTGCAATAACTGATTGCTCGTTTCAGTAATATTCTGTAAAACTTCGAGCAATTTCTTATCCCCTGTCCAATGTTTCTCAATCACTGTTGCACCCCATTTATTAATCATTAAATTAAGTACAAATGTGGCCAATAATAAATCGTCAAGAAAGCCTCCAAAACCAAATATTCCTTCAGGTAAAAAGTCCATTGGGAAAATGAAATAGGCAATTGTAGCACCAATTAATGATTTACTTTTCGAGTCAATCGCAGGATCTGATGCGATTTTAATTAATAAATGAAATATATCAGGTACAAATAACAAATAATCAGCGTATTTATGCTTCTTCCCTGTTTTGGAGGCAAGAAAATCAACTAATTTTTGGCGTAATTTTTGATAAAAATCTTTTTGCTCCTGCTCATTCAATTGTTGTTCGTCGTTTTCCATCGCTCTTCCTCCTTCGCTCTCTATACCTATTACCCAAAAAGCAATAAATTAACCCGCTAAGTCATTAAATATATGATCAAAAGAAATATCAATTGTAAAAAACTACTCTTATTATAATAAAACTAGCTCAAAAGCCATACAAAAAAAGCACCCTAAGAAAATAGGGTGCTTTTTTTTAACGAAAGTAATTTTAATTACTGAGAATTAAAGTTTAGTTACGTTAGCAGCTTGTGGTCCGCGGTTGCCATCTACAACTTCGAATTCCACTTTTTGACCTTCGTCAAGTGTTTTGAAACCTTCGCCTTGGATAGCTGAGAAGTGTACGAATACATCGTTTTCACCTTCAACTTCGATGAATCCAAAACCTTTTTCTGAGTTAAACCATTTTACTGTACCTTGTTTCATGTAAAAAAACCTCCAAAAAAATAAAAGTGAACAATATGTAATTTCTTCAACGTAAAAAAATTCACATATTACAAAGAGTACCGAACTAACGCGATCACTTTTTGTAATATGTGAATCCTTGTTACCGGTGAAGCAATTAAATTGTTAAGTTAAGTATACCACCATTCATAATTTTGTCAAATAAAGAAAATTGTTTTTTTAATTAATTTGAAAATTTATTTAACTCTTCCCTTCAAAAGCCATTATGCCATGATATACTTGGGCATCATCATCACAAGCCTCACAATAAAAACTTTCATCTTCTGACCAAAAAGCCCAATATCCCCCTTCTTTACTTGCTTCATGTTCATATGCTGATCGGAAATGGTTCAATTTCCGTTGTAATGCTTGTTCAAATTGTTCTTTTGTGTCAAACGTTTCTTTCGTTTGAATAAAAGCTTCCCAGCCTTCAAATTTCCACCAAGGCTCATAATCAGCTTTCATGTAAAGTATTGTATACATATTTGCCACATTCCTTGCTGTAATAAGATATTCTAATTTTAGCAAACGCTCCTGAAATGTCTATTAAAACACCCTGCTATATGCTATTATTACCTTATTATTCATTATTTTTGGAGGTATTTTTTATGTTTTCAAGTATTCGACCTAAGGCCGAGCTAGAAGAACTGTTACAGCGCGGTACTAATTTACATGCAACAGGTCGCTTCCATAAGACTTTGGCTTTTAATCACTTTACTTCACATGATGAAGAAAACTTAAAAGCCCTCTATTCCAAATTAAAAGATATTACGCCTTCTATTAACGCCATTTTTAAACATTATTTAACAGAAATTTCACCTTCCTCTCAACAAACAATAAGTGAAGAGAATATACATCAATATTTAACGCAATTTTTCTTAGCCACTCGTGATGATGCCTATGTGGATGAAACCGTAAAATTTTTTAATTTGTTTCGAAAAAACCACTACGAACCCGGTAAACTAATTGTTGTATTTAACCAATTTGCCTTTTATATTACGACCTATATTTTACATAATTTTGGTTTAAAACCACATAAAGCTTTTGACTATATGAAATCTTTTCAATCGGCGGTCAATGTAGACCAGGAATTACTTGTTGAAGTATTGACAGAACGTATTATTGAAAACGTTGTGTCGGAAATCTCTTCTCTAATGGATGCCAATGCAAAAATTATGTACATGAAAGATTTAGTATTTAGTTTAGACAAACAAAATGAAGAAATCCAATCTTCTACAGCTGCAACAGAGCAAATTGCCGCTTCCATAAACGAAGTAGCGCGCATGTCTTCTCATATTTCTGAAAAAACTACTGAATCTGTTGACCATGCCGTAAAAGGAAAAAATGCCATTGAGCATGCATTATCTGAAATTTTCAAAACGGAGCAAACTTTTGCGACAATCGTTGATTCGTTTACAGAATTACAAAAGCGTGTAAATGATATAGAACAGGTTGTAACATTGATTAATCAAATTGCCGATCAAACAAACCTACTAGCTTTAAATGCATCCATTGAAGCCGCACGTGCAGGTGAACATGGCAAAGGGTTTGCTGTTGTCGCGCAAGAAGTGCGTAAGCTAGCGGAAGGCACAGTTTCTGCTCTAAGCGAGGTGTCGTCAAATGTGCATCATCTGAAAAGTTATTCTAATGAGGTGTCGCACTCTATTGCAGAAACAACGTCCATTATTCAAGAGGCAACAATAGAAGCTAAAGAATCGTTACCACTGTTAAATGCCATAGTAACTGCGATTGAAGGCATTAATTTAGATGTGACAAATACTGCTGCTATCTCACAGGAACAAGCAGCTGCAATTGACGAAGTATCTACTAGAATGATTGAAATATCTAGCCTTCAAGAAGATATTCGCGAGTATAGTACGAATACTTCAAGCGATATTCATTTATTAGGTAAAGAGATTAATCGCTTCCGTCATGACATCATTGCAAATAATAATGTCCAGCTTTCTTCAATTGCACTCTTACAATTATCGAAAGCTGACCATATTTTATGGAAATGGCGCATTTATAATATGTTCCTTGGTTTAGAAGACGTCCAACCAAATGATGTATCTTCCCATACGGAATGCCGTTTAGGAAAATGGTATACAGCTTCTCGCACAGTGGAACGTTTTGGCCATTTACAAGATTATCGTGAATTAGATGATTACCACGTACGTGTGCACAATTCAGCCAAGCTAGCTGCGGAAGCCTTTAAAGCAGGTCAAATTGAAAAAGCAGACGCTTATTTACAAGAGGTTGATGAAGCCTCTAAACGTGTGCTATTTTATATTAACAATTTAATTACGTATTTGGAAAAAGAACGTGTGATGCAGTAAGGTGGAGGGACTATCCTCTTCTACTATTGGGAGGTTTTAGCGTGAACAAAAGAGCGCTGATAAAATTTTTCGGAGATGTCTATGGAACAGGCTATCGTTTTTTTATTAAGCAAAAAGCGATTGAACTTGGTTTAAAAGGTTATTGCAAGTTAAATGCACAAGAGCAAATCGAAGTGGAAGTAGAAGGTCAAAAAAAAGCAATCGATGAATTTCTTCTTTTTGTTCAAAAAGGTGTTAGCCCACAGGCAGATTCTAATTCATTTGCCATAGAACTATTTGACGATTTAAAAGGTTATGTACGTATGGAGTCGGACATTGTTTAGGTCTGGCTTCTTTTTTCTACGTCTTTCCCGCGCAACAAAAACTAAAATGGACGGTCAATTGGTAATGGTCCTTTTAGAAAACGAACATACTATAAAGGTACTGGTACATCATTAGACAAGTTTGGAGTATATTCATTGAGAAACGAAGCAAACAGCAGTAAAATTAATAGAAGCCGATAATTATTATTGAAACTTTATGTCGATTTAATCGTATTAGAAAGAAGACATATTGCAAAGCAAGGAGGAAGAAACTATGCTCAGTATCGGACAGTTTTTCTCTAGACATACCGCAAGCCTTTTCATTTCGCTATCAACTGTTTCTATCGCAGCCATTGCAGCAAATCCAGGATTCTTCCTTGGTGGTTTATTGTTTGCTGGAACGTATGCAACAAGTACAGCGGTGTTAAAGCATAATCAGAAAAGGAAAGTTATGCATATAGCAGGTATTACAAAGGAAGAGTTTAAACATATCGAATCCCAGCTTTTTACAGCAAACAAACATATTCAAACATTGAGTCAAAACTATTTACGTGTCCGTTCTGTCTCTGCTTTTAAACAATTACTTGAAATGACACGTATTTCAAAAAATATCGTAAAAATTGTTAAAACTGATCCGCGAAAGTTTTACAATGTGGAGCCATTTTTTTATGCACACCTTCCTTCTGCCGTTGAATTGACTGATAAATATACAATGCTGTCAAAACAGCCCGTTAAGGATAAAGAAATTCAAGTCACCCTATCTAAAACACGTGAAACATTAACGGATTTAAACGCTACATTTCAAATTGATTTAAAAGATGCGCTAGCGAATGATATCGATCATCTTCAAATGGAAATCGAATTTGCGAATCGTTCCAATATGAAAAGAAAGGAACAACTGGGATGGCGAGGCGATGATAAATGACAGCTAACAGAGATGCGATTGTTCCATTACAATCGTTACCGGGTGTTTCACCATTAGTAGAAAATTATTTACAATCATCGACTGCTGAAGCGATGGCCACATATGAGACACTTACTCCACTTGCCCAAAGTCGCGCACTTTTATATGCTAGTCAAATTGACTTAACAAATTTTGAATCGGTTTTAACATTGGGCCAAGATTCACAGTGTGCTGTCTCTCAATTTGCAGATCGAATGCTGGCGCAAGTGAAAGATAGAGATGTCACGAAAATTGGCCAAATGCTTGATTCTTTAATGCAAACATTAGATCGAGTGGACCCTGCTGCCTTAGAGCCAAAGAAACCTTCCTTCTTCAAAAAAATGTTCGGTAAAACCAGTCCTAGCGTGAAACAAACGTTAACGGAGTTCGAGCGTATTAGTATTCAAGTCGAACGAATTGGCGTGCAACTCGAACGGGCACAGTTGCAACTTATTCGAGATGTGGAATTGCTTGAGCAACTATACTCACATAATAGAGGCTTCTTCGAAGAACTTGCTACTGCCATCGCGGCAGGTCAGATGAAAAAACAGCAAGCTATTGAAATAGAATTAGCTAAAAAGCTCGATATCGCTCAATCGACTAAACAGCCATTAGCTATCCAGCAGCTCAATGATTTTGTAGCACAGCTCGAACGGCTCGATCAACGTATTTATGATTTACAAGTTTCACAGCAAGTTGCATTACAAACAGCACCCCAGATACGGATGATTCAACAGGCTAATCAAACGCTTGCTGAAAAAATTGAGTTTTCCATCGTGACACTTATTCCACTTTGGAAAAATCAATTGGCCATGATGTTGTCAATGAATATGGACCAACATTATGCTCAGCTAGAGGAACGACTAACACGTACGAATGAACGATTTACGAACCCATCTTTCGAACAACAAGTTTCCAAATTTAAAGAAACACAACATGAGCTTAAAATGGCCATACAGGATGTTTTTGCCTTACATACAGCCACAGAACAGGAAAAACAACATTTACAACACGATGTAGCTGAAATGAAAAGACCAAAAACAATGGAATAAACGACTGGGTCGCTAAAATAATCAAAGGGGTGTCTCAGCAATACTGTGAGACACCCCTTTATCATTTTTAAGCAAAATATTCTTTGTAATATCCACCGACATTACCAGTGTTATCAATGATGAAAATGAACTCTTCTGTTTCATTTTTCACTTCATATTCTTTTCCAACTGTTAATACGTTTGATACTAAATATTTTGATGCGTTCGTATGTTTGCACGTAACGGTGCGAAGTGTTGGTGCATCTTTCCATTTTAAATGTAACATAATTTCTCTACCTCTCTTTACTAGCCCAAAGCTAATGTCTATTGTTTATTTTATACGATTTTAGCTCTTTTGTGGAGAAAAAACTATAGAAGTCTATATTTTGTCCTTAATAACGAATTGTTTACCTATTTCCTATTATTAAAATCTATATTCGAGGTGTTATTATGAGTTTCGGTGGTGTACCACAATGGTTTTTTATCATCGCAGTTGCGTTCGCAATTTGCTTTATTTTATATGCAGAGTGGAATTCCAGAAAATAAATATAATGTTCTAATACTGTTGATTATCCGTTGAGGGTATTCTAAGCTCTGGCTAGGATGATCCTTGCACAAACGGAGAACAACGATAGTGAATGAATACTTGAAGACAAACGAACGCTGAATTTATTTCAGCGTTCGTTTTAAAAACTCTTTTGTCCGCTCGTGTTCTGGGTTTACTAACACCTTTGAAGGTGGCCCCTCTTCTACAATTACGCCCTTATCCATAAACACAACACGATCTGCCACTTCTTTGGCAAACTCCATTTCATGCGTAACAATTAGCATTGTATTTCCTTCATTGGCTAGCTGACGCATTACTTTTAATACTTCCCCAACCATTTCAGGATCTAGTGCGGATGTTGGTTCATCGAATAACATCACATCTGGATTCATCGATAACGCGCGGGCAATTGCAACACGTTGCTTTTGACCACCAGAAAGTTGTCGAGGCTTTGCATTGACGTATTGATCCATGCCGACAATTTTAAGATACTTCAAAGCTGTTTTCTCTGCTTCTTCTTTCGAACGTTTTAATACTTTTACTTGACCTACAGTACAATTTTTCAAGACATTATGATTATTAAACAAATTAAACTGTTGGAAAACCATACCTAAATGAGTACGATAAGCTTGAATATTATGCTTTTCGTCTAAAATATTTTCCCCTTTATAAATAATTTCTCCGCCACTTGGTATTTCAAGTAAATTGATACAACGTAGAAGTGTAGATTTTCCGGAGCCTGATGACCCGATTAAACAAACTACTTCTCCCTTGTCCACTTTAAAATTCACATCTTTTAACACTTGGTTACGTCCAAATGATTTACTTAAATGTTCAATTTGAATGACTGCCATTTGTTCGTCCCCCTAATCAATTTCTTTCAGTTCTTTTTGGTAAGCATCCGGTCCATCAAGACGTTTTTCAACATAAAGTAAAATTCTTGATGCCGTAAATGTCATAATAAAGTAAAGCACACAAGCTACAAAGAAAGATTCGAAATAGCGGAAGTTATTCCCTGCAATCGATTTTGTTTGGAAGTATAATTCCGTTACCCCTATCACGTTTAAGACAGCCGTATCTTTAATATTCATAATCAATTGGTTACCTGTAGCAGGTAAAACATTGCGTGCCACTTGTGGTAATACAACATTCATCATAATTTGTACATGTCCCATACCAATGGCTGAAGCAGCTTCGTATTGACCTTTATCGACTGACACAATCCCACCGCGTACGATCTCTGCCATATAAGCTCCCGTATTAAGCGAGACGACTAAAATCCCAGCTGTAATAAAGTGCATATCGATGCCAAAAGCAATATCTAGTCCGTAATATACTACCATTGCTTGTACAATCATTGGTGTACCACGGAAAAATTCAACATAACAAGTCAGTATAAAATTTATACATTTTAATCCATAATATTTTATACCTTTTTTACGAACTGGAATGGTATGCATAATCCCAATAAAAAATCCGATGAATGCACCAATAATTGTACTAATTATGGAAATAAGTAATGTATAATACGTACCCCGTAAAAACATTTGCCAGTTGTTTTCTATAATCGAAATGATCCAATCAAAACTCATGATGTTCCTCCTAACAACGTTTGTTGCTTGATATCAATTATGTCTTAGCGAAATCATCTCTTCATTTGAATTTTTAGCTTTGTTCAAATTATGTGACATACTTCTTAGACATGCGTTATTCACATTGATTTCCTCACTGAATTAACGAATTTTTACTATAGAGGCTGCACTCAACTCCAACCATATTTTTAACAATACTTAGATACGAAAAAATAGCATACTCGTAAATTATCAGTATACTATTCTTTCGCATTAAGACAGCTCCTCTATCTTACTGCGCTGCCGGTTGTTGTAAAATTGCTTCTTCCATAATTTTTTGACGATCATCTTCGGAAATGCCTTTTAAGATTTCATTAATTTTATCTAAACTTGCATCACCTTTACGTAAACCTACTGCAATCGATGTATTTGAAATATCTGTATCAAATCCTTCTTCAAATGATACAAATGTGAATTTATCGTTTGCTGCAGCGGCAGAAATTCCTTCTGGACGTTCTGCTACATAGCCATCAATTTTTCCAGCTTCTAGCGCTACACGCATTGCAGCGAAGTTTTCCATCGCTGTTTGCTTCTTTACACCTTTAATTTGATCAATCACATTATAGTTAGATGTATTTAACTGTGATGTTACTTTTGCATCTGAGAAATCTTGAATTGATTTAGCATTTTCAAATTTGCTACCTTTTTGAATCACCATAACAAAATCAGAAGTATAGTAGTTTTCTGTGAAATCAATTGTTTGTTTACGTTCTTCTGTTGGAGACATCCCTGCTACAATTGCATCGATTTTTTTCGACTGTAGTGCTGGCACTAAACCGTCCCATTCCAATTTAACAATGACTAATTTTTTCCCTAATCCATCAGCGATTTTTTTTGCCATTTGTACATCGTAACCGCCTGCATACTCTGCATTATCGGCAATTTTCACTGCACCATTTGCATCATCTTGCTGCGTCCAGTTAAACGGTGGATAGCCTGCCTCCATACCGATGCGGAATTCTCCACCTGTTTCTTCACTCACAGCATCGCCAGCTGTGTTGTTCTCTTTTTTGTCGCCAGCACCACAAGCCGCTAGCAAAATTGCTGTCATTGCCGTTAACATAAATAGCAACCATTTTCTTTTCATCTAAAACTCCCCTTTTCTGTAAAAAAAATAAAGCAACTGTACAAAAAAAGACCTAAGTTGTGAACTTAGGTCTTACCTTTAATTGACAGTTGCCCAAATCCTCACTATAATTTCCATGTTTCCGAGATAGCACAACCTAGTAAACTGGAATTAGATTTACTAGGACAGTCCTGCACTTATTCACTGCAGACCCAGCATAAAAGTACGAGCTCCTTTTATACTTCGGCGATATTTCCTTCTCCATTACGTCTTCGCTTGCTTATACTCAGCAATGGACTAATAAATACCGCGCCTCTACCTCACAACTACAAAAGTGAGGTTTGTTTATTTAATTGATAAATAGATATTACTATAAAGCTAGCATATTCGTCAAGATAGTTTTATCATTTTTCTGACTAATGACAACATTAGGTAAATACCTTGCCTCCATACGACTATTTCCTTGAGAATTAAAGCATTCACGGTGCTGAATGGATAGCAATAATGCATAAAATATTATGATAAAAAGCATTTATGCTAATACTTATGATTCGTATATAGTGGAATATAGTATACTTTAGTACCATTAAGTCAATTAGCTTTCACCATACATTTTTTTGGCCAGTAATCGCATCGGAAAAAACCCTGCAAAACAGTTATGCTCGCAGGGTTTGAATAGATAATTTATAGAATTAAGAATTTAATAATAAATCTTCTGGATTTTCAAGTAATTCTTTCACTGTTTTAAGGAAGCCAACAGAATCTTTACCATCAATAATACGGTGGTCGTAAGATAGTGCTAAGTACATCATAGGGCGAATTTCTACTTCACCATTCACTTCTACTGGACGTTTTTTAATTGAGTGCATACCTAAAATTGCGGCTTGTGTACCGTTCATAATAGGTGTTGACATTAATGAACCGAATACGCCACCATTTGTAATTGTGAATGAGCCACCTTGAAGATCAGCTAATCCTAATTTTTTATCGCGTGCTTTTTTCGCTAAGTCAGCAATTGAATCTTCAATTTCAGCAAAGTTTTTACGATCAGCATCACGTACAACTGGTACTACTAAACCTTCTTCAGTTGATACAGCTACACCAATATCAAAGAAGTTATTTAAGTGAATTTCATCACCAACGATTTGAGCATTTACGTAAGGATACTTTTTAAGTGCCGCAACAACAGCTTTTGTGAAGAATGACATGAAACCAAGTTTAGAGCCAGTTGACTCAAAGAACTGATCTTTTTTACGTGAACGTAATGCCATAACGTTTGTCATATCTACTTCATTGAAAGTTGTCAGCATTGCAGTTGATTGTTTTACTTCTAAAAGACGTTTAGCAATTGTTTGACGACGACGGCTCATTTTTTCTACTGTCACACGTGAATCGTCAACAGCAACGACTGCTTGTGGTGCTGGTGTTGCTTGTGCTTTTGGTGCTGCTGGTGCTGTACCGTGAGCTGCAACATCTTGTACACGTACACGTCCTTGTGGATCTACTGGAGATACCGCTGCTAAATCAATGCCTTTTTCACGAGCAAGTTTGCGCGCTGCTGGTGAAGCAATGACACGCTCGCCAGAAGTTTCTTCTACAACTGGTGCTGCTGGTGTTGGAGCTGCTACAGCTTGAGCCGCTACAGGAGCTGAAGTTGCTTCCACTGGTGCTGCCGCTGCTGGTGCTGCTGCAGCGCCTTCGCCAGCTTCTACAACTGCAATTACTTGACCTACAAGAACAGTATCGCCTTCTTCAGCTAAAATTTGTGTTAAAACGCCAGCTTCTTCAGAAATGATTTCAGCATTTACTTTATCTGTCTCAAGTTCAACGATGAATTCACCTTTTTCCACGCGGTCGCCCACTTTTTTAACCCATTGTGCAATACTACCTTCTGTAATCGATTCTGCTAATTCAGGGACTTTAATTTCAGCCACTTTCATTTCCTCCTTTGATTAACGTGCATGATGCACATAAAGGGCTACCACCTCAGGCAAGTAGCCCAGCTTCCAGTAATAATGATAGATTTATTTAACTTTTACCGTTTCAGCAACTGCTTCTTCAATTAGAGCTGTTTGCGCTGCTTTATGAGAATCCGCATCACCTTCTGAAGTTGAGCTCATTGCAGGACGACCTACATAACGAAGTTTTTTACCTTCAGATAGTTCATGTAAAGTTTCTAATGCGTAATTCCAAGTACCTTGGTTTTTAGGTTCTTCTTGTACCCAAACAACTTCTTTAACATTTGGATACTTAGCAATAATATCAGCTACTTGCGCAGTTGGGAATGGGTAAAGTTGCTCTACACGAACGATGTGTAAGTGATCGAAGCCCTCTCCATCTTTAACGCGGTCAGCTAAGTCAATCATTACTTTACCTGTACCTAATACAATACGTTCAACAGATTCTGTTTTTGTACCTAGTCCTGGTTGCTCAATTACTTCTTGGAATGAGCCATTTGCTAATTGCTCAGCATTTGCTGCAGCTAATGGATGACGAAGTAAAGATTTTGGTGATACAACTACTAATGGACGTACCCCTTCAGTTTCTAACATTGCTGCTTGACGGCGTAATAAGTGGTAGTAGTTACCTGCATTCGAGCAGTTCGCAACAAACCAGTTATTTTCAGCAGACATTTGTAAGTAACGTTCCATACGGCTTGAAGAGTGCTCAGGACCTTGACCTTCATAACCGTGTGGTAGAAGAATAACAAAACCTGATTTTTGACCCCATTTAGCACGTGCGCCTGAAATAAAGTTATCAAACATCACTTGAGCCATGTTCGCAAAGTCACCAAATTGTGCTTCCCAAACAGTTAAAACATTGCCTTTTTCTAGATTGTAACCGTATTCAAAGCCAACAACCCCTGCTTCAGTTAATGGCGAGTTGTGTACTGTAAATGAAGCGCTTGCACCAGAGATATGGTGAAGTGGTGTAAATACATTGCCATTATTTTTGTCATGTAACACTAAATGACGTTGTGAGAATGTACCACGTTGTGCATCTTGACCAGTAAATCGCACCGGTGTACCGTCTTGGATAATAGTGGCATAAGCTAATGTTTCAGCATGGCCCCAATCAATTTTTCCAGATACAAAGGCATCACGACGTTTTTCTAAAATTTTGCCTAATTTCTTTTGTGGCTCAAAGTTTTGTTCAAACACTAATAATTCTTCATTAATTGTTTCTAAACGGTCGACACCTACAGCAGTATCAATTTGTGGGAAATTGATTTTTAATTCTTCAGGCATTTCTAAGTGTTTGTGTTCATCTTTATCAGCCATCTCTTTAACATGGTCGTAAGCAGCTTGCATTTCTGCATATATAGCTGAATCAAGTGCTGAAACTTGATCTGCAGTAACTAAGCCTTCAGCTACTAATTGAGCGCCATATAATGTACGAATCGTATCATGTTTCGCCACAAGTTTGTAAGTTTCTGGATTCGTTACAGTTGGGTCATCTGTTTCATTATGACCATGTCGACGGTAACCAATTAAGTCAACAATAATATCTTTACCGAATTTTTGACGGTAGTTCGCTGCAAAACGACCTACTTGACTAACAGCTTCAGGGCAATCTGCATTGACATGAACAACTGGAACTTCGTAGCCTTTTGCTGGATCAGAAGAATAAACAGATGAACGTGAGTCTTGTAGCTCCGTTGTGAAGCCAATCATATTATTGGCAATAATATGAATTGTCCCACCAGTAGAGAAACCTTCAGTTTTGGCATAGTTTAACACTTCTGTTACAATTCCTTGTCCTGGGAAGGCCGCATCACCATGCACAAGAATACCTAAACCTTTTGCTGGGTTATGCACAGCTTGCCCTGGTTTTGAAGTATCATCTTGTGTTGCACGAGTCGTACCTAAAACAACTGGATTACCTACTTCTAAGTGAGAAGGGTTATAAGCTAGTTTGACATTCATGCCTGATTCTCGCGTATATGAAGCACCCATATGGTATTTCACATCGCCAGTCCAGCCTTTTGTAATTTCAAGACGACCATGTTCTGGCATAAATAAGTCGTTTGATACATGTGCAAAGTCAGAGAACATCATGTCATATGGTTTGTTTAAAATATGAGTTAGTACATTTAGACGGCCACGGTGCGCCATACCAATACGTACATTTTCTACATTTTTTGCTTCTACAGTTTTTAAAATTTCATCAAAAAGGACGATTTGAGTATCTAAACCTTCACCTGAGAAACGCTTTTGACCAACAAATGTTTTATGAATGAATTTTTCAAAATTTTCAACACGTGTTAAACGATCTAATAACGCTTTTTTCTCATCTGAAGTTAGCGCTTGTTTTAAAGAACCAGATTCAATTTGTGCTTGAATCCATTCGCGTTCTTCAGTTGCTACAACATGCCCGTATTCAAAAGCTACTTTATCTGTATATACAGATTTTAAATAGTCAATTGCATCCTTACCATTTTTCACGCCCGCTGGCACATCTTTGAAGAAGATTGCAGCAGGTATTTCTGCTAAATCCGCAGGACTTAAGTTGAATGCACTTTCTTCAATTTGAGCAGTTTGAAGTGCACGATTTTTTAAAGGATAGATATCTGCTGCTAAATGACCTTGATTACGAATTGTATCAGCTAATTTAACAGCGGCCAAAATCTTTTTAAAATCGCCAGCAGGAGCTGCTGAACCACTTACTACAGCTATATCACCTTCTACTTCTACTGGTGCACCAAATTGTTGGAATAATGATACTAACTCCGGTTCTACTTCTTCAGGAGACTGTAAGAATAAGTCGTATTGCTCCATCACATATCCTAAGTTAGGACCAGAGAAAGCTGACCATGGAGAACTTACAGTTGTAACGTTGTTCGACATGAAAAATGACCTCCAAATTTTGCCTTTCGGCAGGTTCCATTAATTAAATTACAATTAATTATATAATATTATCCCGTTCATTAAAAGGATGTTCGACACAACTTATCCATAATTTAAAGAACGTTTTTTCCATCTCAATCTTACTACTCTTCACAAAAAATACAACACTTTTTAGCAAATTAAGCAATTTTTTTCCCGAAGGCTAAAAAACTTAAATAAACAGCGGTTTTTTCTTAATATTTCAGCGGTAATTTCAACAAGAAAACGGTTCCAACATTTTCTTCGCTCTTGACTTCTACCGATGCATTGTATTTTTCAAGTAACATTTTCGTGATACTTAGCCCTAAGCCAGTCCCGCCAATTTGACGATTTCTCGCTTCATCAACACGGTAAAAACGGTCAAAAATATATGGGAGATTGTTTTCAGCAATACCAATGCCGTTGTCTGCTATTTGAATTTCCACCTCGTGCTCTTTTTTGGATAAAGTAATATTCACTTCAGGAACTTTTTCACAATAACGAATTGCATTTTCCACGATATTGCGAATGATTTGACTTAATGCATTAAAGGTTATGAAAACCGCCCCTATTTCTTCTTTTTTCGACAGCGTAATTTTCGCCTTTGGATATACTAACGCCATTTCTTCTATGACGCTATCAATGACTTCTATAGGATTTGCTTCACTTAATTCATCTTTCTCTTCCCGACGTGCTAGTTCTAGTAACTCTTCAATCATTTTCCGCATGCGTGTAATTTCTGTTAGCGACGTCTCTATAGACTCTTCCAAAATAGCCGGATCATCTTTACCCCAACGCTTCAATAATGAAAGGTGGCCCTCTATTGCTTGAATGGGTGTCCGCAGTTCATGCGATGCATCAGCGACAAATTGTTGTTGTTGAGCAAATGAAATTTGGAGTTCATTCATCATGGCATTATACATTTTTAGTAAGTCTCCAATCTCATCATGAGATGTATAGGTTAGTTGAATTGGTTCATTAAAGCCTTGGTCCATTACTGTTTTCATTGATGCACGTAATGCATGAAGAGGCTTAGTTAAATAATTCGCTAAATAATAACCGATGGAGCCAGAAAGCAACAGTGCGCCAACTCCTGCGATAAGCATGGCAGTCAATAAATAGTGCATTAAAGATTCAAATCTTGCTAACGGATGGATTACTTGAATATACACTTGGAAAAAGCCGAGCTGTAACGGTTCATTGACAACATAGGCATCCTTTTTGTCAACTGTCATTTGGACAATTTCACCCATCGATGATGATGATAGCGGTGCTGCCTGTGACGCATTATTAATTCGTAATATTTCAATCCCATCATTATTAAATAGTCTTACAGTTTGATCGCGATCGACGATGGATTTTAATAAACCTGTGTTTTGTTGAATTTGTTGGATTGAAATATTCGGACCTTGCGACTCTAAAAAAGAGACAACGTCATCTCTAGTTCGTTTCACTTTACTTCCTTCATCATTTAGAAGCCAAGTATGCAATGAAACATAGACGACGATACAAATAATGGCATAGCTAATAAAAATTACAGCACTAGATGTTAGCATCCATTTTCTTTGTAAAGATAAATTACTGATATAATCTTTTATTTTTCTCATTCTCGCATCACGTATCCTACTCCACGTACTGTCTCAATATACGCATTCGAGTCACCTGGTAGTTTCGTCCGCAAATGGCGGATATATACGTCCACTACATTTGTCTCGATATCTGCGTCATATCCCCAAACGGTCGTTAAAATCAATTCCCGAGTACAAACTCTATTTTTATGTTCCATTAATAACTTAAGTAAATCATATTCGGTTTTTGTCAGGTCCAGTCTGTCGCCTTGAACCAATACCTCATACGCATCAATATCGATTTCAATGTCTCGAAATCGCAACGTATGCCCGCCTCGTTTTTCTTGCGGCTCCACACGGCGTAATATAGTACGTATTCGTGCCAGTAATTCTTCGATGGCAAAAGGTTTCACTATGTAATCATCCGCCCCACCATCCAATCCAGCAACCCGGTCCATTACTGCATCTCTTGCAGTAAGTAAAATAATAGGCACTTGAGACTGTGTACGTACCCTGCGGCAAATTTCAATACCATTGATACTTGGTAGCATTACATCTAATAATAGAACATCATAATGTTCACTTGTCGCTAAGGCTAGCCCTTCTCGCCCATCAAATGCCACGGTTACATCGTAGCCTTCATGCTGTAATTCAAGCTCTACAAATCGGGCAATATGTTTTTCATCTTCTACTAACAGTATTTTTTTCGGCATTTGTTCACCTTCTATTTTCAATATTAAAACTCCTTCACAATTATAGCATGCGCATAACACCAAATAAAAAGCCTGTACTACAAGTAAATACTCGTTTGTACAGACTTTTATTAATGTGGTGTCGTGATAAATAAATGATTTTTTCCACATTCTTTCGCTTTATATAATGCTTGGTCCGCTAAATCCATTAGCGATTCCAGTGTTGTTGCATGATCAGGGTAATAGGCGACGCCCATGGATGCAGTCGGGGCAAAAAAATGATTTTCAATCGTCCATCCCTTTTTTAAACCTTCGCGAATACGATGGATAATATGCATCATTTGCGTATGTCTATCATCTGGATTACGGGTTAAGCCAGTTAAAATAATGATAAACTCATCGCCACCCATGCGGATAACTAAATCATGACTCCGAACCGATGAAATGAGAACATGGCCAAATTTGCGGATAAAATCATCTCCCATATCATGGCCATATTGATCATTAACGTCTTTAAAATCGTCTCCATCAATATAAAGCATGGCAATACAGGTGTCTTTTGCATGTGCATCCGACATAATTTTAGGGAATTCTTTTAATAGATACCTACGATTCGGGAGTTGCGTAAGGCTATCGTGGTAAGCAAGATAGAGCAAATCATTTTCTCGTTCTTTTCGATGGGTAATTTCACGTGAAACCATGATTATTTGTGAAATTGTTTCGCGTTCCGTATCATGAACAACGGTCACATTTCCTTCAGTCCAAACTGGTGTTCCATCTTTTGCTTTCAATAAAAGTTCAAATTGCGTATCCGACTTAGCTGAAAAATCATTAAGAAACGCTTGCCATGCTGGTTTACTTTGATCATCAACAATATTGCTGTAAAACTGACCTTGTAATCCAACTATTTCATAGCCTAAATACACCTTATAAGACGGTGACGCATAAATAATGATGCCATCCTCGTTAAGAATGACAATTAAATCATTTGTATTTTCGGTAATTAATCGAAATGTCCGCTCAATATTTTTTAATTCCGTTAACATTCTTTTCTTGTCCGTAATATCATAGTTAATGGATAAATATTGTTCCACTTTGCCAAATTCATTTTTCAATGGCACGATGGCTGCCTCTACCCAATAGTCTGCATGATATTTGGTGCGATAGCATAGTTCACCTCGCCAAACCTCTCCTAATAAAAGGGTTTTATTAATCTTTTGAAAAACACTTTCTTTGTTATTCCTCGGCTCGATAAGATTATAAGGTTGCCCAATAAGCTCACTAGCTGTAAATCCTGAAGCATTTAAAAACAAATCATTCACTTCGACAATTTTGCCTTCCACATCCAAAATAGCAATGGAGGTAGCGGAATTTAGTGCAGCTTTAAATACTTCCAAACCATGTGATGTTGAACGCAATGCAGCCTTTTGTTCTGCAACTTGCGTAAAATCTTGCATGATAAGAAAAATAGCAAAGGAATTATCTCCCTGCATGACAGGAGAAAGCGATATTAAATACATGCGTTCCTTCTTATCCAAAGTATGAAGCTTAATGAGCTTTTCACCAATATTCTCGCCTATTGCAGCTCTTTGCAAATAATGTTGTATTTTTGCCATTTCTTCTTTAGGTATGATTGGTAAATCAATAAATTGTTGATGTTTTACCTTCTCATTATCTAAATTAAAATCTTCCATAAAGCTTGAATTGACTTCGTATATAGTACCCTCAGCAGACAAAATAACTGTTGAAAAAAAGGCATGATCAAACATAGATCGCATAAATAAAAATTTATCTTCAATACTTCTGTCGTATAAAATTTCTTTTGTAATAGCTAAAACATAGTATTCATCTCCGTCTTTAATCGGGCGGACAGATGTCTCATATTTTCGAACTTCAGATTTAACATAGGCATAATCCACATAATCAATTTGTTGATGCAGTGCAATTGCTCGATGGTAATTTTCTTGAATAATAACAAAATTCCGACTAGAAGTCACAGCAGATAACAATTTTCCTACGGCATTTTTGGATAACAATACTTGGGCAGCTTGATTTAAGCGAACATATTGATAATCGTCTCCAACTTTTTTCATTAAATAGACGAAATCTTCTCCAATAAATAATTCATTGAAAAATTTTTCGCTTAAAAGATATTCCATGATGTCACTCCCCATAATAAAGTCACATATATATGAATTCGTTATAAATGTATTGATGAAGAAAACAAAAAATTACACTAGTATTATAACATAATTACAATCGTTTAACTTTCTTGTTTTAAGAAAGATTATATCTTTTTTGGCGTAAAAATTGATAAAATTTCACGTTAATAAAAGGAAAACATTACTATGGAAATACACTAATTTCATCATTTTCATGTAATATATAACTAATATAGACTTTCTATTCATATCTATCAATTGTAGTTATAAATATCTTGGGTTCATTTTCAGAATTAACTGACAATTATAGTTAATTTTTGTTTTAAAGAGTAAATTGATTGCACGAAGCAGTAGACTTGTTATATTATATTAATAAAACTAGCCATTTTTCGGTATGGTCGCAAAATCAGTAAGACTGCGGGAGATTATGGATAACATAGTTATAACGTCTAGTTCTTTGGGTTTTTAATTCCAGTACGAATTTTAGTTTTATTCTTATGTTTTAACGGAATTGTTTTAACTACCCTTGTAAAGGAGGCGTTTCGTATGCTTAAACATCGAGACCTACATGAATGTACAGAGCTTTATGAGCTATTATCGCATCCATCTGTTTTTCCCTTCGTCCGTCAAAAAGCCAAATCGGCGGATGAATACTGGTTTATGACCAAGCAACTAATCGAAGAAGAAGCGAGAGGGCTCGCTATTTCTAGGACAATTACCGATGATTGGGGTCAACCCATCGGCACCATAAGCATTCATGATGTTGAAGATGGTGCAGGCTTCCTCGGAACGTGGATAGGATTCCCTTATCAAGGGCAAGGTTACAACCAAAAGGCTAAAATGCTTTTTTTGAACGAGTTGTTTTTCGAATATAATTTCCATACGGTTTTCCTCCGTATTCGAGTTGAAAATGCTAAATCACAACGTGCCGCATTAAAACTACCTTATGTGGTTTCTGCGAATGAAAGTCACCCTACCTTATTAGCACAAGTGAACAGTGGCGAGGCACAATTTCATTTATACAAAATTCCACGAGACTTGTTCTATTTAACAACGGCCAATCAAACACAAGAAGGCGAAGAACAAGCGATGTAATGTAATAATTCAAAAAGCTATGTGCACTGTTTAGCCAAACAGTGCACATAGCTTTTATTTTTTATATTGTAATATTAACTTCGCCATTTCATCTGGTGTTTTCGGTCTTTGCGTTTTTTCCATCGTTTGTATCATTTCAGCTTTACGTTCTGTCAATGTATACACCGATTTCATAAACGATTCCTTCGTCAATTCTTCTTCTTGTAACACTTCAGCATATCCTTGTTTTTTAAATAAATTAGCGTTTAAAATTTGATCTCCACGACTTTTTTGTGCTGATAAAGGAATTAACAGCATCGGCTTACGAAGGGCTAAAAATTCAAAAATGGAATTGGAACCTGCACGTGAAACGACAAAATCTGCTGCATGCAATAAATCTGGCAATTCCGTTGTCACATAGTCGAATTGTTTATAGCCTTTCAAAGACTGTAAACTTGCCTCTTTATTGCCTTTCCCACAGAGATGTATTATTTGAAAAGTTTGCAGTAATTCAGGTAAATTTTGGCGTAATGCATCATTTAACACAACCGATCCTAGACTTCCGCCCATCACTAAAAGAACAGGTTTTGAAGCAGTAAAGTCACAAAAAGCAAGGCCTTTTGTTTTATTACCATTAAATAATTCTTGGCGAATGATGGAACCTGTGCAAGTTGCCTTTTCCTTTGGCAAGTGCTGTAGCGTCTCTTCAAAAATCGTAAAGATATGAGAAGCAAACGGTAGCGCAATTTTATTTGCTAAACCTGGCGTGACGTCAGATTCATGGATAACGACTGGAATGCCTGCTAATTTAGCTGCCATCACAACAGGTACAGAGACAAATCCGCCTTTTGAAAAAATAACTTCTGGCTTCACCTTTTTTATAATTCTAAACGCTTGCATAAGTCCGGCAAGCACTTTAAAAGGATCTGTAAAGTTTTTCATAGAGAAATAACGACGCAATTTTCCACTCGCTATTCCATAGAACGGAACGTTAGGAAATGCCTCGCCTATTAATTCTTTTTCAATACCTTGCTCTGAACCAATATAGTGGACATCATAACCTAGTTCAAGTAAAGAAGGTAATATCGCTTGGTTAAGTGATACATGGCCTGCTGTCCCACCACCGGTTAAAATGATTGTTTGTTGTTTCACATTAATTCTCCTATTCATTAAAAGCCATAGCAGCAAATCGCTACTTTTTGTTTACAGTCTTTTATTTTACTATATGCCAGTGAAAAGATATAGATGAAGCTTTTAATTTTTCTCTCATATTATGTCTACTCTATGCTATACTAATTCATTATGCTTATAAAGGAAGTAACTGACATGTACAAAACCTCTACATTAAAACAAAAGTATGCTTTAATTTTAAAAATCATTGTGCCAATTTTAATCACCCAAGTAGCCATTTACCTTATATCATTTTTTGATATATTAATGTCAAGTCGCTATGGCACAGCTGATTTAGCGGGTGTATCGATTGGTTCCTCTATTTGGATGCCCGTCTATACGGGGCTTTCTGGTATTCTCTTAGCCATAACACCTATTGTATCCCAACTAGTTGGTGCTAAAAAAGAGCAATCAGCAAAAAAAGCTGTGCAACAAGGCTTATATGTGGCCCTTTTACTTGCGGCAGTTATTTTTATCTTTTTATATTTTGCTCTTGATTGGATTTTGGGCAATATGCAATTAGCTCAAGCCGTACATAACATTGCCAAGTCCTACATTCAAGCAATGTGCGTTGGACTGATTCCACTTTTATTGTTTTTTGTTCTTCGTTGTTTTATTGACGCATTAGGTCAAACTCGAGTAACAATGATGATTACATTGCTGGCAACCCCTATCAACATTTTATTGAATTACATTTTTATTTTTGGTAAATTCGGAGCGCCAGAGTTAGGTGGTATTGGTGCAGGTGTTGCTACCGCCATTACATACTGGTTAATTTTCTTTATCACGGTTTGGATTGTTGCAAAACGTGTGCCTTTTGAGCAATTTTCGATATTCCGTGAGTGGTCTAAACTAGAATGGCTTAGTTGGAAAGAGATTTTAGTAATTGGTGTGCCAATTGGTATCTCCTTATTTGCAGAAACAAGTATTTTTTCTGCTGTTACGATGATGATGAGTAGCTTTAGTACTGAAATAATTGCAGCCCACCAAATAGCGATTAATTTTACATCGTTGTTATACATGGTTCCTCTTAGTATATCAATGGGTGTGACTATTTTAGTAGGCTTCGAAATCGGTGCAGGTCGCTTACGAGATGCCAAGGTTTATAGTTATTTATGTGTAGGTACCGCTATTTTATTTAGCTTTTTCTCAGCATGCATCCTCTTTTTACTACGGGAACAAATTGCTACAATGTACTCAACGGATCATTTAGTTTTACAATATGCGCAACAGTTTTTAGTGTACGCTGCTATTTTCCAACTATCCGATTCGATACAAGCACCTGTACAAGGCGCTTTACGTGGATATAAGGATGTCACAATTACATTCATCATGGCCATCATTTCCTATTGGATTATCGGATTGCCTACTGGCTTTTTACTAGCTAACTACACGGATCTTGGACCAGTTAGTTATTGGATTGGTCTTGTAGCTGGGCTTTCTGCAGGTGCCATTACATTATTAATCCGCCTAATACTTGTACAAAGAAAATTTGTATTGCAGAAATAAGAGAGAATAATACAAAAAAGTGTTAGATTGATCTTTAAAATCAATTTAACACTTTTTTATTGTCCAACGAGACATGGCGAACTTTCGTTACAATGATTAAACAAAAAGACGCCCAAATAAGCCGCTTACGACTTATTGGACACCCTATTTGTTATTATAATATTGTTATAAACTACACATGTGATTATTTTTGAATAAATTGTTGTGTCCAGTAGTTACCTGATTTCACGTAACCAACACCAATATGTGTATAATTCGCATTTAAAATATTTGCACGGTGACCTGGTGAATCCATCCAAGCTTGTACAACTTCTTGTGGTGTACGTTGACCTTGAGCGATATTTTCACCGGCACTCTTATACGTAATTCCTAAAGCTTTCATACGATCAAACGGTGAACCAAATGTTGGACTTGTATGCGAGAAGTAATTTTTTGATTGCATATCTTGTGATTTTTCTCTTGCTGCAGCCATTAACTTATCATCTGTTTGTAATGCTTTTAATCCAGCTTTCGTACGCTCAGCATTTGTTAATTTTACTACCTCTTGTTCAAAAGCATTGACATCTGATGTAGATGTAGTCGGTTTAGACGTAGTAGGTGGTGTTGTCGTTGTATTGTTTTGTTCTTGATTTGTAGGTTTATTTGTTTGTTGATTTGTTTGAGTATCTTTAGATGGTGTTGTCGTATTTGGTTTTGTTACAACCCATTTATGATTTGACCAATTATAATAGTAAACTTTACAGTTTGTTGTTTGATTTGCTGTGTTCCCTTCTGTTGTATTAGAAGCAGCAGAAGCCAATTGAATTGGAGCCGCTAAAAGAAATGTTGCACAAATTGCAGTAAGTGTTTTTTTCATTTTGCAATTCCTCCTATCTGCAACCTATCGTAAAGTATGATTCTATTAAAAATCTTGCCATCATCTGCTAGCTTGCCCAATAGAGAAGTAGTTTCCGTTAAACAGGGGTTTTTTTGTTATAATTTTTAGCATGTTTCACCATGCTATGAAATACTTACGTTTCAGATGGGGTTGACATTGTTCAAATTCTAATCATTTTTAGTCTATTTTTATATCAAAAGTTGGCGGTATTGTATGAAATTTTTACAGCAAACTATTACAAGCTATAAAATTACAAAAAAAATCTGCTCGTGTTGTTACTGTATAGCTTAATGGCCATTCAGTAACAACACGAGCAGAAAATCATACATAGTTTTAGTCGATACCAGGTACACCAACAGTTCCAACATTTTCGCCAATTAACACAAGCTTAGCCGGCATTTTAATGTATTCTGGTAGCCATTGTACCATTCCATAGGCATATTGAAACAACATCGGGTTTTTAACACCTTCAATAGGAACATAGCCTTTCATACGATACACCGTATCTGGCAAAGCGCGCACCCACTCTTCAAATTGCTCTTGTGTAAAGTGAACACCTTCAAATTCTACTAAACGTGAAGCTAAATGCATTGAAGATAGTGGCGTTTTAACAATGTTTTCTTGGTCAATTTGCACAGTAGCTGTTAATCCTTCTAGTAAATGCAACGGTACCCGTCCATTAGTTGTTTGTAATATAAACGCATGTGGATTAAAACCTTGGAGCTCATAGACAACCTTTGCTTGCTCCGCTTCGCTTAGTAAATCCATTTTATTGGCCAGTAATAAATGCGCATGGCGAATTTGTTCCATAAATAATGTACGAACTTGAGGCGTCAGCGTCTCTCGATTTAGCCATAGCTTTGAGTCTGCCACAGTGACAATCCCCTTGACATATAATTGCTCAGCGAAAATTGGCGAGTAGACTGCATCCAATGCTTCTACAGGATGTGCCGCCCCAGTTGTTTCAATAATCAGGACATCAAATTCACTATCCAATAGTAGAGACTGAATTTGAGCTTCTGTTTTTTCGGCTCCTGAACAACAAATACACCCTTCTAACATCTCTTTTAACGGTACATCCTCCTCTACCGCTTGTGAGTCAAATGGCAACTTACCAAGCTCATTCATAATTACTGCTGGCTTTAATCCCTTTTCTTTTAGCTGACGAATAACATCAGTCAGCATTGATGTTTTACCGCTTCCTAGAAAACCACTAAATAAATATACATCCTTCACAATGTATGCCTCCTATTAAAAAAGCTGCCGCATTCGTCGTACGAGACGACTTGTGCGACAGCTACTGTGTTAGTTTGTTGTTGTCTCAGTTTGTCCTTTAGCATTTGAAACAAGTTCTTGTGCTTTTAACAATTGAGGATCTTCTGCTTTCATTTTCGCACGTAAAGCATCCATTAATGCATACGTTGTTTCATTTGATAAAATGCCTGTTTCTTCAAGCTTATTGTCCGCTTGTAGTTTTTTCACAGCACGTTCTGTATATTGATCAAATACACCGTCTGCTTTCCCAGGCTCATATCCTAGCACTTCAAGCATCTCTTCAGCTACTTTAACAGCATCTGATTGTAAGCCCTCTTTCATTTCACTCGTAGGATCTAAAATAGGCAATGATGCATAGGTAGGATAAGCCACTTTCACATCTGGTTCGATACCTTTTTCATTAATCCAATTACCGTTCGGCGTTAACCATTTACCAGTAGTGAATTTTAAATTCGAGCCATCTTTTAAAGGTGTAACGTTTTGTACAGTCCCTTTACCAAATGATGTTTCACCAACAATTTTCGCACCAACAGATTCTTTTAATGCAGCCGCTAATATTTCAGAAGCAGAAGCACTACCATTATCAACAAGTACTGTTACAGGTAAATCATATTTTTTCCCAGCAATCGCATTTGTAATAACAGGCTCCTCGTCTTTTTGCTGAACTTGCACTATAGCTTTACCTTCTGGTACAAATAAATTCGAAATTTCAACTGCTGCATCTAAGTAACCACCTGGATTTTGGCGTAAATCAAGGACAATCCCTTTCATGCCTTTTCCTTCGTACTCAGCAAGCATTTTTTCTAACTCTTCTCCTGTTTTCTCACTAAATGACGTAATTTGAATATGCGCAATATCATCATCTAGCATTTCACCATAAACCGTCTCTACAGGAATGTCATCACGAATAATAGTCATTTCAATCGGTTCAGCATTTTCGCCACGTTTCACTGTTAACTTAACAGGCGTACCTTTTTCTCCTCGAATAAGCGCTACAGCTTCAGAAGCACTGAATCCTTGGATACTTTTGCCGTCGACAGTCAAAATAATGTCTTTTGGTAATAATCCTGCTTTTTCAGCCGGTGAATTTTTAATAGGTGACACAACAGTAATGAAACCATTACGTTCTTGAATTTCAGCACCAATTCCTTGGAAGCTTGAAGATAAGCCAGAATTAAACTGTTCTGCTTCATCTTTTACCATGAAATCAGAGTACGGATCTTCTAGTGCTTCAAACATGCCATTGATCGCACCATCGACAACTTTTTCATCATCAATATCTTTGTAGTATTTGCCTTTAAGCATATCAAATGCTTCGTACAATTTTGTAAATTCCGCACGTTCAATCGGAACTTTTACTTCTACTACTTTCTTTTCACCGAAAGTTAACGCAAAAATTGTTAAGCCTGCAGTAATTAAGATTGTAAAGAACATTAGCATAATAAATTTAAACGGTTTCATTTTAATAAATTGTCCCGCTGGTTTTATCTCTACTTGCTGTGTTTGCTCTTGCTGTTGTTCTAAACCATCTTTTTTCTGTTCATCCATCTTGATTGTCACCACTCTCATATACACTAACTTGTTGTCACACTATTACCATCTTAACAGGTTATAGAGAAGACGAAAAGAAAAAGCGTGTCAAAAATTCATGACAGCTCTCGATTCTCTACAATCTTCATAAAATTGCCCATGCACAAGTCCCTTTTTTTCTACTATTCTCTCTGTACTAGAATAATGACTGTAAAAAGCTGCCTCGTTGCCAATTTATCAATAAAATGTGCCTCAGATACAATCCTGAGGCACCTTTCTTCGCTGCTAAGTTTTAAATATTAATAGTACTGTCTTTTTATTTTACTCATTTCCTATTAGCAGTCAACTAAAATACTCATCTATTTCGAAAATTTGTCATTATGCTTCGATAATATATGTCACTTGTGCTAACTTAGATGCTTTTATTTTATTCTCGGCATTTTTAGCAGCAGTTATCCCTGTAAAAGTACCTGTTTTCACACGGTATCTTGTTCCATCCTGCTCAATATAGGCAACCCAGCCAAATTGTTTTTGCATTATATTTAAGACGCTGCTCGCTGCGTTTCGAGTGCTATAGGTGCCAGTGACAATACGATATTTCATTGTCTCGGTTGGCGGTTTTTCTGGCTTGGGTGTTTCATTACTTGTGATCATTTGCAAAAAATTAGTCCAAGTGATTTTGCCTGCACGAATATTTCTAGGACAGTTTTTACCACTGAAATAATGATGCTGAACAACATTTTGAATTGAAATATTTTCGTCCTTTAATATTTTGGCTATTAAACTTGCTGCATTTTCGACTGCTTTTTTATAATCGCCATCACTATTAACACAAATCTCTACCTGAATACCTTGCGCATTTCCTAGATACGTTCCAGCCCCCCAACATTCCCAATAGTGTTCAAATGATTGGATGGCTTCATGATCATCTACTTGCCAATGCCAGCTTGCATCTCTACTATTGCCGTTAATTTGAAGTCGCGCATGGGCATCCGCATCTGCTCCTACATTCGTATTATCTGTTTCGTGTACTACAATATATTTTTTAGCATTATTTTTTCCATTTGTAATTTTTGCAGCTTGACTCGAGGATACTAACTTTTGTCGAATGGTTACCAAGTGATCTCCCCCTTTCTATTAATATAGCTGTTATTACTCTAGCTTTACTGCTATCAAAGCTGAAGACAGCAAACTGCCTTCGAACGTTTTTTTACTATCGCCCTAGCACGTATTGCAAGTTAAAGCCATCTAAAATCATGGTTATTTTATAGTATGCGATATGGCGAACTCCATTTGTGTTTTTATATGCCCTCTGTATCTCTACTGTAAAAAGCGTAAGATATGTACTTTTAATGCACGGAGCAATGAAAAATAAGTGCGCAAAATAGTTTCAGCTACCAATCTTTATAGTTTGTCATTTAATAGCTAGCACATTCCCTATATACAACATTCGGTACTAAAAAAGACAAATCGAACTATAAAATGCAGCTAATAAGCTTTTTTTAACGACACCAATATGTTACAATTTTTGTAATTATATCTATCTCTAAAGGAAAGGGAGGTGAGTTCAAATGTCTTATATAAGTGATTTACTGTTTGATTTAGATAGCAGACTACTAGGCAGTACATTAGAACTAATGATAATAACTCTATGTATTTCAACGATTATTTTTTTAGCAACTAAAAATCAATATATATCTTACTTATCTTCAGCACCAATCTATTACTTCATCGCAAAATTATTCTACACAAATACGCATTTATTATTTATTGTTCTGACAATGACTGCACAAGCTCTTATTCTGCTAATTATCCAAAAGAAGCAAAATAGCGAAGTAAAAACAATAAAAGCCCAAACGTTTGAGGGCTAATTAGGCAAAAAAATAGAGGACTTGCATTTATTCATAGAGTCAAGTCCCTTTTTTTAGCAGTAACACTTATTTGGAGGAATTATTATGAATCAAACCGTAAACTTTATGGTTAATACAAAATATAATGAAGAAATAATAGAAACTTTTACTTTTGAGCAATTGGGACTTGATGCAAATATGCATAAAGACGATTTAAACAAGGAAATCAATAGAATTTTTGAGTCTTGGGTTTCATATAAATTAAATATTTCTTACAGCATTATCTATAGCTGCAATGAATAATTTAAGATTGTCGCCTCTTTAGCTCCCAATTTCCTATAAACATCCGTAAATCCACTACCTCAATCCTTATATTGCGCAAGAAATTGACGATTGAACAGACAGGAGCGATTACATGAAAAAATTTTTGCTTGTCGCTTTACTCCTTATCGTGCTCGTTCCTTATTTTACAGTCCAACTGAAAAAGATTATGTATGAACATAAAATCCGCCGATATTTAATAGAAGAAATTCATTATGTAGAGGAAGATATACAGTCCGTTGACTGCGAGTGGTATTTAGGGGGGTTACCTAACTACTCTGTAAATGTAATTTTTAACGATGAACCGAATGTCGTTTATATTTATTTTGTTCATAATAAGGATCGCTTAGGACAGTTTGAACACTTTACGTTAGACGGAACGGTATTGCAACCAGAACAATTAAAACATTATAAGCCTTAGGAGTAATTTACAAATTATTCACATAGGAGGCACGTCATGCTTTTGAAAATCATCAACTCCTTAATTGGCATGATCATCATTTTTCTCGGTCTAATTTTTATGAGTATAACAGTCAATGACGAATCCTTTAAGACGTTTACTTATCGAAGTTTTGGTATTTTAATAGTACTAGCTGGCGGTTTTTACCTTAAAACAATTGCGAAGCTAGGACATAAATTTGAAACCCATTGTAGTACTGTACATTCTTTTATATAAAATACATATATTCATAGAGGCTCAATATCCATTATAATAGTATTAGTTAGTATGGGAGGTTTTATCGATGAAACAACAAGATGAAAAATTTATGGAAATAGCTATTGAAATGGCTTTAAATGCGCGGAATGCTGGTAATGAACCTTTTGGTGCTATCTTAGTAAAAAATGATGAAATTGTGATGTATGGTGAAAATAAAATAAATAGTTTTTGTGATCCTACCCATCATGCTGAAATTGGCCTTATTCGGACATATTGCTCTGAAAACAACATTTTCGATTTGAGCGATTATACTTTATATACAAGCTGTGAACCTTGTGTAATGTGCACAGGTGCAATGGTTTGGTCGAAATTAGGGAAAATCGTCTACAGTGTATCACATGATCAACTAGCAGACATTGCAGGCAGTAATATTATGATTGCAAGTAAAGAAGTGATTGAAAAAAGCCCTCATAAACCGCTATTAATTGAACAAGTTTTAAATGCTGAAGGGCTAAAAGTATTTGAGGGCTACACGTTCAAATAGTACAATTTGACGTGTTATTATATAATTAGTAAAACAAGCACATGCCTACTTAAGGTACGCGCTTGTTTTATTGTCGACCAATTTCATGATTATATGAAAAGACTGGCGTTTATTTTTTTATTCTCTAGCCTGTCAGTAAGTTCTTTAAAATATTGGATAACCTCCTGCATTGCTGAGGCTTTAGCTATTGCAGTCCCCTCTTGAATGGAATGATAAGCATCTTTCAATTTATTGGCATGAATCTGGGCATCTGCAAGGCAATACCAATAAAACCAAGTATCGATTTGTGCGATTTTATCAACATAAAAGTTTTCAATAATTGGATAGTATCTTGCATAGGACGCTTCATCATTAGTTAATTTTTCACCATTCCACTTCAGTACCTCTACTAAGTAACTATCTCCAATGTACAAATGCCAAACAGCGATTGCAACGTTTTGAGTTCCTTCTACAAACTCCATTTTATGATAAGGAGTTTCAGCAATCTTGGTCAATTCGCTATCGAGCGATTGGAATATTTCAAGCTCACTACCGATTGAGGCGCCAATTGTTACACCGAATAAATATTCTTTTATCCCATCACCAGTAATGTCTTTTAACCCTGAAAAGTCCAAGCTTACGCCAAGCATGGATGTTTCCCACGTTTTTTGCCAATCTTTTTCGGTCTTTTTTAAAACGATTGCGCCAAACTGTGAAGGGGCTGGTTGATTTTGTGCTTTTATTTCATACGTGAAAATGATTTCCTTTTGTCCATCGCGATTAAAATCGTAAAATTGAACAGATTTTGTAGAAAAAGGCTTTTCTGGACTAATAAGTGATGAATTCACTGGCATAAATGGTCTAATAATTTGCATTAAGTCTTCTTTTGGTTGCTCCTTGGCAAATACCACTAACGAAACACAATTCACTACGACAACTGACAGTATCGACAAAAGCACGATTTTCTTCACCAATACATCCCCTTTTCTCATGAAAATCAAAGATTGTAGGTAATAATTATAGTATGGACGTTTTTAGCAAAGTAATGCTTAACTAAAAGAAAAAAGTAACAGATTATTAAGTAGTCCGGAAACTTAGTTTTAAAGTAATTCTACTTTTAACTTTAGCTCTATACCTACAGGCTTCTCCTCTTCAACGACAACGCATGATAAAACATAGTCGCCTTTCGTTAATTCCTTAAACACGCGTTGAAACGTTTCAGCACTTTTTAAAATACCTTGTGCTACAATCGTTTCACTCTCAATTTGCCGAACGCTGTATAAAAAACTTTTACTACCAGTATTAAGTAAAGATATTGTAATGGGTGCTTTACCTTCATAGGAAAAATAGTGTTTACTTTCTCCTGTCGGTGCTATTGATTCTAAATTAATCTGATGAGGGAAATCACTTACTTGTGGCTCTTCGTTATGCTCCTTTGCGGTACGGTTTAAGTCAATTGCATTATTTGCAAGTGCTGGTGTTTTTTTAAACGTTTCGTTCTGCGTGTCAGTAAAAAATACGTTACAACCTGATAATATAAAGATAAATGTATAGATATAAAGTAAACTATAATTTTTCATACAATCCCTCACAATATATAGTAAATAATTACAATTATACCATAGGTTACATCCAGCAAAAAAAGAGCTGCAAAAAGCAACTCACTACAAAACGTATTAATAGTCTATGGAATTGGCTATTTGAACAAGGATAGCTGGCGATACTTTGTCTGCTACATCCTTATCGATACTAAATACATATTGCCAATTTTCTCTTTCAATGACTAACATATTAAAGCCGATTTGCGCTTGATCAATATAAAGAGCAATATTTCCATTGTTTAACTGAAAGATACTAGAACTATATTTTCCAAAAGAAATTTTTTCCTCAAGTGGCCGCACATCGATTTTATAATGGTTTTGAGGTAAATCTTCATGAATCATCGTCACTTCAAAATAACTATTTTCATTAAACCTGCCAAAATGATGCGTAAAGCTTATTGGTGGTACCCTAAGCGGTAGCTTCAGCTGTTGATGATATAGTAGTTCAAACTCTTGTAATGCACTTTCCACCGTTTTGTACCCTATGGATGGGAGAAATTCTTCTAATGGTTGAGGTAAATTCTTTTTATTTGCATATACTGCTTCATTCCCTACTCCATAAAGTAACACACTGATGAATACCAATGAATACAGCAGATATTTCGTCAATTTTATCGCTCGCTCCCTAAATAGTCTTAGCATTATTTTCTCCACAAAAATGAACACTATCCTTGTAGTCTTATTAATCACCAAGAACGCAATTCATACTTAATTGTGCGGGCGGTTTTACTTAATTAATGCATTTCATATTACTGAATCATGTTGAAAGATTAATAAAATCCCTAACGGTGATTATTAGCGCTACGAATGTTAACAATATCCATAAGCCGATTGACAAGTAGTCGCGTTTTTTAGCTTTTTTTGAATCTCGTATTTTATTCTGTACAATCATAGAAAGGGATATTATCAAAACAATATTACTGACATAATCATATTTAAAAATAAGTATTGTCATCAAAACAACAGCTACGACAAAAACAATGATTTTCAATTTTTCAATCTTCGTATACGATTTTTTCAATATTATTGTCCCCCTTTACGCATCAAGCATATGACTTATTTTAATCTTCTTGCGTAACTTCCATCTCTTGTATTAAATACATAGACACTGTCTTCTGGATAAATATAATACATTCCATTTTGGCCTCTTACTTCACGTTCCTTTGTATGATCAATTTTACCAAAGTTTTCCTGAATAACTAAATCCGTTGCTTCTTTATAAGTAAAGTTAGGTAACTGATAAAAAATCATTACACACATGAATATTAATCCTAGTGGATATATAATGAGGATTAAATTTGCTAGGTTTTTATTAATACTTTCCTTAATTAATAGAATAAGAAGCGATAAACTAACTACTAAATTTGGTAACCATGTATACATATAGTTATCCGTAAATACGTAAATATTGCCCACTAGAAAAAAAATGATGGACAATATAATATGAAGGACCGCAAGTACTAACAAAATGGTTTTCTTCATGATAGGTACCTCATTAAAAAGTTTATTTTTCTTCAACATCCATTAAAAAAATCGCTTTTTCAAAACCTCCCCGCTTAGCCCTTTTGTGCTCACGAACCTCTTCTAATTCGTTATAACTAATCCCTAATGCATTCATCGCCGTATGGACAAGTTCTAAAATATCAGCTAATTCTTCAACGCTGTCCTGCACGTTTTGCGCCTCTTGAAACTCCTTCGCTTCTTCTATCATTTTTGCTTTAACTGCCTTTAAAAAATCTTGTGGCTCCAACACGCTTGCATTATACGATAATCCTTTCGCCTCAATAATAGCTATAATTTTATCTCGTACTAACTTATTGTAAACAGGCATTGTAATTCTCCTTAAAAAATAATATAACCCATATTTTACCTTAAAAACATGGGATTTCAGCAATTATTTTTTGTGGAAAAAAATTCTACCGGGTCAATTAGCCATTAATCGTAAGCAAATGAACTAAGTCTTTTCACACTAAAAAATTAAAAAAAGAGCAACCGCTATCTTCGATTCCATATTATTATATGGTCGTTTTTTGGTCGGTTGCTTTGTTTCATCATGTTCAGTTTATACTTGAATTTAATGGATCAACTACTCTTGCGTAGCAGCCTATATCACAACAAAGATTTTGCTGTTTTCCAATCGCCTGTAGCACAATAAATTCACTTTCCATCTTCTAAACGATCCTCTATACGTTCTTCAATTTCTTTCTTTTCTTCATGCCACCATAATGCTTCTTCTGGTTCAGCTAAAATCTCTTTAATTTCAGCTTTCTCTTCAACAGCTGGAGGTGAACCTCGTAGTGCTTTTCCTGAAGTATCTTTTAGAAAGATACTTACAACGATAATACCGACCACAGATGCAAATATAACATAATAAGCAGGTACCATTTGATTCATCGTTTTACTAATTAACCACGAGACAAGTAAAGGTGTCGTACCACCGAACAATGAAGCAGAAATGTTAAATGTAATCGCCAATGCTCCATTCCGTACATTTGTAAAAAATAGAGATGGCAATAGCGCTGGCATTGTTCCTTGAAAAGAAGCAGAAAATACTGCTAAAATCAATAATCCCCAAAATACATGTAATGTGTTACCACTACCAATCAAATTAAATGAAGGTATACTTAAAAGGATTAGCCCAATTAATCCCCCCTGTATAATCTTTTTCGCTCCAATTCGATCACTAAAATAACCCATTAACAGAACAATAGGAATCATAATAACCATTACAATGACAATTAATAAAAGTCCTTCTGCTTCTCCATAGCCAAGAACAGCAGTTAAGTGAGAAGGCATATAAGATAAAACAGTATAATTTACAACAATATAAAAGAAAACAACAAACATACCGACAACTATGGCTCTCCAATGGAATTGTAATATATTTTTTACTGTTATATGATTATCATCATCTGACTTTTTTTCCTGCAGTGCCTCAAATGCAGGCGTTTCTTCTAAATTATTTCGTAAATAAAAGCCAATTAAACCAATAGGGGCTGATAAGAAAAATGGAATTCGCCAACCCCAATCTAACATTGTATCCTCTCCCAAAATATAAGTAAGTAAAGTAACAAGGCTAGCCCCTGCGATATAGCCAACTAAGGTTCCAACCTCCAGACCACTTGACATAAATCCTCTTTTTTTATCAGGAGTGGATTCAGCAATAAACGTCATAGCGCCCGAATATTCACCCCCTGAAGAAAATCCTTGCACTAAACGTGCAATGAGTAAAAGTACCGTTGCAGTATACCCTATTGATGAATGAGCTGGAATCAAACCAATACTTAATGTCGCCAGAGCCATCATCACTAAGGTAATAGCTAAAACTTTTTTCCGTCCTAGACGATCACCAAGCATGCCAAAGAAAATGCCACCGATAGGCCGAGCAATAAAAGCAACAGCAAATGTCGCAAAAGAAAATACTAATTGCATAGGACCACTTACTTCAGGAAAAAATACTTGTCCAATTGTAGCTGCTAAATATGAGTAAATTCCAAAGTCAAACCATTCCATTCCATTACCTACAGCAGTTGCTATAACAGCCTTACGGGCGGAACTCGTGTCTACAACAGTAATTTCTTCTTTTTTCAACTTTGGTTTCGATTTTCTTTTCAATTTTGGGCTATTATCGTTATTATTATCATCCAATCGAAAATCCTCCTCGTTGTTAAAATTAATTGATACTACTGTTAAGCTATCCAATATGTAATTTATTATTAATTCCGTTAAAGTAAAAAACGAGCTTATAATAAAAAATGACATTTGAATCGAGATTCCATTAAAGAAAAAAGCAACCGACTTCATCGATCCACTTTATAAAATGGTCGCTCTTTAGTCGGTTGCTTATATTTTTAATGATTTAGACTTGTTTAAAACCTTGCTATAATAACTTACTACTCTTGAATAGCCGCTTCTAAAGCTACAACGATATTTTCATATACTACTCTTCTTTGAAAATATTAGTATTAACTCCTCTTTATAAAATACATTATAATTAATAATTCGTAAATATCAGAAAAATATATTATATTATATATAAAAGTAGTCATGATAATAAGGGAGGAAGCACATTTGAATACAATTGTAAGAGTTTTAGCGTTTTTTGGTGTTCTTCTTATTTTAGGGAGTAACGGATTTAATAAAAATAGTCTGTTTACCTTGATATTAATTCCATTATTTTTCATTGGTAAACCCTGGTATAAGTCGTTGTCAAAAAAAGACAATTAAATTATATGTTTTAACGTTTCCCCAACGAAACTTTACATAAAGAAACGCGTAAACGTATCTTTGTAAATGCAAAAGAAAAGCATGGTATGCGAAGGACAATCCAAATGGAATAATGATTGTCCCTGCATACAATGCTTAATTTTGCTATAATGAATTCCCGTTGCAACTTTCTTCAGTTACAAATTATAGAATATTGATTATTCAAGTTCAACATGGTAATTCGTAAGTCTGTTACCTTTCTTATTAAACGATTCAAAATTCGCTTCATATACACCTTTCCCATACTTTCTTCCTGTCCTTACAGACCTTAATCCATCTTAACTAGTATAGAGCATTCCACCGTTAATTTTTTGAACTTTCGCTCCCTTAAAAGAGTATAAATCACTATTTTGAATAAATTAAATAATTCTATATTTAACAATATAAAATTATTAATAAGGGTAATTATTTTTGGGATTTTTCATTACCATATCCTTTTAATAACTTCGATCAGTTAAGAAGAACAACATTTCAAAATAGATTGTATAATGATTTTGAATTCCCTTTCCTCTGACGACTATGGAGATCAACAACATTTATATTAATCCATATCAACCCCACAAGAAGTTAATATTAACAAGGCGGAATCTTCTATCGCTTCTTCTGATATTTCATCTTCTTTCTTTAACGACTCCATTAAGATTCCATTCTCTAACCTGTTCATAATTTCTTAATGTTTTTTTAAAACCATTACTTACGCTTCATATATGATTAGAAATATATAAATTTCAAAGGCATTCAAGTACCCGAGCAATCGGATATAAAATAAACCCTCATTACCTACAGTCATTTAACGGAAAAGGACAAAAAAGCAAGTGACCAGTTTGACGAAATAAGGATAGTCACTTCATCGTCGTCTCTGGTCACTTGCTCACTTTTCACTATAAAATTAATGCCTTGTTATAACTACTCTTGAATAGCCGCTTCTAAAGCAACAACGATCATGTCATTAAATGTTGTTTGACGTTCTTCAGAAGTTGTTACTTCACCTGTAATGATGTGGTCGCTTACTGTTAGAACAGAAAGTGCTTGGCGGCCAAATTTAGCTGCTAATGTGTAAAGGGCAGCTGATTCCATTTCAATTGCAAGGACGCCGTATTTCGCAAGCTTTTCATTTTGGTGTTCATCAGAGTAGAACATATCTGCTGTGAAGATATTACCAACTTGCAGGCTTAATCCAGCTTCTTTCCCTGCGTTATAAGCTTTTAATAATAAATCAAAGTTTGCGATTGGTGCAAAATCAATGTTGTTGCCCCAAATGATTTGATTCATACGAGAATCTGTAGTTGCACCTTGCGCTAAAATAACATCGCGAACTTTTACATCTTTTTGAATTGCACCACAAGTACCTACGCGAATTAATTTTTGTACATCATATTCTTGCATTAATTCAGTTGCATAGATAGAAATCGAAGGCACGCCCATACCAGTACCTTGTACAGAAATACGTTTACCTTTATACGTACCTGTATAACCAAACATATTGCGGACTTCGTTATAGCAAGTAACATCTTCTAAAAACGTTTCGGCAATGTATTTTGCACGTAGTGGATCTCCCGGAAGTAAAATAGTGTCAGCGATTTCGCCTTTTTTTGCATTAATATGAATACTCATACTGCAATCCCTCTTTTCTGTCAGTTATCACTATAAATAATACTTTGTTTCACGTATTTACGCAATGCTAGACGTCTAGCAACTATAAAAGAAAGAATAATTAGAGCATTCTGATCATTAACGACCTTGTTCATTATATAAATCCCATAATGCATCAAACACTTCAATTGTTAAATTTTCAGTCGCATATGTTTCGATATATGTAGATAGCTCATCAAAATCCATGCTTTGTTTAGGAAAGTTATGTTCATGAAAGACTTCTTCGGCAAAACGCACTTTCGGATCTGACCAATCCCCTCCCCGAAATGTTAAAACATATAAATAAAAGCTCTTTTTCATATTTGAAAAATGCCCTCCCTCTTGTCATTTTTACTTTCAGCTAGTTTAACAAAAAAAATACATTTCGTCATAAATGGACTATCATTTTCATTAAGTATTTTTTCCTAAAAAGGAAATTAGGAAAAAGTCTTTTGCCCCTCGTTAGACTATTGTCATGTAAAAAATACCGCTTTTTTATCTGAAAAATGAAAATTTTGTGAAATTAACATAGAAATATTTAGTTTTTTACGATAGAATTAGATTCATAACTGCAAAAATTAGGAAGGTGATGGCGATGAAAAACACGAAACAATTAAGTAAAACAACGAAAAAACGCCCGTCTCTCTTAGCATCAGGCTTTTTTAGAAAAAAGAATGCTACTGATTCTAAAGCTAGTAGGCATAATCTCCCTCCTACTACAGAAAAACGACAACGTTTTTATCATTTAATTCGCGGCAAAGTGCTTATTATTTTCTCTCTACTTATTTTTATTACCGCCGCAATGGGTATATTGTCGTACAACAATATAACGAATCTTCAATTACAAATGAAAGATTTTACGGAAAAGAATGTCCAAGAGCAACTAACAGTTAACCAATTAGCTTATGAAATTGCTAGATTAACCAACTTGGAACAAGCCTATTTAATTACCGGGAATGGAAGCTATTCTACATCGTATAAAATGAAAATTGATTCGATTAATAAAAAAATAGCTGCTCTTCAAGAAAAATTCGCTGACCGTGAAGTTGAACTTGGCCATATTCAAGCAATCGGCCAATATTATAAAAATTATTTGGAATACTCCAAAAAAGTTATGACGATGCGAGATGAACTTGGTCTTGAACAGTCTCGTAAGCTCATGCTTGAGGGCAAGGGCGAAACAATGAAATTGCATATTGATCAAAATATTGAAGCCATTAATCAAGTCATGGACAAATCGAATAAAGCTAAACTTAATAAATTGAACAAGCAAGTAACTTTATCAAATACTTCTTTTATCATCATTTCGTTTATTGGTCTAATTGCAATCATCATATTTGGCTTTATGTTATTTAAATCTTTAAAAAACAATACACGTGCTATCAACCACTCCATACTGGATATTGCCCAAGCCGGTGGAGATTTAACTAGACGTGTTCGTGTACGCAATCGCGATGAATTCTCTACGATTGCTACTTCTACAAATACCCTGATTATATCGATTTCAAACCTTATTAAGCGTGTCAGCGAGCTTGCCGACCATGTGTCAAGTAGTAGCCAGGAGCTGATGTCTTTAGCAGACGAAAATGCCCGAACTATCCAAAATATTGCGGATGCAAGTGCCGATATTGCGAGCGATAGTGAAAATACCATCACAAGTATGAATAGTGCACAACAAAAAATGAGTGATTTAGAACATTCAATGCATCAATTAACAGAGCAAGCCAATGCAGTCCAACGTGCTTCACTGGCTATGCAACAGGCAGCTGATGAAGGCAGTCGTTCTGTTCAACAATCTACTTTAGTCATGCAGTCAATAGAAGAAACGATTGCCTCTACCTCTACTACAGTTGAGGCACTAGGTAGTAAATCAGCCAACATTACTTCTATAATAGGTACTATTACAGCCATATCCGAACAAACAAATTTACTTGCATTGAATGCAGCTATCGAAGCAGCCCGCGCTGGCGAACATGGTCGTGGCTTTGCTGTTGTTGCAGATGAAGTGCGCAAGCTCGCTGAGCAATCACAAAGTGCTGCAAAAGAAGTAACAACCATTGTGAAGTCTATTCAAGATGAAGTAGCATCCATTATTACGCAAAATCATGAAGGTGTGACAACTGTAATTCGTGGTGTTGAAGTGACAAATGAAACAAACCAGTCACTGTCCAACATCCTCATCCATACGAAAGAAACGACGTCCATTATTGCAACAATGGTTGATAAAATAGCACAAACACTTGATTATAGCAATGCTGTCGCACATGATTTTGTGCATATTAATGCTTATGCTGATCAAACTGCATCTAATACGGTGATGTCTGCTGCCGCTGCTACACAAGGTTCTGCTTCCATGCAGGAAATAAATGCAGCCGCTACAGAACTAGCCCATCAAGCAGATAGTTTACGCAATGTTGTTGGTGCTTTTAAAATTTAAACAAAAAGGAAAAGTGTTAGATTGCATATAACCAATCTAACACTTTTTTAATGTAAATGTTGTCTTCCATAGTAACGTTTCTTCGTCGATTTACCGGCGATTGTCAAACTTTTACTAGCGATTACTCTATTTGTTACTTAAATAAAGACTTGTATTCAGCATAGCCTTCTTGTTCTAACTGGTCTTTAGGGATAAAACGAAGTGCTGCTGAGTTAATGCAATAGCGTAAGCCTCCTAATTCCTGTGGCCCATCTGGGAAGACATGTCCTAAATGGGAATCTGCTTCCTTGCTACGCACTTCTACACGGCGCATGCCATGGGATGTATCAAAATGTTCCGTTACTTGTTGTTTGGCAATTGGTTTGGCGAAAGCTGGCCAGCCACAGCCTGAATTAAACTTATCGAGTGAGCTAAATAACGGTTTACCCGAAACGATATCTACATAGATACCTTCTTCAAAGTGCTGATCATATTCATTGCGAAACGGTGGTTCTGTGCCATTTTCCTGTGTGACATAGTACTGCATATCAGTTAGTTCTTTTAAACGTTGTTCTTTACTCATTTTCTATGCCCCCAGTGCTGTTCTTGAAATGCTTTTCGTCCAGATCCTACTGCATAGCGTTCATAATGCATTGGATTTTTTTTATAATAATATTGGTGGTAATCCTCTGCAGCATAAAACGTGCTTGCAGGTAAAATTTTTACTGCAATCGGTTTATCAAATTTACCGGATGCCTCTAAATCCGCCTTTGAACGCTCTGCTAATTCACGTTGTTCTTCATCATGATAAAAAATGGCTGTCGTATAGGATTGTCCACGATCATAAAATTGTCCCCCTGCATCTGTTGGGTCAATTAACGTCCAAAATGTAGCAAGTAACTGCTCGTACGAATAAATATCATCATCAAACGTAATTTGCACCGCTTCAACGTGACCCGTTGTTTCCGAACACACTTGTTCATACGTTGGATTTACCACATGTCCTCCTGTATATCCTGAAACCACGGCTTCAATACCAGGTGTTTCATCAAACGGCTTCACCATACACCAAAAACAACCACCTGCAAATGTTGCATATTGTATCGACATTTATTTCCACTCCTTATTCACCAGGGACGATGATTTCCAATAATATTTTATCGTTTGGTAAGTCTAATTCCTTCGCTCGAACGCGCGATCCTGAAGCAATGTTTACACGCGATAAGTCAATATATATTTCCGCCTTATTAGGATTAACAGTAATCCATGAAGGGAATTCCACCGAATCTCTCATTATTTTCATGGTCGTTTCCGGTGGAATATTTAATAACCCTACATTCATGCCTGTCTGTTTTAAAATAATATTCCCCTTATCATCAACAATAGGTTCAAAATTCATTGATATTGGGATTTCCGTGTAAAATACGGTTAATTTACTACGTAATTCAATATCATCTCCGATGGAGAAATCTAATGGTAAAGGTGAACCTTTAGCAGAGTCTTTCAAATATTTCTTAGTGATTGACTCCAGTTCTTTCGTTGTAGTTTGGACAACTAGAACATTGCCTGTTACTTCATTGTCACTCGTTGCGCTCTTCGCTGAATCAAATCCATCTACTGGTTTCGTTGCTAAATAAACGACGAGGAGGATTGAAAAAAGAACCATACCTGCTAACGCAAAAAATGCGAACTTCCATTTATTCATTTAGTCACTCCTCGAAGCCTATTGCCTTATTAATTTTTTGTTCCATTTTACATTGCTCCATTGCTGCTAAAATTCGCTCCGTCATTTTATCATAGCCTTTTGCATTCGGGTGAAAGAAATCTGTATGATAAACTAGTTCTTCGTTCGAATCAAACAAGTCTTCTACCGAGACATAACAAGCATTTGAATCTTTACTTGCGATTTTTTTAATAACGTCATTCCAATCGGTAATAATTGAATCAAATTCATTTGCTTCATTGGTAACAATGGAAAAAGGATTATAGAACCCAATGAGTAATAACGGCACTGTTGGATTTTTTGCTCTTATGCCATCAATAATTTTGCTATAGCGATTCTCATAGGTTAATAATTCCTTGTCAAAAGCATCTCGTTTTAAATTAAAGAGATCTTGTTTGACGACTTTCATGACATCATTGCCACCCATTGTTAATGAAATAAGCTGTGCTTGTTGTAACTCTTCATCATAATGCCCTTTTTTTATTAATTTTAATAGTTGATCACTCCGTCTTCCTCTTTTTCCTCGGTTATCAACATCCACTTCCGATATTGACGTCCAAGCTAGCATTGAATCTGCTAATCTTCCAACATAACCGTCTTGACTATACTCATCCCCGACACCATCAGTTAAAGAATCACCAAGTGCCAAGTAATGCAGTTGTTTTGCGTTGTCATCATCAATTTGCCGTAAATCCTCTGGTGAAGGTTCAAAAAAATGTTCAAAAATTTGCGTCAATACATTACTAGAGGGTTTTGTTTCCTCTTCTGCTTGTTGCTCATCCTGTCTCATATCTTGCTCCGTCCCTGCCTGCTCATTTTGTTCTTCGGCAGGCTGATTCGGTTCATCTATTGATATAGCACAACCACTTAGTACTAAGACGGTCAAACATGACAAAATCAATCGCCAGATGCTCATTTGACCACCTTCCATCCTTTACTGTTAATTCTATTATAATTAGTTGTCGCGCCAATGAAAAGTAACGATGCTCCAGTTTAGCAAGAATTTCAAGCATATTCCTCAAGCTTGCTGTATTCAATTTTTCTCAATTAGGTAAGTAAATCGTTAAAAAAGCCACTACAATTACTTATGTAGTAGCTCTTGTCAATTATTCAGAAAAATAAATAAATCCGATTGCTCCCGGACCAGTATGTGTCGATATAATTGGTGAGGTAAAGGCAATTTCCACATCATTAAAGCCAGTTCCTTCTATTAGCTCTTTTAATGGATTCCCCATTGTTGTCAAGCCATCTGCATGTGAAATACCAACAGCTTTTACTGTTTTCCCTGCCGTATCGGCTTGGAATTGTTTAAATAGATAGTTGACAACTTGTTTATGACTGCGCACTTTTGACACAGGATTGTAAGCGCCACCTTCTAAATTTGCAATGACTTTAATATTTAGCAAAGAACCAATAAATCCTGTTCCCTTACCAATTCGACCACCTTTAATTAGGTTTTCAAGTGTATCAACAATAACATATAAGTGTGTATTGTCGCGCACTTTCTCTAAACGTGTGACGATTTCTTGTACAGTTGCTTCAGCATCCCGCATTTTAATCGCTTCTCGTAATTGAATAGCAAGTCCAATGGCGATAAAACGAGAATCAATAACTGTCACATCAGCATCCGTCATTTGGGCAGCCTGTCGAGCCGACTCAACTGTTCCACTCATGCCACCTGTCATATGAATCGACAGAATTTGGTCTCCATCTTTACCAAGTTCATCATATAATTCTTTAAATTTCCCTGGCGCAGGTTGCGAACTTTTTGGCAAGTTTTTCGCAGCTTTCATTAAACCTAAAAAGGGTTGTGGTGCTAAATCAACACCATCTATATATGTTTTCCCATCAATTTGAATCGTTAACGGCACAATATGTATACCGTGTTGCTCTACTTCTTCTTTCGTTAAATCACAAGTTGAGTCCGTTACTATATGAATTCGTCCCACTTTGACACATCCTTTAACTTCATTAAAAATTATTATATAGACTAATGTTTCCATATGTAAACATGACATTTGTCATCTCAAGTGTCTATTTCTAGTCTTTTTCATGACACTTCCTTCGATACTATAGCCTTAAACCATTAAATTTGTCTAACAATTTCCTCTAGAAATCGACATGACATTTATATAAGTAAATATATGACAAATGTACATAGTAAAACATACATTATTGGGCTATAGTAAATGGAGGATGAAAGGAGTGTTTATTCGAATGGATGCATTTGACTATAAAACATGGAAGGAAGAATTGTGGAATGCTATTACACATGGCATCGGTTTACTAGCAAGTATTCCAGCCCTTGTTATTTTAATATTAACGGCTGTACAAAACGGGAATGCCTTATATGTAACGACTTTTAGTATATTTGGTGCATCGGTTATCATTTTGTTCCTAATGTCTACTTTGCTTCATAGTATGCCAGAAAAACACAAATATTTTTTCGCAATCCTTGATCATTCCTCCATTTACGTATTAATTGCAGGAACGTACACACCATTTTTATTAATTGCCATTGGAGGTACATTAGGAATAACACTCCTTTGTATCATATGGGCACTTGCCTTACTTGGCGTTCTATTTAAATGCTTTTTTATTAATCGCTTTGAAAAACTTTCACTTATTTTTTATATTGGTATGGGATGGCTTATTATTTTTGCTATAAAGCCAATCTATGTTTTCTTAGGTAGTCAAGGTTTTGCCCTCTTGTTAGCTGGTGGGTTGCTCTATACAATAGGCGCCATTTTTTACGCTTGGCGCAAGCTACCTTATAACCATATGATTTGGCATCTCTTTGTGTTAGCCGGATGTGGAACGATGTATGCCTGTGTCTATTTTTATTTATAAATAAACATAAAAAAACGCACGGAATTAGCTTACACCGTGCGTTTTTATACTTTAGTTTTTCGAAAATATTACACTGTTTTACGCTCAAAAATTTGATACTGGTAGGTGTACCCTTCTGGGGCTTTTTCTTGCTCTTGTGATGAAACTAACATAAAATCGTCCTCATAATGTGGGAAAAATGTGTCCCCTTTAAAAGAATGATTGATTTTCGTAATGTAAATCCGGTCTGTTAACTCCATAGACTGCCTAAAAATTTGTTCACCACCGATGATCATAATTTCAGGCACATCTCCGGCTAATGCAAGTGCTTGTTCAATACTCGTCACGGTTTCAATGCCATCAGCCTGATAATTTTCATCGCGTGTAACGACAATATTGCGTCGTCCTGGTAGCGGTCGACCAATCGATTCAAATGTTTTACGCCCCATAATCATGGGCTTCCCCATTGTTTTCTCCTTAAAGTACTGTAAATCACCTGGCAAATGCCACGGCATACCATTTTTATAACCAATAACATGGTTAATATCATGCGCTACTATTAGTGAAATCATTATTACCCTCCAAGTTATAGCTTTCATACTATTATAAACATACTTTTACTTAACTATCGGTTTATTTTACCTCATGTAAAAATTAATTTTGTAATTCGAGATTAAATCCTAGTAAAATTATACGAATAATTTATAATAAGAGTTAACAATGAAATGATAAAGGATTGATGTCTATGACATATCTTACAAAAGAGGCAATTCACTATATTCAAGCAACTGATTTACAACCACATTATTATGAAATGACACCAGAAGAAGCAAGGTTCATGCGATGCGTTCCAACTTGGCATTCTATACACACGCCTCAGCTTGCTGCAATAGAAAATAAAATAATTACTGTCAGGGATGGGCAACAAATTAATATACGCCTTTACTTACCTGAACGAGCTGAAAAATTACCTGTCATCATTTATTATCATGGTGGAGGTTGGGTATTTGGGAATTTAGCGTCAGCTGATGCAGGATGTCAATTACTTGCAGACAAAGCACATGCTATCGTAGTATCCGTAGATTATCGCTTAGCACCAGAACACCCTTTTCCAACACCATTACACGATGCTTATGATAGCTTACTATGGGTATATAATAATATAGCAGCATTTGGTGGTGATAATAGTCGATTAACTGTAGCTGGTGATAGTGCAGGTGGAAACTTAGCTACTGTTGTCTCCTACTTAGCTGCTACATGCAATGGACCAACTATCACTGCACAAGCACTTATTTATCCAGTTGTTAATCTAGATTTTACAACCCCTTCCTATAAAGCATATGGCGAACATTTTGGATTAGATAAACAGGGCATGCTATGGTTTGCCGAGCATTATACAGAGACAAGTAATTTTCGTAACCCACTTGTCTCCCCTTTGCAAATTGAAAATTTGGATGTTCTTCCAAAAACGATAATTATTGCGGCAGAGGCAGATGTACTGTATGACGAAGGGCTAGCTTTTGCGCAAAAGTTGCTAAAAGCGGGTGTTTACGTTGAACATGTCCATATGGCAGGATTAATTCATAGTTACTTTAGTAAAATGGAATTTTTCGAAGACGCTACCGTTGAAACTGTGGAAAAAATTGCGGCATTCGTCAAATAAGTTTGGCTAATGCTACAAAACAATGCGATAATAGAGCAAAATGTTTTTTAAAGGATGACAACATGACACAAAGTAAGGCCTTGGTCGCTAACAACTAAGGCCTTTGTATTTTTCGCTAAAAATAATTGTCAAATTACTGTTACAATAGTCCGCGTTTCGTTGTAAATCAAACAACCGTTAATTAGTTCCTTTTCTTATACTCTCGCTGGTTTCTAAAGCATACTCATAGAGTTCACTTGATTTTTTATAGAACTTATTGTTTTTATAAAATTCCGCAAATAATTTTGTATAAAAAATTAATAAATTGTATAATTTATTTTTTTTAAAATATTTCAAACATTTTTCTTCTAAATCTCTAAAACTATTTGCCACTTTACTATTTAATTGCCGCAATAAAATAAACGAAAAAATATCCCGTTGATATTGTAATTTAAGAGGAAGTTCTTCTACAATATTATTTACATTGTTTAGATATTCTATAGCTGCTCTTAGATCCCCCTTTTTATATGTACAACGTATAATATTGATATAATCACTTCCTTCTTCTTTATAATTTAACGCAAGTTTATAGTTATAAATTGCTTCTTCTAAATTACCCTCCCTCTCAAAACAACACCCCAAATTTGAATAAACTATATTATAATACTCGGGGCGATTCATTTTTTCGGAATTTTCTAATATATTTAAACATATATCAAAATGAGTTCGTGCTAAATTATATTGAGCTAGATTATTTTTAGCTATTGCCAATAAGATGTGGCATTTAAAAGAAAAGTTCGGGAGATACATTGTTTTGAAATATTTTAGTGCATTTTGACAATAATCAATTGAATCTAAATGCCTATATTCTTTACATAAAATTAATGCAACGTTAAAGCGAAAACACGCTATTTCGAAATCACTTCCTTGAATATTAAAATTATTTTCATTATTTATTATTAAATTTAAGGCTTTGTTTGTTTGGTTAGTAAGATAATAAAGTGATATTGCAACATTTAAATAAATAAACTTATTTCTATTTGAAAATGAGTTATATATTACACATAGTTGATTAATAATTTCCTCTGCTTCTAAGTATTTTTTAAAAGAAAGTAAATATTTGCAATTTATAAGCCTTGATTTAATATATAATTCATTATTACCCAAATACAAATATGAGTTTTTGAAAATTTTCAAATCATAATCCTTAATATCTTCTTTTTCTGAAAGAAGTTTTAAATAAATAGTTTCTAAATTGTTATCTAAATCACTTAAATTTTCAATAAATTTATCGTAATCCAGATTTAACCGCTCTAAAATTAATTTACATGTCTCTTCACTCGGAATAACATGACCATTTTCAATTCTACTTAAATAAGATGAAGTACAAATACCATCACAAATTTCCTCTTGTGTAAATCCTAATCTCCGTCTAGTAATTTTTATTAGAGGACCAAATTTATAATCCTTTTTTTTCATATAAAATCTCCCCTTTTTATTTTTTTATGTAATTTTTATAAAAATACACTCTTTAATGCCCATTTACTTTCTTAATTGTTAAATGGTAATTTAATTTGCTAATTAATATAATAATTACAAAGATAGGAGGTGTTATTATGAACAAAGTATTAGAACTACTACGACTACCAGCTGAGAAGACAGAAAAAAATGTGAGAATGGCAAAATCTACAAAATGCATAGAAAGAACAACTAAAACAACATTATAATTACTGAGAACCAGAAAATTCCCATACACGAATTTTCAACAAATTAAAATATCAGTATGATTAATGTGTAAATAATCATACTGATATTTTTTGATTTATTCCAGAATCTTAAATAAATATTTTTGACTGAAGGAGTATTAAACGATGGACAAATTACAAGTAAAAGATTTTCTATACGGTAGTAAGATGCATCAGCTAAAATTAAAAGAAAATATAATTCCTTCATTTATCATAAAAAACGTTGCAAATTTTGAAGAAAACTTTTTTTCTATATTTCATTTATATATTTACAAAAAATCTATCTTACCAAGACAGGGATGGAAAGTCCATATTTCTTGTACTAAATTAAATTATCAACAAGTTCTAGATATCGTTTACAAATTTTGTATAGAAAATAACATTAGCTTCAAATTTATTTATAATAAAACTGAATTCTATCACTGTATATCTGGTGAAACTTCCCCCTTACAGATAGGCAAATTTATTACTATTTATCCCATCGATATAAGCCAATTCAAATACATTATATATTCATTATACAAACTATTAGAAAACTTCAAAGGACCTTATGTATTATCAGATAAACGATATAAAAATTCAAATATTTATTATAGATATGGAGTAATCGCATCTGATAGCGATTACTTAATTGCCCCTAATGGAGATAAAGTTTTAGATGAACGTCGTTTTTATTCTGTTCCTTCATTTGAAGAAGAACCATTTATAAATGAAAACTGTATTGAACAAGAAAATAAATACATTGATAAAATCATTTTTCCAAAAAGAATAATTCATCAATCAGCATCAGGGAATGTATATTTTTCAATCTATAATGGAAAAAAAGCAATCTTAAAAGAAGCTAGGCCATATGTTACGGGTATATGGGGAACAGCCATTGATGACTTGAAAAATGAGATTAAAATATTAAATAAGCTAAAAGGAATTCCAGGCATACCAATAATATACAGAGAATTTAATGAATGGGAAAACTTTTTTGTTATACAAGAATTTATAGATGGGGTTACCTTTACTGAAATAAGAGCTGATGTCACACTTAATAAAGATATAACCATTCACAAAATTATTAATGACTCAATTAAATTATTAAAAAAAATACACCAAAAGAATATTATTTTAAACGATATCAGCCCTAATAATTTTATGTTATGTAGAAAAACAAAACCCTCTGTTTGGATTTGTGATTTTGGTTCATCTTATATTTATAATGAATATACTCTACCTGATTATAAATTGGGAGCTACAGAAGGTTTTTATAATAATACTCTCACCAATTTAACCGCATTCGAATCCGACTATCAAAAATTAGGTTATTTACTAATGAACTTTATATTCCCTTCAAATAGATTAAACTATATTGATTCAAGTGGAGCATCCTCATTGAAACAATTTAATTTATATTGCAAAGATAATGAAGTTCCAATATCTGTATGCAAAATAATCAATCTATTAATTAACCAAAATGAAGGTTGGAAAGAAGAGCTGTTTATATTACTTAATAATGTTGATTATATGGAAAAAAGTTTAAGTAGAGAACCTACTCCAGGAAGAGAAATTTTACTAGAAAAAATAAAAAATTCATACTTAAAGAATCTAAACACTATTCAATTTGTATATGATAAATATTTCAATGAGTATCACCTTTCACCACCTAATACCTCTTTCTTTAATATTTTATCTGGATTCTACATACCAACGTTAGTTGCTAAAATTAACCAACATGACCTAATATTGCCGAATGATATAGCTTTAGGGGGTGTAAATAATAGTAACCTGGGATTCTTATTAAATCCTCATTTTAAAAAAGAGTTTTTTTCAAAAAAAACACTAGATTTTGAAATTATAAATTGGTTGAGAAATTCTACTGATTTTAGCATTTCAAATGGAATAACAGGTTTTGGAGTAATTTTAATGCTTTGTGATCTTAAAAAGGAAATTTTTAAAATAGATAAATATTTAAACATAATAGATAAAAAAATAAATGAGAAACAATTACACTTTAATATGGGAGAAAATTTAGGTCTAATTGATGGCTATCTTGGCCTAGCTTATTTTAAGTTATTACTTTATAACAGGAATAAAAATAAAAAGAATTTAAATAGCTGCTTGTCCATTATTAATAAAATAAAAGACTGTATTATTAAATTGGAACCCGAAGAAACACTATATTTCCCAATTACTATTGGAAGCAATACATAATCACCATATCTAATGGACGGGCTCTCTGGATTTCTTTATGTAACATTAGAATTATATTTAGTGGATGACCTAGATGATACTATCAAAACTGAACTTAAAGACAAATATATATTCCCCTGTGTTAAAAGCCTATTAAAAGAGAAATGGGCTCAATACCCTGGTTTTATTGATGGATTAACAGGAATTGCCTATACGATTTTCAAAGTGGGTAAAACTTTCTCTTTAAATCTATTGTTAGATGAAGCTATGTCTATTTTATTAAATGTCGAAACCTTTAATATTGATAAACACGTTTGCGCATATATCCCAAATAGAACATATAATAATTTTACTTTCGACTTTAAATCTGGGAATGCTGGGATTTCCTATGTACAATATAAGATTTTGAAATCTTTCAAAAAGGTTATGTAACAATGAATATATTCTTAAAAAACAAAAATTTCAGGTATCTTTTAACTACAAATATATTAAGTGTCATTGGAATAACTCTTTTTGATTTGGTCTTTATCGTATATGCGAAATCCTTTCCTAATCCCGACTTAGCAATCAGTGCTGTGACATTTATTTCTACATTACCATATATATCAGATTTTTTATTAGGTTATGTTGCAGATAAAACTAAAGATAGAATCAAGATGATTATTAAGATAAGAGCTTTCCAAGCTTCACTTTATTTTATTTTTATGCTAATAGTAGGTTTTTCTCAAAGTTGGCTAGTTTTTGGTATTGTGCTTTTGATTAATTTTCTCAGTGACTTATCAGGTACTTATTCTACCTACCTTACCTTACCAATTACTAAAAATATAGTAGAGCAAAAAAATTTGACGTCAGCTAGATCCTTTCAAACTGGTGTTATGAATATAATAGATTTGACTGGTAAATTATTTGGTGCAACTTTAATCATTCTATTAAATTATAACTACACATTGTTTGGATTATTAAACGCAATTTTCTTCTCTCTATCTTGTATTTTATTTTGGATAAACCGAAAAAATTTTTATGAGGTCGTTGAGGTTGTAAAAACAGAAAAATGTGAAAATAAAATCTATATTAAAAAGATTAAACAGTTTTATATAGATTCCTTGAATAATTTCAATATTTTGATTTCTATTCGGCAAATATTCCATTTTACTTTTGTATTTTCTATAATGAATCTTATTAGTTCCGCACAGTTTTCTTTAATTCCCCTAACATTTAACAAATATGAACATCTACAATTCGGTTCATTTGGATTCTCAATTGCTTTATTTGGAACTATAGAAAGTTTGGGATTAATCATAGGAGCTCTAATTCCCTTTGGCTACTTTAGGAATAAATCTATAGAGTCTAATCTAATAATGGAAATCTTTTTAACATGCGGGGTAATTCTTAATATAATATGTATTCAAGATAAGTTTATATTATATCTACTTACTTTTTTATCTGGTTACTTTTTAGGTTTATCAAATCCTAGGATTGATTCTTTTATAATGATAATTACTCCTGAGAACTCTTTAAGTTCAGTAACTAGTATTTTTTATTCCATTATACAGATGACAGTACCTATAGGTAGTGCACTTTTTTTATTAATAGCAAATACTGTATCGATTGAATTTTCATGGTTCATTTTATTAATAATTTCTTTTTTATTATTATTTTTTTCTATTATTCTAAGCAAAAAATATTCTACAATTCCTGAAAAACTATAAATTAAATATCAACTTTATTAATCTTATATAACTCCTCTTTATCCGAATTAGAGAAAGAGAGCAAAACTAGGATTATTCAACTTATTCATTTTTATATCTTATAGGTTTATTTGTTAATCTTTTTGTATTTAAATGCGTATAAATTCATAGCAAATAACTGGAATTATTTGCAGTATGTTAATAAACACTTCATCTCTATTTATAGTTGGAGGTCATACTAATATGAAAATAGAAATTAGAAATCTGAACTTCTCTTTTGGTGAGCTTGATCAACCTATATTTCGTAATGTCAATTTAAATATAGATACGACCTGGCGTCTAGGTCTCATTGGAAGAAATGGTCGCGGAAAAACTACATTGTTAAACTTACTAATGGGAACATACTCTTACGAAGGAGAAATTATTTGTGATGTAGATTTTGTATACTTTCCACAATCTATTCCGAATAAAGAAAACTTAACTTACTATGCGATTGAAGAAATTATGTCCATAGAATTGTGGAAGCTTGAACGGGAATGTCATTTATTAGCATTAGATAAAGAGATTTTATGGCGACCATTTTCACAATTATCGGGTGGCGAGCAAACGAAAGTTTTGTTAGCGGCGCTTTTTTGTGAAAAGTCAAGATATCCTCTTTTAGATGAGCCAACTAATCATTTAGATATTCATGCAAGAAAGACGGTCTCAGAGTATTTGAAGAAAAAGAAAGGTTACATTGTGGTAAGTCATGATCGGCATTTTATAGATGAAGTGATCGATCACATATTAGTTATTGAAAAATCACAATTAACTATTTATAAAGGGAATTTTTCGACCTATGAACGACAAAAAGAATTAAATGATCAATTTGAAATCGAACGAAATAGTCGGATAAAAGTAGAAATTGAGCGTTTGAAGAAAACTTCGAGGGAAAAAGCTGATTGGGCTCTTAAGAGAGAAAAAAATTCAGGAAATGATGCATTTGAGAATGCCCGGGCAGCTCGCATGATGAAAAAGTCAAAAGTAATCGAGAAACGTATGCTATCAAAAATTGAAGAAAAAACAAAACTATTAAAAAATATCGAAAGTGTTAGTTCGCTTACAATAAATTGTGTTTTCAATCATCGAGATCCCGTGTTGCGGTTGAAAAATTTTTCATTAGCTTATGGTGATACATTACTTTTTCGTCCAATTACATGTGAAATTTCCCAAGGTGAGCAAGTTGCATTAGTCGGACCTAATGGGAGTGGTAAAACAACACTGTTGAATTATATAATCAACCAAAATTTTTCTGGTTCTGTTATTGGTGAGCTTATTATTCCCCAAGGTATTACGAAAAGTATGATTCGCCAACATTACAATGACAATGATGGATTTTTAAAAGATTTCGCTACTGCACATCATCTTGACTACACCCTTTTCTTACATAACCTTCGTAATTTAGGAATTGAACGTGACGTATTTAATATTCCTATTGAACAAATGAGCGACGGACAGATGAAGAAGGTAGAATTTTCAAAGTCACTTGGAACACCTGCAGAGCTATTTATTTGGGATGAGCCTCTAAATTTTTTAGATGTCTTCAATCAAAAGCAAATCGAATCTATGGTAGTAAAATATAAACCTACACTTTTATTTGTTGAACATAATCAAACGTTTATTTCAAATATTGCTTCAAAAATTATAGAAATAAATCCTTATTAATTTCCTAATATTCAATTATATAGAAACACTGTAACTTAATTTCCACTTATTTTCTCGATAAATATAGAAAGGTTTTCTCGTTTCTCCTCCTATTTTATCTATTTCATAATCTTTCTCCATTTACCAGGAAATAAGCAACAAAAGAAAAATTGCACCAATCGTCAAATAAGTTTGGCTAATGCTACAAAACAATGCGATAATAGAGCAAAATGTTTTTTAAAGGATGACAACATGACACAAACAATTGCATTACAAATTAATAACCAATTTGCAGGCCCATTAAAAAAGGGTTATCCACTTATCTCAAAAGATGCTGTCGATACACGTAAACTGCCTGCTGAGGAAGGTGCCCTACTGCGTCTATTAGATATTCATAACCGCTTTATCGGTACAGGCTACTATGGTATCCAAAATAAAGGCATTGGCTGGTTGTTAACAACAGATGCCAATGAAGAAATTGATAAAGCCTTTTTTGCTAAAAAACTAAAAAAAGCGATTCAAAATCGCGAAGCATTTTTCAATAACCCTGATACGACAGCATTTCGCGTTTTTAATGGCGAAGGTGATGGCATTGGGGGCATGACAATCGACTTCTTTGCTGGTTACTATATGGTGAGCTGGTATAGTGCAGGCATCTATTCATTTAAAGATGTGATATATGAAGCACTTTCAGAAACAGTAAACTTTCAAGCAATTTATGAGAAAAAACGTTTTGATAGTAAAGGGCAATATATCGAACAAGATGATTTCGTCATGGGGACACCTGGTGAATTTCCGTTAATTGTGAAGGAAAATGGTATGAACTACGCTGTTCATTTAAATGATGGTGCTATGACAGGTATATTTCTCGATCAGCGTGAAGTACGACTTGCTATTCGTGAACGCTTTTCAAAAGATAAAACTGTGCTAAACACTTTTTCGTATACAGGTGCATTTTCTGTAGCAGCTGCACTGGGTGGCGCAATAAAAACAACGAGTGTCGATGTAGCCAAGCGCAGTTTAGCGAAAACAATCGAGCAATTTAGCGTTAATCATATCGACTATGAAGCACAGGACATTAAAGTAATGGATGTCTTTCATTATTTCAAATATGCGCAACGTCATCAGTTGAAGTTTGACCTTGTCGTACTAGATCCACCTAGCTTTGCAAGAACAAAACAAATTACGTTTTCAACGGCCAAAGATTATCCTAAATTATTAATGGATGCAATCGCCATTACTGAAAAGAATGGGATTATTGTTGCTTCTACAAACAATGCAAGTTTTGGGATGAAAAAGTTTAAAGGCTTTATCGATCAGGCGTTTAAAGAAACGAATACTCGTTATAAAATCGTTGAAGAATACGGTTTACCAAAGGATTTCCGGGTACCACGTGAACATCCTGAATTCAATTACTTAAAAGTTGTTTTTATTCAAAAGCTAAATTAAAAAGAGTGACTCTACTAGAGTCACTCTCTTGCAGTAGACAAGTCGAGTACGTCAACCTTGTCTACTTTTTTTCTACCTTCACGATTCTATTCCTTTGTTAAAAATACGAAAATATAACCTAAAAACATTATAATAAAAAAACTAAAGAATGTGATGATATTCCCTATCATCAAAATTTTAGATTTAGCGTAGACGGATAAGCCAATACCTATACTCGATAAGACAAATGTGAAAAGCCATAAAGTGGATGCTTGTTGAAACACAATATTAGGTACCCAAAGTAATAAAGAAATAATGATTGTACTTACAGCTAAAGCTTTCAGCAATTGTACCATTCCTTATTTCAACGGATTGCATAAGGTTTTGTTAAAAAATAATTTTATAGCAGCTGCAGCAATCTTTTCTTTGAGTCCCATTCTATGAAAATTTCTATCTATATAAGCAACAAGCTCCCAATCACATGAACAACTAAAATAACCTTTCTCTTCATAGCACTTATCATGTATTTGACAACCTCGATCTAAGATATCTTGTGGTGGACCAGAACCATGTCCAGGACCGCACCAATTCCCCCAAATAGGTATTCCCTTTTTAGTATTCATTGTAGTGTTTGTTTGATAGCTAGCGTAACTATTACTAATTTGATTCACCAACAAACTAATTTCTATATATTCCTCTTCTAACCTATCTGTTTTTACTTTTTCAATATTAATAAAGGGTTTTCCGTCTTCATAAAAAATATAAGCTCCTAACTGTTCTTCAGCATTTAAAAGGTCCTCATCTGTCATTGCAAAACCTTTGTACCTCCCCAAAAAAAGACTGAAGAAACTAAAAATGACAATACCGCGAAGAATGTAACTACTTTTTTCATCTAATGATAGCTCCTTTCGATCTTTTTTAGGTATAAATACCATTATTTTGGCTCATCAATAGGCAATGTTTTTACATGAACCATCTAATAGTATTTTTTTATTAAACGGACTGAAAATTCTCAATAATAAAGAAGCCCCTATTCGTCTAATTTTTTGTTAAAAGCTATTATGCATTCAAAAAAGCGTTAAATCGACTTGTGTCAATTTAACACTTTCCTTTGAGAAGACACACTTCATCTTCATTCAATCGCGTTGTAATGTGCGCGTAAACTTTTTACACTGAATCGGCTTGTTGTTCTCTTATGCGATTAATTTTCCCAAACGGTTCTTCTATTCGCGGACGTGCCGCCTTATACCATTGCCAGCAAAGGATAAAAATAATGATTGCGTCAATGACATCTCCACCATAGTACATCATTCCCATATTCTGCTTGCTGGAGTGGCACACCTTCTGGAGGATGAGCATAAATATATTTAGATAATATACCATGTCCAGCTAATGCAAAAATGAAAACAATTGCTCTGTAAAGAAAGGATTTTCTATGGAATACGGAATCAAAATAAATGATTGCTATCGTAAATACATATCCCGCTATAAAGACATGTAAATGGACAAGTACATGCAATAAACTATTACTGTGCATAACGGAATATAAGTTGGTCGAATAGAGTATCCATAATCCCCCAATATTAAGGAAAGTAGCTACTATTGGATGTGTAACGAAACGTAATGGCCAACTTCTCAAAAATTTTGTAAGTCCACGTGCTAAAGGGATACTTAAAGTTCGTAGTACTAGTGTCATCGGTGCAGCGATACAAATAAGTAATGGCGCTAACATGCCTAACAGCAAATGACAAACCATATGTGCTGTGAAATCCATCGTTGCCCGATTTGCCAATGGACCTACAACAGCAAGAAGCGCACAACATATTCCAAAAATAAAACACCCACTCCGATATAGTGGCCAAGTTTTATAATGTTGATTTGTACGAACAACAGCAAGAATATATAGTATTAATAACATACTAAATAATAGTAAAAATAATAGTTGTGAATAATCATTTATTAGACTCACATGCTGAATCCCAGCCATATGATGAACTTCATTATTAACGTTCATTAGCTGTGTCCCCAACATTCTGATGTTTGTTTCTAGTAACGATAACAAGATATATTCCTACTATCAATATAATTGCAGCAATAATATTCCAAATTACATCGTAGGTTACGACATTATCGACATATCTTATCTGATGGATTCGCATTAGTTTATGTTGAATAATGCCGTCATACAATTGGAATCCTCCTGCTCCAATGAATACACCAGCTATCCATCTTTTGAGCCAATAGCCATTTCGACGGCGCAAATCGGCCACTAAAAATAAGCCTGCAATGGTTGCAAACCAACTAAATGCATGAAATAAGCCATCCGAAATTAATCCTATATCAGTTGTCGATTTATCGTAAAAATGATGCCATCGCAAAAGTTGATGAAAAAAAGTTTCATCAATAAAGGCAACTAAACCAATACCAAACAGAAAGCCAGACCAAAAATTACGACTAGCATACGTCTGCTTCGTTTTGAGTCCTGTTCTATTTTTACTATTGTCATGATGGGTTTTCACAGTCTTATCACCCTCTATTTGTTTTCATTATTATTCCCTATTGCATCTTCATTTAATCGACAGAGCCTACCCATACGTCATTGCTATAGTAAAAATACATAATAGAAAAGGCCCTAGGATTATCAATCGCTAGGGTCTTTACTCAATTCATCTTATTAGGTATTGCAATTCGATCAAAATCATTCACTAAAAGGTGCAGCGCTTCCGTCAATTCTTCACCAACCATAGGTAATCCATGACCAGTAATCACTACTTGTGGTTTCAATGCCGCTAACTTGACAACAGATTCTTTGGCAGCTGACCAATCGGTCGTAAAATATTGGGGTGGACCACTTATCTCTTTTTGCTGGGTTAATACTTTATAAAGTGACTCTTGTTTTACTGTAACAAAAGCATCCCCAACAATTAATGTACCGTCTTCCTCTCTAAATAAAGAAATATGGCCAGGTGTATGACCAGGTGTATGAATCCAGCGAAATCCAGGCATATAGGGAACACTACCATCGGCTGGCATTTCATTAATATTTTCACCTAAGTTAATCGCTTCATGTGGAAAAAAAGGGGACATCTTGGCTATCAACCCAGCGCTTACAGCGGGATTGGGTTCAGGATAATGCTCTTTTCCTGTTAAATACGGTAGTTCTAAACTATGTGCATAAACAGGGACATTCCAATGCTTTATTAATTCGATAATACCCCCTACATGATCAAAATGACCGTGAGTTAAAATGATTGCCTTCGGTTTAGAATTAGAACCAAAGCGTTTTTCAACTACTTCTAGAATGTTCTCAGCACTTTTTGGCATGCCAGCATCAATTAACACAAAATCCTGTGTACGTGGACGACCATATAGCACTATATTGACAATTTGAACCGTATACTGGTAGAGATCATCTAATACTTCTATACCAACACCACTTCTCACAGAAGTTGCAGGAATATATTTGTAATCTTCACCGTAGTTTAATTTATTTTCCAAAGCAAAAGCCCTCTTTCCTAATTTTTAACAAAACTTATCTTCTCTTCGAAGCAGTTAAATTACAAGTATAAAAAGACAGTAAAGAGCCAAAATAAATTTTCGTAGTGCTTCACTACTTATGGAGCTGCAGAGAGAAATCGAAGCAGCTTTTTTGCATTTCTGAAAAATGTTAAGTCATCAGCTTTTCCATTATCGCCCAGACTTTATTGTAAGAAGGCGTTTGTTTTAAACCTTTTTGAATTCCACGTTTTACTAAACGAAATCCTCTTGCTTCGAGGTCTGCAATCGCAACATCTAACTCTTTATTATTTTTGCGCTGAATTGGCGGCAACCGAAACACACCATTATGTGCTGATAAACGATTAAACATTTCCTCATCCCCTTTAAATGTAATCAGCTTAGCGTGAGCCCATGACATATTTTTTATTCGCCTAAGCTTCCGGTATATATGTCCAATAAAAAAAGTGTTAGATTGGCTAATGCCAAACTAACACTAAATATAAGTTTACCTATCATTAATCGTTTCCCAATAATCTGCCGACTTTGTTCTACGATAAAATTTATGGAAAGGTTCATTAGGACGTGCATGATTTTGATAGAGCGTAATAATATGCTGAAGAAAACCCTCAATTTTTTGTACTGAAATCCTTTTGGCAAACAGTATACCTGGCTTAGCTTGAGCGCCCATTGGCACAGCGCCTAAGTAAACATCAAAGCTATCCTGTTGATAGACAAGACCTATATCATCATAGACGGCATTGTAGCAAGCAGATGCGCAACCATTTATATTTAATCGTAATCTTGATGGCACAGTTTGTCCCTTGAAATGATGATATAACTGTTCTGTTATGCTGGCTGCTTCCATTTTATCACCATCACAAAAATCACAAGCTTTCATCGCAACAACAGAACCTGCTTCGGCAATATATAACCCCGCTTCTTCAAGTTCCGACATCACGTGCTGAACCGTTTGTGTAGGGACGGACAGCAACATGCTATAGGATGCCGAATATTTCATTGCTCCATTGTCGCCTATAACCTCCGCAATCTTTTGAAGTTGAGCCGCTGTATAATGTTTATTAATAATGCCTGGACTTATGGCAAGTCGTGTATAATCGCCATCCATATTGAGTTTTTCAAATGTACAATCTGGTATATTTGAACGAAATGCATTCATTGTCTACGCTCCTTATGGAAAAGAGCTAGCATTTCGCTAGCTCGTTTATTAAAAGTTTTCAGGATAAAATCCTTTAGCTAATATTTCAATTGCCTCTGCAGCCCGAACTCCTTCCGACGCAGCTGACAATGGTAAAATAACAAAGCGTTCGTTTTTCACAGCAGTTGTTTCTTTTAATGCTGGATCATTTTTTAGGAAATGAATTTTATCTTCTGCTGTTTGTGAACCATAATCAATCACAACAATGACCTCAGGATTACGTTCAACAGTTGCTTCTTTTGAAACCGTAGTCCAGCCTGATTCTATATCGCCAAAAATATTTGTACCACCCGCCACAGTGACAAGTTCATTCATAAAATTTTGTGCTGCTGTAAAGACTTCCTTATCGCCACTGTCATAGACAAGGACGCGTAAATTTTGTTCACTTTGGGGTAATTTTGCCCGGACTGCATCGACATCTGCTGTCATCTGCTGAATCAATGCTTCCCCACGTTCATCCACACGGAAGATTTTTGCGATATTCCGAATATCCGTAAAAATATCATCTAACGTTGGTTTCGTAATACTTGAAGATGTATGTAAATAGGTGTGAATTCCAAGTGCTTCAAGCTCTTCAGGTGTACCCACCCCTTTTTCACTAAAGCCACTTTTCCAGCCTGCGTATAAAAAATCGGCTTCACTATCAATTATTTGTTCCTTTGTTGGATACTGTTCAGCTAGTACTGGTACTTTATCGTATGCTGCCTGTAGTGGTTCGTAAATTTGATCATCCAAATAAGCAGTGCCGACCATTGAATCCTCTAAGCCTAATGCCAACATGATTTCTGTGACATGCTGATTTAAGCTTATCGCCTTTTTTGGTGCTTCTGCATACACTTGTGTCGTATCGTTATTCTCAATCGTTACTTCAGTTGATGCTGTTTGTGCTGGTTCGATGTTTTCTTTTTGTGATGCATTCTGTGCGTCATCTTTCGCACTACACGCCACTAAAATACATAATAAAGCCATTGCAACAACTAGCCACTTGCCATTCCTTTTGATCATGTTTGTTCTCCTTTAAATTAAATTCATTTGTATAGATAGAAATCAATAGACTTCTGTGCTACTAAGTTTACGTTTTTTGCTTGACTAGCTCCTCGCACAAAGAACGGAAAAAACCCCCTTGTTTCCAAGAGGGCGGCATAGTGAAAAACAATGGTTATAAAACCAATCACTATCCCCATCCTCGTGGTTGTTAGTAAATATAATATATTGGCAGGTATCCTGGCTTAGGTTCAACATTTATACGTCTTCCCATAGTTCCACTACAGTGACAATTGTATAAACTCCCCATTTACAGTTGCGGGACAGCATCGGATTCACACCGATTTCCCTTTTAAGCAAATGGCAAAACCATTTGCACCAATATATAGAAGTATGCAGTTCTAAAATTAGCCTAGCAGAAGTTATTTTTGTTTTCAATGACAAAATAAAATCTAAAATGAATAATTATGAATTTTCCACCACTATCTAAACATAAACAACAACTATTTGACATGAAATGTTTTTACCTACTTTCTGTTACAATAAGTCTATAGGAAAAATAGAAATGAGGATTATTTTATGTATAAAACGATTGGTGTACTCGCACATGTCGATGCAGGCAAGACTACCTTTTGTGAGCAATTATTATTCCATACTAATAGTATTCAAACACGAGGAAGAGTGGATCATCAAGATACTTTTTTAGATAATCATGCGATTGAACAAGCGCGCGGCATTACGATCTTTGCTGAACAAGGCCGGATGCAAATTGGCAACGATACATATACAATAATTGATACACCTGGGCACGTCGATTTTTCACCAGAGATGGAGCGGGCAATTCGTGTGATGGACTACGCCATTATTATCGTCAGTGCTGTTGAGGGTGTACAAGGCCATACTGAAACGGTTTGGCAATTATTGCGCCAATACCACGTCCCAACGTTTTTCTTTATTAATAAAATGGATCGTGAAGGTGCAGATGTGGATGCTGTTATGAAGCAACTGCATAAAGAATGTTCGAGCGATATTCTCCTAATAGAAGCTCCACTTACGAATGATTCAGTTCATGGGCATATTGCAGAGTGGTTAGCCGAACGTGATGAACAACTTCTTGATGCCTTTTTAACAGAAACGATCGACGGCCAAATGTGCTTATCAAAGTTGCAAAAGATGATACAACAAGAGCAAGCGTTTCCATGTTTTATTGGTGCAGCATTAAAAGATGTTGGAATAAAAGAGTTTCTTTCACAGCTTCCTCTTCTTACAGAAGTGCATTTTGACAAACAAGCAACATTTCAAGGTGAGGTTTTTAAAATTCGTCATGATGGTACACAGCGCTTAACTTTTATCAAAGCTTTGCAAGGAACATTACATACTCGCCAAGACTTCACATTTGGTGATGTGACAGAAAAAATAACAGAAATTCGTTTATATAATGGGCACCGTTTTGAAACAACACAAAAAGTTCAGGCGGGAGAAATATTTGCCGTCAAAGGGCTAAGTCTAGCAAAAATCGGCGATATTTTAGGTGCTACACAACCCTCTCAACCGTATGAGCTGGTGCCTACGTTACAAGCTAAAGTACAATATGAAGGACAACAGCATATAAAAGAAGTTTTACAAGTATTCCGTTTACTTGAGGCAGAGGAGCCTTCCTTACGCGTTGTTTGGCATGAAAGATTCCAAGAAATCCATGTCCATATCATGGGTGTTATTCAACTTGAAGTATTAACTGAAGTTTTAAAAAATCGCTTTTCTTTTGCCCTTACTTTTGGTGAACCTAAAATATTATATATGGAAACAATTGCTTCGACCGTAACAGGCTATGGTCATTTTGAACCATTAAAGCATTATGCCGAAGTCCATTTATTAATGGAACCCAATAGCCGTGGTACAGGCAATACATTTGTCAATGCATGTCATGCGGATGATTTATCAGTTGGCAACCAACGCCTAATTGAAAAACATCTATTTGAGCGTGACCATCATGGTCTTTTAACAGGCTCCCCCGTTACGGATGTATGCTTTACTCTTTTGACAGGACGTGCGCATATTAAGCATACGGAGGGAGGCGATTTTCGCGAAGCCACTTTCCGTGCATTGCGCCAAGGGCTAGAACAAGCTGAAAATATATTGCTAGAGCCTTATTACCGCTTCAAAATGAAAGCATCAAATGATTATATCGGTCGTATGATGAACGATATCCAGCAAGCTAACGGCACTTTTGATGCGCCAATTTTAACCGAGGATCAAGTAATGTTAACTGGTCGTGTACCTGTTTCAACATTTATGCATTATAGTACTACCTTTGCCGCTTATACAAATGGCAAAGGCTCATTATCATTGCAATTTGATGGCTATAATATATGCCATAATAGTGATGAAGTAATCTCACAAATGCAATACAATAAACAAGCAGATCCTGACTATACATCCTCAAGTATTTTTTGTGCAAAAGGAAAGGGTTACTCCGTTCCTTGGAATGAAGCGAAGGCTGCGATGCATTGCTTGTAAGCAGTGATAGATAAGTAGGAGGAACAATGGCTTGAAAAAGTTTCGTGGGAAAAAGCGTTATTTTCGGAATATGTGGCACAATGCAAATGTCGAGTGCTATGATTTAGACTTTGAAAAAGATAGTTGGTTTGATTTATGGCACACACATTTAGATTTTTATGGATATGGCAATAATGACTTAAAAATAAGAAGAGAACATTGTAAAGCGCATATCGCGTTGTATTTAGATTTATTAGGAAAGCTCCAAACACTCGATCAACCATATCAATCATGGTTGGAAATAGTTGATGAAGATGCTAGTTTAGATGCCGTCTATATTCATACACCTAACCCAAATGCGGATAATTTCCCTTTGAAGATAGACAATATCAATTGGCATTGTGCTGTTCCTCATTATTTGATAGATGTAATTGACCTAAATAAATTTACTATAGGTCAATATCAATGGAACTCAACTAACAATTACATTGTACAGTCTAAAAATATTGGCGTTGAACTATAAAATTAGTTAAAGTACCCATTGCGAGTAACATAAAAAAAGCAGTCGATATGCATTCGACTGCTTTTTTGATATTTAAATATAACATTTTTCATTCGTTTTTTAGTTTACCCTTTAGAAAAAGCTACAGCACTTTTTCCGTTTTTGCCATAACAGAATTCGCTGATTCCACCCTAATATAGCCATTATTAGTCGAAGAATCGATGACAACTGATCCAGGTTTACTTTTTAATATTTGTAATTGCTCAATTAATTGAAGGAATAGCTGATGACCGTTGCCTCGTGGATGCCAATGGTAATGATAGTCATTTAACTCTTTAACCTTTTTCACGAATTGGGCGTATTCATATTCGACATATTGTAGTAATGGCTGTACTTTATCATTTTTTTGTACTAATTGTGTCAAGTCCTCTAGATAGATTTGATAAAAACGCATAACCATTGAACACAATAAATCATTAACTCTGGCAGCACTTAAAATAGGCTTGGCTTCTAAATGTAGCCGCTCTAAATTAGGTTTAGCGCGAATGGAATCAATTCGTGTAATTAAATGATAGGCTTCTCCGTTTACTTCATAGACAATGGGATTTGAGGGCATATACATCATAAAGCCATTCTTTTTCGTTTTCAGCTCGTCCGCTACACATGCCTTAGCAAAGAGATGACCTTCATACATATCATTTCGAATCCAGATTATATCTTTATTATAAAAAATCTCATTAAATAAACGGTCGTTACGAAGGAGACCGTTTGCTAAAAACTGATCGACTAGAGATTCAACAGCCATTCTCGTTTTTGGTTCTTTAGCCATTTCAATGCGTGATTGTTTACAAATTTTCATATCTTCATTGTGTTTTTCCTGTGTTGTACATTCATGAATAGTTGGCATACGCGCACCTCTTTTCGTACATATTTTCCAAAACAACTGGTCGGATGACATAAAAATACGGATTTCCTGCTATGTAAGAGGAAATCCGTGTTATGGTTATCGTACTTAACCTTAGTCAGTCATCGAAGAACATCAAACATTGCTTCGAATGGAGTAGTCTGGCTCGATACCATTGCCGTTTACATCCATTGGTTTTAGTTATTTGACGTACTTTGACGAACAGAACATTCTGTTTTGTCAACATGCCACCTCCTATTCCTCGTAGGTTACTGGTGTGTACTCGTAACAGGCAGGTCTCCTGACTTATGGTCATTGCTCCTTTTCACCTTCCCGTTCTTTGACAGTGGTATTCGAAAAGTCGCTCACATTTACAGTTGCGGGACAGTGTCGGATTTACACCGACTTCCCTTTTCAGTAAATTGCACGCAATTTACACCTATTACTACACGCTATTTAGTTGTGAAGGAAGCGAGCACAACGCTACTTCCCTTGAAGACTATTAAAATATAATTTTAAAGTAGTATATTTCCAAAGTCAAACAACACAATATTTCCCATCTAGTAATGCACTTTGATTAACCCTACGTTTTTGCTACTTTCTTTTCCTATTTATCTCTAATTATGCCAAGAAACAACGAAAGGCGTGCGATTTTATTCGGCACGACTTTCCATTTACGTCATTTTATTGAGAAATCAATATGGCTTAAAACGCACTCCAACGAAATCAGGATGAAAATGATCGATGATGAACTATCTTTTTTAATAGGAGAAGAATTTAACTACCACCAAACCCGCTGCACAATAAAGATCCACCGGTATCCATATGAGCCATCCTATCGTCCCATATAATCTTATATAAAAATTATTTGGTAGTATTTTTAAAGCTACTTTTGTATTTTCTACAAGTTCATTTTGTTGTTTTACCCCATCAGAATTATTTTCAACTTTTAATGCTACTTGAGTTAAATTAGGATTATTAAAATCAACTGCTAAAAATGCATATTGAGGATTTAAAATCGACAATTTTACACTCCTTCTTATTATCCTAATTCACGTGTCATTCTGGTCTATTGTATTCTCAAGAAAGTAACAACATACCAGTATAATCAGCTCTTTTAACAAGTTTAACAATGCGTTGACCACCATAGTCGATATTGCTGTCGTTTCCTTACGTTATGCAAAGAACGACAAAATTCAATGTAATTAAGGGACAACCCTCGTCATAACATCCCCTTTTCTTAATAAATCCAATCCATAAATTTGTAATAATTTACATTTCGTCAAATATCATGCCATTTTCATCGCTTGAAAGAGCCTTTTAGCATAACTATCTGAAAAATGAAAACCATCTTGTTCCTTATAACATTCATCGACCATTTTCCCAGTCTTCATTACATAAATACGTTGACATAAATATGAAACCGCTTTTAAATCATGTGAAATAAATAAAATTGCCATATTTTTTTCTTTATTCAACTTCAGTAATAGATCGATAATTTCGCGTTGAGTCAAGCGATCTAAACTCGACACAATCTCATCACATACTAACAATTTTGGCTCAACTAAAATAGAACGTAATAAATTGATTCTTTGCTTCTCTCCACCGCTTAGCTCCGATGGTAATGCATATAAAATGTCTTTCGATAGTTTGACCATGTCAAGCATCTCATCGTAATGTGTGTCTGGCACTTTTGAATGATGTTGTAAAGGCTCACGCAATAGCTCTTTTACCGTCCACATCGGATTTAAGGCATTGCTGGCATTTTGAAAAATGATTTGGCAATCTTTATAAAACGCATGACGTTGTTTTTTGGCAATTTGTTGATTTTGAAAAAACACTGTCCCTTTATCAGCCGATTCAAGCTGCATAATAACTTTTGCTAACGTACTTTTGCCACTTCCGCTTTCACCAACAAGACCAACGATTTCGCCTGCTGCTACATTCAGATTGATATTCGTTAACACTTGATGGTCTGCTCGATAGCTTTTACTTATGTTTTCTAGCCGAAGCACAAAAACGCCTCCTAAAAATGATTTGCAACAAGCCGTTGCGTATACGGATGTTGTGGTTGCTGAAAAATTTCCTCCACTTGTCCCTTCTCCACAACCTCCCCATCTTTCATGACAACAATTGTATTCGCTATAGAAGCAGCCACCCCTAAATCATGGGTAATTAGCAAGATAGTTGTCCCTAATTGGGAATGGTAATTTTTTAATAGTTTCATAAAATCCTGTTGATGTAACATATCTAGTGCCGATGTAGGTTCGTCTGCAATTAATACATCTGGTTTAATATACAATGCACAAGCAAGCATACAGCGTTGCAGCATACCACCTGACAACTCAAACGGATAGCAATTGAATACACTTTCCGGTAAGTTTAAATCCTTAAATATCGATGTCATAGTAGCAAGGAATAGCTCTTTCTTGTGGCCTAAACGAAGCGCAGTTAATGTATACAATTGGTGTTTCATTTTTTGTGTAGGAGAAAAGCTATTGCTCGCGTCCTGCAAAATGGTAAAGAAACGCTTAGAGCGCAACTGTACCCTTTCATCATTTGACATCTTTAATAGATTTCTTCCTTCAAAGAGTACCGTACCTGTAGCATCAGCTTGTGGAGCAAGAATACCTAGAATAGCCGATACTGTGGTGCTTTTCCCACTGCCACTTTCACCAATAACAGCCGTAATCTGACCTTTAGGTACTGCAAATGAAATATTACGGACGAGATTTTTGTTATGCACTCGAACTGTTAAGTTTTCGATATTAAACATGGGCTCGCTCGCCCCCTTTTTTAATAGTGCTTCCAATTACTTGCACACATAATATCGTTATAAAGATCATCAGCCCAGGAAATAGACCTATCCACCAAGCACCGACTAGTAAATCATTTTGTGCTGTATACAACATCGTTCCCCACGACGGAATGGCTGGTGGCACCCCAATACCTAAAAAGCTTAATGATACTTCCGTAAAAATAGCACCAGCAAAATTAAAAATTGTCACAACAAAAATGGCAGGTAAACTATTACGCAATAAATGACTAAATAAAATTTTCCACATTGGTGTACGAAACATTTTAGCCATCTGCACAAATTCCATATCCTTTAGACGAATAAACTCAGAGCGCACAATTCTAGCCGTAACAAACCACCCCGTTATGCCCATTATCATAGCCATGCGCCAAACACTACCTTGCATAATGGCTTGAAGGGCAAGCACAATAATTAAGGATGGTATCGTCAAAAATGCTTCCAAAACGCGCATCATCATCGCATCCACTGCACCACCAACATAACCGCTTATGCCTCCATAAATGATGCCGATGAAACTTGATAGGACGACGGACACTACCGCGATAAAAAGAGTCACTTTACCCCCAACAAGAATACGGGATAATACATCACGTCCTAACTGATCTGTGCCAAGTAAATGTGTCAGATTGGGTGCTTCATAAATATGATTCATATCCATAGCATTGGGCTCAAATGGCGACAATAAGGAGGAAAAAAGGGTTGTCCCAAAAATGATGCAAAGGAGTGCTATCCAAACTATTGGTATTTTCCGTTGTTTTCTCATAATAGCTTTCCTCTTCTTAAACTAGGATTGATACAAAACATGAGCACGTCGATGACAAATAAACAGAGAACCACAACTATGCCAGTTATTAGAATAGCTCCCATGAGTACTGGAAAATCCTTTACCATTACGGATTTCACTAGCAGAGATCCTAAACCTGACCAGCCAAACAAAGATTCGACTACGATGGAACCACCGAAAAAGGATGGAATCGTCACCCCAACATAATTGATATAAGGTATAACTGCATTTCGTAAGATGCTGTGTCGAATTTGTCGTTCTGGCACACCATTTGCTCGCGCAACTAATACATAATAACTGCGATTTTCTACCTTGACAGTGTCTTGTAAAAAACGTGCGAATATACCGACATGTGAAATAACGAGAACCGTTAATGGCAGCACAAGATGGTATAAACGATCTGTCCATCCGCCATTGCCACGCACATCATTCATGCCAGATGAAGGAAACCATCCTAATTGCACTGAAAATATAATGATACAGACAATACCTAGCCAAAATGGTGGAATAGCAGAACTGGCAATACTAAAAATCGATAATCCCCGATCCAATAAAGATCCTTCTTTCATCCCTGCCCGTAAACCTAGCCATGTAGAGACAATTGTAACAATAAATAATGTCAGTGCGACCAGCTGCAATGTATTTGGTAAACGTTCTAATAATATCGTCAACACTGGTCTTCCTTCTTTCGCCGAATAGCCCAAATTTCCTTTTGCTGCTTCACTTAACCATGTGCCGTATTGAAGAAGCACTGGCTTATCTAAGCCAAACGCTTTTTCAATGCGTTCTTGTTCAGCGGGCGTCAATGTTTGCGCATTCCCGCCATAATAAGCTGCCGCAGGATTACCCGGTGCTGCATGCATTATGAAAAAAGAGAGGAAGCTCACGATAATGAGGACAATTGTCCCCATTATCACGCGCTTCCCAATCCACTTAGCGATCATTCCATTTCCACTCCTCGACATTCCATAAGAAGCCGGCACCATGATGTCCTAAAATACGCTCTTTGACACCACTAATATTTTTATTAATGCCATACACAGCATCAACATAAGCAAAATAAGCGAACGGTGGATCTTCTGCTAACGCCTCTTGTAATGCCATATAGACCTCTTTGCGTTTTTCTGGATCAACGGTTGTACGTCCTTCCTCTAACAAAGTATCTACTTTTGCATTAGCGTAACTACCATAATTGTAGCCAGCACTTGTTTTACTGGATTCACCAGAATAGAATAAACTGTAAGTATGATGGTCTGCATCATACGGGCTGCCCCAACCAACCATAAATGCTTCCGCTTCATCAATCACGATATTGCTCCAATCAAGCGCTGCCACTTCTACATCCGCCCCTACGGCTTGATAGCCTTGTGCGACATAATTCGCCATATTGACGCGTACTGTATCTGTTATCGGCGCAGTAATTGTAAAGCCAAGCTTTTGACCATCTTTGTAGCGGAAGCCATCCTTCGCTAATAGCCAGCCTGATTTTTCTAAAAGGGCATTTGCTTTTGCAACATCAAACGTATAATGTTCAATATTTTCGTTGACAAAATCATTTTTCTGCAATGGCGAATAAGCTTCCGTACCATAGCCATGTAAAATGCCTTTGACGATACCAGAACGATCCGTGGCATAGCTAATCGCTTTTCGGACATTGACATCTTCCCATAGAGGAAACTTCATATTGAATAACACGCCTCGATAATCGGCTGATTCCACTTCATACATTTTTAACTGCTCTACTTTTGAAAGCTCTTCCACTTGATTGGGATCAAGTAAAGCGATATCTACCTCGCCTGATTTTAATTGTAATGCACGGACATTACTATCTGGAATAAATTTGAAAATTACTTTTTCAATCGAGGCTTTAGTACCGAAAAAGGATGGATAAGCTTGCAGTGTTAAGCTCGTCCCTTTATCCCATTTTTCAACCATATAAGGCCCTGCTCCGATAGGCTCTTGGTTAAACGTAGCTGTTCTCATGTCTTGCCCTTCAAAGGCATGCTTCGGTAAAATCGGCACTGTTAATTTATCTAGCAATGGTGTAAATGGTTCATCTAATTGAATTGTCATCGTTGTATCATTTACTTTATTCATTGCTATGACATGGATAAAATCTGCTTTTAAATACGAAGCATTGTCATCATTAAGAATGCTATCAATTGTAAAAATTACATCGTCTACCGTTAACACTTTTCCATCATGAAACGTTACATCATCACGAATGTTAATTGTATACGTCAACAGGTCATCTGAGATTTCTACATTATTAGCAATATCATAGACCGGTGTATTATGTTCATCAAAGCGCATAAGCCCTCTAAATAGTAATGCATCTAAATTTGTCTCTTCTAAAATAGGATTTAAACCCGCAAATTCGGTTTCAGATGCATAAACTAGCTCATTTGCTTTTGTAGAGGAAGCAGCGGATGGCTGTTTCCCCTCCCCTTGACTGGACTCTTTACTACAGCCCGCAAGACTAAGTATCATTAATAACATTAAGATTGAAAACTTTTTCAATTCACTATCTCCTTCATTTCACCACAGCACATTAAAGTAATGTTGCCACATGTTCAAACATGCGATTAATTTCTTTGTGAAGTATTCGTTGCTCTTTTGAAAGCCATCTACAATGGATTGCATGATCAGTCAATTTGGTCACACTTGCCTGGAGTGATGTCTCCTGATGAATCATTTCTTGCAGTCTCCTGATATCAAGCTCTTGAACACGAGGAGACACGATCCAAAGCGAGCCAATATAAAGTGCTTTCTCTAACACGCCAATGGATGAAACGTTCATTTCCTGTGGTTTGAAATGAAATGAATCAAAGGCAATGAGCGATTCTTCTACATATAGTTTATATTTGGATTGGAATGACTGGTAATCAAAGATTTCTCCTCGCATTTCTCGACCGGGTGCTATAATTTCGCCCCAAATTAATGTTGAGCTTGCTGTCATGCGAATCGTTGTATTTACCTGAAATTTCGCTCGCTCAAAAGGGATTGTCACTTCAGGTAGCCACTCTAAGCGAGCTCCTTCTGCTATATCCACTGTAATGTCTTGCGTACATTGCTCCCCAGTGTGTGAAGGATATATTTTCAGAGCAGATTGTTGTTTTAATTTAACTTGGCTTTCTGGCGCAAGTTTTACAGAGATTTCATTTTTATCTCCCGCCACCATACCACCAGAAGATTCCATTATAAAAACAGTAGCAGTAGGCTTATTGTCTGCATACAATTCTCGGCTTGCCTTTAATGGTGGCTGCTGATAGACATGAACAAGTCGTGTATAGCCCCTTCTTGGTTCAAATGCCATCTCTAATTTTCCGTAATGATTTACTTTTCCTGGACTAAGCATTCCCGTCAACTGCTTCGGCACCCTCAAGTAACATGTGATGCTGAATCCACTCGACCACTTTGTCAACATTCGTTTGCGAGCGAACATCTGCAAAAATATATGGACGGCCAGCACGCATTTTTTTCACATCCTGATCCATTAGCTCAAGGTCTACACCAACATGTGGTGCAAGTGATGTTTTATTAATTAATAATAAATCTGAGCGTGTCAATGCAGGCCCTCCTTTACGAGGGATATCCTGACCCTCTGCCACGTCAATTACATAAATATAGCCATGCACAAGTTCTGGACTAAATGTTGCAGATAAATTATCTCCACCACTTTCGATGAAAATAATATCTAAATCATCAAAGCGTTTGTTCAAGTCATCAATTGCAGAAAAGTTCATCGATGCATCTTCACGAATAGCGGTATGCGGACATCCACCAGTTTCCACACCAATAATTCGTTCTTCTTCTAAAACACCATTAGAAATTAAAAATTGGGCATCCTCTCTTGTATATATATCATTTGTAATAACCGCTACATTATATTGCGCATGCATAGCGCGTGTTAATTGGTCTACTAAAGATGTTTTCCCCGACCCAACTGGGCCACCAATGCCAATTCGTATTGGAGTCATTGCAATCCACTCTCTTTCTATGAAATAAATAATCGTGAAAATAAAAATTCATGTTTCATTGATGCTAACTCTATGCCTAACGCATTATTAGCAATGTCATCCACAGTTAATGTCATGACTAGTTTTGCCGCTGCTTCGATAGAAGTAAGTAATTCATTTAACGCTTGCACACCTGTGTTTTGACCAAATGGTACTGCTCGTACAGCATTTTGCACTAAACCGCTAATCGATGCATACATAAATGTCATCACTGCATGATACCGATCCACACCAAGTGCTTCACAATAAATCGCATACAAAACTGCATAATGCCCCTTTACTTCTTCGTTGTCGATTTTCTGTTGCCACTGTGCTAAAAACGAGCTCTCCACAAGTGGTGTCACCGTTCGCATAAATTGTTTACCAACATTGACACTAGCATCTCTCGACTCTTTTGCTAGTTTCATAGCACCACAAAGTTCATCTAATTCTTTAAGACGCGCATCATCTCGTGCTTGTGCTGCATGGAATGCATCTTGAATAATTAATGCATCTCCATTTACTAAATTGTGAAACAAATACGCTTGACAATACTCAATTAATTGTTCTTTCGTGCGAATGACATCTTCCTGAATATACGTTTCCATTCCATATGAATGGGTATAAGAGCCAATTGGAAATGCCGAATCATGGATTTGTAATAGTCGCAATAACGAAAAATCAGTGAGCGTGTCCGCGGTATTTGAACGGTTGTTTAAAGCGTCGTTCTGTCGTTTCATATTTCACTCCTATTTCATCTAATAAAGGATTTATCGTATGATCTGCTCGTACGATGATTTCGTTATGTTCAATCAGGCAAGGCGTATGACGATTTCCTAATTCAAATGCCGATTTCCCCATTTCATACATATCTTTTGGTGAAATAACGATGACTGGCTCCAATTTGGTACGAATGGCAATGCGACGACTATCATCTTCAAATAATAAATCGCCATATTTTAATGGCTCGTCGCCTGTTAAACGTAAAGCAATATCCGTTCCTTTATCTGTCTCTGTACGAAGAATTCGTTTGCTCAATTCTTCCCATTCCAGCTCAATCCACTCTGTAGTTTTGTGCGCGTGTTCTTCTTCATTGGCAATATTGCCGATTATTTTTTCAATTAGCATGTAAGCACCTCTTTATCAATTTATACTGTTTCCTCTGTACCTTTTACTCACTTACTGTTACTGTTTAAAATAGGAAATAGCGTTGTGCCATTGGCAAGACATCTACTGGCTCACAAGTAGCTAATTCACCGTCAATTTTCACTTCATATGTTTCTGGATTAACATCAATTGTCGGCGTAGCATTATTAAGTTTCATATCAGCTTTACTAATATTTCGACAATTCTTCACCGTGCCGATCATTCGTTTTAAACCTAATTTTTCTGGCAAACCTTCTTCGACAGCAATACTTGGTAAAAATGTCATGCCACAATGCTGAGGACCTTGTCCATAATACCCGAAAGTCTTGCGCCCTTTCATCGGCTGCGGAGTAGGAATAGACGCATTTGGGTCACCTGTAATGCCGTAAACTGCCATCCCATTTTTAATAATAACTTCCGCTTTCACACCGAAGAATGCTGGGTCCCACAGGACGATATCCGCCAGCTTGCCTTCTTCCAACGAGCCTACTTCATGACTTATGCCATGTGCAATCGCTGGGTTGATATTCAGCTTCGCCATATAGCGCTTAACACGGTAATTATCGTGCTCTTTTCCTTCATCCTGCGGTAATGGACCTCGTTGTTTTTTCATTTTATCTGCGGTTTGGAATGTTCGGATTGTTACTTCACCAACACGCCCCATCGCTTGCGAATCGGAAGACATAATACTTAAAATACCCAAATCTTGCATAATATCTTCGGCAGCAATCGTTTCAGGACGAATACGCGAATCAGCAAATGCTACATCTTCTGGCACGTCATGCTTTAAATGATGACAAACCATTAACATATCTAAATGTTCATCAATGGTATTCGTCGTAAATGGTTTAGTTGGATTCGTAGATGCCGGCAAAATATTTGGTAATGAAGCCATCACTAATTGGTCCGGTGCATGACCACCGCCTGCTCCTTCCGTATGGAAAATATGAATGACACGACCATCAATCGCATTTATCGTATCTTCTACAAATCCAGCTTCATTTAATGTATCTGAATGTAATGCCACTTGAATATCATATTCATCCGCAACTGTTAGGCTTTGATCTAACGCTGCAGGTGTTGCACCCCAGTCTTCATGTATTTTCATACCGATTGCTCCTGCACGAACTTGCTCAATAATCGGCTCTGGATCAGATGCACTTCCTTTCCCGAGTAAGCCAACGTTTATAGGGAAACCTTCTACTGCTTGTAGCATGCGATGGATATGCCATTCACCAGCCGTTAAACTCGTCGCTTTTGAACCTGCGGCAGGTCCTGTACCTCCACCTATAAACGTTGTTGTGCCGGCTAATAATGCCGTTTCCACTTGATCTGGACTAATAAAATGAATATGTGTATCAATAGCGCCAGCTGTTGCGATTAGACCCTCACCAGCATATACTTCTGTCCCAACACCAATGATCATATCTTGGTCGACTCCGTCCATGCTGTTAGGATTACCCGCTTTGCCAATGCCGATAATACGACCATCTTTAATGCCGATATCTGCTTTGACAATGCCTGTATAATCAATAATGATGACATTGGTAATAACTGTATCAAGAACACCTTCATTGCGTGTATTCTTGCCGTTTTGCCCCATTGATACGCGCAATGATTTCCCACCGCCAAATACGCCTTCATCCCCGTATGTTGTATAATCCTTTTCGATTTCAATCCATAGATCTGTGTCCGCCAATCGAATTTTATCGCCAACAGTTGGGCCAAACATTTTTGCGTAAGCTTCATGTGTTATCTTCATTTTTCTTCCGCTCCTTTAAAGCCACCTTCAATTGCCTTGTCCAATATTTCATCCTTATGGTGTGTTGAGCCCTCTGTTAGCATGTTCAAGCCAAAGACATGCTGTTTGCCGCCGAACTCAACAAGTTCCACCTCTTTTTCTTCCCCAGGTTCAAAGCGAACTGCCGTACCTGAAGGTATATTAAGATGCATGCCAATAGCATCTTCACGATTAAACTCTAGAAATCTGTTAACTTCAATAAAATGAAAATGGGAGCCTACTTGTATCGGACGGTCTCCTGTATTGGCAACTAGTACCATCTTTGTTGCCCTGCCTACATTAATTTCAATCACATCATTTTTAGGTCTGATTTCTCCAGGAATCATAGTTAATTCCTCCTTTACTGAATTGGGCGATGAACAGTAACAAGTTTTGTGCCATCTGGGAATGTACACTCCACTTGCACATCAGCAATCATGTCACCGACACCTTCCATTACATCCTCTGCTGTTAGTACATGTTTCGCCTCACTCATTAATTGCGCCACCGTTTTTCCGTCTCTAGCACCTTCCATGATAAAACTACTAATAAGTGCTACCGCTTCTGGATAATTTAATTTTAATCCACGTGCTTTTCTTTTCAACGCAAGTTCTCCTGCCACATGGAGGAGTAATTTTTCCTGTTCTACTTGTGATAGCTTCAATCTAATCTCTCTCTTTCCAATTTTCAGAATTATTTTTCTATAATGATTCTTGTTGTCAATCGATCTTGCAGTTTTCTTATCATTCAGTTATACAGCCATTTAGTTTTTTCATAATAAGTATGATTTCGCTGGGATTTGCGAAGAGAAATAGAAATGAAATGTTGACCCGGCGAGTGCGGATTGCAATGGTTGAAGTGAGATGGAGGAGGTAACAGTTAGTCCATTATAAAAAACTATATTAAAAAATTCAACATTTTTATTTGTCTGTAAATTTACAAATTTTTGTCTTGAAAAATAAAAAAAGAGCCATTTCGCAAAATAAATTACTTTTGCGAAATAGCCATTCATGCTAGAATTCGTCAACTACGAAAAAATTATATTAAAAAAATTATAATTTTATTTTAAAAAAACATCTTTATATGCTAATATTCCTATTAAAATTGTGACATTGCATCTGCGTATTTTTATAAATGAAATTGATTGGTCATTTTTTTCAAGTCATCTGCCTGCATCGATAATTCTTGTGAAACTTGATTGACAGCTTGCATGGAGGCTGTTTGCTCATCCATGGATTGTAACACAGCTTCCGTATAATTCGATAATCTGTCCATCCCCCCCGCAATTGTTGTCACTAATGTAGCTACCTCATTCGCACTGCCAGACAATTGATTGACGGTTGTCGAAATATCTTCCAGTTGATCGGTCATTTGACTAACATGTTGTGAGATGTTGCCAAACGATTTTGTCGCTTCATCAATAACATAAACACCTTGTTGGACGTTTTTCAAGTCTTCCTCCACCGCTACAGCTACCTGCTTCGTATCACTTTCAATGCCGACTACAAGATCTACAATTTGAGTTGCTGAATGTTTAGATTGCTCTGCTAAATGGCGTACTTCCTCCGCCACTACTGCAAAGCCCTTACCATGTTCACCAGCACGTGCGGCTTCAATTGCAGCATTCAAGGCCAGTAAATTCGTTTGATCAGTAATTGTTGTAATCATCTCTGTCATCGCTTTAATAGCTGTCATTTTATTCGTTAGTTGTTGCATTAATCCACTCGTCTTATCAGTTGAAGATGAGATAAATTCCATTTGTTTTTTCGCTACATGCAAAATTTCTGCACCGTTTCCAGCTATATCATTTGCTTCTTTCGCATGATCGTAAACACCTTGTGTTGCGGTTGTAATTCGTGCTATACCATTCACCGTATCTTTTACAGCTATGGCACTCGCATTGGCAGATTGTGCAGCTTGTTTAAGACCTTTTGACGTTTTTTCCATTTGTTGATCTACTGCTTCAACAGCCATCGTAATTTCATTTGTACTTGCTGATAGCTCTTCAATACTAGTAGATAAATCAGACGAGCTATTGGCGATTGTAAACGTCATAGTACGAAGTTGTTCTTTCATCTCTGCAAAAGCTTTCGCTAACTCGGCTATCTCACTATTATCTTGGGTAACAATTGCAACTGAGTCAAAATTTCCGACAGAGATTGCTTGTGCAGCTGTAGCTAGTTGGTTAATCGGTTGAATTACTTTAAATTTGACATAGAACATATAGGACAAAGTAATGGAAATACCGATGATTGTTAATATGGTCGAAAGCCATGCTAATGCCGTTATATTGGCTAAATCAATAATTAAGACAACAATCATAATTACATTTAATACTGAAAAACCGAGAATACTTTTTTTTCGTAAAGTCATACCAAATTCCCCTAACTATAATATTACTATAATACCATTAGTATAGTCGATTTCTCCTAATATGCACAGAAAAATGCCCTCCTTTTTCCATGTGAAGAATAAAAAAGACCAAAGGCTATAAGGAGATACTCCTAAAGCCTTTGGTCGACGATGTAGTAGCCAATGCATAATGCACAGTACTGACATCCTGTATTATTTTAATTTCATCATACTAGATCCAGCGATACCTGGGTGTGTCATTTCATATGGATCCAAGATTAAATCTAATTGTTCTTTCGTTAAAACGCCTGCTTCAATACAAAGCTCACGAATCGAACGTCCTGTAAGAATCGCTTCACGCGCAAGTCGTGCTGCCACTTCATAGCCAATATGTGGGTTCACTGCAGTAAGGACACCAACACTTTTTTCTACATATTCTTTCATACGCTCTTCATTTGCTTCAATATCTTTTAAGCAATTTTCTGTAAATGCATTGAACACATTATTCATAATGCTAATAGACTGAATTAAGTTGAAGACTAAAACAGGTTCCATTACATTTAGTTCTAATTGCCCCGCTTCAGATGCTAAAGAAATTGTATGGTCATTCCCTATTACTTGGAATGCCACTTGATTTAGCACTTCAGGCATAACCGGATTGACTTTACCAGGCATAATCGATGAACCAGGTTGACGGGCTGGTAAAAGGATTTCACCAAGACCTGCACGTGGACCTGAAGCCATTAAACGTAAGTCATTCGCAATTTTAGACATATTAATCATACAAATTTTTAGTGCGCCAGACACTTCTGTATACGCATCGGTATTTTGTGTAGCGTCTACTAAATGTGTCGCACCTTTTAATGGTAAACCAGAAATTTCAGCAAGATGTTCATCTACTGATTTAATGTAATCTGGGAAGGCATTTAACCCTGTACCAACAGCAGTTGCACCCATATTTACATCATATAAGTTTGGACGTGTTTGACGAATACGCACAATGTCACGGTTAATAACACGGCAATATGCTTCAAACTCTTGTCCTAAACGGATTGGCACTGCATCTTGTAAATGCGTACGTCCCATTTTAATAACATGTGCAAATTGCTCCGCCTTTTGATGGAATACAGCTTGCATATGTTCCATTGTAGCGAGAAGTTCATCTATCAAATTTAAAACAGCGATATGAATAGCTGTTGGGAAGGCATCATTTGTTGATTGTGACATATTCACATGACTGTTTGGACTGATCGTTTGATAGTCCCCTTTTGCTTTACCCAAAATTTCTAGAGCTCGGTTTGCAATCACTTCATTTGCATTCATATTGATTGAAGTGCCTGCACCGCCTTGGATCGGGTCTACAATAAACTCTGCATCCCATTTACCATCGATGACTTCTTGAGCAGCCGCGACAATTGCCCCTCCAATTTCTGTTGATAATAGGTGTACTTCCATATTACCTAATGCAGCAGCTTTTTTGACAATTCCCATTGCTTTAATAAGTGCTGGGTGAATTGTGTAGCCTGTAATCGGGAAGTTTTCTGTTGCACGAAGCGTTTGAATCCCGTAATAAGCATCTCCTGGTAATATTCGTTCACCTAAAAAATCTTTTTCTGTACGTTGTGTGGACATTATTGTCGTCTCCTTTGAAGTAATACTCACACTGATAGTAGCTAATAAATGGCGTCTTGTAAACAGTCAGTTCTTCATAAATCGAAAGTTTTTTTCAAATCTTGCGTAAATCAACAAAAACCGGGCGTAATTCTTACGCTCGGGACATAATTATTTCATTGAAGAAACTGTAAAACGTTTCTTAATATGTTGTGGATTTTCAATTTCATCTAAGACGGCAATGGCAAAATCACTGTAGCTCACATAACTTTCCCCTGCAGCATTGACTAATAAATGGTCAATACCTGTTGTATAGCTTCCAGTTCGCGGCCCCTCTGGATCAAACATAGCTGAAGGACTGATAAACGTCCATGTAATGGTAGAAGCTTGAAGGTCATTTAAGTTTTCACCTTGATTTTTTGCCGTTGCGAAAAACATTTCAGGAAAGTCTGGTGTATCCATTACTCGAATAGTTTTTTCGGGATCTACAAATAAGCTACCTGCACCACCGACAACCAATAGCTTTGTTGCGATGCCATTAAATAGATTAATTAAATGGCGACCAACTGTTACGTGTAACTCCTCTTGTCCGAATGGTGCACCAAATGCATTGACAACGACATCAAAATCTTTCATGTCCTCTTGCGTTAAATCCATGACATCTTTTTCAATAACATGAATGTGCTGTTTTATTTTAGAAGCCGAACGAACAATTGCAGTCACATCATGACCACGTTGTAATGCTTCTTCTACTATTTTTTGTCCTGCTTTCCCTGTTGCGCCAATTACACCTATTTTCATTTTGAATTCCTCCTCCAATATATTGTAACCATTTTAGTTACAGGTTAAACACAGTGAGACCGACCTCGTTACTTTTAACGAAGTTGATCTAGCACATCTTGCAAAGTTTGTGCTTGCAACTGTTTTTCCATTGCATGCCAAACATCTAAATAAACGGCTTCTAACGTATGCTGTATTTTGCGACCTACTGTACATGCTGGATTCGGCTCATCATGTATAGCAAAAACTTGCTCCGGTCCATCAATCGCCTGATAGATGGCCAATAAAGACAAATCTTGCGGTTCAATTAGGAGACTATAGCCAGCAACACCGGATTGCGATGTTAATAAACCAGCCTTCTTTAAAACACCAATCATACGCCTTACAACGACCGGATTCGTATTGACACTCCCTGCAATAAAGTCAGATGTCAACAAACTTTTATCAGATGTTGTTGCAATGAGCGAAAGTATATGGATTGCGACTGAAAATCGACTATTCACCATATGAATCACCACCTGTTGTAACTATTATAGTTACAGGTTGAGATAATTACAAATGATTTGCTTTTATCTAAGCCTGTTTTTCTTGCCTATCAAAAATACATCTTTTTCAAGTATTACCTAGTGATTTTAAATTTTTGATACATAAATCACTAGCTCTTGCTGAATTTGACCATTTTCTTCATAAAAGTCTAAGTTATGGAATTCATATTTAAAATGACCTACAGGAAACGTTACACTTTCCCCTTGTGCAGCTGCAAGTATCCCAGCGACATCATGTGACACTATATGTAAAAGTTCCGTCCCTGAAATTGTTTCAATAAAAAATACATTCATATAAAAACACCTCCTTAGCTATTATAGCCTAGAAGGTGCTTGAATTTATAGCGTTTATTTCTTGCCTTCTAGTGGAAAACAATCTGCTAGAAGGCTATTAAATAGATTGCTAAAAGCAATAAAATCAAATAATTTACGATAATAAGTAATGTAATCAAAGATATATTTATAAGGACGGTTTTAACATGAAAGCTCATTTTGCCATACCTCTTATAGACCTTTGCATTTCAAATCAGCCGAAACGACAGTGAAAGATTTTTTAGAGGAATTTATCCACAGCAACATTTAAATCATGCCATTTGAACGTATAAAAGAAACAAATACGTGGTTAGTAATCAACAGCTAATGTTAATCAGTATGGTCATAAACGTTTTAATAAAGGATGGTATGGCAAACTTAACTTTATTTATTTTTCTACAGATCTCCCACAAACCGATCGACAATACAAAACAATTAAAGGCAACTCTGGCACACTATATTACACGCATTAGACAGCAATATTGTAAAAATCAAATTGACAACAAATTGGATGCACTTTGAAAAAGGATTCGAAGTTGATACATCTGCACCATTTGTGAAAACATTTAAATTACTTCTAATGCCGAAGAGACGCTTCATGCCATCTTTATTATAAAAAATGGGGACAAAGATAAGGTAATAGTTTTTTATTCCACTATCGAAGGCGCTTACATTTTAATGTTATAACCGTTCAGGCGGATGCCCTCTATAATTTGCATCATTTCCTCTATTTGTTGTTTAGTTAATTCAGTAGAAATAATGGCGTTATCGTGTTCAATCTTCTGCTCTGTTTGAATTGAAGCGCCCCATTGTCTATTTTTTGTCAATCGACAAAGTTCTAATTTCTTTGTCGGTTGATGTTCTACTTTTTCTAGCACGATAGCCACCCCTAAATATTCCTATTAATACCATAAATACTATAATAGAGCTTACATCTCGATACCATCCAACTTATTACCTATTTCTTACAAGGGAAATTTTCTCAAGAAAAAAAGCAGCAACCATAATGGTTACTGCTCTCTTATTATACCGCAATAGGTGCTTTAATTGCTGGATGTGGATTATAGCCCTCGATAGAAAGATCCTCAAGCTCTATTTCGAATATTGACGTTTTATTTGAATTTATCTTTAAGGTTGGTAGTTCCCTTGGCTCACGAGAGAGCTGTTCTTTCACTTGCTCCACATGATTTGCATAAATATGTGCATCGCCAATACTATGAATAAATTCGCCAACTTCAAGCCCACATTCATGGGCAATTAAATGTGTTAGTAATGCATAGGATGCAATATTAAATGGACAACCAAGCAATGTATCAAGGCTTCTTTGCATTAATTGGCAGCTTAACTTACCTTCTGCTACATAAAACTGGAACATGACATGACAAGGTGGTAATGCTGCTTTACTGCCCTTTGCACCTGCATCAATCACATCTTCAGGGTTCCAAGCATTGACAATAATGCGACGTGAATCTGGATTATGTTTAATTTGATGAATGACATCTTGCAATTGGTCTAAACTTTCCCCATTTGACGTTGTCCAATTACGCCATTGCTTGCCGTAGACGTTACCAAGATCGCCGTATTTCTTCGCAAATTCATCCTCATTAACAATGCGGTCACAAAATGATGTCAGCTCCGCTTGATAGACTGCATTAAACGCTTCGTCCGTTAGACATCGACGACCGAAATCAGTCATATCTGGCCCACTATATTCGTCTGATTCTACCCATTTTTTAAAGGCCCACTCATCCCAAATATGATTATTATGTTGCAATAAATAGCGAATATTTGTATCGCCTTTAATAAACCAAAGCAGCTCGCTTGCAACAAGTTTAAATGGCACACGTTTTGTCGTTAAAAGTGGAAAACCCTTGCTTAAGTCAAAGCGCATTTGATAACCAAACACACTATATGTGCCTGTACCAGTTCGGTCTTCCTTTTTCACACCATTATCTAATATATGTTGTAGTAAATTTAAATACGCAGTTTCTGGATGCGTCAATTTGTCACCAGCTCCTTCAATATGCTGTTGACCATTATACCATCTAATAACGAAAAATGACCGTTCAAATAAAAAATTATGATAGCTTGTCCAACAGACTAAACATCAACATTACAGGTCAGCACTTAATGGATTATCTTGTAATTCTTTTGCAATTTCTTTTTCTGTTGTGACAAAAAATATCGGTAACAACAAGATAGATAGAAGGATTGGTCCGACCATAAACAATAAATCAATACCAGCGCTAAAAAAGAGTCCAAATGCTGTTAAAAGCCCAGACATCACTAAATATAAAATTTGACCGACAACAATCAACAATGGAATAATTTGATACATATAGTTCAATTTTCTAAATTGGTGCATTTCTTCAGGATGCAGAATGATTTTCCTTTTCAAGCGTCTCGATAAAATCCAACATGCTACAAGTTGCAAGACAATAAAGCTGAAGTATATCACGGTGCTTAAAATCATTTGACGTTTGGCAATTACACCATCGAAATGGGCAACTCGTTGCTGTAATAGTTCATTAACAGCTCCATTATAAACGTACTCACTTTCACTAAAGTATGTCAGTGGTTGGGCAAAACCAAGTGTTGCCCATTCTTTTCTATTAACTTTCCAATCTGTTAATTTACTTGCCATAATGCGTAATTGGATTGACTCATCGTCACGAAACATACCTACTAACGTACGATAAGGTATAGATAATTTCAATTGTCCATCCTTCTTCTTTTGAAATAAATCCTTGATAAAAAATGTATAGGCCACATTTGATTGATTTGTTTCAAAATGTGCACTTTCCACTTGCCAATGACTAGCCAAAGAAGCTTCAATATTATTTTTCATTTTAGTATACGGCATATCGTTATGTAACTGTTTTGGAATCTTATAAACAAAATGATTATCACTTCCAATAATACAAATATCCACTTCTACAGCATCTTTCTCAATCGGTGAAGCGACAGTAGTTAATGGATACACCATGGTGGCGACTAGGAAAAATAGGATTAACGACAGCAAACTTCTTTTCACACAGCGCTCCCCTTTCAGTCTCAGGCTAGATTCACATTATCATAGCTTTAACCGAAAATACTATTTCGTTATTCCGAAAAAATGATAGTGGTTTTCCGAAACACTATATTTCGGTATTCCAAAAAATTTATAAATTATGGATAATATAGAAGATACTTATTGATGGAGGCACTAATAACATAATGATGAAAGTTACAAAAGAAAATACTATGCACAAATTGACTTGCAGTTTTTTTATTACTTATCTAATCCTTGGTATTTATGTCCTTGGTGTTGCTGTTAGCACGCCTTTTATTAGTATCCTGGTTGATACATCAAATGGTCAACCGACTATAATTCGCTCTTATTATTCAGAATGGGCTCAACAACAACAAATCGAACAAGGAGACATCATCCTAACAATTAATCATCAAGCTATGACGGGTTTTAAAGCTTCTCAACAAAACGTTTATATTTCTAGCGCAAACGAGCTGTCAATTGTAAAACCAGATGGCACTGTGCATGAAATTAAAGTAAAACATCGGGATCTCCCTGAAGAGTTTTATTTACATATAGTATTTCCCTTATTGTACTTTGTGCTGTGCTTTAGCGTTGCACTCTATTTATGGAAGCGTAATAAAGATAATTTTATTACACAATTACTAATGTTATTTCTATTAACCTGCTCATTAGCCTACACAAGTATAGGGGCTTCAAGTCGAGGCAATTTAATTGGCATGATAGTCAATGGTGTTTGTATCGTTTTATGTTTAGTGTTAATTATCCACTTTTTACAGCAATATTACCGTTTATTACATATTAAATGGACGTATTTTAATACGAAGTGGCTCTATGCCATGCCACTCATTGTTATACCATTATGTTATGGCACCGAAATGATAGTCCCACAGTTTAGGTCTATTACACCGATGGTAACGCTGAGCCTATTTGCTCTACTTGTTTTATATGCAATGTATATTTTACTTAGCAGCTATTTACGAACACGTTTAGCAAAAATTAAGTTAATCGGCATCTCTTGCATCATTCCTTTCTTGCCATTTTTATTGTTATATGTTGTTCCTGAAATTTTAAGTAGCCGAGCATTCATCCGGCCCGAAATTAGTATTTTATTTATTTTGTTTATTCCTTTTTCTTTTATTTTCATCCAAGTCAATGAACGATTGTTTGATATTGAATACCAATTATCACGTTTTCGTTATTATACATCTATCGCTTTTTTCAGCTCACTTATTATCACGATTCTCTTAGCATTATTAATGATTGAACAACTTTCAATTGCGATGTTACTTGTAATCTTTATTGTTGTTTTCATAGGCTTTATTGCTAGCTTCTATATAAAAGAGCAATTAGATTTTAACCACCGAAAAATCATTTTCTCATCGTCTGGTGACTATGTACATAATTTATATGCATCAGTAAATCGCATTAGCAAAGCAAAAAATCAACAGGATTTGCTTGCTAGTCTCAAAAATGAAATTACTGAAAAACTTGGTACTACAGCATTTACACTTGAAACAACAAATGAGGCTATTTCTTTATCACGTGGTGAAATCCGGATAGAGAACCAAATGACACAGTTACTTATCCATGATACAGTGGATGAAAAGGTGCTTATACGAATTAGACACACATTACAAAAAGAAGAATTACTTTGGTTGGAGTTACTAGCTTTATACGTTTCGATGTTTATTGATAATTTAAAGCTTATTGAAGACTTAATACGTGATATACAACATATGAAAGATACGAATAACGCTCAACTTCCTTGGCTAGATAAATTATTATGGAATATTGTAGAAAAGGAAAAAAGCATATTAGCACAAGAATTACATGACACAATTTTACAGGAGCAACTACATTTAGCGCGGGAATTAGATGTTATCGCTAGCTCCCCTAAAATTGAAGAACGCAAAATATTAGCCATTCGAGAACAACTTTTAAATGCCACGAAAGATTTGCGGGAATATTGTGAGAATCTCAGTCCACCATTACTGGATACGTTTGGTTTAGATATGGCATTAAAAAAATTTGTTCAAAAAGTAAAAATTCGTGCTGATTTTTTATTGTATACACAAATCGATCGTTTCCAATTTCAAGATGCAACTTTACATTTAGTTGTCTATCGACTTGTTCAAGAACTACTTAATAATGCAATTAAACATGCCGATGCCTCCAAAGTTTCACTCAAGCTCCTTGCGGTTAACAATGGTTTTGTTCTTCAATATGACGACAATGGCATCGGCTGTAATATTGATGATTTAATGCAATCATCTGCTTCCATGGGCATTAATGGCATTCGTGAACGTGTTCGGGCATTTAACGGAGACATGACGATTACCTCCAAACCAAATGAAGGTATGCATATTAATATTGAAATTCAAGAGGAATGTGAGGAACTATGCAAATGATTAATATATTGATTGTTGATGATCATCCTGTCGTTTTAGACGGGACAAAAACATTATTACAAGACTTAGACAATGTCTATATTGAAACAGAACAAGAAAGTGCCAATGTTCTGTCAAAAATGGAGACACAAACTTTTCAACTCTATTTAATTGATATTAATATGAAACCATTGAACGGTATTCAGCTTGCTGAAAAGATAAAACAAACACAGCCAGAAGCCCTCATTATTCTTTACACTGGCTACGAATTATCCGATTATTATAAACTGCTTGTTGAAAAAAAGGTAGATGGACTGTTATCGAAACTAGCTACGAAAGAACAAGTAATTCAAACTATCCAAGCTACCTTGCGTGGAGAAATTTTATTATCAGCTGATTTTTTAGATTTTGTCCAACAGCACTCCAACCGTACAAATGCCCAGCAAGAAGTTTTACTAAGTCGTAAAGAACAAGAAATCTTACAGCTAGTTGCACAAGGTTGTACAAATAAAGCGATTGCCTCTGCAATAGGTGTAACACAACGTACTGTCGAAAATTATTTATCCAAACTCTTTGTCAGACTACATGTGGAATCTCGTGCTGAAGCGGTTATCGTGGCCAAAGAAAAAGCATGGATTGACTAAAACTTTTTGCCAAGTGTATGCAAATCTCTAAAAAGATAAATAAATACGTTTTTTATAGTACTTTATTAGTAAAACAAAGTTACTTTATACCTTATTTTGACAGTGATAATTTTAATTTTTATATTTTTACTTAACTTTATGTAATTTTTTCTTACTAAAAAACGGCATTTGCTGGATAAATGTATGAATCTGTTATATAATGTAGGTAATAATTAAATTACTTCATCGTAAACAATGAGTCCACGTATTCAAGTAATATGATTATGTGTTTATTTTATACAGCATGAAGGAATATGATTGTTGAATTTATTTTTGGAGGTTTTTTAAATGACTCAAGGTACAGTAAAATGGTTTAACGCAGAAAAAGGTTTTGGCTTCATCGAAGTAGAAGGTGGCAACGATGTATTCGTACACTTCTCTGCAATCCAATCTGAAGGTTTCAAAACACTTGAAGAAGGACAAAAAGTAGAATTCGGCGTTGAAGAAGGTAACCGTGGCCCTCAAGCTACAAACGTTGTAAAACTTTAATTCTTTTTCAAGAATTAACAGTTCAAAGTCCAAGAGACATCCATCATGGATGTCTCTTTTCATTTATCATTTTATGCGTAAGAATGTAGACCTGCAATAACTAAGTTAACGAAGACTTGATTAAAAACAATAATTGCAAAACCAATAATGGCTAACCAAGCCGTTTTCTCCCCTTCCCATCCTTTAGCAAGACGAAGATGGAGAAACGCTGCGTAAAATAAAAATGTAATGAGTGCCCAAACTTCTTTTGGATCCCATCCCCAATATCTACCCCATGCAATTTGTGCCCAAATCATGGCAAACAGTAAGCCACCTAAAGCAAACAATGGAAAGCCAATCACAACTGCCCTATATGAAATTTCGTCCATTAAGGTGGCTTGTACACGTTTTGTAAGTGGTTGTAAAATAACGATAATAGGCTTTCTAAAAAGCAGTCGGATTGCAGCATATAAAATTGTCCCTGCTATGAATGACCAGACAATTGAATTAAACTGTTTCGCATCGATTGTAGGGGTTATTTGCATCAAGCCAATTGTATCTCCACTTTCTGTGACAGCTCCTTTATTAACAATGAGTGGTATCATTGTATAGACCGTCTTTTCATTAACACCGTGTGCATTTTTATATTGAATGTCTATGTCTTCAGTCATTATATTAAATGCTGCCGATATACCACTAAAGCCGATGACAACAATTAAGCAGTACATAACAACTTCTAGTGCAACAGTACTGAACGATTTTTTATAAACATCTAACTTTGTCAGCAAATAAATAATGCCCGTTGCAAAAGAAATTGATAAGATAGCACTTGAAAACGCAACAGTCATGACATGGATTGTTAACCAATTACTTTGTAATGAAGGTACGAGCGGGGTCACTTCATTTGTGAATACGCTTCCATAGCCTAGGATAATTAACACGACAGGAATGACAAATAATCCGACAACAATCTGTCTATACAAATAATAAATAATGAGAAAGCTAGCTGTAAGCATAATGCCAAAAAACGTCATAAACTCATACATATTACTAACAGGTGCATGTTTTACTGCGAACCACCTTAAAAGGTAGTAACACAATTGTAAAATAAAAGCAGTGTATGTAAGTATCAGTCCTAGTCGTCTAAACAAAAGGCTAGATGATTTTACAGCTAGACCAAGTGGTAAAATGGCAATCAATAGTAAAATAAAAGCTAAAAATAATGAATAACCACTCATACTTATTATTTTTTCGGTTTCCAAACAACATCGACCTCCAACATCCTTTTTTTGTAGAAGTTGTAAATACTTCTCCCTACAAGAACGTCGTGATTTCCATTAAGTTGCTATTTTTTACACTATTTTCACTTTTTAACGGTTATTGTTACAAAATAATGTCAATCCAATAATTAAAACATGCATAGAACAGCAACAGTAAGGGTAGCTGAAAACTTCAAAATAAATTAAAGTGATAAAATATTACTTCTTCATTGTAAAGTAAATGATTTCAGGATCCCCGTCATCTAAGTTTTCTATATAGCCACTCTTCTTGAAACCGGCATTGTCAAAAACTCTTTGCATCTGTTTATTCGAGCTATTCGTGGAAGAAAAAATTTTACTTGTAGGTGCTATAGCAATAAAATTAGCTAGTAATGTAGTCGCCACACCTTTTCTTCTTTCAGAAGATTTGACAATAATGAATGAAATAAAGCTACATTCAAAGAAATCGGTTGTGAAGATTAAAAACCCCGCAATCGTGCTATGCCTTCTCTGAATTAGGCATTGATTGGCCTTAATGGCTTTCATAATCGTATCCTTCCTTGAATTATCCCCTATTACCTCTTGATCGATCTTACATAGTTCTTCCACATGCTCTAGCGTCGCAACTTCTATTATTGACACCATTTCGATTCCTCCTTTTCTATAAGATTATAAATAATAAGTCATTACTTTTAACTTATCGTTAATTCCTATTGCCGTAATCCCTTCATCTACAAAACCACATTTTTTATATAATGCCTGAGCAGCTATATTTGAAAAGTTAACACCTAAAACGAGTTCATTTATGGTAGGAAAATATTGTTTGACGAAAGCAGGTAATAATTGTAACGCTTCTTTTGCATAGCCTTTCCCTTGTTCCTGCATAGTTGTTGAAAATGCCCGAATTAATAGTGCTTGTTCATTTTGACTATAGGGTTTTACCCCATCCTTTTCATGTAGTACAAAAAAAGTGACAAGTCTGTCATCTTTCATCGCTAAAATAGCATGTCGATTAACATCCCTTTCTGCTAGTTCAATGCTGGCCTGAGGGGCCATTGTAAAACGTAACTGGTCCTCTGCTAACACATATTGTACTATGGATGCTTGATCTTTTTTATCATAAAATTTTAATCGCACGATTTCCCTTCTTTCATCATTTCACTTAGTGGTCTCCAAACGAATCTAATGCACTTACAACACCAAATTTCATTAAAATTTCAGAAAAAAATAGCAAACTATATAAAAAGCATAAAAATAGACACAATTTCTATCACATTATTTTTCATTTAATTACTTAAAATTCCATACTATGCTATTATTATACTATTCGATTTTAAGGAGTTGTGAATATGATTGTGGAAAAGGCAGTTGGTTCGTTATTGAAAATAAATATTTTTCAAGGGATGTAACACTGCTGCAACCCTTGAGCAAGGGAGAATTTAGATGAAACACTATTTTAACGATTTCCTTACTGGGCAATCTATTATACTAAAGCAAATGTCCTCATCTGATTTAGATGAATTTATAAAAGTGGAGAATGAAAAAAGCACCTTACTACTCGCTAACGATGATATTCCATTTCCACATACAGTGGAAGACCATACTTCATTTTTTCAAAATATTAGCGGCAAAAAACAAGAATTTTTCTTTGGTATTTTTGAAAAAACGACACAACAATTTATTGGGTCTTGTGGTGTGTATGCTATTAACTGGATAAATAGTACATGCTCCGTAGGGATTACAATTAGTGAAAAGTGGCATGGAAAAGGATTCGGAACGGATGCAATGCAAACACTCATTACTTTTATTTTCGACTACATTGCCATCAATAAAATTAAATTACAAGTGTTCAGCTTTAACGAAGGAGCTATCCGTTCCTATGAAAAATGTGGCTTTACAAAAGAAGGTGTCCTACGTAATGAAATTTTTCGCTTTGGCAAATTTCACGATATGATCGTTTTTGGCCTATTACGCGAAGAATGGCTTGCGCGTAGTTAAAAAAAGCGCACACATTCAAAAAAGAATGTGTGCGTTCATTATTTTTTGTTTAGCGAAACTAACAAGATAAAAAAGTCTATTTATGTCAAGCATTTTAGAAAAAAAGAATTATCTCTTTTATTTAAACAGTAAATAATACAATTTGATAAATTGCGACAAGAAATGAAGCGAAATAAATTTTTCGTCATGCTTTTTCTAGTTATAAAGACAAATAAAGATAGGAAAAAAGACACGTATTTTTAACATACAATTCGATAGCTTTTCTAAAAGTAAAACATTGAATTATCGCTAAATACATAGCTTTTTTACTGACATACAGGTCAAATAATTCTATGAAAGTTTATATTCTTATTATAGTTATATAGACTAAATTGTGACTAAATTACGAATTTCAATTCCTATACACAATGTGACATTTTTTTTGTTTTAACTGATATACAATGAAAAAGCTGAATCGAAGTCATTAGCGTTTTAAATCAAGAATATGCAGAAAAAAATTAGGAGGAGAATTCAGTTGGTAAATATATTGCTTAAACAATTCTTGAAGTTTGAAATCGAGATCAAAAGGAGAATTATGTATAAGAAGGCAAAAGATTTAGGGTTTACTCACCCTGCCGTTGTAGATTATAGCCAAGAACTTGATGTATTACTGAATCGATATTTTAAACAAGCATCTTAATGAGGAGGAGTATTTATAATCAAATTTTATAAAGTAATCCCATTTTCAATAAAACCAGTCAAAAAAAATGTCTACTTGGCTGGTTTTTCATACCGTTTTATCTCTTGTTAAAAACAGCTTCACATTTCGCTCTATATTTGCTATGTTACTGTAACGAAACGTATACATAACAAAAAAATGGGAAATCTACCTATAACGCTATTTTATAGGAGGCCAAATGATGCAAATACTGTTTTTAACATTGGTCGTTATTTCTAATTTATTTCCACACCCAGAGACTTTACAAGAACAGTCGACAACGACTACTATTTGTGAACCAATCACTACAGCAAAAACTACGTACCAATACCCGAGCAATCACTTTCAACCATTTCTTGTTGCAGAAGAATATTACACGCAATTAGATAAATCTATTTTTGAAAACTATGACAATGCTACATTTATCTTGCAGAAAAAAATTCTGTTTAAAGAAGTGACTGAGACGCAAAAAAATTTTAATGTAAAAACAAATTTAACGCATGAAATAATGGACCTCTCCAATCACACAATGATACATCCTAATAGACAAGTTTATTTTTTAGCATCCTTCACACAAAATGCACAAGAGGAATTTCATAAATTTATCGTCATTGATGCAGAAACAAATAATATACTTTTAGCTGATAGTATTTACACTCCAATACGATAATTTAAAAGAACTTTTCTTACTAGAGTATATAGTATGCTTGAAAAACCATTTCTAGAAGTATCTATCACACATTCATTGAGAGAATTTTAAAATTTGGTACAAATACTTGAAGAAACTAATGACTTTCGAATTTTGGCTATGTTCACATAATTTTTCTAATCCTTTATAAAAAAGCCTGATTAACAATATCCATCAGGCTTTTCTCTATTACATAATGGGTAATGCCTTTTGTAAAATTTCACCTTTCAGTTCCTCAACAAATTGTTGCAATGGTTTTTCGTTCAACACTTGTTGATTATATTTGCGCACTGTGACACTTTGATTGTCTCGTTCTACATCTCCCAATACTAAAATATAGGGAATTTTCTTCATTTGTGCGTCTCTTATTTTTTTCCCAAGCTTCTCTTGACGATTATCTACTCGTACACGTATGTGTTCATTTGCTAGTACTTGCGCCACTTGCTCGACATACTGTTGATGGCTATCGGCGACCCCTATTACGATTACTTGTTGTGGTGCTAACCACGTCGGGAATGCCCCACCGAAATGTTCAATTAAAATGCCCAAAAAACGGTCGATGGAACCAAAGACAGCGCGATGAATAACGACTGGTCTTACTTTTTCATTGTGTTCATTTAAATATGTTAAATCAAATTTCTCTGGTAGTTGGAAATCAAGTTGGATTGTCGCACATTGATGACTACGATTAATAGCATCTTTAATATGGATATCAATTTTCGGACCATAAAATGCTCCATCTCCTTCGTTCATTTTATATGCATATCCTGCATGATGAAGAACATTTGCCAATGCTGTTTCCGCTTCATGCCAAAGCTCAATATCCCCCATAAAATCTGCTGGTCTTGTCGATAATTCAATTTCATATTGGAAACCAAAAACTTGATATATATGATCAATAATTTTCAGTGCTAGATTGATTTCGTCCTCAATTTGCTCAGGTGTGACAAAAATATGGGCATCGTCTTGACAAAAAGTTCGTACACGTAATAATCCATTTAGGGCACCGCTAAACTCATGGCGATGTACTTGCCCAAACTCCGCCATCCGAATCGGTAAATCCCGATAGGAATGTCTTTTATTTTTGAAAATTAACATATGGCCCGGACAGTTCATCGGCTTTAACGCAAAGCTTTGCTTATCTACATGTGTAAAATACATATTGTCTTTATAGTGATCCCAATGACCAGATTGCTCCCAAAGACGTTGGTTCATCATAAATGGTGTACGAACCTCTTGATAATCATATGTCGTTTGTAAATTGCGTAAAAACGATTCTAATTCATAGCGGACTATTTGACCATTTGCTAAATAAAACGGCATACCGGGTGCTTCTTCTGAAAACATAAACAATTCAAGTTCTTTCCCTAATTTACGGTGATTACGTTTGTCTGCTTCATCTAAAAATACTAAGTAATCTTGTAATTCTTCTTTTGTGGCAAATGCGATACCATAAATACGTTGCAGCATTTGATTTTGACTATTGCCTTTCCAATACGCCCCAGAAACATGCATTAATTGGAAGTGTTGTAATTTCCCTGTTGTAGGTACATGCGGTCCACGACACAAATCATAAAAATCACCTTGCTCATAGAGCGTAATCACCTCATTTTCAGGAATATCAGCTAGTAATTCCAGCTTCAAATGATCATGTTGGAACATCCTTATTGCTTCTTCACGCGTCACTTCTTTGCGTTGTATTTGTATATTTTCTTGTACAATCCGATTCATCATTTTTTCAATCTTTTGTAGATCGCTTGGTACAAGAGCTTGTGCTAAATCGATATCATAATAAAATCCATTGTCAATGACTGGCCCTACGCCAAACTTTGCTTCAGGATATAGTCGCTTCATCGCTTGTGCTAACAGATGAGCACTTGAATGGCGAATCACTTCGATTCCCACCTGGGAGCTAACATCAAATAGTTTGATTTGGGCGTCTGTCAATATCGGGCGCGTCAAATCAACGATGGTTCCATTGACACTTCCTGCAATTGCTTTTTTACGCAGTGCCGGGCTAATCGCCTGTGCAATGTCGGTTAGAGTAACACCTTGTGTAAATACTTGTTGTTTTCCATCTGGAAATTGAATACTTATTTCTTGATTTGACATGTTCTTTTCTCCTTTTCTAGAAAATAAAAAAAACACATATCCGCCCCAAAATAGGGACGAGTATGTGTAATTCACCCGTGGTTCCACCCAAATTCCTACTAGTTGTACTAGTAGCTCATTGATTTTGCTGTAACGTCGCAAATACGGTGCAAGTTTCCAAGCACTGCTCCAAGGTAGTAAGAATTGACGCTGCATTAGGAAGTTTTCAGCCTAGGCTTCCCTCTCTGTGAATCGTTCATCAAAAACTCTCGTCCTTCTCATCACTGATTTCATTGTTTATGAAATTGTTATTCACTATAACGGACATACCATTACCTGTCAATATTTAAAAATGTTTAAATTTTACTTTCTTTACATCCCAATGCCTGCTTTAACAGGACTATGACAGTTTTTATAAAAAATTTTTTCTCAGCAATAAGTTATGTCATAAAATGATTAACGTATCGACTATTGTCCTAGTTTTAAAATTGCAAATACAGCAATTAAATAAAGTTGTACTTACGATTACTGAGAAATTGAAAAAAGTGTTAAATTGACTGAAGTCACTCTAACACTTTGATCCTTGTTTTTATTGAATTTAATAGTGATTGACAATCACCTCATTATGCCAACTAATAGAATCTGAAAGCTGATAGGAAACCATGTTGGCGGTTACAACGAGCATGACACCTGCTCGAGACAGCATAGTGTGGGTAGGATTTTCTAAGACCAGGACTACATAGCCCTCCCCGCTTCCTTGTTCATCTAGCGCATGGGTCGCATCAATTTCAAATGTTGTAAACTTATCATCAGTCAAAGTAGGTATTCGCTCATCTCTATAGCTTCCTTGCTCTTTTAAATTGTAACTAACTGGCATCCATCCTTCTGACCAATCAATACTGCCGATAATTTCCTTACTACGCCCTGCAAGTTTTCCGATTGAAAATGTAAAGTATATTTTCATTATGGCCTGGTCCAATTCATTTTTTCCCTCACATATCGCTTCAACCTGGAGCATGATATCAACTTTAGACTGTTTCTTTAAGACAACAATTACGACAACTAAAATACTAATAATTAGCGCAATACCAACTAATGCTAATCCCATTATACCCCTCCTATCATAGCAATAACTATTACCATTAGATTACCATGTTTTTGGAATAATAGGTTTTTTTCATCAAACAATCTAATGAAATGACAATGGCATAAGTGATATGACAAATATTGAGAAAAAATCCGCAAGTTGATTTACTATCAACTTGCGGATTTTTTATTTTGCTTGAAGTTGCGCTGTTAATGTGAATGGTATTTTTAAATATTTATATTGGATTGTTACCTTGTGAATAGCCGTAGCATCGACTTGTAATGCATAATATTGTGGCTGTTTACCAATTGCTTGTCGGTCTATGTATTGACTTGGAAAAACCTTTACTTGCGTTATTTTATGAAATGACATGTTTGCGTTGTTATCAATTTTTGTGCCCACCTCAAAAGGTTCTGATTTACTAATAATCAGCTTAGCCTCTGCTGGCAATTTATCATCGACAAGAATCGATTGCAATTGTAATTCTTTGATTCCCTTATTCTCAATTTCGATTTGAATAGCCCCATTAGCACTTGTAAAACCATTGACCACAAGTGGTGGATGACTTTTCAAATAAATAACGAAAACTGCTCCCACTACGAGCATACTAAAAAACAGAATAAATATTATTTTTTTCATTGGATTCCTCACTTTCAAGCTTCAAAATAAGTATAACGACAAATAGTAAGCAACGAAACAACTTTCTCCTTTTTAGCGCTGTCGTTTTATCTCAAAATTAGTATTCTATAATAATTTTTTTGACATTGTCATTCGGGAGATTTACTTTTTTAACACAGCATAGCCCATTAGCTTCCTTGTCACCAATCTCTCAAATAATAAAAACGAAAACCACCTATCTCATAGCGAGGTAGATGGTTTTTGTAACTTTATCTCATCTCGGATTGGAATACCGTCATTGCCGATAAACGGTATCTCTGGTTTTAATACTCGTGCACGCTCAACCGCATTTTGTAAAATTTCTACAAGGTAATAGCCACGTTTTTGGTAAAATTTTAGTGCATGTAAATTATCATTCGTTGTAATAAGTGACACAATCGTACAATGGTGTTGCCAAGCGTGTTCCTCTACTGCTTGAACAAGTAATGTTCCGATACCATTGCCCTCTTTAGTGCTGTCGAGGGATATAATTTCACATTCGTTGTCTCGAATAACATATGTAATGAGACCAAGTATATTTTGATAGTCGTCCACATAGGCAAAGCCTTGTAATCGACTACAATCATATATCCCACTAGAAATAACCATTTCGGTAGTGCCCCAGTGCGACTGAAAAAATGCAATGACCTCTTTTTTATTCACTTGAGCAATATTCACTACTGTCATTTTAATACACCTACTTTAAATTGAAATATGAAATACACCAGCAATGGCTTTTTGAATACCTAAACAAATTGCCCATGATACAACGCCTAGCCCAATTGCTAAGACAATGTGGATAGATGATTTCATCGCAATATACATTACGAATAACATAACCATTGTTGCTGGAAGTCCAACGATAACACCAATCATAAAGCGCTGAATATGCTCATTAGGTTCGCTTTGGACCGTTAACCAAATAACACTTAAAATACTGACAAGTGGCAGAGCAGCAATTACCCCACCATATGTAGGAAATCTTCTTGCCACTTCAGTTACAAGTGCGATGAGGGCAGCCGAACTAATTATTTTTAGAAGTGTGTACATTATTTCGACACCTCACTTAATAATCGAAATGCATGCAACACTTCTTGTTGTTCTTTTTCGGATAATCGGACTAATGCTTGATTTAATTTTTCATCATCTAATTCCGTATTTTTCTTTAAAACAAGTTGTCCTTCAGTTGTCAAAAAGAGCTGTACTTTGCGTTGATCTTCAACTGCCCGTACTTTCTGTATCCAGCCATGGCGCTCAAGCTTTTTTATATGCTCTGAAGCTGTATTTTGAGAAATATTCAGTAACGCTGCAATATCACGCACAGTCACTTCATCTTCTTTTTTAATCATCTGTAAAATACGGACACTTTGATGGGAAATTACATCTTCATGTGTCGTATGGAGATGATAGAAAATATTTGTAAAATAATGATTGATTTCCTGAATCATAACTTATACTCCTTTAATATATCGTATTTACCGATTATATCGTATATCACGATATATTAAAAGTGTTTTGATTATGCAATCACCTAGTAACTAAAGAAACTAGCGGAATTGGAATGTTTTTGTTGTCGTAAATTTTTGTTAAATGTGTGTTACCAATGAATAACCCTTTTTACATAGTTTTTTTCACTTATTTAGTTTGTAAAACTTTTATATACATTCCTGTTGTTGAATAATCAAAAGCTTTATCTCCTATTTTTCTTACCCTATCTGAAACATGTGAGGCTTTCACAAGCTCCCCATCCATGTAAAGAAAAGGGTCTATTAAACGAACTTTATTTCTTCGGAAAATATCAAAATCATTTGCATCTACCTTTATATTAATATTTGGATGCAAATGATTTAAAAGTTCCAGCACTTCTTGATTATTTGATGATTTCAAAATGACAATTAGTTCATTATCTGTTTTCATAAAGTCATGTTGAGAAAGTATCTGATGTTCCAGTGATATTTTTAAAATTCGAGTCAAAACGTCATAAGCATAAATATTTAATGGGTCCATAAAAAAGCCAATAACTTCTTGATAATAGGTTTCAACAAACCATTCTGCACTTGTTATACTTTCCACATACATCTTTCCTTGATAAACTTTTAATTGTTGAAGAAATGATTCGATTTCTTCCATTGTAATAAAGCCATATGTAAACATATCACGCAATGTATAATCAACGCGATCGGCACATAATGCTGGTGCGTCTTGTTCAAGTAATGTCCATCTAGAAATATCAAATAAAATTTGTACATCATAATGATGTTTCCGAAGGATCGAAGGTATTTCTGAATTTATAATAACGTCTTGAAATAGTGTTTCATGATAATCTTCATTTTGATAATTTAACACAGCATCCACAACATGTGAAAAAGCCGTATGAGAAACATCATGTAATAATCCTGCAATCTGTTCTTCTATTGAACCACCTAATTTTCTTATTAGTAACATTACACCAAGTGAATGATCAAAACGCGTTACATCCCAGTCATTATTCACCAAATAGCTAGCTCCCCCTTGATGGATGCCTTTCAATCTTTGTATGGGCTTACTTGAAATCAACTCTGCTAACACACTTTCAACTTCAAATTGACCATATATTTTATCTGTAATAATCATAGTGTTCCCCCTTACTAGCAATTATTTTTTCGCTTTATTGACATTTTTTCTTTTCTTCTACTGCTCTTTCTTTATTTTATTCCCTTAAAATGTTAAGATAATTATAACTCTCTTTACAAGGAGGAATCGAAATGGACGCATTCTTTTGTAATGCCTGCTCTAGACCCGCCTTTACACAGGTCGAAGAGGTCTAGGTTAACACCACATATGGATGATCTCTTTAGGCCACAACAACAAAAGCCTAATTTACAGGAGTGAATTCACATGGAAAATCAAGCAATTCAGCCGTTTTTAACGGTTGCCAACTATCATTTACTTGAACAGCAAATGAATAAAATTTTACAAACACTCGCAACTTCAATAGATAAAAACGTCATTTTAACAGTACGCGGACTTGCACAAACAGAAATAACTGAAAAAATTGCCATGACACCTGCGCAAGCTCAGCTAATTGAGCCCATTTTATCTGTCTCAGAGCGTGGAACAGGTGAAGCCTACCTACAACAAATAATGTCGTATGTTATTCCCTTCAAGCCACTTACAGCAAGCACCATTAAAAGCTTATTCAAAAAAGAAAAAAAGTTAAAGTTGCCGAATCTAGAACAATTCAATTTTCAGCAAATTTGCTATTTGGCATGGGATGATCATGGTACACATCGCAAATATGTCATTATCGAACAAGATGACAAACTGAAAGCATTTAAAGGTATTTTCTCTAATAATACCATTCGCGGAATATGCGCCATCTGTAATCGCCACGCTGATGTAGGACTATTTACAACGTCCATCAAAGGGAAGGTTGTGGGCACCTATACAAATCATAGTAATTACATTTGTGCAGATAGCCAGACGTGTAATCAACATGTAACAGATATGGATAAAACAATCGCATTTTTCGAGCGCGTTACTGAATAATAAAGCAGCCTTCTCCAATTGGGGAAGGCTTTTTTATGTAAGAGCAAAGCTGAACCATAAAAAAACTATCCTTTACAGCTAATGCTGATTAACTTAGAAGATAGTTTGCCTTTAATTTAATAGGATTTATCGGCCTTAATAATGATAAAGCATGATTAAGAAGACGAACATAAGAACTAAGATCAAATCGAGTAAATCGCTGTTGACGTGTATCTTCCCCGCTATACCTCGTCCAACCGTAAATAGTTACCATTCGAGATATTTTCTTAACCCCCAAGAGCTTTCATAACATATAATAGGTGAAATAATAGACGGTGTTAATTATTCAGATAGTAAAGCTTTTGTTACAATTTTGCGAATTATATTTTATTTTTCACTTTCCTTTTTTATAATATTTAGTGAATTAAGAATAATATAAGGAGGATTTTACAAATGAGAAAATTATTTTTTGTGTTGACTTGTTTGGTTCTTTTATTCTTTTTCACGGGAAATATGGGTTTAACTACACCAACTGTATCTGCAGCTGAACAGACTGATGATTATGGACTTACAATTGTAAATGAAAGTAAGATGCAATTAGAGATATTAAACGAGGAAGTAACAATTGTAAACGATGAAGATGGAAATATATTTGTAAAAAAAGGAGATTATATAGAAGTATTACCAACACAAGCTTTAGATAGTAAGGGTAATGAGATTAATTTAATTTACAAATCAGTTGGTAATGGGCTGATTATCGAATTACATAACAATGAACAACCGACTCTCGGAACTACACTTGCTCGTTCTAAATGGAAATGTACTTTAGGAGTTCTTGGTGGTTATTATTCCGGGCAATAACTGGTTTAGGGGTTGGACTTGGTGCAGGAACTGCATTCCCTGTTATTGGACATGCAGTGGGTGCTGTCGGGGGAACTATTATTGGTGAGTAGGTGGCACTATGTTAGGTGCAGCTTCTAATTGTTTTGATTAGTTAAATAGGAGATTTTGTATGTTTAATTTAGACCATGTTTTTAGTTGGCCAATGATCTTTGCTTTTTTTGTGATTTTGCATTTGTGGATTTTTTTACAGCTAGCATTAGAAGTAAATTTACTTTGGGTTTTTTTGAACCCTATTAATTTTGGTTTAATATTTAATATAGTGTTTGGCATAACCTATCAGTTCAAAACTAAAAAAAGAATATGATTATAAAATTCTAAATTTCAGCTTGTTGCCAAAATACCTCGAAAGTTCTTTTCTATCGAGGTGTTTTTTGTTTTCGTATTAGAAAGCACTATAATACTAACCTCAGCATTGTACATCCATATCCACTGGGAATCCACTTTAACGATAGCGCTTGTTTTGGTAACGTCGCTTTAATAAAGTCATTGCCATTCCCCAAGCAGCCTATTCTCATAATATCCATGCTTTTCTAAGTTATTGATTTGCAATAAGCAATACTCTATATCTCCCTTTCAATGCTAGAAAATCCAATAAAGTACATAAAGGAAATCAAAAACTTCAAAGCTGAGTTACAAAAATAATTTCTCACTTTTCACTACAAACCTTGAAATATCAGCATTTCCACAAAAAAACACTCGTATGCTATACGAGTGTTTCGGAAATACTATGATAACCATTTCGGTGGTGTGTTTTTTTCCCAGTAAATATCGCCGAGATTATTATGTGCCATAAAATCGTCTTCGGCACTGTGGTAGTGGAAATTATAGTAGTAGCCTTCTTGTGGACGTTTTTCCGTACGAACATGGAAACGTATTAAATCTTGGCCTGTGTTGTTATTAACGATATTAAAAATTTTCTCTCCGTAGTTGCCGCTTGGCTTTTCTGTAATAGTAAGATTTGCTAGTGAGCCATCTTCTACGCTCGCTACGGTCATTGCGATTGCTTCCTCCATTTTAGGGAAGATAATGGAATCAAATTCATCGCTAATTTTAGGACCAATTTTTGTTCCAAATTTCATATAGGACTGTTCTTTTGCTGCGTCAACTAGGAGTGCGCCATAGTCGATGGCTTCATGTTGTATTGCGGTCGCTTCTTGTGTAATTGCTTCTGGTTCAGCTGCTAGTGCAGTGCTTGTCCCAGGTGAAGGACCAATTGAGGCACGGTTCGATGGATTTTGATCGAATGCATCCCAAATTTCATGTGTTGGCGTAATTAATCCAAATGTTAAAAACGCAACCATAATAACGATACTTTTTTGAACCCACTTTTTCATTAATTAACACCTTCTCTTTTATGTACAAATTGGTAATTCTACTTATAATATAATACGTCCCAACCAATAAAAGGTTTCATAATTCTATATTTCATTGTACAATAATTTATGAATAATGTGTCGTTTTTTAAAAGGAGGTACAAAATATGTCAATCTTAATGGGTATTGGTCTTTTATTAATGTTAGGTTATTTAACTTCTTTATGTTTCACGAACTAATTCATATTTCTTAAAAAAATCCGCGACTTGCTTAGAGCTCGCGGATTTTTCATTTTATTATCGCCAATCACAAAGTTTATAATCCCAATTTTTAAAAAATTCACCTTCTACGACTAGTTCTGCAAATATTGGCTTTAACAATCGCTGGACAACCTCCTGTACTTTATCAAAAGGTACATCCGTTAAGAGTTGCCCTCCTTTCTTAGAAAACATGACCGGGTATTTTTCAATTGTCGTTTTTTGTCGGTCAAATGTGTCGAAAATGGCCTCTTGTAAAACACGACCTTCAAAATTTTGTGTCGTTGCTAATAAATAAATATCATAATAGTCGTTTATCGATTGTTCTAATGCTGGATATTGATATATTGTGTTAAATTTATGTGCAATGATAAGCTCTATTGGATACGCTAATTGCTCCATTGTTGCATTACCAAGGTATGTCGGCAGGACAATCTTTTTTGGCGACATTGGAATCGTATTAAAAAGGCATATTGTTATTTCTATGTATGTTGTGATGGATGCTATTTGTGCAGGGATTCGTATATAAACTTCTTCATCGCTAGAGGAAAGTTCTATTTCTTCACTCATAAAATGAATGCCATCTTCTGCTACTTTAGCCGTACTTATTTCTTGAAAAGCATGTTTAATAATGCTGTCTTTATTGGCCATTTTTTTTGCGCACAAAGTCATTCTTGCCGTGGACTTTGCAATATCCTTCGCTAATAGACCTACTAAAAAATCACCATACAGCAAATACTGATCTTCATAGGAAGAAGCAGCCAATCGAACTAATAATCTTTCTTGGGCATAGCTAGTTACTAATACATCCAAGCTTACTTGTTGTTTCTTAGCTACATCTGTTAATTGATCCAATACGCTGATTGGTCGCGTTTGTACATGTTTCATATGCCACCCTCACCTCAATCATTTTTCAGAATTTTTAAATCAAATTATCATCTATTTGATTTTTGAAAAAACTCTTAAATTAATTATTACTTATTTTCCCACAATAGTAAACGGTAATATAATCCATGATAGATTGTCGTTTTATGTCGTATTTTAGGAGGTTTTGCATAAAAAATACACCTTGCTATTGTTTGTAAGCAGGTGTAATAATGGCGTAAAAATTAGACAAGGGGTAGTCTCGCTTTTGCGAAACTACCCCTTTAGTATTTAATAGGTAACATTTCTGTAAATTGTAAAGTCTCAACCCAATCATCTGGGGAATATTATTTCGAAACATCTTCGTTTCATCACCGCGGTAAAATTCCACTGTGTGCTTTCTAACTTAAGCAACGCAAACCCAACCTTCTTTTGCGTCCTTGCAGCCCCAAAGCATGCGCCAGTGTGAATAAGTATCCTAAAAAACAAAAAGCAGAATGCCAGATTACTGAAAATTGCTACCCAAAATAGCACGTTTATTAATATAACATATTATTTTCAATATGTAAACCCTTTTTTTATCAAACACCTTCTAAAACGCAATTAATCAGTTTGCAGCTCAAAATATATCGGATAATGGTTTTTGCATCTGTCATTAAAGACTGCATGACATTTTGGACAAGATGGAGACTGCATATAAGTATGAATTGTCAATTCCTCTTTACAATGTCCACAAAGTATTGCCTTTATTTGAAACTGTGATGGCTGCCAACGCTTTATAGCATGCTTCGCATGTTCTTCATGGCATTTATAGCAAGGATAATAGCGCTCGCAGCATGCAAATTTTATTGCAATAATATCTTTTTCCGTATGGTAATGGACACATCTTGTCTCATTATCAATAATCGCGCCAAAAATTTTCATGTTAAAAGCCACTCCATTTAATAAAAATTAATAATAATATAAACAAAATTGTTCCACACATAGCCATCCAATCTTTTTGCCGATATTGTAATTCCATATAACTCGTGCGATTTTTGCCATTACCATAGCCTCTGGCATCTATCGCGTCACTTAAATGGTCTGCTCTTTTAATAGTAGTAAATAGTAACGGTATAATTATTGGTATATACGCAAATACACGCTTTATAAATGGTAATGATTGCATGTCAAATCCCCTTGATTTTTGAGCTAATATAATACGTTGCAACTCTTCTAAAACGGTTGGAATAAAGCGAATTGCTATTACAATCATTAATGAAAACTGTTCTATTGGCACGTGGAACTTTGCCAAAGGTTTTAGCAAGTTTTCTAAACCTTTTGCTAAAATAAGTGGCTTCGTAGTAAGCGTTAAAAGCGAAGCTAGCAAGACAAGTAATAAAATACGCCAAACAAAACGTATCCCCGCTTCAAGCCCTTCAACAGTTATAGTTATGAAGCCCATTGACCAAATAATATGCCCTTTTGTTAAAAACAAATGATAGAAAAATGTAAAAGATAAAATAAAAAACAAAGGCCGTAGCCCTTTGAAAATGTGAATAGCAGAAACTTTCGAAACAACGATAAGTGTGAATACAAAAATAGTAGCGACCACATAGCTCGTTACAGTATCCAACAATAAAAAACTTATCATTAGCATAAAAATACTGATAATTTTTATGCGCGGATCTAATTGATGAAAAACAGACTGCTTGTCGACATATTGTCCAATAATAATCGAACTACGCATCCAACTCCCTCCCAAACTGTAGATACGGCTTCACCGCAGTGAAAATCGTTTGCTCCTTACAGTTTGCTACCGCTATTTTCTCTCCTATTAATTGCTCCACAATGTTTAATAGTCGCAAATGGTCAGGTGTTTTTAGGCCCGCTGTTGATAATATATGGGACTGCTGTAAAAACAATTGGTTGGTATTTAAATGTCCTTGTAGTTCCCCACCTTGCATCACGATCACTTCATCTGCGTACTCAGCAACATCTTCCATTTGATGGGTAACAAACAATACTGTACATTTCGTTTCCAAATGCCATTCCTTTAGAAAATGGAGTATCGATAATTTACTGATAGGATCAAGCCCAGCTGTAGGTTCATCCAAAATTAACAGCTTTGGTTGCATTAATAATATGGATGCAATAGCAACACGCCGCTTTTGACCGCCACTTAGTTGAAAAGGGGCAAGTGTTAAAATCGTTTCGTCTAAACCTACTTTTGCAAGCATAGCGAATATACTAGCTTTTATGGCTTTTTCTGATTGCCCAAGTAGTTTTAAACCAAACGCAAGCTCTTTATAGACAGTCGTTTCAAAAAACTGATGCTCTGGATACTGAAAGACATAGCCAATGTCCTGCAAGGCTGGTGATTTCCCTTTCTCACTCACTTTCACGGGCTTATTATGTAGCCTATATTCCCCTTGGAAATCTACTAATCCTTTTAGTAGTTGAACAAACGTAGACTTTCCGGCTCCTGTTTTTCCAATGACCGCAATCCATTTACCATCTTCTATCGCACACGAAATATTATTTAATGCAATTTTTTCATTGTACTTTACTGTCACGTTTTTAAGCTGGTATCCCATAGTTGACGAAGCGCTCCTTCCCAATCCGCTGTAAATGACCATGCTTCATTCGCCAATCGATGAATTCTAACAGCTACTGGTTCCAATAAGGCATAATCTTTTAGAGAAACCGATTTAAAAAGGTCTATTGGCTGTCCATCAAAGCAAATTTGACCGTTATCCAGTAATAGTACACGATCGCTGTGCAATACTTCTTCCATATGATGCGTAATATGGATAATCGTCAGCCCTTGCTGAGAAAGACTATGCATAAGTGTTAACACTTGATCTCTCCCTAATGGATCTAACATTGATGTGGCCTCATCAAAAATAATGCATTGTGGGCGCATTGCTAATATGGCCGCAATCGCTACACGTTGTTTCTGACCACCCGATAATTCATGTGGCATACTATCCAAATAAAATTCCATGCCCACTGCTTTGCTCGCCCATTGAACTCGCTGCTCCATTTCTTCCTTCGGTACACGTATATTTTCAAGACCAAAAATGATTTCATCTCGAACGGTTGTTGTAATAAATTGATCTTCAGGATTTTGAAAAATAAAGCCTATTTGCTGTCGTATTTCAATTAAATCTGCACTATTAGCAGTCTTTAAATGATGAAAACGGACATCCCCTTTTTTTGGTAATAATAGACCATTCATTAATTTAGCAAGCGTGGATTTACCACAGCCATTTTTGCCAACAATGGACACAAATTCACCTGATTGAATTGTAAAGTGAATATCTTTTAAAATCGGGGCATCCTTTTGATGATAAAAATAAACATCCTCAAATACTAGCATTTAGTCACTTCCTTTTTGCTGTTTATACATAGCAAAAAATTGCTCGGGACTACTTGCAGAAAAGCTTTTTTGAGGTTTAACCCATTTCGTAACCGTTGTGCCATTTACACCAAAGATTTCACCTGTCATAGTTGGATCTTGCTGTGCAAGTAATGTACCGATAAAATAGGCAACATCTTCTGGTTGCCCCACTTTCCAAAAATCTGGAAACGATTCGTTTCGCTCCTCATATTTTTTTGTTATAAAATCTATAACAGGCTTTGTCATATCTGTTAATGCGGCAGGCGAAATGGCATTTACGCGGATATTAAATGGCTTCAACTCCTCCGCTAAAGTCCATGTCATTCCAAGTAAAGCTGCTTTTGCAGCACTATAATTAAGTTGGCCTTTAGAGCCCAATAGCCCTGCTGTTGAAGTCATGAGTAAAATATCGCCACCTTGTTTAAGTAAATGTGGAAGTACGTGCGAAATACTGTAAAAGGCACCGTGTAAATGAACATTAATGACATCTTGCCATTGCTCGGTCGTCATTTTTGTACATTTTTCGTCTCGAAGAATGCCAGCATTATGAATAAAAACATCCATTTGACCAAATGCTTCTATAATTACTTCCATCATTGCTGACACCGCATCCATATCCGAAATATCAGCACAATAACCAATTGCCTCATGACCTTCTGATTGGATTTGTTGAACAACCTCATCTATTAACAATTGGTTCGTGCCATTTACAACGACACTGTAGTGATTGTTCGCAAGATGAATAGCTATACTGCGACCAATCCCTCTAGTTGCACCCGAAATCAACACGACCTTTTTCATATTTCCAACTCCTTTACTTCAAAGTATCCTAATGCGATTTTGTCGTTATTCGACAAGATCATTACTTCTATCGTATTATGCTTTTCAACAAATCGAAAAGTCACTTCTTCATCTATTAGGAGTGGCTGTTGAAATCGCATAGAATAGCGGAAAATCCATTTCAATGGATTTTCTTTTATATACAATGATTGAGCAAGCCCCATTAAATACATGCCATGAACAATTGGTCTTTCAAAGCCCGCTTGCTTTGCTGCCTCCGTACTGACGTGAATCGCTGCATGATCTTGTGATACATGTGCATAGTTTAAGACTTGTTCTGCTGTAATGGTTTTTTTCATGTAACAGCACCTACTTGAATCAATACAGTTTCTAGTTGTACAATTTCTATACCTTGTTGTAAGCAGTTTAATGTATAAGTAAACAAAGTCATCATGCCAGCTTTTCCTTGCTTATGAACTGTATGACTTAACTCTAATTCACAATCTAATACCATACCTTCAAAAATTGGCGAATGATACGTAAATTGTTGGGAACCATGAAAAAGCGGTGTTTGATTATTTAGCATGAAGCCTTCAAATTGTTGCCAAAAGATAATTGGCATGGTCACAGGGGCAATTAGTTTATTTTGTACGTATTGCAATGGGGCTTCTATACTTTTTGCATAGTTCTGAATCCACTCAGTCGTTACAATGATTTTCTTAGTAGCAATCATTGGACCGCCTCCACAAGTGTTGCAAGCCCCATACCCCCACCAATCCCTAAAGTAGCAAGGCCTCTTTTATATGGTTGATGTTTCATTTCATAAAATAAGCGCGTCATTAAAATAGCACCTGATGCGCCGTACGGATGACCAATGGCAATCGCGCCACCTGCCCGATTGACTTTGTCCTCAGGAATTTGCAGGGCTTGAAGTGAAGCTAACACTTGGGATGCAAACGCTTCATTAAATTCCACAATATCAATATCTTGAATGGTTAGTTGCTGTTTAGATAATAATTTTTCTACAGCCGGTACTGGTCCAATTCCCAAGTAATTAGGATCTACTCCTACAGCTTGTGTATCAACAATTCGTAAAATGGGCTGTAAATTTAAAGCACGACATTTATCTAATGACATGACTAAAACAAGCGCAGCTCCATCATTAATCGGACAAGCATTCCCTGCCGTAACAGTACCATCTTCTAAAAATACAGAATTTAGCGATTGCAGCTTTTCCATACTAGTATTTTCTCTTGGACATTCATCTGTAGTCACCCATTTATTATTTACTTGTAGCGGAACTATTTCATCGGTAAAACGATTGGTTTTCATTGCGTAAATTGCTTTTTGGTGACTTTTATAGGCATAACAATCTTGTGCTTCACGTGAAACCGAATAGGCCTTCGCGACATTTTCAGCCGCAATTCCCATGTCTGGATCGCCGTACCGTTGAGGCGTGAACGGAGCACGAGCATAAAATTCGGGCATAGCCATTAATGAGTGTGGCTTGGTCATTTTCCAAGGTGCTCGACTTGTACTTTCTACACCACCGGCTAAATAAACGTCTCCCGCTCCACTTTGCACAAATCTTGCTGCCATATTAATCGCTTCTAATCCAGAGCCACATTGACGATCAATTGTTACACCTGGAATTGATAGTGGCAATTCTGCCTCTAAAGCTGCTAGTCTTGCCAAATTACCACCTGGACCAACAACATTTCCTACAATAACATCATCGATACAATCACTTGGCAACGCTGTTTCTTTAATAATATGTTGTATTAATGGTGCAACTAGATGCTCCGGTTCTAGTGTTGCAAGTTGACCACCCATCCTGCCAATTGGTGTGCGTTTTGCCATGACAATCACTGCTTCTCTCACGTTAATGCCTCCATTACCCAATCTTTCATTGCCTTACGAGCTATCTTTCCGCTACTTGTATAAATGAAATTTTGTACCGTCACTAATTGTTTAGGCAACTTAAAACTAGCTAAAAATTGTGCGCCAAAATGCTGAAGTTCTTCTATGGACAGCGACCGGCTATCATGCCATTTTATACAAGCAACAAGTCTCTCCCCCCAGTAATCATCTGGTACACCTACAATTATCATGTCATCAACAGCAACATGTCGTTTAAGTACTGTTTCCACTTCCTCAGGATAAACATTTAAGCCACCTGTTATCAGCATATTATTGGCACGCCCCACTAAATGTAATGCGCCTGTATCATCCTGCATCATATAATCGCCCGTTTTTAACCAGCCTTCGTGAAATACAGCATTTGTTTCTTCAGGCAATTGAAAATAACGACTAAACATCATCTCGCTACGTACATATAGTAAACCGATTTCTCCCTTTGACACTTCACATTGCTGTGCATCTCGAATGGAAATAGCTACTCCCGGAAAAGGTTGTCCAACTATATGTTCTTGTATGGTTTGTTGAACATCTAAATAACTAATATAGCTAGCTTCGGAAGAGCCATAAAATTCATATAATTTCGTTGCCCCAAAGAGCTTTTTGGCTCGTGCTTTCGATTGTTCAGACCATTTAGCTCCAGAAGAAATGATGGCTTGGGCATATATATCCTCCACCCCTTCTAGATTAAGCAACTTTTCAATCATTGTCGGCACTAGAAATAAAATTAAATTCGGTACTTGGCGACAATACTTGACTACTTTTTCTTCATCGAAAGTGGTCATCATATAATACGTCCCACCAAAATATAAGCTTTGCATAAGCGCAAAGAGGGATAGTGACTGCACGAAAGGACCTGGCGCTAGGACATTATTTAAATTCTTTAGATGAAATGCTTCTTTGGTCGCAATAAAGCTTTTTAGCCAAGAATCATGTGTTCGTTCGTATCCTTTTGGCGTACCAGTTGTCCCTGAAGTAAAGCCTATAAATATCGGGTCTTTCGCTTTGTTACCAGAATCTTCAGTAATTAAAGTTGATAACCATTTATCGTAAGAAGCATCATGCCTTTTGGAAAAAACATACTTTTCAATCTGCTCGAAGGGATACTTTTGCAAGTATTCTTCATGCATGTCCTCAAAGAAAATCATCTTCGGTTGCGCTAATTTTAATACTTTGTCAATCTCATATTGACTCCATTTAGGATCAAATAATATAGGTACACAGCCTGCATAAATAATCCCTAAAAAAACTTCCACAAATTCAATGCGATTATTGGATAAAATCGCAATTTTTTCGTCTTCAAGTCCTTTCAATTGAATACCTTTTGCAATTTTTTTCATTGCCTCAATTAATTGATGGTATGTAAGTACGCGTTCCTCATGCACTAGCGCAATTTCATTTGGCTGACGAACTGCATGTTCTATAATGGGCTCGATGATGTTCATATCCTCACTCACCTTTTGAAAACACTCTTATTCTATTTCTTTATTAAACTTTTGTTCAATTGGGCTCACCATTTTTAATTGAAGCACAATGATCGCCGCAATGATCGCCTTGATACAATCTCCTGGTAAATACACTAATGCGCCCACTAAACCTGCCCAAATCGATGTTTGTGTAATTAATGCCATTACTGGTGCCCCTATTAAACTAACAAGGATAACACCGAATAAAAAATTAATAACTAGTAATTTCCAAACCTTTAAACCTGACCATACTTTCTCTGTTGCTAAACCAATTAAGAATGCTGCTATTGGCCAACTAAATATATAACCAGCTGATGGTCCAACTAATACAGAAAATCCTCCACGGCCACCAGATAATAACGGTAATCCTAAAGCAACTAAAACAATAAATAACACGAGACTAATAGTCCCTGTTTTCTTTCCTAAAAATCCCCCTGCTAACATCACACCTAATGTTTGAGCGGTAATCGGTACAGGAATAAAACCAACAGAAATTGGTGGAATCAGCCCTAATACTGCAATTAATGCCGCAAAAAGTGCCGCATAAACCATTTCTTTTGTAGTCATAAAAAAACCTCACTTAATAAATTTTGATGCACAAAACCGGCTTTGTTGCATGTGAAATTATAATAGCGCTAAAAAACCTTTGTGTAAACTATTTTTATATAAAAAGTTAACACAAATCACAAAAAAGAACAGACATATAAACATGTCTGCTCTTGAAGTTTGTTATTTAAGACTTCTCAATCACACCATAATGGAATTTCGAAGTTAAGCGCGTTAATCTTGAAAATTGATATTTCTCAAAACACGTTGATCGGTAGTGGGCCTTTAACACGACGCGCTTTTTGGCAACCCGTTTTGCTTCTGTTACCCATTCATCTGTTAAAGTGACATGTGCCCCCGCTGAACGAAGTGCCTGGAAATTATTCGATTCCTCAATTATTTCCTCAAACATCGGATCCATATAAACGACATCAAATACATTGTCTGGCAGTCGCTTTAAATAGTGAACGGCTTCTGTTTGGACTACTTCAATTTGACGCATGCATGCCGTTAACGGAAGTTCAGAAGTATCATAGTTGTCCATACCGTGGGCCACAATAAATGCCACATTAGGATCAGCCTCCAACCCTACTACGCGGCCCAATTCTCCTACAATAAAAGCTGCTAGCATCGCGTCTGCGCCTAAGCCTAGCGTACAATCTAATAGTGTATCATTTTTTTCTAGTTGTACCGCTTGCAAAAATGGCTCTGCTTCACCGCGTGCTACACGCTTCAAGCGAAATGCCGCTGAATTTGGATGAAAGAAAAAAGGCTCATCGGCGCCAAGTGCATAATATTCATAGCGATTTTTCCCCGCAACAATAACGTTTGCCTGTTTTTCCTCAGAAATTTTTCGAATTGAACGTTTTTTCCGAGGCACAAATGGAACACCTAATGTCACGCAAACAGAATCAGCGAGCGCCATCGACAAGTCGTCTGGTCTGCCCGCTGTAGTCACAATCGTTTTTACTTCTCGCATGTCTGCTCTAAAACACCCGTTAAATGCGCGGTAATTTGCTCCACTGGGAAACCTTCAATTTGTTCGCGTGGAATAAAATACGCCAATTCGCCATCTTTTAAAATGGCCATTGATGGTGAACTTGGTGGCACATCCTCAAAAAAACCGCGCATCGCAGCAGTTGCTTCAGGATCCTGTCCCGCAAATACCGTTACCAAATTATCTGGCTTCACCACAGCTACCGCTTCACGAGCCGCCGGACGAGCAAGCCCCGCCGCACAACCACAAACTGAATTAATGACCACTAACGATGTCCCTTTTGCTTGTGCCATAAATTCATTGACAGCATCCGCCGTTGTCAATTCACTAAATCCAGCCTCCACCAATTCTTCACGCATCGGTTTCACTACCTGTTTCATATATTCGTCGTAAGCGTTCATGCTTTTACCCTCTTTCATATGTAATCACAAAGCCCATTATAGCAAGGTTTCTTACGAATGTACAAAAACTTGTTTTCGCCGAAAATCACATGTTTTCGGGAGAAATGTGACTTTTTCGTGACTTTCGTGACTTATTTTGTGTAACGAAGTGGGGTTGGCTGGGGTTTGTTTTACACCTGAAAATTGGGACAAAACAGTAACGATGTGTATACATAATCTTTTTTTCGCTCGAATTAGTTAACGTAAGGATTTTAATGGAAAGGTACTATTTTCAACTAACGGAGCAGGTTAATTATTTTAGATTATGGTAATATTTTTGTTAAATAACAGAAAAAGTGAGTGTTTTATTTGGACATAAGATATGATTCATCATACATCTATATCGAAAATATTAAAGATGAGGCTATGATTCTCAATAAATTTTGTAAAGATAAAGGAAATAAACTTGTTTTTTTAGAACTATATTCTGAAGAAGATGTAGCCGCTTTATTTATTAATAACTATCGTTTTAAAATCTTGGATAATGCCGTCGTGTATAAAGAACAGGAAAATAAAATATCAATATTACATAGTTCAGCTACAACTATGGATATTAGAAAAACATTAAAGTTATTTCCGTGGGATTTCTCAGCTATTGTATTGCAAAAAAACACACCAATAAGAATTAAATACCATATAAGAGGTTATGAGTCTGACAATGGGGTTGGCATAAGAATTAAAGAGTTTAAAAACGGTTCTTTTATTAAAGAGATACTTCCGCTATTAACTCAGACCAAATAAAAGTCAGGGGAAGGGCATAACATTAATTATTTTCTCCTTATTCAACTAACTGGTGGCTTTAGTTAAATTTTGATGCACGAAATATCAAAACAAGTTGTACAAAAAAGGTACTGCCATTGCAGTACCTTTTTTATGCTAATTAATTGTCTTTTTAACCAGCGATTTTGCTTTTTGTACTTCAAAACAGAACCCGTTACACGAAACATTGATTTTTAGAAGTTATTATGTAAACTCTATGAGTCACTAATTAACTATGAATTTTTAAATAGAATAGGATTTTTCATAAAACACTATTGTTATATTGTCGTTTATTTTCTTTGTTTCACCTGTTTTTTTATAGCCTAACTTTTCATACAGGTAGCATAATCAATCGCCATAAAGATAGTGAGTGCTTTGATTAAATGGTCAATCCCACCAACAAAATAAGCGACTCCTGCCATGGAGCCGCCTACAAGTGATGTATATAATGTGTCAGTTTTCATTGCACATCTTCCTTTTTGCATAATAAAAGCCCTCCACAAATGATTGTAGAAGGCTTAAAATCTATTGTAATTTTACTTGTTTTGAAACGATCAAGCATTTAAGTCTGTTATTGAAGGGATAATAATTTCCTTAACACATGAAACTGGTGATAAATTAATCACACATTGCACAATAGATACAATATCTTGTACAGGTATACGTGTACCTTCATAGAGATCAATTGCCTTTTCTGCACCTTCTTCATAAGGGACTTCTGCTGCTAGTTCCCCTGGATTAATACAAGTGACAGGAATTTTGTCTCCCCTCAAATGTTCACGTAGAGCATTTGTAATGCCCCGTAAGCCGAATTTAGATGCAACAAATGAAACCTGTGAACTGTTTGTATGTTCTAAGCCTGCCGTTGAACCAATTAAAATGACTTTTCCATTTTTAGCTTGTCTTAAGTTTGGGAGAAGCGCTTGAATATACGTAATAGTAGAAGTTAGATTTATATTGATTAAGTTCGAAATATCTTCTATTTCATCCTTATCAAATGTATAGTCATCCTCGAAACCATGCTTTTCCCATACGCCAACATTATATATTAATACATCTATTGCAATGCCTTTTAAGGTTTCCTTTAAAGAAGAGATTTGTTGTTGATTTGATAAATCTATGGAGAGCCAATTGCGATTTACACCATCATTAATATCCAAACTTTCTGGTCTTGTTCTTGACACCATCCATACTGTATCTCCCGCTAAGGGTAGACCTTTTACAAAGGCGTCGCCAAGCCCTTGACTTGCACCAAAAATAATAAAGTCTTTACTCATCCAACCATCCCCTCCAATAACTATCTTTAAATTATTTAAGATAGAAACAACATAACAGTTAAACCTATTATATTTACAATATTATTATTTCACTTTATTCTTTTGACTGAAATCCATAAATTTTACTATCAAATTCTTGTTCTAGTTTGCTATAACCACTTGACATAGATTCGATGATTTTGGTATTTGATTACGCTTTTCAGGTCTTGCTAGCACATAGGTATACCAGATAGCTAGTAGTTCACTATGCTCATTAAACATTTTGTTTTCCTCCTTTCAAACCATTGGCTATCTACGTTGAAAGCTCCATAAACGCCTTTTCTTGCTCTGCTCAAATTGTGCCTTTAACTCACGTAACTGTTTCGTCTTCTCCGATTCCGGTGGATAACGATTTGTAATTTCCTCTTCTAGCATCTATGGAGGAGTTTTCGTTTCATACGTTTTTATCGCTTCCGTTACACGCATATCAGCAAATGAATGCAACCATTTCTTCCTCTCATCATTGGCTCTTAGAAATGCTTAAACCGTTTCAAGTGTCAAAGTAGTCCCTTTTCCGTTTCCAGCATCTCCTTGTGGTGGATGCTTCCCTGAAGATTTCCTTCCCCACCATCAGCAAACATTTAAATATGTAAAGTTAGATAGGTTTAATGGATTGATCTTCATGATGTCCTCCTTGCCCAATAGTATTTATCCCTAAACTGTTCCATAGTAGTTTTTCCCGTACTTTATAGCGTCTGCGAGAAGAAAGACAAAACAAAAAGCCACTCAGGATGAATGGCTTTTTAAATATTTATAAAGTTTAATTAAAATAACGCTTCAAGTATTAATTTATTTGTTTTCATTATGGATATCTGTATTGTCACTTATATAATATAATGAAAAATCATTATTAGATAAATCAACTTCAAAGTAATAATGTTTATCTGATTTTTTATCTACTACAACCATATCAAACAAACCCATTCCTATTCTATAGTTAATTTCTACAGAATCTAAGTTTTCCTTTTTTACTCCATAGTTCGTTTCTATATAGTTTTCAGCATAAAAATAGGCAACAGCTTTTCGAGACTGTAGGTTAAAATATTGATAGCTAACAAAAATAACTAGTAAACAAAATATTAAATTAAATAAAACTAACTTTTTCATTTCCCTCCCCCTAATTATCATCATATTTTTAGTAAACTATTAATATTCGATTTTAGCAATTATTATGATAGATATTAATCGTTAAGCTTACTAATCACAGAATGAGTTGCATAATTTATATTAAGTACGTAACTATCAGGCCCTAATGTTTAAACTCTCAATATAACTCAATCCAGGTGTCCAATGGTAATCATAGTCATAGTCTACATTTGACTCGAAAAGAGTAAAGTACTCATCAAATTTCACAGCTATTGAGCTACTATTATCTATTTCAGTCTTATAAGAAGAAAAGTTATTAAAACTACTTATTACAGCTACATACGCACTTGCTATAACTTCATTTTCTAGACCAGAACGTACACCATTTACAGACATACCAAATGTACTACTGCCACGATACTATCCTTTAAATTTGACTCCTTAATATTGAGGTGTCAAATTTTTCATCTATCAGTGTTTTAAAGTAGAAGTGAAGTGATTCTTTATCGAAGATTTTTTACAGAAATTATCCCCTAAGTGCTATAATAAAAAGCCACTCAGAATGAATGGCTTTTGTAGCTTATTTAATATTTTTTAAATTATAAATCGTTATTGGAATTATAGGCTCTCTGATGAACGAATTATTTAACAATACCAACACTGTCAAATGGATAAAATCTAACGTTGGCTTTCCCTAATACTTTTTCCAATGGTACTAATCCCACACTAGAATATCTACTATCAATACTATTTCTTCTGTTATCACCTAAAACAAATAAGTAGCCTTCTGGTATCGTTGAATGATCTGTTAAAGACTGTAAAGTGAAATCTTTTGTTAGTGAACTAGTGTCTAGTAGTTGTTTTTTATGCAAATCTAAATATGGTTCTTCAAAAGCTTCATTGTTTACATAAAGGGTGTCCTTCTTATAAGCAACATGGTCTCCGGGTAATCCTATGACACGTTTAATATAAAGCTCATCATTAGGGGTTATGAATAAGATAACGTCAAACCTTTCAATACCAGAAATTTTCTTACCAATTTTATTAACTAGAACAAAGTCTCCATCTTGATATGTTGGCATCATTGAAGCACCACCTACTCTAGTTGGGGAAACAATAAATGTCATCGTAGCGATAACAATAACACATGTTATTACTGTAGACTTAACCCAGTCTAATAATTCCTTTTTCTTAGATTCCTTCAAAACAAACGACCCCTTTAATTACCATTAAAACAATTATAAACCATTTTTTCTAAGCCAGTCAAACTGCTCTCTGCATAAACAGCTGAATAAATAATGGTCATAAAAAAATCGCAAACGTTGATTTAACAACATTCGTGACTTCTTGGTGTACGTCCAAACTTTCATTTGGAAACGTTAATTTGTATAGAATTGTATGAATTACGCTAGCTGCTGTAAGGTTTAACTCATTGGCTATTTGTTTTAAGCCCTCTGTAAGTAAATTAACTACCGTTAATTCCAGACTGGTTAGCTTTCTAATCCGAGTCTGGCACCTACTTCTGCATACTCTATATCTTTTCTTTCTGCATTCCAATTATCCCCTGTTTGTCCGTCCCATATCGCTCCTGTTTCAACGAAACCGACAGACGCAAACAACTTCCGAGCGACTTCGTTTACCATCCAATATGATGTAGCAACTGCATTGGCTTTTCCTTGTGGAAACGACTTTATGTAATCAATAACTTTCATCATTGCTTGTTTGCCAAATCCTTTGCTCTGATGCTTTTTATCAATCATAAAGCGATTAAGTCCATAAGTAGATTTATCTCCATATTTTTCATATAAAAATGCACTTTCTGCCAGTTCGAAAAATCCTATATCGACATATCCTATGATCTCATCATTGTTGTATATAGCGAAAATCATAGGAGGTTTTTCGTCGTTGAGTATCTTTACATAGGCTTTAGCCAAACAGTATATACTAGAATCCACATTTCCTTTCTGCTCGTCTGTTATGCTTAACTTCAACACTGCCTCAAAATTATTGTGGGTAATTTTTCTTAATTCAATCATTTTTCTTCCCTACTTCCGAAAATATAAATTCGCCTCTCTACAAAACTTTCATTTGGGAACATTTTTTGTATAAAATTATATTAGAAATTCATTAATTAATATTCTTAAAAACCTGTGCCGTTATCAAAAGGTATCTCTTTTCCATTTACTAGGAAATTAATTGTGTCATATTCTGCATTGCCACGATTAATTTTAAATACGTACTGTTTTAACGCATTATTTTCTTGACTTGCGCTATCTAATATTATGGTTAATATGTTCTCTCTTACTTCAAGCTGGGCTGTAACTATACCTGTAGATTGAAAAATGATATAGGCGTCTCCCTTTTTAATATCATGAATTAGTTGCGATGTGTAATCGGTATTAATCCTTTCTTGTACTTTAGTAGGGACACTATGAATTTCGGTAATACTCAATTCTGTTGAATTACAAGCTGCTAATATTATTGCCGCAACTAATACTATAGAAAATAGTCTTCGCAATTTAAGCCCCTCATTTCTTAAATAAGTTATAAATTGTTTCACTAACATTATATAGCCGAACATTCCTAAAGCGCTGTTTGGGGATATTTCTTTGCTTATCGTTGTGAATCCATATAAATCTGACTAGACTCCGTATTCCACAATCTGGCCCTTTAAAGTAAATGAGTGCTGATCCTTTTTACAGAATCGCGCCCGATTGTTGAATATTAAAATAGTGATATATGATTGCTACGTTTAACTTGGTGAACTTACGTAAGCCGTTAGTGCCATGTAATATACTTCATTAATAATTAATTTCAATTCCAGCTTGTTTCAAGGGCCCTAACACTTTTGGATAACACATTGAAATATAATCTACTGTTATTAAATTTTTTAGATTCTGAAAACCTTCAACCGATATTACATCAAATAAATCATCCTCACCATCCCAATCAGGCTTTAGGATATGATAGATTTCATTACCTCCATCAAAGCAAAGGTAATTAACCTTTTCCAGATCACTTGCTTCCAAAGTTAACTCTTCTAAAAAATTGCGGATTTCAACAATCGGACCATTTCCGGAATACCATTCATAATTATTTATATACTTATTTTTTAAGTCAGTTAATTCCTCTAAAAATAGTGGTGCTTTATCTAATAATGCTTCAATTACTATTAATTTAAAATTAAAATCTTTAAACACTCCACTTTTATCCATTATCCTACCTCCTATTTTATTTTTGTCTTATAATTTAAACTAACAAGTTCCACCAATTCAAAATATTGGTATTTTTTATAATAATACCCTACATCAACCTATCTAATAGTTTAAGTTAAAAACTTTATAATATCCACTTTGCTTTAAAATTGTTAATCAACTAACTAGTTCCATGATATTAAGATAAATTTAAAAATGAATAATGAAAACTTAATCAATCAAACTGCTCTTTGCATAAAAAGCAGAATAAAAATGTTCACAAGAAAAGTCACAAACGTTGATTTAACAGCATTCGTGACTTCTTGGTATACGTCCTAACTTGCATCTTGGAACGTTAATTAAATATGGGATGTATAGAAAATATAAAATACTATTTTTTTAAAGCATCATTATTTTTGCCAAGAGCCTTCAAGTTGAATTATTTCTCCATCTTTTTTCACACGGTAAGTAACTCCTCTATTTGGTGTAGACTTATTACTTACATCAAAGTCACCTAATTGAATGACATCTTCGTAATTTCTTGATTCAATATAAAACTCTTCAGTTGGATATGTATTTTGTAAATATTGCTCTAATTCATCATAAAGTTTTGCATGAATATTTGAACGTATAGTAGGATAGATTGCGAAAAAAACAATATAACTACTGACAATTAGACTAACAATAATCCGTGCAATCTTTTTTCTTTTTCGTAAAATGATTAATAGGATAACGACAGCTATTAAAATAATCACAGCAATACCAATTAAAAAAATTAAATCATCTGGTTTCAAAAAAATCACCCCATTAAATTAAATCGACCTCAAAATTCCCAATTAAAGCTCGTAGTTGTATTTAATTTTTTTCTCTATGTCCAATAAACAATCCTTTCAAATCGTTTTCAAAGCGTCGTTTGAAAGCATATCTTAAAAAATTGTTCTCTAACAATCTGGCCCTCTAAAGTAAACGAGCGCTGACCCTTGTTACAGAATCGCGCCGATTGTAGAATAACTTTATCTATTATAAGTAATCCAAATTCTATACATATCTTTACCGTCCAACTCAACCTTATCTCTATGCAATGTAACATTAACATTTGTGTAGCCCGCCCATTGTGGTATTAGTTCCGTTAAACAATCGATTACCTTTGCATCAGGAGTTGCATATCCGATATTTTCTTTTCTCAAAAAGCCATTTGAGAAATCTTGATATAATGAGTCCGTCCATTCATAAACTTCAAACTGAGAATCAAAAATCCGTTCATCTTCTTGATATTGTCCGTTTACCCAGAAAATTTCCATAATAATACCTCCCCTATTGAATACAATGTTCCACGTACCATTTAATTCTTGTATTGTATCAATTAAATGGCCCTTTAAGAAAATGAGCCCTAATCCCTATTACAAAATCGCGCCCGATTGTTTCATAATATTAAAATATTTGTCTTTTCTAACATACCGTGCGTGCAATAATAAGCTATTTTTAATATGAACGTACTGGAGATATAAGATGAATATAAGAAGGATTATTAATAGGTTCAATTAAAACTGGTCTCATTGAACCACCAAAACTTAATCTTATTTCTTCTTCTTTGATTACCTTTAAGGCATTTATTAAATAACTTCCATCTAGCGAGATAGTTAAATCAGTTTCACCCTTTATCTCTTTGATTTTTTGTGTCTCTTCTATTTTTCCTATCTTTGATGAATTAGAAGAAATTTTAAGTTTCTTACCATCTATGATTGCTAATTGTACGTTATTATTTTTCCATTCACTTGCAAAAAGACAAGCTCTATCAATACCCCTTAATAATTGAGCAGTATCAAGAGTAATTGTTGTCTTCGAATTTTTTGGTAATAATCCTGTTATGTTAGGATAATTCCCTTCAATTAACCTTGCGAACAAAGTAAACGTACTTGTTTTAAATACCATAAAACTTTCGTTTACGTATATACGTATTTCGCTGTAATTATTATTTATTAATTTGGTAAGCTCATTAAGACTTGAACTTGGAACAATAAAAGACCCCTTTATATTTGATTCTACTATGATTTCTCTTAGTGCTAAGCGATGGGAGTCTGTTGCAGCAATTGATAGATGACTATCTTTAAATAACATTTTTACTCCTGTCAAAGCAGGTTGAGACTCACTCTTCGAGACTGCAAACGTAGTTTGTTTAATAATTTCAATTAATTCAGAGCTGGATATTTTAATGTAGTCAGTTTCATCAATTTGAGGAAGCATTGGATACTGATCCGAATTAAAACCGAATATTTCAGTTATTATTTCTTCGGATTGAATAATAACTAGTTCTTTTTCATTTACTCTTAAATGTACTTTAGCCGGTAGTTTTTTAATAATTTCACTTAAATGAATAGCAGGAATAACAACACTTCCGGTTTTAATTACTTCTAATACTTTTACTCCATCCACCGCTAAAGGAATAACCTTTTCAATAACAAGATCAGAATTACCTCCAACAAGAACTAAGGAATCATAATAAGCAATAATTTTAATACCCGACAATATAGAAAAAGGTGTTTTTAAAGAAACTGCTTTATTAACATCTGAAATTGCTTTATAAAAGCATTCATTATCTATTAAAAAATCCATATTAATTCACCTCATTAGTATCACTAGGAAACTAGTTCGACAAAACAGGCTACAAACCCTGCTATACCTTATAAGTTAGTTATTTACTTTTTCATCTCTTCCGCTAAATGTCTTTCTTCAATCGTTATAGACATATTTTTCAGGAATTTCTCTTGGTTGGTCTGTTATTTTTGATACGCTCTTTTTTCGTTATAGCCGTAAATTATTTATTCAGTAAGCTAAATATTTAACAACGCATAAAATTTTTGATTTCGCAAATAACAAGAAAAATACTTAAAGGAATTGTTTCGATGCGAAAAATAATTATCATCTCATTACTTTTAATGAATCTTCTCCTCGTAAATTCTGCTTTTGCTAACTCAGATATAGAATATTTCCCTCAAAATCAACCCCCGAGTGTGATAGAATTAGCTTTTTTACGTGAATTAGGTCAACCAATTCTTGAAACGATGTCTGCATTCGGTGATAATCAATTATTTGAATTTGGAAGAATTGAAAAGATTGAAAGAAATAGACAAAATGACTATTATGACGTTAGTTTAAAGGTGATTGCTTTTGAAGGTGCACACGATCAACCATTTAAACTAATTAACATTACTTTTCGTATACCGCCTGGCGAATCTGCAGGAAAATATAAAGTGATTTCAAATAAGGCTGTCATTGCATATAAGGCTAAAAAAATTACTCCTGAAGAAGTTGAAAAGTTATCTAAATTTACTAATTAACATTGACTGATGTATATATACCCTTAATCAACACAAATTATTATTGAGTGTATCGCACGCACTTATTAGGTTGTGGCGTTGGTTGACCGTCACACCTCCCTCCTTTTATGCATAGAATAAAATGTAATATAAATTGCTTAATATACTCAACTACTCCTTTATTTAGGCACTTCCTATTGGTACCTTGATAGAGTTTAGTTATTTTTTTGGTCACTTTCTTAATTGAAGTGATCTTTTTTTATTGATTAAAATTTAGCAATACGAAAAGGATATTTGTGTCACTACTCACACACATTTTTTCTATGGCCATAACGCCCTGGCGTTATAGTTTTATATTATTCTTGAAATACCTTAAACGATAAAACACTTAGTTAGAATAATAAGGTTTTTGTTAGAGATCAGTAACTTCCTGAGGATTACATAATAATTCCTAGTGATAATAAAACCTCTTCTGAACAGACTAACTTGAGGAGGTGAGAACCATGTCAAAAAATCGAAACAAGAACCAAACTGCTGACCAAATTAGGCTAAAAATCCAGCAAGCTGAAGCTAATAAAAATCAAGCTTCTGGTCGTTTTTCAAATCAAAATTATATGAATTCCAAGAACGACGTAGAATTAGGAATTGAGACTGATGCAAACCAAGTAAGACAACAAGTTCAAAATGTGGAAGCAGAGTACCTCCAAGGAGCATCAGGCCCTAAAGCAAATTATGGTTTTGGAAATAACCTCAATTAATTATATATCCGGCAGATTTTCCTGCCGGATTTTGCTTTAAATCCCCAATTTACCATTCAATCGTCAACTCAGTACCGAGATACCCTTTCCGAACAGACAACTCTGTCACTTGCTATCAATTAATGATTAGCCTTATCAAGCGTATCTGGCGCAATCTGTGAGGCTACCAGTCACACAGATGCGCGTTGCTGCTACTGATAAGATGCATAATAAATTTACTGAGTTAAATCTAAAAATTTTCTAGTAGTTTGTATAAAAATGACCAGCTTCACTATCTGCGAACCATTGAATAGCTAAAGCTAAAACGGTTTATAAATTAAATCGATTTTAATTCATGTTTTCTTCCTTGCCCTATATTGTTTTCTGCTAGAATAGCCTAAACTGTTCTATAGGTAGTTTTTCTCGTTCTTTACAGCGTATAAGAGAAGAACGACAAAACAAAAAGCCACTCAGAATGAATGGCTTGTAAATATGTAAAATTCGAGACACATAAACCATCTTAAGCACAAAACGAATGCTTTATTACTTGTATAAGCATTTTTTATAGTTAACTAATACTAAAATTACAGCCACAAATAAATATAATACAGAGGTAACTGTAAGGATATTAAGTACGTTGCCAACTTGTATGCCCATAAAATAGTTAAAAAAATGGTGGGTCACAATTGGAATAATAAGGTTATTATTTAAGTTGTAAAATGCGGTTATGATAATTGATATAGCAACAATTGCACCCAAGAAACTAAAGATATATTGTACTAAGTGAATTCCTGAGTATCCTGACATAAGCCATAACGGTGTATGCCAGAAACCCCAAATCACCCCAACGATTATGGCTGATTTTAATGGATTAAATCTTTTTTGCAATTCATTTAATACAAACCCTCTCCACCCTAATTCTTCCCCGAGTGGTCCCAAGATTAAATTGTAACAAAATAAGATAAGTAATGAACCCCATGAAGCACTTAATTGTTCATGGATAGCTAAACCCCAAAATTTATTTATCATTAAAAGACTACCTATCAAAACCAAAGATTGTATAAGAATAACACTCAATACCGCCGATATTCTGATTTTTTCCCTAAATTGACTTTTAATAAAGTTCCATAGATTGCTGTGAGGATAGATATTACGAAACATAGCTACAAATACAAATGTAGCCGTCCATGATGATAGTACGATTAATATATCTACAACTCCTTGAGACTTTAGTAAAAACATTGTCAGCCCTATGAAAAGTAGAAAAATAAGGAACATGCCATAGGTCCATAAAACATACTTTTTTAACCATACACTCAAATGCAAACGCCCTCCTTATAAATAAAAACCAACAGAACAGGTTGTACTTGTTCCATTGGTTATAAGGATAAACTATGGTGTTACCCCCAGGTCAAAATCTATAAAAAGGATTTTACTCTTATTCAACAGGGATATAAATTTCTAAAAAGACTCTTTCTTTGTTATCAAGATATGTAACGAGACGAGTAGTTACAAAAGCAACCCCTTTTGGTTTAAGTCCTTGTTCGCTTCCCCATTTTAAAGTTGATTCAAAAACTTTATATTTAATATCACTATCTCCATTTTGATACCTCCCATCCTCAACAATTGTATAGATGCACTTAGAATATTGTAAAAAACTTTCGCTTTTTTCCTTATTTATTGTTTCTTGCTTTGCCACAATATACATCGTAGAATCTATAAACCCGTTTTCATCAAAATTAAATTTTCTCATTATTTTGCTAAGAATATCATCCTTCCTCATATCCATATTTTCTAATATGGATGGATACTCCAAAAAGGAAAAAAAGTCAGAAAACTCGTCGATTACTTTAAAGGTTGGAAATTTTTTTAAGGAAAATTGGTTTAAGTGTACTTTTAATTCCTCACAGAATGCTTTTGTTTCTTTTATTTTTTCAAGCATGATTTTTTTATTTCTTATTGTTTCTTCTAATTGTTCGGCTTTTACTTCTAATAAATTTCCCAGTTCTTCTATGGAACTTCCTTCTTGTACTTGCCTAACTTCTTTCATAGATAAGTTTCTCTTTATATAAAAATCTGCAACCAATAATGTATAAATATCATAGTCATTGTATTGCCGATAATTATTTGATTGTTCATGCTTTGGTTTAACAATTCCTTGTTTCTCGTAATACCTCAAAGCATCCCTTGATACACCTAAAATTTTAAATAATTGACTTGTTCTATATGTATCCCTCTCCACTCTAAATTAACCTCCTAAACTTACTATTCATATATTCTCTTTGTGTATTCTTATTCAACTAAACTGCCCAGTTAGTTAAAGTATATTTTAGCATAAATACCCAAAAGCGATATGAATCCTAAGTTTGCATAAGATGATACAGATTTCCACATCAAAAATGGTTTTAGAAAAAATCAGAAATAAAAAGACATTCCTAATATTTTAGGAATGTCTTTATGAATAAGTATTTATCTGTACAATTCTAACTCGTGTAATAAATATGTTTCTATTTTATTTATTGTAAGCATCAACTCTTTATGGAAAGTATCTTCTCCACTTTCATTAACTATAGATAGTAAATACTTATTTCCACCCTCAAATATTTCTCCGAACTCTTTTAAAAATTCTTCAATTTTTTGATCGCCAGGAGTTACAGATTGAAAGATAGTTTTAAATAAATTGAAATCGCTATATGCATTATTTAAAAAATAAAGGGCTAGCGTTTTATCTGTATTAACATATGTTTTAACATAATTTAAATTTTGTTTTAATTTCTTCAACGCGTTAATAAGATTTGTAGTTTGTTTAAACATATTTGATGAATTACTATACATCCTAACCACCTCCCAATTCAATAATAATTGAAAATTTATCAAATTGGAATACTCCTTTTCAACTTTACTCTCCAAAGGAGTTACCGGTAAATCAGCATTAGAGGAGAACTGCTCTGTAACGAAAGAACTTTGTCCTCCCATAAAAGAATAAATTAAAGATTCGTCTGTAGAGTCCTTGAACATGAAAATCACTCCTCATTCCATCCATATGAAACTTTGAATTGAGGAGTATGTTGAAAATAAAAATACACCTATTAGAAACAAACCATAGGCTTTTCTCTTACTTTGAAACTCTCTAATACCTATGATTAACATGGATAAACCTAGGAAGAATATCATTAGGAAATTCAGATGGTAATCTCGTGTAATAAGTCCATACGCTGAAAGAGATATTGCTATGACTCCAAATAAAATTGGTAAAATTCTCATCATCACTTTCCACTCCTCCTTAAATTACTTCTTTCATTTATCATACAATAAGCATATGGAAATTACAGTAAATTTTTCACTCTATATTAAATTAAGGTAACTATTCACTTAAAAAATATGCTGGCAAAGCATGTAGCGTTCACAACTAATCTGACAAGCGTAGGTCAGTATTTAATCTAACTTCACCTTATATTGTTTATATAAATAGCAAAAGGAAAACCCTACCGAACAGTCCTACCTCCCAGTTTACATTATTATTTTTGCCCCACTTAATGTTGTAAGTCTGGCTACTATAGTAGATATAGAGCAAAAGTGATAACATGGAATTAGTTAAATATTTCATAGTTCAGGAGTTGGTTTTCAATGACGTTAGAACAAAAAATTGTGCAATTAACTAGAGAAACCCTCGTTGATTTAGTAAACCTTCGTTACGATAAACTTAAAGTGGAAAATAAAATTAACGATGAAACTGAGGAATTACTAAAAGAAGTTATTCCAATGCAAGGTACTCTTACTTTACCTCCTAGTGATGAAGTAATGGACATAGATGTATACGAATACAATGATAATAGTGGTTTTTGTGCGGAAATAAGATACCTTTGGTTTGATAATGAAGAAACCCCGATAATACTTTTTTGTAAAGCTAAAACAAATACTGAAAAAACACATGTAACTGAATTTTATATCGAAACAATTGATGCATAGGAAAACAACTCACTAGCTTTTGATCCTCTATTAACATCTTTAATAATGGGTAATGTGTTTAATATTTTTCGAACGTCTAGTATTTTCTTACACAATAGAATTACCTAAAACGCCTGCTGCTTTTGGTAGTGTATCCATTCCATTTTACAATAATGGAGTCTAAAGCGGCTGGTGATAACTCTTTTTTATTATAGTTATGCCCCCGTTGAGACAATACTTTTATGACTAAGCCATTATTCAAAGGGCATAGACCAATAGAAGCTGTAGCGTCTGCAAACGCTGCAGCTTTTTCGTGTTATAATTTTATTAGAAAATACTTGGAGGTATTACATTGGATTCTTCTGCAATATTTACTATTTCTATAGCAATGGCGGCTTTCGTGATTTCAGGTATTAATGAAAAGAAAATTAAAAAATTAGAAAAACGTATCGAAGAGCTTGAAAGTAACAAGTAATTTTATTACATAGAATTGTAGAGCGAATTGATAATCTCTCTAATTTCGTATAATAGTCTCAAAATATTCAGTAATAATATTCCTTCCCCACCTAATTTATGTTAACCTAAAAATATATTTTAATTAACATAAAATGGAGGTAGTAAAATGTCTCATAATTTCCGCTTTTATTCACTAATTGTTTCTGCCATTTTATTTATATTCCTTGTCTTTATGAATTTTTCGGGATATTGGACAGCAGACAGATTCCAACAAATTTTATATTTTATTTGTATGGTCTCAGCAATTTTCGCTGTGGGTATTGAAACAGGTAAAAAAATAAAAACTAAGAGCTGATTAGTATTTCTAATCAGCTTTTTCCTGCACATTTCCCTTCTACTTTGCATTAGACATATCATCGGTTAGCCACTTTTCATTTTTCCAACATTGTCACCAAAGTTTGATACATTCTTGTATTTATTTAGACCACTCGCTCCAATTATTAACTGTCATTTCTACACATTTTTTATTGTTTCACTTTTATATACTAATCTTTCACCAAAAACTATTCGGTAAGGAATCACATTAATTATTACTATTATGGTATAATAATCCTAAAAGGAGGTAATACCTTAATGAATGATTCAATAATGACCATGGAAACCGGTTTTGGAATAATAGATTGGATCCCATTGCTAATTACCATGGTTCCTTTTGTATTAGTAATTTGGTTTATGATTACATTTATTAACTTACAGAAGGAACGCAACAAGATTTTAAGAAAGATTTCTGACAAGTTAGATAAGTGACGGTATTAGATTATAAATACCATCTTTTCTTATGGATAAATTACACATGTTGTTCAGTTCCTTTTCTACTACATATCCTATCATTTAATACATTTAGATATTTAATAAATTTATAAATTCTTCTTATGCTACAATTTATTTGTGTTTTCTTCAAAAGAAAGGATGTTTTTAATGAAAGAGTATTTTGTTAAAAAAGCGAATTGTATTATTCGCTATAATGATTTCCCCGGAAAAGAAATTCCCATTCTATTTATCCACGGACTCGGATGTGCTGGATCGTTTGATTATCCACAGGTTGCAACGCAAGCAGCATTACAAAAACATCGTTGTGTTTTAGTGGATCTTTTAGGTTGTGGGTACAGTGACAAACCAGATGACTTCAATTATACAGTCAAAGATCATGCAGAATATCTTGTAGAATTTGTTACCTCGATAGGATTAGAATCTTTTATTTTATTTGGGCATAGTCTAGGTGGAGCTATAGCGCTTTCTTTAGCTGCTATATGTCCTGAACGCATAAAGAAAGTTATATTAAGCGAAGCCAATTTAGACAAAAGTAGTAATGGTTCAACTAGCAAGTACATAGCAGATTATAATATGCAAGAATTTCTACAAAACGGTTTTAACAAGTTGGTACAAGAGAGTCATTCAAGTGGAAATCAAATGTGGGCAGCATCATTAGCTTTATGGTCTCCTAGGGCAGCCTATCTCCTATCTAAATCAGCGGCAAAAGGTGAAGTTCCATCATGGAGAGAGATACTATACTTACTCGATTGCCCTAAAACATTTATCTTTGGAGAAAATTCGCTACCGGATTCTGATACGCAAGTACTCGATGCACATGGTATCAATATAGAAATCGTAAAAAATGCAGGACATTCCATGGCCTGGGAAAACCCTAAAGGTTTAGCCAAAGCAATTGAAAATGGTATTCAAAGAAATTTAGCATAAATGTTAACGGACATCTTAGAAAGGCCTTTTTTATACTAAATCAGGCCTTTTTAATCGGATGCTTTAAACAATCTATCTTTCTTATCTTATATCGTTTTTAAAACAAAACGCGGTTCATAATCACTAATCACTTCAAAAATGCCATCATTGTAACAATATATGTGATGCTCTACGTTAGGCATCTCTTTACTTCCTAACCAAGGTAATCGGTCAAACCATTCAATATAATCTGAATCGGTCATTTTGTAAAACCACTCTGCAGTTTTATCAATTTTTGACTCTTGTGCTATTGCCTCTTGGACAAGTGGCACTAAATCTGACCTAGGAATTTCTCCAGTATATCGAAAAGACCAAACATAATCTTGAATAGGAGAAATTTTATCATAAATAATATCAACTTCAGAACCGTTGCTATCAATTAATGTTAAACATAGACCTAAGTCAGAATAATGGAATGAAGCATTTACAATTTGAGCTCTTTGTAAACATGTAACTGGTTGCCAAATAATAAGTCTACGAGCGCACATATAACTCCCCCTTAAATTAATAATAATATTATGATCACTGTTGTGCCTGACATCATCTTTAATATACTCTTTTGCCCTCGCTGAATCACCAGTAGTTACTAAATGAAATTACCATAATAGCATTGATAGTCCTTTAACTTAAAGATAGTTGCATAAAATGATCCTTTTAATTAGTAGTACTAATTCAATCTGTAGCTTCTGCAAACACTGCTGTTTTTTATTTACTACGTATTAGTTCATTATTTTAAGTGTTACTATTTTATTTTAGTAACATACCAGACAATTCACTCTATAAACATAGCTTTCTCATCATAATAATAGTAAGGTAAAGCTAATTTAGCCTTACGTCTCCTTTTCTTTTTACTAAGGGTCACTACATCCCAAGTGGCCCTTTTTTAATTTTTAATCTCTAAAAAGTATATTTTTGTGATATGGTTTATGACCCTACTCCTTTTCTACAGCTAACATATTCTATATGGTAGAAAGGAGGTGTGTTTTATGGGATACAATGTTGGTGGTGTTCAAGGCGGTGGCTATTACGGCGGCGGTAGTGAAAATGGTTCGCAATTTGTTTTAGTTGTTGTGCTATTTATACTTCTAATTATCGTCGGTGCTACTTTTATTTCATACTAGTTTTAATTATTTTGATTGAGGGGTCGCCTCTTGGACAGGTGACCCTTTAAAATTGCTCATCGCCATCTTTGTATTTTGTTATTCTTACATAGTATTCACTTTGTTTTGCAGTACTCCGAAACATTTCATTTATTACCGCCTCTACGTTTATATCGGTTAAGCCATTCATCACAACTAAAGTGTTTCCTCCAATTTATGAATCTGAGAGTGGGATACTAAATATATTTTGCCTGAAATGTCGATTTTGTTTCCCTTTAGACGTAGAGCACAATCTTTGTTCGACACATAAATATTCAACTCTTTTGACAAGGGAGACAACTCCTCTTGAATCAGTGCCATATTATTTTCAAGATCGAAATGCGACAAGACAGAAAAATCGTTAAGTCCTATTCCTTCGCATATGGAGCTTTTTTCAACTTTATAGCCCAAGTTTGGCGAGCATAGCCATTTAGCGGACATGTTGATTGCACCGGCACTTGTTCCGATTACAACAGCTTTGCTTTTTTTTATCAAATCTGACAAATTATATTCCTTTAGAAAACCGTTTTGTTTAAGCACATCTCCACCCAATAAGAAAATAACTGAAGCATTTTCAATTAAAGTTTGGGCATCTTCCTTCTGAACCCGATAATTAATTACATGATAGTCATCAAACATTATGCCTGCTTGGTTAAGCCACGAACGTTCAGTCTCACCATTCTCCTCATAACAATTGGGATTCGAGCTAATCATGATTAGTGATCTTCTATCACTTATATCCTCCTGAAGCATCCTGCTCAATTTCTCGGGAAGGAAATTGGTAAACCATCCTAAATAGTAATGAGTTTTCATATATACCCCCTAGTTTTATGTAAATAACGTTATTTCTTTTTCGATTTTGCCAATATGGCATTAATTTATCAGGCAGTTTAGTTTGAATAGAAGTACATTTAGCCCGCTTTCTAAAAATTAATGCCCCCCAAATGTTCCATATCTTATTTATTGTTGTTAGAAAGTCTATAGAAGGAGAAAAAAAGAAATATTAAGCCAAAAGATAACAGAATGCCACCTGTAAGCATATTCGATAGTATATATTTGGACTGAAGGGAATGAAATTCAGCCGTATCCATACCTCCTATAGAATCTAAATAGTCACTAGCAGCTCCTACTCCTAAATCCACGCTAAACTTTAATATAAAAAAACCTACTAACGTGATAATTATTGGCAATATGAAAAAGCCATATTTCGTAATAAATTTCATAATATTCCTCCTGTCCAATACTTAATAAATTCGTTCGAATAATAAGCAATCTACGCGCCCGCTTTGGAATAATGCCTGTTAGTAGCTCAGCAACATCTATTAAACTTTGAGGTTATAACATTGTTGGTTTTAGAGAACATGTATAAACAGTATCTCCAAAAGACCGAATATCGCTTAGATAGTCGTATCCTTTAGATGAACCATACCGGTTAAACATTCTTACTGCTACTACATTTTCCTCTGGAATGACGAGGAGAGCTACATTGGTATAGCCGAGTAATTGATAGGAACCATTTGGAACTGTATCACCTATTTGATTAAAACTATTGTTTGTGTCTTTTACAAACCACAAAAATCCGTTCTTCTGAATAGGAAGTGTTGGGTTAGGCGTTTGAATCGATGTAGCCATTTGGAGAATTTCTCTTGGAATCATTTGTTTTCCTCCCCATTTCCCTTCTGTTAAATGAATATAACCCCATAAAGCAAGCTCTTTTGCAGACACATACATATTCATTCCAGAACCATCAACTACATCCGTCTCAGACCAAAAGGGATTATCAGCATCTCGAATAACGTTTGCAATTTTTGTATGTTGCTTACTCATCTTAATCCATTCTGTCGATTGAAAACCTAGTGGCTCAATAACGTGTAATTTAATTATTTCAGCAATAGACTGTCCTGTTGTTTTTTGGATAATCATAGTCAACAAATCAATACTTGGCCCTCTATACGCCCATGCTTCACCAGGTTTAAATTCACTTACTAATTTAGATCCATCTATCATATTGAGTCCATGTGTATGGGTTAATAAGTGACGAATGGTCACCCCTTCATATGCGGATAGATGTGGATCTTCAATAAATTGTTGAACGAGGTCATCCAATGAAAAGTAACCATTGTAAATAGCGTAAGCCGCTACAAACCCAATATAAGCTTTTCTTACAGATGCTATGTGAAATTGAGTATCTTCTTGAACATCTCGAGCGTCTATTACATTAGACTGTTTACCAAAATATAACTCTGTTACGAGATTGTCGTTCTGAATAATAATTAAGGCACCACCACTAGCACCCAACTTTTCAGCACTTTCCATTACATGAGTATGTACATCTTTAAATAAGCTTGAGTAATTTTTCTCATTCTTTAAAATCAATACTTCACACTCCTTTAAAAATTAAAAAATACCTCCAAAAAAATTGGAGGCACTATGATTCTTTTTAGGACAATAACACAAGGTTTCTTCCTTATGTCATCTATATAACTATATTAATTGTAATATATTCCATTTATTTTAGCAATATTCTGTTTTTCTTTGCACGCTAAAAATTGTACATGGATGTCTTTGCAAAATCACAAACCCAATTATCTTACACATATTTTGCTTCCTTGACTGGAACGAGTTAGGGCAAGCTGAAGGTATTTTTGTAATTGGAACTAACTAAAATGGACCATCCTATAATTAGAACGGCCCTATATTAGTTTTAATAACAGCTGACGCTCTCGTGATAGAAACAAGCATTTACTCCTCTAAATAATCAAATTTTCTCGCATGTTCTATTTCCTGCATGGATACTTGGCTTGTTAATTCATCTGTTTCAGAGATATGGTAGGAATCCCATTCGTCATTAACAGCAATTTCTTCAGGGTCCTCATATAATTCATCATATGTTTCGAAATTCCCTTCAAAATCGGAAGGCGTTTCGGAAGTCCCATATTTTGCTACAACTTGAAAGACATCTTCATAATCGTGAATATCATCCTTGTCATCTCGACCAGCAAAAGAATTGTCTACTGGAGGAAGTAGCACTTGCTCTTCAACCGGTCGATCTGTAGGAACGTCTTTTGCATCTGTATGTTCAATACAAAAAGTGGTATAAGGCAGTGCTACCAATCGATCATATGGGATATCTTGTTGACAAACTTCACATACACCATAGGTACCATCCTCAATTTTTTGTAAGGCGGTATTTACTTTTGCTAATTCATCCACGTCATGGGCTTTTAACGCCATATCTTTTTCACGTTCGTATAATTCGGTACCTAAATCTGCTGGATGGTTATCGACCGTTGACAACTCATCTACTGAATCCCGTAAGCTTCCTCGTTCTAAATATTCATCATCTGTCTCCATTTTTCGTTCAAGTGAGCACTTTTCCTCAATTAACATATTTTTCAACTTCGAAATCTTTTTCTCATTTAAAATAATCATCACGTCCTTTAGATTATTATGAACGAATTCGATTGAATTATTTGTCTAAAGGATAAGTTTCAATACAAAAACGAAAAGAACAAAATTTATTAAAATAGTATACAAAAACCTCTGCTAACCTGAAATAATTATGGAAAAAAAACTTCTAAAACTGAGATTACACATCCTAAAATGCTATTAGAATCCCCTTTTTAATTTGTCCTAAAAGTCATTGCCTTTGAATAAAATGCAATTACATCTGATTAATGGAGGCTATTTTATGGATTCTATATTTACCTTTATCTTTTTGGGCATATCAATGGCTGCAACCATTGGACCTGTTAAGAGTGTCCTATTAAATACAGGTTTAAAAAATGGCTTTTTTCATGCCTGGTTTTTTAGTCTAGGTGCCATAGCAACGGATATTATATATATGTTTATCGTATATTTTGGAATTGGACAATTTATCAATTCTATCTGGCTAAAAACTATACTATGGTCTTTCGGTTGTTTTGTTCTATTGTACACCGGTATTGAAAGTTTATTGTCGCTACATAAAATTGAGATGAATTCGAAAACAGGTAAAAGAACACGACTGAGACAATCACTTATGACCGGTTTTTTTATGTCATTTTTAAATCCGTTAACCATCCTTTTTTGGCTGGGAATCTACGGTTCAATACTTGCAAAAACAGCTGATAACTCTGCAGGTTATGAAATCATTTTGATAAGTATGACCATTTTGATTGGTATTATTATAGTAGATTTTATTTATTCCTTTTTATCCAGTGTCGCTCGAAAATTATTATCCACAGGGCTTTTGAAAACGGTCTCTTTTATCTCAGCCTTATTAATGATTGGTTTCGGTCTCTACTTTGGCAACCAAGCCTACCAAGTATTATTCCAATAAACTGAACATTACGCATAAATTGAACACGAAAGGAAACCATACCTTTAAAGAACATTAGTTGAGGTGTGGTAATGGCCAAAGAGAAGGTTAATGTAAGTGTCTGGTGTATTGTAAGTTTAACTTCTATTCCACTAATCATGACACTTGGGAATTCTATGCTTATTCCCGTGCTCCCGAAACTGGAAGATAAGGTCGGTATTACATCATTTCAGTCGAGTATGATTATTACAAGCTATTCAGTGGCAGCGATTTTTCTAATCCCAGTAGCTGGCTATTTATCGGACCGCTTCGGCAGAAAAATAGTCATATTACCGAGCTTAATTTTAGCTTTAATTGGTGGTTTGATTGCAGGGTTTGCTTCATGGAAAATGGATGACCCATTCGCAATGATTATTGCTGGCAGAATTATTCAGGGGATAGGCGCGGCTGGTGCCATGCCAATCGTATTGCCACTTGTCGGTGATTTATATCAAGAAGATGAGGAAAAAATAAGCTCAACATTAGGAATAATTGAAACGTCCAACACGTTTGGGAAAGTGTTAAGTCCCATTTTAGGTTCAATATTTGCCGCTTTTTTATGGTTCCTGCCCTTCTTTTCCATTTCAGCGCTTAGCTTGATTTCGATTGTCCTTATTTTTTTCTTTGTTAAAGCACCTAAAGATGATGATGAACCATTAAAGTTCAAAGAATTTTTACGTAATACAAAAAAGGTTTTCAAGGAGGAAGGAAAATGGTTGTACACCGTATTCCTTAACGGGGTCCTTGTGATGCTCATATTATTTAGTATGCTATTTTTCTTATCAGAAAACCTCGAAAAAGTTCATGATATAAAAGGGATAAAAAAAGGGTTTGTCTTGGCCATCCCGCTTTTATTACTTTGTATAGCTTCATTTATATCTGGACGAAAGATTGAAGGGAATCTAGGAAGAATTAAAAAAATTATTATTTTCTCCTTGATTGCCATGTCTGTCAGTATTGTCTTCGTTGGATTTACAAGCAAAAAACTGATTCTTTTATTAGTCGTAACCAGTATTGTGGGGATTGCTATCGGAGCACTATTGCCTGCACTTGACACAATTATTACTGACAATATTAGAAAAGAGTTAAGAGGAACCGTATCCGCTTTTTACAGCTCGGCACGATTTATAGGCGTTGCAGCTGGCCCTCCTATAATGTCACTTGCCATGAAAAACTATCTCAATGTTAGCTATATTACGGCTGGTGTATTAGGATTCTTCCTCCTATTTGTTGTCTTGAAATTTATTAAAGTTGAAGATATTGAAAAAAATAAAGAAATGGCATAAAACTGTACCTTACAGCTATTAAGGCTGAAGCGCCATTTCTCAATACTGAAAAAATTTCAACTTACATCTAATTTTTGACTTACTTTTAAAGGACACTCTTACTTCATAATTAACATGAATTGTTTTGTACAACTGACAACAACACCGGTATTTAGTACCAGTGTTGTTTCATGCTGGTTACTGACCACTTTCTTTCCATAATAATGGCACTCTAATAAATAATATCAACTTCAGAACCATTGCTATCAATTAATGTTAAATATAGACCTAAGTCAGAATAATGGAATGAAGCATTTACGATTTGAGCTCTTTGTAAACATGTAACTGATTGCCAAATATGAAGTCTACGAGCGCAAATATTGCAAAAATAAAAAGCCATGTCGATCCATGGCCTTTGTAGTTTTGTAATGATTTAATTATATTAAGTTGAGATTATGGCCTAAAGTATAATTTAAGTAAATTACATGGGATACCTATTTTTAGTCACCACTTCTCATTATATTTATGCTTTTTTAAATGAATGTACTCTGAGTTTTTGATTCTCGTCCAACCACTTAGAGCATTCAAAATCACCATAAAGATAACAAATAAAACAGAACCTACCATAAAATGCCCTAAGAAAAAAGTAACAAATGCAGCAACTAAAAGTGATAGAATGAACACTATCGCCAATATTTGAAATTTACCCTTCCGCTTTTCATTCATAGAATCACTCCCCCTATTTTAATTTCGCAATTCCAGCCATATTTATGGTTCATTTTACCATATTCTGAAGAAACCAACGAATATTTCTTATCTTTATTTTACACTAATTTTTAATGACACACCGTGATTAAGTTTTCTACTATTTTTAATTTAGGAACTGTGAAATAAATTATTATGGCAGTAGTAATGCCAATCATCGCTCCTTCAAAAGGATAATGAACCCCCACCCAAATACGCGAAACTCCTACTACTATCGCGAACATCCTCCACAGCATCCATTTACTATTTTTTAGCGTTCAATTGCAGAAATCATTATGTATGAAAAAGATTTTTCCTGGAACTACAATACAGTAGAAAACTCAAAAAAAATGAAGCCTGAAGTTGAAATATGTCTAGAAATACTATTTAACGGGTAAAGAATACATACTTGAAGCAAACAGGAGGTAATATTTATGAAGAATCAAGTGATTGGTATTTACGAAAATGAACAAAGAGTCGCTGAGGTTGTGGAAGATTTAAAAGAGAATGGCTATACAACGGAGGAAATTTCAGTTATTGCTAGAAAAGCTAACGATTTATCTGAAAACACAGAGGAAGTAAAACCCTCTACGATGGATGGTGCCCTTGCAGGAGCTGCAACTGGGGCTGCAATAGGCATTGCAGGTGTGATAGCAGGATTATCCACTATATTAATTCCCGGATTTGGTGCTGTATTGGCTGCAGGTCCTATTATTACAACCATTGGAGGAGCAGTAGTAGGAGCCAACTCAGGTGCTGGCGGATTAAAGCATGCTCTTATGGAAATGGGCGTACCTGATGATGAAGCAGAACGCTATTCTAAAGACGCTGAGGATGGGAAATTTCTAGTACTTCTTCATCCTAAAGAGTAAGGTCGGACTGAATGGTCAATATGCGTATAAATCATACGCAGTGATTTTAGCTAAAGGTTGCTATATCACTTGAATGCTAGGAATGGTCTCATGATGAATCGGAATACATATGAGATTTAATATGCAATTTGACGAACGAGTTCCTATGTTTGTATGGTTTTTATACAAACTTAGGAATTTTTTTATGGTCTTACGACAAATTGTAACCTTTAGTTACCTCTTATCGAATCATTTGTGGTAAGCAGATTACCCTTTCGTCCACAAGTCCATTTTAGATGTGTCGTATGTCTTCATAGGTAAAACAATTTGAATTATTTCATTGGTCATTGCTTTCACTCTCCCTTCACTTTTTTTCGTTTAACTTATGATATTAAATTAATTACATTTATAACAAGTTCCTTAAACGAATATCGTGTTTTTCACGTCTTTTTATCTCCGACTTACATTCAGTTCCATATAAAAATTTTTCACCTTAGGACGCCTCTTTTTATAACTATAATACATTTATACCAAAATAACCCTCATGAGATATACATATCTTTTCAAACTACAATAGATTACCAATATTTGAATATTGATAATTCCTTATACTTACATTAGGCTATTTAAGTGACAGTTTAAAAAAATTAAAGGTATTGGTTATGTTAGATTCTTTCTCCGATTTTATTGTAGATTTTATAATTGATTTAATTCCAGATGCTTTATCTGAAGTATTCCTAAATGGAAATTCAACACCTTTAAATACTAAAAAGATAGATAAACATATTGAACAATTAAAACAGCTTGAATGGTTTAGTGATATCTACCATGATGAGAAGTATCACAAATTATTTTTTGTTAATCGTAATGTTCGAAAATACTTACAAAATAGTTATCGTGTTAAAAAGATTGTTAAGAAAAAGCAAGCTCAAGAAAGATTCCTATATTTTTTAAGTAAACAAATGCAGAAGTATTAACTTACATACCCACTATTGTTGCAGCACAACGCTTTCATATTCGATTGCACGCCTATTCACGCAGTTCCCTTCGCGTTTATTAAAGTCTCGCTAAATGTAAAATACTACATACCGTAATACAGCCAGACCGTTCGTCAATCATGCTCCGACTCTCCTACCTAAATTCATGTAAGTTAGGAAATAACAAATAATTTCCCGGGTAAGCGCAAGAAACGACAAGTTTTTAATTTCCTAACGTTTAGACTTTTGCAAGCGCATAAATAACAAAGCAGGCAGAAGGTTTTTCCTTTGGTTCTGATTGTCAAATTACCTGTATCGCTTATCATTTCTTAAAACCGACAACCACGATTATCATCTACTTACTTTCAAAAAAGAAAAGCATCCTCATTAGAGGATGCTAAAATAAAATTTATTAGTCGATAGTTAACAAAAAGAATTTAATAAAGTTTAATAGTACTACTATAACGTAGAGTGAGATTTCAGTTTATCTCATCTTTTAAAAGTGAGCGGTAAGCTTATTAATAACATTGCTATCCCTAGTGCTAAAAAGTATAAAGGCATCGCAAGAACTGTTCCATTATGGAAAATACTCATACCATAAATGATAGCGCTAACAAGGAAGTAATAACCTAAGCTAAACATTGCACCCGCAGATCCAATAACGTCTTGAAAGTCAATGAGCGCTAAGCTTAAACAGTTTGGTAAAGCAGTAGCTGTACCAAATAAAATTAAGAACACACTCATAATCATCATTGACATTTGCAAAAAAATTGGTAAAAAATGCACAGTCATCGCGAGCACTGTACCAAGGAGCATGATGACTAAGCCGCCGACGATAATGATCTCCGGCTTTGTATAGCTTACAAGTCGTTTAGATAACATTGCACCGACAATAGAGGCGAGCGCAACGATAATGCCTAATAAACCATACTTTGCACTTGTAAGTGTAAAGTATTGCGTAAAAATAAATGGTGCTTCGGTATAATAGCTAAATATAATACCGTTAATACCGCCAATTAATAGGCAGTAGCGCCAAAGACGCGCATTTGTAATCATGCGCTTTACGATTGGTAGTAATGGCTTTATTTCGATGGTTGATAGTGCTGTTTCAGGTAAGCATAAACTCGTATAGCATATAACAATCATGCTCATAACAACTAACACTAAAAATACAACTTTAAAACCAAAATAATAATCTGTAAAGCCACCGATTAATGGGCCAAGGGCAGGTGTAAAGGCAAGGGCAGCTGAAATTTGAGCAAATAATTTATGACGCTCAATACCAGAATAACTTTCACGTAAAATTGTTTGTGTCACAACAGAGCCAACACTTGCACCAAACGCTTGAATAAAGCGTCCGATTAATAAAAAGACCATTTCATTTGCTACTAAACAAAGTACATTTCCAATAAAATATAGAAACAGCCCATAGAGCATTGCCTTACGACGTCCGATTTTATCGGATAAACGCCCAAAGAAAAATACTCCCACGGCAAAAGCGCTAAAGTAAACACTCATCGTAAGCTGTGCATCACTCATAGAAGTTTCAAATACTTCTGCGATAGAAGGTAAAGTTGGACTAAAAATTGTTTCACTAATTTGTGGAAAGCCCACTAATACAATCAGTAATAATAAGCTAGGTGTATTGTTTTCGATGTTTTTCTTCAAGATATTCCTCTCCTAGATAATTATAGGTTTGAAAGAAAAACATCGTAGCTTGGGAAATGGTGGCTTCACGAGTTTGATTTTTTCTAAATCTCTCATGAATTCACTTCCTTCCAAATTAAAATACACATAAAATTATACCATTCAAATGGATAGGATGATGTACCTTTTTTTGAATAATATACTTATTATAAACTTGTTAAGCTTCTAATTCCTTGATATTGATATTTCGAATTATTTTCATACGAAAGCCCGTAACAATTAATTTCACAACATTCGTGACTTTTGCAAAGAACTTATTAAATAGGACTCAACAACAAATTTATTTCATCTTCAATTATAGTTCCACTATTTTTCTTCGTTACTTCAAAAGGCTTTTTATAAAGACAAGCATATTTTAAAGCAAGGAAGCCATCTAGTGGGAACGTGTAATTTTGCCATTCTTGCCGATATCCTAAAATGCCACGTTGTTTAAGTAGTCGATCTAACTCTTTCACTACACATAATACAAACTCTTCAAAGTTACATTTTGTTTTCAATATTTTCCTAGGTAAATTATCATTTACTTTTCTCTCTACTATGAAATTTTGTTTTTCGGTAATTACAATCTCCAAGTCCTCAAAATCACGCTTAAATTCCCAGCACAATAAATAAGGACCTGTCTGCCATTCGATCCCCCCATTTCTTTTGTTAAAGGCGCCTTCTTTCCAACTTAATTTACATAGTGGATGGATTGATGCAAGATAGGTAACAAAGTCACCTAGAGCATCCGAATGAAAAGTTGGCGAAAATTCCATCTTTTTATCATTAATTTCAAATATACAAGTTGCATTTCCACTTCTAATATCATCATAATTAAATTTCATATTACTGACTCCTTTTCGATGCAACACTATTCGAATACTAATTATTTTTTGGCAGCGTCTTTTCGACTGAATCCAAAAATGGTAGAGGCAAAAATAAAGATGGCTGTACACAACCATAAAGTGATGCCATCCCATTCACCTTTTAATAAAGTTATATTTGTTAAAATACATATTTGCATCAAACAAATTGAAATAAATAAAACTAAAGAGTGTTTCATTGTCTACCTCCGGACGAAATTTATTTTGAAACTAATCAATTGCTTTTCAAAACGAAGTTAGTATACAAAAAAAGTAGAAAAAAACGCTAATTTTCTCTCTCCGTTACTCCGTTTATGTACCAACGTGCTTTCGAAATTACTAAATCCTCGTTTTCATATTTAGCTTCCAGTGAATAATACGGCTTTGTTAAATTTTTAAATTCTTGTGGTGAAAATTCCACCTCAGCTTCTTGACTAGAAAAGGCATAATCTATTGTAAGTTTTAGAAGAAAGATTTCCATAATGTTGAAAATAGCAGCCTCTACAAATTCTAGTTCCTTTATTTCATAACAATTAATAATTGTTGCTTCCTCTATTTCAATCATGAAACTATAAAAATTATCTTTATAAATGTGTATTTTAAGCAATACATCAATTAATGAATTAGCATAAGGAAATTTAGCAACGTTAAATTCCCAATAAAACATCTTTTCCAATTGATAGACTAATTCCTTCGTTACGGCTTTAGTTGGATTACTACTTTCTATCCAGTTTAAACCGTTCTCATCTGTAGCATATTTTACAGATTTAATTTTCATGCCACTGATATTCAAGAAATCTATTAGACAATCAAAATTCCCCTTTAAAGTGGTAATTTCACTTTTGACAAACCCAATGTTTATTTTCGCTCCCATTAATTAAGCTTGCCACCTCATTCCTATCCATCGACTATTAGGATAATTTTTTAACCATTACAATATGTGGACCGATAGGGGGGTAATCAAAAACATCTCCATAAGGCTCAAAACCTAATTTTTCATAATACGATTGAACGCTCGTTCTGCCCTTGCACCAAAGAAAATTAACACCACGTGCTGTTATAATATTTTCTGCAAAACTGACCACTGCTCTTCCAGCACCCAACTTTCTATAGTCCTCTAAAGAAGCCATTTGTCTTAAACGGTATTGTCTTTCGAATGAAAACGCTCCGTTATTTTCTATAATAAAGGATGCTATACTTACCAGTTTTTCTTCATAAAATGCACCAACATGAAAAGTCTCTTTTTCATAATCTGATTCAAATATAGATTCTTCCATACTTTGGTTTGGTCGCAAAACCATTTGCCTAAGACTAAAGGTCATTTCCGGTTTAATTAGTTTAATATCTAACATGGTAATCCCTCCATCTAAAATATGTTTATTATATAATTCTACATAATACGCTTATATCCTTCCAGATAAATCCATATCTTAAAATAAGGTGCAATAGTGATCCCCTGCTATATAGACGTTTTATCACCACTTTGTATAATTCGCAATTCTCTTTCCAAGAACAAAAAAAACACCCCGAAGGATGTTAATTTTTTTTATTACGCTCTAGTTGTTTCTCTATACCTGCTCGATCAATTTGTATCCAATACTCAACTATTTTTTCATCTTCAATTCTATAAACTGCACTAGCTATTTCAATAACCAGAAGATTTGTTGGCACATAGCCATCAACTTCTCCAATATGCGTACCAACTTGTTTCCAACGTACATATACTTTTTTATCTTGGACCATAAACTCTTGAATTTCTAAAGTAAATTTGCCATATGCTTCAATCATTTCTTTTACATGATCGGCATATTCTTTAGGAGTTCTTATTATCGTTATTTCTTCTTCTGCAATTACTTGGTGTGCAGACATTTGTTCAGCCATTAATTCGCTTGCATAATCTGGATTTTTTCCAGAACGTACTTCTTCAAAAAATTTTTTTACTATTAGCTCTGGTGTCATACGAGCCCTCCGCTATATTGTATTAAGTTCATTTCCTAATTTTAACAACCTTCTCCTATACTTACTAATAATAATATAGGGAATGTTGAATTGAAACAATTTTCCTATACATTTAAGAATACTCAAAAATTTTAGCGTACACTATACTTATTGGATTTCTTGAGCCAATTCTAAAATAATTCCCTCTGGACCACGAACATAGCATAACTTAAAACGCTCTTCATATTGCTGTATGTCGCTAAAGATTTCAGTACCCCTTTTTTTCAAATTGGCAACCACTGCTTCGATATCTTCTACATTAAATGCAATATGTCGAATACCTAGTGAATTGGCTAGTGGTAGTATTATTTCCTTTTCGTTGGACGGGGAAATAAATTTGATTAGCTCTAGCCAAGTCTGGCCGTCCGATGTTCCCAATCCTACACACGCGACTTTAGTATCACCAAGGCCAGCTGCATAGCCCATCAACTCTCCTTCCATCTCCCATTCTCCTCTTACCTCAAGACCAAAATCGACAAAAAATGCTTTAGCTGTATTGAGATCATTGACAATTACACAAACATGATCGATTTTTTTAATCTTCAACTTGCAAACCTCCTAAAATCCTGTTATTTTTCAGGTATAGACAATCTTTCATGGCCAAAACTCCAACTCTTTAGTATGTGGGACGGCTCCCACTTTTAGTCTGTTTTATTGCCAATTTCTAATTTCTTTTGTTCCAAAGCTAGTTTATCTCGTTCTAATTTAATTTGTTCGAGTTTAATATCGTGCTTCTTTTTTATTTCATAAATTACAGCTACCATAAGTCCTAGAAATAAAATTGCTATCATAAAATAATCCATTTGTTCTCCCCTCCTATTTACGCAACTTAACTTTCGTACTTGTGAATACACCGCAATATTATACCAGCATCGGCTTTCTCTTCTTACATCGCTAATGTTTATTCTGTTCCTTGATCAGTCCATAATACTTTATAGACGAAAGAAAGCTCAGCTTCTTCAAGTCCAGCAGGTAATTCTCCATTTTCACTTCCGGCAGAACCTAACTCGTTTTTTGACGTGCCTAGCCATGCCACTAAATAAACAGGTTTGTTCTTCGTTAATGTAATCTTTTTATCTATTAAGTTATTAAATGAAAAAATCGTCACATTAATGGGATAAGTTGTCGTAGCAAGACCCGATGGTATGCCAGATAATAATTTAAAAGGATGATTTTCATTAAAATCACTTATTCCAAATGAAAGTAAAGTATCTCGATAGCTTTTTTCGATAACTCCCCAGCTCTTTAATAATTCTTCTTTCAATTTACCTTTTTCGTATACTTCCACTGAAAATTGCAAATCATCTGCTTCAGCTAAAGTACCATTTAGTTTAAAAAATTCTATATTTCCTACTCCTGTTTTACTAATTAATAGACTTTCCTTTTCACTAATGTTATAAGGCTCAATCGATATTTGCTCATGAGAGATTGCTTTATCTTGAGCTGCACACCCTGTTAACAACAACATAAAAATGATGAATAAACAGCAGTGTTTAAAAATGTGCATTGTACTTCTCACTCCTTTGGTAATTTCTATGATTTCTTTGTAACTGTTATGTAAGTGTTGCTATAAAGAAGCATATAAATATTTTTTACATTCCACAATTTTTTAAATTCTTGAATAGGAATTTTTCGATTATAGCAATTGTTTTGATCAGGATAATTTACCATTTCATTTAAAGATTCTGCTAGATAGAAATTGTTCTTGTCATATCCTACGACAGGTACAAAATGCAAATATCTTTGATCTTTCCTAACTTTAATAAACACGATTACGGGTATACCTTTACTAACTTCATACTTTAAAGTATCAATATTTCCTTTATAATAATGTGTTTTAAATCCCCTGTTTTTTAACACCGTTCGTATGCCTTTTGGGTACACATTTCCGGATTTAGTTTTACTCGGGAAATGAGAATATAATGCTTCTCCATCAACGTCATAACCAAAATGACGCAACACGTAGGCGGTTGAAAACGCGGCACATTCCCTATTTTTTTGCATAGCTATTCTACTATTTCGGTTATGAAATAATTAGCCGGGTACTCTCTTTTACGAAAAATCGGTTTCGGTAATGTCATGAAATACCCATTGAAAATTGTTGAAATAATGATCCATAAAAAAACTGTTCTAACGATCAACATATTTTTATCCCCCATTGCAGCATAGCCTTTTTACAGTAATAGTAAAAAAGGAGCTGCCTATGCAACTCCATAATCTTCAACTAAAGCTATTAAATAGTAAATTGATTTCAACAATAATATTTATTCTTTTATATAAAAGAACCCGCTTCCATCTTCTTGTGTTACATATCCTGCTTGATTGACCAATTCTTCAACCATGTTTTGTTCTTGAGCAGTGATAATCGTTGCATGATCTTTGCTAGCAGTTAAATGTTCCTTTTCAAAAACGTATCCTGTACCATTTGCTTGAGGTATAAAACCTTCATTCGTCTGTAAACTTTCTACCATATTTTGTTCTTCTATTGTAATAACGGTATGATTGTTAGTTTGTTCTTGTGCAGAAACGGTTGAGCTTTGCGAGTCATTTGCTAGACCCTATGTTAATGCTAGTACGCCTGTTAAACCTAATATAGAAATCATCTTTTTTTTCATAATAATTACCCCCGATTATTTTTTGCCTTGTAATAGTATTTATTGGCTCATGAATAAGTTGCATCACCTTAAATATCCACCATTATTTAAATCAAACGTTGCACCTGTATAATGTTGTGCTTTATTAGAAAGTAAAAAAACAACTGTATCAGCCACATCCTCAGGCTGTAAAGGCTTATTAATAAGTTGGTAATTTAAATACTCCTCTTTTCGCCAATCAGGAATCGAATCCATCATAGGCGTGCTAACCATCGTTGGCGCAACAGCATTCACACGGATGTAGGGTGAGAAATTCATAGCACAGCTTTTAGTTAAACCTAGTATAGCTGCTTTAGAAAGCCCATAGATTGCATCTGAACTACCTTCTAGCGCAGAAACTGAGGACATATTAATAATGACTCCGTAATGTTTGGCAGAAATTAATTTTTCACCAAACAGTTGTGAAAAATAAACAAATCCCTTGACGTTTATGCCAAGTACTTTATCAATTTCATCGACTTGATAGTCTAAAATATTTTTTGCCAAATAAATCCCCGCATTATTAACTAGACTATCCACATGGAAGTGCTTGGCATGAATATAGGAGAAAAATTCGCATACTTCCTCATAATTACTTACATCTACCTGATAGGTATGTAAAGCAGTACTTGCATTCATTGTATCCATTAATTCCTCTAAAGCATGGTAATTGACATCACAGGCAATAACTGAAGCACCTTCCCATAAACAACGCTTTACAATAGCTTTCCCGATTCCAGATGCCGCGCCTGTGACAATAATATTTTTATTTTTAAGCAATATTTAAACCTCTCCTCAATTGCTATTAAACTATTTTTTTTCGCCAATACACAATTTCTTACTATACAATTACTACTAGTCAAACATTCGTATGATTAAAAAATGTAAATTTTTTATTATTTTACCATTCAATTAGTTTGTATACAAAATATAATGCATCTAAAAGCCACTTCATAATCAGAAGTAAGGAAATCGCCAAGGCTATTTTATTGTCGGTTTTTGAAACAGTTATGTATCATTTATAGATAATCATTGCCGAATAAACTTTAAATTCGAAGTTATTTATGATATTAGTAGAATATTTAATATCATAATTTCATGAACTTGCATAAAGTTGTTCACTTCCTTTTCGAACTCATCTTTTTTGCGATAATCATTAACTTTTATTTTCATATTTTTTAATTTCTCCTTTTTTAATGTTAAGGTTGTCTAAAAATCCACGATTAATTTAATTGCATGACTGGACTAATTTTCACACTCTTAACACAAAGTGAAGCATGACGATATTGACACATATTTTAATTTCTACAGTTCTATCTATTATTTGATTTTGTCTAAATGCTATAAGTTCCTCTTCTGTTACTTTTATTATTTTCGATAAGGTTTCTGTTGAAAATAAGTAATCAGTTATTAGATTATTCATTAATAATACGGCTCTTTCTTTGGCATCAAGTTCAAATCCAAACATCAACATATCTTTTTTAAGCTGAATTTTTTCATCATAATTCTGTGTTGAATTAGCTTTACAACTCACTAAATTTTCTAATTCATTATTTGATAAATGAAAAATCAGTGAAAGTTGCGGATAGCTTAAATTACAGTTTTCAATTAATTCTTGCATATCTTCTTTAAGATTATTAAATTGTGAAGCGTTCGTTGTTAAGGATATTTTTGCATGATTTCTATATTCCACTCTTGTATCACATCCATCGCATTTTTTAATATATTTTACCATATTATTACACACCACTCTTACTTGATAAAGATGTCCAAAATGAAAACAATTAAAAGAGCCTTACTCGTGTTAGGAATAAGGCTCTTTAAAAGCAATTAACCGTAAGAATATCAAGCTTTACTGTCTTTTTTTCAGCTGTAAATTCCCTTTATTGAACATAATAAGACCGTTAAATCGCTCATATACAGCATATAAAGGATATAATAATCCAATAAATACGATAAACGAAGGTATCTTTTCAATAACTGGAATAATGTTTGAAAGGATGGATATTAATTTCTCAGTTATAACAATAAATATAGGAATAACTACAATTAAGCCGATAAAAAGAAAAGGTGTTACTTTTGTTTCTTTTAATTTGGCTTTACAGTATGGACAAATCATCGTAAATGGCGATGAAAAATCCTCAAAATCTTCTAACGTAATTTTCGCTTGGCAATTCGGGCAAGGTACAGACGTTCTCATACATTTCTCCTAAAATACAAATTTACTCTAGTATAGTAATGAATTGCTTCTTTTGTAAGAGGGAATAATAGGTTTAAGATGTAAGGATTACTAAGGGTCATGGAAAACAAGCGATTAGCTGAATAATGACAAGCAAACAAGTTTATCTACGTAAAATGATGAACTATCTTTTGGACATGATATAGTAGAGTGTATTTTGTTCATTTGCTGAAGCAACAGAAGGAGTGGAATGTATGAAAAAACTCATTATAGCTGGATTATTATTTGTATTTTTCGTAGTGGGTACTATTTTTTATCAGCAACACCTATTAATTACTAATTATCGTGCACAACTTTACAATCAACTGTCCATAATTCAAATGCCTATTAATCGTATTTTGTTATTCCAGCAGAATGCAGAAAAATATACGGAAGACGAAAGAAATCAATTGTTTACTTTGTTGCACGAAGCCTATGCTTATGTTGCGAACTATACTGGGGGTGGCCTACAATTAGAAACTGACATTAGGGAACAATATTTCATCAATTATTTGAATACAAAAAATGAATATTCAGTCCTATTAGATGCTTATGTAGATGCTACAACTGCAGAACAACGCGAATTAGCACATATTAAACTAAAGGAGCAACACGAAATCTATAAGAAATTTTTAGAAGAGACAAAATTAGAGTTAGTTAAAGACTTTGAGTAAGAGACAATAATGGTAAAACCCCCTTTTCGGTTTCTGCACAAGCGTTATACAATACCTACATATGATTTACCTTTTTGTTAAAGAATATATACTATGGATTTTATTAAAGATAAAGGATTCTTTCTCTTTAGTAAATCCATTTTTTTCAGCTACGCGAATTGAAGGTCTATTGAATGGATCGATAATACTTATCAACCTATGTAGACCTAATTGAACAGTTCCATATTCCATACACCCATTAGCAGCTTCAGTAGCGAATCCTCTAGACCAATAATTTTTATTAATATGGTAACCAATTTCAACTTCATTTTTACCATCTACTATTTGTTTGACTAGTCCGCAGTCTCCAATTAGTTCATTCGTTTCCTTCAAACAAACTCCCCATAATCCAAATCCATCTTTCTCGTATCTGTCAATATTCTTATCCACCCAATTTTTAGTTTGTATTAAGTTAAATGGTGCTGGATAGTACTTCATTGTTTCCGCATCTGAAAAAATTGCATGTAATGCAGCAATATCTTCATTGTTAAAATGTCTTAAATATAATCTTTTCGTTTCTACTACAAACATTAGATAACCCCCCTCTCTTAACATTCTAAGACTTTATAATCATACACTGATGCTAGCTGCTGATTTTTATAAATGACAATACCTATCATTTCGTAAGTGCGTGCACGAAACTTCCTCTAATTGAGGGAACATGGCAGCTATAAAATTCAAACAATACCCCATCCTTGACACATTCACCTATGTATTACTACAAGTCCTACAGAGCAAATATTCTATAAACGATAAAACCCAAGGAGAATAACAATATAAATATGCCTGCTCTTAAAGACTTTTTGAAGTATTTTTCATCTTCTATTTTATAATCAAAACTTTTAATAATTATGACTATTCCTAAAAGAGCTACTGTTAGATGCATATATAGTAAATTGAATCCACTTGGTATAAGGAAGAGACACATGATGAATAGCAAAATAATATTGATATATTTCCTAGTTTGGGCATTCAACTTTCTGCCCTCCTTATCGAATAAAAGTTCTTCTCATTATATTTTTTTTGGAAATATGAAGAAATATAATGTAAAATTAGTTATTAATACAAGTTTCTGAGTCACTAAAACAGAAGGAGCTAGATAGAATGGATTTATTTTCTATTTTAACATTTGGTAGCTTAATTATATATATCGTACTACCATTACTATTGTTGTTCGTTGCTATAAGCGCTTGCATGTATATCTATGTCGCACTTTTCAAAAAGGTTCTTCCACGTAGCATCTATCATTTCTTTTTAGGACCAGTAGCAATTATCGGTTTCTTAATTTGGGCTGTACCATTGAAAACAGGTTTTTCCGAATTTTTTAAATCACTATTAGTAGTTTTTGCTCTATAAATACATATCGAGGTGTTTAAATGACTGTGTTTGGTAAATACATTTATTTGGCTTTCTTTTTCACTCTTTTCTTAATTTTAACGATTAAAGATTATTCCAGTTATGGTAATTGGAATTTATTTGAGAATTTTATCTTTTCAATATGGATGTCTATTTTCTTACTGATGGTATCTCTGCTACTACGAAAATCGAAAGTTAGTAAGGAAAAACATAATGTATAAAACATTATAAAGTAAATCAACCAATAAATTGTTTTTATTTCCTTTAATAGCTATAGTCTACCAAGTTATGGTATAATAGTAGTGAACACGCATAAAGGAAATCCTTTGAACTGCTGCGGCTTGCAAATGCCGCAGCTTTTTTATGTCAAAGTCCTTACCCTTTAAAAAGGAGTGATAATCTTGATAAACATAGCCGGAAAAAAAGTGACGTTACGATCTGCTACCCCAACCGATTTAGATGCGATTTATTATTGGAAATATGTAGATGAAAAGCAAGCGGCGAAGCAATGGAATGGACCATATATCCAAGAAAAGCATTTGACAAAAAGTGAATTTTTGAACGAATGGGCGAAGGATGAAGAATTATTTGAGGGTGTCCCTAGTACCTTAATTATGTCTGTAAACGAACAATTTATAGGGGTTGTTGGTGCTTACTGGGTAGATAAAAACACAAATTGGCTTGAAACAGGGATTGTCACATATCTTCCAGATTATTGGAATGGTGGTTACGGTTCTGAAGCCTATCGCTTATGGATAGACTACCTATTTGACAATACACCACTTCATCGATTGGGGATGTCGACTTGGTCTGGCAATGAAAGAATGATGCGAGTTGCTGAGAAATTAGGTATGCAGTTAGAAGCAAGGATTAGAGATGCCCGATACTTTGATGGAAAATACTATGACGCCATTAAAATGGGTATTTTACGTAGTGAATGGGAAAGACAAAAAATAAAACCAGCATGACCTTTTGCATTGCTGGTTTTTATTACATGCCATGTCTATATTAATCATTTAATCGTGTCAAAATCTCTATTAAAGTGACACATTTAGATGGACTTAATTTTAAATCTAACGCATTTCCTTGAATAAAAGAATTAAGCCAATCCATGTCTAATGTCGTTAACTTATGAATTAATTCTAATGTGATACTACCTTTATTAACTACTGCTTGAAGATTTTCTCTTAGTTCTGCTGGGAACACGAAAAACTCATTCGATGAATTTTTAACAATTTGTTGAAAGAGCATTTCTACTACCTGAGCTGAGCAACAAAATTTTAGTATCTCTTTTGTTTCATGGTGAAACCCAACTAGCTCCCATGAATAATCTAAACAAACATTTCCATCGGTTTTATTCATTTTTTCCCCCTTCGTTTGATAAGCTGAATTTATAAGGTTTGAAGTTTTAACCTGACATTTAATTGTTGGAGGCTAATGATGAATATAAAAAAATTAATATTGATTATTTCTTTCGCTTTGAATATGACGCTAATTTTCTTATCTTTTTTCTTTTATAATAAGATGAATGAGGCAAAAGAAAGTGCAGCCAATGAAATTCAGCTGCAATTCATTGCTATTGAGACGGCTATTGGCAACCAAATGCAAACAGCCTGGACAGAAGTTGAAGATGTAGATAAACAATTGCAACATTCATTAATGACAATAAGTCGCTCTGTAGAACTAATAGATGAGCTTTCTATTGGCAGCAAGAAAGAGTTTGAGTCTTCTTTTATAAATGTATTAAAAACATATAAAAGAAATAATTTTTTCGATAACAACCATTTTACATCTCAAGGTATAGCTTATTTTGAAAAACTACGATCCATTTTACGTGAAGAAGGTTTTGGAAAAGGTATAGCCATTACTATGAATGATTACAAAGTATTTATAACGAAAATAGATGCTTTAAATACTAAATTATCCGATTTATATGAGGAATAGTGTTCGTTCTAAATAAAATGTTGCAAAACAGTCCCTTTACCGTTAAGGAATTGCACCTCAGCAAACGCACCGTTGATCAAAGTCATTTGAGGAGGTAAATAGCCACAATCGATATCGTAGATAATTGGTATTTGCAGCTCCGCGGAAAGTTCTCTATAGACATCTTCAAGTGTATAATTTTCTACGGAGATTGCAGCACCGCTTCTTCCAAACATAATTCCTGAACAATTTTCAAACCATCCCGCTAACTTCATTTGTACGAGGGTCCTTCGTAAATCGGTAGTGGATAAGTCACAGTTTTCAAAAAACCATAGTACAGTATTTCCTTGAATAAAGGTTTCTTTAAAATATTGAATGTCCCCAAATGGAGTGCCAATTAAATGGCTAATCGAATCAATACATCCCCCAAGTAACCGCCCTTGCATATTAACTGCATTCCCTGTAGTCGATTTCCACATTGTTTTCTCTGTGAAATGAAAAACATATGGAGAAGGCTGATCAAACTGCCATTCCTTTTGATATAGTTTCGAAGAATGTTGTCGTATAGATTGAACTTTTTTTAGCGATAAAACAGGCTCCCACTTTGCTGTTAGTTCATCACTATACTCACCTCGTAAATCGATTAAATTTGTACCATGTGCGGTAGCTATACCTGTTTTTAATGTAATGGCTAATAATAAAAGACTAATATCTGAATAACCTAATATCCATTTAGTTGGCATATGTTCAAAATTAATAAATTCAAGCGTCTCAATAAGTAGTTCCCCACCCCAAGGTGGAATAATAATATCGATATCTTCATTTGTTATCATTTTCTGAAACTCATCTGCACGCTTTTGGGCAGGAGCAGATTTTGCCTTATTTTGCGTCCAGACAGTTTCTCCACAAAACAGCTTATATCCTTTCTGTTCCATACGATTACATGCTGTTTTCAATAACTCGTGCAGTTCACTTGGTATCCCTGATGATGGAGCTGTAACGCCAATAGTTGCTCCTTCTTCTAAAATTGGATATTTTATCATAAGCACCTCTCCTAATAACAAATTTTATTTTACATACTTTGATCCTTCTTGTTTTTTCAATTGCTCATATTACAGTTGAAATGTTTCCTTCACTATCTTAGCAACTTGTTCTGCACTGATATTGGTATTATTTATCTTCATATAGTTAGTAAAGGTGATTTCTCCCTCAAAAGAATTCAATCTATACGCGTCCATCGATTGTAATAAGTCATTCTCAGACCATTCAATATCCCTTTTCGATGGCTTATGTTCTAATCGATTAGTACTTTTATTTCGCTGAAGTCTTTCATTTAAATCAGATTCTAGCTCTACATAGTACACCGTTCCATTATTATCCTCAAATAGCTGGGCGACTTGTTTTACATAATCCCAATCTTCTTGTAAATTAAATGCCCATACATACGTAAAAATCAATCCTTCTAAATTGCTCGTTGCGACTTCATTAAATATTTCTCTTCGAAATAAATTGACTAAACGCTTCCCTTCTGTCGTTCCGTAATCAAAGAAATGACCTACTAAATCGATGGTCATATGATTATGAAAAAGTTTCAGATCAGTGAGTTTTGCTAATTCTTGTCCTACTGTCATTTTGCCCACAGCTTGAGGTCCAAATATGAAAACTAATTTCATAGTAAGTCTCCTTTCATTTCACTTATTTCCATTTTCGTATACATACACTTCAACTTCATACTCTTTTAAATGATAGGCTTGTAGATGGTGATTCATATAGTTTTTGACATCTTCTTTGTATTTTTGATTTGATACATCCATGCCAACAACCAATAAATTTGCATTTTGATCTACTCCCATATGTAAATCCCATATTTCGCTTGTGCAGTATTATAAATATCCTTATTTCCGAAAAATTCCTCTATATTTTTTTGAGAACTAGTTGTTGAAACAAAGATTTTATCTTTCATTTGATAGCTCGAGATGACAACTACTAAAAGCATAATTAGTAAAGTTATTTTCTTCAAATTACACCTCCTAATTACTTTACTCATACTCGATTAAATCCACTTTTAATGATAAATCGATTTGGATTGGCATATCTTCCTCTTCAACTACGGTCGAAATTGCGTAAAATCCTTCTGGTAATTGATCAAAGACTTGTTGAAAGCTTTCATTTGTCTTCAATATGCCCGAGACGATTACTTTTTGGTAATCCTCCAAGTTACGAATTTTATAAATAAAACCTTCTGTGCCTGTATTTTCAATATGTACCTTCACTTTCAAATCACTATAAGTTTGGAAATAGGTTTTACTTTCACCAATTGTTGAAACGAGATGTTCATCAATCATACGGGCGCGAATCACTTCTATCCCCTTGTCTTTCATGCTGATGTTTTCATCTTTGATTGTTTGCTTGTCTTGTATAGCAACTGGTTCTGATTCGATTATTTTAGACTGTTCTTGTGGTGATTTCATTATGAGTGGACTACATCCTGAAAGAAAAATAATGCCCATAAAACAAATCGCTGGATATTGATTCATTTCATTTGGCTCTCCTTTTCGGCGTATTGAATTTAATGGTAATTATACCAAAAATATATTTTTTCTCAATGCCAAGTATTTATTCAAGACACTAATTGGCACAACTATTTTGTTTTTGACATATGTTATAAAAAAACTTTTTTTACTTTTGATGAAGGAGTATGCCTCAATGTATAAAATTGTGTACTTTCGTTATCCACAAGCCTATTCCTCATTCCCTACATTACGAATGGACCAAGCGTAAAGGACAAACCTACAATCGATCCTTGTGAATTCACTCCTCCTAGCTCTTGGAATGTTACAACCTCACTTATATAGAAGACAAGCGAGCTACAACTTCCGTATAATTTAAATTTTATGTTCGAGGAAGGTATTGTAATAGTAATTTAACAGCTTCGTAGAAATAACATTTTTTTCTATTTTTAACAAAACCGTGTTATAGTTAATTTTAGAATGGAGGTGCTAGTCCGATGGTAAAACATTAATTGAGAAAATCTTAAATTATTAACTTCGTTAAAAACATGTAGATTTTCTCATTCATAAACAACTATCGAATGAAGAGGAGATATAACATGCTAAATAAATTAAGTGATACGATTTATTATTTATCAAATCAAAATGACAAAGAACAACCAACTTTAGGCTTAGTCTGCGGTGATCATTCCAGTCTAATTATCGATGCTGGGAATTCCCCGCAACACGCTAAAGATTTCTTAATTGAGATTGAGAAATTAAACGTACCACCTGTAAAATATTTAGTTATTACACATGCGCATTGGGACCATTTCTTAGGTATGAATGAATTTGATGCCACGATTATCGTTAATAAACAGACAAATGAATTAATGAAAAAATGGATCGAATATTCCTTTGACGATCAATCTTTGCAACATTATGTAAATAATAATGAAATGAATACTTTATGTAAGGAAATAATTCAAACTGAAATGCCCAATAGGGAACATTTTAAGTTGAATACGCCCCAGATAATTTTCGAACATGCCTTAACACTTGATTTGGGCAATAAGGTTTGCATGCTCGAAAAAATCACAAGTACCCATACAGATGACTCTACGATTGTTTATATTCCTGATGAAAAAGTTATTTTTTTAGGTGATGCTGCCTATGGTACAACTAAAAGTGCACTTTACCATTTTAATCAGTCATTACTAGCGCCCATGATTCAGAATATTGAAAAGTATAATGCCGAAATGTTTCTTCTAGGACATGAATCCATTTGTGACACAAATGAAATGCAACTATATTGGGAAGAGTTAACAACAGCCAATTCAGCTGTAAATTCAAGCTCTCTAGACAATGCCATTGAAAGTTTCAAGGTAGAAAATAAAAGAGAGCCGAATGATAACGAGCTATTTTTCATGCAAGCATTTGTCAATAATCAAATAATTCAATCGAAGAAAAATTAAATTGATAGAAATAAGCCACTTCATTTTTTTGAAGTGGCTTTCATCGTTTCAGAGATAGATTATTTTCGGTTTTATTTCTCAGCAGGCTAACTTGTCATTGCACAGTTTCACATTAACCACAGGATGGCTACTTTATATTCCTAACACCTATGTAAATAGATATTAGCTGCCAACTGTCTAACACGTAAATGATTACTACCGAGATTCATTCTCAAAAAATAGTCCGGATTTTCCTTTGAAATGATGATACGCCCAAGTTCATCCTCATAAGTGTTCCAACCAAACAATAAAAACGTTATATTTACATGAATTAAATTAGACTTAATATATAAATAGCCAATTACAATAAATAAAATCATATTTGTAACCAATGTACTTTTTTCTTTTATGTCGATAGCTAATAATGGCACGATATATGTCACTAAATAACTTAAAATTTCTTCATTTTTGCGGGATACACGCTCCCCTAAAATCGTGCTGTTTAATTCACATTTCGTAATATACCAAATGGGCAAAAATGACACTATAAATAAAAAAAGTAATATACTAAAAACCGTAAGCGTCATTTTATCGTGAACAATAGACTTCAAATTAAAATCATTATAGGGGATTATGGAAAGAGCAACCATTATATACAATGGAGAATAGGACGAAATAAACAACAATAGCTTAAAAAGATTAGTCAATTATCCCTCACCCTTTCTTGAAGATTTACCTTAAGTCATCTCTTCCCCGTTCACCAGTTAGTACCGTTTTATAATAAGCATCATTCAGTAATTTGACTATATCATTCAATTGTTTTTTATCTGTATATTTAATTTTTGTTTTTTCTTCGTTTAACTCTATATTTAAGTCAAATTCCATAATAATTTCTTCTACTTTATTAAAATTTTCAACAAATCTCGTCATTCTCTCAGGCTTTGTCATCAACCTGGAAACTCTCTTGACAATATTACCATCTTCAATGCTATCTATTTTAAACTGTTCAAAGCCCTCAAATTTATTTGTTTCTTCAAAAGCCGATAAGACAGAATTCGTATTTTGCACATACTTTGTTTTTAAATCAAATATTCTTTGTACAGATACATTGTTTACTACCAGTACTTCATCCTCATAAATAAGTAAATCAAAACCCGCTTCAATTCCAATCAACGAATCTGCTACTTTTCTAAAAGTAGCATCTGCTAAAGTTCCCCAAAGACCTTTTGAAAACTTTTTAAACGGAGGAATGCGATTGAAGAAATAAGCTAACTTCCCTGACTCTATTTCAATTTTTATACAGTATAAATCTTTTGTTGTTTCTTCATTCAGCAATTCAGCTGGATTTTGCAAGCTCGCTAATAAATGTTCATAGGTTATTCCTATATAAGATGATGGACAGTATTCAACAACGCCATTTGGTCGACCGTTTTCATTAAATTCAAGTTGTTCCTTCCCTACTAGCTTATCTATAGTTGGTTGAATAATTTTTAAAATATCTATTTGTAAAGAACGACTCAAAGAGGGCTTAAACGATAAATAATTTAATCCATCATTGTTCTTTATCTTTTCAATTAAAAACAAACTTACTTCAGCTGTTCCACTTAATAACTGTTCTGAAATTTTGCTGTTAATAAACTCGATATTCAAAAATAATCACCCTTTTCTAAATGATTTTCTATAACAAAAATCATACAGTATTTGGCTATTATAGTAAAACAGAACATTCATCAAATAGAAGTTATTCACATCTTCAAAAGAAACAGGCTCTGAAAATTTTACACAACGTAAAACTTCCAAAGCCTTTAGAAATCTTTATATTAAATTGCAATTAAATTACTAGGTAGTTAATAAGATGGTTACGGAAACACCATTTGAAAAAGCACCACCAGTTGTTGTTACTTGAACGGATAAAAGGGTACAACCAGGTATTGCAAAATTAGCAGATTGCGTTGCACAACAATTCGGTGTAGTAGACGAGCTTGGTCCAGTAACTGTAGCTCGAACGCCTGTCGCTACTGGCGCTGTAAAGCCACATGTTGTACTCGTAAATATTTGAGCAGAAGCTGTTTGTCCCGCACTCAATGTGTGATCCCTAATATTCAAGGTTATACTTGTAATTGTAGCATTTTGTGGGATAACAAGCGAACACCTTACAAATGAAGCGGAAGAAGTACCTGTACCAAGAAAATCATTGTTTCCAACTGACTGATCCGTAGAAAGAAAAACTTCCATTAATCCAGGTCCACTTTGTCCAGTGGCTCCCGTTATTCCCGGGTTTCCTGTTGGTCCAGTTGGTCCGGTTAGACCGGTTGCTCCCGTTGCTCCTTGAATTCCTTGGGAGCCGGTTGCTCCTGTTACTCCTTGAATTCCTTGAGGGCCTGTTGCTCCCGTTGGTCCTTGAATTCCTTGAGGGCCTGTTGCTCCCGTTGGTCCTTGAATTCCTTGCGGGCCAGTTGCTCCTGTCACTCCCTGGATTCCCTGAGGGCCGGTTGCTCCTGTTGGTCCTTGAATTCCTTGAGGGCCGGTTGCTCCTGTCACTCCCTGGATTCCTTGGGGACCTGTTGCTCCTGTTGGTCCTTGAGTTCCTTGGGGGCCGGTTGCTCCTGTTACGCCTTGGATTCCTTGTACGCCGGTTGCTCCTGTTACTCCTTGAATTCCTTGGGGGCCGGTTGCTCCCGTTACACCTTGAATTCCTTGTGCGCCGGTTGCTCCCGTTACGCCTTGAATTCCTTGTGCGCCCGTTGCTCCCGTTACGCCTTGGATTCCCTGTGCCCCGGTTGCACCTGTTACACCTTGAATTCCCTGCTCACCTGTCACACCTGTTACACCTTGGATTCCTTGTGCCCCGGTTGCACCTGTTACACCTTGAATTCCCTGCTCACCTGTCGCACCTGTTAACCCTTGGATTCCCTGCTCGCCCGTTGCTCCTGTAACGCCTTGGATTCCTTGTACACCGGTTGCACCTGTTACACCTTGAATTCCCTGCTCACCTATCACACCTGTCACACCTGTTACACCTTGGATTCCTTGTGCCCCGGTTGCACCTGTTACGCCTTGAATTCCCTGCTCGCCAGTTGCTCCCTTTTCACCTTGGATTCCTTGTACACCGGTTGCTCCCGTTACTCCTTGAATACCCTGCTCACCGGTTGCTCCTGTTACGCCTTGAATTCCCTGCTCGCCCGTGGCTCCTCTCACTCCCTGAAGTCCTTGTATACCAGATGCTCCCCTTACTCCTTGGTTGCCTTGTGCACCTGTCGCACCTGTTACACCTTGGATTCCTTGTGGTCCAGTTGAACCTGTTGCACCTGGTGGCCCCTGTGGACCAGGTGGACCAGTAATACCAGATAAATTTTGTGTATTTTCATCGTAGCTACTGCATCCACCATCATTACATTTGAACCTATATAATTTATTTTTCATCGCATCTTTTTTTGTACACTCACTTAAATGATTATCGTTAATAATTCTCCCTCTATAGAAACTAAACGGCATAAAATCACCCCTGTCTTCATTTAATGTATTCATAAAAGAATGATTAAAATAGACAATTAACCTAGGTGATTTACAACTAGCCCAAAACAATTAGTCCTTTTTGCGGTTATACTGGCAATGTAATTTCTGTTTATCAATTACTGTGAAGTAATTTAGTTAAAAACTGATAGCACACTTCTTTTTCTTTAAAACATTCATGTAGACTGTTATTTTCAATTTCGTAAAATTTAGCTGTTTTGCGAATGGTATATTTGCCAATTAAGATTTCTTCATCTTCACTAAGCTGATTTAGTGCTTTATAAATAGGGTCAATCGAAACGCCAATGATTTCAAACATCGTCACATTTTCCATCTTCATCCCCCTTAACTTGCATTAACCTTATTTTGCCGTGCCCTTTTGGAAAATTCAACCTATATTTATGAACCTTCACTGTTTAATAAACGCAAAAATAATATGGTATAATATTGGAAAAAGTTAGGCTATGTATATAAGGGGGACATTCCATGTTACCGAATCCTATAAATATAAGAAAAATGACTGAGAATGATTATGCCATAATGGCTAAATGGCTAAGTACAAAAGAAGTATTAGAATTTTATGGGGATGTTAATTCACCTTTCTCATTAGCACAAGTTAAGCAAAAGTATGAACCACGTGTTCTCGGAGAAAGCCCAGTTTCTTCATTTATTGTGGAGTTAAATCATTTACCAATAGGCTATATGCAATATTACATAATTAAGGCCAACGATCAAAAAGAATTTGGCTATACAGAGAATCAAGTGATTTATGGTATAGACCAATTTATAGGGTATCCTAGTTTATTTAATAAAGGCTATGGAACAATAATGGTTCGTCACTTTATCGATTTCATTATTAACACAACTGATGCAGAGGTTATTATAGTAGACCCTGAAATCTCAAATACAAGAGCCATTAGATGTTACGAAAAATGTGGATTTTCTATAGTGAAAAAGATTCAGAATGAAAGTCATTTTTTAATGGAAATCAATTTCGTAAAAGCAAATTAAGCTTAAGCCTCTCCTTTGATCAGAACTTTTCCTAGCAATGTGGAACGTATAGGGAAAAAAGTTCTGATTACATATTCTATCAATATATGATAGAAAGGAGGTTTAGCATGGAAAAAGAACCTAAAAAAATTCTAAAGTTTAAATTTAAATCCAATCCAAGCTGTAATTGTCATTGTTGCGGTTTTTGTTGTAATTGTTGTTGTAAACCACCATTTATTCCTGAACAACCCGAACAACCCATTTGTCACTACCTCGTATATGTAACGGATGCTGGTCAAGCGGAAACGCCTGATAATAGAGTGTCCGTAATCGATACGGCAACTAATACAATCGTGGCTTCTATCCCAGTTGGAAGTGCTCCATTAGAAGTGGCAATTACACCAAATGGTGAATTTGGTTATGTTCCTGCGCTTTTTTCAAATAATGTGACAGTTTTTAATACGGCAACTAATATGGTAGTCACTACTATTCCAGTTGGCATTAATCCACTTGGTGTGGCAATCTCTCCAAACGGTACACTAGCCTATGTATCGAATCATGGTTCAAACACTATTTCTGTCATAGCCACAGCTACGAATACAGTAATCGCTACGATACCAGTAGGACTTCAGCCACAGGGAATTGCCTTTACTCCAAATGGTGCGTTCGCTTATGTAGCAGATGAAAATTCAAATGCAGTTTCAGTCATCAACACCGCTACGAATGTCGTCATTGCAACAATACCTGTAGGAATACGTCCAAGATCGATCGTATTTACACCTAATGGTCAATTTGCTTATGTTACGAATGAAAATAGTAACACGGTTTCAGTCATTAACGCAGCATCGAATACTGTAGTTGATACAATTCCAGTTGGGACCGGACCAGTTGGCACTGCAATAACACCTGATGGCACGCTGATTTACATTGTCAATAAAGGTAGTGATACTGTATCTGTCATAAGTACAGCTACAAATTTAGTCATTGCAACAATACCTGTAGGTACATCACCTGACCAAGTCACAATCTTACCAAATGGACAATTTGCCTATGTAACAAATCAAACGAATAATACAGTGTCAGTTATTGATATTGCAACAAATACAGTAGTTGATACAATACTAGGATTTAATGGCCCAACTGGCATAAAAACTGGCACAATCTGTAATTCGAATTAAACACAGCTATTTCATTTCTGTAAAAATATAAACCAGAATTATGCTACTTCATGTAGAAGTTAATTCTGGTTTTTCTAATGAATTTTTAGAACCCTACTGGATAATTAATAATAATAAATGAACGATAGCAATAATCCCTATTGGATAAATAATTGATCTTGAAAATAAATTTTTAAATTCATTGCGAGGATGGCGTTCAAAAAGGAAATGTAGACCTGCATGAATTATAAAAAATATATCAAGGACCAAAAAAAGGGCCGTTTGATACTGACTAAAGAGGAAGGAAAATATGATTACATAAAGAAAAAGATGAATAAATGTAAATATTTTATAAGCCTTGGAATCTTCCAAATCCTTTAACACAATAAACAAACGCCATTCCGAGCGCCTAATTGCATCCATTTCATGTAAAAGAAATAAAGAAAGGTTAAATAAAAAAAGAACCAACAATAAATCAGGCATATACTACCTCCGATATACTTATATTCCAATATTACTATAAAAAACAAATTATATTACTCGTATTATTATTTATTTATGGCGATATAAAGTCGACAAGTGAATGGAAACACTACGAGAAATAGTAGCTAACAAGTATAGTTTATGGTGAATTGGACACTCTTTAGTAATCGGAGGTGATATTGATGCCAAAAGAAAAAAAGGACATTGCAAAAGAAGAATTCGGGTCTGATTTAAGTCCTGATGATTTAGATATTCGTGAAGAAAATGATTTAACGAAAGAACAAGCGAAAAATTCGAATGAAAACAAAGAGCAACAAAAAGAAAATAAATAAAAACAAACTTAAAAATCCCTAGTATAAGCTAGGGATTATATTTTATATTCACTTCTTAATAGAGAGAGGATAGCAAGATCAATATATTTTCCTTTTTCAAATTCATGTTGTCTTAATACGCCTTCTTTAAAAAAATTCAACTTTTCTAATAAGGTGATAGATGCTTGATTTGCTGGTTCTACTTTTGCTTCAATTTTATGTATGGCCATCGTTTCAAAGGCAAATGGAATAATACATTGCAGTGCCTCTTTCATAACGCCCTTTCCCCAGTAGCTCGGCATTAAATCATAACCAATCTCAATGCGATTATGTGCATGTTCATAGTTTAGAAATCCACATGTTCCAATTATCTTTTTTGATTCCTTTACTTCAATTACCCATCTTAAACCAGTCTGTTCTTTGAAAATCGTGTCATACCAATCTAACTCATCCAACGCATTTTCTATCGTGACAAATGGTGCCAAAGGCAAGTACCTAGTCACTTCCTCATCCGAATACAATTCAAAAAGATCATGACAATCATCTACAACAGCTTGCCGTAAAATAAATCGTTGTGTTTTGAATGTTGGAAAATGAGTAAATGAAAATCCCACTTGAACACCTGCTCTCATTATAAATTTTATGGCCATTCATTTTATTTAAAATACCAGTTAAGGGCATTTTTAAAAAGAATACGTTCTGCGGCTGCTGTGTCAAATAATTGCTGTATACATTCTATATCCGAATAAGCAAATGGTCTTTTTGCTCGAGTTGAAGGTAAATCTGTACCAAACATTAGAGCATTTGGATTAATAGCATATATTGATGTCAACGCATTTTCAACATCAAGACTCACGCGTCCAAAACCTGTCGCTTTCACTCGTACGCCCTTTTCTACAAGTTGTAATAGATGTGGCAAGCCTTCTTCAGACAACCCTAAATGATCAATTGAAATGGCAGGTAAGCTTGCAATCGTTGATGCAATTTCTGGCAAATCCTTAGCATCTATATATAGTTCACTATGCCAACCAGTTAAATCAAAAACACGTCTTGCAAAATAATCAAGTTTAGATAAATCTTCGGAGCCGCCCCGTTTAACATTAAATCGTAATGCACGCACACCTTTTTCATGTAAGTCCAGTATGTCATTATCAGTCACGGAAAACGGTAATTGTGTTACACCACAAAAAGCAGAGCCCATTTTTTCTAAAGCATTTATTAAGTAATTTTGGTCAAATGCTTGAAAAGAACCCGATACAATGGCACCACCAACAATATTATAATTTGTCGTTTCCTTTTGATAATCCTCTACAATATAGCTCGGTGGAACATACCCTTGGTTTTCTGTAATCGGGTAATTAAAATCAATAATGTGAAAATGTGCATCAAATATATTCATCTTCCCGCCCCCTTTCTTTTACGTTAACACATGTAATTTATAAATAAAAATTATCATTAATTATTAGTTTGGATAACTTTTTCTTATCCACAATTAAATAAAACAATAAACATACTACTTATCTATACAAAATAATGTTTTTTCAGAATCAACTGTGCTCTTTCATCAAGATTTGCAGGTAGTTTTGTTGGCGAGAAATATTGTAAATCTAGACTTTCTCCGTCTGACATAACTAATTCACCATACACTTCTTCTGCAAGATAAACACTGATAACGTTATATACTTCATCTCCATGAGGATATTTAAAATAAAGATATTGTCCAGATAGCAAATCAAGGAATTTAAAATTTTTAGCCCTTAGCCCCGTCTCCTCAAACAGTTCGCGTTCGGCCGTTTGCTCCAGGCTTTCTGCTAGCTCCATTGCTCCACCAGGCAACCCCCACTCTTTTGTATCAGCACGATGTTGAAGTAATATTTGATTGGTATTATTTATTACAAGAACAGTAGCTCCGACTAAAATAATGGGTTTCGTTCCGATTAAATTTCTTAATTCTTTTATGTATTCAGCCATAATGAATCAACACCTCTTTCCTCATTATTCAACTTTCCGTGCAGTCAATATTGGTTGGTAATAACCGGTCTGTGACGGGAAATGCCACTCAACATTTACAAAACCGGTTGCTTGCATGATCTTATTTAACTCTTCACGTAACCACGCTCTGTACAATGTACTATACTGTTTTGTTTTCCAGCCAGTGTTCATTCTCTGCATAATAAATTGGTGTACAGTATAAGTTTTTCCATCTTGTGCCCAATCATAAATCTGAAAGGCCATTCTATTGCCATTGTCAAAAACATTTGGTTTTGTGCTTGTTATTTGCTTTTTTACCATTGCATCGTAATCCCTTATCGTAACGATGAGTAAACCATTTTGATCAAGCTTAGCATGCATATTATGAAAAGCTTGGTATAAATCTTCATCTGATATTAAATGTGGAATGGCATTATCCGCAGACAGAACAATATTAAAAATGCCTGACACATCTGTATGTAATGTCCGAAAGTCTGCCACTCCAAAAGTTATTTTCACCCCAAAATTCGCAGCTTCCTTAATAGCTCTCTTTACAGATACAGCGCTGAGATCCGTTGCAGTGACGTTATATCCATAATTCGCTAATCCAATTGCTTGTGTACCGATACCACAAGAACAATCTAAAATACGAATAATATCTGTACAAGACAAGTTTAATTTTGATTGGATGATGTTGTGAAGTACCTCACTTTGCCTTGCAATTGACTCATGCCAGTCTATAAAGATAAGATGATAATCCTCTGCCAGTTCATCATAGAAATTGATAATCGAATCTGTCAATGATAAGCCCCCTTTTTTGTTGTCGCTGAACCCAGTCAGCTTTGCACACACTTTTACTTAAAAATATAGTCTTATAAAAATAAGTTTTTTTTATTATTCTTATATTATTTAGTACAGGAGAAAGGTGTGTTATTGTGGCAAAAAGCATTAAAATAGAATCTCCCAAATTACCCGTAACATTAACTCAAGCCAATTTTCAAGATGTTTTTTATGAAGAAGAGCCATTCTTATCAGAGTGTGTAATCGCTAATACGGTCATTGCTAATGAAAGTATAGAAAGACTTATCTTATCAAAAGTCCATTTTAAAAATGTGAGATTCATTGGTGTTACTTTTCGTAAAATCGATTTAACCGATGTAGTATTTGAGAATTGTGATTTATCAAATGCCAGTTTTTGTGAAGGACTAATTCATAGAGTGAAATTCGATAACTGTAAATTATTAGGTTTGAATTTTGCCGAAGCTAATTTAGGAAATGTTTCATTTGACAAGTGTATCGCCAATCTATGTGACTTTTCAGAAACCCGTTTAAAACAGGTAGTTTTTCAGGAGACCTCGTTACAAAGTGCAAATTATTTTGAATGTCAATTTAATAAGGTCATATTTAATCACTGTAATCTTAATGAAGTAGATTTTTCTCAAACATCGTTAAAAGGGGTTAATATTAGCACTTGTAGATTTGAACGCTTGCTTGTAACATTGGAAAGTTTGAAAGGTTGTGAAGTATCTTCAGCACAAGCAGTTGGATTTGCTTCATTACTAGGATTAAAAGTTATAGAGAACTGAAGTTTTTAATTTACTTTTGTGGGAGTTAAAAAGGGCTGAACGTATATTTAAACATCATGCCCTTCTCCTCCCTATATGCTTCGATTTAGACATATGGTTTATTTTCAAAAAATCTAAACATCTCTCACATGTATCGATAAAATAGCTTTCGCAAAAAAACAACCCATTGTTGATAGACAACCACTCTGTAAAGGAAACTTAACCCAACCAAAATGCCAATTGTTTTCGGTATTAAAATTGATAAATACTCCACTAGCTCTTTTGTAACGCTATAAAAATGACCAGCGGTACTACTTTCGCTTAGCTGGTCATTTTTCCATTTACTTAATTAACGAATAAACATTCGTATCATAAGGTATGTTATTTTGGTGCATATAATTTCGTAATACGCCTTCTTTTTCAAAGCCCAATTTTTCCAATAACTTATTGGAAGAAAGATTTTCTGTGAAGACAATGGCTCCGATACGCACTAACTCCATCTCCTGAAAGCCGTAGGAAATTACTTGTTGCACAGCTTCCTTTGCATAGCCATGCCCCCAGCTATTAGGGAAAAGTGCATAGCTAATATCTGCTTTTTTATGCTCAACAGACCACTCTTGAAAACCTATCGTTCCAATAATCCCCTCTTGCCCTTGTATTGCAATACCCCATTTAATGCCAAGTTTGTTCTCGAAATTATGAGAAAAATTATGGATTATTTGTTTCACTTGCTCTAAGCTCGTTAACGGCTTTTGTCCATAATGACGTAAAACGTCTGGATTAGAAAAGCAATCTAAAATCGCTTGCGCATCGTTTTCAGTCAGTTCTCTTAACACTAATCGATTCGTTTTTAATATAGGAAACATTTATTCACGCTACTTTCAACAATCGTATTTCTACCATTCTATAACTTTAACTGACTATTTTCACTACTTATTTTCCATTTTTGTGAAATATCAATCTTATAATAAAGTCGTGGCATCAAAAAATAGCCATTTAGTTACTCTAGATACTAAATGGCTACGTAATCATATTAAACAATTTAATGGTACATATTCTTTATTTGCTGTCATATTCCTTCATAATTTTCAAAACTATCTTGTTATATTTTGTTATGCTAATATTTTTCACGACTAACAATAAGAATAATGATACAATGCAAACAAACATGGCGATATGCATGATCGTTTGCATTATATAATAGTAGGTCAAATAAGGTGGGGCTTTTAGTAAAATACAACCACTTGATAACATAATGAACAGCCAACCAGGAAGTCTTTGCACAAGAAAGTCCGTACTTTTCCGTTTCATATATTTTATCGATTTTTTGAAAACAAAGGACATAATTTTAATATAAACGAAACCAATTACTGCACTTAATAAAATATTTAGAAGAGAATTCAAAAAAATCATCCTCGTATATTTTCTATCTTTATCTTTATTATCATGGTATGGCTTGATATTTTTCTTTTGCATTTAGACATAAATTAATGTAAGTAAAAACATTAAGTATAGTTCCAACGACCGGTACACTTTTCCCTAGCTTAGTAAATATCTTTTTGATTAATTCCCACGATAATAGATTTCCGCCTTTAACAGCATTCCAGACTGCCGAAGTTACACCTATTAAACCTCCTGTAATGATAACTTTTTCTTGTGCTACGATATTATTAGCTGCTGCTTTAAAATCTCTGTACTGCCATTGTTGCTTTGTTGTAGTTTTAGACATAGTACCAAAAATAGCATATGCATTGTTATTATTTGGTGACTCCTCCCAACGAATTGCTGCAATATAAGAACCGCCAGTTGCACCTTTTGCTGCAGCATAAGTCTTAAAACTTGGGCGCTTAAAATAGGATTGTTGTTGAAAAGTAGCATTCAAATTATATTGAGGATCTTTTTTGTTTAATTTTACTGCCTCACTATTCGGGTCAGTAAGCTCTTTAATCACTATTTCTTCTGCTGTTTCCAATATACTAATAACTTTCTCTTCTATTAAATGTTTATTGTCGTCATTAGGTGAAATTTTGAAAATTCTTTGGGTAATTTCCTCAGTTCCATCCGGTTTAGTAATTACATCTTCAACGTACTCAAAAATATTTCCTGTTTCATCTTTTAACTGAAAAGCTGAATTATCACCATTATCATAAAGTAACGTAAAACTATTAGAATCCGAAGCAAGCTGTATGTTTTCTTCATAACTCGCGATAGTCAATAATGTTGGAGACGCAACAGTAGAAAATGCCAAAATCATTGCTAAGCAACAAATAAATTTTTTCATACTTAACCTCCTATAAACATATGATTTTGATTTGTTTATCGTTGTTTGAGTATTAAAAAAATTGTTGACCGAACATTAATTTTGTTAGTTTGTTTAAGATAAGTTATACTAACCATATTCTTCTAATCTAACTTCTTTTCTCCTAGATCTAGTTATAATTTATTTTAACAATTATCAATCACATTTCAATATTCAGTGTGAAAATCAGTGGTATTTCACTATTTTCTAGAAAATCCTGCTAAATAAATATAGTTTGCGAATTATGAATTTTTGTATAATATTATAGATTATTGCTAAATTTTTATTTTTTTTGATTGTTTATATACTGTTCATCACTCTGTCATGTCGACTAAAAAAAGCACCCCACGATAAAGTGAGATGCGTTCTATTAATGAGGTATTTCTTCCGTTATTTTGTCAAAGTCTAGAAGGTAACCACCGATTTTTGCTTTTTCTAATTCTTCAATAAATTCTTCTTTTCGTTCATTAAGTCTGTCTTCAAGTGTGTTTTGATAGGCTGGAAATAGATTGTAATCTACTGGTTTCCCCATAAGTTCACCTCTTATATTATATTTTTCATTTATTATAAGTTACATTGATATTTTCTGACAATTAAAAAAGATGAAATTGAACCTTTAGGTTGATAATATTTATTGCCTATAGGCTTATAATCTAATGTCTACCTTGAACTTTTTTCCTATTAATTAATAAAAAATTGGTAATAATAGTAGAAAAACAAAATAGATTACCTTGCCTTGAATGTCGAAAATTTTACTTTACCCTTTAAAATCCATCCATTTGTTGCTACAATAATACCATTAGTGTATATTTTGGTTAAAAAATACAATTATAACTTATATCAAATGAAAATAATTTATTTTTTCTCTAGTATAAAGGCTAAAAGCTAGCAATCATAATTTTTATATCATAATAATAGTAGTGTAAAGCTAATTTAGCTTTGCCCTCCTGATTTGTTGGTTAGGGTCACTCTGGTCCAGTGACCCTATTTAAATTATAAAAGAACTTTCAAAATGAGAGTGAGGATACAAGATGGAATTTTGGCTAAACATTCAGACACTTATCTGGTTGTTTCCTATTTTTTTTATTATCCACGATTTTGAAGAAATTATTATGGTTGAAAAGTGGTTACATAATAATAGAAACAAACTCTATAACCGATTGCCATTAAAATTAGCTAATCGTATTGTGAAACAGTTTTCTATGACTACAGCTCAATTTGCAGTGGCAGTTTTCATTGTTTTTATAGTTGTCTGTGGGGCTACAATTGCTGCTATTCTGTATTTATATAATGGTATGAGTATAAACCTTTATGTTTTCATAGTGGTCACTTTAGTATTTTTTATTCATGCTTTTACGCATATTGGGCAATCAATCATTGTACGCTCGATTACTCCTGGTTCTGTTACTTCGTTGATTATTATCATTCCATATTGCATTCTATTATTTAGCACAATGTTTAAACAGGATATCATTACATGGCAAATGATTTTAATTTCTTTACCTTTTGGACTGTTGTTTTTTCCTATTGTTTTATTAGCCCATTGGATTGGAAAAAAGGTCATTTAATATTTACTTATAGTTACATATAGCAAAAATCTACCCCATGCATCTTATATCGAAATGAGCTCTATTTTACATATTTCAAATGCTTTTTAACAAAGGCGACAATATATTGCACTTCTTCTTCTGTCATATCTAATATTAGACAAACTCTGCGAAGTTTTGCAGGCGACTTCAATTGATCTCGCACTTTATCAATCAACATATATTTACATTTCCGTGGATTCACATGATCTCTAATTTGCTTATAACGCATGTAAGCATACCTAGCAAATGCGTTAAGCAATTCCCGTTCATATGCTTCGCGTTCCTCAAGCTTGACAACTTCATCAATCTCTTCTGTTTCAAATATCCAAGAGCCGTCAGTCAATTGCATAATACCACCTCTTTCTTTTTTAACTTGAAAAGGCGAGTTGCCTCAATTCCTCTTCTAAGCATATTTAAATGAAGACTTTCCCTTCATCACCAACATACCTTCACCCATCCTTATTAAATGCACAATAAAAAGTCACATCTAGATAGATGTGACTTCTTTGAAAATTTTATTTTAAATACCTGTAAAAAAAGAAGGATGAATCCACATTTTAGGGAAATGCTTCCCTCTGTATGCAATCAATGATGTAAATTATCGTTGAATAAGTGCTTGTCTCTACCTGAGCCTTATCCACCTAAATTACTTCCGCCCATTCCCCAATTTTTATTTAAGCTATTTAAAATTTCCGTACTACGTGACCTGTGATAATGAAGATGACTAGTAAATGGTCAAATAATCTAGTCATCCTGATGACATCATTGTATTCCTGTGCGGGATGAATTTCTTTTAGTAATGGTGTGATTAACATGTTGGTTAGTCCAATATTTAAACTACTATTCTTAATCGTCCTTTTTATCATCATTGTCCTTTTTTAATTGTGCAAAAGCATTGATTAAAAACTTAGGTACACGTATTCCCAACTTACCTAAGTTTTCAATGATGCTAATTCCCTCCATACCAATTAAAAACAGAATCATCGCATTTCGCATAAAATTGCCGCTCTCTGTAGCATTATCTAATTGTACAGCTGCTATAACCATTAAGATCATAGCTGTCTTCTTCATTAACCCTTTAAAAGTTTTACGAGAATCAATATTCTTTATTAGCCAGCCAACCATTAAACCTAATATTAAATCGATGGCCATTAAAATGGTTAAAGATGTTACTAACTCATCTACTCCGCCAATTAGATAGACAATTAATGCTGTTAAACCACCAATTAACGATGACCACAACGTATTGGTTTCCAGATTATCACCTACTTTCTTATAGAAATCCCCCACACAGGTGATAGCTGAAGGCATAAAAAACTATTTTATATTCCAAATTGGACATAGCTTTTAGAAAGAGCAGCCTTCCTATCTAGCATATTCAATTCCTAGAATGATGAGCGTTCACAATCATACAGAATGGACTGCCATTTAGTATGATTTTTATATTAGGTAGTGCAGATAGAAGTACTCTTCTGCGCTACTAGCCACCTCTCTCACACTAGTTCTACTGATTATCAATTAACAGCCCGCATATTAAATTAGTTTGAACGACTATTGACAAACGATGAAAGCAAGCAAATTCCCCTAATTATTTGCCACAACTTTTACTTTAATGTAAAATATTAGTTGTTTAATATTAAAGGATTGGAGGCTATTCGTATGGAAATTAAGGTAGCTACATTAAATGAAGTACCACACATAGAAGTTTTATATCAAGAGCTTTTTATAGAGATGTCCAAATTACAACCAAAATACATACAACCTTCTAAACAAGACGTACAATTTATTCGAAATACAATAAACAATCATGCATCAGATATTCTCATTGCAAAACTAAATAACGAAATCGTAGGCTTTTTGCTTATCCAAGAATCGACGACACCTCCCTATTCATGTATTGTTAACCATAAATACGCCTTTATCGTCGATTTTATTGTTGGCAGTCAATATCAAAGCCAAGGAATCGGTTCCGCGTTGCTAACTGAAGCAAAACATTGGGCTAAAAATCGCCAATTGGATTACTTAGAATTAAATGTTTTAGCTGAAAACATTGGGGCGATTACTCTTTATGAAAAACAAGGGTTCCAAAATATGAATCATACAATGCGATTTGAGTTGGTATAAAATTGATTGTAAATGTGGATGTTCACATAGATTTTGTGTTACGTATGCCTAAATGCCACATTTTAAAAAATGTGTGCTATAATATGCTTACTGACAAACCAAAAAGGTAACCAATTTAAAGCTGTAGCGCTTTTATGCGCTGCAGCTTTTTTATGTGAATTTATTTTTTTATAAAAGAGTAGTGCACGATTGGGATAAATACCCCTCCGCATTTCTACAATGAACATATTATAAAATTGAAGGAAGGAGGAATGTTTCATGGGATACTACGGAAATGCAGGTAATTGGAACACTAATTTTTACGGTGGATATAACTATGGCGGTGGATGTAACTACGGTGGTGGATGTAACTACGGCGGCGACTCATACTATGGCGGCGGCAACGGATCAGCATTCGCACTAATTGTTGTTCTGTTTATTTTGCTCATTATTGTCGGCACTGCTTTCTTAAATTAAGTTCTAGAAAGCATTAGATGTTACTAGCTTCTATACTCCTATCAATCCAAAAAGGGTCACTTCCCCCAAGTGACCCTTTTTTTGTTTGTTGCAAAACCTTAAATACATAATTAAGTAACGAATAATGCAAGTTCGCCTTTTATTAAAAAACAAAAAAGTAAGTATAGTAATAAGGGAAATCGTAAATAGTATGAATGGTGTCATAGCGCCAAATAACTACGGTGGAGGGATTTTGGATGAACAATATTCGAGAAGGTTTAATCCCAACTATTTTAGGTTCTGCTGTTACAGCTGCTGGTTATGCATTAAAGCAAAAAAGTGGTTCTAACAAAATGATTGCGAACACAGTCTTTGGATTTGGGTTAGCACATATTGTGTTAGGGGCAATAGACCTTGTAGAACATCGTCGTTAGAAATAGGAGAGCACAGTTTTTGTGCTCTTCTTACATTTCTGTTCGGTATTGATTGTGATTAGGCTCAAATAAACGCTCGTCAGCGTTTCTGACCACTGCAAAATTATCTACATTATAATGACCATGTAGCGTTTCATTATGGTGGGCTATAATTTGCTGAGCAGAAAGTGTCTTTGAATCAGTTGTTGAATGGCCATCTGCAACAAGTGTAACATCGAACGATTGAATTGTTGCTGTTCTCACTGCTGTATCAATGCAATGTTCTGTTTTACAGCCCATTATTACTAAATGCTGTACTTGCTGCGCATTTAAATATGACAACAAATCTGTTTGATAAAATGCGTTGGTCGCTTTTTTATCTATAAAAACAGCTCTATTTGTTGGAATATGAATATCATTGTGAACTTGAAAGCCTACCCCTTGGCCGTTTGCAACATCTTTATCTCTCACGAAAATAATTAATGCATCCTCTACTATAGCTTGCTGTATTACAATATTAATATTTTCAAGTAATCTTTTTTTCTCAAAAACTTCTTTTTCTTCGTCATGACCATCCATTAATTCCTGTTGAGCATCGATAACTAATAAAGCTTGCTTCAATAAATCCCCTCGTCTCATTTATAATTATTCCAATAATTACTATAATATATAATTAATATGCTTGCACAGTAAAACCTCGAAAAGTGTTTACTTTTACACTAATCGAGGCGGTCATTGCGGAACTAGATCCTTTATTTACGATCTTCCATCTTTTTATTGGCCTTTTGTACTTCTAGCAATTCCGATACTGTCACAAATTTGTATCCTTGCTTATCAAGTTCAGCTAATATTTTTTCTAAAGCTTTGACTGTTTGTCCTCGGTCTCCGCCACCATCATGAAACAGCACGATATTCCCTTCCTTGGCACCTTTCAACACCGTATTTACTATTTTATTAACACCTGGGCTTTTCCAGTCCATTGTATCTTGATGCCAGGACCACATGACAACTTTGTATCCTTCTTTTGCAACAGCCTCAATCATACCATCCGTATATTGCCCTTCTACAGGACGAAATAGTGTCGGTGTATAGCCTGTTATGCCGTAAATCGTATCATGTGTTTGTTTAATCTCTTTCAGTAAATTAGGAACATTCGTCCTTAATGGGTGAGTATACGTATGGATGGCTAATTCATGCCCATCTTCATACATTCGTTGTACAATTTCTGAATTTTTCTCTGCGTTTTCCCCTACAATAAAAAATGTTGATTTTGCCTGATATTTGGCTAGTATATCTAAAATTTCCGGCGTGTATTTTTTATGAGGACCATCATCAAACGTTAAAGCGATAATTTTTTCATTCGTTTTTATTTCCCACAAAATTTGCCCTGCTTCTTCATAATACTTTCTTCCTTTATCAGCAGAGAACCGCTCACTGACAAAAAATACTGCAATTAACACAATGCATATCGGCATAATATACAGCAACAACTTCTTCAAACATCTTCACTTCCCAGAAAAAAATATTTAGTACTTTATTATTTGTTTCTTTGTTTAAAAAATGCTTTTTATTTTGAATTATTAACTGTTATTTGAAGTATAAAAAAACAAATTGATTGCCATAATAACCTTAAAGCCATGAATCTCCCTAAAACATTTTTTCTTTTAAGCTGTAGCGACTCGCTACAGCCTTTTTTAATTTTGCAAAGCTGTTACTTAAATCTAATTAAAAATTATAGAAAAATACACACTAGAATTAACAAAGTGTTGTTAATTCTAGTGTGCTTTTAATTTATTAATACGCAATTCCGACTCTTGCTTTAATATATGTTGGGCTTTGAATTTGCTGATAAGTGAATTCCGCTGTATCTGCTACTGAAATTTCAGTGCCACCCTCAGGTAAAAAATCTCTTTCTACTCGATAGTGGCCGATGCTTGGACCATCCGGTAGATAGGTAGGACAAACAATGGTCCAATCTAAATTTGACTGCGCAAATAACTTATACACATAGTGATGTTCTTGTGCAGCAACGGTTGACTTTCTTTTTGATTCACTTGATTGATAACGAAGTACACTAGGTGTTAGACGACTTTGTAAAATACCAGCTGTACCTACTACAATAATGCGTTTCAATTTTTCTTTTTGCATCGCTTGTAAAATAAGTGGGAAGCTTTTTGAAAGTGTTGTTGTTCCGTCCGTATTTAAAGCACTTATAACTACATCGGTAGTCGCGATAGCAGAAGCAATATCCTCTTTATTTAAAACATTCCCTTGCTTCACTTGCAAGTTAGTGGCGGTCATATGTAACTTACTTGGTGTCCGTACAAAAGCGATCACTTCATGACCATCGTTTAGTGCGGATGTAACAATTTTGCTACCCACACGACCAGTTGCACCTAAAACTAAAATTTTCAGTTCCATCACACCTTTCTTTGTCATTATATCATAGAGCAAATATCCATATTTCAGCACAAATCAAATACTATAAAATATTAATTTCCATCTGTCAGCTGGACATCGACGATAAACAAATTAAAGTTATTTTTACTGGCAATTCTTCTTACAATTTCTTGGATTTTGCTTTCTGTACTACTATCAAGTTTATCTAAATTATGTAATTGTATGATAATAATTTGATTGTCAGATGTGTCAATTAAATATTCAATCGTGCTGTCGGGATGATAGCCTTCTGCTCTTAAAGCTAAGAGTATTTTTTTCGTTAACTGCGTGCTTTGTAATTTTTGTGCTATGTCCTCAGCTCCACCTTGCGGAATATTACTTTCTGATAAATACGCTGTAGAAGACGATTGATTTTTTATATAGATTGCAACTATAAGCGTTACGACAATCATTAGATAAAAAAACTTTTTCAGTCTTTTATGCATTCTTTAATTCTCCTTTTTAGTAGAATCAGAGGCTAATTATGGTGCCTATGCTTTATAAACGGACAAAAAGGTGTATGAAAATTACGATTAGGCACTTGCTATAGTTATGTATACATATTTTTTACTATTATTTGTTTTAATTCTATTCTAGTAGGACATATTACCAAACCAATAATTTTTCATTTCATAGATTATTAATGTAAGGCAAGCGCGCGCGTTACAATAACAAAACTAACAAAAGGGAGATTATAAAATGGAAGATAATAGATATTGCAAACATATGAATTGGGATTATTACGAAGTTGAAATGAATGGCTACGATAATGTAGAAGAATATAAACATAATGAAAAGAAATGTCATAAACATGAAGACTGTAAACAAAAGCATCCACATTGCTCTTGTAAAAAAGAGGAATGCTGGAAAGAAGACAGAGACACTTGTAAAGAGATGCATTGTAAAGGTTGTATTTGTCACTTATTAAGATGCTTTGAAATAGGTTCTACTGTAGATGTTTATTTGTCTAGTGGCGGTAGCTTCCTTGGCGTGGTTTTCATTAAATTAGATAATCGAAATTGCTGTGCTTATTTCGTTGAGGCTGGAGCAGCAGCTGAACCAATCATTATTGATTGCCAAAAAATAGAAGCAATCAGACGAATTGCAACAGTATAACTTAGAGTCAAATTAGCTAGGATAAAGCATCTGTTTACTATATATGGATGAATCGTACGCTGCTGCGTCTTCCAATATGTGTTCATCCCATATCGTTTACAGATGCTTTTTTATCGTTTTCTCCTATCCGTTGACAATTACTTTTACTACTGGTTCTAATTTCCCAATAAATGCATCTCCTACATAATCTACATCAATGATTACTGCTCTTGGTTCAAAGCGTTGTATACTATCAATTATGCGAGCAGTATTACGTCTCTTTGCAATTTGAAAAGGTACTTCAAGCGTCAATTTCCTGTCCCGCTGCCTCTTATCAGGGTAAGACATGACAAATGTAGATAATATATACGCTACATTTTGCAAAATTTTATCAACGCCTTTCGCACTAAAATCAATATTTCTCGTTGCCGTCACTTGATGTGTCATCCTATCAACCTTTCTTCAACCTGGTGTACATATAAATAGTTCTTTCTTTTTGCTAAGACTGTTTTATGAACAGTGTAAGTGTCAAAGCAACACTTAGTTATGTATGCCACAATTGCAAAATATATGAAAGTTATTATTAGTAGCAGCTTTACGCATAATTTTTTGTATGATCACTTTGTAGCTTTATCTTGTAAAAACATAATAAATGACATATAACCAGCTAAAGCAGCCATGAATAATAGCCCACAATATGGATTGATGGACACTCCAAGATATCGTAATTGCTAGAACGGAACCAAATCCTATTCCATTTTTTACGACTGATTTATTTTCCAATTTGTGCCCTCTCCTCATTCCTTTTGTGTGTACATACCGATTAATTTTTATTTTTAGTCCTCCCTTAAAAGTCATTTCATATTTCGAATATACTCTTATGCCAATAAAACAGCATATGTTTTAAAGGGCAAGACCATCATGCATTTTCACATAAAATTCTTCTATTTTTTGTTTCTACACTCTCGGCGGGATAATTTCTGTTCCCTATTTGTCATACCCCATTCTAATTTTTTTTACACCTACGTTTCGTTTTTACTAAATATCCCAATTAATTTTACTGTAAATGTTTATGTCTTTATGGTCGTGGGGATAATTAGGAAAAGGAAGTGGCTATTGTGAAATTGTTATTAATTATCTTGAGCATAATTGTCCCTTTAGTAATGCTTTGGCTACAAAATAAAAGCAAGAACGTACGCACAGCGTTTAACGTTCTTGCAGTTTTGGCAACATTTATTTTTGGAGGCATCGCATCTACCTCTATTTTTCAAATTATTGCCGATGATGCCGTTTTTATGACAACGATTCATGCAATTTTTTTAAACCCATTCTTTTTAGTTACAGGTGCATACATGGGTGTATACATTCTCTACAGGCTCTTGTTATTAACATCGGATGAAAGATAGTAGTTAGTAAAGACAAAAAAAAAGAAGCATCCTAAAGGATGCTTCTTTTTTGCTTATACACTGGTTAAATTAAAGTTTAACGATGTTTTTAGCTTGTGGTCCGCGGTTACCGTCTTCCACTTCAAATTCAACTTTTTGACCTTCGTCAAGTGATTTGAAACCTTCGCCTTGAATCGCTGAGAAGTGAGCGAATACGTCTGCTTCACCTTCAACTTCGATGAATCCAAAACCTTTTTCTGCGTTAAACCATTTTACTGTACCTTGTTTCATAATAAGAAACCTCCAAAAAAAATAAATTAATAAACAATTTCTCCAAAAAAAATTCACCTATTATAAAAAGTACCGAACAACACGATTACTTTTTGTAATAGGTGAATTCAATATTTTAAATCAAGAAATCTTTTTATTAATTTCATTATATACGAAATCATTCCAATTGTCTAGTAGAACTTTTTATTTGGCAATTCATTAACATGCAATACTAAATCTGCCTACTGTATTTGTCGACAACCACAATCTACAATGTGATCATTCACCATTCCAACTGCCTGCATAAACGAATAACAAATTGTACTACCTACAAATTTAAAGCCATCTTTTTTTAACTGTTTACTCATGTGATCACTTAGCTCTGTTGTGGCGGGAACTTCCGCAATCGTCGGCCATTTATTGTCAATTGGCTGATGATCTACAAATGACCATATGTAATTTGAAAAAGAGCCATGCTGTTGTTGAATTTTTATAAAGGCTTGTGCATTGGTCACCACACTGGCTATTTTAAGTTTATTGCGAACAATACGCTTGTCCTCTTTTAGTGCTGCTAGCTTATCTTCCGTATACGTTACGATTTTAGAGGCATTGAATTGGTCAAAAGCATCTCGGTAACCCTCTCTTTTTTGTAAAATTGTCCACCAGCTAAGTCCTGCTTGTGCCCCCTCTAAACAAAGCATTTCAAATAAATGCTGATCATCAAAAACGGGTACGCCCCATTCTTTATCATGGTACTCTACATATAATGGTTCATCTAGCTTTACCCATTCACATCTTTTCATCTATACAACCTCCATCTATTTCTTATTTAGTAGCGATTACAGAAAGCCAGCCTTTTCTTGTATGTTCATGTATCGTAATGGATTGAAAACCTATACTTTGCAATAGCATCTTTAATTGTACATTGGTTTTATAATCCTTTCTATGATAATTGATTTTGTATAGCTCTGACATAATAATAAATTGGCCACCATGTTTTAAAACTCTATATACTTCTTTAACATCGCTCGCTAAATCAGCCCAAAAATAATGTGTTTGACAAGCCGTTATCTTATCAAAAAAAGCGTCCGGATATGGAATATTAGCAACACTTGCTTGCGATACAATAACTTTTCCAGTTGCCACATCATTCCGATTTACTCTAGTCGTATCATTTACCGCTTGTTCAGAAAAATCAATTCCATGAATTTCACCTTGGTGGTTAATACTAGATAATGCTCGAATTGTTCTGCCACCACCGCATCCAATATCTAAAACAATATCACCATCTTTTATTACACCACTGTCTAGTAACCAGCTATTCATTCCACTATGAGCTATATTCATAATACGTAACATGACAGAACCAATCCATCCTCTTGGTTGTTTTGCCTGTTCAATTAGTTTTTGTAAAATAGTCACCTTCATTTCCCCCTTCTTTTTTTCTACGTTCAAACCGCTATTAAAGTTTCATATTTTTCCAATTGACAAATCTCGTTTATGGAGACAGTACAAAAAAATCACAGCGTTATCATTCATATCACTGTGATTTCTTTCAACTAGATATATTTTTGATGTAAACCTTATAAATGGTTTACATGAGCTTAATAATTTGTTCTATGCTTCATGCCAGGACAAATTTTTCAGTCCTTCGACAAAATTACGTTAAATTAATTTAAATATGTATTATTTGAATTATTTCGTTCGCGCTCATCTATTACTAGATGGATAATCAATGCTAGCTGTTGTTCAATTCGCAGATTATTTTGATGAAAAATATCAGCTATTGCACTTTTTTGGCTGTCTGCTAATTCAACCTTTTTTAGCATCATCATAATTTCTTCTTTCGAAAGCCCAAACATCTTTACTCACCCCATTTCATTTCCAAAAATATTTCATTATTGCAAAAACATTATCAAAAGTTCTTAATACTGAAGACATGCATTATTATTATTGAACCATTTTTACTAATTATAGGATATAACATACAGAATAAGCAATCTAAAAACTAAATTTTCTAACAATATTTCCTGCTAAAAAAGCCACTATTATTATATTATATATAATATTACAAATATTTTAATTGTAAAATCCCATAAGATTACAAGGTTTTCTAACATAATAAACATTGCCATCGTTGCTATAACAAGCAGAACATAATACAAAAGATATGTCGAATATCGGTAAAATTTGCAATTTTTTTGCATTGAATTAGTAGAATCTTCAAGTATTTTTATTTTCATTGAGCTAAATTATCTCCCTATTTCCATAAACAATCGCTTTTTCTTTTTTTAAGTAATGCATTAAAGCATTTCAAGTTAAAGCTCTCGTTAGTTTCTAGGGAATATCATTTTATTGCAAGAAAAAAGTAATTTCAATAAATTGAAACTACTCATTTTTTGTTTCTCCCATCCGCTTGTGTAGTGATTGTATCTACCATTTGCTGTATTTTTTCCTTTGTAGTTGGTTGCAAATCTAGCTGGATAATTCTTGAGCTTGCATCTTTTTGCCAATTCCCTGCTTTGACAATGCCTCGAATATATAGCTGACTATGGTCCTGCACGATGGCGACTGTTTTAACATCAGCAAACCTGTTATGAATAATTTCCAGTAACGATCGATTGGTCATTGCCAAAAACGTTCTCTCCGTTTCCGCAACCTCACAATTTTGAATACGCCCCATTGATTTATCACTCCAAAAAATCGAATAAGGGCTTTGTGGGCAATGTGAAAAGTTGCTATCTTTTACTTCCACGATGGCATCAATACAAGTAATTCCATTCCCTACGACATGATGAAATGTACAATTATTTGCAAAAAGACGTGCATTTGTTATATAAATTTGGTGGCTCTTTATATGCTGGATTTGTGAGTTTTTTATAGTAATCTTAGCATGGTCATTGCCATAAATACCCCCTGTCTCCCCAAATTGTATAGTGCATTGCTCAAGGACAAGCCCACTTGCATCGGCGATTATTTGAAATTGCGTATGATGATGAATATGACATTCAGTCATGTGGACATCAGCTTCATTGAAAAGTGTCACTCCCGATGTAGCACCCTTTTTAATATGGCATTTCCGAATTTCTGCTTTACTGTTTTCAATAAATAACTGTGGTTTGCTATGGTCAAGTAGCTGACAATCATAGATGACAGCTTTTGATTTTTCCCCTACATACACGCCATTCATTTGACTGGAAGCAATGGTACTATCTGTGGCGATTATTTCACTTTCATGAACAACGATATTTGTTCCTGCATGTTGCTTTATCGTGCATTGATCCATTGTTAATTTAGAGTCATTCAATATTTGAACGCCTAAATCTTGACCTTCGTGAATAATTGTATTTACTAATGAAATAGTACTTAATGCTGCTACAATTTGTGCTTTTTCATGGCCATGCAATTCACAATCTGCAATGGTCATTTCCACATTCCGAATAGCGAAGATGCCATTCATTCTACCTTCTAACAACATACATTTTGATAATGAAATATGGCTATTTTGAATAATTATTTGTGCTTTTGTATGATGTTGGATTGTAGTTTCCTCCAACATTACACTTGAACCATTATCAATGCGGATGCCAAATTGATTAGCAGGGCCAGCCATCAAATCAACATTTTTCATCATTAATGTACCAAACTTAACGGTTACTTGTGTATGAACCATTTGTTGCTCTATAATACAATTTTCAAGCTGTAAATCCCCTTTAATATAAATACCCTGTCCCTTACTAAAGCGGAGATTTCTCATTTCCACATGTGTATGGTAGCGAATAAATACAGCACCACTAATGGTGACATCCCCCCTACCATAAAGCGTCAATCTTTTCGAAATCTCTATACTCTCTTCGTAAACACCATCCCTAATTTCTATAGAATCTCCCACTTCAGCATCTTGTAACGCCTGGTTAATGCTTTGGTAACGGTGCATAATGCTTTTTTTTACAATCAGTGTTGCCAACCTCATACCTCCTGTCTTAACTGGATATTCTTTGTTTGCTATTCATCCTATTTATATACCTATTGAACTACCGATTATTCACTTCCTAATAAATTATTTACAATTTATTGGGTACTGACATAACAAACTACTGTTGCTGAAAATAAAAAAACCAGCAATAAAGCGTACAGTTCGCCTAATGCTGGTTTACAATAATTATTTTTTTCGTTTGAAATAGAAGACTGCAATAATAGCTGCTATAAGTACAATAACTGCAACAATCCATAACGTGTATGAGCTTGATGAAGTTGGGTTAGATTCTTCATTGTTTTGTTGTTCATCTCGTGGTGTAGCAGCACCTTCATATTTATGTGATGTTTGTTCTGTAGCTTGTTGTGAAGTCGAAGCAATTTGAATGTATTGTAAAGTCGGTGTATCAGAAGACTGCGCTTCATGTCCTTCATGGTGACCACCGCTCGTCGTCATAATCGATTTTTCTAATTTTTGACCAATCCAACTATTTGGCTCAGTGGAATCAGCAAAAATTCGTGGGTGACCTGATAGCATATATGTTTTACCTTCAATGACAACCCCCATATCATCACCAGTAACCACATCTTCTATAGTGCCAGTAGGTCCGTAGGAGAAGCCACCCATTTGTAGTAAAGTGTGACCGCCCATATCCATATCTAAGTTCTCAGATAGAAAGGCAATATACTCTTCTTTAGTTAGTGTTGCATCGGGATTTTCAAATTCATATTTATTATGCAGTAAAGCCGTATTAATTTCCTTATACGTAATATCTCCATCTAGCGAAGAAACATATTCCTCCTTTTTTGCCGCTTGCGCAAGGTCTTCCACTGTTGCACCTTCAAGACCAAAAAATGCACCAGTCCATGCAGCAAAGTCTTTACGCGATAAGTTCTCTGATGGGTTCAATGCCATGTCCACACCATTATAACCAATAAGTCCTGTACTTTGTAGAATCATGATTTCTTCAATATTCGTTGCAGTTGCAGGAACATCCGAATAAACCATACTTTTATCCATCGTATGTGCATAGGCTGCTGCTGGTGCCATTAACAAGACACTCATTACAAATAATAGTATATATTTTCTCATTTTTACTCCACCTTCCATTCCATAGTATAGCTTTTAATTGTGATGGAAGTATGAAATCCGATAGGTTTAATGCATTTTTATAAAAGATTTTTACATTCTTGCTTTTATCCCCAAAAAATAAACCAGTAATGAATACGCTTATTACTGGTTTATTCAATATTTATTTTTTTCGTTTGATGAAAAAAACTGCTAGGACAACTACGACTAGTATGATTACTGCGGTAATCCAAAACGTGCTCGAGCTTGTAGACGTTGTGTCTGCAGTTTCGTTTTCTTTCGGTGTATCCTTTGTTTCTTGTTGTTGGGATAGTTCTGTACCTGACTGTGTCGGTGATGCTATTTGAATAAATTGAAGTGTGGATGTATGAGATTGCTGTTCTTTATCATGACCGTGATCATCATTTGTCCCATGACCATGATCATCACTTGCTTCATAATCATGGCCGTGACCATCACTCATTCCATGATTATGGTCATCATCACCCTTCATATTTACAATTGATTTTTCTAAGTTTTGCCCAATCCAGCTGTTAGGGTCAGTAGAATCCGCAAATAGACGAACATGACCAGAGAGCGGATAGGTTTTCCCGTCCAGCATAATGGCTAATTCATCACCAGTTACAACATCTTCAATTGTCCCGGTTGGACCATAAGTAAAACCGCCCATTTGCAGGACAGTGCTACCATTGACATCTACATCTAAATGTTTCATTAAAAAAGCAATATAGTCATCTTTTGTGAGTGTTGCTTCTGGCTTGTCCAATTGCAACTTCTGTTGCCATAATGCAGCGTTAATTTCGTCATAGGTTATATCGCCATCTAAAGAAGAGATATAGTTGTTATTTTTTGCGGCTAGAGCGAGTTCTTCTACATTCGACCCTTCTAGACCTAAATAGCCTCCAAGCCAAGCAGCAAAATCTTTACGCGATAAATTTTCTGTTCGGTTCAACGTCATATCTACGCCATTATAACCGAGCAGTCCAATACTATGAAGCACCATAATTTCCTGTAAATTAGGTGCAGTAGCTGAAATATCTGAATAAAGCATACTTTTATCCATTGGATGTGCATAAGCTACTGCCGGACTAAATAACAGGCCAAACATCAACAGCAAGAGTAATATTTTTTTCAAATCTTCCACCTCCTAATTCCAAGTATAAATTTTAATTGTGAAAGAAGTTTGAAGTTGAAAGTTTGAAATTATGAAAATACTGTTACATTTGCTCTCGTACTACTTTTTGTACAATAAAGTTTTCCCTTTTAGCAATTTCTATCGTTACATATCTTTGATTTCGAATTGCTTTTGTTCAATTTCATAATCTATCCGTAAAAAAGGTAGTCCAAAAATACGCATCGTATGGATAGCTGATAATGTTGTTTCGCTTGTAGCTGTTATCGTAAAATGCTCATTTAATGGTAGTCTCCAAACATAGTTTTTCAATGCCAAATAAATGCCTGCATCGCCTAATTGAGAACTCGTTATATGTAATGTTCCATCTTTTTCATAGACATATAAAATACCAATCATCGTGGTAAAAGGTAGCGGTAAAGCAATATTCATATAGGTAGTCTGAGCAGATGTATGTTGAGAATAAATAGCGACAAATGTCGTTTGCTCCTCAATCTTTCGAATCCAAGCTCGTGGGGCATATCGACCATCTAAGCTTTCATCTACTTTCACAATAATGCCATCCATGTTAACTCTCTTACTTGAAAATGGTAAATTAAGTTGCTGCATCTTACGACTTATACTTTGATAAACAAAAGCAAATGGTTTAAACCATGTTTGCCATTGTACGGATGCGTATAAACGATAATCATTTGTATGTTCATAAAAATGCGGGATGGCTAGTGGGAGATTTTGAGTATCAACAAAATCTTGAAGTGCATCGACTAAGCCTGTATGGGGCTCACCTATTGTCCGTAATTTCCCTCGTATCTGACTTACCGGAAATGTAAATGGTTGATGGCGAGATGGTGGTACTTCAATTCCCCATGCTAATACGCCGACAAATCCAAACAACAAGCAGTTCATGATGCCATGAAATGTAAGCATATCAGGAATAGTGACAAGGATGATGCCAGTAACATTACCAAATGCTTAAAGTAAGGACCATAATATTGTGATACATAAAGAACCATAAGAAATTTTCAACAACAGACCTTGTTTTTTCGGAAAATTCGTTTTCAATGACAGTAACAACAAAGTATAGATTGCAACAATATAAAGCATCACTGATAGTATTTCGATAATTGTGGAAAACGTAATGCCGATTGCAACGAGTAGCGGGCCTGTTAGTAAAATAATAACGACAGCAGGATACCATTTACTATCATGTAATCGTCCAAGCAAGCCTACTGAAATCGGTAAAAGACAGGCAGAATAGTGAAAGTGTATGGCGGTTAACCACGTAAGTAACGGTGAAAATCCTGTATCAATACCCGCAATATAGGCGAAGAACCAAAGACCTCCGATTAATAAGTATACAAGTCCAATATCTATCGCTATTTCCGCAATATTCGTAAAGCCGCGTTGTAAAAATCGAATTACGCCCTGTAATGCGATAAAAGCGGTATAAAGTACATAGACTATCGCTAACAAAACGGCTAGCTTACTATCTGCCATCCACTGTAATAATGTGACAGCGACCATCATAACTAGTATAATCACATGACCTGTTTTATTGACGGTTACAACCATTTTCACTATTGCAGGCACTAAGACTAGTTGTGCAAATGTGAGTAATATTAAAGTATCAGATTGCTTACTAAACAAATAGCATATGGCTACAAAGAGCCATCCTATCAATACGATAGGGCTAAAAAGATTGTTGCGTAAATTCGCCAGCATACATCATTAACCTCCCTAAAAGTGGGTTATGTATATAGACATGGATGGTAAAAACATCTCTATCCTCGTCATATCCTTCCTCGACAATCACACGCCCTTCAAGCATTTTAGGAATCGCCCATTGTATTTTCGACATAACAAAGCGTTGTGTCCCAGAGCGAATAATTAATTTCCCTTGTCGTGTCACAGAAAATAGTAAATCAGAATAGAACAGAGCTGGAGAGCCCAAGTAATCTTTCACAATGTTGTGAACTGGATCTACTGTCATCCTCGCATCAAAATGCCTTGTTTTTTTACTAAAGTAAAACGTCCGTTCCCACAGTACTTCCATTTCGCCAGTTGGCAATCGATGACAGGTGTTGCGAATCGTAAATGGAATATTCTTACCTGATTCAGGAAATAAGAACTTAAACTTAGTTGCCACCATATAAAAGGGACGCATCCATTTGGCACCTGATTCTATAGTTCGCATCACGCCCTTCGCATAAAAAGCTTGCCCCACTGGAAGTGCATAGCGCTGTTGTAATTTAGGATGGAGATTCTTAAAGTCCTCTCCTAATAATGTTTGATAGATCGTCATCCTTTTTTGCCTCGCTTTCGTTTACAACTTTTTGCACTAGGTAAATCTTTACTTAGTTGAAAGCCTACAATGGACAATATCCATAATGCTCCATTAAAAGTTATTGGGTTAAATGGTGCCGTTGCTATATTAGAATCTGCGAGAATGGCACCTAGTGTTAAAATAGGAAACAACAAAATTTGTAAGCCAAAAAGTAGCCGTTTCCCTCTAGGTAGTAAAAAACTGATAGCAAAAATCATCTCCGCGAGTCCAATCCACTTCACAATAACCGACGCCTGATTAAAATTGGCCTCACTAGCCGTTGTAGTAGCAAAGCTCAAATTTGTCAGTAAGTGTTTAACCATCATCACTTCATCAGGATGTTGCACCATTACTTTTGGCACCACACCATGATATAACCAAACAAAGCAAAACAACACACTAATGAGTATTGTTAAAAAGAAGCGGCGATATTGGCTAAATGGATTTTCACCCTTCTCAAGCCATCTTTTTAAAACATCAAAGCTGAGTGCTGTTGCCCACCCCATTAGCGGACGAAATACAACATCCAAAAGTGCACCAAGTTTGCCATAGCGTACATCATAATCATATTGTGTTAAAAATGTTAAACCTTGATTGTGCGGGATATACTTCCAATAGCCTTTTCCCTCTGCAATGGGCGATATTTTCTGCGGTGTCCCAAAATGCAAAGAGGACATTTTGCTGCCGTCTTTTTTTAAATGCTCCCCTTTGCTTTCTCCCCATCCTCTTACTGTTAAACCAGGCATTACTTTCGTTTCATATGTAAAGCGTTGCGGTTCGTCCGCAAATTTTTTCTCGCTATATGTAATCGATGTAAAGCGTAAATCCCACTGCTCATGAAGTTTCGGATTTTGAGTATAATGCCAGGCATCTTCTATTGATGCTTGCATATCAATTTCAACGTAAATTGGCTTTTTGTTCATACAATACGCTCCTTTTAGGGTTTACGTCCTATAACAAGTTTTTATAAATCGTTAAGTGAATACATACAAATTATACTATATTTAACATTATAACAGTGAATTCCCCAAGTTTACCGCTAATTTTCAATAAAAAAAGCTCTCCATATGAGAGCAGCGCATGAGTGGAGTGACAGGCACTCAAACAATTCTGAATTTTATGCTCCGACAAATAACACAGCTTGTCCGATTGCAATAAAAAATGCTTCGTGCTGGATCGGGCTCGTTGCTTCAATTTCCAATGTAATATCAAAATATGTTTCTTTGAATACGGCTTGCCAACGCGCAATGGGTTGCTCATCTATCGTAAAGACCGACCAACCTTCCATCTCCTTATTGAGCATTATTTTTTGTTGCCCATCAGTAATTATTAAATCGGGTATCATTATTTGCCAGCCATCATAGGCAATCATATAATCTTTCGCTGTGACAAGGTCTTTGCCTTTAAAATAAACCCGCCCCCGTCGCGATACTTTTTTACATGTAAAAAGACGTTGTCCCTCCACATCACAAACATCAAATTGTACAAAATAACGATAATCCATCGTACGGTCAAAGGCTTTTTTTAATTTATTGGAATAAATTCGTTGTACGGTAGACGTCACGCCCCCTTCTTCATTGACAATTTCGACTAGTTGCGTCGATTCAATCGTTGCGGGTTGCTTATATGTAAAAGTTTTCAATTTGTTCGCTCCTTCAATCACTGTTGCTTCCTTTAAGCTAACACAAAATATGCGTCAAATACAATGTCCCTGTATTTGACGCATCCATTTAGTCTTGAAGATACATATGCTTATTTATCTAATTTAAAAGTAATATCGCCTACACCCATTTCAGCGTTTACTTCTAGTATAACATCTGACTGCTCATATGCATCATTGACATATACACCTTTACCTTGTGCAATAAAGCCCTCTAGATTCATCGAACCAATGCCTTTTTCCGTTGTTATTTTCACACCAACTGTTGATGGTAAAATAACCGTTGTTTGACCAACTCCTGTTTCAATATTCGTTTCGAAGCTTTTTTTCCAATCACCACCTAAATCAACGTATAGTTCGCCTACACCCGTTTCAATTTCTAAGTTTTCAAGCTGTAAACCTTGTAGATTTAGCGTTGCTTGCGATGCACCTGTTTCAACTGATAAATCCATCGGTATTTCTTCATTTAGTTTCAAATCCCAAACGTTATTAATTTTCCCAATTCTAACTTTGGTAGAGCCTTTATGGTCAATATCTAAATGACCAGTTTGCCCACGTTGTTTATATCGTACTTCTGGTGCTAATTTTTTTATGTTATACTGAGCATTTCCTTCCAGCCATCCCTTTGCACCTTTGGCAACTGTCATTTCACCTACACCAAGATTTATTTCCACGTCTAATTTCTTGGCGTCATCCTTTTTCACTGAAAATGTGTCTTCTTGTTCCTTCTCTGGCATAAATGAAAAACACCCAGTTAATACGAGCAATGAAGCACCCATTATGATAACAAAGCCTAAATATTTCTTCACTCTTAGTTCCTCCCAAATAGTTTTTTCTATTACATCCACTATATCTAAATATTGCCAATGAACAAACGACCCTTAGCTTTAACTTCCACTAGGACCTGAGACGTAGACGTAGGTCAGTTTTCATTACCATCCATCTATATGCGGTTAAAACACAAAAATGAACCCTCCATTTTGCCACATTCACTGGGAACAGAATAAAGGGTTCTTACTATATATTTTATTAGTCAACGTCTGGTAAAACGAACATTTCTGAAGGTTGATATAAATCTTCTACCGTGCCGTCTTGGCGGACAGCTTGAATGGTAGCGGAAGATACATGGGCATTCGGTGGGAAAGGAACTGCCACAAGCTGCGCACCACGATGTGCATCCACAGCGACTTCTATCTGTTCAGTGTTCATGTCTACAATTATTCTCTCAATCGTATGACCTTCAAGAAGTGGCACCACTATGTAGTGTATCTCCGGTAACACGATCGTTTGCATTGTAGCTTCTGAATTCAAAAAGCCATTAACTAATTTATAGCCTTTACCATCATGTTTAAAAAAAGCGATGCCTTGCATATTCGATGTAGTAAAATAACTTAAACGAAATTGGTCGATTGTAATTGTATCAAATAACTGTAAATCATCCGTATTTCCTATTAGCCATACTCCTGATTGAATAACATCCACAATATCGTCTTCATTTGCTACATAATAGCGGTAGCCAAGACGTTCAGACATATTACCCACAATGGCAAAAATAACGATGGCACATAGTAAAAGCCACCAGAGCGACTTCTTACGGAGTGCATATAATCCAAAGCAACATAACAGTACAATTGTTATTAGACCTATCATCATCCAAGGTTCGTTAAGTAGAACTGTATAGTCTTTTACTTTACCTGATTTTTCTAGATAATGCTCCGAACCTTGTAACGGCGTTTCGGGTGAGGGTTGTTTGTTATTCATTAAAAGCATATTAAGTCCGATGATTAAACATATTGTGACACAAAGCGTTAATATTACAGGCGTTAAAGGACGTTTTTTTTGTTGATGGATCTTTTGGAATGTTTTCTGTTGATTGTCTAGCGAAAATTTCCCCTCTTTATAGACAGAATTAATGGCATTACGAATTGGATCCAAAGTCAAGCCCCCCCTCCTGTAATGTCACGCCAATAGATTGCCGTGCCCTTCTTAACCTTGTTTTAACCGTATTTTGTTTAAGCTTTAACGTTTCAGCAACTTCATTTAACGATAATTCTGCAAAGTGGAATAGTATTATGACATCTTTGTATTTCGTTGGGAGCTGTTCAATCGCTGCAACCAACATACGATCTGTCTCATTTGCAAGCATATGATGAACAGGATCCACTTCATCGCCCGATAGTTTATGCCAATAATCAATTACTTGCAGTTTTTTATAGCGCCAACTTGCTACATAATTATGACAATGATTGATAGCAATGCGATATAAATAGGTTTTGACAGTTGCTTCTTCACGATACTGGTCCATTTTTTCATAGAATTTGACGAATGTATCTTGCACTAAATCTTCGGCAACCGCCCAGTTTTTCACATATGTATAGCACACGCGTACTAAGTAATCGCCATACTGTGTCATCGCATCTACTAAGCAAGCATCTTTCTGCGCTTTTAACACGTTACTCCCCCCATCCAGTTAACCAACCAATCATGCAACCACTGTTTTACCAATTTATAGTTAGACCGACAATAATAGAAAAAGTTTCATGGAAAAATAAATTATTTTCACATGAAACTTTCCTTAGTTTTATTGACTTAGTTCATCTTTTTCTAACAGCAGTTTTTGCTGGAGATTATTGTATATACCTTGTTGTTGCATTAGTTGTTGATGATTTCCTTGTTCTACAATTTCACCTTGTTGAATAACTAAAATTTGATCGGCATTTTCAATCGTTTTCAAACGGTGTGCAATGACAAAACTTGTACGTCCTTGCATTAAATGTTGTAATCCTTTTTGAATATCGACTTCTGTTTGCGTATCTACGCTCGATGTCGCTTCATCCAATATTAAAATATCGGCATTTTCTAAAATAGCACGAGCTATCGCTAGTAGTTGTCTTTGACCTTGACTTAAATTAGCGCCTCCTGCCTGCACCACAGTATCATATTGTGCTGGTAAGTACTTAATAAAATTATGTGCATTGGCAATTTTGGCCGCTTCTTCGACCTCCGCATCCGTGGCATCAAGCTTGCCAAAGCGAATATTTTCTCTAATTGTACCTGTGAATAAATAAGTATCTTGTAACACGACACCAACGCGTTGACGAATCGTTGCCATTTGGTAGTCTTCGATATTGTGCCCATCAATAAGAATCGCACCACCATCCACGTCGTAGAAACGTGTTAGCAAGTTAATAATTGTCGTTTTTCCAGAGCCAGTTGGACCTACAAGTGCTATCGTGTCCCCAGCCTTAGCATGGAATTGTATATTTTTCAGTATAGGCTGATTAGGCAAATAGCTGAAAGATACATTTTGAAAGGCTACATCACCTTGTAAACGCTGACGCTCAATGGCATGTTGTTTATCTGCAACTTCAGATGGTTCATCTAAAATTTCAAAAACTCGTTCTGCCCCAGCAATTGCGGATTGGAATGTATTCAATAAGTTTGACAGCTGATTAAGCGGACGGAAAAATTGTCGTGTATATGTGACAAATGCCGCAATAATCCCAACGGTCACAAGCCCTTTGACCGCTAAAAATGCCCCTGTGCCTATGACAACTGCAAGCCCTAAGTTATTCATAAAGTTATTGATTGGGCCTAATAAACCTGAAGTTATTTCTGCGCGCTGAGCTGAATTTCGCAAGTTATTATTTTGTTGTCGGAACGTTTCGATGGCTTGCTGCTCTTTCCCAAACAGAGTGACCACCTCAGCTCCAGTTATCATTTCTTCAATCGTGCCATTTAGTTTTCCTAAATCACGCTGACGTGCTGCATAATTTTTACTACTACGTTTGACAATTTGTTTTGTTGTAAAAACAATGAGTGGAATGATAATCAGTGTGACAATCGCTAACTGCCAGCTCAGAGAAAACATCGCAATGCTAACACCGATTACGGTTAAAATAGAAGAGACAATTTGTGTAACGCTCTGAGCTAATGCTGTATTTAAATTATCAATATCATTTGTCACACGGCTCATTAAATCACCGAGAGCACGTTGATCGAAAAATTTTAATGTTAATGTTTGCAGTTTATTGAATAATTCCTGGCGCAATGAACGAATCGTCTTCATTGCCACTTGTATCATGACATACGTTTGAAGCCAAGTAAAAATAGAGGCTACTGTAAAAATGCAGGCTAATACAAGACCGAGTCGAATGGTTCCCGCGACTTGCTTTTTCATAATATAATCATCCACGATATGACCGATTAAATAAGGTCCTGCTAAGCTTAAAAAGGTAGAAGCAATGACAAAAAATATCGACAAGAACAGCCCTATTTTTTGTTGTCTTACATAGTGCCAGACACGTAAAATTGTTGTTTTTTGATTTTTAGCTTTTTCAGCCGGCCCACCCATTCGAGGTCCACGTCCAAAATTCATTTGCTTTGGTTGAGTTTGGCTCATTGTTGTTCACCAGCCTTTTGCTGTGAAGCGTAGATTGCTTGGTACGGTTGGTTATTTTGTAATAATTGCTGATGTGTACCTTGACCAACAATTTCGCCATCTTCGAGCACTAAAATAAGATCTGCTTGTTGTATGGATGTAATTTTTGAAGCGACTATAAATGTTGTCGTATCTTGAAAATGTTCAGTTATTGCTTGCTGTACATGCTTTTCAGATGCGCTATCAAGAGCAGAAGTCGTATCATCTAAAACTAAAATCGCTGGTTGCCTTACAAATGCTCGTGTTAGTGCTAATCGCTGCTTTTGACCGCCAGATAGATTGGTTGCTCCTTGTGATAGCTCATGTGCTAACCCATGTTCAAGCTTGTCAACAAACTCTGATGCACATGCCCTATCGAGTGCTAGTCTTAATTCTTCTTGGGTTGCTTCTTCCTTTCCAAGATGAATATTTTTTTCTATTGAACCTGAAAACAGTAAGGCCTTTTGAGAGGTAAAGCCGATATGTGAACGCAATGTGCTTAATGCATATTGCTTGAGTGGCTTGCCGTCTAGCAGAATATGGCCGCTCGTTGGATCAAAAAGGCGAGGTAAAAGTTTGACAAGTGTTGATTTACCACTGCCTGTTTTTCCAATGAGCCCTACTGTTTGCCCTGCCTTGACAGTAAACGTAATATTTTTGAGCACATCTTCTGACGTTTCATAATAACGATAGCTCACATGTTGAAAATCGATGGCTCCTTGAATAGTCGACGTAATCGGCTGTGTTGCTTCTTGCACCGCCACTTCTTTGTTTAGCACATCCACAATACGCTCACCTGAAGGTAGCGCACGGGCGATTTGCATCAAAACCATACTAGAGGACATGAGTCCATTTAAAATAATCGTTAGGTAGTTAATAAAAGCAAGTATGACACCGACTTGTAATGTGCCAGCTTCGACTTTTATAGCACCAAGCCACAGTGCCGCAACGATACCTAAGTTCACGATAAACATCGTAAACGGTACGAGTAATCCAACAATTTGTTCTGCCGTAATAAAGCGTTTTGTCAGTGTATCATTTAATCCTGCAAACTGCTCAACTTGGTGCTTTTCACGTCGAAACGCTTTAACGACTCGAATACCAGCTAAATTTTCTTGTAGCTTTGTATTCACACCGTCAATTGCTTCCTGTACTTTACGATATAAAACACCTGAATACTTTGTGAAAAAATACATCGCAGTAATTAAAAGCGGCACAATGATGAGTAGTATTGAAAATAACTCGCGAGCAGTTACAAACACAATGATAACCGCGCCAATAAATAATAAAGGTCCACGTACAAAAATACGCAGTGTCATCATAAATGCACGTTGGATACTTTCTACATCACTTGTTAAAATTGTAATCAGCTTACCAGTTGTAAACGCATCCCGCTCTTTTGCCGAATACGTCATCATTTTTTCATATAATGATTGGCGTACATCTGAGGCAAAATGAATGGCCGCTTTAGAACTGTAGATAGAGCAACCAAGGCCACCCACTAGTCCAAGAACAGCACTTAAAAGCATAAATAAAAACATCTTTAACACATACGGATTGTCACCATTGGCTATACCCGTATCAATCATATGTTGCATAATGGTCGGTTGAATTAAATCCATCGTCACTTCAAGCACCATTAACATTGGTGCAATCAGCGTAAAAAATTTATAGGGCCCTAGATAGCGCCCTAACTGTCTAACTGCCTGCATTCTTTCGTCTCCGTTCCTTGTAAATCACATTCGCTTTCCATTATAACTGAAAATCATTCCCAATTGGCAAATAATTTTTCGGGTCACGTAATATTTAGACAACAAAGATTCCCTACCGAATTTTCAGAATTGTTTGCGTGCCTGTCACTCTTTCTCAAACAGATAAGCCGCAACCATCGCTATTGTGCGACAAGTTGCGACTTTCATTATGGTTGTATCCTCTTGTAAAATTTCAGAATTGTTTGCGTGCCTGTCACTAACAATTACAAGTCATCAAAGCCGTTATCTTCTACATTGACTTTGACATATTGACGGGAGCGTTGCTCGAAGAAATCCGTTTTTCCTAAGTCTACATCCTCGTAAGCTTTAATCCATTTAAGTGGATTTTTACGATAGCCATCAAACGGACGCTCTACACCTAATTGATTGCAGCGAACATTGGCATAGAAATGAACATAGTCATGGACATCTTCCACATCAAGTCCTTCAATCTTGTCGCCGATTACTTCATTTGCCCAATCAATTTCTAGCTGAACAGCTTCACGGAAAATTTCTTGCACACGTGCCGCCCATTCTGGTGTATCATATTGCGGATATTCCGCTAGCAGTTCCTGATAAATTTTCACAAATAAATCAACGTGTAGCTGTTCGTCGCGGTTAATATAATTGATCATCGTTGACGAAGCTACCATTTTTTGATTGCGTGCTAAATGGTAGAAAAAGGCGAAGCCCGAATAGAAAAATAAACCTTCTAAAATAACATCATAAATAATAGCCTCTAGCATATTTTCAACGTTTGGTTCCTCTGAAAATGCCTGATAGCCTTTCATTACAAAATCATTACGACGCTCTAGCACTGGCTCTGTACGCCAAAAGTCAAATGTACGGTCCTGCTCATCTTTATTGACGATACTGGAAAGCACGTAAGAGTATGAATGATTATGGATAACCTCTTGCTGCGCTAAAATAATCATTAAGGCATTCAGGCTCGAATCCGTTAAATAGTCTGCAACTTTACCAGCAAAATCTGTTTGCACACTGTCTAGCAGTGCTAGTAAACCGATAATTTTTAGAAATGATTCTTGTTCATGTGTTGATAACGTTGGGAATTGTTTAACATCATTGCTCATATTAATTTCAAAAGGTGTCCAGAAGTTCCCAAGCATTTTTTTATATTTTGGATACGCCCAACTAAATCGTACGTCATCCCAGTTTAAAATATTGGAAGAGCGCCCGTTGACAATAGCAGTAGAACGGTTTGGCGCTTCCTTATCCATCATTTTTCGTTTTGTAATTGTTGTCATTAATTGTTCCTCCTAGCTCGCACAAGACTCACATTCTAGCAACTCAACAGAAGTCGAGCGCACATAATAAGTCGTTTTCACACCACTTGCCCAAGCATTTAAATGTAACGCGAGTAAGTCTTTTGCTTGAATCGTATTTTGTACATATAAATTTAGCGAAATCCCTTGGTCGATATGACGAGCACGTGCTGCATTTTGTTTTATTGTCCAGTTTTGATCGATAAAGTACGCAGACTTATAATACCAAGTCGTCACGGGTGATAAATCCGGTACTGTAACTGGAATTTTGTAATCCTTCTTCTCTTCCGAATAACTTTTTTGGAATATCGGATCAATTGTTGCTGTACTGCCTGCTAAAATAGATGTCGATGAATTCGGTGCTACAGCCATCACATAGCCATTGCGCATCCCATAGCTTGCAACATCCGCGCGCAATGCTTGCCACTGTTCACTGTGATAGCTACGCTTGTCAAAATATGCTCCTGTTTGCCAATCGGAGCCCTCGAATAGTGGGTAAGCCCCTTTTTCACGCGCAAGGTCATTTGATGCTCGTATCGTTAAATAAGCAATTTGCTCGTATAATTTATCGGCAAAATCCACGGCCTCATCCGACTCCCACTGAATTTCTTTCAAAGCTAGTAAATGATGCCAGCCAAACGTGCCAAGTCCAATACCGCGGTAGCGGGTATTTGTGCGCTCTGCTTGCTTTACTGGAATGGTGTTTAAGGCAATGACATTATCTAACATGCGTACTTGAATCGGTATTAAACGCTCTAATACGTCAGCAGGTACTGCCTTACCTAAATTGACAGACGATAAATTACAGACAACAAAGTCTCCCGGTTTACGACGCGTGACAATAACATCATCTTCTAACGTAATCGATTCAAATTGCGTTGGCGACATGTTTTGGAAAATTTCAGTACATAAATTAGAACTATAAATTATGCCTTCGTGCTTATTAGGGTTCATGCGGTTCACTTCATCACGGTAAAACATGAACGGTACACCTGTTTCAAGTTGAGAGCGCATAATACGTTTCATAATATCAATCGCAGGTACGACTTCCCGACTTAATAAAGGATTGGCAATACATGCTGCATATTTTTCACGGAAAGAGCCTTGCCCTTTTTGTTCATCATAATAATCCTCCAGTGAGAAGCCCATCACTTCACGCACTTCATGAGGATCAAATAAATGCCAATCTTCACGAGCTTCGACCGCTTCCATAAAGATATCTGGTAAACATAATCCGGTGAAAATGTCATGGGCACGTAAGCGCTCGTCTCCATTATTTAAACGCAAATCTAAAAAGGTAAAGACATCCTTATGCCAAACATCTAAATACACGGCGATAGCCCCTTGACGTTGACCAAGCTGATCCACCGAAACAGCTGTATTATTAAGTTGTTTGATCCATGGTAGCACACCACTTGACGCGCCTTTAAAGCCTTTAATAGAAGAGCCACGACTACGGATTTTCCCCATATACACGCCAATACCGCCACCATATTTTGATAATGTTGCAACATCTGTGTTTGTATCATAAATACTTTGTAAACTATCATCCACAGTATCAATAAAGCAACTTGAAAGTTGACCATGCGTTTTTCCAGCATTAGATAATGTCGGTGTCGCCACTGTCATATATAAATTACTCATTGCCCAATACGATTCACGGACTTTTTCTAAGCGATTTTCCGTTTCATCTTGCATCAATGTCATGGCAATGACCATCCAACGCTCCTGCGGTAATTCCACTGGTGTTTTCGTATAATCACGGACAACATAGCGATCCATTAATGTTTTTAAACCGATGTATGTAAATAGCTCATCACGGCTCTGTTCAAGATAGGATGCAAGTTCCGCTAGCTCTTGTTCACTATACTTTGTCGTTAAACATGCATGATAAAGACCTGCCTCTGTATAGCGTGCAAGCTGCTCCGGAAAGACTTTATAAACGTCTTCCTTTGCAACACCACGGTTTGTAGCAAATTGACTATATAATTTTTCTAAGTAAATTTGTGCAGCGACAAATGTCCAATAGGGCTCTTCTTCATCGATTAGACTAAGTGTTTGTAAAATCATCGCATCCGCCCAAGCTTCAAACGTAGCCTCTTCATTTTTACGTAGCCAACGATCCGATAATCTTACAAAGCTTTCAAGCTCATCCTCCGTGTAACTTTTCTTCAACTTAGCCATGTGCTGTTCAATTTGTATTGTCATCTTTACATTCTCTCCCTTTCTCAACAGCCAACACATCAAAAAAGCGATTACACACCATAGTTCGGTTGCGTAATCGCTGTAAAATTGGAAATGGAAATGAAGGATATGTACACATCAAAGTGGACAAATCTCTCGCTTCCACTTCTCAATCCCCGAAGATGTGTTGCTGTCTTGAACAACTCGGCAGGTCTCCTGGCTCATGCTTCACTCAAATAATGGCCTTCCCGTTTTTTCACAGTGGCATGTTCATTATTTGTCAGCATTTACAGTTGCGGGGACAGCTTCGGCTTTAGATGTCTCTATTTCCGAATTCCCTTTTAAACCATACTGGTACCGCTTGTCCAACATACTATATATTGTGTTTCAATCTCTCAATTAATCTAACATATTGTGTTTCTCGTTTCAATAGGTGTTTTGTCCCTTGCAATTTTAAAAATCTTACTTTTGCTCGAAGCAAGCCCTATTCCAATGCAGTTTTACACAGTTTCTCAAAATTTCGAGTAAAAATTTTTTGTGCTAATTGCTCTTTCTGTGGATCAATTCCGAGTAAAATAACGGCACAAGGTCCTGCAGATTTTGCCATATCCAACGAACTTTTAAGTGGTTGCTGACCAAAAAGTCGTGAAAATTCAGCTTGCAGTCCTTGCGATCCTACCGGCCACACTTGTTGGACAATTTCCTCACGCCATGCATGATAAATGGGCTGAAGTTGGGCGACATCTTCAGCCTGTTCAAGCACTTCTTGGCCAACGAGTGGCACACCATATGTGTACCAACTTAGTTTTCCACGTTCAAATGATGCCCTTTGTTGGATTTCGCCTAACATTGTCACCGATAAGCCCGATTGCAGAGTCGGCATATTGGATTCTGAACTTCCTGTTATAGGTGGACAATCCATCCCTACTTCATCAAAAACTTGCTCAAGTCCTGCGATATAGCGCGACCATGCTGCATCTCCTGAAAAATTAGCAAGTATGATGTGACTCGGTATGGCATTTGCTGCAAGCTGTTCTAAAAAAGTAACACGCGCTGTTAAATAAGCGGTTAAAGTATCTGATGCACAGACGACATCTTGTGGCTTCTCACCAATTGCTGCCGCATTGTCTGTAGTAGCAATTAAGTGTCCTATTTTTACGGCATTCCTCAATTCGCTCGACCTGCCTTACGAACAAACACTTTTGACAGCACGGGTATAACAACTGCCACAATTAGAAGGTTAATGACCGTTGCCATGAAAATACCCGGCAAGGATGCCCAGAAAAAAGCTGGACTAATGATAAAATAAAATGGCAGTGGTGCGATTATACCATTTAAGACAAGTGCTACGGGCCATTTCAAAAAATGCATCCCTTTTTTATGCATAACACCAAATAGCCATACGACCATAAACATTTCAACTGCAATAATAATATGCAAAGGTCCATAAGGAAATCCAGCTGTTAATGCTGTAATAAAATGCCCGATTAGCCCTGCTACGCCCGCTAACACAGGTGATAAAAATACTACGCCGATAAATGCCGGTGCTGAGTCCAGGGCAGCCGTCGATACAAATGACGGGATTTTAATTACTGCTCCGATGGCGCAAATCGCTGCAACCATGGCAGTTAAAGTTATAGTCATTAATTTTTGTCGATTCATTCCATTCCCTCTTTTCTAGAAATAATGAAAGCCCATGCCTGAATGACAAAACGTCACATACAACATCATTTGATGCGTTCAGCGATGCCATACCAAATACGATCGACTCGCTGTGCTTGGGCAAATAACGCTTGGTACAAGCGACCACAAGTGTCACGCAACAGTCGTGCTTGTTTTTCCATTGGCACAACACCGCGCCCCATATCAGTAACAATAATATACAATGGACATGTTTCCTCAAACGTTTTCAGTCTTTCCAAAATTTGCTGAACAAGCATTTCATCGTCCTCAAGATTATGCGTTATCAGCCATTGTTCTAAGTTTTTAATAATAAGGGCATCACAGTCAGGAACAACATCTGGCAATATGCCATCCAATATTGCCACATCCTGCTCCGCCAGCAATTGCGTTACATAGGCGTTTTTTCCGTTATAGGCTCCTCCGATAAAGACATGCATCTTGCTCCCTCCTTCCAAGCCGCTTTGGAAAATGTTAACGTAAACATCCTATCATGCGGTACTTGATACGACCAGAAAGGCTTTTGCTGTGGTGCAAAAGCGACAAGCAATGCACGCACGACACCTCCATGCACAACAAGATAATAATCGTCTTCCTCTTTTGGTAATGCTAAAAAACCTGTTACTACACGCTGGCAAAACAAATCGAAGCGCTCTCCATTTGGTGGAGATGTGTTTAGTGGGTCATCTAGCCATTTACAGTAGCGCTCGTCCGTTTTTAATTCGTCATATGTTTTACATTCAAAGTCACCGAAATTAGTCTCTCGAAATCTAGCATCAGCCATATAGCGAGCATGTGGAAAATAACAACTCGCTGTTTGTTGACAGCGTCGTAAATCACTACCGTAAACTTTCTTGACAGCAAGATCGACAATAGGCAGTGATACTATTTGTGCTAATGGAGAATCTGTCCAGCCAATATAACGCTTTTCCATGTTTTCTTGCGTTGGTGCATGTCTCATTAAGCGCACAGTAACAATGTCAGCCATAGCACAACCTCCATTCCTTCAATTGATGCTCCGAGTAAATCTCCTGATACACCGCCAAAATTACGCAATGTAAACTGACGAAATAAAATAAACGCGACGATTAAAACAGCCATTAATACAACAGGTAAAATTGACAGACCGGTCACAACCAATACAGTGCAATAAGCAAGTACAAGCGTCATCAGCATAAAGCAAGTCAATGTACGGTGGTTTAGTTGCGTCTTAAAAAAATAAGCAAGTCCTTTTTCTTTTGAGCACTTTAACGATAAAAAATAAAAACTCATCCCTACTCGTGTCAGTAAAGGGATAAAAACAAGCATCCATAAGGCGAACTTGTCCTGCACTATAAGCTCATGTAGCACAACAAATTTCCCTAATACTAAAAATAATACAGACATGACGCCAAACGCCCCTACACGAGGATCGTCCAAAATTTCAAGACGCTTTTCACGATCCCGATAGGAAAAATAAGCATCTCCCATATCGATAAATCCGTCCAGATGCAAGCCCCCTGTAAATAACGCAAATAACCCTACAATGACAAATGTTAATAAAATTTCACTGCTTGCTGTCCAGGTCGTTAAACTATAAATAGAGCCAGCAACAATTGCTCCCATCAATGCCCCTACCCATGGCAAAAAAGCGAACATCCCAGTAATCGTACTTTTGGATAATGGAATTTCCTTATGTACAGGCAAAACTGTAAAAAATTGAAATGCGAGTAATACGCTATGCCATATAGTTTTCATCGCCTTGCCCTCTTCCTATTAATTTTATTTCCACTTCTTTACGATACCATAATTTATTTCGTATGCCTCTTCAGCAACTGAAACCAACCATTGATGTAATTGACCGAGCATTTGTCGATACAATTCGACTTCATCATTGTCGTAAGGCGGTTCATCGAATAGTTCGTTAGAAACAACAAAAAGCGTCACCTTTTTGTCAAGTAACGTCTGTACTGAACTTTTCATGATTTGTAGCTTTTGCTCAAGACAACCTGGCTTTTCCACACACGGTGTTCCACTGTCAAACCCTTCATAAAACGCATTCGTCAGCCACGTCGTCACACAATCCCAAAGGACCACATCACCATCTTCAACCTTTTCAAAGGCATGCTGAATTTGATAGGGTGCTTCGATTGTGTGCCAGGCAATCTGTTGTTTTTGTCGATCAGTCTGGTGGCGCTCGATACGTCTTGCCATCTCATCATCCGTTGCAACACCAGAAGCGATATAAACTAATCGCTTACCCTGAAATTGATTGTATTGATAGTGCTTAACAGCTGCTTTTTCAGCAAAGTGAGACTTACCGCTACGGACACCACCAGTAATAAAAATTAGCGGCACGATTATCACCCCTCTATAATAAATGTGGCGTGCTGCCAATTTCTTTGACGTGCCAATTTTCATCTAGTCGCTCTATAATAGTCACACTTGTTCCATGGATAAATGGTGCTGTCCAAAGCTGATCGATGCCACGTCCTAATATGGCATTTAGTATGCATTTAATTGTTACCGCATGAGACACGATTAACACATGCTCATGTGGATACATTTGAGCAATATTTTTTAACGTGTACATCGCCCGCTCTGTTACGGCACCAAAACTTTCGGTATGCGTGGCAATAAATTGTGCTGGATAATCCGTATACAGTTCATAGTCCAAGCGATTTGTCGCCACTATTTCTTCAACCGTTTTACCTTGCCATTCACCTAGATAAATTTCACGTAAATCATCTTCATAATGCATGGCAAGTTGACGACCAGCTGTCAAATAGCGCAACGTTTCTTGTGCACGACCACTTGAGCTACTATAAGCGACAGTAAACGGAATCGTTTTTAATTGTTCTGCAAGTTTTCGGGCATGCAAAATGCCGTTTTCTGACAAAGGCGAGTCCAACCACCCTTGCAATCGCTGCTCTTTATTCCATACAGTTTCCCCATGTCGAACTAGATAAAAAGTTGTCACATTCCTCACCCCTTATTTGCTTTAAACCATACCTGTAAACAATTTTGTAAATAGGTCATGGCCGCTACATCTTTTATCCCGATGCGGAACCACTCACCATTTAAGCCCATAAAGTTTTTTGTATGCCGTAAGACGATGCCCTCCGCTAAGCAATAGCTAAAAAATGCATCTGCTTGTTGATTGTTTGGCAATGAAAAACAAACATAATTCGTAACACTATTTGTTACCTGACATCCATTTTCTTGCAGAAATTGTTGTAGCCATTGTCTTTGATGTGTAGCATAGCTAATTGCCTGTTGACAGTATTCATGCTCGTCCAAACATCCTGCACCAATAACAAGGGCAAACGCATTGAGATTCCAATGAGATAGCATTACTTTTAATTCTTGAACGATGGTTTTACTGGCAATTAAATATCCTAATCGTAGCCCTGGTATAGCATACATTTTTGTCATCGAACGGACGACAATGACATGCGCATTATTAGCCACATAGCTAATCAATGAATGTGATTCACTTACCCAATCAATAAACGCTTCATCAAAAACGAGCTCACAATTCACTTCTGCTCCGTAAGCAATTAAGCGTAGTAATTCCTCTTGTTTCGGTAAGACACCTGTTGGATTATTCGGTGTACAAATATATAAAGCATCTGCATTGACCATTTCTTGATAAAGCAGTGCCATGGGTAATGTATAGTAAATAAAATCTTCAACTACTATCGGTATAACATTTGCTCCGGCTGCCTGAAGTGTGCGTGCGTACTCAGAAAATGTTGGATGAACGACAATGACCCGTTTATTTGCATAGCGTCTTGCTAACACACTAAATAGCTCTGAAGCCCCGTTTCCTAAGACAATCGAATCTTTTTCAATGTGATGAAATTGTGCTACCTTTGTTAAAAATGGCTCCCCATCTGGATCTGGATAACGTTGAATTAATGGATAAAAAGTACGCCAACGAGCCTCTACAAATGCAGGTGGGCCTGCGGCATTAACATTTTCACTAAAATCGTATACTTCTGTTGGCATTTTCAGCCCAAGCTGATGATAAACATTTTGTGGATTTGCTCCATGATTAGGTAATTGCAAAAATAAACACCTCCATTGCTAACATTACGAGCGTAAACAATACAGTAGCAACACGCATATGGATAATCGATGTTGCAATATGTTCTTTCGTTAACGGTACGTATTTTTCCCCCATTGTCGCTCTATGGGATGCCACACCTTGATATGTATTTTTTCCACCTAATTGCACACCTAATTGAACTGCCGTTGCGGCTTCTAAATAACCGCTATTTGGACTCGGATGTTTTCGTGCATCTTGTGCCCAACGCTTTAAACGTTTGCCGAGTGGCACAGATGTCTCATTTTTTGTGCCAAGTACCATCAATAAGCCTGTTAAACGACTTGGAATAAAGTTTAAAACATCATCCAGTTTTGCTGCAAACATCCCAAAGTCTTTGTATTTTTCATTTTTATAGCCTATCATCGAATCCAATGTATTAACGGCTTTATAACCCCATAAACCGATTGCCCCAAATAAAAATGCATAAAAAAGTGGTGCAGTGACGCCATCACTTGTATTTTCAGACACGGTTTCAACTACTCCTCGCACAATTTCATCTTCATCCAGCTTATCGGTATCTCGTCCAACAATCCATGATAGTTTGACACGTGCTTCTTTAAAATCGCCTTTTACAAGTGGCTCATAAACAGCTAACGCGGCTTCCTTTAAACTACGCTGTGCCAGTCCAACACCTATTAAAAGGCCCTCTATTAGAATACCAAATACGATGCTCACTTGATAACTAAGCATTAAAATAACCGTGACTACAAACATTGTTGTACCAACGACAGCAAGCGCCATGACCATGCCACGTACCTTTCGCATTTTGCCTTTATTCCACAACGCGGTTTGCGCTTGAATCAGCTTGCCGATCCAGCGTACTGGATGAGGCATTTTGGGCGGGTCCCCAACTAGTAAATCAAAAAGTAGACCGATGATACAGGCAATAACTAGTGCAATCATAGTAGATTCGCCTCTTTCTCTTTTTTATACTTTTGAATAGCCTCTCGCATCGTTTCGTATACACCATGTCCTATTATTTTCCCTAACATCGTAATAGGACCTGCGTATTGATGGAAATCTCCTTCTTCCGTCGACGCTATTAGCAAACTATCAGTTGACGTCCCTGTTGCCTGGGTACCTGTTGTAGGATCTGTAATGTTTTCATCTATCAGTGCCTTGACCTTTGCCTCAGTCGTTGAAATCATTGCCTGAAACAATGCTTCATCAGATAGTTTCCCATTGATTAGCACCCACGTATTTATTGTTCCTGCATGATACTGTTCTTGTCGATGAAATGCACGCGTAATATCGACAGCATTACCTAATCCTGCTGTAATCATCACGACAAGATGAATACCTTCATATGTAAATTCTCGAATTGTTGCAAAGCGTGCATATACAGCTGTCATCATCGCCACCGTTTGATCGATAGGATAGCCCTCTGCTTGTAAAAAGGATTGTAGCTCTTGATGGGGTTGTCGTTCGTCGTAAGCTTTTGGTACAGAACGATTTAACAAATGTGTATAATAGCCAAAGCCCGGGTTATGCATCGCTGACGATACGACTTTCATCGGCTCAGCGGTTTCAATCACAAGATAATGCTCTACTATTTTTATATCTTCCTTTCGTACAACAGCCATCTGCTCACCTCCTATTTTTATAAGTAATATTACTTTCTTGCTTAGGCAAATAAAAAAACAAATTCTTACAAAGAAGAATTTGTACTGTTCATGCTTTAATTATGAATACACTGCAAATTTGAACCTTCTGAATTTTTTGTATAGTACAGAAAAACAACTTCATGCAAATGAAATTAATTATTTTCTTTGAAATTGTATCATAACTTTGACGTTTGCAACATTCATTTTCTTGATATTTTTCTTATTGCTTTTGCTTTAAATTTTTAAAGCGGATGATGGAGCCAGCAATAATAAAGATCCAGCCAATCCCAACATAAACCACTTTCATTGATTTCGTCGATGCTGGTAAAATATCCATAATTGTTAAACAGACAAATAATATTCCGATAACAGACAAAATCATACCCATTGAAAAACTTTTCAACCGAATGCCCTCCTATCTATGTACGCACTTGATTTTACAGTATTACTGGCTAAAAGAAAACTGTATTCCTATTAGTTTGGTAGAAAACCGTAAAATCATCCACTGTGAAAAGCACATTTAACATGAAAAAGCTGCCTCATCAGCTATTGAGTAATAGCTTTTTGAAACAGCTCTCTTTTATTGTTAGATAATTTTATCATCGCTTTGCTAAAAATTATCGTATTTTATCCATTTATGCTTGCACTTGTGCAAAAAATTCCCCATATAGCGCTTGTAAAATTCGATTTTCATATTCTTGTAATACACCAAATACAAGACTTACTTCAGACGAACCTTGGTTAATCATTTCAATATTAGCTCCAGTTTTTGAAATAGCTGTAGCTGCACGCGCGGCAAGACCCGTGTTATTGCGCATCCCTTCGCCTACAATCACAATCATAGAGAAACCATGACGCATTTGAACATCATCTGCTTGCAATTCTTCTTTCACACGCGCTAAAATACGTGCTTCATTTTCCGGTGTTAGCTGATTAGAGCGCATAATAACCGAAATATCATCTAAACCTGAAGGTGTATGTTCGTAAGAAATATTTTCATCCTCTAAAATTTGGAGAAGTTTACGACCGAATCCTACTTCACGGTTCATTAAATACTTAGACACATATAACGTTGAAAAGCCACTATCTGCCGAGATACCTGTTACCGGGCGACCTGTCGCAGGACGACTCGGTACAATGCGAGTACCTGGGGCTGATGGATTATTTGTATTTTTTATGTTAACTGGCACCCCAATCTTATAGACAGGCATTAATGCTTCATCATGGAATACAGAAAAGCCCGCATAGGATAATTCGCGCATTTCGCGATACGTTATTTCTTTAATCTCAACAGGATCATTCACGACTTTCGGATTTGCAGAAAAAACACAATCCACATCCGTAAAGTTTTCATAAAGCTCCGCCTCAACAGCTGCTGCTAAAATAGAGCCTGTAATATCGGAGCCACCGCGGTCAAACGTACGCAATATGCCCGCTTTAGTGTAACCGAAGAAACCTGGGAAAACAATAATTTCTTTTGTATCTTTTAAAGGCGCTAAATTTGTATAAGCTTCAGGTAATGCGAATGTACGCTCTGGTAAATCATTGACTACCAACCCTTCTTTTGGACTTACATAACGTGCTGGCATACCGATAGAGTTAAAATAAGCTGCGATAAGCTTGGCGTTGTTATCTTCTCCAGCTGCTTTTAAGCTATCAATAAATAGTTCTTTGTTTGCTACATCACCAAGCACACGTTGACGTAAGTCTTCAGCAATTACGTCACAAATCGTATGATCCAATTGTAAGCCGTCTGCTATAGATTTGTAACGGTTCACAACGGTCTGGACTTTTTCTTCTGTATTTTCTTTTTGAATTGCTGCGTTCGCTAAGTCAATGAGTAAATCAGTTACTTTTATATCATCAGCACAACGTTTCCCTGGTGCTGAAACGGCTACGATTTTGCGTGCCGGATTAGATTTTACAATGTTTGCGACTTTTTGAATTTGTTCTGCACTTGCTACAGACGTTCCACCAAATTTACATACGATCATATCTATCAAATCCTAACCTTTTAAAATAATGTATTCCTCCAAAAAACAATTGAATGTACACAGTGTACAAATTATCGTTCTCTACGTCAATACAATTTAAAAAATTCACGCAATTTAGCGAGAGAAAATGGACAATTTACGCACTGTTTGATTTATTATACGGATTTCGTAGCAAATAGTTAAGGTTTTTATAAATTTTTTTCGTATATGTTACATAATCATAAAAATTTTCGCTTGAACTAGCTTAAATCAGCTTCCTACAATAGGGTATGAAACCACCTTAGCTCGTCTTCTTCAGCAAATGCTATCAAACAGCCACATCTCTTTGCAATCACTGTTTTATTTTATACATAATGACAGCGCTTTCTTCCATTATGATATGCGGCGAAAATCATACGGTCTGTGCTATTTGATCTTCATAACTTACCAAAAAAAAAAAACAATGTCACCCTTTTCAAGATGGCATTGCTGTTTTTATTCTTCTATATAATGGAGGAAACGCTTTCTTTCGCATAAATTTATTTTAGAGACAACAGCGGTAAGTTAGTTACGTTGCATTTTTTACTGCATGGATATAGTGAATGGTTTCAAACGCTTGTAAATAATCATGTCGATTGGAAAAGAATTGATGTTGAATAGCTTGTGGTGATAAATGCTCATAAATTAATAAGTGTTCCTCGGCAAGAAATTTCGCTAAATCTGATATGGAAGATGCGAACTTCATTTGTTCTCCAGAGACACGAGCCATCTGAACCATATTGTGCACTCGATTGAAAATGCCAGCTGTCGTAAATAATTGCTCATCTGCTACATCGAAAATAATCGAACTACCATTAGGTAAATCTTTAAACAATATTTTGATTAATTGCTGAAGTATATCTTTTGTTAAATAGTAAGTGACACCAAGCAAACTGAAAATGGTTTTCTTCGATATATCAAAACCTGCTGTAACCAACTTTTCTAGTGACAGCTCCTTGGTAAAATCCAATGCTACAAAATTCACATGAGGCGGTATGTCATATTTTGCTTGCTGTAAACGTGCTAATTTAAAATGCTGTGTTAAAGGATGATCGACTTCGAAGACAGTTACATTTGTTAATGCATCGTGTCGCCATGCAAACGTATCTAGACCTGCACCTAAAATAACGTATTGCTCCGCACCTAATTGGCATTCATGCAGTACCACTTTTTCTGTGTAAGCCGCTCTTGCAACAGGTGTTGGAGAAAGTTGAACTTGTGTCACCCACTTTAAGATTGCTTCATTATCACCCTTTAGTTGGTCAGCCATTTTTGGACTAAAAAATGCAATGCCATTAGTCATATTGCTTGCAATTGCTTGATATTCTTCGGGCAATAGGAAGTCCTGTGCTAAGTAATCATTAAAAATAAGTGGACGATCTTCTTTCGCGTGATACGCTCGGCTAAATGCTGAAACGAGGGAAGTAAGACTTGCTTCATTCTTTTTCACAGAAATCACTCCAATAAAAAAAGATTCCCCCTGGCCAGGAGAATCCCATTGTATCACCTATTTTTATAACTGTAAATTATAGCATAAATGAATTTTTTTGTCAAATATTTTGCATTCCATTTGTTTAGCAATTTACTTCACTTTATTAAAATCAAATTCAATTTTCCCTTCCACTAAACGCAAGGCAGCACTGAATTGTTTTCCACTCTTTGCTTTGAACCCTTTAATTTCTGCCGTTTTGCCATTGCTACATAAATCTCTAATATTCTTTTCAGAAAGTTTTCTTCCTAGTAATCTTTCAGGGAATGTTTGTTTACAGCCATTTTTATAATCTGAGCAACCATAAAAGTTTTTTCGCAAGCTGATTTTTCCGACTTTGCATGCGGGACACGTCACAATATCTTTTGCGACAGGCTTTGTAAACTGCTCCGCCTCAATTGTTAACGTATTGATTTTGTTCGGAACTTCTGCAATTAGCTGATGAATAAACTTGCCTATATTATCAATAAAATGTTTTGCAGACCCTTCGCCCCGACCTATTTTTTTTAAATAGATTTCCCATTTAGCCGTCATAGAGGGACTTGAAAGTAATGTTCCTTCAATCGCTTTGCACAATAGTTCACCTTTTGGCGTAATGCTGACGATATTTTTCTTTACCTCAATAAAGCCATGTTTTTTTATCGTTTCAATAATGCCACTTCGTGTGGCTTCTGTGCCAATGCCCTCTACTGAATTTAATACTTCGATTTCAGCCTCATCTTCAACTGCTTTACCACATGTTTTCATCATCGTAATTAACTGCCCTTCTGTATAGGGCTTAGGAGGGGTTGTTGTGCCCTCGATAATCTCTACCTTACTATGCACCATCTCACCTTGGGCAACGACAGGAAGTACCTGTTCGCGTGGTTGAAGCTCTATATCGCCAGTAAAAAGTGCTTTCCAACCTTTTACAAGTTCTGTTTTGCCAACTGATTTAAACTCTAAGTTTTTGACATTCGTTAAAATGATTTTCTCGTCATACTCGTAATCTTGATGAAACATCGCAAGCGTCGTATTTACTATTTCAAAATAAATATTACGTTCATCTGTTGCCATAGATTGCAGTGCTTTTGCTGTCGGAATCTTTTTTGTTGGTATGATGGCATAGTGTTCACCAACATTCGAACTGTCGACATAGCGTTTATGTTGCCCTCTTAAAACAGGTGCAAATGTTTGCCCAATAAGTTGTTGGTATTTTTGTAAAGACTCTTTTAAATACTCGAATTCATTATGCGTAATAAGCTGGGAATCGGTACGTGGATACGATACGAGCTTTTTCTCATACAACGACTGTGTAAGCTTTAACACATGAGCAGGACTGTATTTCCAACGTTTATTGGCGGTTGCTTGCAATGTAGACAGCGCATGTAATTTTGGTGGTTGAATGCGCTTCGTCTTATTAGTTACACTCGTTATTTGACCACTATCAATTGGCAAAATAGCGTGCTGCTGTAATAATTGCTCGACTTCCGTCCTTACTTTTGCTTTAATTTTTGCTTTACCTTTATACATACCTTTTTGTGCTTTAAAGAGACCTTCTACTTCGTAATAATTTTCGGGTTTAAAATGCTCGATTTCCTGCGATCTTTTATAAATTAAATAAACGGTCGGTGATTGCACACGACCAATCGAAATACTCCCTTTAAACCCCTTCTTCTGAAGTAACAATGTGTATAATCGACTGCAATTCATCCCGACTAGCCAGTCACTAATTTGACGTGTTTTTGCTTCTTGATACATTAGCAAATCCCGCTCATTACTTTGCATATTTTGAAAGCCTTTACGGATTTCATCGACCTCTAATGAGTTTATCCATAAACGTTTTACAGGCTTATGTACTTTCGTCATTTTGTAAATAGAATAAAAGATATTCGATCCTTCGCGCTCCGCATCGCATCCATTATAAATCATCGTCACTTGCGGATCGTGGAAAATTTTTTTAATGGCATTAAATTGCGTGTACATAGTCCGAACGACTTTATCTTCGTATTTATCTAAAATAATTGGCAACGAATCTAGTGACCACTTGTCCCACTCTTTTTTATATTCCTTCGGTTCCTTCAATTCGACGAGATGACCAATACCCCAACTGATAAAAGCGCCATCCGGAAAAGTTGAACAAGGTTCTAACTCTATAAATGTTTTCTCTTTATGTTTAATTTTAAATGCTTCTGCATACGCTCTTGCCTGCGATGGTTTTTCAGCCAAAATAGCAATTTTACCCATTATTATCACATCTTCTTTTAAAAATTTATATAAACTCAACTAATGTCATTAGTGAGTTTATGATGGCATACCACTATTTTACTTTAAACAATATAAAATTTCTAATGTCATTGTATGAGAACAGTATTGATTTAAATTTACTTGCAGTTGTTGCACAGATATACAAGAAAAAAGTTTAAACTAGAAAATATTATATTGAGCTAGCAAATAGCAGGATGAAGATGATAAAATATGGTTATTAAGGGGGATGGGATATGGGGAAATTAAATAAGCGTAATATTTTATGGATTATACCTATTTGCATTATAGGGGTGTTTTGGTACTATTACGGGCCACAAAAGGATATTACGGATAATGAATATATTACATATGTAAAAAGCTATACTATTGAAAATAGTAACAAACCATTAGAAACAGCCTTTGCTTCAGCTTGCCAAAATCCTTATTGGGTTTACTTTAAGACGCAAAAAGGGCAGGATGTTGTTGAATTTGAGGGGAATTGTCCTATTAACAACAAGGACGCAAAAATAAATGTTCAATTTTTAGTAAATCCTGACATGACAACTGTCAAGTATGGTGCAATGTTAGTCGATAGTAAGTTACAACAAGAAAACGATCGAGATCATTTTCTTGTTACGTTGACGAAAGACTAATTAGGTACTAGCAGTCATGAGCCCTCGCTCACTAAGAATAGTGAATGTGGGCTCTTTACATTATTTGTTAAACAATGCATACACGTACGTATCATACGCCTTTCCTTGTTGGTACATATAATCCTTCAAAATTCCTTCTTCTTGAAAGCCTAGTTTTCTTAGTAATTGATTCGATCCTTCATTATCGATAAAAACAATCGCCCCAATACGGTGTAATGCCAAGTTGCTAAATCCAAACGATAATACTTCCGTAATCGCTTCCTTCGCATAGCCTTTGCGCCAATAATCCGGATGTAGTTCATAACCAATTTCTGCCCGCTTATGATTAGGTGACCATGCATTAAAGCCAATTGTTCCAATAAGTCCTTTCACATCTTTTCTTTCTATCCCCCATCGCATCCCCCGCTTTTCTTGAAAGCTTTTAGAAAAACTTTCGACTAGTTTTTGCGCTTGTTGTTCTGTCGTAAACGATGTAAGTCCATAATATTGTGTAACATAATCATTGGAAAAACAACGAAACACATCCCCTACATCGTCAGCTGTTATTTCTCTTAATATTAATCTATCAGTCTCTAAAATCGGAAACATGTCATTCCTCCTTATCTTCCTTTCTATTCTCTACACGCTATACATTATCCTTTTTACAAAGTGATATACGATGTACAACTACAAAAGCATACTAGGAGTTTCCCTAGTATGCTTAAAATTCCAATTATTTAAAATAAAAGTTTACAACTTCATCAGCACTATGGAAAATATTATTTTCGTTGTTTTTATAAATCAGCTTCGCCGCTTGACAAGCATTTTGAAGGTTTTTCGCATGATTTAATTTGCCATTTATTTGCTCTATGATCGATGAAAAGCCATCTAAATGAGTTGAGTTGTGTTGATCCAATTGTTGAGACTCAATGTCTAACATAATCGATAGCTGATCCTCTACATAATTATTTAAATTAATAAAAATACATTCCTCCAAGTCTTTAGAATGCTTGTCTATAGTTATTTGTGCTTGTTTATATTGCGCTATTAATTTTGAAGATGCCATTGTCACCGTAAATCCATGCTGCTCTAAATGCGTAATAACACTTGTAAAAAATTGTTGAACTTCAGAGGCGATTTTAGGTGCAACCGTTGTTTTTTTTAATTCATAACAATTTTGATAAATTGTATCGATTTCCATTTGTTTTTCCACTAATAACTTAAAATTTGACAGTGAATACATCAGCAATCCCCCTTTTTACTATAGTCGGCAAGAGGTTTAATTTTTAGTCATTAATAGCTGGCTTACTTATAAAGATAATTCTGCTTCATCGCTTGTATAGTTTCAATCATTTCTTCTCTCAGCTCCAGTGGCTCAAGTACTTCTATATCTGCCCCTTGACTAAGGAGCCACATTTTAATACCACGCCCAAAAACTTCCGCTTCAAATAAGCATTCTCCCGCTTTATTGGATAAGATTTTAGCTGTCGGCAAGCGATCTAAAACTGCTTGTGGTGAATACCCTTTAAAAATAAATTTAATATGTATAAGCTCACCAGCATCCATAAATTGAATACGTTTACGAAATTCGCCTTCTTGGAAGCGCTCTGAGTAGGGGATTTGAAACTTCTTATCTAGCTCCACAAAATGCTGGATACGGTCAATACGATAAACAATTGTTACATCCTTTTCCTGCTTACTATCATAAGCAATTAAATAAAAATAATATTCGGAGAAAATAACACCGAGAGGTTTCAATATTTTTTGTGCAGGAATTGTTTCTCCTTCACGTAAATAATCAATTTTAATAATTTTTTTCTTTTGAATAGCTTCTGAAATGACCCAAATTAAATGTAAAAGAGATTTTTTATGATTTAAATCCACGTACAAATGCTTTTCATTTAAAATAATATTATGAATAAACTCTTGTTTATCCGCAGCAACGATGGATATAAGCTTATCGATAATGTCGCTCATTTCTGATTTTAATAGCGCCCTCGATTCGATAAGTATTTTCACTATGGCCAATACTTGTTCTTTTGATAAAACATTATTTCCTGTTTTCGTAAGCTTGTACACTTTTTCTGTTCGCACATATTCTAAATGACAATCTAATTTAGCTTTTTCAATATACGCTCGAATTTGATCTAAATCGCGTTGTATGGTTTTTTCACCAACCTGATGTGTAAATGCTTCTTGCTTTTTGCTAATTCCTTGACCATCCATCAATCTGTCAAACATAGATATGACACGATAGCCTTTATTCTGTTGTGAATCCACCATATATCCCACTCTTTCTACGTAGTTACCCTCTCATTATACAAAACGAGATGGACATTATTAGTCCTTTTAACTATGAATTTTCTATATATTTGGGATAATTAGTTCAATACTATTTCCACTACTAAACAAACGTCACTGACGGAGCACCCATTTTTTTGTTAGTATTATCAATAATTTTAAAATTAAAAGGACTTCAATTCGTTTAAACTGAAGTCCCCTGTTCAAGTTATCCTTTTAATTTTACAGCAGTTCCATAGGCTAATACTTCAGAAGTGCCATCCATTACAGATGAAGTCGAAAATCGAATAGCCACAATGGCATCCGCACCAAGACGTTGCGCCTCTTGCTCCATTGCGCGAGTGGCCAATTCTCTTGAGCGAACAAGCATTTCAGCATATTCTTTCATTTCGCCTCCAACAATATTACGAAGCCCTGCCATCATATCGCGACCAATATGTCTCGATTGCACTGAATTGCCCTTTACTAAACCTAATGTCTTGTCAATCACTTTTCCTGCAACAACATCCGTTGTTGATAAAAGCATTTGCCATCCCCCTTAAGGTTGTAGTTCTTGCACTGCTAAAACAGCATCGTTAATTGACGTAGTAATGACACCGTTGCGCTTTATTAAACCAATGACAAATAAATTGCGATAGACAAATTGATTTTCTATCCCATCTCGAATAAGCGCTTCAATTTTCATCATATTTTCTCGCCCTTGTTGACGGACGTCAGTAAATACTCCGATGATTGGGCGATTAAGCATAGAAAATGCTCCGATTTCAGCCGCAACACCTGAATCAATCTCGACACCATCTAATACAGCGATTAAGACATCGCTTTTTTGTAACATCTCTAAATCAGCCTCTGCAATAGCTAAACTATCTGCATATGCTGTTTTATCATTAATAGCATCGTTCTCCTGTGGTACATATAATTCAATATTTGGTACTGCTTGTCGAATAGCCGCTGCTAAACGTTCGTTGACTAAACGATCTCCTAATGAAAATAAACCGTTTGCTAAATATGCTTTCATCTTCAATTCCTCAATTCAATAATTTTTCAAACACGATTTTATGACGCCCTTTATCATCGACAAAAGTAGAATGAATGTCAAATCCATGTTTAATGTTTGTAATGAGCATCGCTTTGCGCTCATTTCTACCGTATGTACGCACTTTATGATAGCCAAGTTGTTGCACTTTTTCATGTTGCTGTGTCATCAACTTACTTGCAATTCCTCGACCTCGCATCTTTTCATCGACGCCCCCCAACCAACTATAAAAAACGCCATCGGGATGTGGATAGCCTAGTTTAAATCCTACCATTTCACCGTTCTCTACGGCAAATATACACAATAAATCTTTTTTGGCTTCAAGTTTTTCTAACATTAGATGCGCACCATCAAAAACATGAGCATGCAATTTTTGTAATTGTTGCAACCAAGCATACGGTACACCTTCCACCATAATGATTTGCACTTTTCTCACCTCATCTCTTCTACTAGTCAATTATTATATCAGAAAAATGTCGAGCTCGTATTACGAAATGATTTTAACCATACAACATAGCTGGTTGCCGTACATCTTGTAAATAATGTGCCAGTTTTCCAGCAAAAATTTGTTCTAAATAAGGTAATTGCGCAATACAATCAGGTGTCATAAGCGCTGGATTTTGATAGATTTTTAAGCCACCTATTTTTAAAAGTGTAGCGACAAATTGTGAACAGAAATACGCACGTTCTCTGCGTACTTCTTTTTGCATCATCACCCCGAATAGCCCAATAAAATTGTATTTATAACGATTTCGATTGCAATACATATAATGGACAATTTTTTCCATCTCCCAATACTGGTAGGAAGATACGCGACAGCGATAGATAACACAATCAGCGGTTTCAAAAAGACCCGCTTCAGCATTCTCACGTAAAAAGCCACCGCTTAAAGGATTATTTAGCTGCCTTCGTCCGAAACTGTACATATCAAAAAGACCCTCGTCAAAGGCGATCGATGCATGATTCATCTCTTTTCCAGTGTACATTCCTATCGCTTTCGATAATAAAGTACCTGTCTTCGTTAATACTATGTAAATGGTATATGCCATATCCTCACCTACTTCAATGTTGTTCTGTTAATACCAATACGTTTTATTTCTGCAAATGGTTTCGTAATTTCCCTTTTTTTATAATATAGAATATAAATATTAACTTTTTCCTAACTAGAAACTGAAGAATTTCTTAATTTTTATTAGTTTTATGAAAGTCTAGAAATTGCTAGATTCGATTCTATCATTGTTTTCGGCTACTATTTTTGTACTACCTTTATTTATATGTTTATAAATTGCTCGATATGTGAAGGTACACTTGCTGAACAGAAATTTTTTATTATGGAAACAAGGTCCCAAAAATTTTTTGTTGCTACTTTCATTTGTAGCATTAGACCAGTTATAAATAATTTCGAAATAGTGTTTTATAATAATGTGAGTCGGGCTATAAGAAGTGTCTTACAGTAATTGGTTTGATTATTTTACAAATAACCTCCTAATTTTTTATATCTACAAAACAGTAATGAACAAATAAATAAGACTATCTTAGAAAATGAGAACTTAGGAGTAGCTAGTACTAAAAATTTTGCAAAACTATTATTGTTCAATAACAATTAAAAGATATACAGGGAATCAAACTCTACTGTATATCTTTTAATTGTTAAGCCCATCTTCCTTACACAGCATGACATTCGTTATTTTGCTAATGCATTAACGATATCATCTACTATTTTCGTATTTGCAATAGCACCTGTATATAACCAACTTGAATTTTTCGGTAACTTATGGACATTCCCGGCTTGTACGGCTGGTATCGCTTGCCACAATTTTTCACTTAATGCTTGGACACTTTCATCATCGGCACTCTCAATTACAAACAGATGGTCTGCATCCAATGTTACAAGCTTTTCAAGTGAAATTTCATTCCAGTTAGCTGTTGCGTTTGCAGAAATTTCTTGGACAACTGCTGGTACTGTTAAACCTAAGTCATTGTACATGACATCGCCGCTCGAAAGGTTTTGTGAAACGATAAAAAATTTCCCTCCCACAACCCAAACTGCTGCCGCTGAACTATTGCCTACATGATGATAAAGTCGTTGCTGTGCTTCTTTGACTTTGGCATTATAAACATCTAAAACTTGCTGTGCTTTGTCTTTTTGACCAAATACTTCACCTACAGCGAGTAATTCATCTCGCCAATCATTGTTGACTTCGGTGCCAATGACAAAAGTTGGTGCAATATTGCTATATTGCGCATATTTGTCCCCTTCGACCATAGCGGCGGAGTCCATAATAATTAAATCGGGTTGAAAGCTTTGTACCGCTTCAAATGGTAAGTCATATGGAATGGTTGGCACTTCTTGTAACACATCTTGCAAATAATCCTGCACACTTGTGCCATCTCGCACACTCCATTGTGCCACTGGTGTAATCCCGAGTGCGACAAGATGATCTTCTAAATAAGAAGCAATGACCCTTTTTGGATGAACAGGCACTTCTACTCGATTGCCAAGTGCGTCAGTTAAAGTACGGGGTTCTGTAGTGTTGTCAACTTGTTGCTGTGTTTGTAACGCCTCTTGTGAAGTCGTTTTTGCCTCGTTATGACCACAGCCTACTAGCAATATTGTCATGATACAAGTACTAGCCAAAAACCAATTTATTTTATTACATAACATATTGTATCCTCCTAGCTTTACAAAAAATTTTAATATATTATAATTGATATTGAAAATCATTCTCATTTAAAACATAAAATAAAAACTATCTTATGTCAATACGAGGGGTTTTTACATAGATGAAGAGGAAATTGCACAAGTTCGCTCGCAATTATGCGCGTTCAACTTTTAGTTTTTTTACTATCGTGCTATTAATTTTTATAGTATTTGTTCTGTCAATTCGTTTTGGAGCCTACGAAGATTTAACCTATCAAGTTATATGGCATAGTTTACTGACCTACGATGATACGAACAGTGAGCATATTATTTTACACGAGTTGCGCATACCACGTGCAGTTGCAGGATTACTTATTGGGAGTGCACTCGCTGTATCCGGGGCTATTATGCAAGGGGTAACGCGCAATGCACTTGCCTCCCCTTCTATATTAGGGGTTACATCGGGGGCAGGATTGATGTTAGCGATTGCCTATGCGATGTTTGCAAATCCTAATTTCTCTATCCTGGTACTCTTTTCTTTTATTGGGGCAGGGTTTGGCGCAGCATTGGTCTTCATGTTAACCGCTATTGCTAAAGATGGTATGACGCCCGTCAAACTTGCTTTAGCCGGTGCTGCAATTTCTGCGCTACTGAATGCACTATCTACTACCATTGCGCTTAAGTTCGATATTGCAAAAGATGTAAGCTATTGGTATGCAGGTAGTCTTTCTACTATTCAACTTCTACATATTAAAATCGCATTGCCCTTCGTGATTGTCGGCTTACTACTGGCAATGACATTAGCAAAATCAATTTCTATAATGAGTTTAGGTGAGGAAGTGGCGACTGGACTGGGCCAACGGACAATGTTCATTCGTGTGCTTTGTACAATTACTGTGCTTTTATTAACCGGGATAGCTGTGTCTATTGCAGGTATAATCGGTTTTGTTGGTCTCGTCGTACCACATATTGTACGTGCAATCATCGGGGTTGATTATCGTTTAGTAATACCGCTCTCTGCTCTAACAGGTGGCTGTCTATTATTAGTGGCTGATATTGTTGGACGCCTTATCATGAGCCCGTTTGAAGCCCCGGTCGGTGCTGTCACTGCAATCATCGGCGTGCCCTTTTTCTTATACTTAGCTCGAAAAAATGGAAGAGGTATATAATGTTGCATGTTCTACGAAAAAACAGACATTGTTTTCCTTTTTATATCATCCTCGGTTTGCTACTGCTTTTGATAGTAGCATTCATCAGTGTACAAACAGGCTATAGGGACATTTCATTTTTAAGTTTTATGCAAACGATACTAGGCAACGGCACTGCTGAAAATGTACTAACGATTTTTCACTTCCGTTTACCCCGCATTTGCATGGCAATACTTGTTGGCTTTGGCATTGCTGTATCAGGTGCTATATTGCAAAGCATTACTAAAAACGCACTAGCAGATCCTGGAATTATGGGGATTAATGCAGGTGCAGGGTTCGCCATAGTGTTATATACATTTTTTTTGCAAGGATGGATGGTTTCGAAGGCATGGCTAGCGGTCTTTGTCATGCCATTGATTGCTCTAATCGGTGCCCTTCTTGCAGCACTCATTATTTATGTAATTGCTTATAAAAGCGGACATGTAGCACCGTCGCATATGCTTTTAGTTGGGATTGGTATGAATGCAGCCTTTAGCGCTGGTATTATCTTTTTTCAGATTCGCATGGATCCAAACGATTTCACCCGAACGCTCGTCTGGTTAGCTGGTTCGATTTGGGGTAGTACCTGGACATATGTATATGCATTATTGCCATGGATAGTGGTGCTACTACCGATTGCATTTTATAAGGCGCGCGTGCTCGATATTTTAATGTTAAATGATATAACGGCCATCGGTGTAGGGATTACCGTAACAAAAGAGCGCAAACAACTTATTATAGTGGCCGTCCTACTTGCTGGCGTCTGTGTAGCAGTGGGTGGAGGTATTACTTTTTTAGGCTTACTTGCCCCTCATATAGCAAAAAAATTAGTTGGTGGTTTGCATTTTAGAGTTATTCCCTTAAGCGCCTTTGTCGGTGCCCTACTTTTAATATTGGCTGATACAATTAGTCGTATCATGATCGCACCTGCAGAATTACCGGTTGGCATTGTGCTAGCTATTATAGGGGCACCATATTTTATTTATTTACTCGTAAAAACAAGAGGTTAGATTGGTACAGCTAGTAGCAAGCATTCACCCTCGCGAATCTGAAAGATAGAGCAAAAGTGTTAAATTGAGTATATCAATCTAACACTTTTGCTGTTTTGTTACATCCTCTACTATCTACTTTACATTGACATCAAATACAAAGTTTATTTTCCCCTCAGGCCACCTTGCTTTCACTTCATAAATATAAGTTCCACTAGTATTTGGCATAGTTATTTGATTATTTGTTGTTTCAATCACTTTACTTGTGCCATCTTCATGATATTGCGTGACACTAATCGATGAAGGACTTTTTGTAATTTCAAATGTTAGAATATTATTCTTGACAACTTCTAATGTTTCAAATTGCTCTGCTAATTCCTCGATATCGTAAGTACTTAAAGTAGTAAGTTCCATCTCTTTTTCCTTCCAGCTATAGTCGCCTGGAATCATTAAATAATCCTGACTATCTATAATGATTGTGCCTTCTGGTTGATAAACGGTTTGACGACTATTGCATCCAGGCAAAATTACTAAGATGGAAAACGTTAAAATGGAAATTACAATTTTCTTCATTCTCTATTCCTCGCTTATATAAAATACGATCATTAACTTAGTAGTCCATTCAAATTATACCATAATTAACCACTTCATCAATTTCTTAGTCGAATCACATGCTTTTAGCGTGCTTTTCTTCATCTATGTAATAGGCATTCGTATACTGCACAAATACCTTTCGTCATAATCTATGATATTGAAGATACATGTAGGAAGGATGTTATGATTGCCTATTGATTACACAGCCCCATCTACACAGTTTACGTTTGATGTAAACACAAGTCCTCTGTTTAAAAAAGATGCTCAGAATTACATTAACATTCTTGGCATTGCGCAATTAAATACGCTAGAAAATGTATCATTGCTCGACATTTTTCTAAGCATGAATAATGTCGTGGAACCGCACTATCACCAAAATGCTGGGGAGCTTGTTTATTGTATTGCTGGCGCTGCAACCGTCTCCATTTTAAATCCTTTAACAAAACAAATTCAGAACTATACAATTACGTCCGGACAGGTGGCAAATATCCCACAGGGGTGGTGGCATTATATCGTCGCGAATGCTGATAACACCCATATTCTTGCTATTTTCGATGCACCGACACCCGAAGTTATTTTAGGTTCTGATATTCTGAAGTTTACGCCATCAAATATTATGGCACAAACGTATTGCTTAGATGAAAACTTATGGAAGCAAACAGTGGCACCTATTGTTCCTTCTACCTATATTGGCCCTGCCAATAATTGCAATCAACTGTCCACTGCCCCAGCGAATCCACTGCAAACACAGTCATATATCCACCTGCATCCTTATCCTTATCACTACCCATACGTCTATCAGCATGGGTCTTATTATTAATGTATCTAGTAACGATTGCAGCTAGCATCTAAGCAAAATGCATTGCGAATCGTACGTATCGGTCATGGCATAAAACTTTTAACTATGGGAATTCTATCTATTATGGATCATGCGTATAAGAAGAGGTTAAAAAAATGGTGTACTTTCCAACTATCCATACTAATTTTGGGGATGCAGTCATTGCCGTTCCTGTTGTGATATTGCTGACACAAATAGAAAAAAGATTTTCCAATTCAACCAAAATACGTTCCCGCAATAGGCCTTGCTTTAGGTTTACTTATTTTTATTAGCCATAAACATAAGCTTTTTTTATGGGCTTTTTTTCTAGCAATGTTGCGATTGGAAATTAGCTTTCGTGAAAACAACAAATAAGAGCTTTAAAAATGGTGGATCTTGAGGTGAAATTAAAATATTTGCTACAAAGGACATCTCCACTTACCGTTGAGTTGTCTTTTTTTTATTAAAATGTATAAAAAAACCTTTTTCATCCCATCCTAATCTCACATTCAACAACTATAAAATGAGTTAGGACGTGCGACAATGAAAATGGCAAAACAAAATATAGATTCTCTACCCTTCAAGGAAATCTTTTCTATTTGGAAACAACTTGGTGTCAATAATGGTTATATAGCAAGCAATCATTTCTTTTTCAAATATGCAGTCGATCGTAATTTAAAAGAAATCATATTGGAGTTTATTCAATGTTTAAAAGAGGAAAATAAACAGCTAGAGGAATTATTAAAAAACAATGGCGTTCTTGCCCCGCCATTATCCATTGACAACGAACATTTACAAATTGCGAAGATTCGAAGTAAGGTCGCAATAAACGATGGTGAAATTAGTGCCATCTTGTCAATGAATATTGCCTCTTCCTTAATTTCAGTTAGTCAAGCTATGGACATGTCTTTCGAGCGAAATCTAACGACGAAATACAGTGTATTTCATATGAGATATGCTATTCTTGGAGCTAAGTTAATTGACATTAGTAACAAAAAAGGATGGTATCTTTCTCCTGCAACGATGTAGTCTCAGTTGTACCATAGCTTGGGTCGTCTCGCTTTTACACAAGACGACCTAAAAGCTATTCACTTAGTTGCTTTTCTCTATTTGTAACTAATAAATAATCAAGTGCTGTCATTCTTGTTAATTTACTCGTAAATTTAATAGCATCTGCTTGAGAGTCAAAAATAAAGTTTTCGAGTTCGTCTGTTGGTATATATTGGTCCGCGATTTTTCGTTTCAGTTTTCGTACAGATAAAATGTGTGAATCCTCTTCGTATAAAATGATGGCACCAACGTTGCGATAAAGCGTATGATCAACTGTAGCGACAACTTTCACATTCAATCCTTCAAATTCCGTTAAATCTACTTGCATTTATTTACCAGCCTCCCTCTCTACTCTTACATTCTAGCTTCAACAATCATAGTCCTTCTTTTTTTAAATATACCTTGCGAATGAACTTTTAAATGTTGCCATCTATTTGATTACGAGTTGAAAACGATGCTCTTTTAATTGAGAAAATAGCACAGCCTAGCGCACCTAATACTAAAATTGCTCCAAAACTAGCTAAATGCATGACCGAGCCTGTAATAGTAAACAATGCCCCGCCCACTGCAGAGCCTATTGAAATGCCAATTTGTAAGGCAGCAGTATTTAAGCTTTGTTGAATATCAGAAGTTTCAGGGTCTGTTTGAATTAAATAGGTTTGTAATGGTGGTGTTAATGCCCAGCTAAGCGCTCCCCACAATACTGTAACGATTAAAAATAATGGGAACGCAACGATTGTATAAGGGATAGCAAAAAGTACAAGGGCAAATGCTGCAATAATGAGAACGATTGATTTACCTGTACCAATTTTATCACTTAACCAACCTCCAAGAGCATTCCCGCTAACCGAAGCAAGCCCAAATACTAAGTAACAAATACTAATCCAGGAGGAGCTTAAATGAAAAGCTTCTACTAAAAACGGCGTAAAGTATGCATAGAGCATATAATGCCCTGCTAGCATAAACAGAGTCGTTAAGTGGGCTGTCGCTATTTTTAGATTGGCTAGCGACTTGATTTGCGCTTTTAAGGGCACTACTTCAACAACTGGCATTTTTTCTAATAACAAAAATATTAATATCATCGCTATGCTAGATAGACTGGCAATACCTAAAAAGACAGCACGCCATCCAAATGTCTCGGTAATAAAAATTCCTATTGGAACACCGATAACCAATGCTGAACTTACGCCTATGAAAATAAGCCCTAATGCTTTAGCACGATGTCTTGGTTCCACGATTTTAGTTGTAATTGTTAGAGATAAAACGATGACGAGTGCCGTACTCATCGCTGTTATTATTCTTGCAATCATAACGATAATAAATGTTGGACTTAAATAAGTCATGACATTCCCTAACGTAAAGATCAGTAATGCAATAAGATAAAGCTTTTTCCGTTCCACTTTCGCTGTTAACGACAAAAGGACTGGTGCAGATATAGCATAAACGAGTGCAAATATTGTAATTAATTGACCAGCTGTCGCTTCCGATACATGCAAATCTTCAGCAATATATGGCAATATTCCCCCTACAATTAGCTCTACTAAGCCAACGGCAAAAGTGGTAGCCGCTAGTATAAATACTCTCCAATTCATTTAATCACCTTTCTGTCATACTTCCATCTAGTAGCTTAGGGACAAAAAAAAATCCTGACTACAAAATAAAAGCAATTTTTGTAGTCAGGATTTTATGGTTCCTGGTAGAGACCCTCAATCCATATTATTGAGGTTATACAGTTCATTATTTTCTTTAGCTATATTAGCATATTGATTTTGACGATACAAGATTTTTCTATTCAGCTTAATTTTTTTGAAATTTCGCTTATATTTTTTGTTTTTGGACCATAAATAATATAGTAAATGATATAACGATGGGGTGATTGTTTGCGTATATTTGGTTTAGTATGCTATTTTTTAATGCTATTTTATGGCACCGAACTAGTAGTAGAAGAACTTTCAATCGATCAACCATTTTCCCAATTGGACAAGCAACAAAGCCCAATAAAAGAAACGGTGGAAGATTCCGAAGTTTGCGCCTATTATCCTACCTATAAAGTTTGTAAAGCCTTAACTACAAAATAAAGAGGCAAGCCCAATTTTTATTGAGCTGCCTCCTGGATTATAGAGTGATTGGCTATTCACGGCCAATATGAAAGTGCTTAAACGGATAAACCGTTAATTTGGCTTCACCAAAAATGGCATCTTTTCCAATTAAGCCATAATGGCGACTATCATAACTTTTTAGGCGATTGTCACCCATTACAAAATATTTACCTTCAGGTACTTTTTTCTCATTCGTTAAACCTTCTAAAGTGAAATTTTCCGTAATACGTAATTGACTCGGATCATCTGTTTGACGATTGACATAATCTTCTTTATAAGCCTTGCCATTGACATACAAAACATCATCTTTCATTTCCACTGTATCCCCTGGAAGTCCTATTACACGTTTAATATATAATTCATCCTCAGTCGGTGATTGAAAAACAATTTGGTCAAAACGTTCAATTTTACTAGTTTTACTAACAATAATAATATCCTTATCTTCGTATGTTGGATACATAGAAGCACCTTGTACTTTTATCGGTGCAAATAAAAATTGCTTACAGCCCAGGACAACAATGGCTGTAATAACAATAATTTTAATGTAGGATAATATTTCTTTTTTAATATTTGTTTTTTCTGCTTGCATACTCATACCCCGATACTTTTTTTTATAGTATAGCATTTTCTCATGACTATTGACGAATAATAACAAAAAATGTTTCTTTAACATATAAAATGTGCTGTGCACAAGAGAAAAAGTGTTAGATTGACTGTAATCAATCTAACACTTTATGTTGTTATGGCATGAGAAGTTATGGATTCATAGATTTTATTTCAGAAATGGGTCGTTATGTAGTAGAGTGATGCTGTTCGTTGAATAAATCTACTGCTAATAGTATTCCAATCGGCAAGGCGATGGCTAATAAAATCGTACCAAAAATCATCACAATCACTCCCTCAACCATTTCTTTACTTTATTATACACTTAATTTTCTGATATTTCAAACGAAATAAAATATTGCTTGTCCTTTAATTCACTAAAAAAATCATTCAACTAGGCATGCATCCTACCTGAATGATTTTTTAGTCTTACATAAAAATTTTAAAACAAAATAGTTGTAGCTGTTTGACCATGAGATTGATTGGACTTTTTTGTACTTTACGTTTCGGTACATAGCTTTGCATGCAATTATTTAATGCTGTATACCTAAGCACCTGGGTCCTCCCATTCATTCATCTCTCTCCCTTCGAAAGCACTTTATTTACAACTATTGTAGCCAAACGAACGCCCGAAAAATACCCATTTATTGTAAGTGTGTTTTTAACTCTGTTTGTATTTTTTGCAGCTCGGTTTCATCGGGAATATAGTACCAAATATGGTCAATCTTCTTTCCCCCTTCTGCCTCAAATGATAACTGTTCAATATTGCTATCCATTTTTTTATATATACTTTGCAATTGAATTAAATCTTTCACCGTAAAATTCATGCGCACATTATCTCCGACAACATCTAGCATATCTGTTGCCTTTAATAATACGGACGGTGTGGAAGCCTTTTTCATCACTGCTTCAATAATTTGTCGTTGACGAATTTGACGACCAAAGTCACCGCGCGGATCTTCATAACGGATTCGTGAAAAAATAAGCGCTTCATCACCATTTAATGTTAGTTGTCCCTCAGGATAATGGTACGAATCGTAAGTTAAATCCATATCATTGTTAATCGTAACGCCGCCAAGTGTATCAATAATTTGCAAGAAGCCCTCCATATTAATGAACACGTAATAATCTAGCGGGATATCCAAAAAATTTTCAACCGTATCCATGGCCATTGGTACGCCTCCAAATGCATATGCATGGTTAATCTTATCCACTGTGTCATGACCAATAATTTCGGTTCTTGTATCACGAGGGATACTTAGCATTTTCATCGTTTGTTTTTCGGGATTGACCGTTATGACAATCATTGTATCTGAACGGCCACTATCATCCTTGCGTTCATCAACACCGAGCATTAGCACTGAAAATGGTTCTTTTTTCGCAATGGTTTTTTGCGGTTTTTCTGTAGCTTCAGTTGTTTCAACTAATGGTGTATTTATTTTATTCATCGTCTTCTGGATAGTGTAATAAGCAGTGCCTAAAAAAATTAGAAAAATTGTTAACAGACTCCCTACTATCCAAAGCCATATTTTCTTCTTGCTCTTTTTTTCTTTTGAACGCTTCATATTTTTTTCCATTCTTAAGTCCTCTCTAGCTTTTTAAAAATAATGTCCCTCTTTTTTGACGTTTTAGGTTGGAAAAAAGTTTATATAGTCTATTTATATGCATATTGGGCGAAAATAAGACGTACACTAGTATTTGCCAATTATCAATATGTAAAGCTAGAAATACTATTTGTTAATTCCAATGCTTTATCATTTAGACTTGCTGAAATATTGTTTATTTCCTGAAGGGAAGCTACTTGATTAACTATTTGCTGTGCCACTTCCGCTGTGCCTTGCGCATTCTTCCGAACATGCCCATTTAATTCTTGAATTGATGCTGAAATTTCTTCTGAGGATGCTGACATCTCTTGCGTAATCTCAGTAACGGATGTTACTTCCTGCGTCATTTCCTCGATTGCATTGACAATCTTACTAAACGCTGTACCTGCCTGGACAATGACCTCTACCCCTTGCTCGACCGTTGTTTGACCATGTAAAACAGCGACTTCTACATTTTTTGTTTCCAGTAAAATATCGGATGTAAGTTGCACGATAGTCTGTGCAGAATCTTTTGACTGGCTAGCTAATTTGCGTACTTCATCTGCTACCACGGCAAATCCTTTACCATGCTCTCCAGCACGTGCCGCCTCAATCGCAGCATTTAATGCAAGTAAATTAGTCTGTTCGGTAATATCAGTAATCACTTTTGTGATATTTTGAATTTCTTCGGATTGTTTCGTTAGCCTAGCAATTAACGCTGTTGTTTCTTTCGTGGACTGATAGATGATATCCATTTGCTGCTGCGCATGCTCAATCGTAACTTGTCCTGCATCAGCTGTTTCCTTTGTTTGCTTTGCCTTGCCAAGGACCGAATACGTGGCATCAGCAATTTGCTGAATCCCTTCCGTTGATTCATTTATTGCCAGTGAGGCTTCATTGGAAACAGTGGAAGAGATTTTAGAGCCTGTTGCAATATCTTCTACGGTAGTCGCTACGTAATTCGATGTAGCTGTTACTTGCGTTGTACTTGCAGACAATTCTTCTGCCACAGCAGAGAGCTCACTAGCCGTTTCACCAGACGTTCGAATTAATATTTGGATGGATTGCTTCATATCGTTGAAAGCGTTTGCTAATGTTCCAATCTCGTCTTTCGATTTTACTTGTAGATCTGGTATCGTTAAATCGCCTTGTGCAATCTGTTTAACAGCATTTGCCATGCGCTTCAATGGGTTTGCAATTTTCATCGCTGTTAGCATACTAAAAAACAAACATATCCCTACTGTAATAAAGCCAATTACAATAGCAGTTATCGCACTTTTATGTACTTTTTGCTCTGCATTTGTGGCAACCTCTGAAAATTTCATTTTATTAAATGCCAGCATTTCAGTAGCTATACTGCTCATTAAACTAAGTCGCCATAAATGCTTATCATATAAAGCTTGTGCAGTCGATACATCGCCTGCCTCGACAGCTGAAATAATTGTCTCTGCAACTTTATCAAAAGCTTTTTTGCCTTCTTGCATTTTGTTGTTTACTTCCAACAATTGTTCATCTTCTATCATATCATGTAACTGACCGATACCCGTTTGAATTTTCAGTTGGGTACTACGAAACTTTTCTAACGTCTCCTCGTTGCTATTTTCAATATACTGTTCAATATATATACTTTGTTGCTTTGTATTACTTTGTAAATCGGATGCGATATAAATTTGTTCTACACGTGATGCAAGAATATGGTTATACTCATTTTTCATATTCGTTAAGTCCATATATCCTTTAATAGAAATACCAATAATACTAATAAATAATAGTGCAAAAGCAAAATAAAGTTTTAATTTAATCGACATGTCTATCATTATTCCCCTTTAGTGTAAAAATTCGTTATGTCTGTGAAAAACCCCTTGGTGTAACGTTTAGAATAGCAAATTTTCTGTAAATTATAAAGGTATTTTTGTCGATTTTATGAAATTTTCCAAATAAAGACCAATATTTTGCATCAAAAGAGATGGGTAAAAATATTCAGCAATAATTATGATTGTGTGTAATTTTTATGTAGTAGTGGTATGTATCTGAATGAAACCTCAGATAACCATAAGAGGCATTTACTAGATGGAAATAAATATTGCTTCTGCTAAGTGTAGTCGTAACTTCAATCATCAAACGAAAAAAAACAAAATATCTCGAGAAAAAACTCCTCGAAATATTTTGTCTATAGTGTAAGCTTGAAGGTTATTGATTTCTGTCCTTTATTCCTTGTACTAACTTTTCCAAAATTAACAGGTATTGTTCAATTTCTTCTTCATTGAGTACTTCAAATAGTTGAATAAAGACATCTTTCCCTACATCTTGTGCTTTGCTAAAAGCATTTTTACCCTCTTCCGTTATTTGTAGACGAATAGTACGACGGTCGTTTTCATCGTATAGTCTTTCTGCTAAGCCTAGTTTTACTAATTTTTCAGCAATACTAGTCATAGCCCCTTTCGTATACCCAATCGTTTCCGCCAACTCCGCCTGTCTTTGCGGCCCCTTTTGTTTTAGTTCGCTTAAAACTAAAATCGGAGAAACACCTAACGGGTAGGGAAATTCTTTCGTAAAACGTATAATATTGGCGTTATTCATCTGATCAATCATATGAATGAGTCTAAAAATACTTGTTTGTTTCAAAACTAATCCTCCTCGAACAGCCGAGAATATTAGCGAAGCATTAGAGAACCACCGTCAACCATAATTGTTTGACCAGTAATGTATTGAGAATCCTCACATGCTAAAAATACTGCTACGCGGCCGATATCATCTTCCACATCGCCAAAGCGTCCCATAGGAATTTTATTTTTAACTTCTTCGTAATATTCTGGTTGTGCTTTTGCCCATGCTTGTACACCTGGTGAATTTGCAATTGGGCTGATTAGGTTTACATTAATACCGAAACGTCCCCATTCATTTGCTGCTACACGAGAAATACCGCGGATTGCTTCTTTTGCAGCCGCATAAGCACCTTGTGTTTCATGACCAGCAAGTCCGGCACCTGAAGCAAAGTTAATAACATTTCCTTTTGTTTCTTTTAAGTGTGGTAATGCTGCTTGCATTAAATAGAATGTTGGATAGAAACCAGTATCAAATGATAAATCTAAATCAGCTTGTGTTGTATCTTCAATAGATGCTTGTTTTGAAGCATGTGCATTATTTACTAATACATCTAGTTTACCGTATTTTTCTACAACTGTATCGATAATTTTATGCAAATTAGCACGATCCATTAAATTTGCTTGTAAAAACGTTGATTTTGGAGAAATTTGTTGCAATTCTTTTTCCATTGCTTTCCCTGTTTCTTCGTTTAAATCAACAATCGCTACGATTGCGCCTTCTTTTACCATCGCTTTTGCCATACCACTACCGATACCACCAGCACCGCCAGTAATAATAACTACTTTATCTTGTAATTTTCCCATGGATAACATCTCCTTTTCTTAATCCGATGAATAGTTTAACACTAAATAATATTATTTTAAACTAGTTCGCTCAACTTTTTGAAAACCTTTACATTTCATTTGCAATGTGTCTTACGATGTCATCAATCGTTGCAATTGCTGAGCTTTTATTGGCTTGTGTTAAAATACTAAAAATATACCACTTACCACTTTTTCCCTGAACATAGCCACTCAGTGCATAGGTTCCTGTAATATAACCTGTTTTAGCGGAAACATTATATCCTTTCAAACGCTTTTCTAATGTAGCCCCAACTAAGCTTCCTTTACGTCCAGCATGGGGTAATGCTTCCAAATAAGAGAAGTACCAGGGCTTCTGACGAACTTTATATAATAATAGACTTTCCTGCATACTACTTACACGGTTTTGGTGATTTAAACCAGAGCCATCTTCAAAGTACCATTGCTCCATATTAAGCCCTGTGTCCATGCCGTAAGTACGAATTGCCTGAATACCCGCGGACCAACTTCCTTCCCCTAGCAGCTCTTTGCCTAGTTGTTTCGTCAGCATTTCTCCCATGCCATTAATGCTCAACTTTAAAAAGCCGAAATTAATGTCTTTTAACGGGATAGAATAAGAAATTCCTACTCGTTGTGCATTTTCAGGCACAATCCCAATGTCAAGAGGCATTTTGTGAATCCCTTTTGCTATTAATTTTTCCCGTAAGACATCCAACGTAAACAATGTTGGGTTATAAACGGTCACATATGTATTTTGTTCTGATCCTGCTGGTAAATTACCTGTGACTACGATCCGATCTGCGCCATATTCTCTCGTAATTTTGACAGTCGATTTAGTACCCTTTTTCACAATTTTTGTTTTATTAACAATCGGGATGGTACTGGCATATGGATAAAGTTGAACATTCGCTGCTTGGCCAATTTTTGTGCCCGTCACTTTCACTTGAATATTAGCGACATCGTACTGATCATTAGGTGAAAGCGTGAGTGCAGATATACGGGATGCATAAGAAAATGCCTCTTCTTGTGGCACAATTCCTGTTGCCAAACGATCATCATCAAACCAAGAATCATCTGCAATCAATTTACCTGTAATTTTTGTAATGCCTAATTTTTTCAGCCCATTTGCAAATGATTCTAGATGGACAGGTAGTAAAGTCGGATCACCACCACCTTGTAAATAAATATTCCCTTGTAGTACACCATCTATAATGGGTCCATCTACATAAGCTTTTGTGGCAAAGCGATAATCAGGGCCGAGTAAATCTAAAGCTGCTGCACTAACTAGTAATTTATGTGTAGAAGCGGGACGTATCATTTTTTCCCCATGATTATTGTATAGTACATTTCCATTGTTTATATCTCTTACCGTAATACTATATTCATTGTCTTTCCAATTTTTAGCGACCACTGTGTTGATTTTAGTAGCCATCGTTTGCTCATTCGCCCATGCTTCTTGTGCAAAAGGCACTGAGCCACAACTATACAAGAATAAAAGCACTGTCATCACAATAATTTTCTTTTTCATAGCTCCTCCTATTGGTAAAAATACACTATATATCCTTTATTTTAAGGAAATCTTAGCGTTTTTTCAATTGTTCGACAATCATCTTCCGCATGAGTGGACAGACATCATTTTCATTTGACAAGAATAGACTATAGTAGCTAGCTAAATCACTTTCAGGAAAGGGGTTGTTTACAATGGGAGCAAAATGGATAAAGATTTCAATTCTTTATTTAATGTTGGTTTTCGCTTTTGGCCTATTTATGCATTATACTGTTGAACTTCAGTGGAAGGCGACACATGCTCATATTGGTGTTGTAGGTTGGCTAACTACGGGCTTCATAGGTTTAGTTTATTCCATTTTTAAAGATGCCGCAGAGACCGGGCTCGCAAAAGCTCAGTTTTGGCTTTACAATATTGGATTACCATTCCTTTTAGTTGGGATGATGATGGTTTATATCGATGTACCACGTTGGCTATTTGAGCTTTTCGTTTCGGGTGGCGGTATCGCCGTTGCACTTTCTGTCCTACTATTCTTTGTTAATGTTTTTCAAAATGTGAAAAGTTCTTCTTAGCGAAAAGAGAAAAAGTGTTAGATTGACTGCCATCAATCTAACACTTTTTTGCTATGTAGCTATTAAACATTAACAATTAATCTAACGCTCACCTATGAAGGCAATGAGCATAATTGGAAAATAATAAAAGCAAGCAATTAAAATAAGACCGGCTATAGAAAATAATGCGGATAACTTTCACTTTTTACCAAGCATCATTTCCTCCTCCTTATTCATTTTTCTTACTTTTGCATTTATATAGATTATATCAAAAAATAATCGTTTCCTATCACCTGAAGGTAGTTACATATGACACAACCTTAGAAGGGAATCACCATTCCATTAATACAAATTAGCAACAGTAGTTATCAAAAATGATATAAAAAAAATAATTAAAGCCCCACTAAACAAAGTGGGGCTGCGTCCTTATTGTTATTGTAATGAGTTCGCTTGCATTTGATACATTTTTTCGTAAATGCCACCTTGTGCTAACAACTCATCGTGCGTTCCACGCTCCACAATTTCTCCACGATCCAAAACAAGAATACGGTCTGCATTTTTAATCGTTGATAGACGGTGAGCAATGATAAATGTTGTGCGTCCTTTTTTCAAAACATCCATCGCATGCTGAATAATTTCTTCCGTCTCCGTATCGATATTGGATGTCGCTTCATCTAATATTAAAATAGCCGGATCAAATGCTAGTGCACGTGCAAACGAAATGAGTTGGCGCTGACCAGAAGATAATGTACTTCCTTTTTCGATTACTGGTTCATCATAGCCATTTGGTAAGTTTGCTAACACTCGATCCCCACCCACTGCTTTTAAGGAATCTTCAACTTTTTGACGAGAAATTTTCGGATTATTTAAGCTTACATTGGAAGCAATGGTTCCTGTAAATAAATACGGGTCCTGTAAGACAATTCCCATATGCTCACGCATTGATTGACGAGCAACCGAAGTAATATCGATGCCATCAATCGAAATTTTGCCTTTTGATGGATCATAGAAGCGGAATAATAAATTCATAATTGAACTTTTCCCCGATCCCGTATGACCTACAAGGGCAATGGTTTCCCCTTGGTGTGCTTCAAAAGATAGGTTTTTCAATACATAGTCATCATTTTTATAAGCAAAGGAAACATCTTCAAAGACAACATTTCCTTTGTATCTTGGTAGACTTACTTCCGATACGGGCTCTCCGTCTATGTCTAATACTTCAAACACGCGCTTCCCTGCAATCAGCGAACGTTCAAGTTGTGAAAATTGATTAACTATGTTGGTAATCGGATTAAAAAGTTTCGTTAAAAAATCAACAAAAGCATATAGCGTCCCTGCTGACACAATTTGCGTTGTCGTCATCGATTGCGTCCCAAAATAATAAATAAAAATAGTGAACATGATAAGCCTTAACGTATTCACCAAGTTAAAAGAAGTAGCTGAATCAAGCACTAATAGTTTACGCTCATACGCGTAGTGCTCATTATTCATATCATCGAATTCTTTCGTCATTTGTTGCTCGCGTCGAAATGCTTGAATAATCGTCATGCCTTGAATAGACTCATTAATCATGGCATTAATATCCGCAATTTTCGTACGAATGACATCATTGTATTTCGAAGCAAATTTACGATATAAAATCATCCACACATAAATGATAGGCACCATCACTAAAGCTAAACAAGCCATTTGCCAATTTAAAAAGAACAGTGCCATATATACACCAACAATGGAGATGATACTTGTCACGAAATTCGAAAGCACCTGTACATATAAATTACGTACTGCCTCGGTATCGTTCGTAACGCGTGCCACAATTTTCCCTGCTGGTAAGTTATCAAAATATTGAATGGGCAATGTTTGAATATGCTCAAATACATCTTTCCGTAATTTTTGTACGACGCGATTGGCGCCCATTTGTAAATAAATATACATAAAATAACGTAAGACCGCTGTTGCAATTGCCAAAATAAAATAGATGAGTAATAGCCATGTAATCGGCTTAATCTCAATATGACCTATCGTCATATAATGGTCGATGATATATTTGGCAATAAAAGGCCCTACCAGCTCCGTAAATACGGCAATAGTTAAGAAAAATAATCCTAAAAATATTGGTTTTTTAAAATACATTGCATAGCGTGTTAAGCGTTGACTCGTACTCATGAGGCACCCCCTTCTAGCTGCTGACGGTCGAATTGCTCTTTATACCAGCCTTGTTGTGAAAGGAGCTGTTCATGTGTTCCTTGTTCTACTATTTGTCCTTCATCCAACACAATAATGATATTGGCATGTTGAATGCCTGATAAACGATGGGTCGTAATAATCGTCGTTCGATCCTGTCGCTCACGCTGAATATTTTCAATAATTTTCGCCTCTGTTTTGGCATCTACAGCTGAAAGCGAATCATCCAGTATTAAAATTTCAGGGTCTTTAATTAATGCCCGCGCAATGGACACACGTTGCTTTTGACCACCTGAAAGTGATACACCTTTCTCTCCAACAAGTGTTTCAAGCCCCATTGGGAGATGCGCTAAATCTTTTTCAAAGTACGCTGCACGAATGGCTTGTTTGAGCTCTTCTTCAGTGGCATCTTCTTTGCCGAATAAAATATTTTCTCGGATTGTCCGTGAGAATAGCACATGATCCTGAGGCACATACCCAATCCAATCGAGTAACTGTTCCTTTGTTTGTGCCGTTATATCGATGCCATCAATAGACAATTGCCCCTTGCCAATCGGATACTCACGTAGTAATTGACGTAAAAAAGTCGTCTTACCAGCTCCTGTTTTACCAACAATACCAAGTGTTTGCCCTTTTTTGAGAGACAGTGATATACGCTCTAAATTTTTCACCTGACTCATCGGATACTGGAAGGATAAATCGTCGAAGCCAATAGCATGTGGAATTGCTACCTCTTGTGTTGATACGCTATTTTGCACATCCGCTTTATAGCGTAATGTTTCTTGTACGCGGTCTAATGAGGCATTGCCCTGCTGCATGACATTAATCAGTTCACCAATAGCAAAGATTGGCCACACTGCTAAACCTAAATAGACAGTGAACGTGACGAGCTGCCCTAGCGTCATCGCCTCAGTCGATACTAAATGTGCACCGTAACCGAGTGCCACAACATAACTAATCCCTGTACCTACTTTGGTAATTGGCCCAAATAAAGCATTGATTTTTGTTGTATGCATATTTTTTTCATAGACAACTTCACTCATTGCTGCAAATGTGGCTTCATCTTTTTTCTCTTGCACATAAGCCCGTACAACCCGAACACCTGCTACAGACTCAAGGACACTATCATTTAATTCGCCAAAGGCATCCTGTGCCTTCATATAACGTTCATGCACAATTTTCCCCAAATACTGAATAAGAATAGCCATAATGGGTACTGGCAACATGGCAAAAAACGTTAACTTCCATGAAATCATATAGCCCATCGCAAAAATAATGCAGCCCATATAAATAGTCGAATCAATCAGTGTCATAATACCAAAGCCAGCTGTTAGTGATACAGCATTTAAATCGTTTGTCGCACGAGCCATTAAATCACCTGTGCGATTTTTTTCATAAAAGGTCGGCGTCATGCGTAAAAAATGTTGCATTAAATTACGACGCAAAATCTTCTCTAAGTTAATGGCACCTTCAAATAAACGGAATTGCCATACAAAATTTAATACATAGCCGCCCACGATAATACCGCCAAAAATCAGCAAATATTTCACTAATATAGCTGTCGTCATAGAACCAGCTGTTAATATATCAATTATCGATCCCAATAAATAGGGTGGAATAACTTCCAACCCACTTGCAATCATTAATAGCACAATTGCTACCGTATATTGCTTCCAATATTGCTTAAAAAACCAGCTTAATTTACTTAAAACATCAAACATGTATCATAACCTTCTTTCTTTCCTGCGTTAAATCTTCGCTACCCACTATCTAGCAATTCTTTATTGAAAATTAATTTCCTTGTGATATTTCGCATACGACATACACTCCTTTTTATGTTTCACTACAAATTTTTTGCAATAAAAAAAGACACATCCCCTCAAAAGAGCATGCGTCTCTTATAAAAGGTAAGGTGTGCCCATACCTCATTGCATTAAAAATAACAACGTTAGACATGGACAATGTATGCAGCTGTGCTTTGGTATTGTACTGGTAAAATCATCATTGTCATGCCCTCCTTGTTTATTTTGTATAGTGTTACTGAAGATTATCACATTATTGAAATAATTGTCAACATTCTAACTGTTATTTTTTATTATTTTTAGGTAATAATTAGCACTTTAAAGTAATGAAGTATATCTAGTAATGCGTGTCACATTACATTTCTTTGAATACTGGTCGAATAGCTACCATCCTGCTTTCGTCCTTGATACAATAGAAGAACTGTAGTGAATCTCGGACTTTCTTAAAGTATGCTGATCGCTAACTCTCACATTATTGTCTTAAAAGATAAAGGAGTCTTGGAAATTTGAAATTATTTTTTGCTATTGGTGTAGGGGGATTTTTTGGTGCTATTTCCCGCTATGGTCTTAGTGTGTTACTGCCAAATACAACGAACTTCCCTACTACAACACTTATTATCAACTTACTTGGATGCTTTTGTTTAGCATACCTTTTTACGATTTTTACCAAGCGCACACCACTCGTAGTTTGCATAGGAACAGGTTTTCTAGGTGCTTTCACAACCTTTTCTACCTTTTCTATCGAGACGCTTCTTCTCATTGACAATAGTCAATGGGTACAGGCATTCAGCTATTGTTTTATGAGCGTTGTTGGTGGTGTAGCTTGCGCCTGGCTTGGCGCTAAGCTAGCAAGGAGGCCTGTACAATGATACTAGTCGGTATTGGTGGATTTATTGGTGCCTTAACGAGATTTTACTTAGGGAAATGGATTGTCAGTTCATATCCATGGGCTACCTTTTTTATTAACATTACAGGCTCTTTTGCTCTAGGACTGCTCTATGGTAGCCATCCAAGTGATGCGCTGTGGCATTTCTTAGGGATCGGTTTTTTAGGTGCTTACACTACTTTTTCAACCTTTGGCTTTGAAACGCTCCAACTAATGGAAAAGAACAAATGGGGGCAAGCATTAAGTTATATTTGTAGTACAGTATTCATTGGATTACTTTTTGCTGCACTAGGTCTTTTCGTACTATCTTAACTTAAATAAGAGGTGATTTTTTGACTCAACAACCAAATGACCAGCTCCAAACGTTGGAGGCTGAGATAGAACATACCTTATATAGATTAATTGATTTACAACAAGATGAAGCCTATCAAGAAATGACAACTTGTTTTGCACAATTACTTGCCAAAGTACAAGCAGCTCAATTAATTGATACCAAACTTGATGTACTTGTAGAGCCACAAGCCTATGCTACGGAAACTTGTATTTTACTTGAAAGTTTACTAGAAGCAAAAAATAGACCGAATAAAAGACAACAACTTTTAACACATCGAATGATATTAAAAATATGGCTACGGAAAAATCGACACTTTCTTAACAACCTGTTACCACAAATGTTTTAAGCACCTTAAAGAGGTGCTTTTTTCTATATAAAATGCACTTTTGCATACTAAAAAAATCACATTTTCTCTATTTCAATGCATCAAAATATTCATTTTTGATGCAACCTTCCTTTCCTATCATCGTTTATTATTGCGAGAGCTAAATGATAATCATTACGCTCTACAATGTTACGTGAGGTGTTTTAATGGAGAGAATAAAATTACTTGATGTGGCTAGAGGACTGGCCATAATTGGCACACTGGGAACGAATATTTGGATTTTTGGCTTTGCTGACTATTCCAGTGAGGGAGTAGATGAAGCCGATTTTTCAGTTATTAGTTCATACATAACCAAGTTTTCTGATTATTTAACAAACGGTAAATTCCTTGGGCTTTTAACAATCATGTTTGGTATTGGCATGCAATTGAAATATACTAGTTTCCAAAATAGAGGTCTACCTTGGTTTCGACTTTATTTATGGTCCATGATTTTACTTTTTATTGATGGTTTTCTTCATTATATTTTTGTCTTTGAGTTTGATGTATTAATGAGCTATTCGTTAACAGCTATTGTCGTAGCGTTTATTATTCAACGCTCTGAGCGATTTATGAAAATTTGTATGTATTGTGCGGTAGCTATCCATCTTTTCCACCAAGTCGTGGAAGGTTTTCTATTGGACAAGTTCATGTCTTCTCAACTTGGACGAACATTATTTCCAAATAGCCCGTATGCCACTTTTAGTGCTAATCGCAGCAGTCTCACTGAACAAGCATTATTAGTTCGTCAAGAAAATCAATTATTTGAAATATCCGGTTTATCATGGTGGGAACAAGTCATTTACCGGCTGGAGCATTTTTGGATATTACGCTCTGAAGCTATTATGATCTTACCAATGAATGTTTTCTTATTTTTACTTGGCGTCTTCCTCGTACGAAAAGGTTTATTAAAAATGGATGCAGTCGGTATCCGGCTTCAGAATCGCTTACTATGGATTGGGCTCGGCCTTGGCATCCCATTAAACGCTCTATCGCTATTTATCGCCCAATTCGTCATTTTGGACCGCTATGTTTTCGCTCCTATCTTATCCTTAGGCTATCTCGGCCTTGTCTTTTTAGTCGCTCGCCATCAAAAGTTCATGAAAACCCAACAATATATAAGTAATGTCGGGAAAATGGCTCTTACATGCTATATCGCTCAAAATATCGTAGCATCCGTTCTATTCTATAATTGGGGTCTCGGCCTTTCCAAACATGCTGACCAACTAATGATCCATGCATCTTGGCTAGGCATAACATTATTTATGATTATATTTTCTACATTATGGTTACGAAAATATAACCAAGGTCCTGTCGAAAAGATTTGGCGTAAACTTGGCAATATCCCCGTGAAACGCTATCAACAAAATCTATCATAAAGCGAAACTGACATTATAAAAACGCTGCTTTCTGGCTCTTTCAAAAAAGCGACAATTATTATTAAAATAAAATAATATTTAAATATTTTTTAATCTAATAATAATCAGAAAGCTTAACGCAACAAGAAGAGGAGTACATTTACGATGAAAAAAGCATGCACAATCGCTGGTTCCGCCGCACGTGGTGGAGCTGGCATTCAAGCAGATTTAAAAACTTTTCAAGAACTAGGAGTATACTGCACCTCCGCTATTACAGCCTTTGTCGCAACACACCCCATTACAAAACAAGGCGTTTATACACAATCGCTAGAAGTACTTGAAGCACAACTCTATACAATCGCTTCGCAAATTGGTATGGATGCGTTAAAAACAGGTATGCTATTTACAAGAGAGATTATCGAACTTGTAGCGCACTGGCTCCCTACTGCCCATATTAAACATATCGTTATCGACCCTGTGATGTTTGGCAAAGTGGGCACGGCACTAATGGAGGAAGGAGCTATGGCTTCTTTAAAAGACCAGCTGTTGCCACAAGCAACGATTATGACGCCAAATATGCCCGAGGCTGAGTATTTGCTTGGCGGTAGAGGCTTAACGACAGTGCAAGATTTACAAGATGCTGCCCGTGATTTACATAAGCTCGGTACACAATATGTACTTGTGAAAGGCGGTCGTCTTGAAGGTCCTGCAACGGATGTATTATATGATGGTGCACACATGCTAACTGTAGAAGCGCCACGCATTGAGACAATCCATACAAATGGTGCTGGTTGTTCGTACTCTGCCGCTATTACGGCAGGTTTAGCACAAGGTCTTCGTGTTGAGGATGCTGTCATCCAGGCTAAAAAATTTGTGACAGCAGGTATCCGACGTGCCATTCCGTTTGAAGCGGTTGCTGGTGCAATTGACCATCGTGCATATAAAGAAGTTGGTGAAAATAGCATTACGATTACTAAATATTAGCATCAAATGGCTTTTTACTAATAGAAAATCCGTGTAGCCTTTTTGCAGGTACACGGATTTTCTAGCTTTCTATCGTTTTACTGTGCAGTGCTATCCTCTTTAAAAGAATAGCTACGCAACACTTGGCATATTTCTACCTGATAATGACTGTACCATGTTTCCTTTCCCAATTGTTGTGCAACAGTATGCTTCGTATTGTCTCTCCACTTTTGGATTGCTTCGAGCGATTCCCAGTAAGATACCGTAATTCCTTGCCCCTCTTGGTTTCTTGAACTCTCAACACGCAGAAAACCCGGTTGCTGTTTAGCTAAAACTTCCATTGCATCTGCCATTTTGGCATAGCCTTCGTTGTCGTCATCCGTGCGCTGTGATGTGAAAATGACTGCATAATAACTATTCATTGCATGTTCCTCCTTTTACTAAGTGCCAGGCACTCAAACAATTACGAATTTTCAAATTACATTATTGCGCATGCATCACGACATTCTTTTTCTTCGAGAAAAATAAAAATGATACGGTTAAGCTTAAACTAATAATGCCAAAAACGAGCCCCATGCCATTTAAGCCAATGAAATCAAGCATCATGCCTGTTGATAGCAGAACGACTTGGAAGACAACAGAATCAATCATATTGCGGAATGAAAAGAAACGGCCATAATACTCTTTTGGCACTTGTTTTTGAAAAATCACCATCGTTGTTGGGAAAAAACAACCGACAGAAAAACCAAATAGTCCAAATGTTAGTAACGCAAAGAACGTATTATCTGCCAGCAGTAACATCAGTTCCATTAACCCAATGATAAATGCTAGGCCGAACAATAATGTCCCTATTTGTACTCGCTCAGCAATATATTTTAGCCCCGCCGCCCCTAACATAAAACCTATTCCTTCAACTGTATACAATAAACCAGAAATAGTTGTAGACTGATGCATTTCTGATATTTTCATAATGACTAAATTAAAAGAGCCTAAAAACAATGTTGGGATGAGCATGAGTACTAGTGTCATTAATACAACCGGATGCTCTTTTAGCATTGGCAGTACTTCCTTAAATTTGCCTTTAGCTTTATCTTGAACAGCCACACTAACTGTTTCATCAAGTTTTAAAGCACTTGTTATAAAATACATAATGATGTAAACGATTAGCGAAATTATGTATAACCATTTCAACTCAAAATAACTTAACATCAAACCTGCTGCCGCTGTGCCGACAATTCTAGAAATCGTGCGAGCATTCATTTGCCATGCATTCAATGTAATTAAATCTTGATCTTTCACGACCATTGGAATAATCGACTGTAAGGCAGGCATATAAAAAGCTGCCGCAATTTGCAATGTAATTAAAAATAGTATCATCCAAATGACTGAATTGGTATATAGTGCGATAAACATAAAAAATACGCTAATAATGCGACCTACACTGGCAAATTGAATAACCGTTTTTTTCTTTGATTGATCAATTAAACGTCCTGCGAGTGGTGCTACAACAAGACCGGCTAAAATACCAATTGAAATAATTAATGATTTATAGAAATCAGACGGCACAACCTCTTGCATAAATGCTAAATTGCCGATAATCCCTGCCCATAAACCAAGACCTACTACAAACTCCCCTAATAAAATTATCCAGACGTTACGATTTCTCCACATGCTGTGTCTCCTTGTTGTCCTAGTTTAAATTTTAATAACACCCATAGTAACAAAATTTACAATATTCGTACATATAAAATTACAACTTATTCTATATGTCAACGTCTTCTTGTTTTAAGCTGTGGTCCAATCATTCAAAGACATCATCGGAAATTCTTTATCAACATCGAGTTGAATTGGCGATATCAGTTCAATTGAATTGCCATCAGGATCTGCAAAATAAATGGCTGCATGTGCATAAGGATAATTTGGTAAAACAAGTGGTTGTTGCGCTGGTGAATAGCCAAAAGCTGTTCGTACTTCAATGTCGATGGATTGCAGCCACTCTTTCACTTGCAATAAGTCTTCTTCATCAATTCTGAAAGCGATATGGCGGATAGAAGGATGATAGTCTAATAGGACTTCCTTACTTTCCCATAGCCCTAGCGAACTTTCCCCTTTCACAATCCAGAAAAAAGCCAATTGATTTTGCTTATACGCTAACTCAAGTCCTAGCTTTTGATAAAACAGAACGGACTTTTGTAAATCGCTTACTGGCAAATGTGCTTCATACAATCCCTTTATCATGCTAATCCTCCTTTTGAACACTGTCAAAAGTATACTATTTTTATCGAAAGTGGAAATCATGCAAAAGGATGAATTGTGCCATGAATATAAAGGTCTTTTAACTTCACTTAACTATTTAACAAAGTTAACTACAAAACAAAATAAAGAGATGAGGTTTTTTTGATCCTCATCTCTTTATGCCTCTTTTTCAAATCAACCCAACATGTTATAAACCTTCTAATTTCCCGACGAGCGATTTTCGTTTATGATGGACGAGCTTTTGAGCGAATAATGTCACGATAAATAGAATGCCGACCGCAGTGGCCATCATGCCTGCAATCGAAGTGTCCCAAAGTTTCGCCAAATAATAGCCGATAATCGCCGATGCCCCTCCATATAACATACTCAATAGGAACATTTGTTTAATTGATTTACTAATTAGATTAGCCGTTGCAGCAGGTCCAATTAACATTGCGACGACTAAAATTGCCCCAACACTATCAAATGCTGCAACAGTTGTAAAGGAAATAGACGTCATAAAAGCATAATGCAAAAATAGTATTGGCACACCAATCGACGCCGCATAAACGGCATCAAACGTTGCAAGTTTCATTTCTTTAAAGAAGATTACGCAAAACGCGATATTTATCAATAATACGAGTGCTAATATCCAAACGGCTTTCGGCATAGTAATCGACAAAAAAGTCCATTTATCCCAAGGAACAAATGCAATTTCGCCCATTAAAATATGTTCAACATCTAAGTGCACATGGCTAGCAAACAATGTGATTAGCAGAACGCCAGCAGCAAATAAAGTCGTAAAAACAACACCAATTGCAGCATCTTGCTGTATACCCGAAGTATGGAGTAATTGTACTAAATACGCGGTTAAAATCCCGGCAACTGCGGCACCTACTAACATCCAAAAGCCATTTAATGTTTGCGTGACAATGAAGGCCATAACAATTCCGAATAATACTGTATGGCTTATGGCATCAGCAATCATTGACATCTTACGCAATATTAAAAAAACACCAGCCATTCCACACGTAATACCTACCAATAGCCCCGTGATAATAACCCATAATTCAATCATATAATCTCACCTTGCTTGCGGAACTGTTTTTTTCTAAGAAACTTATTAATTTGCCCCGTTGGACTAATTAAGTAGGATATAAAGAAAATAGCAGCCGCTACTAATACAATTAATGGCCCTGTCGATAAGCCGGATCGCGTGGCACTGACAAAGGTTCCAACAATGCCTGATAAACCACCTATTGCAGCACTAAGGACAAGCATGGAACTTAGCTTTGTCGTCCATAATCTCGCGCTGACAGCCGGAATAATCAACAATGCTGACATTAAAATAACGCCGACTGATTGGATGCCCGTTACAATCGTCATAACAATTAAGACAGTTAATGTCGCTTTCAATGCTTCAATTGGCAAACCAATTCCTTTAGCGTATACCGGATCAAAAATTAGCAGCTTCCATTCTTTATAAAACAATAAACTCACTAAAATGATTATGGTTGCACTAATCAATAGCCATGTTAAGTCCGCTTTAGTCATCGTTGCAGCTTTACCAAAAATAAAATTATTAAGGCCACTTTGATTACCTAACGGACTATGATTGACAACGGTCAAAAATACGACGCCTATTCCAAAAAATACGGTAAGCACCAACCCAATTGCAGCGTCTGCCTTCATTTTAGAAAATGACACAATCCATTGGATACAATAGACAGACAAAGCTGATGTAATACCTGCCCCTAGCATTAAGATAGGTAAATCCTTTTGTCCTGTTAATAAAAATGCTAAGGCAATACCAGGCAATGCTGCATGTGCTGCAGCATCACCCACTAAACTTTGTTTTTGAAGAAAAGAGAACGTACCAGTCATACCAGCTGCAACCCCAAGCAGCATCGTACCCATTAATACCCACAGTAAGTTACCACTTAGCATACGACTTCCGCTCCTATCGTCTCTTGCACCATAAAGAGTTTTCCACCATATGTCTTTTGCAGCTGTTCTGGGGTAAAAACATCTTCGGTATTCCCTGATGCTAAAATCGTTTTATTTAACAAAATAGTATAATCAAAATAGTCTTTTACAGTTTGTAAATCATGATGCACGACAAAAATACTTTTTCCCTGGGCCCTTAAGCTTTTTAAAATATCGATAATCGTTTTTTCTGTTGCGGCATCCACTCCGGCAAATGGTTCATCTAAAAAATATATATTGGCATTCTGTGCTAGAGCTCTCGCTAAAAACACACGCTGTTGTTGGCCTCCGGATAATTGTCCGATGGAACGCTCCGCAAAATCTTGCATGCCGACACTTTCCAATGCCTGCCTTGCTAACATTTTATCTTGTTTAGAAGGCCGTTTAAATAACCCTGTATGTCCATAGCGCCCCATTAATACAATATCGAGTGCATTCGTTGGGAAATCCCAATCAACTGCATTTCGTTGAGGTACATAACCAACAACTAAACTTTTTGGATCAAATAATTTGCCCAATATTTCTACTTTGCCAACCTTATTTGGTAATTGATTTAATATCGCTTTTAAAAACGTCGATTTGCCCGCCCCATTAGGCCCTATAATTGCTGCTAATCGGCCTGTCGGCACTGTCACGTTGGCATTTTCTAATACGGTTTTCTTATCATAAGCAACCGATAAATTTTCAACTGTTAAAGCATTCATTTTCCCACCTACTTCAATGCATCGACAATGGTGTCGATGTTATGTTGATACATCCCAACGTATGTGCCTTCTTCTGTCCCCTCAGCACCCATGGCATCTGAGAATAATTCCCCTCCAATGACAACATCATGTCCTTTTTGTTTTGCCCCTTCGATAACAGCTTTCATCGCTTTATCCGATACGCTAGACTCCACAAAAATAGCTTTGATTTTGTTGTCTACTAGAAAGTCAACCATCTCCTGTACATCTTTCACACCGTATTCAGCCTCTGTACTTAGTCCTTGTAAACCGCGAACTTCAAAACCTTGGCTTTCACCAAAATAGTTAAATGCATCGTGTGCCGTTACTAAAATGCGTTGTTTATCAGGAATTTCACTAATTCGCTTAGTCGCATATGTTTGTAATTCGTCTAATTTTTTTAAGTAAGCTGTTTCATTGGCTTTAAAGTCATCTTTAAAGTCTGGATATTCTTCCACAAGTGTTTTCGCTACCGCATCGACAACTTGCTTCCATAGATCAATGTTAAACCAAATATGCGGATCATGTAGTAGCCCCTCATCTTCACTATCGAGTAGCTTTGTTTTATCTAACTTATCACCAACGGCTAGCACGGTTTTATCTTTTGACATTTGATCAAAAATATCGAGCATTTGCCCTTCTAATTGTAAACCGTTATAAAAAATTACCTCAGCGCTTTCTAATTTTGATAAATCACTTTGTGTTGCCTTGTATAAATGAGGATCTACACCTGGCCCCATTAAAGCCGAAACAGTTAAATGCTCACCGCCAATTTCTTTAATGACATCAGCAATATGCCCTGTTGTTGCTACAACGACTCCTTCCTTTTTGCCAGTTGCATCATTTTCTGCACTACAACCGACAAGGAACATCATGAACATTACTACACCTAAAAAACGTTTCATTACTATTACCGTTGTCAAAACCTTATAAAACATTTTAGCGTTTCGTCTACTTCTTGCTTTACTGTGTCCGCTTGAGCGTATAGCTATTATTCCAAACAGCCAAAGCCAAATTTGGATTCAATAACGCCAACAAATTAGTCGAATCATCGTTTGACGACTATTTAAAACGTACTTGGTAGCCCGCTAATCTTTTCAGCTGTCAGAAAATTTTAGCCACGATATATTATGGAAGAAGGGTTAACACTTAACTGTTTTCATCAAATTGCTTGCAACTATGGGTATTTGCGTTTGAATTATTACAGCTTTTGTTGCCCATTAGTTTGTCACAGTTGTCTATCATTTTCCATCCACTAAAGTGACTGAAGAAGGTTTCATTCTTCCTCAAAGTCTTTCTAGATGATGTGATAAGCGGGTCAGTGTTAATGGACGTGGAAGTAAACGTATGACTTTTATCGTTTTATAATGTTGCGTGTTTTGATAAAACGGCTTCCTCCTTACTCTTTTTATAATTTACAAGAAATGCTTCGCTGCAACTTGCGGAAACATTTCTCGTATTTCCCTAAAGTAAATAATGTGTTTTTCGATTGTTGTTGGCTCAAAGGCAGTCATTTAATTATTGATCATGTATTTCTTCATAAGCTGTTTCCAGCCCATCCAAAAAACAATAATTGAGATGGCTACGCCAACAGATTGGGTCATTTTCCATAACATCGTCAGAAACACTAGAATTCCTAGTGGAAGAATTGTTAGTTTCAAATCATCTAACTCTTTCATACACTCACTCTTCTTTCTTTTGCGATATTTTGTTTCCCTTAGGAAAAATATATGCTTAACATAAAGAAATTTCAACTGTTTTATAAAAATTTCTTTTAAAAATTTTTTTTCTCCTACATGTTGCGCTTTCGCCTACACAAAAAGCACCTTCAATATTTGTCTAAAATTCTACAAATATTGAAGATGCTTATTTCGTTACTTGTGATAAAGATTGGGGATCACCTATAACTTCCATCTATCGAAACGGACTAATCATTTCCACTAATAATAAAGGTAATATTTGCAGTTTCCATCTATATCCTGCAAACTAAATAGTACACTAGCTAGAAAGGAAGTATGATAATGAAACAATTAGTTTACCTGTTATTGCTTTCATTACTGGTCGTTGCTGGAAATATTAAAGTGGAAGCAGCTGGTTTTAAAGATGTACCCGAAGATCATTATGCTTATGAGGCAGTTTTGTGGGCAGAGGAATATGCTATTATCGACGGCTACGCAGACGGCACCTTCAAGCCTAATGCCATTATTACCGAGCAACAATTTGCCAAGTTACTTGCTAATTATTATGAGTTAGAATCTCCCTATGATGAGTTAAAAAAGCAGACTCCTGCCGCTAACTGGGCAGATGATTATTACAACCGCCTTGCAAGTTATGGTGTCCCGCTTAACGGATATTTACATAATCAAATCCGAGCGGCTGCAATAAAACGCGGTGTTGTTGCACAGGCCATTACTCACCTTGCTGAGGGCAAACGTGGTCTAAATGATTCCATTCAATTTTTACTTGATTCTTACATTTCCACTGGTCAAAATGAGCAGTATGAAAATCGTGACTTACAAAAGTTTTTCGGAGTGGCAAACAATATGACACGTGCGCAAGTTGTGACATTGCTGCACCGTATGGACTCGAGAAATTTTTACACAATCTCTGATGATGCACAATCCATTTATGAAAACCAGAGTAATGCTTCTTTAAATGCACGAGCTATAAATGCTCAGCACCAGCTCGATAAATCGATGCAGCAAGGGATAGCAACGAAAAGTATTTGGGAAGGCACCTATACGTATTATTACAAATGGGGCAAAGGAGCGAATGACTTTAATCGCCGCGACGCCATTATTTCCAATGCAACCACCAAAACTTTTGATATTTCTATAACAGCCAATGATGGACAACAGTCAGGGAGTGTTGATGGGAAGGCTACGATGACATCTAGCACGAAAGCTGTAATGAATCAATCAGTCAATGGGAATCGTTGTGTGTTGGAATTTGAGCAATTAAAAAATGCCTTAAAAATCATTGAGGTCGATTGCCGCTCTGAGCATGATGAAGGAACGAATTTCTCAGGTACATTAAAAAAGCAATAAAGCTATAAGTCACCTTTGTGGTTGATAGTGTAAACGAATTACTCCAAAAAATATTCGCTGCACAAAGGGCGATAAAATAATGATGGGGTTTATGTGGATAAGTGAATAAAAATTAAAGAGAGAACTAATAATAGTTCTCTCTTTATGGATTATAAGAAAAGGAGCATAGCCTAGTTACAATTTACTGTCGAGTTGTTTTATTTTTCTCCACTTAACTCAACTAATATTTTAGATTGAGTTTTGTCGTTTGTTAACGCTTCAAATCCTTTGTCGACAATATCATCTAATTTAATTTGACTTGTGATAATGCCTTGTGGATTTAGTTGACCGGCTGCCATTGCGTCAATTGTTCTTTGGAACATTGTCGGTGTATAAACAATTGAAGATAATAGATTGACACCAGTGTTTGTAAGATGAATTGGATTCCACTCAATTGGTCTTGCAAAAATAGACACAATCATCACATTGCCACGCGCTTTTGTTACATCAATAGCTTGTTTAAATGTTGGCGCCACACCAGCCACTTCAAATGACACATCTACTCCATCTTCTACAATAGCACGAACCGCTTGTACAGGGTCACCGTTACCAGAGTTAATAATATGAGTTGCACCTAATTCTTTCGCTTTTTCCAAACGGTTATCCGATAAATCTAATACGATGACTTTGCTTGCACCAGATGCTTTAGCCGCAATGACTGTTAATAATCCAATTGGTCCGGCACCGAACACCGCAACCGAATCTCCTAGAGTAACTCCAGCATCTTTTACAGCTTGTACAGCTACAGCCATCGGTTCTACTAATGCACCATCTTGTAAAGTTAGATTGTCTGCCAAACGATGGATATTAGATTCAGGTACGTTTGCATATTTTGCAAATCCACCATTTCCATGTAAGCCAATAAAATTAAAGCCATCATAACGGTCGATATCTTCATGTTTTTTTCTATATGTTAAAGTAGGATTGATGACTACACGGTCTCCTACTTTAAAGTTTGAAACCTTAGAACCAACTTCTTCGATTACGCCAGCAAATTCATGTCCCATTGTTAAAGGAGCAACTTCATTCGTTAAATCCGCTTTTGCATCAACTGGTATAAATACTGGACCTTCTTGATATTCATGTAAGTCACTACCGCAAATACCTGCCCATGCTACTTTTACTTTCACTTCATCTTCTCTTAAAGCACGTAATGTAACCTCTTCGACTCTAATATCTTTCACACCATGCCAAACTGCTGCTTTCATACAATTATCCCCTTTAAAATTTAATTAAAATGATGCCAAAGGATAACATCTTTAATAGCATTTCGGGCGTTTTCAAAATCCGATATTTCTATACACTTAATAAACGTATGAATGGACATATGATAGGATTCAACGAGATTCATTTTCCATTTTGTTTGTGCAGCTACATTTGTAACAAATATTGTTTCTTTAAAGAAACGGAGCATCGCAATATTTCCAGTGATATCAAAAAATAACTCTAATAAGTGGGCAAACGCTACAACATATTCGTAAATATTTTTAGCGGACTTCCGTTGTTCCATTTTTTCAAAACGAAGTAAAAGTTCATGTTGGAAATCGGCAGTCCATTTTGTTTCACATTTTTTCAGTGCAAGGTCTAACAGGTAATAAAGGGTCTCTAAATAATCCTTTAATTCCTGATCTGAAATAATTTTTACACTTACACCTTTATGTTGTATTTTTTCAACTACACCGTCTTTTTGTAAAAGATAAAGAGCCTCTCGGACAGGTGCATGACTTACTTGTAACTCTTTTGCGATTTCCGACTCAATCAAACGCTGACCTTGTTCATATTGACCGGAAAATATGCGAAATAATAATTGCTCTGCTATTTGTTCTGCAATTGTTTTTTTCGAAATTGAACTTTCATTAAATCCCATCAAACCACTCCAATAAATTTATATCTCTTTATTTTAATAGTTCTGTGTATATGATGGCTAGTAAAAATGTTATACATTATAGATTATCGATAATCTATAAAAGTTATTTTAGTATGAAAACGCTTCGATTTCAATCATTTTGATTCACAAACAATTAGTTCGTTTGATAACTTCTCTTAAAAGTGGAGTAAAATAATGTTCATAATAGAATATTTATCACTTAAAAGAGAACAAAATGTCGTTTATAATCTAAATCCAAATCGAGTATTGACTAAAAAACGACCTGCATGCATTTAGCCTACAGGTCGTTTTTTATTATTATGCTTCTATCGATATATGTTGGAATGTTGTCACATCAAACAAACCTGTATCCGTTAACTTTAACGCTGGGATAACGGGTAATGCTACAAACGAAAACGTTAAAAGAAAATGGAAATCTAAATGTGGGTTAAGTTCATTTAATGCATTGTGTAAATTTGTTAACTGCATTGTGGCATCCTGAGCTGTTGCATCGGTCATTAAGCCACCTATTACTAGTGGCATTTCCGCTAAAATTTGACCGTCTGCTACAATCACAAATCCCCCTTGTATTTCTTGAAGACGATTGAGTGCTATTACCATATCTTCATCATTCGTTCCTACGACTAATGCATTGTGCGAGTCATGGGCTACAGTTGTGGCAATCGCACCTTTTTGTAAGCCAAAGCCTTTGACAATGCCAAGACCTGTCGTATGCAAATGATGGTGACGCTCAATGACTGCAAGCTTTAGTAAATCTTGCGCTACGGATGGTACAAAGACACCATCTTTGACTGGTACATCCATTACTAAATGGTTCGTAATAAGCTGATTTGGAACAATTTCCATAACATTGGCTGTTGTTCCTTTTGTAAATGGAATAGCTAGCCTGTCCGTCGTTACAAATGGCAAGTGAACAGACTGCTGGATATGAGCAGGCACTTCAAGTTTTGCACGTGCTGTTAGCATTGCACCGTTTTCAGCAACTTTAACGCCATTTTTCCAAACCGCTTTTGCACGCATCTCGTTCACATCTTCGACTAAGACAAAATCGGCTTTATAGCCTGGCGCTAAAACACCACGATCATGCAGACGATAACATTCTGCCACATTAATTGTAGCTAATTGAATCGCTTGTAATGGCTCCATTCCTTCTGCAATCGCCATTTGTACGTCAAAGTTAATGCTACCTTCCTCTAGTAATTCATCCACATATTTATCATCTGTACAAAAACCGAATCGCCGAGCATTAATTGTATTAACAGCTGGCAATAAATCACGTAAATTTTTAGCCGCTGAGCCTTCACGAATTAATACATACATGCCTTGCTCAATACGGTCTAACGCTTCTTCAGCCGTCACGCATTCATGGTCGGTTTGAATGCCTGCTGCGCGGTAACCGGTAATTTGAGTGCTCGATAATCCTGCGCAATGTCCATCTACGACTAAATTGCCTTGTTGTGCTAAAATAATTTTTTCAAGCATACTCGCGTCACCATTTAGCACAGCAGGGAAATCCATTACCTCTGCTAAACCACGGACATTGTCATTATTCATAAAAGGCTTTAAGTCTGCAGCCGTAAGAGTAGCCCCCGCATGTTCAAATGGCGTGCCTGGCACACTTGAAGGTAGCATAACAAAAATATCCATTTCCGCTTTTTTAGCATCATCTAGCATAAACTGAATACCTTCTGCCCCTGCTACATTGGCAATTTCATGTGGGTCAGTAATAACGGTCGTAACGCCGTGAGGAACAAGTACACGACTAAATTCGGCTGGTGTCAGCATTGACGATTCAATATGTATATGACCATCAATTAACCCCGGGATAACATATTGCCCAGCCGCATCTTCTTCATTCTTTGCCATAAAACGATTTTGTCTATCTAGGGCTACTATTTGGCCATTTTTAACGACAATATCGGCTTTTTTCCACGTCAATGTATAGACGTCTGCTACTTGCGCATTACGTAAAATAAAATCTGCTTCTACTTTCCCCTGTGATGCCTTGATGTTTTGTGTGAGTTGCTGTAATTTTTCCACCCTTTTATGCACTCCCTATTCTTTTAAAACTTATCATGCATGAATGACGAAAAAGATTCAAGTCTTGTAGCTGTTTCACTTTAAATACCCTTCATTTTCCTAACTACAAGAAAAAAACGACCATCTATTCATGGTCGTTTCCTTATAGTTGATTGCCGCGTCGAGTGGATGCAATCCGCTCACCATAGTAAGCCTGCAACCTCCTAGCGTGGAGGTGTTCGCTTCTAACGAATTGTGCATTTTGGCTAGCAGTAGCCCACCCTCTGGTACAATCAACAAGTATCACCTACAATAGGGTCCCGCTAACACCTATTCATGGTTAAATTCTAACTCTTTTGGTGGCTCGCCTTTTTTGTTCATCAGTCGCATGCGAATAGGTTCTATTTTAAGTGTCACCATTTCATCTTTGTTGCCAATGAAAATCCCTGTGAAAAATTCTGCTAATTTATTTTTCAAACCTTCCTCTTGGATTTCCGTAAGCTTGCCTTCGATTTCTACAAATGTATCACCAAAGCCGCCATTGTCGTAACCATATAAAATATGTGTATAAGGATTTTTCCGTAATTCATCCATTTTCTCTGAATGCTTATTTGTCACAGTATATAACACGAAGTCTTCATGTTGGAATGTCATATAGCGTGAATAGGGCTTACCATTTTCAACTGTTGCCATCGTTCCAATTTTTTCTCGATTTAATACTTCTAAAATTTCATCACGTACTGAAGTCATTTTATCTCATCCTTTCTTCGTCACTGTTATTTTACCCCTCCTACATAAAGCTAAACCGCCTTTTTTTGAAAAATATGAAATGACTATTTTCGAGGTTTTACCAAAAATCTTGCTATAATGTTTTGTTGGACAATATGAAATTTCAGAATGAGGTTTAGAAATATGAAACAAGCTTTTTTTACACGATGTCTATTTTTTATTACTGGCATCTTGCTTTTATCTTTAGGCATCACGTTAACAATTAAAGGACAATTATTTGGCGTCGGCTCATGGGATGTCTTACATATAGGATTAGCCAAAACGTTCGGTCTTACAATTGGCACTTGGTCTATCCTTATCGGTCTAGCAATCTTAGCTTTTGATATGATGGTGACAAAGAAGTTTCCTTTGCCTGGCACATTTGCAGATATGTTTTTAGCTGGTATTTTCATTGATATATTCAACTTTTGGCTCCCTGATATTGAGGGCTTTTGGATGCAGTTATTCGCCTACCTCACAGGCTTGCTTTTACTCGGTTGGGGCTGTGGTATGTATATGGTGGCGAATTTAGGGATTGGTCCACGAGACACGTTAATGCTGCTAATGGTTCATAAGCTTGGTTGGAGTGTTACACGTGCCCGCACGTTAATGGAAGTTACAGTAGCAATAATTGGCTTCTTACTTGGAGGACCTATTGGTATTGGGACAGTCCTGATGGCATTTGGTCTCGGTCCTATCGTACAAGTCGCCTTAACTTACAATGAAAAGTTATTTACTAAATGGACTGGCGTTAAAAGTGCTGTCATCTAAATAGCAATGAACAAAAAGCTTGTGAAATGACCATTTTCACAAGCTTTTATTATGGATGTATACACTATAGATTACTCTCGCGGTTCAGCTGTATTTTGTCCTGTCGCTTCTATCACTTCAGGTGTTCCATCAACTGTATCGTCTTCTTGCACATTTTCTGCTGCTGGAGGTGTGATTGTCACTAATGTATAGTCATCTTCATTTAATATTTCAAAATGGAAGTTTTGACGTATATCACCAACATACACTGATGTGCCAATTGCTACATTTGTGACATCGATTTCTACTGTTTCAGGTATTGCTGATGGTTGGACTTTAATGCGAATATCACGATTTGGTTGTAACAGGAAACCACCATCTTTTACACCAATCGCTTCGCCTACAACAGTAACAGGAATATCGACTTCTAGCTCCTCTGACATATTGATGGATTTAAAGTCGACATGCTTTACATAGCCTTTTAATGCACAGCGTTGGACTTCATTTAATACAGCATTTATTTTTTTGCCTTCAACATCTAGTTGAAAGACACTTTTGCTACCAATTTCGCTTAATATTTTTGCGAACATTCGAGCATCAAGTGATATCGATGTGGGCTCCATTTGGTAACCGTAAACGACACCAGGAATTGCACCACTTTGTCTTAGTTTTGTTAATGATGAGCGTTGTCCTTTGTGACGTTTTGTCGCATTTAATGTGGTACTCATTAGCATTTTCCCCTTTCATGAAAACTAGTCTCATAAAAGGTTTTGCCCGATATTTTAAATTTTATACCTTTTGACCATCATACGTGCCTAGTTGATCTTGCAAATTTTATTCTAATGTATTTGATAGTTTTTATTTTAAACACTCGATGCATGGCGCTACATTTGCATTAAATTTTCTCCTGTCTTACCCAATATCCCTGTTTATATTCATATAATTCACCAGTTATCGTTCTTGTCCATGCCTCAATAAGCCGTTCAAGAGTATATTGGTTATCCATCGCAGCTAACAATGCCTTTGAATAGGAATGAATGGGTTGTTCTAGAATACATTTTGCAGGACCATACTCGATAATTTGACCATCGCGCATCACGATAATGATTTCAGCCATTTTTGCAATAACACTTAGATCATGTGAAACAATAAGCATGCTCGTGTTCGTTTGCTGTTGGTACAATGCTAAATCCTCTAAAATTTCGAGCTGGGTCATTGTATCGAGTGCTGTAGTTGGATCATCTACTAATAATAGTTTAGGACGAAGACTTGCCGCAAGGGCAATCATCATTCGTTGCAGCACTCCTCTACTTAATTCATACGGATATTTTTTTAATATCGTTATGTCTGGCAAATGAAAACGTGCAAGTTGCTCTGTTACTATTTTTAATGCCTGTTGTTTATTTACAGAGGTCTGTGCTTGTAAAGTGGCTATAAATTGTTCACCTATTGTTACAGCTGGGTTAAACATTGCCAACGGATTTTGCATAATAAGTGCAATTTCATTACCTCGTAGTTGACGTAATTCATGCTCTTCCATTGTTAATAATGAGCGCCCTTCAAATAAAATGTCACCGTGATAGCGCCTTGAATCTCGAAATTGTTGCATAATGGCTTGACACAACATAGACTTGCCACTGCCACTCTCCCCGATGATACCGACTATTTTACCTGCTGGAATCGTTATACTAGCATCGCTTAAAACTTGCTTTTCTTCATTGGCTGTTTGTATCCAAATAGAAAGTTGCTGTATTTCTAACATGTCATATCTCCCTCCTATAGTTTTTGGATTCTTTGCATTTCCAAGCGCTTCTCTCCAAACCAATTAACAAACCGTGAAAGAAATCTCCACACCACGAAAAAACAAGCACTTATAGGTTTCTTACTTTCTATACCCCAAAACAAATATCATATATTTATTTTCACTTCTCACACCATCATATTGGTAATGATAACTATTATCAATATAAGTGTTGAAATTTTAATGGATTCGTTTGGTTTTGTAAAGTTGTTCAGCAAATAAAAAAACACCTTTTCTTCCATTTATGGATGAAAAGGTGTTAAGTGCCAGTGTTGAGTGCCAGGCACTCAAACAATTCTGACAATTATAGTCTGCCGGCACTTTGTAAAGTTACAGCCAACATTTTGGCAAATTGAGCTCGTGTGATGAGTTCGTTCGGGTATAGCTTTGCACTGTCTTCCAGTGCACCAATTGCATAAAGTGTTTGCGTGTGATGTAATAACTCCCCTTGGAAGCTACGACTATCCTCATATGGTAAAGATAATTCAGCGTCATGGACAAAATCGATGGCATCTAATGTGCGCCCAAGCATTAAAATCGCCTGCTGACGTGTAATTCTACCGTTTGGATCAAAAATTGTTGGGGTTTTGCCGTTTATAATACCTAATGCATGTAAGGCACCGACATGCCCACCATACCACGATGTTTTTTCTTTGATGTCTGTAAATTGTTTCGTTGGCACCTGTTGGAAGCCAAATGCACGCACAAGTAATACAGTTAATTGTGCACGTGTTAATGTATCATTGACACCGAAATGATCTGCTGTGCGCCCTCGAACAATCCCTCGCTCCGCTAAAGTTTGAATATAACCACTTGCTGATGACGTGGAGATATCTCGAAAATATAGTTGTTCTGGATGCACAAACTTTAACTCTGCATTGTTATGAATCGTGGCAATAATTCGATCCCCTTCATCACGATAAGCAACAGGTTCGGTTACACCTTTCTTCAGCACTTGCTGTAGCACACCCGACTGTCCATTTTTAAAAATAACGACCTCAAGCGGCTGACGATTATTGACGATATTCGCTTTAATACTATATAGGCCATTTTTTTCAGTTGCGGAAATCGTGGCACCATAGGCGGAATATACCGTCATATTTTCTGTTTTCGTATGTACATAATGGGTTGGTTGTTCATAGGCAGATACTTCATTTGGCAAGGCAATGAAAACACCCAACAAGACTGCCATAATTGTTGTTGAAACTATTACTTTCATATTACTCCTCCCTTTTTTATTTGCTATAACTATCATAAGCTATTTGAAAGTGTAAAAATATAGTATTTTTATCATGTCATTCCATACAAAAAAAACTTCACCTACTATTAGTCTATATTCTAATAGTAAAGCGAAGTTCCTTCTAGATTATTTATTTAATAACGTCTGCAGTTCTTGTAATTTTTTAATTTCATAATGTGGTTGAATATCTGTCGTATTATAAATATTGCGAATGTTAAACCAGCACGTATCAATTCCTGCTAGCAATCCACCTTTTACATCCGAAGTTAGTGAGTCTCCAATGATGAGGGTTTTATCTTTATTTAAACCGTCAATGCGCTCAAAGACATAATCGAAAAAGGCGGGCATCGGTTTCTGATAGCCTGTTTGCTCAGAAATAAAAATTGCTTGAAAATATTTTGCTAAATCTGCATCTACCAATCGTTTATTTTGTGTTTTTGTCACACCGTTTGAAACGACATATAAATTATAGTTTTTCGCAAGTTGAGCAATCAGCTCATGCGCTCCATCAACATAATGATGCGCCTCCTGTAGATACTTCTGAAAAACTGTTTCAAAATATTCGCCGTCTACATCGATACCAAATTCTTTTAATGCAATAGAAAAGCGAGTATTATGTAGGGTGTTTTTCGTTACTTCGCCACGCTCAAATGCACGCCACATGGACGCATTAATTTCTTTATAACGAGCAATCATTGTCGGTGTCGTCGCAATATTTTCTTGCTCAAATAAACGGCTTAATGCTGATTCTTCAGCTAAATCAAAATCTAATAAAGTGTCATCTACATCAAATAATAGTGTTTCATACTTACTCAAAACGATTTCCTACTTTCTTTGTTACGGTCTTACCGCCTTGCTCTCTCTATCATAACGTTTTTTGGGAAAAATAGCAGTGCAAAGTCTCAGTCTTTTCTTTGCATCGGTGAATTTAAAGCAAAAAGCCTTTTTTGAACTTCGTCTTGGACTTCACTTTTTAAAGCGTTAATGGCATACTGCAAATCCATATCTTCGCCGCGTGTTGCAATGGTATAGATGCAAAAATATTCATCAAGCACCGTTAATCGCACTATTTTTAAGCCCTTTGCCTGTAACTGACTTTTTAATAATTTGCACTCTCTTCGCAATGTCATTGTTTGCTGTTCAAACCATAAAGAGAAGACTTCCGCCATTTTCATCGGTTCAATATATTGCCAATCCTTCATTAACGTGCGATGCAGTAAATCAGCCACAATATAACGATGCAATAAATACCGCTCATCAGAGGTAATCATCGTACGCTCACCGCTTCCATTTTAGATACAAAATTATATCCATATTGATACATGTTTGTTTAGTATTTTCATCCTTTAGGAAACTATGCTCACATACGTGTACATTGATCATCGTTGCTCCCCTCCGAAAACAATCCAAGCAATGTAACCATCGATTTTTTCAAACTTTCCTTTCGTTCCATCCTCATTACTCCCTTCTTTTAAATTGCTGCTCCAAGGTCCACTTGACGTGAAATGGGTATTCGGGCACTTATTCGTTTTATTGTAGCGTTTATCTAATACATATTTATGTTCCTTAACCTTATTATAGAACAAATGTTCTGTTTTTAGAAGAGGGAATATTTAGAAGCATCATTTCGTCAATATGTGTGAACAAAACATTGCTAAGAAAGATTGAAAATGATCATTTAAACGAAAAAAAGCTCGTTCAAAAATTTCATATTTGAAAATATCAGCGAATATGAGACAATAGGATGCTAGAAAGGAAGATGTACGAATTATGACGACCTTACAAAAAATTACGCCCAGCTTTGATCCTTGGGAAGCTTATTTAGATGTCGAACAACATGGGCACATGACCCTATCAAATATTGAATTTACTACAACAAACCTTTGTAATATGCGCTGTGCACACTGCGCAGTCGGCTATACATTACAAAATAAAGACCCTGAGGCACTGCCAATAGAGCTGATTACAAAGCGACTGGATGAAATTCCACACTTAAAAACGCTTAGCATTACGGGTGGCGAGCCGATGATGTCTAAGAAATCCGTTCAAAATTATGTACTCCCCCTATTAAAATATGCACATGCACGTGGGGTTCGTACACAAATTAATTCCAACTTAACGATTGAGCCAGAACGTTATTTACTCATTGCCCCTTATTTAGATGTTTTACATATTTCACATAACTGGGGTACGGTAGATGAATTCGTTGAAACGGGCTTTGCCATGATGGAGCGAAAACCAACCTATAATCAGCGTGCAGCTTTGTTCCAGCGCATGATTGATAACTCCAAAATGCTTGCAGAGCACGGTGTCATGGTATCAGCGGAAACAATGCTTAACAAAAAAACATTGCCTTACTTGGAGCATATCCATAACCAAATTATTAACGAAATGCAATGTGCGCGCCACGAGGTCCATCCGATGTACCCATCTGACTTCGCAAGTGCGCTTACGTCTTTATCACTTGAAGAAACGCGTGAAGCGATTCATCATCTACTGGATGTTAGAGATAAAAACACTTGGATGCTATTTGGAACGTTACCATTCTATCCATGCAGCATGAATGAAGAAGATCAAAAGCTCTTAAAACGACTAAGAGAAGAAAAAAACGTCACAATGCGCAATGATCCAGATGGCCGTTCCCGTTTAAACGTCAATATTTTCACTGGGGATGTGATTGTCACAGACTTTGGCGATGCATCGGCACTTGGTAATATCGTACAAGATGAGTTACCAGCGATTTTTGACAAATGGATGGCGACAGATTTAGCAAAATCACTTAATTGCCACTGCCCTGCGGTAAAATGCTTAGGCCCGAATGTTTTAGTAAAAAATATGTATTATCAAAATACTACTTTTGCAAGTGGCTCGGCAAAACTTTAACAAAAAAATGTCCAATGCAACTGAATGCATTGGACATTTTTCATTATAAACAAGCCTCTACTATCATGCTTACCGTTCAACAAGCTAATATTGTAGCAGGCACAACTGCAACTAATGGTTTGTACTCCTCCACTTTAAGTGTTGTGCTCAACTTGCCACTCTAATTAATAGGACTGTCTTGTAAAGAGCGCCTTATTCATCAAACCCTACTTAGATTTAAAGAATTATTTAGCAATCAATTCATTTGCCAATAATTTATAGCAATTCAAGCGACTTTCCTGCGCATATTGATTGCAGTTTAACATCACTTCATCGAAGCCATAACGCTCCTGCTCTGCTACTAGAAAGGCAGCAACTTCCTTTGGTGTACCTACAATATTTGCTTTGCGGTTATTGGCAATCATCATTTTATCCATCTCTGTCAGTGGATAATCCTTGGCCTCTTCAGGAGACATTGCTTGAATAATTTGTCCCTTCATTAGCTGAAGGCGCGTAATATCGATTGGTTTAGCAAGGTATTCTGCTTCTTCTAACGTATCAGCAACAGTTGCTGCATACGTAACGATAATTTGCGGTTTTTCCATATAATAAGAAGGTGTAAAGTACGTTTTATACGTATCAAATATATCCTTGGACATATTGCCAGTAAAGAACTGTGCATAAGAATAACCTACACCACGTTGTCCTGCCTGCATAGCACTTTGACCGCTAGAGCCAAGCAACCACGCTTCCGGTAATTGTATGTTAGTAGGTGAAGCAATTACCTGATCATAAACAGATTCGCCCGTTTTTTGGCTATTCATTAGCTTTAAAATAGTGTCGAGCTTATCATATTGTTCATTAAAATGATGTCTGCGTCCTTCTGCCAAAGCATAGATGGCTGCATGGTCGCCACCAGGAGCTCGGCCGACACCAAAGTCAATGCGATTGGGCGCAAGTGCACTTAATGTTTTAAAAACTTCCGCTAGCTTGTATGGCGAATAATGCATCATCATCACGCCACCTGTGCCAATTCGCAGACGCTTAGTTTTTGCAGCGATAAAGGCGGCTGTTACTTCAGGCGCTGAGCTTGCCAATGATGCGCTATTATGATGCTCCGCTAACCACATACGATTGAAGCCAAGCTCTTCCCCTAAAAGCGCTAATTGTTCTGTACGCAAAAAGGCCTGTTCAGCAGTTTGACCTTTCGGTACAGGAATTTGATCTAAAATACTTAATTTCAACGAAAACACCCTCTCTGTCTGTATGCTCTCCTTTCTACTGTAATATAGTCCTCTCTATTTACAAAGCAAAAGCACCTACTGATAGGCAAGCTGTTTCATTTCCCACGTTTCGTAAACCATACCAACTAGCGTTCCCTTTTGTTGTGAATTTAGGACCACATCGTTGAATTTAGAAGCAAATAGCTGAAATTCTTTCGCATCCTCACTCACTATAAATTGTAAGATGGCATGTCCTTGCTGCCCTAAAAAAACTATATCCCCCGACAGTTCTACGACATGTTGTCCTGTTTTTGCCTTATAGTAGCGCCAATAAGGCTCTGTAAAAGCATAATTAAAAGCATCGCGAACTTTGACATCCGCAAAATCAATTAAATATCCTTCTTTTACTGTGTCGATATACACATTATCAGTAACATCCTTTTTCGCATTAAACACATAGCCTACAAGCACGCCCATCAACACAACGCACAGAAATACGCGAAAATGATTTCCTAAAGACATATGTCATCACGTCCCCTTTACGCAAAAACATCATTTCCTTCATAATACATTAAAATATTTACATAAAGTAGAATATTTTTGCATTTTGCAGACTTTTATATTTTCACAGTCATGGAAGCATACTAAATGCATTAACTGAAAATTCTTTCAGGCTATTTACAGTCACTCGATGTTCCGCTAATATCAGATTATTATTATAGAAAAGAGATGACGTTCGTGCCTTTTGATTTAGACTTTAATATTTTACTTATTCTTATTATTTTTGGCTTTTTGGCCGCATTTATTGACTCGGTAGTTGGTGGCGGTGGGCTAATTTCTTTACCAGCTCTCCTATTTGTAGGATTACCCCCTTCTGCCGCAGTCGCAACAAATAAACTAGCTGGTACAATGGGATCTCTCACAAGTACAATTACATTTTATCGCTCTGGAAAACTAGATATAAAATCCGTCTATAAGCTATTTCCATTTGTTTTTTTGGGCTCCATGATTGGCGCATGGATTGTCCATTTAATTGATCCAACTGTGTTAAAACCTCTAATGCTAGTCATGTTAGCGGTTGTAGCCGTTTATACGATATTCAAAAAAGATTGGGGTAGTATTTCTACTTACAAAAAGCTAACACCTAAACGATATGCTTTTTTTATCTTTATTATTACTTTAATCGGCTTCTATGACGGCTTTTTAGGACCTGGAACTGGTTCGTTCTTATTGTTTGCTTTTTTAATGGTGGGCTTTGACTTTTTAAAATCCGCAGGTAATGCCAAGTTTTTAAATTTCGGAAGCAATATTGCAGCGCTACTAATGTTTATATACTTAGGACAAATTCATTATACTTATGGTTTTGCCATGGGGCTTGCCCAAATTGCTGGTGCAATCGTCGGTTCAAAATTCGCAATTAAACGCGGGAGCAGTTATGTGCGTAAACTGTTCATCGTCGTAACAATCCTCTTACTTCTGAAAAATACATATGACTATTTTTCGTGAAACAATCCTTACCTCGTATTGAGGTAAGTTTTTTTTCTTTCCGTCAACTTTTTCTCCACTTTCATACGTCTAGTAGTTGTATACAAATTGAAAATGTTAAAAAGGAGCTTCTTTGGACATGACAAGAAATGCATTTCAACATGAAGAAGTGTTCATCCATTTAATTCGTGAACAGAAAGAGCGTTTTTATTTGCTCGCGTATAGCTATACGAAAAATGAACAGGATGCACTCGATGTCGTACAAGACAGTATTCAAAAAGCCATGCTTTCACTCGAACGTTTAGAGCATGTAGATTATATGAAAAGCTGGTTTTACAAAATTGTTGTAAGAACGGCCATCGATTTTTTACGTAAGCATAACCGCCTACAAGTAACCGACGATGATACTTTACACTATTTAACTCCCGCTAAAGAGGATATCTACGAAGACGTTGACTTAGAGCATGCATTAGCAACGTTACCTCAAATGTACCGTGAAGTCGTGATATTGCATTATTTCGAAGATTTAAAACTAGCTGATGTTGCCGACATATTGGACATTAAGCTAAGTACAGCCAAATCACGCCTTTATAAAGCATTAAAACTATTAAAAATACAACTCCAAGATGTGAAGGGAGAAATAACACATGGATAAAAAATTAAAAGAATTAAAAAAGCACTATAATGATGTACCCATACCAAAGGAACTGGACTTTGTCGTTGAAAATGCATTAAAACAAGGGAAAAAGAAGAAAAGAAATCGAGCGCCACAGTGGTTACTTGGTTCTGCGGCAGCAGCTATGCTATTTACAGCAGGTTTAAATGTCAGCCCTGCCATGGCTCGATCACTTGCTGATATTCCTGTTGTTGGCAGTATTATAAAAGTGTTAACTTGGACTGAATACGAAGTTGCAGAAGACACATATGACGCCAAAATTAAAGTCCCCTCTATTGAAAATTTAGGTAATACTGAACTTGCCAATACATTAAATGAAAAATACCGTACAGAAGGAAAAGCACTTTACGATGATTTTATTGCAGAAGTTGGCGATATAAAAGCCAATGGCGGTGGTCATTATGGTATAGATAGTGGCTATGATATTAAAACAGATAGCGAGCAAATTTTATCGATTGGGCGCTATATCGTTAATACAGTCGGTTCCTCATCAACTGTTATGCATTACGATACAATTGATAAACAGAACGAAATTTTAATTACACTGCCAATGTTATTTAAAGATGATAGCTATCTTCAAGTAATTAGTGACAATATTAAAGAACAAATGCGTGAACAAATCGCTTCATCGAATGCAGAAAAAGTATACTGGATCAAAGGCGCAGGTTTACCAGATGAAGAGCTAATGGATGAATTTAAAACGATTGACGCCAAACAGCAATTCTACATTTCGGATAAAGGGAAACTCGTTATTTCCTTCGATAAATATGAAGTAGCTCCTGGCTATATGGGTGTAGTAGAATTTGAAATACCTACAGAAGTTCTTCAAAATATTCTTGTAAGTAATAAATATATTCATTAAAAGTTGGCACTATCTCATGACATTGGGATAGTGCCCTTTTTTTGACTTATAATCCGACGATTATTTGTCCATGCTAACATGTATCAAAACATGTTAGAGGGTTTTCAAATGAAAGGTGTAGGATCAATTAGTATTTTACATGTTGTTTTCCTTGCAATGACCGTTATTGGCTTGAAAAATCATGTGACTATCATGCCTCCATTATTAGAAGTGGCAGAAAGGGATAGCTGGCTATCCGTTCTATTCACAACAATTATCATGTTTCCTTGGCTCTTTCTTTTAGTGTATATTCATAGAAAATCCAATCAAGAGCCACTAAAGGATTGGCTACCAAAAAAAATTGGCAATGTCGGATCTAAAATTGTAATCTATACTACTGCCATTTTCCTTATTATTATTGCAGCTTTTACAATGATTGAAACATTACAGTGGATCAATACTACGTTTTTACCGAAAACGCCTAAGCTCATTCTACTTGTCATTTACATCGCACTTTGCATTTTACTAGTTACGACTAGCTTACAAACCATCGTGATCGTCAATGTGTTCGTTCTATTAGCTGTAGTAGTGTTTGGTTTTTTTGTAGCATTTACAAATTTACAAGTGAAGGACTATGACTTACTGCGTCCTTATTTTGAACATGGCTTTCAACCTGTTATCAATGGACTTATCTATCCCGCTTCGGGCTTTTCAGAGTTAATTTTATTTTTATTCATACAGCATCAAATTAAAGATCGACTGCGATGGCATCATTTTGCCATCATGCTTCTGATTTTAACGGGACTAACAATGGGGCCACTCGTTGGTGCCATTACAGAATTTGGTCCAGCTGAAGCTTCTAAACAACGCTATCCTGCATACGAAGAATGGGGACTCGTTACAATAGGACGCTATGTGGAGCATTTAGACTTTCTTTCTATTTACCAATGGCTAACAGGCACATTTATTCGGGTCGGTTTTATTTTATATGTTGTTTCAGATTTATTAGGCATGGCTGGAGACCAGCGTCGCATTTGGAAAATGCTCGCATTTCCATTTTTATTTATTTGTCTTCCACTAATGTTATTAAATGAACACATATTTCTACAACTCAAAGGAAATTATATATTAACAGCTACTTTTATTTTCTTTTTCTTACTGTCCATTTTTTTAATGATTGTCGTTGTCATGACTGGAAAGAAAGCCAAAAAGTCGAAAGCCGTTGACCAAGACCCGGAAAGTGGTGATCCATGATGCCTTCAACAGAGAAGCCTTTAAATTTATCCACCTTAAAGCAACTATTTGAAAATTCAGCGGACGTGCAATTTCAAGAGTATGTATTTCAACAACATCGCGTGCAATTTGTCATCTGTGAGGCGATGATTGATCAACAACTACTCAATGATGTTATTGTTAGACGTGTTCAAACTCTTTTTAATCATTTATCAGATGATACAACACTACAAGAGTCTATTCATAAACGATTACACATTCCAGGCTTACAGGAAGTAACAGCTATATCTGAAGCCATTTCCCTTATTTACACAGGCCATTTACTCCTGTTTTTCGAGCAGGATGCATTGCTATTTGCCAGTAATATTGCGCAAAAACCTAATCGTAGCCCTGAAGAAACACGAATGGAAGTACTCGTCAAAGGGCCACGAGATAACTTTATTGAAGATATCTCAGTAAATATTGCCCTTTTAAGAAAACGTCTGCCGACCAATTCCTTATGTGTAGAAAAAATGGAAATAGGAAAACGTTCAAAGACAACTGTGGCTATTCTTTATTTTGGGGATATTGCCAACATGGATATTTTAAATGGCATAAAAGTACAGTTACAATCAGTTGATACAGATATCGTTTTTAGTGGCGATTTACTAATGGAACGTGTGAACAAAAATACGCGATTTTTTCCGAAAACCGATTATACGGGGCGACCTGATTTTGCCATCCAAGCATTGATTCGAGGAAGATTTGTTATTTTTGTAGATGGGGTTGCCTATGCTGTTATTACGCCTGTTAATTTATTTTTATTATTAAAATCAGGCGAGGATAATGAATACCCGATTGTTTTTAGTTCACTTGAACGATTACTACGGATATCGGGGATTTTTATTGGTTTACTATTACCTGCTTTTTGGCTTGCGCTAACAACATACCATCAAAATCAAATACCTTTATTGTTTTTAGCAACGATTGTACAAGGTCGAACCGGGCTTCCTCTCCCCTCTTCACTGGAAATGTTATTGATGTTATTAATGTTTGAACTGTTTCGAGAAGCAGGATTACGACTCCCATCTGTTATCGGTGGCACAATTAGTGTCGTTGGTGGGTTAATTATTGGGGATGCCGCTATACGTGCAGGTGTTACTAGTCCAGAAATGATTGTCATTATTGCGGTTTCTACCATTGCCTCCTTTACACTCGTTAATCAGTCACTTGTGACGACCGTCAGTATTTTCCGTTTAGGCTTCATTTTATTGAGCGGCTTTTTTGGCTTATTTGGCTTTTTTGTATCACTATTTTTAACCCTTCTCTATTTATGTAATATTCGAATATTTGGTTATTCTTATATGCAAGTTGGTGGTGATTTGGACTGGCAAACCATTAAAAAAACATTATTACGTTTGTCGCCAAAAGGGTATACCAAACGTCCAAACTATGTAGCGCCACAAGATCAAACACGTACGAGTGAGGAAAAAAATGAATAAAAAAATACTTAGTTTATTGTTTGTCTTCACATTCGTGTTATCCGGATGTTGGGATGTCACGGAACCACAAAGAATGTACTATGTTCACGCACTTGGGATTGATTATAAAGATGGCCATTATGAAACGTATATGCAAATTATTGATTTTGCTAATATAGCAAAATCAGAACAGCCTAATAATCCAGATGCTCAACAAGCCGAAATTGGCCATGCAAAAGGAAAAACGATAGAAGAATCGCTTTTTGATTTATATCATTCGATTGACCAAAAAGCGTTTTGGGGGCATATAACCTACATTGTTCTTTCAGAAGAAGTTATGAAAAGCAATAAGGTTAATCAAGTCATTGACTTTTTAACACGTTTTCGCGAAACAAGATATCAAATATGGGTATACGGTACAAAAGAGCCGCTCGATGAATTACTTGTCGTCACACCGATAAATAATAAGGCACTCACTTTATCAAAACTTGGAGATCCATTAAACTCCTTTAGACAGGAATCCTTTGTCAGGCCGATAAATCTTCGAGAGTTGGTAATAGGTCTTAATGAACCAAGTCATGAAGTCTATTTACCATTAGTAACAATCGACAGGGGATGGGTCTCGTCAAAAGGTGCGTCTGAATCGATTGAATTAAAGGGTATTACGATACTTTCTAAGGAAGGTTTAAAAGGGGCGATCACCCAAGATAAAGCAAACGGCATTAAATGGATGACCAATAAAACAATTCGCGGTGAAGTAACAGGGCAAATGGGCGCAAATAATACATTTGTAACCATTACGTTAGAGCATATTAAAGTTGAAATAAAGCCTGTCGTTAAAAACGATAATGTCCAATTTGATATCGATATCAAAATGGAGGCTAACGTCCTTGGTATTACAGAAAAAATCACTACGTCCGAAATTCGTCAAGAGGTTAAAAAACAGGTCAAAAAAGAAGTAAGAGAAACATACAAAGAAGGATTGGCACTGAACACGGATCTTTACCGTTTATCCGAACAGCTATACCGTAAAGACATTAAAACGTGGAAAAAATTAGAGGAAAACGGGAAAATTGAATTAACTGAAGATTCGATTCGAAAGATAAACGTCACTGTAGTCAAAGTAAATCCAGGTAGAGAGTCGTTTATCGAAACAATTGAAAAATAAGAAAACATAGGCATCGAGGAGTTACTTTCTCGATGCCTATGCATGATGTTTAGAAAACTTTTTCCAATTCTGTTTTGCGGAATTGGATATGATGGAGTTTTGCAAAAATGCCGTCTTGTGCTACTAGTTCCTCATATGTGCCATCCTCTTCAATCCCGTTTGGTGTCACAACTAACACTCGATCTGCATTGCGAATTGTCGCAAGGCGATGGGCAATAATGAGTGTCGTTCGATTTTCAGCAAGCTCTGCTAACGATTGCTGAATAATCATTTCCGTTTCGGTATCAAGCGCAGATGTTGCTTCATCCAAAATTAATATCGGTGGATTCTTCAAGAACATACGGGCGATTGCAATACGCTGCTTTTGCCCTCCCGATAGTTTTAAGCCACGTTCCCCAATTTGTGTCTCATAACCGTCCGGAAGTTCCGCGATAAATGACGCTAAATGTGCTCTTCTAGCCGCCTCTTCAATCTCTTCATTCTTAGCATCTAAACGGCCATAGGCAATATTTTCTCGAATTGTTCCTGTAAATAAGAACACATCCTGTTGTACAATGCCTATTTGCGCACGTAAAGAAGCTTGTGTCATATTACGAATATCAATGCCATCAATTGTAATCGCTCCACCATGGACATCATAAAACCTTGGAATTAGCGAACAGATAGTCGTTTTCCCAGCACCTGATGGCCCAACAAAGGCGATAGTTTGTCCTGCTCGCACATCGAAAGAAATGTTCTGTAAAACAGTTTTTGACGTATCATAATTAAAATCCACATTATTAAACGAAATATCTCCATATAAATGCGAGACATGCTGCGCCCCAACTCGATCCTGCACTTCTGGCTCTTGCTCTATCAACTCGCGGAAACGTTTAAAGCCGGCCATCCCTTTCGGATAAAGTTCTAACAATGCGCTTATTTTATCAATTGGTTTAATTAGAACATTTGTATACAAAACAAAGCTGACAAGCCCGCCATATGATAATTTTCCATTAAAGCTTAACCAAGCACCGACGACAAGGACTACCAATGTTAACAAACGCGTCATCATATAAATGCTCGAATGGGCACCCGCCATAATTTTATAGGCGTATAATTTGGCAGAACGGAAAAACCCATTTTGTTCTTTAAAACGCTCCATTTCAAACGCTTCATTTGTAAAAGATTTCACAACGCGCACGCCAGATACGCTATCTTCTACGCGACCATTAACATCTGCAATTTTCACATATAATGTTTTCCACGCATTGTTCATCTTTACGTTACTAACCGTGACTAGCCATATTAAAAATGGCACCATAATGGCTGCGATAAGGGCTAGTGTAGGATTGACATTAAACATAATGACGAACGCGCCTAAAAATGTCATAATCGCAATAAATAAATCTTCTGGTCCGTGATGAGCAAACTCACCTATATCAAATAAATCATTGGTAATTCTGCTCATAATATGGCCGGTTTTTGTATTATCAAAGAAACGGAATGATTGACGCTGTACATGATTAAACAGTTCTTGCCGCATATCGGTTTCAATATTGATTCCCAATTTATGCCCTAAATAATTGACGATAAAGTTTAGTACTGTGCTAAGAACGTATACCAGTAATAGCAACATACTAACTTTGACAATCATGTTCCACTCCCCTGTAGGCAATAGTTTGTCTATAAACCATTGTACAGCTAATGGAAAAGCAAGTTCTAGTATTGCTACAACGATCGCACTGGAAAAATCGATAGCAAATAATCGCTTATGTGGTTTGTAGTATGAAAAAAACTTTTTATACATTTGTGTCTCCCCTCTAAGTTGCTAAAAAATTCACTTATCTCCAATACTACCACTTGTGAGAAAAATTCGGAAAAGAAATTTAAGTATAGAATGACATTTTTATTTGCTTTTTGCTCACTACATGCTATAATCCTTGTAAGAAGAATTGAATAGCTTTTGACATTTCTGTCAAAGGGGAGTAGCTAGCAGATGCGAACGATGCATCTGATTTCACATTCGTCATTACATGGCCGTCGCCATCGGGTGTGATAGCAAACTCATCAACAAGATGAGTACTGTACTGAAATATCGGTACAAATTATTATTTGGGCTTCCAAATAGTTATGCTTAGCAAGACCTTTGCCTATTTTTTAGGCATGGGTCTTTTTCTTTTGCCTAAAAATAACAATAGGAAAGAGCATCATATTCATTTCTGTCCAAAATAAAGGAGGAAACACATTTGGAAGCTATTTTATTAGAATACGCATGGGTTTTAGTCGTATTAATTGTACTAGAAGGACTTTTAGCAGCAGATAATGCAGTCGTGATGGCTGTAATGGTTAAGCATTTGCCTAAAACGCAACAACAAAAGGCATTATTATACGGATTAGTCGGGGCATTTATTTTCCGTTTCGCCGCATTATTTTTAATTACAACACTGGTGAATTTTTGGCAAATTCAAGCTCTAGGGGCTGCTTACTTATTGTTTATGTCAATTAAGCATATTTATGATTCACGGAAAGCCGCGGGAGAATCAGATGACATTAAAGAACCTAAAAAACAATCTGGTTTCTGGATGACAGTTGTTAAAGTTGAGCTTGCGGATATCGCCTTTGCGGTAGATTCTATTTTAGCCGCAGTAGCCATCGCTGTTACATTACCGCATTTAGGGAATTTTGATGTGGGTGGCATTAACGCAGGGCAATTCGGTGTCATGTTCCTTGGAGGTATTATCGGGGTCGTGATGATGCGTTTTGCTGCACGCTGGTTCGTACGTGTCTTGGAAAAATTCCCATCACTTGAAACAGCGGCCTTCCTTATCGTTGGTTGGGTTGGTGTGAAATTAGCTGTGTTAACTTTAGCACATGAAAAATTAGGCGTTATTCCACATGATTTCCCACACTCAACGCTTTGGAAAGCGACATTCTGGATTGTATTAGTTGCAATCGCTCTAAGTGGCTACTTAGTAGGTGTCAAAAACCAAAAGAAAGAAGCCTAAACGCTTATAATAAAATTCGCCTAGACATAATGTCTTGGCGAATTTTTTATAATAGTTATTGGCGGTTCGTCAGAGTTTAGGAGTGAGTTCATTTGATTTAATGGCGATTGCCCTACTCTCTCCATGCTTGCTACTGTAAAATCGGGTATTGGATTAAGAAAGCTTAAAAAGAAAGGAATTTTTAAATGGCTTATGCTAACCGTAATCAAAACTTAAATAAAATTTTAAAACACTTTACCTTTATGTGGGTATTAACCGCGATAGGAATATTTGTTGCCACTTTATTACCATCGACTGTGGTCATGCCACTTTCGCTTATATGTATTTTACTCCTAATCATTGCCTGCTTTGTTCGTAGCTTAAAACTAGCCAACTCGATTATGTACGCAATCCCCTTTTTAATGGGGATTTTACTCTTTTGGACAACACAATTTTTTATAGACCAGCTCGGACCACAATTAGTTTTATTAGTCTTCGGAGCAACCCTAATCATTTTCATCATACTCGCTCTAGTAGGTATGGTGATGAATAAGGATATTTCAAATTGGGGAAGCTATTTATTCACTGTACTTATCGTCGTGCTTGTGTTTTCGCTTCTTTTTATGTTTATTCCAGTAAGTAATGTTTTTGGGCTTATTATTGCAGCAGTTTCTGTCTTACTGTTTAGTCTTTTTACAGTATATGATTTTAACCGTATTCGACATAATCATGTGTCTGACGAAGAAGTCATAGGGATGGCATTAAATCTATATTTAGATTTCATTAATCTATTTACAAATCTATTAGAAGTAATATGGCGTTTAAAAAATGAATTTGATTAAATTTTCTAATTGAGAAAGAATATCAATTCACTTTTGCACCATTTATGTCGAAAAATATATTTTTCTGTATGATGACCATCTTTCGCTATATACTAGAAGAAGTAGTAAGTATTTACTGCAAAGGGAGGAACATTTATGTTATCTGAAAAACTACACACAGCGCTAAACGAACAAATGAATTTTGAATTTTACTCAGCACATGCTTATATGGCAATGGCCGCCTATTGCACAGATCAAGATTACGATGGTTTTGCCAATTTCTTTTTAGTGCAAGCTGAAGAAGAACGTTTTCATGCAATGAAATTTTATAATTTTTTAAGTGATATGGGCTACCGTGCAACAATTCACGGCTTTGACAGTCCTGAAAATCATTTCGACTCGATTTTACATGCCTTTAAAACAACTATGTCTCATGAAAAAGAAGTAACTCGTCGTATTTATAACTTATCTGATATTGCATTAGATGAACGTGAGCACGCAACGATGGCATTTTTAAAATGGTTTATCGATGAACAAGTGGAAGAAGAATCAACATTTGATACGTTAATTCGTAAAATCGAACGGATTGAGAATGATTCTAATGCTATTTTTATGCTGGATGCAGAATTAGCGAATCGCTCTTTCACGCCAGATACTGAAGCTAAATAAAAATAAAGGGATGTATCAACTACGTTTGATACATCCCTTTTTGTATTCATTATTTACTCCCTACAACGGCCAGTTTGGCTCTCGAATTTCTCCATCAAATGCCGCACGATAAATAGCAAAAATATCATCTCGATTTAATGTCATCGGGCTGCGAGCTAAAATTCTCGTTTGTTTTGTTGCATCATCTGTTAATTGTTCAAGTGCAGATTCTGGTATGTTAAAGCCTTTCAAAGTAGAAGGAATATTTACATCGTTTACTAGTTGTTGTAATGCATCCACACATTTGTAGGAAGCTTCTTCTTGAGATAAGTACATCGATGATATTCCCATTGCATCTAAAATATCTTTCATGCGTTTTTCGCAGCTTTTACGGATATAGCCCATTACGTATGGCAATAATACTGCGTTTGAATCACCATGTGCAATATGGTACTGACCACCAAGCGGATAAGCCAAGGCATGTACCCCTGCTACACCTGCATTAAAAAATGCCAAGCCTGCTAAATAACTACCATAACTCATATCAGAGCGTGCCTGCTTGTTTTTACCATCATGTACAGCTGTACGAATTGAATTACTAATTAATCTAATTGCTTGCAGTGCAAGACCGTCTGTCACTACATTTGCATTAATAGAAACATATGCTTCAATTGCATGTGTTAAAGCGTCTACACCCGTAGCAGCAGTAACTTTTGAAGGCAATGAAATTGTTAATTCAGGATCTACAATTGCTACATCAGCAAGCAAATAATCATGGGTCACAACATCCTTAGTTGTTTCTAATGATAATACAGAAATATTGGTAACCTCTGATCCCGTCCCCGAAGTTGTTGGAATTAAAATTTTCGGAAGTCCTTTATTTTTAACTGCTTTCGTGCCTGTTAAATTTAAATAGTCTGCCACCTGCCCCTCATGAGTAGCTAATACAGCTGCCAACTTTGCTAAATCTAATGCACTTCCTCCACCTAACCCAATTACTAAATCAAATTGATGTTTTCGTGTATAGTCAACTAGTCGTTCGCCAATTGCAAGAGGTGGCTCAGGTGCAATGTCGTTATAAATCGTCGTCTGATATCCATTGTCCTGCAATGGCTTATTAACCTGCTCCACTAAGCCTAAGTCTTTTAAAAATGGGTCCGTTACTATTAATATATTATTTGCTTGAAATTTGTTTACTTCTACAAGTAGTTGTTGTAGACAACCCCAACCTGTATAACTTGTAGGAGTAAAGGTTAATTTATTCATTTAATCTACTCCTATCTATTCATAATAACCCTCTGTTGATTTTCTAAATGATTTAAATTGCACAGGATCATGACCAAACCAAACTTGTGAATTCGTCTCATTTGCTAATCGTCGAATTCGTTCAACTGTTGAATTATAGCCGACTGAATCATAAATAATACCAGGTGGCTTAACAGGAGGACCAAAGCTTTCTGCTGTGTAGATAGCATCTGACGCTAAAATTATTCCCCCAGTGTCAGGCATATTAATATGCAAGCCAAGCATACCCCAAGCGTGACCGCTACCAAAATTCAATATATTAATGCCTTCTGCAAGTTTTACATTATCTTCACCACGTTTGATTAGTCGCCATTGTAAGTTGTTCTTAATCCACATATCAATATCCCCCCAAACATATGCGCCGTCCTTAACATTTCTCGCGTATGTTTGTAATGTGCCATTGAATTCATCTTCCTGCACAATAATCGTGGCATTCGTAAATAATTCTAAACAACCTGCATGATCTAAATGAAGATGTGAAGCTACAACATATTTAATATCTTCTGGGCGAACATTTAATTCTTCAAGACGATGGTGTAAATAGCACTCTTCTGGCATATTAATAGGAAATGCTTTTTGAGTAAATTCACCCCAGCGTCCCTCAGGTCCCATTGAGTTTGGATTACATGCCGTATCAAATAAAATTTTCCCTTCTGGATGATCAATTAACACTGTATAAACAGGAAATTCAACAAACTCATTAGGTTGATTTGGATGATCAATTGTTGCAGGATTATGCATCGCAATCATATAGTTTTTATCCATCCGCATCGTGCCATTATCCATAACAAAAAGCTTAGCGTGCTGATTTATCATCTTCATTTATAAACATCCCCATTTCATGATTAGTTGTTATTCCATATAACTAATTTCATCTCAGTCATTTCTTCTATTGCATATTTAATTCCTTCTCTTCCTGTTCCGCTTTCTTTTACTCCACCATATGGCATATGATCTACACGATATGTAGGAACATCATTAATCATGACACCACCTACTTGTAATTTTTTTGATGCTCTAAATGCCGTTTCAATAGTTGGTGTAAAAATGCCAGCTTGTAACCCGTAATGAGAATCATTTATGGCTTCGATTGCTTCATCTATTGTGGACACGGTGTTGACGATTACTACTGGAGCAAAAATTTCTTCACAAGAAACACGGCTATTAGATGAAACATTGTAAAGCACTGTAGGCAATAAAATATTGTTTTCAATACGACCTCCAGTAATTATTTGTGCTCCATTCCTCACGGCTTCTTGAATCCATGTAAGCGCTCGTTGTTGCTCCGTTTCTGAAATCATTGTAGTAAGATCTGTCGTTGGATGAAGCGGATTTCCTAAGGTTAGTAGATTAATTTTTGCTGTTAATTGTTCTAAAAATGGGTCAATTACATTTTCCATGACATAGATTCGTTGGAGTGAAATACATACTTGACCTTGGTTTGAAAACGCTCCCATAACAATGCGATCCATAATTTTATCTAATTGAACACCTTCATCAACAATAACGCCTGCATTGGAGCCAAGTTCTAACGTCACCTTTTTCAAACCAGCTCGATTACGAAGTGATATTCCTACTGCAGGACTGCCTGTAAATGTAATCATTTTTACCTGTGGATGGGCTAAAAACGTATCTCCAATGAGTTTTCCTTGCCCCGTAACTAAATTAAAAGCACCTGCTGGCAAATCTGTTTTAGCTAGTAGTTTCGCTAAAAAATGTGCGGATAGGGCCGTTTGAGTTGCTGGTTTTAAAACAATTGTATTTCCTGCTGCTAATGCAGGTCCTACTTTATGTGCGACAAGATTTTGAGGAAAATTAAACGGTGTAATGGCCGCTATAACCCCAATTGGTTCTCGGAGAGTATAACCAAACCGTCCTTCTCCACCTTTTGAAGCGTCCATCGGAATCAACTCTCCTGCAACGCGCTTTGCTTCTTCTGCAGCAAACTTATATGTTTCAATTGTTCGTTCAATTTCTGCAATTGCATACTTTAGTGGCTTCGCTGATTCTAAAGCAATGATTGATGCGGCTTCTTCTTGATGATCTGCAAATAAATTCGATAATTGTTCTAAAATTTGTGCTCTCTGGAATGCTGTTAAAGACGCCATTTTTGAAGTTGCTTGCTGTGCAGATTCTATTGCATTTTGCACGTCGTCCTTACTTGCCATAGCGAATTTAGCAATTAATTCTTTTGAATACGGGGCATACACATCCGTATACGCCTCAGTCATACGCCATTCGCCGTTTATCAATAATTCTTTCTTCAACTCTTCACCTTCCATTCCTTTATGGTTACGTATTCATTTCAGAAAATAAAGAAATGAATACGTAACCATTTATGAGGTAAAAAAATAAACTGACAAATATCAGTTCATTTTTTTCCTGTGGTGTTTCTTGGGAAAAGTTTAACAGATTCAGTTTGCTGGATGCAAGCACTTTTTTTCTCCATTACATCAAATAATTTTTCAATCGCTAGAAATCCTAGATTTTTTTCCGATTCGATGCCCACTGTAGTCAAGGATATTGAATGGTGTTTACTTAACTCCACATTATCAATACCAATCACATTAAAATCGTTAGGAATAGTGAATCCCTGCTCCAAACATTGGTTAAGAATTTCAATAGCAATTGCATCTGTAGCAGCACAAATCGCTGACGGTCTTGGATTAAGAAGCAATAGTTCTTCAAATACTCGTTTTATATCATCTTTGCTCGTATTTGTAAAAAATGCTGGCACGATATTTGCATCTATTTCTGCTTCTGCTAACGCTCTTTTGAAGCCCTCATACCTTCCATAGAAAGTGCTCATTTCATGTGGTCCACCAATCCAGCAAAGATCCCTATGCCCCAAAGACAACATATGGTTAGTCGCTAAATAACCAGCCTCCACATTATCAATTTCAACAAAATGCTTATTTTCTTTATGTTTACGGTTAAACATAATAAAGGGGATATCTAATTTTTCGAGCTTATAAAATAATGGATCTGTATATCCGATAGAAGATAATATAATCGCATCAACTTTCGTTTCTAATACGGAATTATAAATTGTATGTAAATTTTCTTCCGTTCCAAAATGTACATTTACCTTATAACCCCTCGCATTAGCAAAATTAACTATTGCTGTTGTTGTATCAACAAAAAAGGGATTATGTAAAGGACCAGAAATTAACGTAATAATCCCTGTCTTTTGTTGTACAAGTGATCTTGCAATATCATTTGGTATATAGTTTAATTCTTCAATTGCCTCCATCACCTTTTTTATTGTTTTCGGTTTAACTAGTTCAGGAGTATTTAATACTCGAGAAACAGTTGTCTGTGAGACACCCGCAAACCTTGCTACATCTTTAGAAGAAACCAAAAAACCACCCACTTCATCTTTGTATGCCTATTTTATATCATCATTAGAAGAATGTTAATAGGATGTATCTAGTTAAGTTGCAAGCATAGGTAAATAAAACAAAGCCCTAAAAGAATCCATCACTTTTAGGACTTTGACTTAACAAATACTATGCTTCATATTGAATTTCTAATTTGTTTGGTATTGCTGGAATATCGTTGGATTTAATATCCGTCTCTGCAAGGCGTAATTCTTGTAGAGGGTATTTACTGTGAACCTCAAAAGGAATCTCTATACTTTCCATTTTATTGTTCATCTGACTTCTAGCAAGTAGGCCATTTTTTGATAAATCTATATCAATAATACTGTCGATTGTTTCTTTCAGCATTTGTTGATCTTTTATGCGAAGTGGCATACTATCCTCCATTAGAAATGGTTGGATATTATCTTTAATAAATCCTTGCGCTTCAATTAAACACGAAAACTCATTTAATTTAGCCTCATATAATTTTAATTGTTTTTTTTCTTTGGCACGTTGTTGGTTAAGCTCTTTAACTCTTTTTTCTATTCGAGCTAAACGCTGTTTCGATAATCCAATCAAATAGCTTTGAACTGTTTGCATTTCGTCCATAATTGTGGCTTCCGCTTCACGTACTTTCGCATATTGAGAAACACATTCTTCTTGCTGTTCATTTAAGCGCAAAACACGCTCTTTGAAAAATTCATTTTGGGTATGTTGGCCAAAGATGGCTTTCATGAGTCCTTTGCCATGAATTTTTTTATGTTGCGCATCTAAGCGCTCATATTCTCGCATATATTCGTTGTGCATATTTCGATATTCACGTAAAGTTTGTTGGTAGACTATTGCCTTTTCAGTAAACTGTTCTACGTAATCATCTTGTAAATAATCATTTTGAGAAATCGTTTGTAGGAGCTGATACAACGTTTGTACATTTTTGAATACATTTGCTACTTGTCCATATTCTTGTTCGTATTCTTGTACAATCGCTAAATCACGCTGATAACGTGAAAATTCATATTGTGAATCACCAGCGACCTTTTCTATATTTTCAACGGCTGATTGGAATGGATCACGTTGTGGTATAACTGTTAATTCGAAACGGAAACGTTCTAGCCATTGTAAAAAACGAATAATAATAGCGTACGTTTTTTTATCACTATTCATCGCAACCCGTTGAATTTGCGCAATTAAATGATCATATTGACTTTGATGCCATAATTCTTTATTTTCAGTTCGTTGTGCTTCAAGTGCATCTACTGCCGAAACAGGAACAAAATCGCTAATTAAATGACCAATTCGTTCTTTTTCAGAACTTATAAACGCCTCTGTATTATTATCTTTATCGATTGCATTTACAATGCAAAGAGGGACGACCCCTTTATTTTTTAAAGCTTCCATTAATAAAATTTCTGCATCGATTGCCATTGACTGAGAGCGTAGCACCCAGAAAATTTCATCCACACGATTTATTAAAGATTCAGAGAAATAGGCCATTTCTCCCCCACCCGATTCTAAAGACACAGAGTCGATAATTGTAACAGATTTCAATAAATCATGTTTTATATATACTTCTAGATAATCTAAATGTTCACGTAAAATTTGTGATGCAAAAGTATCTCCAGTAGTGAGTAATTCTAGCTTACTCATATCAAATATTGCCACCATACCATCTAAGAAATAAGCTTTTACTTCCTCATTTTCACCGTAACGTAAAAACGTATTAACCCCTGTCGGATTTTGATCGCTAACAGGTAAAATAGAACGACCAAGAAGTCCGTTCACAAGTGTTGTTTTTCCTACCCGCTCTTTCCCGACTATAAGTACCATTGTTTCATTGTTTGCATCTTGGATTATACGATTTAAGTGCTTAGCTGTATCTTTTACATATGTATTTTGTACAATAATGCTGTGCAGTTGACGTAAACGATCCACAAACTGTGGCAAAATATTATTCGCTGAGGCTGTATAGTCGATTGGCGTAGTGTCAATATTCGTCATCCTCAAAACCTCTTTCCTATGTATCTATAGTTTCATTATAAATGAAACTATTCTAATTCTTATACATAGTTGAAAATTAATAATAAAAAAGGACAAACTACTTAGTTCGGGTTGTCACAAATAGGATTTAGTTCTTAGTTATTTTTTCTTTATTTGCTTTATTTATTGCACAAATAGGTAAATGCAATGAGATTTTCCTCGCTAACAACTAATGCATTAAAAGCTCAATTTTAAGTGCTATCTTTGCTATTCGTCCAACCCCGCCATTCTCGCATACACTTGGCTAAGTGTTGGCATACCGCCTTGTGCGCCTAATTTCTCCACAGACAGTGATGCCGCTATATTAGCAAAATAAACAGCTTCATCCAAAGATTGCCCCTCTGTTAATGCATAAGCAAGTGCACCGTTAAATGTGTCGCCTGCTCCTGTTGTATCTACTACTTTTGTCATATAGCCAGGCACATGTATAGGATATTCTCCATCAAAGTAACACGCGCCATCACTTCCTAATGTAACAATCATCTTATTCGGATATTTTTCTAGTATACTGTCAATATTGTCTCCAAATAACTGGGCACACTCTATTTCATTCGGTGTAATGTAAGTAATGTCCTCCATCCATTGGATATCAAAGTTCGCTGCTGGTGCTGGGTTTAATAATACTGGCACATTAGCATCTTTACATAATTCCAATGCATATGCCGTCGTTTCTTTTGGAATTTCCAGCTGTAAAATTACGATTTTGCTCTGTTCTATCACATCTTTAACCGCATCCAAATGTGACGGCTCCAGCTTATAATTTGCCCCTGGCACGACAATAATCCGGTTATCGTTTTGGTGAATTAAAATATTGGCAATGCCCGTCGGTGCTGATGTTGTAAATAGCGATTTTGTATTAATGTGTTCTTGCGCTAAAACCGTTTGCAATGTATCACCAAAGTTATCATTACCGATACAGCCAATCATTGTTACCTCACTACCTAATCGAGCCGCAGCGATTGCCTGATTTGCCCCTTTTCCACCCGGGCTTGTTTGAAACTGTTCCCCAAGTACGGTTTCCCCTTGCTGAGGAAAATCTCCCATTTGTAAGATTAAATCCATATTTAAACTGCCTATTACAGTAATCATCTAAATCATCCTTTCCGTTGTTCATTACCATTTTACCGAGTATACAATAGAAAGACAAAGGCTTACTCGCTCCAGTTCTTTCAATGCAGCGGCGATTCTACTCGTTTTATCGGCGATTTCTTCCCTTGTATCGGCGATTTCACCCGTTTTATCGGCGATTTCACCCGTTTTATCAGCGATAGCAACACCCCTATAAGCAAAAAAAGTGTTAGATTGATGGTAATCAATCTAACACTTTGTCTCTTTTGTCCCAGTACTCTCTATTTAATAAGCTACACGTTGCGCTTCAAATGCGGCAATATGATCTTCATACTTAATAGTTAGCGCAATTTCATCCAAGCCATTTAATAATGTTTCTTTGTAGTAAGAATCGATGTTAAATGTATAGACTTTACCGTCCTCGCCTGTGACCGTTTGTGCTTGAAGATTCACTTCGACATGATACGGTTTCGCTAAACCTTTTGCTAAAATTTCATCACATTCTGCCTCTGTTAATTTGATCGGTAAAATACCATTTTTAAAACAGTTATTATGGAAAATATCAGCGAATGAAGGTGCAATGACAACATTGAAGCCATAATCTAAAATGGCCCATGGTGCATGCTCGCGAGAAGAACCACAACCAAAATTATCTTGAGCCACTAAAATTTTAGAGTTTTTGAATTCAGGTTTATTTAATACAAAGTCTTGTACTTCATTGCCTTGCGCATCAAAGCGCCAGTGATAAAATAAATACTGACCAAAGCCTGTACGCTCAATGCGTTTTAAAAATTCTTTTGAAATAATTTGATCTGTATCAACATTTTTACGGTCTAATGGTGTAATGACACTATTTACGATATTAATTGGTTCCATATTCAATCATCCCTTCCGTGTAAAATTGAACTTTACACAGTTTCCTTTACGAATTCACGTACATCAACGAAGTGGCCTGCAATCGCTGCAGCGGCTGCCATTGGTGGTGAAACGAGATGGGTACGTGCACCCGCACCTTGGCGCCCTTCAAAGTTACGGTTTGATGTTGAGGCACAGCGCATACCAGCTGGTACCACATCGTCATTCATAGCGAGACACATCGAGCAACCTGATTCGCGCCATTCAAAACCAGCATCGATGAAAATTTTGTCTAGACCTTCTGCCTCTGCTTGTTTTTTTGTCGTATGAGAACCTGGTACAACGATGGCAGTAACGTTTTCATGCACTTTACGACCTTGAATAATGTTCGCCGCAGCACGTAAATCGCTTAAGCGGGAGTTCGTACATGAGCCAATAAATACGTATTGAATATCGATTGAAGTTAACGGTTGCCCTTCTTCTAAGCCCATATAGTCAAGTGCTTTACGCAGAGCTGCTTTATCAGTCTCATCCTGATAATCTGCCTGCGTTGGCACATTTTGCGACACACCAGCACCCATGGAAGGATTTGTCCCCCAAGTGATAATAGGCTCAATTTCCTCGGCTTGGATAATGCGCACTTCATCATATGTGGCATCCTCATCTGATGCTAAACTTAACCAATAGGCTGACGCTTCTTCAAATTTTTCACCTTGTGGTGCATATTTGCGACCACGAATATAATCTACTGTAATTTGATCTGGTGATACTAGCCCTGCCTTTGCACCCGCTTCAATTGACATATTACAAATCGTCATGCGTTCTTCCATTGATAGTTTGTGGATGGCCTCTCCAGTGAACTCCACAATATGCCCTGTACCAACGCCAATGCCGAATTTAGAGATGATCGCTAAAATAATATCTTTAGCAGCAACGCCTACAGGTAGCTCTCCTTCAACACGAATTTCCATTGTTTTAGGTTTGTTTTGCCATAATGTTTGTGTGGACATCACATGTTCTACTTCGGAAGTACCGATACCAAATGCAATAGCACCAAATGCGCCATGTGTAGATGTATGAGAATCACCACAAACAATTGTTTTACCAGGCTGTGTCAAGCCTAATTCTGGTCCAATAACGTGGACAATTCCTTGGTCAGGGTGACCCATACCTGCTAGTTCAATACCGAATTCAGCAGCGTTTTTCGCCAATGTTTCGATTTGATTGCGCGCAATTGGGTCATTGATTGTCGGTAAATTTTTCGTTGGCACGTTATGATCCATCGTCGCAAAGCTTAAATCAGGACGACGCACTTTGCGTCCATTCATGCGTAAACCTTCAAATGCTTGCGGAGAAGTTACTTCATGAATTAAATGGAGATCAATATATAACAGGTCCGGTTTGCCCTCTTCCTGATAAACAACATGTTTATCCCAAATCTTTTCAATTATATTTTTTCCCATTGTCTTCACCTATTTCTTAAATATATGTTGTCATAATACTTTCCGAGACAAAACTTGTATCAATTTCGTTAATTACTTTATCTGTCCATTCATTTGTAGAAAGTGTGCGCCCACCATCACGTGTAAGATCTGCAGTAAAGTAACCATCATCAAACACTGCACTTACTGCACGTTCGATTTCTGCCGCTTCTTCCGCAAGGCCAAATGAGTATTGTAACATCATAGCCACTGACAAAATCGTTGCAGCTGGGTTCGCTACACCTTGCCCTGCAATTTCTGGTGCTGAACCGTGTACTGGTTCGTAAAGCCCGAAATTATCACCACGAATTGATGCAGATGGTAATACACCAAGAGAACCTGTAATAACAGATGCTTCATCACTTAAAATATCACCAAACATATTCTCAGTCACAACGACATCATAGTGAGCTGGATTCGTAATTAATTTCATCGCTACAGAATCTACTAAGTTGTGCTCTACTTCTACATCTGGATAGTCTTTTTTCTTCGCTTCCACTACTTCACGCCATAAACGGCTAGTTTCAAGTACGTTTGCTTTATCGACAGAACATAATTTGCCACCACGTAAACGTGCTAATTCAAAGGCATTTTCAACAATACGCTCTACTTCTGCTGTTGAATACACTGTAGTATCAATCGCGCCATTTTCAGTACGCATACGTGGTTCCCCGAAGTATACGCCGCCTGTAAGTTCACGTACGATCATTAAATCGACGTTTTCGGCTACCTCACGTTTTAAAGGTGAAGCATCTAGTAAACTCGGGAACGCCTTTACTGGACGTAAATTTGCGAATAAATCAAAGTGCTTGCGAATACGTAATAGTCCTTTTTCTGGACGTAGTTCCGGTGGGTTATTGTCCCATTTAGGACCACCTACTGCTCCTAATAGAATTGCATCACTGCTCTCACACATCGCAATTGTTTCATCGGGTAGTGGATTATTATGCTGATCGATGGCAGCGCCTCCGATTGTGCCATAACCTAAATGGAACGTATGGTTGAAACGTTTGCCGATTACTTGTAATACACGAATAGCTGACGCAACCACTTCTGGCCCAATTCCGTCGCCAGGTAGTACTGTAATTTTTTTCTCCATTTATAAAACACCTTTCTTTTTATAGAGTCTGGTTACGCTATTTTAGGAAGACTCTCACCACTTTAAGGAGGTGAGAGCCAAATAATATTAAACTAGTTGACCTTGAGCACGAAGACTTACTTGAATTAAATGGCGGTTAATGGCATTTAAATAAGCTTTAGCCGATGCTTCTAATACATCTTGAGATGAATTTCGACCTGTTGTGGATACACCGTCATAGCGGATATTAATGACCGCTTCACCAAGGGCATCGCGCCCTTTGCCGACCGATTTCACACGGTAATCAATCACATGGATAGCACCTGGTACAAGCTGTTCTAACGTATTAAAAATTGCTTCCACTGAGCCAGAGCCCGTTGCCACTACATTTTTTACGTGACCTTCTGGCGTCACGACAGTTGCCGTAGCGGTTGGAATATTTTCTGTACCATATTGTACTTGCACCATCTTTAGTTCAAATAATGGGACATCTTCAATTTGGACTTGTTGCTCTGTAAGCAGTGTTAGTAAATCTTCTTCGGTAATTTCTTTTTTGCGATCTGCCAGCTGTTTAAATTCCACAAATGCTTTGTTTAATTTTTCATCCGACAGGGTAAAGCCCATTGTTTCTGCACGATCACGGAAAGCAGCACGTCCTGAATGTTTGCCAAGGACAAGTGGCACTTCCCCTTCCCCGATTAAGGCTGGTGAAATAATTTCGTAAGTTTCAGGATTTTTTAACACACCGTCTTGGTGAATACCCGACTCATGGGCAAATGCATTTTTCCCAACGATTGCTTTATTTGGTTGGATCACGACATTCGTAAGCTTACTTACTAATTGAGAAGTTCGCTTAATCTCTTGTAAATTTATACCTGTTTCGACAGGATAAATATCTTTACGGATATGAAGGGCAACCGCGATTTCCTCTAGCGCAACATTTCCTGCACGTTCACCAATACCGTTAATCGTGCCCTCTACTTGCGTCGCACCATTTTCAATAGCCGCAATTGTGTTAGCTGTCGCCATTCCTAAATCGTCATGGCAATGTGCTGAGAACTTAACTTTCTCTGCACCTTTGACATTTTCAAGTAAAAATTTGAATAATGCACCGTATTCTTGAGGTGATGCGTAGCCAACTGTATCTGGCACGTTAATCGTCGTCGCACCTGCAGCAATCACATCATTCATAATACGCACTAAAAATTCACGATCTGAGCGGAAAGCATCCTCAGCTGACCATTGTACAAGCGGGAAAAATTTCTTTGCATATTTCACCGCTTCAATTGCTTGCTCCACTACTTGATCTGGTGATTTTTTTAGTTTGTATTCCATATGAATTGGCGAGGTTGCTAAAAAAATATGAATATGGGGTTGCTGTGCTACTTTAATGGCTTCCCATGTCGTATCAATATCTTTTTGCACGCAACGAGCTAGCCCTGTTACAGTTGAATTTTTTACTGTACTTGCAATGCGCTGCACTGCTTCAAAATCACCGGGCGATGAAGCAGGAAAACCTGCTTCAATAATAGTTACACCCAGACGTTCAAGTTGCTTGGCGATTTCAATTTTCTCCGCTGTATTTAAATTAATACCAGCAGATTGTTCACCATCGCGCAGCGTGGTATCAAAAATATCAATTTTTCGCACTAGTCGCCACTTCTCTCACAACTTTTTCCTTACCTTCGTTAATAAATGGCATCATTGCACGTAATTTTGCACCAACTTCTTCGATTTGGTGGTTTGCACCAGCTTCTTTGAATTTTGTATAGTCTGGACGACCATTTTCATTTTCTTGAATCCAACGACGAGCAAATGTGCCATCTTGGATATCTGTTAATACTTCTTTCATACGGCCTTTTACCGATTCATCAATGATACGTGGACCCGCAACATAGTCACCCCACTCAGCTGTATCTGATACTGAGTAACGCATTGTCGCCATACCACCTTCGAACATTAAGTCTACGATTAATTTTAATTCGTGTAATGTTTCGAAGTAAGCAAGTTCTGGTTGGTAGCCAGCCTCTACTAATGTTTCAAATCCTGCTTTTACTAATTGAGTTGCCCCACCGCAAAGTACTGCTTGCTCCCCGAATAGATCTGTTTCTGTTTCTTCTTTAAATGATGTTTCTAGTAAACCGCCACGTGCAGCGCCAATACCTTTACCGTAAGCAAGCGCTAAATCTTTTGCTTGACCTGTTGCATCTTGATGAATAGCGAATAGTCCTGGTACACCAGCACCTTGTTGGAATTGACGACGCACTAGATGCCCTGGTCCTTTTGGTGCTACTAAAAATACGTCAACATCTGCAGGTGGCGTAATTTGACCGAAGTGAATATTGAAACCATGTGCAAACATAAGTGCTTTACCAGCTTCTAAATATGGAGCAATTTCAGCTTCATAAACTGCTTTTTGACGCTCGTCTGGCAGTAAGATTTGGATGACATCTGCTTCTTGCGCTGCTTCCGCAACTGTTTTAACATCTAAGCCATCCGCTTTTGCTGCATCGAAAGAGCCGCCTGGACGAACACCTACTACTACATCGAACCCTGATTCTTTAAGGTTTAAAGCATGTGCGTGACCTTGTGAGCCGTAACCGATAATTGCGATTTTTTTGCCTTTTAATACGTCCTCGTTGATGTTTTGTTCATAGTACATTGTAGCCATTGTTTGTTTCCTCCTAATATTGGGTATATTTTTTTTGTTGTGATCATGACCTCGTTTGACGGGACAACATCACAATTTTCGATTTTATATGCAAACTATTTTAAAATAGAGAGCTGCGTATTCAAGATTTTTTGCGTTTCACGAACAGATGCGGTAGCACCAGTACGCGTTAATTCTTTAATACCATATGGGCGAATTAGCTCAATAAAGGCATCAATTTTTTCTGGGTGTCCTACTACTTGATAGGTCACAACGTTTTTCGCCGTATCAATAATTTGTGGGCGGAACGGTTCGACAATCGAGTTCATTTCTAGACGTAAATTTGGTGGTGAAATAACTTTTACAAGCGCTAGCTCACGAAGCACGATCGATTTATCTGTAATGTCATTGACCTTCAACACATCAATTTGCTTCGATAGTTGCTTCACTAATTGTTCAATTTTGCGCTCATCTTCTACATTTACAACAAATGTCATTTTAGAGAAGTTTGGCTGTTCAGTATGACCAACTGTGATTGACTCGATATTGAATTGACGCTTCATCAATAAACCGGTAATACGGTTTAACACACCACTTTGATTAATCACTGTTACTGTAATTACTCGTTTCAATTCTTTTTCACCCCAATCATTTCATGTAACCCTTTACCTGGCGCAACCATTGGGTATACACATTCAAGCTGTTTTACACGGCAATCAATTAACGCTGGCTCATCAGATAACAATGCCTCTCGGAAAATACTTTCTGCTTCGTCAATTGTGTCAATTCGATAGCCTTTAATGCCATATGCATCCGCTAATTTAACAAAGTCTGGTTGAATCGGCATCAGTGATGATGAATAACGCTCTTCATAGAAGGTTTCTTGCCATTGGCGTACCATCCCTAAACAGCTGTTATTTAAAATCACAATTTTTACTGGCAAGTTGAATTCTTTTAATAATGAAAGCTCTTGTGCAGTCATTTGGAAGCCTGCATCGCCTACAATCGAAACAACTTTTTTGTCTGGCTTCGCAAATTGGGCCCCAATTGCAGCCGGGAAGCCGAAGCCCATCGTACCAAGTCCACCAGACGTTACCCATCCATGATCATTGTTTAAGCGATAATATTGTGCAGCCCACATTTGGTGCTGCCCGACATCCGTCGTCACAATCGCTTCACCTTCAGTAATTTTATGCACAAGCTCTAATGCTTCTTGCGGTAAAACTTCTGTATCTCCTTCTTCTTTTGAATACCATAATGGATATTCTTTGGCATGATTGTTTAAAAACTCAAGCCATTGTTCTGTATCTGGCGCATCAAAGTCTTTTTTCAATAAAGATTTAAGTGCTTCTTTTGCATCCGCTACAATTGGGATATCGGTCGGAACGTTTTTACCGATTTCTGCTGGATCAATATCGATATGAACAATAGTTGCATTCGGTGCAAAGGTTGCTAAATTACCCGTTAAACGGTCATCAAAACGAGCACCAATATTTATCAGTAAATCGGATTTAGTAATGGCCATATTCGCTGTTACTGTGCCATGCATCCCTGCCATTCCGAGAAATAGTTCATGTTCCCCATGGATTGAACCAAGACCTAGTAATGTGTTGATTACTGGAATTTGATACTTTTCAGCAAATGTAGTTAATTCTTCGCGTGCATCAGCAAATAGTACACCAGCTCCTGCTAAAATGACTGGATTTTTCGCTAATGAAATAGCTTGAATTGCCTTTTGGATTTGCAAATAGTTCGGCTTGTATGTCGGTTGATAACCAGGCAAATAAATTTCTTCAGGTTCCTTCGGTGGATTCTCTACATCAAACAGCATTTGCGAGACGTTTTTTGGGAAATCGACCACAACTGGTCCTTTTCGGCCAGTGTTTGCAATATGGAACGCTTCTTTTACAATGCGTGGGATATCATTGACATCTTGCACTTGATAGTTGTGCTTTGTAATTGGTGTAGTAATGCCCATAATATCTGCTTCCTGGAAGGCATCTGTTCCGATAACTGTTGTTGCTACCTGCCCAGTGAAAACGACTAAAGGGATGGAATCGATCATTGCATCGGCAATACCCGTTACTAAATTCGTTGCTCCCGGACCACTTGTAGCGATAACAACACCCGGTTTATTCGAGACACGTGCATAGCCTTCCGCGGCATGAATCGCACCTTGTTCGTGACGTGTTAAAATATGACGAATTGGATTTTTGTACATGGCGTCATAGATTTGAAGTACTGCTCCACCTGGATAGCCAAAAATAATTTCAACATTTTGATCATGCAGCGCTTGAATTAAAATGTCTGCACCATCTTTCGCTTGAAAAGTTTGTTCTACTTCTTCTGTCGCTACCTGTTCTTTTTCATTGATTGAAACATTCGTACTCATCAACATAAGCCTCCTTCTTGTCTTTCTATTCACATCAGCATACGACTACCCATTCTTGTTCATGAACACTTTAATGATTTAAAGTTGAAAAGGTTTTAGATTTATGCCGGAAAACGGTAAATAGTAAAATACTTCTCTAAAAAAATAATAAAAAGCCCTTTTCTCCGAACGCAAAGAACTACCTTGCGTAGGGATGAAAAAGACTTTTCATGGTACCACCCTTGTTTATAGCAATATTAATTGCTACCTCGCGAATAAATGAAAGCATTTATGAACCAATGCAAGAAAACTCGCATCCAATACGGTGTCATAAATCATTTATTCATTAATAACGAGCACTTCGAATATGCCCGGAACTATCTAATGGCGGTTACGCGTTTAATAGTTCACTCCGAGGGGATGTCGGATCTAGTTGTATCGCCGGCTTCCAGCACGACCGGCTCTCTGGTAGATACAAGGCTCTAGAACCTTTAACCTCATCAACGTTTTATCTTATTTTTAAACTTAAATTTTCATGACGCCACCTGTTGAGGCGCTTGTTACTAGTTTTGAATATCTTGCTAACCAACCGCGTTTGATTTTCGGTTCAAATACTGGTAGTTTGGCACGACGTTGTGCCAATACTTCCTCGGAAACTTCTAAATTGATTGTACGATTTGGCAAATCAATCGTAATAATGTCACCATTTTCAACTAAAGCGATGGGTCCGCCTTCTGCTGCTTCTGGCGAAATATGCCCGATGGAAATACCGCGAGATGCACCGGAGAAACGACCATCGGTAATTAACGCTACTTTAGTGCCAAGACCACGACCTTGAATGGCGGATGTTGGTGCTAACATTTCAGGCATCCCTGGGCCACCTTTTGGTCCTTCATAACGAATGACGACGACATGGCCTTCCTTAACCGTACCGTTATCGATATTTTCTTGCGCTGCCTCTTGTGATTCAAAGACAATGGCTTCCCCTGTAAACACTTTTATAGAAGGATCTACAGCACCAACCTTGATAACGGAACCATCTGGTGCAATATTACCGAATAATACGGATAAACCGCCAACTGGGCTATACGGATTGTCTTTTGTACGAATAACTTGCTCATTTGTAATCTGATAATCTTTTACTAGTTCGCCCATTGTCACACCTGCAACCGTCGGACGATTTGGATGAATAGCGCCTGGAATCGATGCTAATTCATTGATGATGGCACTTACACCACCAGCTTTATTAATATCATCCATTGAAATATCTGAAGCTGGCATAATTTTTGCTAAATACGGTACTCGTTCTGCCACTTTATTAATATCTTCAATGTTATAGTCGATTTCAGCTTCATTTGCGATGGCTAATGTATGAAGAACTGTATTTGTAGAACCACCCATTGCCATATCGAGTGCAAATGCATCGTCAATTGCTTCTTTTGTAATAATGTCACGTGGCTTAACGTCTTCTTTAATCATACGCACTAATTGTTTAGCGGCTTCTTTAATCAGTTTATGACGCTCTTCAGAAGTGGCAACAATTGTACCATTGCCCGGAAGCGCTACACCTAGCATTTCCATTAAGCAGTTCATCGAGTTCGCTGTGAACATCCCTGAACATGAACCACATGTTGGACATGCATTATTTTCAATATCTAACAGCTCTTCAGCTGACATGTTACCTGATTTATGAGCTCCCACACCTTCAAAAACTGAAGTTAAAGAAAGCTGTTTACCTGTAGCAGAAGTACCCGCCTCCATTGGACCACCAGATACAAAAATCGATGGTACGTTTGTGCGAACAGCTGCCATTAACATTCCAGGTGTAATTTTGTCACAGTTTGGAATGTAAAATACGCCATCAAACCAGTGTGCATTTATAACAGTTTCTGCTGAATCTGCGATAATTTCACGGCTTGGTAAGGAGTAACGCATACCAATATGTCCCATTGCAATCCCATCATCAACACCAATTGTATTGAATTCGAATGGAATGCCACCCGCTTCAATTATGGCTTCTTTCACTACATCAGCAAAAGTACGTAAATGAACATGACCTGGAATAATGTCAATATAAGAGTTACAAACCCCAATAAATGGTTTCCCTAAATCCTTAGCTTTTACTTTGCCTGTTGCATATAAAAGACTTCGATGCGGCGCACGATCTACGCCGACTTTAATCATGTCACTTCTCATATTAAACGCCCCTCATTTATTGCTATGTTCGTTTTTATATACAAAATGTTCTGTCTATTTTGTTTAGTTCTAGCTAATTGCCTTTGTTGGCAGCTAATTGTGGAACGAACGTATTAAATTGTTGTTATCATAGTACGAATAACTAGGCTAAGTCAACAGTATTTTTTGAATTGTTTAAACAATTAAAATACTCTGCTAAATTTGAAATCGTTTACATGCTGATTAAGCATCAGTTTTATCTCGAAATGATTAAATTTTGACAATTCGTTCAAATTTAAATTTTTTTATTATATAAAATATTTGTTATGAATTAAATGTAAAAGCGATTATTCTTTTCCAAAATAATCACAGAGTTTATCACGAGCAAGATGAGTTTTTACACTATAAATAATTTTTTTAAGTACTGTGTGAAAAATAGGTTGTCCGGATCATAATTTGCTCGAATGGCTAAAAACTTATCGACATTTGGATACATTGCATGGACATGGGAGGCAGTTAAATGATTTTGTTTGCCCCAATGTGGACGGCCCTGATATTTTTGCATTAACGTATGAACCCATGTAAAATAGGGCTCCTCCGCCATTCCTTTATACATATGGAAGGCAATAAAGGCAGATTCTTCTCCTTGTGTCGGACTTAAATAACCGGCTTCACCTGCAGTCGTTCGACATTCTAAAGGAAAATGTACATGCAAATGCCCTTTTTTAAACGTAGCATGAATTTCTTCCATACATGCTTCAAATTGTGGTAATGCTATCGCATACTCACTTTCTTGGAATTTCACACTGCGAGGCGAAGGGAAAATTTCATAGCTAATCCCCATTTTCTCGGCCTCCACCACATTTGCAGCAGCTAATTTACTCATCGCCCCACTTAAAGATGGCCTCCACTTACACAGTTCCGACATGGCAAAAAATGCACCGTTTTCTACGATTTGCAGTTTTATATTTTCCACATATTTGTTCCATTGACTTTGATAGATGGGGGCCATTGCATTCATTCGTTTAATTTGAATGGTCTCGCTAGCAGGGAAGTAAAACCATTCCACATGACGATGCTGCCGGATATCTTGAGCAAAGGACGCTAGGCCATTTGTTAACGTATCCCTTGTCCCGATATAGTATAGGCTATAAAGTGGTATTACTTTGATTGTTACTTTTACTAGTACACCAAGCATGCCGAGTGACACATGGAGAGTTTCGGATAATTCATCTGAACCTCTACTATGTTCGTTAAATTGGCCCTTGCCATCGACAAAGCACCAGCGTGTTACTGCCGACGATAGCGAGCCTAACGTCACACCTGTTCCATGTGTACCAGTGGAAATAGCCCCTGCAATAGTTTGTTCTTGAATATCGCCCATATTGATAAGAGCAAAACCATATTTAGCAAGCTGTGGTCCAATTTCGTATAAATATGTGCCTGCCCAGAATGTCGCCTCTTGTTTTTCAGCATCAATCGCAATCAGCCCTCGCATATTATGTAATGACAGTGCAATATGCTCAGGCATAGCAACCGCACTAAACGAATGTGCAGCACCTGTCACCCGGATGGTTTTTTTGGATTCTCGCGCGTGTTCCACGACGTTGATTACTTCATCGATAGAGCGAGGTACATACATCTCACTTGGATAAGAAATGACATTGCCTGCCCAATTTGTCCACTTGCCTCCACTTTTCCACTTTTCTATAGAAAACATTGGCCGTCCCCCCTATAGGTTGCAAAACTATCCACATAAGCGTCTCCCCTAATTGCATGAAGTGCTGGAAATCTCTCGCATAATTCCCCTGCTTTTGCATGGCGAAAATAAATGGTGTCCCCTATTATTATCTCTTTCCCAGTAACTTTAATTGGCGTCTGCACTTCTCCTGCTCCTTCTAAGCTGAGCAATGAAAAATAAGCAGGCTCATAAAAAGCTGGATAACGATCGGTTGCCATCGCTCCAGACGCCGGATAGCCTCCGCCATGACAAACCACAATATGCGGTGTCGGTTTGCGTGTAACACGCAGTGCAAAACCCGCTGCCTTAGCAAGTTGCAAATGCGAATACTGGTCAAAAAGTGCTGGTGCATAAAATGCGGAACCAACTGTGATTTCAGTCACTTCTTTTTGATTGGCTGTGTACGTCATGCTGCCCGTACCACCGCCATTCACAAAGCGCACATGCGGAAAATAAGCTTTAATATGCGCAATAACTAATCTACGAAACTGCGTTACTTGTTTTTTTGCTTGTTTTTGCATGTAATCAATTAACTTACCTTTTAAAACGCTTGCAGGTCGATTCCCAACGCCTGCTATTTGCGCTTCATAGCCCATCACACCTACAACTTCTATATGCGATTGTTCTTTAATATAGTATAAAAAAGGTGTGATGCACTCGAGAGAATGCAGGGATGAGCGCCTCGTACCGAAATAAAGCACTTTAAAATCAGTCGATACATTAATATCAATACAAATGGATACCTTCACCTCAAGCTCAGCACCTAATTTCTCTAAAAGCGCTATATGTTCAGGTCGATCAACCATAAAAATGACCGTACGTCCTTCTTTGACAAACTGTAACAGCTGTCGAACCGCTATTTCTTCCATTATGGGATAGCCAATTAACATATCATCAAATTGCTGTTCCAGTAAAAATAATGTTTCGGCAGCAGTAAATGTCATAAAACCTGCTAGATTCGAGAGGTTTTGCTGTAAATATTGCAGCACCTCCACAGACCGAATCGATTTGGTAGCAATGCGGATTTTTTTCTGTGCGCATGCTTGCTGAACCATGCTAATATTGTGATCCAGTGCGTCTAGATCAAGCCAGGCAAATGGACGCTCTAATCCTTTGAATGCTTGTTGAAATCTTGTCGTCATTTTATCCCCCCCTCATCTAATTTATATATTTGATTATTTTAAAAAACTTCCTCTTAATGAGAGCAAAATTTTATTTATAGACAACAAAAAACAACCGTGGACTACGACGAAATTGCCTTCACGGTTGTTTTAGGATAGGTCAAGCATTATACTCACCTTTCTATTGTATTTTTAAGAGTTTACGATGCATATACGAATTCCATAGCTAAATTTATTACCACTACTAAATGTAGCGCTGCGATAAGAAAACCTTGGCGATCTAAACGTTTCATAACAGTCATATTCATAAACTATCACCTCTTCTTTTTTTCACATTATACGCGCACTTCCGTCATTTTTCAAACTATTCTTAATATTAAAATAGGACTATTTTTCTGACAACCAAAACCAAATATGGCATCATAAGAGCATAATGATGTTAAAAGGAGTGGACAATAAATTGAAAAAAGCAGCATTACTTGTGATTGATTACACGAATGATTTTGTAGCTTCAGACGGTAAATTAACATGTGGGGAACCAGGACAATTACTTGATGCACCTATTACAGCACTAATTGAACAATTCATTGCTGAACAACATTTAGTCGTTTTCGCTAACGACTTACATGAAGAAAATGATCCGTTTCATCCAGAAACAAAGCTTTTTCCTCCTCATAATATTCGAGGCACACTTGTCGATGCTTATAATTTGGGCATTTCCACTGTTATTTATGCAAATGCTGTCGCTAGTTTTGACGCAGCAGGTCATGAATGGGCTTTACGCCATTTTGAACATACGTTAGGTGCAAAAGTAGTGAAATAACAAAAGCAACGCATAAAAAAAGAGCGATTCAGGTTTAATTATCTTCAAACAGGATATAACTAAGTAATGCCATTATATCTTAACTTTGAGGAGATGAATCATTATGATCAGTTTCATTTGGTATTTAATCATCGGAGGAATTTTAGGTTGGTTAGCTGGCGTCATTTTAGGAAAAGATATTCCTGGAGGCATTATTGGTAATATCATTGCCGGGATTATCGGTTCTTGGATAGGTAGTATGGTTTTAGGAAACTGGGGTTGGAAAGTCAGTGATTTCTACGTATTCCCAGCATTAATTGGAGCAATCGTACTTATCTTCATTGTGAGTCTTATTTTAAAGGGTATGCGTAAAGCTACTTAATTATGTATAAAAGAGCCATCTAAAAGCGATGGCTCTTTTTGTATTATTTATATCAGTATTTCAACTAAACATCCATCGTTAAATAGACTGCAATTTTTTAAAATGCTGATACAATGGTCGCTCTAAGCCAAGATGTTCTCGCAAAGTATTTCCTTCATACTCTTTACGAAACAACCCCCGCTCCTGAAGAACAGGAATCACTAAATCTACAAAATCGTCCAATCCAACAGGAAGGACTGGTGGCATAATATTAAAACCATCACAAGCATATTCATTAAACCAAAGTTCCAATAAATCTGCTAACTGCTCAGGTGTGCCGACAAATTGTAAATGTCCACGAGCTCCTAGCATTTTACGTCCTAACTCCACAATAGATAAGTTCTCCGTTCTAGCCGTATCAATGAATAATTGGACACGACTTTTCATACCATTTGATGCCGCAGCTACATCAGGCAAGTTTTCAGGTAAAGGCCCATGTGGATCAAAACTTGTTAAGTCAAATCCTAAAAAGCCCGCAACAGCCGTGACCGCATCTTGTTCCGTAATAAGATTTTGCAATTGCGCATGCTTTGCCCAAGCCTCTTCTTCCGTTCGTGCAACAATTGGTGAAATCCCTGGCATAATTTTTATACTATTCTCCTGGCGCCCCTGAGCAGCTAATTTTTCATGAATGCTTCGATAAAACTGTTGTGCCGATTCAAGAGACTGCTGTGCAGTAAAGACCACTTCACCTGTTTTCGCTGCAAAATCTTTGCCCGCTTCTGATGACCCTGCTACCACAAGCACTGGATATCCTTGGGGAGGTCGAGGTACATTTAATGGACCTTTCGAGCTGTACCAGCGTCCTTTGTAATTAACTTCTTTTACTTTCTGCGCATGAGCAAATAAGCCATTTTCTTTATCTAATGCAATGGCATCATCCTCCCAGCTATCCCATAACTCCGTGACAAGATCAACAAATTCTTCAGCCATTTCATAACGGAGGGCATGATCAGGATGCTTATCTTTTCCATAGTTTTGTGCCTCAATATCCAGTTGAGATGTCACGATATTCCAGGCAGCACGCCCTTTACTTATATGGTCTAATGTCGCATATCGTCGCGCCACATTATAGGGCTGATTATATGTCGTAGAAACTGTAGCAGTTAGTCCTAATTTTGTTGTAGAAGTCGAAATTGCTGAAAGTAGCGTGACTGGATCAAGCATTCCTGAAGCTGCCTTTTCAACATTCATTGCATATAATAAGTCCGCTAAAAACATCATGTCGAATTTCCCACGTTCTGCTGTCTGCGCTAAATCTTTATATAAATCGACAGAAAAAATTTCGTTGCTCCGTGCTGCTGGATGGCGCCAACTTGCGCTATGATGGCCGCTGTAGTAAATAAAAGCCCCTAATCGTAATTGTCCTGCTCTTTTCACCATAATATATCCCTCTTATCCTTTGAAAGTATCTCGCCATTTTAAGCTTTTCCGTTCTAGCGCATAGACGAGTGAATCTGAACATTTCCCTAACAATGCAAACATTAAAAGGCCAACGAACACAATATCTGTTTGCGCATATGCACGCGCATCTTGAATCATATAGCCAAGCCCTGCACTTGTTCCCATCATTTCGCTCACTACAAGCACTAACCAGGAAGTCCCCAGTGCTAAACGCAAACCTAGTAAAATATTCGGGAGTGCTGATGGCAACATAACTTTAGTTATCGTTTGCCAAAACGAAAACTGTAATATCTTTGCCACTTCCATTAACTTTTCATCAACTAACCGGATTCCTAAAAAGAAGTTCACATAGACTGGGAAAAATGCGCCAAGTGCAATCATTAGCACTTTTCCAAATTCACCCAAACCAAACCACAATATAAATAATGGTATTAACGCAAGCAAAGGGACGGTACGAAGCATTTGCAAACTAGGATCAATCACTTCTTGCACAAGTCGGCTAAAACCTGTTAAGACACCAAGTATAATGCCTGTTCCTGCCCCAAGCACAAATCCTATGAACACCCGTTGCCCACTGACAGCAAAGTGATATAAGAGTTCCCCATTGCCAAGTAACGTTGCAAACGTTGTTGCTATTTTGATGGGTGTCGGTAAGATATGTTCTTCGACAAAACCTAAACTTCCAATAGTTTGCCATAGAAGTAGGACGAGCACCGGAACAATCCATGGGACAATCATATTCATCCAGTGGCATGTGTGTGTTTGCTTTCGGGTATAATTTTGCTCATTGTGTACAACTGCCATCCATTCATCCTCCTTTAAAATTTTGCTGCCAACGTAAACATTTACGTTCTATCCATAAAATCAGTGAATCCGATAGTTTACCGAGTGCCGCAAAAATCATAATGCCGACAAAGACTGTTGGTATCATGGCCATTGCACGTGCATCATTGATTAAAAACCCAATACCAGATGTTGAGCCCATCATTTCGGCTACGACTAATCCTAGCCAGGCAATACCTAACGATAAACGAATCCCTAATAAGATGTTTGGCAGGGCAGAGGGTACAATGACCTTCGTCAATAAGTGCCACCTACTAAATTGCAGTATATTTGCCACTTCCAGTAATTTTCGGTCTATCGAACGTATGCCCAAAAATGTATTGACGTAAAGTGGGAAAAATGACCCTTTCGCTATTAACAGCAGCTTGGAAGTTTCCCCAAAGCCAAACCATAAAATAAATAATGGAGCAATAGCTAAATGTGGTAACATTCTAAGCATTTGGATTGAAGGATTAAGTAGCCTTTCCGACAGATAGGAGAAGCCTACTAAAATCCCAGCTAGCAATCCTAGCCCTCCCCCTAAAACAAAACCTCCTAATGCACGCCAAGTTGATATTTGTAGATGCCCTAACAAGTTCCCATGTTGCACCAAATAGATAAACTCCAGCACAATATCAGAAGGCATCGATAAAAGTAATGGATTTAAATACGCATTGCGTCCAGCAATTTCCCAAACAATGAGTAGCCCAATTGGTAAAATCGAGCCCAAAACTAGCTTTCGAAGTTGTGCGTGCGAATTTAGTCGCTGTTTCTTGCGTGTTTCTTGGATACTTTTCTCAATGGTCGCTTCCACCCTAGGCAACTCCTTTCCATTACTTCAATGCTTCTTCTATATAGTGATTATCAAATACATCCTTAACCTTTATTGCTTTTCTAATTGTGCCTATTTTATATTGAAAATCTGCGGTATTTTGGTGCTCCTCGATGACTTCATCACTTACTGGAATACTTATACCACGCGCACGTTTTCGCGTCTCTTCTATTAATGTCACTGACAACTTACGTTCTGTAGCATAACGATTCACCGCTTCTTCTTCATTGTCCAACTCCCATTGCAGTAACTCATTGTATGTCTTTAAATAGGCCACAACTAAATCCGCGTGTTGCTCTGCAAATGCTGTACGAACAATTTGATAAGAAGGTGACAATAAATCCAGCTTCTCACCATCTGCAATAATCGTACCTTTTCCTGATAATGTATTGATTGTTAAATACGGTTCCCAAACTGCCCAGGCATCGATACTACCAGCATCAAAAGCTGCCTGTGCTTCATCTGGATTTAAATTAATTAATTCTAGTTTTTCTGGATTCAGCCCCTCTTTCTTAAGCCCACGTAATAAAAAGTCATAGGCATTTGTTCCTTTGCCAACTGCCACTTTTTTGCCCATTAAATCGTGCAAGTTTGTTATGCCATTGGCTGAATTTACAACTACACCTACATTTTTCTTACCTTCTAGTACTTGTGAAATAACGGTAAAAGGAATGCCTGCTGCTTGTGCTGCAATAATCGGCATATTTCCTAGCCCTGCAAAGTCTAACTTATTGGATGCAATGGCTTCGGTCATCGGCGGTCCACTTTGAAACTCAACCCATTCAACGGTTGCTCCATATGGGGCAAAAGCCTTTTCAAATAGCCTTTCTTCCTGTGCTTTACCGAATAGACCACCACTTCCTTGAACGCCAATTTTAACAACGATTTCTTTGCTATTTGCCGACTCTTCCGCAGCTGACTCATGTTTTGCACAGCCAATTAGAAAAACAACTAGCGTTAGTAATAATGCAAACACTTTCCATTGTTTTTTCATCTTCATTCATCCCCTTTTAAATTCCAGCGCCTATCGTGTACGATTGTTCTTCCACTTTTTCAAACTCATTTAACACCGCCCGACGCATCTCCTGAAAGCCTAAGGATGAACGCTTGCGTGGAAAAGTTAAGTCAATCGATAAAACAGCTTTAATATGACCAGGTCTTGGATTCATCACGACTACTCGTTGGCCTAAAAAGACCGCTTCGTCTAAATCATGTGTCACAAAAATCATTGTCGTCTTGTTTGTTTCCCAAATATTTAACAATACTTCTTGCATATGGGATCGTGTGAAGGCGTCCAATGCACCAAAAGGTTCATCTAGTAGTAAAATAGCAGGGTTTCGTAGTAATGCCCGTGCAATCGAGACACGCTGTGCCATGCCACCTGAAAGCTCTTTAGGATAAGCTTTTTCAAATCCTTCAAGCTTCACTAACTGAATCAGTGCTTGAACGCTGGCACGCACATTCGGGTCCTTCAATGATTGGTCGCCCGCAATATTTTTTTCTACCGTTAACCAAGGGAATAATCGCGGTTCTTGAAAAATAAAGCCTTTCTCTAAACTAGGTCCTGTAATCGGTTGGCCATTTAGCTCCACTTTACCGACATAGTCAACATCAAGCCCTGCCACTATTTTTAGAAGAGTACTTTTTCCACATCCACTTGGCCCAATGACCGTTATAAATTCTCCTTGTTTGACATGCAAGTCGACATCTCGTAATGCCACAATGTGCTCATGTTGCGTAATAAACATTTTATTTAACTGCTCAATGACGAGTGCCCGTTCTCTCACTTTCCTTCCTCCTTTACTGTTGAACAAAATAAAACCCTTAAGTAAATAAATACTTAAGGGCCTCTAGTTTTTACTAGTCAGCTTTTCGTTAAGAAAAGTTCTATTGTTATTTAGTTTATGGATTTACTTGGAATTAATGACAACAGTAGTTTTTAAAATACCAAGTAAACTTATAAAGATGATATTAATTATTCAGAAAAAAGTCAATAGTTTTTATTTGTTGTCGTCTCCCCTTGTGCTAAAAAAGCAAAAAGTGTTCGATTGGTAACTGGCCATCGAACACTAAACTCGGTCGTATAACTGCTCATGCGCGTTACACTTTTATTATTTTTTCTCATTTAATAGCACTGCCGTTTTTAATTCATCGTGATAATCATTATACATCTGATAATAATGTAGGACATTGTTAACGTATTCTTCGCTATGATTATAATTAAATACCGCCCGTTTGACATCGCCTTTTGCCGCGCCATACCTTGATAAATAATTTGCTGCACTAAAAACTGCATCTTCAATATCATAGGGATCAGCTACTCCGTCTCCATTGGCATCTACGCCATAGCCGCCATATTTTTTGATGATGGCAGGGTTCATAAGCTCTGCATCCGTAATATTCCCCTTGCCTAATCCTGAGCAAGTCGGATGCTTCCAACCTACAAACGTACACGGCATAAATTGCATATGTCCGATAGCACCCGCCGGGGATACTAGGGATTTCATGGAGGAGAAGCGCGTCTCTATACGATGATGTGCCGCTAACAATGTCCACGGAACGCCATATTTTTCTTCAGCCGCTATGTATACAGGGATATATTGCTCCGGGATATTCATATCAAAATTTTGCTGTATTTCTTCAATTGCCTTTTGCTGCGCAAGCTTTTCAAATATCGGTAATGTTTGGAGCTCTTTCCACGCAAAAAAGGTAAGAACATACACAGTTATTGCTACGGGAATTAATAATGCAATCATCCCCATCTTCACAGCTGGTGATAGCAGTGGTTTTTTTTGTTTCTTTTTCGCCATAAGTCACACCTAATCATTCTTTGTCTATTTCCATATTACCAAATTTACCGTTTTATGTTGTACATTTTTTTCTATTTACCTTTTCACTATGTTTATAGTTGAATAACAAGCGGAAAATATAGTAGAATACAATTTGATTGTTTTATTGGATAATTATAGGAGGATTTAGGTTATGTGGAAAGACTTTAAAGAATTTGCTATGAAAGGCAACATAATTGATTTAGCGATTGCAGTTGTTATCGGCGGTGCATTCGGTAAAATTGTTACCTCCTTAGTAGAAAATATTATTATGCCGTTAGTAGGTGTTTTAACAGGTGGCATTGATTTAACAGAGAGCTTTATGTTTGGTGCTGGAAAAGCACAAGTGAAGTTAGGTGTATTTTTACAGTCGATCATTGACTTTTTAATTATCGCATTTGCCATTTTCTTAGCAATGCGTCTTATGACTAAATTTACGCGAAAAAAGGAAGAGGCTGTTGTAGAAGAACCTACGCCAGTACTTGATGCCAAAGAGGAACTGTTAAAAGAAATTCGAGATTTATTACAAAAACAACAAGCATAATAGCCAAGGCTATAGAGCATTCGTTACAGGCGAATATTCTATAGCCTTTTTTATGCGGTTCTAGCCATTCTAAAACTAAATCCCCTACTATTCCTACATGATTTAATTTTAATAATCTATGTAATTTTCTGAAATCATCTTGTCCTTCTGTACTATCCATGTTAAATTGGTAACAATTATAGAGAAAATAGAAGGTAGTAAATGAGCTTTAGCTTCATGGCATACTGTTTTTTTGAGCTTGAAGGAAAGCAGCATTTCATTCATTTATTCTATTAAGTAATAGAGTCTCCAATGGGCTCTTGCCATATCCATATTAATGACGAAGAAAAGAGTGACGACATGACAAATAACAGAAGTATTGAAACAAAACTTGTACAACTCGGAAACTTAAGTGACCCGCAAACTGGCGCTGTCAGTCCCCCAATTCATTTATCGACTGCTTATAAACATGCTGGTATTGGTGAATCAACAGGTTTTGATTATTCACGTACAAAAAATCCAACTCGTGCGATTTTAGAAGCAGGTATTGCTGATTTAGAAGGTGGCGATGCTGGCTTTGCCTGTAGTTCAGGAATGGCTGCAATCCAGCTTGTAATGTCACTGTTTAAGCCTGGTGATGAATTAATCGTGCCAGACGATTTATACGGTGGTACATACCGACTTTTCAGCTTTTTCAGCGAAACATACAATATTAAACCAATTTATTCAAAATTTAAGTCCGTTGATCAGGTAGAAGCGTTAATCAATAATAATACGCGTGCTATCTTTATTGAAACACCGACAAACCCACTAATGCAGGAATTCGACCTTCAAATATATGCTGAACTTGCCCATAAACACGGTGCATTATTAATTGTAGATAATACATTTTACACGCCTTATTTCCAGCGTCCAATTGAACTAGGTGCCGATATTGTGTTGCATTCTGCGACTAAATATATTGGTGGCCATAATGATGTTTTAGCTGGTCTAGTTGTTTCTAAAGGTGCAGAGCTATCCGAGCGTATCGGTTTTATTCATAATGGCAGTGGGATGGTACTTGGTGCGATGGATTGTTGGTTATTAATACGTGGCTTAAAAACATTGCATCTTCGTTTAAAACAGCATGATGCCAATGCTAAAGCAATCGCAGCTTACTTAGAGGAAGAAGAGCTTGTAGCAGATGTTCTTTACACTGGTAAAGGTGGTATGCTATCTTTCCGACTGCAAAAACCTGAATGGATTGACCCATTCTTACGTAACTTAAAGTTAATTATTTTTGCGGAAAGTCTTGGAGGCGTTGAAAGCTTTATTACGTACCCTGCGACGCAAACACATGCCGATATGCCTTACGAGGAACGTGTAGAACGCGGCGTTTGCGATCGTTTACTTCGCTTCTCTGTTGGAATTGAAGAAGCAGAAGATTTAATTGCAGATTTAAAACAAGTATTTGATACGCTAAGAAAAGAGGCATAAATAATGAAGCAACATATTGAAACAGCGCTTATTCATGCTGGTGTGCGTGATGGCTATGCAAATAAAAAAGGTGCAGTCAATGTCCCGATGTACGTTTCATCAACATTTCACCAAGAAAGTATTGATGAGTTCGGTGAATACGACTATGCCCGTTCTGGCAACCCAACACGTGATGCATTAGAGAAAGCCGTTGCAGAGCTTGAAGGCGGCGTTCGAGCACATGCCTTCTCTTCTGGGATTGCAGCTGTTTCGGCTGCATTAATGTTATTATCCCAGGGCGATCATATCGTTATTACAGAAGATGTCTATGGTGGCACATATCGCTTTGTTTCTAAAGTTTTACCACGTTTTGGTATTAGCCATACATTTGTAGACTTTACAGATTTAGCAGCGATTGAAGCAGCCATTACGCCTGCTACTAAGTTACTTTATATGGAAACACCATCAAATCCAACTTTAGGCATTACAGATATACGTGGTGTTGTGTCGCTAGCTAAAAAACATCACTGCTTAACATTTTTAGATAATACGTTTATGACGCCGTTACATCAACGTCCTCTTGACTTAGGTGTAGATGTGGTTATCCATAGTGCAACGAAATTTTTATCTGGCCACTCAGATATTATTGCAGGTCTAACAGTGACAGCAGATGAGCAATTAGGTAACGACCTGTATTTTATCCAAAATTCTTTTGGTAATATTTTAGGTGTACAAGATTGCTTCACATTACTGCAAAATATGAAAACTACAGATGTACGTTTTAGTCGTTCTGCTGCATCGGCACAAAAAATCGCACAATTTTTAGATGCGAATCCGCTCGTTGAACAAGTGTACTATCCAGGTCTTGCTTCACATCCAGGTTATGCAATTCATCAAAACCAATGTACAAGTGCTGGTGCAGTATTGTCCTTCCGCCTACCAAACTATGCAGCAGCAAAAGCATTAGTGGAAGCAATGACAATCCCTGTTTTCGCTGTTTCCCTCGGTGGGGTGGAGTCTATCCTTTCCTACCCTGCTAAAATGAGTCATGCGGCGATGGAGCCTGAAGAGCGTATCAAACGTGGTATTACAGATGGACTATTAAGATTTTCAGTAGGTTTGGAGCATGTGGATGATCTGATAGCCGACTTTGCCCAAGCATTAGAAATCGCTGCCAAAGCTTAAACATTCTAAATTGTTTCGGTGCCTGGCACTTTTGCCGCAACCCTTCGCATTAGCGTAGGATGTTGCGGCTTATTTTATGTGCATTTCGACTAATTTATTTGACTGCCAAATGTCAGAATTGTTTGTGTGCCTGGCACTCATTGTTTTCTGAATTGTTTGTGTGCCTGGCACTCAACCAATTGTATACAATATCATTAAAGAGTGTTGGATTGGCTAATGAAATACCGTGACCGATATCCGCTATGACCATGGCATCACAATTCACATTGCAATCGACCAAGTCGTTTGCAGATTTCTTCATCATTGCTTTTTCTTTTTCTCCTACCATAACCAGCATGGCGGTTGTTACATTTGAAAAGTTTTCTGGTATGGAAAATGACATATTCTCCTTTAATACACTAATCAACACGTGCTGAGACATACGGCAACTTTCCTCATAATACTGTGTAAACTTTTCTTGTGGGATGTAAAGTGTCTGCGCCTGAATTTTAGAAAATGTTCTATTAGAAATAAGTGGGAAAGATAGCTTTATTGCTGGCGCTATCCATTTTACAACCGAGGGCATCGGTCTTACTAATGCACTGATAATCACTGCAGTATCTACTAAATTTGGCCTCATACTTAATGCTTGTACAATAATTTGTGCGCCTAATGAAAAACCGATAACGGTTATTTTACGGTTGTTAGCCACCTTATCGATAAGATCTATGATAAGCACTGCCGCTTCCTCCATTGAAAAATAGGAATCTCCACTGTTTGTCCCATGACCTGGCAAATCAGGAACAAGACAATGATAATGTTGAGCAAAAAAGGTTACCTGTTGTTCCCACATCCATCCACTAACACCTCCCCCATGTAAAAAAACGATAAGTGGTGCATTTTTGTCTCCATATTCTTCATAATAAAGCGTCAACTTTTTTCCTCCTTTTCGATTTAGCTACCCCATCCCTATACTGAAAAAAAATCCCACTTTTAACAAAGAGGGATCTTAGTGTTCAGGCGCGACACTTGAAAATATACGATATAAATAATCTCCATGGCCAGGAGCAAGCTTAACGATTTGTTCTTCATCCATCCAATACAGCGTAAATAGCAAATTCGCCTCATTTACACCTGTTGGCTTGTGCTGCCATGTGTGACGCAGGTCAATAGATGTTAAATGATAAAAATAACGTTTTTGTAATGCACCCGAATAGTGCTCGGCATAATCCTGTGCAATTAGTCCTTGTACACATAAATTGGTTAAACCAGTTTCTTCCTCCATCTCTCGCATAACAGCTTCAAGTGGTGTTTCCCCTTCTTCAACTGTACCTTTTGGGATTTGAATACCAGCTCCAGCTGTATTTTGCTCAAAAACGAGTACTTGCCGTCGTCCCTCATATTGTCTCGTAATATAACCAAATGCTTTTTCCAAAACTTGCATGGCACCATCCCCTTCACTACAATTAGTGTTACAATATATAGAAATAATTGAAATTGCAGGTGATTAGTTTTGACACTCATTATACGACAAATGAATAAAGATGACATCCCTTTTGTACAAAAAATTGCCCAGCTAAGTTGGTATGCGACCTATGAAGGCATTATTCCGAAGCAAATTCAGGAGGAATTTTTGCAAGCCGCCTATAGTGATGATCGTTTACAAACACGTCTTCAAAAAAGCCCATTTTTAGTTGCGCAGATTGGTGATGCTATTGTGGGCTTTGCGAACTTCTCCAATGTCAACGCAGGACAAGCTGAGCTCTTCGCTATTTATCTTCATCCTTCATATCAGCATAAAGGCATTGGCTCAGCTCTACTGGAAAGTGGTATTCAACAATTACAAGGCGTGGTTTCTCTAACGGTTTGTGTTGAGAAAGACAATTTAATAGGTAGACAATTCTACTTTGCAAAGGGCTTCCAACAAGTAGAAGAATATGATGAGCTATTTGGCGGCCATATTTTAAAGACTTTAAAATTGGCGTTAGCATTACCAAAAAATAAATAGACGTTTAGCCCTCGTTTTTAGGTAAATCAATTTGTGTTGATTCAATAACAAGGGCTGTTAACCCTTTGTCACTTCCTGATTGATGAGCTTGTCCCATCTTCCAAAAAACACCATCACCTTTTTTGACATGTTGTTTTCCTCCATTTTCATCACAAACCCAGCCTTCTCCCTCAATTACAATAAATAATTGTGGAACTGGCGCTTCGTGCAAACCTACAACACCACCAGCTTCTATGTAAATAAAACCAATACTTGTCGGTTCTACCGTTTTTATTATTTTTGAATAAAATGCATGCAATGAGTTGTATCGGCGAATCACATTGGCGCCGTTCTTTGTAAAATTATACATTTCCATTTTGCAAACCCCTTTAGTAGAGAATATGTTAAACCATTTTATACATTAATACATCATCAACATAGTGATTGTCAGATACTTTAATTTCATTTATCTTTCTACCTTCTTCGATAAAACCCATTTTGCGATAAAGTGCCATAGCACCTACATTCGTTGAAAATACACCTAAACAAACTTTCTCAATATGAGGATTAGCAACCGCCCATGTCAATAACGCTTCAATCAAACGTTTTCCAATTCCTTGCCCTCGATAATCATTACGCACCATTACACCAAAGCTACCTGTATGCGCTAAACGTTTTCGTTCTGGCGATTGAAATGCTAGCCAACCTACAATATCGTCATTGTATTCGGCAATCAGGATTGTTTCTCGGTCATTCGCCAGTTTTGTCTGAATCCATGCTTGCTGACCTTCGATAGTTTGCTGAAATTCTTCTATCGTTGACAGTAAATACTGTTCTTCTGCGATAACTTCCTGCTGAATGGCTAGCATTTGTTGGGCGTCAGCAAGACAGGCGACACGCATGTTAATTTGACTATTCATCACCTTTCCTCCAATACGATTTTACTTATATTTTACTATAAAACTATTAATTGGGTAAGTAATAGCACAATTCCTAAATGCAAAAAAAGCCCAGAAAAGTTCTGGGCTTGATGACACTTATTGCTTCTAGCATGATTAAAACTGTCGGGCTTTCGCTTCGCTTCTCAAAATACGGTTATGGAGAGTAATCTCCGTTTCACCGTTTACTTGAGATTTTGAACGCTTAATCCTTGTCCAGTTACGGTGGATTTTTTGAGATTTCGGGTCTAAATGTTCCGGCCTGCTCATTTGACATCCTCCTCATCATTATAGACTTCATAAGTGAATCAAAGATAGTATGGTCATTTTTTTTATGATTAAACATTTTTTATGAGCAAATTAATTGATAGCAAGGTTATTAGCACCTTCATAAATTTTTAGCATATTTCGCCCACTGTCTTTCGCAATGTAAAGTGCCTGATCTGCCTTGTCAATTAGATCGTAAAAGTTTAAAATATCGTTATCAATGGTAAATTCAGCAATGCCAACACTTACTGTTATGTGAATGAATTGTTCGCCAATCTGAAATGGATATTCTTCAATATTTCTTCTGATTCTTTCAGCAATTTTCACTGCACTTTCCACTGTCGTCGTTGGTGACAATATAACAAATTCCTCTCCGCCATATCTCGTTGTAATATCTTTTCTTCTGACAGAATCTTTTATAATAGAAGCAACATGCTTTAATACTTCATCACCAATTAGATGCCCATACGTATCATTAATATGTTTAAAGAAATCAATATCTATAGCTATGCAAGAACAGTGATTATTTTCACTTTTACACTTTTGAAACACATGCTCTCCTTGCTCGATTAAATAGCGCCGATTATATAGTTTCGTTAATTGACAAGTAACAGATAGCTCCTTTAATAAAATGGTATCTGCTTTCACTTTCGTACTCATCTCATTAAAGGATAAACATAATTCTTGAAATTCTTTGGCATAACGTGCTACCTGTTTTTCATTAATTTGATAATCGTAGTTACCTTGCTCCACCTTGCCAACGCCTTGCAGTAACTGTTGAATCGGCTCTTCCATTCTTTTCGTTAACAGCATCATAATTTTAATCGTAAAAAAGGTACCTACTATTATACAAATCGCTAGTAAGCCAAACCTTTTTATTAAAGGTGTATACGCTTCCAATAGATTGACTTCCGAAATCATATACCATTTACCATGATTAATTTCCTTACTTTTAGCTAATACCCATTGTCCCTTCGCATCTTTATACGTGTGCAATGGTGATTGAATTGTATTTGATTGGGCTATCGTCAGTATACGATCATCAATGTTTTGCGCAAATAAATGGTTAGCACTTAATGCAACATTTTCTTTCTCGGTATCCAAATCTGTTAATAAAGTTCCATCTTGGTTGACAATATAAGCATGCCCTTGAAAACCGACTCTTGATTCTTTTAATAGCAAATCAATTGTCGCAAAATTGATCGTGCCAAAAATAATACCATTAAACTGATGTTGCGCATCCAGAATGGGAGAGGCAATAGCAATAATTGGCTCATTCGTAACTCGACTAATTAAGACATCCGTAATCGTTTGCTCATTCATATTTTTTGCTACTTGAAAATAATCTCTTTGACTGACATCCATACCAACGCCGTTTTGTTGATATTCTGTCACTGTATCGAACTGTACTTTCCCTTCTTTGTTTACAAACACTAAATCAGAAAAAACAGATTGGTTTTTAAAATCTTGAAAAAAAGTCTGCGTTTCTTCAAATTGATAGCCTTGAACAAACTGTAAATTCGCGATTGTAAAAATATCCTTTGAACGCTCCATTAACCAGTTTTCAAAAAAATAACTTTGGGCGTCTAAGTAGTTGGTTATTTCTTCTTTTTGATGGTTAATCATTTGCCGATATTCGATAAAAACTGTCGGAATAAATATACATAAACTAATGATAAAAATAATCATTATATGCCCTCGTCGAAGCTGATTTTTTATCGTATTTTGCCAGTGAACCTTATTAACTATTTTCAAAGCCTGTCCCTCCACAATGCACTATCCACAATTACTAATTAATTGGAAATTTTTTAGTATTCATATTAAAAATACCATAACAATATAGTTATGACAGTGAGAAAGTTAATAGTTAGGAAAGTAAATTTACTTAACCTAATTATACAATATTTGTTATAATTAGGTTATCTATGTAATTTGAATAGGAGGAAACAATGGAAATTAGAGATTATCAAGTAGATGATGAAATCGGTTGGGTGCGTTGTAGAGTGTTATCATTTTTGGATACAGCTTACTTTGACAATGTACTTCAGAAAAAGGAGACCTACGCTCAGCCAGCCATTGAACTCGTTGCAATCGAGAACGAACAAATAATTGGTTTAATAGATATTGAATACGAAGTACAACCGCAAACAGTTTGTTCACAAGGCGAAGGCTTAGGAGGCATGATTTGGCATATCGCTGTACATCCTGACTACCAACGCAAGGGAATAGGTCATCTGTTACTGCAAGAAGCAGAAAAAAGAGCAAAAGAGAAAAAGTTAAATCGTTTGGAAGCTTGGACAAGAGATGATCAGTGGGTAAACAACTGGTACATAAGCAATCAGTTTTCTATTGTTAATTCCTATTTACAAGTGTTTATTGATGGTGAAGAACTAAAACAATCAGTGACCTCCGAAATACCTGAATTGTACCCTATTCAGGTTTTTGCCCATTATGTTGGAAAAGAACAAGAGAAAATGAAGGAACGCTTTACAAGAGTACATGAATGTTTTTGTTTTGAGAAAAAGTTAATGTGAAATTCCCTAAATCCTTGGCTTAATTTAACAGGCACAACGTAAGTTATACTCGCAATAATTGCGACTTACGTTGTGTCTTTGTTAACTTACTTTTTAAAGCGATTTCCAGTGTTGCCATAGATGAGCATAAAAACCGTAAGCCCAACAAATAAAATTGTACCCATAATGAAAAGCCATTCTGTTTGAAATAACCCATCAAGAGCCCATAACAGTATACAAAAACAATAGCCATACATGATTTTGCCTGTAAATTTAGCAAGGGCTTTTTCATCATATGTTGCTTTTTTACTGTCAGACATTGTGTTATATCCTGCTATGAGGAAGGCACCTTTACCTTGCGATAAAACGATGGCAAAAATTAGAAATGGAATCATAATAAACAAAAGTACAATAGTTTCTACCATATTTCATCCCCCAATTGGCTTTCGATTATAGCATGTCTCTAGTCATTGTCAATAAATTGCTGAATCGTTGGTAATAAGTTGGCATGCAACGGTAATGCTGGGTCCGCATAAGTAGCTAAATTTTTCGCTCGATCCTCCGGTGCATTTTTTAAAATATGATTCATGCCCTCCATATAAGTAAGTGTTGCTTTGTCATTGCCTTGCTTCAATGCCTCTGCATCTGTCTTATTCACTTGGATATCCGTTGTTCCTTGAATAATTAAGACGCGACCTTTCAATTTTTGAAGCTCAGTAGCAGGGTTATATTTTATCCATGAAATCATATATGGTTGCACAGAAGGTCTAAATAATGCTTGTAGCTCAGGAGAGACATTTTGTACTTGCTCTCCTTTTTTCAACGCGGCCAAAATCTTTGTTGCTTCGGCTGTTTGGGCGGGTGTTAATTGTCCTGATAATTGCTCTAATAGCAATGTATCAGCAGTTCTACCTACACCTGCTATGGAAACAAAAGAAGCAACATCGACTTGTTGAGCAGCTAGCATGCCTACTAACGACCCCTCACTATGACCAATAATATGGACACTTGAAAAAGCTTTATTTGCTGTCAGTGCATTGACTACTTGAACGGCATCGTCAACATACTGATCGATCGTGATATCCTCTTCCTTTGTTAACAGCGACATGTTATCACCAATGCCACGTTTATCATAGCGCACACTTGCAATACCTTCTTGTGCTAAGCCTTCTGCAAGCATTTTCAAACTATTGTTTTTTCCAGTAACTGTAGAATTACCATTTTTATCTGTCGGGCCTGAGCCGGCAATAAGAAGAACAACTGGTGATGGCTCTTTACTACTTTTTTGCAGTGCGACAGTTAAATTACCATCCTTAACAGGCACTGTGAGTGTGTCATAGGTTACAGGCTCTTCAGCTTGTTCTTCATACGGTTTTAATAGCAATCGGAATTTTCCGCCATTTTGATTAAATGTTGCTTCTATTTCATCACCTTTTAACGTACCGTTTACTTCAATGGCCGAGCCGTTTAAATTAATGGTAATTTGTACTTGATCTCCGTCGTACTTAACGGTACTAAACGGGAAATTACTTAGGCCTTGTGCTGGCACCGATAAAGTTCCTCCATCTTTTTGTAAATCCACGATAATTGGTAATGCACCATTTGGAAGCTCGATATTGCCTGCCCATTTACCGATTAGTTGTTCATTCATGCTTTGATCCTCCTCCTTATTATCCGCCTGTATTGCAGTGTCCTGTTGCGAACAGGCAACTAATAATAATGCTACAAAACATAATACGAAAAGCTTTTTCATTTAAGTTCCTCCCCCATTCTATGTATTGAATAACGTATACCCAAGGATTGGAAATTCCTTCTGTTATACTAATAATATAACAGCGTACTTGCAATATCAACAAGAAATAAAAGAAAGACCCAGAAAAATTCTGGGTCTCATGGACACTTATACATTCAATTTGATTGTACAGTTGTGGTTTCTACTTCATCCTAAGATTCAGTAACACAGAGTATGCTCTCATTACCTATCCCTTAAGATATGTGAAGTATCAACCTTATTCAGCTGTGGCGGACTTTCCTGAGATTCATTGTCTACTGGTGTGGAACTTGAAGTACTCATTCTGCATCCTCCTCATCAATTTCGATGATTAAGTGTATCCTTTAACAGTATGGAACATAAACGAAACTTCTATACATATTGTTCAAAATTTTTTTAAATAGTCGAGTAAAAAACTTATTTGCTTTACTCAATTGATTTTACACTAAGCTGCTTATCCTGAAATACTTGCTGCGCTACAGTTAGCGCATTTTGTACGCGCGGAAAACCGATATAGGGTACTAATTGTAACAGCGTCTCTACAATTTCTGTTGGTGTTAACCCTGCATGTAAACCTCTTGTAATATGTGTTTTCATTTGTGGCGCGGCACCTTGTGTCACAACAGCAGTAATAACAATAAGTGCGCGGCTTTTAGCATCAAGACCTGGCCGTGAGTAAACATCCCCATAAGCAAACTCAATAATCATTTTGCGTAAATCGGGCGCAATATCTGCAAGCGCATCGGAGTCGATCAAGCGAGCTGCTTCTTCTTCCGTCACATATTGCTTTATCGTTTCAAACCCCTTTGTAAAACGATCTGTCATGTCATCTTCCTCCCATTTGTCTTATACAAAAACCCCAATTTCGCGTCTCCGAAAATTGGGGATTGTCCTTCACATATGTAAGGTGCTCTTTTTTGTTTCACCCTCTGGCTCCACAGAAAAAGGATTAAGGTTTTTCATAGTGCCTCACTGGACAGCTTTAATGAATATCTATGCAAAAGTCACTTAGGACTTGCACGCAAAATAGTTAAGAAAGACAGGCTTTGGCTTTGTCGATTTGAATATTAACTTGCTCGAAACCTGTACCACCTAAAGAATGACGACGGCGAACAGCTGCTTCAGGAGCCAACACTTCATAAATATCTGCTTCGATAAGCTCACTTTCTTTTTTCATGTCTTCAATTGGTAAATCTAATAAATAAATCCCTTTTTGAATACACGTAAACACTAATTTACCTGTTACTTCATGTGCTTCACGGAATGGCATCCCTTTCGTTGCAAGGTAATCTGCTAATTCGGTCGCATTAGAGAAGTCAGAGTGAACTGCCTTGTGCAGACGCTCCTTATTTACTGTCATCGTGCGTACCATACCTTCAAAGATTTTCAAAGAGCCAAGAATTGTATGCACCGTATCGAACATACCCTCTTTGTCCTCTTGCATATCCTTGTTGTATGTTAACGGCGTCCCTTTAAGGACTGTTAGTAAGCCCATTAGGTTACCGTAAACACGACCAGTTTTTCCGCGAATAAGCTCCGCCATATCGGGATTTTTCTTCTGTGGCATGATGGAAGAGCCTGTTGAGAAGGCATCATCCAATTCAATAAATTTAAATTCATCTGTTGACCATAAAATAATTTCCTCAGCAAAACGAGATAAATGCGCCATTAATAATGATGAATTGCTTAAAAACTCCACAATAAAATCACGGTCACTGACTGCATCCATTGAATTCGCATAGACTTCACTAAAGCCAAGTAGCTCCGCTGATTTTAGGCGATCAATCGGGAAAGTTGTCCCAGCCATTGCACCAGCTCCAAGCGGTAAAATATCAATGCGTTTAATGGATTCCGTAAAACGTTGTTTATCGCGCTCAAGCATCCAAAAATAGGCCATTAAATGATGCGCAAAAGAAATTGGTTGCGCACGTTGTAAATGGGTATAACCCGGTGCAATGGTTTCAACATGCTCTTCCGCTTTTTCAACTAACGTTTTTTGGAATGTCTCGATTAAACCAATCGCTTCCTTTACACGTTTCTTTAAGAAAATATGCATATCCGTTGCGACTTGGTCATTCCGGCTACGCCCTGTATGCAGTTTGCCACCAACAGGTCCGATACAGTCGATTAGCATTTTTTCAAGGTTTAAATGAATATCCTCATTGGCAACCGTAAATTCAAGCTCACCAGCGATTGCTTTTTCCTGAAGTTGTGCAAGACCGCCAAGAATAGCTTCTACATCAGCTGCCGGTAAAATTCCTGTCTCACCAAGCATCGTGACATGTGCGACACTACCTTCTAGGTCTTCCAAAACAAGTTGTTGGTCAAAGCCGATGGATGCGCCAAATTCATCGACCCATGCTTCTGCTGATTTTTGGAAACGTCCGCCCCAAAGTTTTGTCATAACAGCTCACCTTTTCTACATTTCTTATCGAAAAGGTGCAGTACAGCGTCAATGCTACACTACACCCTAATGTAATAATTATTTTTTATTAACTGAAGAGTTAACCACTGTTGGCAGACCCCATAGTTCGATGAAGCCTACAGCTGATGCATGGTTGAATTGATCTTCTTTAGAGTAAGTTGCTAATTTTTCATTGTATAGTGAATTTGGTGATTTACGTCCTTCTACAATCGCATGACCTTTGTATAGTTTCACACGTACTGTACCGTTTACGTACTGTTGTGATTCTGCAAGGAATGCTTGTAATGCATCACGTAAAGGAGAGAACCATAAACCATCGTAAATTAGTTCAGATAATTTCTTCTCAATTACTGGTTTGAAATGTGCTAATTCTTTTACAAGTGTTAAGTCTTCAAGCTCTTTATGAGCAGTTAACAGTACTTTGGCACCTGGAATTTCATATACTTCACGCGATTTAATGCCTACTAAACGGTTTTCAACATGGTCAATACGGCCAACACCGTGTGCACCAGCTACTGCATTCAGTTCTTGGATTAAATCAGCAAGCTTCATTTCTTTGCCATTTAACGATACTGGTTTACCAGCGATAAATTCGATTTCTACATATTGTGCTTCATTTGGTGCGTTTTCAACAGAAACTGTTAAGCCATAAGCTTCTTCTGGTGGAGATACCCAAGGATCTTCCATTACGCCTGCTTCATTGGCACGACCCCATAAGTTTTGGTCAATCGAGAATGGTGAATCTAATGTTGCTGGTATCGGTACATTATGTTGCATTGCATATTCGATTTCTTCATCACGGCTCCAGCCCCATTCACGTACAGGTGCTAAAACCTCTAAATCTGGATTTAATGCTTTAATCGAAACTTCGAAACGAACTTGGTCATTTCCTTTACCCGTACAACCGTGAGCTACTGCGTCCGCACCCACTTGGTTAGCAATTTCCACTAATTTTTTTGAAATTAAAGGACGTGAAAGTGCTGATACTAATGGATATTTTTGTTCATACCATGTATGTGCTTGTAACGAAATCAATGCATATTGTTCAGCAAATTCGTCCTTGGCATCTACCATATAAGATTCAATTGCACCTACTTGAAGTGCTTTATTTTTTACAAATTCAAGATCTTTTCCTTCACCAACGTCAAGACAAACTGCAATAACGTCCCAACCTTGTTCTTTCAACCACGGAATTGCTACAGAAGTATCAAGACCGCCAGAGTATGCTAATACTACTTTTTTATTTGCCATACAAAATGCGCCTCCAATTGCTATATATGATATGTATTTTTATACACTCACTTAAAAGTTTATACACGAATAGTACCATGTTATAAAAATAAATACAAGTGTATTTTTATAAAAAAATATACTTTTAAGAAGAATGATAAAAATCAGTTATAACAATGGTTAAGTTAGTTATTTGTAGAGTAAAAAGTGGGATATCGATAATAGTAGATGGATGTATAGTGTATAAAATGGCTGCACAACAAGCGCAAGAGAAAAACCCACGTCGCACTACCAGCAGCTTATCGTACGATGCTGAAGTCGTCATGGGTTCAATGGATATTTATAAATTGTTTGGGTGCCTGGCACTTCGTAAATACGCGATACCGGAGGATTCATTTAGTATTTTTACATGAATATTTATGAATTGTTTGAGTGCCTGGCACACATCATTATTTTTTATTGAATAGTGGTTTTGCTAACAATTCAATAGTAGCAGGCGCTAGTGCATATAGTTTACTCGTCCATCCCATTATTCGTGGTAAATTGACTTCTCGAACTGGGTGGGCAATTGTTTTCACTGTTGCTTGGGCTACTGCTTCAGGTGTTAATAGTAATTTACCTAATGACTGACGATAACCACTTTCATCATTTACTTTATCTAAAAATGGGGTATCGATTGGTCCTGGATGTATAGCTGTTACTTTAATATTATACGGTGCTAGCTCCATTCGCAGACCGTTTGTAAAGCCGACAATGGCATGTTTTGTTGCAGCATAAACACTAGCTTTTGGCGTTGCAACTTTGCCCGCTTGGGAACCGATAAAAATAAGATGACCTTGCCCACGCGCAATCATCGGCGTCGCTAGACGCTTTGCTAAATACATCGGTACCCGCACATTAAGCTCCACCATTTGGGCTATTTCTTCATCTGAAAGCATAGGTGCAATTGCAAATTTTCCTACCCCTGCTGAAAAAATGGCTACATCAAGTATAGGGAGTTGTGCACATACTTCATCAATTGCTGTTAGTGACGTTAAATCCGCTTGTATAACATTAGCGCCTAGACGTTGTAATGTTTTTAATGCGACTTCATTTCGTCCTGTGGCATATACGTTATGACCTTGTGCAACTAATAATTCAGTAATTTTTAAGCCAACGCCACTCGTTGCACCTGTTACAAAGATTGTCTTTTTATTCATTCTCATGTATAAACCCTACTTTCGTGTAAACAAATAGACACCTTCCTCATTTTGTTCTGAAACGACAAGGTGATTGGCCTCTAAATAGTCTAAATGTCCAAGTGTTTTTGATAAAGTTAAGCCAAGCTGATGCTGAAAAATCGATGGATATAAACGTTTTGTCATTTGTACAACCGTTAGTTGATCTTGAGCAAGTAAGTCATACACTTTCATCGATTGCTGATGTTGTCGTTCAAGTCGCTTGTCAATTAACTGTGGTATGCCTTCTAAATTCGCGCCATGCCCTGTATACATAATGTTGACGGGCAATTGACGTAATATTTCAAGTGAGGCATTATATTGCAACAACGATTTCGGACGACCTAGTGTACGATCTAACGGTGGCTCAATTAATGGATTAGGTGTAATTTTTTCTAATAATAAATCTCCACCAATAATATGATGCTTTTTTTCATCCCAAAAAATAAAATGACTTTGAGCATGTCCTAATGTTTCAATTGCCTTTAAACCAGGATGTCCTGGCACCTCATCCCCATCGTGTAAAATTTGAGTTAATGGTCGTTCCCCTACAAGTTCTAATTCACGTCGAACATGAACACTAGATTGAATATATTCCTGTGGAACGCCATGTTCGAACAAACGCTCACTATAAAATTGTTCATGATATCGTAAAAATTCTTCATCACGGCGTAACCATTTATCGTTATAAGCATGCCCTAAAATTTCAGCATGTGGAAAAGCATCGGTCCAACCCGCATGATCAGGATGGTGATGTGTTAATACAACTTGCTCTATATCTTGTATATTAAAGCCAGCAGCTCGAATTCCCCATTTTAGGGCCTCATAAGCTTCGGTAGTTTTTGGACCAACATCAAATATTGTTAATGCATCACCTTTGACAATAAATGCATTGACGTCACCTACTGCATACGGTGTTGGAATTTCAATTTTATGTATGGACAAAGTTGTCTCCCCCTTTTGGGCTGTGAATGAATACTAATTCATCCATTTTACAAGTTTTTTTTCTTCAAGTCACCCTTCTGTTGACAGATAGATATATTATCAATATAATTTTGAATAATCAAATTATTTATGTGCGTTGAAGAAGCCAAGTATGTATGGTGAAGGTGTCTAGAGAGTGTTACATTTGCTGCAAGTAACATCACCCACTCCCCTTACAGAACCTACTTCTGAGCAGTTATGACAACATAACCGTTCCCCTTGCGATAAAAGGGCTAAGAGTTGTGCCAATTGGCAAACAAAGGTGGTACCGCGGAAACGACAGCGTTTTCGTCCTTCTATATAAGGACGAGAGCGCTTTTTATTTTGAAACGGAGGTGTTTTCCTATGAAAAAAATAGTATTTATCGGTGCTGGCTCGATGGCAGAAGCATTGATGCAAGGCTGGATTAAACAAGAAGTGTTGAAAGCCCAAGAAATATATGTCACCAATCGCTCCGATAAGAAACGCTTACAATATTTACACGAGACGTATGGTATCCATTGTCACTTTGATGATGTCGTTTATCAGCAAGCAGATCTTATTATTTTAGCGATCAAACCTAAGGATGCCATTACAGCTATGCAAGAATTAAAGTCCAAAATAACCGAACAGACTGCTATCCTATCCATTTTAGCTGGCATTGCTATTGGCACTATTACAGAGCAATTAGGCATACGCCCTGTAGCACGCGTAATGCCAAATACTTCGGCAACGATCGGCATGTCCGCTAGTGGAATTGCTTTTAATGCGCAAGTATCCGCTAGACAACGCGCGATGTTTTTACAATTATTAGAAGCGGTTGGATCGGTCATTGAAGTCGAAGAAGATCAATTACATGCCGTAACAGCACTCTCCGGAAGTGGCCCCGCATATATTTATTATTTAATGGAAGCATTTGAACGAGTTGGGATGGAAGTAGGACTGACGAAAGATACTGTAAGACTACTGATGACGCAAACGCTCGCTGGGACCGCTGAGATGCTCAAGCAATCCATCGATGAGCCAGATGTGCTACGGAAAAAAGTGACAAGTCCAGGCGGTACAACTGAAGCTGGCATAAAAGCACTTGAACAGCATCAATTTAATCAAGCGATAGAAGCGTGTATAAAAGAAGCTGAAGCCCGATCTCGCGCACTTGCAAATAGCAAATAAACAATGCAAAATAGAGGTAATAACTAGGAATTAGGAGGGCTTTGCTTTGACAAAATTATTTGAACCATACCAATTACAATCGATCTCATTAAAAAACCGCATTGTCATGGCCCCTATGTGTATGTATTCTGCTAAAGAAGATGGGTTTGTTACACCTTTCCATCACGTGCATTATGCCACACGTGCCGCTGGGCAAGTCGGATTAATACTTTTGGAGGCGACTGCTGTCGTTCCTGAGGGACGAATCTCTAGCAACGATCTTGGCATTTGGGATGACGCACATGTCGACGGGTTACAACAATTAGTTTCTTCTATGCAAGCTTACGGAGCCAAAACAGGTATTCAACTTGCACATGCGGGACGGAAAGCAACTGTGGAAGGCGATATTTTCGCTCCTTCTGCCATTGCTTTTAGTGAAGCTTATCAAACCCCAAGTGAAATGACACTGGCCGATATTGACTATGTGATTGAAGCGTTTAAAAAAGCAGCTGTACGTGCACGACAAGCTGGCTTTGATGTGTTGGAGATTCATGGCGCACATGGCTATTTAATTAGTGAGTTTTTATCGCCAGCAACCAATAAACGAAGCGATCAATACGGTGGCTCGCAGGAAAATCGTTATCGCTTGCTACGTCAGATTATCGATGCAATACGCAGTGTTTGGGAAGGCCCATTATTAGTTCGTGTATCAGCGGAAGATTACGCCCAAGATGGTACGACTATGGAGGACTTTATCGTCTTTAGTAGATGGATGAAATCACAGGGCGTAGATTTGGTGGATGTTTCAACAGGTGGAGTCGTACAGGCAACTATTCATCCGTTCCCTGGCTACCAAGTACCACATGCGGAAGCGATTAAACTTGGGGCAAATATCCCTACAGGTGCTGTAGGTTTAATCACTATCGCCCAACATGCGGAAGAAATATTGCAAAATAATCGCGCCGACTTAATTTTCTTAGGTCGTGTTTTACTACGCGAGCCCTATTGGCCACTACATGCCGCTAAAGAACTTGGCACAGCAATTGAACCGCCAGTGCAATATGTAAGAGGTTGGTAAATTACTGACGCTGATAGCTCATTCCCTTGAAAGCTATCAGCGTTTTTTAGGCTTAATGGCGATTTCTTTTCATTTCGTGGCGTTTCTTCTGAATTTCGTGGTGATTCTTCTGAATTTCGTGGCGATTCTCCATCGTTACGTGGCGATAACTCTAAGTATAATGGTGAATTACCAAACCCCAGAATTTAATAAAGCGGATTTTGCTTAATTTCCTCATCAATTGCTTGTACTAGTGACGCTGCATCAGGTGCTGTAATAATCTCGCCATTGACAATCGCAAAGATACCCTGCTCGCAAATTTCACAGTGCGATGTACAACCTGATTCTTCAATTTCTATATCTGTGCGCTCTACTAACACATCATAGGCATCCGCAGCACCGAGCGATAAATTCGTCATGCAAAATTCTACTCGATTGAGCATTTGTTGCGGCTTTTTATTTTTCTTAAATAAAGAAAACACCATTTCTCTCCACTCCTTTTAACTATATTCTCCCAGTTTTCAACGCTTGCGTCTAATTTAAGCATGTATAAGTTATAAATAATCCCTCGTCTGAAATAATTGCAATAATGCTTTTGGGACTTGCACGGCATCTTTGTAAAAAAGATAAACGGGGACGCTCGGCAATGCAAACTCTGTAAAAGGCACGATGTTAAAGCGGCCCTCCATTCGTTCTCTTCTTACAATCATTCGAGGTAAAAATGACATACCCAAACCATCTTTAATTAACCGTTTCACCACAGACGACTGTGAAATTGACACTTGTTTCGTATAGGCGTATTTTTGATGAATTTTGGATAATAAATCTTCCCAAATAGTAGGATGATGATCGGTAAATAATGTATAGGTTTGAAACAATTCATCATAATCAATGTAGGTTCCTGTTTCGTCATCAAATGCATCGAGCGGAATAACCAATTCTAACGGACTATCGACTAGCAATTCCTGACACCAATGACGATAGCGTGTTGGCAATAAAGAAATACCAATATGTGCCTTGCCACTATGAATTAATTCCTCTATTTTCGATGATTCCTCGACAAGAATGGAAATTTCAATTGTCGGATGTTCATTAATAAACTGGTAAATAACATGGGGTAAAATCGTTTCTACCATTAATGGTGTTATCGCAATAATAATTTTTTCTTGAATTCCATTCGTCATTAATCGAAAACGTTCAATACTTTTTTCCCACTGTTGCATAATGAGCTGTGCTTCCTTTAAAAATAACTCCCCTGCCGCTGTTAATTGCACGCGATTCTTTTCTCGTTTGAATAAGGAGACATTCAAATACTGTTCTAACAAATGAATATGTACTGAAATACTAGGTTGTGATACATGTAATTCTTCAGCGGCTATGCGAAAATTACAGGACTTTGCAGCAACGACGAAAGACTTTATCCATTTATAATCCATACTGTCACCTATTTTCAATTACTATTTTTAATTAAATTCATTAAATGTATTTAATTTACTAAATTGTATAACAATACTAAACTCAAAGCTAGATAGTCCATTTTACAACAAAGGGGAGTATGATGATGATATCGACACTAAGCAAGCAGTTCCGTACTTTTGCCCAAAACGAATGCCGAAACTCTAGTCCACTTTATGAATATTTAGCGATGCAAATCGCAGAAGATGAAGCATTATTGCTTATAGCTAGTAAACGTGCCAGCGGTCAACCTGCACCTAATTTATTGTTTGCAGCAGTCCACTATTTGCTAATGGCGCATAATGACGACGAACTAGCATCTTTTTATCCCTCCCTTACGACCACACCAAAGCCAATAGATGCTGTCTATCCGTATTTCAAAAAATTTGTGATGACGCATGCTGATGAATTAACAGCATTGCTTCAAGAAAGACTTGTGCAAACAAATGAGATTAAACGCTGTGCTTATTTGTATCCAATGATGGCTGAAATTTATCATAAGCACCAAAGGCCCTTAGCATTGATTGAGATTGGTGCTAGCGCAGGATTACAGCTTGCGATGGACCAATATAATTACTGCTATAACGACATATTGTCAATTCACAATTCTGATAGTGCACTAGTATTAGCATCGCAGAATACAGGTGATGCTCTACCGCCTTCCATTAGCCATCCCTTTGTTGTGTCACAAAGAATTGGCATCGATTTAAATCCATTGGACGTGACAAATGCTAACGACGTTGCTTGGCTGCAAGCGTTAATTTGGCCAGAGCATCATGAACGACGCACACAATTAAAAAAAGCCATTCCTATTGTAAAGCAGCTTAATGTACAGCATATACAAGGTGATGCAATAGAACGTCTAACAGCGATTAGTAGCCAAATAGAAGAAGAGTCGATGTTGGTCGTTTTTCATACGCATGTTGCAAATCAAATCCCTCTCCATTTACGTTATCAGTTAATTGAGCGATTAACAGAAATTAGCTTGCAAAGACCTCTTTATCATTGCTATAACAATTTATTTGATGGGCAGTTACACCAAGACTTTGTGCAAAATGGAGAAATAACATCCGTCCGAACAATTGATCAACCAGACGGTCATGCAAGATGGTTTAAGTGGGTGAATGAAAACAAACAAATTGAAAGTAATTGCTAAGTGCCAGGCACTCAAACAATTATACTAGTTGAATGGTGCAAAAGGGGTGACTCCTACGACAATGCACGCATAGCAAGACGCAACACTTCGCGCGCTAGCGGAACTCTACGAACGGATCCATTTACTTCAAAAAAAGCACTGCATGACGACCATGCAGTGCTTCTTATTATCATCTTCCATTAGTAGATTTTTTCCTTAAGGTCACACTAAAAATCATATTCTGCATCTTTTATTGCACGAATTTCAACAAAAGCATCTGCTATCATTACAGTATCTTCGGCTAAACGCTCTAAGCGGAAAAGAATATCGTCATTGACAATTTCTTGGCGTAAAAAATCCTTTTCTTCTATAAAAACGTAGGTCGGTACAATATGTGCTTTCATATAAGCTAGGATGGGCTTCAATTGTTGCTCAACCATTAAATAATGTTTGGCAGTTCCCGCTGTGACTATTACGCTAACTGTTTTGTCTCGAAAGGCATTGACAGGCAGCAAGTCAAAAATATTTTTTAAGGTTGCCGGAATAGAGGCTTGAAATGTTGGCGTACCAATGACGATTGCATCTGCAGCCATAATCGTTTGTGCTACATATTTTGTATCGCCTTCGTAATCTACATAATTTCTACCATCACTAAAAGCGATATTGTACTGCGCTAAATCAAGGATTGTCACCTCATGTTGTGGATATTTTTCTTGCAGTATATCAACCATTTTATGAATGGCGATTTTGGTTTTAGAGCCGATGATTGACCCTGCTAATGCAACGATTTTCATGCTGTTCGCCCCTTATTTCGCTGTATATTTTTTAATTGCTGGCAAAATATCATTCCCGATAATTTCGATGTTCTTCATTAACTTTTCAAATGGTACGCCACCAAAATCAATTTGTGCCATAAAGCGTTGCATGCCAAACAGTTCATATTGGTACAGTAACTTTTCAATAATTTGTTCCTTACTTCCGACCATGAGCGCATCACGTGTATCGACTGCTTGGGCGAATTGCTGTTTTGGATAGCCACCTCCACGAATTGCTTGGAAGCCTCCATTCAGATGTGGATACATATTTTGCAAAGCTTCTTTTGATGTATCTGCCACATAAAATAAACTTGTTGTGGCAATTGGTAACTGGTCTGCATCAAAGCCGCTTCTATCGGCCGCCTCGCGATATGCATCTACAGAAGGTTTAAAGTTCATGGCTGGGCCACCTAATGTTGTTAACATCATCGGAATGCCCATATAGCCTGCTTTTATGGCACTTGCCGGTGGGCCTCCTACTGCGCGCCAAATAGGTAATGAACCATTTTTAGGCTGAGGTAAAATTTGTGCATTGTGTAGCGGAGCACGATATTGCCCTTCCCATGTGACAAGTTGTTCTTCATTAATTTTTTTTAGCAATTCTAATTTTTCTTCAAAAATTTCTTCATAATCTTGTAGATTAACACCAAGTAAATGATAGGCTCCCACTCGTGAACCTCGACCTGCTACAATCTCCGCACGGCCATCTGAAATTAAATCAATTGTTGCAAAATCCTCATATACTCTTACTGGATCTGCTACACTAAGCACAGTTGCCGAACTGGTGATTTTAATTTTTTTCGTTGCTTGGGCAATGGCACCTAGAACGACTGTATGGGCCTGTGTTGTAAAGTAAGATTGATGGCTTTCGCCCACTCCAAATACATCGATACCCGCTTGCTCCGCTAATTGGCTCATGTCAATTAGCTGCTGTATACGTTGCTGGGCAGAAATACGATCACCTGTTAGTGGGTTCGGAATATGATCTCCTAGGGAATAAAGCCCAAATTCTAAACCTTGTGATTGATCAATACGATAATTTTCCATTGTACTCTCTCCTTTAATCAAGCGGCTCTAAAATCGCTTCAATTTCCGCGCGTTTTGCTTCTAAAAATGGAGGCAAATCTAGATCATTCCCCAAATCCTCGATAGCAGAATCAACTGTAAAACCTGGTCCATCTGTCGCTAACTCAAAAAGAATGCCGTTCCGATCTCTAAAATATAGACTTTGGAAGTAATAACGATCGACAACGCCTGAACTATCTAAACCACGTGCTTTAATCAATGCGTCCCATTGCTGAAGTTCTTCCACGGTTGCAACGCGTAAGGCAAGGTGATGAATACTGCCTCGCCCAGGCTTTTCACTTGGTCCTTCCAATTCCTTGACGATAATTTCACCAAACGTTTCTCCCACAATTGACTGCAAACGTACTTCTTTGTCATCTTCAGTAATCACTGTATACTCAAAAAGCTCTTGTAATAAAGCCACAGTACGCTGTAAATAACGTACGGTCATTTCAACCGTGCCCATCCCTAAAATACGATGCTCTGATGCAATATCGGAGCCATCCCACGCTTGCCATCCTGAAGGTACCGACTGTCCATCATGATTTAGTAGCACCATGCGCAAGCCTTCATGATCTTCAAAATGTAAAGCATCTTTGCCTGCATATGTCGTTATTTCGCTATGTTCCACTTGTAAAAGCTCAAACCGTTTTTTCCAATATAGTAAACTATTAAAGTTCGGTACTAATAAACCGATGCGTGTAATGGCATTTGTTCCACGGACAGTGCGCCCTGCTACAGGCATTTCGAAAAACGTCAATTCTGTTCCAGCGGCTCCTGTAAGATCGCCATAAAATAAATGGTACATGGACGGTGAATCTTGGTTGACCGTTTTTTTCACACGACGTAAACCAAGTATTTTTGTGTAAAATTCGTTATTTTGTTTACCATTTTTCGTTAACATGGAAATATGATGATGTCCGCGTATGTTGTTCATATAGCATCCTCCTATTTTCACTTGACTAAGCAAGTGATGATGTAAAAAAATCACGACTAAGGTAATTTCTTTTCTCTACTATGTTTTTCTAGCTTCGACATTAATGTATATAAAGATTTCATTTCTTCTTCAGATAAAACCTCTTCAAAAAATGAGGATTGAAAGCGAAGCTGACTAGGTGTCGCCGCATCAATCAATTGCTCGCCTTTGTCTGTTAAGGAAATCGTTTTAGTCTTCCAGTTCTGCTTGCGTTCAATCAGTCCTTCTTTTTCAAGGCGTGCTAGCATTCGTGACATGCCACCTTGCGTTACTGTAACTTTTTCGGCTAGCTGGGATTGCGTTAGCGGTGCGTATGTTTTAATTTGAATTAACACATCAAACTGGGCAGTAGTTAAGTTAAATTGCTTTAAAAAATCATTCGATAGCTGATTGCTTTGATTGGTAAAGCGCATCATCCGCAACCATGTTAGCGAGCCGAGTGTATGTTTTTCCATCACTTAGCCCTCCCTTCCTCGAACTGTATCATCACTTTACCATGCAAGTGACACCGTTGCAAGAAAAATATCTCGAATTCAAGATAATAGGAGTGGCACTTTTAAATGCCATGTGACGTAATAGGGTGTAAGCTACCATTAAAGGCAAAAGAAATTCGGCCCGTTTCTTCTGATATTACCATAATCAAAGCATCACTAAGCTCGCTTAAACCGATTGCTGCACGATGTCTTGTGCCAAGTTTTTTATCGCCTGTATTGATGTTTGAAAGCGGGAGCACATTGGCTGCTGAAACAATTCGATTATTCTTAACTAGTACCGCACCATCATGCAGAGGATTGCCTGGATAAAAAATTGATTCTAACAAGGAATGTGTTAATTCTGCTCCAATGTTAATTCCCGGTTTGATCAGATGGTCAATGGCATCTTCTCTTTCAAAGACAATTAATCCACCATGTCGTCGCTTGGACATGTTTTGTACGCAAATTGAAAGCTCTGGATATTTTTCAGTAAAGGGTGATAAATAGCAATTCAAATAAAATGTAGCCGCTTGTATTTCGATCGTTGCAAATTGTTCTTTAACTTTGTTCAAGTCCCCAAGTAAACAATCTTCTAATGAATCCATCGCAGCTAAACTTTGCTGTAAAGATAGTATTACTAGTCCAAGTTCCTCTTTTATTGTTTGTTTTAATGGAGCCGAATCACAGTTTGGTTGGTTCATAAACGACACCTCTGTTTTCAAATTTCTATGCTTGTTAGTTTCCCTCTATGGAAAATTTTTATGCATTTTAGACGCAAAACTACGATTTTTCTAAAAAAACACGTTACATCTAATCAGATGCAACGTGTTTTTGCTATCAGCTATTACATATGCCCAGCACGAATTTTTTTTACAATACGGAAAGTTGTAAAGGCTGCCGCTGGCGCAAGTACTGCGATGAAAATTAACCATACTTTCAAATTCTCAGTTGATTTTAATAGTTCATAATGTGTCGTAACATAAAAAACAAGTCCGCCTAATAGTAAGTAGCTTAACACGTTTGGAAAGATCACTAGTAAACGTAAAACAGCTGGTGGCATCTTTTGTTGATCCATACAACCACTCCCCTTTACTTAATTATACGTAAATCTTCTAGTATACGCACTATAATTATACAACTATTCCAACTTCTAACTAATATTTTAGCACCATTATACTTTGTATTTTCCAGCAGAGTGTTGAAGCTTTTCAGCTGTCCCATTCAATATATCAATAATGGCTGTCATATCATTCATACTCGTTGCTTGATCTTGTGCCTTTTGTGCAACGGCATCTACACTCGAGGATGTTTGCTTGGCCAATAATGAAACATCTTCCATTGTAGCTGTCACTTCTTCGGTACTCGCTGCAATTTCTTCTGTGGAACTGGATACTAAATCTACTTGTTCAGCCAACACTTGGACATCATTATGAATACCTTCAAAGGATTGCCATGCCTCACTTGCAACGGAGCGGCCTGCATGTAAGACATCCGCTGTCGAATAAATGGCAGACACGATTTTCGTTGTTTCACTTTGCACATTCATCACTACTTGCGAAATGCGCTCCGCAGCAACCTTTGATTCCTCAGCTAATTTTCGAACTTCTTCTGCTACAACTGCAAAGCCTTTACCAGCTTCTCCTGCGCGTGCGGCTTCTATCGATGCGTTGATCGCTAGCAAATTAGTTTGATCAGAAATGCCGGTAATTACAGTCGTAAAGTCGCCAATCATAGTAGATAGTTTTTCTAATTGTTGCGTACTTGCTACAGATAAAGTTGTTTTCTCATGCACTTCGACTAATTGATTTTGCAAGCGATTCATAATATTCAATCCATTATTAGCATGTTCTTCTGTATTACGAGAAATCGTTGAAATTTCAGCAATGGATTCGGAAATATGTTGGATACTACGTGCTAACTCTTCCATCGACTGCGCGCTATCCTCTGTATTGTGCAACTGCGCAAACGATGCCTGAGCTACTTGCTGCGATTCATTTTGAATGACTTGCGCAGACTCTAAAGTATGATGGGCATTTTCATGGATGATATATGTCGCCTCTTTAATTTGAATAGCATCCTGTTGTAGATCACGCATAATTTGTTGAAAATTATCCATCATGCCATTAAATGCTGTGACCAATTGTCCAATTTCATCTTTTGACTTGACGTCGATACGTTTCGTTAAATCTGCATCACCACTACTAATCTCTACAAGCGAATTTCGCACATGTAAAATACGTGACACTTGTTTTGAAATAGAAAAACCAGTGATAAGGAAAATCACACAAACGACGATAATAGATGCAATAATAGTTCCTACTAGTATATTGGATAAGACATCATTAGACACTATAATTGCTAACGATGTCCCATTTGATAGCGGCTTCACATATTGCGTAACGCGCTTACCGTCATAGCGGCCTGAAAAGTCTGCACTTTTCGCTGCAGTAAATTGCTCCTTAGTAAAGCCAATATCCGCTAAATTTTTGTCTGTTGTCGTAACAATTGGTTCTCCTTGCGCATTAACAACTGCTGCAAAGAGCACCGTTTTCGATAAGTATTTGTTTAGTTCATTTATGTAGTAGTCACTGCCAATTGTTGTTTCTAAATCTAATAATTGTTGGCCATTTCTCGCAACTTGAATAATTTGTGGCGTAGCCGGGTTCCAACTACTAACCCCAACAAATTTGAAAAATTCGCTGTCCACATCGCGAATTTGCGCTTTTTGAACAATTGAAGTTGCACGTCCATCTAATAGCTGCATGTATTCAGCTGCTTGTCCATCTGGATCTGAACCAAAATTAAAATCAATGTAAGGGGCAACGGATGTAACGGCCGTGTTTCCTTTATCATCGGTACTCCAAATTTCGTCAATTCCACCTCGTTCAGCAATGGCTTTTAAATCTTTATATGTAGCCCCTTTCTCAATAATATACGAAGCCATGACCGATTCTGCGATCATTTCTTTTTCCATAATTTCTTCTGCTTTTGCCCTTGATTGAATAGCTCCCTCCATTCCCATAACTATTGAGCTAGCGAGTGCCTCACCATTACTCTTGACGCTTTTATAAGTCGCCTGAAAAATATAAATAGAAAATGCGCCTATGATTAACACTACAATAGCCATAATCTCCAGCATCATTTTCCACTTCATTGATTTTCCCACTAAATGTTCCTCCCGAAAATAGGTTTATTTCAATTTCATCATACAATATCATTTCACTATATTTAATTTATTTTTTTAGTATTTAAAATAATAAAATTAATCAAGCGATTAAAAAGACATAAATTTGTAATAAAATTTTCTTCACACTAAAAAGTTGATAGAAAAGCACTAATATATTGGTCTTTTTCTCATATTTTTAGTAAATATTTTTTATTTTTTAGACAATTTTTTTCTGCCTATGATAGCCTTTTGTCCCATAAAAAAAAGCACCTTGTTTAATGAAGATTCACTAAAAAGGTGCACAAGTTGGTTTTCACACAAACTCGAATTATATTAAGATAATTTATTGTTACTCCAATTAAAAACCGCTTGGTCCGCTGTCAGGAAAGTTTGTGGAAAAACTGCTTGAGCCTCCGCTAAAAAAGTTGGTAAATCATGCGGTAAAAATCGCGCACTTAAATGATTAAGAAGTAAATAGTGAGCACCCGCTTTTTTTGCTACCATCGCTGCTTCCACATTTGTTGAATGACCGTAGCTTGCGGCTAAGTCCGTTGTACTACCGTCAAATGTTGCTTCATGGACAACGACATCTGCATGTTCTGCCAAAGAAATCGCTTCTTCACAATATTTTGTATCCCCTAGAATTGTGAGTGTAAAGCCTTTTTTAGGAGGTGCCACCACATCCTTTGCAGAAATAATAGTACCATTTTCAAGTTTAATATCTTGGCCTCTTTTCAACTGTCCAAGCAAAGGACCTTTTGGTACGCCGAAATTTTGTACTTTTTCCATCAGGAGCTCGCCAGGTAAATCCTTTTGCTCTATGCGATAACCAAAGCAAGGGACTACATGGCGCAACTCACTCGCGCGCGCAATAAATTTTTCATCTTCATAAATAATCCCCTCTTGTACTTCTACAAATTGCAATGGATACGTTAAATGTGTTTTCGATAATGCAAAAGTTTGCTCTACCCATTGTTGTAAACCTGCTGGACCAAAGATTGTCAGCGGTTCATCGCCACCTTGAAAAGAGCGCGAACTTAGAAATCCAGGTAAACCAAATATATGGTCACCATGTAAATGGGTAATAAATATTTTCGTTACTTTGCGTGGCTTTAATGATGTATGCAAAATTTGGTGCTGTGTCGCCTCTCCACAATCAAATAGCCACATTTCACTGTTTTCATCCAATAATTTTAGCATTAACGCGCTTGTATTGCGCTCTTTTGAAGGCATGCCTGCGCCTGTTCCTAAAAAATGTAGTTGCACAACTGCCACCTCAATTCTTTTTCTGTCGTTCTATTGTACCTTATTGCTAAACAGAAGAAAAACCTTTGGTGAATGCATCTCCAAAGGTTTTGCTGTTATTTAGGCTGCCACGATACGAGTGCAGCATGAAAGTCATGGCGATAGTAGTAACGACCATTCTTTTCTTCTATAAAGGGTACAAGTGACTCCTCAACATGTGCGCGGTTAAAATCCGTGTTCAATATTTTTTTACTTTGAGTTGTCACAAGCTGCTCCAATGTTTCATATTCGTATGTTCGCTCCAGGGGAACAATGTGACAATCCGCATAAATATCCATCTCATATAGTAAATTTAAAAATTCAATATAATCTCTTCTTGGATATTTAATATCATAACCGTACTTTTCATGCAGTACTTCATAATGTGGTTGGATTGGCCCCGTTGTCATACCAATAATCGCACGCTTTTTAGCAAGGCGATCCATATGACGAAGTGCCGCTTTAATTTCGTACATACGGTAAAAACAGTTGACACCGACGACAATATCATGTGCTTTTAAATCACTTTCAGCCAGTTGCTCCCACTTCGCATGGACATAGGAAACATGGTTCTTGTCTTGTAAACATTGCTGTAAATAACTTAGGATGCTATCTGAACTATCAACACATGTTAGTTCACGTACATAGTCAGCAAGTGGGAACGTATAGTTACCCCAGCCTGGCCCAATTTCAATGACTGTATGATGCGGTTGAATGTGTTTTTTTATTTCTTCAAAAATTTGAGTAGCATATGGATCCGTTTGCCCTATTTTTTTACGCGCGATGGATTGCGACCAAAATTGCTCCTCTAGTTGATCATTGAGCATGCGCTCTGGCATTTGTCCTTGCCAATCTTTCATGCCTTCTTGCCATAATGCTTCATAATTAATTGCTAACGGCCCTTTTCTTGTCATCCACGTACCTCTATTTTTAACATTTCATATATTTTTTCCATATCGATATTCGCGCGCACATGGGATGCCAGCATATTGTAGGCATCTTCCCTACGCTCAGCATCACTTTTGACATCTGTCGGCAATAATGCAAGCCCTTTTGACTGGCGCATATCATTGACAAGCTGACGTGTAAAGTTGCGATTATGGAACAAACCGTGGAAGTATGTACCAATTACTTGTTCATCAGCACTGACAGCCCCGTCTTCACGACCATCTGCTAAGTGTAAAAATGGGGATACTTCCTCGCGTAAAATTTTTGTGCGACCGAGATGAATTTCATAGCCAGTCAATGTCTCATTTGCTCTTGTTCCCGACATTTGCACTGTTTTTTTATGCCCTACAAAGACGGTTTCCATCGGTAATAAGCCCAGACCTTGCGCAGAGTCACCATTTCCTTCCACTGCATCTGGATCGAGTAAAGTTTCACCGAGCATTTGAAAACCACCACATATACCAATAATTTTGGTACCACGTGCTCGTAAGTTCTTAATCGCCTGATCAAAGCCTTGTGCCTTCAGCCATGCTAAATCATCCATTGTACTTTTTGTGCCCGGTAGTATAAGCAAATCCGGCGTGCCAAGCTCTGCTACATTGCCAATTAATCGCACACCTACTTCCGGTTCATCAAAGAATGGATCAATATCTGTGAAATTAGAAATACGAGGTAAGCGTATCATTGCCACATCTACTGAGAATTCGCCTGGCTTTGGTTTTTTAAAGCGCAGTGCTGATAACGCTAAAGAATCCTCGGCTTCTATATTGACATCTACATATGGCACAACACCTAGAACAGGGATGCCCGTCTCACGCTCTACCCATTCAATGCCATCGTCTAACAGCTCGCGCATACCACGGAATTTATTAATGATAAGCCCTTTTACCCGTGCACGCTCTGCCTCATCAAGTAATGCAAGTGTCCCAATAATAGAAGCAAAGACACCGCCGCGGTCAATATCCGCCACTAACACAACTGCCGCATCTGCTAAATGGGCCATGCGCATATTGGCAATATCGCGATCTTTCAAATTAATTTCAGCTGGGCTTCCTGCACCTTCAAGCACAATGACATCATATGTATTTTGTAACGTTCGTACAGACTTCTCCACAATTGGCATCGCTTGTTGCACAAATTGATTACGATAGCTTTTGGCATCCATATTTAAAAAATGCTTACCATGTACAATCACCTCAGACACCATATCTTGCTTTGGCTTGAGTAAAATCGGATTCATATCGGTCGTTGCGACTACGCGCGCTGCTTCTGCTTGAACCCCTTGCGCACGACCGATTTCTCCGCCATCTGCTGTGACAAATGAATTCAGCGCCATATTTTGCGACTTAAACGGCACTACTTTCAGACCATCATCTGAAAAAATACGACATAGTGCCGTACATATCATACTTTTTCCAACATCAGAAGCGGTTCCTTGAATCATAATTGATTTTGCTGGCATCGTGATTTCCCTCCTTCATTCATTAGGAGGGTAGCTACTATTCAGCTTATTACTGAATATCCCCCCTGGCCTGTACTTAGAATTAGAATTCAAGCCCTTTGACAGCAGGAATTCCTTCTTCATAATAATGTTTTGTGGCATCGATTGTTGATACTAAATCTGCCATTGCAACAAGTGCTGGATGGGCACTGCGTCCGGTTACGACAAGGTGCATTGTAGCAGGGCGTTGTGCGATGGCTTCAAGCACTTCAGCTAATGGTAGTACATCCTCAATTGGAAATTTTGAAATAGCCAGCGCATTGTTTAGCTCATCTAAAACAAGTAAATCAATGCTGTCGTCTTGTAAAGCTTCCTTTGCTTTTTGCCAAGCCTTAGCTAATGCAACACGATGTTCCTCTGGTGTTTTCGTCCATGTGAAACCAATGCCCATTTGTTCCATTTCTACACCCAGTTTCTTTAGGGCAATGTGTTCACCATATGTACGTTCTGGCGATTTAATAAATTGCATATAACGCACATTCAACCCGCGTCCTACTGCGCGCAACGTTACGCCAAGAGAAGCGGTCGTTTTACCCTTGCCATCCCCTGTATATACTAAAAACAAGCCTTGTCTAGCCATTTTCCTACCTCCTTAAAGCCATGTTGTTTTTTCTTCAAATGCTGTCCGCTTTTTATCAGTAAGCGCTTGTTCTTGTGGGTAACCAAGGAAAATCGTACCGACCACTTTTTGCTTGTCGCTGGCACCGATAAATGCATGCATGCGTGCATCATGGACAAGTCCAACACCACGCGTACGCCATACAAATCCTAACCCTAGCTCCTCTGCCGCGAGCCACATGGACATGATTGCACTGCACACAGCAAAGACATTATCTGCTGTTGCATCTTCGTCATTTTCCACTATATCGGCTGTTACCACAATGGCCACAGGTGTTGTTTGAACAACCTTTAATGAGCTTTCCACTAAATTTGGCTTTGTTGGAAAACGTTCTTGCAAATAGGCATCTGCCATCGCTTCATAACGCTTCATCGCTTCACCTTGAATGATATAAAAATGCCAAGGCTCGCGCATGCGATCGTTAGGGGCATAGGTTGCGGCTTGTAAAATTTGTTCGATTTTTTCCTTTTCTACAGGCTGTGCTGTATAGTTACGGATTGCACGACGATTTTTTAATGCTTCCATTACTGTCATGAAGGTATCCTCCTTTATGGTAGTTTACTTTTGGTTAGATAACTGTCTAGCTATTTATATAGGTGAATAGCTAGGTACTATAACAACATTAGCTAAACGCAAGTCCTTGCTCTTCAAACCATTGAATTTTTTCTCGCACATGGACAACATCCCCAACGACAATCATCGATGGATTGTGGTAGCCCTCGCGTTCGATAATATTGGCAATATCGTTTAGCGGTCCTGTAATTGTTCGTTGTTGCTCGGTTGTACCCCATTCAATAACCGCTACCGGTGTCGTCGCGGGACGGCCATTGTCAATCAACTTTTGCGAGATATATGCAATATTGCCTACACTCATATAAAAAGCGACGGTATCGATACCTGTTGCAAGTGCTGGCCAATTTAAAAAATCTTGTCCTTTTTCCTCTCGACCGTGGCCTGTAACGAGTGCAAAGCTTGTGGCAAAATCTCTATGCGTCACAGGAATACCTGCATATGCTGGAGCTGCAATGCCAGCTGTAATCCCCGGTACTACTTCATAGGAGATGCCGTGATTTTTTAAAATTTCTGCTTCTTCAGCGCCACGACCGAATACAAATGGATCGCCACCTTTTAAACGTGTTACGACTTTACCCTCTTGCGCCTTCTCAACAAGCAATGTATTAATTTCATCTTGTATTAAATGATGCTTACCAGGCAATTTCCCACAGTAGACAAGCTCTGCATCTTTTTTTGCATACGCTAATAATTTTGGATTCACTAATCGGTCGTATGCAATGACATCGGCTTTTTGAATACATTCCAACCCATATACCGTAATGAGCTTTGGATCACCAGGACCCGCTCCTACTAAATAGACAATTCCATCCTTCATCGCGTTTCTCCCGTCAATAGTTGTTGTAAAAAGGCCTCTCGGCGATCAATGTCTCCACTTCGTGTCCACTCTAATAAGCTTGGCTCAAGCAATGCTTGTAACGCTTTGCGTCTTTGTTCACCCTTGTCAAATTGAGCAGAAATCATTAGACGGGCTTGCTGTAAAAAGCAAACATAATCTTCATAGACAGCATCAAATTGCTCAGCTAAATCTTCTTTTATTTTGCGTGCAAGCGCCGGGCTTGCCCCTGAAGTAGAGACAGTCAACACTAAAGGACCGCGACGTACAGTTGCTGGTGTAATAAAATCACTCTCTCCTTGTACATCTGCTCGATTGAACAACTGCCAATGTTGGGCTGCCTCTTGTACCGCATCGTTAACGTTCGTATTATTTGTCGCAGCAATAATAAGCGTGGCATCATCTAAATCTCGCGGCTCAAATTCTTTTTCCCGCCATGTAATTTGCCCAGCTTCTGCAAAGGGAATTAATGAGTCATGTAACGTTGGACTCACCACGACAATGTTTGCTTTCGCAGGTAATAAGGAACTTACCTTTTGCGTCGCGACATGTCCTCCACCAACGATGACAACAGTTTTGTATTCCATATTGAGATGAATAGGAAAATAATTAGTCATTCGTTTTCACCTTCTTACAAGCTGTTAGCCAATTATCAACAAGCTTTGGATTAGAAACAAAATGAAAGTGTGTATAACCCGCCACAACATTTCCTGCTTGATAACCTTCTTGCTTATTGCCAAAACGTCCCTTTGTTTCATAAGCGTGGCTATTATGCGTACCACTATAGGATGAATAATGGAATTCGTGTCCTTTTGCTTGTTCGTCTTGACCGATTAAAAAATTAGACTTTGTGCCGTAAATTTCACGATAGCCCAATGCCGCAAGCTTTGTTTGCATCGCTACTTCCCCCGGAATCACACCGAGCATTTCATATCGTTCCCCTTGACTGTTCGTAATTGCTTCGGTCAAGTACATGAAACCTCCACATTCCGCTAATGTTGGAATGCCCTTCGCAATCGCTTCACGAATAGATGTTTTCACCACTTCATTGTTTGCTAGCGTGTCGGCAAATTCTTCCGGGAAGCCCCCACCGATATATAAACCATCTGCTTCAGCTGGTACCGGTTCATTGGCAAGTGGTGAGAAAAATTGTACTGTTGCTCCCTTTGCTCGCAGAAGCGCTAAGTTTTCCTCGTAATAAAAGTTGAATGCCGCATCTTTGGCTACCGCAATACAAATATTTTGGGAAGGTTGTTCGGCAAATAATTGGCCCGTCTCCTGTAGGGCTGGCGCTTGTGTTAATGCCAGTAATAAATCCAAATCAATCGTCTCCGCCATTAAAGCACCGAGCTTATCAAAAAACGTATTGAGTTCTCCCCGTTCAATCGCAGGAATAAGCCCTAAATGACGACTTGGAATATCAATATCTGCTTCACGCTTTAAATAGCCAATTACAGGAATACCACATTCTTGTTCAATCGCTGCTTTGGCAATTTCATAGTGACCTACACTGCCTACCTGGTTGGCGATAACCCCAACAATTTTTGGCTTGTCGGACAGAAGTTGAAAGCCTTTAACGACAGCAGCTACACTTCGAGCCATACTTGCACAATTGACAATTAAAATCACCGGGCTTTCTGTGACAACACTAATTTCCGCTGCAGAACCTTCATCAGAAAGTGGACTTTTACCATCATAAAAGCCCATTACTCCTTCAATAATCGCCACGTCGGCATCCATACTTGCACGTGCCACAATATCACGTACCGCATCATGTGAAAACATCCAGCTATCAATATTGCGCGAAACACGTCCTGTTACGGCTGTATGGTAGCTTGGGTCAATATAATCTGGACCACATTTAAAGCCTTGCACGATTTTTCCTTTTTCCTGCAATGCCTTCATAAGGCCGATGGTGAACGTTGTCTTACCAACACCACTGCCTGTTCCTGCAAGAACAAAGCGATTTGTTTGCATACGCTTCCCTCCTAAAATACTAATCTCGCTACAGAAATCGTAGCATTGCCTGATTTTTTCTTTGGTAATACAAGTGATTCCACCTGTGCATAACGCATCGCAGCAGGTTCACTTACCCCATATGCCCCTGTATATTTAAATACCGTTTCAGATGGTGATGGAAAATGGATTTCATTTAATTCGGCTGGAGTATAGGTAACGAACTCCCAATCATATTTTTTCGTAATTTCAATAAAACATGACTCGTCTTTTTTCAAATCAATAGTACAAAGTGCTTTAACACTTTTTTTCGATAGTTTCAATTCAACTAGTGTTGAATCAATGACTTGTTCAATTTCTTCAACAGACGTTCCTCGATTACAACCCATGCCAAGTACTACTGATTTTGGTCGATAAATAACCCCGTTGTCCAGTAAAGTTTCTTCCTCTGGTTCAATGAGTCGATCAGTAATCAATAGCGTCGCATGCGGTTGCGCTGCAATTGCCGCTTGTGTTGAAGGATAAATTTTTATTTGCTCCGGCATTGGTGAATCACGCATCCACCAATCACGTTCTCCTGTTTCCTGGACAATTGCTACATGTTCTTCATTGACGACTGAGGCACTTACTGGTGTTAGCTTATCTGCACTATCCCAAACCCAACCAAAACGTGCACCAAATAAATCAACAGGGATGGTTTTTTGTACGTCGGAAGCCGTTGTAATGATCGGATTTGCCCCAAGTGCCGCTGCCACCTCATGTGTGAGCTCATTGGCGCCACCTAAATGACCTGATAATACACTGATGACATTTTCTCCTCGGTCATCAATAACAACTACACCTGGATCGGTTTTCTTATCCTGCAAAATAGGTGCAATCATGCGCACGACCGCACCAAGTGAAATAATTAATATTAATCCTTTATACTGTTTAAAAAGTGTTGGCAGTAATAACCGAACCGTACCCGTAAAAAGCTGAATATGCTTTTCCGCTTCGTCGCCCTGCTCAAACTTACTCATATAATATAAATCGCTTGCTGCAAACGTTTGCTGTAGTTTACGTCCGATTTGAACACCATGCTTGGTAATGGCCACAACGGCATAAGGATTACGCTGATCAACTGCTGGCAATACACCTTCTTGTAATTCAATCATGTGACTTCACACCTTTGCGGAAGCCATGTGTAAAGGTCGCATCATATAATTTTGAACGGTACTCATCTTTATCATGAATATTCGGATCTAATGCCCAACCAGCTAGAATCATCGCATGCTTGCGAATACCATTGACACGCATTGCCTCATCCAGCTCGACTAATGTCGTGCGGACGATTTTTTGATCTGGCCAAGTGGCACGCTGGATAACCGCTACAGGTGTATCATCTGACCATCCGGCACCTTGTAATTCTTTAACGATTTTCTTTGTTAGCGTTGCACTTAGGAAAAGCGCAATCGTACAATGATGGCTAGCAAGATCACGAAGCTTTTCGAACTCGGGCACAGGCGTACGCCCTTCTGCACGCGTTAAAATAAGCGTTTGTGTTAAATCAGGAATTGTTAACTCGGCACCAATGGCAGCAGCTGAAGCAAATACCGAGCTAACACCAGGAATAACCTCGTATCCAATTCCTTCCTTTTTCAACAATGCAATTTGCTCCATAATGGCGCCATACATTGCAGGATCGCCTGTATGCATACGGGCAACGACTTTTCCAGCATTGACATGCTCAACCATGACCGCAACCATTTCCTCTAAATGCATACCAGCTGTACGAATGACTTCCGCATCTGGCTTTGCTTTGGCAATTAAATCTTCATTAACTAATGAATCCGTATACATCACAACGTCCGCTGTTTGCAACAAATGTAAACCTTTGACAGTAATTAAATCCGGGTCCCCTGGGCCTGCACCGACAATATAAATTTTCTTCATTATTTACGCACCACCATTAACGTTAAATATTCTAAATCGACACCGTCAAGCTCGCGCACATCCCAAATAATTTCCTCATCAGATGTTACCTTTGTGACAACGGAAGCTTTATCTAGCAAGTCTAAATCGCGCAATACTTCGAGCATTAAATCAATCACTTTTGCTACTTTAATAAAAACGACTGCATCATGACTTTCAATTGCTTCGCGCATTGCATCATAATTATCATAGGCTGGTATGATTGCTACACGATCATCTCCATCCGCAAGGGCAATGCCTAAACGAGACGCAGAACCATTGAATGAGGAAATGCCTGGTACTGTGCGAATTTCCACATCTGGATGCATGTCCTGCATGAGCTTCATCATATGAATAAATGTACTATACAAAAGAGGGTCGCCTTCCGTTACAAATGCAACATCCTTACCTTCTTGCAATTTACCATAAACAAGTTCAACGGATTTCGTCCATTCACGTTCTAAAACCGCCTCATCTTTTGTCATCGGGAAAACAAGACCTAGCATATCTTTTTCCTCAGGGTTAATGTAGACATCGACGATACGATGCGCATAACTTTTACTACCTTTTAATTTTTTCGGATAAGCAATTACCGGTGACTCCTGAATCACGCGGAATGCCTTTACTGTAATTAATTCTGGATCGCCAGGACCTACGCCTAAGCCATATAAAACACCAAGATTACTCATGATTTTCTTCCTTTCGATATGCCGAAATTATATAGATCGGATTTAATGGGACAAAGCGCGTCATATCTAAAATTGGTTTACTACGTGCGAGTTGTGCTTGTAAAATCTCTACTGTAAAGTTACAAGCTTTAAATGCCTCAACGGCTTTATATAAATTTTCAATTGTTGCCGCATTTAAAACAATGCGACCATTTGGTTTCAAACGAGCACAACACAACTGTAATAGCTCCACCATTTCCCCACCAGTGCCACCGATAAAAATGGCATCTGGATCTGGGAATTGCTCTAGACCTGCAGGCGCTTTACTATGTATAGCCGTTATATCGACACGGAATTTCTGTTGATTTTGCAGGCAGTTTTCTAAATCAGGTGCATTTTTTTCCACTGCATACACTTGACCTTCTGGGGCGAGTTTCCCCGCTTCAATTGCCATCGAACCTGTACACGTACCGACATCCCAAATCGTACTATCTTTCTGTAGCTGCATCGCTTGTAAACTTAGCACACGAATTTCCTTTTTCGTAATCAATCCTTTATCTGGCTTACGCTGCGAAAACTCTTCATCATCTATACCAAGTGCATAGCGTTTCGGTATAGATGTTTGCTGCAAAATCACAACATTTAAAGATGAAAATTGCGCTTCTGCCATCTCATCAAGAGAATACCAGCCATATTTTTCGCCGACGCCTTGTAAATTTTCTGCCACAAAAGCACGGTATTCTGTCATACCAAAATGTTTTAAATAGCGTGCCAGCACATTTGGATTATTGTCCGCATCCGTCAGCAATGCTACTTTCTTTTGGCCATCAATCCGTTGGGCTAAGCCTTTCATTGGTCGCCCGTGAATACTTGTAACATAGGCATCTTGCCAGCTTTCACCCATTTTTGAAAAGGCAAGCTGGATGGAGCTCATATAAGGATAGACTTCGATATTGAGCTTCTTTGCTAAATAGCCGCCGATGCCGTAAAATAGTGGATCCCCCGACGCTAAAATCACCGTTTTTCGTGTTTCTTTAGCAAGTTTTTCAACGAGCGTCGAAAGACCACCTTTAATAACGATTTTTTCGCCTGTAAAGCTTGGGAAAAAATCAAGGACACGCTCACCACCTACCAGCACCTGGCAGTCAGTAATCCACTGCCGATACTGTGGTAGTAAACTTTCTTGTCCGTTATCCCCGATCCCAATCAATTTTATCGATGGATGCAATGTCATCAGCCCTTCCTAGTAATTGTCCCTGCATCGAATAAATCGATGTTGACAGCTTCAAGCCCCCTCGAATATGGTGTAATGATGAATAACAACATGCCTCACATAAGTGATGAAAGAACGCATTATAGCCCTTTTCCGCCATTATTTCGCCAACTTGAGAGGCGGTATTTGCTTCCCTTACTTGCATAACTGTCTCATCATCTGCTCCAATATCAATGGCTAACTGCGCCAAAAAATTAAAATCAATGGCTGCACTTTTGGAATGCACCATCATGACTCCTTGTGCAACTTTTGAAAATTTCCCCATCATGCCAACAAGGGATACTTGTTTAATGCCAAGTCGTTTACAGTGCTTTAAAGTAAAGCCGACAAAATCACCCATTTCAATAAAGGCTTCCTCTGGTAATGCAGGATACTGAGCCATGCCGTACTTTTCACTGCGTCCTCCTGTCGTCACAACTACGTGTTCACAGCCAGCTGCTCTTGCGACACTGATTGCTTGGACAATGCTTGCCATATAAGCAGAACTTGAAAAAGGCACGACGGTTCCCCTTGTGCCTAAAATAGATATACCGCCAAGTATGCCGAGCCTGCCATTTAATGTTTTTTTTGCAATTTCCTCACCGTCCGGTACCGAAATAACAACATTAACGCCACGACTAATTTGAAACTCGTCGAGCACATCTTGTACAGTACTATGTATCATCTTACGAGGAACAGGATTGATCGCAGCTTCTCCAACTGGCACCGGTAAGCCGGGCTTTGTCACGCGCCCGACGCCAATACCACCATCTAAATGTATCCCAGGGGTATCAGCCCAACTTACCGTACCAATAATAAGCGCTTTATGGGTCGCATCCGGATCATCACCAGCATCTTTAATTGTTTCACAGCTGACTTCATTATGACCAAACGTACATTTTTCAATTGTAAACGTTGCATCACGCCCTATTGGCAAATGGATTGTACTTGTTTCTTGCTCTTCATTCGTAATAAGGGCTAGCAAGGCGGCTTTCGTAACAGCAGTTGCACAGGCTCCTGTTGTATAACCGTGACGCATGTCTTTCGGATCCTTTTTTGGCTTCCGCTCCATTACTTTTTCGCCTGTTCGTCCGCTAATAATGAAACGGCATTTAATGCAGCAACCGTCACTGTACTTCCGCCTTTACGCCCAACATTTGTAATATACGGAATGCCTTCTAGCTTTAACAGCTCTTCTTTCGACTCTGCTGCTGACACGAAACCAACAGGCATACCAATAATTAAATCTGGTTTGGCTAACCCTTCTTTAATTAAACGAATTAACTCAAGTAATGCTGTTGGGGCATTTCCGATTGCATAAATACCACCTTCGTGTAATTTCGATGCTTTTTGCATAGAAATAATGGCGCGCGTTGTATTTTGTTTTTTCGCTTCAATCGACACATCTTCATCTGCGATATAGCAGTGTAAATCCCCACCGTGCTTTTGGAAACGTTTTTTCCCAGAGCCACTTTCAATCATTTGCACATCGGCAATGACATGACGACCTGCAAGAATAGACTTGATACCCGCTTCAATCGCTCCTGGCGTAATAATAACGCTACGTCCTAACTCAAAGTCAGCTGATGCATGGATAATACGACGAACAATTTTCCACTCGTCTTCTGAAAAATCATGGTCGCCCATTTCCTCTGCAATAATGGAAAAACTATAATCATAAATTTTGTCCGGGTCTACTGTTAATGGTTTAAAATCTGTTTTGAAATCCATGTGGAATGCCTCCTAAAATAAATGTTGTACAGCCTGTAGTACTTCCTCAAATGTGGAATATTGCTGGCCGTATTGAATATTTGGTCGTGCAATTAATATCGTTTCAATGCCACAGGCAAGTGCTGCGTCTAGCTTCTCATCGACTGAGCCTACCTTGCCACTTTCTTTCGTAATCATCAATGTGACATTGTATTGTCGGAATAATGCTTCGTTTAATTCTTGTGAAAAAGGACCTTGGATGGCGACAATATCTTTTTGCGCCACACCAAGTGCTTGACATTTTTCCATATTATCGAGGCGCGGAAGCATACGGGCAATCACACGTGTATTTTCTAAGCCTTGTAATACGTTCGTAAACGTTGCGAGCGTTTTACTGCCAGTTGTCAGCATAATGACGCCTCGTTTTTCCGCGGCTAACTGAGCTGCTTCCTCATAGTCTTTGACCACCGTAATAAGAGGATGTTCGTAATGCTCATTTGCGCGTTCATAGCGAATATATGGCACACCTGCACTTTCGGCTGCTGCCATGGCATTTTTAGATGCTTCCTCCGCGAATGGATGGGAGGCATCGACAACTAAGCGGTAACCACGTTCCGTAAGTATTGCTGCCATTTCCTCAGCAGTAAGTCGGCCAACTAAATGTGGCAGCCCTACCTCTGCAAGGCTTGAAGCGGCAGATTCTGTTACAACGGTTGCCGTAATAGCATAGCCTGCTGACTGCAATTCTAGCGCAAGATTCCTTGCATCACTCGTACCCGCTAACATAAAAATCATTTTACTAACTCCTCGTCATGATGGTGGTCATGTGCATGGTCGTGGTGATGATGGTGATGATGGTGATGATGATCGTGATCATGGTGGTGATGATCGTGATCATGGTGGTGGTGACCATGGTCGTGGTCGTGGTCATGGTGGTGCTCCACAAATGCTGATGCGTTAATACGATATTGGCATGTATCACAATTCATTTTCACATCTCCTGCAATAGCTTCTTCCATACGATCTAGTAACACCGTTTTTAATTTTGGGTGGTAGCCAAAGTAATCTGCCAATTGGATGTCTAAATCAGCATATGTCGCGGCAAAGTGCTTTTGCATACCTTCCATCCGCTCCATTAAAATGCCTGTAAATAAGAAATACGGCAACATAATGATTTTTTTCGCACCAAGACGATAACAGCGTTCGATTCCTTCATCTACTGTAGGATTCGTTACACCCATAAATGCACACTCAACTGACAGGACATCTAATTGCTCCCATAATAAACGTCCGATTTTATAAAAGTCACTATTCGCATCCGCATCACTGCCGCCACGTCCAATAAATAAAATCGCTGTATCTTCATGTTTTTCTTTAATATTCAAGCCAGTTCCAGATAAACGCTCTGTTAAAATATTTAACACTTCTTCATGTACACCCAAAGGTCGACCGTAAGTAAACGATACGTTTGGATATTTGAGGCGAGCGGCATCAATTGCTGCAGGAATATGAATTTTTGAATGGCCTGCCTGCAATAAAATAATCGGCACAGCATACACCTCTGTAGCCCCACGCTGGATACATGCATCAATTCCAGAAGGAATGTTTGGTGCCTCAAACTCTAAAAAACATGTTTCTACAATAAAGTTGTCATCAATTGAAGGCGTCAATTGTTGTATAAACGTGCGTACCTCATCATTTCCTGCTGCTAAACGGCTACCATGGCCAATAAATAAAATTGCTTTCATTACTTTTCTCCTCACTAGTCGCCGCACGGAGCTGGCTCTACTTTTATTTTTGATGACATATCTTGATACGTAAAATGCAATATTTTTTTCACCCGTTTGAAATATTTAAACAAGCGCTCATTTGGGTGAGCATTAGCCTTATATTCCTCAATAATGTCTGTAAGAAGCGGAATTAATAGCTCAGGCTCTAGCCCCTCAACAACAGGCTGTGCGGCATGAGCTGTGCGTCCTACTGGTTTTGCACCGATAAAAACATCAAATTTACTTTTTCGATAGACTATACCGATATCGTCAAATACTGCACGATAACAAGCCATGCCGCAGCCATTAAAGCCAATATTTAAAGTTTTCGGCAACGACAAGCCACCAAGCTTTTCTTGAATTTCCTCAGCATATGGAATAGAATCAGCCTTCTCCCCGTAACAGAAATCACAAGCTTTTAATGACAGTACATCGCCAATCGGTGCGAGTAAAAAACCGACTGCAGTTAATTTTTCTGTAATAGTCTCAGGGTCTGTCGTTGGAATTTTCAAATGAATTTGATGGTCTGGTGTATATTCCATCGTCCCTTCTTCCCCTACAACTTCAGCTAATGTCATCATTTGTTGTGGCGTGAAAAATTTATTTGCCACCCCAGGACTAACAGCTAGTTCAAAAATAGACTCTATCTTTTGTTGAACCAATTTGGGTGTTGGTTTTGTATCAGTTGTCCCTTTTACCATCGCAAGTGCCGTTGCTGCCATTTCTAACGATGTTTTTTTCGCTTCTGCTACAGGGTTAATCGCGATACTGCTCTTAATGCGTCCTGCATTTGGATCTGCAGCGAAGTCATGGCGTGCTGTACCTGTTTCTTGATTCATCGCCCACGGTTCATTTTCTTCTTTTAAACGCTGATGTGGACGTAAAGGCTGTTTTTCCTCTCCAAGCGTATATTTACGCTGATAGCCTCGCGGGGTAATCATCTTATTGTCATAGAAAAATGTCGATGAATTACCAATAATAACCGTCGTTAACATGCCGATATCGTGGTCGAGCATTTCTGCTAATGTCGTCATCGTAATTTCCTGACGATCTCGATAGGCACTTTTCACAAGTCCTACAGGTGTATCCGGCGAACGATATTCAAGCAAAATTCGTTGCGCTTCAACAATTTGACGTGTCCGGCGACCGCTTTTCGGATTGTATAAGGCAATAACAAAATCGGCCATCGCCGCCGCTTCCACACGCTTAGCAATTAAATTCCAAGGTGTTAAATGGTCACTTAAACTAATGGTGCACGAATCATGCATAATCGGGGCACCTAGTAAACTTGCACATGAATTAATAGCTGAAATACCAGGTACGATTTCGACTTCAACCCCAGAGGCCTCCGTCCAACCAAGCTCAATGAGTACTTCATAGACCAGTCCAGCCATACCATATACGCCCGAGTCTCCACTTGAAATAACCGCAACGATATTGCCAGCCTCGGCTTGACGAACCGCTTCCTGAGCGCGTGATACTTCTTCGGTCATACCGGTACTTACAATAGACTTTGCACTGACTAAATCTTGAATAAGCTCAACATACGTTTTATAGCCGATAATAAATTCACTTTGTTGCAATGCCTCTACAGCTCGTGTCGTAATGTGTTTAAAATCTCCAGGTCCAAAACCTACAACAAAAATCTTTCCTTTTTGCGCCATTTGTTACCCCTCTTTCACCTTATCGATGCCTTTAATCGCTGTTGTTTGTGGTGTTCGTTTCAGCGTACCTTCCGTCAATGTAAAAACATGCTCACTATGTAAAGAATCATGATTTAAATCTTGCACGAGTGTCCTACCGTGTTCTACTGTTGGCACACGATACCAATTGCCTTGTGGATAGGCTATAACGACACAAGCATCTTTACATCTGCCATTACAACGTGTTCTCGTCGTATGTATTTCTTTATCGAGTGATAATTTCTCGATTTCATCACGTATGGCTAACGTAATTTCCTCCGCCTCTTTTTTCATACAACTACTACCATTACAAATAAAAAGATGGGTTTTCATTCCCTCTAAATTCCAAGTTGTCATTGTTTTTCTCCCCTTATTGACTTACTGGAAAAAGAAAAAACCTTTACTCAATGTCGAAGAGTAAAGGTTTTGTAGAAGCCAAATAAAACGAATAAACATATATCCGTTCTCGCTCCACTTCTCCCTCCGAAAAGTTTGCATGCCATCAACTAAGCAGGTTTCCTGACTTAAGCTTCCTTTTACTTTCGCGCCTTCCCAGTTTCTTAGTGGCATTGCGATTTCATCAGCTATTACAGTAGCGGGGGCTGTACCGGATTTGCACCGATTTCCCTATTATCTCGAACTATTTCGAGCACTTAATGATGTTTCTATATGAAATTTTTACATAAAAGTTTATAAAATGATTGGAAAACTATTTCTATCATAGCCTATTATTTTTATACTTTTCAACAGTTCTTTTTCATTTATTAGATTTTTAATAAAATTTCAACAAATATTCCGTTGAAATTGCTCGCTATTCTCTTACATTTATCTTAATTTTCTATAAGTAAAAATATTTTTCACAAAAAAAGGATAGCGAATGACTGGAAAAACATGTTACACTTTGTCGTGAAAACTCACAACTTCATCTTTTTTCGGTGCGAAGTGTAGCCATTTCGCTTAAAAGGGAAGCCGGTTCAAGTCCGGCGCGGTCCCGCCACTGTACTAGGGAGTTTTATAGAAAATGTCACTGTCCAAAGGATGGGAAGACCCTATAAAATGATGAACTAAAGCCAGGAGACCTGCCGAAAAAAACGTGATCGTTTCAACCTACGAGGATAGGTGTGCGGCTTGGCAAATGACAAATCGATTTGCTTTTTCAGCTATGCACTTTTTCCACACTGGAGAAGTGCTTTTTTTATTGCGCACGCTACAATCAATGGGAATTGTTAAGGAGGAGAGATTGTGAAATTATCTTTTTGGAAACTTAGTTATTTCTTACTAGCATGTTTACTAGTACCAAAGCGCGCATTTGCTATGCATATTATGGAAGGATTTTTACCGATAGAATGGGCGATTTTTTGGTGGATCATTTCCATCCCATTCATCATTTTAGGATTGCGTTCGATTCGTAAAACAATTGATGAAAATCCCGAAACGAAAATGATCCTAGGATTATCAGGCGCATTTGCATTTGTCTTATCTGCCTTAAAAATACCTTCTGTTACCGGAAGTTGTTCACATCCAACCGGGGTTGGACTTGGGACAGTGCTTTTCGGACCATTAGCGATGAGTGTCATCGGTACGATCGTCTTATTGTTCCAATCATTACTTTTAGCGCATGGAGGTATTACAACTTTAGGGGCAAATGCTTTCTCCATGGCGATTGTAGGACCGATTATCGCTTATTACGTCTTTAAAGGTTCGCAAAAAATTGGCCTATCGTTCTCACTTGCTGTCTTTTTTGCTGCGATGCTCGGGGACTTAGGTACATACGTTGTCACTTCAGTTCAATTAGCACTAGCATTCCCTTCTGAAGTAGGAGGCTTTATGGCTTCATTCACTAAATTCGCAGGGATTTTCGCGCTAACACAAATTCCATTAGCCATTAGTGAAGGTATTTTAACCGTCATTGTCATGAATTTCTTAAAAAAATACAATGTCAGCGAATTAAAAGCTTTACGTGTATTGTCAGCAAAGGAGGCACATTAATATGAAAAAAAATTTATTGCTCCTTGGGATTGTTGTACTGTTAGCAATCATCCCTCTTTTTATTCAAAAAGGTGCTGAATTTGGTGGAGCAGACGGAGAAGCTGAAGCAGCTATCGGTGAAATAAATGCAGACTATGAACCATGGTTTGAAAGTTTGTGGGAACCACCTAGTGGTGAGATTGAAAGTTTATTATTCGTCTTACAAGCTGCGATTGGCGCTGGCTTTATTGGCTATTTCGTAGGCTATATGCGCGGCAAGCATAAAGAGGGTTAAAGTATGTTACTTATTGATAAGTATGCTTATATTAATAAACTAGCGTCTGTACATCCATTAGAAAAAATGACATTTTCCTTAGGGTTACTGCTGTTGTCTTTAATCATAAGAGATGAACTTATTTCACTCATTGCATTTATTGTAATGAGTGCTTTTATCATTTTAGGCGCTAAAATCCCTTGGCAATATTATGTAAAACTACTGTTGTTGCCTGCATTTTTTCTGCTATCAAGTTTACTCTCGATTGTCATTTCCATAGCCCCAAATACAAGTGCTCTCCCTCCCTATTTTTGGGCATTAACGGTCAGTCAGTGGACTATTTTTATCGGTAATGAGAGCATACTTACAGCTCAGCAATTATTATTCACTGTGCTAGGCAGTATCGGCTGTTTATATTTTTTAATTTTAACGACGTCAGTGCAATCTATTTGTTTCGTCTTGCGACAATGGCATCTGCCTGCTTTATTTGTTGAACTAGCAGAGCTCACCTATCGATTTATCTTTATCTTTTTAAATAGTATGCAAAAAATTCATCTTGCCCAACAGGCTCGACTCGGCTATCAATCACCGATGCAATGGCTACGGTCGATTTCCATGCTTATTGCAGCATTATTTGCAGAAATGTTTCAACGGAGCCGCGAGTTAAACAATGCCATGCAAGCACGTGGTGGTGACGCCGTCTACTGGCAAAACAACGTCAGCTATAGCAAGAAAAATTGGATTGGAATTGTGGTTATTTTTACATTCCTCACTTTATTTGGAGGGTTTTATTCATGACAGAGCTTTATTTTGATATTCAGCATTTATCTTATGCCTATGCAGACGGTACTGAAGCCTTAACAGATATTTCATTACAAATTCCAAAAGGTAAAAAAATCGCACTGCTTGGTCATAATGGTGCGGGTAAATCTACGTTATTTCAGCATTTAAATGGTATTTTAAAACCGACCGCTGGCAGCATTATGTTTTGTAATAAAACGCTTGGCTATTCTAGAAAAGCATTAGCTGCCTTACGTCAGCAAGTTGGCATCGTCTTCCAAGATGCAGACAATCAACTTTTTTCCGGCACCGTCAAGCAGGACGTTGCTTTTGGACCATTAAATCTTGGTTGGTCGCAAGAAAAAATAGAAGAAAAAATCGCATGGGCCGTAGCACAAACTGAGATTGAAGCACTGCTTGATAAGCCTATTCATTTTTTAAGTGTTGGTCAGAAAAAACGAGTGGCGATGGCTGGTGTACTTGCAATGGAACCATCTGTGTTACTACTAGATGAACCAACTGCCGGCCTCGATAATTATTATGCTACACAGTTTTTACAGTACTTAGCTAAATTAGAAAATGGGCAACGTACCTTTTTATTAGCGACACATGATATTGCGTTAGCTTATGAATGGGCAGATCACATCATTGTTATGGAGGCTGGAAAAGTTATTTACAACGGAGATCCAATTGACCTTTTCTATCAGAATGAAGTACTGGAACAAGCCCATCTAGAACGCCCTTGGGTTTTTGACATAGCGCTAGCTTTGCAACAAAAAAAGCTAGTCCCTGCCAATCTACCAATGCCTCGCTCTAAGGAAGACTTACAAAAAATAATTGCAACCATTTAAGTGCCAGGCACCCAAACAATTTTGAATATTTAGACAAACTTGCATTGAGTTGATAAAACTGATGCAAGTTTTGTTATCTAAGTGGTAAATTACCTTTAAGTTTAAGGATATATACTATATTTATTTAAAAAACTTGCAATTTTTTTTGAATATGATATGAAACTTTTCTATTTTTCATCCGTTATAAATAGTGTAATGCCATATTTTACGTAAGGAGGAAAAACAATTGAAAAACTGGGTGATGAAATCAATCGCTGTTGTAGCATGTTCTGTACTAATGGTTCCTGCTGCTTCTGCCTTTGCTGAAGCACCACAGAACCCAGCACTAGTAGCAAATATGCTCGCCAGCAACAAACAGCAAGCAGTCAAGCAAGTCAACAGGCTAACAGGAGGAAACGAATGGATTAATACCGATACTATTATTATCAAACATTCGGGTCTCGCTAGGAGCGTACATAGTAAAATTGGTTCCAAAGTCATTCGTTCGATTCCATCATTAGGTTACGATGTGATTCAACTAAAAAAAGGACAATCGTTAAAAGAAGCAATTACTTATTATGCTAAACAAAAAGGCGTAAAAAGTGTATCTCCAAGTTACAAATATCAGTCCTTTAGCAACAAAGTCGATCCAAACAAAAAAGATATGTATCATTTAGACTTACTACAAATTGATAAAGCGCTAGCATTGGCTGGAAACCATGAAGTAAAAGTAGCTGTAATCGATTCGGGTGTGGATTTTAAGCATCCTGATTTACAAAAGCAAATACTGCCACCACACAATGCAACAGCACCTGCCAATTCTACTTTCCCTGATGCACATGGCACACATGTAGCAGGTATTGTCGCTGCCACAAAAGATAATGGCATAGGAGGACATGGGGTCTTTCCTCAAGCAAAGATTCTTCCAATCGATGTTTTTAACGGCAAACAAACCGCCAATGATTTTGTCATAGCACAAGGCATTCTGTACGCTATTGAACAAAATGCAGACATTATTAATATGAGTCTCGGTGGCTATGGAGCGTCGCCACTTATGGAGGAGGCCGTTAAAAAGGCAATCGACAAAGGCATTACGATTGTCGCGGCTGCAGGTAACGAATCAACCGATTTTTACTCCTTCCCCGCTTCTTTTGAGGGTGTCATTAGCGTCGGCTCTACTAATGAACGCAATCAGCTTTCAAGCTTTTCCAACTTCGGCCCATCAGTAGATTTAGTCGCTCCAGGGGAAAATATTTTCAGTACCGTTTATGATGATAAAAAAGGTTCTTCCTTTGCGACATTTAGCGGGACCTCGATGGCATCACCTGTCGTTGCAGGGGTAGCCGCTTTATTAAAATCAAAACATCCCGATTTAAAACCACATGAAATAGAAGCAATACTTGAATTAACAGCAAAGGACTTAGGTGAAAGAGGCTACGATCTTACCTATGGACATGGCCTCGTTGATCCGTTAAAAGCATTACACTTCGATTTAAACAACCTACCTAAACGCTATTCTGAAACTAAAGAACAACGCATAACTAATGCCACTGAGCTAAATAAAAACATAGTTAATGTTGAAAAAGGGCAATTCAAGCTACCAGATGAAAAGAAATGGTACAAAGTTGATTTAGAGGCGGATGAATATGTTCAACTGTCCTTAGAGGGTGCTAGCAACTACGATTATGCATTTGACTTGTATTTCTACCCTGCTGGTCACAAGGGAGAAGTAGAACCTATAAAAGTGAATGATGTGCGAGCAGGCAAACAAGAAGGCTACCTTTATAAAGCGGAGCAAGCAGGTACGCTACTTATTGGCATTAAAGATTTTAATGGCGGCTATAGCTTAAGAGGTGCATCAAACTACGTTTTTACTGCCCAAACGACTAATGAATTACCAATCGATTCATTAGACATAAACAACCCGCATAACATTCAACAGTTCCCATTTAGTACAGCAGGACAAAATTACACATTACTTTCTGCTGATCAACAAGGTGATGCAGACTACTTCACTTTTGCAGTTACTGAACCTAGCACGCTCAAATTTGATTTATCAGGTATCCCAGGTGTGAATGCATCAATGGAAGTCTTTTTAAAAGAAGACCTAGCAAATGCTCCAACAGAACAAATAGATGACGAGGAGTGGTATGAGGACGAATGGCATGAGGCTGTCCCTTTACAATCTTCCAGTTCTGCTAAAAGTGACGGTACAAGCCTTATATTCGATGCACAACCAAATGAAGAGTATATACTAAAAGTGTCCAATAGCAACTCTAGTGAATTTTTATTAGAATTGCTCCTTTTCGGTAGCTTTGATAATGGGGAACTAAAAAGCAGCAATGAATCTATTATTCCTTATACTTTAAAAGGAGAAGTTGTTGTTCTTCCTGAAGACGAAGACGGACTGCCGTTATTTGAACCATTTATAGAAGATAGCTATACCGATACTGCTGTAGAACCTCGTTATAATGCACAAAAACGGCCACAAAAAAATAAGTTTTTTTCAATATTCTTTGAAGATGATTTTGGTGAAAATATAGAAGATGTCGATTCCATTATGGCAAACGCCATACCTTTTGATATTGGTGACAGTCAAAGAGCCTATTTCCAAACCGAAGACGATGAAGATTATTTCGTATTGACAGCGCCTGAAGATGGCATTTACGGCTTCCATATTGCGAGCGGCATGAACCAAAGTCCTGCTGGTACCATCTTTGAATACGATGAAGAAAATCATGCATTACGACCAATTTCAGATTTAACAAATGACGTAAAGCTTCTCTCCCTTCTTTATGATATTAATATCGATGAAAACGATGCAAAAACGATTGCACTGAAGGGTGATAAAACTTATGTAGTCAAAGTAGTCAATTTCGGAGGACGTTCGATCGAGCCATATACCCTTTCTTCTCGGAAAATGGCCGATATTCCTGAAGGAAAAATTAACGATATCAACGAAGTGGCAAATGCTCAATTAATCCAACCAGGTACTAACTATCAAAACCATCTCATTTTCAATGATGATAGTGATTTCTACTATTATAAACATCGAGGTGAAGATACAATTTTAAGTTTGTTGTTATCTTCCATACCATTGACCAATGAACAAGTTAAGCAAGTTCCTAAAGAGCTTCAAATCGGTTTAAAAATAACTGGTTCCATTATTGAAGATACAAACGGCAATATGGAAATTGATGATAATGAATTGGCAACAGAAATTCCCTTTGGCGGAGGCGAAAACCTATTTGAAATACTACTTGGTATTTCAGGCGCTTCAGATATCAATACATCCTTTGTAGCGAAAAGAAATCGGGGCTATTTTATCAATGTTAAAGGCGTTGATAGTGGACTTGTATCGCTACAACCGTATACGTTAACTGTCTTTAATCATAAAAATATCGATGAAGATGCAGATTCCGAGTTAGTTAATGGTGTACCAACAAAACCTATGAAACTGACAAAAAATGGCGATAAATGGCTTGCGACACAATATTTTAACGCAAGGGTACCATTTGGCGACAAAGACTATTTCGAATTTAACAATGATCGTAAACGCCATGTATTCTTCTCTTTACAAACCGAAAAGGGTCTAGATGGCGTAATCCGTATTATTGATGCAAATGGAAAAACAGTCGCAACGTTGGATCTTTACGGAGCTGAAGATGCAGAAATAGGGTTAGTCGAACTAGAAAAAGGAACTTACTATATTGAAGTTAGTGAAGTATATGGTAAAGCTAGTACACAACCATATACGCTGGAAGTACAGTAAGTTGCACTAAACCGGTTGATTTTCGCTATGGCCGTGCTTCAATCAACTATATTGTTCGTACTCCATAACAACTATTAACATCACTACTAATGGCATCAAGACATAGTTTCTTGATGCCATTAAACTTATATGACAACCATTTCATCCATTCAATCCAATATTGTTTTCTTGTCAGGCGTCCGTAAAAATTCAAAGAGAAGATGAATTTGAGACACTGTATTTCTATTGGTCGAAAGCGGTGGTAAATGTTGTTCAGAAAAAAATTCAACATTATTCGTTTCAACACCTATCGCTGCTTGCCCTCCAATAATCTCACACAATATAAATAGCTTATAATAATGATAGGGTTCTGGAGGATGTGGATGTTTATTTTTATCCAATAATGCAAGAATTCTCACTGGCATTACATCAAATCCTGACTCCTCTTTCACTTCCTTTACAACATTCTCTGCTGGCGATAAACCAATATCACAAAACCCACCCGGTAAAGCCCATTTATCATCAATCGTTTCTTTAACCATTAATAGCCGTTGGTTTTTAAAAACTACACCGCGAACATCTACTTTGGGCGTTTGGTAACCCGTTTCATTTGTAAATAATTCTTTTACTTTTGTCATATCCAGTTCCGTGTATTGTGCCATAATCTCTGCACTAATATTGCGTAACTCTTCAAATCGCTCGATATCATACATATCCTTAGAAAAAGTTAAACCAGCCTGCGAGATGGCCTGAATTCTTTTTGCCCAATCCAACCATTGATAGCTCATATTATCCCTACTTTTAAGGATTGCTTAAATTGAGCAACAGTTTTTATAATGGCATGTGGTTGTGCACTAAATTGCGCTGTTTGGAATTGTGGTAACCATTGTACGCCTATCGTAAAGACATTAGCTTGTAAACCGGCAACGATATCGGCATCACTATCTCCGACATAAATTGCCTCACATGCGTCTACTTCTAATAGAGATAAAGCTTTCAGCAAGCCTTCTGGATCTGGTTTAGGTTTGACTACATCATCACCCGTTATAATAACATCAAACAATTCCGCCATTTGTAATGCATGTAATGAGATGTCCAAACTTCTTTTTGCCTTTCCCGTAAATATTCCTATTTTCATTCCCGATTCTTTTAAAAAGCTTAATAATGCAAGTATTTCACCATCGCCATCTAGCAAGTCTTTATGTAATTCTTCATATTTCGCGTAGTAGTTTTCGATTGCTTCTTCCTTATTAGGGTGTAACAGGTTGTCTCGAATAATCCCTGTTTCAGAAGGACCAAACATCGCCTTAATGTCATTGTCAGTACAATCCTTGTTATCAAATTCTTTAAATACATGGTGAAAAGCCTCAAAACAAATCGGTAAAGTATTGGCCAAAGTTCCATCAAAATCAAAAATGATTGCTTCCATCATATGCTCCTTTTCGTTAACGTATAGCAAACCTATACGTAGATATTCAAACAGTAGACGCTACAAAGTCTTGAAATTCTTTTTCCTCTTCGATAAATGGATTATGATTACTGTAATTAAATGCTTTAAATGTAGCTGTTGAAATTAAATTGGCTACTTCCACCCCAAATTCAAAAGGACATTGTGCATCATATAAGCCTGCATATAAATAAGTCGGCACTTTTACGTCTTTTAGTGAAGGTCTTAAATCATAATTTGGCAACTCTTGATAGGCATAGTAATCTAAACGTGCCGATACTGTTTTGCCACTATTAGGACGACGCTGCATTTCTTCGTACGCTGACTTGTTGTATAAGGACATCATTGTCCATTCTTTATTTACAGCTCGACGTTCATCGATAGTGGAATTAGAATCTCCTAGCACTGCAAATATCTCTTTTAATCTTTTGTTATTGGCATTTTTCACACAATAAATACTGCCAGGATGATACATATAATCTGCTGAAGCACATAGACCACCGACAATCATTTTTTGTAAATGATGAGGTGATTGCACAGCATATTTTAGACCTAACATGCCGCCTGTCGAATGACCGGCAAAACTCCAAACATTGTATCCTAGTGCTTCTCTTATTGCTTCTAAATCCTTAACAGAAGAGGCCATACTATATGAATCATCACCTTGACCGTCAGTTGACTGTCCACAGCCTGCTAAGTTTATTAGGTATACACAATATTCATTCGTAAAGCTATCCGCAAATAGATTACCATTGGCATTATATTCGCTATATAAATGTGTGACGCATAGCGGTTCCCCTTGCCCTTTTTTAAAAAGTTCAAAGCGCCCTCTTTCGGTTTCAATTAACTGCTTTTCCCACATACGCTATATCCACTCCTTTTAGTTACTACTATTTATATTTTACAAATGTTTCTAAATACCTTTAAATGATTACTACAAAAATCCAATTCAGTATAAAAAAAGCATCTCAACCCTAAATAGGCGAGATGCTATTAGCTTATTTTTAATTAAAGTACTTTACATAATTACAATATTGATCTTGTTTCATATGTAAATTTTCATATAGCTTTCGAGCATGTACATTATCAGCAGCTGTTTGCAATGTCACATAGCGTGCCGATTGCTGCTGACAATATTGAAAGACATTTTCCATCAATGCTGTGCCTACCCCTTGACCCCTAGCATCGTCGGTTACATAAATATCATTCAAAATATAGGCACGTTGTAACGCGATTGATGAAAATGTTGGATACAATTGGGCGAAACCAATCGTTTTGCCATTAATAACAGCAATGAAAATAACAGACTCTTTTAAAGCCATACGTAATTGAATAAATGCTTTGGCGCTACTAGTATCTGATTCTAGACCATAAAACTGACGATATTCATCAAATAGTCCTGCCACTTCTTCTAAATCATTTAATGTTGCGTGAAGTATTTCCATTTTCTTCTCCCCTTATGTCTACCCATGATTGTCTTATAAAATATAAAGCTAGTATTAATTATATAGTAAATATTGTAATAAAGATATTAGCCCTTCTCTAAAGGAATTGAAAAATGCTGTTTTTGCAATCATAGCAGACTGCAAAAACAGCACCTTTCGCCTTTTTAGTGGAAATAATGCTCTACGCGCTGGATTACTTCGTCAGCAGATAGTCCAGCCGCATCAATAACAGGTCCTGCCATAATAGGATCGCTAATGCCCATGACATCTCTGTCTTGCCCTGTAATCACGCAAGCGTCACATTTTTTTGCATCTTCTTCATTACGAAGCTGAATCACTTCATACCCTTTTGCTTTTAAAGCATCTTCCACATTTGTTAACGATTGTTCGACACCAATAATTTTAGACATCTTTCTTCCACCTCCTATATGTTAATGTGCCATATAGGATTGCTAATTATTCACGGCGAATGTTTTTGTTTTTTGAAATAGCCTAACGGAAGAGGGAAAATTGGTTATAGTTCAAAATTAAACCAAAATTAAATAAATTATCCATTTATATGTGCTATACTTTAAAATACTTTCTATAGCACTTAAAACTCAAAGAATAGGAGGCGTACCATGAATTTTAATAAAATTGATAAATCAATAGAGACAGAACGTTTACTGCTACGTCTATTTAAAGACACAGATGCACAACAAGTCAGCCATTATTGTAATAACTATAATATTTACAAAAGCACATTGAATTTACCGTTTCCCTATACATTAGCGTGTGCGCAGACTTGGATTGCCAATCATGAAAAGCACTATGACTTAGACAAAATGTTTGAATTCGCCATTACAGATAAACAAAGCGGGCAGTTATTTGGGGCTATCGGTATTTCCAACCATCAGCAATACAAAAATGGCGAAATTGCCTATTGGATTGCTGAAGAGCATTGGGGCAAAGGGTATGCCACAGAAGCAGCCAAGGCACTAATCGAATTTGTCTTTACAGAAAAAAACTATCATCGCGTGTACGCTCGCTATTTTAAATCCAATCCCGCTTCCGGAAAGATTATGGAAAAGTGTGGGATGCACTATGAAGGTACGCTAAAAGACCATATTTATAAAAATGGCACGTTTGAAGATATTGTATTTTACGGCATTCTTAATACGCTAAAATAAGTTATATAAGTCGGGGCTTACTTGACACGGTATGCCCCTTTTCTAAACATCATCATGCTTCATGATCATCTAAAAAGTCTTTGCTAAAACTTGTTTGGGATTGATAAGATGAGCGTTTACCTATATCTGCACCCCGTTTAATAATACCTTTTCCAAAGCGCTCTTCCATTTCGTCCACTACCTTTAAAATCGGTTCATCTTTTACATGTTCTTCAAAATTGAAAATAGACAACTGTTGACTATAATCTTTGCGATCTACTACATTCGATACAGTTACACCGAGCAAACGAACAGGCGATTCATCCCAATGCTTATCAAACAGCGCACAAGCAATTTCAAATATATCTTCAAAACGATAAATAACATTGGTCATCGATTTAGAACGTGTATGATTGTGCCAATTGGCATCACGTATTTGAATACTCACCGTGGAGCCTGCTAGTCGTTTCGCATCGAGACGTTCTGCTACTTTTTTACATAGCCCATCAATTGTTTTATGTAGCAGCCGGATATCGGTTACATCTTGCGGTAATGTTGTCGAATTGCCAACACTTTTTGTATCATAAATAGCTTCTGGATCAACTTCTCTTGTATCTTTCCCATTTGCTCTAGCACGGAGCCTAACCCCATTTTTACCTAAAAGATGTTTGATTGTATGTTCTTCAACTTTCGCTAAATCACCAATTGTAAAAATACCTTGCTCATTTAGCTTTTTTGCTGTGCTTGTCCCAATCCCATGCATTTCAACTACCTCAAGCGGCCACAGCACCTGTTCTATATCTCTCAGTCTTAACACTGTGATGCCCATCGGTTTTTTCATATCCGAGGCTGTTTTTGCTAAAAATTTATTCGGGGCCACACCGATGGAACATGGTAAATCTAACTCTGTTAACAATCTTGTTTGTATTTCCTGGGCAATTTGTAGTGCGTGACGCTCCTTACTTAATAAAGTAACATCCATATAACCTTCATCAATTGACACAGGCTCCACTAATTCCGTATAGCTTCGTAAAATAGCAAACATCGCCTTTGAAGCTTCTCTATATTTTTGAAAATCTGGAGGTAGTAATAATAGCTCTGGACATTTTCGTTTCGCTTCATGAACCGACATCGTCGTATAAACGCCGAGCGCTCTTGCCTCATAGGAACAGGTTACTAAAATTCCGCGTCTTTCTTTCGGGTTTCCTGCTATGGCAATTGGCTTGCCCTTTAAACTAGGATCATGCGCCTGCTCAACAGAAGCATAAAAACTATTCATATCTACATGAAAAATAATTCGCCCTTTATGTTTCATATCATCACCACACAACCTTTAGTATGTACTACTTATTTTAATCTACAAATGTATAATCGCCATCACTTTCGAGCAATTCTTTTAATACAGTTAATGCTTGTTCTAGCTGCGTGCTATTGTCTGGTGCAGTAATCGCCAAGCGAACAGCATTGACCGGTTTCGACTTGCCCACTGCAAAACGCTCTGCAGCATACACTTGTACCCCTGCTTTTGATGCCAGTAATTCAAACTGCACACCTGTAAATTTTTCAGGCAGTATTAGCCATCTAAAAATACATTCATCATCACCTAAAATGTCATAATCTCCTAAATATTGATTGACCAGTGTATTTTGTTGCTTTGCATATAAACGATGTTTCTCTAAAATCGTTTGGGCAACACCATCTTGAATGAGTCTCGCTGTCAGTTCTACCATAACAGGTGATACTGAAATATTCAGCGTATAAAGGGTTTCTATGATTTTCTTTCTTAATGCAGTTGGTGTCACAATAAAAGATAGCCTTAAACCAGGTGAAATGGTTTTGGACACACTGGCGATATAGACGACCTTTTCTGGTGCATAGAAGGCAATCGGCGCAAGAGGTTGTTCCTTTAGAAAACTATAAATCGCATCTTCTATGACGATGATATCTTTTTGCCTTGCCACTTCTGCAATCATTTTTCTCGTCTCTTTAGACATTGTATGTGTCGTGGGATTATGAAAATCTGGAATCACGTATAGACCTTTAATATGCTCATTTTTACATGCATAGAGTAGACCTTCTTTCGTCATCTCTCCATTTTTTTGCTGAATCGCTACTAGCTGAATACCAAGCATATTAGCAGCCGTTTTCATGCCCGCATATGTGATTGGATCTGTTCCAATTCGATCTCCTGGTTGAAATAGTGCTGCTAATGTACCGACTATCGCATTTTGTCCCCCTGCTCCTAGCAAAATCGGCTGATCGGTTTGAAAACCGACTTTATCCAATAGCTTTGCAACAGCTTCTGTTTGCCAAACATTGCCCTCTGGTCGCCCATATTGAAATAGTTTGCTGAAATCTGAATCATTTAGCATTTTTTTCATATAGCGTGTTATTTCTTCATTGGCATAAGTATCAGGCAATACAGAGCCCATTTCAATCATATGTGCAGAATTATTTGTAGGTAATAAAATTTTATTTGTTGCTGCATCAGAAGAAACAAATGTACCGCTCCCAATTGACGCATAAATCAGTCCCTTTTGTCCACAAAGCTTAAACGCTCGTGTAATCGTACTTAAATTGACATCTAAAAAATCCGCCAGTTCTCGTTGTGGCGGCAATTTTGTACCTGGTAATAAAATACCTTCTTTTATATCCTGTTCCAACTGTTCTGCAATGGCAATATATAATGGCGTTGAACTAGTGTTTATATTGGGCTTCCAACTCATTGGGTATTGTTCAAATGAATTAAATGGCATTTTTCACATCCCTCTCTTCAATTATGCATACAATATTTTATTGTCTTGCATACAATCATAATATTGTATGCATATGATGACAATGATATAATTTTTAAAAATCAGAAAAAGGACCGATAACATGATGCAATATTCCGAAAGAATCTTAAACACACCGTCTTCATTCATCCGTAATATTTTAAAAGTAACGGATGCCGAGGATGTCATTTCCTTTGCTGGGGGGCTTCCAAATCCAATCTCTTTCCCAATTGATGCTTTAAAAGCATCTGTCGACCATGCGATTAGTGAAAATGGCAGTCGCCTATTCCAATATTCATCAACACAAGGGTATGCGCCATTGCGTGAATACATCGCTGCAAAATACCGACGTGTTCACGGATTGGATATCGATGCGGATGATATTTTAATTACAACTGGTTCACAACAAGCACTTGAACTACTTGGGAAAGTACTCATTAATAAAGGTGATGGCATCATTATTGAGGAGCCAGGTTACTTAGGTGCGATTCAAGCCTTTACATTAAGTGAGCCGACATTCCATGGTGTAACTCTAGAAAACGATGGTCTTAATTTGGAAGAATTAGAGCAAGCTTTACAGCAACCTAATGTGAAGTTCATCTATACTGTACCAAACTTCCAAAATCCAACGGGACTTACGTATTCAAAAGAAAAACGTCAACAAATGTATGACATGATTGCGAAATACGATGTTGCATTAATTGAAGACGATCCGTATGGCGAATTACGTTTCCAAGGTGAGCCTCTGCCTTATATCGGTGCCGGAAAACTCGACAATAGTATTTTACTAGGTTCTTTCTCTAAAACAGTAACACCAGGTATGCGTCTTGGCTTTATTATTACGAAAAATAAAGAGTTAATGAAACATATCGAAACAGCGAAACAAGCGACGGATTTACACACTAATATTTTCTCGCAATACGTTATTTATGATTATTTAGCAAACAATGATTATACAGAACATGTTAAAAAAATAATTGCTTTATATAAAAATCAAGCGGATGCCATGTTAGATGCGATGCAAGAATTTTTCCCTGCACATGTGGAATACACACGACCAGAGGGGGGCATGTTCATTTGGGCTACGATGAATAACGGTGCTTCTGCATTGGACGTTTTCAACAAAGCTATGGAACAAAAAGTCGCTTTCGTTCCTGGAGATCCCTTCTACACATCTAAAACAGGCGTTAATACAATGCGTTTAAACTATACAAACGCGACGCCTGAAGTCATTCGCGAAGGCATTAAACGTTTAGGTAGCATTTTATAACAAAAAAGAACCGTACAATCCTTTACGCTTGTACGGTTCTTTTGTTCATTTGTCGGGATAATAGATGGTCATGCTTAACTTTGTTAATGACTCACCTGCATTACGATAAAAGTGTGGTCGGTCAGCTTTGAAACGAATGGCATCACCTTGTGTTAACGTATAGTCATTGTCATTGACGCGAATTAATAAGACCCCTTCAAAAACTGTAATATATTCCTCCGTGCCTTCTTTATGCGCCTCTGCACTTAATTGCCCATCTTGATCAATCTCAATGGTATAAATTTCAAAACGACTCTCCTCTTGAAATGGAAAATTCGGATACACTCTATATTTCCCATCATTCTCTGACAACATTTGAATATCCTTTTTCAACACGACTTCAGTATCCAACTGTGGTTGATGAATGAGGGAAGTAAATGAAACTTTAAGTCCATTGGCGATTTTCCATATTGTTGTAAGTGTCGGGCTGGACTCTCCTCGTTCAATTTGCCCTATCATCGTTTTACTAACGCCGCATAGCTGTGAAACTTTTTCTAAGCTTAATTTTTCTTTTTCTCGAATAGCTTTTAAATTTTTTGCAAAGATAAGATGGATTTCCTCCATGATAATCACCTCACGATATATGTACAATATAACGCACATTATGTATAATAAAAAGCACGACGTTATATTGTTCATTTCGAACATTATAACATACGAATAACAAGGAGGTCGAATATGCCCTACATATCTTTTCTCGTATTTGTAGTGATTACTAGCTTTACACCAGGTCCAAACAATATTATGGCAATGGCGTTTGCCAATCAATATGGATTGCTAAAAACAATTCAGTTTTGTCTAGGTGTTGGCATTGGTTTTTTCACAATAACCGGCTTAAGTTGTTTCTTTAATGTTGCTCTTATGAATGTCATGCCTATTATTACTTTCCCGTTAACCCTATTAGGGGTTGTCTATATGTTATATTTGGCTTTTAAAATATTAACTTCCCAAGACACTGATGAAAATAGCCCTCATTCACTAGAACCTAAACGTAACTTCTTACTTCTGGGCGCCATTCTTCAGTACGTTAATCCGAAAGGCATTTTATTTGGTATCACAGTCGTAGCTACTTATATTCTTCCACATTATTCATCCAATATAAGCTATCTATTATTTTCTTTACTATTAGGTTTTGTCGGTATTTTAAGTACCTTTAGTTGGGCCCTATTTGGCTCTGCTTTTCGCACAGTACTTACCACCTATCGTCAACCATTTAATATTATAATGGCGCTCTTATTACTATATAGTGCCTTTTCAATTATCGTTCATTAATAAAAAAACAACCCACTGTGTACGCTATAGCGTATACAGTGGGTTGTTGTCATGTATAGTATTATTTTGTATAAGTTAACACGGCATTTTTCTTATATTTCGCTAAAGCAGCTGTTGCCTCATTTTTGTTAGTATATTCAAAAATACGAATATTTTTATGTTCAAATACTGTTACAACCCACATTCTAACCTCTCCTTTCGCTTTTGTTTTTGTAATATAACAATCACCTAAATTGTGATTCAAAGAACAAACTGTTTTATAACAACTCTTGCTGATTCTTATTGTACGCTCTTTTTTTAAAAAATAAAGCTTTATGTGAAGCCCTTCACAAACTGTTCATTTTCAAAACGCTTTCATTGAACAATTTGTGAAAATCTAGATATTTTAGGTATAAATTAGAACCAACCCTATTCACTATTCCTTCTCTACTGCATATAAAAAAACCGTTTGGCGCCTTTTCCACGACGTACAAACGGTTTTTCAATTTCAATCATCATGAAGTTGTAGTAGATTTTATTTCATAAAGATGATGATTTTTTACGAACAAAATACTTCTTCTTGCTTTTGTGTTAGCTCAATTTCAAAGCCCAAATCTTCAAGCATACGATAGTCGCTATTGACTTCCTGGCCTGCTGTCGTCAAATAATCCCCGACAAAAATACTATTTGCCGCATACATGCCAAATGGCTGAAGGAAGCCTAAATTGACTTCACGCCCGCCCGAAATTCGAATTTCCTTTGTCGGATTTGTATAGCGGAATAATGCTAATACTTTTAAACAATAACGTGGATTTAATTCTTGTGTCCCTTCTAGTTTCGTGCCATCAATGGCATGTAGAAAGTTCACTGGAATTGAATCCGCATCCAACTGATGCAGTGCTCGAGCAATTTCCACAACATCTTCTGGCGTTTCCTTCATGCCAATAATGGCACCTGAACAAGGAGAAAGTCCATGTTTCTTAACAATTTCCACCGTGTTTACACGATCTTCATACGTGTGGGTAGTTGTAATATAGGAATGATGGCGCTCAGATGTATTTAAATTATGGTTGTAGCGATCCACACCGGCTGCTTTTAATTGTTGTGCTTGTTCTTCTTTTAGTAACCCAAGGCAAGCACATACTTTTAAGCCATACTTTGCTTTAATCTCTTCCACCGCTTCACTAACCACATTCACATCTTTACGCGTTGGGCCACGTCCACTCGCCACGATGCAATACGTACCAATTTTATTATCAAATGCTCGTTTTGCACCAGCTAATATTTCTTCTTTTGTAATAAACGGATATTTGTCAATGGGTGCTGTTGACTTGGAAGACTGCGAACAATAGCCACAATCCTCAGGACAATAACCACTCTTTGCATTCATGATCATATTTAATTTCACTTTTTTGCCGTAATAATGCTTACGAATAGCAAAGGCTCCATCCATTAATTTTAAAATATCATCATCATCACTCTTTAAAATGGCTAATGCCTCTTCATTGCTAATCGTCTTGCCCGCAATGACTTCTTCTGCTAATTGTAACCAATTCATTGAACATTCTCCTTTTCAACTTGCACAAATTTTATGGCTCTTGCGGAGCGAAATACTTTATATAATCGTTCAGCTAAAAGTGCTGAAGCGATTGCTAAGCAAAAGTCAGCCACAATGCTATTGACAAAGCCCACTAAAAAAACATGAGACCAACTTGATTTCATATTTAACCAGAGGTTCAATGCCATATATAAATATGGAACCGCCACTGCGTAAATAATGAGCAACCCTACAATATTTGCAACGATAAAGTGCTTTTTCGTTGGCGCTTCTCGTCGATCAATGATAGTACCGACCACGAATGCTGCAAGTGCGAAGCCTATTAAGTAACCAAAAGTCGGCTGCAATACATATGTAATGCCTCCGCCTTGCGTAAAAACAGGTAAGCCTGCTAAGCCAATGGCAATGTAAACGAATTGGCTTAAAAATCCATTGCGCGCGCCAAGTAAACAACCTGCTAAAAAGACAAAGACAATTTGTAAAGTAAAAGGCACGACTGGCAGTGGAATTTTTATAAATGCACCAACAGCTGTTAAAGCTGCAAACATGGCAATCATCACAAGTGATAGCGTTGATTGTCGTTGTAACATGCCTGATCCTCCCGCTCTGTAAAAAATTGAACGATGGTTTCTTTTGTTGTCTGAATCATAAATTGCATTTCATCGTCTGTAATAATATAAGGTGGCATAAAGTACAAAACATTGCCAAGTGGCCTTATTAGTAATCCTTTTGCCAATGCTCTTTTATAGATTTGATAGCCTATGCGCTCCTCGCTCGGCAAAGGCTCTTTTGATACACGGTTTGCCACTAATTCAATTGCCCCGACCAATCCTACTTGTCGATATTCACCCACAAAAGGCAAGTCAGCAAAAGCTTGCATGGCTATGTTACGCATGCGCTGCCCTTTATCTTGCACAATGGCGATGTATTGCTCTTCTTCAAACATTGTCAATACTTCAAGTGCAACACGGCATGCGAGCGTATTCCCTGTATAACTATGCGAATGTAAAAAAGCCTTCATTGTCGCATAATCATCATAAAACGCCTGATAGACTTCATTTGTTGTTAAGACGACCGACAACGGTAAATAGCCACCTGTTAAACCTTTAGATAAACACATAAAATCAGGTTCAATATCCGCTTGCTCACAGGCAAAAAGTGTACCCGTTCGTCCGAAGCCTACCGCAATTTCATCTGCAATAAGATGGACATCATATTTCGTACATAGCTCCCTTAAGCGCCGCAAATAAATTGCTGGATACATTTTCATTCCCGCCGCTGCTTGAATCAACGGTTCGATAATGACCGCTGTAATATCCATATGATGCTGCATCAACTGCTCCTCAACAAATTGAATACATTGGGCATGGCAACTTTCAGGATGCTGATTGAACGGGCAACGGAAACAGTCAGGCCCCTGTGCTCGTATCGTATCTAGCAATAGTGGTTGATACACTTCATTATAAAGATCTACGCCCCCAACCGCTAACGCGCCGAGTGTTTCACCGTGATAAGCATCTGTTAATGCTAAAAATCGTTTTTTCGTTGTTTTGCCCGTTTGCATATGATATTGAAAACTCATTTTCAAGGCAATTTCAATAGCAGATGAGCCATTATCAGCAAAAAATACCTTTTGTAAACTATGAGGTGTTAACGCTACTAATTTTTGTGCAAGCTTAATGGCAGGTTCATGTGAAAAATTTGCAAAGATTGCATGCTCTAACGTAAATGCTTGGTCACTTAATGCTTGACTAATACGCGGGTTGGCATGTCCAAATAAATTTACCCACCAGGAAGATACTGCATCAAGGTAGCGCTGATTATGTTCATCGTACAACCATACACCTTGTCCCTTTTTAATAACTATCGGTGGGAAGTCCTCATAATCTTTCATTTGGGAGCAAGGATGCCAAACGTGTTGTAAATCACTTTGTTGTAACTCAGACAATACTTGTTTCATGTTTGTACAGCCTTTCAAATAACGATGTGTCAGTTAGAGCATAGTCACCTATTTGGGATAGATCTTCTAGCTTCGGTATCGTCGCAAATGGTAGTGGATGATGCTGTAAAATCGTTTGTATATTGTCTTGCTCCATCGCACTTTCCTTATGTCCGTTAAATACAATGCCTAGCACTTCAATATGACGTTTATTTAATGCTTCTAACGTTAATAGCGTGTGATTAATTGTACCAAGCGATGTTCGTGTTACAACGACGACAGGTAATTTACTTTGAACAATGACATCCACAAGTGTCGTTTTACCATATGTATCTAATGGCACAAAGAGCCCACCTGCTCCTTCACAAATGACAACATCGACAGTGTGCTGTAACTGTTGTATTTGTCTTAATAATCGTTGCGTATCGATTTGCTGCCCCTCTAGTTGAGCAGCAAAATGTGGTGATGCCGCTTCTTTAAACGAATAACCATTCAAATTCTTTCGATCTAGTAGCTGAAGAGAATATTTTTCATACATAGCTGTATCGAAATAATATGACTGTTCGCCATCATTCACTTCACCTGTTTGTACGGGCTTATAGGGCATCACACTTATACCCTGTTTTTGCAAATTGCGCATTAATAATGTGGTGACGAAAGTTTTCCCAACATCTGTATCTGTTCCAACAACCCAAAAATGTCGCATTATAATCTCCCCCTCCATTTAAGTTAACCTAATACATTTTTTAAGTTAACACATTCTTTTTCCTTTTGTAAATGCTCTTTTTTGCATTTTTACTTAAATTATTCTTCATATTCCATTTACAACGTGTGGTAATAAGCACTGTTTATCCAATTTCCAAGAAATATAAAAGGATATTTTGCATACGCTGTAGTATTTAACACAACAGGGGGTGTCACGATGTTTGGTCTATTTAAAGAATCGGAGAAAGACATTGATACATATGAACAAACGAGCACTATTTTACATTCTTTGCTAACATACGAAATAAGAGACTTACCACTACGCTATGAATTTTGGTATCGGGTAGCTATACGGCAGGAAGAGTATCGATCATTACAAGCTGAACATCGAGCAAACATCTCGATGCATACAGCTGTTGGTCGTTTTCATAAAGTCCAATATGAAGCGACAAAGCAAAAATGCGCGAAGCTCGAACGACTAGCGGATGTCTATAAGGTTTTTTGTATCGAAGAAGAACGACAAGCATTAAATCATCGACTACATTTTCACAAGGAAACGATTGCTGAGATTTACCGGCATGTACACAATAAAGAGCTCTATACATATAATGATTCAGTACAGCAACAATTTTGGGAGGCCGTTAGCGAGGACATATTAAAAGCAATTGCCCATCTAGATTAATACTAGATGGGCAATTGCATTGGTCTTGTCATTTTAGAAGTTTATCAATTTCCTTTTCAATTAAAAGCTGGATGCGGCTTTTATCCATCGGCACTAAGCCCATTAAAACATGCAGTGCAAGGCCATCAATAAAGGCATGTAAATGCTGTATTTCATCCTGCACAACTAGTCCCTCTTGTAATAAATTCGCTTGTTGTAAATAACTAAATATTTTCTGAATGCCGTTCAACATATTTTCTTCTGCGGGTGGGTCTCCATTACGAACCTTATACGACACATACTCCAACCACACTTGCATTTCGATAATATGTTGCTCAGATATTGGTACGAGCTCCAAAAGGATCGCTACAATCATTTGCTTGATTGGCAATGGCTTCTGCAAGTGCTTGGCAATACGCTCATTAACTTGCTGCTCCACTAACTCCATCGCAAAAATAATTAATTCTTCCTGCGTGTTAAAATAATAGCGAACAGCTCCTAATGATAATTTCGCCTCCTTTGCTATGGACCGTACTGTAGCACCTTTTAAACCATCCCTTGCAATGACCTTCCAAGTGGCTTGCGCAATACTAGCTTTTCTTTCTTCATGATTCACTATTTTAGGCATATAACTAGTATAGACTATTTTAATACGTTTGTATTATTTAAGATTTTATGGTAATTTTATTTAATACAAGTGTACTAAATAAAAGGGGGATTCTTTATGATTGCTTGGATTATTACAGCCGAAATAGCCTTTTGGGTTGTCATTATATTAGGCCTGATTTGTAGATACCGTTTGAAGAAACCAAAACTGAGCATTGTTTTTTTTGCTTTGACACCTGTAATCGATTTCTTATTAATAGTGCTAACTGTCGTAGACTTACGAGCTGGAACACCCGCTTCCACTTCTCACGGAATTGCCGCTGTGTATATAGGTGTGTCGATTGCCTATGGTAAAACAATGATTGCTTGGGCCGATGAGAAGTTTCAACAATGGTTTTTAAAACAGCCGACCGCTAAAAAAAGATTAACAGGACTAGCGAAAGGAATTCATGAAATAAAAATGCTAGGTCTTCACGTGATTGCATATGCAATTAGTGCTAGTTTTCTATATGCGATGACTGTTTTTATTGGGCAACTCGCAGATACCTCTTCCTTATTACAAGTAATGAAAGTTTGGGGCATCGTTTTAATAGTTGATGCCTTGATTAGTTTTTCTTATATCATTTTCCCTAGTAAAAAATAGCTACTATAATCATTGCAATGATCAATGTATATGCATAGTAAATTGCCTGAAGTTGCTTTAAATAATAAGCCTCGCGCTTGCAAGTGCGAGGCCTTGATTCGTCAATTTTATCCTTAATGATTAGCCATGCCATGTAAAATGATTTCTCTCAATTCCTGTGCTTGGTCTGCTTTAATTGCTACGGAATGATAACGCTTTTTAATGCCAAACATAAAGCTAACTTCTAGTGGTTCTTTTAATTTCAATAGTATTTGCGGATAAGCTTCCCCAAAATCACGGGCGATAAAATCAATAGTATCTTTCGATAATTTTCCTTTTAACAGCTCCGGTTCCGTTTCTATTTTTTCAATCATAGCAAAGCGAATCGTTGCTCGTTTCATTAAACCTAATGAAACATAAAGCGCATCATTTGTTGCATAGACAGGGTTTAAACGCACTGCCTGCATATCAGCTATGAAAAAGATGACAGAATAGATATTAATAATTAACAATAGGATAGACAGTAGCATTGATTTTTCATGTAGCCACCAATGGATTCCGATTGTTTCTATAATAATGGCATGAATCATCATCATTTGAAAGGCAAGATAACTAGAGTTTTTATGCAATGTTATGCCTGCTCGTTCTTTGCGCTTCCAACTTGCCAATCCATAATAAAGAACGAGTAAATCTGCACAAAGCATTTGAATAATCGGATATTTTGGTGCATATTTTGCAACAGCTTGAGGGAACGCAAAAATATCGGGTAGTGTACTTGCTCGTACAGCCGCTAAAATTTTAGGCATATAATAAAAAAGAGTGACAACAAAGACAACTTCTATAACAATTATTGCCCCTTCAATCGCAAATCCTGCCCAAGTCACTGCAACAAAAGGCTGCAAATGTTGAATCGGAATAATAAAGCGGGCCGCAATACAACCTGCAGCAGCTAAAATGATTGCTTGCTTGATGGAAAACTTTCGTTTATACAGCATAAATAACAATGGCATAACGACAATTAAATCGATTAATGAGCCGAGTACAACACCTGCGGTTTCAACTGGTAAAACCGTTGTACCAAGTCCCGTATTATAAAGCGAGTAGTTGCTTATAAATACAATAAATAAGAATGCAAGCCAAATATGTTGCTTCTTTAAAGCCATCATTACAAATCACCCCTTCGAAGGATTTAACAACCCGATTTCACTTCTTATGTTCACTTTATATTATTTGGTATAATTTTCAAACTCTTTCCCAACACAAAATCCAATGATTGTACTCACCATGTCATGAATTAGCCATTTATTATGTAAAAAATTTTTTACGATACACATGTGGTGAATAGCCTGTATACGCCTTAAACTGCTCAATATAGTAACTAACAGTACTAAAGCCAGTTATAGAAGCAATAAAAGTGATGGAGTGCTCACTATCTCGCAACAATTCAATACTTTTTCGTAGACGATAATGTAAAAGGTAGGTAAAAGGCGTCATACCTACAATCTTTTTAAAAAATCGACTACATTCCGCTCTACTTAAAAAAACATGTGTCGCTAAATTTTCAAGTGTTATTTTTTCCTGATAATGGCGATGTATATAATCAAGCATTTCTTTTGCACGCTCATGATGGACAATCATAGAGGGCTGCATCGTTTCTTCGGTTAGTTTGGATTGTCTTAAAATTGCTTCCCACAACGCTAATAATGCACGCCATACTTGCATTTCAAAATAGGCAGGCCGTTGTTGTAAAAGTAGCGCAGTACTTTCCACTGTACGCGCAAGTTCACCTGTAAGTACTACATAGGGCAAACGATTATTTTCTATATATGGGCGGACATAGTGTGCTGTCAATATACTGCCTTCATGACCTCCTAATAATTTCGGGTCAACATTTAGACAAAAAAGTAAGGACTGCTCAACATTTGCGGGCTTGGCTTCATGCAAACACGCTGCATTGACAAACAGACCTTCCCCCTCCTTAAGAAACAAGACATCCCCACCTACGCGATATTCGACACATCCACTTTTCACATAAACAAATTGAATTTCCTTATGCCAATGTAACGGTAAAAAATCCGAGCGATCTAATTGTAAAGACGTTTCATATAATGCCACCGGAAAAGCATGCGAGCCATGTAATGTTAGCTCTTGTAAATCTTTCGCGATTTTAATATGGTTTAATGCCATGCTAATCACCTCAATATATTGATATTTTCAATAGGTTTATTCGATATTTTTTGCGCACGAAGTGCTTTATGATTACTTTATATTGATAGTTTAGGAGATGCTATAGGAATGAATCAACAACAAAATAAAAGCCGGGCCTTTGGTTTTATGCTCGTAATTCTCGGGGCAAGTTTTTGGGGAATTGGTGGAACAGTTGCTCAAAAACTTTTCCAGTATGAACGTATTGAAGTTGGTTGGCTTGTATCTAGTCGACTGCTATTTTCTGGCATTCTGTTAATCGCCATCTACAAAATTACCCATCGCCACCAATCCATTTTTGTTATGTGGCGCACAAAGAAAGATGCGTTTAGACAAATCCTTTTTAGTTTGCTAGGGATGCTTGCAGTGCAATATACATACATGATGTCGATTGCACTCGGCAATTCTGCTGTTGCGACTTTGCTACAATATTTAGCCCCTCTTTTTATCATTGGATTTTATATTATTAGAGGGCATAGTAAATTAACAATGCAAGATAGCATTGCTGTCACATTGACACTTGCTGGCACGACATTATTGCTGACAAACGGTTCCCTTTCCACGCTTTCCGTTCCTATGATGAGTATTGTTTGGGGTGTATTATCTGGTCTTTCCGTTGCATTTTACACATTGTATGCTGTGCCGCTTTTACAGCAATTTCATTCATTACTTGTTGTCGGTTGGGCAATGCTTATTGGGGGTACAACGATGAGTATTTTTTATCAGCCTTGGCATATTGACCTTTCGAACTGGACCTTTGCTACGACTGCATATTTTTTCTTCATTATTCTATTTGGCACAATGCTTGCCTTTTGGTTTTATATAGCCAGTTTACATTATTTAACACCAAAAGAAACGAGCTTACTTGGCAGCTTAGAGCCGTTAATGGCTGTAATCACAAGTGTAGTTTGGCTTCATATTCCGTTTGGAGGCTTCCAAATCATGGGCACATTGCTTATTCTTATTATGATTTTATATCTTACTGTTTTTCAGAAAAAAAGCATTGGGTTGTAATAAAAATCCAAATTTTTAGTTTGTTATAAGGAAATTTGATTATTCAAAAAAATATTAGTCGTAAACTCCTATGTTTGAAAATTCGTACTATGAATTTGTATATAAATTTTACATATTTCATATATCTTTTCTCCTTGATTGTCCAGTATACTAAAAAATATCATGAAATTAAGGAGGCATTTATATGAATAGAAAAGTAATTTTCTTCGAGGTACGCGGAGGCACTGATAAAGGACCCGATGGCTACCGACAAGATACGATGCCGATGGTAAATGCACTCAAACAGCGCGGGCAAGATGCGGAAGTCGTGTTTTTTGATATAACAAAAAAGGACGAAATTTTTGACTATGTAAAAGAACATGGTATTGCCTATGTATCTCGTATTAATCCCGGCAATCTCGAACATGAGGAAGAATATTTTGACATGCTCCGAGATTTATGTGCAGCTGGTATTATTGGCATGCCGCATCCTGATGCTATGATTGGCTACGGTTCAAAAGATGTATTATCAAAATTAGTGTCTACAAACTTAGTTCCGGATGATACTTTTGCCTATTATACGATTGAAGCATTTAAAGCTCAATTCCCTGCCTCTCTTGCGATAACTGAACGCGTATTAAAGCAAAATAGAGGTTCCACTGGTGAAGGTATATGGCGTGTCAAATTAGTCGAGCCTCTACCTGCCGGCACAACAGTTGTACCGCTTGATGCTAAAATTAAATGTACTGAGGCGAAAGATAACCATGTAGAATATTGGCAGTTAGATGCGTTCATGGCTTTTTGCGAACAATATATCACTGGCCCAAATGGCATGTTAATTGATATGCGCTTCCTGCCACGAATTACAGAAGGTGAAATCCGTTTATTTATGTTGCGTGACAAACCTGTTCACGTCGTACATAAAAAGCCTGCCGATACGGAAGATGCCTTTAGTGCGACACTTTTCTCGGGTGCACAATATCGCTACGATAAGCCCGAAGATTGGCAAGAGCTTGTCCAAAACTTTTTAACACAGCTCCCCCTTGTCACAAACTTATTAGGCAATTATGATCTACCGCTTATTTGGACAGCTGATTTCATGCTGGATAATGATGAAGCTGGTAAGGATTGCTACATTTTAGGTGAAATGAATTGTTCTTGTGTGGGCTTCACTTCAGAATTAACGTTGGCCCATCAAGTGGCAGAAGAAATTTTAGCATGCCTTCACGAGCATCGAGAAATGCCCGCATAACCATTACACAAATAAAAAGGCATTGAGGTTTTTATCTCAATGCCTTTTGTGCATGCTTATCTGTACATTTTTATACCTTGAATAAATTCGTAAATAAAGTAACCCGCAAAACCAATCAATAAGATACCTGATATCATTGTCATTGTTTTAATCATCTTACGACTCATCGCTCTTCGGGTAACAGAAACAATTATCATTAAACCTATGTCGTGCAGTAAAATACCACTCAGTATACCAGCTGCTATTACAAGGAAGTTTGCAGACTCACCTTTGTCATACGATTTTGCTAGAACAACACCGAATACATTTACCCAAAAAACAAGATTTCCTGGTGAAATAGCTACTAGTAGCCCATTTCGATACGAGGCGAAAAATGATTTTGTGACCTTTTCACCCGCTAATGTAATATCCTGATCGGCATTTTTTATCGAATCTAGCCCAAGTAAAAACAAAAAACCTGCCCCAATAATCCACATTGGTAGTTGAATAATCGGCATCGCTAATATAGAAGCTAGTCCCATATACAATGCAAAAACTAACACTACATCTACCGTCATACCACCAAGTCCTACCGCCCAGCCATGCATAAAGCCATTTTTTAGCCCTTGCTTTGTCATCTCGACAGTAATGGCTCCAACAGGCATTGCAATAGCAAGTCCAACTAATACATACGCAACATATAAACTCAAACAAACACTTCTTTCATGCAATAAAATAAGCTTCTTACGTCCGTTTATAGGTATATTCTAGCATAAAAATACATTAATGGCTTATTTTTTTCGTGTTTTTTTCGTGCCTGGCACGCAAACAATTTATAAATATTCATTTAAAAATCAGCGTAAATGCCTGCTATTATGCCATTTTATTATGTGCCAGGCACACACACATTTATAAATATACAATTGAAAGACTTCTTCGAGAAAGTATATTTTGTATACACTATGAGGGATTTAGGGATTTTTCATACTATACTAATAGGTTACAGCGACTTATTTACAGCATCTGCTTCTTCCATTGTGCTAGTAAATCCTCAGATTTAGCTATTTCCACCTTTAATGCAAGTTGCTTAGCAGCGCAACGTTTTTTCGCTTTTTGCCAAGCCTCCTCTAGTGCAGGTATGTAGCTTAAATTTTTCGTAGCTGCGACGAGCTGGAAAAGAATATTCCCTTGAATATAGTGCCATCGAGGGTTCATACTATCTAGCTGAATCGCCTCTTCAATAAGGCGCAATGCCAAATAAGGGCTCGCTTCTATGCGATTAATAAATTGCGCAAATGCCCCCCAGTAGAGTGCAGTATTAGGCTGTAGTTTAATTGCCTCCGCATATTGCACCATCGCTTTGTCTAGTTCTTCAGAAAGGACGAAATATTCAGCCATTGTATAGTAAGCATTCGCCTGTGCTTCAATAGATCCTGCTAATAATTCATCCACTACCTGCCCAAATTGCTCATCATCTTGACTACCAATATAGGCGGCGAGGACATCTCTCTCGGGATACGAGCCATCTGCACGTTCCACACTTTGCTTTACATTGCTTGCAGTTGGGATTGGCATATTGGCATAGCCATTTGCCTCTAATAGCGCCACATGCTGCTGAATCATGGCAAACGACTCATTCGCTGTAAATGATTCATTTCCTAACAATGCTTTCGCTAACATATAGCTTTCTTTTACTTGTCCACTGACAAATAATTCATTTACTTGTTGTACTTGCTCTTCAAAATGTTTTATCACCATATACTCCTCACCTTCACAAAAACAAAAGTCATATAGGTAGTTTACCATCTTTATAGAGAAAAACAGTAATTATCAAGAAAACCAATGCATCTTAAACCCTTTTTCTTAATATAACTAAGGTCAACCTATTATTGCGTCTTTAAAATAAGCCATGCAACGGTGAATGGTCTATCACACCGTAACAAAGACTTATTTAAACGGTAAAGAAACATCACCCTGCTCTTAAATATTATGGAATAAGTGGGTAATAGTAGTTATTGTTTGGATATTTTTCTGAATTATGAGATAATTGAAGGAAATTTCTTCATCTTTAGGCCGAGTAAATTTCATTTTAGGAGGGGCTTGCTATGAATCGACGTTTTCAACTGTTCTTACTGATTATGGGCAATTTAATTATACTAGGAGCCATATTCATTTATGCTTTACAAAGTCAAGTACAAGTGGCCTTCAGCACCTATGGCCTCGTGATGGGGTTATTAAGCACCCTGCTAATTATTATCTTTTATTTATGGGGTGACGAAGAGCCCCACATAACTGATTGAGTGCCAGGCACTCACACAATTCTCACACAATTTATGAATTGTCCACTATAAAGCTATGGATGCTCCTGCTCAGAAGGCCATGACGTATGCACAGGTAGCCAAAGGAACCCTGTGTTTGGCTTGCTGAATGCTGTGCCAGGCACTCACACAATTCTCACACAATTTTAGGAGATAACTATGAAGCTCTCCCCTTCGATTTAGCTAATAACATGTTGAAATAAAAATTTTTTTGTAGAATTTTAAAAACAATGATTGAGTAGTAAAACAAATTTCTGTATAATCAGCTTGTTTGACAATACTTTATATGAACTTGGGGGTAGACAATTGGGTAAAGCATTGATTATAGGAGCTGGCGGAGTAGCCAGTGTTGTGGTACACAAGTGTGTTCAAAATTCGGACGTATTTGAGGAAATTTGTATCGCAAGTAGAACTGTTTCAAAATGTGACGCTCTAAAAGAAAAACTAGACGGCGGAAAAACAAAGATTCATACTGCACAGGTAGACGCTGACAATACGGATGAATTAATCGAACTTATTAAAAGTTTCGGACCAGATGTTGTCATTAACGTAGCGTTACCTTATCAGGACTTAACGATTATGGATGCTTGCTTAGCGACAGGTGTGCACTATGTGGATACTGCAAACTACGAGCCACCTGAAACGGCAAAATTTGAATATAAATGGCAATGGGCTTATAAAGAAAAGTTTGAAAAAGCTGGCTTAACGGCATTACTTGGTAGTGGTTTTGATCCAGGTGTAACAGGCGTATTCACTGCACATGCTCAAAAACATGAATTCGACGAAATCCACTACATCGATATCGTAGATGCCAACGCTGGTGACCACGGTTATCATTTCGCAACAAACTTCAATCCAGAAATCAATATTCGCGAAATTACAGCGAATGGTCGTTACTGGAAAGAAGGCGAGTGGATTGAAACAGCACCACTTGAGAAAAAAGAAGTTTACAACTTACCAGAAATCGGACCAAAAGATATTTACCTGCTGTACCATGAAGAATTAGAATCAATTGCTAAAAACATTAAAGGTCTTAAGCAAATTCGATTCTGGATGACATTCTCTGAAAAATACTTAACACACTTAAAAGTATTAGAAAATGTTGGCATGACTTCAATTGAGCCAATCGAATTTGAAGGACAAATGATTCAGCCAATCCACTTCTTGAAAGCGGTTTTACCAGATCCAGCATCACTAGGGCCACGTACAAAAGGTAAAACAAATATCGGCTGTATTATTCGTGGTTTAAAAGATGGCAAAGAAAAAACGTACTACGTCTATAACGTATGTGACCATGAAGCGTGCTATAACGAAGTTGGTTCACAAGCGATTTCTTACACAACTGGCGTACCAGCAATGATCGGTGCAATGCTTGTGATGAACGGTCAATGGCAAAAGCCAGGCGTATGGAACGTAGAAGAATTCGATCCAGATCCATTTATGGACGCTTTAAATAAATGGGGTCTACCATGGCAAGAAAGCCATAACCCAGAATTACTCGACTTAGAGATCGAAACGAAGGAACATAGCCGATGAAACCAATTGATTTCACAAAAGTTCCATCTCCTTCCTATGTAGTAGATGAAAGACTATTAACAAAAAACCTTGAGCTTCTAAAGTCGATACAAGATCGTACTGGCTGCCGTATTTTACTTGCACTAAAAGGGTTTTCAATGCATTCAACATTCCCTTTAGTCGGTGAATACTTAGCTGGTATTACTTCAAGTTCTCTATTTGAAGCGCGTCTTGGCTATGAAAAATTGGGCAAAGAAGTTCATGTGTATGCACCTGCTTACGTAGAGCATGAAATGGACGAGCTTCTTGGCTATGTGGATCACATCGTCTTTAACTCATTTAACCAATGGGCCCAATATAAGGATAAAGTAAAGGCTGCTGGTAAAACAATCGAATGTGGTATTCGTGTAAACCCTGAGTACTCTGAAATTGAGACAGCGCTATACGATCCCTGCTATACGAATTCTCGTCTTGGTACAACATTAGCGAACTTCGACAAATCTCAGCTTGAAGGTATTGATGGCTTACACTTCCACGCGATGTGTGAGCAAAACTCTGATACATTAGAGCGCATTATTGAAAAAGTCGAAGAAAAATTCGGTGATGTTTTACACCAAATGAAATGGCTAAACTTCGGCGGGGGTCACCATATTACGCGTGAAGATTATGACGTTGAGAAACTAGTGCAGATCATTAATTATATTCAAGATAAGTACAATCTCCTTGTTTATTTAGAACCTGGTGAAGCAGTAGCGCTTAATACAGGTTATTTAGTAGCAACGGTTCTTGATGTTCAGAAAAACGGCATGGATTTAGCAATTTTAGACACATCGGCAACTTGTCATATGCCAGACGTGCTCGAAATGCCCTACCGTCCGATGATTATCGGTTCAGGTCAAGCTAATGAGTTAGCTTACACATATCGTCTTGGTGGACTTACATGTCTTGCTGGAGATGTAATCGGTGACTACTCATTTGAAGAGCCTCTAAAACCAGGGGATCGTCTTGTGTTTACAGATATGGCCCACTACTCAATGGTAAAAAACCATATGTTTAATGGTGTCAACCTACCGTCTATCGTTTCTTATAACGATGAAGAAGGTATTAAAGTTATTCGTGAATTTAAGTTTGAAGATTATAGTGGTCGACTTTCTTAATACAAATGAAAACCCCCTCCAACTTTGGAGGGGGTTTTTAAGATGCATTACACTTCAATATTTTCTTTTTCGTTTTCCAACATTTTGTGTAAATAATTGATGATTTCACGAATACCATCTAAAGAATTTACAAGAATTTTAGGATCTACATACGTAATCATACGGTTTTCTAAATTGGCTACAGCCGTAAAGTAACGTGTTTTTGAATAATTAACAAGCCCCATTTGTTTTAAAATAGACTCATCTAAATCAAGAATTTCACGTGCCTCTGTTACAAGCAACCCGTAGTTCACGACATCCGTATTAAGCACAATAATACGTGCTGTAGCCGCATTTGACGAACGATTATAAAGAATACGCTCAAAATCTAATACAGGAATTAGCTCTCCGCGATTTCTAGTAAATCCTAATAAATAATTAGGTAAATGGGGAATTGGCGTTATTTGTTCTAATTTTTCAATGGATATCGCTTGCTCTACCGGTACAGCATATTCTTCTGTACCACAAGCAAAAACGACTGCCTTTACACTTTCCATGAGGTCACTTCCTTCTATGTTATTACTCGTGTTTAGTTGTTTCTTTCACGATTTCAACAAGCAAATCTGCCAGTTTTTCTAATTCTTCCACAGGAATCTTTTCATTTGTCGTATGGATATCTTCATATCCTACCGATAAGTTGACTGTAGGGATACCAAAGCCTGCAATAATATTAGCATCTGACCCTCCGCCGGAAATACCTAACTGTGGTGTACGTTCAATATTGCGTGCTGCTGCCATCGCTACTTGTACAACTTTATCTGATTCTGTAACACGGAAGCCCGGATACATAAGTTTTACTTCTACTTCCGCACGTGCGCCCATTGCAGCTGCCACTTGCTCGAACGTATCTTGCATATGTTTTGTTTGGGCATCTAGTTTTGTCTTATCGATTGAACGCGCTTCTGCTAGTATTGTCACTTCATCACAGACGATATTCGTTGCTTGACCACCTTCAAAGCGACCAATATTGGCAGTTGTTTCCTCATCTAAACGGCCAAGCTTCATTTGTGCAATACATTTTGAAGCAACCGTTATGGCCGACACGCCTTTTTCTGGAGCGACACCTGCATGCGCTGTTTTCCCAATAATTTTTGTGAAAATTTTCGCTTGGAATGGCGCTGCTGTCACGATTCCTCCAACTTTGCCATCACTATCAACAGCAAAGCCATATTTTGCGCGAATCACCGTTGGATCTAATTCTTTGGCACCTACTAGGCCACTTTCTTCCCCAGCTGTAATGATGAACTCGATATCACCATGTTCGATTTGTTGCTCTTTTAATCGTTTTGCCATTTCCAACATGGCAGCTATACCTGCTTTATCGTCAGCACCTAAAATCGTTGTACCGTCGGAAACGATATAGCCATCTTCACGAAGGGCTGGTTTAATGCCCTTTCCCGGAACTACCGTATCCATATGTGAAGTGAAATAGATAGGCTCGATATGTAAAGAACCTTTTAATGTCGCGATTATATTGCCAGCACCGTGCCCATTACGCGTATGTGCATCATCTTGCACTACTGTAAAACCAAGAGCTGTTAATTTGTCGATTAAAACGGGCGCAATAAGCTGTTCATGTTTTGTTTCTGAATCAATTTGTACGAGCTCGAAAAACTCTTCTACTAGACGACTTGTCATGTTGTAAGACTCCCTTGATTTACGTGTTTGTCCACGTCATAATATATGTATTAGTTTAGCACAATGACAGAAGAGTTGGAATAATACGCTAGTCGCAACTTCTTTATTTTGTATAATCCATCATAAAAAGCCTGTGAAAAGAGTATAAATAGCTCTTCCCACAGGCTTTTTATGTTTGTAAAATTGCTGCTTTTTCCTTTTGTAATGCTTGTAAATAGCCCTGTGCTTTATTATGTTTTTCCTGCAAACGTCTAATCGTATTATGTACATCATCCTGTACACGAGATACTTGCTCTCTTGCCGTAGAAATTTTGGAATGCACGGACCAAGCAGAAAAAATATCATCAAAGAAATAGTCGGCAAATTTTACAAAGCCATCTGTCTCTACGTGTAATGTTGTAGTAGACATATCTTGAATGTCTAGTAATTCGTTGTGAAAGCGCTGCAAAGCAATTTGCGCATCATGAAGTTGGCTCTCTGTCTCATCAAGCGCTTCATGCTTTAAATGCGTGGCAATAAGGCCACCACCAATAAACGTATCCCAAATTGAATAGCCATTAGCTGAATGCAATGATGCTGCTGCCTGCCCTAGTTTAGTAAGCGCAATATCGCCCGCTTCTTCAGCTTCTATAATCTCAATAATCAGCTGCTTGGTTATGACTTCTTCATTGGCTAGCTGCTCTAATTGTAGTGCTTGCTGGGGATCATGTAGGTGGAGATAGCTTTTCTTTTTTACATGTAGAGTGCTTAAAGCTTCCTGTAGTTGTTTTTCATTTATTTGGGCAATTTTTAAATTGACCTGACTAAGATCAACTGTTAAGTCTTTTTGCATCTTTTTCGATTCATTGATTTTTAATTCTAAAATTACTGCTTTGTCGACTTTTTCTGCAAGGAGCTCATCTTGTTGCCCCGTCCATGTTCGAATCATATTCATAAATGAAAAGCCCTCTAGCTTTTGAAGTTTTAGTCGAATTTGATTGAGTTCTACAGAATGTTTGGTAATCTCTTGTTCTACATGTGCAATTTGCCCTTCAATTAAAAGCTGTTGTTCACTTAATCTCTTAGCACTTCTTAGCTGTCCATGAAGTTTTTCCTGCTCCGTCTGTAATTGTTGCCATTCCATTCATCTCAACTCCCCTTTTCTATTTGTACGAATGAGCGAACGAAATGTTTCAATTATCTGCCATTTTATAAAAAAATTTTACGATTGTCTTTCATACAAAAACCCAACAACCAAGTAGCTGTTGGGTTTCACTAGCGTTATAGCGGAATATTTCCGTGTTTTTTCTCTGGACGTGTTTCGTGTTTGTTTGACAACATGTCCAAAGCTTGGATAAGTTTGATACGTGTGTCACGAGGATCAATAACATCATCCACCATACCGCGAGATGCTGCAACGTATGGGTTAGCGAATTTCTCTTTGTACTCTTCAATTTTTGCTGCACGCGTTGCTTCTGGATCTTCAGACTTTGCAATTTCACGCGCGAAAATAATGTTTGCTGCACCTGCTGCACCCATAACGGCAATCTCTGCATTTGGCCAAGAGAATACTAGGTCAGCACCGATAGATTTAGAGTTTAATGCAACATAAGCTCCACCATATGCTTTACGTAAGATGACTGTAATTTTTGGTACCGTTGCTTCTGAATAAGCATACAGGATTTTTGCACCATGGCGGATAATACCACCGTGCTCTTGTTTTACGCCAGGGAAGAACCCAGAAACGTCTTCAAATGTAATAATTGGTACATTGTATGCATCACACGTACGAATAAAGCGAGCTGCTTTATCAGAAGAATCGATATCAAGACCACCTGCTAATACTTTCGGTTGGTTACAAACTAGCCCTACTGATTCACCTGCGATACGCGCAAAACCTACTACTACATTTTTCGCAAATTCAGCATGCACTTCCATAAATGAACCTTCATCAACTACTTGTTCCACTACTTTACGCACATCGTAAGGACGCGTAGTTTCGATTGGCACCGTATCAACGATTTCCGGACGGTAATCGTCACCTTCTGGACGTGCTTGACGAGGTGCTTTTTCTTTATTATTTTGAGGTAAGTAACTTAATAATTGTTTAATTTGATCAATGGCCGCTTCTTCAGAAGGTGCGCGGAAGTGAGCGTTACCACTTACGGCATTATTTACCTTCGAACCACCAAGGTCTTCCGCAGAGATTTTTTCACCCGTTACCGTTTCAATTACTTTCGGTCCAGTAATGAACATTTGAGATGTTTTATCAACCATTAGGATAAAGTCTGTGATTGCCGGCGAATAAACGGCTCCACCTGCACATGGCCCCATAATTACGGAGATTTGCGGAATAACTCCAGAGTAAATCGCATTACGGTAGAAAATATGTCCATAACCATCAAGAGAAAGGACACCCTCCTGAATACGTGCGCCACCTGAATCATTAATGCCGATGAATGGTGTACCATTTTTCGCTGCAAGGTCCATTACTGTCGCCATTTTTTTAGCGTGCATTTCACCAAGTGCTCCACCGAATACAGTGAAATCTTGGGAGAATAAGTATACTGGACGTCCGTTAATTTTACCGAAACCTGTTACTACGCCGTCACCAGGGCCTTCTAGTTTATCCATTCCGAAGTCTACAGTACGGTGTGTAATGAATGGGTTAATCTCGAAAAACGTACCTTCATCTAGCAATAATTCAATACGTTCACGAGCAGTTAGTTTACCTTTTTCATGTTGCTTTTCAATGCGCTCATAGCCACCGCCAAGCTCAATTACTGTCTTACGATCATATAAGTCATTAATTTTATCGAACATATCCATATTAATCACTTTTCCCCTTTTCCACTTTTATCACATAATTCATATAGCACGCCGAAAGATGATTTAGGATGCATAAAAGCAACTTCTGCACCACCAGCACCTGGTCCTGGCTCTTCTGACAATAGGCGTACACCTTTTTCACGAAGTTCTGCCATACGTTCACGAATGCCTGTTACTCCGAATGCAACATGGTGAATGCCTTCGCCACGTTTTTCGATGAATCCGTGAATCGTGCTTTTTTCGCTCATCGGTTCTAGTAATTCAAGTTTCACATTGCCAGCGTCAATAAAAGCAACACGAACTTGCTGAGATTCAACCTCTTCTACTTTTAGTAACTTTAAACCTAAAGTTTCTGTATAATATGTAATGCGTTCATCAAGATCACGCACCGCAATCCCGATATGGTCTACTTTCTCCATGGTGACATCTCCTTCTGTTATGGTACATACCCTATTTTACAGATTTTTTTGTCAAAACTCTACTACTTGAGAAATTTTTCAGATTTGCTAAACTATTTATAAGAAAAGAAGGAGCGAACGAGCATATGAGTAATAAAAAATTTCAAAAAATTGTTGTTTATGCGATGATTGCTATTATGATAATCTCATCTCTTGCATTCGGTTTATCGATGCTAGTTTAAGAAAGCGCGAAGCGTCCACACTACTGTGGGCGCTTTCCTTTTACCTTTATACCTTTAAATGATTGTTTAATCTCCAAATAGCGATCCATTTCTTCGATGAATTGATAGAGAGCTGCTTGAGCAATAAACTCTTGATGATTGGTCGGTAAGGGTAAAGCGGCAAATTCCCGCTTTACAAGCTCTAATTTTTCCCGATAGCGACCTGCCGTATTGCCTGAATGAACATGCTCTCCTAGATCTTCTAGAAAGTCTGCGACGACTTCTGCCTCTTGTACTATAACAGGAAGCGTCGTTATTTTCGGTAATACGCGTTCAATAATTTCAAGCTGCTGTTCACGCATATCAAAATAAACATAGTAGTCATTTTGTCTTCTTGTAAAATGATTTTGTACATCTTTAAATGCTAACGATTTTGCATCATTCAGCATTTTGACAGCTTGAATAATTTCCTGCCCATCCCATAATGTATCGCCCTGTCTCAAATAGCTAGCAATTTCTAAAAAAATCTTACTGTATAGTTCCTCTATTTTAACTCTATAGTAATTTAATTCCTTTTGAATGTCTGGCATGTACATATTAATGGCAATCCCCGTACCATAGCCAATAGCCATCAATGCAAACTCATTTGAAACAAGCGCCCACGAAAAGCCCTTCGCAGCGTATATATGCATAATAATGACCGCACTCGATACAAAGCCATCTGCCACCTTTAACGACACAATCGTCGGTATAAACAATATAAGCATCCCTGCTAATGTTAGCGGATGATAAGAAAATAGCTCAAAGCTCAAAAATGCATACAGCATACCGACAATGCTTGCGACAAAGCGTGTATAAGCAGCGTGGAGAGATTTTTTCTTCGTGGGCTGCACACATAGGATCGTTAGAATACCAGCTGAAGCATAAGAAGCCAATTCAAAATACTGCGCAATCGCAATTGCAATTGCTGCTCCGATTGCTGTTTTTAATGTACGATAGCCGATTGAAAATTTCTTCAGTTCGACTGCCTCCCATCCTGCAGCATTCATAACGAATAGTTATTCATTAGAAGCTTATCTTCACTATAAAAACATTTATTTAGCCAATATTACAAAAATTTTAAAAAGAGCTGGCTAAAGTGTACAAGTCACTTTAGCCAATTTGTATGTCACCATGCATAGCTATGGTAGCTTAACAATGAACAATATTATAGTTCTTCACAATATTCTTCAAAATTTGCTTGTAAGTTTGTTACGACTGACATTGGATCATGGCCTTCGATTTCATAACGGCCTACCTCTGCCACAACTTGTCCATCTTTTAATAGAACAAATGATGGAGAAGATGGTAAGTGGTCTTCACCGAAGTGATAACGTGCAGCTGCTGTTGCTTCCTTATCTTGGCCAGCAAATACCGTCACTAAATGATCTGGTCGTTTATCGTAATGTACACATTGTGCTGCCGCTGGTCGTGCGATGCCTCCCGCACAGCCACATACTGAATTGACCATAACTAATGTTGTACCTGGACGAGCAAACGCCTCTTCAACAGCTTCTGGTGTGCGTAATTGCTCATAGCCTGCAGCCTCAATTTCTGCACGTGCTGTTTTTAAAATTTCTTGCATAAATAAATCGTAATCCATATTCATAAAGCGATAGCTCCTTTCAATGTCGCGCTTGTCTTTCAACTTTGTGTGCTTTAGATTGATGCGCTCATACATCTCCTATCATAGCAGTTAGTGATACTTTTGTGCACCTACATGCTCAAAGAAAAGCGTATATTCTTTCTAGCATTGTTCATCGCTAAATAAACGATCTACACCTTGTGTTACGGTTAATTGCCCATTCAAAATTTGGCGCTCTAATAACTGTACCTGTTCTTTCCGCTCTGGGTTGCCATAAAACGCATCGATTAAATGATCGGTAATCATGGATTGGAACCAATCCTTCGTTTGATTTTGACGACGTATGGACCAGTACTGATTCGCTTCGACCGTTTTTCTAAAGTCACCAATCGTATCCCACACTTTGTCGAGACCCTTTTTTTCCCACGAACTCACCGGCATGGCTGTAGACATCCATCCAGGTGTTGCAGGTTGAAGGAAATGCAAAATTTGCTTATACTCGGATACTGTTTTTTTCGCCAGGCGCGCATTATCACCATCAGCTTTGTGCACTACAATTGCATCCGCTAATTCCATAATGCCTTTTTTCATGCCCTGTAGCTCATCTCCTGCTCCTGTTAATACGAGCAGTAAAAAGAAATCAACCATACCTCTGACATATGTTTCACTTTGCCCAACGCCAACCGTCTCGATTAAAATGACATCATAACCGGCCGCTTCACAAACAAGCATCGTTTCGCGCGTCTTTTTATGAACACCCCCCAGGGTACCTGCAGACGGCGAGGGACGAACGAAAGCATTCGGCTTTTTCACTAATTCTTCCATGCGTGTCTTATCGCCTAAAATACTTCCTCCTGATAATGAAGAACTCGGGTCAATCGCAAGGACTGCTACCTTTTTACCCATCTCACATAACATTGTTCCGAAAGCTTCAATGAAAGAGCTTTTCCCTGCCCCAGGTACTCCCGTAATGCCAATACGGACACTGTTGCCTGTATGCGGCAAAAGCTCTTGTAATAGCTCTTGTGCCTGTGCTTTATGTGTACTATTTGAGCTTTCTATCAGTGTAATGGCTTTTGACAATTGTACACGTGAGCCTGCACGCACTTGACGTGCAAGCTCCTGTATATCCACCTTGTCTGCTTTTTTCTTTCGGAATTTTTTCGGCACACCATATTGCATACCGTCGTGAGATGCTTCGACGCCACCCATGACAAATAGAGCACTTTCTTGCATCTCTTTGTTTTTGTCCATTATTTAGACACTTCCTCGTAACCTAAACGTTTATAAATTTCCTCAATAATTTTAATAGCGGAAACAGGAATCACTGTACCAGGACCGAAAATAGCAACAGCCCCTGCTTCATAAAGGAATTCATAATCTTGTGCTGGAATTACGCCACCTACAATGATGATAATATCCTCACGGCCTAGTTTTGTTAGCTCAGAAACTAGTGCCGGTACTAATGTTTTATGACCTGCGGCTAAGGACGATACACCAATACAATGAACGTCATTTTCCACAGCCATTTGCGCTGTTTCTTCTGGTGTCATAAAGAGTGGTGAAATATCAACGTCAAAACCTAAGTCAGCGTAGCCTGTTGCAATAACTTTTGCACCGCGATCATGCCCGTCTTGTCCCATTTTGGCAACTAAAATACGTGGACGACGACCTTCATTTTCAAGGAACTCCTCTGTCATATTTTTTACTTCTGTAATTTGCTCTTCATCAGAGAAGTTAGCAGAATATACGCCAGAAATGGAACGAATAATTGCTTTATGGCGACCAGAGACCACTTCGATTGCATCAGAAATTTCACCAAGTGATGCACGAGCACGCGCAGCATCTACCGCTACAGCAAGTAAATTTTCTTCTCCATCTTGTGCAGCTTTCGTTAAGCGCGCAAGATGTTTTTGCACTTCTGCTTCGTCACGGGCTGCCTTCATCGCATCTAAACGCTCAATTTGTTTTTGACGTACTAGTGTATTGTCAATATCAAGAATGTCGATTGGCTCTTCTTTATCCAGACGATATTTATTCACACCTACAATCGTTTCGGATTTCGAGTCGATTTTCGCCTGACGTTTAGCTGCCGCTTCTTCAACCTTCATTTTAGGAAGACCTGTTTCGATCGCTTTTGCCATTCCACCAAGTTCTTCGATTTCTTCGATTAACGCCCAAGCAGATTGGGTAATTTCATCTGTTAATTTCTCAACATAGTAAGAACCGCCCCATGGGTCTATCACCTTTGTCATCGCTGTTTCTTCTTGTAAAAATAACTGCGTATTCCGTGCGATACGTGCTGAGAAGTCTGTTGGTAATGCAATCGCTTCGTCCAATGCGTTTGTATGAAGTGATTGCGTATGCCCCATTGAAGAAGCATTGGCTTCAATTAATGTACGCGTCACGTTATTGAATGGATCTTGCTCTGTTAAAGACCATCCAGAAGTTTGGGAGTGTGTACGTAATGCTAATGTCTTTGGATTTTTTGGATTGAACGTAGACATCATTTGCGCCCAAATACGGCGCGCAGCTCGCATTTTTGCCACTTCCATGTAATAGTTCATTCCAATAGCCCAGAAGAATGATAAACGTGGTGCAAAGGCATCGATATCAATACCTGCTTTTAAACCCGTACGAACATACTCAAGACCGTCAGCTAATGTGTAGGCTAGCTCGATGTCATTCGTAGCGCCCGCTTCTTGAATATGATAGCCAGAAATAGAAATTGAGTTGAATTTCGGCATATACTTTGCTGTAAACTCAAAGATATCTGCAATAATTTTCATCGACATGGCAGGTGGATAAATATAAGTGTTACGTACCATATATTCTTTTAAAATATCATTTTGAATTGTCCCTGCAAGCTGATCTGGTGTGACCCCTTGTTCTTCAGCAGCTACGATATAGAATGCAAGTACCGGTAATACTGCACCATTCATTGTCATCGATACTGACATTTGATCTAATGGAATTTGATCAAATAAAATCTTCATATCTTCGACAGAGTCAATGGCTACCCCTGCTTTCCCGACATCACCTGTTACGCGCGGATGATCTGAGTCATAGCCACGGTGTGTGGCTAGGTCAAAGGCAACAGAAAGTCCCTTTTGACCCATTGCAAGGTTACGTTTGTAAAATGCATTAGATTCTTCGGCGGTAGAGAAACCTGCATACTGACGAACAGTCCAAGGACGAGCAACATACATGGTAGGGTATGGACCACGGGTATTTGGCGCGATTCCAGCAACATCCTGTAAGTGTTTTGCATCCTTAATATCTTCTTTTGTATAAATATCTTTAATTTCAATACCTTCATTGGTCATGAATTTTTCATCTGACGCTGCAGGTGCTTCAGCTGTTAATACTTTTTCGATTTCAATTGCATTAAAATTTGGCTTGCTCATCGTTGGACCTCCTTCATGCTTGCGAACACTGAATTTAATTTTTCAATAATGTTCTGTCCTGCGAAAATAAAGCCGTTTAAGCCGTTTGCTAACCAAGCTTCTTCTTCGTCTTTAAATTTACCGGCAACATCAACAATAACATGGGCAGGTTTACCAGCTAATATCGCAGGTACCATTTCTTTTGTCGTATCGTCATTTCCTGCGATGACAACATATTTCACGTCAGTTGTTTGTAACCATGTGAGCGCTTCCTCAACTGTCGCAACTGGTTCGCTTTTTTCTGGTACAAGACCAACCGTATTCAAGAAACCTGAGACAAAATCAGCACGAGGCTTTGAGCTTTTTAGAGAACCTAATGCTAAAATGCCAGTTTTTACATTGGCAGCTGTCATTTGTAAGCGTAATTCTTCAAACGGTATCGTAATGCGCTTAACATCTGCAAAGAGTGGGTTTGTTTCACTTTCCAGTTCATCTGCGGGATTTGCATAAATGTTCGTACCGATAAGAGATTGTTTGCGCGTTTGTGCAGCTTTAATGCGCGCTTGGTAAGATACTTCTAATGCTTTTGCTAATTGACCAGATGCAGTATAAGCGTCAATACCACCAGCAGCTTCAATTTCTAAAAATAATGCCCATGCTTCTTTAACAAAGTCTGCTGTTAATGATTCGATAAAGTATGAACCACCAGCAGGATCTATAATTTTTAAGACATTCGTTTCTTCTTTTAATACTAAAGATACATTGCGCGCAATACGAACAGATTGTTCTGTAGGCTTCGTTAATGCATCATGTGGGTGAACTGTAAAAACATCCGCACCGCCAATAATTCCAGAAAGCGCTTCATTTGCAGCGCGAAGTAAATTTACGTAAACATCTAATTTCGAAAAGCTGCGAAGCGATGTTTCAGCAAGTGTAGGGATTTTCACATTTGCTGTTACGCCATAAGCGGATGAGAACGCTTTCCAAAGTACTTTAAAAGCACGGAGCTTAGCGATTTCTGTGAAGAATTGCGTATCCATAGCAAATGACACATAAAATTTTTGAGCAAAGGCTTCAAAGTTTTCTTCTTGCTCCGCATACTTTGCTGCAAGCGCAAGTGCATACGCTAATTCTTGGACAGCATTAGCCCCTTCGTTGTGGTAAACCACTGTGTTTGCGCTTAGTGTTCGTACATTTGGCCACTCGGCAAGTTTCACAGGGTTTTGACATAGGATAAAACCATGTACTGCTTCACGTTGTTCGGCAGGGATGTTGTTGAATACTGCTAGTAATGGGTCATTTTCACTTTTTACCGTTATTTTAAACGAATATTCAGTGAAATAAGTAGCTAAACGTGCCAATACTTCTTCAGTCCATACAAAGCTTACACGGCTATCAACAGTAACAATTTCATTACCACGCGCTAAACTATCATCTAGTTGGGCAAAAAAAGCTTCACTTGTTTCTGCATAAACTTGCTGTGCCACACGAAATACTTGATTATTTTGTAGGGAACGAATTGTGGCAACTTGTTTATCAAGCTTATCTCCTAGTTTTGCTACTAAACTTTCTTGTGTGTAAAGAGGTTCTAACGTAATACCTTCAATAGTTTTCGTTAAAAGAGACTCGAATGGTTTCCCTTTTAAAGCTTTGATTGCTGCATCTTGCCATTCTGAATAGGAAGGCTTTTCAAATTCAATATTTTTCATGTTATTTGACATGCGGACGCTTAATCAGCTTCCCCCCTTAGTAGTTTCTATTTGTTATTCTACAGTACATTTTGCGACTCGCAAAGCAAAAAAAATCGGAAACCGTTATATAACAGGTTTCCGACAAATCATCAGTAGACTGACGTCGAAGATTTATTTGTATTTTCGAGTATTTCTTTTACTCTATTTAAGAATTTACCACAAACTAATCCATCTAAAACGCGATGATCTAAAGATAAACATAAATTGACGATATCGCGTGCTGCAAACATTCCACCCGGTAAAACGACCGGTTTTTTTACAATACTTTCCACTTGAAGGATCGCAGCTTGCGGATAATTAATAATGCCCATTGACTGCATAGAGCCGAAAGCTCCCGTATTATTAACTGTAAACGTACCGCCTTGAATATTGTCCATTGTCAGTTTGCCTGCGCGCACCTTTTGAGCAAGCTCATGAATTTCTTTCGCAATGCCTTTAATCGACTTGTCATCTGCGTGTTTTATAACAGGAACAAACAGCGCATCATCTGTTGCGACCGCAATGGAAATATTGATGTCATGTTTTTGGATAATTTTATCATCCGCCCACATAGAATTCATCATTGGGAACTCTTTTAAAGCTTGTGCAACTGCCTTGACAAAGAACGCAAAATACGTAATATTAAAGCCTTCTTTTTGTTTAAACTCTGTTTTAATGCTATCACGATAGGCAACTAAATCTGTTACATCCACTTCCATCATCATCCAAGCATGTGGCACTTCTTGGGCACTGCGCACCATATTATTGGCAATGGCACGGCGCACATTTGTAACAGGTATTTCAACATCACCTGCTTGCGTCTTATGAGAAGATACTGCTGGTTTTGCAGCTTGTTCTGACGTCGTGACTTGTTGGCTACTAGTCGATGCTTCCGGCTGCGAAGATGGTACATCTTTTGCTGTTGGTATAGTACCTGCATCAATTAGTTGCTGAAGGTCTTTTCGTGTAATACGACCACCCTCTCCTGTGCCAACAACTTGCTCCAGTGCAATATCATGCTCTTGGGCCAATCGAAGTACAGCAGGCGAGTAGCGAGCTTTTTGCTGTCTTACTGGTTTTTCAGATGGACTAGCAACAACTGTTTCCTTAGGCGACTCTTGTTTTTTTTGAATACCAGCATTTTTAATTGCTGAACTTACTGTTGTTTTTTTAACAGGAGTTGGTTCTGGCACATCACTATCACCTGCAACTTGAATTGTACAAACATTTGCTCCTACAGCTAGCGTTTGCCCCTCTTCCGCAAGTAACTCTGTAATTACCCCTTCAAAAGAAGATGGGATTTCTGCATTTACTTTATCCGTTACAACTTCTGCTAATGGATCATATTTTTTGACTGTATCACCTGGTTGAACGAGCCATTTTTCGATTGTCCCTTCTGTTACACTTTCACCGAGCTGTGGCATCGTAATATGTTGAATCACCATTATTTATTCCTCCCATCAATTACGCCTCGTGTAACCTTTGCCTGGATTTTACATGCTGTTTCCACAATCCTTGACATCCGCCGGAGGCTTCACGTCTCTTACGCCTGTTCAATTATCGAGGTAGGAGACTTTTTAGAATAAGTTAAAATGCGGCTAAATCCCTAAGTGCACGTTCAACTTTGTCAGGATTAATCATGAAAAACTTCTCCATCGTCGGTGCATAAGGCATCGCAGGAACATCCGGTCCAGCTAAACGTTGGATAGGCGCATCAAGGTCAAATAAGCAATGCTCTGCTATAATGGCTGCAACCTCGCTCATAATGCTACCTTCCTTGTTATCTTCCGTCACAAGTAATACTTTGCCGGTTTTACTTGCCGCTTCAATGATGGCTTCTTTGTCTAACGGATATACTGTCCGTAAATCCAAAATATGCGTAGAAATACCATCTGCCGCTAAACGTTCTGCTGCTTGTAAGGCGAAATGAACAGCTAATCCATAGGTAATGACCGTTACGTCTTCACCTTCACGCTTCACATCCGCCTTGCCAATTGGCAATGTATAATCATCTAAAGGAACTTCCCCTTTAATTAGTCGATATGCTCGTTTATGTTCAAAGAATAGTACCGGATCTTCATCACGAATCGCAGCTTTTAACAAGCCCTTGGCATCGTACGGTGTAGACGGAATGACAATTTTCAATCCTGGTGTTCCAGCAAATAGCGCTTCTACAGATTGCGAATGATAAAGCGCACCGTGAATCCCACCACCGAACGGAGCACGTACGACAATTGGACAAGTCCAGTCATTATTGGAACGATAACGGATTTTCGCCGCCTCTGATACAATTTGGTTAACAGCCGGCATAATAAAGTCTGCAAACTGCATTTCAGCAATTGGACGCATCCCATACATTGCTGCTCCAATGCCGACCCCTGCAATGGCACTTTCAGCAAGTGGCGTATCTAATACACGATACTCACCAAATTGCTCATAAAGACCAGTCGTTGCTTTGAAAACGCCGCCTTTGCGGCCAACGTCCTCTCCTAAAATGAAAACACGTTCGTCTCGTTCCATTTCTTCCTTCATTGCTAATGTAATCGCATCAATATAAGACATTACTGCCATTACACGTCACCTCCGTCCACTGGTGCATACACGTATTTCAAGGCTTCCTCTGGATTGGCATACGGCGCTGCTTCTGCATAATCCGTCGCTTCATTGACCTCAGCCATAACACGCTCTTCAATTTCTGTACGAAGTGCTTCGGTCATGATGCCAGCATCTTGTAAATACTTTTCAAATGATACAATCGGATCCTTTGCTTTACCTTCCGCGATATCTTCAGCTGTTCGATATTGACGATCATCATCATCAGAAGAATGCGCTGTTAAGCGGAATGTGACTGTTTCAATTAAACTTGGGCCTTCACCTCTACGAGCACGTTCAGCCGCCTCTTTGACAACTTTATATACTTGTAACGGACATTTCCCATCTACCGTAACCCCTGGCATACCGTAACCAATTCCACGATCGGATACTTTTGCACAGCCTAACTGGCGTTCTACCGGTACCGAAATGGCATATTGATTGTTTTCTACCATAATGATCACTGGTAACTTATGCACACCTGCAAAATTCGCTCCTTCATGAAAATCACCTTGGTTAGAAGAACCTTCTCCTAATGTGACAAAGGAAATGAAATCCTCTTTTTGTAGACGGCCCGCAAGTGCCACGCCTACCGCATGGGGAACTTGGGTTGTTACTGGCGAAGAACCTGTCAAAATGCGATTTTTCTTTTGACCAAAGTGCCCCGGCATTTGGCGCCCGCCAGAGTTCGGGTCTTCAGCCTTTGCAAAAGCAGACAGCATTAACTCTTTAGGCGTCATACCAAAATGCAATACAACCCCCATATCACGGTAATACGGTGCAATATAGTCTTTATCTTTATCTAGCGCGAAGGCTGCTCCCACTTGAGCTGCCTCCTGCCCTTGACAAGAAATAACAAATGGAATTTTACCTGATCGGTTTAATAACCACATGCGCTCATCTAATCTTCTCGCCATTAACATCGTTTCGAACATAGCAAGGACATCTTCGTTCGATAACCCTAAATCTTCATGTTTAAGTTGAACGTCTTGCATACGAACACCCCTCTCGCATTAGAAAAAGTGCTAAAGTGCCTGCTATAAACAACACAAGCTACTCTAGTATTTACTTTATAATCTGTATTTTACGCCTTAGCGCATTTTCATTTATCAAGGATATAACTTGATTCAGCCTATGATTATACCCTTTATGAATGGTAGTGTATAGTTAACGCCCTTCTCCCACGAAACACGCATTAAAAATGGATAGCTCGTTTATCTACTGCTAGGGCAGATTCAACCAATACTTCATTTAATGATGGATGTGGATGGATAGCCTGACTAATTTCCCATGGCGTGGCATCTAATAATTTCGCTAACGATGCTTCTCCTATTAAATCGGTCACATGCGGTCCTACCATATGAATACCTAAAATGTCATCCGTGTCTTCATCCGCAATAATCTTTACAAAGCCATCAGAATCGCCATTCACAAGTGCCTTACCAATCGCTTTAAATGGAAACTTACCAATCTTTAATGCAAAACCTTGCTCGCGAGCAGCACTTTCCGTTAAACCGATACTTGCTACTTCTGGGAAGGAATAAACACATTTTGGCACCTTTAAAGCATCGAGCGGTGCAACTTTTCCAGTTGCAATATGCTCAATCGCTGATAACCCTTCATGAGACGCGACATGTGCTAATTGCAATCCACCTATTACATCTCCGATAGCATACATATGTGATTCCTTCGTTTGATAAGAATCACCTACTTGGATAAAGCCATTGGCAATTTCAATCTCGGTATTTTCTAAACCAATACCATGTATATTTGCTTCACGTCCTACACAAAGCAATAATTTTTCTGCCTCAAAGTGTTCTTCGTTGTCATTCACCTTCGCAGAAATGTAAACGTTATCATTTTCCGTTTTGTAGCTATTTACGTCTAATCTAGCATTGGTCACAATACGTACGCCACGATTTTCTAGCTGTTTTGTAACCTCTTTTACGACATCTGCATCCTCTGCTGGTAAAATGGATGGACCATATTCAATGACTGTTACAGATACGCCAAAATCGCAAAGCATCGATGCCCATTCTATACCGATAACACCGCCTCCAACGATCAGTAAAGATGTTGGCAATTGTTCCATCTGCAATGCATGGTCTGAATTCATGATATATTGCCCGTCAACCGGTAAACCATCCATGCCTCTTGGCTTCGAACCAGTTGCAATGACAACATTTGTTGGAACAAGCATTTCATTTTCTTCACCATTTAACATCTCAACAGAGATAGTACCTGGCATTGGCGAGAAAATAGAAGGACCTAAAATTCGCCCTGTTCCTTCATAGACATCTATTTTACCTTTTTTCATCAGTGTATTCACACCTTGGCTTAATTGCTCTACAATGGCTTGTTTGCGTGCTTGCACTTTATCGAATTGCAACGTCACCCCTGAAATATCTACACCAAATTCACTCGCGCTTTTATTGGCCATACGATATACTTCTGCACTGCGTAGTAACGCCTTACTAGGAATACAGCCTTTATGTAGACAAGTACCACCAAGTCGTTCACGCTCTACTATAGCTGTTTTTAGGCCTAATTGAGCTGCACGAATGGCTGCTACGTAGCCACCTGTCCCGCCTCCTAATATCACCACATCATAATTTTGAGCCATATGTTATTCCTCCTTATGAGAAAAGCGCGAAAGCCCCTCTTTCCCAACATGTGTGACAGTGCCACCCATCGAGGAAATCGTTATATCGCTACAGGCTTATTATTTCATCTTTTTATGACAATGAAATGAAAGCTACTCCTGCTCACGTTCACTTGAAGTTTTTTGCGCTATATTTTCTTGACTACTGTTTGAGTCTCGATTTTATTATTCTATATGAAAGAGAAGAAGTCGACAATGCGACTTCTCTTGATTGAATAGACCTATTAACGACCGTTCAAAATATTTTTTTCATTTTTTAAAAACTGGCTACGTGATTTAGCTACACGAGCAATACGTTCTTCCGCTAGACGATTTGCCGCCACATAAGTTGGAATGCCATCTCGTTTAGAAATTTCGAAGATTTTTTCGATGCTATCATAAATACCATCGACGCGCTTCATAGCACGCTCACGATTATAGCCGTATAATTCATCCGCTACATTAATAACGCCACCTGAGTTAATCACATAATCAGGAGCATAAACAATGCCAAGTTCATGGATATAGTCACCATGTTTTGAATCTTGTAGTTGGTTATTAGCAGAACCAGCAATAACTTTTGCTTTTAATTGTGGAATTGTTTCATCATTGATAATCGCACCTAAAGCACAAGGTGAGAATATATCAACTTCCTGTGCGTAAATTTCCTCTGGAGCTACTGCTGTAGCACCAAAATCATTGACAACACGATCAATTGCTGCTTGATTAATATCTGTCACTACAAGTTTTGCACCTTCATTATGTAAATACTCGCAAAGTTTGTAAGCAACATTTCCTAATCCTTGCACTGAAATTGTACGACCTTCCAGTGAATCTGTACCGAACGCTTCTTTTGCCGCTGCTTTCATGCCACGGTAAACGCCATAAGCCGTTACCGGTGAAGGATTACCCGATGAGCCAAATGCTGGTGAAATACCTGTAACATAATTTGTTTCCTCATGGATTAAATCCATATCTGTTACCGATGTACCAACATCCTCAGCAGTAATATAGCGACCGTTCAGCCCTTGAATGAAACGCCCTAACGCACGGAACATTTCTTCATTTTTATCTTTAAATGGGTCACCAATAATGACCGTTTTTCCACCGCCAAGGTTTAAACCAGCAGCTGCGTTTTTATATGTCATCCCACGTGCTAGTCTCAATGCATCCTCTATCGCATTTTCTTCTGTCGCGTAGGTCCACATACGAGCGCCACCTAATGCTGGCCCAAGTGTTGTGTCATGGATAGCGATAATCGCTTTTAACCCAGATGCTTCGTCTTGGCAAAATACCAATTGTTCATAATCATACTTTTCCATATACTTGAAGATTTCCATGAAAACTCGCCCCTTTGCTTTGGAAAGTGCAACCCCTAATGCCCATCCCAATTAAAATAAAGTAATGATAAAACTGTTTTACAATGGATAATATCGCTCCATTTAATTTTACAATACTGACAAATTCACAATTTCGCAACTATTATTACACTTTTCCTATTAAGTAAGAATTTTCTAAACATTCAGTTACGCATTTACGTTTTGCATAACTTATTTTTTATTTCTAGATTGCTAACAATTAAGGGCTTTCTTGACATTCCGTTATCCAAAGGTACAATTATAGTTAGGTATGAGGAGGGACATGCATGGCTCGATTTGCTGCGTTTATTGTAATGCTTATTCCAGGTCTTATGGCTGCTGGTGGCATTAAATTTATGCGTGATACACTATTCGGTAAGCTCATCTCACCTTTCCCATTTTTATGGCTACAATTTGTTGTTGGCATCATTTTCTTTGTTGTCGGCTTTGGCTTTTTCGCAGGCTTTTTACTGCACCGCGATCGAAAAAACGGAAAAGTGGCTCCGCGCTTCCAAAAAAAATAAAAATAGCTATCCAATTAAGTCACTGCTCGAGTTGACTTACTGGATAGCTATTTTTCTATAGTTATTGGCGTTGCTGTACAGTGAGGACTTTATCAGGAAAATCTGTAATCCACCCTATTACCGATGGATGTGGGTTTGTCAAAAATTTTTCAGTACCATCTATCGCATAAAAACGACATGTTTTAGCACTAGCTACACAAGCCTCTAAATAACGAGGTTTATAATAGCGTTTATGCATATGAACACTGTCGATTGCCTGATAATCACACAGCAAATCCCATTTTAATTTTTTGGTGGCGATAAATGCTGTCTCATATTGCGGTGCATAACGTTAAACGACCTCTAACAGTTCATAATGAAATGATGAAAAATGGCTACCCTTTGGTAAAATAAGTCCATGAAGCATGTCAATCAACGCATCCTTATTGTCTAGAATCGTTGATTTTAATTCGATATTTAGAGGTAGTTGATGGCGATTTGCCCAGGCTAAAACTGCATCAAATGTTGGTATTCTATAGGATGAAAAAAGTCTTCTCCACGGCTTTCCTAATTTAAAGTTCTGTAGTTCTGCTATCGAACATTCATTTACCAGCTTATTACTGCCTACTAATCTTGATAACTGTGGATCATGATAGACAACTGGAACGCCTTCTTGTGAAAGCTGAATATCTAATTCAATCCCATCCGCTCCTAGTTCTAATGCTTTCTCAAACGCTTTAAAACTATTTTCTAAGGCATAAGCTGACGCCCCTCGATGCGCAAACACAGGGATGAACGATGCATTATACATTTAGCTCACCAAACTCAAGCAAGAATTTACCATTCGTCATATTATTTAATAACGAGGACTTTTTGCCAATTTGAATATACGTTCCTGGATAGGCTTCTTTGGTCACGATAATTTCTTCTTTTCCAGCATGGCGCATATCATCCATCATTATTTTAATCTCACGATCCATAGTGGCCGCTTCTGCTTTTAATTTTGACAACCTTTGTTTCGTTTCCTCAAATGCGGCAATTTGCTGTGTTGACATTTGCTTGATAAGAGGCAATAAACTTGTAATCTTCGTTTCATGTTCTGAAATTTCTGATTGCAATTGTTTCAGCTGTGTTGCTTTATCATGCATTATTGCATTACTCTCCTGCTTGTTGACGCTTTCAATAATTAAATCTGTTCTACGTTCTAGACGGTTGCCAGAGATAGCTGTAACAATTGTATTTTTCGCTACTGCACGCCCACCAATAATTTTCCCTTTGCGCTCATCAACATAAATTGAATGCGCAGTAAGTTGAGAGCCTAGCGAATAGAAGCCGATATGAATACTGTCATCCGCAACTAAATTTGCCTCATTAACATGCTTAACGAAAATATTGCCACCCGCTTCTACTTGTGTTGAACCTAAGCCAAAAATACCGCCTCGAATATAAACATCACCTTCGATTGATTTAATTAGCTTCGCGCCACTAACACCTTCTGCACCTTCAATTGAAATATCGCCGGTCGCAATAACAGTATAGCCTGTTGTAACAGTTCCTTTAATACTTAAAGAACCATTAAACTCTAAATTTCCTGTTTCAACGCCTACATCTCCATGTATAGGTAAATGGCGATTTACACCGATGGCACCTTTAACATCATCTAATACACCAGCGATTTTCGAGCGAATGACAATTCTACCATCCTCTTCTACTTCGTATGCTGACTTTTTGTCGTAACGAATAGGAAAATCTCGTCCTGGCGCTGCCGCAATGATTTCACCGAGTACATTTTGACCAGGCTTGCCCATCGTCGCGGGAATTTTTTCCCCAAGCCAAGAACCTTCAGAAATTTCTGAAATAAAATTCATGTCATAGTAATCTGCTTTCCCATCTTCACGAATGACAGGCTTTCTCTCTGGTTTTGGTAAGTATGTAATTTGAGCGTCTTCCCCTGCTACAGGTGACGTTCCTTGCGCAATTAAAAATGCTTTCCCTGGCTCAATCTGTGTAATATCAAAATCTAAAATGCCATAGATAATGCCTTGGTTTGCAAGTGTTTCTAAAATTTGTTCTGTTAATTTCTCTTTATTTTTTTCAATATAATCAGGCGTTTCATATATAAATATAGAGGCAGACATTTTATCACGTGCAATTTCAGCTTCAACATTTGGAAGCCAGCGTCCAATTTCAACAGGACTTGTGCTTTCTGTCGCGAGTACAGTTTTTAAAATTGAAAAATTAGATAACTTTAGTCTTGGATGACTTCTCAAGACACCATCAAATTCTTTTAAAGGAAAACCTGCACTATATGTAAGCATAAATACCTTTCCGTTTTCTTCCGATATTTCGAAGTTATCATTTCGAACTAGAATCACGCTACCTCCTCCTTCCCTCTATATGTAAGTATATACAATCTATTTACATTTGTTTAGAGACAATGGTCACTACTCCTAAAGAAAATACCCATACTTTATCAGTAACTCCTACATACAACCCAGACAATTTTCTTCTAAAAAATAGACGATATATACTATAAAAAAACAAGTTTTCCTTTGTGCCAACAGTGCAAATGCCTTTTACGATTAAACGAACAGTAAATATTTAGGTACTATGCAATATACCCCTTCTTTATAAAAAAGCCACATTCACTTATCGACCCATCCACCTTAGGTCTTGCTTACTAGAAACGCCTCCTTTGCATTGTAAAGAGACGTTTTACTATTGGTTGGTTTCATGCAATCTTCAGCAATCGACGTTCCACTTGTCGACTCGTAATCAATCACTATCAGGAAAATAGTCGGTCAATAACTGAGCATGAATAGCCTCAATTTGTTGGTCGGCTCCTAGTTGTGCACGCGTCATATAAAAAATAGAAATGCGCCCATTTAGTTCAAGTCGCACCTCAAATAACTGATCATCTACTTGCGTTATTTCTAATGCATTATGATGGTCAAGTTGAAAATTTACACTTTTCATTAAGTATCACCCTGTTAAATTATATACTATCAATCTTGTGACGGCGAAAAGCGACTATTTTATCAATAAATTGAGCCCATCGCCTTACAACCTAAATTGATGTTTGCGCCATATAAAGCGGAACTTGTAAAAAAATAAAAACGATTAACAGCAATCAAACTGTTAACCGTCCATCATACATACTAACCTAGTACATATTCTGCTAATACACTTTGTACTTTATAAATATTCGTCGATTTATTAAAGTTCTTTTGAATTGGCATTGGGCTACCTGAAACCCAAATTTTCAGTTCTGCATCATAATCAAATGTGCCCGCAGTTTCCACTGCAAAATGTAGAATATTCTTATAGGGAATTGAATGATATTCCGTTTTCTTACCTGTTACCCCTTGTTTATCAATTAAAATCAGTCGCTTATTCGTAAAAATAAAGGTATCTCTAATAATTTTATACGCACTTTGAATTGTTTCTTGTGCAATTAATATCTCTTGCATTTCTTCCTGCAATTTATCCAAATTGATTTCACTTGCATTGCCCATTAATCCATCAAATAGCCCCATTTGTGTTCCTCCCAGTTTCTAAGACTTTATATAATATATATACCATTTCACGTCATTAATACCATTTCCAACAGTATTTTCGGCGTATTAATTGAGCCGTGCATCTTATCCTATATTACTGTTAGTGACATCTATGTCATTTCAGTCTTAAAGCTATTTAAACAACTTATTTTATCGACTCTATTAAAGCAAAATCGTCCATATCCTGATTTTTTTGCACAACAAATTGTATGACTAAATCCTCACCAGCTAGCTTTGTCAGTATAGTCGTAATCAAGTGAGCATAATGATTTTCAAGCCAATCACGTGCAAACGAATTAGGCGCAGAAACGATAGCAATACTCTCGTTGCAGGAAGCTAATTTTGTAGATTTAATCCATGTCTCGAAGCTTGGTTTAGAAATTTGTTGTTCAATTTGCACTAGGACATTATTCCAAAGTTCTTCTAAATGGTCTGAGCTCTTACTCAGCTGTCCACTGTTCAAACTTTCATTTTGCCTTTGTACAATTACTTCTCTTTTTTGTATTAAGGGTTCTGTTTCTGCAAGTACTACTTGTCCGTTAAGGAGCAACTTTAATTTGCCAATTTCTTCGGCTAAGAAATTGCTATTATGATTTACTCTCTCAAGATGCTGTTCTAATTTATCAATACGCTGATTCGTTTCTTCAAAGCGTTGATTGATATCAGCTTTTAATTCGTCTATGCTCGTTGTAATCTGTGTTAGCATTTCCATTATTATGTTTTTGTTTGCATTTTCTTTTGTCATATTTTTATTTCTCCTTACATTTTCCCTACTTTACAGTATATTTATTTGGAACTTTTGGATAATGATATAGTTTATCAATTTGAATAATGTTATGTCGAACTGCACTTTTTAATGTTTCGTACATATTGTCACGTCCGACAGGATTATCAGTATGTATATATACATTGTTAATATTAATACCTTCATTGCAAATCCATTTAACTAAGTCATATCCATTTTTCAACTCTTCTTCGTTTTCATCACATCCTAAATCATGATCTAGACTTATTAATACTACTTTGCCAGTTAAAAGATATTTTACAGCTTCCTCAAATGTTCTTGCACCGACAAACCCTTTTGGAATATCTCGTAAATCATCGACATAGAGCCACATATTTTAACCTCTCTTCTTCTAATGTCATACCTCGTCACTACTGAACTTTCGAATTAATATGGGTCTTTATCCTAAAAAAAGACTTCAAAGCCATAAAAAAATACGCCCCCTCAAACATTTTGTCTAAAAAGGCGTTATCATTTTCGCTATAAACGCGTTATCTATAAATTACCGGCTTTTGTCGCTTACATTACGCTAACAAACTTTGTCACATTAACCTTAACTCGCCATCATATCAATACGAATCTTGTCCGCAATCATGGCGATGAATTCGCTATTTGTCGGCTTCGACTTTAAGTGATGCACTGTATAGCCAAACATCGACGAAATAGACTCGTAATTGCCACGATTCCATGCAACTTCGATAGCATGACGAATGGCACGTTCTACGCGTGATGGTGTTGTGTTGAATTTTTTTGCAATTTCTGGATAAAGAATTTTCGTCACAGAACCTAATAACTCGATATCTTCAAACACCATTTGTATAGCCTCACGTAAATAAGAGTAACCTTTAATATGGGCAGGCACTCCGATTTCTTTAATAATCGCTGTAATCGTGCTATCAAGCTGGTGTTGATTTAATTTTTGAGGAGTTGTTGGCTGTAATACACTTGACTTTTTCGGTATTGCTGCCTTTTGGCCAGCACAATGCAATATTTTTTGAACGAGCTGATCGAATTCAAATGGCTTTAACATGAAGTAGGATGCCCCTAAATCCACGGCTTGTTTCATAACATCTTCTTGACCAAATGCAGTTAGCATAATGACTTGTATAGAAGACATACGATCATTTTGATACATCGCCTCTAAAACAGCTAAACCATCTAGATGAGGCATAATAATATCCAGTAATAAAATATCCGGAGAATACTCTTCAAGCATTTGAAGACATACTTTCCCGTTTGACGCAGTTGCAATTATTTCAATTTCAGGATGTCCTTGAAAATATTGCTCCATTGTTTTTAATAATTCACGATTATCATCTGCTATAGCCACTTTTACCTTTGTCATTTCAATTCCTCCTTCTGGACTTTGCTTTGACTACTCAAAGCACAAACCTTTTACCCCTAATGTCTATTTTGGCACACTGTGGAATTTTCGACATTTTTGCTTAAAAACCTTTTCTATTTCCAAAAATGAGTATGTAGTCCGATACTTTCTATTTTTATCGACAAGTTACGATAGTTACCAGCAATTTGTCGAATGCTCATACCCCTTATTTTAGTGAAAAAACTGAGATAAAACTACACTTTTTTTTAAGTATCGCTAAAGTGTTTTGTTTGAACCATGAAATACTTAGGGAAAGAGCTAGTTTATCCTAGTTTTTTCATAAAAAAAGGAGCTACACTAGGCAGCTCCTTTTTTTATGAGGATTTTTTTAACATTTCCGCCACAGTAATAGCTGCACCTTTTTTCGGTTCTTCAACAAACATATGTGTGACGGCCCCAACGAAACGACCATCCTGAATGATTGGACTACCACTCATTCCTTGTAAAATTCCCCCTGTTTTTTCAATGAGCTTTTCGTCCGAAACGATAAATTCAAGCCGTTCATTGTCCACTTTAATAATGTCAATCGTAAATGTTTCGACTTTACTACCTTCAATTGCCGTATAAATTTCAGCTTTCCCCAATTTTATATCTTTTGCATGCATAATTTCGATGGCTTTGGGCAATCTTTGTTGATAACTATCTTCCCATCGCCCAAAAATTCCGTAAACCGTATTTTTATCAATACTACCTAGTCGTTCCTGATGTTTTTCAATGGAGGATATTTTATAGCCAGGTTGTCCAGGAAGGCTTTTACGGATTTGTTGAATAGATGCTAAGAAAATGGAGCCTGCTCGGAAGACAGGTGCTTCTTGAAGCGTTGAATCGACAATTTGATGGCCTAGTGCTCCGTAATTTGATGTCTCTGGATCAATATATGTCAATGTCCCTACTCCATCTGTTTCATCCTTTAAAAAAGAGATGACATGTTCTGCTTCTTGCGCTTGTAAATCCACGGTGACTTCTTTTCCTTCACTTTTTATCGTCCATTTTTGTTGCCCCTGTTTAGCAATTGCTTGTTTGGCCTCAGCAAGCGTCTTCACCTTTGTGTCATTTATTTTTTCAATAACTGCGCCTCCTTTCATCCATTGATTGGAAGCTAATAACACATCATGAGCAACAAATACATGAGATAATTGAAGCTGAATTCCAATTGCTTCGCCCATCGGTATTAATTTTTTGGCCGCAAATGCCTGAATGGGTAAACATAACAAAACGATGAGCATAGGCAAAATGACAAATTGACGCCAATGACGATTCATACGACACCTCCTTTTGATTTTTGTCTTTTTACTATGTGTTGTTGTGCGGTTCTTATGAGCGGTAAATATTTGCGCAAAATGAAAAAAACCCAGAAACAGTTGACTGCCTCTGGATTTCTATAATATTTAACGCATTTGTTTTTTTCGTTCATTCGCCATTTTTAATAATTCTGTTGCATGCTGTAACGTTAAATCGGTAATTTCTGCACCTGACATCATTCGGCTCACTTCTTCAATACGAGCACGCGTATCAATTTCCGCTAACGACGTAAACGTACGATCATGTTCGACTTCTTTTTTAATAAAATAATGATGATCGGCCATTGCTGCGACTTGTGGCAAATGGGAAATACACAAAACTTGGGAATTAACAGAAATGGCGGCAATTTTTTCAGCAATTGCTTGCGCAACTCGACCACTGACACCCGTATCTACTTCATCAAAAATAATGGACGTGACACCATTTGAGGAAGAGAAAATCGTTTTTAACGCTAACATCATACGCGATAATTCTCCCCCAGAAGCAATTTTCGGTAAAGATTTCGGTGGTTCACCGACATTCGTTGAAATATAAAAGATAACTTGGTCTTTACCATTAACATCAAAGTAAGGTAAAGCGTCAAAATTTACGATAAATTTTGCTTTTTCCATATGTAATTCACGTAGCTCGGCCATGATAGCTTCACTTAATTCATTTGCCGCTTCTTTACGAACATGGGAAAGTTCTTCCGCAAGCACATTTAATACGGCTTCCATTTCAAGCACTTTGCGTTCTTTAACTTGTAAAATTTCATCACGATTTAACAGCTCATTTAGTTCTGTTTTTATTTTCTCGTAATAAGCGATTATATCTTCCACAGTGGAACCATATTTGCGTTTTAAGTTTTGGAATAATGCAAGACGTTGTTCCACTTCATTTAAACGCGCTGGGTCAAATTCCAATTCATCTAATACATTTTTCACCTGATAGGCTGCATCCTGTAATGCATAAAAAGCAGTTGTTACCGATTCAGAAGCCTCTTTGAACTGTTCGTCAATCATCGCAGCATCATCTAAAGCGGCCATTGCAGTGCCAATCCAATCAAGACCTTTTGTCTCTCCCTGGATGGCTTCATACGCGGCACTCGAACGTTCAAAAATTTTATTAAAATTCATTAGACGGCGACGTTCATCAACAAGCTCATCTTCTTCGCCTAGCTTTAAATTGGCATCTTCCAGCTCTTTCATTTGAAATTGGTACAAATCAATGCGCTGTGCCATTAACTGTTCATCGATTGAAATAGTAGCTAATTCTTTTTTTAAAGCACGATATTCATTATATTGTGTACTATACTTTTCAAGAATGGGTGCTAGTTGCTCGTCTGCAAATTGGTCGAGTAAATGTATATGTTGCTTTTCATCCATGAGTTCCTGGTTTTCATGTTGACCATGAATATCAATCAAACTTGCCCCAATATCACGCAAAACTGATAACGGTACTAATTTGCCATTTACCCTACATACACTTTTGCCAGTATCATTTAAATCACGGCGTAAAATGATGGAATCCTCTTCTATTTCAATGCCTGCTTCCTCCAGTTTTTTATAGACTGGATGTGCCGCACTTGAAATTTGAAATAGTCCCCCTAATTCAGCTTTTTTAGCCCCATGACGAATAAATTCTGAATTACCTCTACCACCAGCTAGTAAATGCACCGCATCAATAATAATAGATTTCCCAGCACCAGTTTCCCCTGTTAATACAGTTAAACCATCTGAAAAACTAACCGTTAAATCCTCAATGATAGCAAAATTTCGAATACTAAGCTCTCTTAACACAAAATGTCACCTCTGAATTAAATTCAACTGCTATTGTAACCTGTACTAGCTAAAGCCAACATACCCGCTAACACTTTTAAAGGGGAGTATTTAGCAACAGCTAGTATTCGAATGATTTTTCAACTATTTAAGTGAAAAAACATCGACGACAGTTTCACGATTATAGCATGCCCAATAAGCGATTTTTTGTATTTTCTCGCTCATTTTCATCGCGACATATAATTAAAATAGTGTCATCCCCTGAAATTGTTCCTAAAATTTCTGGCCAATCTAAATGGTCAAGTAAAGAGGCAATTGCATTAGCATTACCTGGAAGTGCCTTCATCACTAAAAAATGCGAAGCACCATCAATACTTACAAATGCATCTGCTAGTGCACGATGTAATTTTTGGACAGGATTGAATCGTTGGTCTGCGGGTAAGCTATATTTATAACGTCCATCCTGTAATGGTACTTTAACTAAGTGTAATTCTTTAATATCTCGTGATACTGTTGCTTGTGTCACATTATAGCCTGCATCTTTTAAAAAATCGACTAAATCATCTTGTGTTTCGATTTCATGATTCGCAATAATATCGCGAATACGTATATGTCTTTGTCCTTTATTCAAAGCGTTCACCTCTTATAAATAATTAAATATTTGTATAATCACACTACCATCTTCGCCATAAAAGCACAAGAAAAAACACGGCTCTACTTAATGAGCACGTGTTATTTTAGTGCACTATGCGCTTCTTCGACGAGTGCATTAAAAGCTGTATAAGGCGTAACTACTTCATCTGCACGAGGATTCACTAAATGGAATAAAAATTCAATATTCCCTTCGCCACCTGTAATAGGTGAATAAGAAGCATTTTTCACGACAAAGCCAACTTCAGTTGCCATCGCAGCGGTTTTTTCTAAAACATCGAGATGTACTTTTTTGTCACGGACGATGCCCTTCTTGCCAACATTCTCTTTACCTGCTTCAAACTGTGGTTTAACAAGTGCCATAACATCGCCACCTGGCATCAATACTGTTTTTAATACAGGTAAAATTAAAGAAAGTGATATAAAGCTAACATCAATTGTTGCAAATTCCGGTAAACCTTCCGTTAAATCAGCAGCTGTTGTATAGCGGAAGTTTGTTTTTTCCATCACGGTTACCCGTTCATCTGAACGGATTTTCCACGCTAGTTGATTTGAGCCTACATCGAGTGCATAACAATGTCTCGCACCATTTTGTAAAGCACAATCTGTAAAGCCGCCTGTAGAAGAGCCGATGTCAAGCATCAGCTTCCCTTCTACAGACATATCAAAAATTTGCAAAGCTTTTTCTAACTTTAAGCCACCACGGCTTACATATTTTAAATCAGACCCTTTTACTTGAAGTGGAGCATCGATGGCAATCTTTTCTCCTGCCTTATCGATACGTATTTCGTTCGAAAAGACAAGACCTGCCATAATGGAGCGTTTAGCCTTTTCACGCGTTTCACATAATCCGCGTTCCACAAGTAAAATGTCTACACGTTCTTTCGGTTGTTTTGTCATTATTTATTTAAACCTACTTGCTGTTTTTGTTGGAGTAACACTTGCATGCGTGCTACTGTATCTTCTGCTGTCATATGAATTTCCGCGAGCAGTTGGTCAACATTTCCATGTTCAATAAATTGATCTGGAATGCCCATGCGATCGATAATCGCATTTAAATAGCTATGGTCATGCGCGAATTCTAATACGCCGCTGCCAAAACCGCCTTGCAATACAGCTTCTTCTATTGTTAACACCGGTTTATTACTCGTAAATATACGATGTAGCATATCCTCATCCATCGGCTTGATAAATCGTGCATTGACTACTTCGATTTCGATACCTTGTTGTGCTAACATATGAGCCGCTTCCATTGCCATAGGAATGGTCGTACCAAATGTTAAAATCGTTGCATCTTTCCCCTCACGTAACACTTCCCAGCTGCCAATTGGTAAACTCATCGGCTCATCATCCATCGGTACACCAATCCCGTTGCCACGTGGATAACGCAGCGCAATTGGGCCACCATTATAATCAATCGCTGTTTTCACCATATGTTGGCCTTCATTCTCATCCTTTGGCATCATGATCGTCATATTTGGCATATGGCGAAGGAATGCTATATCAAAGACTCCTTGGTGTGTTTCTCCATCTGCACCGACTAAGCCTGCTCGGTCGATTCCGATAAAGACATTTAAATTTGGGCGTGCGATATCATGAAGAACTTGGTCATATGCTCGTTGTAAAAACGTTGAGTAAATAGCTAAAAACGGCTTCATTTTTTGCGTAGCAAGACCAGCAGCCATTGTAGCAGCATGTTGTTCAGCTATGCCCACATCAAAAAAGCGCTTCGGAAAATCTTTTTGAATGCCTTGTAATTTTGAGCCAACAGGCATTGCTGGTGTAATCGTCACAATACGTTCATCCTCATGCGCGATTTTGCGCACAGTTTCAGCAACTAAGCTACTCCAAGCAGGACCTTTTGTCTCAGATTTGACAAACGCACCCGTCTCCATTTTATATGGACCTGTGCCGTGCCAGTTGCCAATCGTATCGTCTTCGGCTGGTTTATAGCCTTTACCTTTTTTCGTAATGACATGAACAAGCACTGGACCTTTAACTTTTTTAGCATACGATAATGTTGTTTCGAGCGCTTCAAAGTCATGGCCGTCAATTGGACCTAAATATTTAAAGCCTAATTCCTCAAAAAAGACTCCAGAAACGACTAAATATTTTAGGCTATCCTTCAAGCGTTCAGCAGTTGAAGCAAGTTTTCCACCTAACACAGGAATTTTAGTTATTAACGATTCCAGTTCTTCTTTTGCTTTAGAATATTCCTTAGCTGTGCGTAAGCGTCCTAAAATGCTGTGCAATGCACCAACATTCGGCGCAATGGACATTTCATTGTCATTTAAAATAACAATCATGTTTGTTTTTGCATGTCCAATATGATTTAACGCCTCAAGCGCCATACCGCCTGTTAAAGCACCGTCCCCAATAATCGGTACGACGAAGTTTTTTTCATTTTTTATATCACGTGCTGCTGCCATACCCATGGCTGCTGACAACGAAGTCGAGCTATGACCTGTTTCCCATTCATCATGTTCACTCTCCACAAGCTTCGGAAATCCACAAAGCCCTTTGAACTGACGCAATGTGTCAAATTGACTCGCACGACCTGTCAAAATTTTATGCACGTAAGCTTGGTGGCCAACATCCCATAAAAACTTATCTTTTGGACTGTCAAACATTTTATGAAGCATAATTGTAAGCTCCACTACGCCTAGGTTCGGTCCAATATGACCACCTGTGACAGAACATTTTTCGATTAAGAAAGCTCGTATTTCTTTTGCAAGTTGTTCAAGCTCTCTCTTTGTTAAGTTTTTTAAAAAGGATGGACTAGAAATGTTGTTTAAATCCACCTTTCTCACACACCTTTTCAATAAATTATTCACCGCAATCGTGTTTCCACCATTATAACAGTGTTATCCATATGCTAAAAGTACGAACACTTTATTGTTTGCTTGTTGGCAAACGTCCCCACCTATTCTAGCATATTCTTTACCTTTAACGCCCTTTTTTTCTCTTAGTTTTTACGATGAACAATATAGGCTGCAAACTCACGCAATAAACTTACATCGACTTGTAACTTATCCAGTGCCGCATTGGCAAGCTGATAATGGTCGTTAAGTTTTTCTTTCGCACCAGTTAATGTTAGTAATGCAGGATACGTGCTTTTATCGCTAGCTACATCCTTACCAGCAGTCTTGCCCAATTCTTCCGTTGTTCCTTCAATATCTAAAATATCGTCTTGAATTTGGAAGGCAAGGCCGATATGATGTGCATACTCTTTTAAAGTAGCTCGATCTTGTTGGGATGCATTCGCTAATACAGCGCCTGATTCAATACTAAATCGTAACAGGGCACCTGTTTTATTAACATGGACATGTTCTAGTTCAGTAAGGCTTAGTTGACGCTGTTCACCTTCCATATCCAATACTTGCCCGCCTACCATTCCTTCTGCACCGGCCGCAATGCTTAATAGATTAACCAGCTCAATGCGTTGTTCAGCTGACAAATCCATTCGTGCTAAAACACCAAAAGCTAAAGTATTTAATGCATCACCTGCAAGTGTTGCCAGTGCCTCACCAAATACTTTATGGTTTGTTGGTTTGCCACGACGGAAATCATCGTTATCCATGCTCGGTAGATCGTCGTGGATTAAAGAATAGGTATGAATCATTTCAATAACGGCACCTACTGTAAGCCCCGCATTCTTCTCTTTACCGTATAGTTCTAAAACTGCTAATACAAACAATGGACGAATACGCTTACCGCCCGCTTTTAATGAATATAGCATTGATTCCTTTAAATTCGTCGGTGCGTCAATTTTATCCACTAATGCAAACATTTCAGCTTCGACTTGTGGTGTGTTGCTTTGAATAAATTGTTTTAATTGTTCGTTCATGTTAAATAGTTCTCTCCCTTTAACGGATCAAATGCTGTTGTTTCACCATTCTCCTGGACAATTGAAATTAACTGTTCTTCGGCATGCTGAAGTTTCCCATGGCAAAATTGCGAAAGCTCCATGCCTTGCTTATATAAGTCAATAGCATTTTCTAATGGGACATCCCCTTGTTCTAATTGGCGGACTATTTCTTCCAGCGTCGTCATTGCTTCTGCGAAGGTTTGCTGCTTCTTCGTCATTGTGATTCCTCCTTACTATTTGGCAATACATCTGTCACTTCGGCAATAACCTTGCCATCGTGGAAAGACAGTGTGAGTTGATCCTGCCGTTTTAAGTCAGTTGACGATTTTAACACTTTATCATCTTTGTAAGCTACAGTGAATCCTCTTGTTAAAATGGCAAGTGGATTTAATGCTTCTAATGTTCTTACAGACGCTTCAAATTGTTGTTTTTGCTTCATTACATAGTGCGAAGCTGAACGTGTTAGCTGTTGGACACGGTGTTCCAACTCTTTTTGATGATAAACAAGTGCCTTTTTCGGCGATTGTCGCTCAACTGCACTATGCAGTTTTTGAAGCTGGGCTTCTTTTTTCATCAAATCGACCTGCATTGCTTTTTGCAATGTCGTTTCCAATTGTGCTAAGCGTTCGGTAAACGGTCTATACAATCTCTCTGGCATCGATAAAGGATAAGACTGTTGTAGCTTATTAAGACGTTGTCGTTCAGTTATAAGTTGCGCTCTGACCATTTGATGTAGCTGGGATTTTTGTTGCAATACTCTTTGATATAACTCTTGCTGATCAGGAACAGCCATTTCAGCCGCTGCAGTTGGCGTTGGGGCTCTTAAATCAGCTACAAAATCTGCAATGGTCGTATCGGTTTCATGCCCTACTGCACTGATTATCGGAATACGACTATCAAATATAGCTCTTGCAACAGCTTCCTCATTAAACGCCCAAAGATCTTCAATGGAGCCGCCACCCCTTCCGACTAACAAGACGTCACAAAAGGCTTCTTGATTGGCGCGCGCAATATTTTGTACAATGCTAGGTGCCGCTTGTGCACCTTGTACAAGTGTTGGATAAATCACAATTTCAGCTAAGGGATAGCGTCGCTTTAATGTTGTACAAATATCACGAATGGCTGCGCCAGTTGTAGAGGTTAAAACACCTATTTTTTCAGGAAACTTTGGAATTGGCTGTTTCCATTCTGGTTTAAAAAGCCCTTCCTTTTGCAGCTGTTCTTTCAGTTGGTTAAAGGCCACAAATAAGCTACCGATACCATCTGGTTGCATTTCTTGCACATATAGTTGATATGTACCATAACCTTCGTAAACGTTTACATCTCCACGGATGAATACTTGCATACCATCTTTTGGTTCAAAGGCTAACTTGCTTGCTGCGGTTTTAAACATCGTAGCCGCAATCCGTGCGCCATCATCTTTTAAAGTAAAGTAAATATGTCCAGATTGGTGTATTTTAACATTCGATAACTCCCCTTTGACATACACTTCACGCAGATGCGGATCGGCATCAAATTTACGTTTAATATATTTTGTTAATGCTTTTACAGTTAAATAAGAAGCTGATGACATTATTTTTTCGGCTCCTTTTCTAAAATCAAGTTTTTCACAAAACTACATTTATCATAACATTTTTTATAACGCATGACGTGTGTAAATACAGTTTTGCATGAAAAAACGTCTATCTTTCATCCTAGCTTTAAAATTATACTGTACCATATTTATTGCCATCTTGGCTCGTGTGAAAGTGGGTACTCTATGTCTGGGTAAAAGCGTTTTAGATGAATTTAATGGCGATTTCGTGGCGGTTTACCTCGATTTCGTGGCGATTTCCGCTAGTTTAGTGGCGATTGGTCCAGATTTTTTGGCGATTTACTTCATTCTATTAGCACTATGTACTTGCAAAAAGAGAGCCATCTCAAAAGTACTGAGATGGCTCTCTAAGCAAACGAAAAAATATGTTCTTAATTTATGACTTTATTGTTATTTGCAAGTGTCATTTCTGCCGCTTGCACTGTGTTGAAGAGTAACATTGTGATTGTCATTGGCCCTACACCGCCTGGTACTGGTGTAATGTGAGAGGCAATACCGTCAACTTCTGTAAAGTTAACGTCTCCGCAAAGTTTGTTATTTTCATCGCGGTTAATGCCGACATCAATAACAACAGCCCCTTCTTTAACATGCTCTTTCGTAATAAAATTCGCACGTCCAACCGCTGCAATTAAAATATCCGCCTGTTTTGTAAATGAAGGTAAATCTGGGGTTTTTGAATGTGTATATGTCACCGTTGCATCTTTTTGGAGTAAAAGCTGACCCATCGGTTTGCCGACGATATGACTTCTACCAACAATTACTGCATGCTTACCAGCGATGTCAATTCCTGAATATTCAAGAAGCTTCATCACGCCAAACGGTGTACAAGGTAAAAATGTTTCTTGGCCAAGCATCATTTTCCCAACGCTAACCGGTGAGAAGCCGTCTACATCTTTGTCAATGGCAATAGTTGCAATTACAGTATCCTCATCAATATGTTTTGGTAGAGGTAATTGAACTAAAATACCGTGAATATCTTCACGATTATTTAAACATTCAATTTGCTTTAGAAGCTCATCTTGTGTTGTCTCTTCTGGTAGTTTTATTAATTCTGAAAACATGCCAATCGCTTCACAAGATTTTTGCTTATTTCTCACATATGTAGCTGAAGCTTGGTTGTCCCCAACTAGAACAACCGCTAAGCCTGGTGTTAATCCTTGCTCTTTTAAACGAGCTACACGCTCTGCTACTGCATTCCGAATTTCTTGACCAATCTCTTTACCATTAATAATTGCACTTGACATAAACCTTAGTTACTCCTTCCAATTCAACACATTTTATTGTTCTGTAAATTTAGAAAGTACGCCATTAACAAATTTCGACGATCCTTCGTCTCCAAATGTTTTGCATAACTCGATTGCTTCATTAAGTACTACTCTTTTTGGTGTTTCTTGCATGTATAAAAGTTCGTATACAGCTAGTCTTAAAACTGTTCTCTCAATTTTCGGTAGACGGGCAAGTGACCACTTTTCTAGATGCTGCGTTAATGCCGCATCAATTTCTTCTAAATGTTCAGCTGTTCCATTTACAATCTTTTCGTAGAAAGCATTTGTTGGTTGACCTTTAATATGTTCTTTTGCTTCTTCGACTGTAAGATCAGTATTGTCTAGCTGAAACAAAACTTGCAACGCTTTTTCACGTGCTTCATGTCGTTTCATGTAAAGCTCTCCTTCTTAAGTGGCATTAAGGTTTATAATAGCATAAATTCATACGATAAACACGAATTCAAGCAAGTTTTCAATAATCTGAAACCTTTTTCAAGCAACTTTCTACTTATTTAACTGCAACTTTGTTGAAGTTAAATAATGAAGGGCTACCTTCGATTCCCTGACATTCAATTTGCTTACGAATGTTTTTCTTTATAAAATAATAAAAAAAACGTTGCTACACGAACAAAGTCATTCGTTTAATTTAAAACATTGCATGATTTTGTCGAAATTAATAAAAGCATTGTTCTGTATCATTCATCTAGAGCATGGCTTATTTCCGATTACATCACATTACAAAAATGCAACATTATTTCCTATTGGAGGACAACTATGGAAGAACACTATTATACAATTGGTGAAGTCGCAAAATTAGCAAACCTTTCTGTGCAGACACTCCGATACTACGACCAAATTGATTTGTTTAAACCTGCTTATACTGATTCCGCTAGCAATTACCGCTATTATAAAGATAGTCAAATTTTCTACTTAGATATCATTAAATCGCTAAAATATATAGGGACATCTCTTGAGGACATAAAAAAGGCGTTGATGCTTACACCTGAAGAGCTTCTTGTCTTTCTTGAACAACAGGAACAACGACTTGAAGAAAAAATTGCTCGGCTGAACGAAGTGAAATACACACTTCTGAAAACAAAAAAGCAAATGCAAGAACAAATCGAAATCCCTATTTTCGGAGAGGTATATACGCGTTTTGAAGAAGAAATGCCTATTTTACAAGTTACAACGACTGAACTGACACCGACATCAAGCACCAATAAGTACTATGCAACATTAACGAAAATTATTGAGAATGAAGGCAGTGTTTTAAATAGTCGCTATGGATGTATTTATCCGCTAGCGCGATATCAAGATGTCAATGATATTATCTATGATGCAATCTTTTCTCCACTATTAACAGAACGCACATTTTCTAAACTTTCAACTAATATGAAACAAACGATTGTACCCGCAGGTAAATATGCTTGTATTGCGTTTATTTATCATCCGGATACATATTTCACTTTTTATGAAAAATTGAAAAACTATGTCGATTCACAAAAAATATCATTTGAAACTACAGTGTATGAATTTTATATGCCCGCAACCATCACTTCTGAACGTGAAAAGAAATTCATTGTCGAATTAAAAATTAGACAACAGGATTCGTAATAATGACTTGAGCAATCCACTCTTCATTTGACAGAAAATTACTTAATGTACGTTGTATAACAATGTCATATTACTTCCACACTAATAGCGCATATACGTAAAAAAATAAAACAAATCTTTTGACCCTATAGTTACTATAGGGTTTATTGTATTAAGTGGCAATCTTCTAGTAGATTATCAATCTCATGTATCGTGAACTGTTGAAGGAGAGAAAAATGAACAAGAAACAAGCTTTAACGCTAACTATTTTATTATCCAATCTATTTATCGCCTTTTTAGGGATAGGATTGGTTATTCCCGTTTTGCCAACAATTATGAATGAGCTTAACATTACAGGATCTGTCGTTGGTTATATGGTTGCAGCATTCGCTATTACGCAGCTTATTGTATCGCCAATTGCCGGCAGACTAGTCGACCGTATTGGACGAAAAATTATGATTGTTATTGGTTTAATTATTTTTGGCTTATCCGAGCTTTTATTCGGGATGGGGCGTACCATTGAAATTTTATTTGTATCACGCATGCTTGGTGGGGTAAGTGCTGCGTTTATTATGCCTGCGGTTACGGCATTTATTGCGGATATTACAACGATGGCTCAACGTCCAAAGGCACTTGGCTATATGAGTGCTGCCATTAGTACCGGTTTCATTATAGGGCCTGGGCTCGGTGGATTTTTAGCAGAATTCGGCACACGCATTCCTTTTTATGCCGCTGGTATTCTAGGTTTTCTAGCAGCACTATTGTCGTTTACATTGTTAAAAGAGCCGACGCGTGCTACAGATGATACTGAAGCTGCACCTTCAATTTTAAGCAGTACCAAACGTATTTTTAGCCCTTTGTATTTCATAGCTTTTGTGCTTATTTTTGTCCTTTCATTTGGTCTTGCAGCATTCGAATCACTGTTTAGCCTATTCGTTGATCATAAATTTGCCTTTACGCCTTCTGATATTGCTATTATTATTACCGGAAGTGGTATTATTGGTGCGCTTGCCCAACTGTTATTATTTGATTGGCTAACGAAGAAAATGGGTGAAATTAATGTTATCCGTTACTCACTTATCCTTTCGGCCGTGTTAACCTTTGCTATGACAGTAGTAAGTCATTATTTCGCAATTTTATTTGTGACATTCTTTATTTTTGTTGGTTTTGATTTAATCCGACCTGCCGTTACATCTTATTTATCGAAAATTGCAGGAAACGAGCAGGGCTTTGTCGGAGGTATGAACTCCATGTTTACGAGTCTCGGCAACATTTTTGGCCCAATTATTGGTGGAATGTTATTCGACATTGATTTAAACTACCCATACTACTTCGCGACAATTGTCTTAGTGTTTGGCGTAATGCTCGCATTTTTCTGGAAAAAACCAAAAAATATCGCTTTATAAAATTGTGCTGTCACAGGCAATTAATAAAAAAGGAGTTGCCTTCGAAGGTGAATATAATCACCTCGTTGGCAGCTCCTCTTTGTTATTCGTGTATTGCGACTTCTTCTTTTTCGAAGTGAATACTAGTTATATGTACATTCACCTCTGCTGTTTCAAGTGCAGTCATATTTAAAATCGCTTGGCGAATTTGCGTTTGTACATCTTTTGCCACTTTTGGAATTGAATAGCCGTATTTTACAGAGCAAAATACATCAATAGCAATTTCACCATGTTCTGTGACACCAGATTTAATGCCTTTATTGTGTACTTTTTTGCCAAAGCGTTCAACGACGCCAGTTGCAATATTGCCACGAGTTGCTGCGATACCCTCTACCTCGTTAACAGCGATTCCAGCTACAATCTCAATTACTTCTGCAGCCACTTCAATTTTCCCAAGCTCTTCTTTCCCAGAAGGTGTTGGTTGTACGAAAGATTGTCCTACTTTCTCTGCCATACAAATATCATCCTTTCTCATACGCATCGCAAGCAAATGCAGTTGTTATGCTTATTATACTATAAAAAGGAAGGTTTCGCTTAAGAAAGACGCTGTCATCTTTGCAACTAACAAAAAGCATTGATTTTTGACGCGCTTTTTTAGATGAAGGAACCCCGGCCAGCTATGGTAATCCCATCAGAAACAGCAGTACCGCTTATTTCGAGCATTCTTCACCAATCCCTTGCGAGATGATAACTTCTGTTACTTTATCTAACAATTCACTTGCATCTGATCCTTCCGCTGCTATTTCTATAATAGAGCCTGGTGATACGGCAAGGGACAGAACACCCAAAATGGATTTTAAATTCGCAGATTTTTTGTTGTATGTAATGGATACTTCTGATTCAAACGCTGATACAGTTGTGACGAGTAATGTTGCTGGTCTTGCATGCAAACCTTCTAGCACTGTAATATTAAATGTTTTGTTCATGTAAATATCCCCCTAGCATTGTTTTCAAAGTTTTTAGTCGTGTTTTCGAGAATATTTTTGGACGATTACGATAAATAATCCACTATTACATTCACGTCACGTATTAAAATTATAGTACATGAAAAAATCGCATTCAATCAACTCCATCTAAAAACGCCCAAATGCATTTTTTGTAATAAATTATGTTAAAATTTACATAATAACCGCTTCAACATGGCGAACACAATAACAGAAAGGATGTAATAATTGAGGAATTTGATAGATGATGTTTCAGGAGCTGTTCTTGATGTTTTAAAATTAATACTTTATTTCTTAGCAGGTGTCGTTTTAGTTGCTACCCCTTTGTACATTATAGCGAAGGTTTTTAAATGGTTGTATTAAATTGTTTACTTTTAATAATCTACTCCTTCCTCTCCCTACGTGCTACAATTTCTTAATATAGAAAGATATTCCAGACAGCTCAAAATGGGGGATTTAAGATGGATAGTGAAACAATTGAAATTAAAAAAAACGAAGTTTACGGTTATAAAACCTATAATATTATTGCTTATATAACTGGTTTTGTATTATTGCCATTATTAGGGTTGATTATGGGGATTGTCGCTGTAAAACAACGTAAGAAACATGCGTGGAGTATTATTATTGTTTCAATAGTAGGTTGGGTGCTGAATTTTTTCTTATCTAGTAAACTATAAAATATTTTACTTAAATGGAGATGAACTTGCGGTATAAATTTCCTTATACGCAAGTTCTGAAATTTCTCTAGCGCTTCCTTATAAAAAAACCTTCAAACTATTAATAGTTGAAGGAAGAGGATTTTCACGTGCTTTTTTTGCAAACATAGATTAACTCGTAACTTTCATTAGTTACCGCCGTTTCCTTCCAGTCCTGAAATACATCCACGATTTCAAAACCGTTGTTCAATAACATGCGTTCCATTTCTTTTGGAAATACATATCTTAAACTTATCTTTGTACTCTTTTCATCTAAAATTTGACCATCATTGTTTTTATATTTTCTAATTGTTGTATAGTGTTGGAGTTGGCTTAATGCATCATAATGACTAATGGTATAGAGATCAACCGTATGAAGCGTATCACGGTCCGTATACGTTCTCCAATATTCTTCGGTACTTGGTTGGAGTAATTCCTCTACACTAGGAAACCTTGTATTAAAAATGAAAGTACCGCCAATTTCCAAATGGTTGTTCACGGAAGAAAGGAAGCCATCTTGTGATGCGTTCGTTAAAAAATGTTGAAAGGAATTCCCTACTGAATAAATCAAACTACTTTTAGCCATTAATTTTAATTTCGTACAGTCCTGCTTCAGCCATTTAATAGGTAAATCAAGATTGACTGTCTTTTGCTTCGCCTCACTTAACATGCCTTCATGTATGTCTACGCCAATCAGCTCGCAGCCATTTTGCGCCAACGGTATCGTTAATCTCCCTGTGCCACAAGCTAAATCAATAATTGTCCCTTGTGTTGTGGACGCCCATTTTAACAAAAATGGCAATTCAGGCAAATAAGTTTCATTTTCTTTGTCATATAAAGTTGGGTCATCGTATTCTTCAAAATTATTTATAATCATCGTCTTCTCCCCTCTTTACTAATACTTTATAATTTTAACATAAAATAGAAAGTTAACAGTACTAGATAAAAAAAACCTCCTGACTACTAATAGCCAGAAGGTTAATCCAAACAATTATTTGTTTAATCCTAAAACGTCGTTCTCTTCCAAGAATTTCGTGTTAAATTGCGCAGATTTGAAAACATCATTATTCATAAGTGCTTGGTGGAATGGAATTGTTGTGTTGATACCAGGACCAGCTACTTCAAATTCACCAAGTGCACGATTCATTTTCGCAATGGCCTCTTCACGCGTATCAGCATGCACGATTAGTTTTGCTACCATTGAATCGTAGTATGGTGGGATTGTATAACCTGCATATACAGCAGAATCAATACGTACACCATAACCACCTGGTGTGATATACGTGTCTACCGTACCAGCTGAAGGCATAAAGTTTTTGTATGCGTTTTCTGCATTAATACGGCACTCAATTGCCCAACCATTTAATTTAATATCATCTTGTGTGAATGGAAGTTTCTCACCAGATGCAATTTTTAATTGTTGTTGTACAAGATCGACACCAGAAATCATTTCTGTCACTGGGTGTTCTACTTGGATACGTGTATTCATTTCCATGAAGTAGAACTTGTCCTCTTGGTAGTCATAGATAAACTCGATTGTGCCAGCACCTTCATAGTTACATGCTTCTGCTGCTTTCACCGCTGCTGCACCCATTTCTGCACGTCGTTCAGGCGATAGCGCAGGAGATGGAGCTTCCTCTACTAATTTCTGCATACGACGTTGCACTGTACAATCACGTTCGCCTAGATGGACAACATTACCGAAACTATCCGCTAACACTTGGATTTCACAGTGACGGAAGTATTCAATAAATTTTTCTAAATAAACGCCAGGGTTACCGAATGCTGCAGCTGCCTCTTTTTGCGTAATATCGATACCTTTTACAAGGTCTTCTTCTGTACGCGCTACACGGATACCTTTACCGCCACCACCAGCAGTTGCTTTAATGATCACTGGGTAACCGATTTTTGCAGCCCACTCTTTACCTGTTTCAATGTCTGGTACAATACCTGTACCCGGAACAAGCGGTACACCTGCTGCTTCCATTGTTGTACGAGCAACGTCTTTAATCCCCATAATTTTGATTGAATCAGATGAAGGACCAATAAATTTAATGCCCGCATTTTCACATGCTTCAGCGAAATCAGCATTTTCAGAAACGAAACCGTAGCCTGGGTGGATACCGTCTGCTCCTGTTTTTTCTGCTACGCTTAATAATGCAGGGAAGCTCAAATAAGAATCTTTTGATAGCTTCGGACCGATGCAATAAGCTTCGTCCGCTAACTTCACATGTAATGCATCTGCGTCAGCTTCAGAATATACGGCAACCGATTTAATGCCTAATTCTTTACAGGCACGAATAATACGAACAGCGATTTCGCCGCGGTTTGCAATTAAAACTTTTTCCATGGTTTTTGCACTCCTTACTCAGCTTTTACAAGGAATAATGGTTGACCGTATTCTACTAGATCGCCATCTTTAGCAAGTACTTCTACGATTTCACCTTTAACTTCTGCTTCAATTTCGTTGAAAAGTTTCATCGCTTCTACGATACAAACGATTGTTTCGTCGCCTACTTTATCGCCCACTTTTACGTATGCTGGTGAATCTGGGTTTGGAGCAGCATAGAATGTACCTACCATTGGTGATACAATTTTATGTAACGATGGGTCGTTACTTGTAGGTGCTGCTGGTGCTGGAGCTTCTTCAACTTTAGCTGGAGCTGGAGCTGCTGCTGCTGGTGCTGATTGTTGTACAACAGGGGCTGTTTCTTCTTTTTTAGGTGCTACAGTTTCAGTAACAACAACACCATTCTTTTTTAATTTAACTTTTGCGCCATCTACTTCATAAACGAACTCGTCGATAGAAGAAGAATCAACTAATTTGATAATTTCACGAATTTCTTGAATTTTGAACATTTCTAACTCTCCTTATGAAATAAAATCTACTACAATGACTATTCTATATTTTTTTGACCCAATATGAAACACTTAAATGCAAATTAAGTAAATATAAACATAATAAAAGGCTTTCGTTTCTTTAGCGAAAGCCTTTTCATAACGCTGATATATAACAATAATTAATTAATAAACAGAATATTCCTTTTTTTCTTTATTTTTTAATAGTTATTGGCACTAAATTTAACTTGCACGTCATTTGCGCCTTCCCACTCCGTTTTCACCAAGTAAATAATCTCATTTGCTTGTGATTTTGATAATTCTTCTGCCATCACTGTGACAGAAACTTTTTCGCCTTCAGCTCTAACAAAAGCATCCGAATAGCCTAAAGACTTAATGAGCATTTCTAGCATTGCTTCCGTTGATTCTTGTTTAATTAAACCGTCTATTTCGTTATAAGCTTCATTTTTTTCTTCAGCTGTATATTCTTCTGAGCCAATTTTTTGCGTTAGTTGTTCACGTAATTGGCTTCTTTCATCATCTACTTGCATACGCATTTCTTCAAATAAATGACTCGGAGACAATACTTCTTGTGTTGCATCTTTGTTTGTAGCTTCCTGATCTGTAACACCGGTAATTGCTGTTTGTTGTAATGTATCATCCGTAAAAATCGTTAAGCCATTAAATTGTTTTGCAGGGTCTACCAAATAATAAACTGAAATAACTGCTACAAGACTTAATAATGTCATAAACCAAACTGTTCTTCTACGTACGCGCATTTACTTTTCCTCCTTATTTTCCATTGGAACGATAATAATTCGATGAATAGGTAATTGCATCACTTGACTGACGACAGCACGTATTTCATTTTTTACAAAAATATCTGATGCACCTTCTGAAACAATTAGCAATCCTGATACATCTTTTGTACTTTGGTTAGTCCCTCGAAAATACTGGCTAATTAGTTTATTTTCATCTTTAGCATCTGTCATCTCTCCGTAATAAAAATATACTTTTACCTCCCCAACACCTTGCATCGCCCTAAGCGTTTGCTCAAGTTTTTCTTCATTCGTATTCGGTGTTACTTTGTCATTTGTTGAATTCGTTTGATACATAGGAAACACGATGAAAATTCCCACGGAGGCAGCAATCAACATTAAGACGATAAATGACGTTGTTTTTTTTTGTGCCTTTTCCACATCACTTGTACATTGCCTCCTTTCATCTTCTCTTTTTCAAGTGTATGTACGCTTGTTTCTTCCTATGAATTGATAAATGGAATCTTTAATAGCAATTGCAAAAATACTAATGTAATAACTAGTTTTGTTAGTGAAATGATTTGTTGGTCATCTGTTAGAAACACGAAAAGTTGACAAATAAAGAGCAATGCCAATAAAAGAATCAATCTATCTCCCCCCAGCCATCACTTGCACGAAAACGATAAGGAAAAAACAAGAAAACATAAATGAAAAAGCAATTAGAAATGATACTGCACATAACGTAAATAGAGATTTACTAACATGATCAAGCAGTTTACAAATATCATCAAAAGCAATCGGCTCTAAAATAGCGGCTAATAGTTTCAATGAATAGGCACTGACAACAAGCTGGACAGTCGGAATAAACGCTACCGTGATTACGGCGATAAACGCACTTATACTACTAATCGAGGAAGAAAATTGTGTCATATGCTGAAACATCGAGAAACTATCAACAATAAAGGAACCGACTACCGGAATATTTTCTTCAATCAATTTTTTCACTGGCTCCGCTACTGCCTTATTAACACTAAAGGCAGCAACGCCGCTTGCCGACATTAAAATGATGTAGCAAATAACAGAAGCGGAAACAATACTCATAATGGTAAAACGAATCAATTCTGCAATTCGTGAAAAAGATATTTCTTTCACAATGACACTGCTAACATCAAAGACAATAGCAAACAGCACACCAGGTATTAGCCATTTACTACTGACAATCGTTAAGACTTGTACAAAGAAAAGTAGAAAAGGCTGCCAAGAAGCAACGGCCGTTATACTGCTGGACAACAAAAAGCTAGAAGTAAGAATTGGATAAAAAGCCGTGAAAATATGGGATAGTCCCTGTGCAATTTCATCAATGAGTTGAAATGATTTAACGACTACAGGCCCGATCGTGGCTATTACAATAAGAAAGAACAGTATCCTTGTCCCTTTTTCAAATCCTGGTAAAAGCATGTTGACAATTAAAATTATGATGACGTAGCTACACAATATGAGCGTCATCTTGAGCAAGAGAAAAAATGGATCGATGAAAAACGAAAGTAGTTGCTCCTGCACTGGCTTCGCCCCTTAGTTTAACCTTTGTAAAATAGCCGACACCCCCTGTAATACATCCAAAAATTCTTTAAACCAATACATTAAAATAACGATTTTCACAGCATCGAAAACAATACTGCCAAGCACTTTATAACTATGCTCCACAAGTAACATCGACACCCATTGCCCTACGTAAAAAAGGCTAGCACTCATTACAATAGCTTTTGCATATGGCAAAAATGTCAGCAAATCAAGTAATTGTTTAACGAATGGCAATAAGAGTGTCGTGAACAAAAAACCAAACAACAAAAAGGCAAACATCACACTAATGAGCGCGTGGAGTGGCTGTATGACTTCTTTTATAAGCAACAATAAAAGCAGCATGACAACAGCAACAATAACAATTTCCATTTACTTACCCAGATGAGGTCAACCACTGGAAGAATGTTAATATCTCAGTAAAAAATAGACGTAAAAATCGGAGTAATTCTGCTGTCATATATAAGTAGGCAATAAAAAATAAGAAAAATGAAAATTCTTTCTTCCCTGTTTGATCAAAAAAAACATGAAGAAGCGCTACTACTAGTCCCACTCCAGCGACTCTTAATACGTCCTGTAATTCCATTCATACGCCCCCTCGTGTACAGCAATATATGTCGCACTCCAATAAAAAAGAACAGAAAAAAAGAACAGTGCCAGTCACTCAAACAATTCAGAATTGTTTGAGTGACTGGCACCTGCCTATACTAATTTTTCTATGATGCTTTTCACTGTGCCCTGTTGGACTAAATGACAATTTTCACCCATCCACATCGATAAATATTGTGGATTTCCTTGCGCTGCGCTTTCTTTGCGAATAGTGGTCGTCAAATGGTGTTGCAATGGGTAAGGTGCTACAACAGCATCCTTCATATTTTCAGTAAAACGATTGGCCAAGCCACGTGCCGCTTTACCAGTAAATGCATACGTTATAGTTGTCTGCTGTGCTTTCGACTGTAAAATTGCATTTTTGTACAGCGGGGATATTTCACATTCATCCGCTACTAATAATGCGGTGCCAACTTGAACGGCCCGAGCCCCAGCTGCTAGTGCACGTTCGACATCATCTTTTGAGACAATACCGCCAGCTGCAATAATCGGTATCGAAATATTGCCTGCCACTTGCTGTAACAAGTTTTCTCTCGTAATTAATTGCAATGGATTAGTAAAAGATCCCCGATGACCACCAGCCTCACCACCTTGTAAAACAACAGCGTCCATGCCAGATTGCTCAACTTGAATCGCTTCGTCTAACGTCGTAGCTGTACCTACAACATAAACATCCTGGTCTTTTAAACGTTGAATCACCTCTGCTGAAGGGATACCAAATGTAAACGAGCAAACTGCTACTTGCTCATCAAGTACTGCTTGTAACTGACCTTCAAATACTTCGTTTGACATGACACTTTGCACAGGTGAGAGCCCTAGCTCGTCATAGTAAGGCTGGAGTGCCATACGCGCTTTTTGAAGGACATCTACATCAATTCGCGGCTCTTCCTGCACAAATAAATTCACTGCGAATGGCTTGTGTGTAAGTTTTTTTACTTCCTGAATAAAACTTCTTGTCTGCTCACCATCTAAATAGCCCGCTCCAATCGATCCCAGAATCCCGATTTCTGCACAGGCAGCTACAAATTTCGGTGTAGTAACACCAGCCATTGGGGCTTGAATAATTGGATATTGCATCTGTAATTGTTGGTACATTGCATTCCCCTCCTTACTATTATTGTAAACGTTATTTCTCAATAAGACCTCCATCAATTTCACCTATTTTTGTAATTGGCGTTTATATGTACTAAAAATAAAAAAACCTACTCTATAAAAGAGTAGGTTTAACTATAAACTTACGCGCGTGACACGTAAGAAGCTTCTGAAGTGTTGATAACTAACATATCACCTTGGTTTACGAAGAAAGGAACTTGCACGATAAGTCCAGTTTCTAGTGTAGCAGGTTTTGTACCGCCTGAAGCTGTATCACCTTTAATACCTGGTTCTGTTTCTGTTACTTCTAATTCAACCGTATTTGGTAATTCAACACCTAGCATTTCACCTTGGTAAGATTGAATATGAACTTCCATGTTTTCTTTAAGGAATTTTAATTCATATTCAATAGCTGCTGAAGCTAGTTCAGTTTGCTCGTATGATTCTAAATCCATAAATACATGCTCATCACCTTGTGCATATAAATATTGCATTTTACGGTTATCAATTTGTGCTTTTTCTACTTTTTCACCAGCACGGAAAGTTTTTTCATTGACAGAACCGTTACGTAAGTTACGTAATTTAGAACGCACGAATGCTGCACCTTTACCTGGTTTAACGTGTTGGAAATCTAACACGCGGTATAATTGGCCATCAACAATAATTGTTAGACCTGTACGAAAATCGTTTACTGAAATCATTTTTGTTCCTCCATTGTTTATAAGATGATGAGTTCTTTAGTCGAATGCGTTAGCAGTTCATTACCGGATTCAGTGATTAAAATATCGTCCTCGATACGTACTCCACCAACTCCTGGTACATAAACACCTGGTTCAATCGTAACGGCCATACCTGGCTCTAATAGCGTCTCAGAACGCTTCGATAAACCTGGCCCTTCATGAACTTCAAGACCAATACCATGTCCTAAAGAATGACCAAATGCCTCACCATAGCCTTTTTCTGTTAAATAGTCGCGTGCAATGGCATCTGCCTGAATACCTGTTAAACCAGGTCCAACTTTTTCAAGAGCTAAAAGTTGAGAGGCAAGTACTGTATTGTACATATCCACTAATTTTTCAGATGGCTCCCCAACTGCCACCGTACGTGTTATATCGGAAATATAACCATTGTAAAGTGCACCATAATCAAGTGTGACAAAGTCGCCTTTTTCAATCACTTTATTTGTAGCAACACCATGTGGAAGTGCTGAGCGAAGACCAGACGCTACAATTGTATCAAATGAGGACTGCGTTGCTCCTTGTTGTCGCATGAAAAACTCTAATTCATTCGAAACCTCAAGCTCTGTTTTACCTGGCTTGATGAAGTCTAAAATATGTGTAAATGCGTGATCGGCAATTTCACACGCAACCTTAATAATATTAATCTCTTGTTCAGTCTTAATCAAGCGAATTTTTTCAATTAATCCAGAAACGGGTACTAAATCAGCTTTAATGACACGATTATATAACTCATATGTGCCAAAGCTTACAGTATCTTTCTCAAATCCCAATGATTTAATACCCATCGCTTGCACTTGCGTCGCAATTTCTTCTAAAAGTGTCGCCTCATGCTGTACAATTGTAAAATCGGTAATTTGTGCAGCTGCTTGCTCTGTATAGCGGAAGTCAGTAATGAATACAGCATCATTTTGTGACACAATTGCAACACCTGCTGTACCTGTAAACCCTGTCATATAGCGACGATTGTAATCGTTCGTAATTAAAATGCCATCGATGTTTTGCTCTTGTAGCGTTTGACGAAGCTTTTGTAATTTCAACATAGTTATTTCTCCCTCTCAATAAAAGTGCGTAGTGCCAGTTCATAGCCTTTCGTACCAAGTCCACTAATCTGACCAAGGCATGCCGGTGCAAGATAAGAATGATGGCGGAAAGCCTCACGTTTGTGGATATTGGAAATATGTACTTCGATTACTGGTACAGCAATCCCTGCAATGGCATCATGTAATGCTACACTGGTATGGGTATAGGCACCTGGATTAAAGATAATGCCATCATACTTTTCGTCTTCTGCTTCATGTACCCAATCCACTAGAACACCTTCATGATTCGATTGACGAAACTCGACTGTAGCACCAAGAGAAGCCGCAAGATTTTGAACATTCTTCTTTACATCGTCTAGTGTTTCATGGCCGTAAATATGCGGTTCACGTTTTCCTAATCGATTTAAGTTTGGTCCATTCAAACATAATAACTTCACGCAGTATTCGCCTCTTTCTATGTACTTGCCTTTTATTTTATCATACCAAAAGCATACAGCAACTAATTTCCTTTTTGTGCTGTATGCTCTTTCTGATGAAAATTAGCTGTTTCAAGTAAAAAGCGCAGTAGGCAAATTACGACAACAATAAAAGGTATGGATAATTTTTTGAAAGATTTCGATTGTAAAGGTAAATCCAAAACAAACCATTCTAATGTTATCGTGACAATAAGCCCTAACAACAAAGAAGTTAACACAGCAGGTATTATATGCGTATAGCGCAAAGTCATATATAAAAAGAAGCCAACGACAAATAGTGCCAATGTTAGAAAACTCCAATGAAACAACTTAGAACTATCCTCGAACAATTCCCATTTTTTATAGAAACCAATCGGATTCCAAGAAATCAAATGAAAATAATGAAGTCCTTTTAAACATAAGGCTAAAACAATGGCATAAACGGCTGCTGTTATTAATCCTGTCTTCATCTAAATCCCTCCTAATTTGACGCTGCTTGCTTGCAAGCTTCGCATTGTTATCGTACTTATCTAACGATGACCACGCTTCCATAAAAACCAAAATAACATGATTAGTGTAACCATTTAGAAAATTTACTATGCGTACCTCTAGAGGTTTTTCGCTAAAAATAGTACAATAATACAGTTGAAATATATAAAGAGAGTGGTGTTAGCCTTGAGCAATTCACCTGTTTACGGGGGACAAGCACAATTAGAAGGTGTGATGTTCGGAGGAAAGGAACATACAATTACTGCCATTCGCCGTAATGATGATTCCATTGATTATTATCATTTTAAAAAAGTTCAAAAACCAATCCTGCAAAAGCTTAAAAAAATTCCATTCGTACGTGGGGTTGTTGCACTTATTGAATCTGCAGGTTTAGGTTCGCGTCATATGCAGTTTTCAGGGGATCGTTATGACGTGACACCAGGTGAAGAAGCAGAACATGTAGAAGAAAGTGGCTCGAAATTGCAAATGATTTTAGGCGTAGCTGTTGTCGGAATCCTTTCCTTTCTATTTGGAAAATTTGCCTTTACGTTAATTCCAGTGTTTATTGCAGATTTCTTTTCAAAATGGATTGATGGCAAAGTAGGACAGGTTCTACTCGAAAGTGGCATTAAGCTTCTTTTACTTCTTACCTACTTATATTTTATTTCTTTAACACCGATTATTAAACGTGTTTTTCAATATCATGGCGCTGAACATAAAGTCATCAATTGCTATGAAGCGGGTATGGAGATAAATGTAAAAAATGTCCAAGCCCAATCTCGTTTACATTATCGTTGCGGTAGTAGCTTTATGTTATTCACAGTCTTTGTTGGCATGTTTTTATATTTCTTTGTACCAACAGATCCACTTTGGTTACGAATTGTAGACCGAATTTTATTAATTCCAGTTGTCTTAGGGGTATCCTTTGAAGTACTTCAGGCGACAAATGCGTGTCGTAATATACCTGTATTACGCTACCTTGGCTATCCAGGTCTATGGTTACAATTGCTAACAACTAGAGAGCCATTAGATGAACAAGTGGAAGTAGCTATTGCCTCATTCAATATGCTACGCCAAGTTGAACAGCAACCTGAAATTGCTGCAACATTAAATCACGACTAATAGGCAGCGACGATTTTTTCCATACAAAAACGCACAATGTGTTGATATAACTGCATTGTGCGTTTTATTTTTTATAATGCTATTGTCATCTCACTAACACGGTGCTTTGCATGCTCATATTCTTCTTGTAATAACGTCATAATTTCACGCATAGATTCTCGTTTTTCAATATTTGTAACACCATGCCCCGCTGACCAAATATCGCGCCAAGCTTTAACATTGACAAGATGTGTTAAATCAATATCTTCTCTAGGCTTTAACGAAGCCGGGTCAATGCCTTCCTTCACTAAAGAAGGAATTAACACATTGACATGGACCCCACTAAACGCATCCGTATACAAAATATCGTCGGTCTGACTGTCGATAACCATCTGTTTATAATCGTCTGGTGCATTGCCTTCATGACAAGCGATAAAACGCGTGCCTAAATAAGCATAATCCGCACCCATAATTTGCGCAGCTAAAATATCTGCTCCACTGGAAATGGACCCAGATAAAATAATGGTTCCAGTAAAAAATTTTTTCACGGCCGATACAAAGCCAAACGGATTAAGCTGTCCACCATGCCCACCAGCTCCTGCGCATACGAGAATCAAACCGTCTACACCGGTTGCGGCTGACTTCTCAGCATGTTTAACGTTTGCCACATCCGCATAAACTTTGCCACCATAACGATGGACAATATCAATGACCCGCTTCGGGTTGCCTAGCGATGTAATCACAATCGGTGGCTCATATTGCTCAATGAGTTGTAAATCTTCTTCAAAACGGGCATTCGCTACTGGATGACAAATAAAATTGACTGCCCAAGGCTCTGATGGCAATGCTTCTTTAATTTCTTGAAGCCACTCGGCACAAGCGGACGCTGGTCTTGCATTTAATAACGGAAACGAGCCAATAGCCCCCGCCCGACTTGCTTCAATGACCATCGCTGGATTGGAAATTAAGAACATCGGCGCTACGATAATTGGTAAACGTGACATATTCTCTCCCCCTTTTTATTAAAGATTCTAGCTAGTTGATGAAATCCCTACTTATTGACATAAATTAATCATTCACAAGATTGGTTTGTAAAACTGTTAAAAACAGACTTATCTTTGTCTTTCACCCAAAAAGAACTGCATACGCAACAATTAATCACCAAACGCAAAGAGTATTTCTACTTCGCAAGCTAACTCACCATCCACTGTCACAATGCCTTTCCCTTTTCCGATAGGTCCTTTTAAGCGAGTAATTTCTACTTCAAGACGTAGTTGATCTCCAGGCTTTACTTGCCGCTTAAAACGACAATTATCTATTCCAGCTAATAGCCCTAATCGTCCTTGATTCCCTTCTTTCGTTAACATCACAACAGCGCTTACTTGCGCTAATGCTTCAACAATTAATACACCGGGCATTATCGGATAATTCGGAAAGTGCCCGTTAAAAAAATCCTCATTGGCAGTGACATTTTTTATTCCAATTGCACGTTTCCCTTCCTCTAATTCCACTATTTTGTCAACTAATAGGAATGGATAACGATGCTGAATGATTTCTTGAACGTTTAAAATATCTAACATTAGTAATTCCCCCATATCCCTTTTATTTAACATCTTACTAATTATTTTATCACCTGATACTAATAGTTAATACTATTTTTTCCTTATGTACGCTATTTTGTCTGCAAAAATCATCCAAATTCGTCACTTCATTGTCCGTAAATAAACGTGCTGAATGTTGGACCATTTCTATATATTCAGCATCATTTAATGTCACCCTATTTTTTAACAAACGATTTAATTTTATCGTTTCGATACTGCCAGATACTTTTGTTTCTTCAGTTAACACATGATAATGAATCCGCATATAGGTCTTTCCTTTATAGGAAATAGAAGCAGTAACTTCACCATTCTCCAGATTAATTCGTGGACCTTTATACCACTGGAAACAAAGAGTGCTTTACAAGCCATACGCTTTCGTAAATAAAATAACGAACAAATAGCAGCTGCCAAAACGATGAGCTTTATTCCATTCCTTGTCGAACGCTTCATTCCTTTGTCCCCCAATGTTCGAAAAAATTTAGCTGAAATAACTTCCTACATATTTACCATAATCGTAACATAAATTCCCAACAAAAAAAATCATCTTACCTCTATAGAGGTAAGATGATTTTACTCAGCTTTATATTACAAACCGCATTTTAATTGTGCACCACAGTTTGTACATGTGTTACAGCCACCCATTTCTTCGACTGTACCTTTGCGACATACTGGGCATGTGTTGCCTACATCCGAGCCAATTACAGTTGTAGACTCAAGAGCTTGAATCGTATCAACCAATACGACTGGACGTTTTGTGTGCTCTTCTACTAATTCTTCTTCAAATGATAATTGATCCATATCATTTTCTTCTGCTTTTAGTGTAAGCACTTGAGAATCACGGCTACCATCCACATAGACTGTACCACCTTTAGCGCCACCTTTATATAGACGCTCGTACACTTTCTCTACTTGTTCTACTGAATAGCCTTTTGGTGCATTCACCGTTTTTGAAATCGATGAATCAATCCATTTTTGAATAATACATTGTACATCCGCATGTGCCTCTGGTTTTAATTCCATTGCCGTAACAAACCATTCTGGTAATTTATCTTCAGATGCTTCTGGATGACGGTCTAAGTATTCTTGCACGATTTCTGCTTTTACTTCAATAAATTTACCAAGACGACCTGAACGGTAGTAAGTGAATGAGAAGTATGGTTCCAGACCAGTAGCTACACCTACCATTGTACCCGTAGAACCTGTTGGTGCTACTGTTAACAGATGCGAGTTACGAATACCTGTTGCTAAAATTTGCTCTTTAATGTGTGCCGGCATTTTTTGCATAAAGCCTGTTTCTGTGAAGGCTTTACGTAAACGCGCTGTTTCTTCCTCTGTCGCTCCTACAAGGAATGGGAAGCTGCCACGTTCTTTCGCTAGCTCTGTTGAAGCCTCGTAAGCTGTTTCTGCAATTGTTTTAAAGATTTCATCTACAAGCGCATTGCCAGCATCTGAGCCATATTCTTTTTCACAGTAAATCAGTAAATCCGCTAAGCCCATTACGCCTAAACCTACACGACGCTCACCAAGAGCTTGGATACGGTTTTCTTCTAGGAAGTAAGGAGTGGCATCGATGACATTATCCTGCATACGGACACCAACACGCACTGTTTCACGTAATGCTTCATAATCCACTGTTTGGTCTTCTTTATTGGCAAACTGTGCTAAGTTGACAGCTGCTAAGTTACAAACTGAATATGGAGCAAGTGGTTGTTCACCACAAGGGTTCGTCGCCACTACACTTTGACCATATGCTTTCGCGTTTGTCATATCGTTAGCATTGTCGATAAAGAAAATACCTGGTTCTGCAGAGTATGTTGCACATACGTTGATTAAATTCCATAATTCTTTTGCTTTAATCGTACGATATGTACGTACTTTGTAGCCCATCTTCTCCCATTCACGCACATCGCCAACTTTATGCCACTCACTGTTGTAAATAGCCATTTCTTCTTTTGTATATTCTTCAACGGCAGGGAAACGCAAATCGAATTCAGCATCCGCTTCCACAGCTTCCATAAATTCTTTCGTTAACGTAACAGAAATATTAGCACCCGTTAAAAACTCTGGGTTGTGCACTGTGTACGTACCACCGTCACGCAATTTATTTTCCGCTTCACGGATAATGCCACTATCGAATCCGCCTAAACCTTCAATGCCTTTATAATTAACAATACCTTGATACATTGCTTCTTCTTGCATTGTAAGCGGCTTAAAGTTTAATTTTTCTTTTGCTAGACGAATAATCGTCTCATCTGCTGTATTTTCCATTAGGTATCGTAAAATACGTGGATTTTGCATTTTTGAAATAATAAATTCCACGATATCAGGATGCCAATCTGCCAGCATTATCATTTGTGCCCCACGCTTTTTTGTTACAAAAAGTATATCGAAATATCTTTTTGATGTGGTCATTTCTGCCACATTCTTATGCTTTCACATAAGATCAGACTATATCATCAAAGAAGGATTTGATTTTTTCATATTTTCGATTGAGTCGTATAGAGCCATACTTGTATAACTGTTGCGCAATCCTTTTCACATCATCTTTACGAGTGATATATAAGTCTACACAACCTTGTTTTGGATAAAGTTTATGGACAGATAAAGCTAGTCTATTTGCATGTAGAAATTGTAGCAACGACAAGAGCATTTGATAATTCCCTGTAAACCCAAGTCGTCTGCGACTTGATATATGACCGTCTGCATCAAAAAAACCTCTTAAATACGCCCATTGTAAATCTTCTCTTGCAAAATTAATCCAACGTTCCATACCTGTTTTTCGTGGTGTAATCCCTAATTTTATTAAATCATTACACATTTCTGTTGAATTAATAGGTAAAGTGTATTTATGTTGTTCATTTGGTGCTGTGCGTGGTCGAAATTTCATTGCTTCTAACATACATAACTCTTTAGCAATATCCTCAAGTAGTTGTCGATCCTGCTCTGCAAGTGATAGCACAAGGCGCTTAGATTTCCCTCGATCAAAAATCGTTCCATCGCCCGTAATATAACCTACGAGATAAGCCTTATTTGCTGTATCCACTTGTTTAAAGTAGTTTTCATTATAAGCGTATTTCTTATTTTTCAGCTTACCCGCTTCACCTGGAGTTCTTGGTTTAAAAAGATGCAATTCTTTGTTCCATTTATGAATTGTTCCTCTACCAATTCCTAGCGTTTTCGCAATATCTACTTGACTCAGTCCATGCTCATGTAACTCAATAATTTTTTGTATCAATCTTTCTTTGTCTCGCGCCTCGTAAGGACGTCTCCGTACATTACGATTTACTTCTTCCATGCTCACACCTCCAACGCGGTTTTAAGTTTAGGAAGTTTCAATAGTCGTTGAACGTTCATCTGCGTTTCCATAGATGCTTCGCTGCTGATTGCCCAATCATTTCTTTTTTTAGCATTCACGTTTAACTTCACAGTTTCCGTTGTAGCAAGAAAAGCTCTCAGGGTGTTCCAGCAATTCACGAGATTTTAATCCCGCCGTTAAGGTTAACGGGATCCACCTTGCTCGACAAGGTGAGTCAGTTTGGCAATATCATCTAGCCATGACACGGAACCTGAAGATTTACCGTTTACGCCACGCGCTAATGTATTGCGAGGACGAAGTGTTGAACCATTCGTTCCTACACCACCACCACGGCTCATAATTTCCATTACTTGCTTACGGTGATCACTAATACCTTCACGAGAATCTGCAACAAATGGCATAACATAGCAGTTAAAGAATGTTACATCTGTTTGCGAACCTGCTCCATAAATAACACGGCCAGCCGGCACAAACTTTAATGAAACAAGCTGCTTATAAAATTTCTCAAACCATTCTTGGCGCTTTTCTGCTGTTTTTTCTACTGATGCAAGCCCAGTTGCATTTCGTTTTGCAATTTGCTCATAAAAAATTTCAAGAGGCTTTTCTAGCACGTCAATTGAACGTGTGATCACACCTGTTTCTTGTTCTGTTGGATCATCTAATGCGCTACGGTAGTCTTCCTCAATCAATATGTCCGCTGTTTTTGAAGACATATCAAGACGTTGTATTGTTCCTAAACCACGTGCGGGGAATTTTGGATCTGCTTTTACTGTTAATACGACGAAATCACCAGCTTTAAGTGTTTTCTTTTCCGTATCCTTAAAGGAGTAGCGATCGATCATCACAAGTCTTGAAACACCTTTATGCGTTATGTGCATATCAGGCGTCACAGGGTGAACCTGTGGGAATTGCTCAATATCTTTGTTTAACTGTTCAATTTGTTTGTTTACATCGGGTTGATGATTTGTAAGTACCATCGTTTTGCCTCCCCTACAAAATTAAATACACAATATCATGTGTTAGTGAACACTACATATTGTGTATGTTGCTTTTAAAAAGATACTATATATAGTTTTATAATTCAACTCTTGCAATTTCGAGTAGATTGGTTACTGCTTGCCATTACAAGGTTTAAACGTTGAAAAAATATTTTTCTTATACCATATTTTACTTTTTAAAGTTCCAATCGTCATGCGCATATTTTTTTTCTGCTAACTCATGCACATATTTTAATTGCTCCTCAGAAAGTGTAAATGGTTTTAATTCAATTTGCAACGATTTTGCAAAACCATCGCGAAAAGCTTCGACACATTGTTCAATTGTAACGGGTTCTTTTACCAAACTATTTATGGCAACTGCCTTTTCTGGTAGTTTTTTGCGCATACGTTCTTTAACCGCTTCACTAGAAAAATTAAAAACAGATAATAGTTTTTCCTGATCGAGATCAAGTAAAATGGCACCATGCTGCAAAATAACACCTTTTTGACGTGTTTGTGCACTACCTGCTATTTTTTTACCCTCTACGACAAGCTCATACCAACTCGGTGCATCAAAGCACACGGCACTTTTTGGTTGTTTCAAATCCGCTCTTTTTTCCTCTGTGTCAGGCACACTAAAATAGGCATCCATCCCTAAATTATGAAAGCCCTCTAAAATCCCTTCACTTAGTACACGATATGCCTCTGTCACGGATTCCGGCATATTCGGATAGCTTTCGCTAACAATCACACTATATGTCAACTCATGTTCATGCAAAACTGCTCGACCGCCTGTTGGTCGACGAACAAAACCTAGTCCTTGTTCACGCACTGCCTGTAAATTTATATCTCTTTTTGCTTGTTGAAAATAACCAATTGATAATGTCGCTGGCTCCCACTCATAAAAACGAATAACTGGAGGAATTAAACCCTCACTATGCCAATCAAGTAAAGCCTCATCTAGTGCCATATTAAAAGAAGGACTACATTTTCCTGAATTTAGAAAATACCAAGTTGTCATTACGTCATCTCCTACATTTATAGATCATTTCTAGCCACAATCTAGTTAATTTTATCAAACTCATTGGACTATCGCTAGCGCATCTTTTATAATAATAAAGAAGATAGAAAGGGGTAAGAAGAAATTGGATATACTTATCACAATTGCTGTACTTTTAGTAGTTACAATTGCATATATCGCTATTAATGCAATGCGTCTAAAAAAAGCCGTAACCAACCTAACACAAGAACAATTTATTGAAGGCTACCGTAAAGCACAATTAATCGATGTGCGCGAACAAAAAGAATTTGATGCAGGTCATATTCTTGGAGCACGAAACGTTCCTTCTACAGCATTACGTCAACGTTATAAAGAAATTCGCCCAGATTTACCAGTATATTTATACTGTCAAAATACAGGCCGTAGCGCTCGTGCTGCTCTTTATCTTAAAAAACGTGGTTACAATCAAATTTACCAGTTAGAAGGCGGTTTCCGTAATTGGACTGGTAAAATTAAAACAAAAAAATAATAAATAATGCGAATGCAAGAAGGCAAATGCGACTATTTTGCATAGTCCTTTTATCAGAGAAGCATGCTTCAATTTCGCACAAAAAAGAATCCATCCTCATGCCTTGGGGATGGATTCTTTTTGCTAATTTTCAGAGTTTCTTCTATATAATAGTAGTTGTCTAACGACTAACTTTGTCAGTTATATCCTTCCGCTCCTTCAACAACTACTGGACTGTAGTCACTTTCAGCATTTTCAAGCAAGATTGTGTCGTCATTGTGGACTTTCACGAATATCCCACCCCTGCGCCTTCGTTCAAAAATTTTTAATATCAATTGCAAATAAATTAGTTCATTCGTCGACCTCTACTCTCCATCATCACGATTCACCTTATGTAACGGTTTAAGGTTAGGATGAGACAATTCTAGGAAAACGTCTAAACGTTTATATGGTTACTAGAAATACTATATGTCCAAAATCACTATCTTTCGTAACAAATTGATCCACATAAGCTCAATTTTTCTCTATTTGTTGTAAACAACTGAAATTTTCCCTTGAATTATTCCCTTGTCATTGTTAGGATAAATAATATCTTAAAATAATGTATAGATTAAGCTATGAATGCTATGGATCAAACTATAGCAGGAGCATTTCTGGAGAGAGCGCAATTTGCGTCGCCGAAGGGTTCACTATCTCAGGCAAAAGGACAGAGGAGTAATATCAACTTTCATCATGAAAGCTATACCACACGAATGTTGTATTTATTTTTAACGAACCAACCTTTCGAACATGGTAATTGTTATTCTGACGTTTATGAGACTAGTGTCGCTACTAGTCTCTTTTTATTTTCCAGATACCGCTTCTACGCAACCTATGGGGGAATGAACGTGGAACAACAACAATTAAAACGGGATTTAAAAAATCGCCATGTGCAACTGATTGCCATCGGGGGCACTATTGGTACAGGCTTATTTTTAGGTGCAGGTAAAGCAATTTCTTTAGCTGGGCCCTCTATTATATTGGCCTATCTTATTGTCGGCACTGCTCTATTTTTTGTTATGCGAGCATTAGGCGAACTATTGCTCTCAAACGCTGGCTATACTTCTTTTACCGATTTTGCTAGCGAGTACATCGGTTCATGGGCAGGATATGTTACAGGCTGGACGTATTGGTTTTGCTGGATTATGACTGCGATGGCTGATATTATCGCCGTTGGTGTCTACACTCAATATTGGTTTAATATTCCGCAATGGGTACCTGCTATCGGCTGTCTAGTACTACTGTTATTTCTAAATTTATTGTCTGTAAAACTATTTGGGGAACTCGAATTTTGGTTTGCTCTTATTAAAGTTGTCACTATCGTTGCCCTAATAATTATTGGATTATTCATGCTATTTACAGGCTTTCAAACAAGCTCTGGCACAGTATCAATAAATAACCTTTGGGCACATGGCGGACTGTTTCCTAACGGTATTTATGGCTTCCTAATGGCTTTCCAAATGGTTGTCTTCGCATTTGTCGGGGTTGAATTAGTCGGTGTTTCTGCTGCTGAAACGGCTGATCCGCAGAAAAATATACCATCTGCCATTAATAAAATTCCATTACGAATTTTATTATTTTATATAGGAGCACTAGCCATCATATTATGCATTAATCCATGGTATGAAATGTCTGCTGCAAGCAGTCCTTTCGTACAAGTCTTTACATTGGCTGGGATACCAATCGCCGCGGGTATTATTAATTTCGTCGTTCTGACATCTGCGGCATCAGCAGGCAACAGCGGTCTATTTTCGACAAGTCGTATGCTTTATAATCTTGGTCGTCAGAAGCAAGCATCCGCTTCATTCGCAAAGCTAAATAAAAACAGTGTACCAAGTAACGCACTTGTTGTTTCTGCCATTGTTGTATCAGTCGGCGCATTGCTAAGTAAGCTGATGCCCGAAAATGCCTTTAGCATCGTCACAACAATTAGTGCCATCTGTTTTATTTGGGTTTGGAGTATTATTTTAATCTCCCATATTATTTATAAACGCAAAAATCGTGCACTACACGAAGCATCGATTTTCAAAGCACCATTGACACCTTTTGTGAACTATTTAGTGCTCGCTTTCTTCGCTTTTTTATTAGTGATAATGTTAATTTCTGAGGCAACTAGAACTGCTCTGTTACTAACACCCATCTGGTTTATCGGACTTTTCATTCTATACAAACGTAAAAAAAGTCAACAATAAACTTCACTATTTTGAATAAAGTACATGATAAGCCAAGACGCAATCGCTAAACATTACGTCTTGGCTTTCATTATTAACAATCCCCAATCTTCCACCACTTCCATACAATGAAAAACTATGAAACTTATATTGCTTTCGCAGACATAACCCATTTCACCTTATATTTCCTTAGCATAATAAAAGTCTCCCCTCTCACATACATCATGTTTAAGAATAGAAAATAGAATAAAAAAAATTGACGATTATTGAGACTGAATAACATTCAGAAAAAATAGTACTCACTCATTTATTTTTTATTTCGAATTTTCTGCTTTTTTTATAATGTCTCTAAGAAATTAGTTGGGGGTGATTTTATGCTACCAGCATTTCGTAATGGCGATCGCTAATATTAGCATTTTGTAAAGCCTATATCGTTAATTTAGAATTCATTGCAATGAAGCAAAACAGGAAGAATTTCATTCTTTCTGTTTTGTTTTCAATCTTCGAACGGAGGTATATTTCGATGACTCTATTAAAAATAAAAAAAACTTTACAGCCTATAATAGTAGAAGAAAAAATAATCTTTGGTTTTGGTCAAGGTGGAATTGAACGGTCAATTGAAAAAAGCAAACTAAATATTGATATTCTAAAAGTACTAAATGGTGAAAAAGAGCGTGAACAATTAACAATAAGTACCGAAGAATTTAATAATAAAGTAAAAGAGCTAAAAGATTTAGGTCTACTTACTTTCAATGATTATGATAAACAATATAAATATTCACGCAATATCAATTTCTTCGAATGGATGGATACTTCAAATAATACGGACCCTTCAATTTATCAGAGAAAATTAAATAATGCACATGTTTTAATTGTTGGTTTAGGTGGAATTGGTGCCAATGTATGCGAAATATTAGCTAGATTGGGTATTCAAACATTCACAATCATTGATAATGATCGAATAGATGAAACAAATTTAACTAGACAGGGTACATATTTTAAAGAAGACATAGGAAAAAATAAAGTAGACATCGTTGAAAAATATATAAAAAAATAGATTCAAAAATAAGAGTGAATAAAATAAATAAATACTTAGCTACAAAAAATGACTTGCAGGAAATTTACGAAAAATATAACTTTGATATTTCGATTTGTTGTGCAGACACCCCAAAGCACGAAATTGACGCATGGTTTGATGATTTATCAATAGCGTTTAATAAACCTTTTATTTCAGGTTCCTATGCTTCTACAGTTATCAACACTTTTTGTATGTATCCAAATTTAACGATTACAAGCTCTGAATTGTATGGAGAGCAAGGTGCACCAAGAGAACAACTTTTGGAAAACATTACATTCCCGACAAGTGTTATAGCACCTGTAACTTACATGGCAGCAGGCTTAATTTCCTATCAAGCTTTCAGCGTTATTACAAAACTAAATTATAAACCAGAGGCAATTCAAATCGATTTATTTAATTGGGATGTATATAAATATGACCTTAAGAAAAAATAACAACTTTATTTACTTAATTTCCGGGAGAGTGATAACAAATTTTGGAGATAGCTTATATACTGTTGTTTTAACCTATATAACCATCTCTCTATATAATTTAGGTGCAAATGCTTTGGCTCTCTTCGGATTAATCGCCTTTTTCCCCTCACTAATTAACTTTGCCTTTGGATCTTTCATAGATAACTGTAGAAATAAAAAAAGCTTACTAATCACTTTTGAAATTGTCCAATTATTATCCATCACAGGCATCTTATGCACAGTATACTTTAGATTCGATATGCTATTCATTTTCATATGCCACTTTATATTTTCATTTGCAAACACATTGATTTATCCCGTACAATCCAGTTTTATTCCTCAAATTCTACACTATAAAAAAACAGATATCGAAAAATCTGTTTATGCTATGAATATTACAAATAATACCGTTGATATAGTATCAAATTTTTTATCATCAATTATTCTTATATATATGTCTGTCATCAGTATACTCATACTTGACATGTTTACGTTCATCTTATGTATTGCACTATTCTTAAGAATATCTGTAAAAAATATTGGTTATACGCCACCTAATAACAATCATCTTCAAGAAAAAGCGAATGATAAAAATGATATATTGTTTGCCTTTACATATTTTTGGCGAAAAAAGACACCATCTCGCATTGTTGTCATGGAAGGTATTTTAAGCGGGCTTACAACAATGGTTATGCGTATTGTAGGTGCTTATCTTGTAATACTAAATATTGGCGTTGAATATTTAGGCGTTCTTTTAGCAATCCAGAGAGGATCAGAGCTAATTGGCGTATTTCTGTCCAACCAGATTAGAATGCCTTTTCAAAACTTTTTCATGATTGATTATCTAGTATCAGGCGTTGCGATTACAATGATAGCTTTCATAGATAGCATAGCTATAAAAACCGTACTCTTCGCCTTAACATTTGTATTAATCGGTATGTCAGGGACAGTTTATGGGAAAATGATCTATCATTTTTATGAATATCAACATATTGGTAAAGTGACTTCTGTAATCAATACCGTTTCGTCCTTCGCTATTGTTACATGCTTGGTCATACCTATGATCTATGATGATGTAGTAAATTTAATTATTATCACAGGAATTATTACTATTGTGTTTGGTATGTATCTTCTATTTTTCAATAGATCAAATGATTGTGTAGAAAGGATTTCATAACTATTGTCCTCCTTCCTAGGCTAGGAAACTATATAACCGTTCATTAAATTAGCTCTAGCGAGGACCATTCCCATTTAATTACGATGCAGCAAGGGGACTGCTTATCATTGTGTTGTGGAATAGGAAGTAGGGATAGTGCTGTTGAACGGCATCCATCTCCTGCTACAAATAAAAATAGCGTAGCTAAGCCTCTTTGCTTAACTACGCTATTTGTCTACTTTCTTAAAAAATCGTCATATTCCACTCTGTCGCAATATGCTTTAATAATTTTACACCTGCTACACTATTTCCTATGTCATCAATCGCAGGTCCATAAATACCGATACCACAACCTGTCGGAAAAGGTGAATCTAAGCCTGCGTGACTCGGAACAGCCGCAACAATGGCACCAGAGACGCCACTTTTAGCGGGCAAGCCAATAAATGCCGCGAATTTACCTGATGCATTATACATTCCACACGTCACCATTAATGCCTTTGCCAGTTTTGCCACTTGCTTTGGAAAAAGCTGTGTTTTGGATTGCGGGTGATAGCCATCATTCGCAATCACCAATCCAATTATGGCCAAATCTGAAACATTCACCTCAATGGCACATTGTCTCAAGTAAACTTCCAACGCCTCTTCTACAGGGCAATCTAAAAAGCCCGAGTCCATTAAATAATATGCTAATGAACGATTACGATTAGCAGTATGCCATTCCGATTGAAAGACCTCTTCATTTACCTTTAATTGCTTGCCAATTATCTGCTCTAAAAAAGAGAGGATTTTTGACACCTTCTCCTGTGGAGAATTTCCAGCTAGCATAGAAGAAACGGTAATGGCTCCTGCATTAATCATTGGATTAAATGGTTTGCCCGGTTGATGACTTTCTAAACGAATTATAGAATTGAATGTATCACCTGTAGGCTCAACATCTACTCGCTCTAACACATAAGGTAATCCCCGATCCATACACGCTAAAATAAAGGTCACAACTTTTGACACACTTTGCAGCGTAAAAAGTTCGGTTACATCTCCCCCCTTTAGTTCTTCATTATTCGGTCCAATAATTGAAATCGCCAAATGTTGCGGATCTTTTTGAGCTAAAGCAGGAATATAGCTTGCACATTTCCCCTCTTGTGCAAATGGACGAAAATCCTCCACCCACTTTGCCATATGAGGTTGATGGGCATTGTTAAAATTATTGTTTGTATGATTAGTCAGCATTGCGTTATTCTCTCCTCTTACATCACTTGCCGTGTTCTATAGATACTGCTATAACTCGCGCTAGATTTTTTATAAATCAACTTATTCAGCGCCTCGTGCTATTTATCCTCTATTGTATCGATTAACCTACTATTTTCAAGTATTACAGAAAAAACCCCGAATAATCTTATTCGGGGAAATTTTTTATAAATCGCTTGGATACATTTTATGATACAGATTTTCTAATTTCTTTGAAAGCTTTGCATAGGCATTTTGCCAAGCTTTACGAGCAGCTTCATCCCCTTCTGTAGCAGGATAAAGCGCATGCACATCAGCGACTTTTTTCAAATCACTTTCTGCCTGTGTCAGCTTCGAAATATTTTTGACTACACTTTTTTCAGAAGCACTCAAACTATCATATTCTACTCGAATGTTCTTTACCGTTTCCTCTAAATCATCAATATATTCGCCATTTTTAAGCAGTAAATTGATGGATTCAATTAATTGCAACGCCTTTTCATTTGAGTGTTGTAGTCCTTGCTCCTTGTCAATAATGGCTTTTCGAATTTCTGCACTAACTAAACTCATTTGTTTAGAAGAAAGTTTTCCAAAAGCGCTAATAACAGCTGTTGGATTACTCGTAAATGATTTTTCATACTGCTTCAGGAATGACTCTACTTTTTTCACATCGGATACTGCCGCAGTTAAGAGCGAAGCATTTGTAATACGTTTTTTATCTGTAGCACTTAACTTATTATATTGTGTTGACAGCTCCATTATTTTTTCTTTTGACACTAAATACTGGTCGTTAGCGATGATAAGAGCAATTGCCTCATTCAATGCTGTGATGTCTGGTGCAGTGCCATCCTCTAAACGATTGTTCAGTAAATCTTCGTATTGCTGTTTTGCTAAATGCTGCTGGTTGGCAGGTAGTTTCGCATAAGCCGTTTGGATTGTTTGAATTTTTTTAGCCTGTTTTGTCGCATCTGTTTCTTCGCGTGCTGCTTGCACTTTTTTATGGAACGATTTTACGCCCGATAGATCTTTGCTAGCAGCTGTTAATAAATAATAATTTGTGACATACTTGCGTGCTGGTGAAGATAAGCTTTTGTATGTTACGGTCGCTGCATTGACAGCTGCTTCGAATTGGTCAAATGTAAAGTTCGTAACATCTGCAAACTTAGCAACAGTTGCCTTTAACGTTTCAGCCGCTGCTTTATCAGCAGGTTCCTTGCCGTTATCAACCGTAACATTGGGCGAATTTAATAAAAAATCATCTGCATTATAAACGAGCGATTGCTGCAAGCTTGTTAACTTATTATAGGATTTTAACGTATTCGTATAGCTTGAATTCAGCTTATTACTAGCCACACCAGCTACCTCTGATAGCTTTTTATAGGCATCCATTTCTTTTATCACTTTATCTGCCGTTTTTAAATCCTTTTGCAATGTGACAATACGATCATAGCCGATAATTTTGGCAGCGGATGTTTTCGTTAGTCCTTTATATTCATTAATGATGCGGTTTACCGTTGTAACATGGCTTTGCCACGTTTGCGCTGTCAGATTGATTGGATACATATCATCAGCTTCCCCAACATAGTTGGCGATGTCTGTATTTAAATTTTCGATTTGAAGATCTTCTGCATTTTCCGCTTCCAGCAATCTCGTAACAAAATTAGCTGGCACGAGTTGTAATTGTTTATAAGTTAGCTTTTCATAAGCTGTACGTATTGATTTCGCCGTTGTCACTTGTTTGCTCGGTGTATTATTGGCTGACAGCTTATCGAACTGTTTAATAAACTGCTCAACCTTTTTAATATCTTGCTTCGCATCATTTAAGATCGATTGATTTTGCACAGTTGGACGGTAGTTTTGCGATAATTTTGCGATATCCTTTTCGATTGTTTCAACTGCTGTTTGTAATAACTGTATATTAGTTGGGACATACTTCACAAAGGAATTTTCATAGGCCAGTAATCCAATAATTGCTTTATTTAATCTTCTAACTTCCTTGAAGTCATTGATATCTGTTGGATCTTGCAATATGTTTTTAATACTCGTATACAACGCATCATCAACATCTAAACTACGTTGTAATAAATCCAACTTATTATAAGTGTCATCAATTTCCTTTAAATATTGGGTTAGGTTCTTGACCTCAACATCATTAACTTTATTTACTTTCTCATTTAGCTTCTCGATAACCTCTACATCCGCAAGTGCCTGCTTCAACACGCTATAATTGGTCACATTTGCTTTTGCAGGTGCCGATAATGCTTGATACTTTGCATCTAAAGCCGTTACTTCCGCTTTAAATGAAGCAAGATTTGAAATATTATAATGATGGTCATTTTTTAGCAATGTTTTAATTTCGTTCATTATTGTATTCGTTGGTTCATTCGATATCGTTATCACTTCAGAAAAATCGGATTCCACCATAGCCGAGCCAACTTTTGCTTTTACTTTCACCATAATATCTTTCATATTTTCTTCTAAAGCATTTTTAGGGACTGTATATGTACCATTCGTTGCTCCATCAATAATTGTGAAGGAATCACCAACTTTATAAAACCATTGGTAGCTATATGTAATTTGATCACCTTTTAATTTTGCGCCTGACTTATCCGTAACTTCGGCAGAAGCTTTAACCGCTTCCCCTGGCACGATATAATTTGCAGAATTCGGAAAGATCGGTTTAGTAATCGCCAAGTCAAGCGTATTAATTGTTTGTGTCGCACTCTTATAGCGATTATTAGTCGTTGTAATAGCTTCTACATATAGCGTTTTTCCAGCGGCCTCTACTGGCACTGTGAAAGATGCAGTCGTTGCGCCAGGAATCGGTTTATTCGTCCCATCTTCTACGTAATACCATTGATAGCCATTGACAATTGAATTAGCAGGTAAATTTTCGATAGAAGCTTTCAAAACTTCGTTCACCTTGTTTTGACCTGTCACTGTCACTTCTGATGCCGCTGCTCCCGCTATTGTTGGGGTAATAAGAACTGCCGGAATAGTAGCAGCTACTGTAATAAATAAATTTTTATTCAATTTTTCTACCTCCTCTATCATCTATTGTATATATCGGTCCTAATCCGATATTTTCCTTTGTTTTCAACAATCTTTCTAAAAGCTGCAAATTAAACAATACAAAATAGTAATATATTGATGTGGATTAGATAGAAAGAAGTAATGACTTTAAATGGTGAATAAGTTTCCTTTATTATCAATATCGCCCTCTCGATCCATGCATCAAATTGCAGCAAAAGAAAAGACGCCTCAAAGGACGTCGACATCTTTATCTATTAGGATATCCACCGAAGCACAGTCGTCTTTCGCATAGAATGCACCTTACATTGTATATAGAATTTAGCGCTAGTAAACAACAAGATAGTGAATTTATTTTTTCACCAATCTCTTTCTCTTAAAGCTTCTTCAATATCTATATCAATCTCAAAATATTGTAAAATTTCTTCTACTGTTATGGCGATGGAATCGCGTGCTACCGTTTCAATTTCACTCTCATTTTGATAAAACTCATCCTCTAGTTCATTAATGGCTATGGTCATTTCATCTAACTTTTCCTGAACCGCTTCAATCGAATGCTTGCCTTCTTCAAGAAAATCAACTACTTTACGAATGTTCAATTGTATTTTATCTACTAAAAACGATGGATAATAAGAATCCTCGTACATATCCGATAAATAGTTAAATTCTGAGTTAAGTTTTTTCACAAATAGCTCCTCCTTTGATTTTTGAAAGATTGATGCTTCTCTTTTTAAGTATGTTACACAAAGTAAAATTACTACAAGTTCTCTTTGTAAAAACACCAATAACTAATTATTTCCCTCATTTAGGCTACTGCCAAATCGGATGAGACCATTTATTAACCATATAAGTAATCAATAAAATTACGAGCATATTCCTCTTTTTTCAAAGTACTAATTAAAGATGACTTTAATTGGTCAATAAAATCCTCGTAGATATCGAAAGTTTCTTCATCCATTATCTCTCCTGTAAATTCTTTATGTTTGATTTCTAATGTCACGGAAAGTGCATCAAGAAAGGCCGAAAAAGAATCTGCAATTGGAAATAAGGCACTCGTTTCATAACTAGCAAAAACAGGTGAATTTTCTTGGTTTGTGACAACTACAATTGGATCATCATCCTTATCCGCAACGACAAGCCAATTGGGGTCCCAATCTGGATTATCTCTTTTTTCGGTTCCAACCCATCGAAATCCTTCTTGCCTACGAACCAATTTATCTGCAGGATACAAATAAAGGGGGCTAATCCCTAAATCAATATCTGTACAATCTAATGGATAGCCATCAGGACGGACATTACAAATGATTTCACAATGTTGATAAAAAAATTGTAATTCAGAAGAAAGATAGATTTTTTCATCGACATGAAGATTTGCTAATTTTGCTCTATAACGTACGCCACCATTTTTGTTAACTGGTTCTTTTGGATATTCATCCATAGCCTGTATGAATTTTAATACTGAATTTTCTAGTTGTTTCATAAAAAATGCTATCCTTTCGTTTAAATATATTGTTGCTTGATCTTTGAAGATTTACGAACATACCACCATCCAAGCCACTATAATAAATACGCTCAAAAATTTACCCTAATATTACCATAAAAATAAAAAAATATCATTTACGCTACAATTGCTCTATATTTACTCAATCTATAATACTTGCTAATTCCTTTCTGGACTAATTAATATTACATTCTTTGAATTGCGAACCTCTAAACAATTGTATTTTTGATTTAAACCCTCAATTGTTTTGCCATACTTCATCAGTGTGATATTTTCAATCATTAAAAAAGGTAATTTATTCAGTTTATCTCTCATATCGCGAATTGAAATTTTTAAATTTAAAGATTTTCTTATTTCCATCATAAATTTATTTACTTCAATTGGTTTGCTAACTACATAAACTTTAACCTCATCTATGAAATCAAGCTCATCTGAAGTCAAATTATCTTCAGCTATTATTGGATCATCTTCTAGCCAACTAAACAAATCAATATCTAAAGAATTAAAAGACAATGACAATGCCCCCAAATCTTGATAGAAAACGTTAAGGTCGCCATTCTTTTTTATAAACAATCCTCGCCCCCCTCCATCATCCCCTATCAAAATATATTCGGGTGCGTAACGACTTACTTCATACAAGCTGTTTCTTTCAGTTGCGATATAAAGGCCATAAATATTAATTCCGTTTTCAAATGAAACCTCACTATACGATTTCCAAAACTCAATCAATCTTGTAGGTAAGATAGTTTGAAAATGACTATTGATTTCATTTGCTTCGATGTTTCTTGCTGTTCGAGTGATGAAAGGTGTCGACTTAAAATGTATAATCATTTATTTCCTCCAATTTAAAGTGACCTAGCTTGTTAAATTGTTTAGCTTTGATATTTTACTTTCCAAAAAGACAATATCATTTAAAAACTAGAATGATAAGGGATAGCAGATTACCTATGACGCTGTCGTATTCTTTATCTTCATCCGTAACTAACCATCCTTTATTTAAAAGAAACGTTCTAACTTCATCGTTTATATATAATGTAATCCTCTCAAAGTGTTCTCTTTCTAAATAAATAAAAAACCTTGATAGAAAACTATTCTATCAAGGTTTCCAAATATTATCCATTAAGAAAATGAGGTAGTTTCTTTTCCCTTCCAATACATTTTGTTTCACAACGCTTTAAGGGGGACTTTTTATCATTCCCACATCCATTCTAATTTCGACAGATACCGTAAATTAATTTGCTCTGTTATTTTAAATTGTTTCATCTATCTATATTTTGTAAAGGCGACGAACAACCTCAACATAGTGCCATGTTTCGTTTCAATATTTCTTCCAATACTTCTTTAAAATCCAATTTTATTTTCTTTCTTAGTAACTCTACAAATTATTTCCCCTGTACAATATCTTCTAATTCCAATAATCCTTGTCTAAGTAGAACAAAGTTTGGACGTTTTATAATATTCGCATCTTTCACTACCAAATTTTCCAAATGTCGTCGTAATTCTTTCGTATAAGCTTTCAAAAAGGCCTTAAAATCAAATGTATATTCCCATTCTTCTGAATTAGAAAAGACGTCAAAATTTGTGATCACCATATAATTCCCTACTTTTTTAAAGGTATAGACATTTGCATTTCCAAAAGTATCAAGAACCTGTTTCTTGCACGTTCGATGTAGCTCAATTAATTGTCGACTAAATGTAATAATAATTGTACTGTGCAACGTTGTGGAGAAGAGAAAAATATTCTTATTATTTTCAAGTATAAATACTTCTAAATAGCTATCAAGATAATAATCTGCTCGAACATTTTTATTTTTTAGAACCGATACATCATCATCTTCAAGATTAAATCTAATTTTCATATTTAAACACTCCTTTATTTTCTTCTTACCGATGTACCACCATTAGGATACGATGTTCTGATAATATTATCTTTTGTAACAATTGTAGTCATCTCAGAAATACCATATTTTCTCGGATATGTGTAAATTTTTGTACCATCAAAATAAGTACTTTCTAATTTTCCTTTTTCTAATGATTCCATAATTAAATTTTTAATCTGTGCATCACCGAGTGCTCTAGGGAATAACGTTGTCCCTCTATTGGCAGTAGTGCCCGCAACATGTCTTTTGAAAATATGCTCCCAACCAGTACTATTATTTCCATCTAATAAAATTCCTCTAGCATTAAACTTCTGAATTTTGCCTAAACCGGCAAAGGCATCTACATCAGCGGATTTGCCCGCTTTTCTCAATAGTTCGAATAACTTTCCTGATTTAACGACTTTCCCTGCTGGGAAGAGGGAAACTAGCGCTACCCCTTTTTCTGTAATACCCGCATTTGGGTTAAAAATTGTTCTAACATCATCGAGTACTAAGAAGTTTATACCTTCTTTAGCTGCATCTACAGCAAATTGACCCGCTCTTTTCAGCCAACTAACTGTAGATTTTGCCCAGTTTAAAGCTGTATTTGCCTATGAGTTAGGTCTCACGGAAGCACGAGATGCTAGTAACCTAGCTTCACCTGAAAATCGATACGGTGTCTTTTTGTTGTTGCATAGCAAAATTTTTAATGCTTTTGTCATTGTTTTGGTATGATGAAGCAATTAATGGCGTAGTGCTACTAAATCTTTTCACAGATACATGCGTCGAATGTTGCTGCTTAAAGTTCGTATTAATTGACATATTAACCTTCCAATGAAAGTATTAAATTTTACGTTCATTATGCAATGGTGGTTTTTTCTATAAAAAATTATTTTTTTGAAATCTCGCCAATACTGATGAATTTTTATTACATTACTTTTTTAGAATAAGTTCCATAGGAAAATATTTTTCTCTTTTTTAAGTAACTTCAATTTTCCTCAAACACAAAAAAATGCCCGATCAGTATCGTAAAATACTGGTCGGGCATTAAAATTAATTATGCTTTTTGGTAGCGAAGCACTGGTGTACGAGCAGCGCGTGTTTCGTCTAAACGTGTTACGACTGTTGTATGTGGTGCTTCTTGTACGATTGATGGATTTTCTTCTGCTTCTTTCGCAATTTGAATCATAATGTCGCAGAATGCATCTAATGTTTCTTTTGATTCTGTTTCTGTAGGCTCAATCATTAACGCCTCTTCCACATTCAGTGGGAAGTACGTTGTTGGTGGATGGTAGCCAAAGTCTAACAGACGTTTTGCAATATCTAGTGTACGTACGCCCAATTTCTTTTGGCGACGACCAGAAAGGACAAATTCGTGTTTACAATGGCGGTTATATGGTAAATCATAGAATGGCTCTAGACGACGCATCATATAGTTTGCATTTAATACAGCATATTCTGTAACAGCTTTTAAGCCATCTGGACCCATTGTACGAATATAAGTGTAAGCACGTACATTAATACCAAAGTTACCATAGTAAGGTTTTACGCGACCGATTGATTGTGGACGGTCGTAATCGAAGTGGTATGAACCATCTTCTGTTCGAATAAGTACTGGTTTTGGCAGGAATGGAATTAAATCAGCTTTAACGCCGACTGGACCAGAACCCGGACCACCACCACCGTGAGGACCTGTAAATGTTTTGTGTAAGTTTAAGTGTACACAGTCAAAGCCCATATCACCAGGACGCGCTTTACTCATAACCGCATTTAAGTTCGCTCCATCATAGTAAACTTTACCGCCCACTTCATGAATAAGCTCTGCCATTTCGATAATATTTTCTTCAAATAGCCCAAGTGTATTTGGGTTTGTTAGCATTAAGGCCGCTGTATCTGAACCTACGACTTTACGTAAATCTTCAATGTCTACTAAGCCGTTTTCATCGGATTTTACTGTGATTGTTTCAAAGCCTGCAACTGTTGCTGATGCTGGATTTGTACCATGCGCTGAGTCAGGCACGATGACCTTATTACGATGTCCTTCGCCATTCGCTTCATGGAATGCACGAATCATCATTAATGCCGTCCATTCACCATGAGCACCTGCAGCAGGTTGTAATGTTACTTCATCCATACCAGTAATTTCTACTAATGATGTTTGTAGTTCATAGAGAAGTTCCATAGCACCTTGAACCGTTGACTCATCTTGTAATGGATGCACATTGGCAAATCCAGAAAAACGTGCTACTGATTCATTAATTTTCGGATTGTACTTCATCGTACATGAACCAAGTGGATAGAAACCAGAGTCTACACCGTGGTTACGACGAGAAAGTGCCGTATAATGACGCATAATATCAAGCTCTGAAACTTCTGGTAATTCCGCTGCTTCTTCACGAATACAGTTTGCAGGAAGTAAATCCGCAAGATCAACTTCTGGTACATCTAAAGCTTCTAAGCTATACCCTACGCGACCTTCTTTTGTAATTTCAAAAATGAGTGATTGATTTTCGTTATGCATTGAGAGCCCCCATTTCTGCAACAAGTGCATCAATTTCTTCCTTCGTGCGTAATTCTGTGACAGCGATTAATACGTGTTGCTTCAGTGAATCGTATGTTTGACCTAATGGATAACCGCCGATAATGCCTTTTTCCAATAAGCCTTTATTAATTTCTTTCACGCATTTATTTGTTTTAACAACAATTTCGTTAAAGTGCGCACCTTGGAATGCCACTGTAAAGCCTGCCGCTTCAAAAGCATTTTTTGCGTAACGTGTTTTTGCAATATTTTGCATCGCCATTTCTCGCACACCTTGCTTACCTAAAGCTGTCATGGCAACAGAAGCTGCAAGTGCTAATAGCGCTTGGTTTGAACAAATGTTAGATGTCGCTTTATCACGACGGATATGTTGTTCACGGGCTTGTAGTGTTAATACATAACCGCGACGACCTTCCCCATCTACTGTTTCCCCAACAAGACGACCAGGTACTTTACGCATTAATTTCGTTGTTACAGCAAAGAAACCACAGTGTGGCCCGCCAAAGCTTTCCGCAATGCCAAATACTTGTGCATCACCTACACAAATATCAGCACCTAGCTTACCTGGAGGTGTTAAAATACCTAGTGCAAGTGGGTTAGAAGAGACAACAAATAAACTTTTTGCCTCATGTGCAATATCCCCGATTACTTGTAAATCCTCTACTTGACCAAAGAAGTTTGGATATTGTGCAATTACAGCCGCTGTATTATCATCAATTAGCTCTTTTAAAGCCTCTACATCAGTTACGCCATCTTTATGAGGGATTGTAACGATGTCAATTGATTGACCGTATGCATATGTAGCAACGACATCACGATATTCAGGATGAACCGTTTCAGATACTAAAATTTTCTTACGACGTGTATGACCTGCAGCTAACATACCTGCTTCCGCTAGCGCCGTTCCACCATCATACATAGATGAGTTGGCAAGATCCATGCCTGTAAGCTCAGCAATCATCGTTTGGAATTCGAAAATTGCTTGTAATTCCCCTTGAGAGATTTCAGGTTGGTAAGGTGTATAGGCCGTGTAAAACTCTGAACGAGATATGACATGGTCTACAATAATCGGTTTATAGTGATTGTAAACACCTGCTCCTAAAAATGATACGTTGGCATTTGTATCTTTATTTTTTGCAGCAAGGGCTGATAACTCTTTTAATAATGCTGATTCAGATTTTGCTGCTTTAATATCATAAAGCCCTTTAAAACGTACTTTTTCTGGAATATCCTCGAATAACTCATCTACTGAAGATACACCGATTACGTCTAGCATTTGTTGTTTGTCTTGCTCCGTCATTGGTAAATAACGATGTTTCATAAATGTAGGTCCCTCTTTTCACATTTTATTTTGAACGCTTATAAAACGGTGTTTCAACTGTCACTACTTTTAAATGCTTACCACGAATTTCAATTTCTAATTCAGTTCCGATAGTTGCGAATTGACTGTCAATTAAGGCGTTACCAACATTACGTTTTGAAGAAGGAAGCTGAGTCCCTGTTGTCACTTCACCAATTTCTTGCCCATCTTTAAACACTTTGTATCCATGACGTGGAATTCCTTTATCGATCATTTCAATACCAACAATTTTACGCGCTAAGCCATGTTCTTTTTGTTCAGCTAACGCATCACGACCAATAAAATCATCTTTATTTAATTTCACGGCAAAGCCAATACCCGCTTCAAGTGGTGATATTGTTGCTGATAGTTCTTGACCATATAGTGGTAGACCTGCTTCAAAGCGTAGCGTATCACGACATCCTAAGCCTGCAGGCACAACGCCTTTGTCTTTTCCAGCTTCTAAAATGATATCCCATAAAGCTTTAATGTCTGCTGGCGTACCATAAAGTTCAAACCCATCTTCACCTGTGTAGCCACTACGAGAAACTAATGCGTTATGACCTGCAATTTCAACATCCTCTTGGAAGCGGAAATATTTAATCGCACTTAAATCCGTAGCCGTTAATGATTGAAGTAGCTCTTCTGCTAACGGTCCTTGTAATGCAATTTGGGCATATGAATCAGATTGGTTGTCGATTGTTACATCGTATTGATGTTGATTTTCCATCATCCAGTCATAATCTTTTTCGATATTTGCTGCGTTGACGCATAGTAAATAATGATTGTCTGCTAGTTTATAAGTTAGTAAATCGTCAACAACGCCACCATTTTCATAGCACATTGCGTTGTATTGTGCTTGACCTGTAGCGATTTTTGAAATGTCATTAGACAATAGATTTTGTAAAAAATCGAGTGCTTCTGGACCTGTTACTAAAATTTCACCCATATGTGACACATCAAATAAGCCCGCACGATTACGCACTGCATCATGCTCTTCTTTAATAGAAGAAAATTGCACTGGTAATTCCCATCCACCGAAGTCAATTGTTTTACCACCATACTTTGCATATTCGTCAAATAGAGGTGTACGTTTTAATTCATTCGTCATTACTATTGCCTCCTTATTGTTAGTATCATTTTTACTGGTAGTAGTTCGTCTGCTTTTTTAATGGTACAAAGCACATTGCCCTATGCACGTTAGCAAGTCACTGCTCCCGATAATACGTATGACAAATGTCTAGACATAAAAAAAGACAGACGAACCCCTTTTCGGGATTCTCTGTCCTTGCACCTGAAAGTTACACCAAACTAATTCGCATTACGAAAATGCCAATTTAGTAGGCTTTCCCCTTTGGTGGCTGTTGTATTACAGCACTCTCCAGAGTTGCGTCTTGTACGAGTCCTTTTACCTGAGAGATTCATAGCCCTTTGCTACTTGCTCCTTCGGTGGCGTCTACACGCGCTCTCCCCGTACAATCATCCGCCCAAGAATAATCTTGGTACTATTTAGTATTCAATGTACAAAAAAGTTACCTTATTAGTCTATATCCTAACATTGATTGTATTGAAAAGGCAAACATTTTTTAAATTTACTTAAAACACGAATGTTATAGTTAAATATATAATCTATCGTTCGCTTTTCAACCTTTTCACTTGAAATACTAAATACTCTAGAATATGTCGAATTGTTCTACCTTCTGTCAACACCTGAATATGTCCTGCGTCGCGATAGAATTTTCGTCTGTAATGATACAGCTCCTCTAGCTCTTCTTTCGTTGAGCTTTGTACTATTGGGCGATTAGGGTCGTGCTGTATTCGCTTATATATATCTTCGAATGTCGCATCTAAAAAGAATACAAGCCCACTGCGTCTCATAATTTTCCGGTTTTCCCCATTTACAGCTACACCGCCACCTGTAGAAATAATACATGCCTCGTCGCGGAAATTTTTCAAAAATTCCGTTTCTATTTCTCGGAAACGAGCCTCTCCATATTTCTCAAAAATCTCTGGAATCGTCATCCCCTGTTGTCTAACAATTTCACGATCCATATCATAGTACGGTAACTTCAATAAATAGCTTAACCTTCTTCCTAACGCACTTTTCCCGCAGCCCATAAAGCCAACTAAATATATTTTTCGCATTCGAATCACCTTCTTACTACGATTCTACACTGTCTGACAAAATTTGTCCTAATAAATTTATCGTAGCTCGAACATTCATCTTTTCTAATCCATTATATGTTCGAAACTGAATCTCATAAGACATGCAATACGCAAGAACAAAAGTAGTTACAAAAAATAATAATGCAATTGCGATTAAAAAGACAGCCCCTCTATCATTTTTCAATAATTGGTACATAATAGGTCCGCTCCTTTTGTAAACCGCTTGGAAATTCTACCGCAATGGTCAGTTCATGATTGTTAAGTTCAAACTGGCATTTATTAATTCCAATAAGCATTGGCACATGTCCACCATTTACCTGTTGTCGAATCATATTGCGATAACAATCAAAATGATGCAATGCATTAGATGTGTGCAACATTATCCTTCGCTGATTGCCACTAATAGTTATGGATGTGGCATTTGCTAAATTCGTATGCATTTCAAACGCAAATAACTCCCACTTAGTTTGCTCATCAGTCATCATCGTCGTTTTCATAGTCGTAGCCCACAGCATAACAAATACGAAAAAATGACATACCAGCACTAAGACGACTAATTGAAACATTACTTCCAATAAAGTATAGCCCTTTTCATTCATCGAACTTCACCTGTATGTTGGATACACTTTTGGCGCAGTTCTGTTGCATTTTGAAATGTCACACATATCCTTTGTCCATCAAACAGCCAGTAGTAGTCCACTTTCTCTATAGTCTTTACCCCTTCTGCTTGCTGTAAATCACGATATTGCTTTAAACCTTCAAAAGCTGTCTCAGCAGCTATAACCTCAAGCTTCTGATTATATAAATTGGTTTTCATCGTGTAACTAATGGGTATAATTGTCGTGCAGAGCACCATTAATATAACAATAGCAACGATTGTTTCGACAAACGAGTAGCCTGATTCATTCATTCGACCCTCGATCTCCCTCGACCCAAACTAATAACCACCTTTTTAGTGCCTTGTGGGGTTTTAAAATAAAGCGTTCCCGGCTTCATCACATTCCCTTTGTAATTATAGCTTATCGTCAGAATGTTACTTCGACTAAGCAATAATTCAACCCCTTGCGGAAAGGGACGAGTATATTCAGTTGTATAAAAATCTTTTTTTATACTATAACGTTGGGATGGACTTTCAAAACGCATAAATATATATTCATTATGCTGCATGCTATACGTCTGAATAAATTGCAGATCTAACTGCATTTGGTTAAAGAACCGTTCAATTTCTTGTGCTTCCGCTATTTTAAAGGAAAATTTTATAACTATCGCTGTTAAGGTCATAACAACAAACAGTACAATTACCATTTCCACTAGTGTGTAGCCACGCTCATTTTTTAGTCCCATCATTGACCATTGCCCTCTGCAGCCGATGACTGTTTGGCTAACTGCACTTCACCATTGCTAGTAATTACTAGTTCAGCTTTATTCGGGCAAGTCGTTCCTTGCTCTTTTAAATACCCCTTTGTGACCAAATCATCCAATGTTGGATACTCCATAAAATCTACTCGATAGGCCTCTACTTGTCCTTGCACCATTGATATATAGGCAGCGCAGCCTTTTTCATCAATTGTCGCAAAATGTTTTGTGACATTTGGAATTGTAATAAGTATTAGCATTGAGATAATCAACAATACAATCAACATTTCAATTAATGTAAATCCAGCTTGTTGTTTCATAAGCTTCATTGAAGATCCTCCTATATTAGTTCTATCATCTGATATATCGGCAATAATAAGCTGACGTAGGCAGCAATAATACATAACGCAATGAACACAAAAAACGTAGGTTGTACAAAAGCAAGCATTCTTTGTAACTGAAGCTCTTGCTTTTCTAATAACAGCTCACTATATAGTGTTAATTCCTTCCCTAAATAGCCACTTTGCTCACCATGTTCGACAAACGTAGCGAAATCATTGTGCCACACCGTTAGAAAAACAACTGCTTGTGTTAACGTATCACCATAGGTCACTCTGTCTTTTATACGACTTGCTAAATATTGAACATATGGTTGGAATTGCTGTTCCTCCAATATTTGAAGGCTTGCTTGTAAAGAGAAACCGCTTTGCAGCAGGCTACCCAAATAGGCAGCAAATTGTTTGGTGATCGTTAGCCGAAAATAGTGATGGACAAACGGTATTTTTAAAACGATATGGAGCTGTCTTGCAATGGATTGCCGTACTAATAAACAATAGCCAATCATACTACTACAAATTACTACGATGACCATCAATACAAGTGCGTCTGGAACATGTAATAAAAGTTCGGCTATAGTAATACTTGGTTGTTCTTCTATATCAATCGTACGGCTTGTCACCATTTTTTCTATATTAGGAAAGAAAAATGTACGAAATATTAGAAACAGCAGTAATAGAAATATAATCAGTACCACTGGATACAAAAGTAGCTTAATCAATTTATTTTTCGTCTCTTGACTCAATGACAATTGCTTTGCAATAGCATTTAATGCTTCGATCATATGTCCATTATTTTCAGCAATAGATATAGCGATTAAATGGTGCTTGGCTAGTTGCAATGTTTCAAATACACCAATAACACCTTTCCCTTGCCTCAATGCTTCATCGACAAAGTGTTGAACTTCCTCATGTTTTTCTACATGATGAGGTAGCAACATTGAAACTGCTTGTGCAAATAAATAACCTTCCTGTATTAATACACTTAATCGACGCATAAACTGAGCCTGATTCTTTAAACGCCATTTTGTTGCCCTTTTATGTTTCAATTGCAGATTATTAATAAACACGTTGAGCTTTCGCATAGTGTTGCCTCGCAATTTCTTCTTTTTGACCAGCAAGCGTTAGTTCAAAGGGCATTGTATAAACCTGATTTTGCTGTATTGCTTGAATTGCATAATCAAGATGTTCATCACTTAATATTTCAAACAATGCTCGCCGACCTTCTTGCTGTTGTGGTAGCGGAAGAAGAACTTGCGCCACAATGCCCAGTACTGTTTGACGAAGCTCTTCTAACGAAACACCTAAATCAATGAGTCGATAGAGACAGCTTACCGAATCTTTGGCATGAATCGTTGACAATACTAGATGCCCAGTTAAGGCTGCTTGAATAGCAATTTTAGCCGTTTCCTGATCACGAATTTCCCCAATCATAATGACATCAGGCGAATGTCGCAAAATCGCTTTTAAACCTGTAGCATAGGTAATCCCTGCCCGTTCATTTACTTGAATTTGCAAAAGATTACCTTGATGATTTTCCACCGGATCTTCTAACGAAATAACATGCCGTTGAAGCTCGCTCGAACAATGGTGAATTAAAGAATAGAGGGATGTTGTTTTACCAGAGCCCGTTGCACCGCAAAACAATAAAATCCCTTGCTGATTAGACACAAGCTGTATTAACTTATCTGCTGCACATTTGGAATAACTTAAAGAAGTAAGTGGAAAAGTGTGATTTTGAAGTAAAAGCCGAATAATAAGGCTTTCTTTTAAATAAGCGGAAGGAAGTGTAGAAACGCGAAATGCAAAATGATTTTGTTCAACAATTTTTTGAAATGAGCCACTTTGTGGTTTGCGGCGTTCACTAATATCTAATGCCGCTAAAAATTTATAATAGGACACGATACGCTCAGCAAGTTCATGGGGAAGCTCCCCTGCCTGCAGTAGCTTATCATATTTTCGAAAATAGATTATATATCGATTTTCTTCCGGTATGAGTAATAAATCGGAAGCACCAAAATGATAGGCTTTTACTAAAAGATGCTCACTTTTTTGTTCTATAACAGATTCGAAAGTTTGCATACTTACACCCTCTTTCTAGTTCATTCGAATATGACCGCTCTATTCGTTAATTCCTATTATATGAATGGCAAAGTTATGTGAAAAGCCCTTTTTCTAAAATAAAATCTTGAGAGACATTTCACGCTGAAATCGCCATTTTCCTAAAAAACATGTGGATAACATACAATTTTACTCAAAAAGCAAAGTAAAAACACGAAAAAGGTAATATTTATGTCTAAAGGAACTGTAACTTTTCCAATAATACAATATAATAGAATTAACATGATTTTTTTCCTAACTTTTAACTGACAACTATTTTCACAAAATTAAACTGAGGTGATGTAAATGATCCATCCATTAAAAATTACTAGTACATTAGCCGATGAAACAAGATACTCCATTTATGAGTATATTCTAAAAGAGAAAAAGACGGTAACGGTGCAAAATATTGCGGATAAATTCAATATTCATCCAAACGTTGCGCGTCTGCACTTAACAAAGCTCTCTGAAATTAATATTATTACGGCGGATTTTGCAAAAACCGGTAAAGGCGGACGACCTGGCCGTGTTTATAAGGCAGCTGAAAAAGGCGTGTCTCTAACATTTCCAAGACGTGATGAAGAACGTTTATTAAAATGGACAATCCAGCTTGTTGAAGAATTAGGACCATCCGCTCTATCTAAATGCCAAGACATAAGTTATCAAGATGGCTATCAGCAAATGAAAAATTATGTGACTGCAGAATTGAAACTAAATAATATGCTAACTTTCGATCAAAAGCTTCAATTATTAACAGACAATGCTGCATTGATTGGCTATGTGCCACAAATACAGCAAACGGACAAAGGGAAAAAGGTAATATTCTCTATATTTAATTGTCCATTCCAAGAGCAACTCAATACGCACTCTGAAATTGTTTGCACATTACATGAATCTTATTTAAAGGGACAATTGAACGCCTTATTTTCAAGCAATGAAATTGTCCAAATCGAAAGCATGGTACATAACTGTGATTTATGCAAATATGAAATTAACGTGACAGAAATGGATTGCTAATTTGTAAAATCCATTTGTTTGTCACAAAGAAGCAGAAGTTCCAGTTTACAGACACCTTTCATATCATTTATAATGAGTAAGAGATTATTGTGTCGTGGGCAAAAGGAGGGGAAATTTCATGGATAATATGTATAAAGTTATGGCATTCTGGACAGGTATTTTTGCAGTTATGTTCTACCTTGGTGGTATGAACGAGGTATCGCTATTATTCGTAGGTAATACAGGTTTATTCTTATTATTAGGCTTCTTAAACCTTTCAGAACGTATGTACATGTACATTTTCGGAGCATATTTAACTGTATTCTTCGCTGGCTTCACGTACTATACAACATTCATTCACGTACCAGGTGGCGGTCATTAATACAAAAAATCGCGTGTCTCAACAATTTCGAGACACGCTTTTTTTATTTCCCGCACTTACTTTGAACTTCATTAAAACCCATTTAAAAATGGATTTGTTTCCATTTCATTACCGATTGTTGTGTAATGTCCATGACCTGGGTAAACAATGGTATCTTCAGGTAAAGTTAATAATTTATCATGAATTGATGCTAATAATAGTTTTGTCGATCCACCTAATAAATCTGTGCGCCCTACACTTTGCTCAAATAATGTATCTCCGACAATGGCAAATCCATCCTGTTCAAAAATATAAGAAATGCTGCCTGGTGAATGACCAGGAGTAAATACTGCCTTAAACACAAAATTACTAATTTCAAAAAGTTGTTCTTGTTTAATAATATGTTCTTCTGCTGGTGCAGCAACTTTATAATCCGGTAATGCTGCATATTTTCCAGAACCATTCTTCGCTGGATCCGCAAGCCAACTGACCTCTTTTTCATGAATCCAGACCGGGATATTAAAAGTGTCTCTTACTTCATCGACTGCACCGATATGGTCAAAATGGGCATGTGTTAAAAAAATACCTAGTGGTTTAAGTCCATTACTGCGAATCATTTTTATAATTTTCGCCGCTTCTTCACCTGGATCGAAAATCAAACATTCTTTCTCTTTATTCGATACGATATAACAATTCGTTTGGATTGGACCAAGGGAATAGCTTCGTACATTCATCATTCATATCACCTCAACTTTATATTATACATTCTTTGCCACAATTTGACGATAAAAGTTCATACTTTGCTCTATATAGTCCTCGACAAAAACAGGTAGAACGTTTACAATTAAGGAGAAATATTGTTTACGACATTCATTTTCTGATGTCGAAAGGAGTGTCTTTTTTAATGAACTTATTAATGGTTATTTTTGGTCTAGTTTCTATTTTAGCTATCGTTGGTACATTCCAAGCAATTAAAGAAAAGAACTTACTAAGTATTGTTTTTAACTTAGCAAGTGCTGGGGTATTCGGTTGGTTCGTCATCATGACAATCATTCATAGCGGTTACCCTCCAACATTACACTAAAATTCAAACAGAAAAAGAGCAGTCTCTTAGGGAGACTGCTTTTTTCTGTTTTCTTTCAAAATGAGCGGTTTCTTCTAAACATTTACGTTATGATATAAGTAAGGATTTTGAAAAAAAGGATATAAATTATACATAAAGGAGATTATCATGAAACGTAAAAAATTTTACCTTGGCATTGCATTATTTATAGTGGTGGCATTAATAGCTCTTACTGTAAAAAATGAATTTTTTAAAGAGGAAATTCCACCTGAATTACTTATCAATAAACTAAACGGTATAGCAGAGGTCAACTTTGAAACACCATTAACTCTCCTAGATAAATCGACAACGACCTTAGAAGAATATCAAGGGAAAATTCTTATTATTAATTTTTGGGCATCTTGGTGTGGTCCTTGTCAGGAGGAAGCTCCAGATTTAAAGACGTTCTATGAGCAAAAACCAAAAAATGTTGAACTACTTGCAATCAATGCTACTTCATATGATAGTCGCGAAAACGCAATGAAGTTTCAGCAATTATACGATTTAAATTTCCCTATTTTTTTAGATACTGATCGATCGCTTGGTAAATCCAGTGAAGTTATCGCCTTCCCTACAACTTTAATTATTGATCAAAAAGGTATACTAAGACATACTATCGAGGGCCAACTTACACAACAAGATTTACAGCAGCTTATCTCAGAACTATAAAAACAATATATTACTATTATTCTATATATATGTAACTACGTTAAGTAAGCTTATGACTATACTATTGACCTTGCTTATGCGTAAAAAACACTGCTCTCTCCTCGGTACATATGTAAGCAACAACCCACGACTGGCACATGGCTGAAATTGAATTTAATAGTCAGAATTGTTTGAGTGACTGGCACTCAAAAAGGCATACTAGCTGAGCTAGCATGCCTTTTTGTTTACTCTACCGCATTTTGTTTTAAATTACCTGTTTTTTCATCATAGAATCGGAGTAAGTCACCATTAATGATGGCATCTGAATTTTCCAATTCAGTTGTTGCTCGATCTGCAAAAGGCTGACACGGCGCAACATCTATTTGTTCGCCCGTTGCTTTATCATAACAAGCTTCCCCAGCATAAACATATTTATCTGTAATGAATCGACCATCACGGAAGATAACAAAATCCTCGTGCTCTGGAGAGAATAAATCTGCTCCAAGTTGCATATCTTTCGATGTCTCAACACCAAGTAAATGTAAAATTGTTGGACGTAAATCTATTTGGCCTGCAACCTCTGTCATTTCTTTCCCCTCTCCATCGCCTGGTATATGGATGAATAAAGGTACTTCTTGTAACAATGCATTATCATATGGTGTAATACCATCTTTACCTAAGTATTGTGCCATCGCTTTATTGTGGTTTTCAGAAATACCGTAATGGTCACCATACATAACGATAATGGAATTATCGTAAACGCCTTGATCTTTTAAATTTTGGAAGAAATTTTTTAAGGCTTCATCCATGTAACGAACTGTTTGGAAGTAGCGATTTAATGTTCCTGAGTTTGATGTGTATTCAGGTATCATAATATCTTCCGGATCCAACGTAAATGGATAGTGGTTCGTTAATGTAATTAAACGCGAGTAGAATGGCTGTGGCATGTCTTTCATTAATGCAGCTGATTGCTCCATAAACGGAATATCTTTCATACCCCAGTTGACAGCTTGCCCTTCTTCTACCGTATATGAATCTACATCATAGAATTTATCGATTTTTAAAGATTGATACATCATATCACGATTCCAGAACGATTTATTGTTCGGGTGCATCACATTTGTAAAGTATCCATTTTCACCAAGGCGCTCCGCCATGGAGTTATACGTATTACCGCCATGTGTGAAGAATACTGCACCACGACCAAGACCAAATAAAGAGTTTTCTACAATAAACTCTGAGTCTGATGTTTTCCCTAACCCTGTTTGGTGATAGAAATTACTGAAATAATACGTATCTGGATCTTTTGTTAATGAATTTAAGAACGGTGTAATTTCATGTCCGTCCATATCATTATTAATCACAAAGTTTTGTAACGATTCGAGTGAAACAACAATTAAATTACGCCCTTGATATTTACCAAACATATTTTCGTCGCTTGCCGCTTGGTTTGAACGGATGTAGTTGTTCACTTCTACTAATTCACTGCCATCCGCTAATGCGCGTTGTGCCGATGATTTTGATTGAATGTAAATATCATATAAATGATAATTGTACGTTCCTATATTTTTCACAAGAAGTTCACGGTCAAAGCTACGTGTTAATAATTGTGGTCGCTCTGTTTCTGCTAATCCTAAGTTTAAAAAAGTCATAGCAACCGCTAGCACGAAGAACGCACGACGGAATTCTACGTTTACTTTAACCGAAGCTTTCATTTTTGGTAAATATTTATTAGCAATAATTAAAATAAATACATCAGCAAAATATAATAGATCCCAAGGGTTTATAATAGCAGCAGCTGATGTTCCTAAATCACTAAAGTTACTTGTTTGGAATAATACCGGTAATGTAATAAAGTCATTGTAGAAACGATAGAACGCAACATTTCCATATAAAACGATCGATAATAAGACACTAATCGTAATGATATAACGATTTCTTATTTTTGGTGTTTTAAAGAATAACGATAATCCATAAATAAACAGTAAAAAACTTAATGGATTGATAAACAAAATAAATTGTTGCATCGCATTTTCAATCTTCAACTCAAAGCTTGTGTGATACACAATGACCGTTTTTATCCAAGTTGCTACGATTGCTAGTATCATAAATGAATGTTTAGGCCACTTTTTTAATTTCATTCCTAACATCCTCCCTATTCCTTACAAAAAAATAATAAAATTTAACAAACTGTAACAAATTGCTACTGAAACAAATTATATCTTAATCCTTTTTTTACAGATAATCAACACATATATTTTTAGTAAGCCCTGTTACATGTACCCAATTATGCACGTAACATTAATATATACGTTTTAAAATGTAAAAAGTTTCGTAAAATCATAAAAACAGTGGAAAACCACTGTTTTTGACAATTTTACATACATATTACAATATTTTTACGATACCCAAATTATTCGTATTTAAAACATTATTGCTTATTTTGTTCAACCCGTAGCCTTGTCGTTTCTTGTCGGATTAATAATAAAGCCATTTGATAATCTTTAATGTCGAGTACATTCGCCTTGTACAACTCACGAATTTCATCCTCCATTAACAGTAAATCGCCAATGGGATCTCGCGTATAAATATAAGTGCCGTATGTCTTTAACAATTCATAAATATCTAACATTTTATCCATTTTACTTCGCTCCTCGATGCGCTACACAATCAATTCGTTTTGTCGGTGTAATCATAAGATCTACTGGGCAATCATGCTGCTCTACAGGTACATGTTCATATAGTTGCTCATCAAAAAGCAGAGACAGCAGTTTACCTTTTTTATAGTGTAATACATAGCGATCGTAATAACCACCGCCGTAGCCAATTCGGTAACCTTGTCTATCAAAAACAACACCTGGCACAAGGATAATATCCATTTCATTTGCGTCAACGAACTCACACAGTGCTGGAATTGGCTCACGCAAATGCATATAAACAGTTTCTAGCTGGGCAAACGACTCAATAGCGTAAAATGACATTTCTCTTGTTTTTGCGTTACATTTTGGAACCGCCACTTTTTTGCCTAGCTGCCAGAGTGCTTCAATTAGATGAATCGTATCAACTTCTGGCTTATTGGAAATAGTAATCCCAATTGTATTTGCTTCTATTATATATGGTTCCTGTAGCACTTTTTTGGCTACAGCAAATGATTGATCACGATATGTAGCTGCACTCATATTTGCCAGTACTTCTCGTACCTCATTTCGTAACATCGTTTTATCCAAGACAAGTACCCTCCTATTAAAATGTAGAAAGCCAAAACCACATGTGGTTTTGGCTTTAATGAGCGATTACTTTGTTTCACGGTGAAGAGTGTATTTCTTCTCGCGAGAGCAATATTTTTTAAGTTCAAGACGCTCTGGATTGTTACGCTTGTTCTTTTTAGAAATGTAGTTACGTTCGCCGCAATCTGTGCAAGCTAGAGTAATGTTTACGCGCATTATTAACCCTCCCACTCTATATCAAGAATTTAAATTTGAGCATGATTTATACGACTAACCTATTATAACATAAACTGAAAAAAAATCTACCTTCATTTCATATTAAGTTTGCATGTGGTAAAATATCTTATAATTACATAATTTAACGGGGTGAAACTAGTGGATTTATCCATCATACTTATGATTGTCGGTATCGTTCTAATCCTTTTATCGTTCTTTTTTAAAAACAGCGCGAAAAAAGTCGAACAAGATGTCGAAGAATTATCTATCTCCATTTTTCAAGAAACGAATAATTTAAAACGTCGACTAAAAGTTGTCGAGGAGGAGCTTTTATTAGAGCCAGAATTTCAAGTAAAATCATCAACAACAAAATATCCTGCTCCCCAAAATCCAAAAGTTCAACAAGTGATGCAGGCTGTTCAACAAGCCGCACAAGTAAAAAAAACGAATGTGATGCCAAATAACAGCAAACCGATTCATGACATTATTATTAGTCAAGTGCTTGAGCTAAACAAACAAGGTCTTTCTGTTGCTGATATTAGTATTCGCTCCAATTTAACAGAAGAACAAGTGCAACAAGTCATTGCTAACGGAGGTCGCTAATTATGAATAAGTCCGCTATCCGTGCATTTGGCATTGCCCTTTTCCTCGTCGGAGCATTACTATCTGTAGCTGATCGTTTCAATCTTAATATTGGTCTACCAACCGTTATCTCTTCTAATAATGAGAATGTGGCAGCGCTACAAAAAAAGCTCACTGAGGCAACAAATGAAATTGCATCTTTAAAGGCGCAATCTTCAAACGACACTACTACTGAAAAAAAGCAAGAAGACAAGCCTGCTGACGAAAATGAACAAGCTGATAAAGATAATACTAGTACCCCAGACACTAGCAATGAAGTCACGATGACACTCCAAGTATATAGCGGCATTACACCGTATATCGTGGCTCAAAAGCTTGAGGACGGTGGCATTATTTCAAATAGTGTCGAAATGGAACTACTACTCGCCAATGCAAAATATGCGCGAAGCTTACAAATCGGCTCCTATGAAGTGAATTCTTCCATGACGTTAGAAGAAATCGCCAAGTTAATTACAGGCAAAAAACAATAAGCTGTCAGAATTGTTTGCGTGACTGGCACTCGTACTACGCTTGTTATGGGTACTCAAAGCCCATAACTAGCGTATTGTGTTTTTTACTTGAACTATGAGATGCTAAATTGTCAGAATTGTTTGAGTGACTGGCACTCTAAAAAGGCTTGCACGATTTCAGTTCCTGCTTTCGTGCCAATGGACTCTGGGTGGAATTGTAATCCGACAAGTGGATAGTGCTTATGTTGAATGGCCATTATTTCCCCATCATCAATGGATGTGGCCATCACCATGAAATCCTCATGTAAAGTAGAAGGCTCTATAATTAATGAATGATAGCGCATCACTTCTAGATCACCATCAAACTGTGCAAAAACGCCTGTCTGTTCATAGTGTAATGTAGATAATTTACCATGCATAATATTTTTCGCTTGCACAATTGAGCCACCAAATGCCTGCCCAATCGACTGATGCCCTAAGCAAATTCCTAATATCGGATAGTTTTTATGCAATTTCTGTACTACTTGCACTGTAATGCCAGCCTCATTCGGTGTGCCCGGCCCTGGTGATAAAATAATCGCTTCTGGGTTTAATTCAATTATTTCTTCAATTGTTATTTCATCATTTCGTACTACGCGTACTTCCTTCCCAAGCATACTTACTTGCTGAAATAAATTATATGTGAATGAATCATAATTATCGATTAGTAGAATCATTTTCTTACCTCCAGTAGCGCACGTGCTTTATTAAGCGTTTCTTCATATTCAGACAAAGGCACTGAATCATAAACAATGCCAGCCCCTGCCTGCACATGTGCATGCCCATCTTTAATAACCATCGTACGAATCGCCAGCGCTAAGTCCATATCTCCTGTTGCTGAAATATAGCCTACTGCTCCGGCATAGACGCCACGCTTAACTGGTTCCATATCGTTAATTAACTGCATTGCTCGAATTTTCGGTGCCCCCGATACAGTACCTGCAGGTAAACATGCACTAAGGACATCTAATACATGTACCTCATCTCGCAGCTCGCCAATGACCTCCGAAACAATATGCATGACGTGCTTATAGCGTTCTATGTTCATATATTTCTGAAGTTTCACCGTGCCAACCTTGGAAATGCGTCCAATATCATTGCGCCCTAAATCAACTAACATTCGATGTTCAGCGATTTCTTTTTTATCGGCTAATAAGCTTTCAGCAATCGCCTCGTCCTCTTGTGGTGTTGCACCACGTGGCTTCGTTCCTGCAATTGGATTGGTCGTCACTTTGCGATTCTTGACCTTAACAAGACTCTCAGGAGAAGTGCCTAAAATAGTATACGACCCGAAATCCATATAAAACATATAAGGTGAAGGATTCGAAGTTCTCAACTGACGATACAAGGCAAATGGATTACCTGTAAACGGCGACGAAAATCGTTGCGAAAGTACGATTTGAAAAATATCCCCTTTTACAATATGTTGTTTTGCTCGTTCGACGATGGCAATAAACTCTTCCTTTGCTATCATCGGTTGAAAATCCAATGCACCTAGCTCCATCAAACCGAATGTAGTACCTGCACAAAGCTGCCTCTCTAGTTCAGCAATATTTGCTTCCATCGTATCTTGTGAGTGACCTTCATTAAATAAATCGATTGCTGCTAGTGTAACTTCTTGTTTTACATGATCAAATACAATAAATGTATCATAGAAAAAAACATGGACATCTGGCATATCTAAATGATCTTGTAAATACTCGCCAATTCTTTCGGCATAAAAGGCCGTTTCATAGCCAAAATAACCAATCGCGCCTCCAAAAAAGGCAAATGGATAGGCCGCTTCGTGAAATGGCATAACCTTCTTTAATTTTTTCAATACATTATCGCTAGACTTATCAATCTCCAAGCCTTTTGTAAATTGGTAACCGTTTCGATCTCCGATTAGCTCGGCTATCGGATTTACCGCAATAAAGGAATAACGTCCACTTTCCTCATGTTTCGCTGAAGATTCAAATAGCATTTTATGCTTCCCTGCTAAGGATTGATAAACCGATATAGGCGTCATCATATCCCCTTGTAATACCTTCATGGCAAATCTGCTAAGCTCAACTGTCATACTCAATCTCTCCTTTACTCTGCTCTGCTACACCAAAAAACCATATAAAAAGGCCTTTCCATCGCAAAGGACGGAAAAGCCGTGGTGCCACCTTCATTGCTCAAAAAATAGAGCCTCTCTATGCCTTGTAACGTAGGCAAACGCTAATCCATACTAGACATTTCTGAATTAGAGCTCCGAAGTCCATTCACTATTATGTTGTACTAGCTTCCACCAAGCGCTAGCTCTCTTAAACAAATAATAATAGTTACTACTCTTCATCTAAGCTGATACCTAGTCTTCATTGTAATGTAAAGTATCGAACAATTCAAATTATTTTCCGTTATATTGTCAGCAGTCGTTCGCTTGATCAGCAAGAATAATTTTGTCATCATAAACAATTTGTCGGATAGCAAATAACACGTCCTGATTTACACTTAACATCACTGCAGTATCATTCGATGCGACATAGAAACGTACTAACACACGATAAGAGGCTTGGTAAAACTCATCAATATAAACATGAATTAAATCTTTTTCCGTATCAGCATGTAAATAAATTTGTTGATGAATTGCGCTTAGTGCATTGCGTAATTTTTCCTCTTCATTTTCAGCAGCAACATATAAAAATAATTCACATTTACGTTTTTCTCGCTTCGATAAATTATATATCGGCTTATTTACTAAATAAGAGTTTGGCACATAAACTAGCCCTTTATCGCCTGTTTGGATAAGAGTACTGCGCAGGTTGATATCTTCAATTGTACCCTCAATTTTTTGATCCTCTGTCGCAATCCAATCGCCTATTTGAAATGGGTTATCAAGTGCAACTGACATCCCCCCAAATACATGTGCCAACGTATCCCGAATCCCAAAGGCAATCGCTACACCCGTTAATCCAATTCCAGTTAAAAACCCATTTAAATTAAAGTTCCAAAATGATGCAATCGTAAACATGGCTAAAATCATAATTAGCACTTTACCAATACGTAAAAAGAACGGTAAAAGCACATTTTGTTCTTCATCATTATGTAACTCTAATGGTTTCTTCGTATAATAATGTAGCACATCATAAATGCCTTTAAACGCAAAAAACACCATGATAGATAATACAAAATTTTTTGTTGCAAAATGTGTAAATAGAAATACTTTGAGTAAACTCGATAAACTTAGAACGACTACCGCTGACATAAACGCATAACGAATAGCATTATTAAATTGGGCAAGGACAGTCGCCTGAAAATTACGCTGTCTCTTTCTTAAAAATGTCACACTGCTCGTGATAATCTTCTTCAGTACAAAATGTTGGAATAGCCAACCAAATACACATAACGCCACTGCCACCATAATATCCATCCAAGTTGGTGCAGTTACGTTTGGAAATAACCATTTCATTGAATCCATGTAATTCTCCTTTTACTTACCTATGTACATATTTTACTCGAATAAGCTAGTCCAAAAAAATTGAAGCATCCGTACAAATAAGCCGACCAATGTGCTGGTCAGCTTTGCATGTTATTGAATGGCATCGTCGGCAAAAATAGCCTTATTAGCAAACCAAAAATGATGCTCATTAAAACGTTGTTCATTCATAGCAATAACGGAAAACTCGGCATGATAGCGTCGCTTCATTTCCTCTAACATTGTTTTTGCATGCTTCCCTAATAAATATGGTCCATCAACAGGATCACCTTCCGTAAAGATAATGACATCTGTTTCGGCACATTGCTGATTTTCTTGTAGCAACCCTTTTACAAACTGTAGAACGGGCAACATAGCCGCTTCCCCTTTAGCCTTATATTCAATAAAATCTTTAAAATCCGATAAATTTAATGTGCCATTTTCAAAGCGATAATGGACCTGAATTTGACAATCGTATGGCACGATATATAGATCCCTTTGCTCTTCATGGGCATTCAAAAACAAAGGTAAAATCATACTCTTACAAAGCTCTGAATATTTAGCCATTCCAGCTGTTTGTTCAAGACAAATAATCAGTGGACCTCGCTCTTGTTTGTAATCACCGAATGGAACATAGAGCACATTACCACTTTTGGTTGTTTGTTGCTTTAGCTTTAGACGCCTAGAATCTTGCCATTTTTGCTCATAATACAAGCGTTGCTCTTTACCATCCGCCAGCCGCTCTGCTTGTTCAATGGTCGGTACATTTTCACGAATTTCATGCATCACATCCGCTAGTTCAAGTGCAAATGCTGCCATTTTTCGGAGTGCCTCACTTTTATAAAAATAATCTACAAAAAAATGTTGTTCCTTGTCACTTAGCTCTTCTAAATGTAAATTTTCAAATAGAAAACCTAAGAATTTGCGTTGTTCAGACGAAATTTCTAGGCCAAATTTCTTGATAAGTGATTCTACATTACCTTTCATGAAACAGCACCTCCTACGCACCTTATTTTTCGAGATAATGTTTATAGTATAACCAAAATATTTTTTTGACAATACAATAGCACACCACAGTATTTGACGTATGCGCCAAGCGCAATGTTGCCGCTACTTGTTTGTTCTCAAAAATTTTATAAACGCAAAAAAAGAAGGACCACATGACGCAGCCCTTCAAGATGTTAAGTGCCAGGCACTCACACAATTTTAATTATTTAATTCATAATGTTTACCTTTGATTAAGTAAAATAAATGTTCGGCAATATTGGTTGCATGATCAGCTGAGCGTTCTAAATAACGGCAGACAAAAGTTAAATGTGTAATTTGTGAAATATGTGATGGATTTTCTGCACCAGCACGCAGTAATAAGGTAACGGTTGCTCCATATAAATCATCTACATAATCATCTAGTTCAGCTATTTCCTTTGCGCGCACAGTATCTTCTTCCCTGAAGGCTGTAATGATGCTCTCCAGCATTTCGACGGTTTTATTACACATTGTTTGTAAATTTGTTGTAGGGAAGACAAGTGGTTGTTTACCTAAACGGATTGTTTCCTTGGCAATGTTGACCGCATAGTCCCCCACTCTCTCCATATCAGAAGCTGCTTTGACAAGTACCATAAGTCGACGTAAATCTGTCGCCACCGGTTGTTGCTTGGCAATCATTAAAATAACCCGATCATTAATTTCTTCTTCAAGACGATTAATCATTAAATCATCTTCCAGCACTTTTAACGACTGCTCTAAGTTTTGCTCAAGTAACGCCTCAAATGCTGTTTTTAAAGCATCAATACTGCGCGTTGCAATTTCTACAAACTGCCCTTGTATTTCTTTTAACTCTTGCTCAAAGCGTTCACGAACTGCCATCTAACATTCCTCCTATGCTTAGCCGAAGCGCCCCGAAATATAATCTTCAGTACGTTGGTCAGCAGGTGTTTGGAAAATCACATCTGTTTTGTCATATTCAACGACTTCCCCACTAAGGAAAAATGCTGTACGGTCGGAAATACGCGCCGCTTGTTGCATATTATGTGTCACGATAACGATTGAATAATCTTTTTTCAGCTCTTGTACAAGCTCTTCTACTTTTAACGTAGAAATCGGGTCAAGTGCAGATGTTGGCTCATCCATTAAAATTACATCTGGCTCGATTGCTAAACAACGCGCGATACAAATACGCTGTTGCTGACCACCTGATAATCCATAAGCATTTTGATTTAAACGATCTTTCACTTCATCCCAAATTGCCGCACCGCGCAGAGATTTTTCAACAATTTCATCCAATATTTTTTTGTTTTTGATACCATGGATACGCGGACCATAGGCAATATTATCATAGATTGATTTCGGGAATGGATTCGGCTTTTGGAACACCATGCCTACGCGCGTACGCAATTCCTCAACCGTATAGTTCTTATCTAAAATATTGCGCTCTCGATACAAGATTTCACCTGAAGTTCGCACACTCGGCACTAGCTCTACCATTCTATTTAACGTTTTTAAATAAGTAGATTTACCACAGCCTGAAGGGCCAATAATGGCTGTTACTTCATTTTCATAAATACTTAAATTGATGTCTTTTAAACCATGGTGCTCACCGTACCATAAATTTAAGTTGCGTGTATCATAGACCACTTTTTTTGCCACTTCAGCAACAGGCTTTACATTCATATTGATTGATTTAACAATTGATTTTTCCTCTTTTAAATTTATTACCATAAGGTCACCTCATTAATAACGTTTTTGGAATTTATTTCGAATAAATATAGCGATGGAATTCATCAATAACAACACGATCATCAGCACTAAAATTCCCGCTGCCGCTACATATTGAAATGCCTCTTGTGGACGTTTCGCCCAATCATAAATTTGCATCGGTAGTGCAGTGAATTGACTTAATAAATCATTCGGTAAGAACTGCAAAATAACTGGAATTCCTATCACTACAAGAGGAGCTGTTTCACCAATTGCACGAGACAATGCTAAAATACTACCTGTTAAAATCCCTGGTATTGCGGCTGGTAATACGACACGTAAAATAGTTTGCCATTTTGTTGCGCCCATACCGTAGGATGCTTCCCGCTGTTCATTCGGTACTGCTCGAATAGCTTCCTGTGCAGCCACGATGATGACAGGTAAAATTAATAAGCTCATCGTTAAACCTGCTGCTAAAATACTTTTACCTAAACCCAACATCCGAACAAATATTGTTAATCCAAGTAAACCAAAAACAATAGAAGGTACACCTGCTAAGTTTGAAATATTCATGCGTATAAAATCATTGATTCTGTTTTTCTTTGCATATTCTTCTAGATAAATCGCTGTTCCTACACCTAGAATAATGGATACTGGCGCAACAACACCCATCAACCATAATGAGCCGACTAATGCCGCTTTTATTCCCGCCTTATCCGCAAAGCGAGAAGCAAAATTTGTTAAGAAATCGAAATTTAAATAACCAATACCTTGTGTCACGATACGGTAGAGCAATATAGCTAGCATCACAAGCGCAAAGGTAGTTGCCAAGAAAAATAAGGACTTCCACACTTTATTGAATGTAATGCGCTTTGTCATCCGTTTCTTGACAACTGCATCATCGATATAGCGCATGCTAGTAAACCTCCCTGAAGCGTTTCGAAATATAATGGGCGATTAAATTCATTACTAATGTAAAGATAAATAAAGTGAATCCAACTGAATAAATCGAATAATAAATCGTCGTTCCATAACCAGCATCGCCAGTAGAAACTTGTACAATGTAAGCTGTCATCGTTTGGATGGAATCAGTAACGTTGAAATCAAATTTCGGTGTCGATCCCCCTGCTAGCGACACAATCATTGTTTCACCAATTGCCCGGGAAATGGCAAGTACAACTGATGCCACAATACCCGATAACGCCGCTGGTAATACGACTTTTATTGCGACTTCAAACTTCGTAGCTCCTAGCGCTAATGCCCCCTCACGCATACTGTTCGGAACAGATGACATTGCGTCTTCTGAAAGGGATGTAATCATCGGTAAAATCATAATACCAACGACTATTCCTGGACTAAGTGCATTAAACAGCTTAAGCTCTGGCATAATCGCTTGTAACGCTGGTGTTACAAATGTTAACGCAAAGAAACCATAAACAATTGTCGGTACACCTGCTAATACTTCTAGTATTGGCTTCACTGTACGGCGAATTTTTTCACTGGCATATTCACTCAAATAGATAGCCGATGCGATACCAAATGGCACTGCTACAACGACTGCAATAATTGTGACTTTCAGTGTCCCTGCGATAAGCGGTAATATCCCAAATAACGGCTCCTTCCCAGAAAACGGTAGCCACTGTGTACCAAATAGAAAATCCGTAATCGAAACACGTTTGAAAAACTCAAACGTTTCAAAAATAAGGGTGAAAACAATGCCAAACGTCGTCAAAATCGAGATAAGCGCTGCAGAAAATAATAAAGCTGGCATGGCTTTTTCCACTATTTTCTTAGTTTTATGATTGCGCGAATTTGCAATTAATTGTTGCACAGATGATGTCTTATTTTCTTTTTGAGAAACCATTGGGTGCTCCTTTCCAATAAGCGAGGGAAAGAGCATACATCTCTTCCCCTCTATGCATGACTACTTATTTTAAGCCTTCTAAAGTTTTTAAGCCTTCAGCATATTTTTCCTCAGGTAGACGAACATAACCTACTGCTTCTGCCATATCCCCTGCATTTTCTAATGTAAATTGAATGAAATCATACGCAGCAGCATTATCTTTCATCGCACTGTTTTTCACATAAGTAAATAACGGACGTGAAAGTGGCGTATATTCGCCTTTTTCAATTGTGTCATGTGTTGGTTCAATACCATTGACTTTCACAATATTTAACTTATCTTTATTCTCTAAATAGTAAGCGAAACCGAAGAAACCAATTGCGTATTTGTCGCCTGCAATACCTTGCACTAGCATATTATCATCCTCTGATAATGTTGCTGCACTTACTAGATCCGCACCATCTAACACTACTTCATCAAAGTAATCGTACGTACCTGAGTCAGTACCTGGTGCGTAGAAGACGATTTTTTCTGAAGGCCAAGATGGATCGATATCAGACCATTTTTTCTCTGTGCCATCTTCAGTCCAAATTTTCTTTAATTGTTCAACAGTTAAATCTTTAGCCCAGTCATTTTCAGGGTTCACCACTACGGATAATCCATCATATGCTAAAGCTAATTCCGTATAAGCAATTCCAGCTTGTTCAAGCTTTTCTTTCTCTTCAGTTTTTATAAAACGAGATGCATTTGAAAAGTCTGTCTCACCTGCGATGAATTTTTCAAAGCCGCCACCAGTACCAGAAACACCTACCGATACTTTGACATCCGGTTGTGCACCTGCATACTCTTCAACAACTGCTTCAATAATTGGTGCTACTGTTGATGACCCATCTCCAGCAACAGACCCTTGCAGTTTTTCATCAGCAGCTTCTTGTCCTGAGTTCGCTGGTGCATTTGTTTCTGCATTGTTACCGTTTTGCGATGAGCTATCTCCACTACATGCACCTAGCATTAATGCTGAACCCATTACCGCTGTCATCGTTAAGTACTTCCACTTTTTCATCTCATTTGCCTCCGTCACTAACATTTTTATTTGTTACTTGCCTTACAATCTTTACTATAATGACTGAATGTTGAATTCGTATAAATCGTTCGTAAAATACACGTAAAGGAATGTAATGCTTTGTAAACGATTGTAAAGAAGCATTTACAATTGGCTTCTTATTGTTTGCTTCCTTCCCGAACGGTGTTATAATTAGCATTTGTGTCAGGAAATAACATCAGAGGGGTTTGACTTTGTGATGAAGCATGCAAAAGTACAAAATGCCGATTACTTTAAAACATATTTAACACTGCTCATGGATCATCGAGAATGTTCTTTACAGGAAGCAATTGATTTTATGGTGACATCTTATTTTTGTAATAATATAGAGCTGTTTGGACATAAACCGAAGCAACAATTTGAATTAGCAATCCGACAGCTTTCAGCATAATTCTAGTTAACTTAAAAATGTGCCCATAGTCTTGGTGCATGCTGTTAGAAGCTCATTTGCCTCAATCTAATTCGCTAATTTAAAGATAAAAAAATCCGCTAGGCATATAAAATGCGCTAGCGGATTTTTTATTCTTCTTCATCTTCACCAATTTTATCTTCCGTAATAGCTGGTAAAATTGGCTGCTCTACTTTATTATCTGATACTTTTGTCTTATCATATTTTTCTTTCAGGTCGTAATAAGCATCTAATGCACGTCTTGCAATCACGTTATTACTTGATAAATGTACATTCAAGTTCGTTGACACCCATGGAATAACAACAGCATAAGCAATTTCAGGATTTTCATATGGTGCAAAACCAACATGCGTTAAATTGGTCGTATTAGTGCCATAACGTTCACGTAATGGTCCATAATACACTACTTCGGCTGTCCCTGTTTTTCCGGCTGCAGTAAATGGTGCATTAGCAAATGCTGAACGTGCCGTACCATTAGAGCCTGTATAAACACGGCGTAGTCCTTTTTTAATATAGTTTATTTCATCTTCGGAATTATCTATTCGATTTAAAATTTTTGGCCCAACTTCTGTTACTAATTGTCCTAACTGCTGACCATCTTTTGACGGGTCACGCACTTCTTTGACAACATGGGGTTGAATACGGTAACCACCATTCGCTATCGTTGATATATATTGCGCTAGTTGAAGTGGTGTATACGTATCATACTGGCCAATTGCTAAGTCGAGCGCTTTACCGCCCTCTGTAGGACCTGATGGACCTTGGACCCCACTAAATTCATTTGGTAAATCAATACCCGTTTTAACACCTAAGCCAAACTGTGCATAGGAATTACGCATTTTCGGGAATGTTTGATCATTTAACCGTAGTGGCATGTTATAACTATACGGTGTGCCATTAATTAGTAAAGCCGTTTTAAACATATAAACGTTGGAAGATCGTTCAAGTGCACTTAAGCCGTCCATCGAAATATAACCACCAGGATTGAAAATCGATTTTTTTACAGGTGTTTGAAGTAAATGAATCGGCTCATCTCCCAATACCGTATTCGGCGTAATGGCCCCTAAGTTATAGCCAGTTAATAAAGTTGCAGCTTTTACGACAGACCCTGCCTCATAGGCTGTTGTGAATGAGCCATAGGCATAATCCACAACGACATTCTTCCCAGTTTCAGAATCCTTTTCGATTTTTTTACCAACCATCGATAAAATATCACCCGTGTTTGGATCCATCATGACTAAGAATGCGCGGTCTAATAAGCTAGAGCCAGACATTGCTTTTAATTTCAGTAGTTCTTCTTCTACAATTTTTTCGTTAGTTGCTTGTAACTCACTATCAAATGTTAAGATTAAATCTTTGCCAGGCTCCCCTTCATACGTTGTCACCGTATCGACAACTTGCCCTTTTTTATTCGTAATATTTTTCACAACAGTTTTTTGCCCTTGTAGTAGCTCTTCATATTGGGCTTCAATATAACTTTCTCCAACGCGGTCATTACGAGAATAATCTCGTGCCAAATAATAATTCAGCTTATCTTTCGGAATACCCTTCGTTGGCACAGTTGTACGGCCTAATACAGAAAGTGGAGATAGTTTGACACGCTTCCAGTCCGTTGTCGTGTTAACGCCTGGTAACTCTGTTAAGCGTTCAGAAACACGAGCAAATTCATCAGCTGTTACATTTTCACTTTTAATAATTTGTGGTGATAAATTATAACCCGATACCATCTCGCGGTATATCGCCAAGACTTCTAAATCAGCATCCGTCAACTGTGCTAACTCTTCGTCTGTAATGCGCTCACGCACAATCTTATCTATCTCGGCATTTGCTTGACTTGTCGTAATATTTTCTTGTGTTTTAATTTTCGTTTGCTCTGCGTCAGAAATTTTCGCGTAGGCTTTATCATGATTTTTTAAAATCCAAAAATCATACTTATCACGTAATGTGACACGGTTTGTTGGCTGATCAATCAATTGTGCCAGCTTTTCGGCGATTGCAAGCATTTCCTCTGTAGTTGTCGTCTGCATTTTTGTATAGGTAATCGCATTTTCCGGCTGATTATCAACTAAAATTCGGCCATAGCGATCATACATTCGACCTCTTGGCACACTTGTATTCACAGGAACTTCCTCCGTCCGTTCTAAGACACGAACATACTCTTCCCCTTTAACAATTTGCATATAGCCAAGCCTAAAAATTAACATCGAAAATACGATAAATATAGCAAAGAAAAGGACATTCATACGAAATGTTAAATTTGAGTGATGCTTGGCTTTAACACTCGCTGCGCGATTTTTCCCCGGTGCTTTGCGCATATGTATTCCCCTCCTCATCTAATTACTGTTTAAATACACGATACTTAGTATACCATTGGAAGTACAGTCAGAAAAGCCAATTTCATAATTCATCTGTTTAGCATTGAATAGCAAAATTGCCCAATAGTCCGACACTAGATTACATGCAAGTACCGCCCTGCTTTCCAAGCTATTCATTCATTTGCGTATTGACAAATACCGTCCTATTTTTGCTTTATTGCGATAGTTAATAATGCATTAACCCCTGCACGAATTCCTAACTATTTATTTGACGGAACTTCACTTGAAAAGTTCCTATTAAAGCCTGTCAATTTTATTTAAATTTTTCGTCTTTCATTGTAACTAAACAGCTATCGTCCTTATACATAAAAAAAGCTATGCCAAGGTGTTGTACACCTTCTGCATAGCTCTTTATGAAAAATATTATGCGAAAACTTCCGCTAGACATTCTGCTTAGCAAAATATCATCACTTTGCTTTTTGCAATAATTATTTTGCAGCTTGGTATTTAGCTTCTACTACATCCCAGTTTACTACATTCCAGAAAGCACCGATGTAATCTGGACGACGGTTTTGATAGTTTAAGTAGTAAGCATGCTCCCAAACATCTAATCCTAAAATTGGTGTTTTACCTTCCATAACAGGAGAGTCTTGGTTTGGTGTAGATGTAACTGCTACTGAATCACCATCAACGATTAACCACGCCCAACCTGAACCGAAACGAGTTGTTGCAGCTTTTGCAAACTCTTCTTTGAAAGCATCGAAAGAACCAAATTTAGCGTCGATTGCTTTTGCTACTTCACCAACTGGAGTGTTAGAACCGCCTGGTGCGATTAATTCCCAGAATAGTGTATGGTTAGCATGTCCGCCACCGTTATTACGAACTGCAGTTTGTTTGTCAGCTGGTAGTGCATCGATATTTGCGATTAAATCGTTAATGTCTTTCTCAGCAAATTCAGTACCTTCTACTGCTGCGTTTAAATTTGTTACATAAGTATTGTGGTGTTTTGAATAGTGAATTTCCATTGTTTTTGCGTCGATATTTGGTTCTAATGCGTCATAAGCATAAGTTAATTGTGGTAATTCATAAGCCATTTTAAAGTTCCTCCCTAAAATAAAGAAATAATTAGTACATCCTTAGATTATCAAAATTGGTCAAACCATTCAATGAAAAATACCTCAAATCAAAGATTTCAGCCTTTTGACCGAAAAAATAATCCATTTTCTAATATACCCATTTCTTTAATTTGTTAAACTTTATAATTACCTCCACAATTTTTTAAGTTAAATGGCAATAAAGAACAAAATAATCATAACAATTTGAATACCCGCTTTGGCAACCGTTGACGTGAAAAACCCAACAAGTGAGCCAACACCGCTTTTCACCGCTTCTCCAACAGTTCTTCGTTCGAAAATTAGCTCAGCAATAACCGCTCCTAAAAAAGGGCCTATTAAAATTCCCGCAACTGGAATAACGAATGGCCCAATTAACAAGCCAATTGTACTGCCCCACATCCCTGCGTTTGAACCGCCAAATTTTTTAAGACCCAATGCATTGGCAACCGTATCCGCAGCAAATAAAAGCACAACAAATACTATTTCAATAGCCCAAAACCACCAGCTTAAATCAGCAAATGAAAAAAATAATCCATACAGTAAAAAACCACCGATTAAAAATAACACACCTGGAATTATCGGATACACTAAACCAACAAATGAAACGATAAAGCAGGCAATCACTACAATCCAGCCAACGACTTCCATAAATACTCTCTCCTTTTGTCGTGCATTGCCTTACATACGAAATATATTGTCAAAAGTTTCATACTTAATGACGAATACCTAATATCGAATCAGCAATATTAACAGCATGATCCCCGATTCTCTCTAGATTACTAACAATATCCGTATAGACAATACCTGCAGCGCCGCTACATTCATTTGTATTTAAGCGTGCGATATGCTTTTGTCTTAGTTTATCCTCCATATCATCGATTAAACTTTCTAGCTCAGTCACTTCTTGTGCCAAACTTAAACTTGCTGTATCAAGTGCCTCTATGCTTTTACGTACCGCCTCAATGGCAAGACTAAACATGCCGATTAAATCTTGGCGCGCTGATTTACTTAACGTTACTTCATGATGTTCTTTATATTGTAAAAGTTCTAATATATTTTCAAAATGGTCACCGATGCGCTCAATATCACGTACATTCGTTAAAAGGGTATGATGACGAAGCGAATCTGCATGAGAAAGTGGTTGCTTTGACACCATCACTAAATAATTGGTGATCTCTTTATCTAAGTGATTAAGTGCCACTTCCAACTGGAGCACTGTCGGTATATGTGCAGAGTCCCCTGTTTTCATATAGGAAAAAGTTTCTTCTAAGCCTCTTAATGCATGCTCACCCATTCGTAAAACTTCCTCCTTTGCCTGCCCAAGTGCAATAGCGGGAGAAGAATCAATAAATGCTGGATCTAAATGTTTTGTCGTCACATCGATATTGCCATCATGTCCAGGCAATAATTTTGTTACAAGTAACGATAACCCTGCAATAAATGGTAGCTGAATCATCATATTAAAAATATTAAACGAACCATGAGCGACAGCAATTTGCATACGTGGTTCTAAGTGAAAGACCTGACTAATCCACTGTACGTAGTTGATGAATGGGGTGAATAGTACCATAAAAATAACTGTCCCAAAAACATTAAATAACACATGAGCTGCCGCCGCCCGCTTAGCGTAGATGGAAGCACCTAACGACGCTAACACAGCTGTTATCGTCGTGCCAATATTTTCGCCAAATAGAATTGGTAATGCGCCATCTAAGCCTATTAAGTGCTCTGCATATAAGCCTTGCAAAACACCCACGGTCGCTGTGGAGCTTTGAACAAGCAACGTAAAAATAGTACCGAGGAAGATGCCTAAAACCGGTTGATTACTCAGATGAATCGTGAGTGAAGCGAAATCTGCCAATTGATGTAACGACTGCATACTTGCACCCATTAACTCTAATCCTAAAAACAGACCCCCAAATCCAAATAAAATTTGCCCGATATGATGATAAAAGGCTTTTTTAAAGAAAAACAAACATGCTGCACCAATCGCAAGGAGTGGATAAAAGTAAATACCAATATTAATGCCAATAATAAATGCAGTGATGGTTGTCCCAATATTGGCCCCCATAATAACTCCAATTGCTTGCCTTAGTGTTAAGAAGCCCGCACTTACTAAACCGACAGTAATAACGGTAGTCGCAGAGCTTGACTGAATACATACTGTTACAATAATGCCAACTAACACACCCATTAATGGATTCGTCGTAAATCGATTTAACCATTCTCGAAGCCTATCATCTGCCGACTTTTGTAAGCCATCACCCATATATTTTATGGAAAATAAAAAGACCCCTAATCCACCTAAAAATTGAAATAAAATGCTTTGCCAATCTATTGTCAATGGTTTTCGCTCCAATTCCTACGTCTCTACTAATCTATTTCTAATCATTAAATGAAAATGTACAAAAAGTAAAGAAAACCTTTAACTTCTTTACACAATGTTAACATTTTACCAACGAATTCTCAGATAAAGTTACTTAGTCCATATCTAGACATTCTTGAACATGTTAGAATAACGCTTGGAGGAGATAAAAATTATGAAACACTCACAATTATTAATTGATAGCTTAATGCATCCTAAAAAACTAGCAGCCTATCGTTTATTACCTATAGGGAAAGTTATTCAATATACTTTTCTATTAATTACGATAGTGACAGTATTTTCATTCGGACGTTTTACTGCGGATATGTCTGTCAATACGTTAGATATTAGTGGGATAACAGAATACATAGATCAAATAAAATGGTTATTATATCCAGTGACGTTTATCATGCTGTTTGTTATGACAACAATGTTAATTTTCGGGCAAATTGCACTTTACGCTTTAGCAGGTTTGTTTATTTTAAAAGTGATGAAACGTCGGGGTGAATATCGCCATATTTGGCGCACAACAACGTTCACCATTACTTGGTCAACGCTAATAAGTATGCTAGCAGAATACCTTCCCAATGCAAGTACGATACTCTCAATATTGTCATTACTATTAACCATTACTCTATTAATTGTTGCCTTTACAAAATATCCAAAACAACCAAATTTAAAATAATAGGCATGATTCCCCTCTCTTCTCAATATAGTGTAGAAAAAGGAGGGGTTTTTTTGCGAGCATTCTTATTAACTGTTGCCATCGTGTTGATCGCATTTGTCGTTAAAGTAGATTTGACTGAAGGAACATTATCACTTGCCGCCTTCTATCCTAAAGAAGGTCAAAATGTACTGTGCGAAAATCAACAAGAACCTGCTTACATCACCGTCCAAACCATTCAAGGCGATACGTTACATAGCTTATTTGCACTACACCCTGCAAAAATGCCAATGACCTTTCCAGAACGGCTGGAGCTTTTTTATCAATTAAATCCACATCTTCAATTACAAGCACTTGTAGCTGGCGAAAATATTAAGCTTCCCCTCTCATTTGAATTCGAAAACAAGTGCGGAAAATGAAAAGTTAACGTTTCTTCCTTGTCCTTATTTTCTTACACTGCTAAAATAAGTGTCAGTGACGGCTGAAAGTTGTGGCCGAAAAGGAGAGAAAGTTAATGAGTGAAATTTGTCACCGTTCAAAAACACGTCCTGTACGTGTCGGTAATTTAACAATTGGTGGTAGTAATGAATTATTCATTCAAAGTATGTGTACTACAAAAACACATGATGTCGAAGCAACGGTTGCAGAAATTTTGCGACTTGAAGAGGCGGGCTGTCAAATCGTTCGTGTTGCAGTACCAGATGAGCGTGCGGCTGATGCCATTGCCGAAATTAAAAAACGTATCCATATTCCATTAGTAGCTGATATTCACTTTGACTATAAATTAGCTTTAAAAGCAATTGAAAATGGTATTGATAAAGTTCGTATTAACCCAGGTAATATTGGGCGTAAAGAAAAAGTAGAAGCCGTTGTGACAGCTGCAAAAGCGAAAGGTATTCCAATCCGTATCGGCGTAAATGCTGGTTCTTTAGAGCGTCATATTCTTGAAAAATACGGCTATCCAACTGCTGATGGCATGGTAGAATCAGCACTACACCATATTAAAATTTTGGAAGACTTAGATTTCCACGACATTATCGTGTCTATGAAAGCATCGGATGTTAATTTAGCGATTGAAGCATATGAAAAAGCTGCAAAAGCATTCGATTACCCGCTACATTTAGGTATTACAGAATCAGGTACCCTATTTGCCGGTACTGTTAAATCAGCCGCTGGACTGGGAGCAATCCTGTCAAAAGGTATTGGGAATACATTACGTATTTCGCTATCAGCCGATCCTGTGGAAGAAATAAAAGTAGCCCGTGAATTATTAAAATCATTTGGCTTAGCGTCTAATATGGCAACCTTAATTTCATGTCCAACATGTGGACGTATTGAAATTGACCTAATTTCGATTGCCAATGAAGTAGAAGAATACATTTCAAAATTAAATGTGCCATTAAAAGTAGCAGTTTTAGGCTGTGCCGTTAATGGACCTGGTGAAGCGCGTGAAGCCGATATTGGGATCGCCGGTGCACGTGGTGAAGGTCTGCTATTCATGAAAGGTAAAACGGTACGTAAAGTACCGGAAGAAACAATGGTAGAAGAGCTGAAAAAAGAAATCGATAAGTTAGCTGCCGAAATGGTAGAAAAGCGTGCAGCTGAAGAAGCAGCGAAAGCGAACGCCTAAGGAGGTGCTTGCATGACAACGAAGCCTCGTTTTGGGATTGATATTGACGGGACAGTAACATGTCCTAGTACACTTATCCCCCATATAAATAAACAGTATAATGTCAATATTACACTGGATGATGTCTGTGAATATGATTTTTTATCAGCATTCCCCCATCCAGTAGATCGCACTGCATTTAACACGTGGTTTAAGGAAAATGAACCTTTTATGTATGAAGTTTCTGAAGCAGCAAAAGATGCCAAAGAAATTTTAAATGCTTGGCAAAATACGTATGAGCTATATTACATTTCTGCACGTGGTGAAAATGTAACAGATATAACACGAAACTGGTTTAAATCTCAGGCAATTCCTTTTGATCATATTGAGCTCATCGGTAGCCACGATAAGCTTGCCACAGCGAAAAAGCATAGTGTATCAGCTTTCTTTGAAGATAAACACGATAATGCTGTAATGATCGCTGAAGAATTAAAAATACCTGTTATACTGTTCGATACACCTTATAATCGTCTGGCTGTGCCTGACAATGTAGTGCGTGTTTATAATTGGCAAGAAGCAAATCAGTTTATTACGAAGTACTTTAAGTAAAAGACGTAACATGTTAATTAAAAGAGCTGTGTTCAAATTGAAGAACACAGCTCTTTTTGTTTATAAACAAGCTGAACTTGTCTACCAATATTTTATGCGCATCCAATGCCTAAACTTCAAGAATCCCCCGCATCCAACGTTCAACAAAGTTTTCAAACGTAATCCCATAATTATCATATACTGCATGATACACAAAATACGTTCCTAAACGATCGAGTATCTCATCATTAATTTTCATTTTCAACCGCTCCCCTTCTAATGGTTTTCACGAAATTTCAACTAGCCTATCCCTTTGCTATCTCGAATCCGCTAAGAAAAGGTCGTATCGTTGCAAAAACGTCACAATCTGCCACTTACACACCCTTCCTTCATAATTTTCTTTTCGTTAATATAGTAGTAACAACTAGTGGAACTGGGGGTATTCCTTGTGAAATGGATGACAAAACTCACTTTTGTAACATGCCTGTCTGTCTTACTTGCTGGCTGTGGTGATCGACTCTCTGAAATTAAAGATGCCGTATCAGGCATTAACTCTGCTGCTGATGCTGCAGCTAGCGCAGTTAGCCGTGATGTCCATGCAATAAGAGCACTAACGATTAACTACAACAATGAATCTTTTACTATTAATGATCTATTTAAAACTATTTTACGTGACATACGCTGGGAATATGACGCAAAAAAAAATGAGCTTCATGTACAAGGTACTTGGCAAGCCCCATTATTTGCTGAACAAGCTTGGGATCAAGCCATGCAAAAACAGCTTGCAGAAACAGGTGTTGTAAATGTTATATGTGCAATGCAAGGCGAGGAGATTGATGCTTCACGTACAGAAATCACGCTCGTTTTTAATGATGAAAAAATACTGCAAATGAGTGGTGAAGATGCACTACAGCATCTGTATGATACATATTTAAATAAATAAAACTGCTAGCTTTTCTAACGATTATGTCGCTTAGAAGAGCTATTTTTTTGTACTTTCATACCGCCATAAAACAGTAGCTCTCCCCACATGCCTTGACAGCGAGAAATCTTACAATTTCGAAATCTTAACACTTTTTAATTGAATAGGAGTAAACCATCACGTTATAATCAAAGTATCACGTGATGGTTGGGAGGTACTTGCATTGGGACAGAAAAACTGAAAATCGGGGAACTTGCTGATATAACAGGCATTACAAAAAGAACAATAGACTACTATACAAATATAGGCCTGTTGGTAGCAGAACGTTCCGCATCAAATTATCGCTATTATGACCCTTCCATGATTGATCGACTTTATTTTATTGAACAACGTAAACAAGAAGGGCTTTCACTCGGTGAAATACAGCATGCCCTTCATCACACAGCTTATGAAGAAATCGATGTGCAAATACTACGATTAAAAATGCAAGATTTAGAACATGATGTAACTTCTTTACTTAAACAAATGAACGAGCAAGATAAGCAAAATATCCAATCAATTAAAAAAAATGTTTCACCCGAAAGCATAGCACTAATGCAATCGTTATTATTACTTATTAATACCTAGGAGGTGACGTTCTGTTTTGCAGAACGACTATTTGGAGACCATACTGAATTTATCAATTTTCACCATTTTATTAGCTTTAACCGCCTTTTTCGTCGCAACGGAATTTTCGATTGTTAAGATGCGTTCTTCTAGACTTGACCAATTAATTGCAGAGGGCAATAAAAAAGCAATTCCAGCAAAACATGTCGTCAATCATTTAGATGAATACTTATCTGCATGTCAGCTCGGCATAACAATCACTGCGCTCGGAATCGGGATGGTCGGTGAAAAAACATTTGAATTCATGTTACATCCATTCTTTAACACGATTGGTATTTCGGATAATTACATCCCTATCTTCACTATTGGTTCCGCTTTTGCTATCGCAACATTTTTACATGTAGTTGTCGGTGAATTGGCACCAAAAACTGCAGCTATTCAAAAGACAGAAACTATTGCATTACTTTTTGCTAAACCAATTATTGCTTTCTATAAATTGATGTATCCATTTATTTGGTTTTTAAATGGATCAGCACGACTACTTCTCGGTTTCTTTGGCATGAAGCCAGCGAATGAACATGAGATATCACATACAGAGGAAGAACTACGCTCTTTATTGTCTGAAAGTTTTAAAAGCGGTGAAATAAATAAAACGGAGTTAAAATTCGTTAATAATGTTTTTGAATTCGATGAACGTATTGCTCGTGAAATTATGGTTCCTCGTACAGAAATAGCAGGCATTGAAAAAAACGAAACTTTTACCAATATTATTCACTTTATCGCCACTGAAAAATATACGCGCTATCCTGTTTATGATGGTGATCGTGACAATATTTTAGGCTTTATTAATGCAAAAGAATTATTTACCCATGGTTTACTAGAGCAGCTAACAGATGATTCTTTAGTGCTCGAAAACTTCATTAATCCTGTTATTCGTGTAATAGAAACGACCCCTATCCAACAATTACTTGTCAGAATGCAAAAAGAACGCATTCATATGGCCATTTTAATGGATGAATATGGTGGTACTTCAGGGCTTGTAACAGTAGAAGATATTTTAGAAGAGATTGTCGGAGAAATTCGCGATGAATTTGATGATGATGAAGTAGCTGAAATTCGAAAAATAGGCGATAATCATTACATTTTAAATGCTAAAATGCTTGTGGAAGATGTAGAAAATTTATTACACGTATCGCTCGATACAGCAGAAGTCGAAACACTAGGCGGTTGGTTCTTAACTGTGAACAATGGCATTAAGGCCATTAAAAACATTGAACTAGCACAATATGTATTTAGCATTTATGAACAACATGGTCATCAACTTCACTATATTGAAGTACGTCCACTTCGTAAAACAGCCCCCGTTGCGACTGAAAGCTAATCTATTGGGCTATTTATAGGTTTCACTATACTTTCTGCTTATTCCACTATTCGCCATATTTTTATATAATAGACTTAGCTATAATTCTATTCCCAGGGGGCAATGTCATGAAACTTTTTAAACTATATCATTCAGACGGTATCCATATTATTACTGACGTCAAAAAACACAAAACAAATATTGAATTAAAAACGATTACTGGCGAAATATTATATATTATCGTTGTAACTGATGAAAACTATACCGTTTACGATGATCGCTTCGCTGGTGCTTCCAAGCAATTAAATTCTGTTGAGGCGTTTGATATTGACGGAAGCTTTAGAAGTCTTGATTTTGATAATATGCGCGCATTATTTAAAGAAGCTTTCACTAAACTTTTACAGGAAATCGCTGAGTGTGTAAATGACGGTGATGAACTAGTGGATCTTGATACGCTTCGCCATAAAGTAAGTGCCCAAATTAAAGGAATTCATTTCCGCGTAATATCTGACACAAAAAAATATGAATATTAAATAGCCTGTTATACTAACTAACAGACTGCTCAATAAGTAAAATTCTTTGAGCAGTCTATTTCTTTAGCTCCGTATACAACATCTTCTCAATGTTAACTCCCGAATCTTCGCCACCTATTTCATCTTTCATGTATAATGGAGCGTAACAACCTGATAGAAAGGGTGTTTGCATGAATCGTGAACAACTTAATTTACTCATCTCTGAAAAATTAAAATTAATTCGAACAGAAAAAAATTTAACGCAAGATCAAATGAGCGACCTATTAGGTCTGTCAAAAAAAACACTTGTGCAAATAGAAAAAGGTCGCATTAAAACTGGCTGGACGACTACAGTGGCTGTTTGTGCACTATGCCGAGACAGTTCTATTTTACAGCATGAACTCGGCGGCGATCCATTAGAGGTCGTTGACTTAATCGCTAATAACGGTACATTACAACCAAAAGAAAAAACGATGGGTGGATACATATGGTGGAAAAACCTGAATGAATGGCAAGGTTACCGATTACAACAAAATGTTATAAGTCACCACTTTCGTATTTTAGACACCGACAATTATCGCTTACTTTCAACCTTTGATGAAAAAATTGCCGAGCAAGAATGGAATAAAATGAAAAACTAATTCATGCTAATGTGACAATACATCTCGATAATAAAGGGATATATTATCACATTAGCTATTCCTCTTTATTACGATTTCCCCCTCCCATCTCCTTCCTTTCACTTATTTTTTAAATGTATAGACAAACGAATAATAGCTTATTCTCAAGCTGTCATAACATAGAAGACTACGGAAATGGTTTCTGACGAATAGTATCCCCTATTAACTTATATCTTTTTGCCGTTTATATTCAAACAGGCTTCAGTAACATCGCACATTCATAAACGAGATAAGTCGAATTTTGCAAGATTCTTCTCTATAATGAAGAGTAACGCCTGTTACAATTGGAAAGGATGCTTTACGATGACACGTATTCTAGCTATTAGTGATATACATGGAGAATTAGAACTGTTGGAAGAGTTATTATTAAAAGTGCAGTTCGATGCCACACAAGATCAGTTGATATTACTTGGTGATTATATTGATCGAGGCCCTGCTTCGTGTGGTGTTTTAAATATAGTTGCCGAACTTCAAGCAACTGGTGCACGTGTTCTACTCGGGAATCACGAGGCACTTATGTTAAAAGCCTGCCGTTCTGGCATTCCGAAAGCTTGGAATCATTGGGTTTCACTTTGTGGAGGCGATGCAACACTCGCAAGCTATGGCTATCAGGCGGAAGATTTTGAAGATGCACTTCATACAAATACATTACCTCATTACATTCAAACATTACCGAAGCTTGAAGAACATTTACAGCTAATCGAAACGTTTGAAATGTATATTGAATTAGAAGATGCAATTTTTGTCCACGGTGGTGTTGTACCTAATGTGGCCTTGGCAGAGACAGATCCTTTACAACTATTATGGATTCGAGAGGAATTTCATAATGGTTATCAAGGACAAAAAACCGTGATTTTTGGTCATACTCCAACATATAAACTGCATGAGGATCCTACTAATTACAATGTTTATTTTGGTAACAATCATATTATTGGAATTGATGGTGGCGCAGTATTCGGCGGCCAACTACATGCATTTGAATGGCCAACACGACACATAACATCTGTGGCAAAACCAAAAGACAACGAGCAAGAAGACAATCTAGAATAAACTTTCATTCCCTCTCAATAAGCTCCTTTTACGCAGGCACAGCTTCCTTAAATTTTTGCTCGTGCTGTTCCTGCTGGAGTGCGGTACTTCCACTGCAATGACTTATTTTAATAACTGTTCCTCACTTAGATGCACCTTCTCTCCAAATATTCCATTATGATAGAAGATGTTATATCACGTTCTTGAAAAATAAGACAAGCCCCACCACAAAAATTGTGATGAGGCTTGTCAATATAGGTGCAATAGTCATTAATATAATTTAAATATAACCCCTGCTAGCGAATAAATAATAACAGTTGAGAAGAGAATTGTCATATGGAAAAGTGAGAACACAAACATTTTTGTTGCCCATTTTCCTTGATCTGTATTGCTATGGTAACCGTAAATACTCATAACAAGCCATGCGACACTTAATATAAGTGCAACAAGCATAATCCCCATACTTAACGAACCAAATAAAAAGCTCGATAATATTAGCAAAATTAAATAAAAATTCGTTTGGTAGTACGTGCGACGCATCCCTTTAACAACAGGTAACATCGGAACATTCGCAGCTTCATAGTCTGCATGCTTACGAATGGCAATGGCATAAAAGTGTGGCATTTGCCAGATTACCATAACAAAAAAGAGCCCCATTAAAGCTGGATGAGTAATATCTGAAGATACCGCAGCCCAACCAATTAAAGGTGGAACAGCACCTGATATACTACCAACTTCCGTATTATAAATTGTGCGACGTTTTGTCCACATTGTATACGGTACAACATATAAAAAGACACCAATAAAACCGAATAAAGCTGCTAGTGGTGATGCTAATGCTAGGACACCTAACCCAACAATCAGCATGACAATCGCTAAAATTAACGTGGATTTTGCTGACATCTCACCTGTTACGGTAGGACGATTTTTTGTACGAGGCATAATCGCATCTATATCTCGATCATAGACGTTATTAAACGCCCCTGCCGCACCAATAACAAGAGCCGAGCCAATTGTGGCAAAAATGATTTCAGGTATATTGTCCAAGAGCGTCATTTTATTTTTATACATCCCGAGCGCTAAGCCAGCCCACATAGGAATTAAATTGGATTTTATAATACCAGTTTTAACTGTTTGTGCTAAAACATTAGAGAGCGAATGTTTCTCTATTGTTTCTTCTACAGTCTGCGGATTTTGATCCGTTTTTAGATTTTGTTCCATTCCTCTTAATTCCTTTTCTTTATAATTTCTACATGCATCCTTCGATAGAAAGAGACATTTTTTGCATTCTACATATCAAATTATTATTTTACCCCTTTTAGGGTGGCTATGTCTCAAAGTTCACATAAAGTACATGATTTCATTCATGAATTAGCAATATGCCAAATCACAACTCCTTCTATGATACCACCGACTGGCATGAATTTGAACCTTATTGCCTTCTTTCTTACATAATACTATTCAAGAAAAACAATCTGCACTATACTAATGGGTATGTTCGATCTTATTGAAGGAGTGTCTCAGACGTGAAATATGGATTTATTGGTCTAGGGAATATGACCACAGCGATTATAAAAGGCATGTGTAAAAATGGAGATTTCGATTCCTCTTATATATATGGCTATAATCGTACAAAAACTAAAACAACTCAATTAGCTACCTCTTATGGAATCCAAGCAACAAACTCCATCGAGGAACTTATGGCAAAATGCGATATTATTATTTTAGGCGTTAAACCACAAATATTACCTGATGTTTTACCTGAAGTTAAAAAACATTTACAAGCAAAGCATATGATTGTTTCCATTGCTGCGGGCAAAAACCTCAACTACTTCCAAGGCTACCTTTCAGAGTCCACACCTATTATTCGCGTCATGCCAAATATCAATGCACTGATTGGAGCTTCAACAAGTTGCTATACGGCAAATGAGCAAGTAACAGAGGCGCAACTCCGACTCATTACTACTTTATTTGAAACAATCGGTACAATTATTGAAGTACCTGAACATTTATTCTCTATCTTTACGACAATTGGCGGTGCATCACCGGCCTTTACCTACATGTATATCGATGCATTAGCTCGAGCAGCTGTTCGTGAAGGCATACCTAAAAATATGGCACTCGATATTGCAGCGAACGCTGTATTAGGCAGTGCAAAAATGATTTTACAATCCAATGAACATCCTTGGGCCCTTGTCGATCAAGTATGCTCTCCAGGTGGCACGACCATTCAAGGCGTTTCTTCCCTACAAAGTAATCATTTTGAGACGACAATCCATGATGCTGTTGCCGCAGTAACAGATAAAGACCGTAGTCTTTCTTAAGTAAACACCAATAGTAAAAGGCATCGAGTAACCCCGATGCCTTTATTGTTTTTATTGAACATTGTCTTGTAAATGTTGAGCTAGAAATACTGTTAAATCTTCCATATTCTCAGGTGTAACACCATGTCCATCTGGATATTGCTTAAAAATCACCGTTGCTCCAAATTGTTCGAATAGTTCCTTGCTTTCAACGCCCCATTGTGAGGGAATGACATAATCATAGTCACCATGAGAAATAAAAGCATGTAAATGATTAACAGTACGGATCGCATATTCCTCCGTAACAAATTTTGGAGTATAGCCACTCAAAGCAACAATACCTGTAATTAAATTTCCCATAACAAAAGCTAGTGATTGCGCAAGTACAGCACCTTGGCTAAATCCAAGAACAAAAACTTTATGCGGGTCAATTTGGAATTCCTCAATAGCTTCCAACACAAAGCGTTGCAGTGCAATTAACACTTTATCAAATATAGCTCGATCTGGTTTGCCAACCTCTTGAATTGTAAAAAATGCGTAACCAGGCTTTTGTGTGATTGGCCCTCTGACACTTATAATATGACATTGCTGTTGAAATGGTTGTACTAATTGCGGTAAGTCATCTTCATTACTTCCCATTCCATGCAATAAAAAAATAGCAGGGTATTTTTTTGTTGGATCCATATTTATCGGTTGTGTATGTTTAAATGTGAATGGTGTATTCATGGACATAATTCCTTTCAAGTAAACTCAAATCTAGTTTATCATAATACACAATTATCCTGCACAAATGTTGATTTCAAAAAGGTATATTGCTTATATAAGAAAAAAATCCACTGGGCTATCCGCGGGCATACATAGAAGCCGCAATAGTCTTCGTGGATTTTCACTTCGAATTTTCAGAATTGTTTGGGTGCCTGGCACTTATTATGTTAACTTTGTTTTTGAAATTAGCCCATCCGTATGATAGGCGATGTAACCGTTAATGATGCGCACTGTTTCGTGTGGATCCGCTTCAAATAACACTTTCGATTGTGCTGGTGTCGAGACGAGCACTGTCAGTAAATCCATACGCATCGAATGCGCCGCAGAACTATAGGCATAGTCATAAATAATATCCTCTTCTGATAGTCCTTCCGTTTCATACTGTTGATGGAACAAATCTTTTGCCATATCCATGCGTTCCGCTACTTGCTGGCGAATTCGCATCTGATGCATAAGCAATTCCTCTTCAAGTACACTAGGTTTTAACCATTGTTTGTTTTCTAGCATATGAATAAACTCTTTTTCCCAAACTTGTTCATTATCAGTAAAATACAGCATATTCATCATTAACATATCCCAAAAATCAGTTGTAGATTGTGCTGATTGGCGTTGCATTGCAATCGTTTGCTTAAAGTGCTGCTCAACTTTTGTAATATTCATATTACGCACTAAATGCTGACATACATTTTCAATAAATTTATTTGCTACTTCTTGTACCATGATAAAAACCCGTCCTTATCTCAACAAATCATTTCTTTTCTATCATACCATGATTGTTGAGCAGAAAGGAATCGACAACGTTTATCTTCGTTATGAATGTAACGATGCTATACCCGATTTGATAGCTGCTCTACTAACTGCTTGTGCGACAACACTTGCCACACGTTCGTCCATAGACTTAGGGATAATAAATTCTTCTGATAAGTCTTCAGTTGCTACTAATGAAGCGATTGCTTCCACAGCCGCAAGTTTCATCGCCTCGTTAATATCGCTAGCACGAACATCTAAAGCGCCTCGGAAAATCCCTGGGAATGCTAACACATTATTCACTTGGTTAGGGTAATCCGAACGACCAGTCGCCATAACCCGAACGCCCCAAGCTCGCGCATTATCATAGGTAATTTCTGGATTCGGATTGGCTAAAGCAAAAACAATCGGATCATCGTTCATTGATTCAATATGGCCTTTTGTTAATAAATCAGCCACTGATACACCAATAAACACATCACTTTCAGCAATGGCATCTTCTAATGACCCGATTAAACCTAGGGGATTAGAAACTTTTGCAATTTGTTCCTTTATGCTATTCATGCCCTCTGTACGCCCAAGATAAATAATGCCCTTCGTGTCACACATCACTACATTTTTATATCCCAATTGCAGTAATACACGCAAAATGGCAATGCCCGCTGCACCTGCGCCATTAATAACTACCTTCATTTGTTGCGGTTTTTTGTTCACTAATTTTATTGCATTCATTAAGCCTGCGCCAACAACAATGGCAGTGCCATGCTGATCATCATGGAAGACAGGGATATTGCATTCCTGCCGGAGTCGCTTTTCGATTTCAAAGCATCGAGGGGCTGAAATATCTTCCAGATTGATGCCGCCAAAAGTTGGTGCAATCGCCTTAACAGTCCGAACAATTTCATCGACATCCTTCGTTGCCAGACATATTGGGAAGGCATCCACATTAGCAAAGCGTTTCAATAATATTGCTTTTCCTTCCATAACAGGTAACGCCGCTTCTGGTCCGATGTCACCTAAACCTAAAACTGCTGTCCCATCCGTCACAATACCTACTAAATTACCTTTGATTGTGTAATCGTAAACGGTTTGCGGATTTTTTTGGATTTCAATACATGGCTGTGCAACACCAGGTGAATAAGCTAAACTCAAATCGTATGTATCCTGGACTGGCACCTTTGCAACTATCTCCATCTTCCCTTGTGCTTCCTTGTGCATTGCTAAAGCTTTTTGCATAATATCCATTGCTAGACCCCTATCCTCTAGGTTTTTCATTCACTATCTTTTATGATTTACCAGCTTCCATTACAGAAAATTTAAAGGTACATTCGTTATCATGCTATCCAAAATTAAAGATTTAATACTACACTAGCTGAGATCAGCACTTTAAAATGTTTACATGGACGGCAATGTTGATGGTGAATTTGTAAAAGAGTACAAACTAATTGATAACATAGACGCAGAAAATCGATTGCATAACAAAAAGTGTTAGATTGATGGCAGCCAATCTAACACTTTTTACGATAATAAAATCTCTATGGAATTGCTCATACTGAAGCATGGATTTCCTTTAAAATATTTTGCGCACGATGTTGGAGCTTTTGATAATTATCTTGTAAAAAGGCTGGATGCACCGGTTTGCTAAATAAAAAACCTTGGACTGTTTCACAATGACCTGCTATTAAATAATGGAGTTGCGCGACTTCCTCAATGCCTTCAGCCACTACCTTTAAACGGAGATGCTTAGCCATAGATAGGATCATATCAACTAAAGCCTTATCAGTAGGTTCACTTTGAATTTTTTGGACAAATGAACGATCAATTTTTAAGCAATCAATTGGAAAATCCTTTAAATAGGATAAGGATGAATAGCCTGTACCAAAATCATCTACAGCAATTGTGACGCCAAGTGCCTTTAGTTGCTGTAAAATCATCGTCATATGATCAAAATTGATGGTCATACTTTCTGTTATTTCTAATTGTAAATATTTTGGATCTAATTCGGTTTGATGAAGTACAGTGTGAATCATATCTACTAAATTTTGTTGAAACAATTGTCCTAATGAAAGATTGACTGCTACTTTAATAGGTGGTAAGCCTGCTCGTTCCCACTCCTTCACTTGCCTACAAGCTGTTTCTAATACCCATTGCCCAATAGGAATAATTATCCCTGTCTCCTCAGCAATAGGAATAAAAGTAGATGGTGCAATCAACCCCTTGTGAGGATGTTGCCAACGCACTAATGCCTCAACAGATAAAATATGGCCTGTCTGTAAATCAATCTGCGGCTGATATTCTAAAAACAGCTCGTTATTTTCTAAAGCATGAAGTAAATCATTTTCTAATAGAAGTCTTTCTGTAATATCACTGGACATGGGAGTTTCGTAAAATAACATGCGTGAAGGTACTTTACTCGCTTCATGCATAGCATAAATCGCAAGCCTGACGAGTTCATCTTCCTTAGAAGCATCCGTTGGAAATAAAGAAATGCCAATGTTTAAATTGCCATTTAAAGAAAAATGCTGAATTTGAAAAGACTCTTGCATTGCCAATTGCAGATTTTTACATAATTGCAGGATACTATCTGACTGGTTCGCTTCATCCATATACACGATAAAATAATCTTCCCGTAATAAACATAGTAAACTCTTTTCAGGTAAACACTCTTTCAGCCGCTGTGCTACCATCGTAATCATTTTATCTGCGTACAAACTTCCGAGGGAAGCTTTAATTGTTGAAATCCGCTCGATTTCGATTGCTAAAATTGCCTTATTGGTTTTAGTTTTAAAGAGGTTTTTATGTAAATATTCATTCAAAAAGCGTTCGTTCGGTAAGTTCGTTACTTCATTATGATAAGCCATGTAATGCATCTTCTCTCTAGAACTCTCTAAATGTTTTTGTACTTCTAATAATTCCCGAAATGGTTTTTCAATAGATGAGAAATAAATAGCTTTAAAAAGAAGATAAAAAGAACTTAATTGAAATAGATGACCGATGAAATTTTTAATATCGTATACATCGCGATAAATGGTAAAAAGAAAATCGCTAATGATTAAATAACAAGCACTGCCTAGTAATAATATAATGATTTTAGGTGCTTTTTGAAAGCCTTTTAATAATATGTACATGATGATAATATGACAGGCAATTGCTACATACTGCAAAACATTTTTTAACAACGTTGGACCGACGCCGTCGATAACAAGTGGCGGTAGGATAGGATTCGGTGCATATATAAGCATCGTTAAACTAACAATAACCACAAAGGGTGTACTATAAATGAACCAACGATATGTTTTCGTACGAATACCTTTTTCTTTCACAAAAAAAATAATAAGTATTCCACATGATAATACTAATCTGCCGATAATATAAAACCATGTTGGCGCATAACTTGCACTTTCTGTAATAAAATATGGCATGCCTTTATAAGCAAGGGTATGGGCAATTTCAATAAGACTGTATGTTAAAAATAAAGCACCTATATAAAGTGTCTTATTTGATAAAATAAAGGGTGTTGTTAACCATGATTGTATCGCTATTGTCATTGTGACAACAATAATTAGGATTTCTATAAACAAATGAAGCGAAACGTAATTGCTTTTGCCAAAAATTCCGTAAAATTGTTCGCTCCAGTAAGCGATGATTAATAACATTACGATAGAGAATAAAATGAAGTGAATTCCTTGCCTCCATAAAGAAACATGTTTATTTAATTCCGACAAGCTGACCCCTACCTTTTCTTAGTTCAATACGGTTACTTTTGCCATTCATTATTTATAAATAATTTTACTTCATACTACCAATAGATTACCATGATATACCTGAATTTCAATCAAAAGAGAGATTTGTTTACGCTCTTTCTTAAGCCGCTTCACAAAATTGTCACCTATATACAAATTCAATATTAGTAAACTTTTTATATATAGTGTGTATCTTGCTTAATCGCCATTTTCAATAAAAAAAGACTGAAGGCATTCCCGCAATTCTCGAGCTTGTCCTCAGTCTTTAATCGTTATACAACTAATTTATTGTTAAGAAAATACATAACTATCCATATTGTCGATTGTATTTTGAATCGCTTCTTTTAATGAGCGTTGATGCTCCTTACAACAAGCAATTGCTTCCTCTAAGGCAAAGGCTGCATTGGCCATAAAAGGTGCCATCTGTAAATCTTTTGCAAGCTGAATAAGCACCAGTGCTTTATTCCATTTCCAACGCGCATTGCTTGGATCTAAAATAATCGCCTGTTCCAAATAGGCAAGTGCATCGAAAGGCATCCACCCAAAACGATGCATCGTTTGGCCTGTGATTCCCCAATATAACGCTTTATTTGGGTTTTCTTTTACTGCCTGTTTAAAGCAATGCACACTCTCATTGTAATGATGTGCAAATAAAAACAGCTCGCCTTGCGTAAAAAATGATTGAGCTTTCTCATTCGCTGTCCCAGTTTTAGCACTTTCCTCTAATGCTTGCACACGTATAGAGAATGCCGCTTCATCTTTAATAGCGCGTATTTCCACAACTGTATCTGATTCAGGATAACTTTCATCACTTCGTTCCGTATGCTGTGTCTCTGCTAAAAGTGTTGGTTTTGGTAAAGTAGCAAGTTCATACTCATCTAGTAAAGTAATATATTTCGTCGCTAAAGCCTTTTGTGGCCCTTCTGCTTCTTGCAAAGCAGCCGCATAACATTTCATCAGCTCTCCATTATAAAAATACTCATCCATTGTCATAGCAAGTTCCTCCAGTTTAAACCTCAGCAATTTATCTACTTACCATTATACATATTTCGCAAAGTAAACGATGCATTATTTACAGATCACGTACAGCTTTAAAGTAGCTAAAAAAAGAGACTGTCCAATTTTCTTTTGACCAGTCTCTTTCGATGTTTATTTTTTTAACACTTCTTTATCTAAGAAAGAACGTAAATCTTCCTCCGCTAGAGCACCTACAAAACGAGCTGCTTCCTTACCATCTTCAAAACGAATGAACGTTGGTGTTGCTTCGATACCATATTTCTGCCATAGATCTTCATATTCATAGACGTTTAATTGCGCAATATTGACACCCAGTTCGTCTGCAATAGGCATTAACACCGGTGTGAATGCTTGGCAGTGTACACAAATTGGACTAAAGAAATAGGCATTCACATCTTCCCCTGCTGCAATCTTCTTCTCTAGTTCATCAGGTAACATAATGTTTTGGTAATTTTTATCATCTAACTGATCGATTGTTTCTTGTCTTAAATCTTTGTCACCATAAGGATTATTCGCACTAGCAAGTTTACTTTTGTTCGAATAATTTGTCAGCACTATAATCGATGCAAATAATACAACAATAACCGAACCAATAATTAATAGCTTCTTCAATTAAATTCCTCCGCTTTCACTTCAAAATGCCCTACTTTTAGTGTATTTGGAATTGATTATAAAGTTTTTTTAGAACCTAGTAAACTAATTAGACTTTGCTAACAAGTTTTCTAACATTTTAAACATAATTTAGTTCATTTAAGGGAACATACTTACTATACACGCAAAATGAATTTGGGGTGAAATTTAAGATGAAACACACTTTCCAACATGTTTTTCAAATTTATAAAAGTGATATTTTGAATATTGTTTCAAACTGGGTAGTTGCTGTCATCGTAGGTGGTCTTATTTTTTTGCCATCACTTTATGCTTGGCTAAATATTTATGCTTCGATGGATCCATACGCAAATACTGCCAATATGAAAATAGCCGTTGTCAATGAAGATAGCGGAACATCCATTAAAGGGGAAACAATCAATATAGGAAACGAATTAATGGTCAACTTAAAAGAAAACAATAGCTTCTCCTGGAATTTTATTCCTAGAGAACAAGCGCTCGATTCCTTGAAAAATGGAGACTATTTTGCAGTACTAATCGTTCCAAATGATTTTTCTGAAAAGCTTTCATCCATTGTGACTGATCTTCCTTCAAAAGCTCATATAGATTATTTTGTTAATGAAAAAATAAATCCAATTGCTCCTAAAATTACGAGCAAAGGTGCAGGTGTAATTACACAACAAGTTTCGAGTGAGTTTATATCGACAGTCAATGGTACACTTTTTTCGATGTTCAATAAGATCGGCATTGAAATCGAACACGATATTCCAGATTTTGAAAAGTTCGAACAGTATGTTTATTCAATTGAGCAACATTTACCTGATATCGAGTCGTTTTTAGCACAAACTGCTAAAGGTGGACAGGATGCTGAAAAACTATTAGACACTACTTTAAACGAAATCCCTGAAATAGAGAAAATGACAAATAGCGGTCTTACTACTATTCAAAGTGGATTAAAGCTAATGAATGAGGCAGATACATTGTTCAATAAGCTTTCACCGATTGTCAAAGAGGATTTAGCAAGTGCGCAAACAATCGCACAGCAATTCACACAGTTGCTCGAGAAATTGCAAAATGCAACGGCCAATACAACAACATTAGCACAAGCAAAAGACGAGCTTCAGAAACAATTAACGTCCTTGCAAGCAAAATTAAATAGTAGTATTGAAACGCTGGAAGCTTTACAACAACTGACGCAGGCGGATGCAACTACTCGTCAACAACTAGCGAATTCCTTGCAAAATATCATTACGTCTCTTCAAGAAAATGACGCCAATAAGGACATGATTCAGAAACTGACGTCTATCCAAGAAAAATTACAAGCAAATGCTAGCATAGTCGATTCTTCAACAGAAGCACTGTCGACATTAAGACAGCTCAATGCTTTAATAGCTGATAGTAACAATATAATACAGCAATTACCTACTATCGATGAACAAACGATTATAAAAGATCTAGCAGACGTGCAAAAAATTGCTCAAAATGCTGCTACTAATTTAGAGCAGTTTCTAAATTATTATACGGATAATCTTGAACCGCAAATTCATTCAACTTTGAACGCTGCAAGGGATACTTTAACAAATGCATCTACTATGCTAACTAAAGTACAAAACACTATCCCACAAGCGCAACAACGTTTAAACAATGCAAAAAATACATTAATAACAGCGAATAAGGCTATTTCTACTTTACAGGCGGACTTCCCGAAGTTAAGTAAAAAAATTAGCGATCTTGCAAATAAACTACGGACGTTTGAAAACGAAGCCGATTTATCTGAAATCGTTCAATTATTAAAGAATGATGTCGAAGCCGAACGGAATTTCTTTGAAGAACCGGTCAAGTTAGAAGAGCATAGAATGTTCCCAATTGCTAATTACGGAACAGCGATGACGCCTTTTTATACAGTCCTTTCTATTTGGGTAGGTTGCTTATTACTTATCTCTCTTCTTGCGGTAAATATTCACGACAATCAACACTTTAGTATTCGTGAAATTTATTTTGGACGATTATTGACCTTCGCTACCATTTCATTTATTCAAACGTTAATTATTACAATCGGAGATGTTTTACTATTAGATGTCTCCATTCGAGCCCCATTTTACTTTATTATTTTTGGTTTAATCATTAGCTTTGTCTTTATCACGGTTGTGTACACACTTGTCTCTGTATTCGGCAATGTGGGGAAAGCTCTAGCCATCGTGATGTTGGTCTTACAGATTGCGGGTTCTGGGGGAACATATCCAGTTGAATTGTTGCCGAAGTTTTTCCAAGTCATCAATCCATTTTTACCGTTTACGTATGCAATTGGCATGATGCGTGAGGCCGTCGGAGGGATTATTTGGTCAAAAATATGGCTGGACCTCACATTTTTAATTAGCTTTTGGTTAATCTTTATTTTATTTGGCTTTTTCTTCAAGAAATTACTAGGTGAAAAAATGGAACTTTTAATGAACAAAACACGTGGTTTAGATATATTTCATTGATTTTCGCCCTGCCTTGCTATAAATTTTGACATCAACAATGTTATAATGGAAATATTGTAAACAAGTAGGAGGCGTTTTTTTTGAAAAAACTTATATCCATTTTTACGTTGTTGTTACTCGTATTAAGTGCTTGCGGGTCAGAAAAAAAAGTAATTGAAGATAATTCGAATGAAACACAAACTGAAGCTTCACATGATGGACATGCCCATGTTTCAGGCGATATTCAAGAAGAAACAGCAAGTGCTGATGTTTTGCCTTCATTTTTAGATAGCCAATCTGAAAATATCCGTTTAGTTTATCAAATTGCCGGACAATCGACAGACATTTTAGAATGGATGCCATGCTACTGTGGCTGTGGTGAATCCGTTGGACATAAAAGTAATTTGAACTGCTTTATTCAGGAAAAGCGTCAAGACGGGACAATTGTATGGGACGATCATGGTACACGCTGTGGTGTTTGCTTGGAAATTGCACTACAATCAGCTAAGATGCACAAAGATGGCATGAGTCTAAAAGAAATCCGTCAAACAATTGATGAAACATACAAAAACGGCTATGCAAAACCTACGCCAACAGAGATGCCTGCTTAATCTTTAAGGGACTGGTACACATGACAAAAAGCAGCTTATAAAAGCTCTCCTTTCTTTAGCGTAAAGGCATTACCGAAACTTTAAAAGAAATGCGTTACTATATAATTTATAACACATGAAGCCCCACCACTATTTGTGATGGGGCTTCATGTGCATGTAGACTTCTATGACAATTAATTCTCTGGCTACGACTATGGAATACGCCTCCTCTACTTCATGGGGGTCTTATTTGTCATGCTTATCCCGCGGAAATCGAGTAAACCTTCCTAAACTGCTCTCTATGAACGAACATTTCTGTGAAAGAGCCTTGGCTATTTCACTAGTTGTAACACCGTTTTAAAATGTGTGTGATCCGCTCGTTGCAATAATTCATATAAAATCATTTCTGTGCTCGTTGGCATGATACCTAATGCTTTCATTTTTTCAAGCCCTATATCCTTATTAGCCTTTGTGCGAGAAGAAACGGCATCAACGACTACTTCCACTTCAAATCCTTGTTCCTTTAGTTGTCTTGCTGTTTGATAAACACAAATATGTGTTTCAATACCTGTCACTATAAATTGGGTACGACCACTTGCTTTCATTGCCTCCATAAAAGCCCCTTCTTGGCATGCACTAAAAGCCATTTTTGCAATCGGTTCTCCTTGAAGATATTGTGCAATCTCTAGCGCAGTCCCACCTAAACGGCTAGGATTTTGCTCCAGCCATAGAACTGGTATATTTAGTACTTGCGTAGCTTGTACAAGTCTGGACACATTTTGAATAACCGTTTCACTATCATCTACAATCGTCGCCAATTTCCCTTGCACATCCACGACAATCAGACTTGCTTGTTCGATTGAAAACATACAAACACCCCTTTTCATTACTTTGTAATCAGTATACCGAATTTTCTTTGCTAATGTAGGTTTTCAGATAACGCTATAACATTAAAAATAAATTGTGTGCAAATTGTATGCGTGCCTGGCACTAAAATGCTCACTTTGATCCTACATAAATAAAAAATTGAGAATTTTGTTTTTTCTCTTGAAAATTACGTTATAATCCAGTAAAGTGCTTTTATTAAACAAAACAAGGAGTGTACCACTTTGACACAACGAGCATTCAATTTTAACGCAGGCCCTTCTGCACTTCCGCTAGAAGTATTAGAAAACGCTCAACAGCAATTAGTTAACTTCCGTAATTCAGGGATGTCTATTATGGAAATGAGCCACCGTAGTGCAATTTTCGATGAAATACATAATGAAGCAATTGCTCTATTAAAAAAACTTTATGCGATTCCAGAAAACTATGAGGTCCTTTTCTTACAAGGAGGGGCAAGCCTTCAATTCACAATGGTGCCGATGAACTTCCTGCAAGCAGATAAACAAGCAAGTTATGTATTATCTGGTTCATGGGCTGAAAAAGCATTTAAAGAGGCGAAATTATTCGGTACTCCTGTTGAAGCAGCAAGCACAAAGGACAATAAATATCGTAATATCCCTGCATTATCAGATATTCAGTTCAATGACGATGATGCCTATTTACACATCACATCAAATAACACAATTTACGGTACACAATGGAAAGAGTTCCCTGAAACAGGCAATGTCCCATTAGTAGCAGATATGTCAAGCGACATCCTATCTAAACCAGTTGATATCAGTAAATTTGGTATCATCTATGCAGGTGCACAAAAAAACCTTGGCCCTTCTGGCGTGACAGTCGTGATTATTCGTAAAGACTTACTAGAAAAAGCAAATAAAGAAATTCCTACAATGCTAAAATATACTACGCATGCGGATGGCAATTCATTATATAACACACCTCCAACATTCGGTATTTATATGTTAGGTGAAGTATTAAAATGGGTGGAAGGTAAAGGCGGTATTGAAGCAATTGCTAAGCTTAATGAAGCAAAAGCTCAAGTAATTTACGATGCCATTGATCATAGTAATGGCTTTTACACAGGACATGCTACACCAGAAAGTCGTTCATTAATGAACATCACTTTCCGTGTCGCAGATGAGGAGCTTGAAAAACAATTCCTAGCAGAAGCGAAAGCAGCTGGATTTGTTGGTTTAAATGGACACCGCTCCGTAGGTGGTTGTCGTGCATCAACATATAATGCAGTACCATTAGAAACTTGTGAAGCACTTCGCGACTTTATGGTAGCATTCCAACAAAAACACCAATAAAATTTTACCGACGAATGAAAGCTTAAGCTAATTTCATTCGTCGTTTTTTTTCACCAACGGTTTACATGCTCAGCTCCTTCATTTCTATCCGTTATTCGCATAGAAAAAAACTATTTATATCCCCTATGATAGACTTCTATCTCTATGATAACTTGATTAGTACAAACATCCATTTACAAAATCAACTAAACTTTATTAATAAAATAATAGTTTTTTTCATTGTTTATCGGACATATTACCACCCTCCTTTCTTTTTATAAACATAGATTATAAGTGTAAGGCAATAGCTTTACATTATTTCAAATGAAAGGAGGTAGTATCAAATGGAAGATAGAAGATATGTTACACACATGAATTGGGCTCCTTGTAAATGCCAAAAACCTTGCAGCTGTCAGCAAAAGAAACAACATGAGTGTAAAGAAGAAAAAGCTCATAAAGCAGTGAATAACTGCCGAAGCTGTATCTGTGAGCAATTAAGATGTTTAGAAATTGGCACTGTAGTTGATGTTTTCTTAACTGGCGGTCTTAGTTTCCTTGGTTTAACATTTGTGAGCTTTAATGCTCGGAATTGCTGTGCTTATTTCTTAGAAGCTGGTTCAACATCACCACTAATTATCGACTGTAAAAAGATAGATGCTATCCGAATTGTAAGAAGAGTTTAGTAGTCTTCTTATGCCCTTTCCTTCTAACATTACTCCTTCATATATAAGGAAAACCCTGTCAAATATTAATTTGACAGGGTTTCGTGTTTACATTTGTTTACATTCAGGACATTTACCGTATATTTCAAATTTATGATTTTCGATTTCGTAATCAGGAAGCTTTTCGCCAAGCATTTCCATCGGACAAAGATTCAACTCTTTCACATTACCACAATCCATACAAATGAAATGATGGTGATGATGCTCAGACTCACAATGCATGCGAAAATTCCGTTCACTAGATAGCTCCGTTTCTTCTAATATACCAAGTTTAACGAACGTTGAAAGATTACGATAAATCGTATCGAAGCTCATACCGGGAAAATCTTTTTTCAGCACATCTAATAAATCTCGAGCGGTTAAATATTTATCCGTTTCCGCAAACATATTTAAAATTAACTCACGTTTATCTGTTTTTTTATAGCCGTTTTCTTTTAAAATTTCCCACGCTCTTGAAATATTCACTGTGCTGCCTCCCCTTGTTTTGCTGATAGTTTTAACATCGTTTTCTTGCCTATGATGACCAGTAATAGGATAAGTATGGATGTCACGACAATGGTTCCACCTGGTGCTAGATCTAAATAAAATGCACTGACTAAGCCAATTAATACAGCGACTTCTCCAAAAACAATCGCATAGATGATCGTTTGCTTAAAGCCTTTTGCCAGACGCATTGCTGCTGCAACCGGCAATGTCATTAATGATGAAACAAGTAAAATACCTACGATACGCATACTTGCTGCAATCACAAGCGCTGTTACAATCATAAATAACAGATGAACCCAACGTGCTGGTAATCCACTTGCTTTCGCATATTCTTCGTCAAAAGATAACACAAATAATTCCTTAAAGAAGAAAAACAAAAAGACAATCACGACGATTGCGATACCAACAACCACCCATAAATCTTGTCTCGAAACAGCCGATACTGAGCCAAATAAATAACTCATTAAATCCGTGCTAAAGCCACTTGCTAGTGAAATAAAAATCGCGCTAATGCCAATTCCCCCGGACATAATAATCGGGATGGCAAGCTCTTCATAGTGCTTATAAAGCCGACGTAAACGTTCAATAAGAATAGAGCCACTAACAGATGCCAAAATACCAAGGTATATTGGGTTAAGCATTGCCAATGCAGCAAAAGATTGACTTACATATAAACTACCAGCAATACCTGCAAGTGTCACATGCGATAATGCATCTGCTATTAATGAAAGCCTGCGAACGACGATAAAAACACCTAGTAATGGTGCGATGATGCCAATTAATAAGCCAGAGAAAAAGGCATTTTGTAAAAACTCATAGTGAAAAATTGCTTCAATCATTGTGCCTTCTCCTTCTAGTGAATCTTTCTCACGGAATGGCCGTACCAAGCGTCCAGCGCATCCTGAGAAATAGAGTCAAATTCGTCTTTGTAGCCATGGAAATGAATCGTTTGGTTGAGGCAAGCAACGTGGCTAATGCGGTTTGATACCGTATCAACATCATGTGTAACAAGAATCATCGTAATTCCCTGTTCCCTATTCAAATTCGCCAGCATATCATAAAAGGACTGCACATTCTCGTGATCGATGCCGACTGTTGGTTCATCTAGAATTAGCAATTTCGGCTCGCTAACTAAAGCACGTGCAATAAACACTCGCTGTTGTTGTCCACCAGACAGCTCGCCAATATTTCGATTCATAAAGGCGTCCATTCCTACTGCCTTTAATGCATCATATACTTTGCTTTTAGCATCCTTCGTAGGTCGATGAAAAAGGCCTAATTTTTTGGTTAATCCACTGATGACTACTTCTTGTACAGTTGCAGGAAAACCGGAATTAAAGGCATTGGATTTTTGAGAAACGTAGCCTATCCATTCACGATGCTTAAACGTTGCACTTGGCTCTCCAAACAGCTTAATGTCACCAGACATCGGTTTTAATAACCCTAAAATAATTTTCAGTAACGTTGATTTCCCTGAGCCGTTAGGACCTAGGAGCGCTAAAAAATCTCCTTCTTCCACACGAAAGGAAATATTTTTCAATACTTGTGTATAGTCATATTGAAATGACACATTCTCAATGTCAATTAATGCTTGTTTCATGCATGATCGCTTCTTTCTAATTCAAAATCATTACGATTTACAAGTTGTAAGTATAAATGAAAGTTTACTATTTGTAAAGAAAACAAAACTTAAAAGGAGGGATTGGTTGTGAGTATTCAATTTTTACAGCAATTATCTCAAAGTAGTGATAAAGAAGTTGTTGCCATTGCCCGTGCCGAAGGCTTTGAAATTAGCACTTCTGAGGTAAAAAAACTTCGCCCTTACCTCGAGCAATTTTCTTTTTCTTGGCTCTTTTTAGGTATTCCAAAAGATGTTTTAAGTGAAGTCGAAGCTGTACTCGGACGAAAACGCTCTCGCCAGCTTATTACACTTTTTACTAAATAATATAGGAAGCCCTAAAGTCAGTAGTTGACTTTAGGGCTTTTTTATATATTAGATAAAATTGTTACCTTTTATCCTTACATTGACAAGTATCCCCCAAAATCTACCTATATATTTAATTTTTTTTGAACTTTTAAAATAAATTATTGAAATTTAAAATTTTGGAATTTTATAATAATTGATAATTAGAGATCGAAACTCTTCTTTCTCTATGTTTTTTGTTGCTTAGTTGTTTTGTTGCTTTTGGTTTATTCTCATCAAAATACAAAGAAGGAGTTGGATTGACATGAAGAAAAGACTAGCAACAACAGTTTGTGCTTTAGGATTATTGGTTAGTGCCGGGGTGGCAAGTGCAGGGACTGATGCTATCACCTATGCGAAGGAACTGCCTGGGTTTAAAAGGAACATATATTTAGCGACGGGAACAAAAGACAATAACAGTGACTCAAAAGTTGAAAACTCTATAGTTGGTCAAAATTACGAGGCAACTATGTGGATTGTGGATGCTAAGAGAAAAAAGGTTTCTAATACTGCTAAAGATGTGACTGATAACGATACACGTTTCTTTACAGTAGATGATAGTGCAGTCGGCGGCAATGTAACTCTTGTAGCAGAAAATGATAAAATAACACGTGTAAGTGTGGAAATTTCCGGGAGATTTTATCCAGATACAAAATAAAATAAATGAATTTAAGTATATATAGACGGTTGTCATATCGAATTTCCGTAAAGATAATCTTTTTGTTGCAATGTTGTTGTGTTGCTTTCAGTTTATTTTAAGCAAAATACAATGAAGGAGTTGGATTTTCATGAAGAAAATACTAGCAACATCAGCTTGTGCTTTAGGTTTATTGGTTAGTTCAGGTATAGCAAGTGCAGGGACGAATGCTATCACCTATGCGAAGGAACTGCCGAGATTTTCAGGTGATATTAGTTTAGCAACCGGAACAAAAGACAATAATAGTCAATCAAAAGTAGAAAACGCTATAGTTGATAAAAATTACACTGCAAATATGTGGATTGTGGATGCTAAAGGAGCAAAAGTATCTCCAACAACTACAAGAGTAACGGATAATGATACACGGCTCTTCACAGTAGATCAAAGTGCTGTTGGCGGCAATGTAACTCTTGTAGCAGAAAATTCAAGATTTGCCCTTATTGAAGTAAGTATTTCAGGAAGTTTTTATCCAGACACACGATAATATAACATGCAAAATTTATAATATAACAACATTGATAGTGATTCTTTTATCAGCATTATTGATAGGGTTGTCTATCCTGGACGGCCCTTTTCTTTGAATAGGAGGATTTCAATGCTACTTGAATATAAAAAGCTATTTAATAATAAAAACTTCTATCTTAGTATTTGTGCCTTAGTATTGCTTGTTGTCATTGCTGTATGGCTAGGCGTTAAAGAACATAATGAAGAATATTTATTAACAGAGAGACTTTTTAATCAACGATATGAAAAACCTATTGTTGATGATGTGCTCAATTTCGTATCTCCGCATAAACAATGGCTTGGTTTCACCAATAATTTTCCATCTGATTTGTATTATTTTCTTTTTCCATTGTTGATTTCAATTGCACTCGTGGATTCAATTTATCGTGAAAGAAAAAGCGGCTATCAACATTTTATTTTTATGCGCATGGATAGACAAAAATATTACACTGCAAAGTTTGCTACTACTTTTCTAACTGCCTTTTTTATGTTCGTACTGCCTCTATATCTAGGTGTAGTGCTTGTTAATCTATTTACGAATCATTGGGACTATACAGCCTATGCCAATATTTATAAAGGGTTTGTAGAAGGGACTTTGGCAATACCAGATAATGCTATAAGTGTTTTTAAAGGCGATATTCAACCTCTTTTTTCGGATTTACTAAGCATTTCTCCATATGCATATGTTGCTGTATTTTATATTATCGGAGGATTGTTTGCTAGTGCGTATGTTTGTATGGGACTAGCACTATCTATGTTTATTAAAAATTATTACTTATTAATTTTTATGCCGCAAATTATTTATACTAGCCTTTGGTTTTTAGCAGCCAATAACCCAAAATGGGCTCCATTTTACTTTTTAGCTCCGGAAGGTATACATGGAGACAACTCCATTTCCATTATGGTTATCGAATATGTTTTACAAATTTCTCTTACATTTATCATTTACGTCATTGGGATGAGGAAATATGAAGATGTTTTATAAATACTTGACCTATTGCCTGCAGGATATTCGCTTTAAAAAAATACTGTTTTGGGTTGTCGCATGTTTTATGGTAACACTACAGTTGCTTGCAGTACTCCCAATTATGTCAGCGGCAACAAGATGGCATACGGTAAAAGACTTTATAGTAGCCTCTCAGTATGAATATTTTTATATACCAATTTTTTTAATACTTTTAGCTCCCTTTTCATCTAAAGACAATGAATGGCAATTGCTAAGAAGGTATCGACACCGACAACAAATTGCCACGTATAAAGTTTGCTTCGTTTTGATGGTGACTGCCTTTTTTACAGTGATTGTTTTCGGAAGTAGTATGTTTAGCACATCGCTAGCGAAGTGGCTTTTTTCACCTTATATCACAAATTACAGTGCCCTATTATTATATGTACCTGAGCCTAAAGAACACGGTTCATTGCTTTACTTTATCTATATGTTTTATTGTGTCACGGCTATTTTCGGGTTGCTTTATATCGTGTTCCAACAACTTTTCAAAAATAACTTCATTAGTGCGATTATAGTTATGATTCTTGGCATGCTGGATCGATATATAAAGCACTTTGTGTATATCGCCTTTAATATAAGTGAATTTACGTCACCTATTAGTACATTCTTGATATTAATTGCCGTTATGGTATTGCTAATCAACGCCATTTATTATTTAGTCAATAAACTAGACTTTTACGTGCGAGATGATGATTCATGACAACATTTTCGTTAGAGTGGAAACTACTGCGAGAAGATGTCCTAAAAATTAGTTGTATTTGTATTGCCTATCCATTGTTAACTACTTTATTGCTACTCCATATGACATCACTTTTTGATGGCATGACATTGCGCCAAGCATTTACTGCCCTTTTGGGACAAGTGGAGGAACTTACTTGGATGTACTGGACTTTGCTATGGTTTGGTTATGTGCTTTTAATTCAAATTATTTGGAAGCCTCGCTCCACTTCTTTTTCATACAACATGCTATTACGCTATCCGACAAAAAGCTGGTTTTGGCTTAATCGGCTGCTAATCCTACTTATATTCACTGCATGCTATGTCGCAATCACTTATATCATGAGCTTTTTGCTTTTTTTAAAAGCTCAAGTGACGCTACAATTTGATATTTTGATTGTGCTACAGGCATTAATGCTATGTATCAATATGTACTGTCATGCATTGCTATGGAAAATAATCGAATTATTGCTGTCAGGTAAAATTGCGTCTGTGCTACTGATTGTTCTATTTTTTGCAGGTATAAAGCAATCAGCCCCTTATATTCCCTTCTATTATGGGCTAATGGGAAATTTTGAGGCAAACATGTCCGCTGTCATTTTAATGATGGAAGGGCTGTTTATTTGTGTTATGAGTTTAATTATTGTTCGAATCGGCTTAAAAAATGATTACTTATAGGGAGGTCGTGCTATGTCCATTGAAGTATTAAACGTTTCCAAAGTAATAAAAAAACGCACGGTGCTACAAAATATTAATTTCCAGCTAGAGCGTGGGAAAATTTATGGCTTTGTCGGTCATAACGGGTCGGGGAAATCGATGCTATTTCGCGTGATTTGTGGTTTAGTCAAACCGACTGTCGGAACTGTAAAATTATTCGGGGATGTGTTACATCAAGATATTTCGTTTCCTAAAAGTGCAAGTGTTATCCTTGAAAAACCTGGATTTTTAGAGCATTATTCAGGGTTTTCCAACTTAAGTTTTTTAGCATCGATACGTAAGCAAATTACAGACCAGGATATAAAAGCTGCGCTATCAAAAGTAGGTTTAGATCCCGAAGATAAACGGCCTGTTAAAGCATACTCTCTTGGCATGAAGCAAAAATTAGCAATCGCTCAAAGTATTATGGAAAGTCCAGAATTAATTTTACTAGATGAGCCAATGAATGCTTTGGACGAAGATTCTGTCCAAAATGTTTATAACATTATTAACGCTGAAAAACAGCGAGGTGCCACTATTTTATTAACATCTCATAATAAAATTGATATTGAATCATTATGTGATCAAGTGTATAGGTTACGTGAAGGTGTGTTAATAGATTCCCCTTGAGCCATCTTTAACACACGTACAAAACCTCCACGTTGACAATGTTCAAAATGGAGGTTTTCATTCAATTACTCTTCCCAAAACAAGTCATCTAATGTTTTATTTAGCGTTTTACAAATCGCAATACATAAATTTAACGTCGGATTATATTTCCCCACTTCAATTAAACCAATTGTTTGTCGAGTAACCCCTACTTTTTGCGCTAAATCTTCTTGTGACAGATCATGTTCTATGCGAGCCATTTTTAATCGGATGTTTTTCATGCTTTTCACCACTTGTTAATCTTCTAAATTTTTTTGTACGACTTGGTCACTTTTCTTTTTGGCAGCCTTATAAGTTAAGGCCATAACCCCTACAAAAAGAGGCACATAGATCATGAGCGATACTAAAAATACAACGAAGAAATATTCGATTGCTTGTTGTGTGCTGTCAGCATAGTTGAATGCACTGTTAAGACCGAAAATAATTGCAAATAATAAGCCAATCACTATGCCATAAATAATATTTTTCGTACTTAATTTTACTTTACTGTTACTATCATGAACCTCTATTTCATCTGTCAATATGCCAAGATAAGCCGTTCTCACATAATAATAAGCTGATGATACAAAGATAATCAACCATTCTGTTAATACGTTGTCCAAGGACACCCCTAATTGAAAGAATTTTATAAGGATAGATAGCGAACAGACAATCATAATCAATACATAAACTTCTTTGTATATTTTATTTTGTAAATTTTTCACACGTTCATCCACTTGCTTCTTCTGTCTCGCAGCCATAATTTGCCTCCATTCGTTTTATTACTTTTATTATATGTAGTGACATTTCTTTTTGCAACATATAAATTGCATTATGTTATTTATAATTTACAAAATGCAAATTGAGATGCTGTAAAGATATGAAAAGGCACATTTTCTCGTGGAAAATGTGCCTTTTTCATTGTGGTTTTTCAAAGTTATTCTCCTTTAACAAACCAACTTTTAATCTTTCATAGTAATGACTGATTGGTTCCGAATCAAATCTATTTATTTTAAACATTGAGCTCACTTCACATAAAAAAATCATGCTAGTTATTGGTCTTGAGTAGAGCAGAGAACCCAAATAAATGTTTCTCTGTTTTTTTATTTTCGATTACTTCTCCCAAAGCTCTATTCTTCTGCCCTCTGGATCTTCAATCCAAATAAATTTGCCAAAGTCACTCACTTCTTTTTCCTTGACAAGTGGAACACCCATTTTTTCTAAATGCTTCATACTGTCCTCAATATTTTCTACTTGAAAGTTTAGCATCACTTGTTGTTCTTGTGGAAAATAGCCGTCTTCTTGAGAAAAGAGTGAAAAAATCGTTTCACTGCCTTGTTGTGGCGTAATAATGGTACCATTCCATTCGTTAATATCCATATTGAGCACTTCACTGTACCATTTTTTTATGTCCTCTATACTTTTAGTTCTCCAAAAAATTCCGCCAAAGCCCTTTATATTCATAAAAGCCACCTTTCTATCATTCTTTATTGATTTAAATGCTCGTTATAATGCGATTTCCTTCTAGCAATTAATTAATAAGCTTTGCAAACCAAGCAACATAATGTGCTCCAGGTATAAATAACACTTGCGCCAAAATGGTTCCTAAAAATCTTGATGTTATCATCATAACAGATGCTTTTTTTAAATCTATATAGCTTCCTCGCTTATTGATGACATCATCCGCAAGTATTGATATTTTAGGGTCAATAAAAATAATTAACAGAATGGTCGCCATACCATTGATTAATCCAGAGGCCATAGCAGCAGTAGAACTTAAATCAGGTACTAGTAAAGCTGCATATAAGGCTGATAAAACACCAATCGTATAAATCGCAGTAATTAAAATATTTATGACAAATAATTTGACTGGAATATCTCGTAATCCCATGCCCTTTAAATAAGTAAAGCTGGGTTTATGAATATGTTTAATCCCACGTCTTACATAGTCAAACGTCAAACCTTTTTTCAATAAAGCTGGAATTGAACCTCTTTCCTCAGCCAAATGGATTATGCCTCGCGAAAAGATGGCTACGAACGTCGGCAATAATAATATGCCCAATAGTGTCCCTACGGATGCCGCTCCAATAATAACGCGATACTGATTTTCTACAAACGCTAACGCATTATCAGCAGGTGCTGCATCCACTAAACTCCCTGTAAACGGTTGTTGCATCATATTCGCTAGCCTTGAAACCATGACCATTATATTAAAAAGTGATAAAGCCGAAGCTAGTAACCTCACCCTTGCGCCTGATAAACGCACAGCATACGCAAGCGTTTCAATAGAATGAATGATGAGAATAAATAAAGCTATCATCATTAATTTTCCTGTTATAATTTCCACTCTCAATACCTACTCTTACTTTCCATTTATTTCACATTTAGACGTTTGAATACTAAATTAGTTCCGAAAAAACTTCAAATACGCGTGAATTATAGCCATTAAACCACAATATCAAAAAAAACGTAGCCAAACACAAATTTCTTTGCATTTGACTACGCTTCTTTTACTCACCTCGAAGGGCATCGATAAGTTCAGGCTTAAATTCACCACTACGTAGCATGTCAATTTCATATTTATATGGTGCTGTTTTTGATTTCGCATCACTATTTAACGCAACAAATGGTGTTTCCAAAATCTTCGGCACATCCATTAATTGAGGATGATGAACGACATATTTTAACGCATCAAATCCGATATGACCAAAACCGATATTTTCATGGCGGTCTTTCCCTGCGCCACGAACGTTTTTAGAATCATTAATATGAAGGACTTTAATGCGATCCACACCGATTAGCTTATCGAACTCGTTTAACACACCATCGAAATCTTCGACAATATTGTAGCCTGCATCATGCGTATGGCATGTATCAAAGCATACTGAAAGTCGTTCATTATGTGTTACACCGTCAATAATTTTTGCAAGTTCCTCAAAAGAACGGCCACATTCCGTCCCCTTCCCGGCCATTGTTTCTAATGCAATTTGCACGGGATAGTCTTGTGAAAGCACTTCATTTAAACCTTCAATAATTTTCGCAATACCAGCATCTGCTCCTGCGCCTACATGGGCACCCGGATGCAAAACAATTTGGGTTGCTTCTAATGCTGCCGTGCGTTCAATTTCTGATTGTAAGAAATCTACACCGAGACGGAAAGTTTCCGGTTTTTCAGTGTTTGCAATATTAATAATGTAAGGGGCATGGACAACAATATTTGTCATGCCATGCTCTTTCATGTGGAGTAACCCATTCATAATATTAAGATCTGCAATAGGTTTTCGACGCGTATTTTGTGGAGCACCCGTATAGATCATAAAGGTATTCGCACCATAAGAAAGAGCTTCTTTACTAGAGCCGAGCAGCATTTCTTTGCCGCTCATTGAAACGTGTGAGCCAAGTAACATCGTTACGCCTCCTTATTTTTTGCCGCGTGCTTTTATGCGACGTTCGCGTTTTTTAATTTTTTCCATTTCCCATTTCATATTACGTTTGTAGCCTGGTTTTACTTTTTTCGGCTTACGCACTAACGATTTTGCTTTCGCATCAATCTCATTTTCATGCTTTACGCGGTTTTTACGTGCATGACGTTCTTTTAGTTCAGACCACTCACCATCTTTAACATCCTTTTGGACAAATGGAATACCCATCTTCTCAACGCGTGCTAATGCGTCCTCATCTGAAGGTTCAAATAATGTTATAGCCGTTCCTTTATTGCCAGCACGTGCTGTTCGTCCAACACGGTGAATAAAGAATTCTAGGTCTTCTGGAATTTCATAGTTAATAACATGTGAAATTCCTTGAATATCGATACCGCGCGCAGCAAGGTCTGTTGCCACAATGTATTGATATTCTAAATCTCGTATTTGCTTCATCATTTTTTTACGATCACGCGGCGTTAAATCACCATGAATTTGACCACAGCGAATCCCTTGCTCGTTTAAATAGCCAGCAACTTGCTCTGCTGTTTTACGTGTATTCGTAAAAATAACTGCTAAAAACGGATTAATGCCTTCAATAACATCTAGTAAACGTCTGTTTCGTGATTTCGAACGAACTGGTACAAGGACAAAGTCAATTCCTTCCGCCACTGGACGTTTATCGTTCATATGCACGTGTACAGGTGCTTCCATATATTTTTTTAAGAAAGGCTGTAGACGTTCTGGAATTGTGGCAGAGAACACGAACATTTCAAGCTTTTCTGGCATTTGAGAAGCAAAGCCATCAATCTCTTCAATAAAGCCCATATCGAACGCTAAGTCCGCTTCGTCGACAACTAACATTGGTGCGGTATGCACAAATAACGCTTGAGCTGAAACTAGATCACGAATACGTCCTGGTGTCCCAACAACGATTTGTGGTTGCGTTTTTAACTTATCAATGGAGCGTTGTTTGTCCGTACCCCCAATAAATAATTTCGCTTGAATGTCTGTTCCTTCTATTAATTGATTTAACGCATCAAAAATTTGTTGCGCAAGCTCTCGTGTTGGCGAAGTAATAACAGCTTGTACCTCTTGCTTGTCAACTTGAATACGTTGCACGATTGGAATAAGGAAACTATGTGTTTTGCCTGTCCCTGTATGTGCTTGACCAATCGCACTTTTCCCTTTTAGGATGAGCGGAATGATTTCCTTTTGTATTGGTGTTGGTTCTGTGAAGCCTAATTTTGCAATTGCGTCCTGCAAAAATGGCTGAAAATTATAATCAGTATATTTTGACATAATTCGTTCCTCCTTACATCTTTCCCATTGTACCATGATTCGGCTTTTTAGGTATGTTTCCTTACTATTAACATAAGCATTTACAATATTCTCTTGTTTTTATCATCGTTGCAACGCTAACCCTTAACAAACTTACTTTAATTATGCGTTTTATGCAATGAAAAATGTAAAGTGTGAATAATGCAAAAAGATTTAATAGCCTTTTCGTATGTTATATGTATTTTTTTAACTTATTTTATCCAAAGATAGTGCACATATAAAATCAGAATAGCTGACATGCCTCCTAATCTAATACATGACTTTCCGTGACTTAAAACGATGTCTTTGTCGAACGCTAACCAAAGCGTCTGCATATCATATCTATAATCAGGTATGTCATCAATGAAAAGCATACAATGAAAGGAGATCATTATGGTATTTAGACCACCTTATCAATTCCCTATGTATCCCGGTGGCATGCAAATGCCTGCGCAAATGCCCATGCAAATGCGGATGCCAACACCTCAACAAATGCCACCGCAATCCTTTTATCCGCCTGGAGGCTTTCCTCAACCACGAATTCCAGGTAATTTTCAAATGCCCGGTGGAATGAGGGGGGCACTGGGAGGGCAAATGCCAACACCACCTGTACAGGAACCTTCAAAGATTGGTTCATTTTTACAGCAGGCAAATAGTTTATTTAATTCTGCCAAAACGTATACCCCTTATATACAACAAGCAATGCCGATGGTAAAAAATATTCCTTCACTTTTAAAACTGTATAAAGGGTTTTCTGGACTCCCTGCAGCCGGTGCGGCAGCTGGTGCTGCGGCTGGTACTGCCGCTGCTGCAAGTGAGGCTGCTGCAAATAAAGTAGCAGGCTCAACTAAAGGTAGACGAGGATCACAACAAAGTGCATCGACTACCCCAAAACAACCTATTCCATCCAAGCCCCGTATTTTCCAGCCACCGATGGAGTGAAGGTTTCTTTGTATTCGGGGGGGCTGTCCGTTATAATGTAGGTAGGTAAGCTTGAAAGGAGTCACAACCATGCAAGTATTAAAAATTAATCCACGTGGCTATTGCTACGGTGTTGTTGATGCGATGGTCATTGCACGTAACGCCGCACTCGATAAAACATTACCAAGACCTATCTACATTTTAGGGATGATTGTGCACAATAAACATGTTACAGATGCCTTTGAAGAGGATGGTATCATTACACTAGACGGTGATAATCGCTTAGAAATTATTGAACAGGTTGAAACTGGCACTGTTATTTTCACGGCGCATGGTGTTTCACCTGAAATTCGTGAAATTGCGAAACGCAAAGGCCTAGTATCCATTGATGCTACATGTCCTGACGTAACAGTTACTCACGATTTAATTCGTGAAAAATCAGCTGAAGGTTATGATATTATTTATATCGGTAAGAAGGGGCATCCAGAGCCGGAAGGAGCGATTGGTGTTGCTCCCGACCATGTGCATTTAGTACAATCTTCATCGGATATCGATGCGTTAAACTTAACGAATGATAAATTGCTTGTAACGAACCAAACAACGATGAGTCAATGGGACGTTGCACATTTAATGGATAGTTTAAAAGAAAAGTTTCCACATATTGAAGTTCATAAAGAAATATGTTTAGCGACACAAGTGCGTCAAGAAGCTGTTGCGAAGCAAGCTGGAGAAGCAGATTTATTAATTGTTGTGGGCGATCCAAAATCGAATAACTCCAACCGTCTAACACAAGTTTCTGTAGAAATTGCAGGTACACCATCATATCGTATTGCAGACGTTTCGGAGCTGAAAGTTGAGTGGTTAAAGGGCATTAAGACCGTCGCAGTCACTGCAGGTGCCTCAACGCCAACTCCTATTGTCAAAGAGGTTATTACTTTCCTTGAACAATTTGATGAAAATGACGAAACAACACATACAATCCAGCGCACAGTTACACTTGATAAAATTTTACCTAAAATTAAAACGCCTAAGCCTGTCGAAAAAATTATGCCCTACTAACGACTGATGTCGTTTGACAAAAGACAAAAAGTGTTAGATTGACTACTCATCAATCTAACACTTTTTTTTGCTGTGATCGTATATTCAGCTGACGTACAATATCTGTAACTCTCGCTAGCTTGCTGTTCGTTGTGTATTATTTACTAAAATAATAATTAATAGGTCGACCAATGCCACCGTAATGGACATCCATCGTAATTTCATGTTGCTTTTCCAAATAATCTAAATATCTCCTTGCAGTGACGCGTGCTATTCCCACGCCACTGGCGACATCTTCTGCTGATGCCCCATCTACCGATTGTAAGTAGTGCACTACTTTCTCTAGTGTCGCTCGATTAAAGCCTTTCGGTAAACTTTTTTCAGACTTTCCTTCACTCACTTGCTCCGTCTTCGCATCGTCATTATGATAATGGAATAACTGATCGAGCTCACCTTGTGTTAATCCCCGATCCGTTTGCATTTGTTGCTTAAAACGTTTGTAATTTTCAAGTGTTCCTTGCACTCGCTCAAATGAAAAGGGCTTCATAATATAATCAAAAACACCAAGATGTAATACTTGTTTTACAGTATCCATATCATTGGCTGCAGTTACGGTAATCACATCGACAGCTATGTTCAGTTCACGAATTTTCCGCAAACTTGTAATCCCATCTTGTTCGGGCATAAAAATATCCATAAATACTAAATCTGGTTGAAGCGTGCGAATTTTGTTTAGCCCATCCACGCCATTTGAGGCTTGACCAATTACCGCAAAGCCAGTAACTTTTTCGATAAATTGGCGGTTAACCTCTCGCACCATCGGATCATCCTCTATTAATAACACATTTATTTGCGTCACTGTCACGCCCTCCATACACTCAAATACTCCAACTGCACACTAAGAATGATAAAATGTTAATAAAAAGCTTGTCCCTTTATTCGGTTCACTATTTACTTCCATTTCACCCTGTCCTTTATGTACTATTTCCTTAATTAAATATAGTCCAATACCTCGACCTTTTTTTTCTTTTGTTGAAAAGCCATTATCAAAAATATGCGCCTGTACAGCTTCGGACATGCCAATGCCGTTATCTGTTACTAATATCGCTAAGACATCTTCATCTTCATCTACAGAAATATGCACAATCTTTTCGTCAGCAAGGCTATCTTTTAATGCATCGAAAGCATTTTCGATTAAATTGCCAAATAAAATCACAAAATCATGATGGTCTAAATTTTTTGGGAATGTCGTCAGCCGACTTGCTCGATCTATTTCTAATGTAATACCAAGTTCTTTTGCATGCGCAATTTTACTAAGCAATAAACCAGAAATATTTTCATTTTTAATGCGCTCATTTAAAAAATTCGTAATTTCATCATGCTCTTCTTTTACTTGCGTTAAGTAGGACAGTGCTTGGTCATGATGCCCAAGTTGTAAAAGACCCGCGATGGTATGCAACTTATTCTTATGCTCATGTGTCTGCACGCGTAATGCTTGGACAAATGCCTTTACGCCGGTTAATTCCTCCGCTAGTTTTTTCACTTCTGTTCGATCTTTAAACATTGCTACCGCACCAACCGTCTCGCCATTGACCTGTATTGGAATACGATTGCTCATAATACTATGGTCATTAATATACAGTTCACGATTATAAATAGGTCGATCAAGTGCTAAAATCTCGGGTAAACGTGTATCTGGTAACACCTCGTAAATTTTCTTGCCGATTAAAGCCGACGGTCGTTCTGTTACGCCTAGTATGTCACAAGCCTTTTCATTAAAAATCGTAATCGTTAAGTCATTATCAATGGCAATGATTCCTTCATGCATGGCGTTAAACGTTTCTGTACGCTCCACATACATTTTCGCAATTTCGTGTGGTTCTAACCCAAACATTTGCTTTTTCATATGACGCCCTAATGTGTGAGCACCCCATGCACTAAATAACAATGACAAGACGACCGTAATGATAAGTTCTTTTTGTATAGACATAAGCAGCTCGCTAACCGTTAAAACACTATAGCCTACGATAACAACACCAATTTGACTGCCACCATCACTCATAATGGGTACGAAAGCACGCACCATATCTCCATGTTCACCATGGGCAATCGACGTATAATAATGCTCAGAAAATGCAGCGTTAAGGTCACCTGATTGTGAAATAGTGCCGATTTCTTGTGCATTGGGGTGAGAATACTTACGCCGCTTCATATCGAGGACAACAATATATTGTGCTCCATTTATATCACGAATTTCTTCAACAACCGGATTAATATGTTGGGTTGCTTCGGCAAAATCACGATTGACAATCGCAGATTTTAATTCGGGTAATTGTGACACTGTTTTTGCAACAAGTGACGCCTGTTCTGCCAGCTTTGCTTTTTGCTCATTCATAACAAATCCAAGCAAAAATGTTCCACCAATACTAAATGACAGCATAAGGATAAAAAAAGTAAGAGACATGATTTTGCCCTTCATCGATAATTTATGAAATTTCAAGATCATTGCCTCCCTCTTACTATATTTTAGCTTACTTCTTATGTTAGAATAACAAAAACATATGTAAATACGAATTAATTGGGTGTATTATATGAAAAAATTTATTATCGGTACGGCCGCAACCGTTTTGATTTTAACCATTATATTTAGTATACAGCAAGGAATATTATTTTCGAAAACACTCCCCTATGACGATGAGCAATCAGGACTCGACACACAAATCACCATTCATTTGAGCCACGTTGTAGCGGAGAATACGCCGAAAGGGCAAGCTGCGATTAAATTTGCCGAACTTGTCGAGGAAAAAACAAAGGGCAAAGTCAAAGTGCATGTCTATCCAAATGCATCGCTATATAACGATGAAAATGAATTTAAAGCTTTACAAGATGGCAAAGTGGAGATGATTATCCCAACTTTTTCTAAAATGACTGCCTATGTACCAGATTGGCAAGTACTTGACCTCCCCTATCTTTTTCATACAGATGATGAAGTTCATGAGGTGTTAACAGGACCAATCGGTGAACAGTTACTTGATGAGCTTAAGCCTTTTAATGTACGGGGCCTTGGCTTTTGGCACAACGGTTTTAAGCAATTAACTGCTGAGCATCCCATTTATACATTTGAAGATTTGCAAGGATTGCGCATACGGACAATGCCAAGTAAAACGCTTGAAAGGCAGTTCAGCATAGTCGGTGCCACACCAGTACCGATATCCTTTAGCGAAGTATTTACAGACTTAGAATCACATGCAATCGATGCACAAGAAAATACAGCCTCAAATATTTATTCAAAAGGTTTTTATAAAGTACAAAAAAACATGACCGTAACCAACCATGGCATTTTAGGTTATTCGGTTTTAATGAATGAAAAGTTTTGGCAACAGCTACCACCAAAAGTTCAACAGCAACTGATGGAGGCGATGCAAGAAACAACTGAATGGCAATTTAAACAAGCTGTGCTAATAAACGCAGAGGATTTACGGAAACTGCAACAACAAAGTGATTTTGACATATATACAATGACTGATAACGAACGTCAACGCTGGCAAGAACAATTTGCTCCTGTTTATGACTACTACCGTACTAACGTTAAACAGCCACACATATTAGCTGAAATCCAGAAGATTATCTCTCCTTAACACTTTTGGTCATTTAAACTAAGTCCTCACTTTTTGTGAGGATTTTTTTCTTTGTATTATAATAGTTTGACGTTTTTCAAATCTACTATAAAACAGCCTTAAAGCATTGGTATCACTAACTTCTTAGCACCCCTAAAGGAAAATGAACAAAATGAACAATAGAAACTTTACGGTCATAAAAACGATTGTCGGAAAATTTCCGCTATGATGTTCACATGAAAGCGTTCACATAGTTCACATTTTTTTAGGGGGAAGTATTATGCGTATAAATTTTAAAAACTTAACGGTGCAAGTGCTCATTGCCATTTTACTTGGGATTATTGTCGGTGCTGCATTTCCAGAGTTCGGGGCTAGCTTAAAAATATTAGCAGATATTTTTATTAAATTAATTAAAATGTTAATTGCACCTATTATTTTCTTAACTGTCGTGATTGGCATTGGTAGCATGGGTGATGTCAAGAAGGTTGGCAAAATTGGTGGGAAGGCATTAATTTATTTTGAAATTGTTTCTACGTTTGCACTTGCGATTGGTTTATTAATTGTTAATATTATTCAGCCTGGTAAAGGTTTTAATACAGACGCTGCTAATGCGGCGGATGTCACACAATATACAGAGCAAGCTGCAGCTGCTGAGCACGGGATTGGCGCATTCATTATGCAAATTATCCCAGATAATGTTGTCGGTGCTCTTGCCAATGGCGAATTATTACCTGTTTTATTTTCTGCTGTATTATTTGGTTTAGCGGCAGCTTCAATCGGTGAACCCGCTAAACCTGTTATCAAATTTTTTGAGCAAGTAGCAGATATTTTCTTTAAAATTGTTAATATGGTGATGAAAATTTCCCCGATTGGTGCGTTTGGTGCCATGAGTTACACAATTGGGAACTTCGGTATTAAGTCACTCGGGAACTTAGGTTTCTTAATGTTGTCTGTATATATTACAATGTTTATCTTTATCGTTGTTATTATTGGTTTAATTACACGTTACTTTGGCTTTAGTATTTTTAAGTTTATTAAGTATATAAAAGATGAAATTTTTATTGTTATCGGTACATCTTCTTCTGAATCTGCGCTCCCTTCAATGATGCGTAAATTAGAAAATTACGGCTGTTCGAAACAAGTTGTCGGTCTTGTCATTCCGACAGGTTATTCCTTTAACTTAGACGGCACTTCCATCTACCTGTCAATGGCGGCTATTTTTATCGCACAAGCGTATGGGGTCGATTTAGATATTTGGCATCAACTTACATTACTTGCTATTTTAATGTTAACTTCGAAAGGAGCTGCTGGTGTAACAGGTTCTGGCTTTATTACACTTGCTGCCACACTAGCTGCATTCCCGATGATTCCTGTAGAAGGGATTGCCCTGTTAATTGGTGTCGATCGCTTCATGTCAGAAGCTCGTGCAGTTACGAACTTAATTGGTAATGGTGTAGCGACAGTAGTCGTATCAAAAATGGAAAAAGAATTTGATCCTGAACAAGAAAAACGTGCACTAGCAGGTAAAATGATGCACAACTAAAAATAACGAAACCTCCAAACTATTAGCTTGGAGGTTTCGCTATTGCAATAGAACTGTGCTATTTTCTAGTTTAATCGCTTAAAACGTACCAGCCTCAGTTTCTTCAACAAAAGGATTATGAAACCACTTACGATTGCAATTCCTAAAAAAGAGGTGCCCAAAATAATAACGGGTGAACCAATAAAAATAAACATCACATCGGTATGACTTTCCGCTATATATTCCCCTCCTCGTTTAATTTTTTCGAATCCCATTTTCATATTAGGCCATCCATAAATACTAAATACATAGACTATATGGATGCATAGCGAGCATAAAAAAGCCTGCTTGACCGTTCTCACAATAAACTCCTCTCTGTTAACTGATTGTCAGGAGGGATTGTACTCTCCAGTATGTATCAAATAACTATATTAACATGTATTGTTCATTCTTGTATGCACAAAAAACGTGCACTATTTACAACAAAAAATAGTGAAACCTCCTGTCGAACTTACTCGTATAGTAAGTAGATTGGAGGTTATTATATGGCAATATTTACACTTACATATCCAAAAGCAACTGAAAGACTTTCTACATACCCTATTGTCAATAGTGACAATGAAACTGTCTGTGTTCTTCAACAAGTTCAGCGTTCAAACATCGGAAAAATACTTAACGCAGCCGCTCTAGTAGCCGTCCAACAATCACTACCATACCGCTATGAAACAAGGACACCACAAGGGAAACTACTTTTTCAAGTGCATTCGACGCTACTGACAAAAGGTGTCAGTCATCAGATTATCATGCCTGATGGTAGTACGATCCCTATTCAACGAAAAACTGTGCAATTAATAGAGTCTTCTTATTCCTTTACGATGGATGGTCTTATTTTTCGCTTTGAGCAAGACTTTACTTCAACCGCTTATTTATATTGTCATGATGAAAAAATTGCGAGTGCCCATTTTGTAGATAATGGGATTATTCGAGAAGGAATCGTCTATAAGCTATTCCAGTCAGATGACCCTTTATTCGTTGCTTTACTTGCATCACTTTTTCAAACATTATTTCCACTACGTAACTAACAATGCTTATGCTATAATTTGAATCATTCTATATAAATGTGAGGTTGCTTATGAACGGTCAAAATCGAAAAGATATACGTGCTGGTTTAGAGGTTAACATTATTCTAAAAAAAGATCAGCGGACAGGTGTTAAAACGAGAGGCGTTGTAAAAGATATTTTAACTAATTCTTCACACCATCCACATGGGATAAAAGTTCGGCTTACGGATGGTCAAGTCGGCAGAGTGTGTGATATTTTACAAAAATAATGGTATAGCGTTTCGGTTGCTGACAAAGAACCTGGGCTAAAAGACAAAAAGTGTAAGATTCACTAGTGAATCTTACACTTTTTTCTATGCCACGTTTTAAATTGTGCGAGAATTGTTTGAGTGCCTGGCACTTTATATTTGGACGTATAAGTCTTTGACGTAGACAGCGGTTCCAGTAATGGAGATGTCCAGGTTATGGTCGATTTTCTTCACATGAACATGTACTCGGCCATCTTTTCCAAGCTCTTGTCCTTGTTCCACTAATAGTGTTTTAGGGTATGTCCCTTCACTGTCAATATATTTTGCATAATATGCCCCCATGACCCCTGAAGCTGTTCCTGTTACGATATCTTGAATCGTGCCAGAGTATGGTGAAGAAAAATGTCTTGCATGCATATCTGCTGTATTATCCAACGCTTGTAAACAAAATGGATGCAGTGACGCAGTTGGCATTTCTTTTAAGATAGACGGAAATATAGCCGTTTGAGGACTCATTTTTTCAAAAGAGGCTAAATGTTGGACTGGAATTAATAATGTCCATAGCCCTGTGCTACCATAGACAATAGGTAATTCTGAATGCAATTCTTCCTCGTTTAAGCCAATGGACTGCGCAAGTTCCGCTCTTGAGCCATTGAAATCTTCAAATTGTGGTGCAGCATGCTGCATTGTTATGTATAGCTTATCCTCTTTTTCTTCTAAACGAATGGGTAATATCCCCGCTTTCGTTTCAATCGTTATGCTTGTTTTATTGCCTAATAGTCCTTGGCTATGTAATGCATAAATCGTAGCCATTGTGGCATGTCCACATAAATCGACTTCGTGCCCCGGGGTAAAATAACGAATACGTATATCTGCTTTATCAGAGTCAATAGCAAAAGCAGTTTCATTGAAGCCGACCTTTTTGGCAATCTGTTGCATTTCATTTTCGCTATATTGATTACCTGATACTACAACGCCTGCAGGATTCCCCATATTTGGTACAGTACTAAACGCATCATAATGTTGAATCGTTATTGTTTTCATAACCTTCCCCGCTTTGTAATTTAATTGGAATCATTGATTTCACCGATGAATTAAACGATGTTACACTGCTATATTAGCATAACGTATTGACATAACCAACGGTAAATTTTCTTTTTTTCAAAATTGTTCGGGTGCCTGGCACTAAAAAACCAATAAGAAAAGCATACTGGCATGACGCCAGTATACTTTTAACATTCTATTATGAAGTTATTTTTTAGCGAAGTGTTTTTAATGCTGTTGCCCACGGGATAACTTGATCTAACATTTGATTTACTGAATCTGCTTGCACATCTTTTGGTTTAAAGACGTTGCCATTTTCAAAATCAGTAAATAACGATAGGGCAGGATGTACACGAACGTCAGCCACTAATAGTTCACCAAGAATCCCTCGTAAATGTTCAGCCGCACGTGCACCACCTACAGAACCGTATGACACAATACCAGCTGCTTTATGATTCCATTCCTTCTGTAAGTAATCTAAGGCGTTTTTTAAGGCTCCTGTAATGGAATGGTTGTATTCTGGCACTATGAAGACAAAACCATCACATGCAGCAATTCGTTGTGCCCACGCGGCAGCACCTGAAGCATCGCCACCTGGCTCTCCTAAAAGTGGTAGTTTAAATTCAGCAATATCAATAATTTCATATTCTGCATCACGGCGTTTTTCTGCTAATTCCTTCACCCATTGACCAACTTGTGGACTTACACGTCCTTCACGTGTACTACCTAAAATAATCCCGATTTTCAACATCACTATTCCTCCTTATGCTTCCCTAAAAATTAATTGCTGATTGCATCTTTCTTTGGAGATTATCATAAAACTACACTCTTACCCATGGTGTTCAAATAATCAGTACTCTATTCATCAAGCTGCTTTTTCATATTGAACTCAAGATAAAAAATCATGAATGATATGCGTGCATTTACTTTGGGATTATTTATCTTCAATTCGAGATAAAATTACCATAAATTACTTTTAATTGTCAAATAATTCAGCTTTATTTTTTAAATAAAAAGAGAAACAATTTTTTAGCAATTGTTTCTCACTTCGTTATTATTTATGTTTAATTGGACGCTCTAAAGCAACTAGCTCATCATCTATAGCGGAAAGTTGACTTTCCACAACATATTTCGCATCAGAAATCGCGGCATTATAAATATATGGTGCGATATTTTCTTTAATAAAATCAAACACTCTTTCCGCTTCAAATTCAGTAATATCTTCATCACGCTGATTATAGAAAAAGCGTTGAATATCAGCGATAATTAGCTCTTGTTGCTCTGTTGTTAATCGGATAAACATGTAGCCACTCCCTTTTTGCATTCCATTACATCAAGTATAGACTATGGTAGACTTTTGTATAGTGCTCATAGTAAATTTTTCATCTAAATAGTTACTTCTCCGATTACTAGCCATTTTCCCTCAATCGAGTATAATCAAGCAAATTGATACTTCTATCACAAACATTGACGAGCCGTTCATCGTGGGTCGCAATAATGACACTCGCACCGTTTTGACTACATGTTTTTAATAAATTAATAATCATTTCTCTGTTTGATTTATCTAGCGAGGCTGTTGGTTCATCCGCAAAGATAATCGTGGCTTTCTTATAAATTGCACGCGCTACGCCTAGTCGCTGTTTTTCTCCTCCCGATAAAACAGCTGCCATATCTTGCCCTCTTCCACCGAGTCCAACTGTATGTAGGATTTCGTCAACAACCTTTGTTTTTGCTTGTCGCTTATTTAATGTCACATTATAACTGACATTTTCATCTTCAATGATGCCATAGTCTTGATAAATAAATGCCGCTTTTTCTTTCCGAAAACTTGTTTTTTCTTTCTCCTTCCATTTACTAGCATTTTGATTTTCTATGAGGATATCCCCGCTATTGACTGTTTGAATAAGCCCTAGACAATTTAAAAGTGTTGTTTTGCCACTACCAGAAGGGCCAGTAATGGCAATCATTTCATTCGGATTAATCTCTAAGGAAATATTAGAAAAAATCGTTTTCCCACTAATTTCGATGCCAATATCCTTCGTTTGAATAATCATATCCATTACTCCTTTATTCATTTAATTGTACCGATGACTAGTTCGATAAAATGCTTGTTTTGCGGAATTTTTAAAGGAAATGTAACTACCTAACCAATATAAAATGCCGACAAACAAAGCAGATGAAAGTAATACGCTAAGTTGTACGTGGTGTACTAAATAACCAATGATAGAACCGACAATTGTTGTTAGAATGATTGTAAATAGTTGTGACTTTAAAGCAGGTCCAATAATCGATGTGTAAGTGTAGCCAAAGGAGTGCAAAGTGAAAATACGTTTGCCATTCGTGCCAGCCCATAGTCTGCCATTTAATACCGCAGTCAAAACCATTGTGACGAAAATAAGTATTCCCGCTACAATATAGTAAACGTATTGTTGTTTAAACCGTTGAGCCGTTTCCAAAGCAACGTCTGCTATCCCATTAATCGACGTGATAGAAGGTTTCATAACGGAGTTCGCTAAAGCGGCTTGTAAATGAACTTTATCAAAAAAAACGATATTACCACTAGAAGCTAAAGATATTAAGAACCCTTTCGTTTTTACAATGTCTGTTAGCTGACCATCTATCAGTATAACTAACGGATTTTCTGCTTGCACTGTTTCCCCTGCCAGACCAACATTTGGTGGTAATGCAAGAAATTTTGTTCCCACATATTCGTAAAAAGTTAAACCTTGCGCTGGATAGACTTCATTATGTTTCGTCCATAGCCGAATTTGACCTTCTAAAAACGAAGCCAATTCAACTGGTAAATCTTTAACATTTTTTGCAATGAGCTTCCCGCCCTTGCCTTCTGTTTCCACACCTATTTCTAGCAAATCAATCCAAGCACGATCTGTCATAATAATATGATCATAGCCACCCATTCGATGTGGCTCTAAAAAAATCGCTTTATCAATAACGTAAGAAAGACTTAAATTATTTGCCGCTTGCATTTTAGAAAAAAAAGCCTCTACCTCGGGAAGAGTCGACTCTTGTTCTAATGAATCCAAGTCAAACATTGATAGTCGAACGACATTGTGCATTTTGTCCCAAAGTGCATAGTCTTTTGACAATTGATTGGTTATTAGTAAAGATGTGATGATGGTCGGGATAACAATTAGTGATAAAATCATAACAAGCACTTGACTTTGCTTTCCCATGACGGAAAACCGCTTCAACGGTATTTGTCTATTGGCAATATGGGCAGCTTTTGGACTAGCAATAAGCGATAGCAAGGCTGTAATGATACCAACAACAATCAAAAATAGCACTAGACAAAGTAGTAGACGATTCAATACCAATGGAATTTGTCGAATGTCCTTTACGACACCTACATAGCCTAATGACATAAACAAACCTAACAAAAATCCGACAATGATAAAAGATACTATTGTCATTGTATCCTCCATATGTATTTTCCCTGCTTTCACACCGCCCAATAAGCGAATAGACCTTGCTTTTGCATGTTGAAATATCCAAGTAATAATGGTCGTTATTAATAACAGCAAGGAAGCAAGCACTGCATTTCCTATACCATTTTGAAATAAGTATGCATATAAAATTGTTAAATTAGATGGTTCTGGAACCCATAAAAGCCCAATTTGATGCTGTTGCGTCCAATGTTCAAGTGCTTCTCGGAAATCTTCCCCGGCGTTAAAAGCATAGGTGCCTGCTATCGAACGGGTGCCTATATCTGCAGTGGAAAGCAATTCACCTGTTAAAGAAGATTCGAACCACTTAATCGCATTGTGCTCTATAAGCAAGCCATGAAATGCTGGTTTAGCAGTCCCAAAATAAATAATATCTTTTTTGTTGTCATAGTTTTCAGGGTCAACAGAAGTTTTTACTACGATTGCATTATAATGATCTGTTAGTTGATTAAGGTCCGAAACCAATTGATCTTTTGCAATCGTAGTTTCAGCAAGATTTAAATCAAATTGATTGGTAGTGCCTAATGGCAGCCGCTGTTGGTCAAGTGACGTATATTGAAAAATAAGCAGAGACAGTATCATTACACAAATCATAGATGTCAGTTGCACTGCTCTTTTAAGCATGACCTCTCCTCCTTAATTGAGAAGCTTGGAATGCCTACTGCGAAAGACATTCCAAGCCTCTAAAGTATTGAAGTTCTAGTACTTAATTGCATACCCGATAGTAATAACGATCAACGTGGGTAGGGTACTGCACCGCCCAAAGTTCAGCAATGGAAGTTTTTCCGGCTACAGTATCAACAGATCTAGATTGATTACTATTTAACTCTACCGTGCTTCCATGACAGCGATCCACTGTGTAGTATGAACGAACTTTCGCATTCCAAAATCCATACTGCCAAGTGCCACCCTCATTTGGATATTGTTTGATTGGTCCTGGTGCTAGCCATTTACGGGAAACGTCCCCTCGGCTGAATTGATCACTTTGTGTTGCAACGGTTGATGTTGCAGCAATTAAAGGATCTTGAATAGTATCATGTGACACTGCCAAAGCCCCAGACGGCCATAACAATAATGCCACCACCGCTAACACGACTATTTTCACCCTCACAGTATTTTTGGCTAACATATCGATCACCTTCTTTCATTTAACTTCATCAATTAATTTATTTCAATTCCCATTATCAATGGATTCTCATTCATTTATTTTTTTATATAGCACAATAAAATGTAAAAATCAATATATTTTCAATAATCAGTTTTGTTATTTTCTCATAACAGTGACTCTCAATTAATTGAATAAAAGGTATATTTACAAAAATGTCTAATTAATATAATTAAGTAATTATTTAACTCATATTTACTAATAAGGAATAGCAATTTGATAAGGAGGTGACGTATGAGGAGTAAAACGATTCTATTAATATCTATGCTATTATTAATAACGCTTGTCGGTTGTACCAATATTGATAACAAAGAGACACGTGAGGTAAATTCTACTTTTTCATTGCCTATTACGTTGGGTGATGGGACAGAAGGCGAGTATTTGTTAATTGGCGAAGAAGAGAAAGTTGGTTTTTTAGTCGGTTCGGGAAAAAAAGGTGAGGTAGTAGAAGAAAAGATTATTGCTAATAAAGCAAATAAGTATATGTGGCATTTTTGGGGAGATCAAAATCGTATAAGTGGCGATTTTAAAGTAGTTGGGATAGACAAAAAAGGAAAAGCACATCCCGTGTTACTATCTGGCGATGCTACAGTATGGCAATATCCCAATACATCCATTAGCCCTAATAACGGTGCCGATTCCCACCTGCCTTCGAGTATGGTGTTCCCTACAAGTGGCTTATGGACTTTAGAAATATATTTTAATGAAAAATTATTTGGGGATATAGTTTTACATGTTGAGGACAGTTAAAACATCTAACAGCGTATTTATTCTTTTTGCTACAATAAAAAACGCAACCTTTTAAGAAACATCCTCAAAAGGTTGCGTTCATTCATACGCGTATTGTGTTATTTTTTACATTCAAATGCGTAGTTTGTTGATAAAAACTTCTTATCTTTCGAGACGATGGCTTTGCCTCCCTCGTCTTCACATTGCTTGGTCAGGGCATCTATCTTGTTCTCATTCATCGTATTCGTCATGAAGGTCATACCCAATCCGAACACAGCAATGAGTAAACCAATCATCATCCATAACTTGCCGGCATTATTGCCAGCCGGTCTTCCGTTTGCCACATCCATACCCCTTTCTTAAACAAATAAAAACGGCTCTGTATGTATCGCAGATTGAACAAATTCTACCTCATATTTTTTTGTCTCACACATTGCCGCCATTTTTTTTGCGACGCCAGCAATCATCACTTTTTCAACATGATGACCTGGATCTACAATTTGCAGACCAATTGCTTGTGCATCTTGGGCAGTATGGAAATACATATCGCCTGTTAAAAATACATCTGCTCCCGCACGTTTGGCCGTGTAAATATACTTATTGCCATCTCCACCAACTAGTGCAACCTTTCTTACTGTCGATTGTAAATCTCCCACCACTCGAACAGCTGGCACATCTAGTTGTTTCTTAACAAACGCTGCAAAGTCTTGTAACGTCATATCTTCTGGTAAATAACCAACACGGCCTAATCCCATACGATTCGTTTGCTGATCTAAACGAATAACATCATATGCCGGCTCCTCATATGGATGAACATTTAACATTGCCTTTAATACCCGATCTTTAATAGAAGCTGGGAATACAACTTCTACTTTCATTTCTTCCTCGACATGTAATTGTCCAACCGATCCAACGAAGGGATTAGCCCCTTCTAATGCGCGGAAACGACCTTCTCCAACTGTTGTATAGCTGCAGGCTTCATAAGAACCTATATGTCCAGCTCCCGCCTTTGCTAATGCTTCACGCAGCGCATCTGCATTGGCCGTTGGTACGAATACAGCTAGCTTAAGTACATCTTCAGCATATGTTTCTTCTAATATAGACCGCTCTTCTAACAGCAAAGCATCCGCCAATAAATCATTAACACCGCCTTCTGCCACATCTAAATTTGTATGTGCGGCATAGACAGCAATATCATGTTTAATAAGCTTTTCATATAATTGCCCTGCAGGATTGTCAGTTCGAATATTCGCTAAACGTCGGAAAATGGGTGGATGATGGGCTATAATTAGCTCGCAGCCCTGTGCAATCGCTTCATCTGCTACGGCATCATTGACATCCAATGTTACGAGAACTTTGTGAACTGGTTTATTTAATGTACCAATGGCAAGTCCAATTGGATCATTTTCCATACATGCTAGTTTTTTTGGTGACCATGTTTCAAATAATTGAATAATTTCCTGACCATTGACAGCTTTCATGCTATAAAACTCCTTCCACTAAAAGAATTAGCGCTTGTAATTCAGCACGTTTCTCCTCAATTTCAAGTGTTGGCTCCGCATCTTCAATAGATTGTAGTACGCGCTGCCAATTTTCTTTTTCGCGTTGCCACTTTTTCAAAAATGCTGGCGATTGACGTAGCAATAATTTAGGGCCAAATAAAATATCCGAAGTTGTAAGCTCCATTGGTCCTCTTTGTAAAACAAGAATTTCGTAAATCTTATCGTCCTCCTCTAAAATATCTTCATCAAGAATTGCCCAATTATTAGCTAATGCCCATTCGCGAATTACTTTTGCATGAATATTTGGCTGTAAAATCAGACGTGTGACACCTTGTAAGCTTTGCGGATGCTTCTCTAAAATTGACACAATAAGTGGACCACCCATACCGGCAATTGTTACTGTATCTACATGATCTGATGCTTCCACAGCAGCTAAACCGTCTGCCAGTCTCACTATAATTTTTTCTGTTAAGCCTTCTTTTTTCACTTGTCCTACTGCTGATTCAAAAGGACCTTTGACAACTTCTCCTGCTACTGCGCTAGTAGCAATCCCTTTGTGAATTAAATAGCATGGTAAATAGGCATGATCACTGCCAATATCCGCTACAACCGCACCTGTTGGAACAAATTTTGCTACTGTTTCTAATCTTTTTGATAATTTTTGTGCGTTCATGTTAAACCGCCTACCTTATATAGAGTCCATTCTAGTATGGATGAAGTTGCTCAAAAAAACAAATGGAGTTGTCTCAAATAGTGAGCAACTCCATTATCATAACAGAAGCTGTACTAAAAGCGTAAATACACTTTAAGTACAGCCACTTTTCAAAACTATTCTAAAGAAGAAATGTACTCAGCGATTGCTTTAGCTTCCGCTTCATTTTTCATTCCTGGTGTCATTGGTGTGCCTGGAATACCGTTTGTTAACACATCCACGATATGCGCTTCATCTAAACCGTGTAAGTTTGGACCAACGCCACCTGTTAAGTCACCACCGTGACAACCGATACAAGTTTGTACTAATGCAGAACCATCATCATTAGCTTCTGTAGTTTCGCCGCCACCCTCGTGTTCAGCAGCAATTTCTTTCTTGTTATCTGCGCCTTGTAAAGACATGAAGAAAATAAGACCAATACCAAATGCCAGAATCAAGATGTAAGGAACGACTGGATTGTTTTTCATAAGTTTCCCCTCCTCATTAATAAATCTACTTCTATTATAATATAGAATCAGTCAACATCTAATATTGTACTGCATTAAACAGGAAACGAAAAGCCCCATTCGCTAAGTTTTCCTTTGTTTGTAACAATTTCGACATTTCTGCAGAAATTGGATAAATCAAGTCTTGTTAAAACCAATATTTAGACTTAAAGAAAACCTTTTCCATAGATAAATTATTATACTTCATGCAACTATTTTGCCACCCCAAGACCATTCATATACGTAGAACGCTAAAAATAATTTCTTCTTGTTAAATGTGTAAACTTTATGTTCACTTGAGATGATAACAATTGTCTAAATAAGTTATACTGTTATTTAAATATAGTATCATTCTATGTTTTTTCAACAGATTCCTACAAAATATACTTTTCTAAAAAAGTCATACTGCTATATTAAAAAAATAAAATAGCCCCATATGAACAAGAATAATCATAGGTGGCTATTTTAATTTACATAAAATTATACAAATAATAACTAATTAATGCCAGCAATCCTAGCACACCGGATATAGTGAAATAAAGTAGTTTCATTTTTATACCTGATATTAGCCATACACAACAATTTGCTGCTATAAAGGCGAATAACGCCATATTATTGCCATTAAAATATGTAGTATACATGCGAATTGATAAACTAAATAACAAAATAGCAGCGATAATATGCAATATGGGTGCCAATAAGTTATTTTTGTTTGCAACTCGGAAAGCCATTATGAATAATATAATTGCAGTGATGGCCACAATGCCTGTTAAAAAAAGCAGTAAGGTCGTTACTGTAAAATAAAAATACAATAGCACCATTATACCCAAGCATAATCCCAATAAGAAAAGCATCATCTTTCTTTTTTCTAAAGGCAATACTGCCTGCTTATGAGTTGCTGACTCTAGTTCCTCTATATCATTTCCCTCTGCATAAAGAGTCGCTAAAAAGTCACAATAGTGCTCTGGTAAAAGCTTATTTTGCTTCCAAAACAATATCTCATTTAAAATAATTTTTTTCCGTGGATTTGTCATCGTATATTCTCCAAACATTGTTTAATAATGGTTGTAGTACAATTTTATCTCACTACGAATGAAAGAGCATCTGTAAAAAGTCGCAAAAACATAACTTTTAAACCTTTCAAATTATACATTTTTACTACAAGATTGAGTAAATGCCTTCAATTATTAATAGCAAATTATTATTTCAACTATAATTAAAAACCCCGCCAAATGATTTGACGGGGTTTTCTAGCGTAAGTGTATTCAGTTTATATTATTATTCTAAGAAATCTTTTAAACGCTTACTACGTGAAGGGTGGCGTAATTTACGAAGTGCTTTTGCTTCAATTTGGCGAATACGTTCACGTGTTACACCAAATACTTTACCCACTTCTTCTAATGTACGTGTACGACCATCATCTAAACCGAAACGTAAGCGAAGTACATTTTCTTCACGATCTGTTAATGTATCTAATACGTCTTCAAGCTGTTCTTTTAACAATTCATAGGCTGCATGATCAGAAGGAGATTGAGCCTCTGAGTCCTCAATGAAGTCCCCTAAGTGTGAATCGTCTTCTTCACCGATTGGCGTTTCAAGAGATACAGGTTCTTGCGCAATTTTTAAAATTTCACGGACTTTTTCAGGTGTTAAATCCATTTCCTCGCCAATTTCTTCTGGAGAAGGCTCACGACCTAAATCTTGTAGCAATTGACGTTGCACACGAATTAATTTATTAATGGTTTCTACCATGTGCACCGGGATACGAATTGTACGTGCTTGGTCGGCAATGGCACGTGTGATAGCTTGACGAATCCACCATGTAGCATAAGTTGAGAATTTAAAGCCTTTGCGGTAGTCGAATTTCTCAACTGCCTTAATCAGACCCATATTCCCCTCTTGAATTAAATCAAGGAATAGCATACCACGACCAACATAGCGTTTGGCAATCGATACTACAAGACGTAAATTCGCTTCTGCTAAACGTTTACGCGCTTCTTCATCACCTTGCTCGATGCGCTCCGCTAAAGCAATCTCTTGCTCCGCAGAAAGTAAGTCTACACGGCCAATTTCTTTTAAATACATGCGTACAGGGTCATTAATTTTCACGCCTGGTGGAACGCTTAAATCATTTAAATCGAACGTTTCTTCATTAGCTTCTTCTTTCATTAAGCTTTCTTCTTCAAACTCTTCTTTGCCGATAATTTGAATGTCTTTATTTTTTTCAAGATCTTCAGCGAAGTGGAAAACTTCTTCATTTTCCAATTCATAAGGCAATAATTTCTCTGAAATTTCTTTCATCGAAATTTCACCTTCTGTTTTCGCCTTTTCTTGTAGTAATTTTTTTGCTTCATCTAATGTAATTTCTACTTCTACCTCTTTTGAACGTTCAGACTTGTCCGCCATAAACCTTCCTCCTTCTAAACAACCGAATCGGGTTAAATCGCCGATAACGATTTTCTTAAATGAATAATCTGTTGGGCGATTTCAAGAGCACGTGCATACTCGTGCATCTTCTCCGCTTCCTTTGACTCATGCATCTTTTGATGAATTTCTTGTTCAATTCTATATTTTTGAAGCTGTCGGATAGAATCGGTAACTTCTGACTCAGCTTGGTCAGGGTCACGCTCCACTAAAGCAGCTTCCATCACAATTTTGCGTAATTCAGCATCATCTAGAATTTCTACAAAACGCTGATAATCTGGATGTCCATATTCTTCATAAAATCCTACCAATCGTACAAAAACAGCCATATAGGCATCTCGTACAAAAGGCTCTTTTTGTTCACTACGTAATACCCTGTCCACTACATCTATATTATGAAGCATATGAGCCAGTAATAAACGTTCGGCACGTTCGGCTGCGTCCATAGGCTTTTGTTGCTGTGTGACTGGCATCGAAATCGAAGGTGGTGTTGGCATGTCCACTTTCGCAGAACGTACTTGATTTGCTTCTAGTTTTCGGAATTGGGCATAGATTGCTTCTTCCGAGACCGCTGTTTCATTCGATAGCTGTCGGATATACAAATCTCGTTCAATCGGTGAGGAGCTACCCACTAATTGTTCAAGCACTTCTTGAATATATTGAAGCGTATCATTTTCAAACTGAAAATTCTTATTTCGTCTAGCATGCATCATCATAAAAGCAATATACGCATGTGGTTTTTCCAAAATTTGTTCCTTAAAAGCCTGTCCACCTAGACTTTGAATATACTCATCAGGATCTTGTTTATCTGGTATAACCGCAATATTTACTTTCATGCGCTCTGTTTGTAGTAACTGCGCCGCTCTTTTCGCTGCATCAAATCCAGCATTATCACCGTCATAGCAAATCGTAACTTGCTCTACTAAGCGTTTTAGCTTTGTGATATGCTGATTCGTCAGCGAGGTTCCCATTGTTGCAACGGCATTTGTTACGCCAACTGAAGTTGCAGCCAAAACATCCATAAAACCTTCCATCAACACTACTTGACGATTTTTTCTAATAGAGGTTCGTGCTTTGTCTAGGTTATAAAGTACTTCACTCTTTTGAAAAATTGGTGATTCTGGACTATTTAAATATTTTGCCTCTTCGCCGGTCGATGACAAGATTCGTCCTGAGAAAGCAATAATTTTACCGTTCTCATCACGAATAGGAAACATAATACGCCCTCGAAAACGATCAAAATAGCGTTCTTCCCCTTCACGTTTGATCACAAGACCACTATCAGCGATTTCTTGTAAGTTATAACCTTTTCTTTCAAGCAATATCGTTAGTGCATCAAAGCTTGGGAGAGACCATCCAATGCTATTAGATTCGATAAGTTCCCTTGTAAATCCTCTTTCTAGCAAATAATTTAAAGGCTCTTCCCCATCTTCCGTATTTAGCAGTAAATGATGAAAGAAATCTGCTGCAAAAGCATGCGCTTCTTTCATCCTTTCTTCCGCTTTTGAAATCTTGGTTGTTGCCTCTGGTAAACTCGGGCCTACATCTAGGTGCATACCAACACGTTCACCAAGTTTTATAACGGCATCCGGGAAAGAAATCCCTTCGATATCCATGACGAAAGTAATAGCATTACCACCTGCTCCACAACCAAAGCAGTGAAATATCTGTTTATCTGTAGACACAGAAAAAGATGGCGTTTGTTCTCCATGAAATGGACAGAGACCAAACCAATTGCGCCCACGCTTTGTCAGCTGCATATATTCGCTGATGACATCCACAATATCTGATTGTGTACGAATCTGCTCAATCACTTCTTCTGGTATTTTCCCTGCCAAATTCATCACCATCTTTAATTTTCGTTCTAGAACACAATTCGCTATCCGTTTTAAAAATCCTTTATTTCTCGACAAAAAAATAGGATTTTTCTCTTTATAAATATTTTTACCACAATTTTATTATTATAAAACAAATTTTAGTATTTATCTATACTATTTTCAAAAGCGACTCAAAAAAACCGCCTCTAATAACCCGAGGTGGTTTACTAAATTTGGTTACTTATTTACCTAGCAAGATATTCAACAATAACATTTGCTGTTTCTTCAACCGCTTTATTCGTCACATCAATAACTTTGCAACCGATTTTTTCAACAACTTTTTCAAAATGTTGTATTTCATCTAAAATGCGTGCATGTTGTGCATAAATGGCATCGTCATTTAATCCTAAAGTCATTAATCTTTCTTTTCGTATCGAGTTTAATTTATCAGGTGAAATGACCAAGCCAAAACATTTTTTGGGATCAATTTTTAATAATTCTTCCGGCGGCTCTACCTCTGGAACTAATGGGACATTTGCCACCTTATAACGTTTATGTGCTAAATACTGTGAAAGAGGCGTTTTAGATGTACGTGAAACACCAACAAGAACAATATCCGCTTGCAATAAGCCTCGTGGATCTCTACCATCATCGTATTTTACTGCGAATTCTATCGCCTCTATTTTTTTAAAGTAATCATCATCTAGTTGGTGCACAATGCCTGGTGTCTCTAATGGTATTTCTTCCATAAAAGTTGCCATCGTCTTCAACGCTGGTCCTAATATATCTACAGCATGAACTTTTTCTTTTTCGCATAGGTCATGCACCAATGCTCGCATATCTTGGCGAACAAGTGTATACACAATAAATGCCTTTTGTTTGGCAGCGAGGCTGATAATTTTTTGAACAAGTTCCTCTGTTTGAATATGTGGAAAACGCCGAATAATTGTATTTTCCAAGCCCGGTCGGAACTGGCTTATAACCGCTTTGGCTACTTGATCACCAGTTTCGCCGACTGAATCAGATACAACAAAAACACGTAGTCTTTTCATGCTGTTCTCCTTCTACGTTTAGACATTTTGCGCAAGCGATAAGAAGGCGCGTGTAATGGTCGTTTTCGTTAAACGGCCTACAATCGTCAAGCCACCCTCTTGAGGTTCAATTACCGGCAAGGAATCTACTTCTCGTTCTATTAGCTTATTGGCCGCTACAACTAAAGAATCTGATCTTTCACAGTACGAAATATTTGGCATGCGTGTCATAATAATATGTACAGGAATTTTATTTAAATCCTGGGTGCCAATACTTGTACGCAGTAAATCTTTTCGAGATAGAACCCCTGTCAAAAATTCGTTCTTATCGACAACAAATAAGGTTCCAACATCCTCTGAAAACATGAAACAAATGGCATCATATACCGTCATTGTTTCTGGAACCACAACTGGTCCTGAGTGAAAATCTTTTACTTTTAAATTATTAATGCTATCCGTTAATGTTACGGAAGTTTTTTTCCCAGAATAAAAATAGCCAACTCGTGGTCTAGCATCTAAAAAGCCAGCCATTGTCAAAATTGCTAAATCTGGTCTTAAAGTCGCTCTTGTCAGATTGAGACGTTCTGCAATATGCTCCCCTGTTATTGGGCCGTTCTCTTTCACAATTTGTAAAATGTCTTCCTGACGTTTGTTGAGTTCGATTGGACTCACCGCCTCAAATCTAATAGTGTTATACTTATGCTCAATTATTATATACTATTTTAATGGTTATTGCGAAGAAAAGAATGACATGCTACAATATTGACACATACGCTTGCTCTAAATGTATTTTCGAGCAATCTTGCGTTATACAGGCGATGATAGGAAAAAAGTATCTGTTCAACATTTAGCGAGTAGAAGATGGTGAAAGTCTACGCAGTAGCAGAGAAAAGGCACTCCTTGAGCTAACTTTTTGAAAAGAGGTTTTAAACATCCGTTTAAAACAATCAGGGTGGAACCGCGGGTATTAGCACTCGTCCCTGGGCATTATTTGTGCCCGGAGACGGGTGCTATTTTTTATTTAGCTCATGCTAAATGAAAAAACTGCAACAACGCATATGACGCTCTTGCTAATGCAATTCGTCATATCAACACTTTTACTTTTCATTACTATGCAAGGAAAATTACAAAGGAGGCTATTTTTATGGCTAACAAATCAATGGAAACAATTGTATCTTTAGCGAAGCATCGAGGCTTTGTCTTCCCAGGTTCTGAAATCTACGGAGGCTTAGCAAACACTTGGGATTATGGTCCACTTGGTGTTGAGTTAAAAAATAATGTGAAAAAAGCTTGGTGGCAAAAGTTTGTCCAAGAATCAGAACATAACGTTGGGATTGATGCGGCAATTCTTATGAACCCAAAAGCATGGGTAGCATCTGGTCACGTTGGTAACTTCAACGACCCAATGGTAGACTGTAAAGCTTGTAAAGCTCGTCATCGTGCAGATAAAATCATCGAAGATGCGGCATTAGCCAAAGGTGATGAAATCATCGTCGATGGTATGACATTTGAGCAAATGAAAGAAACAATGGTGAAATACGATGTCGTTTGTCCTGATTGTGGCAAAGCGGATTTCACTGATATTCGTCAATTCAATTTAATGTTTAAAACGTTCCAAGGTGTAACAGAATCTTCTACAAACGAAATTTACCTTCGTCCAGAAACAGCACAAGGTATTTTCGTTAACTTTAAAAACGTACAACGCTCTATGCGTAAACGTACACCGTTTGGTATTGCCCAAATCGGTAAGTCTTTCCGTAACGAAATTACACCAGGTAACTTCACATTCCGTACACGTGAATTTGAACAAATGGAGCTTGAATTCTTCTGTAAGCCAGGTGAAGATCTTGAATGGCATGCATATTGGAAAGAATTTTGTAAAAACTGGTTACTAAACTTAGGCATGAAAGAAGATTCTATGCGTCTACGCGACCACGAGGACGATGAATTATCACATTACTCTAACGCTACAACAGATATCGAATTTAAATTCCCATTCGGTTGGGGCGAACTATGGGGTGTAGCTGACCGTACAGACTACGACTTAAAACAACATATGGAACATTCAGGTGAAGATTTCACTTATATTGATCCTGTGACTAACGAACGCTATGTACCATATTGTATCGAGCCATCTTTAGGTGCTGACCGTGTAACATTAGCATTTTTATGTGATGCCTATGATGAAGAAGCGTTAGAGGGCGATGACAAACGTACAGTATTACGTTTCCACCCTGCTTTAGCACCATTTAAAGCAGCCGTTCTTCCACTTTCTAAAAAGTTATCAGATGAAGCGGCAGATGTATGGTCAGAACTACGCAAATCATTCCCGGTTGATTTTGACGAATCCCAATCAATTGGTAAACGCTACCGCCGTCAAGATGAAATCGGTACACCATTCTGTATCACATACGATTTTGATTCAAAAGAAGATGGTCAAGTAACTGTCCGTCACCGTGATTCAATGGAACAAGTTCGTATGCCAATCGCTGATGTAAAAGCGTATATCGAAAAGCATCTTCAATTTTAATTAAATATTTTTGTCAAAAGCTAAGCGGCAAGAGAAAAAGTGTTAGATTGAACGCAATCAATCTAACACTTTTTTCAATGTCGTTAATGACTGCTACTGGGTTGCTTTCAGCTACATATGTCAGCCGTAACATTTGGCTAGCACGTTTGTTACGGCTCACCGCTCGCTATTATTACAACAATTAATTGTATGTAACGCTTTTAAACGCTTTATCGCCGAATGGACTGTTAATCTATGGAAGGATAGTAATGTGCCTTTATAGACGACTCCATAAATTCCATAAGGAGTAGGAGAATATGTTAAAACTTCTTCTCTATTTTGCAAATCTATTATATTAGCTTGAATGCCCAGTTTATTTGCACCTTCTACAACATTGTCCGTTGCAATATCTACAAATGGGCATTGCGGTGTACGAAATATCGTTAACGCTTGAAATGAAGACAGACGCTCCTGCCAATCATTCGGAAAATAGGGATCTGGTGCATTTCCAAATTTATTGACAAGCAATTCAAATCCGTAAGGTGCGTGCGCTATCTCTTTAAAATGATGCTTTAAAAAAATCTCCTTATTTGGGACCCATGATGTATCTGGGTTTGTAATAACAATGACCCCTACCTTCTCTTGTTCCTTTGCATCTTGTAGACACCTATTGATTAATTTAGAGGCATAGCCCTTGTTCGTCATACTGACCCATAAACAATGTATTACCATATAGTTTTCCCCAAAAACAACTCGTGAAGAATATTCAATTGGTATATATTCAATAAACCCTGCTTCCTTATGACCTTCCATTATTTTCACATATTTTAAACCTTCTTGAAATCTTTGATGGAGCCAGTTATGTTTATTGATGTATCCTGGCGCATTGACATTACTACGGAGACAAAAACATCCACTTTGAGAAATATTATCGTCGCTTAATTCAACAATTGTTTCAGTTAGCATTCTTACTCCCCCCTTTAAAGACTAGCTTTTCATCCATTACCATATTTTTTAAATAATTCCTTATATAATAGCATAAAAACCAAATCAAATTTTGATTTGGTTTTATGGCTCTAGGCTTTTAATGATACAAATAAACGCTCCTGCATTTTTTCTTCAAATAAAAACTTTTTCATATTCATGCCAACTAAGCTTACTAATAATTCTTCGATGTCACTTAAGGAGTAATAGAGAAATGTGCCTTCACGCATTGGGCGAACTCGTTTTTCTGTCATTAATTCTTCCTCAATAAAATAAGCCGTATTGACCCCGCAATGGCCCATCAATTGTGTAATATGATGCTCATTGCCTGGATTGATAAAGCACGGCACAATCTTATCGATATACAAAATACTCTGAACAAGTTTAATAAAAAAATTCTCGCGCAAAGAGGTTTCGACTACTAAAATTGTTGTTTGCTCATGCTGATAATCCATATACAGAACATTTAATTGCTCTTCTAAAAGCTTCTTTAAAATATGAATGGAATTTTTATATTTCTTCATATCGGTTTGAATTTCTCGTGTTAGTAGCCGTAAAATACGATAGGCTGGTAGGAAGATTTTTAAAACAATTTCTTTTGGATGTAAATGGTCAATTAATCGATTAAAATAGATTTTTAATGTCTTTTCATCATTACGTATTAACTGTTCGATAAATAAATTAAAGATTTCCTCAAAGCTATTGGCGCGATAATCGATCATTTTGACAATTTTTACACTATAATTTAGAGGTAAATTCATGGACGTTTGTTCATCTAATAACTTTACTTTCGGTAATGTTGGAAATAAATCATAAACAAGCTCTACTTGTGCACTACGAAGATCAGATAATAATACAATTGAGTTAACAGGATAGATTCCAAGGCATTCAACAAATTTATGCATAAACTGTTCATTATATAAATGCCGATCGCGATATAATACTGCTAAAGCATCTGTTGCATTATACCCAGAATGATAAACCCTCTTTGAAGTCATTGCCGAATAAACATCAATAATTTGTAGAAGCTGGACACCATCACTCATATCATCTGCGCAAAGTTTGTTCGGATATCCTTTTCCTGCAAAACGTTCATGATGATCACGCGCTAAATAAGCAATATCCGCTTCACCATTTTCCACGAGGAGCTCATAGCCTTTTGTTGTATGGGTTTTAACAAGTTCAAATTCTTCTTCGGACAGCTTTCTTTTTAAGGTTAATATTTCTTGCGGAATATATAATTTGCCGATATCGTGAAATAAATAACCGCGTGCCAGCAACTCAATATTTGTTAAACCTAAATGACGTGCAAAAATTGTGCCAAGTACAAACACATCAAACGAATGAACAAAAGAATACTCATCCCAATCTCTTAAACGGATGAGCAAATCGTAGCGATGTTTCTCTTCTAAAATTCGTTGAAAAACCCCTTTGACAAATGCCGTGTCCTGCATGCTTTTTAAAATTTGACCATACCGTAATTCATGTACAACATTTTCTAATGTTGTCATAAACAAATGATTGATTGCTTCTTTATATTCATCTACTTGTTCTTGTTGCTCCAAGAGAGGCGCAAATACATCTTCAAATTCCTGTGCGCGTTGAACACTTAAATCATGAACAATCCTTACTGAATCTGTTGATATATAAACTGATAATTCCTCTACTTTTCTCAATTTCAGTAATGCTATAATTCTTTCAGTTAAAACTAAGTCTTTTTTAGCTAATAAGCGATACTCGAAAAAAATATCTTCTGCTACTATATCATTGGCTTCTATTTCTTCAATACTTAATGTCACTTTTTTTAGCATTTTTTCAGCCACACACGCCTGATTACTGCATCATGTGACCTCCCTCCCTTTTCATAGGACTGCATTAATCTCATAACGTACTATGTTTACGTTTAGCTGAATAGAGGCTTGGCTATTATAAATATGGTTTAAATTATTAATAAAAATTGTATTTTCTCTACCTTCATTTTGTATATTTATACAAACATAGCAATTTATATTTTTTCTGTATCTTTACAATATCATAGGTTAAAATGCCTTTTCAACTAGTATATGGGATTGGAATGATTAGTTAATACTATGAATATATTATAAACTATTTTAATAATGAGCCCTTTGAATCATTAACTTATTTATAAACATATTGATCGTACATAACGAATTAATTCTTTTATACTATTTCTGTAAATTTCAAACTCTATTTTTACAAAAAAATAGTTATAATTCCGCCGTTATACCTTATGGTGAAAAAAATAAAAAAATTCTTACTTATTCCTTCATTAGTCATTATTCTACTCATTTTTTCCTAGTTAAAATACTTTTTCCAAATTATAGTGGTTAAAATTCCCTCTATTCTCAGCTACAACAATTTGATATAAATAAATTATTATAGTTAATCTTTTATGTTAAATTGCATTTTTTTAACATTACATAGTAATACCAACCCATTCGCAATCAATCGTCCGGAAGCTTGAAACTGTACATAGGAAGGATTCTTTACTAAAAAAAGCAAGCTATAAAAATGTATATCTATTCTTTGGAGGAAACAACTTGAAATCACATCGTTTTTATCAAATGGTTCTGGCTGCAACACTTGCAACGAGTGCTATTGTCATCGCACCACCAGCCCATGCAGCAACTTCATTCCCCGATGTTAATCCATCTACAGAGGAAGGAAAAGCAATTATTAACCTAGCAGAGCGTGGGATTATTTCTGGCTACCCAGATGGCACGTTCAAGCCCGCTAATTTTATTACCCGTACACAGGCAGCAAAAATTTTAGCAGGCATTTTGCATCTTGATACGGTTCATGTAAAAAACCCACACTTCAAAGATATTACGCCGAATAGTGAAAACTATGGTGCAATTGCTGCACTAGCTGAAGCAGGTATTATCCGAGGATCAAATGGTTATTTCAATCCAACAAAACAAATTACACGTGGACAACTATCTAAAATGATTGTTAAAGGATTTGATTTAACAATTACTGATGATGTAGAGATTCCTTTTACTGATGTAGTAGCAGGTAGTGAATATGAGCCCTATATTCAAACATTGTTTGCTAATAACATTACAAAAGGTACAACACCTACTACCTTTGGACCACAAAGCTATGTGAAACGTTCACAACTTGCCTCTTTTGTAGTGCGTGCTGAAAACACTCAAAATAACGTAACTATCTCTGCTAATCGTTATAACCAAGACTATATTTTTGCTTCATATGGTGGAATAGAACCAGCAGAGGATATTTTCACTTGGGATGACGAAATGGACTTGACTGATTCAGTTACCATTAAGCCTTTAAAAGAAGGTACAGGTAAATTAGTCATTACTGGTTTTAGCGAAGAGACGGAAGAGTTTACGGATATCTTTTTCTTAGTTCATGTAAAATCTGTAGATGGCAAATTACAAACAACACTTGAAGAAGTGAATGAAGCAGATTATGTAGAAAACCTTCCGCTTAACTTAAGCGAAACGGATTTAACATTTACACCAACTGAAGTAAGTATTCAAACTGAAGATGGTTCAGCATTATCTTCTAACGACTATGCATTTGAATCAACTGATAATGCGGCTACATTATCGATTTTTAAAGAAGGACAATACTTATTAACATTTACGAATGGTACACAACAACAAGTAATGGCAGCTGATGTCTATACGTATGACTTTGTACGTAGTATCGACCTTTACGAAATTACTGATCAACTAACATTTACAAGTGATTATTTATCATTTGAACCAGTTCAAGTTGCATTAGAAAACTTAGACGATAGCTCTGATCCTACACACAAAGTACCGGTCAAAGCAGTAATCGAAGGTAATAAATTAAACGTAACACCTTTAGCTGAAGGCAATGCCGTATTACACGTAACTGGCAAAAATGGACAAACAACTTATTTATATGTTGAATTTATGAAAATTGCCGGTAAGTGGGCTACTTATTACGATTTATATGATGATATGGATGCAAATTAATTACTAATAGAAAATGCCAGCGGACTAACATTAGTTGTCCTCTGGCATTTCTGTTTTGTCTGGATTAGCTCTTAATTGTAACTCTGGTGTTCTTTCTAATTGCTCTATAAATTTTTTTGTTTTAAAACGAATACCCGTTTGTTCTTCATAAATGGTTGTAATAATTTTTTTGATAAAATATTTTGTTTCTTTTTTCAATTCTAGTTTACCAATTTGATCGATTGGTACAGTATAAAACATGCGAATTAACTTTAGCTGTGTTGGTGTTAAGCGAATAATATATGGGTCGTGCTGATAGCAACGGTGGCATAAGAAACCTCCTTGTGCAAAGGAAAAGGCAAATTCACCATCTACCGCTCCACATACAGCACATGCATGCAGTATCGGTTGTACACCTGTATAGGGAAGCATTTTCCACTCTACAAAAAGTGTTATCGCTTCCGGATCATAGCCATCTTCTATCGCCTGTAGTGCTTGTAGTAGAACTTCGAATGCAAAAGGCTCTGCTTTGCCCTCTTCCACTACACGTTCGATTAGTTCCATAATATAGCTTGCATAGGCTGTCGCGTTAATATCCTCGCGTATATGACGCATGGAGTTTAGATGCTCTCCTTGTTGCAAAGTACCCATACCAGTATGATGCTGTACCATAAACATGCCATATGTAAAGGGCTGTGTCACCGCAGATAATCTACTCGAAGGCTTTTTCGCCCCTCGTGCCATTGTTGCTACCTTACCAGCCTCTCTTGTTAGCAATGTGACAATTTTATTCGATTCTCCGTACGCACGAACTTTTAATACTATGCCTTCCCACTTATAAAGCATTCATTCCCCCTCCTTTTCTGCACGTTTTCCAAGAAAATAGAGCTCCCCAAATAGCATTTGGACAGCTCCTTTTTGACTATTTCACATTGAATGATAATCATAATGAATGACTGCTCGTCGTCGCCCTTGCATCCAACTTTCCGATGCTACATAAAAAATGTATGACAGACGACGGGTCATTCTTTGATTCTGCTAATGTTTACATGTTTTTTGAATAGAAGTGTCTATTAATATTCATCATCGCGGAAACCGAAATCACGAAGATGTGTCGATTTATTACGCCAATCTTTTTGCACTTTTACCCATAGTTCTAAATAAACTTTAGAACCAAGTAGCATTTCGATATCTTTACGTGCACGAATGCCTACTTCTTTCAGTAGTGCTCCTCGTTTGCCTATGACGATACCTTTTTGCGAATCACGTTCCACAATAATTGTTGCCGCTACACGGATTTTACCTTCATTTTCTTCATCACGACGAATTTTATCAATCACTACAGCGATCGAATGCGGTATTTCCTCACGCGTTAAATGTAACACTTTTTCACGAATTAACTCTGAAATAATAAAACGTTCGGGGTGGTCTGTTACTTGATCGGCAGGATAATATTGTGGACCTTCAGGTAAATATTTAGATAATGTTGCCAGTAAGTTTTCAACATTATTCCCTTGAAGTGCTGAAATCGGCACAATTTCTGCAAAGTCATAACGTTCCTTATAACTCTCAATAATACCCATCAATTCATCTGGATGCACTTGGTCGATTTTATTAATGACTAAAAATACAGGTGTCGTGTTGCCTTCGAGCAATTCCAAAATAAACTCGTCGCCTTTTCCAAGCTTTTGCTCAGCGTTCACCATAAACATAATAACGTCCACTTCACGTAATGTATTTTTCGATACTTTTAACATGAAATCGCCTAGTTTATGTTTTGGTTTATGGATACCTGGTGTATCAATAAAAATCATTTGGCTATCATCTGTTGTTAGTACGCCTTGTACTTTGTTTCGTGTTGTTTGTGGCTTATCGCTCATTATGGCTATTTTTTGACCAATGACCCTGTTTAAAAATGTCGACTTCCCGACATTTGGTCGTCCAATAATTGAGATAAAGCCTGACTTATAGCCAGTATTATTTTCCAGCATTCTCTAAATCCTCCGTCGTAAATGCAAACGGTAGTAACTCGCCAACTGACGTTACCGTGACATCACCTTTTAAATTTGTTAAATAGACCGGCATAGATGGTGCACAAAATTCTACCATCACTTGACGACAAGCACCACAAGGCGCACAAGGACCGTCCGTATCGGCTACAATGGCAATTGCCTCAAAATCATAGACACCTTCTGATACTGCTTTAAAAAACGCCGTACGCTCTGCACAATTAGTCATACTATAGCCCGCATTTTCAATATTACAGCCGTGGATAACTTCTCCACCTTTTGTTAAAAGTGCCGCCCCCACTTTAAATTTTGAATAAGGAACATATGCCTTTTCACGTGCTTTTTTTGACTCTTCTAGTAATGCTTGCATATCTATTTTCATCTATGCCAATTCTCCTCTTCATATAATTCAGTCATACCCGATTTATAGGGTACTAAATCAATTACGCCTTGGCCTCATTGTGCCCAGACTTTTTCGAGCTTGCTATAAAAATGTTGCTCTTTAAAAATCTATGACATCCGCTGGTGGCATTTCTTGATTTAGCCAATGTTTGAAGCCTTACTGCATGTTAAGTGCATAGTTGGCTGTCAACCACACATAATGTAGTAAAGAATTTCTGCTAAAAATCAAGTTAAAACCATTTTGGTATAAAGATTAGTAAACCGATTATAGCACTGAATACCGCAAATACAAGCACCGCGCCCGCTGCTATATCTTTTGCTTGCTTTGCGAGCGGATGAAGTTCTGTTGACGCTAAGTCAACAACTCGTTCGATTGCGGTATTCACCATTTCAAGCGCAAACATCAGTGCTATTAATAATAGCACAATAAACCATTCAACTCGCGATAAACCTGTGAAAAAACCAGCAATTAAAACGATAATCGCACTAATTAAGTGGGATCGAAAGTTTTGTTCTTTCCATGCTGTTAATATCCCTTCAAAAGCATATCCAAACGAACGTAAATATTTGCGTAAATCCATTTAGTCACGTCCTAAGCCGTAAGATTGTAAAATCTCCTCTTGCTTGCCGAACATCACCTTTTCATCTTCTGGTACCATATGGTCATAACCTAGTAAATGCAAGAAGCCATGGACAGCTAAAAAGCCTAATTCACGCTCAAAAGAATGTCCATATTCCTCAGCTTGTTCCTTTGTACGATCCGTTGAAATAATAATATCTCCTAAAATACGTGGCATTCCTTCAAACGTAACTTCCATTTCTCCTTCGCCTAATTCCTCTAAAGCAAATGAAATCACATCTGTTGGTTGGTCTTTTCCGCGATAGTCTCGGTTAATTTCTCGGATAGCTTCGTTGGTCACAAAGGTTACGGATACTTCCGTTTCCGGTTCAATGTTCTCCACTTTAGCAGCATGTTGTAAAAGCTTTTCTACAAGCTCCGTATGCTGTGCTGTTACTTCATTTGTTTCATCTGTAAAATCAATCGTTAAAATCATTAGTGCCTCCTACTTATCTGCCTTTGGATATTCTATACGTGAATGGAAAATCCCATTCAACGTCTCACAAAGTACTTGCTCTATACATTTTAACTCTTTTATCGAAATATCGCATTCATCAAACTGATGGTCTTGTACACGATCGTCAATAATTGCACGCACAAGCTTGTGTATTTTCTCAGCATTTGGTTCTTTCATCGAACGAACAGCTGCTTCCACACTGTCGGCTACACTTATGACCGCCGCTTCTTTCGTTTGTGGCTTCGGCCCTGGATAACGGAACTTCACCTCATCAATCACTTTGCCCTCTTCCTTTGCTTTGTAAAGGAAAAATTTCAAGAGACTTGTTCCATGATGTTGTAACGCTATATCAATGATTTCTTGTGGCATTTTATAACGTCTAAGCATTTCTGCTCCATCCGTAGTATGTGCAATAATAATTTCTGCACTAGTCTCTGGAGGCATTGAATCATGTGGGTTCATACCGGCCATTTGATTTTCAATAAAGAATGCTGGTCGCTTCGTTTTGCCAATATCATGATAATAACAGCCAACTCGCGCGAGCAAACCATCTGCACCAATTGCTTCACATGCGGCTTCGGCTAAATTTGCCACCATGACACTATGATGGTATGTTCCAGGTGTTTCCATTAGGAGCTTTTTCAATAACGGATGATTTGGATTGGACAGCTCGATTAAACGTAATGTCGATAATAAACTAAAGGCTGACTCAAAAAATGGTAATAATCCCATTGTCAGAGCTCCTGATAATAGTGCCGATAAAAGCGCGGCAATAAAATAAAACAAGAGCTCAGACAATCCATACGATGATTGTGTCATCAATAAGTAAAATGCGATAAAGCACATATTTACAAGGGAAATTACTGCTACTGCCTGCATAATATGTGAACGCTTTTCTACGCTACGCATAAAGAATAGACTCGCAAAGCCACCAAAGATGATGTACAAAGTAATTTCCATTTGCATAACCGATGAATAACCTTCTTGGAAAATAACACCTGCTGAAGCCGCTGTCATTACTGTAATAAGTACTGCCGCCCGGTCATCCGCAAGCAGGCGTACGAGCATGGTAGCTAAAGCAGTTGGGAATAAGAAAGCCACCGTCACATCAAAACCATCTGCTACTAAGCTGATAATCTTCATTAGTAGGATAGAAAAACTATAAACAATTACTGTTACGAGTAATGCATTGCGTTTTTTCCGAGCTTCTACTTCCCAGCGATCAAATAAAATATACATAAAGATCATTTGAAGGAACGTTAAAATAATTAGCCCTGCTATTGGCTTCATCGATGCTTTATTGCTCACCATGCCTAGTAACTCTAGCTGTCGATAAGCCTCATTATCAATAATTTGACCTTCCTGTACAATGATTTGGCCTTGAAGTATTCGCGTTGCTTCAACGCTTTCCTTTGCTTGCTCTATTCTAACTTTCGTTTGTTCCTCATTAATTGTTTCGTTTTCAACAATACTCGCACGTCCAATTAATACGACTGTGCTTAAAATCTTATCGGGATAACCGCGTTGACCTCGAATTTTCGTTTCAAAATCATTTTGAGCAGCTAACACATTTTCTTTGCGAATTGATTTTTGTAAATATTCTTGGACAAGTTTTGATAGTTGCACACTTGTTCTCTTTAAATCTGCTTCACTTTGTTGTAATAAGCCTTCAAGCTGAGCATCTGTAAAGACGACAGGCATTTGATCCACATCAATAGATTCTAATTTTTTCCGGAGCTTTGCCACTTGATCGATAGGTGCATCAGGATCTTTATTACTTTCAACATCCTTTTTCACTTCAAGCACATAATCAAATAAAGACGTCACGATTGCTACACGTTGTTTGGCAACGTCTTCTGAAAATTGATAGACAGGCGTCACTGCGTTAGCAGCTTTTTCTCGTTCTTGTTGAGTCTTCACTGTATCTTCGATTGTTTTCGTTGACCGTACTGTTTCTGATGCAAGTTGTAATGGTTTAAAATCATATGTAACACCCTTAACATTGCCATACATAAATGTAAACTGTAATGCGCCTGTTAGGATGAGAACGACAATCAAAAAGTAGCGAAACCCAATAAGCTCCGTAATTTTCTGAAGTTGTTTCTCCATATGGCACCTCCTCTATCTATCTCCTATCATACCAATTCAAAAAACATTTTTCCCGAAAAATGTATAAAGAAAGCAAAAAAACAGCTATACGCATTCGTATAGCCGTCATATTTTTAGTTATTTATCACTTTATACCTACATAAACCGCTGAATCTGTCGCTTCGCTTTCGGTACAGACTTTTCTTTTTCGTTGTACCTGTCGCTTCGCTTTCGGTACAGACTTTTCTTTTTCGTTGTACCTGTCGCTTCGCTTTCGGTACAGACTTTAAAATAACCGCCTTAAGGCGGTTATTTTAAAGTTGTTGCTCCTCGTATGCTTTGATGATTTTAGCTACGACTGGATGGCGCACTACATCACCTTGCTCTAAAATTTGGAAGTGGATTGAATTGACATATTTCAATGTACGTTCAGCAACAATCAAGCCAGATTCTGTATTTTTCGGAAGATCAATTTGCGTTTTATCACCCGTAATCACCATTTTTGAGCCAAATCCTAAACGGGTTAAAAACATTTTCATTTGCATATGCGTTGTATTCTGTGCTTCATCTAAAATAACAAAGGCATCATCCAATGTACGTCCACGCATATAGGCTAATGGTGCGATTTCAATTGTTCCTCGCTCAATAAGACGTTGCGTTTGTTCTGCCCCATAAATATCGTTTAACGCGTCGTAGAGCGGGCGTAAATACGGATCTACCTTTTCCTTTAAATCACCCGGCAGGAAGCCAAGCGACTCTCCTGCTTCAACAGCAGGGCGTGTTAAAATGATTCGCTTCACATGCCCATTTTTAAGCGCTTGCGTAGCCATTACTACCGCTAAATACGTTTTTCCGGTACCTGCTGGACCAATACCAAAAACAACGTCTTTGTGACGAATCGCTTGTATGTATTCTCGTTGACCTATTGTTTTTGCACGAATCGGCTTGCCTTTTGTCGTGCGTGCAACTTCTTCATCGTAAAGTTCTGCAAAGTATTCAACTGTCCCTTTTTGTGTCATTTCAATTGCCGTTGCTACATCACGCTGATCAATATTAATGCCTTTGCGAATCACTTTTAATAATGCATGCAAAAGATATGTCGCTTGTTCTTTCGCATCTTCTTCGCCAGCAAGTTGAATTTGCTCACCGCGTGTAATGATATGGACATGGAGTGCCTCTTCAATTAATTTCATATTCGCATCGGAAATACCTAGTAGCATGACCGCTTCATTTGGATTATCCACTTGTAATACAGTTAAATGTTCTGACATAATCATTCTCCTTGTGGCCCTTGTATTGGACTTGCAATGTTTTCATTGACTAAAAATAGAACTTTCCCTTCAACTGTACCATTCCCCCACTTCGCCTGTAAAAGGTTTTCTTTCTTTATTACTGTTTTGGCAGGGAGCGATTGTAACATCTTTTCGTGGAGTAGCGGCATTAATAGTGTGTCTATTTTTGATTCATCTAATGTAATTTCCATCGTTTTTGTTTGCTGCTCTTCTACAATTGATACATAAGAATCGAGCCAACTTGGCAACTCTTTCTTTTGCACATAATCAACCGCTTCCTTATGAATCCCCTTCACTACGACACGCCACTGTTTTTGTTGCAAAGATTCAATGGTTAGTTTTGTTGGAATTTTAAATGTGCACTCTAGCCAGTAGTCTGCAAATACCTCTCCCTTTGCTCCAACAAAAACATGGTCATCTCCACTTTCAATCACACCACTAACAAGTACATCATCCTCGTATGCTGTATCATTGACTGAAATTTTTCGCTCGCCGTGTTGAATATTAAAATTTGTAATGACACCACTTTTCGTCGCAACTAAATGCGTTGCCAGTTTTTCATTCGTCAATTCTGTTTTCTTCGGCGATTCTTGTGGTCTGAGAATAATCCGACCACCATGTTTTTCAATATGCACCCATGAGAGGTCTCGATGTTTTTCTAACAGACTCTGCCGAATTACCGCATCGGATGGGATGACCTTTTTCGTCATCGGCGTTTCTAGCTTAAACGTTTCTTGAAAGGTTTTCTCAATTTGTTGTTGCAACTCTGGTGTAGCGGCTTCAATATCAACTCGCCATACGACTTGTGCACATAATAATGGGATTAAGACCATAATAAAAAGACCGAGTAATGTCCACAATTGCGCCCGAAAAACTTGCAGTTCATCTGCATAATGAACCGTCATTTTAAGCCGATAGCGACTACGTATACGGCGAATTTTTGATAAATACCCCATATTTGTTTCAAATGTAACCTCTTGCTCCCGAAATACAACACGCTTTAAAGGTACTTGCTGTGCATGCAATGCTTGAATAAAAGGATGAACATTTTCATGACGCTTTATACGTATAATGATCGGTCGATTATTCCACATTATTTGCTCACACCCATATCTTTAGTCATTTTCACATGTAACTCTTGCAAGTCCTCTACTGATAAATGAAGCATGTCTTCTTTAATTGCATTTATAACGACGGAGTTTCCCCGCACGATAATATGATAATCAGCATAAATAAATGAACACGATGTTGCATCCGCATGTAAAAAGCGATAAGGGCCGATAATTTTTAATGTTTCATACTGTGATAATTCAAGTAGTGGCGTTAATTGAAATAATTTTTTCATAAAAAAATGCCTCCTTCTTCGGCAATATATGCGCAAAAAAAGGAGGACATGCTAGTTATTTTCGTTTTGCTTTGGGAGGACCTAAAATTTCAGCCATTACTACTGCTTGCACCAAAGCTTTTTTTGAAGTTGGTACTTGAAATCCATTGCTTGCCACTGCTGCTGGACGATCATTTTTTCCTGCAGCCAAACGCCCAAGACTAGGTCGATCGGTTTTACGACTAGATGGCTCTGTTGGAGTAAGGGGTGGGGCTACATAGCTCGGAATATGCTCCTGGACTTGTTGTGGCACTGGTTCCACACGCTTTTCCTGAACCTCTGTTGTCGTCATGTCCCCTAAAAATTCACGTGCAAAATCTTCAAAGCTTTGCTTTTTAGCAGTTCGACGATGTTGCACCGGCTCATCCACTTCCATATTGGCAGAAGGTTGAGCAGATTTATTGAAAGGGGGCATTGGTTTTTGTTCTTTATTATTTTTTAATTTACCGAAAAGAGAGGTGACTATGGCAATAATTGCGAATAATATGAGCTGTTCCATTTGTTAGCACTCGCTCCTTTCCGTAAGTTATGCTTTCGGTTCAGTAGGGTCTGCCTTATCTGTACTTACTTTTGAAATGGAGTCACGCATAGCTGTATCCGCTTGGATATTGCGGTAATTCATGTAATCCATAATACCGAGATTACCAGAGCGTAAAGCTTCCGCCATTGCTTGTGGTACTTCTGCTTCCGCCTCTACTACTTTCGCTTTCATTTCTTGTACGCGGGCAATCATTTCTTGCTCGTTGGCTACGGCCATCGCACGACGTTCTTCCGCTTTTGCTTGGGCAATATTTTTATCTGCTTGCGCTTGTTCAATTTGTAGTTCTGCACCAATATTTTTGCCGATATCAACATCCGCAATATCAATCGATAAGATTTCGAATGCTGTACCAGAGTCTAAGCCTTTAGATAATACTGTTTGAGAAATCATATCTGGGTTTTCAAGCACTGTTGTATGACTTGATGCACTACCGATTGTAGAAACAATCCCTTCACCTACACGGGCAATAACTGTTTCCTCACCGGCACCACCGACTAAACGTTCGATGTTTGCACGTACGGTAATACGTGCTTTCGCCTTTACTTCAATCCCGTTCATTGCAACACCAGCAATAAATGGTGTTTCAATTACTTTTGGGTTAACCGACATTTGTACCGCTTCTAATACATCACGTCCAGCAAGGTCAATCGCAGCACAACGTTCAAATGATAGTTCAATATTGGCACGGTGAGCAGCAATTAATGCATTGACAACACGGTCTACATTACCACCTGCTAAATAGTGACTTTCTAACTGATTAATCGTTACTGGTAAGCCAGCTTTATGTGCTTTAATTAACGGATTGACGATACGCGATGGAATTACACGACGTAAGCGCATCCCGATTAATGTAAAAATACTAACGCGGACACCTGCTGCAAGTGCAGAAATCCATAGCGCAACTGGTACAAAAGTAAAAAATACTGCGACGACAATAAATAATAGAACTAGCCCGACGATTGGGCCCATAAGCGCTAAATCAAATCCCATATTGTTATTCCTCCATCTCTTTTTCTGTTTGTCTCACAACAATGCGTGAGCCTTCTACTTTTATTACTTCTACATTTTTACCGACATCAACGTAGCCACCTTCTGATACTACGTCAATTCGTTCACTCACAATTCGCATTGTGCCAGCTGGACGAAGCGGTGTAAGCGTCACACCTACTTTTCCTAACAATTCTGTGCGATTAATGTTCGATACATACCCTTCTTCCGTCGTCGTTGCATCCATCAACACTAACTTGTTTAAGACATGCATTTTTTTACCGAAAAATTTCATCAGGATCACCATTCCTATTATGGCTACTACAAGTGCAATAAATATCGCCACGATCATCTGTGTCATGTTTGCACCTGCCAGCAGCAAGCTAATTAATATAAGCACGCCACCTAAAATTCCAACAATGCCTCCGGGGACAAAAAATTCAGCAATGACCAACGCTAACCCTGCTATGAAAATTAACAATGTTTCATAACCAGCAAAGCCTGCCACCATATGACCGAAGAAAAATAATCCGAGGGCTGATAACCCCATTGTACCCGGTACACCAAAGCCAGGCGAATATAGCTCCATAACAAGCCCTAAACTCGCAACCGATAATAAAATGGGTACAATAAGCGGGTTGGTAATAAATCGAGCTACTTTTTCAGCAAAGGTTGGCTCGATTGGAACAATATCACTGCCCTTTAAACCTGTTTTTTCTAACAGCTTTTGAAAATTAGCAACAGTTCCTTCAGAATAACGGACCTCTTCAGCCTCTGAAGCCGATAAAGTTAATAAATTTTCGCCTCCAGCTCGATATTGTGGCAATTTAATTGTAGAATCTGCCATGGCCAAAGCATATTTCGGGTCCCGTCCGGAAGTTTCTGCAGCTGCCTTCATTTGAGCAAGCCATGCACTATGTGCCTTATTGTCCGCCGCATTGCCTGCCGAATCAATTACTGCCGCTGCGCCAATCGTGCCATTAGGAACCATATAAATTTCATCCGCATGTAAGGCTAAAAATGCACCAGCTGAATGAGCATCTTTATTAATGAAGGCAATGGTGCGTATCGTAGAGGCATCCATTAACATCGCAATATCACTAGCTGCATTGACGAATCCACCTGGCGTATGTATATCCAGTATGATCGCTTCTGCATAGTTTTCTTGTGCCTCTTTAAAAGCTCGTTCTAAAAATGCGTGAAGTCCACGTTCCACTTCATCATGAATCGGGACGTGATAAACCTTGCTACTTGCAAAAGCAGTAGTCAATGGAAACGCTATCAAAACCGTTAACCAGACGACAATAATATAGCTAAGGATTCTCCTTTTCCGCATCTTTTTCCCTCCCTTCTAACATGCTTCTCTACTGTATTTACGACTGACCTTGTAAAAAGTTTCACAAAATCATATTTATTTTTATTATACAGTGAATTTAAATTATATGGAGGATTTTTGCCTGCAAGTCATGGAATTTGTGCATGCTACTTTGTTCTAAAAGAAAAACCGAATGAAATCTGAACAGACTTCATTCGGTCTTTTTAAAAAATATGTACCGCAAAAAGGAGCATCATGCAAAATACCCGGAATTAATTGCAAGTGCAATTAATTCCAGGTATATCATTGTCTGCTCAGTGAATCATACAATTGCGTGTTTTGAACGTAGGGATTTTTAATGGGAAATTAAATTACCACTTACGTTTACGTGCAGCTTCTGATTTCTTTTTACGTTTTACGCTAGGTTTTTCGTAGAACTCGCGCTTTCTAACTTCTTGAATTGTACCACTTTTTGATACAGTACGTTTGAAGCGGCGAAGAGCATCTTCAAGCGATTCGTTTTTGCGAACGACAGTTTTTGACATCTCTCTTTCCCTCCCTCCGAACACACGTCAATACACAATGCATGTAGGCTAATAACCTACTGTTGTGTACTAAAAAATTATACCGTATTGTCTTTTAACGGTCAATAGAAAGTATTCAAAATAGCGTAGAGAATTTTTAACATGCTCTCCATTTGAATTAAAAGCGACTTTTCAGTCCACAATATTGTAAAAATATTTGTGCATAGGTTCAACCGGTACATCAAAGATTATGGCTAATGCATAACTGTACGTCTTACGGGTTACCCATCCATCATCAGCATAGCAAAAAAAGTGTTGGATTGAAAGAAATCAATCGAACACTTTTCCCCTTTTGTTTACGAGACTCTTCTGTTAAAAAATTTTCTTCGTGTTGCCATCGTCTTTTAGAATTTCTACTGCTTCTCTAAAACGTTGCGAATGAATGATTTCTCTTTCTCTCAAGAAAATTAAACTATCATTCAGATCTGGGTCATCTGATAAATCAATAATCCATTGATATGTGGCACGCGCTTTTTCTTCTGCCGCAATATCTTCATAAAGGTCAGCAATTGGATCCCCTTTTGCTTGAATATAACTTGCGGTAAACGGCACACCTGCTGCATTTTGATAAAACAATGCCTTATCATGGTTGACATAATAGTCTCCAATACCCGCTTCTTCTAATTGCTGTGGTGTGGCATCTTTCGTTAGTTTATAGATCATTGTTGCAATCATTTCGAGATGTGAAAACTCTTCCGTTGCGATATCCGTTAACAAACCTACTACTTTATCAGGTAGCGTATATCGTTGGTTCATATAACGTAATGCCGCGGCCAATTCCCCATCAGCGCCACCATACTGCTCTATTAAAAACTTTGCTAGCATCGGGTTACATGTACTTACCTTTACTGGATATTGGAGCTTTTTCTCATAATACCACAAACTTTTTCCCCCTAATCCAAATGTTATTCATCACTTAGGTTTAAACTTGCCAAGGCCACGGTGTATCAACCCAATTAAATGGATAATTCGAATAGCTTCTGCCAAAATTCATTAGCGGTCCAAATTTTTGTTCAAAATCTACTTTTAAGCGCATACTCTTTTCAGCATTCTCATTAAATTGTGTAATTGCTGCATAATCATGGGGATGTGTATCTAAATAAAGGTTTAATTCAACTAACACAAAATCAATGGCTTGAATTTCCTCGAGAAGCGTATAAAACTCCGGTGGCATTTTTTTACTCACCTTTTATCCCACCTCTCTCCGGATTCGGATAAGGGCTAAAAAATTGGGGCCATAACGTCCCAAACTTCAGCGCTTCTCTAGCCGTTTGAAATTGTGGGAGTCCAGGTGGTTGAAAACCTATATACAATTGCGGAGGTGTTGCATAACTTTTAACTTCTATTGGCTTACAGGGGTCAAACGGACTGATATAAGGACGCCAATATTTATATTGCGTAAACAAAATAAAATTCCTCCTTTCTAAAGGCAATACATCATTCGAGTATATGTGAAGGAAAAACGTATTATTCTACAGATGTATTGCGTAATGAGGCTGTTAATGTACTACTGTAAAACTTCGCGATTCATAAAAAAATAGCATACTAGGGAAAATCCCCAGTACACTATTTTTCAAAGTTCCAACTAATTGTTAAAAATTAATAATTTGAATCAGCTATTAAGCCTTTCATAATTGCAACGCCAGAACTAGCACCTATGCGAGTGGCACCTGCTTCCACCATTTTCTGCATATCTTCTAAGCTTCGAACGCCACCTGAAGCTTTCACACCTAGCTCTGGGCCAACTGTTTTACGCATTAAGGCGATGTCCTCTGCAGTTGCTCCGCCAGTAGAGAAACCTGTTGATGTTTTCACAAAGTCAGCTCCAGCAGCCACTGACAATTCACATGCTTTTATTTTTTCTGCTTCAGTTAATAGGCAAGTTTCGATAATTACTTTAACAATTGCGCTACCCTTAGCTGCTTCTACTACTGCCGCAATATCCGCTTGTACTTGTTCGTAGTTTTGATCTTTTAATGCGCCAATATTGATGACCATGTCCACTTCTTGCGCGCCATTGGCAATTGCATCTTTGGCCTCAAATGCTTTTACAGCTGGCGTATTAGCGCCTAACGGGAAACCAATAACCGTACAAACTAAAACGTCTGAGTTTTGTAATAGCTCGCTGCAATATTTTACCCAAGTTGGATTAACACAAACAGACGCAAAGCCAAATTCTTTTGCTTCCGCACATAACTTTTCAATTTGTTCTTTCGTAGCCTCAGCTTTTAATAATGTGTGATCAATCATACTTGCGTAATTTGTTTTCATTTAACAAGCGCTCCTTCTAACTTAAGTTGTCCGTACCTCTCTGGAATAATAACATGTTTTTATGTTTCCGTCTAATATTCATTATCTACTTATCGTTTGGACAGAGTAGTTAAATTTTATAATGCCCGTTTCAGCTTCATAATATCAATAAAAAAAATTGCCTATCATCAACAGATAGGCAATTTTTTTCTTCATTATTTTACAGTTTCTAACAAGCGAACAAATTGCCCTTTTGAATGCGGGTAACCTGCTTGCGTAATTTTGACCTTCACTAGTTGGCCGATTAAGTTTTCAGGCCCTTCAAACACTACTTTTAAGTAATTGTCAGTATAACCTGTTAATAAACCTGCTTCTTCACTACCATCATGAACAAATTCCTCTGGAATGACCTCTAACACTTCATTTTCAAAACGAGATGCATATTCCTTGGCAAGTTGGTCATTTAGGGCGATTAAGCGGTGAACGCGCTCATTTTTAATGTCTTCGTCGATTTGATCTTCCATACGTGCTGCTGGTGTGCCTGTACGTGGAGAGAATGGGAAGACATGTAATTCTGAAAATTTATGATCACGAATAAAGTTATACGTTTCCATAAATTCTTCCTCAGTCTCCCCTGGGAAACCAACGATGACGTCAGAAGTAACCGCTAAATCAGGTAATGCTTCATGCAATTTTGTTAGGCGTTCGCCGAAAAATTCCATAGTGTATTTACGTCGCATACGTTTTAATACGGTATCTGATCCTGATTGAATCGGAATGTGTAAATGATTTACCACAATGTTCGATTGTCGTAATACATCAATCACTTCGTCTGTTAGTTGACTTGCTTCAATAGAAGAAATACGTAAACGTTTTAATCCTTTTACATTGGCTTCTAGATCACGCAACAACTGCGCAAGGTTATAATCTTTTAAGTCTTGTCCATAACCACCAGTATGAATGCCTGTTAAAACGATTTCAAGGTAACCGGCAGCTACTAATTGTTGTGCTTGGTTTAATACTTCTTGCGGATCACGAGAACGCATTAAGCCACGCGCCCAAGGAATAATACAAAACGTACAGAAATTATTACAGCCTTCTTGAATTTTTAACGATGCACGTGTGCGGTCAGTAAATGCCGGCACGTCTAATTCTTCGTATACACGGTTTTTCATAATATTGCGTACAGCATTAATCGGCTGACGCTCGTTACGATATTGTTCAATATAGCCAAGTAATTTTGTACGATCCTGTGTCCCGACAACAATATCAACACCAGGTATTGCCATAATTTCCGCTGGTGACGTTTGCGCATAACAGCCTGTTACACAAATCACAGCATCTGGATTTTGACGTACAGCTCGACGAATCACTTGACGTGATTTTTTATCGCCTGTATTTGTAACTGTACATGTATTAATGACATAAACGTCTGCTTGATGATCAAACTCCGTACGTTCATAGCCGTCTTCTTTAAACAGCTGCCAAATAGCCTCTGTTTCATAATGATTTACTTTACAGCCAAGTGTGTGAAAAGCCACTTTTGACAAGGCTAAACACCTCTTTCATTCAAATTCATAGGATATTGCAGAAAGCGCATAAAGTGGCGCAGTTTCTGCACGTAAAATTCTTGGACCAAGAGACATTGTTTGCGCGCCTGCTGCCAATAACATATCCGCTTCCTTACGCGCAATTCCACCTTCTGGACCAAAGATAATAAGGATTGATTTCGACTTCTTATCATACACGTTTTTCAGCTTATCCGCAAACCTTGTGCGTTTTTCTGTCTTTGCATCTTCTTCATCTGCAATAAAGACAGCATCATATTCACCTATACGCGCTACAAGCTGTTTAAATTGAATTGGTTCATATATTACTGGAATATGCGTACGATGTGATTGCTCAGCGGCCTCTTTTGCAATTTTTTGCAAGCGCTCCTGTTTTTTCGCGCCCTTTTTCACATCCCATTTTACAATCGATCGTTCTGCTTCAAACGGCAATAAGGCATACATGCCTAACTCCGTTGCCTTTTGCGTGATTAGCTCTAGCTTATCGCCTTTAGGCAACCCACATGCCACTGTTACACGTACCGGTAATTCTGGAGATGGAATCGTTTGTCCCGTTGCTTGCACGAGAACATCCTCATCTTCGAAAGCAGTAATCGTACAAATATAGGCTGTGTCTTGTGCCACAACGATAATTTCTCCACCTTCTTTCATGCGCATAACACGTGTAATATGACGCGCATCTTCACCGGAAATACGTGCTGAATCAATTGCTGTGTCTATGAAATAACGTTGCATCGTGATTACTCCTCACTATAGAGAAAACGCCAAACCGTCAGCACTCGGCTCACGATTTGGCGCTTCTTTGGTCAATTTATTGTGGACGTCGGGCAATAATCGCTACCCAATCTTCCATTAATAATACTTCTTCAATAACAAAACCAGAAGCTTCTAGCGCTGCTTTCACATCATCACGTTTTGCTCCAATGATGCCTGAAGTGACATATAATCCACCCGGTTTAACAATTGTAAATGCATCATCAGTAAAGGACATAATGATTTCCGCTAAAATATTGGCAACGACAACATCGGCTGGCTCTTTCACAGTATCCAATAAGTTACCGTGGAAAACTTCAACCGTATCGCTTACTTTGTTTAACGCAACATTTTCTTGAGCTGAACGCACAGCTACCTCGTCTAAATCTAGCGCATGTACGCTTTTCGCTCCAAGCATTGCTGCACCAATCGAAAGAACCCCTGAACCTGTGCCAATGTCGATAACTGTGTCGCCTGCTTTTACGACCTTCTCCAGCCCTTGTAAGCACATTACCGTTGTTGGGTGTGTTCCTGTACCAAACGCCATCCCTGGATCAAGCTCAATAATTAACTCATCCGTTGAAACTGGTGTATAGTCCTCCCATGTCGGGACAATTGTAAAACGTTCAGAAATTTTAACAGGGTGATAATATTGTTTCCACGCTGTCGCCCAATCTTCCTCGTTCACTTCTACAATCGAAACAACGTTTTCTCCGATATCAATGTTGAATTTCGTTAAATTTGTTATCGCGGCCTTAATTTCTTCGACTGTTTCATTTAAAAAGCTAGACTCTGCTAAGTAAGCTTTAACGATAACACCCTCTTTTGGGAAATCTTCTTCATTTAGCGCATAAATTTCTCCATACTGATCTTCACGTGGCTTTGCATATTCAGCTGAATCCTCAATAACAACACCACTAGCCCCTGCTTCATGCAAAATATTTGAAATTGCTTCCACCGCTTCATTTTTTGTATGAATGGATAATTCTGACCACTTCACGTAGCTCTTCAGCTCCTCTAATTATTCACCTTGGAATTTTTTCTTGATTTTATCGAATAGTGAGCTTCCTTGTTCTTCTGGAATATCGCCACTAATTTCCGCAAATTCACGGAGTAATTGTTTTTGTTTTTCCGTTAATTTTTCTGGCGTGATGACTCTAACTGTTACATATTGGTTACCAGTGCCATAACCATGGACATTTTTTACACCTTTATCTTTCAAGCGGAATTGAGCACCTGATTGAGTACCTGCTGGAATACGTAATTTTACTTTACCATGCACAGTTGGTACTTCAATTTCATCCCCTAGTGCCGCTTGAGGGAAGGTTAATTTTAATTCGTAGTAAATGTCATCTCCATCGCGCTCAAATTCTTTGTGACCTTGTACGCGGAACATGATATATAAGTCACCAGCTGGACCACCGTTAATACCTGGTTCACCTTGACCTGTTACACGAATTTGTTGTCCATCATCAACGCCTGCAGGAATTGATACTTTAATTTTTTTACGCTTTTGAACTTTGCCTTCACCACGGCAAGTTGAACATTTTTCTTTAATGATTTTACCTGTTCCATGACAAGTCGTACAAGTACGACGATTCATCATGCGGCCAAACGGTGTATCAACAGCCTGGTTAATTTGCCCGGCACCTTTACATGTCGAACATGTTTCAGGAGATGTCCCTGGTTTTGCACCTGAGCCATGACATGTTTCACATGTTTCGTCTTTCGGAATTTCGATTTCTGTTTCTTTCCCAAAAATCGCTTCCTCAAATTTAATATTCATGCGGTATTGCAAATCGTCACCTTTACGTGGTGCATTCGGGTCTTGTCGACGTCCACCACCACCAAAGAATGAACTGAAAATATCTTCGAAACCGCCAAAGCCGCCGCCTCCGAAGCCACCGCCGCCAAAGCCAGCATTCGGATCTTCGTGACCAAATTGGTCATAGCGAGCCTTTTTCTGATCGTCACTTAGCACTTCATATGCTTCGGCAATTTCTTTAAATTTTTCATCGGCACCTGGGTCTTTATTTAAGTCCGGATGGTATTGCTTTGATAATTTACGGTATGCTTTTTTAATGTCATCTTTTGAAGCCGATTTCGTTAAACCAAGCACCTCGTAGTAATCGCGTTTCTCCATGATTCACACTCCGCTCTTTTTGCATAAAATCTATTGTAACATGCAGTGTAAAAAACTGCTTCTTTTTTCGCCATAATTTTCTCTTTTTCATCATTTATTAAAATGGACCGTATTCAAATGAAATTTTCCGTAGCAATTTCATGTAATCTAATAGAACATCGCTTTTACAAGTGAATAGAAAGAGAAAAGCCAAAGCCGCAAGCGGTCTTTGGCTTCTTCACTTTACTGTGCTGTTAAGACTATCTTATTTGTCGTCTTTTACTTCTTCAAAGTCAGCGTCTACGATACCATCGTCTTTTTTATCAGCACCAGCATCTGGACCTGCCTCGCCACCTTGAGCCGCTTGTGCAGCTGCTGCAGCTTGCTCATAAACTTTCATTACTAAAGGCTGTAAAACGCCTTCTAATTTTTCTTTTGCTGATTTAATACCTTCTAATTCACCAGCTTCAAGTGCTTTTTTAAGTTCATCGCGAGCATCTTCTACAGATTTTTTCTCTTCTTCTGTAATTTGCTCACCTAAATCAGCAATTGTTTTGTCAACTTGGAAAACTAATTGGTCTGCTTCGTTGCGAAGGTCAGCTTCTTCTTTACGTTTTGCATCCGCTTCAGCATTTGCTTCAGCATCTTTTACCATGCGTTCGATTTCTTCATCTGATAAACCAGAATCTGATTGAATTACGATAGTTTGTTCTTTATTTGTACCTAAATCTTTCGCTTTAACCGAAACGATACCATTTTTATCGATATCAAATGTTACTTCGATTTGTGGGATACCACGTGGAGCTGGTGGGATATCCGCTAGTTGGAAGCGACCTAATGTTTTGTTATCCGCTGCCATTGAACGTTCACCTTGTAACACGTGAATATCTACTGCTGGTTGGTTATCAGCCGCAGTTGAGAACACTTGTGATTTAGATGTTGGAATTGTTGTGTTACGATCGATTAATTTTGTAAACACGCCACCCATTGTTTCGATACCTAAAGAAAGTGGTGTTACGTCTAGAAGAACTACGTCTTTCACATCACCAGTTAATACGCCACCTTGTACCGCTGCACCCATTGCTACTACTTCGTCAGGGTTAACACCACGGTGAGGCTCTTTACCAGTTTCTTTACGAACAGCTTCTTGTACTGCAGGAATACGTGTAGAACCACCAACTAAAATAACTTGGTCAATTTCTGATGTTGATAAACCTGCATCAGATAATGCTTGACGTACTGGTCCTACTGTACGGTTTACTAATGGTAATGTAATTTCATCAAATTTTGCACGTGTTAAAGAGATTTCTAAGTGTAATGGACCTGCTTCACCAGCCGTAATGAATGGTAAAGAAATTTGTGTAGACGTTACACCTGATAAATCTTTTTTCGCTTTTTCAGCAGCATCTTTTAGACGTTGCATAGCCATTTTGTCTTTTGAAAGGTCAATGCCGTTTTCTTTTTTGAATTCAGCAACTAGATATTCGATTACAGCGTCATCGAAATCGTCCCCACCAAGTTTGTTATCACCAGCTGTTGCTAATACTTCGAATACACCGTCACCTAATTCAAGGATCGATACGTCGAATGTACCACCACCAAGGTCAAATACTAATACTTTTTGGTCTACATCTTGTTTGTCTAAACCATAAGCAAGTGCAGCAGCTGTTGGTTCGTTAATAATACGTTCTACTTCAAGACCAGCGATTTTACCAGCGTCTTTTGTCGCTTGACGTTGCGCATCGTTAAAGTATGCAGGAACAGTAATAACTGCTTTTGTTACTTTTTCACCTAAGTAGTCTTCTGCATAGCCTTTTAAATATTGAAGAATCATTGCAGAAACTTCTTGTGGTGTGTAATCTTTATCTTCCACTGTTACTTTTTCAGCAGTACCCATTTTTGATTTGATTGAAATAATTGTGTTTGGATTTGTTACTGATTGACGTTTTGCCACTTCACCAACTTGTTTTTCACCATTTTTGAAAGCTACTACAGATGGTGTTGTACGGTTTCCTTCTGGATTTGGAATAACTTTTGGCTCTCCGCCTTCAAGTACAGATACACAAGAGTTTGTTGTTCCTAAGTCAATACCGATAATTTTGCTCATAGTAAAATTTCCTCCTATTATTAAAACGCAATTGCGTTAATTAACTAAAATATTTTCCAAATAGTACAATGACTATTCGTTAACAGATACCATTGTTGGGCGCAGTACGCGATCTTTTAAAATATACCCTTTTTGAAGTTCACGTAACACTACACCTTGTTCTTTTTCACTATCTTGTTCTTGCATAACCGCTTGGTGAACGTTTGGATCAAACTGTTCCCCTTCAGCTTTAATCACTTGTAAGCCTTCTTTTTCAGTAGCTTCGATTAGTGAACGATAAACCATTTCGATGCCTTTGACGATTGATACAGCTTCTTCCGAAGTTGGTTCAATTTGTAAAGCTCGCTCGAAATTATCTAATACCGGCAATAAATCAGATAATAATTTTTGTGCACGGTATTTCTCTGCAGCTTCACGATCAAGCTGTGTACGACGACGTAAATTATCGAAGTCTGCTCGCAGGCGCAGGTGACGATTTTCCTCATCATCTAGCTTTGCTTGTAATTCAGCTAATTTCGCTTCGTACTGTTCTTCCACTGTTAGTTCTACTTCTTGCGTTGCTGTCTGCTCTTCAGTTGACTCATTGTCAGCTTGTACAAGGTCTTTGTTTTCAGTTGTTTCAGTCACTTAAATCCTCCTCATTATCAATCACTACGATTCTTCGTAAAGGCTTGAGATAAATCCATGCGCATTACTTCAAGTAAAGCAACGACACGCTTGTAATCCATGCGTGTTGGGCCAATAATTGCAATGGCACCTTGTTGATCTTCACCTATTGAATAAGTCGTTGTTATGACGCTACAGTTTTCCATTTCTAACTGCTTATTTTCCGAGCCAATTCGAATATGAATACCTGATTCGTTCGGATGGAAAAGCGACTGCACTTGGCTAGTCGTTTCCATTAAGTCCAGAATCATCCGAACTTTATTTAAATCGTGGAATTCAGGCTGGTTGAACATATTTGTTTTACCACCATAAAAAATTTTACTTTCCGAATTTTGCATTGTAGCCGATACAAGCGAATGGATAAAATCATCCGCTGATCGCACATGTTGCTGTAGGATAGCCAGTATTTCAATTTCTAGCTTTTTATGGATTTCATCTAACGAAACACCTACTAAGCGTTCATTTAAAATGTTCACCATTTTTTCTAGTTCAGCAGCATTAAAATTTGGTGGTAAACTAAACATGCGATTCTCAACGTGCCCGTTATTCGTTACGATAATCGCTACTGCTGCGTCGCTTGAAAGTGGCACAACCGAAAAACGTTTTACTCGATGTCTTTGGACATCAGGCCCTAAGAGAATCGAAGTATACGATGTCAATTCGGATAATATATTCGCTGACTTGCGAATAATGTGCTCAACTTCTACTAGACGTTCATTGAAAATCGATTGAATTTGCTGAATATCCCGTGAATTAATGCCCTGTGGACTCAACAAATGATCTACATAAAATCTATACCCCTTTTCCGAAGGCACTCGACCAGAGGACGTATGTGTTTTTTCTAAAAACCCTAATTCCTCTAAATCCGCCATTTCGTTTCTAATAGTGGCTGGACTAAATGTAATCTCTTGTTTTTTTGAGATTTGGCGAGAACCTACCGGCTGTGCAGACATAATGAAATCGTCTACGATTACTTGCAAAATCTGTAATTGCCGATTTGTTAGCATGATTATCACCTCTGTTAGCACTCAACTAAGAGGAGTGCTAATACTATTATTAAGTTATCAAATCCCACATTTTCTGTCAACGATATCGCTCAATCTTCTAATAAAAATTGTTGAAAAACTTCATTTCCTACAAATCGTCCCTTGCGCGTAAGGCGAATACCAACTGCATCATGTTCTAAAAGACCTTCTGACACTAGGTTATCAATTACTTGTCCATAGTGGCTCATCATCGGTTCTTTAAATCTTTCTTCATATATAGCGTGTGCAATTCCATCCGTTTTACGCAGCCCTAAAAACATTTGCTCTTCTCGCTTTTCCGTTGCCGTTACAATATGTTCGTGCATAATAGGCAAGTCTCCAGCGTTGACAGCATCCATATATTTTTTTAAAGGTCCATGATTGGAATAACGTATACCATTTATATAGCCGTGTGCACCTGCGCCAAAACCAGCATACTCGTCATTGTCCCAATAAACTTTATTGTGCGTTGAACTAAAACCAGTTTTTGCAAAGTTGCTAATTTCATACTGCATAAGACCGTGCACTTGCATTTCTTGCATAAGGACATCATACATATCCGCTTCTAAATCTTCGGTTGGCAAGTTTAGCTTCCCTTTAGCATATTGATTATAAAAAATCGTTTTCGGCTCCACAATTAAGGAATAAGCTGAAATATGTGGTAAATCAAGGGCAAACGCTTTTTCAAGCGAATCTTTCCATTGATTCATCGTTTGTCTTGGCAAGCCGTACATTAAATCGATACTGATATTAGTAAAACCAACTTTTTTAGCGAGCGCAATGGTGTCATAAACGTGCGTATTACTATGAGTGCGACCTATTTTTTTCAGTAATTCTTGATCGAATGATTGCACGCCCATGCTTAAGCGATTGACGCCTCCTTCAAACAGAGCAATCATTTTTGCCTCAGATAACTCATCTGGATTGGCTTCTGATGTAAATTCTGTCACACTGTCCATTGGAATATACGTGCGAATCAGTGTAAGCAGTCTCGTCAATTGTGCTGGAGATAATGCAGTAGGTGTACCACCGCCTAAAAAAATCGTTTCAATACGTTGAAAACTATGTGGATATTTTTCCGTAGCAAGCGCCATCTCCTTGCCTAGCGTTTCTATATATTCATCTACAGGTTGATTTTTAAAGTAAAATTTATTGAAATCGCAATAATTGCAGATTTGATGACAAAAAGGAATATGAATGTAAACACCTCGTGCCATAGCTATCCCTTCTTTCTCGTTGAGTTTTTCCATTTCCTCATTATAAACAAACGTTCTAGAGAACGCTATGAATCCATCCAGATAGATGTATAATCTGTAACGATTGTAAGGAAATTTAGGCTTCTTTATAGAAAATATCTATTTATAATGAAAATAGTAATACATTTAACAATACAAGAATTGTCATACCCCGAACAGACTATATTTAGAAATTTCTTGCTATTGATAAAATGTTTATCATAATATAAAATATTTACAGATTTTTTCGCTTATTCTGACATTATAACAGGGTTGCAATAACTAAGTTCTGTTATATCCGGTGATTTTGTTGAAATGATGATGATTTAATCTTATTTTGTGTTTCTTAATTTTCATCAATTTACATTCTCCGAGATTCAATGACTTCTGCATCTTCAGAAATAAGTATGCCTTCTCTTGTCCAAGATTTATCACAACAAACGAACTTTGCCTTTTTGCGGTCTTAAACAATATATAGTTATTAGCCATTTTGGCTAATTGAATAACGCATATGCAACTCTATACACGAAGACCTAACTAAAATAAATAACCTCGTCACTATGTCAGCAAAAGCATTACAACAAACATAGGGAGGAATATTAAAGTATGAGAAGTATTATTTGTAGTATTATTGCTCTTGCATTTTTTTGTGTAGTTAAAGTATTTGTTCCATCAGCTTTCGCCGCAGAGCTCGTTTTATCAGAAGAACAGAAAGAAAAATACTATCAGCAATATCTAAATGATTTACAAGACTTACAAAGTCAGTATGTAGGACAAGAAGTCTTAAATGTCTCTGTTGCAAACTTTGCCTATTTTGAAGAAAACGGATGGGTGGAGCCTACACAATTCAAAACATTATTAAATGAAGTCATGACAAGTAAAATTGTTATGTCCGATGTACCTTCTTCAAAGCCTCGTGCGCGAAAAATTATTACAAGTATCACAAAATCATTTAATGTCATCAATACAACTGGGCACACAATAGGAACCATCAATGCAACTGTTTCCCCACGGTCAGCTTACCATAGTGGACGCGATGGAATGGTCTTTACTAGCCCAGGAACTATTACAACTGCTAAAGGTTCGGGGTCAGGTTCTTGGAGCGAAACACACGCAGGTGTATCGCATTGGCCACAGGTTCAACCCTATACTTACTTTGGCTATAGCATTGCTGGTAACTACACTTACCAAGGTGTTGTAATCCCAGTTTCGGCTAATTTCACGGTAAGCATCTCCAAGAATGGTGCATTATATTAAATAATACTCTTTAAATTGGACGGCATGATGCCGTTCTTTTTTTAGAGATTATCCTCCGAAAAGATAAATTAGTAGAAAGTTGATATTTATCTGAAAATTCACTCAGTTTTATGATATGCTATTAAAAAGTGATAGACAGGAGGATTCATAATGGAGCCAATTTTAAAGCTACAGCAGCAACAAAAAATGATGATGACACCTCAATTACAGCAGTCTATTGAAATACTACAATATAATACCCTTGAATTAGAGGAATTTTTATATGAGCAACAATTAGAAAATCCCTTAATTGAGTTACAAACCCCAGCTTTTCAGGAGCGAGTGTTTAGCAATCCCTCCAGCTCGATAATGCCGAGCGATTTGTATACAAAAATGGCAGAACCAAATTTTCGCGATGAATTATCCCAATTAGCTACAGTCACTTTCATCGGGGAAGATTTGCAAATTGTTCAAACTGTTATTCATTATTTAGACGGTAAAGGCTATTCGCCTACAAAGCTTATGCATATTTCTGCACAACAGCATGAGCGTGCTATTCAACTATTACAGCAAATTGGACCTGCGGGGATAGGTGCACGCAGTTTGCAAGAATGTCTCTTGTTGCAAATGAACGGCAATGACGATGCCTTGCAACAACTCATCCTCCACGGCCTACCGTTATTAGCAGAACGTAAATTCCATGAGCTACAGAAAGCTTTTCAATTGTCAAAGGAACAATTGGTAGATTGTATTCAGCGTTTACAACAACTAACACCTGTCCCATGTACGTTGAGCCAAGAGCATGATACATTGTATGTAACACCCGATATAATCGTCTATATAGAGGACGACACATTACAATTTAGCTTAAATGATGGCACTCTACCGACTGTTCATTTGCAAGATAGCTATCAAAACATCCATTCTCTTTTACCTAAATCGGAACGACAATATGTCAAACAGCATTTTAAGCAATTTAATTGGCTTATACATAGCTTACAACAACGACGACAAACCATTATTCAAATCATGTCCGTAGTTTTAGAGCATCAGCAAGCATTTTTCAGACACGGTCCCGCTCATTTGAAACCGCTTACTTTACAAGACGTCGCTACACAAATTGAGATGCATGTTTCAACTGTAAGCAGAGCTGTTCGCAATAAATACCTCCAAACGCCTGTTGGAACTTATCTATGGAAAGATTTATTTTCTTCTAAAATAGACAATATGGACGCGCAACATTCTCAAACGTCGATTTTAGAAATAATGAAAAAGATTATTACAGCCGAAAATAAGCAAAAGCCATTATCCGATCAAAAGATTGCTGAAATGTTAGCGAACACCCATCACATTCAAATTGCACGTCGGACGATTAGCAAATATCGCGAAGAACTAGGCATACAAGCAGCAAGCAAACGAAAGGAATTGTAAAGTGCCAGGCACTCACAATTATTTATAAAAACCTTTGAAAACGAAAAAGAGAGTACAAGAACGAAAAACGTTCCCGTACTCTCTTTTTCTTTAAAGTATCTAAAGTGCCAGGCACTCACACAATTTTTATCCAATTGCTAAAATATCATTACTAGTCAATAAATAGTTTGCTAGTGCTTCGGTTTCTTCACCAATCGCCTTATCCCCTTCTAATGGTGGGCAGAATGACCGTACAATGTCTAAAAATTTTCGTGTCGCAGGTGCTAATTGTTGCTCGGCTTGTTCCAAATAAATCGCTTGAGAAGCGGCGATTAACTCAATCGCCAGCACCCGTGCACTATTGTGGACTATCTGGCGTGCTTGCCTTGCCGCAGTTGTCCCCATACTGACATGGTCTTCCTGATTACCAGAGGTAGGAATGGAATCCACACTTGAAGGATGCGCAAGTACTTTGTTCTCTGAAACAAGTGATGCTGCAACGTATTGTACGACCATCAAGCCACATTCTAGACCTGGATCAGTTGCTAAAAATGGCGCTAGTCCACTTAATTGAGGATTGACTAAACGCTCCGTTCTACGCTCTGAAATATTGGCCCACTCGGCTACCCCTACCTTTAAAAAATCCATTGCCAGTGCAATTGGCTGACCATGGAAATGACCGCCTGATAACACTTCTCCATTTTCTAATACAATCGGGTTATCAGTTGTCGCATTAATCTCCGTTTGCAAGCGTTGTTGGACGTAATCAAAACATTGCCAAGATGCACCATGAACTTGCGGTACACAACGGATAGAATAGGCATCCTGCATACGGATAGCACCTTGCGTTGTGATTCGTTCACTGCCTTGCAGCCACTTGCGTATCCGAGTGCCGACCGCAGCAATTTCGGCATGAGGTCGCACTGCTAATAAATCCGCATCAAATGCGGAAATAATGCCCTGTAATGCTTCCATTGTCAGACATGCCGCCATATCCGCTACATAGCCAAGTCGTTCTGCTTCCTTAATCGTTATTACCCCTATACCCGTCATCGCCTGTGTGCCATTAATTAAAGCAAGTCCTTCTTTTGCTTGCAGTCGAACTGCTGTTAATCCAACTTTTGATAACGCTTCCTGCCCTGACATCACTTCCCCATTTAACTCTGCTTTGCCCTCTCCAATTAACACTAATGCAATATGTGACAGTGGTGCTAAATCACCACTTGCCCCTACAGAGCCTTGGGATGGTACAACTGGATGAACATGATGATTAATTAGCTCCACTAATAATTGCAATGTTTCTTGCCGAATGCCCGAGTATCCTTTCGCCAAAGCATTGGCCCGTAACACCATCATCGCTCGAACAATTTTCTTTTCTAAAGGCACACCCACGCCCACTGCATCAGCACGCAACAAATTCAATTGCAATAACTCATTATCTTCCTCGGCAATTTGAACATCACTTAACTTACCGAAGCCTGTATTGACTCCATAAATCGTATGTCCGTCCTTTAGTCTTTTTTCAATTCTTGCACGACTTGCTTGCACTCTTTCTAAAGCACTTGGTGCAATCGCTACTTGCGCAAGTCCGTTGGCTATTAGATCAATTTGTGTTGTCGTTAATGTATGTCCATCCAACTGAATAACTTCCATTTAAACTTCCACCCCTTTACTTGTTCCATATCTACCTATAAAATCATTGCTGCGATAATACCAAATATAAATAACGGGATATTATAATGTAGAAACGTTGGTACACAAGTATCCCAAATATGATTATGCTGTCCATCCGCATTTAACCCTGATGTCGGACCTAGTGTACTATCAGAAGCAGGCGAACCTGCATCTCCCAAAGCTCCCGCAGTTCCAATAAGGGCTGCAGTAGCAAGCGCACTAAAGCCAACTGCTGCACATAGCGGGACGAATACTACAGCTAAAATCGGGATTGTACCGAAGGACGTTCCAATGCCCATTGTGACAAGTAAACCGATAAATAATAACAGAATCGCTGTAATCACTTTACTTTGCCCCGTCATACCTGTCATCGCTTCCACAAGCTCTGTGATAGCATTTGTTTCTTTTAAAATCGTTGCATAGCCTGAGGCAATAAGCATAATAAAGGCAATTACCCCCATTAGTTTGACACCATTTTGAACCACTTCCTCACTATCTTTAATAAAGACCACACGGCCAACAAACATAATGATAATACCTGATAAGGCCCCCAGAACTAATGAGCTTAATGATAATTGAATGCCCAGTGCTGCAAAAATCGCCACGATGGCTACCCATCCTTTTGCATCCAATGTTGCCTTTTTATTGTCTTTCTTGGCTTGCTCATAATCTTTAATATCTTCTTCCAACTGTTGATATTGTCATGGCTTTCGATAGGAAATAAAGACAGCAATTGCTAATCCTATAAACATACCGATTGCTGGAATAGCCATCGCTTTCGGTATTTGACTTTGCATAATAGCCATGCCATTCGCTGTCATTTCATTGGCGATAATCCCCTGAAATATTAATCCGTAGCCAATAGGAATCCATAAGTAGGGCATTTTCAAGCCAAACGTTAGGGCTGATGCCAATGCACGTCGATCTATTTTTAATCGATTGAAGAAAAATAATAGCGGCGGTATCAGTATTGGAATAAAGGCAATATGTACGGGAATCAGTGTACCTGATAAACACGCAATAATTGCCAATGCAAAAATTAAAATGTATTTATTCGGTTTTTCGAGCGATAGTAATTTTTGAATCAAAATATTTGCTAAGCCTGAATATGCGATCAACGCCGCAAAAATCCCTAACAGTATATAACTTAATGCTGTTTCAGACTGTCCGCCCATACCACCAATAAAGATTGAAATTGTTTCAGCAAGCGATAAATCAGCAACAAGCCCTGCGACAATTGCTGCAATTAATAAAGCAAATAACACGTGTATGCCACATAAACTTAAAATGGATAACACAATGACTGAGATTAAAACAGGATTATCTAACATCTACATCCCCACTGTCTGTTTTATATTGTTTTAATCAAAATACTTGCAATAATGACACTACCCAAAGTTACCGTTGTAAACCCGCCTACTAGCATTGGGGTAATAATTTCATTAAAAATTCGTTGCTGTTCCTCTTCCGTTTTGCCAATACTCCTACTTACTTCCTCACAGACAATGTAGTCACCAGGAAAACCAAAAGTAGATGTTAATGCAACAGGAATCCCTAAAAATGGATTGACCTTTAATAACTTAGAACCTAATAATCCTCCCAACAAAATGCCAAGTACCCCAACAAAAAGAATCGTTAACACAGCAGGTAGCTTATCCATAAACATCTCAAATGTAATGTCATTCATCATCCCAATAATGATGAAGATAATGCCCGCCATCCCAACTGTAAAACTATTAGACTTTTCCATAACGCGTTCCGGATAAAATTTCACTAAGCGTCCTATAATGCCGATTGCCAACGCCCATAAGCTGTACGGAATGCCTGTATATTTGGCTAATACAACCGCAATCGCACCACCAATAAACAACATAAATAGAAGGACTAATGGCGTTTGATATTTTTTAGGTACTAATAATTTGTCATCATGTTCTTGATTAAACGCTGCATCACCTAAAGCAACAAAGGCACCGCTTGTCATTTGCTCGTTAATGGCAGTTGCATGTTTGCGTAGCAATAAATTAGCGAGCGGAATGCCAATTAACGACTGCAAAGCCATAATTAATGCTGGGATTGTGAGTAAACTGACAAACCCTAATTCTTTTATGCCCTCTGAGGTAATTAACACCGCAATAATGCCCCCATTTAAAGGTCCTGTTCCTGCAACCGCAGTTTGATAATCAAAAAGTAGTGTCACAATCGTTAAAATAAAAAGGGAAGCAAAGCACATGCCCATTATGGCAATTAATACTGCCCGCCATTGCGAGCGAATCATCCGTAACGGAATTAAGGTCCCCATATGCACTAAAATAGGAGCTGTTCCTAATAATGCGCCCACTGTTAAAAATGTCGAGTTTTCTAGCAAATCTTTCGGAAATATCCCTAGCCAAAGTAATACCAAATAACCCATCATGGCTACAAAAAGCATTGGTACTCTAGCTTTACTAATTACGGAAATGATTTCTCCTAGCGCAATAAGCCCTAAAATAATCATCGCTGCAACTACAGGTTCTTGGACCATTGTATCTCCCCTTTAACTATTGAATGTTAAAGCTGTATGAACAAAAAGTTTTAAGCCTATTGCTAAAGCATCTTCATTCACTGCAAATTTAGGGTGATGATGCGGGTAATTCAATGTTTCATCGTCAAAAGCTGCACCGATTCCGATAAATACCCCAGGCACTTTTGTTAAAAAAGCTGAGAAATCTTCTCCACCCATAAATGGCTCAATGTGTAAAATCGTATCTGGTTCAAAATGTTGTCGGATTATATCTTCCATTAATGCCGTTGTTTGCACATCATTAACAACAGACGAGTAACCATCGTTATATGACAACTTATAATCTGCACCATGTGCCGCAACAACGTGTTTCACTTGTTGTTCTATTTGTTGTGCAATCATCGCTCTCACTTGCTGCGAGAATGTTCGCACACTGCCCCCTATTGCTACACGCTCTGGAATAATATTTTTAGCACTGCCGGCATAAAACTCCGTAACCGCAAGTACTGCTCGCTCTTTTGCATCAACTTTCTGCGCTACAATTTGATGCAATACATTCGTAATTTGTGAACCTATTAAAATCGGATTAATCGAATCTTGTGGCTGTGAAGAATGCCCTCCTCTTCCGATAATTTCGACATCAAACGTATCTGAATTGGCTGTAAAAGGTCCTGCACAAATGGCGATTTTGCCTGTTGGAAGCATAGAAAATAAATGCAACCCAATAATCCGGTCTACACCGTCCACTACACCAGCCGCTACCATTTCTTTTGCGCCACCAGGAAAGAGTTCTTCTGCATGTTGAAAGATAAAGCGAATCTCACCTTTAATGGCATGCTGTAACGTCGATAAAATTTTTGCAGCACCTAATAACATCGCCGTATGCCCATCATGTCCACAAGCGTGCATAACACCAGCTACTTTAGAGGCGAACGGTAAATTTGTTTCTTCTTGAATTGGTAAAGCATCCATATCAGCTCTGAAAGCGAGACAATCCCCAGGTAAATGGCCTTTTAAAACAGCTAACACACTAGTCTTCGTCGGTCTCGTAACAATTAAATTGCCAAAAGAGATTAATTGATTGTATACGAAATCTGCTGTTGCCTTTTCCTCATACGACAGTTCCGGATTTTCATGTAAATACCTTCTCCACTGTAAAATTTGCGGTACCAATTGCTCGACTTCCTTCACTACATGTATAGTGCTTGTCATTTACCGCTCTCCCCCTTTATTTTTTATGACGCTCATACCATTGCTCAATTAAAGCTGCTGTTAATCTACCTGTATTCACCAAGTTTTCTATACTAATATTCTCTCTAAAAGAGTGAATATTCTGAAAACCATTACCAAGCGTAATACAAGTTAGACCATGTTCATTTAAAACATTAGTATCTGCACCACCTAAAGTTTTCGTTACATACGGCGTAACACAAATATTATTCGCTGCCTCCATTACTGTTTTTACAAGATTAGCATCGTCAGCAATATCAAAGCCAAGATATTTTTCTTCAATCCTTACCTCGACCGTTCCTTGAAATTTCTGTGCCGCTCTTTCCATCGCCAGTTGCATTTGTTGTAATTGGGCATCCAATTTCTCTTTAGAAAAGCTTCTTACTTCGCCACCGAGCGTCACAGTCCCTGGGATAATGGAAGTAAGCTCTCCGCCATTTATGATGCCTATATTGGCTAACGTTTCACGATCAATTTCTCCTAGCTCCATTGATAACAGTCCTTCAGCAGCAATAATAAATGCATTATTTCCTGCATCTGCATTGAGTGCGATATGGGCCGCATTACCTTTCACTGTAAACCAAATTCTACTACTATAGGGCCCCTGTATGATAATTTGCCCTACATCACCGCTACTATCGAATATATAACCGTTTTTACTTTTAATCTTGTTATAATCCATATATTTGGCACCAACTAAACCTGCTTGTTCATTAACAGTTAAAATTAATTCAATCGGTCCGTGTGGGACGTCACTTTCAATAATCGCACGCATCGCTTCGACATAAGCAGCCAGCGCTGCCCGATCATCCGCCCCTAATATCGTCGTCCCGTCTGAATAAATAATCCCGTCTTTAATAATAGGCTGAAGATTCTCAGTCGGTAATACGGTATCCATATGCGTAGAAAAGAATAAAGGTGGAATTGTCTCATCTGTACCCGGGTGCCATGCAATTAGATTACCAACTTCGCCATTAAAATGTTGATGCGCTTGATCAAATGTTAGTTGAAAACCAAGCTTCGGTAATACTTGCTCTAGATATGCCGCTACACGACTCTCCTTACTACTAGGACCATTAATTTTTGCCATTTCTAAAAACAATTGCACTAACTTTTCTTCATTTACATATGATGCCGCTTTCGACGCAAATTCTATTGTCATTGGGCTATCTCCCTTCTAACTAAATGTACTTTCTAAAGTGAACGTGCCTTTACTTATCACAACGCATCCTCTTTTAATAACCGTCTCTACAATATTTGTACCAAGTTCATATGCTACGTATTTATAATTTGGCACATTCCAAATTTGAATATCTGCTATTTTGCCAACTTCTAATGTTCCTCGATCAGTAAGATTTAGTGCCTTGGCAGCCATTTTTGTTGAAGCTTTTATCGCTTCCTCTACCGAAAATTGATAGAGTCGACAAGCTAAATTAATCACAAAGGACATAGAGGATGTATAACAAGCTGGGCACATGTCTGTTGCTAGCGCTATTTGCATCCCACTATCAAGCATTTTCCGTGCATCAAATGGTTTTTTATGAGCCACGGCAAAATCTAATGCCGGCATTAATACGCCAACAACGCCAGCTTCCGCTAATTGCGGCATTAACGCTTCAGGCGTGTAATTGAGATGATCAATGGAAACCATTTTCATACGGGCAGCCAAATCTGAACCACCGATATACGAATAGGCATCCGCATGAATTTTGGGTAATAATCCGTGTGCTAAGCCTGCTTGTAATATTCGCTCGGATTCAAGTTCCGTAAAATAGCCTTCATCACACCACACATCACAAAATTCTGCTAGTTGATGTTGCGCCACTTGCGGAATCATGACATCGACAATTTCATTGACATATTGTTCCTTCGTTAAATGATCTGGGATACCATGAGCACCTAAAAAAGTATTGACGACATCAAGCGGTGTATGGTCATTTAAAAGTCGACCAACACGTAATATTTTTAGTTCGCTTTCAGGTGTTAAACCGTAGCCACTTTTGCTCTCAACTGTTGTTGTACCATGCTTAAGCATCGTCAATATGCGTTTTTCTGCTTGCTTAAAAAGTGCTTCCTCGGATGTATCGCGCGTCAGTTCAATCGTACGATTTGGCCCTGTCGTTATCGCAAGCTTTTTTAAATTTTCTTCAATATTACCAGTGAGTTTCGCAGCATACTCCTCAACTCGATTGCCTTGAAATACGAGATGTGTATGCGCATCGATATAACCTGGAGCCACTACTTTACCCGTTGCATCAATAGTGTTATTGTCATCTGCTACATAGCGTTGTCCAAGTTGTTGATGACTGCAAATATCAATAATTTTTTGACCATCTATAACAATTGCATGATCCGTTAACACTTGAAAATCTTGCATCGTCTCACCTGTACAAGGCAATATTTGTGCTGCATTTTTTATAATAATGTCGGGTCTTTTTAACATACGACCACTCCTTTACAATAGTAAATAAGCGATTGGTGTGACGATAATTAATGTTAAAACTGTGCGCACAAACCACACCGCAATCATCTTGCCTAAAGAAATGGGAATTTCCGTTGATAAAATACAAGGAATTAATGCCGAGAAAAAGAGAATAGCAGAGATCGATAATGTACCTACAATAAATCGCGTTTCTATCGCACTATCTACAGCAACAAGGGAAGGTAAAAACATATCGATTAAATTAATGACAGCCGCTTTTGCCACAATCAATGGCTCTGCAATTTGTAATAAATACGTTAAAGGCACAAACACATAGGCCGCATAATCAAATACAGGCGTATGATTAACAAGCCATAAACCAATCAAACCGATTGACATTATCGTGGGCAAAATTCCCATCGCCATGACTAAGCCATCCTTGACATTATCTTTAACGCTTTGCCAAAGTTTTGGCGCATTTTCAGCCGTCTGTAATGCTTCTCTCCAAGCACATTGCAAGCGCTTTCCTTTGACAATCTTTTCCTCATCACCATCCATTTGCTTGTAATAGTCTGTACTCATATTACGGATTGGCCAAATCCGCACACTAATAGCTGTGACTAAAAATGTTACAAGAAAAGTTACCCAAAAATACAGATTCCAAATATCCATTAAACCAAGCGTTTTCGCAACCACAATCATAAACGTTACGGAAACGGTAGAAAAGCCAGTGGCGATAATGACCGCCTCTTTTGTTGTATATTTTCCTTCTTTATAGATGCGATTGGTAATTAACAACCCGATGGAATAGCTTCCGACAAAAGAAGCAACGGCATCTATCGCGGATCGACCTGGTGTTTTCCAAATAGGTCGCATAATTGGCTGCACTAAAATACCGATAAACTCCAGTAAGCCATAGCCGACCAACATAGCTAAAAATATGGCACCAATTGGAACCAACACTCCGATTGGCGTAAGTAGTGAGTTATACCAATAAGGTCCCATATCTGCAGCTAACAGCCAGCTCGGACCAATGTTAAAAACAACTAAAACAGAAGCCAATGCCCCAATTATTTTTAAAGAAGAAATAACCATTTCAACAAGCGAACGATTCCATATTTTTTTATAAAAAGGATAAATAGCACCCGCAACGACAACGATTAAAATATAGTAAACAATTATTGAAGAAAACTGTGTTCGGATATAAGTGACTAAATGATCTAGTGGTATGGTCTTCTTCCCGTTTAAAGTAATAGAGATAAAGAACATGAAAATACCCAACAAGCTAAAAGCAAAAAATTTGTAGATGGCTGACTTCTTAGAATGAGGTGCGACGTCAACGAGAAGATTGTCAAAATTCACAGGTGTCATATCTGCTTTTTTCATGTACATTCCTCCTTTTTAACGAACAAGAGGCCAGTATCACTTGCTGTTATGGCACCGGCCTCTTTTGTAAAAATCCATTACACTTTTTCTTTGATTAAATCTTTTGGACCAAATGTAGCTGTTGGTTCCCACCATAATGGAATTTGAATGCTTTCATCCGTTAATTTCCCTTTACCATTCGCTACATCTTTGGCTGTTTCATAGCCTGCTTGCGCATGACGGACAACCCCAATACCAGAATCGACTGTCATCGCTACTTCCAGACGCATATCAGACTCTTCTGTACCGTCAGCAATCATTGTCACCCCTGTATGCACCGCCTCACCCATTGAATAGTTTGCCTGGAGGGCAATTAAATCACACATACCAACGGCATTCAGTAAGCCATTTAAAACTGGCCAGTCTGAAATTAAATCGCCACCATCCTTCATATTTTCAGACTCAAATGTCGGATTAACAATGGAACCTGAATCTAAATTATCGCGGGAGAAGGCAACAGGTCCACTTAACTCCCCTCGACGAATCATATCATTTACTTCTAATGCGAACTTTTTACGCTGACCAAAGCCCATATAACAAATTCGAGCAGGTAACGCTTCAATCGGAATATGCTCCTTCGCTAGCTTAATCCAACGTGTAACAAGTAAATCATCGCTAAATTTCTCTAAAATCATATCGTCTATTTTACGTAAATCCTCTGCCTCACCTGACATACAAATCCAACGGAATGGCCCACGTCCTTCACAGAATAATGGACGAATATACTCTGCCACAAATCCTGGTAAACGCTTCGCTTCTTTTTCATCAAACCCCGCATCGATACATTCTTTACGAATACTTGTGCCATATTCAAAGGAATGTACGCCTTTATCAAGCAGGGCAATTAACGCCTTCAGCTCACGAATCATTGTGTGGCGCGCTTTTTCTAAGTATGCAAGACGATCTGTATCTCGCAAAGCATCCGCTTCTTCGACACTGTAGCCAGCTGGTAAATAGGCAATCGGGTCATGGGCTGGGGTCATAGAAGTGGCAATATCAGGTAAGAAGCCAATTTCTAATGTCTTTTCAAAAATATCTGCCGCATTCCCTACAACCGCGATGCCGAGCGCTTCTCCAGCAGCCGCTTTCGTTTTAGCTAGTGCAATTGCCTCCTCTAACGAATCAACCACAACATCAATAAAGCCCTTTTCAATACGGCGATTAATAATATCAATATTCGAATCACATAGAATAGCGACACCACCGTGCATAGTCATGGCTCTCGTTTGGTTCCCACCCATACCGCCTGCCCCTGCAGTCAACAAAATTTTCCCAACAAGTGAGTCATTATAATGCAGTCGGGCAATAGCCGAAAGCGTTTCAAATGTTCCTTGAATAACGCCTTGTGTACCAATATATTCCCAAGGTGCCGCTGTATAATTGGCATACATCGTTAAGTTTTTTTCTTGTAAATCATAAAATGTTGGCCAATCTGCCTTCATTATATTTGTCGTTGCCATCACTACAGTCGGTGCATATTTATGTGTTTTAAAAACAGCAACTGGCATCCCCGACTGTACAACGAGTGTTTCATCATCTTCTAAATTTTTTAAGGAATCAACAATAGCATGATAGGACTCCCAGTTGCGCGCCGCCTTACCGATTCCCCCGTAAATTACTAGCTCTTCGGGTTTTTCCGCATTTTCCATGTTATTTTCTAGCATTCTTAAAATAACTTCTTGGCGCCAGCCTTTGCATCGTAATGTATTCCCTCGTTGAGCCTTTACTGAATATAATATTTCTGGTTTTGTCATTGAAAATTCCTCCTTTTTGGTCACTACATACTTTAATAAAGCAAATAGCATGCCAACTTTTAAAATTGCTACAATATTTTTTTAAAACCTACTATTCTTGCCGTTTGACAATTGAAATACATAGCTAATAAGTTTTGTCATTGTTTTGTAGGCACACGAATATGCAGATAAAATTTGCACCTGACTAATTTTCTGTTAATTGTTTTTATTCAGAAAATAATTATGATACGATATAGGGCAAAGCAGATAAATTTTGCATGCAAAATAACAAGAGAAAGTAGGTTTTTGTATGAATGAGGAATTGCAGCGCTTTACAACGTTTTTAGGCGCCAATATCATAGCATTAGACAACGCATTCCGAGTGAAATGGTGGCATTTCGATGATAGTATTTCATTAAATCTTCAAGTTGAAATGCCAATAGCATCTATTGCTGAAATTGATGTGACCTGCTTACAGCAGCCACAGCAATTACAAATACAAGAACAGCTTCTATCTTTTACAATAGAACCTTTTTATTTTCCACACCAAATTTTCATTGTGCTAGTAGAAAATTTAGTAGATTTTCAGTATTCATTACAAAATAAAGTTTTTGTCCTTGAGGAGATTATTGAGCATCTAGATGAAGGCATTATTGTCAGCAATGGGGATGGGGACATTATTTATTACAACGAGGCGCTTGCTAAAATGGAGGAACATCACAAAGAGGACATGCTTGGCAAAAAGCTATGGGATGCTTATAACTACCAAGATCGTAGACTATCAGAGCATAATCATATATTAAAAACAGCAAAACCGATTTATACAAAATATCGAGCGCATGCCTACTCAGAAAATGAGCCAAAATTTGTAGGGTATAGTTCATTTCCTATTCAAAAGGATAATCAAACAATCGGGGTCTTTTCTATTACGCATACAGAAACAAGCCTACGCAATCAATTACAGCAAACACTAGATTCTAAGCGCGAAACAATGGAAGTACCCGAAGAAGTCAAACGTAATAACGGCACGATTTATACCTTCCAAGATATTAAAGGTAATAGTCAGGAGCTTTTGCAAACAATTGCGGAGGCGAAGAATATCGCCAATTATAATACAGATACCCTGATTGTTGGTGAAACGGGTACTGGTAAAGAATTATTTGCCCAAAGTATGCATAACTTAAGCCCACGCGTCACAAAGCCGTTCGTTGCGATAAATTGTGCAGCTATCCCTGCTACTCTGTTAGAGAGCACGCTTTTTGGCTCGGTTAAGGGGGCTTTTACTGGCGCAACAAATCAAGAAGGGCTTTTCGAATATGCAAAAGATGGCACACTTTTTCTAGACGAAATCAATTCTTTACCGATGGAGCTTCAACCGAAATTAATGCGCGTCTTGCAAGAACGTGCTGTTCGACGTGTTGGCAGCAATACGCTTATTCCTATTGATTGTACGGTATTTAGTGCCTCCAACGAAGATCCAGAGCTATTAACGGCTGGTGAACGCATGCGACTTGACTTATTTTATCGAATTGCCCATTCAAGTGTATATATTCCTCCTTTACGCGAACGGCCAGAAGATATACTATTCTTTATCCAGCATTTTTTACATAAAAATGTGCTGAAATATATGAAAGCAAATATCACTATTGAGCCTGAACTATATCAGCTACTTGTGAGTTACGATTGGCCAGGCAATGTCCGTGAACTGGAGCATTTAATTGAAAACCTTGTAATCCAAGTAAGCTCGGACAATATTATTACGGAAGATATGTTACCGCGTTATTTAAAAAATAAAATTTCTATAAAAAGTGCGCCGACGAACAAGCGTCCGTTTAAAGCACTGATGCATAGCAACGAGGAACAGTACATCCGCAAAGTATTGCAACAATGTCATGGCAATATTTCAGCAGCAGCTAAGCAATTAAATATTTCGCGCCAATCATTGCAATACCATATGAAAAAATTCGCCATTCAGAAAGAAGAGTTAATTTAATCAGCTACGCTAAAATGAAAAAGTGTTCGATTGTCTGCTATCAATCGAACACTTTTTACTATGCACATTATTGTCCGCTACAGCTGATACTTTCGGATGGTTTATTGGCTACTGAGGCCCTTTATCAGCGATTTATTTTGTGTTACCCGCGATTACAGCGCCGTTTAAGCTAATAACATAGAAAGCCAACAATAATCCCCATCACTACTAATAAATAAGGTGACCATGCTTGTCGAATAGACAGCCATAAAAAAATGGCCGCAATAAGAACATCGAATCCACTTTGTATTGTTTGCGACACAATTGGATGAATAAATGCGCTAGCTAATATACCTACAACGGCTGCATTTGCACCAGCCATCGCACCAGTCAATGCACTATAGCGACTTACGGAGAGCCAAAATGGCATGGCCCCCACAATTAATAAAAATGCCGGTAGAAAGATTGCCAGTGTTGCGATCACCGCACCTGGCACGCCAGCAATAACCATGCCAATATAGGAGACAAATGTAAATAGAGGTCCCGGCATAGCTTGCGCAAGCCCATACCCAGCTATAAAGTCAGTAGCGTTCATCAAGCCACTTTGCACAAACTGGGCTTCTAATAACGGTAACACAACATGTCCCCCACCAAATACTAATGCACCTGCCATGTAACATTTTTCTATCATCATCAGCCATTTGCTTTCAAAAATTGAAGTAGCTAGTGGAAAAACAAATAGTAACACAATAAATAGTGCTAGTAGGCATCCTCCAGTTGCTTTTGAAATGGCTAACGCTTGATTTGAAAAATCAGCAGTGCTATTTGATTGTTTCAATAAACGCGCACCTAATAAACCCGCCATAGTAATAACAATCACTTGAGCAAACGGATTTCCCCATAATAAAACCGTTATTAGCGATAAAATTGCAATGAGGAAGTGCATTTTACTTGGAATTAACTTTTTTGACATATCCCATATTGCCTGCGCAACAATCGCAACAGCTACTAATTTCAAGCCATGAATCCAGCCCATATTTAGTTCACTATGCATATAAAAATAAGCAAATAGTGTTAAAAGCACGACAGATGGCAATGTAAAACCAAGGAAAGATACAATACTTCCGAAAATTCCTCCTCGTAATAGTCCAATGCCCATTCCGACTTGACTGGATGCGGGACCAGGAAGAAATTGACTCAATGCAACTAAATTACTGTATTCTTTGTCCGTTAGCCATTTGCGCTTTTGCACATATTCATGTTGAAAAAAACCTAAATGCGCTGTTGGACCTCCAAAGGATGTACAACCTAACTTTAAGGAAACAATAAAGATTTCGTATAGCTTTGGCAAATTATTCACTACTTTCCATGTACTATACAACCATATTACATGGAGATTGCTTTATTAATAGTTAAATTATTGTAAAGTTTGACATTGAAATTATTTCCTACGAATTTGGATTGCTGGACCAAGTTGACTATCATCTGCTGATACTGGAATAAGTTTATAGGTTTTATCAGTTAAATATCTTGCGTCGTAGCGAATTCCCCACTTTGTATGTTGTTCATTTAATGTGTAAGAAGAGTCTTGGCGCCATGTTTTGCCTGCCGTACTGACTATCTTAAAGTTAATAGATTCATTTGCGTTTTCTAGAGTTTCATAATAAATTGTGGTCGATATTGGTGTCGTCACAACCTTCTCCACCTTTATCTTAGTATCGTTTTTTAGTTGAATTGTTTTATCGACAGTAATTACTTTTCGATCTTCTTGTAATTGCTTTTGAGAAGCTTCTATTTCAAAGGTCCAAGGCTCGTTTATTGGTTTATCCCAATTCCAATCATTATAAAGAATTTCAAGTTGCAGCTTATCATCTTGTGGTAAATCGCGCATTTTTACACTGCTATAGATTGTATAGGTTGATGCGCCTTGTTCAATGGTCTGGCCTCCATTTCGGACCATATAATTTTGACCGTTTACCAGTACTTGTGGAAAGAAAAAAATTTGATAGTTGAAGTTGACATCTTTCGCTGGCACAAACGTTGCATTCAGTAATAGCTGATTGTCATCGACCATTACTTCATTTAAAGTTAATTGCCCAAATTCATTTTCAGATGTTTGACCAACTAGTGTTTTATAAGCAGAAAAAGCAGCGTCATGATTTTTGTTTACAATAGTCGAGGCAATTACTACACAAGCAATTACAAAAACACCAAAAAAAACAAACACCCATTTTTTACGTTTCCTATTTTTAGTAGGCTGTTCTTCATAAACTACTTCAATTGACAAAGACACACCCCCATTTTTCTTAGAAAATCAATAAACGTTAGCTATCCCTAATTCATTGTAATAACAAGTGCAACATTATATAACTAGACAACGCCCATTACTAAAATTTCGGTCATCTCTACGTGGCACACAAAAATGCACGTCATTTCAAAAATAAGCAAAAAGTCGCATACCTTACAGCGCAATTTATTATGTTGTTTTTTCCAAATTTCAATATCCATATTATATTTAATTATATTAATAAAACATTATTTTTATATTTCCTTAGGGCTTTAATCCTGATTTTTTGTGCTGAAAATGAAAAATATCGAAAAATACCGTGATTTATTTCTTCTTCTAAAATAATGAAAAAATTTTCTAATTATTTCAAAGAGTAGAAATTTAATATCCTGCTCAAATATGAATATATTTTCCATAATAATGTGTTATTATGACCTTAGTAAATTGTACTATTATTGTATGAATAATGGTGAAATATGAACTAATAAAGGATGATGAATATGAAACAAATCCAACAACTATTTCAAAGTGAAGATGGCAATAGCCAACAAAGAGAAAACTTTCTATCACTACTAGAGCAAATTGTTACATCATTAGATCAATTAAAAGATCCAAATAAAACAATGCTTGGACCGATGAAAGAACGTTCTGCCACTTTCTATAAAGATCTAATGCAAGAAAATCAAGTGCCTACTACAGGAGTTGGCCTAGATCAAGTCGTACAAGATTTAACACAATTAATGCAAGGACATCCTTACCATACACGTAACTTTGTCACGAATGTTTTACCTATGGCTAGTATTCCAGGTGTTCTAGGTCAGTTTACCAATGCCCTACTGAACGGCAATAATTTGTGGGATGTTTATGGACCAGCTGCTGCTGAGTGTGAAGTTAAAGTTGTGGCGATGATGTCAAAATTAGTTGGCTATGATTTCACGGAAAGCTTTGGCTATACAACTTGGGGTGGACAAGGGGCTGTGTTTAGTGGTTTACGTCTTGCTATCGCAAAACAATTCCCTCACGCAAAAGAAGAAGGGGTACCAAACAACTTATATTGTTTCGCCTCAGAAAATGCGCACTACAGCTTATTAAAATCCATTGAAGCTGTTGGTATCGGTAGCAACCACTTAATTCGTGTAAAAGCAGGCGAAGACCAATCAATGGATGTAGAAGATTTACGAAAACGTATGACAGACGTTATTGAAAAAGGTGGTATCCCAGTTTATATCGTGGCTACTACTGGTGCAACAGATCAATTTGCCATTGATGATGTGCAGGCAATCAAAGAAGTGGCAACAACTCTTGAACAACAATACAAATTACAACCAATACATATCCATGCAGACTCTGCTTTAGGTGGTTTTTACGCATTTTTCAATGATTACGACTTTAAAGCAAATAAGCTTCACTTTGAGGAAGATGTATTACAAGGGCTAGCACATATTCATCAACGTATGCAGCACCTTGCTATTGCCGATAGTCTTTGCTTTGACTTCCAAAAACTCGGCCAAACACCATATTTAACGAGCTTATTCTTAATTAAAGAAGGTAAGCATTTGCAACTTCTAGATATCGATGACTTCGATACACCATATGTAGGCAATAGAGGCTATGGCTCCTATCATACAGGCTACACGTTAGAATGTTCTCGAATGGGTAGCTCGATTGCTATTTACGCAGCATTACAAGCATTTGGTAAAGAAGGGTATCAACAAATATTAGCTAACTATGTCCGCGTCAATTTAGCATTCCGCGCACAATTAGCTGACAAATTACCAATGTTACAAGTCGTAAATGAAGCAAACATCGGGCCAGTAACTGCGTTTAGACTTTTCCCAAAAGGCTTTAATTGGGCATCTGAACAAGCAGGACATTACACACAAGACCAAATCGAGTATACGAATGGTTTAAATGCTTCGTTCTTTGAAATTTTAGGTGAAGGCCGAGATGAAGTATTTTTCGGTGATACAACACGTGTCTGCACTGTAAGCGCGCGTGATACAAACCAACAACACCCTGTTGCAGCAGCTAAATTCTTCTCTATTTCACCTTATACAGAGAAAGAACATATTAGTGATATGATTCATTTCCTACAACAGAAAGTAGCTTTATTGGAGGATTTACAAGTTGAGACTGTTTACTAAACTCAAAAGCTCATTACTCTATAAATATATTGCTAGTCTAACGATTCCAATCGTTATTATTTCGCTTATTTTCAGTTTCTTGTTATTTTCAGTTTCCAATAAAATCATCGATAATTTTGTTATTAAACAATTTGAGTCATCGTTAGAAGCGATCTCCACAAATATCTTTGATGATATAGACAAAAATAAAGTAAAAGCTGCAGATAACGGCCTTAATAGCCAATACGACAAACTATTAAAACAGTTAAATGGCACAATCAAAAAATTTGACATTGAAAATGCTTATATTCTTTCACGCGCCAATGGCAAAGAACATATTGTGGCTCTAAGTAATAGTGATAGTTATCAAGCAGACTACGAATTCGATCCAAAAATGAATACGGCCTTAGATACCGGTCGTATGCAAATGAGTGATATTTATGAAGATGAATATGGTGTTCATAAATCGATTTTTATTCCCTTTAGCAATACCGATATACTGTTCGGTATAGATATGGATGCTTCATTTATATCCGTGTTACAAACACAAATTGTTTGGGTTTGTATCATTATGAGCATTATTTTTGTGTTATTTGGCGTTGTTATCGCTTATTTCATTAGCAAAAGTATTATTAAGCCAATCAAAAAGATGACAGCTTATGTAGATAAGGTTGCACAAGGTGATTTAGCCGTTGAGCCATTGGAAATCAAAGGTACGAATGAAATTGCGCAACTTTCAGATGGTATTCAAAATATGACGGCTGATTTACGCTCACTTATCCAGCAAATTGCTGAAAATGCTGAGCAAGTAGCTGCGATGTCAGAAGAATTAACGGCCAGCTCTGAGCAAACGAGCGCATCCATTCAACAAATTACATCTTCCATGCAAGAAGTGGCTGCAGGCTCAGAAAAACAAACTACTTCTATTGAAGAGGTGGAGAGCCACATTTCAATGATTTCTACGAAGATGTCGGATGTTGTGGATAGCGTCAATGATGTGACAACGAAAGCATTTAGTGCATCCACGATTGCTGAAAAAGGAAATACAACTATTCAAAGTGCGACGGAAAAAATGGCGATTACTTCCGAGGCTATCCATCACACAGCAGATGTTGTAAAACGCTTAAGCACCTATTCAAATGAAATTGGTGATATTGTGTCTTTAATTAATGAAATTACAGACCAAACAAATTTACTTGCTTTAAACGCCTCCATTGAAGCAGCACGTGCCGGTGAACATGGTAAAGGTTTCGCGGTTGTAGCAGAAGAGGTACGTAAATTAGCGGATCAATCACTTACGGCAACGAATAGTATTCGTACCCGAATTGAAACGATTAAAGAAGAATCATCTCAAGCGGTAAAATCGATGGCGATTAGCAGTAGTAACTTAGCTGAAAGTTCTACTACGTTTAACGCATCAGGTGAAGCATTTGGCGAAATCTATGCCCACATTACAGAACTAACGCAAGAAATGAATCATGTTAACAGCATTATTACAAACATGAATCAAGGGGTTAGCAGCATTGCTAATTCAGTAGAGCAAGTTGGTCATGTAGCCGTTCAAGCATCAGGAAATATCCAAAATGTCGCAGCGGCCTCTGAAGAACAATCTGCGAGCATTGAAGAAATTACAGCGTCTTCGAATAATTTAGCAGAAATGGCGCAACAACTACGTAACATCATCCAAAAATTTAATCTATGAGTGCCAGGCACCGAAACAATTCAGAAACAATTCTGAATTGTTTCTTGGTGCCCAGGAACAGTAAGTCATGAAATAAATAAAGGATAGCTGACATTTAAACGCCAGCTATCCTTTTTAAATTAAACTTTTTACAACTTTAGAAATCATGGCCCCTTCTGCTTGACCATTTAATAATGGTTTAGCAATTTTCATCGCTTCACCCATATTCATACCCTTCGTCACTCCTGCTGCCAGTAATTTATTCGCAATTTCCTCTTCGTTTAATTGTTTAGGCAAGAATGATTTTAAGAGTACTAATTTTGCTTCCTCTTTTTCGATTAAATCAGCTCGACCAGCATTTTGTGCACCTTCTAATGCTTGATTCGTTTGCTTCACTTCACGATTAATAATTGCAATTTCCTCATCAGGCGTCAAAGTGTCACCCTTTTCTTTCTCCGCTAAATCTAATGCAGATTTAACCAGTGTTAGCACACCTTTGGCTAACACATTCTTTTCCTTCATTGCTGTTTTCAGTTGTTCAAATACTTCTGCTTTTAACATCAAGCTCGCTCCTTTAATTTTGATCACTAATTGTCAATGATACTAGCACAACATGACTTCAGAAACCATTTATTTAGCTTTCTTTAACATTCTTACATCGGTCTTTGTTTCTAATATTTCAAGTGTTAACACTTCCATCTTTGTTTCCACTTTATCTATTTGGTCACAAAGATTTTTTTCAACTTCGGAGATTTGTCTTTGTAGTTTTTGCTCCACCGACTCAATTTTCTTTTCTATTCTTGTTTTAAGTGATTCTAGTTTTGTTTCAACTGAACCTTGTCTTGTTCCAAGTGATTTTAGTCTTGTTTCTATCGCCTCGATTTTTTGTAGAATCTCTGTTTTCACGCCTTGTACTTGTGTAGAAAGCTCCAAAATGGCTTGAAGAATCGCATTTTGATTGATATCAGGATTCACGGTCAACTTCCTTTCTTAAAAATAATTTATTTAGCCAATCTTTGTGTTCACTAATATGCTACTAAGCTTGTGGGAGTATCACAAACTCTTCCATACTATATTATCTAGCATTTTTTATGAAGTCAAAACATCAAAAACTTACATTTGTCAAGAAATCGTCTGCTAATTTCACTTCGTAAAAACGCATTGCCTTTACATCGCCTCGGTAGGAAAAAACACCTTGCTTAATAAGCGTTCTTAACCGATATTCAATCCATTCATCACCTGTATATTGTTGCATATGGCCGATCACTTCCCCTATTAATCGGGCTGACTTTTTATATTCCACCTTACCTTCTTCGTGATACATACGCTGGGCACATGTAATAATAAAGTCATCATCTCGGTTTTCGTGCGCGCTGTGCACTAGCTTATTACCCGTCCATGTGCGTAATATATGGTCATCGTCTGATAGCAAATAGCTCCCTTCTTGACTTAACACTTGTCTTGTTTCGTACGTTATCTGATTCATTCCATCCTGTTCATAAAAATAAAGGAGGTTTTCCGCATTTACTTCACCTGAAGTTCGTGGATAGTCTTCTAATTGTGGGTGCATATTTTGCTCATGAAAAGCCTGAAACGTATCGATTACTCGCACTGTATTGCCTTTGCCTTCTAGCAAAGCCAGCACAAGGCGCAACCCTGTTTGCTCAGGGGCATTTTGACAAGTCCAAATCACAATATGTTGCTGCGGTAAAAGATTGCTTATTTTTCCGATACCAGTTCGCATTTTTGTTACATAATGTTCTAGTCCATCATCATCTACATTATAGCGTTGTCGAAACCACTCAAGTCGCGCTTCAACACCGGATGCTGTTTGGATAGCTTGTAAGGGCCCAATGGACAAATTATGAGGCAACACAATGACATCTTCTGTCTTTCCATAATCCGTATCTTTAAATGCCGCTTTTAAACTACCAGCAGGTGAATCGCCAAAGACAATATGAACTGTTTTTGCATTAACAGTACTCATTTCATTCTCTGTTAATTGCAAAATAAGTTGTTGCATGTCTTCACTCGACTTACCATTCAATAATGCAAAAAATAGCATGGATTTTGCTTCCGCTTCACTCAGTTTATGTATTGCTCGTTTCAAACGATTGACATTTTCCAACATGCCTACTCCTCCTTTTCACCCTTTGCATTTAGCCAATAGATACTACCGATAATAGCTCCACCAATTATATTGCCAATTGTAACAGGCACTAAATTGGCTACTGCACCGGCTAACGTTACAAGCTCACCATGCGGAATAAAAAGCGCAAGGCTAAAAAGCGTCATATTGGCAACGCTATGCTCAAATCCTGACGTAATAAAAGGAAAGATACAACAGAAAATCATAACTAGTTTTGCAATTTCGGTTTTCAATTTATATGTACACCAGACAGCTAAACAAACAAGCAAATTACATAAAATGCCCCGACAAAGCAGCGCTACAAAGCCGGCAGACATTTTAGACGCCGCAATTTTTGCAATATATGTAGCGGTATCTCCAACAGCTAGTCCAGCATAGAAAAATAAAGCAGCTCCAAGTAAAGAACCTAAAAAATTACCGATATAGCTAAATGACCAAATCGAGACCATTTCCGCTGGAGACGATGTTTTCTCTAATGTACTTACTGTTAAAACAAAATTATCGCCTGTAAATAAATTGGCGCCAGCCATCATGACCATACTGAGTGCTACACCAAATGCTAACCCTTGTACAACTTTCATACTTGGGACACCAACAGGATCCAATAAGCCCCCAATTGTAACAATCAACAACATGCCAAAGCCAATAAAAAGCCCACCGGCAATGGCTTGCAATAAATAGTTTATAGGTCTGTTCTTCATCATCGATATTTTTGTATTAGCTGTCGTACATACGATAGCAATTGTCTCTTTCACTACGCTCATCTCCCAACTAAACATGTCTACTGTCATCATATCGCATTTTATAATTTTCCAAAATTATCAATGTGAACATTTCAGGTATATTACCGTATACAAACACTGGGGACATAATACAAAAAAGCGTTAGATTGACTGCCATCAATTTAACACTTTTGACTGTAAATGTTACTCATTGCTATCGGAAGGTTCTCCGGCGATTTGGCCGTTTCTATCAGCGAATGATTACTCATAAAATAACATCATCCCTGGCGCATCTGGATCTCGTTCTGTAAATCCAAGCTGTTGATAAAAAGACTGTTTGCCCTTTGCACAGGATAATTGAATCCATTTCAGATCGGTATTTTTACAATGGGTCAATAAAGCTTCCATCACAGTTGTGCCAATTCCTTGTCGTTGGTAATCGGGATGTACCATTACATCACAAATAAATGTTTGATAAATACCATCAGAAATAATTCTGCTATAGCCGATGAATTTTTCCTCATCATAAATTGAAATACTATACCAGCTACTACAAATGGCTTGATATAACTGGTCATACGTGTAAAGCTTCTTGGCATTCCAGCCAGTCGTTTGATGTAATGCTCGATAATCTTCAAAGGAAGGATGCTGTTCACTTAATGTATACACTATCATCACCTCATATTATTTTGAATTTTGAATAAATATACAATAAATAAATTATTTATTCAATATAAATTAAGGATAATGTGACGTTTCATTGTTGGGAAATAGCAAATTCGCCATTTACTTGAATGCATAGTTGCAACTGCTGATTCACTTCAATAACAATCGGGCTAACAATTGCTTTTTTAGTGGAGAAATACCAAATACGTTCACTCGGACCGATTAATATATGCACGCCGTCTTCCTCATTCCCCATAAACGTAAGCGCATCTATACGAATTTCTTCATCCTTTAATGGCGTAATATTATAGTCCTTTAAACAATCCGCCACTGACAGAATTGCATGCGTTGTTAAATTCATTTCGCCAATATTCAAGATATGGTCAATTGAAAATATATCGGTATTCACCTTTGGATTTATTCTCTGTCTTGCAATAAATTCTACTACATTGTCCTCTGGATCATAAAAATAGCAGGAATAGGCATCTAACGTTTTAAAATATATTTCATCCCGTTCTTCTAAACTTAATATTTCTACACGCTTTTGCACCCAATTTTTCGCTTGCTGAAATAAATTACTTGGTATATTGAACGCAAAATGATATTGCTTTTCAACGGAAGAATCAATACACTCGAAACGAATAACACTTTCCCCTGCAGCCATTTCAAAAAAATGCTCCGCTTCCGCTAATAATGTAAACCCTAGCGTGCCACAGTAAAATTCCTTCATTTTATGTATATCATGTGCGTAAAGCTTTACTTTCGATATTTGCATTTAAAAGTCATCCCCTTTGCCATTACCTTTACTGTACTAAATAAATACATCATGTACCTCGTGCAAAAGAATGAACATTTTGAAAATAGGGGATGCATATTGCTCTCTAGAAAGGTTGACGGTCTCCTCTACTATTTGGCTGTGAAATGACCAAAAACTCTACATCTTCCAGTGATTCATTGCGCATTTGATGCGGCTGCAGCGCTTGGACTTCAATGCCTTCATTCGCTTGTAGTACAATCCGTTGTCCATCTATGTCCATTGTCGCCGTACCTGATAGTACAAAAAAGAATTGCTGTGCTTGCTGATGATAATGACAAACCTCCGCTGTATTGGCTGGCATCCGTTCATGAATAACACTTAACTGTTTATTTTTAACTAAATGCCACCCATCACATTGATTTCCCCATTTATAATGTTCGGCATGTTCTTTACTAATTTTCAACTACAACACCTCATTCACAGCTATTTTATGTAAACCATCACTTCACTTTAATCTTTTCCACTGTCGCTATATACATCGCTTCATTATCCATTTTAATATATTGATTCTTCGTTTCCTTAAAATAACCTTCACTTTTCAAATACTCTTTTAGCTCAGATTTTTTCTCAAAGACTATATCTTCATTCATTTCGTCACAGTGGGAATCGTCTGTTTTTTTCGCAATCACCATCATATAAAATTTCGTCATCTAGATCCCCCTATTTCCATACTTTATCTAATTGCGTTGCATAGAAATGAATCGCCTTTTGATAACTAAGTATTTCAGCATCCGTAGTCGTATCTACTAGGCATTGCAACAACAGTTCCATCGCTTTATGATGTTCATGTAAATTATATAAAGTCATTGCATAGAACACTTGCAACGCTTTATTGCTTGGAAATAATGTAATTCCTTGCAATAATATTTTTTTTGATTTTTCATATTCACCTAACGTTCGATATGTACTGCCAAGGCCCAAGAATGCTCCTTCTAAATCGGCTCCTGATAACCCTTGCTTAATGGCCTTTTCATAGTAGGGAACTGCTTTTAATTCTTCTCCTAAAACATCAAAGCTCCATGCGCACTGGTAGTTAACGGCTGCATCATGAGGATATTCCATGACCATTTGTACAAGTAATTGATTGGATGCTTGCTTTTTGTTTTCTGTTCGTAATTGGATAGCCCTTGCTAATTGTTCTTCGTACAATATTAGTAGCTCCTTTTATGTGTTACATCTTAAATAGATAACTTTAAAAAACTTCTAAACGACTTTGCACACTGACTGTCTGGCATAAGACCACTTTGCGCATTTGCTGTGAATGCAAGCCACTGCCAATCTTCACCGCCGACAAACGCCATTCTTGACCATTTGTCCAATAAATCAATAAAGTTGTCTGCTAACTTATAGCCATGCCCTTGCCCATCATCATGACTTAAATAAATCACACATGCATCCGGACTGTTTTCAACAAGGTCAAATGCAATATAGTCTCCATTGCCAACCTCATAAAAGGCTAATGTACGATGCCAAACTTTGTCGTAGTCATTGTCTGGATCTGAAAAAACTTTTGTAATCCATACATTTTTATTATCATTAATCTCTTTTAATAAACCTAAATCCCAGTGAAGCATCCCGCTAAAGATTCCATCGAATTCACCATCTAATTGAAAATTATCAGGAAAAACCCAACGAAAGTACAATGCTGATGAAAATGCTACTAGTACTTGTTTAAAACTTTCAGGAAGCTTGCATCCTAATTTGTTTTCACATTGCGCAATTTGTTGTGGTGACGCAGCAGCCTCAATTTTCACTTGCGATACATGTCCATCGATTGCATGCATTCGTTCTGCTATATTTGTTATTCGATGCTCCAACATACGATAATCCACGCTCAATCCCCCTTTTCTTAAGAATACACTAGATGTAAGTTCTATATGTATAAATTTCCAATACCCCTGACTTTTCAGCAATAAAAATGACCAGCTACACACGATTTTGTGCAACCGGCCATTGTAATATGGTAGTTTAATATGCTTGACTAATCTGATAAACAACACCAAAAATCAAATTAAACAGAAAAAGTGGATTTAACGGATTGAGAAGTACGTCTTTTACTTCACTACCTAATGCCAACTGTAAAAAGCTCCATAAGATCCAAATAACGATTTGACTTATTATCATCGGTATACTAAAGATATCACGTAATTCCACTTGCCATCACTCCATTAATCAAAACAAAATGTAGCAGCGCCTGTCATTCCGCCTTTTGCGGAACCATGTTAATCATTTCACTATCCTTCTTACATATCAAGATTTAGACTCCTGGTCTAACTTCATGCATTCCTTGTAATCTTTATAGCTCAAAGGAATAGAAATAATGACTAGCAAAGCTGCAAGAAAATTAATGACAGTTTTAGTATTTGAAGATATAGCTAAATATCCTGCAAAACAGCTTATACTGACTGGTAATATTACTAAATAATGATATGGTCTTATTCGCATATCAACTAGCCCCCTTTAGAAAGAATCTATCTCCTTCATTGCTTGTAGATAGGTTAATTCTCGACTATTAATAGACTTTAGTAACGATATAATATTATTATTGGTCAACTCTTTATTTTTCGAAAGTGCATAGTCTTTTAACAGAGCAATATAGCCTGATATTAATGCGGTTGCTTGCGATGTACCACTCGTTTTAGTTAATATTTCACTGGTGTCAATTGTGGATATCTCGTGACCGGGTGCGTTAATCGTTGTTTTTGGAAGCCATCGAGTAAGTACTATCTTTTAACTTATTAATACGAACGTCATCCAATAGCTTAGCTAAACTTCATCGACTTTAACAATAATTTATCATTGAGAATATTTCTCATTCAATAGTAAAATCACTTTATTTTTTTATAAAATTTAGCCATTTTTTTAATAATAATTTTAGTATTACGTAAAAAATTATTATCAATTAACTTCTTCCTTTATATTTTTGCTACAAGACCATATAATAATGCACCTCAATTGTTAGATTGTGTCTAACAATTGGGGTGCATTTCAAAATAGAGTGGCCTTTATCCTAACTTATTTAACTAAGACGCCTCTTTCTTGTCGTGTTCGCCCAATTATCCATTGCGCTATAATGAGATTCGGTACCCAACAGAGCCAAGAAATGATCGGATAACTAATTATAAAATTGTCAAAGCCAAACGATACAGTAAATAGCAATAGCCAAATTCTCAATGTGACAGCAGCGAACGTTAAAGAATAATTACGTATCATCCATTTTTGATGTTCACCAATATGCCGAGCTTTTATATGAACAAGTGCTTGATAACCCGTTACCATCCACAATATAGCTAATGCACTAAAACCAAGTTGTGCTACAAGTCCCCCAGTTGCATAAAGGGCTAAATAAAGCCCAGACACACTGCCAAATAATATCCCTAACATATAGAGCTTCCCTAACATTCGATGCTGTTTTCTATTGTTTTCTCTAAACTTTGAGCTTAGTGTAAAGGGACCTATTACTAATGCCATTACACTAAAGACAATATGCATATAAAGCATCGCATACCAAAGCGAATTCAATGTATCGATAAACAGCAGTTTCAATTGAACAAAGCCTGCTTGATAAGCATCCATTATTAAATATTGAACAATCGCATAGCCAGCGATAGCCATCGCTAAGCAAGTAAATATAAGCCACGTTTTTTTATTCATGTCATGGTCCCCTAAAAATTATTACCCATTTTCCTTTGTTTTAACTGTACCATTCGATGTTAAACATTTGTTTTATTACTTTATAAGTGGTTAAAAAATGTCAATAAGAGGTGTTTTATCATTCATAACTTGCCTTGCATTCCTAGCAAATCGTTATTAAGCTTGCTCTTTACATATCATTAACAAATTACCGTCCAGATCTTTTATAACAAAGTAAAATTCATCTTCTATCTCTGTCACAAGTTCCACTTGATTATCAATCATAAATTGATAGGACGCATCAATATCGTTCGTTATAAACTGAATAAAAGGTGCTTGATAAGTTGGTATATCCTTATCTTCTTTTCGCCATTTTGGCATGGTATCTAATAGCAAACTTGCTGAGCCCTTCATCGGTGCTGTATAAATATGCCCAAAATATATTTCGCCATTTTCTAAACCGAGTATTTTATTGTACCATTGCCTTGCTTTTTCGAGATCACGTACAGGCACAAACACACCGCCAATTTGGTTTTTTATTGGTGTTTTTTTTATTGGTTGATTCGCCATTCTTTACCTCCTTATTTATTGATTACAAAATAATCATTTCGCCATTTTTTACTATTCCCCTCTTTTAAACACTAAGAAATTAAAAAGAGACATTAAAAGACAAGGCTCAAAGTGCTGAGTCCTATGCAATAGGAAGCTCTTATTTTTCTTATGATCAAGAGTTGAATAGAAAAAATTTTGTAAGGATGAAGTTGTTGAAATAATCTAGGATATTTTTTGGAATAAGTTAAATAATATCGTAAGGAGGTGTCGAAATGAAAAGAGATAAAAAAGAGACAGAATTTGCTACAGATATGCCAACAAAACAAACAAATAGTAAAAAAACAAAAGAGCGTGGCGGCCATACCGAAACCCCTCGCCCACACAATGAAGAAGACCTTATAATGAATGAGAAAAAAGGGAAGTCCACTTCATTATAAAATAACATTCGCTAAACCTCATAAATGCTTATATTGAACTGTACACAATACGAAGAAGAAACAGATAATGATACAAAGCTACCAAGCATCAAACTGGCATACTACTTAGTATTATCTTCAACTACGGAATTACAAGTTCATGCTGAAAGGTATAGCGATAACTTTTAAAGTCACTCAATTGAGTGGCTTTTTATGTAAATAAAATATAACAACAATAGGTTACGTATTAATAACACGTGTACATTAAGAGTCTTGAAAGGAGCTGAAAGAAATATCATCAAGAGAATTGATAAAGTTACTTAATACAGTTGGATGGTATTTATATAGGATTGTTGGAATAGAAGGTATTATATAGGTAGCTATTGGGAGCATTATCATAGTTATGCTTATAGTCGTGAAGAGTTGAAAATCCAATCGAAAAAAAAATTAAGAAGTATTAATTGCTCAATAAATGAAAATCGTCCTTTTTTATACTATTTCATTTTGGCTTGTATTGTAGTTTTAGGAGAACTTTGAGGACTCGATAGCAATACATAAATTTTGAAGAAATGAAGGTTGAACAACAAATAGTTGGTATTAAAGTTGAAAATGGGAAAGCATAATCGCAACCTAGATCATCTAAATCTAAAGCTGGATATCGAACAATTTCCAATAACACGCATACAACAATTACTAAAAGTAGTGAAAAAAAGAACCTTGAACATGAATGCCATTTCTCTTGTTCTAAAAAAAATAGTAATTAATTATTGATCCGATTATCAATATAATAATAAAAAATATGAAACCTTTAAAAGTAAAGCCATGAACCATATTTCTTTCAGGTATCCAATTATTGTCATCATTACGTGTGTTTCGTTTTTTTTGTTCATCCATCACTACTACACACCCCTTTACAAACTTGGCATTGCTTTTCATTACCCCTTAAGGCATCTCCATGCAACGATATTCATTGAAAGTGGACAATCAATACAAACAGTACAAAAAGATTAGGACATAGTCGAGCTGCCATTACAGAAGATCGCTATGTCCACCTCTCTGAGAAAATGGCCAGAGATGCTGCGAACATCTTTGATTCATTTGCTCAACATATATAAAAATTACTAACGTATTTTTTATAGTGGGGAATTGGTGGGGAGCCCCACCATTTAACCCTATAATACATGATTAAAATACTTTATAATCCCTTACCACTACTGAATTACTTCGAATCATCCATCTTCAGTACAGCCATGAACGCCTCTTGAGGAACTTCGACAGAGCCGACTTGTTTCATACGTTTTTTACCTTCTTTTTGTTTATCAAGAAGTTTACGTTTACGTGAAATATCTCCGCCGTAACATTTTGCTAATACGTTTTTACGCATCGCTTTAATCGTCGAACGTGCGACAATTTTTTGTCCAACTGCGGCTTGAATCGGTACTTCGAATTGTTGACGTGGAATTAATTCTTTTAGTTTTTCTACGATAATTTTGCCTCGTTCATAAGCGAAGTCGCGGTGAACGATAAAGCTTAGTGCATCGACTTGCTCAGCATTTAATAGGATATCCATCTTCACTAGTTTTGAAGGCTGGTAACCGATTAGCTCATAGTCAAATGATGCATAGCCTTTTGTATTCGATTTTAAATAATCGAAAAAGTCATAGACAATTTCAGCTAATGGCATTTCATAAACAATGCTGACACGTGATGTATCAATATAGTCCATTGTCATGAAATTACCACGTTTCATTTGGCAAAGTTCCATAACCGCCCCAACGTAATCATTCGGTACCATAATCGTAGCTTTCACATATGGCTCTTCAACACGATCAATCTTTTGTGGGTCTGGCATAAATGACGGGTTGTCAACTTTTATGGACGTACCATCTGTCATATGCACTTCGTAAATTACAGATGGTGCTGTTGTAATTAAATCGATGTTAAATTCACGTTCAATACGTTCTTGAATGATTTCCATATGAAGAAGTCCTAAGAAACCACAACGGAAACCGAATCCTAACGCTTGTGACGTTTCAGGCTCATACTGCAATGCTGAGTCATTCAACTCTAATTTTTCTAAGGCATCACGTAAGTCATTATACTTAGCTGTATCAATTGGATATAATCCACAGTACACCATTGGATTTAAACGACGATAACCCGCTAAAGGCTCAGCTGCTGGTCGACTTGCGAACGTTACCGTATCCCCCACACGCGTGTCACCTACGTTTTTAATTGACGCTGTTAAGTAGCCAACATCACCAACCGTTAATTCACTTTGCGGTACACTTTTCGGAGTATGTACGCCGACTTCAATAACATCAAATTCTGCACCTGTCGCCATCATGCGAATTTTATCGCCTGGTTTAACAGTACCATTCATAATACGAATAGAGATAATTACCCCTTTATAGGCATCGTATACAGAGTCAAAAATAAGTGCTTGTAATGGTGCATCCGGATCACCTGTTGGTGCAGGAACTTTTTCAACAATTTGCTCTAAAATATCTTCAATGCCGATTCCTGCTTTAGCAGACGCTAATACCGCTTCGGAAGCATCTAAACCGATAACATCTTCAACTTCTTGACGCACACGTTCTGGATCTGCTGCTGGTAAGTCAATTTTATTAATAACAGGCAGAATCTCTAGGTCGTTATCAAGTGCTAAGTAAACGTTAGCCAATGTTTGCGCTTCAATACCTTGTGCTGCATCCACAACTAAAATAGCGCCTTCACAAGCAGCTAAACTACGTGATACTTCATAGGTGAAATCGACATGTCCTGGTGTGTCGATTAAATGGAATGTATACACTTCGCCATCTTTAGCTTCATATTTTAATTGGACTGCATTTAACTTAATTGTTATGCCTCGCTCACGTTCTAAATCCATTGAGTCGAGTAGCTGTGCTTTCATTTCACGGGATGTCAGTGATTTCGTTTGCTCTAAAATACGGTCAGCAAGCGTTGATTTCCCGTGGTCAATATGTGCAATTATAGAGAAATTTCGTATATTCTCTTGTCTTTTCAATCGTGCTTCTCGGTTCATCTCTTCCACTCCTAATTAAACTATAATGAATTATACTATGAACCATATACAAACCACAACATTAGAACGGCATAAATGCTGTTAAATCAATGGTTACTCTTAATTATGTTTATGATCTTCTGCAAGACAATGCGAAAAAAAGCACCATTTCAAGGCAATGCAGCCTAAAACGGTACTTTTCTAGAAACCTATAAATTATGGCAAGTATGTGTACAATAATGCTCGTCACTTCCATAGATTAAACGGATTATCTTTCACATGCCCAGCCATCTTTGTCTCGATCATGTTTAGACTGATAGGCAGGGTGGTCAGATCCTACTCCATTTGGGTAATCTTTACGAAGTTCTGTACAATTTTTATAACTTTTATTCCCATTAGAATGATGAACGTTAGAAGAGCCACCTGGTTTATTAGTTGCCGTAGTTGAAGGATTTTTTAAGCTTAAATAGGCATCCACAACATAACCTTCATAAGCAGAAGTCGTCACGTATGACCAGCCTGCAATTGTAGAATGTACAGCTACTTCTTCATTTTTCGATAGCTCTCCTACTTGCATACCTGAAGGACTTGCGATGTTTCTCACAATAAGGCTAGTCGATACAACATATTTTGTGACAGGCTGAGATTTACTCATAAAATTAGTCGCTGCGTAACCAATGACATTGCCATATTGGACAAAAGACCAACCTTCTCTCGCTGTTCCAAAATCTTTTACGACCATTTTATGTTGTAATGTCGCGACAGTATTGCCTTTTAATGACGGCGTTTCTTTTACAACTAAGCCACTTTTTGAGCTAGCGATCTTAATGCTATACGGTGCATCATCGAGTACTGCATTCGAGATATAGCCATCCATCATTTTATCTTCGCTAGTTAAATAAGCAATCCGTGCAAAAGCGTTATGTTGGCTAATAACGATAACAAAAGATCCTTTTTCTATAGTTCCAAGCTCTTTTGCATAAGCATCTGGTTTTTCATATACTTTCGTTAAAGAGTCTGTAACCTTCACTTCTTTAAATGTGTTGGCATGCGCATTATCGAAATGGCATGTAAATGCTAGCAATAAAGTCAGCATCATGACGAATATTTTTATTTTCATTTGTATCTCTCCTTTCTTGTTTTTCATATGTAGCAAAAAAAATGTAACAATCCCTACCAATCAATATTATACATAAATGGTTTATAATTGATATAAATATATTTTATAACAATGGAATTATAAAAAAGAGACGAGCAACTCATTGGAGTTGCTCGTCTTTACGTATCTCAAAGGTTTGGTGGCAATTATACTGTGTTTCGTGGTGTTTAAGCAGCTTTTGGTGGCATTTGCACTTGATTATCTAACTTTGCGCTTCAATTGCTTGTTGAATAACATTAGTTAAAGCTTCAATCCCTTGTGGTTCTAAATGGACACCGTCCGGAGCAAAATACTCAGGGTGATTCAGGGCAGCAGTATGCCAATCAATTAACGTAATATTGGCATATTCCTGTGCTTTACTCGCTAATGCCGTATTTACTTTTGCTTCCCACGGACGTGGTACACGGGTATTTACTAAGTAAATGTCAGCTTGCGAAAAAGCCCCTAGGAGTTTGTCTATCTGCTCATTCGTAAAGTATCCATTTGTCCCTAGTTGAATAATAACTGCTTTATCTTCTTGATTAAAACGTGTATAACTTGGAATCAAGTCGACTGCTTGTGAAACTTGTCTACCGATTTTGCCATCAATTGTGATGTTAGGGTATAGCGTATGTAAACGCGTAGCAATATCAATCATTACAGAATCCCCGATTGCTAGTAGTTCTTTATACGGTTCTTTCAATGGCGTATCTTGCGGCTCGCCTTTAACTGTTTCATCTTTCTGTTCCTTAGATATTTCTACTTCTTTATCGTTGTGATTTTGGTGTTGCGCATTTTTTACTGTATCCTGTTGTGCACCAGTTATTTTAATATCAGTTGGATAATTTTCCTTTGAAGTTTGTTGTGCTTCGCCCACTATCCCTGTTATACCAGTAAAAAATACGAGTAAAAATAGAGCAAGCATAGCGTTTGCAATTTTTCTAGCTATCGAAAAGTTGCGCCATTTGTTAGGATTGATGACCAAATATTGTTTAAAATATGCTCGCAAACCTTGTTTACGTATCGGCATTTCAATCAAACGATAGGAAATCTCAGCAAGCAATACTATCAATATTAGTTGTAGAGCAACACGCCCATATGCAGGATTGCCGATTTCATATACAGGCGTACCGAGGACGATAATTGGGTAATGCCAAAGATAAATACCGTATGATCTTGAACCAATCCAGCACAATGGCTTCCAGGATAGTAATTTCCCTACATAACTAGCAGGATGACATACACAAGCAATTAAAAGAGCGGCATTAATACAAAATAGAAACATACCACCTCTATATAAAAATGCTTGGTATTCATCTACGAATAAAATACTTCCAATAAAAATAAGAAAGGTAATCACAGCTATGCTATTAAGTTCATAAACATGCTTTGTCGAGAGCTTGTTAGTCGACAGCCTTTTCATTGGCCACACGAAGGCAAGCCAACAACCGATTAATAATTCAAAAGACCGTGTATCTGTGCCGTAATAAATACGACTTGGATCTGAGCCAGGTTGATACAGCATCGCCATAAGCATTGCTGAACAAAGTGCGCCAATGAAAATCAGATTTGAAAATTTACTCTGTTTTCTAAAGATGGATAGTCCAATAATTAATACAAGTGGCCATACTACGTAAAATTGTTCCTCAATAGCTAAAGACCATAAATTTTTCAAAGGGGAAGGCGACCCGAAACTATCAAAATAGGATAGTTTGTGATAAATAAACCACCAATTACTAGAATAAAAAATGGAGGATAGGGCATCTCCTCGTAAAGTATTTAGTAGTTCTTTATGAAATAGCATGACCCATACGAAAGAGGTCATAATCATCACGTATGCAGCTGGAACTAGTCGTCGAAAACGGCCAATCCAAAATTTACGCAAATTGATTGTTACTTGTTCCCCTGGCAACGGTAAAATCGTTGAGGTGATTAAGTAACCTGATAAAACAAAAAAAATATCAACTCCGAGGAATCCTCCACTGGCCCATCGAAAGTTAAAATGATAAGCAATAACAGCTAACACTGCTAAAGCTCGAATCCCATCTAATCCAGGGATATAACGATGATTCAATGTCTTGCCTAACATGCTGTTTCCTCCAATAAAAATAAAGCCTTTTTAACATTGTTTAGTTATTAAAATTGTTCGTCTAACGCCTAGCCTCTGCCCCTTTTCTCCCTTATTCCATTACTTATACTTAAAGACGAATGAGCTAACTAAAAAGGTTAACCATTTTCTAAAGCAAAAAAATTTATTTTGGAGGAATTTATGCTCCTTGATACGCTTTAAAATTCTCTAATATCCTACAAATCATATGTATATAATATAATTTCACTGATAATTTAAAAATTTGCACTATTGTAGTCAACGAAAAAAAGCATCTGCCCATAATGGTAGATGCTTTTGAAGCGGTTTTTTTCATTGATGTACACAATCGAAAATCGCCCGATTCAATAAGGCGTATGAGCTGACTTGAAAAGTATAATGCAAGGTAAAAACAAATGAAAGACCTAGAAATAAAAAATTTCAGGTATTTTTATCAATTGCCCCCTCACTTACCATTCATTACCCTTTATTGACACTATCAAACTATTTTCGGTAGTGGACAACTACGAAGAAATCGCTTGGATAGAGCGATCTGATTTATTACCTTGTAAATCGACATACACTATCTTTACTATTAAGATGAAGCGACTTTAGATTCTGTCACAAAAGTTTTTGCAATCGCTTTGCCAATAACAGCAATTGTGCGATTTAATTCTTCTTCCGTATTATCGATTCCACCTAATTCAATTATAATCATTTCTTTTGCTAAATCTTGATTATAACGACCATCGACATTATCCCCACTTTTCGAAATAACCCCTCTTGAAACCTTAGGCACAATGTCATTCATAGCAGCAGACAGACTTTCTGCATAGGCAGTATTCCATCTGTAGTTTTTGTGTTCGGCTCCTACGACGATGGCAATACGTGCGTAAGATTCATTGTTGTGGGTAATCGTTGTCGCATCTCGCCTAGCCGAATCTCGGTGTAAATCGATGACTAAATTATACGATTGTTCTTGTAAACGTTTTTCTAAATAAGGGCGTACAGTGTTGTAGGCTTGCGGAAATGTTTTGCCTTCCGCTTTCATTACCTTCATCACATCGACATCTAATACATCTGTTTGAATACCGTTCATGCTAAAATGCTTGGATACTGCATCTTGTAAATTAAAAATATTTGTTTTGTCATCATAAACTTCTGCTTTCCCGCTAGCTGCTTTCACCATCGGCTGATAGGCTTCTTGTGAATGCGTAAATAACAATAAAACTTTAAATGGATCCTGCACGTTCGTCTGCTCATTCGTTTGCTCGTTCGTCAACTCTAATACTGTTTGTTCAGGCAAATTAGTAGCGGCATACACGACTGGTTTATCCTCTGGTTGTTTAATCGGAGTCGATGCTTGCTTGTTGAACGGAATTTGCCCAGCAATGACTGGTAATACGAAAAAGAACAATAATAGACCAATTGACCATTGTAGTTTTTTTAGCAAAGTCACACCCTCCTCCCCTTATCGTATGGAGGGGATGTGTCTTTTAGAACGATGAATTTATAGATCGTTTGCCCATTTTGTTAGCATAGTTGAAATGAGTGTTGCATACCTGTCTATCCAATAATCCGCTTCTTTTGGCGTGACCATTAACTGTGAATGGGAAGCGGCAAATGTCTCTTCAAAAAGCTGCTGACGTTCTTCTTTTGACCATGTTGCCCATTCACCAAAAATAGGTGTTACAAGGGACATATCAAGTTCTTTATTTATATCTGGTCGCCAAGAAGATAAGGATAATTTAGATGATGGCTTTCCTCGTTCTGCTACACGTGCAGCAATGGAGCGTAACATTACTTCTACTGCATCGGCAATTAAAACGGGTGCGTCAACAACAGTTGGAATACCGATAGCGGTAACAGGTATACCAAGCATTTCATACGAAATTTCTTTCCGCTGATTGCCGACACCTGAGCCCGGATGTATGCCAGTATCTGTAAGTTGAATAGTTTTACATAGGCGATCACTTGCTCTAGTCGCCAATGCGTCTACTACGATAATAAGTTTTGGTTGCAGACGTTCTGCTATTGCTGCAACAAATTCACCTGTTTCATAACCTGTTTGTCCTGTAACGCCAGGTGCATACATAACAAATTTATCATCGATTTGCTCTAAACTATGCAAATGATCGATCACATATGGTCCAATGGCATCGGGTGTAATCGTTCGATTGCCAAGACCTATAATTAAAATTTTATCATCTTCCTTCCAGGAAATTGATTCATGTAATGTTTTAAAGTTTGCCAACAACGCTTTTTCAAGTTGTTCAAATCCATCATGATCATCTATCGTAAGTGTTGGTATAGAAAGGGTTATATATTTCCCTTCCTTCTTGCCTATTTGCTCTTCACCTTCAGCATCTACTTGTACATCCGTTATTTTGACACGGCCAGCAGTGCGATCTTCGATTTGAATTCCACTCGATTGTTTCAGTGTGTCTTTTTGTTCTTTCGTTTGATGTAAAACGACTTCTTCCGATTCATCAATTAAATCAGTACGCTGCCAATTTAAGTTTTGCATTCAGTTCACCTCAAATTGTAGTTTGTTCAAACTGTCAAGTAAATATTCTTTGCATTTATCTATTGCAATTTAGCCTAGCCTTTGTTAAAATGATTTTTGTTGTATTGACACACGAAATCAATGAGAAGATATCATCTCGTACCTATTTTAGGAGGTGAAAGATATGCCAAACATTAAATCTGCGATTAAACGCGTAAAAGTTAACGAAAAAGCTAACATTGCTAACTCTCAAGCTAAATCTGCAATGCGTACTACAGTGAAAAAAGCTGAAAACGCTGTTGCTGCTAACGCTGAAAACGCACAAGAACTTTTACAAGCAGCTTACAAATCTTTAGATAAAGCAGCTTCAAAAGGACTTATCCACAAAAACGCGGCGGCTCGTAAAAAGTCTCGCCTAGCTAAAAAAGCGTAAGTGTTTATAAGATCAGTTTCTCTTCGGAGTAAACTGGTCTTTTTTCGTGTCTACCTAAAAAATCCACCTTGCCTATATCGGTAAATGTAAGGGCGACAACATCGTACATTACCTACTAATAGCAAAGTGGATTTTTTATTGTCCTGTTGTATCAAGTAGACGCTAAATTTCTAAATAAAAATTCAAGCATACTTCGATGTGAACAACTTAGGTTGCAGTTTAAAGTGAACCCGCGTTTTTCACGTCATAGAAAATGCTAATGAAAACAGAAGATACAATCTGTACTGCTAAATTAGCCGATTTAGGTATGGTATTTTTTGTATCAACCATACAATGATTGTTGAAATTACTAAGATTATTACTACTTGTAATGGAATGGCGAAAAGTGGCTTGACAAACAGCTCATTTCCTTCAAAAAAGTAAGGTCTGACTTTATCAAGAATCATGGCATGTACCAAGTAAACACCAAAGCTTGTTTGCCCAATTAGCTTGGTAATCTTAGTTGTTTGATAACTTCCACTAGCCACTTTACGATTAACCCAATATTTCACAAATACAAAAAGTGCGATGCTCATAATTATCACATTTGGACTAGAGTAAGAATAAGCATAGCCTGAAAATTGTCCTTGTTGCTCCGATAATGCCATTGTCCGCCAAATTGTTTCAACAGCCCCCACAATGCCTAATAAGTAAATACTGATACGCCATTTTGCTGATAGCTCAAATTTTGCTAAATAGTAGCCAAGTAAAAAGAAGCCGATATATTCACTTAGCGGGAAAAACAATGTAAATTCATTGCTCACAATATACGAATAATAGCGGAATATCCCATAAAACACTATCCATAGAACAACCACATAGCCTATCATTTGTTTCGAGGCATGATTAACGAAAATATTAAAAACAGGCGCTAGCAGATAAATACCTATAAGCGCATAAAAATACCACAAATGATAGTATATCTGATTATTAAAAAACATAATCAAAAACTCTTTCAAGGAATAGCCAGGATTCCACATATACGTTGCCCATGCATAATAAATAATGGACCATGCAATGAAAGGCAGTAAAATTTTATTGGCACGCTTTTTAAAAAAAGTACCCAATGGCTCTTCTTTGCGTCCAAGTAAAAGTGCTCCGCTAATCATTAAAAAAATGGGCACACACCATCGAGATAAGGCATTGTACACAATACCTGTTTGCCAATCAAAAACTGCTATTTTGTCATAAAGTACGACATAAGGAGTCGCAGCATGTAAAAGTAGTACGCCTAAAATGGCAATTGCTCGTAGGCTATCCATGTACTGAATTCGTGTTTGCACGTTCAAAAACCCCCCACGACATTATACATCCATTCATGCCCAACAAGTTAATATTTTTTACAATTGTCGTAGTAAAAATAGTTCTAAATAGCGCTCACGATTGCCTCCAGTTGTTTTTAACTGTAAATCTACTTCTGCCAATTGGTACAATGCCTTTAACAAACTCTCTTCAGATGGACGATTGCGCTGCTCTACCATTAGCTTGACACGATAAGGATGGATTTTTAAATTTTTGGCAATTTGCTGTGGGTGATAACCTTTTTTCAGTAAGTAAAACACATTTGACATCGTTCGTACATTCGAGGCGAGAAGCCCAACAAGCATGATTGGCTCTTGTTTTTGGCGCAATAAATCATGGTAAATCGACAATGCTGCTACAGGGTCATTGGCAAAATAGGCATTTAACATTTTAAAGGCATCTTGTTCGAGTGTTTTCGCCACTAAATCCTCAACTAACGTTGTTGTTATTTCTCCGCCGTCCCCTACGTATAAAGTTAATTTTTCAATTTCCATTTGTAGTTGTAACATGTTTGAACCAACCATTGAAACAAGTTGTTCAATAGCACTTTGCGTAATGGTATTGCCATGTGCGTTGACAAGCCCTTGAATCCATACTGCCAAATCTTGCTCTTTTGGCGTTTCTGCTTGGATGACAAAAGCATGCTCTTTCATCATTTTTGTTACTTTTTTACGTTCATCTAGTTTTTCATACGGTGCAATAAATACCGTTACCGAAAAATCTGAAGGGTTGGCTAGCCATGCCTCCAAACGTTTCACATCATGGTCGATTTTTTCCTTCCCTTTTTCAGTCGCTTTAAGAAACGATGCATTTTTCGCAATAACAAGCTTGCGCTCTGAAAAAAATGGAATAGTATCTGCTTCATCAAGTACGACATCCACTGGCATTTCTGCCAAATCAAAAGTGCTCATTTCGATTTCTTCTTCAGTGCCAAGTGCTTCTTTTAAACGCTTTACTGTTTCATCTATAAAATAGCTTTCCTCACCAATAATTAAATAAACTGGTGCCAGCTCACCTTTTTTTATTTTGTTCCAAACCGTTGAAATCATAATATTTTACCTCCATATAGCAATACTACTAGTATACATGATTTAGTTTGCAATGTGACGTTGAGCTAAATTGTGTCCATTCCTTGCCATAGTTGGGAATTCATCTTTTCGATATAGCTTTTATGAAAACGATGTCTTATAATAAATAACAGAATTGGAGGGATGACAATGAATCCATTTGAAGGTAATAATATACAATGCAAACGCAACGACGCTATCGATTCAGGCGTTGGTTTCGGCGTATCTTTTGGGGTCTTCACTGTTATGTTCATCATCGCAGTAATAGTAGACTTCGTCAGCATGTAAGCTACCTTTTATACCAATGAGAAAGACCTTGTTCACTGATGGACAAGGTCTTTTTCTGTCTGAGTATACCAATGATCACCATCAAACATTACTTCTATCGTTCCATCTATACCCGTGGTTTTCGTCGCTAATTGACGTTGCCTAAAACGTTCGACAACGACTTCATGCGGATGATTATAACGATTGTTACGTCCTGCACTGAAAATGGTTAATTTGGGTTGCAGGTGCTCTATAAATGGTTCACTGCTAGATGTTTTACTACCGTGATGCCCTGCCTTTAATAACGTAATATTGGCTAATTGCTTTCCATATCGTGTTAATAACTGTCGCTCGCCAGCTTCTTCTAAATCGCCTGTTAAAAGTGCACGGAACCTTCCTTGCTGCATAAATAATACAATGGAATCATTATTGCCCTCATAATGGGTATCTCGGGGGGATATATAGTGGAAATTTGCAGAGCCAACACGCCATGACGTCCCTTCCATTTTTTCCTTTACAGGTACTTTTTGTGTCATCGCTACCGCTAATAAATCTTGCATTGCTGGTGTATCCAGAGAGCCTGGCGTCACATGGATTTCACGCACTGTAATTTCCTCCAGCACTTCTTCTGCTCCCTCTACATGATCTGCATCTGGATGTGTGAGAATCAAAACATTTATTTGGCGAATGCCTTTTCCTTTTAAGAACGGGACCACAATCTGTCTACCGACCTCATAGGGCCGATTTGAGGCCTTCCAAGCCTCTTGCCTATGTCGCAATACACCGCCCGTATCCACCACGTATACAGCCCTTCTAAACGGTAATTCAATAACCGTACAATCGCCTTGACCTACATTTAAAAATGTCAGTCTCGTTTCGTTATTGATCATCGGGGCAAAATGAATGCAAAGGGCAGGTAGTATGAGCGCAATAGCTACTTTGCTGTACTGTCTAGCTTCTAAAAAATAGAAGCTCAGAAGTACGCTGATAAAAGCCACACAAACAAGCCATAATGTTGGTTTGCCAGGCGTCCATAGTTGCAACGGCAAAGCTTGTAAAAATAAAATTACCTCCGTTAGCCAACTTCGCATTGGTTCATATACTTCAAATAAAAGTTGTGCTAAAGTTTTTGAGAAAATTGTCATTATCAGTAAAAGCATATTCATTGGTAGAACGACAAAAGAAAATAACGGCACAAAGATAATATTTGCAAAAAATGCTGCAATGGATAGTTCGTAAAAATAATATAAGAGTAGCGGATAAACAAGTAGTTGGCATACACAAGTTATGAAAAATGATTTTTTTAACCAATGTCGATCTTGCAAAATTACATTTGAATATATAAGACTAGCGGTTGCCAAATAGGATAGCTGGAAGCCAATCTGAAAAATAACACTTGGCTCGAGTAAGACAAAGCCAATAAAGCTAATTGCGAGTGCATCATCTACCGGCATCTGCCATCTTGTAAAGCGTATTAGCAACACTAGTTCCACAACAGAGACAGCACGAACTACCGATGGTGCTCCGCCCGCTAGTACACCATACATAGGTAACACAATGAGTAAGACTATTGTGGCCATCTCTTTTCGAATACCCAAACGTAATAAACTTTCATGAAACAACCAAGACACGATGGCTACATGTAAGCCAGAAATCGCAAATAAATGCGTGATGCCAAGCTTTTGATATGCCCGCTGAAGCTCTTCATCTACATGATCCCGTAAACCAATAAGCAACGCCTGTGCCTCTGCTACAAGGGATGGTGGAAACGTAGTCTCAATATGGTTTTTTAAGTGCCATCTATAATGGGCAAGAATGATGGCTAGTGATTTTTCTTTCGACACCAACGACCAGTTCTTCACTTCATAAATACCCCTTGCACCTTTACTCTCCAAATATTTTTCAAAGGAAAAGGCATATGGATGTGCAGGCGGATTAGGAGCAATTAGTTCACCTTGTACACGATAGGTAAACCCTGTAATCGATGTATTTTCATAATAATATTTTTCTTGCTCTGAAGACAATGTATACATAACATAGAGTTTTTCACCTGACTCAGTTTTTGCAAATCCACTAAGTCGCTGACCATTTATCTTATAATCGCTTGTCCAAGTTAATTGAAAAGTTGACGGTAAAGAGGATGGTTCCGTCAATCGAATGGAAGTAATAAAGAAGAAAGTAAGAAGTCCAACACTTACAACGAGTGCTGAAATAAACATGGTCTCACCTTTTAAAGTAAGCCATAACACTAACAACAGCATACAAGCTAATAGCCAAGCTGTCTTGTGTGCCGCTAAGGAGGCAACAAGAACAGCTAGTGCTATATATATCATTTTATGCTTTATTGTATTTTGCCAAATAATGCACTCACCTTCTGTTCATAAGGGAGCAATTTTTCAGCCGGCATGCCACTTTCACGTAACGCATTTAGCATGTCTATGTACAAATCTAATTTTTCATTTCTTAAAAAGTCAATTTTTCGCTCCTCAAACGGAACATGTAATACCTCTACGCCTGCTTTTTTAAATAATTCTTGAGCATATGGATTATTTTTATAATCTGTTGCATAATAAACCCGTTCAATTCCAGCCTGAATAATTGATTTTGTACATGGTAGACAAGGAAAATGTGTTACATACAGGTCCGCCCCTTTTGTTGGCGTACCGTACTTGGCGCATTGTAGAAGAGCATTCATTTCTGCATGTATCGTACGCACACAATGATTGTCAACAACATAACAACCCTCTTCAATACAATGTTCATCACCAGTAATTGAGCCGTTATATCCTCCTGCTATAATACGTTTATCACGTACAACCGTCGCACCGACTGCTAGTCTTGTACAAGTACTACGTAACGCGAGTAAATGGCTTTGTGCCATAAAAAATTGATCCCAAGTAATACGCTCCATATGACTACCTCCAAAATTGATTACAAAATTTTAACAAACTGTGCATCACTGCAGCAGTCACTTTTCTACTATAGTGTAGCCCTTTAGGAAAAGGGTCGTCAACCACACAGGCTAATTTAGTTGACTGTGATTGAATCCTTCAGTTTTTCAAATGTTTTTTCGCCAATTCCTGTCACTTTTTTGACATCCTCTATCGTGTGAAAGTGACCATTTTCCTCACGATACGCAATAATACTTTGCGCTTTAGATGGGCCAATACCTGCTAAAGTTGTCAGTTCCTTATCATCAGCTTTATTGACATTGACCTTATTGTGCGTTGTTGTCGTCTGGCTTTCGCTAAAATTAGCATAATGAATACTAGCTAATGCTTCATCGAGCTTTTCACCTTTTACAGGTATATAAATCACCATTTCATCTTGCACTTTTTGGGCATGGTTAATAAGACGTGGATCAGCATCCTCGCTATAGCCACCTGCAAGCTGAACTGCATCAATAATTCGTTGTTCAGGCATAAGTTCATAGACGCCTGGATGCAATACTGCACCCTTTATATCAATTAGTACCCGCTGTACGACCGCTTCTTCTTCGGCAGGTTCTGTTAACGCTAGTTGTTCTGTAGGTTGGATTGTTTCGATGAGCTCTTCTTGGGGAGGTGAAGAGTCAATACTCGAAAAATAGAAGTAACAAAGTCCACTGATGCCAAGTATGCTAGGGAGCAGCACACTTTTTCTATACTTTTGCCATAAAGATTGGAACATTGTACCATCCTTTCGTTGCAAAAGGTAATCATATGGAGTTAACTTTATGATATACTATCACGCATTTATTGAAAAGATATATGATGTCATGAGCTAAAAAATCCTTCCTACAAGGAAATTTTAGAACGCAAAATCATTCAGTTTAATAGCCGTTATAGTATTGTTTTGCCAATCCGACTGAATAGCACTATAAAGAATACCATCTGTAACGCTACCATCTGCATTTTCCCACGCACTTCTTAAGTATCCTTCTTTTACAAAACCCGCTTTCGTAAAACATTTCCGCATGCTTAAGTTATCCACTCTTGTATAACCCTCTATCCGGATTTTATCCTTTTCTCCAAAAAGATAATTTTGCAGCCAACGGAGCGCATGATGGCCATAGCCTTGTCCCCTATATGTTGCATCTAACCTTATATCGAATGTTACGATGGAATCTTCTATATCTTCAATACAAATAAAGCCTATTTTTTTATCGTGGTCAATCATCCAATATGATTCTCTTCCGTTTTGATAATACCCGTCGTCAACCATTTGTTGTATCGTTTCCTCTTTAATTTTTCTATGAATATGATAATCCCAACTATTCGTTAACATAAATGTTTTCAAATCTTCAATTTCATTTGAAAAAAGTTTATATTCCATTTCCTCGCCCCGTTTGTTATTTTACTTTTTATGGAACTTCATCTTTATAGTACGACTAAATACTTGTTATAACAATGCTAAATTATAATTTAAAGCATAAAAAAAGTCCGGCACAATGCCGAACTTCCATTTACATCAATCCTGAGGCAAACAGCTTGTTTGCTTTCAAGTTTCATATTATTTTTTATTTCACTGCACGTATAAAAATACGTTCACTGTCATACTCAGGGGCTTCTTCTGTAAAGTCAGCTGTAACTTCTACATCTGTAAAGCCAATGTCACGAAGCCATGTCATGTATTGCTCAATAGGAAAAGTACGTTGGTTATGTTCCTCATCAAAACGTTCATACAAATTGCTTGCAGCATCTCGCACATAAAACGTCATTTGATGAACCACTGAATGTTCATATTCCCCTTGCTCTGTATGCCATACGTAGCTAATATCTCCATCATCATACGTAAATGGCCCGTCTAAAAAAATGTCATCCATTTTATATAAAGAATGGACATCGAAGAACAGTTGACCACCTTGACGCAAAGATTGAAAAATTCGTTCTAACGTTGTATAAACAGCAGTTTCTTCCATCACATAATTGAGTGAATCAATGGCAATCGTTACAACATCCAGAGCCTCAAAGCCATCCAATTCATGCATCGACATGCAAAATAACGGTACTTGTAAACCTGCCTCTGTCAATCGCTCAGCCGCAATTGCAAGCATATCTTCCGACAAGTCAATGCCACTCACTTTATAGCCGGCATTTGCTAGTAGAAGACCAAGCACACCAGTGCCACAGCCAATATCCAAAAGCTTTGGAAAATGTTCGCTTGGCGCATGTTGTTTAATCCATTCCACATAAAGATTATATGGAATATCCGTTTGCAGCTCATCGTAAACATGCGCAAAACGCTCATAGCTACTCAACTTACGCCTCTGGTACGTCTAATTGTGGTGCATCGCCCCATAGACGCTCTAAGTTATAATAAGCACGCTCATCCTTGTGGAATACGTGTGCAACAACATCGCCAAGGTCTACTAAAATCCAGCGTGCGCCATCGAAGCCTTCAACACGACGAATTTCATGCCCCTCTTTCACTGCTACATCTTGTAATTCACGTGCAATCGCTTGTACTTGGCGATCTGAATTTCCGTGTGCAATGATAAAGTAATCTGCTAAAAGTGAAATACCTTGCATATTTAAAACGACAATATCCTCACCATGTTTGTCGTCGATTGCTTTGTAAGCTGCTTGTAATAAAGTTGAAGTCATCCTTCACTGTCCTCTCTTTTCATCATATCGTTGTAACATGCTATAGATAGCGGATAGATAGCCTGCTTTGTATCAATTAAAAACGCTAAAGTATGACGTATGCAGGCACTCATTGCCTTATCTAAATTTTTTTGTGCTTTTTTGCGCAGATGTTCTACACCTTCGAATTTTCGATTCGGTTCAATCATATCTGCGACAAAAAGGATTTTTTCTAGTCGACTCATTGCTACACGTCCAGTCGTATGGAAACGGATGGCATTTAAAATATCTTCATCCGTAATGCCAAATTCACTTTCAGCAATAAACGCGCCAACTGGTCCATGTAGTAATTCGCTGCCCCAGCCAATCAGCTGTTGATCTAATTTTTCACGTCGAACGATTTGCTCCATCCAGTCGATATCAGCATACTTGGCAATATCATGGAGAATAGCTGCTGTTTCAGCCTTTTTTTCGTCCTCACCATAGATGTTCGCTAATGCAATGGCTGTTTCCATTACACCCATTGTATGAATATAACGTTTCTCAGGCATGCGAGGTTTAATCGCTGCTAGATACTGTTCGCGTTCCATAAAGACCTTCCTCTCGTATAAACGTCTCTACCGCTTCTGGCAGTAAAAACGTTACCGTTCTACCAGTAGCAAGGCGGTCACGAATCAGTGTAGACGATAAATCGATTTGGGGTACTTCCACCATTAATACCGGGTACTCCGTACGGGCTTCTGTTCTTGGACGCTTCACGCCAACAAATTGCACAAGCTTCACCAGCTCGTCAATTCGATACCACGTATGAAGTGAATCAATCATATCCCCACCAATGATAAAGTAAAACTGAACAGTAGGCTCCCTTTCACATAATGCAGCAAGTGTGTTATATGAATAGGATACGCCTCCCTTATCAACCTCATACGGCTCTACACGAAATTGCGCATATGGTTGAATGGCACGTTCTACCATTTCTAACCGCTTCGCATCACTCGCATCATGGGGAGCTTGTTTATGAGGTGGAAGTGCATTTGGCAAAAAACGTACTTCATCTAATCCTAATGCATGAAATACTTCGTTTGCCATCATTAGGTGCCCAATATGTGGTGGATTAAACGTACCGCCAAGTAAACCGACCTTCTTCATCGTTTCACCTTATTTCGCTGCTTTTGGTAACACAATTTTTTTGTTGTTACGTGATTCTTTATATAAAACAACTGTTAAACCAATTAATTGAACTAGCTCAGCATGTGCACCTTTCGCAAGCGCCTCTGCCACTTCATGTTTATCATCTTCACAGTTATCTAAAATACGCACTTTAATAAGCTCACGTACTTCTAATGCTTCACGAATTTGCTTTGTCATTTCGTCATTCACGCCGCCTTTTCCTACTTGGAAAATCGGTGTTAAATGATGTGCTTCTGCACGTAAAAAACGCTTTTGTTTACCTGTTAACATAAAAATTATTGTCCTCCTAATTGCGCTTTTAATTGCACAATCATTGAATTTGTATTTGGATATTCATCGAGCCAGTAATGGAACGCAATCGCACCTTGATGGACGAACATACCAAGACCTGTTACTACAGTCGCTCCTTTTTCCACAGCCGCTTGTAAAAAAGGCGTCATTAATGGATTATACACAATATCTGCAACAATTGCGCCTTTTGTTAGTCGATTCAATGAAAACGGCATTGAAAAATCACCTGTCACTAAGCCAGCTGACGTCATTTGGACTAAAATACCAAAATCAGCTAACGATTCCTCCGCTTGCGCTAAAGAAATTGCACGCCCTGTTCCTAATTCATCAATTATTGCCTGTGCATTGCCCACTGTACGGTTGGCAATCGTTAAATTCGTGTACCCTTGTTGTTGCATGGCAAAGGCGATACCACGGGCTGCTCCGCCTGCTCCAATTAACAGCACGGGTTTGTCTTTATGGGATTGGCCGACCGCTTCTTCTAGTGAGCGCACAAAACCAAGTCCATCTGTATTGTAACCTTTTAACTTACCATCTCGTGTGCGTACAACGGTATTGACCGCGCCCATTTTTTGCGCTAACTCATCTAGCTCATCTAAATAAGGAATGATTGCTGTTTTATGCGGAATGGTTACATTCCAACCACTTGCACCTAAAGTTTTTAAAGCAACAACAGCTGCCTCTAACTGATCTGATGTCACATGTACTGGAATATAAGTAGCATCGATTGCCATTTCCTCATACCAACTATTATGCATTGCTGGTGATTTAGAATGCTCAATCGGATCGCCAATGACTGCAAACCACTTCTTCATGTCCTAGACCCTCTTCTCTTCTTATCTCTATCATGAAATACCCTTGCATAAATTGCATTCAATTTTTCGAGCCTGCTCGGGTAAGCTCTTAATAAAATGTAATCGTGGGCATTCACAGTTGTTTATTGCATTAGACATGCATCCTTCACTTTACCGCCATGAAGGATGCAGCTCGTTAAATAAGTGATGGACGAATGGATACTTGTACACCTTTTGGCGCATATGCAGCAATGACGACATTGGCATGCTGTACTGTAATCCAACCAAGACCAGAAAAAACAACATCTGTTTTTGCTTCTTTAATTGAAAACTCATGACGAACTAATTCTGGTAGCTTGTCGATAAAGTCTGCAGTTGGCGGTGCTAGTAATTCACCCTTATGCTCTGCGTATAACGCATCGGCTTTTTCTAACTTTGTGCGGTGGATTGGCAGATCATTTGCCACATGGATTGTAAATGCTGAACGTTCACCTTGTATAAAATCAAAGCGTGCAAGTGCACCAATAAATAACGATTGACCTGGATTTTGCTGATACACTTTCGGCTTAATTTCTTTTTTGGGCATAATATATTTTAGTTCACTTGCATCAATATAATGTGCCATTTGATGGTGATTAATAATCCCAGGCGTATCATATAATGCACTACCATCATCGAGTGGAATTTCAATCATATCCAATGTAGTACCAGGGAAATGAGAGGTAGTAATAACTTCTCCTTCACCCGTAGCCTGTTTGATGACGCGGTTAATAAACGTGGATTTCCCGACATTTGTACAACCTACTACGTAAACGTTTTGGCCATTGCGATATTGATCAATAGCCTCCATAGCTTCAGCCATTCCTTTGCCTTTATGTGCACTAACTAGTAGCACATCTATTGGTTGTAAGCCTAATGCCTTTGCCTCACGTTTAAGCCAGTTAATAACCTTTTTCGGTTTTACTGATTTCGGTAGTAAATCGGCTTTATTTGCTACTAATAGCACTGGGTTTTTGCCAACAAAGCGATGCAGCCCTGGCAACCAGCTACCATTGAAGTCAAAAATATCAACGATTTTTACGATTAAGCCTTGCTGTGTTCCAAGACCATTTAAAATACGTAGAAAGTCGTCATCTGTTAATGACACAGGTTGAATTTCATTGTAATTTTTCAAACGGAAGCAACGTTGGCAAATGACCACGTCTTTTTCTAATGATGATGGGGGTGCGTACCCTACTGCTGTTTTATCTTCTGTTTGAATTGTCGTACCACAGCCAATACAATTTGGCATTTCGTTCATTCTTTTTCCTCCCAAGTAATTATTCCTTTACGTTTTAAATCATTGAACACACGACGCTCAACGAAACGATTAAATTTTGTTACGAGCCCATCCGATTGTGCAACTGGTTTTACTAAAATAGTATGCAGTCCTAAACGGTTGGCACCCATTACATCTGTTAATAGCTGGTCTCCTACCATTACTACTTCATTTGGACGTAATCCTAATTGTATTACGGCACTGTAAAAGGCATTACGAAGAGGCTTTCTCGCTTTATGAATATAAGGAATTTCAAGCGGATCAGCAAAATGCTTTACGCGTGCTTCTTTATTATTCGATGCAATAATAATGCGAATACCTGCTTCCTTCATAATACGTAGCCAAATAATGAGCTCTTCTGTGGCATCTGCACGATCCCATTCCACAAGGGTATTATCTAAATCTGTAATAATCCCTTTAATGCCTAGTTCTTGAAGCTTTTCTGGTGTAATTTCAAAAATGCTTGTCACAAATTCATCTGGTAATAAAAAATTATACAAAATAGCGACCCCTAATCTAAACGTATTATTCGACCATTATAGCATATTTGCAAAGGCTTCACCCATGCGAATTGGACTTCCTTGCACAACATTATCCGTAAATGTAATGGCATCTTTTTCAAATAGCATCACGACTGTTGAACCAAAGGAGAAATAACCGACTTCTTCACCTTTTTGCCATTGCGCCGATGTATTTGTCAGCACGATTGAGTTAACAAAGGTAGCACCGACTTTTATAAAGGCCACATGCTGCTCATTTGCCACTTTTAACTCTGTTACAAGACGATAGTTGTGGGAAATTGGCTTTTTGCCATATGTCAGTCCAAGCTGATTGACTGGGAAAGATGTTTGGCCAAGTGTATATTGGCGTAAAACTGTGCCATCAATTGGGCTATGGATACGATGATAATCAGCAGGACTTAAATAAAATACAATAAAATGTCCATCAGCATATTGTGCAGCGCGATCTTTATTGCCTAGTAAATCTTCCAGGGCATATGGCTTGCCTTTGACAAGAAAAGTCATATCCCATTCGATGCGTCCGAATGATTCCACTTTTGCATCCACTGGACTCGTGAAGACTAAAGGATTTTGGTCAACTGGTCGTGCATCCGTTAAAAGCTCTCTTGTAAAAAAATCATGCAAACTTGAAAATTGTTGCGGTTTTTTTGAAACTTCTTCAAGGTTAATATCGTATATTTTCATATAGCTTGGAATTATTCGCTTACTCCACTTCGCTTTAGCAATAGTTTGTAAAAGCTGGGAAGATTGTTTGCCATTCGTTAATTCTATTAAGCGTTGGTATAGTTTTTCTTTCATAAAGCAAAACCCCTATCGATTAAATTAGACTGTCAATTTTTTCGCATCCGAAGTATAATGGTACAATATCTTAAGTGCAAAGGAGTGATCCGCCTTGTTTTTTTATCACAAGTTGGTGGATACGACGGTTAAGAAAATGAAATCGCACGCAGCAAACTTCATTACTATTAGTAATATGTCTTTTGGTGGCGCGGCTATAATGGCCACTTTACATGAATACTATAGCTATAGCGTCTTGTTTATCTTTATTGCTGCTCTTCTCGATCGTTATGATGGGAAAGTAGCGCGCGCGCTCGGACAAGTGTCTGAGTTAGGTAAACAATTAGATTCTATGAGTGATATTATATCATTTGGTGTAGCACCTGCATTATTAATGTATGAAGTTGTGCTCGTAGACTTTGGTTTCGCGGGCATGATGATGACCGTTCTTTATATCGTCTGCGGTGCGATGCGATTAGCTCGCTTCAACATTAGTGAAGCAAACGGTTATTTTACTGGGCTACCGATTACAGCTGCTGGTACGCTATTAACTTTAACGTATTTTGCGTCAAATACGTTCCACCCAGCTTTTTATCTTTTCTTTCTTCCCATTTTAGCGTTACTAATGATTAGTACATTCACGTTAAAAAAAGTGTAACAGCATTTGCTGTTGCACTTTTTTTCATTGAACGCCGTTTCTTAACATATACTGTCGAAAAATGGGGAAAGGATGAAATCATTCAATGAGCGGAATTTTTACTTCTATGTTGCAGTTATGGTTTGAAATCCCTGCACTATTCGGTTACTTAAAGGGGCAAACATTCCATAAACCCTTTTCTAAAGAAGAGGAAGCTGCTTGTATTGAACGATTTTTAGGTGGTGATGAGCAAGCGCGTCTTGATTTAATCGAGCGCAATATGCGACTAGTTGCACATGTGGTTAAGAAATTCCATCCAAAGCATGAGCAACTCGATGACTATATTTCCATTGGTACAATCGGTCTGATGAAAGCTGTTGAAAGTTATACCCCTGATAAAAAAACACGCCTCGCTACGTACGCAGCTCGCTGTATTGAAAATGAAATTTTAATGCACTTACGGACACAGAAAAAAGTACAAAAGGATGTATCTTTATTTGAACCAGTTGGTACCGATAAAGATGGCAATGCATTGCAAATAGGTGACATGCTACAATTGGATGAAGAAAGTGCAACAGAAAAATTAGAACATAAAGAGCATGTTGCACAGCTGTATCAATATTTGCATATGCTGGATGACCGTGAGCTTGAAATTGTCACACTCCGCTATGGCTTAAATCAACACGATGCCTTAACACAAAAAGAAATTGCTGCCCGTTTAAATATTTCTCGAAGTTATGTATCTCGCATTGAAAAGCGAGCACTCATTAAACTCTATCAATTTTACAAAAGAGATCAAAAGTCTATTGAGTAATTTATTGTAATGTGTTATTCATAAAAATTCAATGTCGAAAATTATGAAATTGTTTTCCTCCGGCCAACTAGGGCCTCACAGCCCTTCTATGCCGTCGTATTTCACGGTAGTTTCTTTGACAACAAAAAGCTCCTTTTTAGCTTTAACAGCCTCAAAGGAGCTTTCTAAACAGGATTAATGAGTCGTATCTGTAAGCTCAGCCGAAATAAGCGTACCGATTAGCATCGTAATGATGACAACACCTGCTGTTAAAAATAGCATCATAAATACCTCCCATCTAACTATGAAGAGCATTAATTATTGCCATTGTAGCATTGCAGAGATGTTACGACTGTGATTTTTCTCACTCTTAAACTGTTGATTTTGTCTATTTCATGTAAATTTAGAGAGAGGCAATCGCTTTTAAGACAATTTGTGTAGAGTGCTTCGCTGCTACTGGTAAGAACTCATCAAAGCTGATGTTCGATTCTTTTCCGGCAATATCTGATAATGCGCGAATAACAACGAATGGTGTGCCGAATTGATAGCATACTTGAGCAACAGCGGCCGCTTCCATTTCAACAGCTTTCATTTGAGGAAAATGTTGACGCACGGCTTCCACACGTACAGGATCATTCATAAAAGCATCGCCTGAACAAATTAAACCAATACCATATTGGTGTTCTCCAACTGCTTTTACGGCTTCTTCTGCCACTTTCATTAGCTTAGCATCTGATTGGAAAGCAGCAGGCATACCAGCCATTTGACCAATTTCATAACCGAATATCGTGACATCGACATCATGATGGCGTACTTCATCAGAAATCACAACTGCCCCTACTTCTAGTGACTCATCATAGCCACCAGCAGAACCCGTATTAATTACTACATCTGGTTTGAATTCATGCAATAATATTGTTGTAGACATTGCCGCATTGACTTTGCCAATACCGCTTTTTAATAAAACGATTTCTTTTCCTTCATACGTCCCTGTTGTGTATTCACTGCCTGCAATGGTTGTACTTGACGCATCCTCCAAAGATGCACGTAATAACTCCACTTCTTCTTCCATTGCACCAATAACTGCGATTTTCATGAATTCATTTCTTCCCTTCTAGTATCCTACTTACTTAATTGATGCCATTGTCAAATCGGCATCTGAATTTGCTTCATCCTTCACAATCAATAAAACATCAAGCGATTGTTGCACTATTAAAGGTAGCACATTTTTAGTCAATAAAGATAAAAATATTAAAATCAGCCACTTTCGTTAATAGGCCCCTTCTAACGTATTCAATTGTTCTAGTTTCACAGGTAGCCAGCCTTCGTTATCAATCCATTCCATGCTGACACGATACATCTCACTTTTATCTTTTGTAGAAACCGTCGCAATTGCTTTATTAGCACCACCATTATTTTGCACACGCCAAACAATCATATTATCATTTGTAATACCGGTAACAGCAGTAACAGTCGCAAGCTTCTCAGCCCAATCCACAGATTGACTATCATATGATGACACATGGGCACCTGTTTGCGTTGTAGGCGTTGGTTTCCAATTTTTATCTGTCACAACACGCTCCACGATAGGATCGTCTGACGTTGTTTCTACTGCCGTATTTTGCTCAGGTTGCTGTTCTTCCTCTGATTGTTGGTCTTCCTCACCAGATTGCTCATCCTCAGTTCGCTGATCGTCTTTATCTGAGCTATCATTCTTTGTTGGAGGTTCCTTGTCACCATCGTCGTTCTTTTGCTCCTGAACCGCTTCCTCGTTCACGTCATCTTGTGCGTCATCTTGCCACTTAAACACATACATTGCCGTTAAAACAATCAGTATTATGACTATGCCAATTAAAACATTCAATATTTTATCTAGCTTTTTATTGCGAGATGGCTGTAAATGACGACTGCTTCGTGTTTGTCGTTCACTCATGAAGTCTCCCCCTCTCTAGCCATTATTCTATCAAGTTCCACTCCGCTTGCAAAATAAAAACAGTTAGCTTCCCCTAAGAAAGAGAAGCTAACTGCTTGTACAACTGTAATTATTTAATTGAAAGAATTTTTACTTTCATCTCGCCGCCAGGTGTTTGTACTACTACTTCTTCACCTTCTGCTTTGCCAAGTAAGCCTTTGGCAATTGGTGATTCATTCGAGATGCGGAATTCCATTGGGTCTGCCTCAGCTGAACCGACAATCGTATAAGATTCTTCATCAGAAGCTGGTTTACCATCGATAAGTTCAACGAATGTAACCGTTTTCCCAAGAGAAACTACACTGTTGTCTGTTTCATCTTCAGTAATAATGACCGCGTTGCGAATCATTGATTTTAATGTAGAAATACGACCCTCTAAAAAGGCTTGTTCTTCTTTTGCTGAATCGTACTCAGCGTTTTCAGAAAGATCTCCGAAATCACGTGCAATTTTAATACGTTCTACGATTTCTTTACGTGTTTCTGTTTCTAATTTTACTAATTCTTCTTCTAATTTTCGTTTACCCTCTGCAGTCATTGGGTACTGTTTTTCGTTTGACAAAGTACTTCACTCCTTATTTCATCAATATAAAAACACAAAACTCGATCAAATGCTTAGTTAATGCACTTAATCGAATTTTATTATTTTTAATCCATTTCAAAATACGCTTTGACCTAATAGTATGCATGCCTTACAAAAATATGCTTTGAAATTCATGTAAATATTGTCAATACCACTCTATCTTATTACAATACGTTGTCAGTTTCAAGAATAGTTTTAATTTTCGTTACCATCAAATCAATGGCAACTCCATTTTCTCCACCTTCAGGAATAATGATATCAGCATAACGTTTAGTCGGTTCAATGAACATATTATGCATTGGGCGCACGGCGGATAAATACTGCTCTATGACAGAATCTGTAGTACGTCCACGCTCTTTAATATCTCGGAGAATACGACGAATAATGCGTAAATCAGAATCCGTATCAACAAATAGTTTAATGTCCATTAAATTACGTAAGTCCGCATCCTCTAATACTAAAATTCCTTCTAGTATAATGACATCTACTGGCTCTACATGGATAACTTCTTCAGCACGTGTATGCTGTACATAGTCATAAACAGGCTTGTCAATAGGCTGACGCTTTAATAATGTTTTTATATGGTCAATTAATAAATCATTATCAAACGCTAAAGGATGATCATAATTCGTCCCTAAACGCTCTTCAAATGTTAAATGACTTTGGTCTTTGTAGTAATAATCTTGTTCAATTACAACGACAGAATGCTCGCGGAAAACATCATAAATAGCACGTGTCACACTCGTTTTACCTGAGCATGAACCACCAGCGATTCCGATGACAACAGGACGCTTGATTGCCATTAATTATTCTCCTTTCGCATCATGTTATGCGGTTGAAGTGGTGTCTCACATTTAAATTTAACGATTTGTAATGGATGACGAGCCGCATCTAGACTATTGCCATCCTCATCCCAAATTTCTCCCATTGTCATGCGGAAATTTTCGATTTCAGGACCAAAAAATTCTACTTCATCACCAGGTTTAAAATAGTTACGTTGTTGCATCGTTACGATTTTTGTCTCTGGGTCATGCGCTAAAATAAGCCCTGCAAATTCGTACGTTGTCTTACGACCATGCTCACCAAACATTTGCTCCTCGTGTCCTGGTGCATCATGGAAAAATGCCTCCGCAGTGTCACGGTTCGCACATTTGTCTAACTCTTCTAACCATTCACGTTTAATTTTAAAGTTTTCAGGATCTGCACAATAAGCATCAATCACTTTGCGATAAACAGATACAACTGTAGCGACGTAGTGAATAGATTTCATGCGACCTTCTACTTTCAATGAGTCAATGCCAAGTTCAATCATATGCGGAATCGCTTCAATTAACTTTAAATCTTTCGGACTCATTGCAAACGGTGCATGATTATCATCGAAAAGCGCCTTTTCCTCACCATCTTCTAGTTCGTAAAGATCATAGTCCCATCGACAAGATTGGCAGCAGCCACCGCGATTCGAGTCACGTGCTGTCATATGGTTTGACAGTACACAACGGCCTGAATAAGCGATACACATAGCGCCATGAACGAATGCTTCGATTTCAATATCGACCTTTTCCTTCATAAGCTTCATTTCTTCGCCGCCAACTTCACGCGCTAACACCACTCGATGTAAGCCTTCTTCTTTCCAATATTGCACAGCTTTCCAGTTTGATAAAGACTGTTGTGTCGAAAGATGAATTTCAAGTTTCGGTGCAGCCGTGCGACATGTTTCAATAATAAGCGGATCCGCAACAATAATGCCGGTAACGCCAGCTGATTCAATATCTTTTAAGTATTGCTCTAAGCCATCCATGTTTTCATTATGGGCAAAAATATTCGTTGTTACGTAAATTTTCGCACCGTATTGATTGGCAAAATCGACACCTTCACGCATCTCTTCAATAGAGAAATTATCCGCGTTGGAACGTAAGCCGAATTCACGGCCGCCAATAAATACTGCGTCTGCACCATAGTGAACAGCTACTTTTAATTTTTCTAAGCTACCTGCAGGGGCAAGTAGTTCAGGTTTTTTTGTAATGACGCGCTTGCCGTCAACTATTTCACGAATTTTGTCATTTTGTTCTAATGCCAATGCCATGTTCTTGCCACCTCCTAGTAAACTGTTTCTTTGAAGATAAAGCCAGTATCGAGTGGTCGAATAGCAGGCTGGATTTCTTCAATTTTAGCCAATAGATCATCTTTAATATCGTCGTATGCATCTTCAGATTCGTCAAAATATGTGTCAATTGCTTGACGATATGCTTCCGTTACAGTGACTACATAGGCTGGCGTTTGTAAGACACCTTCGATTTTAAGTGAATCGATGCCTGCTTCAAACAACTCGCCCAACTCATCAATAATACACATATCATTTGGACTGAATATATGCGTACCGTTGGCATCCTCATAAATAGGGTACTTATTGTTACGCTCGTCATCATGAAGGAACATATTACGGTTTTCTTGGCGGTTTTCAATCTCCATCACTTTATCTTGGTATAAGAAATAATGACCAAGTAACGGACGTTTTGATTGGAACATACATGTCATGCCATGAACTTGTACTTCCACTTCGACTTCCGCATTTTCTTTAATTTCTAGTACTTCTTCTAATGAAAGCTCACGTGCTAGCACTGCTCGTGTTGCACCACGTTTACCCCAGTAGTTAGCAGTAAACCAGTTTGTCGCTGTTGTTTCTGGGTTCCAGTGTAATGGAATTGTCACACCTTGCTCACGACGCACAATAATTACTGCAGGGTCACCGTAAATTAAACGGTCAACACCAATACGTTGCATTTCTTTTAAGTATTCGCCTAAGGCATCTAGTTTTTCATTATGGAAAAGTGCATTCACTGCAACATAAACCTTTTTGCCTGCTGCATGAATTAACTTTGTTGCTTCTTCTACTTCGCTGACAGAAAATTCTCCTGCTAGACGAAGACCAAATTGTTGTTCCCCAATGACAAAAGCATCTGCTCCAGCTGTTAACAATGCTTTAACATGGTCCACTGATTGCGGTGTGACAAGCAATTCAGGTTTTTTCATAGTCGTCACCTCTTCAAACATAATAATAAGCCATCACCGACTGGTAAGAATGCACTTGTATAGTCCGGATGGTGCATAATCCAATCAGTAAAGTTTTTTAAATTTCGAATCATAGTCCGCTTGCGACGTGGCACGTCCTTCAAGTCCAAATCCGACAAGCCATGCATATACATATTGTCGATATACAAGACGCCCCCGGACTTTACAAGAGGAGCATATTTTTCGAAAAATCGTTGATATTGTCCCTTCGCTGCATCAATAAAAATCGCATCGAAAGTTGTGTCAATTGCCTTATCATCCACTTCTAAGGCATCGCCTTCAATTACTGTAATACGATTTGCAACTGATGATCGTGCAATATAAGCTCTTGCTTTTGCCACACGCTCTTCATCACGTTCAATCGTCACAATATGAACATTCGGCAAAGCGTCTGCCATACGGATTGCTGAGTAGCCAATTGCCGTGCCAATTTCTAATATTTTTGACGGATTTTGAATACGAAGCAATTGATTGAGTGCATCGATTCCAGCTAGTTGCATAATTGGGACATGATTTTCTTCCGCATATGCTTCCATTTCTAAAAGCAAGTCATTACGTGGTTGAATAAATGATTGTATATATGCATCCGATAATTCCATTGTAAAATTCACCCTCATTTAAAAGGAAACGAGCACTTTCCCGTTGTCCAAACTTCATCGTCACTTTCCTACAAAAAGAAAAAGACCAAACGTGATGTCTTGGTACTTTGCCATACAAAAATGAGCAATTGTTTGTCGATTGCACGAAACAATTGCCACCACGTATTAATTGATTAAAAATCACAATTTATAATAGCACGAAAATAGAAGGAAAGCTATTTTTCTTTCCTTCTACCCATTTTAGTGTGCTATATTTCGCCACTAATTACTTACAACTACTTAATATATTGAGCTTTCTTTTGCAAATGCTCATCATATGTTTTCGAGAAGTGGTTAACTCCATCTTTATCTGCTAAGAAATAAAGATAATCCGTTTTGCTCGGATTTAACGCTGCTTCAATCGATGTTTTTCCTGCACCAGCAATTGGGCCTGGCGGTAAGCCTTTATTTTTGTAAGTGTTATAAGCATTTTCTACTTCTAAATCTTCATATAACACGCGGTCTTTATGTGAACCAAGTGCATATAAAACAGTTGGGTCTGTTTGTAATGGCATCCCTTGTTCAATACGATTATAGAATACGCTTGCGATTGTTTCACGATCTGTTTGCGCTGTAGCTTCTTCCTCTAATAAAGAGGCAAATGTTAATAGTTGATGAACAGACATTTGTTTTTCCGCTAGTACTTCACTGTAATTTTTCACAACATTATTCATCGCCGCTACCATTTCTTCCGCAATTGATTCTAATGAAGGCTTTTCTTCAAAATACGAATAGGTTGCAGGGAATAAATAACCTTCTAAGTCATAGCGAATATTGTCCGCTAAAACTGCGTCTGTCACTAGTTCCGGATAATTAGCCATCATTTTTTGAACAAATTCTTCACTTGTCACTAAATCCATAAATTCTTTTTGTGTATATGGCGTTTTCTTTTCAACGATTTTGCCAATTTGATCTAATGTCAGACCTTCTGGCACTGTCATTGTAAAGATTGGTTCACGATACACCTTCCCTGTTTTTAAGCTTTCGATAAGCTCGTCCAGTGTCATTGCTTGCGTTAAATCATAATTACCTGCTTGGAATTGTGATTCATTTTTAAACTTTGCATAGTATTTAAAGACTTTTGCATCTTTAATAACGCCCTTTTTCTCCAATAAAGCCGAAATCGAGCTTAAACTAGAACCAATTGGAACTTCCACAGCTATGGTTTTTGTTGCATCCGGGTCCACTGGTTTTAGTGCGCTTTTTACGTAGTTGTAACCCATTAATCCGATAATGCCAAATACTAAGACAAACGTAATGGCTATAATAGCTACTATTTTTCTCACGACTTTTACCTCAGACTTTTTTTTCTGCATTTTTGTAAACATTTCTTGCTTCTTTGAACCGTTATCCACGGGTTTCCCCCCTATCACTATTCAATATCATACTAGAAATCAACTTTTACGACAAACAGAAATGGATAATTCGGGGGAATTTGCACTTATAAAAACATCTTTGTCCATTCCTATCGCTGATAAAATCGCGCAAATCGCTTGTAGCAGCCGTACAAACGCCGGTAAAACCGTGCGAATCGCCGATAGGTGCAACCAATCGCCGGTAGCAGCCCTATAGTCAACACTAGCCCTTATTTAATCACTATGGTCGCGTAAGTACACAACAAAGTTAGACGTTCACCTAGGAGTCGTTACGGGCTTTATCTTGATAAAAAAAGTATACTCGAAGCCATCGAGTATACGTTAGACCATACTATCTACAAATCATTCAAAATATCTTCGACAAAATCCCATTCTTCATCTGTTTCAATCGGTAGCAAATCCTCAATTGATCCATCTGCTCCAGGTACATACTGTGCAGCGAAAATATCTCGCTCTTCCATCGGCTCATCTGAGACAGCAACATAGAGAACATAGGATTTAGCAAATTGTTCAGAAGCAAATGTATGAATGACTTCGCACAGCTGATCTGTTCCATCCTCATTCGTCACCGTAATAAGTTGTGGTTCTTCCTGGAATTCATCAAGCAGTGTGAGCACTACTTCATTAATCATTTCCCATTCACTTTCTGATTCAACAGGCTGTAAATTAGTCATTTCACCGTTGTTATCATCATAATCAAATGTCATCGCTGAAATATCTCCAGGAATTTCTTGTCCATTTTCATCGATTAGTGAAAACAACACGTATGATTTTTCCTCCGCATCAAATGTAAAAACAACACGACATGTTTGCTCTTTACCATTTTCACCGATTATGATAAATTCTTGCGTTTCTTCGTTCATTTGTAGTCCTCCCTTTACTCTCTATGTGTTTATTCTTACTACTTAAGTATGCAAAGTAGATGGCGTAAAAAAAGAACAAGGACCGCTTGTGCCATCCTTGTTCCTTACACTCTGAAATGAAAACAATTATTCTTCGTCTTCGTCCTCTAAAGCGTTTAAAACGTCTTCTACCATGTCCCACTCTGCTTCTGTTTCAATCGGTGTTAATTCGCCATCTTCACCGTTTTCAGATGGTACAAATGAAGATACGAAGATTTCTACAGAACCATCCTCATCTTCTTCAGCGCCTACCATTGAGTAAAATACGTAAGATTTGCCGAATTCAGGAGACTCGTGAACGTGAATTACTTCGCAAAGCTGCTCGTTTCCGTTTTCATCAATCACTGTAATGTGTTGTACATGTAGTTCTTCTTCATGGTTGTGCTCGTGTGCCATGTTTGCCACCTCATTAATTAATTTTTGCTATCTAAATAGCCTTGTAAAATCATCACAGCCGCCATTTTATCAATGACTTGCTTGCGTTTTTTGCGACTTACGTCCGCTTCGATTAGCATGCGCTCGGCAGCCATCGTCGTCAAACGCTCATCCCAAAGTTTAACCGGTAGTGAGAAAGTTTCTTCTAATAACTTTTTATAGTTTTCAGAAGCTTCACCACGCGGTCCTACCGTATTATTCATGTTTTTCGGGAATCCTACAACAAATTCAGTGATAGTATATTCCTTCACTAGCTCAGCAATACGGTCGATGCCGAATTCGCCATTTGCTTCATCAATTTTTACGGTTTCAATACCTTGGGCCGTCCAGCCAAGAGCGTCGCTTATTGCAACGCCAACTGTTTTCGACCCAACGTCTAATCCCATAATTCTCATTTCTAGCCCTCGTTATTCTTTTTGATATAAAATTTAACAAGCTCTTCTAGAATTTCGTCACGCTCTAGCTTGCGAATTAAATTACGAGCATCCTGATGGCGAGGAATATACGCCGGATCACCAGAAAGTAAGTAACCGACAATCTGATTGATAGGATTATATCCCTTTTCCTCTAGTGAAGAATGTACTTTCAACATTACCTGCTTGACTTCCTGTTCCATTGATTCTTCTGGAAAATTAAATTTCATCGTTTGATCAAATGAACTCATGACCAGCACCTCGCTTTCAGAAATAAGGAGATGTGCAAAGAAGCTCATCTCCAATTTCTCTTTATTATAACCGATTTTGCGTATTAATTAAATGGATTTAACGTAATCATACACAGAAAGTAGCGCTTCATCAAGTTTTGATGCTTCTTTTGCACCTGCCATCGCCATATCTGGACGACCGCCACCTTTACCGCCACAAGCTTCTGCCACCATTTTCACAATATTTCCTGCATGGTAATTGCCACCAACTAAATCTTTTGTGACACCTGCACATAACATCACTTTATCGCCATCAACTGCTCCTAATACGAGAACTGCTTTGGTCATTTTACCTTTTAAATCATCCATCATTTGACGCAGTTGATTATTATCTTTTGCTTCCACTTTTGTTGACAGTACTGTGACATCTCCAAAAGTTTGTGCAGCATCGACAATTGCACCTGCTTGCGCATTAGCAATTTTTTGTGATAATCCTTCATTTTCGCGTTGTAATTCTTTGTAGTCTGCTTGTAAAGCATGCACTTTTGTCACAATATCTTTCGGATTTGCTTTTAATAGTGCTGCTGCATCATTTAACAGCGCCTCTTCTTCTTTCACTGCCTCATACGCTACTTTACCTGTTACAGCCTCAATACGACGTGTTCCTGCGCCAATACCACCTTCAGAAACAATTTTAAAGAAGCCTATTTCAGAAGAACGTTTTACATGGATACCACCACAAAGTTCGATTGAATAATCACCAATGGAAACGACGCGAACGATGTCTCCGTATTTCTCACCGAATAATGCCATTGCGCCCATTGCTCTTGCTTCATCAATCGCTTTTTCTTCAATCACGACTTCAATATCTTCCCACACTTTTTCATTAACAATACGTTCAATTTGTTGTAATTCTTCTTTTGTTACTTGACCAAAGTGAGAGAAGTCGAAACGTAAACGATCTGGGCCAACATACGAGCCTGCTTGGTTTACATGATCTCCTAAAATATCTTTTAGCGCACGTTGCATAATATGTGTTGCTGTATGGTTTTTAATAATGAGATTACGCTCATCACGATTAACAACCGCTTTTACCGCATCTTCAACATGCATCTCACCTGATTCTACAAGTACAGTGTGTAAAGGTTGGCCATTTGGTGCTTTTTGTACATCTTTAACGATTGCCGTAAAACTGTCATTGGCAATTACACCGCTATCTGCGATTTGTCCACCCATTTCAGCATAGAATGGCGTTTTTGCTAAGACAACCAACGCTTCTTGCCCTTCTGAAGCGACCTTCGCTACTTGTCCATTGACAATTATTGCAGCAACTTCAGTTTCTACTGATAATGTATCATAGCCAACAAATTCACTTGCCACTGTTAAGTTTGCTAACACTTCATTTTGCACTTGCATAGAATCGACGTCTTGACGGGCTGCACGTGCACGCTCACGTTGCTCGTTCATAGCCACTTCGAAACCTTCGTGATCTACTTTCATGCCAACTTCTTCCGCATATTCTTCTGTTAATTCAATCGGGAAGCCATAAGTGTCATAAAGACGGAATGCATCTGCACCCGGAATATAATCATGTCCCGCTGCTTTTTGTGCTTCAACAACTTCGTTAAAGATTGCAAGACCGCCATCTAATGTTTCATGGAAGCGAATTTCCTCGTTTTTAATAACACGTTGGATAAATTCACATTTTTCCGTTACTTCTGGGTAGAAATCAACCATAATGGCACCCACTGTAGGTACTAATTCAAACATAAATGGTTTTTCAATGCCAATTTGTTTTGCATAACGTACTGCACGGCGCAGTAAACGACGTAATACATACCCACGCCCCTCATTTGAAGGAAGTGCGCCATCTCCAATAGCAAATGCTACAGTACGAATATGGTCTGCAATCACTTTGAATGGTGTATTAATATCTTCTTCAGAGCCGAAGATTTCACTTAACGCTACTTCACCAGGACGTTTGTATTTTCGATTAGCAAATTGCTCAATTCTTTCAATAATTGGCATAAATAAATCTGTGTCAAAGTTTGTTGGAACATTTTGTACTACAGAAACGATACGTTCTAAGCCCATTCCTGTATCAATATTTTGCTTCGGTAATGGTGTATAAGTACCATCTGGATTGTGGTTGAATTGAGAGAACACTAAGTTCCAAATTTCTAAATAACGCTCGTTTTCACCACCAGGATACATTTCTGGATCATTTTCATCTGTGCCATATTCTTCTCCACGGTCATAGAAAATCTCAGAGTTTGGACCAGATGGACCTTCACCGATGTCCCAGAAGTTGCCTTCTAAACGAATTAAACGTTCTTCTGGAATGCCAATTTCATTATGCCAAACATCATACGCTTCTTGGTCTTCTGGATGAATCGTAATCGATAAAAGCTCAGGATCAAAGCCCATCCACTTTTTATCCGTTAAAAATTCCCATGCATAATGAATAGCTTCTTTTTTGAAGTAATCACCAATAGAGAAGTTCCCTAGCATTTCAAAGAATGTATGGTGGCGCGCTGTTTTCCCTACATTTTCAATATCGTTTGTACGAATTGATTTTTGTGCATTGGTAATACGTGGATTATCAGGAATGATACGACCATCAAAATATGGTTTCAAAGTTGCTACACCTGAGTTAATCCAAAGTAATGAAGGGTCATTAATTGGCACAAGAGGTGCTGACGGTTCATGGTGATGTCCTTTTTCTTTAAAAAATTCTAAATACATACGGCGAATTTCTACTGCTTTCATGTGAAAAGTTCCTCCTCTAATAGTGGAAAATTACGATATGTCTCCGCTTATACGCATAAAAAAGCCCTCATCCCAAAAAGGGACGAGGACTTTGTGTATTGTCTCGCGGTACCACCCTAGTTGTAAGTATCTACATACTTACCTCTTTAGCACTTGTAACGTAAGTGAACGGCAGGGATTAACTGCACTCTGGAGTAGCTTTCGGCACTTGTGGACGTGAGGATTTTTTCAGCCTAGAAATCCCTTTCTTCTACACGCACAAATACTTACTTGTTCCATCATCGTTTTTTCTCTTTTATAACGCACATTATAAAAAAATTATGTTCTTCTGTCAATCATTGCAATACATTAATGGTCATTTTTAAGAAAGTTTTCTACTCGTTGGACAAATTGTTCCCGATTATACGATTGATAAAGCAAGCCTGATAAGCGGACAGGATCTCCGAAGAAAAATCGTTCATATAACGTCTGTCTTGTGCCAAATGTACTCATCGTTAAATCCCATGCTAGGCGGAATTTTTTTACACGCTCTTCTCCACCATCTTTAAATGACTGTAAATAATGCTCTAAGTCACCATCATCTGCGGCAAATGCTTTTTCACTTGGAATGGACATTAATCCGCTTGCACCTAGCAATTGGATAATTTCCGTAAAGGTTGGATAAACTTTCGGGAACACATGAATGGCCACTTGTAATGTTGGCTGATCAGGTCTTAAAAAGCCATAATCATCCCTTTTTGCCTCTAGTTCCGACTTTAGTAATAAAGCCTTCATCGTTTCTAACGACACAATAATGTCCACTACTTTTTGTTGTACATGCTGATAATCGCCGATATTTATCGTATCTACAATGGATTGTACGACACCTAAAACAAATTCAGTTTTAGCAATTTGACGAGATAATACTTGATGTAAGGAATAGGCTTGGAAGCCACTGATATTCATAAAGCTATTTGCGACTTCGTTATTTTCATAATAAAATACGCGCTCCCATGGGACAATGACATTATCAAAAACAACAATGGCATCCATTTCTTCAAAGCGAGCGCTTAATGGATAATCGTATGTCGATTGACCGCCGACAAATGATTGTCGACATAAAAATTTTAAGCCTTTTGTATTACTCGGTATAGAAAAGCCAAAGCCCTTTTCTTTATCAACTCCGTTTGTTGATAACACAAGGAGTTCGTCCGTTATACCACCTTGTGTTGCAAGCAATCTTGCCCCTTTAATTACTAAGCCTTGACTCGTTTTATCTACAATTTTAGCTGCTATGATCACATCTTCATCTTCATAATAAAATCTTTGGCGGTTTACTTGTGGCTCAATAAATGTATGGGTCATAGTTAAATCATTTTCACGTGCATATTCATAAAATTTTAACAAATGATCCGCAAAACAATTGGGCTTACCTTTTAAATATTCAGCTGCTGAGGCTAATGCCATTAATGTGGTGTTCATATAATCAGGACTTCTTCCCATAAATCCATGATTAGATAAAGCCCACTGCCGAGCAGCATGACGTCTTTTCACTAAATCTTCAGCCGTTGTTACTTGCAAAAAGGACATCCCAACCCGCTGCTGACTCGTTGGTGACACATAAGTCAAACTGTCACGTAACTTGTCATCATGCTGCAAATCAAAAAGCTTTGCCTGACTTTGCATAACACCTTTAAATGCAGGATGTTCAGAAACATTACCTGTAACAACTTCCCCATCTATTGATATATACGTTTGCAATGCATCGATGCGTTCAATATATTGCTGGCCTGTAATTGCTGGCATACATTCACCCCTAAAAGATTACCTATGTTTTTAATTCTCATGTAGTATATGACCTTTTAGGCTGAATCGTTCCTTTGCTACTTTTACAAGCTCTAAATACGCAGCCGAAAAAAAAAATAAAGAAGTGTTAGATGGTCAAAGCATTCTAACACTTCTTTACTATGTGGTTGATGCCCGCTACTGCGGTGCTTTGCACTCAGCACACGTAAGCCGCATCCCTCGCTTACGCGCAGAATGCCCTCACGTTGCGTGCGTTCTGAGCAGGAGTCACCGCCTTCACTACCATCAACTAGAATTCAAATGTAAATATCATCTTGTCTAAAGAAGAAGTTTTCAGTTCTTCTCAACACTATCACTTTTAAAAATCATTTGTACTTTTCGCAACGGTTACAATAGTAAAGGCGACTATTGTGTAATTATTGTGCGTAAGGTGAGACCATTTTTTTGTATTGCGCAAGGCTCGTTTGTTGATCGCTGTATAGGCGTTTAATTTGGTATACGTCATCATATGGATTGTTATAACCTGGTCTTGTTGAAAAAGCCATTGCAAACCCAGCTTCTTTTACTGCATAAATTGTATTGGTCGTATATTGTCCAAATGGATAAGCAAATGCTTTCGCTTCAGGAATAATGGTTAAACTGCGCTTCAAGTCTTGTACAACTTCATGATAAGGGATAAGTAGCATTTTACCTTTATTGCCAATCATATCGTGTAAATTATAGGTGTGCGATTCATACGTAAAGACATCTTGCATACTCGCCATGTCTTGCCGTGAAAGTGCCTGTAAATCATTATAATTAAACAGTTGCTCCGCCGGCGAATATTCATTACGATAAGTAATTAAAAATTGTGTTGCCTGAAAGCCATATTTTTTTAATATTGGGTAGGCATATTCTCGTGTAGATAATAAACCATCATCAAAAGTTAGAACAATGGAATATGCAGGCAATGTAATTTCATTGCGCATAAAGCGCAATAAATCCGCCGTACTTACCGTTTCAAATTTTTTATCTTTCAAGTACTTCATTTCATTCGCAAATTGTGTATCGGTCATGGTCGTACTAACGTTTGTAAAGCGTCCAAGTTCATGTGCTTTTAATAAATGGTGATACATCATTACAGGCACACCACGATCTAAAGCTACCTTAGAGCTGTGAATATACCCTTCACGTCCTCCAATCGTAGTCACATACCAATTGGCCTCTTTTCGTAATATAGGGTAACGTCGATTGATATCAAGCTTTGCAAATGGCTGTAACTTATTTGCCGTACGGTCATAAATTTCGCTATTTCCTGAAATCGGAATAAAATATTGATTATTTACCGCATTATCCTTGCCACTATTTTTATAATTAGCTGTATTAACAAACTTTACTTTGGCCTTTTCAGCATAGACAAATGTCTTGCCCCAACGCACTTGAACATATGTTTCATCTCCTACGCTGGCCACTTCAAGTTGCTGACCTTTTAACAGCGTGGCAATTGCCATCGGTTGTTCTCGACGAAGATCATAAAGAATTGTATTTTCTAACGCTTCAATATAACCATTTTGTTTACTCGGTGGTGTGGGTGTTGGCGTGGGTGTTGGTTTTGGCTTTTCACTTGGCTTTGTAGTATCTGTAGTTTGCTGGCCTTTTTCTTCTTTCACAACACTACTATGTACATAACCTAGTCGTCCGTTCACCGCAATTCCATACCAACTGCCCATTTTGCTATAAATAGGAAATTGAACACCTTCTGATAAAGTTGCAAACTGCACTAGCTTATTGCCTGTATTATCATAAATAGGCGTTACTTTTGTTGCTACAATAAAGTCTTTTATTTTAGCAACAGACGGAACAGTATTTTTATATGTAGCGGCAGGGACAACGGTTGTGTAACGTTTATCCACGTATCCGTAATTACCCCCCCAACGAATTTGCCACCAATTGGCTCCATAATCTTTTGTTACTTCAAATGTTTGTCCTGCCGATAATGTTCCGACTTGTTCAAGCGCGCCCGAACGATTATCAAAGACTGTTGCTTCCTCATTCACTTGTATCACAATATTGCTAGCATGTGCCTTTTGTGCAAATGGCAATAACAGCAGAACTAGAAGCATTAATACAATGCGTTTCACTTTCTTCACCTCATAAAGTTTTCATTCATCCATAAAATCGTACGGAGAAATACCGTCCATACCAATCATCGGATGTATAGAAGGAAGCGTTTCTACAGTAAGCTGCAGAACAGCTATAGAAGCCTCTTGTTGGTCTTCTACTTCCTTTGTTTCCCCTGTTATCTCTTCTACTTCCACAACCTCATTAAATGCTTCCATTGGGTTTAGCCTTGCTCGAAGAGAGGTAAATCGTTGCAAATCATCTGTTCGTTGTAAGCCATTCGCTAAGACATCTGGCTCACCGCATAAAATTAAGAAGTTTTTCGCCCGTGTAATACCTGTATACAATAAATTACGACGAAGCATTTTAGAGTAGCCACGCACAACCGGCATAATGACCGTTTGAAACTCTGAGCCCTGTGATTTATGAATAGAACAGCAATAAGCCAATGTTAACTGATTCAAGTCGCTACGTTGGTAAGTAACTTCGATGCCGTCAAATGACACGACTAGCAAATCTTGCTTATCAATCGTTTCTTTTGCTTTAATAATACTGATAACTTCTCCCATATCTCCGTTAAAGACATTACTTTCTGGCTGGTTTACTAGCTGAAGTACTTTATCTTTAATGCGATATGTAACATCGCCAAAGACAAGCTCCTTCCTTGAACCTGTATCATTCGGATTTACTAGATCTTGTATCATTTTATTTAAATTATCAATACCAGCCGGTCCTTTATACATTGGCGCCAAAACTTGAATATTACGGATTTCCTGGCCTTTTGCCACCGCACTTTTTACAACTTGCGTAACAACGTTTGCCACTTGATCTGATGAAGCTTTAATAAATGAACGATCCGATGTTTTCATTGTCAAATCTTGCGGGATAGTACCTCGCTTAATTTGATGGGCAAGCTCAATAATGGTTGAACCTTCCGCTTGTCGATAAACATCTGTCAATTCAACAGTAGGGATTTGTTTTGAGGCAAGTAAATCTTTCAGTACTTGGCCTGGTCCTACTGGAGGTAACTGATCCTGATCTCCTACAAATACGACTTGAACATCCTCATGCAAGGATTTTAATAATTGATGGGCAAGCCATGTATCCACCATCGACATTTCATCGACAATAATCAGTTTACCAGTTACTTCACGCTCCGTTTCTTCTTCTTTCTCCTGCCCAGTAAAGCCTAGCAAGCGGTGAATTGTCATAGCTGGTAATTCCGTTGATTCTGCTAAGCGTTTAGCAGCTCGACCTGTTGGCGCACATAAAATAATCGGGAATGGCTCTTCTTTTTGTGCATACTCCTTAGGATTGAGCGATAGGCCATGAAGCTTGGCGTATACTTCTACGATACCTCTGACAACTGTCGTTTTCCCTGTTCCAGGACCTCCCGTTAGTATCATCACAGCCGAATTAAGCGCTTGTTCAATCGCATTTGCTTGCGTTTCAGCATATGTAACATTGAGAAACGCTTCCGTATCACCGATAGCCTTGCGAATTTCATCTTTACTAAAATGTTTCGCCTGACTATTGCGTTCAGTTAAGGCAATAATTTTTGATGCAATGCCAATCTCTGAAAAATAGAGGGATGGCAAATATAGTCTTGTTTCTTCACCGTATATTTTATTGTCATCGCGCATTTCAATACATGCTTTAGAAATTGCTTCAAATGGAATTTCTTGACGCTGGCTTTGCTCAAGCATACCTTTTACTTGCGGTAATACATGCTCTGCATCTAAAAATACATGACCATCCGATAATGCAGCTGTATTTAGAATATGTAAAATAGCCGCCTTAATACGGTCTGGGTGATTGCCCGTAATACCTAATTTTGCACCAAGCTCATCTGCCCGGAAAAACCCAACACCATCGACATCTTCAATAAGTCGATACGGATTTTCCGTCAAAAAATCAATCGTTTCTGTACGATACGTTTGATAAATTTTCATACCGAGTTGTGGGCCAAATCCCCATTCGTTCAGTTGGATCATAACCCGTTCCAAGCCAAGATTTTGCTCAATCGTACGATGGATAACTTCCTTTTTTTCCGCAGATAAACGAGGTACTGCATCAAGGACATTCGGATCTTCTAATATACGACGGATTGCATTTGCACCAAGTTTTTCAACAATTGTTTCAGCGGTTTTCTTGCCAATTCCAACGAATAAGTCACTTGATAAGTAGTGAACGATTCCTTGCTCAGTAGCGGGCACTTCTTTCGTAAACGTCTCAACTTGAAATTGTACACCATATTTTGGATGTTGTCTCATAATACCTGTAAAACGGTATTGTTCATCCATTTGCAGTTGAGGAAAATAACCAACTACTATAATTTCCTTATCGTCATATTGCAAATTGGTTTCTTGAATTTTCACCCGTACGATAGAGTACATATTTTGCGAATTATGAAAAATGGAGACAATAGGACGTCCGAGAATAAATAGCTTATTCAGCTCAAATAAATTCAGATTTTCAGTCATTATCGATTCGCCCCTTCTCATTGATTTCAATCTTTTTATTTTACCACAGCAAGTTAAGAAAAATCGTTTTATCAACAAAATCCTAAAAATTTTTAACATAATTTTGACAAATGATGATTTACCGCTATTTTAACACTAAGCATGCTATGATATTAATTATGAACTCGTTGTTTGGAAGGAATGTGGAGCGATTGGAATTTAGACCATGCATTGATTTACACGATGGCAAAGTAAAACAAATTGTTGGAAGTACGCTAGGGCACACAGATCAAGCAGTGATTGAAAATTTTATTTCTGATTATGACGCGAGCTATTATGCGAAGATGTTTGCTGACGACCACTTAGTGGGTGGTCATGTGATTATGCTTGGCAGTGGCAATGAACAAGCCGCATTAGCCGCCTTGTCTGCTTATCCTGGTGGCTTACAAGTAGGGGGGGGCATTACTTCAGAAAACGCAAAAAAATACATAGATGCTGGTGCTTCGCATGTTATTGTGACCTCTTATATTTTTCATGATGGCAAACTAGATGTACAGCGTTTAGAACAACTTGTACAGGCGATTGGTAAAAAACACTTGGTGATCGATTTGAGTTGCAAAATGCGCGATGATAAATGGTTTGTTGTGACAGATAAATGGACGAAATTTAGTGACTTTGAAGTGAACGCAAAGACCATTGCCTATATCGAGCAATTTTGTGATGAGTTATTAATACACGCTGTCGACGTAGAAGGAAAAAAAGGTGGTATGCAGGAAAGTCTTGTGCAAGACTTAGCTGCTTGGACATCCATTCCAACAACTTATGCGGGCGGTGTGCGGTCTTTGGCCGATTTAGAAAAATTTAAAACTATATCCAATGGTAAGCTTCATGTCACAATTGGGAGCTCTCTTTCAATTTTCGGAGGAGATTTACCATATAAAGAAGTTGTACACTATTGTAAAAAAGGCGGGATACTGTGAAACTTATTTATAATGAATATGTATTTCCATTTAAAGAGACCAATTTAGAACGAATTATTGATGGCAAATATTTCAAAGTAAATACATTAGATGACTCTTTATCATTACAAATCCAATTGGATAACGAACAAATGTTACTGGAGTTTTCTAAATCATTAAAAGCAACTTGTAGCTTTCTGCGCGATCAAGAAACAGAGCCTTATATCGGCACTTATATCGACTTACAATTATTTGTTGATGAATTTAATAAGCGTTACAATTTAAATGCTAAAATTATTGTTTAACATTACGTAGACACAATACTTCGAGAGCTCCATCTTTCGAAATATTGTGTTTTTTTACTAGCGAATCGTCACTATACTTGAGGTGCATAGTAAAAGTAGAGCACAAATTTTTCATTATCCCGTCTTTTTGATAAGCTTGCATGTAGCAATACTACTTTAGCCAACATGGCAAGAATGACTTTTCGAAAGAAAGGATTTATTAAACTATGAAAAATGAACTGGAAGCTATTACTTATAAAACACTTCAAACTGAACTTACTCGCTTCTTTTTGGCTTATAGATCTGCAATTAACGAAATTGAAACGAAAATTAATATTCTACAAGAAGAATTTAAACTTATTCATGAATATAATCCAATTGAACATGTCTCTACTCGATTAAAATCACCCAAAAGCATATTAATCAAAATGCAAAAAAAAGAGCTCCTTCCTGACATCGCTAGTATTCGCGACAACATTCGTGATATAGCGGGCGTCCGCATTACATGCTCTTTTGTCGAAGATATTTATAAAATAAGTGCGATGCTGCAAGCGCAAAATGATATTGAAGTCGTCGAAGTAAAAGATTATATTGCTTATCCGAAAGATAATGGCTATCAAAGCTTGCACCTTATTATTAAAATTCCAATTTTTATGTCTGACCGAATGGAAAAAGTCTATACGGAAATACAAATACGAACGATTGCAATGGATTTTTGGGCAAGTCTTGAACATAAAATTTACTATAAATATAACAAAGAGGTACCCGCACATATTCGCATGGAATTAAAAGAAGCAGCACTACAAGCTGCTGAATTAGATCGTAAAATGGAACGACTTAATAAGGAAATCAATATTTTAAAGGCCAACGAACAAGAGCCATCACTTTTAGAAACAACACCGATTGCCCATTTAGCACAATATTTATCGCAGCTCACATTTGATAAGACAGTTAAAGATAGCAAATAATGACTCAAGCTGAACAAAAGAGAAAAAGTGTTAGATTGACTGAAATCAATCTAACACTTTTCACACCGTTGATGTCTGCTACGGCGGTGCTTTCCGCAGGAGTCACTGCCTTCGCTACCATCAACTAGAGTTCTATTCTTGCAAAAGAAAGAATGGGTGACAACTTTGTCCTTGTTTCATATCTTCAAGTTTAGCCTCACCAGCTTTAATTAAATCGTTGGGCAATCATATCGTAAATATAACGTGCTTGGTCATATTCTGGTTGAATCGTAAATGCCTGCTTCAAATGATACATCGCGTCTTCTGTTTGTTCAGTAGAGACTGCATATAAAACTCCTAAATTATAATGAGCATCTGCATTATTCCAATCCTGTTCGATTAAATAATCTAATTCCTTTTTACCTTCTTCAAACATTTCTAATGCACAGAGCACGATTGCATATGCCAGGCGAATTTGTGTATCATCGGGCGCAATTTCAGCCGCTCGTTGTAAATAAGGCAATGCAAGCTTCGGATTTTCCATTCGCTCAAAACATTTCCCCATCATATAATAGACATCAGCACCTGCTATTTTGTGCTGTACCGCGTGCTCATATAGTTTTAACGCCTCTGCATATCGTTCAGCATTATAATATAAATTGGCTAAACCATAATACGCAGTAGCAGCTGTTTCATCTACAGTTATTGCCTTTTGAAAGAAACGTTCAGCTCGCTCTGTATCATCTAATACAGCTAATAAATTCCCAAAGTTCACATAACCAATCGCATTGTCCGGCTCTGCTTCAATTGCTTGGGTAAATAGTTGTGCAGCTTCCTCATACCGCTTCTCTTGAAAAGCCTGAATGCCCTGCTCATTAAAATCCAAATTCATTCACCTCTATGTAGCGAAAAGACTGCAAATCTTATCGCTTTTTCATTCTAGTATATTGCAGTCGTTTCACATTTTATCCAACATATGTTAGTTTTTCGTTATTTTTAAAAACTTCATCGATTGTTCCGCCACCTAAGCAAACTTCTCCGTCATATAAAACAACAGCTTGTCCTGGTGTAATGGCACGAACTGGTTCAGCAAACACAATATGTGTACGACCGTCTTCTAAAATTTCTACCTCTACAGGTGTATCTGTTTGGCGGTAGCGGAATTTCGCAGTACATGAAAATTTCCCGGGCAATTTTTTTGTCGAAGTATAGCCCATTTTCACAGCTGTTAATGATGTTGAATACAATGCATCGTTATGGAATCCTTGTCCGACAAGCAATACATTGCGTTCTAAATCTTTTCCAAGTACGAACCAAGGCTCACCGTCTCCACCTATGCCAAGGCCATGTCGTTGCCCTAATGTATAGTACATTAAACCATCATGTTGGCCCATGACAACGCCATCCATTGTTTCCATTTTTCCAGGCTGAGCAGGTAAGTATTGACTTAAAAATTCTTTGAAATTACGCTCTCCAATAAAGCAAATTCCTGTAGAATCCTTTTTCTTAGCTGTAGCAAGACCAGCCTCTTCTGCAATCTTACGCACTTCTTTTTTCTCAATATCTCCGATTGGGAACATAACGTGCGCTAATTGCTCTTGTGATAATTGGTTCAGGAAATATGTTTGATCCTTATTGTCATCAATACCACGGAGCATACGGACTTCGCCATCAGCACTACGATCAATGCGTGCATAATGACCTGTTGCTAAATAATCAGCACCAAGATCCATGGCATGTTCTAGGAATGCTTTAAATTTAATTTCCTTATTGCACATAACATCTGGATTTGGTGTACGTCCTGCTTTATATTCTTCTAAAAAGTATGTGAAAACTTTATCCCAATATTGCTTTTCAAAATTGACTGCATAATAAGGAATGCCAATTTGATTACATACTTTAATTACATCTTCATAATCTTCTGTTGCTGTACAAACGCCATTTTCGTCCGTATCATCCCAGTTTTTCATAAAAATACCAATAACTTCATATCCTTGTTGCTTTAATAAATAGGCAGCAACAGAAGAGTCTACCCCACCTGACATGCCGACGACGACACGAATTTGTGAAGGGTCACGTGTTTCGATCATTGTGGTCACCTTTTCTTTTTTCAATTCATTTAAACCGAATATTGCATTGCGCGAACAAAGCATCGATTGACATTATAAAATAGCCAAATTATTTTGCGAGCTTTTTCACAATTGCCGCTGTTTTTTCTGCTGCTTGGCGCACAGCCTCTTCCGTTAAGCCTTGTCCAAAGCTAAAGCGTATTGAGTTACGTAACTCCTCTGCACCTTGTCCATACATGGCAACTAACACATGTGAAGGATCAATTGTACCTGCTGTGCAGGCAGAACCGCTCGATGCATAAATACCAGCCATATCAAGGTTTACTAAAAATGACTCTACCTCTGTATTAGCAAAGCTGACGTTCAAGACGTGTGGAAGGACTTGTTCAGTATCGCCGTTCACATGAAATACTAGCTTCTCCTGTGTAAAGACTTCAAGCATAATTTGTTTAAAGCGATTGTACAGTGTTCGCTTATCATCGCGCAACTCACTTGCATTTTGAGCTGCGGTTGCAAAGCCTATGACAGCAGGTATATTTTCAGTACCTGCACGGCGTTTTTTCTCTTGAGCACCGCCAAGCGCATAACTAGCAAGAGGTGTACCTGTTTTCTGATAAAGGAAGCCAATTCCTTTTGGCCCATTTATTTTATGGGCAGATACACTTAATAAATCAACTTGTAAAGCTTCAACATTAATTGTCTCTAAGCCATAAGCTTGCACAGCATCTGTATGGAACGTCGCCTTATGCTCACGCAACAACTCACCTATTTCAGCAATTGGCTGAATTGAACCGACTTCGTTATTACCATACATAATGGTTACGAGAATAGTATCTTCACGAAGCGCTTCTTTCACCGCTTCTACCGTGATTCGTCCATTGGTATCCACTGGCAAATACGTCACTTCAAATCCATCACGCTCTAACTTCTCACAAGTATGTAACACCGCATGATGTTCAATCTGAGTTGTAATGATATGCTTTCCTTCAGCAGCACGGGCTGTCACCGTTCCAATAATCGCTGTATTATCTGCCTCTGTACCGCCGCTTGTTAAAATAATTTCCCCTGACTTAGCACCTATCGATTGTGCAAGAACATCTCGCGCATTGTCTAAATATTTACGCGCCTCTCGTCCTGCCCCGTGAATACTCGACGCGTTGCCATATACATTACGCATCGCTAAGGTCATGGCGTCTATTACCTTGTCATTCATTGGCGATGTCGCTGCATGATCAAGATAGATGTATGAATTCATGTTGAAAACTCCTTTATACGCAAACACTAAAGCACGGTTAATGATAGCGCCGTTTGTTCATGGTTTATCCTTTAAAGTGCTTTAGCATAAAAATTTTAAATATAGAACATATAGCCGTCTACTACATTTTCTTCTGTATGCTGGGCTAAATCTTCAATCGATGTTGTATCTAACACGTTTTTCACCGCATCTCGGATTCGAAGCCAAAGCTCACGTTGAGGTGCTTCCTCATTTTCGATACCCTCTACTGGCTGAATTGGCCCTTCTAAAACACTGATTACATTGGCTGCAGAGATTTCACTTGGTGGATTTGCAAGCATATAACCACCATAAGCACCGCGCACACTTTTTACTAACCCTGAATTGCGCAATGGCGATACAAGTTGCTCTAAGTAAGCTTCTGACAGCTCCTTTTCAGCAGCAATTTTACGCAGTGGTATTGGCCCTTCCCCATAATGTTTTGCCAATTCAATCATAATCGTGAGACCGTAACGGCCCTTTGTCGAAATTTTCATTTTATCACCCTCAATTAGTCTAGTCAAAATACTACCAACAGTATATCATAATCTCCGCTTGAAGAACTCGGAAATACACTTAGGACGTTATGATATACTATCATTTAGAACAAATGGACGAAAGGGGATATTCTTTTGCATAATGAACCACTTGCATATCGGATGCGCCCATTAACGCTAGATGAAATCATCGGTCAACAAGATTTTGTCGGTCCTGATACTGCGCTTTACAAAATGATTCAAAATGGACATGTTCCATCGATGTTATTATACGGTGAGCCAGGCATAGGGAAAACCTCTATAGCCAATGCCATAGCTGGAAGCTCTAAACTACCCTTTTTCGCACTGAATGCGACACGGGCTGGTAAAAAGGACGTTGAAGATATTGTCCAAGAAGCTCGAATTTCCGGCAAAGTCATACTGTTTTTAGATGAAATACACCGTTTTAATAAACTACAACAAGATACATTACTTCCACACGTAGAAAATGGCTCGATTGTTTTAATTGGGGCAACAACTGAAAACCCTTATCATGATGTAAACCCTGCGATTCGCTCGCGTTGTGGGGAAATTCATCAGCTAAAGAAATTAACAACAGCTAATTTAGTTGAACTTATTCAAAAGGCACTGACAGATGACAAACGCGGACTAGGAAAATATCATTTTGCACTGATAGATTCCCAAATAGAGCATATTGCGACAGCCGCGAATGGAGATGCACGTAAAGCTTTAACATTACTCGAATCAATCTATTATGCGAGCGATGAAGTAAATGGACAAACAGTCGCAGCTGATCATATTATTGAGCACCTTATTGGCCGCATTGGTGTTTATGGCGATAAAAACGGCTCACAATTTTATAATTTACTATCTGCCTTACAAAAATCAGTGCGAGGCAGTGATACGAATGCAGCATTATATTATTTAGCGCATTTACTGGAAACAGGTGATTTAGTTGCAGTGAGTCGCCGTTTGCTTGTCATGGCCTATGAAGATATCGGGCTTGCTAACCCGCAAATCGGGGCGCATATGCTTGCCGCTGTTCAGGCAGCCGAACGCCTTGGATTACCAGAAGCACGCATCCCTTTAGCAAGTGCTGTTATAGAAATGTGCCTTGCTTCAAAATCTAATTCAGCTTTAGTGGCGATTGATGCTGCAATTGCTAGTATCCACGCCGGAAAAACGGGCGATATTCCCCATCATTTACGCGATGCACATTATGAAGGGGCCAAAGATTTAGGTCATGTTGGCTATCAATATCCGCATAACAGCCCCATCGGTACGTTTGGCGGCTGGGTAGATCAACAATACTTACCCGACGAACTTGTTGGGACAGAGTTTTATCAACCTGTAATTGCAGGAGAAGAAAAAAGAATGGCAAGCATTTACGACAAGCTGAAAACTTTCCGCAACAGTAAAAAGTAATGCTGAAGGTGCCAGGCACTCAAACAATTTACTATGCTAGCCATGTATTTGATAATTTCCTAAGTAAAAATCCACACAGACTCCTGCGGGATCGCACGCAATGTAAGACGCAACTATCGGCGCCTTAGCGACGGTTGCGGCTTACATCGTGCCCGCGGAAAGCGTAGTGGATTTTTACGATTTAAAAAGCTGTTAGGGTGCTTAGGAATTGCTCAGGTGCCAAGCACTTTTTTTGCACCCTCCTTGCAAGCAAGTAACCTAAGTAAAAATCCACGTAGACTCCTGCGGGATCGCACGCAATGTAAGACGCAACTATCGGCGCCTTAGCGACGGTTGCGGCTTACATCGTGCCCGCGGAAAGCGTAGTGGATTTTTACGATTTAGAAATCCCTTATTATACGAAGAGACATCGAAATAGGAGCACCTAGCACAGCAATCTATCAATTAACGAGTCGGTTCCATTAAAATGACATAAAAAAACCATTGTCGCTATGTTCTTCGACAATGGTTGAACCCCTCATTATGAATGTATCATTTCTTTCTCAACAAACATTTTAAATTGATGTAAACATTGCTTGACGTCACCTTTTTGAGCAAGCACATTATTTTTTAAAGTCGTTACCTTATCAGAATCTTCAACAACCTCGTCATACAGGGCAATAATAGCAGTCAATAACTCTTCGTTTTCTTCCTGCTCAATGCTCGGTAAAGAATAGGCAGCATTCGTTAATAAACGTTCTACTTTTTCAGGTGTTTGTTGTAACTCATTTGAAGAATAATAAATAGACGCTGCTAAAAAATAACATAGTTTGGCACTGCAATCGATAAACAAATGCCAATACGTATTAGCTTTTGGCAGTTCACCTGCTCTAGCCTCTAAATATTCCTTATAAAATGTCATAACTTGTGTATATAAAGGCGATAAAGCTCTCATAGCTTTTTTGTAATTATTGGACGTATCCAAATAGTCAAATACAATACTATTCATTTTCTCTTGAAGCTTGACAATATCTAAATGATCACGAATTACTTGTATTTCCATTGTATCACTCTCCCATGTTCTCATTTGTTTTAACAAACGCCATTTCTACTTCCCCTAAGCAGACTTGAACATTCCAAACAAACCGACCTTTTGTATATATATATTGGAATTATTCAAATTATAGCAATAAACTAAAAGAAGAAGTGAGCACATGAAAAAAATAAGGCATTTTCGTGAATTATTAGCATTTTGTGTACGTAAGAATAAATTTTTTTGGTAAAATTAAACTCTTTGTATATAAGTATCAAATAAAAATTGTTCTTTATCACGATCAATTATTTCAATAATGCTACCGTTTGCATATTTTTTAATCCGTTGTTTTGGACTATAAAAATACACATTATTTGTAATTAACCACTGGCTTAACGTCAGCTCTGTCGCCGCTTGTTGTTCTGTTAAAATCTTTTTATGACGCAGTATATCCGCCATTTTGTAAAAACCATCAGATAGTTCATAAGCAGATACATCGAAATTAAAAACAGGTGTCACCACTTGTCCAATATCAAAAATATGTATCGTCTTTCTCGCCTCATCAATCGCTAACTCCACTGTGCTAATTTCATCGAATAGATTCAATCCTCTATATTCCATTTGATAAATTTGCTCCATAATTAATGAATGCCCCCCTTTTATAACAGCCCTATTGTAACATAGAAAAAGTGCAAGACTGTCGCACAATTAACATAAGGAAGCATTTTTAGTCATTATTACTGCTGATTTTCTTGTCTAAAAGAAAAGAATCTGCTGATTTTCTTAAAAAAAGTAAGCGTTGCTCGTCACACAACGATAATTCGTTGGTACAAGCTAGCGACTTTCCCAGGGAAAACCTTGCAGATTCTTCTTTTAATTGTTAGTTAACAGCACAAATAGGATGCGTTTGTGTTAGCCTTGCACACGCGTTATTTTCACATCTTCTACAATTTTATTAACGACCCAACTTGCGGCGATTAATCCCGCAACAGAAGGAACAAAAGCGTTAGATGAAGGGGGCATTTTCGCTTTACGGATAGCTGCATCAGGTTTTCCGACATGCTCTACGACATCTGGACGTACGACAATTGGGCTTTCATCAGAGAAAACAACAGTTACTCCTTTGTGAATACCATCTTTACGTAATTTTGTACGAATCACTTTTGCTAATGGATCGGTATGCGTTTTAGAAATATCCGCAATAGTAAAGCGGGTTGGGTCCATTTTATTGGCCGCACCCATACTTGAAATAATCGGGATGTTACGCTTTAAGCATTCTTTCATAATATGGATTTTATAAATAACCGTATCACTAGCGTCAATAACATAGTCGATGCCTTGTGCAAAAAATTCTTCATACGTTTCTTCCGTGTAAAACATGTGCATATCAATGACTTCACACTCTGGATTAATATCGGCAATGCGCTCTTTCATCACACCAGATTTTGATTTACCGACCGTTGATAGATACGCTACTAATTGACGGTTGACGTTTGTAATGTCTACATTATCTTTATCAACTAAAATAATGCGACCAATCCCACTGCGCGCACATGCTTCCGCTGCAAATGAGCCGACACCGCCGACACCTAGAATGGCTACTGTTGTATTTTTTAATTTATCGAGTCCCTCAGTCCCTATCGCGAGCTCGTTACGAGAAAATTGATGTAACATCCTTACACACTCCATCTATCGAATTTTTATTAGTAAACCTAGTTATATACTAAGATAAAATCAAACCTATATTACATTCTATCATGATATTGTTCAAGTGGAAATTGTCAAAAACATACGCGCAAGTGTTGTACTAAAAAATTCGAATTAAATATTTTCCCATTCCAATTAGCCCATTTTCGTACGATTGGCTTGAAATGCTTGAACAAACTGCCTATCTAATTGTATTTGTGCCATTTTAAATGCCCCTACAACTGCCCCACCAATCGGCTCTAATGTAGGTAACATAAAACGCAATGGTAGCTGATTTACTAACGCGCATTGTTGAAGCCGAGGCACAATCATCTTGTTATTTGCAAAAACACTGCCCGCTAATACGACTGGCACATCCCCTTGCGCCCACTCCATACTGGCATAGCATGTTTTTATCGCTTGGAAGTATTTATCACAAACGTCTTGCACGATTCGTTTTGCTATGTCATCGCCTTGCTGTGCAATCTGAAAAACATATTTGCCAAGCGGTGCAATAACTGTTCTTGGATGTTCTGCCCCATAAACCGACTCGATTACTTGTGGCACACATTCAACCGCAAAATGTTGTACTATTACTTCCGTTAATGCTGTAGGTTGTGCTCGCTGATCGTAATTTTGAAAAATTGCCTTTAATGCTTGAATACCTAAATCATAGCCGCTTCCTTCATCATCAAAAAGATACCCCCAGCCGCCCACACGATTGCACTTACCTTGATGATTAAAGCCCATCGTAATGGCTCCTGTACCAGCTATTTGCACGATGCCTGCTTGTCCCAGTGTACCCGCATAGAGTGCTATTAAAGCATCATTTTCAATAACAACGGTCGTCGACGTATCAACATATTGTCGAATAATACGCTCGACTATGCCTTCTGCTTGCTTTTCCTTGACCCCAGCCATACCCGCAAAGCAACTATGTATAGCCGTAAAGAGGTGTGGCGTCTGCTTCCGCAAATTTTGTAACAGGTCATGAACTGTTGCCTCAAAGTCATGTGCATCCATTGCTGTAGGATTACTACGTGACGTCATTACTTGAGCATAAATCGTACCCTGTTCATCACAAATTACGGCACATGTTTTGGTGCCCCCTCCATCGATCGCCAACACGTACATTTTATTTGCTCCTTTCTATACGAAAAAGGATTAAGCACAAGTTGTTGTCGGCTTAATCCCTTTTTCTATCGCAATTATTTTGTAAAACCAAATGACGCCCACGGTTGAATTTGCGCTAGTAAGAAGCGTTCTTCTTCCACTACTTTTGCCACGACATTGGTAGAGCCCGCATTTGGCATTTCCTTTAATACAATTTGCAACTCACCTTTATAACGTACATCCAAATTGTTATCGATTGTAACATCACCTGGTTGCAATGCGTGTGTATCATGGACAGGGAATTCGCCATTTTTATATTTTACGCGTGATTGCGTGCTGCGAATGACGTAATCCGATACGTCCCCACGATTGAAATGTGGCTCCTTGAATAATACAGTTTCCTCTAAAACGGTCGTTTCAGCACACGGTACAACTTTCAGCTCCAACTTATGACGATTTAATTGTCCCAATGCTTTTAGCTCTTCTTCCGAGGCATACATATTGCCAATAATACAATCATCGATTAAGCCTGTATGCCATAAATCTTTTGCTTGCACAGTAATCGGTAAATCGCGATGCTCTTCAAGTGTTGGTAGACCATGCTCGGTTTTTTCCCAAGGACCGTATAGTGCATGTTGAGAAGAAATCATCGCCGCTGTTCGGATATGATTGGCTTTAAAATTTTTCGATGTGGCAATAAAATGCTGGCGTGACAAACCTGTAAATCGTCTTGGATAAAAATTATGACAGCCTATAATATGATCACGGTTCGCTTGGTAGGATACGATATTATTGACATATTTCGTGCCATTACTAATATTGAGTTCAATTTTTAATTGACTATCATCGAATGACATGAATGCTTCCTCTTGACCTGAGAACCCCATATCTAAGCGCAATGCCGCCAAATGGTAGTGCTCTTTAAAATAGGCAATATCTTTATAAGTTAAGCCTAACTCTGTAAAAACAGCCGGTGCAATATCAGCAGAAATATCAAAGCCTAGCTGTTGGGCAAAATAATTGATTTGCTGTAATTTACGTTTCTCCTTGTCATCATTTAAAGATAAGAGACATGTAAAAATACGGTCAAAACCATTTTCATGTGCTAGCTGCACATACTGTTGCATTTCTTCTAGCGTGCTATGCTGTGGATAGAGTGAAATTCCTAACCTTCTCAATCGATAATACCTCCAATGCTAAGCGATTACACTTCTACTTTTGGATTCTCTGTTATACTTTCAGGCTGTAGTGCTTGTGATTGCTCTGCCTTTTTTTGCTCTTGTTTTGCAATTCGATTCGCCATTGCTAAGAATGGCAAGTAAATACAAACTGATATTACAATTAACACTAGACTTAAAACAGCTCCAGCCCAAGATTGTGTTACTAAAAATCCATTAATAATCGGCGGTGTAGTCCAAGGAGCTGCAACAGTTGCCGCAGGAACCCAACCCCACTTTGTTACAAAGAACGCAATTGTTACGTTTACCATTGGCGTTAAAATAAATGGTATAAATAAAATCGGATTTAAGACGATTGGTAAACCAAATAGTAACGGCTCATTAATATTGAAGAGCCCTGGTGCCGCGGATAATTTTCCAACAGTATTATATTGCTTATTTTTCCGTGCAATAATGAAAATCGCGATAATAAGTGCAATTGTTGTACCCGATCCACCCATATTGACGAATGCATCAAAGAATGGCTTATTCACGATATAAGGTGCAACTTTACCAGCAGAAATGGCTGCAACGTTGGCATCAATTGCAGGTAAATTAATCGTTTGCATAAATGGATCAATAATATTCGCACCATGAACACCTAGCGTCCATAAGAATGCTGGTATAAAAGCTAAGATTAATGCCGCAACCCACGTATTTGTTAAGCCCATAAACGGCTCCTGAACCGTAGAGTAGAATGAACCCACAATATCCGGAATGTCAAAACCTGCAGAAATAATTGTACGAATTAATGCGAATACCCCAATTGTAATAATTGCTGGCAGCAATGCTGCAAATGATTTCGAAACGGCTGGTGGTACACCATCTGGCATTTTAATAAGTAGTTTACTATTGCCTGATAATCTACAAAATACTTCAGTGGATAACAAGGACACAATGATGGCTATAAATATCCCGCCTGTTCCAGTTGTTAAGCCTGTTAAACCGCCTTCTCCAAACGTACCGAATGTCATATAGCTAGAAAGACTAATAACCCCGGCCGACAGACCGTCTTTGTTATAACTTTTGGCTAAGTTATAAGCAATGGAGAACGCGAGTAACAGCGACAGAATCCCAAATGTCGCACCCCAAATATTACCGCCCCATTGCGTCCATGTTTCATGCTTCCAAATGGAGTCCAGTGCATTTTGATAAAAATCAATTGGTAAATTATTAATTAAAACAGCTAACGAGCCTACAATTGTCAGTGGCATAATTGTAATAAAACCGTCACGAATGGCAACTAGATGACGTTGACTCCCAACTCTTGCAGCGACCGGCACAAATTTTTCTTCTAAAAATCGGAACATTCCACACACTCCCTTTGCTTTTTATTGTGACATCAAAAATTGATGTTATTCCCCTTTGATTTGTTCATACAGTTCAATCATTTCTTGCGCTAGATCCCTAAATGTGATGGCATTCATTAAGTGATCTTGCGCATGAATTAGCAGCATGGATACCTCCACTTTTTCTCCCCTTGCTTCTTGCGTTAACAATGCTGTTTGTGAATGATGAGCTTCAACTAATGCTTCATTTGCTTGCTTTATTTTTTCCTTTGCTTCCGCAATTTGACCCTTTTTCGCTAGCTGAAGTGCCTCCATGCATTCACTTTTTGTATTACCACTATGGACAATTAATCCCATTATGGACTGCATCATTGCTGTTTCTTCCATTGACTTGCCTCCTCACCCAATCAGCTTCAATGCTTGTTTTAAGACATTTTCACCGTTCATCATGCCGTAATCCGCCATATTGATAACATCAATCGGGAAATTTAATTCTTTAAATTTTGTTTCAAATGTTGATTTTAAGTAACGAACTTGCGGCCCAAGCAATAGTACATCCGCCTTTTTATTTGCTAAAACGGAATCTACCTCACTTTCAGCTATGGCAAAAATATCAGCCTCAATATTTTGTTCCTGCGCAGCCTTCTGCATTTTGGAAACTAGTAAACTCGTGCTCATCCCTGCAACACACACTAACATAATATTTTTCATCGTCAGCACTCCTTTGTTGTCTTTATTTGTTTTAGTACCATTTCTTAATTTGACGACTGTCTTGAAATCGCTTTCTTATAATGAGAATAGCACCAATTGGTATATACCACAATATAGTTTTTTCTCCATTTTATTCCGATTGTTAGCTCAAGAAATAAGTGGGCTATTGCTTCGATACTTGTTAATAAATGGATTACCCCAACTGGTATAGTCCAGAAAAAACTACAAAAAAATTTTATTTTCCCACTTAAAAATATTCATAAAACATTGGCTGCTTTGCCGGAATTGCTTTGTTCCAATGACTGATTACCTCATCTGCAAGCTCTTGATTGCCAAAAGTAATAGCATCTTTCACTGTTAAATAACCAACCATCATGGCGGAAAATAAGTTGATTGGTAATGTTAGCATATGCTTTTCAGATTCGGAATTTGCCTCAATTATGGACACATGACCATCTTTATTTATCTTGAAAATATGCTCGTTCCACGGACAAAAGTGATCCTCAAGACGTACGTACAAAGTTTGTTGTAATTCCGCCCAAGGATAGCGTTGCATAAAAGAAAAAGCATCTACAATTCTGACCATAACGTCTTGTATCACTTTTTTCGGGAATTGCGGATTAGCAAAATTAAACCCAAAATGACGGTCATTAGCCGTAATGCCTTCAATCGTGTGGACACTGGCTGCATGAGCTGTTACAAAACGCCACAGGGCTTGTTCAGCGGCTGGATTATCGGCGATTAAATCATGAATCGTAAAGATGCCATCTTGAATGGTATAGCGTAGATAACCCGCTATGTCACTTGCTAGATAACATGCCGCAAAGTGACTTTCAGGCGACCTTCTTTCAATACGCTTCCACCACGCCGCGTCACGTAACATACTGCCATTTGTAACGCTTGCTTGCTCATTATGAAAGCTTTGTATTGCTTCAAAAAGTGTCTTATCTGGCCATTCAAAGCTCATCCGCTTCACCACATCTAATTGTTTACCGAAATCGGGAAACTGTGCTTGAGGAATGGCATAATGCAACTTATCAACAAATAATTCCCAGCCGAAATAGCGGTAAAAAGAAACTGAAAAGGGCGCTAATACAGAAATAGTTTGCCCCTGTTGGCGCATTTCCTTTAGGGAGGCCGTCATTAGTTTTTTTATTATCCCTCGCTGACGGTACTCCGGATAGGTAGCTACAAATCCTATCCCACCCATGTCGTAATTTTCACCATGTATCGTCATATTTAGCGGAAGGATAAGTAGTTGCCCAACGACCTTATCGCCGTCGTAGGCGCCTAATGTTGTGCTATGTTCAATCCAATAGTGAAAATCGTCGCGACGTGCACCGCTATATTTATTTGGAAAACAATAATCTCGTAAGCGATGAATTTGTTGGTAATCCTCTGCTGGAACGTTTCGTATGTCCATAACACCCTCCTAATTTTCAGAATATTCAAAACAAATAACTTAAATGCTTACATTTTGTTGGATATATGCCTCCACATCCGTGGCTGTACCTAGCATTAAAATACGCTCCATATGTGGCACTAACTGCTTGTGTGAAAGTTTAGCTATGTGTGCTCTCGTTTTCAAAATAGCAGAAGCATTCATAGAAAACTCATCTAAGCCCATTGCGAGTAATATAGGAATTGCTATACTATCTGCTGCCATTTCTCCGCACATCCCTACCCATTTCCCCTGTTTATGGGCAGCATCAATAACATTTTTAATTAACCTTAATACAGCTGGATGATAGGGCTGATATAAATACGAAACATTTTCATTCATGCGATCTGTTGCTAACGTATATTGAATTAAATCATTTGTCCCTATGGAGAAAAAATCGACTTCCTGTGCAAATAAATCAGCAATCATCGCAGCGGCTGGAATTTCTACCATTATGCCAACTTCAATTGTTGCAGCTACGGCAACGCCTTGTGCTTGCAATTGCGCTTTTTCCTCTAAAAAGATTCTCTTCGCCATGCGCCATTCATCCAACGTGGCAATCATTGGGAACATAATTTTCAAATCGCCATACACACTGGCTCTTAGCAATGCACGTAACTGTGTGCGAAATATTGCTTGTTGGTCTAAACAAATACGAATAGCTCTATAGCCTAAAAAAGGATTCATCTCTGCGGGTAACTGTAAATAAGGAAGATGTTTGTCACCACCAATATCCAATGTTCGTACGACTGTTGGCTTACCCTGCATTTTTTCAAGTACCGTTCGATAAGCATGGAACTGTTCCTCTTCGTTAGGGAGTTCCTGCCGTCCCATATACAAAAACTCTGTCCGGAATAAGCCTATGCCATCCCCAGCAACATCCATGACCTTTTCTACATCCTCAGGCTTGCCGATATTTCCAGCAATCTCTATATGACATCCGTCTGCACTAATGCTCGGTTGTGTACGATAGTGCAAAAGTTCGCTTCGTTCTTGCTGAAGCATTTGTTGCTGTTGCTCATAAAATGCTGTTATTTCTGGTGTAGCATTTAGAATGATTTTGCCATTTGCGCCATCCATAATAATAGCTGAGCCATGTTTGATTACCTGTGTGGCCGTTTTTGCACCAACAATGGCTGGAATATCTAACGAGCGCGCAAGAATAGCAGAATGCGACGTTCTACCACCAATATCGGTGATAAAACCTTTCACATATTGAGGGTCTAACTGTGCCGTCATGGATGGTGTTAAATCTTCGGCTACAATAATAACATCTGTCGACAAGCGACTTATATCAAGCATCTCAACTTGTAATAGATGAGCGAGTAAGCGCTTCGACACATCTTTGATATCAGCCGCCCGCTCTTGCATATAGACATTGTCCATTCCTTCAAACAATGCAATAAACATATTCGATACTTCATGTAGTGCATATTCCGCATTACAGCCTGTTTTAATTTTTTCTTCAATAGCTGCTAACATTTCTGGGTCTTCTAACAATAATAAATGTGCAACAAAAATGGCCGCCTTGTCCTCGCCGAATTTATTCCGAGCATTTGTTAAAATTTCTTGTAAATCTGCCTTCGTTTGCACTAGCGCAGTTTTTAAACGCTCCAACTCTGCCTCTACATCTGTAATCACCTTTTGCTCGAATGACAAATCTGGTTCAACTAAACAATATGCATTAGCAAATGCAATGCCTTCCGAAACGGCAATACCTTGAATTTCTAACATTCCTCACCAATCCCTTTAGTTACAATAACATCTGTCACTGTTTGCATAAGCTGTTTTGCATCTTCCCCTTGCGCCGTAATCGTAATCGTACTTCCCGTTACGATTCCTTGCGCCATCACTCCCATAATGGACTTTAAATTGACTGACTTATCATTGTAGGTTAACTGAACATCACACGCAAAAGGTGTCACAGCTGTTACTAGCAACGCTGTTGGTCGAGCATGTAAACCTTCTGGTGTTGTAATTTTAAAAGTTTTTTTCATCGATATCCCTCCAAAATTTACTCAAAATTAATACGAGATTGATAGTTTGCAATCATCATCTCATTGTGATGCTTATTCGATTCAACATTATTACTTTCGAAAACAGGCAATACTTCCTGACAATTAGCCAATATTTCGATAACTTGACTGAATAACGCTTGCAAAATAGCAGAACCAATCACTGTGGAAGCTGGTGCATACTGCATTTGTTGATGATGCAATAGACCATCTCCTATAGGAATATGAGTGTTAATGACCATATCAACAACATCCTCTAAGCGCTTTCCACTGCTATGACGCGTTCGTTGCTCACGATATTGCAGCGATTGCATAGACATAACAAGGACACCTGACTGTTTTGCTAGTAACGCCGCATCTATTGGGGCATTATTACGTCCCGAGGTGGAAATAACGATGCAAACATCATGCTCTTCAAAATGAAAAGCATCCTTATGTCTAGCTATAATTGTTGGGTCTTTTTCATTTTTAGACGATGTTAAAGCCCCTGCATGTAAAGTTAACGGTTCAACTGTAATGGGACGTACAGGCACAAGCCCTCCAGCACGGTAAAAGGCATCTTGCGCTAACAGATGTGAATGTCCACTCCCAAATAATTGGACGATTCCACCACGTTGAAGACGTGAAACAATCATTTGTGCTGCTTCTGCTAATAGCGTATTTTCCTGCTCTAGCACAAGATCTAAAAGCCTCTGTAGTTCATGAAAATAAGCACGCATCTTATCACCTTTTAATTTCACTAATAAATTTGTATCGATCAGCTCGATAAGTACTTCGCACAAGTTCGAAAGGCACACCATCTGCTAAATAACTTGTTCGTTTAATAATTAAAACCGGTGCAGCACTATTTATTTGTAAATACTTCCCATCTTCCTTTGCCACAATAGCTGCTTCCATTTGTTGAATAGCATTGCCGATTTTTTGATGGAATTTCGCTTCAATAAGCGCATACAACGAACCCATTATTTTCTTTTCATCTAATTCAGGATATACTTTCACTGGAATATAGGTTCTTTCAATTGCCATCGGTTTTGAATTAGCACTGCGTATCCTCGTCACGAAGAATACTTCCTCACCCGGATCTAGCATGAGATCGCCTGCAATATCTATTGGCGGGACAATTTTTTCAAACCGCAGTACTTTACTACTCGGTTCCATTCCTCTTGCACGCATATCTTCTGTGAAACTTGTTAACCCCATTAATGGCTGTTCCAATTTTGGATTAGCGACATACGTCCCCCTGCCCTTTTCACGATACAGCAATCCGCTATTCACTAAATTGGTAATGGATTGACGGACGGTCATTCTACTAACATCAAATTGCACGGAAAGCTCTCGTTCTGATGGAATATTTTCACCAATTTTATATTCCTCTAAATAAATCCGTTGCTTTAAGATTTCTTCTATTTGTATATAAATTGGTATATGAGAATTTTTATCTAACAAGCCTTGCACCTTCCTATCACATGTTTACTGTACATTTCTCAAATACAACTTTTCCCTGACAAATAGTTTTTTCTATATTTAAATGTTGATCTAACAAAATGACATCCGCATCATAGCCTTCTGCAATACGGCCTTTAGTACTGAATTGTAGCTGTTGTGCCGCATTTGCTGAGGACATGGCTACAAGCTCTGGCAACGAACAGTTTGTGACCGTTTTCATATTTTTCACTGCTTGCTCCATCGTTAAGACACTACCAGCTAATGCGCCATTTGGTAAATGGGCACCGCTTGCTGTGACATGTACCGTTTGACCACCTAAATCATAGTCGCCATATTGTAAGCCTTTCGCACGCATCGCATCGGTAATTAAAATAATTCCTTCGGCTCCTTTTACTTTGTAGGCAAGTTTCACAGCACTTGGATGGCAATGGACAAAATCTGCAATAATCTCCACTTTGACAGCATCTTCAACGAGTACAGCACCTACAACCCCTGGATCTCGATGATGGAATGGTCGCATTTGATTGTATAAATGTGTTGCCTGTCTCACACCAGCCGCTACTGCTTGCTCTACTTCTTCAAGCATGGCGTCTGAATGTCCAATTGATACAATTACCCCTTGCTTATGGAGCTCTTCAACAAATGCCATACCACCTTCTAGCTCAGGTGCAACGGTAATTTGTTTAATGCGGTTGTTACTTAATTGTTGCCAAGAAGCAAACTGTTCGCTAGATGGCATAATCATATAATCGATTGGCTGCGCTCCAGCTCGCTTCGTTGAAACATAAGGGCCTTCAACATGGACACCTAACAACTGTGCCTCACCGTCCCCATTTTCAAAATGTGCAATGGTCTCCAATGCATTTTCAATCGCTTTAGGCGCTTGTGTCATTGTCGTAGCAAGAAAGCCTGTAACCCCTTCTTGTACTAATGAACTCGCCATCTGATGAAGCGCTTGCTGTGAAGCATCCATTGCATCATGGCCTGCTGAACCATGTATATGCATATCAATATAGCCGGGGAATAATAGCCAGTCTTTGCCCTTGCCCTCAATATATTGTTGTGCCTTATCAAATAATGCTTCGCCAACTTTAATTATCTTGCCATCTTCTATGAATACATCCCCGGTAAACGGCTTGTCATCATAGTTAACGATTGTTACATTGGAAATTAATAATGTGTTGCTCAAGTGGAACACCTCCGTTGTACTATTTTTAGGAAGTATACTGTTTCAAGGTATGACAAACTAGTTTGGTATAGTTGTCTATACCAATTATAGTATGCCAGTAGTAAAATAAAAAGTGAATTTTACAATTTTTATTATTTTTCTTTTTATTTAACATTTTTTTGCGGTTTTCTAGGCTTGCATCGCAAAAAATTAGACAAAAAACAAGAAAAAGAGTTAGATTGACTTTGGTCAATCTAACTCTTTTATTCTATGGCGGTGCTTCCCGCGGTACAAGCGCAGGCTCGTTGCGTCTTACATGGTGTACTGGTCACGCAGGAGTCTCCGTCACCACTATTATCGATAGTAGACGCTGTTAATATGTTGTAATGCTAGTACTCTATGTATGGACGAATCCCGATTGTGCCGTAATGCCAATGTAACATTCGTTTTGAACCCGCAATTTGCAGGTGGGTGCCCGCTTTATAGCTTTAAACGTCCCTCTCCAATGGGGCTTGTTTGCCACTACAAAATTAGATGGCTCCCGACGATATAGTGTTCGGTCAAAACTGTTAAATAGAGTCAGCAGTTAGACAAACACATCAGGATTCGTATTACAGATATCATAACACCATATTTCTGATAATTCAAACGATTTCTAAGAAAAAATCAATAACTTCTAAAAAACACAAAAAATACCTAGATTTCCAACATTTTTTGCTAGATTATCTAGGTATTTTTTATTGTTTTTATCGTTTAAATGTTTTAATCGCTAAGCTCAATTCGCTTAATTGATCTGGAGAAACCTCACTTGGAGCATCTGTTAATAAGCAACTTGCACTTGCCGTTTTCGGGAATGCAATTGTATCACGTAAATTCGTACGTCCTGCAAGTAACATAACGAAACGGTCAAGACCAAATGCAAGACCTGCATGTGGAGGAACGCCGTATTCAAATGCTTCTAATAGGAAGCCGAATTGCGCTTGTGCTTCTTCTTCCGTGAAACCAAGTAGTTTAAACATTTTTTCTTGTAAATCACGCTCATAAATACGTAGTGAACCACCGCCAAGCTCATAACCGTTTAACACGATATCGTAAGCTTGTGCACGTACTGCAGCAGGATTTGTATCCATTAACTCGATATCTTCGTCAAATGGACGTGTGAATGGATGGTGGGCTGCTTTGAAGCGACCATCTTCTTCTGAGTACTCGAATAACGGCCAGTCTGTAATCCATAAGAAGGCAAATTGTGATTCATCGATTAAGCCTAAATCTTGACCTAATTTTGTACGAAGAGCACCTAGAGATGCTGCAACGACATCTGCTTTGTCGGCTACGAATACTAAAATATCACCGATTTCAGCACCCATACGCTCGATTAACGCAGCCGCTAATGCTTCATCGAAGAATTTTGCGATTGGACCATTTAGCCCTTCTTCTGTTACTTTCAACCAAGCAAGGCCTTTTGCACCGTAAATCCCAACGAATTTTGTCAGCTCGTCCATATCTTTACGAGAGTATTTATCTGCCGCGCCTTTAATGTTGATACTTTTCACTTGTTTGCCTTGTGCTACTGTATCAGCGAACACTTTGAAATCACAGCCATCAAACACATCGTTTAACGCAACTAATTCTAAACCGAAGCGAACATCTGGTTTATCTGAGCCATAACGATCCATTGCTTCTTGGTATTTCATGCGTTGGAACGGTGCAGGAATGTCAATACCTTTTACATCTTTCATCACTGCTTGAATTAAACGTTCGTTCATTTCTAAAACTTCTTCTTGTGTTAAGAAGCTTGTTTCGATATCCACTTGTGTAAATTCAGGTTGGCGGTCAGCACGTAAGTCTTCATCGCGGAAACAACGCGCAATTTGGAAATACTTTTCAAATCCAGCTACCATTAATAATTGTTTAAATAATTGTGGTGATTGTGGTAATGCATAAAACTCACCTTCATGAACACGTGATGGCACTAAATAGTCACGCGCACCTTCTGGCGTAGATTTTGTTAAAATCGGCGTTTCAACTTCTAGGAAGCCTTCATTTTGTAAAAAGTTACGAATTGTACGTGTAACGTCTGAACGCATTTTAAATGTATCGAACATCGCTGGACGGCGTAAATCTAAGTAACGATATTTTAAACGTAAATCTTCTGATACGTCTGTACGATCTTCAATTTGGAAAGGTGTTGTCTTCGCTGTATTAATAACGATTAAGCTTGTCGCTTCTACTTCAATTTTACCGTTCGGCACATTTGGATTGATTTGATCTTCAGAACGAAGCAGTACTTTTCCTTCTACTTCGATTACGTATTCGCTACGCACTTTATCTGCTAAAGCGTGCGCTTCAGCTACATCAGGACTAAAGACAACTTGTGTAATACCAGTACGGTCACGTAAGTCGATAAAGATTAATCCACCTAAATCGCGACGACGTTGCACCCAACCTTTTAATACAACGTGTTCGCCTTGTAACGTTTCAGAAAGCTCGTTACTAGCATGTGTTCTTTTTGCCATTTTGTATTTCCTCCAACATCATTTATTTAATAAGTAGTTCACTAATTCTGAGAAAGCCACTTTTTGTTGCTCCCCAGATGCCATATGTTTTACTGTTGCTGCTTGCTCTTCTATTTCTGTTTCGCCTAAGACGATTGTATATTTAGCACCTAAGCGGTCCGCAGATTTCATTTGAGCTTTCATTTTACGATCCAAATAATCCATGTCCGTTGAAATACCTTTTGCACGGAATGAACTTGTTAGCTCTACTGCTTTTAGCTTCGCTTCATCCCCCATGGCAATCATGTAAACTTCCAGAGCTGATTCTGTATCAAGCTCCACTGCTTCCGCTTCAAGCGCTAATAATAAACGCTCGATACTTAACGCAAAGCCAATGCCCGGTACATTTGGACCACCAATTTCTTCTACAAGGCCATTATAACGACCACCGCCACAAAGCGTTGTAATGGCGCCAAAGCCATCTGCTGTTGACATAATTTCAAACGTCGTATGGTTGTAGTAGTCAAGTCCGCGAACTAAGTTTGGATCTACTTCATAAGAAATACCTAGCGTATCAAGATACGTTTTTACTTGGGCAAAATACGCTGCAGAATCTTCTGTTAAAAAATCAGTTAAAGCAGGAGCCGTTGCCATTAATGGGTGCTCACGGTCCACTTTGCAATCTAAAATACGCAGTGGATTTTTTTGTAAACGATTTTGACAATCCGAGCAGAATTCATGAATATGTGGCTCAAAATGATTAATTAACGCTGTGCGGTGTGCATCACGCGTTATTTTATCACCAAGTGAATTAATGACTAATTTCAAATCCTTTAAGCCTGTTGATTCATAAATGTCCATTGCTAATGCAATGACTTCTGCATCGATGGCAGGATCTGCTGAGCCAATTGCTTCAACGCCGAATTGCACAAATTGACGATAACGACCAGCTTGTTGACGTTCATAACGGAACATTGGCCCTAAATAAGAAAGCTTTACAGGTTGATCAGGTGCACCAAACATTTTATGCTCAACATATGCACGTACAACGCCAGCTGTATTTTCAGGTCGCAATGTTAATGAACGACCACCTCGGTCTTCAAATGTATACATTTCTTTTTGCACTACATCCGTTGTTTCACCAACACCGCGTGCAAATAAATCAGTTTGTTCAAAAATAGGTGTACGAATTTCGTTATAGCGATAAACACGACATATATCACGAATAATCGCTTCGACTTTTTGCCATTTCTCAGATTGTCCTGGCAATATATCTTGTGTCCCTCGTGGCACTTTAAAACTCATGTAATGACCTCCTTTTCCAATTGCTTATGAAGCAGCCTTCATATGTAAAGAGCATTGTGAACAACCTTTGTACCTGAGAAAGAAAGCCAACAAAAAAAGCCCTCGCCACCTTGCACTATTGCAAGGGACGAGAGCTGTATATGCTTCCGCGGTTCCACCCTAGTTGACGCAAAAATGATATTACGTCCTCCTCATAATCGGGTAACGGCCGATTCCGTTTTTTCCTACTAAGCATCCCTGTTCAGAAAAAAGCCTCTCAAGTGTTATTCGCCCTATACGTTTTTGTAGGAAAGATTGCAGCCTAAGTCTTTCCCTCTCTTTTCCAATAGAGGTATATGCTACTTGCTTGGTCATAAGCGGTTAATCATTTTTTGATTACCCTTTATGTTAGTCACTACGTATGATAATGTCAACTGTTTTCTTATTTTTCGAAAGTCAGTTGTTAAAAAAACGATTTCTGTTACCATTTTCCCTCGAATTTTATCATAAAAGCATGGTAAAATAGAACAAGAAAAGGAGGGGTCCGATGACGACAAAACTTATACATAGAATCATTACCTTTGTCCTAATATTAGCGTTAATGATCCCGAGTATTAGCAACATAGAAAGGGCATTTGCTAATACAGGTGATCTAAAAGTAACTGGAACCATACTTCATTTACGCGAAGGACCTGGGCTCTCTTACCCGATTATTACAACTTTAGAGGAAGGAGATTCGCTGACTTCGATTGGTCGTGAGGGTGACTGGATTCAAGTCAAAGCAGGTAATTACGAAGGATGGGTCGCCTCTTGGCTAACAGCTTCAATCAATGAGGAACAAACGGTTGATAAAACAGTTATTTCTCAAGTTGACCGTCTGAATATTCGAACTGAACCAGATATTTCATCACCAGTTCTTGGACAACTATCAACAGGCAATCAGGCCGCTTTAATAACTGAAAATGGTGCATGGGCAAAAATCAACTGGAATGGCCTAGTTGGTTGGGTTTCGTCTGATTATGTGACAATCAATGAAGCAACTGAAAAAACAACGCCAGAAGAAGTAGTAGAGGTATCTACAACAACCGAACCTAAAAGCACTACTTTTACAATTTTAGTGGATACACTGAATGTCCGTAAAAAGCCAGATTTAACATCAAAAAAAGTGGGAACTGTTTCGAATGGGCAGTCCTTTAAAGTACTAGCACAAGAGCATAACTGGGTGCAAATTCAATACGACGATAAAAAAGCGGGTTGGGTATATAGTTTCTACGGGACATTTTCAAATACGGTGAAAACAGTTTCAACAACTACATCATCTTCACCAGCATCTACATCAGCACTTGAATCTGTCACGATTATTTATAATGGGACAAACTTACGGACGGATGCGTCTACCACGGCAGACGTTGTAGAACGTGTCGATGCCGGCCAAACGTATCCAATTGTAGGGGCTAAAGATGATTTTTACGAAATTCAATTAGCAGATCAAACCGCATTCGTGGCAAACTGGGTAGTCTCGACATCACAAAATAGCGCAACGGCGGTTAGCACGCCACAGTCTGAACCTCGAAAAAAAGGCACTTTAAACGGACTAACGATTGTAGTGGATGCTGGTCATGGTGGCAATGACCACGGTACAACTGGACAGCGAGGCACGGATGAGAAGGATATTACATTAAAAACAGCATCGCTTCTTGCTTCCAAATTAAGTGCGGCAGGTGCCAATGTTGTGATGACACGGGAATCAGATGAATATGTTGCACTGCGCAAACGAGTGTCGATAGCACACCAACATGAGGCTGATGCTTTTATTAGTATTCACTATGATGCTACTGATAATAGCTCTGTTTCTGGTTTTACCTCCTATTATTTAAATTACAACCAAAAAGGGCTAGCCGAAGCAATTCATAATGGGCTAGCTAGCAAAATCAGCTTAAAGGATAGAGGTACACAGGAAGGAAACTATTTAGTACTTCGTGAAAACCGACAAAAAGCAGTACTGCTCGAGTTAGGTTTTCTTAGTAACGCGAATGAAGAGCGAATTATTACAACGGCAAAATTCCGAGAACAAGCGACACTTGGAATTTACCAAGGTATTTTAGATTACTTTAATGCAAATGAATAACATAGAGGCTAGGACAAATTAAAAAAAGTGTTAGATTGATTGCCGTCAATCTAACACTTTTTGCTTTGCCGTAAATGGCTACCGTTTCTTGGTTCCTCCAATGGCATCACCGCAAGCTATATGCATTTTGCAGTAGTTCCCGCTATCCTCAAGCAACATGTCCTTATTGAATAACCAGGTATGGTAGAATGTCACGTTATTTTGACTCAAGCAAAATGGTCACTGGCCCATCATTTGTCAATGCTACGTCCATCATTGCACCAAAAATACCTGTCTCTACTTGTAATCCATAAGCACGTAAAGCCTCGTTAAAAGCTTCCCACAACGGTTTAGCGATTTCCGGCCTTGCAGCACTCGTAAAACTTGGACGATTGCCCTTTTTAACATCACCATACAATGTAAATTGGGATACAGATAGAATCGCACCACCATGCTCTAAAATGGAATGATTCATTTTCCCTTCTTGATCTTCCCATAAGCGTAGATGCGCGATTTTTTTTGCTAAATAAGCAACATCCTCTGCTGTATCGTCATGTGTAATGCCCACTAGAAGCACATAGCCGTGGTCAATTGCACCAGTAACTTCTCCTTGTACTGTGACAGATGCTGCCTTACTACGCTGTAAAACTACTTTCATACTGTAAAACCCCTCACTCTAGCAAATCTGTTCCACACGGCATTTTAACTGTAATGAAACAATGCGCCAATTAGTTAATAACACGTTGTACGGAATAGATATCCGGTGTTTGTTTAATGCGCTCAACAACCTTGTGCAAATGAGAAATATTTGATATCGAAATCGTTAAATGTATGGTTGCAATTTTATCGCGGTCTGCACGGCCACTCACCGCTAAAATATTTGTTTTCGTTTCGCTAACGATTTGCATCACTTCATTTAATATACCTGGTCTATCAAATGCAGAAACTTCGATATCAACAGGATACTCTTTTTTCTCTGGTGTCAGCCCATGCTCCCATTCAACCTCAATGATACGCTCCTGCTCATCCTCAATTAGGATATTTGGACAGTCTGCGCGGTGTACAGAAACGCCTCGCCCTTTCGTAATAAAGCCGACAATGTCATCTCCAGGTACAGGTGTACAGCAACGAGATAATCGAATAAGCATATTATCAATGCCTTTAACAATAACGCCTGATTCTGTACGTTTTTGTGGCAGCGAGTTTTTCATTTTTTGTTCAATTTTTTCAAGCGCTTCTTCTTGTTCACGCTCTTTTCGACGTTTTTCGGCTAAGCGATTGACCACTTGTTGTGCCGTTATACCATTCATACCAACCGCAGCATATAAGTCTTCTTCATTTGTATAATTAAATTTATCGCAAACACGTTTTAAGTTTTCCGCTGACATCGTTTCTTTCATATCGAAATCTTGTGAGCGAATTTCTTTTTCAATCATCTCTTTCCCTTTGATGATATTTTCCTCACGAAGATGACGCTTGAAAAATTGCTTAATTTTATTTTTTGCTTGTGAAGATTGCGCAATTTTTAACCAGTCGCGACTCGGACCAAATGACTGCTTCGATGTTAAAATCTCAATGATGTCACCTGTTTTTAATGGTGTATCTAGCGGTACCATCTTACCATTGATTTTGGCTCCAATTGTACGATTGCCGACTTCTGAGTGCACACGGTATGCGAAATCGATAGGTACAGAACCAGCAGGCAATTCAATAACATCTCCTTCAGGTGTAAAAACGTACACCATATCAGAAAATAAATCGAATTTTAACGATTCCATAAACTCTTCTGCGTTGGAAGACTCGTTTTGGAATTCTAAAATTTCTCTAAACCACGTTAATTTTTGATCGACATTTTGCTTTTCAATATCAATCTTTTTCCCTTCTTTATAAGCCCAGTGAGCTGCAATCCCGTACTCTGCAATTTTATGCATTTCTTTCGTACGAATTTGCACTTCTAATGGGTCACCGTAAGGACCAATAACGGTCGTATGCAACGATTGATATAAGTTTTGCTTTGGCATCGCAATATAATCTTTAAAGCGACCAGGCATCGGCTTCCACAATGTATGGACAATTCCTAACACTGCATAGCAATCTTTTATGCTATCAACAAGAACGCGAATGGCTAATAAATCATAAATTTCATTAAATTGTTTTTTTTGCAGCACCATTTTTCGATAAATGCTGTAAATATGCTTTGGACGCCCATACACATCCGCATCAATTTCAACTTCAGAAAGCTGGGATTTCATTTCCCCCATAACATTGTCTAAATAAGCTTCACGTTCATCACGTTTCTTTTTCATCAGGCTGACAATACGGTAATATTGCTGTGGATTTAAATATCGAAGTGCAGTATCCTCCAGCTCCCATTTTACTGTCGAAATCCCTAGACGGTGTGCAAGTGGTGCAAAAATTTCAAGTGTTTCTTTTGAAATACGGCGTTGTTTCTCAGCAGGTAAATGCTTTAACGTTCGCATATTATGCAGACGGTCTGCAAGCTTAATCAAGATAACGCGAATATCTTGTGCCATCGCGACAAACATTTTGCGGTGATTTTCCGCCTGCTGTGCTTCTTTCGATAAATATTTGATTTTCCCAAGCTTCGTCACACCGTCAACGAGCATTGCTACTTCCTCACCAAATTCACGCACTAAATCATCACGTGTAAATTCCGTATCTTCCACAACATCGTGTAAAAAACCGGCTGCCACGGTTGCCGGATCCATTTGTAATTCAGCTAAAATACCGGCAACTTGCACTGGGTGAATGATATACGGTTCACCAGAGCTACGGAATTGCTCAATATGCGCATCTCTCGCCAATTCATATGCTTTTTTCACGAATGCGACATTTTCCTCATTCATGTAGGATTTGACTAACTCAAAAACGTCCTCAGGAGTCAAAATTTGCTCTTTCGCCATAACATGTCCACCTTGCTCGTCAAATTTTTCAGATTAGATATAAACTTTATTGTATAAAAAATAGAGGGCGATTGTAAAGGGACTGTGTCATTTAGTTTAGATAATATCGTGAACAGTTTGTGTTAATGAGAAAAAAATACATTTTAATGAACAAAAAGACCCTTTGCAAAGCCAATTAGCTTTGCAAAGGGTCTTGTTATTTACTAGTTAGTTTGCTTTGTTGTAAGCAACCGCAATTTTCGCGCCAACTACTGCATTGTTTTTCACTAATGCAATGTTCGCTTCAAGGCTCTTACCTTCTGTTAATTCTTTTACTTTGCCAAGTAAGAATGGTGTTACGTTTTTACCTTGAATACCATTTTCTTCAGCTTCTACTAAAGCTTTTTCAATGATATTTGTGATAAATGCGTGCTCAAGCGCATCCGCTTCTGGGATTGGGTTAGCAATAACAGCGCCACCTTGTAAGCCTAGATCCCATTTAGCACGTAACATTGCTGCTACTTCTTCTGGTGTATCAAGTTTGAAGTTTACATCAAATCCACTTTGACGAGTGTAGAATGCAGGAAGTTCTGCAGTGCCGTAGCCAACTACTGGTACACCTTTCGTTTCAAGATATTCTAGTGTTAAACCGATATCTAAAATAGATTTCGCACCTGCACAAATAACAGCTACATTTGTTTGGGCTAATTCTTCTAAGTCTGCTGAAATATCCATTGTTGTTTCAGCACCACGGTGTACACCACCGATACCGCCTGTTACGAAAATTTCAATGCCTGCTAGCTCTGCACAAATCATTGTTGCAGCAACAGTTGTTGCACCTAATTTTTTTGTAGCTAATAAATAGCCTAGGTCACGGCGAGAAGTTTTCGCAACGCCTTGTGCATTACCAAACATTTCAAGTTCTTCATCAGATAAACCGATTTTAATTTTACCGTCAATTAATGCGATCGTTGCAGGTACTGCACCGTTATCACGGATAATTTGCTCTACTTCACGTGCTGTTTGCACATTTTGTGGGTACGGCATACCGTGTGAGATAATTGTTGATTCTAATGCAACAATTGGTAGACCTTTCGCTTGTCCTGCTTTTACTTCTTCTGATAATACGATGAATTCTTTCATGATGTTATTCCTCCATTTCACTTTTCAACAATTCTTCTGACAATTCAGGTCTTACTGTGTACGGCGACGCCAATGTATTTTTAGCATTTGTTAAGCCTGCATCAATACACATGTCAAAGGATTGACCCCTTAACCAACCGTGAATAACAGCACTTACAAATGCATCACCTGCACCCGTTACATCTTCAATTCTGTCGATTGCTTTCGCGCCAAAATGACGTGGTGCAATCTCTGTCGAAGCAGCATAAACACCTTTGCTACCTGCAGTAATAATGACATGCTCGGCACCTAATTGAAGAAGCTTGTGAATCGCTTTTTCATAGCCTGCCTCATCCACAATTGTATGACCTACAATTGTCTCAGCTTCGTCAGTATTACAAATAAACCAAGTCACGCCCTGCAATGTATCCGGTAATCGATTCATTTTTGGTGACGATACCGGTACAATGACAAATGGAATTGCCCGCGCAATCGCTACTTGTTGGATGTAAGCTACCGTTTCTTTCGGACAATTTAAATCCATAATAAAGCAGCCTGCATTCATTAGCATGGCCTCGTTTTTCTTCAATAAACTCGGCACTAATAAATCATAAACATCCATGTTCGCAACAGCTAAGGCAAGCTCACCTTGCTCGTCCATAATCGCAGTATAAGAACCCGTTGTGGCTTCTGGTAACTGCTCGACATAACGCAAATTCATAAACGACTCTGATGCTTCTTGGATTACTTGCCAATCTGCATCCTTACCAGCTGTCGTGAGTAACGTTACCTCATGATTAAGTCGACCTAAATTTTCCGCAATATTGCGACCAACCCCACCTACACTGAATGAGGAGCTAGCAGGATTGGAAGTACCAAATTGCACGGCCCCTTTTACATGAAATTTACGATCGAGATTAGCTCCGCCGATACAAATAATTTCATTTTCCTCAGGTAAAATATAAGCACGGCCAACAATTTTCCCTTGCTTCGTTAAGCTCGACACTAAGTTTGCAAGTACTGGACGGGACAGATTCATCTTATCTGCCATCTCTTGCTGAGACATAAACGGATTTTTGCGAATTAAAGCCAGTACCGCTTGTTCTCTTTCATTCATAGCATCACCTTTTATTATATTTGTTTGTATTATAAACTTTTGTTTGAATAAAGTCAAACTTTTCTTATTCTTGCCTTTCTAAAAGGCTTTGACAGCAAAAAAATAGCACGCTAGATAACTACCTAGCATACTATTTGTACTTTTCATGTTGTTTATACGATTATGTTTAATCGGTAGAATTTATACCTCAGACTTTAGTGAGCTAATTTAGTCAGCTTTTGTTTTTTCACAATAATAACAAATAGACTTGCTAATAAACAAAAAACACCTGCTAAGAAAAATGCCCATGTGTACGAATTGAAAAATTTATAGATTAAACCCCCTCCGTAAGCTGCTACTGCAGCGCCAGCTTGATGGGAGGCGAAAATCCATCCATAAATGATGCCACTTTTTTGTGCACCAAAAATTTGTCTAGAAATACCGATTGTTGGCGGTACAGTAGCAATCCAATCTAAACCATAAAATGCCGTGAACAGTATAAGCAATGTTATTGAGCCTTGCGCTAGGGCAAACGGAAGGAAAACTAATGAGGCTCCTCTTAAAAGATAATACCAAAACAGTAACCAACGATTATCGAAACGATCAGATAGCCAGCCTGATAATGTTGTGCCAACTAAGTTAAACACGCCCATGAATGAAAGAAAGGAAGCGGCTGTTACTAAAGGAATGCCAAAACTAATACAATAAGATACAAAATGGGTTCCGATTAAACCACTTGTAGATAAACCGCAAATAAAAAAACTGCCAGCCAACAGCCAAAATTCTTTTACTTTCACCGCTTCAAATAAACCATTAAAGGCAATAATGATTGGATTTTTCTTATTTGCTACTAGACTTTCTGCTCTTTCTTCCTCTAGCCCATATGGTAGAAGACCGACATCCGTCGGTTTATTTTTCATAAACAGTAAAATCATCATAAACATGATGGAACTTAACACGATAATTAATACTATTGCCCATCGCCATGAGGATTTTTCAATAATCATAGCTAATATCGGCAGAAGCACTAATTGTCCCGTTGCAGTACTTGCTGTTAATATGCCTAGCGCAAGTCCTCTTCGTTTCTCGAACCAATTATTTGCTACAAAAGGACTTAATACAGTTAGAAATAGACTGGCTCCAAGACCAATAATAAAGCCCCAAATAATCATTAATTGCCACGCTTGCTGCATCAATAACGTAAGCGCAATGCCCACTATTAAGACTGCCATAGCCGCTAGCATCATTTTTTTTAAGCCAATAACTTCGAGTAGTGCTGCCATAAATGGACCAGAAATACCATATAAGAAAAGACTAATAGCAAAAGCCATAGCTATAACCGAGCGATCCCAGCCAAATTCCTGTTCAAATGGAGCGAGAAAAACACCGGAAGAAGATAAGGTGATGCCCGCTACAATAATCGAGAAAAAAGTGATAACTAAAATAATCCAACTGTAATGAATACGTTTCATAAGCCACCTGCATTTCGATAAAAATAGTAATTTTTTCAATATTTAAACTATATGTATATACATATAGTTTAATGAATTAGTATTTTGGTTGTCAAGAAAAAAATTCCATTTAGTGGTACAATAATTATTAACGATAAAGTGAAAAGGAGATCTAGTTATGGAGAGAAATTACATAGACATTGACTATACTCAAATTTGCGTATGTGCAAATCTTAGAAAAAAAACTAGGGTCGTTACGCAACTGTATGATAAAGTACTTGAACCTACTAATTTAAAAGTTACGCAATACTCGATGCTAGCAAATATCGCCCAACATAAAGCAGTTACAGTAAGTCAATTAGGTGAAATTCTATTACTTGATCAGACTACCATCACTCGTAATGTCAATCTTTTGAAAAAAAATGGCTATGTAGAAGTGAAGCGTAATCCACAAGATGGGCGAACAAAAACGATCTCTTTAACGACTACAGGCCTCCAAAAATTAACGGAAGCAGCTCCTATTTGGATGGATATTCAGGAGAAAATCATCCATGATATTGGACTCGAAAAATATAAAGACTTTTATGAAACGCTAAAAAAAATTCAACATGTCGTAAAATCCTACGAATAATTATCAGAATTGTTTGAGTGCCTGGCACTTGGATGATATTTCTGAGGTAAATGCACAAAAAACCCTACAATTCGTCGTTAAATCACAAAGAGCCCGTGGTATTTCTACTAGAAATACCACGGGCTCTTGTTAATAATGTTACTTAGTGCTATTTAGTCGTATACAAAACTTTAAAACCTTTATGTACCCTGAATTAGGAACGATTGTTTTTATAAGGGTCATAATTTTTCAAATCTTCTATTGGGACTTTTATTCCGCGAATATCATAATACTCAAACTGTCCTTTAATATCATGTGCAAAATAAAGATATACTATATTAGGCTCATTTTGAAAAGTTACTTTTACATAATAATTAGGTATCCCGGTAGTCCATTTACTTTCAATCATAAAAATATCAGATTCATCGTAACCTTTTTCCTCAATTAGATAATCCATTACTTTATTAAGTGAAATATGCTTTTTTACTTGAATGTACACAAAAGGTGTTAAACATAATAGAAGTACAATAGACAGGATAATTAAAAATTTTTTAATAATTACCACTCTCCCTAATATAGTGAAAGCTTGTTTTATTTAGTAGTGAACGAACCTACATTAGTAAAAATACTAGCATTTTTAATGTGACCAGGTGTTACGAAGGCTGTACTAGAACCTGTTAGACCTAAATTAGTAATATCTCCAGAATTGCTATAGAAAAATGCTTGCCAAATAAACTTAGAACAGTAATTAGGAGAAAGTGTGTTCAATGGCTGTAAATTAATAATATCATAAACTTTAGCATAAGAATAAGCATACGCTGCCCAATCCGCAGCCCCTTGTCCTCCAGAACGAGGTCGGTAAATATAAATTGTTTCATTTGCTCCATGTCGACTACTATAGGTTTCGACTGTATCTCTCTTCCCAGCCACTTCATCTACAGGATTAACATGATATATTCTATAGTCAGGACCGACAATACCTACATGTCCAACAATTTTTGTAGACGTCACTAATGATTTTGTAGAATATAAAACATCCCCTATTTTCATTAATGTTTTTGTGCCAGGATAGTAGTTTTCATTTTCTACAGCATTAGGGGAAATCCAATTATTCGGAATTTCTATCTGATCAGCATAAATAATCTCGGTATTCTGCTGCCTCTAGTTTTCGAACTAAATGGTCTTGTGGCACCAATTGGTCAATTGTCAGCATTTCTAATTATTCACGTTCATTGATTTGATTCTTCGTCATCATTTTCCATCATCTCAAATAGATTAATTTATTTTATAGTAGACGGTTAGCATTACATATAAAGTTGATTGGAGCGGAGGGCGGGCGACTCCTGCGGGAACGCACAGTACGTAAGACGCAACAGACCGCGCGTTAGCGAGGGTTGCGGCTTACGATGTGCCCGCGGAAAGCGACCGCCCATAGCGGAAAGCAACGGCAGTAGTCAACACTTTTATATTATTTTTTTTTAAAAAAAGGACTGTAGGCAAACTCGAAAATCTTCGAGTTTGTCTACAGTCTGAAGCTGTCCCAATTATAGCGACAGCTTTTTTTTAGTATTAGTATTGAATTAACGTTTTCACGTTTAAATCGCCTAATTTTGCACGACCATTTAGTTCGTTTAGTTCGATTAAGAAGGCACAGCCTACAACTTCTCCACCTAATTCCTCAATTAAGCGTACAGTTGCTTCTACTGTCCCACCAGTTGCTAATAAATCATCACAAATAAGCACCTTTTGACCTGGTTTGATGGCATCTTTGTGCATTGTTAATGTATCTTTACCATACTCTAAACCGTAATCTGCACTAATTACTTCACGTGGCAATTTTCCAGGTTTACGAACTGGCGCAAAGCCAATTTCCAGCGCATAGGCAACCGGGCAACCGATAATAAAGCCACGAGCTTCAGGACCTACGATAATTTCTGCCCCTACTTCCTTGGCGTATTCTACGATTTGATCCGTTGCATATTTGTAAGCTGGACCGTTATCCATAATTGTTGTAATATCTTTGAAACTAATGCCTTCTTTTGGCCAGTTCTCAACCGTTGTCACGTATTGCTTTAAATCCATAGTACTTACTCCTCCTACGAAATGGTATTCGCATATAAATTTAATCGTTCATCAAACCATTGTTTTAACTCTATATAAGGTGCATAGACAAGTTTTTGTTCCAATTCAATCTGTTCTGAACGTTGTTTGTAAGACGGTGCCTCCGTTAATGCCGTTTTCGGTACATTGACGTTGACAGTCGTCAGTCCACTCTCCATTTTAACAAAATTAAGTTCAAAAAACACCTGTGTCATAAATTTTAATGCTTCTAATGGCCAACCCGTATGCTTAGCCAAATCTGACAAATGCATGTCCAATGGAAATGCAGGACGTTGCTTTAGAAATTTATAGTACCACGCAAATTGTTCACGACTAGGCATGCCATTGAAATACTGTGAATCCGGCATATAAAAATGAGCATAAATACGCGTAGGTGCAGTTTTTTGTAAAACATTTTCTAATAATTGAACATGCTGCGGTAAATCCAGCAACACAATATAATCGGTTTGCTCCACATTGGCTAACATCTCATCAATCAATATAATGGGCACACCAAGCAATGATTGATAGTAGCTAATCGTCTCTGGACGGAACGCAAAAAAGTTTGCTTCCTCTTTTGGCACTGTATGTAGCCAACGTGATGTTTGACGAATGCCACGAATATCAAATAATTGCCATTCTGTCGTTTGGACATCCTCAATCATAAATTGTGGCTTTTTTCGCCCTTGCCACTCATTAATTTGAAGATCACCTGTAAACGATACTTTTACACCATATGTCAGCTCATTGTACAGATGCCCTTTATTAAAGCCTACACTATCCAATTTCTCCAAACCGTCTGTTAATTCCATCTTAATATGATTTTCAGCGGCGCCAATTTTACGCATAGTGGCAATTTCCACATCTTCAAGCACGTACACTGGTTTCGGGAAATCTGTACCGAATGGGCCAAGTGTTGCAATCTCTTCAATAGCATCCACGGAAATTTCATCTATTTTAAGTGGGATATCAATTGACAAAATCGGTGTTAGTTGCTCTTCTGTTAAACATTCTCTTGCCTGTGCATCCAAGCGCGCTCGCAGTTCATCCACATGTTCTAGCGGTAACGTCATTCCTGCTGCCATTGGATGTCCGCCAAAATGCGGTAAAATATCTCTATTTTTCGCCAACTCATTATACAAATGGAATCCTTCGATACTACGTGCAGACCCTTTTGCTGTCCCCTTCTCAAAATCTAAGGAGAGCACAATGGTTGGACGATAATAAAGCTCAACAAGTCTCGAAGCGACAATCCCTACAACGCCAGCATTCCAGCCTTCTCCCGCTACAACTAACACAAGAGAGTCTCCAATTTTCTCATCTGCTTCAATAAGAGCAATTGCCTCATCTGTAATACTTTTGACAATATCTTTGCGCTCTGTATTACAGCCATTTAATTGTTTAGCCAGTGCTGCTGCCTTTGTTGTATCTTCTGCCATTAATAACTCGACAGCAGGAGAGGCTTCGCCAAGTCGCCCCACTGCATTTAAACGTGGTCCAAAATAAAAGCCAATTGTTTCTTCATTTATTGTGGCTTGCTCAGCACTTGCCACCTCACACATCGCCTGTATCCAAGGGCTAAGTGAACGACGCATTTCTTCAATGCCACGCTTCACAAGATAGCGATTTTCGTCCACTAACGGTACTAAATCAGCCACAGTCCCGATCGCTACAAACTCAAATAAATGTGTTGGTAGCTCTCCGTATAGGGCATGCGCTAATTTAAACGCCACCCCAACTCCTGCCAGCTCACCAAATGGATAATGCCCTTCTGGTACACGCGGATGTAAAATGATATCCGCTGGTGGCAATTCCTCACCTGGTTCATGGTGATCTGTTACGATGACATCCATCCCAAGTTCTTTTGCCACTCGAATCGGTTCAAGACCTGAGATGCCATTATCCACCGTTATGATTAATTGAACGCCCTCTTCATAGGCTTCACGAAATAATGTTTCACTCGGTCCATAGCCGTGTAAAAAGCGATTTGGTATTTTAAAAGACACATCTGCACCAAGGTCTAGCAATACATTGAGCATTACTGTTGTACTTGTCACTCCATCGGCATCATAGTCTCCATAAACTAATATTTTCTCATTGTTTTCAAGTGCTTGCTGAATGCGCGCGACTGCTTCTGTCATGCCATGCATTAAAAATGGGTCGTGGATATTCGCTTCTGTCATATTTAATAAGCTTTCTGCCTCAGCTGATGTTGTACAGCCTCGTGCCGCCAAAATTTTTGCCGCAATTGCAGAAAGGTGTAAGTCATTTTGTAATGTTTGTACAAGTTGTGCGTCGGGACGCTCTACCTGCCATCTTTTTTTCGATAAAATCATTTCTCTCACTTCCTCACGAAGGCTATTATACCGAAAATCAAGCACGTACGCACTACTCACTAACTTACTAGTTTTATCCTGATTGAATAAATTATCTACAAAACAATCATGGAAGTGCAAAACTATTATTCACATATAATATATTATTCGCTATAATCATTTAGATGTATGAGAGAAAGTAGGTAAGTGATGATTGAAATTTTTTGGCTATGCTATTTAGGATTTTTAGCAATAGCTTTAATTGGAATATTTTTAAAAGAGGGCTATAAAACTTCTTTTGGTATAGTTGATTTTGTTTTTTCTTTAATAACATGGATCGGTCTATTTTGTTACGTTGCTCATTATCAATTCCTTCCACTAGTTGTATGGAAATTGGTCTTTATCTTTGGCTTACTATTTGATGTTGGCTATAGTTATAAAAAGTTTAATGAAGAAGTACGTTATGATGGTGAACCATTCTATGTTAAACTAGCTATTTTCGGCATCACATTGAGCATCCTGATTGGCCCATTATATGTTGGATTATTCAATTATGCTTTTAAATAATTATCACATAAGACAAAAAGTGTTAGTTTGACTACAGTCAATCTAACACTTTTTAGCTATGTCGTTAATATTCGCTTATTCAACCCAAGAAAAGTGCCAGGCACCCAAACAATTTACAAACAATTCTATTAACGCGCTGACGTCTCAGGCACACCTTTTGACGCTGCGACTAATGCTTCGACTTTAGCGACATTGCCTTCATGTAAAGCCGCTACAATTGCACTGCCAACGATTACGCCATCGCCAAGTGCTGCCATGCTCACAACTTGCTGTGGTGTTGAAATACCAAAACCAGCTAAAACCGGAATATCACACATTTCACGTAACCGTTCAAAATGACCTTCTAAATCATCCGCAAAGCTTGCACGCGCCCCCGTAATACCGTTTACTGTTACTGCATAGACAAAACCTTGACTAGCCGCCGCAATACGAGCAATTCGCTCTGGGGGACTTGTTAACGATACAAGCTGTACAATATCGACGCCATGGGGATTTAACGTTTGACGTAAAATAGCACTTTCCTCTAAAGGTACGTCAGGTACAATTAAGCCCTTTATCCCCCCTGCCGCACAAGCGCGTGCAAACTCTTCCAAGCCATAAGCTAATACAGGATTAAAATAAGTCATGACGACTAATGGCACTGTGATTTCTTGACGGAATGAGGCTAGTGCTTCTAAAACATTACGCAATGTTACACCTTGCGCTAAAGCACGTTCTCCTGCTTGTTCAATGGTAGGCCCGTCTGCAACAGGATCTGTAAAGGGAATACCCACTTCAATCGCTGTAACACCCATCTTTTGTAATGATAATATTGTAGGCTTTAATGTTGAGAGTCCACCATCTCCTGCCATAATATATGGAACAAATGCTTTATTACCAACGTTTTTCACATGTTCAATTGCTTGCTGTAACATTATCATAATTCCTCACCTCCAAGTACTGCACGCACAGTATGGACATCCTTATCACCACGACCTGATAAGCAAACAACAATAATATCATGTGCATCCATTTCTTTTGCCAGCTTTGCTGTATAGGCAATCGCATGGGCACTTTCCAACGCTGGTAAAATCCCCTCTGTACGGCTTAGTAATTGTAAACCTTTAAGCGCCTCTTCATCTGTAATAGAATCAAACTTGGCGCGGCCGATATCATGTAAATAACAATGCTCTGGCCCCTTGCCAGGATAATCAAGTCCAGCTGAAATGGAATGTGCCTCCTGCACAAAGCCATTGTCATCTTGTAGTAAATACATATACGCTCCGTGTAAAACGCCTAACTGGCCGCCGGCAATAGCTGCTGCATGCTTGCCGCTATCAAGACCGCTACCAGCCGCTTCTACACCATATAATGCAACTGCTTCATCATCTACAAATGGATGGAACATGCCAATTGCATTGCTACCGCCACCTATACATGCAACCACCGCATTTGGTAATCGTCCTTCTTTTGCCAGTATTTGCGCTCTTGTTTCCACACCGATTATACGTTGGAAGTCACGCACAATTTTCGGGAATGGATGTGGCCCTAATGCTGAACCTAAAATATAATGGGTATCTTCGACATTCGTCACCCAATAACGTAGTGCCGCATTGACTGCATCTTTCAGCGTTTTTGACCCTGTTTCCACCGACTCTACTTTTGTACCAAGTAGCTCCATTCGGAATACATTTAATTGTTGGCGTTTAATATCCTCGGCGCCCATAAAAACAACACATTCTAAATTTAACAATGCACAAGCAGTAGCAGTTGCTACACCATGTTGTCCTGCACCCGTTTCCGCCACTATTTTCTTTTTCCCCATACGTTTGGCAAGAAGCGCTTGCCCAATTGCATTATTAATTTTATGGGCGCCAGTATGATTTAAATCTTCACGCTTTAAGTAAATTTTCGCTCCTGCAAGTTCTTGTGTTAAATTTTCTGCATAATATAGCGGTGTTTCACGTCCTACATATTCCCGTAAGTAATAAGCTAGCTCGTCTGTGAATGTTGAATCTGCCATTGCCTCGTCAAATGCCACTTCTAGTTCAATTAAAGCAGTCATTAATGTTTCGGGCACATACTGCCCACCAAATTTCCCGTAACGTCCTTCCTTTGTCGGTACACTATTTGCTATTGAAACTACCATTATAAGCTCCCCCTTTTTACTGCATGTAAAAACGTTGCTATTTTTTTCGTATCCTTACTACCCTCTGTCTCCACACCACTAGAAACATCTACCATGTAAGGGCCGACAAGTGACAATGCCTCATGAATATTTTCTATTTTTAAGCCACCTGCTAAAATTAACTTTTCATGTGGAATGCCAGCTGTCTCAAGCAATGTCCAATCAAACGTATGGCCACTGCCACCTTTATAGTCCGTGCCAGGCGCATCGAATAAATAGTAGTCGACATCATAGCTAGTAGCTGCTTGCACATCTTCAGCGCAATGGACAGACAATGCTTTAATGGAAGGATAACCTTGCTGAACAATAAACTCTGGCGTTTCCTCACCATGATATTGCACATAATCTAATGGCACGCTAGAGACTGCCACACGTAGTTCCTCAGGCGTCGGATTGACAAAAACACCAATTTTCCGTACACCTTCAGGTACATGCTTTGCTAATTGTTGAGCCTGCTCAATGGATACTTGACGTCTACTTGGGGCAAAAACAAAACCAATGGCATCGGCTCCTGCTCGCACGGCAGCTTGCACATGTTGGACTTCTTTCAATCCACAAATTTTGACCTTCGTCATACGGATGCCTCCGCTTTAGGTACTTGTAATAGTTGCAGTGCAGCTCCTGCATCGCCACTACGCATTAACGATTCACCTACAAGAACAGCACTTGCCCCCATCGCCGCCACCTTATTAGCATCTTCGTTATTCCAAATACCACTTTCACTAATGAGCACACGTTGCTCCCCAAACGGAAAGACTGCTGCAATGTCTTTTGTCCGTGCTAGATCGACTTCAAATGTGCGTAAATCTCGATTGTTCACACCAATTAGCTTTGCCCCTACAGTGAGTGCCCGCTCCAGCTCCTCGACATCGTGAACTTCAACTAACACTTCTAGATGTAAACTAGTGGCGTATTGATATAAATCTTGCAACGTTGCATCGTCAAGTGCTGCGACAATTAATAAAATAATGGATGCACCAGCTGCTTTCGCATAGCAAATTTGTACTCGGTCAATCATAAAATCTTTACAAAGAAGTGGTGTTTGAACTGCGTTCGCAACGGCTGCTAAATCTTCATATGAACCTTGAAAAAACGTCTTATCCGTTAAAACCGAAATGGCAGCTGCGCCAGCGTTGGCATAGATTTTTGCCTGTTTTACTGGATTAGCTCCCTCCGCAATAAGACCTTTCGATGGAGAAGCACGTTTCATTTCTGCAATCACTTGCAAAGTATCAGCCATTTTTAACGTTGTAAGTAAAGAATCGCGCTTGCTGTCGTTACTAGTCGTCAATGGATTTGACTGTGCAAGTAATTCGGCTACTTCTATTTTTTTCTGTTCGATAATTTTCGTTAATATATTCATTGCCCAATCTCCACCTCTTTAATGTTCTCACTATAAGCGACTACTGCTTGTAATTTCTGTAATGCACGACCACTGAAAATACTTTCCTTCGCCATCTCCACACCTTCTTTGACGGTGTGGGCTATGCCGTGGCTAAACAAACCAATTCCTGCATTTAATAAGACCGTGTCAAAATAGGCACTTTGTTCCCCCGCCAGCAACTTGCGCATAATAGCTGCATTATCGTGTGCATCTCCACCGCGAATTGCTTCTAAAGGGGCATAGGGAAGTCCGACATCCTCTGCTGTTAAAGAAAATGGAATTAAGTCCCCCTTATCCACTAAAACAAAGGTATTTTGACCAGCAAGTGATGCTTCATCCAATCCTTTAGGGCCCGAAACGACAAGTGCTCGCTGCCTGCCAAGCATTTGCAAAACCGAAGCATATTCCATCACAAAGTTTGGACGATTTATTCCTGTAAATTGTGTTGCTAAAGGGACTGGATTTGTTAGTGGGCCGACGAGATTAAAAATTGTTGGTTGCCCTAAAGCTCTGCGTACCTCTCCGATTCGCTTCAATTTCGGATGCACATTCGGTGCATATAGAAAGGCAATGCCTTCTTTCTCTAAGAGTGCAGTCGTTTGTTCAATCGAAATATTTGTGTGAATGCCTAAAGCTTCTAACACATCCGCACTACCTGATGCAGAAGAAATTTTACGATTACCATGTTTGGCCATTTTCACACCCGCGCCTGCCAAGACAAAGGCTGAAGCAGTACTAATATTAAATGTATTTAAGCCATCGCCCCCTGTACCGCAGTTATCCATATATAGGCCATCTTGCGCTGGTACTTGCAGTGCAAACGAACGCATCACCGTTGCTAACGCCGCTACTTCATGAGCTGTTTCGCCTTTTTGGGATAAGCTGATTAAAAAATGGGCAATGTCTTGTTGGGGCGTTTCCTGTTGGAACATCCATTGCGCCGCTTCAAACATTTCCTCATACATTAAATGTTGGCGCTGCATTACCTTTCGTTGAATATTTTCCATCATTCCACTCCACCTCCATTTTCTAAATGATGTAAAAACAACTGTTGTTCTGTATTTATTTGTTTCACTACATTCTGGACATTTGAATATTTGGTCACTATGACAGTCGATTGCATATGCATTGCCTCCTGTTCAATAACAATTGATTTGCCTGTTAATGCAAAATCTAAATGTCCATTAAAGCCGATAAAGCCAATAGCGCCACCAAAAACGGCTGGTAAATTTTGATCTATTTTTTCTAAATGACGTTCTTTAAGTTGTGCAGGTATACTGCTTACTGGGGGTAACGTGGCCGCCAGTACATCTACTGCGTGAAGCATCGGCAAAAGTTGCCCCTCGACTTGTGATGTCATATGCAATGCTTGCTTTAAGCGCTCAATTCTCATCGCGTCAATGACCTCGATAGAATCACGATAACAAACAGTTGCGAGCTCCTGTTGTACAGCCGTAACAAGAACTGTATGTGATTTCCTCACCTCAGCATTGTCGTACAATTTGCTTTCATGTTCTAAATCTTCAACAGTAGTCCCCCCTCGTGGATAAAAGCCTTCCGTTGGGGACGCAATAACGCGTTGGCCTTTTACTTGAATTAAACTTTCCGGTGATGTCCCTAGCACAATATGGTCATCAAATGTTACATAATACATATACGGTGCAGGATTTTTTTTTCGTAATTGACGATAGAGTGCAAATGCATCGCCCTTGATAGTTGCTAAGTATTGTTGAGACAGGACTACATGACAACGCTCATCGTTTAATGTGTTCGTTAAATTTGTAATAAACTCTTCCCGCTGTTGATTTGATACCGTCTTTAACGCTTGATAGAACCATGTTGTTTCTTCCCCTTCCTTGCCTGTTAACAACTGCTGTGCCAATTCTTCTAAGTTGGGTTCTTTTGTTTCAGCATCAATGTTCGTATAGATTAATGTCACTTCATCCGTTACATGGTCAAAAACGACAATCGTTTCATACACATGGAAATGGACATCTGGAAACGTCAACATCTCTTCATTACTTGCTATGCTGTTCGTAGCATGCTTGCCTATATAACCGATAGCGCCACCTGAAAATGGAAACTCTGTCGTATTGGAAATACGTGGCATTAAGCGCTTCAACAAGGTGAAAAGGTCGCCTTTATGTGTATACGTTTGCCCTGTTTTATAGGAGAATTCTTGGATTTCGTCCCCCACACCTTTATATGTTTTTCGTGGATTGGCACCGATGAAAGAAAAACGTCCTGCGCCTTCATGTTGTGCTGAACTTTCTAGCAAAAATTTATGCGTACCTTGTAAGCGTCTAAATATTAAAATAGGTGTTAACGAATCCCCATTAATCGTTTTCATCTTTGTTCTAGAACTTGTTGTTTGCATATCGACAAAACTCCTTTATGAATAAATAATTTCGCATATTACGAGTTTGGAGAAATATAAAACAAAACAAAAAAGCCCTCTGCAAAAAGGAATTCCTAATTGCAGAGGACGATCATGACCGCGTTGCCACCTCATATTAGAGCATTATGCTCTCACTTATGTGCTTCATTTTTACCTATCGTAAATAAAATCTAGCGCTGTGTTTTTATGCGCAAGATTTACAGGCATACCCCTAAAAGACAGTTGTAGGTCAACTGTTCAAATGGAAGCACCCCCGATAACGTGGGGAATCCGTTTGCTATTCTGCATAGCAACTCTCATAAGTCCATTCACATAAGCTACAAATCAGTTTTCACCGCCCACTGACTCTCTAAATTGCACACTTATGCTACTACTCTTATTCAACAATTTCTCAGCTATTCTCGTCTATGCTCTGCTCATCTGTTCTTAGGCTAATCTCGCTCCCGAGACTTTCTACCATATCCGAACGAAAAGTTAGCCTTATTCTATGCCAACCTACAATAATTGTCAACCAATTCTGACGAAAAGATGATTTTCTTTTTTCCTTCTTTATTGCCATCTAAGCACTAAACCTTTCTTGTTCATAGACACTAAGCTTTTCGTTTCAGTATGCTCGCTTTTCGCGGAGTATGGCGTAAGCCTCCTCCTGGGCAGACCTCCACTACATAATATTGCGTAATATCCATAAAAAAAGCGGCTGTAGATAGTTTCGTCTACAGCCTGAAAACACTAGTTTGCCTAGTATTTGTGATTATTTTTTTCTACTTTCACTTTATTATTTTTAGATAATAGCACCATTAAAATGGTGGCTGCCAACACTAAAATTACTAGTAGAATCATTCTTTTAATTAAATCTAGCTCATTATTAATTATTAAAAAACCTGTTGCTAACCCAACAACGATAGCTAAAAACGTCATTAAAAAGCTTGTCTTCATAAATCATCCCTCTTTCTCTAATTTGTTTTTATGATGAAGCTGAAACTTTTGAGCATAGATAAAATACATATACCCTAAAAAGCCTTTAATAAGTTATTAACCTTGCACACGTTACAGGAAGAACATCTTGTTCATTCTAATTTAGCAAAACTTATTTTTTTAATCAATTAACACCCTAGCTGCCAGTAGTTTTCAAACGCACAAAAAGAGCCCTCTCAACAATAGTTGAGAATGGCTCTTTTAATGTTGTGATTAAACAGTAGGTTCGTCAGTTCCCCATTGTTTTTTCTCTTTTTTACGTAATTGACCATCTGATTTTTTCATCTCACGCACTTTTAATGAGTACCAGATTTGGGCTGCAATACAGATAGATGAATACATCCCTGTAATTAAACCAATTAATAACGCAATAGAGAATGTTTCAATAGATGGTGCACCGAAAATAAGAAGTGACACCACTACGATAATTACTGTTAACACCGTATTAACCGAACGGCCCATCGTTTGACGTAACGATTTATTAACAATGTTTGCTAAAACTTCACGGTCTTTAATTGTATCGTATTGCTCTAAGTTTTCACGCATCCGGTCAAATGTAACAATGGTATCGTTAATAGAGTAACCAACAATTGTCAGGACGGCTGCGATAAACGTAATGTCTACTTCTAAACGCATAAAACTAAAGACAGCAATAATTAGGAATACGTCATGCAGAAGCGATACAATCGCACCAACACCCATGCGCCATTCAAAGCGAATTGCTACATAAATGATGATACCTAGTGCAGCAAGTACTAATGCTTTAATAGCATTTTTTACAAGCTCTTTACCGATTGTAGGAGAAACGGTACTTACGCCAGGCTCATGGCCATATTTCTCGCCTGCAACTTTTTTGAATTTTAAAATGTCACTTTGTGATAAATCATCTTTATAACGGATAACCGCCATTTTACTTTTCTCACCTGAAAGGACAATATCATCAGATGGGAAACCGATGCTAGACACATAAGTTGAAACTTCTTCTTTTGTTAACGTTTGATCCGCTTCAATTTGCACGCGCGTACCGCTTGAGAAGTCAATCCCAAGATTCAAACGGAAAATACCTAGTACGATAATCCCGGCAACAAAAATAGCCATAGAGAACGTATAGAATTTTTTGCGGTTGTGTACAAAGTCAAAACGGTCAAATTTCGTTGATAAATCTAATGTACCGATATTTTCATCCAAGCTATGTTGTTTAGATTTTGGAATACCAAACCATGCTGGATTATTAAAGTAACCGCTGTTCACAAGCAATCCAAGTAGCACACGAGAACCCCAAACAGCTGTTAGGAAGCTTAGTAAAATACTAATAATTAATGTTGTTGCAAATCCTTTAACAGAACTTGTCCCGAAATAGAATAATACTGCTGCTGCTAATAATGTTGTTAACTGTGCATCGACAATCGCTGATAACGATTGTTTGGAACCAAGCTGGAATGCTTGTTTGACAGAATAACCAACACGTAGCTCTTCTCGAATACGTTCTGCGGCAAGAATATTGGCATCGACTGCCATCCCTATACCGAGCACGATCGCGGCAATACCAGGCAATGTCAAAACAGCATTAATCCAGTCGAACACAACAAGGACTAGGAATGTAAAGACTGCAAGGGTAATGATTGAAATAAAACCAGGTAAACGGTAGTAGAATAGCATAAATAGGAAGATGACTATTACACCGACAATACCTGCAAACACTGTGCTTTTCAATGCTTGGTCACCAAATTGAGCGCCTACTGATGTAGAATATATCTCCTTCAGCTTCACTGGTAGTGCCCCTGCATTTAAAATACCTGCTAAATTTTTTGTTTCCTCAACAGTAAAATTACCGCTAATCATAACATCCGTTGTATTTAATGTTTGGCTAACTGTTGCTGCAGATGCATAGCGAGGTTTCGCTTTTTGTGATTCTGCTTTATAAGAATCGACACCTTCTTCAAAGTCTAACCAAACAACAAGTAAATTTTGGCCTTGTGGTTTGGCAGCAATTTTACTTGTAATATCCGCAAATTTTTTCGCATCTTTTAACGTTAATGACACAATAGGACGGTTTTGTTGGTCAAAGGAATCCTTCGCACCATCAGCTTTTAAATCATCACCATCTAATAGTAAATTATCATCGACATCACGGAATGTTAAATTCGCAGAAGTAGATAACATTTTACGAGCGGATTCTTGATCTTCAACCCCCGCTAATTGCACACGAATACGGTTTTTGTCTTCAACCTGAATGCTCGGTTCACTTACGCCGAGTGCATTGACACGGTTGCCGAGAGCTGTTGCCGTTGCCGTAACAATTTCCGGTGTAATTTTTTGTCCTTCTTTTAATTCTTTGACCTCATAAAGTACTTCAAACCCGCCTTGTAAATCAAGACCAAGCTTAATGTCCTTTAAGACGCCTTGTGCAGTCGTACCCATGGTTGAAAAGAATAACACCATTAGCAGCACGAACGCCACAATTCGACTTCTTAATTTCATCTATAAATCCTCCTCGAATTGGTGCAAGGGCATCCCTTACACTGCAAACAAGTATACTAGCAATACCTTTTGAAACCTGAATTCCTCCTTTTCCTCTAGAATCATGTAGCCTGTGCTTCAAAAGGTTTGCTTACTTATTTCAATCGTTCAATAACGCGCAATTCCCGTACTAATAGAAGATGTACTTCCATTTCATTATGAATAGTAAGCGGAACATTTATGTAGGGAAATAAAAAACCCTTACCACTTTTACTGCCTGTTTTTTTCGACATGGCTTGTACAAAGTAAAAAAGCGCAACACACTTATTATGAAACACGTTGCGCTTGGTGTCAATTCAACACTGTAGTATTCTTATTAATCTTTTACAGAACCGACAAATTCTTCTTGTGTTTTTAATGGCCCAAGCAATGATTTTAATTCTTCCGTGTTTATTTCTGCAAACCAATCATCACTTTGCAAAAACTCTACTTGGTTGAAAGATACAATATCAGAAGGTGATACTGCAAAAATAGTAGCGATAATCTCATATAAGCGCATTTGTTCAATATTTTTTTTGCGCCATTTCTTTTCTACACAAAAACGCCATAATTCTTCTGCGGTGATCGCATCATATTTATAATACCGAAACTCTGCAATCTTACTATCAATTGCCGGACGAATTTTTTCAAATAGTTGTGCATGTTGCATACTCATTTTGAATCATCTCCAATCAAAGTTGTATCGTAAGAAGTAATTGCATACAAATAGTGTAAATGAATTTTTGCGGCTTGAGAAGGGACGGATGGCATGAGTTCTTTTGTTCGAGGTACACTATTTTTAATGTTTGTTATTTTTTTATCTAAACTTTTTGGCTTCTTTTATAGAATGCAGTTTATGCGTATTGCGGGTGAAGAAGCAGTCGGCATTTATATGACCGCCTATCCTGCATTTATTTTCTTCATCTCACTCATTCAACTTGGACTACCTATCGCTGTTGCTAAAATTGTAGCAGAATTACTAGCAAAAAATAAGCGAGAAAGCATTTTTGGCGTTATGCGTACAGCAATCATTTGGTCATTTATTGGTATGATTGTTTTTATGCCACTCCTTGCACTGACAATACCTTATATTTCTACTACGCTGTTACATAATGAACAAACAACTATTACACTGTGGATTGCACTCTTTGCTGTGCCTGTTTCAGTTGGTTCAGGATTACTACGCGCTTATTTACAAGGCGTTGCGAAAATCACACCAACTGCTTGGGCACAAATGCTTGAACAAGTTGTTCGTATTGGATTTATTACCTTTATGTTACCGCTAGTTGCTGCTTATAATAATGCCGCTATTACTGCAGCATCTGCCATGGGAATTACGCTGTTAGCCGAAGTCGTTGCTTTCTTGTATTTATGGCTCCATTACACGGTTTCTAAGAAAAAATTATTACCTAAAAAGAGCAAAGTGGAATCCTACCCTGCTTCACCTATGCTTCGGGTTGCGGTGCCTTCAGCAGGAAGCAAGCTCTTTGGCTCTTTCACTTGGTTTTTAGAGCCTATCATTTTTTTAAAGGCATTGACGATGGCAGGATTGACTGCATCGGCTGCTACCATTTTATATGGCGTTATTTCCGGTGTTTTAGTGCCCCTACTACTATTTCCTGCTTTTGTCTCTACCGCATTGTCCATTGTCCTGATCCCTGCAGTTAGTGATGCCGTCGCACGCCAACATAACGCACTATTACAAGAGCGAATTTCTGTTTCGTTACGCCTATCTTCCTTGGTCGGTTGCTTCGCTGCCACGTACTTTTTCGTGCACGGGGACGACTTAGCAATGAAATTATTTCATTTAGAAGAAAATAGAGGCTATGTGAAAATTTTAGCTCCCATTTTTTATTTTTATTATATTCAAAGTCCACTTCATTCAATTTTACAAGCCGTTGGTGAAGCTCGTGCTGCCATGATGAATTCGATTTATGGTGGTCTTGGAAAATTGTTCGTTATGTTTGTACTGGCCTCCCAACCTGGCATTCAGGAAAAAGGCGCAGTAGTGGCAATTGGCTTTGGCGTTTTATTAACATCGTTCTTGCATATCGCGACCGTGAGACAACGCAAAAATTTACGTGCGGGCTTCCGCATGTTTGTTGTTCCTTATAGTTGTTTTATTGCAGTTTGTATTGCTCAATATTTCTTTATGCAAATAATGCCACTACCATTGCTTTTAAGTAGCTGTGTTACTTTATTTTTACTATTTACGCTATTATTAATGACTAACCAATTACGTTTTACAGACTTCCACTATCTTCGTAAATTAGCGAAGAAGGTTTAATGTTCCTTCAATTGGATATGAAGTCGACTGTCCTCCCATATACAAAAGAACACAGTATTACTATCATGGATATTGTTTTTAGCTAACTCAGCCATTAACCAATCCACATCTTTATGGATTAGTAATAAATGTCGATCTTGTATATCACCATCAATAATAAGTGGATAGACAAATGCCTTTTCATCTTTTTTATACACTGAAAGATTGCCTGAAGGCTCTAAATAGGCATACGCTATTTCAGTCACAGAAGAGATCCCATTTTCTCGTAGTTGCTGACATAGATCATCTAAATTATAGCGATGCTTGCGCATTTCACTTTCTTGGATGATCCCGTCTTTTACGAGCAGAGCTGGATCTCCGTCAACTAAATCACGTATTTTTTTATTTTTTAATGATAGATAAGCACTTAATATTTGGATAAAGAGCAAAATAATAATTGGTAAAATGGCATTAAATAATGGATTTTCGTAATCATCAAGTGCAAAAGCTGCAACTTCTGCAATTAAGACGAACACGACTAAATCAATTACGGATAGTTCACCCACTTCACGCTTACCCATTAAACGAAAGACGATTAGTATAAACACATATAAAAAGCATGTTCTAAATATAATTGTCAAATATTCTTCCATACAGACACCCCCACCTTATCAAGGTGACCGTATCGGCAGCTTTTTATACAAAAAGCCATGTCAAAAATGTATTCTTTTCGACATAGCTTTGAAAATTGCAAAGGCGTTGTCCAAAATTATTTGGGACAACGCCTTATAAGATTATGCTTGGTCCTTTACGACACGTCCAATTGCTTGGCGGTCAAATTTAACGCGCACATTATCAGCGATCACTAACGTGACACCAGTGTCCTCGATTGAGTCAATAACACCATGCAAGCCACCGATTGTAATAACTTTATCTCCGCGCTGTAAGCTACTTTGCATATTTTGTGTTTCTTGCTGTCTCTTTTTAGCAGGACGGATTAAAATGAACCACATTGCCACGAACATTAAAATGATCGGTGCAAAACCTAATATCGATTCCATATTCAATTACTAGCCCCCTTTCCAAATCTCACTTTTTTAGTATAGACTATTTCACCCTAAAAAAGCGATGGACAAGCCCAAAAATTTTCTATATTATCAATAGTTTTTCTATAACAGGTAAATATTCGCTAAACCACATTCCATTTTTAGAAGTTTTTTGCATCCGGTCCGTTAAAACCGTATTTTTCAAAAAACGCTTCACGAAAATCACCAAGGCGATCTTCACGAATAGCCTGACGCACTTGCTTCATAAGATTCAGTAAAAAATGTAAGTTGTGATAAGAAGTTAAACGAATACCAAATGTCTCTTCTGTACGTATTAAATGACGTACATAAGCACGAGAATAGTTTTTACACGTATAGCAATCACAGTTTGGATCAATAGGACCGAAATCACGTGCATATTTAGCATTTTTCACGACTAAACGGCCTTCTGATGTCATTAATGTCCCATTACGAGCAATTCGCGTTGGTAATACGCAGTCAAACATATCAATGCCGCGAATTGCACCATCGATAAGCGAATCTGGTGAACCAACACCCATTAAATAACGAGGCTTATTTTCTGGCATTAATGGTGTTGTAAATTCTAGCACTCGATTCATGACATCTTTCGGCTCACCAACTGATAAACCACCGATTGCATATCCTGGGAAATCAAGCTCTACTAAAGCTTCCGCTGAACGGCGGCGTAATTCTTCGTATTCTCCACCTTGAATAATGCCAAATAAACCTTGATCTTCTGGACGTGCGTGCGCTTCTTTGCAACGTTTTGCCCAGCGAGTTGTTCGGTCAACAGATTTTAACATATAGTCATAGGTTGCAGGATAAGGTGGGCATTCATCAAACGCCATCATAATATCTGATCCTAAATCATTTTGAATTTCCATCGCTTTTTCTGGGCTTAAAAACAGCTTATCCCCGTTTAAATGATTGCGGAAATGGACGCCTTCCTCTTCAATCTTACGGAATTGGCTTAGCGAGAATACTTGGAAGCCACCTGAATCCGTTAAAATTGGACGATCCCAGTTCATAAATTTATGCAAGCCGCCTGCTTCTTTCACAATATCATTACCTGGACGCAGCCATAAATGATACGTATTTGATAAAATAATGCCCGCATTCATTTCTTTTAATTCCTCTGGGGACATTGTTTTAACAGTTGCTTGCGTGCCCACAGGCATAAATGCTGGCGTTTCAAATGAGCCGTGTGGAGTATGCACGATGCCAAGTCGTGCCCCTGTTTGCTTACATGTATGAAGTAATTCATAACGAATTGCTGGTTGTGTCATAAAATAATAAATCCTCTCTTATCTAAAGTAAAAACAGTACTTCGATGTTATTCTTGATTATTCTTTTGAACAAATCATTTTTTACAAAAGTTTATTTTTGTTGTGAACGTGGACGTATAAACATAGCGTCGCCAAAACTAAAGAAGCGATATTTTTCTTCCACAGCTTGATTGTAGGCGCTTAAAATCGTATCCTTCGTCGCAAGTGTACTAACGAGCATCACTAATGTCGATTTTGGTAAATGGAAGTTTGTAATTAAACCATCCACAATTGTAAATTGATAGCCTGGATAAATGAAAATTGATGTCCACCCTTGCTCTGCACGCACTTCCCCATATTTAGAGCCAATAGTTTCAAGCGTACGAGTAGATGTTGTACCGACAGCGATAACATGTCCTCCATTTGCTTTCACACGGTTAATGGTAGCTGCCGCTTCTTCTGTCACACTGTAAAATTCAGCATGCATTTCATGATTTTCGATAGAGTCTACGCTCACTGGACGGAATGTCCCAAGACCAACATGCAATGTGATAAAAACAATTTCAACGCCTTTAGCACGCACTTGTTCTAATAATTCTTGCGTAAAATGAAGCCCTGCTGTTGGTGCTGCAGCCGAGCCACGCTCTTTCGCATAGACTGTTTGATAACGCTCACTATCATCTAATTTTTCTCGAATATAGGGTGGCAATGGCATTTCGCCAAGTTGCTCTAATATTTCATAAAAAATACCATCGTATTGAAACTCAAACATACGACCGCCGTGATCTAGCTCAGCTGTACAAGTAGCAGTTAATAAACCGTCACCAAATGTCACAACAGTTCCCACTTTCACGCGTTTCGCCGGCTTGACAAGTGTTTCCCATTCATCAGTGCCTGCAGTTTGCTTTAAAAGCAACACTTCAATATGTGCACCTGTTTCTTCTTTCACACCCATTAAACGTGCCGGTAATACTCTTGTATCATTCAATACAAGACAGTCACCTGCTTGTAGTTCATCTACTATATGAGCGAAGTGATGATGCTCAACTTTTTCTGAGCCCGGTGTCACGACCATTAAACGACTTGCCGTACGATCGACAAGTGGGGTTTGTGCAATAAGCTCCTCTGGTAATTCAAAATCAAAATCTTCTACACGCATGAAAAAAACTTCCTTCTTTTATGTTTGTTGTGGATAGTCATATCCAAAATGTTCGTAAGCAAGATGCGTTGCAACACGCCCACGCGGAGTACGTTGAATAAAGCCTATTTGCATTAAATAAGGCTCGTACACATCTTCTATCGTTACACGTTCTTCACCGATGGAGGCAGCAAGCGTATCTAAACCTACTGGGCCACCACGGAAGCGCTCAATCATATTGGTCACAAGCTTATGGTCAATATGGTCAAGCCCTCTAGGATCGACTTGTAAAAGCTCTAGCGCTTGCTTGGCAAGGTCCTCCGTTATCATACCATCTCCAAGCACTTGTGCATAATCTCGCACTCGTTTTAGTAAACGGTTTGCGATTCGGGGTGTACCACGTGAGCGCCTTGCCATTTCACTTGCTGCTACTTGTTCAATATCCACATCAAATAAATGGGCACTTCTGACAACAATTTCAGCAAGTGATGGATTATCGTAATACTCTAATCGTAGCAGTACACCAAACCGGTCTCGCAATGGAGCAGACAATGCGCCCGCTCTTGTCGTTGCCCCAACGAGGGTAAACGGTGGCAAATCAAGACGGACAGAACGGGCTTCAGGGCCTTTTCCAACAACTATGTCTAAACAAAAATCCTCCATTGCTGGGTACAGCACCTCTTCAATTGCACGTGGGAGACGATGAATTTCATCAATAAATAACACATCTCCCGGTTCCAGCGAGCTTAAAATTGCCGCTAAATCTCCTGGACGTTCAATGGCAGGACCACTCGTCATACGAACATTAACATTCATTTCATTTGCAATTACCACGGCTAATGTCGTCTTTCCCAATCCAGGAGGACCATATAATAGTACATGATCTAAACTTTCCTGACGAAGCTTCGCCGCTTCAATGAAAATTTGTAAATTCTCTTTTACCTTCTGTTGCCCAATATACTGTGTTAATTTTTGAGGTCTTAGAGATAATTCAAATTGTTCATCGTATTTGCCCGCTTCACTTGCTATCATGCGTTCTGACATGTACCTGCCCCCCTTTTGTTATTTTAACTTTAATAGCAGCTGCAATGCTTGCTTCATGTAGGCATCTGTTGTTTCAAGTTTGTCATTGTCTTCAAGTTGCGGTCGGATTTTTGCAAGCTCTTTTTCTGAATAACCAAGTGCCATTAATGCTAAAATGGCTTCTTCTAGTTCATGCTTATGCGGATTGACACCAAATAACGGTAACTCATCTTCTGCACTAGGTAACTCAATTGTCTCTAGTAAAGAGCCAAGTTTACCTTTTAAATCTAGAATCATTTGACGAGCAGTCTTTTTGCCGACACCTGGGAATTTCACTAAAAATGCTTCGTCTTCACGTTCGATGGCGCTAATTACTTGTTGTGGATTGCCAGTTGCTAAAATCGCTAGCGCACCTTTAGGTCCAATACCCGACACTAAAATTAATTTGCGGAATAGTTCTCGTTGATCCAAATTTGGAAAGCCATACAATACTTGAGCATCTTCACGAACATGCAATTGAACGTAAATTTGTTGTTCTGCTGCTGACGTTCGAAAGGCAAATGGATTCGGTGTATTCAGTTGCCACCCAATGCCATGTTGCTCAAGTACGATATACTCAGGCGTTATACGTACTATTTGTCCTTTTAAATAATCATACATGGTAAATCCCTCACATTCATCGTCTTCGATTATAGCATATAGCGAACGAATGCTCGACTATATTCAATGGCGAAAATGCCGTTCACATACAAAAATGACCGCCTCGGAGACGGTCATTTCTTCATCACTCTATCAATATCGTACCACAGTTTTGGCCAGTATGTTAAGGCTCGCTTCGTAAACGGTATTAAATAATCTAAAAAAACTAGCTGTTGTTCCAACGGCAAGTCTATAGCAAATAACCATTCTCGCAACAGCTCATTCGGAAATTTTAAGCGATGGTACTTTCTCTTATCTAACCGTTGAAGCTCTGGTAATTCTTTTAAAAGACTATCAAAATCATAATCTACTGCCGGCAACACTCGATGCAACCATAATATATATTCATCATCTGCTTCTCCTAGGTGTGCTAAATCAAAATCAATTAAGCGCAATTCACCATCTGTACACCATAAGAAATTATGATGAACAACATCGCCATGCAACAGTGTTATATCTTTTTCCGGCACATCTTCTAGTTCCATTAACTGCAAAGCCTTTTCACTAAAGTGAATAATTTGCTCCACTTCTTCTTTTGTTAAAAATGCACGAAATTCACTCCGTCTGCTTTTAAAGCGCATGTGTCGCATCTGCCATTTTAAAAGCTGTGAGAAGGTATGCAGACCTGGTACTCGTTGCCACGCAATTTTTTGATTTGTATCATGTAAGGAATTTAATAGCTTAAGCGATTGTTCTCTATCTTTTTTATGGGCAAAATTCGCACTGTGACTTCCCTCTTGCCACATTTGAACGATTAGTTGCTCATCATCACTTTTAACTAAAGGCAGGACGAGTGAGGGCTCTAGTCGTCCAAGTTGGCGATGAATTGCCCTCACCTTATTCGCTATTTCTAGCTGTTTTGCTCGTTTTACAAAATAATGCTTGGATTGATATTTATACTTCCAAATATTAGGTTTTACTTCCTCGACAATATACGCTTTTTTACCATCGATAAGGCGTCATCCCGCCTGGGAAATAGTGCGGTGACATCCATGGTCCTCCTGAAGGACATGGCGGCGGGCAGTGACAAGGGTCAAATTGCCAATTAGGCATTGGCATCATGACAGGTTGTGATCCACATCCACAAGGTTGCCCCATACCATGTTGTGCACCACATCCGCAAGTTTGACCCATGCCATGTTGTGCGCCGCATCCGCAAGATTGGCCCATGCCATGTTGTGCGCCACATCCGCAAGTTTGACCCATCGGCATCATTGGCATCATTGGCATCTGATCGTATTGTGGTTGCATTTGTGGCTCATTAAAGAATGGTGATGAGCTCGATTCTAAGAAATTCGCACCTTCAACTTGTTGTGGCATCGGATGTTGTGGCATTGCACATGGCATAGGTTGTTGTGGCATTGCATAAGCCTCAACTTGCGGTTGCATAGGCATATGCCACCACATTTGCTGATGCATTGGATGATGCATTGGCTGATGACAGCTAGAGCAATGTGGCACCATTGGCATTTGTGGTACATAGTGAACCGGTGGTGGTGCTGGTGCTGGCGGCGGTGGCGGCGGTGCTGGCTGAGCTACTGGTGGCGCTGGCGGCGGTGGTGCTGGTTGCGGCATCTGCGGCATCTGCGGCATTACTAATTGTTGATTCCAGCTCAATTCTACTGGCTGTGGCATCCACATCGGTTGCTGTGGTTGCGGCATTGGCATCGGCATCGGGATTGGTATAGGAATCATCTGTGGCTCAGGCATTGGCATTGGTGCTGGTGGTTGAATAACAATAGGTGGTGGTGCAGGCATCGGCTTTTGCACCTCTTTTTTGATACTTTCCTTGCTTGGTCTTGGCTGTGTAGGCATCTCTTTATGCATTTGCGATTCCTTATGTGTTTCTTTATGTGGCTCTCTATGTGTCTCTTTGTTTATTTTTTCAGGCAAAATAATTTCCATGCCGGGAACAATATAATCAGGGTTGGCAAGATGAGCATTGAGTCGCTTTAAGTCCTCAAACGAAATACCGTACTCCTTCGCAATCTTCCACAATGTATCTCCCTTTTGAACAATATGAATACGCAATTTTTTCCTCCCTTCCTCTCTACGTATCATATGTTCAATGTTTCATTTGGATACAAAAAATTCGCGCATGGTGGAAATGCTTCATGGTACACTAATGCTTAAGGAATAACGTTTCCTTTATTACTAAGCAGAGGTGATCTTTTATGAAAAAAATGTTAGGCGAGGAACGCCGACTGCAACTTTTAGAAATGCTAAAAAAAAGTAACACACCTATCACTGGGACAGACTTTGCTAAATTTGCTAATGTTTCTAGACAAGTCATTGTCAATGATATGACATTATTAAAAGCTAGAAATGAACCCATTATTGCAACTAGCCAAGGTTATATTTATATGCATCAAGAGCAACTTGTTCATACTGTTGAACGAACAATCCCATGTTTTCACTCACCTGAAGACGCCAAAGATGAATTGCTAACAATTGTGGACTGCGGTGGTACGGTGAAAAATGTCATTGTTGAGCATCCCATCTACGGTGAAATTACCGCTTCTTTCATGGTCTCCAATCGGCATGAAGTTGAACAATTTGTACAGCGTGTAAACGACACACAGGCTAGCTACTTATCTGCACTTACAGGCGGCACTCATCTTCATGTTATTTCAGCACCTTCTGTTGAAACTTTAGACTTAATTGAACAAACCTTGCAAAAAAAAGGCTATCTCGTGACTGATTAACAATTCACAGCTACGTACAGAATTGACAACGAATTCAGAATTGTTTGGGTGCCTGTCACTCAACATCAGAAGCCGCAACTGTCGCATTCGCGTCTCCAGTTGCGGCTTTTATTTTGTACATTTCCAAAAGTTCACGTACATTTTCACTTTAAATGAGATGCACCAATTAAACTGACATTAAATTCAGAATTGTTTGCGTGCCTGTCACTCTAAAAAGTCACTCCAGAAATCGCTCTCGTTGTGACGGTGTTGGTAATTGACAGACTTGCTTTTGGCCAAATAGGCGATAACGATTTTTAGCAAAAAGCTTATATGCGGCATTGCGTATAAAATTTGGTATAACAATCAGTCCGTAGCACACTGGCCATAAGCCATCTAAACGGCGACTAATTTTCAGTGCCGCTGTTGACTCAACATAAAATTTTCCTTGCTCAATGTAAACAACACTATCTATATTTACAGGTATTTTGTATTGTGCTAGTAACGCCTGCCCAACGTCACTCTGAAGCGAAGCAAATTTGAAAAATGCAGCTCGGTCGCGCTTCATTATAAATTGCACACTGCTATTACAAAAATGACAAACGCCATCAAATAATATAATGCCACCCACACAATTCACCTCTTCTAGCTTTTTATTCCTCGTCTGATGTTAAATACGTAAAGTATGTACCAAGGGATTTTACTTTGCAGCCAAGAGCCGCTAGCTCCTCCATTGCCCCTCGCATCATTGGTTCTTTTTCATCTGCTAAAACATCAATCATAAAGAAATAATCGCCAAGACCTGTTTTTAATGGCCGTGATTCAATTTTACTTAAATTTAATTGGCGCCATGCAAATACGGATAAAACTTGGTGTAAAGCCCCTGATCGGTCTGTCGGCAATGTAATCATAAAAGTTGTTTTTGCTTGCCCTTCTGATAACTCCTGTGGCAGCCGTTTGTTTTGCTTGGATAACACAAAGAAGCGAGTATGGTTAAAATGAAAATCATGGATATTGTCTTGCACGATATCTAGTCCGTATTTCGCTGCTGCTGCTGCATTCCCTACGGCTGCAATACAGTCATCTGGATTTTCCGAAACAAATTTTGCTGCCGCCGCTGTTGATGTAGTTTGATGTAACGGTACATCACTGAAACGGTAAAATAAATATTTATGGCACTGTGCCAACGCATGTGGATGTGAATAGACCCCTTTAATTGCTTGCCAATTGTCCTTTTGCGCTTTATTGACCATTAAATGTTGTTGAATTTTTAGTTGTAGCTCACCAGTCACATAAAGTGTTGCCTCATGGAATAGATAATCGAGCGTCAATGGGACTGAGCCCTCCAGTGCATTTTCTAAAGGTACTACTGCTAAATCTACCTTGCCCTCTGCTACTGCCTCAATGCATTCAGGTATCGTTGCACATGGGACAAGCCAATCAGTTGGGAAGATAGATTTTGTTGCTAAATATGTAAATGATGCTTCTGGTCCTAAAAATGCAATTCGTTTCTCCCACTGCTGCTCTGTCATTGAAAATGACCTCCTTCACTATAACTTATAGAATATGAAACATTTTTAATGTTTGGAAAACTCCGCATAAAAAGAAAAGGCTTTATATAAGCCCCGTAAAAATATGATTGTGATTCCTATATTCACTTTAAAATACCGTGAATTAAATCAATATACAAAAATAATTTCGCAGTACTTCTGCATTATAGCGACTTAAGCGAGACCTCACAGAGGCTTGACTTCAGCTTCAGCGAGGCTTGCTCATCGCATGCGGAAAGGGAGCGAAATTTTGTATTAACAGCTACTAATATTCACTGTAACAGACAAAGGGGCATTGCAAACTGCCCCTTTACAATGCACCAGAACTAATAACCTCAGCTGACTCTACAAAATCTAATCGTTTAAGTTGTTGTATTAAGTCATCGAGTTCAGAAGTCATACTCGTCACATCTAAAGACAACGTCACATTCGCACGTCCTTGAATCGGTATTGTTTGATGGATTGTCAGTACATTACAATGTGAATTTGTGACAGTTTCCAATAGCTTAGCTAATGTTCCTTTTCGATCTTGAAGCTGTAAAAAGACAGTTAAAATACGCTCTTGTACAATTGAATGAAAAGGAAAAACAGCATCGCGATATTTATAAAACGCACTTCGCGATAAATCTACTTGCTTTACCGCATCCCAGATGGAGGAAACAGTACCACTTGAAAGTAAGTGTTTTGCCTCCAACGTTTTTTGCATAGCATCTGTTAATACATCTTCACGAACTAAATAATATCGCTGATTCGCAACATTTTTCATACGCTTCCCCCTAAAACTCCTGTTCTAATCTATAAATTCAAACTCAAATTCTTGCAGACGAACTGTATCACCATTTTGTGCACCACGCTCGCGTAATGCCTCATCCACACCCATACCACGTAATTGACGAGCGAAACGACGAATACCATCTTCACGACTAAAGTCTGTCATTTTAAATAGACGTTCAATCGAATAGCCAGTAATAATAAATGCACCATCATCATCACGTGTAATCTCGAAGCCTTCACCTTGTGATTCATGCTTGTACATCACTGTAGCGTCTGATTGCTCCTCTACATCCTCAAATAATGGGAATTCCGGCGTTACTTCAAGTAAATCTGCGATTGCAAATAATAATTCTTTTAAGCCTTGGCGTGAAATCGCTGAGATTGGGAAGATTTGTACATCCTCTCCTACCTTTTTGCGGAATTCCACTAAATTTTCTTCTGCTTCTGGCATATCCATTTTATTAGCTACAATAATTTGAGGACGCTCTGTTAAACGTAGATTATATTGTTTTAACTCCTCGTTAATTGTTAAATAATCTTCGTACGGGTCACGACCTTCCATTCCTGACATATCGATCACATGAACAATGACACGTGTACGTTCGATATGACGTAAAAATTGATGTCCTAACCCTACTCCTTCATGCGCACCTTCAATTAGTCCTGGTAAGTCAGCCATGGCAAAGCTTCGGTGATCCTCTGTTTCAATCATGCCTAAATTCGGTACGATTGTCGTAAAATGATAAGCACCGATTTTTGGTTTTGCTGCAGACACAACAGATAACAGCGTTGATTTACCAACACTTGGGAAACCTACTAAGCCAACATCTGCTAATACTTTTAATTCTAATATAACATTTAATTCTTGTCCTGGCTCCCCTTTTTCAGAAAGTTCAGGCGCTGGATTCGCCGGTGTTGCAAAGCGGGAATTTCCGCGTCCACCACGACCTGCTTTGGCGATAATCGCTTGTTGACCATGCTCTACTAAGTCTGCGATAACTTCCCCTGTTTCTTCATTCATTACAACTGTACCTGGTGGCACTTTGACAATTAAATCTTCAGCGCGTTTACCGTGCATCCCTTTACTCATCCCGTGCTCACCACGGTCTGCTTTGAAATGGCGTTTATAACGGAAATCCATTAACGTACGTAGGCCTTCTTCTACTTCAAATACAACGTTACCTCCGTGACCGCCATCACCACCAGCGGGACCACCATTTGGTACATATTTTTCACGGCGGAAGGCGACCATTCCATCACCGCCATCGCCACCTTTTACATATATCTTGACGTGATCGACAAACATTTAATTCACTCCCTATTTGCACTCAACACATATTGCCAGCACGTATTCGTCTGCACAATTGTTTGAATGTCGAATTGTTTCAAACCTTTTTCGGTGAATGCATCTGCACTCCACAGTCCATTTAGCGTAAACGTCAAAACAAATGTATGATCGTCTACACGTACATCGAGCGCTAGGCTCTGCTCCGTAAACGGATCTAATGTATCATAAACATGCATAACTGTTTTGTTTAAGTACTCTACAACATCCTTGTCAATATTATTCGTGACTGGTTTTTTGATCTCACCATTAAGCTCCAGCGGTAACGCAGGAAAGCGCCACCCTGCTGTTTGTAGCCACTCCATTGTTTGTGGTAATTGTAGACGATTCATGATAGACAATACTCGCAGTTGTTCCGAATAGTGCTGGATAAGTTCTTTTGATTCATCAATTCTACCTAAATCTAAATTCATGCGAATTAGTTGAAGTTGATTCACATAATCATGATTTGCAAAACGTAATACCTCACTAATGGTTAGTGATTGATTGTTCATCCCATTCACTCCAATAAAGTTATCTTAACTAGTATAACAAGTTTTGATGTATTTTTCCCTTAATTCTTCATTGAAATTTAGCCAAAAAAAGGACTGCAATAAATGCAGTCCTCCGCTTTATGTTTACTGTATTAAAATTAAGCTTCTTGTGGAGCTGGGTATACAGATACTTGTTTGCGATCGCGACCTAAGCGTTCGAACTTAACAACGCCATCAACTTTAGCAAATAGTGTATCATCACCACCACGACCTACGTTTGTACCTGGGTAAATTTTTGTACCGCGTTGACGGTAAAGAATTGAACCACCAGTTACGAATTGGCCATCAGCACGTTTAGCGCCAAGACGTTTAGACTCAGAGTCACGTCCGTTTTTAGTAGAACCTACCCCTTTTTTCGATGCGAAAAGTTGAAGGTCTAATGCTAATAACAATTTCATTCTGTTGCACCTCCTACTTGGTTGTAGTTGATTTGGATATATTGTCCGTAATTTTGCACCATAGAATACACTTGAGCAGTCATTACTTGGACAATCAATTGTAGTTTTGTATCAATTTCAGGTTCTAAATCTGTCGGTAAATCTACCTTAAGATAGCCTCCACCTTCAGCTGCTTGTTCAACTTCTGGTTGTAATTGTAGTAGAGCATAAATCGCATTTACCGTACCAATGGCAATAGTAGATGCTCCTGCACATACTAAATCTTTACCAGATTCGTCGTACTCAGCATGTCCTGAAAATTCAAATGCAGACACATGTCTATTTTCATCATGATGTATCGTAACTTTTATCAAGTGTTACACCTCACAATTAAGCATTGATTGATTCAACAACTAATTTTGTATAAGGTTGACGGTGACCTTGTTTACGACGGTAGTTCTTTTTAGCTTTCAATTTGAAAACAACGATTTTCTTTTGACGGCCTTCTTTAACAGCTTTAGCTGTTACAGTAGCGCCTTCTACGAATGGAGCTCCAACTTTAACGTTTTCGCCACCTACGAATAGAACTTTATCGAAAGTTACAACCTCGTCAGCTTCTACGCCTAATTTCTCAACATAGATTTCTTGACCAGCTTCTACTTTGATTTGTTTACCACCAGTTTCAATAATTGCGTACATTTTACTGCACCTCCTCTTAGACTCAGACTCGCCTGTTTATAAAGGTGATCGAATGATACTTAAACCTTATCAGAGCGGTTGTAGTAGCACGGGTGCTACAAACAATAACATTAAAATACTACCACATGAATTCTATCACGTCAACCTGTTCATTACATATTTCTCAAATGCTAAACGGTATTTTCGATAGTTCCATTCTTTTAGCACTTGTAGCCATATAAATAAGCAAAGAATCGCTAGAAAAACGGATTGTGGCAAAGTCATTAAAGTTATAATAAATAGTATAGTAGCAAAAATGAGAGAAAGCGAGTAATAATATTCAAATAAGCGCGCACTTGGATAAACTAAAAATAAACTTGCCAGGATGATCCTTCCTCCGTCTAGTGGAATGATTGGCAATAAATTAATAATTAGTAACACCAACTGCACATTCACGAGTCGAGTCGCAATTAAATCTGGCATGAAAAAAGCAAGGCCAATCCCCAGTATTGTGGCGATTGGTCCTCCTAATGCAATCCAAAGTAGTGAAGATGCTTGCACAGCTGCTGGATTTTCAAATTCAATTTCCCCTCCATACGGTGCAATAACACATGATTTTATTTTCACGCCGCATAGCATCGCGGCCAATAAATGGCCTGCTTCATGCCATAGCAATGAAGTTAATATAATTGCATAATAAGCAATTTGGCCACTGAAAATCATGACCAATATCAGAGGGATACAAAGTAAATGCAATTTAACTTTCATCGTTCTCCGTCTTTTCAAGCCACTGCACAATTTGTTCTAAATTATAATGGGTATTATCTTTTTCAATTGAGATATAAAGTTGGCCTGTCTGCTTCATACCGATTAAGTCATTAGCCTGCACGTTCGTGTATGGTAGTTGTGCTAAACTATCGAGCATTCCATAAGATACCGTTGTGCCATCCTCATAGCTAATTGTCATTGTTTTCCCAGTATATTTAGTATGACCCGTAAAAACAACGAGACCGCTTTGCCCTGAATAGACAGGGAGACCAACATCATATTGTAACAAAAACCCCTCTTTAAAAACTTGCGCATTCGTAAACGTTAATAGTTCAGTTTGCCCAATATCGCTCGAAACCATAATTGTTTCTTCTTCTTTTTTTAACAAACTTTTACCGAGCTCACTTAAATAGGTTATATCTGCTGATGTCGTGACAAGCTTTCGTATAGGCGTCTTCATTACACCTTGATCTTCTAATCGAATTACAAGCATGATTGCAGCCACAAGTAAGATCATGACCATCCATTTCCATTTTTTAAACAAGCTCTCATCCTTTTTTCACACTATATGAGGCGGCATGTCCATTCATGCACGAAAAAGTGCCAGGCACTCACACAATTCTCACACAATTAAAAAACCTTTCCGTGCATAGGCACGAAAAGGTTGAGATTATCTTGAAAATAATGCTTTTAGTTTTGAGAACATACCGCGATGCTCATCTTCAATTGCCATTAGCGGCACAGATTCACCTAATATACGACGGGCAATATTACGGTAGCCTAAAGATGCTTTATTTGTCGGGTCCATAACGACCGGTTCACCTTTATTTGATGAGGAAATAACACCTTCACTATCGACGATAATACCTAATAGGTCAATTGACAAATGTGTTGTAATCTCATTAACGTCCAGTGTATCGCCGTTTTTCATCATATGCTGACGAATACGATTAATAATAAGTTTAGGTGCTGTAATGTCCTCTTGTTCAAGCAGACCAATAATGCGATCCGCATCCCGCACTGCAGAGATTTCTGGTGTTGTTACGACAATTGCATGATCTGCACCGGCAACTGCATTGCGATAACCTTGCTCAATACCAGCAGGACAATCAATTAAAACATAATCATAGTCTCTCTTTAACTCTTCTACTAAGCTCTCCATTTGCTCAGGTGTAACAGCATTTTTATCTGTCGTTTGAGCAGCAGGTAATAAAAATAGTTTATCATCTACACGTTTATCTTTAATTAATGCTTGATGGATTTTACAGCGACCTTCCACAACATCAACTAAATCATAAATAATGCGGTTTTCAAGACCTAGAATAACATCTAGATTTCTTAAGCCGATATCTGTATCTACTAAACATACTTTTTTCCCTTGCAGAGCCAATGCAGTCCCGAGGTTAGCCGTTGTTGTCGTTTTACCGACACCGCCCTTACCTGAAGTTATGACGATCGCTTCTCCCACACTAGCTTCCTCCCTTAGACCCATTTAATAATGGTCGGATATTTTTTAACGCATGAATTTGATCGTATGCAATACGCCCATCATAGCCGATAAATGCACAAGCCATGTCTGCTTGGTTAATAGCTTTTACATGCTCGTCTGACATGACTTCAACTTGATCAGCAATCATAATATGTGTGGCTTCTAAACGAGAGGCAGCAATAATTGCCTCCTTATTCCCCTGTACACCTGCATGCACAATTCCCTTTAGTCTGCCAAGCACATATACATTACCACCTGCTTCTACTCGACCGTTCGGATTCACATTCCCCACAATTACAATATCCCCCGAGGCACGTAGAACTTGTCCCGATCTGACCACTCCTACATATGTATCTTGTTGGCTTTCTATCATTTTCTTGTTGCTTTCATGGACAGTCAGTACTTCACTTTGCACTTTTGCTACAATTAACTCTTCTGATTCTTGAACAATTTTTACAAGCTCTTTTACCTGTTCATCCGAACAGTATCGATAGCCTAAATGTAATTGTACATCTACTTTACCATCGATACCGCCTTCTGAAACTTTTCGTTTTAACTCTTCTACTAACTCGGTATACGAACATTGATCGTCTAAACGGAGAACAAAACCGTCCTTTGTTCCCTTCATATTAACTAATTGTTTTTTCATGAATGCCTCACCTCACGTTGCTCTTGATATTAAGAAACTTCACGTGCTCTCTGTAAGACACGCGCATTAATTAGATACTTGAAGGCCCAACCAAGAATCATTAAAAATAAAGTATTGGCAATGATTGTTGGCAGTAGTCGTGATTGTAAGAAATCCGTTAACGGTATCGTTGTAAAAGCGATTAGATAGAAGAATTGATAGAGTACAAATTCTAAAATTGCTACTAAAACAACTGAAATAGTTGTTGTCACAACTAAGTGCTGATGAATTATCTTCACGATAGACCCTGCTAAAAAACAAATTAGCGGATAGAGTACCGAATATAATCCAATAATATCAATGTAAAACACATCATACAAGACACCAAAAAAAAGTCCATACATTACCGCACGTTGACGGCTGTAATAGATGGAGATAAATATTAAGTATAAAATTAAAAATCGGGGTACTAGATAGTAGATATGCCCACTCACTTCAATCGGTGAAAGCATGGCAAACACTGGTTCTAGTAGAAATAGTACTACTGCAACAGAGGGAATAAGAAAACGAACCATTACTTTTCCCCCTCTTCAGTAGCCTTTTGTGGATTTGTTAAATCTTCATTCGATGAGTCCCCATCAGAACCATCAATCACTGTTATGGATCTTTTAGCTATGACAACATTTTCTAAAATCGAAAAATCTGCAGATGGTTTTACATAAGCCATTTTTGTTAAACCAAAATCATCTGTGCTTACTTCAGTAATTTCTCCGATTGGTACACCTTTAGGGAAAATACCACCTAAACCAGAAGAAACTACTTTTTCGCCTTCTTTCACATTTAAGCTAGAATCGATTCGCTTCATAATGAGTTCATTTCGTTCTTTATCAAAGCCCTCGATTAAACCGTAAGCCTCTTTTTCTCCTAAAACCATCGCAGAAACACGATAGTTAGGATTATTTGTATATAAAAGCTCTACTTCAGAGGTGAATGGAGTCACCAACGTAATTTTACCAACTAGCCCTTTCGCTGTCATAACTGCCATGTTTTTTTCTACTCCATGAGAAGAACCTTTATTTAAAATAATTTTTTCTTCCCATTGGTCAGGATTTCTAGCAATAACCGTCGCTTGAATTGGATCAAAAGCTTTTAAACTAGCTGAATTAGAAAGTTCTAGTAGCTTTTCATTTTCAGATTTTAATACCAATGCTTCGGCTTGAACAGCTGCAAAGTCTTCTAAGCGTGCTTTTAAACGTTTATTTTCTTCGTACGTGTTTAAGAGGGAGTCAATATTATTAAAAATACCTGTTATGTAATTCGCCGGCTTCGCAACAATAGATTGTGCGACGCCGACAGTATCTTTAATAATTTGCTCTGGTAAAGTTGCATTCGTCCGATCTCGTAATGAGAAGCTAATCAATGCCACAAGAAAAACCATGCCCACTAGTAGCAGTATTACTTTCTTATTGAAAAAAAACTGTGGCATTGCCTAAACCTCCTTACCCTTTTACTTGTTGTTGACGAATTAAATCAATATGATCTAAAGCTTTACCTGTCCCAATAGCTACACAGTCTAATGGATCTTCAGCAATAAACACAGGCATATTTGTTTCTTTACTAATAACTTTGTCTAAATTCGTTAATAATGCGCCACCGCCTGTTAAAACAATACCTCGCTCCATAACGTCAGCAGATAATTCTGGTGGTGTTTGTTCCAATGTTTTTCGTACACCGTCAATAATAGACGATACCGCTTCACGCAATGATTCTGAAATTTCATGAGAAGAAATTTCAATCGTTTTTGGTAAACCTGTTAAAAGGTCACGACCTCGAATTTCCATTTTTTCTTCAGGGCCTTCAGCAAATGCTGTACCGATTTCCATTTTCACTGCTTCTGCAGTACGTTCACCAATCGTTAAGTTATACGTTTTACGGATATATGAAATAATGGCTTGATCCATTGCATCCCCACCGATACGAACTGACTCACTTGTTACGATACCGCCTAATGAGATAACTGCTACTTCAGTTGTACCACCACCGATATCAACAACCATAGACCCTGTTGGATCCCAAACTGGTAAGTTCGCACCAATAGCTGCTGCAAATGGTTCTTCAATTGTAAATGCTTCTTTTGCGCCTGCTTGACGTGAGGCATCAATTACTGCACGTTGTTCAACCGATGTAATACCGTATGGCACACAAATCATTACATTCGGTTTTTTCCAATTACCGCCAGAATTTTTACAAGCTTCTTTTAAATAATATTCGATCATCGCCGTTGTAATATCATAATCAGCAATAACCCCATCTTTCATCGGACGAATCGCCACGATAGATCCAGGTGTACGACCAATCATATTTTTCGCATCATTACCAACTGCAACGATGTCCCCTGTTTTTGTATTTTTCGCTACTACAGAAGGCTCGCGTAAAACGATCCCCTTCCCTTTAATAAAAACTAATGTATTCGCTGTGCCAAGGTCAATCCCGACATCTTTACTACCTAATCCAAACAAATTGTGTACTCCCTTTCTATTTAAGCCATACTATCGTTGACATAAAATCATACCGTTCATTATAACGGATAAACGCAAGAATTTGTAGTGCCACATACCTCTTCTTGCAGAAATCTTACTATTTTAATTCCCTCTTAAACTAAATATAGTACGTATAGATTAGCATATTATTTTTTTTCATGTAAGACAACGGATTATAGGCTACCAATTTTTGTGAATGCTATAATATTTCTACGAATACAATAACGTCATCCAACAAAAAAGGTTCATTATAAATTGAACTATTATTAAAAATGATATAACTATACTATCTTTAGATTATACTATAAAAACTTTATCATATAAAAATCGCCACAGTCTACAGAAGTATTTACGGTCTCATGCAAAAAAAGAAGACCTTTTTTGCATACGCGCTGACAATAGAAAAAGTGTTAGATTGACTGTCATCAATCTAACACTTTTCTCTAGTCGTTGATGTATGCTTCAGTTAATGCTTCCAGCTTAAGCACACAGAAAGCCAAAATTTTACTATATTACTTGTTCTAAAAAAGAAGTCAACACGCTCGCTACCATCAACGAATGCGCTTCTCTATTGAAAGTGTCGCTAGTTTTCTAGCTGTGCACGTAGCCTAAGATGCAGGTTGCTTGGCATATCGTTTGTTCCTTCTTAGCAGATGAGGCCCTGTACTTCACTATGTACAAATCTTTTAGGCTCTCCTAGTCGTGCATAAACAGAACAACTTCTCCACTTTACCTAGCATAATTTGTTAGACTTTTTTGTAGGCTAACGCTAAATAAAACCTTTTTCTTTTAAGCTAATAAATTGATGGTCACCGATAATGACGTGATCCAATAACTCAATACCAATAATATAGCCTGCTTCCTGAATTCTTTTGGTTACTTCAATATCCTCCGGACTCGGTGTTGGCACACCACTTGGATGGAAATGGTTTAGTTCGTATTAAGTATGTTCATAAATTAATTTATTTCTAGAAACATTACTTTATAATTTTGAATCCAACTTTTCATATGTAAATTACTTAATTTATTTCTTTTATATATCTTAGAAATTATTTAAATCTACTTCAAAGAATTTTATTAGTTAAATTTCAAAAAAGCCCTTGTGACCAAGGACTTTTTTGACAATAAGGGACATTTCCTTAGTATATTTTAAGTGACGGACCCAATTAACTAGAGATAAATGCCCTATAACTTTCCAACGACTATTTGATAATTATTGCCCAGAGAACCCAGCTAAATACATGTTGGCTTTGCCAAACGAGTTTGGATTCAGTTATTAATGTTTGTATTTGAAAACATAAGAACCGTATTCAAACCATACGTAGATTTTAATTCTATTTGTCCATATAAACAAATTGGCAATTGCACGTTATCTTTAAAACGCTTATCTGGTCCCCCATTTTTGTTTACATACTTCCAAGTATGCCCTACTACTTTTGCATCCATCGGTACAACTTCACTCTCAATGAAATTAGTAGTATGAGTATATGTATTTATATCTGAATAATTAAGTACACCCACCTTGTTTTTTTGTATGATAAATAATTTGTCTGGCAAAAATACAAGTGTTTCTTTGCCCGCTATAAAAGTAGCAGCAGGTGTATTTGCTTGAAAAGGAAATGGTACTTTTTTAGTGCCAATGCAAGGTGTTCTCTTAACTTCATTAGAAGCACCAGAAGAATACTTCCTGTCAATAACTTTGTTTGACTGCATTATTCTCCAAATCTTCTTGCTATCAGTAACATTGAGCATAGGTTCTATACGTTTAGCTACAACTTCTTTCTGATCTTCGTCGATTATATACTCTAAATCCACCAGCCCCTTTGTTTTAACATAAATTTTAAGGCCAACAAAACCAAAGAAGAGTATTAAAAATATGGGCATACTAAAACTCACCAATAATGTTAACCAAATCCCTATATTAGAAATTCTATTTACCATTAGTGTCTTTCGGATAGCCGATAGTATGTCTTCTAATCCTTCAGATACCATATTCGTTGTTACACTATTAACAATTTCTTTGGTCTCATAATGATTTTTATGAATGTCATTATTGTATTGCTGTGGTTTTATATTATTGTTGTTTCTTCCGTTTCCCTTGCCTGTTTCGTCTACAAAAGATATTCCCGTTCCAGGAATAGAAGCTGTCCTACGAGTAGTTCCTTTTGCAGTTTTTGTTACTCTGTAGCCTTTAACGCCCCAACTGTAACCAACTCCTGAATTGCTAATGTTAACCCTGAATCCACCACCTAAATTGATGCTTTTTCTATATCTAATTCCCATGATGATACCTCCATTACTCAATTAAGTTTGAATGTGGTAATCATATATTTTTTTGTAATATTTTACAATAAAAACTCAGAGGTTGTATTGAGACACGCAGGGAAAGTTTCACAATTGACTATCATCTGTTTTTTTACTTCTTCCGAAAATAGGAGGATATCTTGAATAATTTCTTCATATTTTATATTTAAAGTAGATGAAATGATTGTAATTGTCCTCTTCAAAAATACCTAGAGAAAGAAGTAAATGCCAGTATGTTTTTTTATATTAGGTTATTAGGTTCTACCAAGATAAAAAGACGTTTTAAACTTTGTTCTAAATAATAAATTTTCCTCTCTAATTCTTGAAATTTTTTTGCTGTTCATCTTTCACGTTAATTCCTCGCGCACCCATAATATGGCGCTTTTTGGAGTAACGTATTGACTTCTTACAATATCAACAAGAACATAAGAGAAAAATCCTGTTTAATACTAAAACAGGATTTTAATCAAATATCATTCCAAACTATTAGTTCCTTTTTATTAATTATTAGACTTTGTTTTAAAGCTAATGTCAGCTTCTTTACTAAGTATTAAATAACTAAATCTATACTTAACGTGCTCTCTTTACCTTTTGTCCATTTATAATTATCTATTTCAGCTATTACATAATTTAAAAAAGCAGACAACTCTACGTTATCAGAAATCAAAACGATTTCCTTCAATAAATCCCTAAAAAGATTCACTGATTTTCTTTCTCTATGATGTTCAAACTGCGAGTCCATAAAATAAGATTTTAAAGTTGTTTTTATATCATCTATTTTTAATGACTTACTAATACCATTTATGAACTCTGGATAGATTTTTATAATTTGAATTAATAAATTTGGTGTATCATCCCACTCTATCGGATGCATTAATAATAAATTTTTTATAATAAAGTTTTCATTTTGTTTTATTATCTCCTTACATTTATACAGGTTCTTTTTAGAATATTTTTCCAAAAAATATGCAGCTGTATTTGCAGAATTCCCATCTCTATTGAACAAAACTATTTTTTTTGATTTTTCATGAACTTTATCCATTATTGGTAGTGCAGCAATTGCTATTTGTGGCTGAAGATATTCCATTTCATCTAAATGACTTTCAATAATAGTATATACATCGTCTCTAAAAGCATTTAGCATTGCAACAAGCAGAATTAAATCTCTAGGTTGCGTATCCCATAGCCCACTGGTAGTTTTTTTAAGCCTAGTTAAATCTATTTTAGTTATGGCATTCTTTACTTTATTTTCATCTACAGAAATAATACTAGTAATTAAGTCGTAGATAAAACTCCATTCTCTTCCCAAACCATTCATTATACTTTCAGTTAAATATTCTTCAGCTATTCTATCCGAAAATGCTTTTAGACGTTCTTTTTGCTTTCTATTTCTTCTTGGCTTAGTAAATAGTTCATCTCCCCAAAATATATATCTAAATGAATAATCAAGTAGTGAGTTTATAGATTCAGGAAAATTGTATTTAAAGTTTTTCTCAAAACTATCTAGAGCAGAATAATATTCTGATATCGCATAATCTTCATCGTATAGAAATAGTGCTACTAACATTTTCGTTGTCGATTGTACATTATCTAAAGGACAATTTTTTAATGCAGAAGAGATTTCAGTTTTTGGTAGATGTATTTTAAATTTCTCCACCCATTTTTTAGTTTGACCAATCCTTAATCGATCTAAGAAGTTAGCCCAAACATACAAACTAGAAGCATTTGCTTCAATTTCAGATAAATTCTTAATAATGTTTTCTATGTTTAAAGAGTTAACAAAATCCTTTTTCAAAGCCTTATCTTCATTAAAAAAGTTATTTAACAGATTGCTATTTGCATATGCTGTAATTTGATTAGTGTTTTCTATAATTTTTCTGAAATCTAAAGGTTTATTCTCAAAAATATATTTAAAATTATACTTATTATTAGCACTTAATAAACGCTCCATTACAAAGCTACCAAATCTAATACTTTCACTTTCTGTTTCAATAAACCATCTATTTATTAACTCAGAGATTATTTCTTCAGTGAAAATCTTTTTATGGAATACAGTAGAAATATTAAAGGCCCTCGTTAGATTTATAAAAAGATTAATTCCTTGAAAACTAATTTGTTCATCTAATATCTTTTCTTGAATTAATTGAATAAATTTATCTTTCTCTTTAGGGTCTGATTCCGAATAAAATTTAATCACTAATCTACAAGCCATTTGTAAATGTAATGTTCGATAGCCAGTTTCTTTTATGATCATCTTTTGCTTTTCTAAAAAACTCAAATTATGTTCTACCTTTTGCTGAGACTGTTCCCATTCTTTGCTTACTTCAACTAAATTTCCAAATGATATTTCTTTATCAATGGACACTAGCTGATGGACCGCAATTAATGCCAATGTAATATCGCTTCTTCCTTGTTTTTTTATTATAAAGAAATTGGTACTTATGCTATTCCAGCCACCTCGTAAATAAAAGTTAAATAACCAAGGTGTTTCCTCTCTTTTAGCTCCTTCTAATAAGTATTCATAAGGCGTTTCCAAATATAAATTACCTATCTTGATATCCTCACGTATTCTATTCAAAATTGGCACGATAGTCTTTTCATTCGCTTTATAATGAGTGAATAAAGTTTCTATAGCTGACTCCCTAGTAATTATTATGTTTTCAAGTTCTAAATCAATATCACTGGAAATTGTCATAGTTATAATTAATTTCTTATCTTCAGTAACTTTATCTATTACTCTTTCAAGTAATAGTCTATCGATTTGATGTGCATCATCAATAATATAAACAGTTTTATAATTCGAACTTGATAAATTTAATTCGGTTTCGACAGATTCATTTATTAACTTCTTAATTTCCCAACCTAATTTCCTATAATCATTAGCCAGCTGATAACTCATTATCGATTTACCAAAGCCTGGTTCACTTTTAATGATCACAAACCCTATTGTTTCTAATCTTTTACTAGCTATATTAATTTGAGGAAATCTTGCACATGAATCTACATCCGTAGGCCTTAACCTATAACCAAGTATTGCATTTTCAATACCTTTTTTATTGTTAAAGTCTACATTCTCCCAAACATTATTTGGATTGCTTGGTATTTTATTCACTAAGTAATTTATAGCTTTCGATGCAGTAAGTGCTATTGAGTCTGTTGAGAAGGGAGAAATTCTAAAAACTTTACTATCCTTATAATTAGGCTTTAAAGCCTTCTCTACAAATACTTTATCGCTCTCAGAATATCCCAATATAACTATATCTAAAAAATAGTCTTTCTTTATAGAATTAATTATTCCTAATTCTTCATCTGTAATATCACCATCTTCATTCGGTAACAACCAACGACCTTCTAAATTCCTTACATCTCCATGAGGTTTAATTAACTGAATTCTATTTGAATTAATTCCAGTACCATAAATACGTTCCCAAGATGTTTCAAGTAAATCATCCCAATTCAAAGAAACAACTAATTTTATGTACCCATTATGAATTAATTTACAAATCCCTTCATGCACTTCCGAAATATTTTTATTATGATGATCATTAATAGATTTAAACTGCTCTTTTAAATAATACAATGCATTCTCATTATTTTTAATAAAATCGAATGATTGCATGATTTTTTGAGTATCGGAGCCTATAATATCTTTTGCATCTATATTCTCATCAAATCCCATTTCTATTTTTAATTCTTTATATTTATCAATAACTCTCCAGATAAAAGTTGGAAATTGCGCATAAAGTGGCATACCTGATTCATATGAGCCTCCTGCACCAATAACTAATATTGCACCATGTACACGCATATCATCAGCTAATTCATCTATACGAGCGATATAATCCATACAGGTTCCTCCATTCTTATAATATTTAGATTCACGATAAATATTTTTGATAATTATAATATAAAATATTATATCCTATTATATTTTATATTTTCCCATAAGTTACTTTTAACCCCTATATTGGTTTATAATATTAATATTGAACAACGAAAGGAGTCCATAGATGGCTAGAAGCAATTTGTTAAAAGATGTTGTCAGTAATAGCGTTAGTTTAGAGAACATTCTACTTAGACTTAAAATAATTTTAAGTGATTTAGAAGATGGCAGTATTTTAGAATGGATTGATGGTGAAGTTAGCGGATATAAAGAATATGATAGCGTACCTCAATACAGAATAATTGAAGGAAGAGCTAAGGGGACATTCTTGGTAAATCAGAGTGCAAAGTACACTAATGCTCTCGTACCATTGAACTTCACAAGATTACCTGGAGAGTATATTCAAGAAATGTTAACTCTTAACGTCCGAGACGGAATCTCAACAATAGAAAAAAACCTCATTTCGGAAAACAGAGATCAACTTGGCCGACCAATCCCTACAGAATTATGTCACAGCATTTCAACACCCCAACTACAAATTGTAGCTATGGATGTTATGTATGCTGCTAATGATTTCGAAAGTATAATTACCTATGTTAAGAATAAAGTTGTAGATATAATTTTAACTCTTGAAAAAAACTTTAGCACCGAAGCTATTGATACATTAGATATTTCAGAGACGATAGATAAATCTCCTAATATCAAACCCGAGTTAGTATCTGTAATTCATAATCTAGTATATAACGATAGATCAGTAGAAATCGGTGATAACAATAAAGTTTCTCGATCTAAAATTGGCTCATTTTTTAAGGGGAAATGAATTATGAAGATTAAAATTGGTAATAATAACAAAATATCTAATTCATTTATTGGTGAAAAAAATGAACTCGTATCAGAAAAAAATCATTCCAAAAGTTGGTTCGAACGGCATCCAATCTTAGTATCGATGTTCATAACGTTTATATTTGGATTCTTATTCTTATTTTCATTTTGGGACAAAATAATTAATTACATTGAAAATCAATTTAATTAAAAATGCTAGGACATCAGATAAACATGTCCTAGCATTTTAAGAGCTTGACACAAAACATGATTTTACATTTATGTTAAATATTTTTCAACTAATTGCATTTTTTGTTTTTCTTTAAGTTTGCCATCTACCTTCTTTAAAAACAATATAATCCTCTTCATTTTCATAATCAAATTTCGAATCAAATTTTTCATTAACAGTTTCAAATTTCACTTTTTCTACCCTCTTCAAAACACTACTACCTTGTTTGTATTCTGCCTTGTTAGGGTTAAAAATCACTAAATTGTATCCATTATTATTAGAAATCGAGCTATTAAAACAAATTCCATCAAATCCAATTTTTCTAAATACTTCAGTAATTAGTTGCGTAAATAGATAGCCTTCTTTTTCCTCTGGTGTAATTGGTATAGAAAATTTTGCTGCTATATTACTTAATAAGACATAATCATCTAGTAATCTATCATTCTTAAAAAAATGCAGTAGATTTATTTTTCGAAAATCAGCAATTCTTATATCTTCCAATAAACTAAATTCTCCAATTGAAACATAATTACTTGGGTGAGGTCTTATTTCAGATATAGCCGTTTCACTATCTGAACTTAAATATAAATAGGAGACATTAACCCTGTTCAACCGACCTGCTGTTGCTTTCGGTGGTGGTGGGCAAGAAATATCTGCACCCATATATGGTACTTTAATTACTCTATCATTAAAATCAACATCAAAATCTATCCCGCTATCCTGATAAGCTATATGGTTGTTATACCCAATTCTAGCACGGAAATATGACATCTGCTTAGTAAAATCCCTATTATTTTCTATGAAATGAGATAAGGCTAGAAACTTCTCTATTAATTCAGATTCTAATATAAAATGATTCTCACTTTGAAGTCTCAATTCATAATTAGTAAAGAGTGAAGATACATCCTTCGTCAATTTAATAAAAGGGGAATACCCTTCATTTGCTCTTTCTCTACCACTCAAGGTTGAGGGTCCGTTAAATAAGGACACTTCATTGCCTTCATGTTGGTCAGTAAATAAATTCTTCTCAAATATAGTTTCAAAAAGTAGATCTATTCTATGACAACCATATCCCTCTTCAAGTTCTACCCAATCAAACTCATCATTTTCGTTATATATATGGGTTAATATAGGATTTTCAATATATAATAAATGTGGTAAATTGTTAACTCCTCCCCAAAAGCTACTATATTCAAATTCTGAAAAATAAATTCTTACCAATGCCCTTACTAATGTTCTTATTTCCTTGTTCCAATAAAAATCAACTGTCATAAGATTTTCTTTTTTACATAATATACATGTTTGATTGTAAATACCTTTTTCATTTATATACTTCTTCAAAAATTCATCTTTTGCACAGTTTGTACAGATACTTAAGATATTAATTTTAAAATCTTGCATAATAATTACCACCTTATGGATTCTTGTTACTTGTAATCTAAACTATTATTAGGAATAATATTCAATATATTTCATTACTCATTCACCCAATTTTACCATAAAAATTAAATATGTTTGTTTGGATTTTCAATTAAATGAACTTATTGTTGAATAAAAAAACTGCATTCCATACAGGTTTTATCAAACTCGTAAAAGCACCCTGAGTAGTCATCGGTTAACCGAACCTCTCTTACCGAATGTTTGTATAAACATCACTAACAAAACAACAATAATCACTATTTAACGCACCTAAACCCGCTTTATCAATAAGTTCATCAATACGTTTTATTAATTCCTCCATTCTTTCCTTTGGAACAATGTAACCCCCATTTTCAGCAATAATAATTTTTCTTCTTTCTTTTTTGTTATCCAATAGTCACACCCCCGGTTCATTATAATTTACATAAATAAGCAAATTATTCGAATTTCACATATAAAGATGATATACAAGTTATTCTTAGATTTAACATTAATACATTTAAAAATGCATATAGCTTGATGGATCTACCTAAAATGAAACTTAATTATTATGCCATAAAAGTAGGAGAAGCAAAAGAAACGGATCTAAATGTTGAAAATGAAATGGCTGTCGATGGGCAAACTGCTCGTCTTTCACCAATAGAAGTATTAGGACATGTTGAAAGTACTGATCAAAATCGCGACTATTTAAAACTATATGATGTAATTCTTGCTGGCGTGGAGGTATAGTGTATTGAAATTTAGAATATTTAATGGTCCGAAGAAAGAATTTGATAAAATGGTCCCCATTGAAAATGTTTTAACACTTTCAAATTTAGTAAGATCGCTGGACCCAAAAGAAACTTCATTTTCAGAGTCCTATGGTTGTTATACATTAGCAGTATATTCAGATGAGTATTCAGGTGTTGCAGACTTTTTCATTGAAGGTTTTTTAATTTATAGCTTATTATTTGCTGAAAAATTTGGGTATGAAGAGGCTACATAATCCACCCGCGAAAATCTTACATCAACTTCAAACATCGCAAACTGAATTAGAAATTTCCATACATGATTATAAGTACTCTAAGTTAAACTTGAGTCATTTAAGAGCTATAAAACAGGACTTTGATAATATTATTTATGGACAATCTAATGTTAAAAATGAGCTTCTCGCATCATTATACAGTATGACTAACAAAGGGGAGCACAAACCAACAGTAATTATGCTGTATGGCCCTACTAGTGTAGGGAAAACGGAGACAGCTAAATTTGTAAATAAGGCAGTTAATTCAAAGAAAAAATTGTTTAGAAAACAGTTATCAATGTTTCATAATGAAAACTTTATGAATTATATATTTGGTGATAAAAGCAATTCCTTTGCCAAAGATTTATTAGATAGGGAAACAAATATCATTTTGTTAGATGAATTTGATAAAGCTCACCCAATGTTTTATAGCGCATTTTATCAATTATTTGATGAAGGTGTTTACACTGACAAGTTTTATGAGGTTAATTTAGAAAATACAATCATTTTTTGTACTTCAAATTATCGAGATGAAAAAGAAATAAGAAAAAACTTGGGTGACCCAATTTACTCACGCATTGACCATCTTATTAAATTTGATGAGCTTAGTGATATTGCAAAAAAAACTATTATAGATAGAGTCTATGAAGAGGAGTTAACTAAATTTAGTGAAGATGATCAAAGAGAAATTGAAAAGTTAGATATTAAGTATAAACTTAAAAATAAGGTTACTTTACTGAGTAATGCTAGAGAAATTAGAAAAATTATGATACAAACAATGTCATATACCCTTATTGATAAATTATAAATTTTAATTGATTCTGATAACTGGAAATATATATATATATTAGTTTACAAGTAGTGATTATTAGAGCTTGAGAGGTGGTTCTGCTTTATTGTAGTGAAATCACACAATTTTTTAGCAGAATTAATAAGTATGGTCTTACTCAATAGTAATAATAAAATCCAAGTAGTCATATATAAGACTACTTGGATTTTAAGTATGTATTATTTACTCACTGAAATCTTTAATGAATATATTTACATTTGAAACTCCATTACTAAAAAAATCAGTTTCATTAGAAATTAAATGCCATGATTCCTCATAGTTATCTGACACTTTATTTGAGTCATCATTAACAAATTGCTTAAAATCTTCTAGATTAGGATATTTTTCAACAAAATTGTCGACACACTCCCACTTATCATCTATATCTTCAATTATTTCATTACTAAGAAAATGTTCTAGATTAAGTGAATAAAAATATAATCGGTATTTAATACCGTTTATTTCATTTGTATTAATTAGAATATCTTGTTGATCTTTTTTATTTTTCCATGTTTCAAATAATTTGTTTTTAGAATACTTATTTTTAACGATAATTCTTTTTCTATGGCTATCAAAGTAATAGGTTTTATCACCAAAGTAACCCTTAGGTTGTATATGATAGTCATGCAAAGGAATATATATCCCATCTATATCGCATAGTTGAATAATATAGAAAATATCTTCATCTGTAAGGAAGTATTCTTGTTTAACTTCTTCTGTAACTTCCTTAATAATTTCGGTAGCTTCCTTCCCGAAGTTCTCTTCTTTGGTAAAGACATCGCCTCTAGTGACATGAATTTTAACTCTTTCTGGATCAACAATCTCCTTTATATATGAACTAAATACAGCTAAATCCGTATCACCTTCAACTATTAAAATCAAAACCTTTTTCTGTGGATTCATTAATTTTACTCTCCTGTAAATTTTTTTTCATTTTTTTATAAGTTCTTCTGAAATTATTTTGAATAGAAAAAGTATCTGTTTGAGCATATAAGTTCTCGGAGAACCCACCTAATTGAATTGCTTTTAAATATACAGCTCTTAAATTGTTGGTCTTCTTAACATTAGTAATTTTTATATAACGATTATCAGGGTTAGTGGTTGTAAATACAATTTCCTCAGGATTAAGTACTTCTAAAGCTCGTAAATTATGTGAAGTAAATATTAGCAGCCCTTTAGCGCTAGAAGACATAACAGATACAAGTTCACCTAGTAAATATTCAAATATCCCACTGTCAAATTCATCTATAACTGCTGTTGCATTCGGTGTATTATAGACACTAATAAGAGTACTTAATATAGAAACAATTTTTTTAATCCCATCTGATTCACATCTAAATGGGAATTTGTGTCCATTTCTATTAGCCATGATCTCTATAGAATATCCGTCATTTCCGTCTTCTAACTTTCTTTTTTCGAGTTCTTCAATTTCTATTGTAAGATCTGGAATTATATTTGGTAATACACCATTTATTTGTTCAAATATTATATTAGCTAGTTCAAAGTGTTTTTTCGAAATAATAGAACTTTTATTAGATGGTAAAGGTAAAGTTCCAGATGCATTTGATGAAGCATTGATACCAACAGAGAAAGAAATAGGAAGAAGTATGTTAGTATAAATCATACCTGAAAAATCATTCGAGTATATAAATAAGTTTCTAGCAAAATCAATAGAGAGTAAATTTAGAACCTCTCGCAATTCGTCTAGCATCCTTTTATTTTTATATTCCTTTATAAATTTCCTCATTCCAGTCCCAAATATAAAGGATTCTTGGTTTGAAATTGACATAGCTTTAACATATTCTAATTTACTAGAATTGATTTTGTTTTTAGGAAACAGATTTTTTGTAATTAATGGATAGTCTTCATTTTCGCTCTCATAACCTAGTAACACTTTTTTTCGACTGTTTGTTTCTAAATTTCTAGTTTCTAACTTTTCGGAAACAACCTTAATAGATATTTCACCTTTTTCGTTCTCTTCATTTATTAGGTTTTCGTTTCTCAAATCTTCGCTGGTAGCTCTTCTTAGCTCAACTTTATAATATATTTCTCTTTCTTTAGGAACTTCAAATATTATTTCAATTGTTGCTTCAGAACTCAAAGGTAATAAGTCTATTACGTTCTTTTGCATTTTTCTTCCGATAAAAAGTGTTTTAATTATATCAAGTGCATTTACCAATGCAGTTTTTCCTGAGCCATTTTGACCATATAAACCAATAATATTAAGAGGTTTATCATTTTTGAAAAAATCTATAGTTCCACTATTTATATTTTTAATGTTTTCAAGGCGAATTTGTTTGATTTTAATTGTTTTATTAATCTTCTCTAAATGGTTATACATCATCATTTCCTCCTTAAGGTTAATCTTATATTAAAGTATATTGTTTGAAATTTCAATTCACAGAAAAAGAATTATTTATTCCTTTTTCACATTTATTATTGAGTTTTATTCACCCTTTTATACATCTTATTTAAAACTTATTTATGTTATATTGCAAAATTCAATCGAATCTCTACTTTTAAATCGTTATCTTATGCCCAGTTTTTAGGGAAAGGAGTATATTCTTTTTGTCATTCCTAAAAGATTATGTATTATATGGATTTCGGTATGTTTTTCTATTCAACCTCTTATAATCATTTTTTATTACTTTATTTTTGTTTTAAATATCTCTATCTGTCCACTAAGGAAATAACAGCCTTCTCTTTATTATCACCTTACTCGTGATTTACTTTTATTCACCTTATTACTAAAAATATGTGGAAATGGATAAAAACATACATAAAAGTATAAGATGTTGATATTAAGCTAAAGGGACAATTATCTTTATAATAACTGTGTTTTAAAACAATTTAAGAATAATGTATACATTCATATACAAATAAGATTAGGGGTGATTAAAATAGCTGAGACATTCCGTCGTGGTAAAATTGAAGATTATATTAACAGATTAGAATTAAGAAAAGAGATTCTGATTAGGCAATTAAGACAAAATGAATTAGCATGTTTAAGAGAAAATCTAATTGGACAAATACAATCCATAGATTTTATTTTAAATGAATTAATAAAAGAATTTAATATAAATGTGTAATTGAAGAGTATACAAATGTATACTTTTTTAATTTCGCCTAAAATGATTAGGCGAAATTAAAAAAAGCTCTAGTTCACAATAAAATGGTTTTTCGCCTAAAATAATGTTTGCCTATTTGCGATAAAATAATCGAGGCAGCAGAACGTTTGACAGCTTCGCGAAAAATTTCTCTTGGATGTACAATGGAAGCATTCAAACCGCCGATAAAAATCGTCTTTTTATGCATAATTTGATTTTTCACATCGAGAAAAAGGACAACAAAATGTTCCTGACTCAGTGAGGTCATATCCGGCATTAAATAGGCAGCGGCATCTTGCGGAGAACGAACTGTATACTTGTCATCATTTTGCTTTTGAGATAGGCGCCTTCCTAGCTCTATTGCAGCTAAAATTTGTATTGCCTTTACCTCCCCAATACCTTTTATAGCAAAAATTTCTTCAATTGTTGCATGTTTTAAATGATGTAAGCGTTCGAATGTACTTAGAACACGGTTTGCAAGTACAAGGACTGACTCCTCTTTCGTGCCTGTCCTTAATAAGATGGCCAGTAGCTCCTGATTCGATAAACTCATTGCACCTTGCCTTAAAAGTCTTTCATGTGGTCGATCTGCTATATTAACGTCGCGAATCATCATATCTGGTAAAACATCTGTTGACAACTGCTTCACTCCTTCGCAAATTGGATAATCTGTCGTGCCACCAATTGCGCAAACAACGCTGCAAGTGGTAAGCCCACAACATTGTTATAATCTCCTTCAATTCGCTCAACTAATAAAGTCCCCGCTGTTTGAATACCGTAGCCGCCAGCCTTATCATAAGAATCTCCGGATGCTACATACGCTTCGATAAGTTCTTGCGATAAAGTACGGAATACAACAGCCGTTTCTTCAACAATGGTTGTTTCTAATCCACTTGGTTCAATAATGGCTACAGCAGTCATGACCGCATGACGCTTGCCTGATAAACGCGATAAGTGAGAAATTGCTTCCTCACGTGTTTTCGGCTTATGCAGTAGTTCATCATCAAAAACGACAATCGTATCTGCACCGATAATCGTGGCATTTGGCACTTTTTTTGCGACATCGCGTGTTTTTAGAAGTGCCACACCTTTTACATAATCTTGCATCGTGGTTGCTTGGACGCTTGTCTCTTCTACATCACTCGTGACAATTTCAAACGGAAGGTCTAGCATAGCCAGTAATTCCTTTCGTCGTGGTGAAGCGGAAGCAAGCACTAATTTATGATTTGTTTCAAACATGATTTCACCATTCCTCCTTGTCTCTATCATAACGGAGAATAAGGTATTTGAAAATTTTCAAAAAAGCAAGATAATGCACTTTTAACGCTATTTTCTAGTTAAAATTTTGTTTGAAGACAAGCATTTTTAGACTTATAATGGGCGAAAATCTGTAAGCGAATAACGCTTGAATCACTGGAAATAGTCGTGGCAGCCTTGCCAATACTTTGCCAATCTGCCGGAAGGGTTGAATCCTTTGTCGCTTCGCTAAAATTTAATTTTTTAGTATTTTTATCAGCTAATACATTAATTACTTCAGCGATTGTCGCCTCTTTACAACTGTCGCCATTGACGCTAAATGCTTTTTTAAATGTTGGGGGATCTTTTAAAAAAACTAAGTCATTTTCATCTGTTACCACGCTTGTCCACACATAGTATTTCCCGTCTACTTCTACAACGGCACTTTCTTGCAATGTAGGATGCTCAGCAACGAAAGCACTCGCACTTTGGTAATTAGAAAAAACACCTGCTTGACTCGCATAAAACATCGTGGAGTTAGCAGTACCTCCTGCCGTCGGTATTGTCTCCGAATTTGAATTTGAATCTGCACCAGCTTCTGCTTGTCCGCTTTCATTTTGTGCTACTTCACTGTCCTTTTTTAAAGAAAGTTGGGTACTTGCTTGAAGAACGCCTAAAAAAATGGCTACACCAAACAGCCCGACAATGCCACCAATTAACATTGCGCGCACAACTTGTTTTCTTATTACCTGACTCACAATTTTCAAACGATCATCACCTCTTGTTTCAACCTATCAAAATGAACGTAAAAAAAGACGAGACTGCTGTCGCCTCGTCTAAAAAATTTATCGCTAATTCCTAGCAAAATTCGTCTTAATTTTCAATGCTCGTCAGCTTAAGAAATCAGGCCTATTTTGTAGATTCCCCCTATTTGACGGCGAAAGCAGAACATAATACAAGGGCAACAAACACAACACCTGCTAGAAATCATAAGTTGCTTTCGGTAGAAGTATGACGAATTGTTTGTCCTGCTAGCAAAGTCATATACATAATTTGACTTCATATCGTAATTATTTTTTGTTTGGTGCAAGCAATTGCCTACGCACCTCTGTTAATAAATATAAAGAGCCTGAAACAATTGTTCTACATCTCTTCTGTGATTGCTGTTGTAAAAATGAAATTGTATCACTTAAAATCGCTTTTTGCTGGGCATTGCTTATTGCTAACAATTCTTGTGCAGCCATCGCACGTGGATTGGCAAAATCAACGAAATAAAATTGATCACTGATTTGCTCAAAGTTTTGTAACACTTCTTTGACATCTTTATCGCCCAAAATGCCTATCACGAAAGTAATCGACTCATTAGGATACTGTTGACGAATCGTTGCTACCAATTGTTCTGCACTAGCAGGATTATGGGCACCGTCAAATATAATATAGGGCATGACTTCTTCAAATCGGCCTAGGATGCGAGCACCTTCAATACCGCGACGTATGCTTTCCACATCCACGGCAATATTTCGTACAGCAGCCACTTCGATAAAAGCAGTAATAGCCAATGCCATATTATTCGCTTGATGCGGCCCTTTCATTTGGCGTGTAAGATTCGTGATATATAAATGTTGGTCATCATTTTTATAGCACTCATTATGGTGCTTTTGCTCAATTGTAAATTGTTGATTTAACGCAAAAATAGGTGCTTGATTTGCATGAGCTACTTGCTCAATAACTGTCTTCGCTTCTCTTGGTACTTCACCGATTACGACAGGACGCTGTGGCTTAATAATCCCTGCTTTATGTTGGGCAATACTTTCGATTGTCGATCCTAAAAATTTTGTATGTTCAAGGGCAATACTTGGAATAATAGAGACGATTGGTAGCACTACATTCGTACTATCTAATAAGCCCCCCATTCCCGCTTCGATTAAGGCAATATCGACATCACAATTCACAAAATGCAAAAATGCAGCGACTGTTAAAAGTTCGAAATCCGTTAGTTTTCCACTGAGCCCAGCATGTTTCATCTGTTGAAAAACACAATCCATCTCTGCCTGTGAAATACATTGTTGTGTTACTTGAATTTGGTCATGCACATCAACAATACAAGGAGACATAAACTTCCCTACTTTTAGGCCATGCTCATGCGCAATCGACTCTAAAAATGTGAGGGTTGAGCCTTTACCATTCGTCCCTGCAAGATGCACAATTTGCAATTTCCTTTCAGGGTTCCCAACTAACGCTAAGGCTTCTTCTATAGCTGTTAGTCCAGGCTTAATAACATCATCACTTGTTAAAGACCATCGTTTTTTATAGTCATCAAATAAAGGAATCATCGCATTTCCTCCTGCAACCACTGGCGCACTTCCGCTATAAAATAAAGTGAACCTGTAATAACGGCAATATCTTGACGCTCCTTGTTGTGAATAACCTCACGGACAATGGTTTGCCAATTCGTATCATACTGTTTGTCCTTGTGTGTTGACAGCTTCGCTAATTGTTCAGCTGGCATGGCATTTGGCAAAGCAATTTGTGTAAAGGACATAGATGTTGCGACTGTATCCATTAAAGCAATACTATTGGCATGATCCTTATCAGAAAGCGCCGCGTAAATGAAGTGATATGGTTGATTTGGATAGACCGTTTGCAGTGTTTGAATTAACGCAGCTGTTCCTTCTGAATTATGTGCACCATCTAGCACAATATAATTTGCAAACTGTTCGAAGCGCCCTGCCCACTGAGCATGTTGTAGTGCCTGACGAATAGATTGTTCAGATAGGGCAACATGACCTTGCTCGTGTAATATATTCATCGCGGTAATGGCCAGACTAGCATTTGCCATTTGATGCGCGCCCGCCATTTTTAATTGAAGCCCATTGATGGCAACTTTAGCACTACGATAATCGAATGATTGACTAGTCATCTCCTGCTGATGTGCCACGACTGTAAAATCCTGTCCTAACACCAAACATTGCGCGTGACGCTCTTTAGCAACCTTTTGAATAACAGCAAGTGCTTCTTCATTTTTAACCCCTACCACAACGGGTACACCTTCTTTAATAATCCCCGCCTTTTCAAAAGCTACCTTGGCAAACGTATCACCTAAAAATGCTGTATGTTCCAATGAAATCGTTGTAATAATGGACACGAGTGGCGTTATGACATTGGTCGCATCTAAACGACCGCCTAGCCCTGTTTCAATAAGTGCAAAATCCACTTGTTCCTCAGCAAAATATTGGAACATAATAAGTGTTACGACTTCAAAAAAGCTAGGATAGTCGCCAGCGTAATGTGCTTCAATTATTGAAGCAATATTGTTCATATACTGTAAAAATTGCTCGTCAGAAATTTGACCTCCATTTATCGTCATACGTTCATTGACGCGTGATAAATGGGGCGAAGTAAAGGCACCTACTCGGTAGCCTTCATTCTCTAACATTTCCCGCAACACATTAACCGTGGAACCTTTGCCATTGGACCCTGCTAAATGGATCGTTCGTAATGTGTCCTGTGGGTTTCCTAAATGAGCCAATACTTCACGCATCATTACTAATGGCTCACGTTTATGGTCAACCGCCTTTAATGAAAAAATAAAATCTGTACATGCTTTTATCGTTGTAAACAAAAGAAACACTCCCTCTCACTCTAGTATAAAGGGTGCCAGGCACACAAACAATTCAGACACAATTTTAAAAACACACAGAAAATCACTAAAGGAGTGAGCATCTGTGTGTTTTTAACTAGTTTTTTTCAAAAAAACAGCAAATTATTGTAATTGATGAACGCCTAATAATGCACCCATATCGTCTAAAATAATTTTTGCATCATTATTTAATAGCGGCAAAACATCTGGTCGTTGTACTAAATCAAGCGAGTTTTTTAATGTTCTTTTTAACATTGAAATATCAAAATTTGAACAGTATTCATTGATTTTATTAATAATAAGCAAATCTGTACGCGTTAACGTTTTCTTTGCAGCATTTTGTTCGTTGCTACTATTCGCCAATACATGTTTAATTAATACACGTCCACTTGCGTTTAATAGGCGATAGTACTTCGCTTCGGAAAGCTTTAGTAGATTCGCCTCAATCAATCCTCTTGCATTAACAAAATCTAAATCATCACAGGCTTTGTTTACCTTTACAACAATTGTTCCAATATTTCCTGACATGTTAAACCTCCTGTTATCCTTTTTCACCTTAAAGAAAAAAGACCATTCTATTAAACATAGAATAGCCATAAAAATTAAGAAACATTACATTTCATGGTAACCAGGCGCTCGTAGCGAAAAAAATACTGCATCTTTTCACCTTAGATCCTAGGCTTTGCGTCCTAACCTTTCGGATAGTTTGCCTTTATCTATTTTACTAACTATATTGTATAATACTATACAATATTTCCTAACTCAACACATATCTTTCGACGCATAACAAGAAAAACAGCAGGGGACTATTTCGTCACCTGCTGTTTTTTACAAATTACAATGCAATTACATATTTTTCAATTCTTCTAAACGTTTTAATACAACTGCATGTTTTTCTTCATAGTCCGCTAATTTTTCGCGTTCTGCGTTTACCAATGCTTCAGGTGCTTTGGAAACGAATTTCTCATTCGATAGCTTACCTGTAACAAGCTTTACTTCTTTCGCCCATTTTTCTAATTCTTTTTCTAGACGAGCGATTTCTTCCTCTAGATTAATTAACCCTACAAGTGGTAAAAATAGCTCAGCACCCGTCACCACGGCTGTCATAGATTGACTTGGCGCCTCTAAGCCTTCACCAATTGTTAACGGCTCAGGATTACAGAATTTTTCTAAATAGCTTTTATTCGCTTCTAGAATAGCAACAGTTGCTGCATCTTTTGCAGAAATAAATAATGGTACTTTTTTGCTCATTGGTGTATTAACTTCCGCACGAATATTACGCACCGAACGTATAATATCCATAAGGAGCTTCATATTGTCTGCTTCCTCAGCAAAATGAAGGTCTGTGCGCACAGTTGGCCATGCTGCCACCGTAATGGACTCACCTTCATGCGGTAAGTGTTGCCAAATTTCTTCTGTAATGAATGGCATAAGCGGATGTAGTAGACGCATCGTTTGGTCTAGTACGTAAGCTAAAATTGAACGAGTCGTTTTCTTCGCTGCTTCATCTTCACCATTCAATGGTAATTTCGCCATTTCAATATACCAAGAACAGAAATCATCCCAAATAAAGTTGTATAGCTCACGGCCAACTTCACCAAATTCATAGCGTTCTGCTAATGATGTTACACGTTCAATCGTTTCATTTAAGCGTGTTAAAATCCACTTATCTGCTACTGATTTTTCACCAGTTAAGTCGATTTCATCATATGTCATACCATCCATATTCATAAGTGCGAAACGGGAAGCATTCCAAATTTTATTCGCAAAGTTCCATACAGACTCTACTTTTTCTGTTGTATATCGTAAATCTTGACCTGGCGATGAACCTGTTGCTAAGAAATAACGCAGTGAGTCTGCACCGTAGTTCTCAATAACATCCATAGGGTCTACACCATTGCCAAGTGACTTACTCATCTTACGTCCTTCACCATCACGTACTAGTCCGTGGATTAATACGTCTTTGAAAGGGCGTTGTCCTGTAAATTCAATACCTTGGAAGATCATACGGGATACCCAGAAGAAAATAATATCGTAACCCGTTACAAGCGTACTTGTTGGATAATAACGTTGATATTCTTCATTTGCCTCATCAGGCCAGCCCATTGTAGAAAATGGCCATAGTGCAGATGAGAACCATGTATCTAATACATCTTCATCCTGTGTCCAATTTTCTGCATCAGAAGGTGCTTCTTTCCCTACGTAAATCTCACCTGTTTCATTATGATACCAAGCTGGGATTTGATGTCCCCACCATAATTGACGAGAAATACACCAGTCACGAATATTTTCCATCCAACGAGAATAAGTGTTTTCAAAACGTGATGGAACAAAGTTTACTTTACCTTCCTCGTCTTTTTGCAGTTCTAAAGAAGCATCTGCAAGTGGTTGCATTTTTACGAACCACTGTGCCGAAAGGTAAGGCTCTACCACCGCACCAGAACGTTCAGAGTGCCCTACAGAGTGCATATGCTCTTCAATATTGATTAGGACACCTGCTTCTTGTAAATCTTTAACGATTTGTTTACGGCATTCGAAACGATCCATCCCATTGTATTTACCGGCTAGTTCATTCATTGTACCGTCTTCGTTCATTACCAAAATACGTTCTAAGTTATGACGGTTACCAACTTCAAAGTCGTTCGGGTCATGAGCTGGTGTCATTTTTACTACGCCTGTACCAAATTCCATATCAACGTAATCGTCTGCTACGATAGGAATTTCACGGCCAACGATTGGTAAAATAACCGTTTTACCAATTAAGTGTTGGTAGCGCTCATCTTTCGGGTGTACCGCTACACCAGAGTCACCAAGCATTGTTTCAGGGCGTGTCGTTGCCACTTCCACATAGCCTGAACCATCTACTAGCGGGTATTTCATGTGGTAGAATGCACCTTGTACATCCTGATAGATTACTTCAATATCTGATAAGGCTGTTTTTGCTGCAGGATCCCAGTTAATAATACGTTCGCCACGATAAATTAAGCCCTTTTCATATAATTGAACGAATACCGTTTTAACGGCATCAGATAGTCCTTCGTCTAATGTGAAACGCTCGCGAGAATAATCTAATGCAAGGCCAAGCTTCGCCCATTGCGCGCGGATGTGCCCAGCATACTCTTCTTTCCATTCCCAAGTTTTTTCTAGGAATTTTTCACGGCCTAAATCATAACGTGTAATATTATCTTCACGTAGTTTTGCTTCTACTTTTGCTTGTGTTGCAATACCTGCATGGTCCATTCCAGGTAACCAAAGGGCATCGTACCCTTGCATGCGCTTCATACGGATTAAAATATCTTGAAGCGTTGTATCCCATGCGTGACCTAGGTGCAATTTACCCGTTACGTTCGGCGGTGGAATAACGATGGAATAAGGTTCTTTTCCGCTTTCAGGCTGTGCTTCGAAAAATTTACCTTGTAACCACCATTCATAGCGACCCGTTTCAATTGACTGCGGATCATATTTTGTCGGCATTGAAATGTTTTCTGTCATATAGACTCCTCCTGTTGTTAAAAAATATTTGTCATGTTAGCTTTGGCAAACTTTAAGACCACTCGCCTTAATATTGCAGTGTATGCACACCGCATAAATCAGTGACTATTGCCTGTGGCTTATTTGCTAATCATATGTATCCATCTTTTTAGCAAATAAAAAAACTCCTATCGTCAACAAAAGGACGAAGGAGTTTAAGTTCGCGGTACCACCTTTAATTCCAGCAGCATTAAGTTATATACTTACATATCATAAGCTTAAGACAGCTGGCTCTCAATTCGTTAACGGTGTTTAACCGGCTTTAACTACTATTAGTTCACTAAAGCTGCTCGAGGGCTACGTTCAATTAAGTACAGATAGAAACTTTTCAGCTACCGTTTCCTCTCTAAAAATGCACAAATAATTTACTCTTCCCTGTCATAGCATCCATATTCGACTTTCAAAATATTGTACCGCAAAATCATCTATTTTATCAAGTGATTTAGTTAATTTCAGCTAGTCTTACAAAGTAAATAGAAAAGGAAGTGATTATTCAAATGCGACGACGTAAGTATAACCCTTGGCTTTTACCACCATGGCTTCGACAATTCCGATTTTATTGTAGAACAATCATTGTACCAATTTGTGGTTTTCAGTTTATACGTGTCATCATCATCCCAACTTCTGGCGACCTTATCATCTTATTACTTTTACTGCTTCTATGCTATTTACTTTTGAAAGACATCATTTGATATACGAACTTTAAGCGGTGTATAGCCTTCTGTTAAGTCCCAGATCATCGAAGGTACTTCATTCCAGGAACTTGATTCACGCACGGCTGTGTGGCTGGAAGATTCTCTTAGCACTATTTTTTGCTCGGCTGGTGCTGATGGCTTAGCTTTTACAGTTGCTTCTACAGATGTCGGTTGCTTTACTTGAACAGTTTGCTCAACAAACGTAGATTCTTCCACTGGCGCTACAACAAGCTGTTCTTCTAAAGCACTGATATTTTCTACTACTGGCACTGCCTCACTAAATGTACTCGTCACGGTCCATTCTAATTGGCACGTTTGATTGGACAATACCGGACGAACGTCCTTTACCATAATATCTTTAATGGCTGCATCTTTTGGTAAATCTACATTTAATGGCACTGCATATTCGAAATAACCTGTGTCACCTTGTACATCGAGTGCATCAATACTAATTAAATCATCCGCATCCATAAAAGATTGCATGTCTTGAAAATCAAAGCGTACATGCGCTGTAATATGATAAATACCATTTAATCTCAGTGAATCTTCTAATTGCATTGACTGCCATTGTGGCTTTATTTGTACAGTTGCAATTTCTGTAGGGCAACCGTACCCCGGAAAACAAAATGTCTCACGCATCTTCCAAGTTTTCTGTTCGATAATAATCCCTCCCTTTGCATCATATGAATCACAAAAGGAATGTATGCTAGTCAATAACGGGTAAACAAAGAAAAAGTGTTACATTGATTGTCATCAATCTAACACTTTTTCATCGTTGAAGTCCGCTAGGTAGTTGCTTGCTGATGGATTATCGGCGATTTGCATACATTTATCAGCGGTTTCGACTGTTTTAACGGCGATTCACCCGCTTTTATCAGCGATTCCCTTAGAGCTACCACTTTGCCACCATTAGCTTCCTACCATCTGTGAATGCTTATACCGTCGTTACCATTTTAATTTTATTCGCTACGCGATCAGTCAACATTTGTGTAGCTTTCGGTACGATTGGTTTAAAGATTGGGTTTAGTACAGGTCCAGCTAAGCCCCCTGCCGTAACTTCCAAAAAGCCTGTCATTTTTGTATTGTTTGCATCAATGCTTTCTGCTAGGAAATAGCCGTTTCCTGTAAAATTATCTGATAGACCTTTTAATTCGAAAGTTACTTTTGAAGGTGCTGTCCACTCTAAAATTGTAATCTCTACTTCTACTGTTTTTTTCAGTACACCAACATTACCTTTGAATGTCCACGTAGAGTGTTTTTCATCTAGCATCGTATGTGCGTTATAACCTGGGACAAGCTTTGCCCATTTTTCCATGTCACTAACAAATTCCCAAACATGTTCAATTGCTACGGGTACTTCTACTGTATGTGTGCCTGTTGCCATTTTAAAACCACTACTTTCTTTTCTGAATAGCTCTATTATAAACTAAAACGCCCACTATTTGGCTATGCTGAAAGTTTTAATTTTGACAAAAAAAAGCCACCCCAAAAGGATGGCTGTAAGTATGTTATTGTGCTAATTGTGCAAACACTTTATGGAAGGCATCAACTGTTTTCGCGATATGCTCCTCAGTATGTGCTGTCGAAATAAACAATCCTTCAAATTGTGAAGGTGGCAAGAAAACCCCTTCTTCTGCCATTAAGCGGAAGTATTCAGCAAATAATTGTAAATCTGACGTTTTCGCTGAAGCAAAATCGATGACATCTTCATTTGTAAAGAAGAAACCAATCATTGAACCAGCTCGATTTACAGTATGTGGAATATTATAGGTTGAAGCTGCTGCTCGGAAACCTGCTTCTAATTGATCCCCTAATTTTTTGAAATATTCATAGGAATTTGCATCAAGGCGAGATAATGTTTCATAACCCGCAGTCATAGCTAATGGATTACCTGATAATGTCCCCGCTTGATAAATCGGACCAGCTGGTGCTACTTGTTCCATCACTTCTTTTTTACCAGCGAAAGCACCTACAGGAAGCCCACCACCAATTACTTTTCCAAGCGTTGTCATATCTGGTGTTACGCCAAAGTAACCTTGTGCACAACCATAATCGACGCGGAAACCTGTCATAACCTCATCAAAGATTAATAATGCCCCGTGTTTAGTTGTTAGTTCTCGTAAACCTTCAAGGAATCCTGGTTGTGGTGGAACTACACCCATATTTCCTGCTACTGGCTCAACGATAACTGCTGCAAGCTCAGACCCGAATTTTTCGAATACTTGTTTTGCACCTTGTAAATCATTATACGCTACAGTTAATGTATTACGCGCAATGTCTGCTGGAACACCTGGGCTATCAGGTAAGCCTAATGTTGCAACACCTGATCCAGCTTTAATTAGCAATGAATCGCCGTGCCCGTGATAAGAACCTTCAAATTTTAAAATTTTATCGCGGCCTGTCACACCACGCGCTACACGTAATGCAGACATCGTCGCCTCTGTTCCAGAGGATACAAAACGAATCATTTCCATGCCTGGTAGACGCTCCAGCACTAACTTAGCTAAACGATTTTCTGTATAGCTCGGTGCACCGAACGAAGAACCTTTTGCTGCTGTTTCAGCGATAGCTTGTACAACATCTGGATGAGTGTGTCCTAAAATTAAAGGTCCCCATGATAATACGTAGTCGATGTATTCATTGCCATCAATATCTGTAATTATTGCACCGTGCCCTGATTCCATGAAGATAGGGTCCATATTCACAGATTTAAATGCACGAACAGGACTACTAACACCGCCTGGCATTAAGTGAATTGCTTCTGCATATGCTTGTTTTGATTTTTCGTAAGAACGCGCCATTTATTTTCCCTCCAACCAACGTGCTACATCTTTAGCGTGATACGTAATAATTAAATCTGAACCTGCTCGTTTCATACCTAACAATGTCTCCAACACTACTTTTTTCTCTTCAATCCAGCCATTAATAGCTGCAGCTTTAATCATTGCATATTCACCTGATACGTTATAGGCAACAATCGGTAATGTATAGTTATTTTTCATATCTCGAATAATATCTAAATAGCTAAGGGCCGGCTTCACGATTAAGAAATCTGCACCTTCTTCAATATCTGATTCAGCTTCACGGAATGCTTCCATACGGTTTGCTGGATCCATTTGGTATGATTTACGATCACCAAACTGTGGCGCGCCATCCGCTGCATCACGGAAAGGACCATAGTAGCTTGATGCATATTTAACGGCATATGACATAATTGGTACATTTTCAAAGCCAGCTTCGTCAAGACCGGTACGAATCGCAGCAACAAAGCCATCCATCATATTCGATGGCGCAATAATATCTGCTCCTGCTTTTGCTTGAGATACTGCCGTGCGTGCTAACACATCAAGAGAAGCGTCATTTAAAATCTGCTCGCCCTCAATTAAGCCACAATGTCCATGGTCTGTAAACTCACATAGGCATGTATCTGCAATCACTAAAAGTTCCGGATAACGCTCTTTAATAAGGCGTGTAGCTTCTTGCACAATTCCATGATCATGGAAGGCTCCTGTGCCTACTGCATCTTTTTCTGCTGGTAAGCCGAATAAAATAACAGCTGGGATACCTAAAGCAACCACTTCATCAACTTCAGCACCTAGGTTATCTAACGAAAACTGAAAAACACCTGGCATAGAAGGAACTTCATTTTTAATATTTTCGCCTTCTATAACGAAAATGGGATAAATTAAGTCCTCTTTGTGTAAATAAGTTTCTTTTACCATAGATCGAATCGTTGCATTTGCGCGTAAACGACGATGTCTGTGAAATTGTAAATTTGTCATGTTCATTCCTCTACTTTCGTTAATTCCTCGATGACTGCTTGCATTGTATAAACACTCGGCATAATGTCAACAGTAGCACCGTGGTTTATAATAGCTGCTTCTGTAATATGACCAATTGCCGCCACACGTACCGCTTCCCAACCAATAACGGAAGCAACCTCCATTGCATAGACATCGACAGCGGAGGGGCTTGCAAAGATGACTGTGACATCTAGATGTTGCTGAATACAGTCAATAATTACTTGTTTTTGGTCGTGGCGCTCAATCGTTTCATAAACCGTCCATTCCTTTAATTTAAAGGGCAAACCTTCCTTTAATGTTTTTTTCGCTTTTTCTCCACGAATAAATAAACATGTTGGCTTGTCCCCTGCAATTAGTGGAAACTCTTTAACAAATACATCTGCACTAAATACCGAAGGCATAAAGCTCACTTGAAAACCTAACTTCTCTAATGCCTCCGTAGTTTTTGTTCCTATCGATGCAATTTTCCCTTGAAAATGACTTGCACGTAATTGACTGCGAGTCATCTTCTTTGCAAAAGCATCGACCGCATTTTGACTCGTAAAAATGAGCCAGTTAAATTGGCGCGCACATTCTAAATGCATGCCGTCATTTCTATCAATAATTTCGCAAGTTTCTATTAATGGGGCAAAGACTGCCTGACCACCTAACGTAGAAATATCTTCAACAACTGTTGCTGTTTTAGACGTTCCGGTTAAAATAATTGTTTTACCTTGTAAAGGTAAATTATTTTGCATCTTGCTCTGCCTTCACACGTTGAATTAACGCATAGGCACCTTGCTTCGTTAACATCTCCGCAAGTTCATTTCCGATTGCTTGTGCATCAGTACCCATCACCGTCTCTTTATAAATAACCGATGCATCCGGTGCGGCAACTAAGCCTGTCAGTGTAATTTGTTCCCCATTTAACTTAGCATAACCTGCGATAGGTACTTGGCAACCACCGTCCATAGCAGCTAAGAAAGCTCGTTCTGCATGCGCTTCTTGCCATGTCGCATTATCTGTTATTTTTGCAAGTTCCGCTAATAGTTCTGTATCGTCTTTACGGCATTCAATCCCTAAGGAGCCTTGCGCAACCGCTGGCAGACAATCCTCAACAGATAAAAATTCTGTTACGACATCATCACTCCACCCAAGTCGTTTTAATCCTGCTGCGGCTAAAATAATAGCATCGTATTCTTCCGTTTCAAGCTTTGCTAAACGAGTATCTACATTGCCACGAATCCATTTGATTTCAATGTCTGGACGCATCGTTAAGAGTTGAGCACTACGTCGAAGGGAACTTGTCCCCACTACCGCTCCTGCAGGAAGATCTGCAAATTTCACATGACCTTTAGAAATAAATGCATCACGCGCATCCTCTCGAGGAGGTATGCAACCAATGACTAAACCTTCAGGTAGCACTGCAGGCATATCTTTCATAGAATGGACAGCAAAATCAATTTCTTTATCGAAAAGCGCCTGTTCAATTTCTTTTACAAAAAGCCCTTTACCGCCAACTTTAGAAAGTTGAACATCTAAAATTTGATCGCCTTTTGTCACAATTTCTTTTACTTCAAATTCAAACGGCGCACCTGCTGCCTTTAGTTCATTGATGAACCAATTTGTTTGCGTTAATGCTAATTTACTTCTCCTAGAACCTACAATAATTTTTCTCAACAGTCTCCAACCTTTCTTCTAATACCATAAATGGAATCGAGATAAGCTACTTCCTAAAAAGAAGTTTACGACCACCAATAAATACGCATAAATATGTACCCATGCATAATTAGTGCCAGTCAACTTACTTTTACGATTCACATATAAAATACAGCAATATAATACTAAAATGATAAAGGAACCTATTATCTTCGCATCAAAGATCGATAAACTCTCTAACCTTAATAATGCCCATTCAAACCCTAAAATTAAACTAATAAATAACATTGGAATACCTATAAAAAATGAAACATTCATCCAACTGCTCGTTTGCTGTAGTGATGGCAAACGCGTCCATAATTGAGACCATTTCTTCTTTTTTAATAAGCGATATAAAACTAAATATAATATCGCAAAAACAAAAGTTAACGTGAACGCAGCATATGATAAAATCGCAAATGATATATGAATAAATAGCATTTCCGAAATTAATGTATCTCCTACTGCTCCTGTTGGTCTTTTTGGCATGAATGTAAAGATACTAGCAAAAATAAAACCTAATATATTAATAATAAATACTGGTAAATCGACTCTCGCTATACAGTGGAGAATAATCGATAATGTGACAAGCAACCAAGAATAGAAAAGGATTCCCTCGTACAAAGATAAAATCGGGAAACGCTTCGTTTCTATAAAGGTTAATATAATAATGGCACTTTGAATTACCCATACAAATGAAACAAGCCAAAAAGCAATTCGCCTTGCACGTACTTGCTTATAAAAATAATCAGTGAAATAAAACACTAGACTAATCGCATACAAAACGATCATCACTTCGTAGAGTCTTGTCATTGTCAAATCAGCCAATGGACATCCCTTCTTTATATCAAAAAGTGCTAAAGTTACTATAAACAGTATCCCAGCCTAAAAAAGACGTTTTCGTATCTTTAGTTTACCATACAGATACGAAAACGCCTCATGTAATTTCAAGTTCGCACACGCCAGTAAAAGCACCAAATTCGTGGTTTCACCTTACATGACTCACTTTGTGAGCCTCAAAGATTGTGGAGCTCGAATGTCTAGACATCTTAGAAAGAGTACTTTGGTTCAGTAGGTGTTTGCGATGACTGTAAACGTTCTTTACGCTCAAGCTCTTGCTTGTTCATCATATCCACTTCTACTTCCACAGCATCCTCAATGCCGAAAATTTGTTGGAATAAACGTAACTGTTCATTTGCTTTTGGTGAGTTGGCCATTTCTTTAGCTTGTAGAATAGGCTCTTTTAACAATTGATTTATAATTGATTTTGTATGCTTGCTTAAAATCTTACGTTCACGATCCGTTAACTCTGGCATTTTATTTTCAATGCTGAACATTGTTTCTTCTTGGATTTGGTTTGCTTTTTTACGTAATGCCGAGATAACTGGCACGACACCCAGTGTAGCAAACCAATCTTTAAATTGTACAACTTCTTTATGAATCATTTGCGTAATTTCAGATGCCGCACGTTCACGCTCTGCTAAGTTCGCTTCTACAATACCTTGTAAATCATCGATATCATATAAGAACACATTAGGTAGATCGCCAACACGTGGATCAATATCACGTGGTACCGCAATATCAACCATAAATAACGGTTTCCCTTTACGTAAACGTTCAACAAGTTGCATTAATTCATAATCAATAACAAAATCAGTTGCACCTGTAGACGTAATTAAAATGTCCGCTTCAAGTAGCGAGCATTGTAATTCCCTCATCGATTTTGCTTGGCCCTGGAATTTTGCTGCTAAAGTTTCTGCTTTTTCAAACGTACGGTTAATAACGGTTACTTTTCCAACGCCATTGCCATATAAATTTTCTATAGCTAGTTCACCCATTTTGCCTGCGCCTAAAATAGCAACATGCTTGCGTTGTAAAGATCCGAAAATTTTCTTTGCTAATTCTACTGCTGCATAGGAAACAGAAACTGCATTTTCGCCAATTGCTGTTTCACTATGTGCACGTTTGGCAAATGTCACCGCTTGTTTAAATAACTGATTGTAGACCGTACCTGTCGTCCCAATCTCTTGTCCATTTAAGAAGCTTTTCTTCACTTGTCCTAAAATTTGCGTTTCACCAAGCACCATTGAATCAATTCCAGCAGTTACTTTAAACAAATGTTCTAATGCCTCATCTTCTTCTCGAATTGTTAAATAAGAAGAAAAAGTCTCCACAGGCAAGTTGAACCAATCTGCTAAAAATTGCTTTACATAGTGTCGTCCAGTATGCAATTGATCGACTACTGCATAGATTTCTGTACGATTACAAGTAGAAACGATTACGTTTTCCAATATACTTTTTTGTTGTTGCAGCGCTTCCATTGCTTGTGGTAGCTCGCTCTCTATGAAAGATAGCTTTTCACGAATTTCAACTGGCGCTGATTTATAATTCAAGCCTACTACAATGGTATGCATGAATAACACCTCACACGTTCTAATTCACAAGTCTCATTATAGCACAGTTCGACAATAGTTCACCTAAAATTTGTGAACATGTCATGAAGAACTATAACTCGTTTTTAAATTAGAATTATTATAAACTGAGTTTAACAAATTATACGTTGTGTTTCAAATTTAAAAACTGCACTTAAAGCGAGGCACTTTCTGCTTAGTAAAAATAGAAAACGATGGTTCCATCATATAGTGTAAAAAAGACTGTAGTACGACTCACCTATATTAGTGAGTGCGTCTACAGTCTAGCTAGCGCTATAATAACGCCTTTAATTAATTTGTAATTGTTACCGTTTGTTGCGAGATAATGTTGCCATCTTTATCATAAGCAAGATATTCAATGTCACTATTCACTTTAAAGTCATTCATAGTTTGGACATTTTTCGTCAACATAAACACACTATCACTGCGTTTTTGAAGTTCAAATTGCACATCGCCACTTACAGACGAATAACGTACAACGACTTTGGCTACATTTGAACAATTACTATCAATTCTTGCGTTCATCGTAATATAGCCTTTTCTTATCGTAACTGTTGCTTCTTCAAATAAATCATCTGGATTGATACAACTTGAAGGTGACGTTTTACATAAGATAGAATCAATTATTTTTTGAGCGACCTGATGGAATTGGTAATTATCAATGGCATGATAGTAAATGCCTCCAGTTTCCTCAGCTACTTGTGAAAGCGTCGCCTCATTTATTTGATTTTTCTTACCCATACTTACTGTATAAATTTTAATACCTTTCTTTTTCGCATCATTGATAACTTTAGTCATTTTGGATTTGCTAGTTTTTCCATCAGACACGACAACAATGGATTTGGACGTTTTTGTATCATTTGAGAATTTCGTAAGAGCTAATTCTATGCCTGTAAAAATATCGGTAGCGCCCTTCTCTTTCGACGTACGATATAAGTCTTTCTTCAAGACATTTTCTGCACTACCTTCTCCTAATACAGTGGCACTTGTATTCGTTTCAATGACTATATTATTTTTAGCTTGGATTTGGTTGATTAATTCTACCATTTTTTTGCCGCGATAATTCGTTTGGTCAATACGCTTCATAGATGATGAGTAATCGACAACGTATGCGACTTCAGTAGATAATGTACAAGCATTTTTACTAAAGTAAGGATTTGTATAAATGTCTTTCGTAATTGTTTTATCTGTAATCTCTTTTAACATCGTTGCATAACGTGGATCTACTTTATTAACGAGCGTAGCTTCTATTTTAGACTTTCCATAGATGATGGAGTCAAAATAAGCTACTGCAGTCCCTGGACCACCAGTATTATTCAAATAATCTGAAGTGTTCGTAACAAAGGATGCCGTTTTCTCCACACCATCAAATTTAATTTTAACAGTTCCTTGATAGTCCGTAATAATTTCTCCGCCCGGACGTACTAACGTTACCATTACTTGTGTATATCGATCTTTCCCGTTTGGTCTTGAAGCTGCATCCGCACTTTCTTTCAACGCCTCAACACGTTTTTTATAGGCTTCTACTTGTCCTAATAATTTACCACCTTGGTATTTTAATAACACTGTGCGTTCATAATTACTTAAGCTCATTAGTATCGCATAAATTTTCATGACACTATCATAGTGCTCTAATGTTAAATTCTTTTCTTCCGGCATATATTTCGGGCTCATTAATTGGATAATGGCACCAACCGGATTAATATTTTCAACTTGTGACGCAATATTATCATCGATTCCTTGGATGCGATAGATTGGACGGCCATCTTCTGAAATCATGTACATAATTTCTGTTTTAGCTGGAGACGTCACTGAATCTTTTAAACGGTCATTCAGTATTTTTTCAAATAAGTACACAGAGATATTGTAGTTTTCAAATTGTAAAATGGCATTCTCATAACCTACAGCTGGATACTTCGGATCTGAACCACCATACTGTAAATAAATATTTTCTACTGCCCCTAAGGCATTTGTAACATTTGTTTGTTGGCCAATGCTAAATTTCTTATCATCCGCATCAGGATCTAATGGCACTGGACCATAAACATCAATTAGATTTTCTGTGAAAAACTCCGGTGGCTTTTCGTACTGCACATAAGGTGGCGTTACACTGCCGTTATCGTCTGTATTCGTTGGGTCATACACTTTAAAATCGATGCGCAGTTCTGGCTGTGGTAAATAACGAACATGTGCATTTAATTTTTCACCTACAAGACATTTCATACTAGGGTCTGTATTATTAATGAGTTCAAATGTGATTGTGTCACGCACAGATTTTGTTAGCTTTTTCGCTTTAACAAATGCTGTTACAGTGGAACCATCTGATTGTACGTTACGCACAGACTCCCCAGCTGCATTGACAATATCTGCTCCGTATGCAGACGTTACACGGAACGTATAAGACTTATCATCGGCAATTGGGTCACCATTACATGCTTTAAGAGATACTGTAATTGGCGTCATATCTTCCCCATTTGCAATTAAATCTGGCTTTTCCACTTCAATGCTTTGTAATGCGTTATTAACATTGTCAGGACCTGTAAAATCACTGTCATTATCTGTAGGCACTTCAAAGTCACCGCTATTAGAGCCCATAAAACCTGCTGGTAACGTAATCTTATCATTATCGCGACCTGCAGCAGAGCGTTTCAATCCTTCTACAGCAAAGGAATCATTTTGAACTATACGATATAAAAATACTGCTGCATCACCGCGCGATAATTTCGTAGACGGGTTAAAATCAGCAAATGTTTTTTTACCTGTAGTTCCAGTTGAAATATCCTTTGTATATAAATATTGAACTGCTTGTGGTTCATCTAAATCTAATCCTTTAAACGCAGCATAGATACGTGCAAAATGGCCACGCGTAATAGACTTCGAACGATTCGCCATTACATGTGTTCCATCAAATGGCAAATAAAAATCACTATAAAAATTATAAGCAACGCTGTCGTTATACGATAACGCATAGTTTTTATCCAGCTTTGCCATCATTGTCACAAGTTCTCGTTCGGTTACTTGTTCATTTGGTAAAAAGTTATTCGCACTGTTTAATGATAATAAATCATTATCGACCGCCCACGAAATAGCTTTGTATTTACTGCTGGATGTCGGGACATCTTTAATCGTTGTAGCAGCAAGAGAGACCGTTGGTGTTACAGTCATAAAGGCTAGTAATAAACTAGCCAATACGAGCAATGCCTTTTGCGCAAATTTCATTTATTTCAGTCCTTTCATTAGTTAAAGAATAAAATATCATCTCGATAGTTTTGTTTTAAATCATCCTCTAAATAGTTTAAGAAGCGTTCAAGTACAACGGATGCTTGTGCGCGAGTTAACGGTTGATTTGGATTGAATCGGCCAGTTACCGGATCTCCTGTCATGAGACCAAGCTCATTGACAATATAAATGCCATCTCTTGAGTAGTCCGGAATTTGTGCATCATCTACAAACTTCGTTACATAACCAGGTTCTGGCGCTTTATTTTCAAGCCCTAATGCACGTACAAAAATTGCAGCAGCTTGCGCGCGTGTAATGGCATTATCTGGTTTGAAATAATCCGGTGTTACACCTTTAATAATGCCTTTGTTCACAGCTGATTCAATATAACCATAATCTTTGATTGTACGCTTCACGTCTTTAAAAACGCTGGTAGTCGGTTTTTTTGTAGGCTTTTCATCCAACACACGAAGGTCGACTGCTTTCCCAATCGCAATTGTAAAGTCAATTCGTTTCATTGGTGTATTTGGGGAAAAGAAATTACTTGTATCCGAATAAATCCCTAATGAATATAGCTTGTCAATTGCGCTTTTTGCATAGTGATTCGATAAATCACGGAATTTAGGAATAATGAGACGTTCAATCGTCGGCGTATATTCTGCATTCAAATCAACTTTGCCTTTTTGTCCAGAAGCTAAGTCATACGTATATTCTGAAATGACATCCTTTTCACTAACAACTGCATAGCCCCCATCAAAACTAGCTAAACTACCTGGGTTTTCCTCATAGTTAAGAACACGCGATTTACTCGTTGAATGACGATTTTTAACATGACTTGTTGTGCCATCACTATACGTATAAACTGATTCTGTAATTTGCGTTTCAGTAGCACCCCAGAAATTTTCATAGCCTGCATGACGGCTATCTGTATCTATTGTTACCGTATTGGTTTTAGCATTTTTGCCTGAGCCAGTCTGATAAGTAAATGTCTTTCTCGAAATAACATTACCGGAAAAATAATCAGAGGCTGCACGGTTATCTGTCACAGTTCCTTGAGAAAATTGGTAGTCGGCTAATGTATACGTTATTTTTCCTACTACAATTTTTTCAGAATATTTTTTTACAACCCCATTGGATGTTTTTTGTCCAATCGTATCATAATTGACAACATCTGATTCATACGCAATATTTCTCGTTAATGTCGCTCCATTACTTGCAGTTAGTTTTAAATTATACGTTTCTGTTAACTTTCCTTTTGTTTCTTTTTGTGTAATTTTAATATCTTTACTCGTACCTTTAAAAATGATAGGCGTCCCAGTAATGAACACTGCTTCCTCATATGTATATTCATTTTTTACAGCACCCGTCGTTTCCACCGATGCGGCAGAGGCATCTGCGAGCATACTCGTCCCCATAGCGAACACCATAACAATGGCAAACAGTACTTTCATTAAATGTTTTCGCATCTGTTCTTTTTCCCTCTCTTTCTTCCCGTGCATATGCACAGATGAAGCTATCTCATAATACAGAGATAGCTTCTATCTATTAATCAACTAAAATGAAATGTGCTTTTACAAATCGGTCAGATAATACAACTAGACGATCAGATGGTTCCAAATCAGATGGTTGAATTACTTTCCCTGCTTTTATAAGCGTCGCTTGATCAATATTCATATCGACCATTTCGCCCGCTTCATACCAACGGCCGTTTTGCCATTGACTGACACTTTTCACATTAATCGTAGCTGGATATGTTGATTTTACTGACTGTAATTTACCTACTAACATGAGTGGGGCTACTGGTTTTGCATTATCTAACATGTGTAATGCTTGTACGTGCCCGTTGTTGACATAGAAGTAGCCATAATCACCTTCAGATAAATACAGTTCAATATCTGGCATCACGCTATATGTTTTATTACCATCATCAACCATTGCCTTTGTTGAATTACTAACAGATAATACGGTACTTGCTGTTTTTTTGAACACATTTGATTCAATTTTCATTGCATCATCAATTTTAATTAGATAACCATCCGCTTGAGCTAAACGTCCATAATATAATTCATGGGATGCTAAGTTTGGTGACATAAAGCTATCACTCGTTACTTCCACAACTTGTGCATAATGATCACGAGCAGCACCATCAGTTATGACAAACGCCGTTCCATATGCCAATAATCCTGTTGGTTGAATAAAACGACCATTACGAATTAGGATCGAGCCATCATGGAAATACAGCGTGCCAGCAGATTTAAGTTTTAATAATTGATAGTCTGTATCAACTGAAATCATTGGCTCATAGTACGTGCGTTCATTGTTTTTCAAGACGACAATCTTTTCAATGACCTCTTTGCCAAATTGTTTAACCGTTGCATAATAGGCTACACTACCAACGTAATTTTTCAATTGGCCTTTTTCGATTTTTGTATTGCCAACGTAAATTGGCACTTTGCTCGAAAAGTTCATTGTTGAAAGAGCTGTTGTCGTTGTAGAACCAAATTGCCAGTTTACAAAGGCATTCTGATTTTTCACCGTTAATTTGTTGGTATTAATATTAACCGCTTGAATTTCACCTTTATAAAGATTTTCAACTACGCTTCCTGTCTCGCTAATATCGACTTTTGTGACAATAGAAGTGCTGGTATTTTTTAAGTGAAGTTTTACCCGATCACCTATATACATTCCACTAATATCAATCGATGAGGAACCCTTTTGGAAAGCAGTGTCCTTATTTAAATAATATGTAGTTTCTTTTCCGATATCTGGTTTCACCATAACAAACAAACCTTTTGGGTCAATGCTTGTAATGACGCCTGCAACGGTTCTTGCATTTTGTGCGATTACCGTCGATTCCTCAGACATATTGGACGTACCACGAAGCTCAACTACACTACGAAGTGAAATTTGCGCTTCTACTTTCATGCCCATTTTAAAGCCTTCAATCGTTGTTTCTGTGTTATTAATGTACAGGCGAGCATTGTTATTGATATTGTACGTAACTTGACGACCGCTAGTATTTTCTAATGTGATTTTACTAAGTTGTTTTTCTACTTGCCCGTTTGCATTTGTATATTCTGAATAGGTTACATCTACGAAGGTTCCTGTTACTAACTGTGCGGCTTGGACAGTTGGTAATGATGGCAAACTAAATGCCATTAATAATAGAACAATCAATATGTATGGAATCTTCTTCAACAATTCCCGCCTCCTTAAAAAAATGTTATTTATAAATAGTATATCGTATTATTGGTAGTTTTTCGTATTTAAAAAGTTACATTTTAACGTGCTTTTCTATTATTTTAAATCTACCATTAGACATAAAGGTAGAGGTAGCTTCCAACTTCAAGCTACCTTGCCATCATCATACTTGGATGTCAATTGTATGTCCTGCTGTTGGATGTGGAGCATCTAACATTTCAACTAACTGTTCAGTATTTTGTTGTTGCATCTCCATTGCTTGTTTCGTAACAGCTAAAGAGACATTTTGCATAAGATTTGATTGATTCATTGCGATTGATAAAGCTGCAATATCCATTTTAGTCCACCTCCTATATGATTTATCGGCTCCATTTAGCATTCATCAAGTCATTTCCACATATTTGTCCACAACTTTTAAACTAGTAGTAGTAGAGCTTCAGTTGCTCTTTTACATAACCGGGCGGCGAAATAAGCGATAAATTCTCATTTTTCCACAATAAAAAAACATCTACTGTGCTACATAAGACGCAATAGATGTTTTTTGATTACATTTTATTTTCAATCGTACGCCAAGCTTCTTCAAAACCGATACCTTTTTCAGAAGAGAATACGATAAGCGGATCATTTTTATCCATATCAAGTGTTTCCTTGACAACTTTTTTGTGCTTATCCCACTTACCTTTTGGAATTTTATCTGCCTTCGTTGCAATCACGATACAGGGGATACTGTAATGTTTTAAAAAATCGTACATCATACGATCATCAGCAGTTGGAGGATGACGTAAATCAACGATTTGTACGACCGCTTTTAATTCTTCACGGCCAGTAATATAACGTTCGATCATTTTCCCCCACGCTTCACGCTCTGTTTTAGAAACTTTGGCATAACCGTATCCCGGAACATCCACGAAAAACAGTTGTTCTTCTATTTTGTAAAAATTTAGCGTTTGAGTCTTCCCAGGTTTAGAAGAAATACGCGCTAACGCTTTACGCCCAATCATACGGTTAATGAATGATGATTTCCCAACATTTGAGCGACCTGCTAGTGCAAATTCTGGCAGTCCATCTTCTGGGTATTGGTCCGGTCTTACTGCACTTATGACCATTTCGACATTATGGACTTTCATTTCCTTAAAAACCTCCGTCCAGTGCATATGCTAATACTTCATCAGCAGATGACACTAGTTTAAATGTTAATTGTTCGCGTACACTTTCAGGAATATCTTCAATATCTCGTTCATTATCTTTTGGACAAATAATCGTCGTTAATCCTGCTCTATGTGCGCTTAATGTTTTTTCCTTCAATCCGCCGATTGGTAATACACGGCCACGCAGTGTAATTTCACCTGTCATACCTACTTCACGACGAATCGGACGATGTAAAATTGCTGAAACAATGGCTGTAGCCATCGTAATACCTGCTGACGGGCCATCTTTCGGTACTGCTCCCTCAGGAACATGGATGTGGATATCATGTGTTTCAAAATATTCTGAGTCAACATCGAGCTCTTCTATTTTTGTTCGTACATATGATAACGCAGTTTGCGCAGATTCCTTCATGACATCTCCGAGTTTCCCGGTTAGCTGGATTTTACCCTTACCAGGCGTTAAGGATACCTCAATTTGCAACGTGTCACCACCGACAGTAGTATAAGCGAGCCCTGTTGCTACACCAACTTGATTTTCTTCTTCCGCTTGTCCATAGCGGAAACGGTGCTTACCAAGATAGTCGACTAATGATTTCGAGCTAACTGTAACACGTTTCTTTTCACCAGAAACAATAACTTTAGCAATTTTACGGCAAAGTGTGGCGATTTGACGCTCAAGGCCACGGACACCTGCTTCACGTGTGTAATAGCGTATAATGTCCAACACTGCTTCATCCTTAATTACCACTTGCGTTTTCTTCAAGCCATGCTCTTTTAATTGCTTTGGAATTAAATGATTTTTTGTTATTTGTGCCTTTTCAATTTCTGTATAACCAGCAATCGAAATGACTTCCATACGGTCTAATAAAGGTCCTGGAATGGTGCTTAAATCATTTGCTGTGGCAATAAATAAGACGTTTGATAAATCGTACGGTTCTTCGATGTAATGATCGCTAAACGTATTGTTTTGAGCCGGGTCTAGCACTTCCAACATCGCAGCTGCAGGGTCTCCCCTAAAATCATTCGACATTTTATCAATTTCATCGAGTAAAAATACCGGATTAATCGTACCCGCTTTTTTCATTCCTTGAATAATACGGCCTGGCATTGCTCCGACATACGTACGACGATGTCCTCGAATTTCAGACTCATCGCGCACTCCACCTAAAGAAATTCGAATAAATTTACGATCTAAACTTTCCGCTATGGAGCGTGCTAACGAAGTTTTACCAACCCCTGGAGGGCCCGCCAAACAAAGAATCGGTCCACGTAAAGAATTTTTCAACTGACGCACAGCTAAATATTCAAGTACGCGCTCCTTCACTTTTTCTAAACCATCATGATCACGGTTTAAAATTTCCTCTGCATGTGCAATATTCATGCGATCTTCAGTTGCCTCTGTCCAAGGTAAGGCCACTAACCAGTCAATATAGTTACGAATGACGCCACTTTCCGCACTTGCACTAGGTAGCTTTTCGTAACGATCAAGCTCTTTTAACGCTACTTCTTTTGTCGATTCAGGCATCCCTACTTCTTCGATTTGCTTACGCAATTCAGCGACTTCACCAGTTTTCCCTTCACGATCTCCAAGTTCTGTTTGGATAGCCTTCATTTGTTCGCGTAAGTAATATTCCTTTTGCGTACGCTCCATTGACTGCTTTACTTTTGTATTAATTTTCTTTTCAAGGTCCAGTACCTCTTGCTCATCATGCAAACGAATAATTAAGTGATCTAATCGTTTCTTGACATTAAGCATTTCTAAAACTTCTTGTTTATCCGCAATTTTGATTGGTAAATGCGAGGCAATAATATCAGCAAGACGGCTTGGTTCTTCAATGTCAGCCACAGTATTGATTGTTTCTGTTGTTATTTTGTTGGAGGATTTTGCGTAGCGTTCAAAATATGTTAACAATGTACGCATTAACGCCTGCGTTTCCACATCTTTTTCCACTTTGTCCTCTTTAACATCAATATCAACAACTGTATATTTATCGAATGCTTGATAGTTGGACCACGTTGCACGCGCTACACCTTCCACTAAAATACGTAGCGTGCCATTTGGCAATTTTAGCATTTGCTTTACATAAGCCATTGTACCAACTTGATATAAATCCTGTTCTTCTGGCTGTTCATCGTGCATTTCTTTTTGTGTTACCAATAAAATCAATTGGTCCTCTAACATCGCATGTTCTAGCGCCGCTACAGAACGATTTCTACCCACATCAATATGTAACACCATCGACGGGTATACTAAAAGTCCACGTAAAGGCAATAATGGTACATTTGTTGTTTTTTGAATTGTTACCATGCGGGTATTCACCTCCGTCAAAATTTTCTTGTTCACAATCCCGCGCTTCTAGTATGTGTTTAAAAAACCGATTCACACTATCTATTCAAACGAGCCAAAAATTTCATCTATTTACAGTCGTCAGCTTTATGTATGAATAAAAAGCTGACTCTCGATATGTGCGAACATTGCACAATCGAAGTCAGCTAAGTTACTCTTTTTTTCATAACAATAGACAGCTACGTCTGTTTATTATGCCGAAGTTTTTGTGTCGCTACCTTCATCGAGTTCAGTGCCATCTTCAAGAAGCAATTTCGGTTTCTCTTTATCCGTAATTGTTTTTGCCGTAATGATACATTTTTTCACGTCATCACGTGATGGTAGTTCGTACATTACTTCCAGCATTGTTGACTCAATAATTGAACGAAGACCACGTGCACCTGTTTTACGCTCAATTGCTTCCTTTGCAATTTCAGAAAGGGCACCTTCATCAAACTCAAGCTCAACACCATCTAGCTCCAGCATTTTTTGATATTGCTTCGCTAGCGCATTTTTTGGTTCCGTCAAAATTTGTACAAGTGCAGCCTCATTCAGTTGTTCTAGGCTTGCAAGTACCGGTAAACGACCGATGAATTCCGGAATCAGACCAAACTTCAACAAATCTTCTGGAATTAATTTCGACATTAATGAACCTTCGTCCACTTCTTCCTTATTAGGATCTGAGCCGAAACCAATTACTTTTTCACCTTGACGACGTTTAATAATGGATTCAATACCATCAAAAGCACCGCCTACGATAAATAAAATATTTGTTGTATCGATTTGTAAAAACTCTTGGTGTGGATGCTTACGTCCGCCTTGTGGAGGTACACTTGCAACAGTGCCTTCTAAAATTTTAAGTAACGCCTGTTGAACCCCTTCACCAGAAACATCGCGCGTAATCGAAGGATTTTCTGATTTACGTGCAACTTTGTCGATTTCATCGATATAGATAATCCCTTTTTCTGCACGTTCGATATCATAATCTGCTGATTGAATTAATTTTAATAAAATATTTTCAACGTCTTCACCCACATACCCAGCTTCTGTTAAAGAAGTAGCATCTGCAATTGCGAAAGGAACGTTTAGTATACGTGCTAAAGTTTGAGCTAATAATGTTTTACCGCTACCAGTTGGGCCGATTAACACAATGTTCGATTTTGCTAATTCCACATCATCAATTTTACTATTTGTATTGATGCGTTTGTAGTGATTGTAAACCGCAACCGCTAAGGCTTTTTTAGCACGCTCTTGTCCAATTACATATTCATTTAAAATCGATAAGATCTCTTTTGGTTTCGGAATATCTTGAAAATCGATTTCTTCCTCAACACCTAGTTCTTCTACAACGATTTCTGAACAAAGTTCGATACATTCATCACAAATATAAACACCGGGACCTGCAACTAGTTTACGTACTTGTTCTTGTGGCTTGCCACAGAATGAGCATTTTAAATTGCCTTTTTCATCATTAAATTTGAACAATATGTTTCACCCCTATTCAAGCTACAATCTTACAAGATTATTGAACCATTATCAAATAAATTGATTGTAACATTTACGTCATGGCGCAAATGCCTCTAGATTTTGAATTATTTTCAAGTTTTCAAGCAGCAGGACAGTTAGCTAAGTAATGGCAGCATTTGCGCATAAACCATTAACCGCTGTTTGCTCGTTTTCATGCCGATAATTCGTGTTGATGCGACCAGTTTGACTAACCCATGACCACTGCCTGATATTTAGCTTCATTGCTCAGAAGTTGAAGCTCCCTCAATCGTAAAACCTAAGTGCATTCTTTCTTCATTAATGAAGGCGATAGTACTACTGCTACTTTTCGGCTTTACTACAAATGAAGTTAAAATTTAGCATCGTGTAATAAGTTTAACAACAATACTATGTATAAGATATTAACTAAAGTTGCCTCCAAAAGTATAACAGTTAGTAAAAATCAGACTAACTTTTTGTCTCCTCGACTGTGAGAGGTTGGGGCCCCTTTAGCCTAAACTAAAAAGCTATGTGTGATAAAACAAGGTACGGTTTAACGCCGTACCTTGTCTTGTTATTTTTTTATCTAGTTACGTAAAAATCTTATTCAGTAATTTTAGCGTTTTCCACTAAAAATTCAACTGTTTTTTGAATTTTAATATCATTTTCAAGAACAGCAGTACCGCCAAGAGCGCCAGTAATTTGTTCTTTTGTCATGTTGAATTGAGCAGCCATTTTTTCTAATTCAGCTTCGATATCAGCTTCAGTAGCTTCAATTTTTTCTGCATCAGCAATTGCTTCAAGTGTTAAAGAAACACGTACGCGATTTTCTGCTTCTTCTTTCATTTGACCACGTAAATCTTCTTCTGATTGACCAGAGAATTGGTAGTAAAGATCTAAGTTCATACCTTGCATTTGTAAACGTTGACCAAACTCTTGTAACATGCGATCTGTTTCTGAGTTAATCATACCAGCTGGTACTTCGAACTCTGCATTGTCAGCAGCTTTTTCTACTAATTCGTCACGAAGTGTTGCATCTGATTCTGCTTGTTTTTGAGAAGCAGTTTGTTCTTTAATTTTTGCACGTAATGCTTCTACGCCTTCAACTTCTGGATCTAATTCTTTTGCAAACTCATCGTTAAGCTCTGGAAGAACTTTTGTTTTAACTTCTTTCACAGTTACTTTGAAAGTAGCTTCTTTACCAGCTAATTCAGCAGCATGGTATTCTTCTGGGAAAGTAACAGCAACATCTTTTTCTTCGCCAGCTTTAACGCCTACTAATTGCTCTTCAAATCCAGGAATGAATGAACCTGAACCGATTTCTAATGGGTAATCTTCACCTTTACCACCTTCGAAAGCTTCTTCACCTACAAAACCTTCAAAGTCAATTACAGCTGTATCGCCTTCTACGATAGCTTCATCTTCTTTAATTTCAAGTTCAGCTTTACGTGCTAATTGTTCTTGAATTTGCGCTTCAACTTCTTCTTCTGTTACTTCAACTGGAAGTTTCGTAACTTCTAAGCCTTTGTATTCGCCAAGTTTTGGTTCTGGTTTCACTGTTACTTGAGCAGTGAATGAGAAATCTTGACCGTGTACGAAGTTTTCTGTACCAGAAATTTCTGGGTAATCAACTGGCATAATACCAGCTTCGTCGATAGCTTTTGAATAAGATTCTGGCACGATGATTTCTAAAGCATCTTGATATAAAGATTCAATTCCAAAACGTTGTTCAAACATTTTACGAGGCATTTTACCTTTACGGAAACCTGGTACGTTAATTTGTTTTACAACTTTTTTGAATGCTTGGTCCATTGCTGCATCAACTTCTGCAGCTGGTACTTCGATTGTTAGAGTACCGATATTACCTTCTTGTTTTTCCCATTTTGCTGACATGTATAAATACCTCCAAAATAATCTAGTTTCAATTACCATAACGTAATTGCGTCCGGATTTCGATCTCTCGATAACTTTTTGTAAAAATCCGCAACATGTGTCAAAGACTTAGTATAAAGTAATAGTTTTAAACACCTTACACAACACTAAAAACCTTTGACATTTATCCACCTACTTTGTCAAGAAGGGGATATCGGTTGAATCAAGTTTAAATGTTAGACAATTTATTCGTAACTACGATTTTGACAACCATTTTAGTATATCATAGATGCGTATAGTTTCAACTTATTTCATACTTCATGGAGTTCTGTTAGTTTTTCTAACATTTGTAAAAAGTCGATAATTTCATCGTCCATTTCTTGACCATTGCCAAGCATTGCTTGAACAAAATCGATGTAACTATTAGCTATATCCTCCGCTTTAAATGGATGCCATTCAAAAGGATATGTCACAATGGCATGCTTAGCCATTAAATATTGTACCATTTCTAACGTTGATGGGTCTTGCTCTAATTTAGATTCTATCATTTTTTTCACTTCAACATACTGCTGTAGTTGATTAGGCAACGCCAGTTGCGTTGGATTGATTACTGTTGTTTGTTCAAATTTCGTAACAGCCACTTCCAGTGATACCTCTTGTTCAACAAGTAAAATAAGAGCAAGACTTTGGACAAATGGATGGATATCCGCGCATTCGATAATGGCCTTTAACGCCATTTTTAACTGCCTTACATTCGTATCCATTAATCGATGCAGTCGCAAAGACTGTTCATTTGGCGTTAATGCCTTAAATTTTGCTAAATCATACTCTTGCTCTTCTATTAACTCTTGTACATCTTCTCTTTGTTGAAGGTTTTTAGCCACTTCACTATTAATTTGTTTTAAACGTTCAAACTTTTCTAGTTGGGCTTCTGGAAGTACCTTTTCTTCAATTAAGGTAGTAATAATCGCTTCTACTTGGTGGTATTCCTTCAATTGCATACAAATGGTAATATATAGCTCCATCACTTCCACATACATAGAGGTGCCCATAGCTAATAACTGCTCACATACTTCTTTTGCTTTTACATATTGCTTTAGTTCATATAATGAATATGCATAGACACTTAAGGCTTTTTCATCCCCATTTTCATATAGAAACGCCTTCTCAAAGCACGCGATAGCATTTTCATATTGATATTTTTCCGCGAACATATGGCCCTCCCGAATTAACATTTCAGTTGCGCCAGGAAAAACAACAACATTGTCATGTTTAATAACATGACGCTTTTGCTTTGCCATTTCACTCACCTCTTTAACTCTACATTTTTAAAATTGTTTATTATTTACAAAAATAATTGAATTTCTATTCATATTTTTCAATAAATTGAATTATAATTAATAATACCCACCATAAAGATGCTTCATAACAAATAGTTCTTCAACTACATAACCATAGTCAACTAGAAGAAAACAAGTTGTTCACAAGGAGTGTAAGTCATGCCATTAACGGATACATTTACTGAATTTGATAGTCGTATCTCCCCAGCATTTGAGTCACTATCAATTAAAGTTATATCAATCACAACAGCACACGGCCCACAACAAGATTATTCAATTGACTTCGAGTTTTTTACGCACACAAAAATCAATCCATTTTCGCAAGAAGCAACGACACATATTTCGAGTATTCAAGGACATATCCCCGGTTCCATTTCAATCGGGCATCATCAGGATTCACTTTTTATTATTCCCCAAAGTGTCGATATTGAATGCAATTATAAAATTCTGCACATCGATACAAAAGATATGGAACGAATTTTACAGCATCCTCAACCCACTCTCCATTACAGTGAGTGGATTTTAGATGCCATTAAAAACGCAAGTATTTTGGTAGACTTAAAAACAAATCAAAATTCAGTTATCGAATGGCCACTTGGCATAAAATCAGCTGTTATATTATAGGAAGCTAAACAAAATTCGTGTATGTACATCATGCTTTTGCAACCGACTAGCGCATAATCAATTCCTTTGTCTTAGACATACTTTAAGTATGTCTTTTTGTCGTCCTTCAACACTAATCCTATTTTCGTTGCGCTATAATCATATCAGCTTTCCAATGATTCCGGTATTCCTATTGTGAAAGTAACCATTAAAAAATACACATCTGATAAATTTCTTTCGTAAAGCATGTATAATAACAATTAGATTTACAATTGGAGGCATTTTCATGGATATAAAAGAAGCATTACAATCATTTTCTTCTATGACAAGTTCAGCACGACAAGCGTTTTTTCAAAAAGAGGGCGACTGGCTGCTAAAGGAAATGTTAGCACACATCGGTTCTACAGATGAAAAACTTCGCGATCGTCTTATATACAGAACATTTGTCGACTTGCTCAGTGATAATTTTCTAAGTCCACAGCAACTTCAATATTTGTTTGATACGGCAACAAGTGATGATTTCTTATATGCCGATATCGGCGAACAGATAGGGGACAGTGTCTTTACACGTTCTTTTTCTGCATTACTTGTTGCTAACATACTAACTAAAGATAGTGAACTTCTTATTCTAGATGATAGTCACTTACAATTGTTCTTCAAAAAAATTGGCCGTTATATGTTACTTGAAAAGGATACAAGAGGATACGTGGAAGGAAAAGGTTGGGCTCATAGCCTCGCACACGGTGCCGATTTAGCTGCTGCAACAATCAGACATCCTAAGTTTGATTGTCAACATGCGCCCGCCATTTTACATGCTCTAAAACTAGTAACTTGGAAAGATGTAGTTTATGTCAACGATGAGGAAGAACGCTTTGTAAATATTTTCGAGGCATTATTAGAACGCAACTATTCCGAGGATGCATTATCCGAGTGGGTGGAGCAAGCTTTTGATAAGTTTGAATTGCACTTAGTCACACAAGGCTACAACGAAAGCTTTTTCAGCGGACGAACTTGCACTTTAAATACGATGAAGACTTTGTTTTTCGCTTTAAAAATGAGAAATTTAGCCCCGAAACTTCAAAACACACTGTATATACATGTAGCAAAGTGGCTCAAGCTCGGTTCTTAAAATACTTTTAGATGTCAGGACAAAACAGCAAAAGTGTTAGATTGATCGCCATCAATCTAACACTTTTTATATTTCAGTTAAAGTCCACGAATGCTACAATGCTCACATTTCCCATGTACTCATTATATGAACTAACATAATATGTGCAATTTCAATATTGACCCATCACTACTTTTAAACTATTCCAACTTATGACATTACCGAGAATGAGCCGTAATATCGATATACTAATATTTGTAATTTATAGAAATCATTCAATTATTTTAACATAATTTTAATCAAGTCCCAAAATACCCCTTAATAATGATTCCTTTCATAGAAAATTTATCCTTTAAGGCATACAAAACTGTCTTTTTATATACTCCTTTTTTTAAAAAAATGCAACTAAAAACAATCAAAAACATTGTTGTGCCACGGATTTTATTACAAATCATCGTCTAAAATGTGAAATGATAAATTTCACAAAAAAAATATTTACTTAGTTAAATATGATAAACGCAGTATTTTCAACGTTTATACAGTGCTAAATTATTATAACCTTAAAATACCAATAGCAAAATAGCTTTTTTTGTTCAAAAAATGTTCATATTCACCCCCTATTCGTTATCAATTTTATAATTAATTATTTTTTTTTCTAGTGAAGCGGGCGTATAATCCTATATGCAAACAAAGACATGATGTGACCATCGACATTGAATTTTTGTCTAATTCATGGTGCAATCATCATCGTGTTTATGAACGCTTGCAACAGACCAATCAAATACTAGACTTTACGTTTCATATAGAAACATGCAATTGTCTTTGTAAACACAACAGTACTTGATTGGTACATCAGTAAAAAGAGGTGACCTCAATACCCACTATTTGTAAATGTGCATCAATACTACTACACATTAAATTTATGAATAGCCGTTTTATAGAAAGGAGTCAAACATGAATAAAAAATTAAGCTTAATGTTTTTAGCATTTGGCGCTATCGCAATCCTTTCTGGATGTGAACCATTAACAGTTTTCAATCCAAAAGGACCGAATGCTCAAACATTATCAAACACAATTATTTTATCCATTATTACAATGGCAGTTATTTTACTAGTCGTGTATGTGCTTTTCGCGTTTATGTTAACAAAATATCGTGCATCTAAAGCATCTGCCGATTATGAGCCACCTCATGAAGAAGGTAGTCACGTATTAGAGATTACGTGGACAGTTATTCCTATTATTATCGTAGCATTCCTAGCAATTGTTACTGTTAAGACAACTAGTACGGTAGAATCATCACCAGAAGGTTATGACAATAAAGAACCTCTAGTTATTTATGCAGCATCTTCAAACTGGAAATGGCACTTTAGCTATCCAGAACAAGGTATTGAGACTGTGAACTATGTAAACATTCCAACTGATCGTCCAATCGAATTCAAATTGTATTCTTTCGGACCAATCACAAGTTTCTGGATTCCACAGTTAGCTGGTCAAAAATATGCGATGAGTGACATGTTAACAACTATTCACCTTGCAGCTGATGAAGTTGGCTCGTTCATGGGTCGTAACTCTAACTTTAACGGTCGTGGATTTGCGGAAATGGAATTTGAAGCACAATCTATGACACAAGCAGACTTCGATCAATGGGTTAAGGACGTAAAAGCGAACGAAAAACCATTAACTGAAGAAAAATTCAAAGAACTATTAGCAGCTGAACATGTAGGTCGTTCAAGCTACTCATCTACTCACTTAGATTTCAGCCCAGCACCAATGGCACATGGTGATATGGATATGGGGGGTATGGATCATAGCGACATGGATATGTCTGATGAAGACATGAATCATGAAGATATGGACCATTCAACTGATGCCGAATCAACACATTCACACTAATTTTCAAATTTGAAAGGAGCGCATCCTATGAGTATGGAAGAATTATTCCATCCACTGCAAGAACCGATGATTTTAGCGGCAGCTATCAGTATCGTAGTTGGTGCAGTTGTTGTCGTAGCAGGCCTTACGTATTTTAAAAAATGGGGCTACTTCTATAAAAACTGGCTATCAACAGTCGATCATAAAAAAATCGGTATTATGTATATCGCCGTAGCATTATTAATGCTATTCCGCGGTGGTATCGACGCACTTTTAATGCGTGCACAAACAGCTGTTCCTGATAACGGACTTCTTGATGCACAACATTATAACGAGATTTTCACTACACATGGTTTAATCATGATTCTATTTATGGCGATGCCATTTGTTATCGGTTTAATGAACATCGTTATTCCATTACAAATTGGTGCACGCGACGTTGCATTCCCACGCCTTAATGCAGTTAGCTTCTGGGCATTCGCTGCAGGTTGTGGTTTACTGAACCTATCATTCATTATTGGTGGTTCTCCGGATGCAGGTTGGACAGCTTACTTCCCATTAGCAAGCACAGATTTCAGTCCAACTGTAGGGAATAACTATTATTCTTTAGCACTACAATTATCAGGTATTGGTACGTTATTAACGGGTGTGAACTTCATCACAACGATCTTTAAAATGCGTGCTCCTGGTATGACATTAATGAAAATGCCAATGTTCTCTTGGTCAATTTTAATTACAAACGTTATTATCGTATTCGCGTTCCCAGTATTAACTGTTGCGCTTGCATTAATGATGTTAGACCGTCAATTCGGTACAAAATTCTTTGCTATGACAGACGGTGGTATGGACATGCTTTGGGCCAACCTATTCTGGGTTTGGGGACATCCTGAAGTTTATATCGTTATCCTACCTGCCTTCGGTATATTCTCTGAAGTTATTGCGACATTCGCACGTAAAAACTTATACGGTTATAAATCAATGGTAATGAGTATGGTTGTCATTTCATTACTATCATTCTTAGTATGGGCCCACCACTTCTATACAATGGGTCACGGCGTTATGGTAAACAGTGTATTCTCTATTACAACAATGGCGATTGCTGTTCCAACCGGGGTTAAGATGTTCAACTGGTTGCTCACAATGAGACACGGTAAGATTCAATTCACTACCCCAATGCTTTATGCACTAGGCTTTATTCCAATCTTCACTATTGGTGGGGTTACAGGGGTAATGCTAGCAATGGCAAGTGCCGACTATCAATATCACAATACGATGTTCTTAGTTGCCCACTTCCACTATGTATTAATTCCAGGTACAGTATTTGGTGTACTTGCAGGTTACCACTTCTGGTGGCCAAAAATGTTCGGTTTCCGTTTAAACGAAAAATTAGGGAAAGCTGGTTTCTGGTTTATCGCTATCAGCTTCAACGTAACATTCTTCCCTCTATTCATTTTAGGTTTAGATGGTTATGCTCGTCGTATGTACACATACTCAGCTTCAACTGGTTACGGTCCTTTAAACATGCTATCGTTCATCGGTGCACTTGGACTTGCAGTCGGCTTTGCGTTAATCTGTTATAACATTTACTACAGCTGGAAACATATGCCTCGTAACGAGAAAGCAGATGTTTGGGATGGTCGTTCATTAGAATGGGCTACTCACTCTCCAGTTCCTGAATACAACTTTGCAGTAGTACCAACTATTTCTCGTTTAGACGAGTTCTGGTTCGCGAAAAAAGAAGGTCGCGATATTACTGCTGGTAAAATTGAAAAGATCCACATGCCTAACAATACAGGTACTCCATTCTGGACAAGTGGTTTCTTATTCCTAGCAGCATTCTTCGCTGTATTTAGTCTATGGATTCCAGCCATTATCAGCATGCTTGTTGTATTTGGCTTCATGGCTCATCGTTCATTTGAAGATGATCATGGTCGTTACATTTCAGTTGAAGAAATTATGGAGACTGAAAAAAGTTTGAGAGGTGATAAATAATATGAAAATCGATTCTTCACTTCCATTAGAATATAGTACAGAGGAAAACCGCTTAAAGATTTTTGGTTTCTGGATCTTCCTTGGCGCCGAAATCATGTTATTCGCTACACTCTTTGCTGTCTATTTCACGCTTCACACTCGTACAGGTAGTGGCCCAGACGGTGCTGAGATTTTCGAGTTAACACCAGTTTTACTAGAAACATTCTTACTACTAGCAAGTAGTTTCACAATTGGTCTTGGCGTACACGCTATGCGTCTTGGCAATAAAAAAGCAATGATGACATTCTTCATCATTACACTTATTTTAGGTATTGGTTTCTTAGGTATTGAGATCGATGAGTTCTTCACTTATGTTCATGAAGGTGCAACGATTACAACAAGTGCATTTTTATCTTCATTAATGACTTTACTTGGTACGCACGGTGCCCACGTAACATTTGGTTTCTTCTGGGGCGTGGCAATTTTAATCCAAGTGGCTCGTCGTGGCTTAAACCCACAAACGGCTAACAAAGCGTTTATCTTCTCACTGTACTGGCACTTCCTAGACGTAGTTTGGATTTTCATCTTCAGCTTCGTCTACTTGAAAGGACTGATTAGCTGATGAAGGAATTATTCCCAAAACAACATGTGATGGGCTTCGGCTTCTCACTGTTACTAACAATTATCGCTTTAGCAGTTGTGAAATTTGATATGTCTTACAACATGGCATTTGCAATCCTATTAGTGACTGCACTTGCACAAGCAACTGTTCAATTAGTATTATTCATGCACATCGGTGAATCTGAAGATAAGAAAACATTATATACAACAATCTTATATTCAGTATTCGTCGCTGTTGTGACAATCCTTGGTACATTATTCGCAATGATCTGGGGTTACTAATAAAAAGAGCCGAGAAAATGGTCATCATTTTCTCGGCCTTTTTTTATCGCTAACTTTCGCAATCTCCTAAATTGATTCTCTTGGTATGAACAATACTTTATACTAACTTAACGAACAATCAAGACATCACATGAAGCCATACGGACGATACGTTCAGCAACTGAGCCAAGTACCATTTTCTCTAATTGATTTAACCCTGTTGCACCACATACAAGTAAGTCAACAGCAGGAAGTTGAGTCAAAATACTTTTCGGTGATCCGGTTTCTACAATCGCTAATACTTCCGTTACATGTGCTGCTAGCGCATCTTGTTTTAAGTTTTCTATTTTACTAAAATGCTCTTCTTTTAATTTCTCCGCATATTTTAAGTCATATGCTGTAATCGCACCAAACGATTTTGTGTCAATTACATTAACTAATTGTAGTGTTGCCCCATACTCTATTGCTAATTTTACCGCCCTTTCATAGGCTTTAATCGACTGTTGTGAAAAATCGATAGCAACAGCGATTGTCTTATAATTCGTGGCCATTATTGCTCTCCTCCATCTTTTGCTTAGAATTCAAAGTTTTCAAAATCATTATATCATAGTGGTATTCGATATAATTTATCATCATTATTTTGTGGGTTTCCACGTCCATCTGTATTATTACTGACAAAATAAAGATACTCCTCATCTATTAAAATATCTCGAATCCTCCCAAGCCCGGTAATTAGTTCTCTTTGTGTATTCGTAGCAAGATTAAATTCCAGTATCGCAGTACCTCTTAATGCAGCCACATACAACTTGTTATCAAAATAAGCCATACCGGAAGGAGCCCATGTTGTATGACTGCCTGACGTAAATAATGGAGCTATCATGCCTTGGTGTGTTTCCGTCCCTTCAATAATTGGCCAACCATAGTTTTGACCTGCTTCGATGTTATTTATTTCATCATTTGCACTGTTACCATGCTCACTAGCATATAACACGCCATCTGACGACCATGCTAACCCTTGAGGATTACGATGCCCATAACTGTAGACTACTGAATTCGGAAATGGATTATCCTGTGGCACAGAGCCATCTAAATTCAAACGCAAAATTTTCCCTTCTAAGGATGATGGGTCTTGTGCGACTGACGCTTGCACAGCATCCCCCACTGTTGCGTATAGCTTGCCATCAGGGCCCAATTTCAGGCGTCCACCATGATGAAAGGTACCACTTACAATATGATCAAGTAGCAATTGCTCTTCATGCCAAACATCGCCCTCTTGTCGAAGTGTCACAATACGATTAAACTGTTTATCACCATGGACATACGTATAATAAGCGTACGCAAGCTTTGATTGTCTAAAATCTGGCGCCAAGACAAACCCTAATAATCCGGCTTCAGCTGCTGTCGCCAATTCCTTTTTCAAACGAACTTGTTGTCTGTCCATTGTGCCCTCTTGTATTTTTACAATATGCCCTGTTCGCTCTGTAATGTAAAACATATTTTCAAGCTTTTCAATTGCCCATGGTATGTCTAAATTATCTGCAATTACTTCTATCTCCACATTGTTTAGTGTTTGAATAGCTGTATCATTCTCCTGCGCCTGATTTTTTGATTGCGGTTGGCTATTTGCTGAACACCCTACCATCATAATCATCATTAATAACAGAAAACCGCTTCTTCTCTTCAATCACATTCCCTCATTTCTCTAAAGTTATTTTATTACAAATCTAGCCCTATTATTTAAAACACTGTTTACTTTCCATTTAAATTCCAATAAACTATTATGTACATATTTAGCTTAAAAAAGAAATGAAAAGGAGAGACAATGGAAGAAGTTAAAGTCGTCTATGCATTAATTAGAAATCACAATAATCATGTATTAATGGTTCTCAATCATGAAGGACATTGGTCCCTTCCTGGTGGAAAAGTGGAAGCGCACGAAACACTGATTGAAGCTACTATTCGGGAAGTTAAAGAAGAAACTGGCTATAATATAGAAGTAGGAAAGTTACTCGCGGTAAATGAAGCCAAATTGACTCTTCGAAATCATCATGCTTTATTTTTTACATTTGAAGCGCAAATAATAAATGGTGAGGAAGAAATAACATTGCCTGATGAAATAGCGCAAATTGAATGGGCTGCTATTGACATAGCCAACCTTCGAATGCCTTATTATATAGGTGGAATGAACAAGCTTGATCATCATCATGCACTTTATCACTATGAAGGTCTTGTATAATTTGACGTTTTTAAGCAAAATAAAAGCCACTACTTTTAAAAAGTGTGACTAACGTTATGTTGGTGTAAAGTCTAGTGAAAATAAGGAAGAACTTTTTCCGTAACTACCTTTTCACCAACTTGTATCCATTTACTTTTATCATGGATATGTCCATCTTTATCAAGCGGTTCTTGGAATTGACTCGCTCCTGTTGCATCAAGCAATGAGCCCTCATCATAATCTAAGCCTACATTTACAACATGCTTAATAACAAAAGGGTTTTGAAAGCGAATTTGCGCATCATAAAAATCTAGTTCTCCTTGTGTTACGATAAAAGGTACACGCAAATAGATTGTTTCGCCTCCCTCACTCGATAAAATTGTATCAAAGCTCCCTTTGTGATACTCCCAATTGCCTCCAATAGTAAACCCATGTCTCTCAATATGATCACGTAAATAGCCAAAACCAATTTCTTTGCCAACAATACTCGATTCAATTTGTAACAATGGTATACCCTCCTTTACTTTGACTTCAGTCTATCCTAAAGATATCAATACCAAACCAACTTCTCCATATCCAAAAAAAATTGATGGAGGTAAAAAGAAACAAGTATTAGCTTGGCTAAAGTCAATCTTTTTGCTACATCATTGTTGTTCGCTACAGTGGTACTTTCCTTACAGCGCCACGCTACCCTTGCTCAAACAAAAAAGCCGTGTTTTATGTTGGAGTTACCTACTTCTCTCCCCAACAACTGGATTTAGCTTCTAAATTTTATAGTGATTGTTAAAAACATGATGGCTGTATGGAGCTTACAAATTGAGGACAAGTTTAAAGGCCTTTATTCACTTCTCTATTAACTTTTTATCTAAGCTAAAGAAAAGTATCAATTAATTATTAAAAGGCGCTAAACAAGCATTTAAGAGGCTTTAATTGGCGAGCAAATTGTTATTAACTTTAATACAACTAATATACGCTCCATGTTACAGGAAAAAGAAAAAACTGTAGGCAAACTCAAATTTCTTTGAGTTCGTCTACAGTCAATTATCGTTAGTTTAATAAAAATTAAAGTTTTACGATGTTTGTAGCTTGAGGACCACGTTGGCCATCTTCTACTGAAAATTCAACTTTTTGACCTTCGTCAAGTGTTTTGAAACCATCACCTTGGATAGCTGAGAAGTGAGCGAATACATCGTTTCCGCCTTCTACTTCGATGAAACCAAAACCTTTTTCTGCGTTAAACCATTTTACTGTACCTTGTTGTGTCATTTAAATGACCTCCATATAATTGTATTTAATAATATCCGATTTCCTCAAAAGAAAAAAATTCACATATTACAAAAAGTACCGAATACACGATGACTCTTTGTAACATGTGAATTCATTGTTTCTTCGTAAACCATTTTATTAACTTCATTATATTATATAAAATCTCATTTGTCTAGTGCTAACATAAAAAAATCCCCGAACAAGTTACTTGTTCGGAAATTCGCTACTGTAATCCTTATTTTTCCTCGTTAAACCACAGTTGATCTTGATTATCTACTTCGCCATTATAATTAATACATATTTCTTCCCCTGCTTTAATATCTTTGTAAGCAAAGAAATCGAATGTTTGGTTTCTAAAATTAATCTCATACGTTGCATTCGGTTCATATGAATGATTAAACAACATTCCATAGCCTAGCAGTATTGCGGATTGTCCTATGCCATATTCAAAAGCATAGTCAGCAAGCAAAGTTTGCTCAATGTATTGATGTTGTTCATTTGGATATGAAATAACAGGTGCTTCGTGTAAAAGTGCTCCTTTTGGGATATCACATGTAGCAAATACCCCTCTATTGAATTCTCCATCACTTATTGGAGATGTTTTAATTTCAATCATAATTTGTTTGTCTCCTACTCACTTTTAAAATATACTTACTAACTGTACCACTAATTTGGTCCATGAGCGCATTTTTTTGTTTTTTTTGAACATTTTTTTCAAGTTAAATACATAAAATAGACATTTCATACAATATGAATAGCAAAAACATAAAAAAATCATGCAGCATTCCTATTGAAAGGCGCTGCACGAGAAAATTAATTTTTAACTTTATTGTTTAATAAATGATTAATAATAACAATGATAATTATTAATCCTATAAAAGTACCTGTACGGTTTGGTTCAATGGAGAAAAATGTTGGAAGGACGTATAAATTGACTATAAAAATTATAGTTGCTAATAGTAATAAAAATCGATATATCATTTATAGTCTTCACTCCTTACTGTCTCCAAGGTACTCCTACAAGCTCATATATATTCCCAGATGAATCTAGATATAAAGAAGCTCTAGTTCCTGCCCATGTTATTTCTCCACTAGTTTTTCCATGACAAGTTGCTCTTTTTAACCTAATCATATTGTTTGGTTTATTATCGTACACATCTTCTTCTGAATACTCGACTGTTTTTGTTCTAACTCCATTCTCGATTAAATATTTATTTACAGCTATTTTTTCATCTCTTGTATTCTCATTCAATATCAAACTTTCATATTCATAAAGAATTCCGTCATCTTCAATAATTGAAAATATAGTTTTTAATTCACTTGTTTCAATAAAGTTTAGATTATTTAAAACTTCTTCTATTTCTTGATTGGTTAACTCCATATTATTCTCTAACTACTATTAGCCTCTGCGTTTCCAACATAATTAAACATTGGAAAGAATGTGGAAAGCAATAAATTTAATGATAACAAAATACATATTTTTGTTTCATATAAAAAAATCCTCCCCATAAAATATTTTTATTTATTATAAATTCTCATTACGAATATTTCAATTTTTTTGCTAATTCAACATTTTACTAAAGAGCGTTTTCGTTCAATAACAGAAACACTTCTTTTAAATCAACAAATTATACAGACTTTCCTAATAGATCATGCTACAGTTGAATCCAATAATTGTAACGACCCTTCACTAAACCTTTTGCAATAATGTAGTCACCAGCTATGACAACATTTTCAAATGTTTTATAATTACCTGTTATATTTAACGCAAATTGCTCATAAATTTTGCTCACTTTTTGCGCTTGGCCATTAATATAGAATGTATCATTTACTTTTAACGGGAACTGAATCATCAATTTTTCATCTTGAAGTTCGCTTTCTAAATGATAGGTTAGCTTCTTATTCACGACTGTATAGCTAAGTGCACCATCTAATTGTTTGCCTCCACTAATTTCGTCATCATTTACTAGTTGGATCGTTCCTTGCCAGCCATTACTAGAAGTCGGTGAAAACTCGGCTAAATAGTAATCTGGTGCTGTTTGTGATAAAGAAATCTTTTGCGTTGCATCAAATAAAATGGCCGACGGTTCAGCTAAACTTAGTAATTCCTTATCAACGATTGGCGTCTTTGACAAAGCACTTGCAGGGAGGTATCCATATACTTTATTTTTAGACACATATGCGCGTCCATCAGTTGTTGTGAAATAGACTGCAACCGATGTCCCAGGTTTTAATGACTGACTTTGCCATCCCGGACGAACAGATAAATCCACTATTTGTTTTACATATTGTATTGTTCCTTCAGGTAAATTCGAAACATAGTCTTGTGGTACATAGCCCCATACATAATCGATTGTCGTATCCGTTCTCGGATTGTATTCTACTTTTACATAATCCCCGCTTACTTCGACTACTTTAAAAACAGCTCCATATGGCGCTTGCATCATCGTTTTTGCTGAACGATTCGGGGCTTCTTTAAGCGAAACACCTTTTGCAGAATTAGCAAAAATAGTTGTTCCAACAGTAAACTTCACTCCTGATACTTGTTGTTGAATCGCTAACGGTACTTCCTTATAAATAACTAAATCTGTTGCTTGTACACGATAGCCTCCGCTCATTTTATATACTTTACCAACAGTCGAATACTCATGACCATAAACGCGGTAAAATTCCCCTTTTTTCACAACGAGTGATGTAAATGTGCCATCAGCATTTTTTTTATATATTTTCACATCTTTTGAAAAGGTCAATTTACCCGTTTGCCCTTTCGTAATCTCCGCTCCATCCCAGATAACTTTTGCTTCGGTAGTAGTTTGAAAACTGATACATAGAATAAAAGTCAATAATACAATCCATTTTTTCATACTTATCACTGCTCCTTCTAATCTATTGTGATGGTTACAAACAAAGGCTCTCTCCTATAGAGAAAGCCCCGCGAAATTCACATGCTTTTTGCGTACATCAGTTGACCGTAAGCCATTGCATTTTAAATGCTGTAACAGGGAGCGGTTTGCTAAACAGATAACCTTGTGCATAATCACAGCCTATTTCAGCTAAAAATTGATATTCCTCCGCGCCTTCTACTCCTTCAGCTATTACTTTTAAATCCAACTGTTTAGCTATTGCTACAATTGTTTTGACAAGTGCTTTGTTTTCATCATCTTGATTCATTCCAATGACAAAGGATTTATCAATTTTCAAATTATCCAATGGATATTTATTTAAATAACTAAGCGATGAATAGCCTGTGCCAAAATCATCCATCGACAAACTAATACCAAGTTGTTTTAATTCGAATAATTTTTCAATCATAGACTCCGCATACATTGCAATACTTTCCGTAATTTCTAGAACAATGTAAGATGCGTCAAGTGAAGCATTCACTATCGCATTTCTCACTTGTTCTACAAATGTTGGTTCAAGCAACTGCTTGACTGATACATTTATACTTACTTTCAATTGTGTATTTGATTCCTTATGCCAAGAGGCAGTTTGGGCAATAGCTGTATTCAATATCCATTTACCGATTGGAATAATCAATCCTGTTTCTTCCATAATAGAAATGAATTCATCGGGTGTAACATGACCAAGAACCTCATTGTTCCATCTAATAAGCGATTCCATGCCAATAATATTATTGGTTTTCACATCCATAATTGGCTGATAATAAAGTTCAAATTCCTCATTATCTAATGCTGTACGTAACTGCTTTTCAATCATCATCTTGCGGTAGAAATGTTGTTGCATTTCTGAAGTGAATAACTGATAGTTATTTTTGCCGCGTTCTTTAACATAGTACATCGCTGTATCTGCATGTTTTATTAATGTATTGGCATCATAACCATCATTCGGGAATGTGCTAATCCCAATACTTGGCGTAATAAAGAACTCGCTGCCAGCAATCCAAAAGCCTGTTATAAATTGTGCCAATAATTCTTTAGCAAATGCCTCGCTTTCAACGGCATTGTAATTAGGAAGTAAAATTGTAAATTCATCTCCACCAAGACGATAAATATTTGCCTCGCTATGTTTTTCTTGGAGCAATATTTCAATGCGTCTTGATACTTCAATTAATAAAAGATCCCCAACATCGTGACCGAGAGTGTCGTTGATATATTTAAAACGATCTAAATCGAAAAATAATATACCATTTTCACTCGACTCTAATTTCGCCTTTTCTAACAGGGCAATTAAATCCTCATTAAACATTCTTCTATTCGGTAACCCCGTTAAGGCATCATGATTCGCTTGAAATTTGATGTCATCTTCATATTGCTTGCGCTCCGTAATATCTGTTGAGACTGCAAGCAACGCTGAACGCTCGTTTAACTGAATCGGTACTTTCACTGTTTGTACCCAGACTACTTCTCCAGATGCTGTTGTAATAGCTTCCTCTTTAATAAAATGCTTTTCAGGTAGCTTGAACGTCTTCTTCTCTCGATCGATACATTCTTCCTCATCTGTCAATTCCGCTAATAAATCACCATCTGTTTTACCAAGCATGTCTTGAAAACTAAAACCCATTAACTGAGCATAAGATTTATTCATTAATGTATAGCGACCATTTTCATCTTGCGCGTAAATGTAATTAGGATTTAAATCAATGACTCTAAATAAGAACTGCTTTTGCTCATATAACTTTTTATTCATATTATTTACAATAGCCAGATGCATTCGACTCGATAAAATCAGGATCGATATAGCAAAAACCAAAATGGCAATTGAACTTGGATACAATCTTGAACTTGGAAACATATTTAAATAGCCAATCGCAAAGCCAATGGCAGTGAAAATATTAAAATATAATAAAAAAGAACGTTCACTTTTATTTTGTACATCCAAACTAATTAACAAACAAATAATCACTGTGACGATAAAAAGAAAGACATTAAAATTAAAAATCCATGCTAACTGTCCATCCACGGGAAAATAAAATTTACTAATATCTATTTGAATTAGATCTAATTGACGAATCCCCTTAGGGCTCCATCCGATTATGTAAACAAGTAATGCAAATGCATAAGATAGGACCACAGTCGTACGATTAACAATACAACCCCATTTTTTCTGATACTCTTTTGGTAGCATATCGTGCACAATGGTATATCCAACATAAAAAATTGTTGGTGTTAACATTATAGAACCAAAACGAAAAAGCTTAAAGAATAGCATAATGGTCTCACGGTTAAACAATTCAACTGCATATAAAAATGACACATCAATGTGCCAAAACGAAGCTAACAGAAGGAATAAGAAAATAATTTTTGAAAGTTTATTTTTTTTGAATAACACTAAAATCGTAATTCCAACACAGACTGGAATACAAGATAACAAAAGTAAAAAAATAAAAAACATATAAAGAGCCTCCTATGTAAGTGTCAGTAATAAACAAGCATTATTCCCGCTACTTCCATGAGTAGTTATACATACAGACTCTACTGCTTGGTACTTCGTTTCAAAAACGATTGGTGTATCCTCAAAGCCATGCCCAGTTGTTTTAATGGTAGGCGGTATAAAACCGTATTCCATTGACAACAACGATGCAATGATTTGCATGGCTCCCATCGCTCCAAATGTGTGGCCTATCATTCCTTTTATGGACGTAATCGGCACATCATTACCAAAAGTCTCTTTTAAAATCAATCGCTCGATCTGATCATTTATGTCTATACCAAGTGCCTGACTGTTAACATAGCTTGGTTTCGTAGTTCCAATTGTTTCTTGAAAAACATCCAGCATATGTCTACCTGAAATATCGGAAGTTAATAGTTTTTGTCCTTCATTTCTTGAAATGACACGTTCAACTTTGCCATATATTTTCTGTCCACGTGCATTTGCAGATTGTCTCCGCTCTAACACCAATACGCCAGCACCCTCTGATAAAACAAAACCGCTATGCTGCGTTGAAAACGGTACACCGGCTTTTTCAATTAAAGTCTCCGTAGAAAGTGATCTTATTTTTTTAAAGCCATTTATAGTCCATTGGCCTAAAGGGGCCTCTGTGCCTCCAACAATACAAGCATCTACAGTTCCAGATTCTAATAGCTGTTTCCCTATTAAGATAGCATCTAAACTTGCAGTACAGCCCGTAGTTACTGTAAAGGCAGAACCATTTGAACCGATAGCTTCCGCAACAGCATTTGAAAGCGTATGGGTATCAACAAGGGAAACCCCATGTACCGGGAATTTCTTTAAATCAAATGCATCCTTTGCATATTGTTCAATTTCGAGAATTGCACCAGCAGATGTCCCCATAATTACCGCTATTCGATGGGGTTGAAAATCATGCAATTTTGACATGTCCGATGCATCCAAGGCAGCGGCAACAGCCATTCTGACAGAACGCGGATATCGCCGGTAATTGACGCCATTGATCTCTAGAAAACTATCTTCTACTATTCCTGCCACAATATTAGCATGTGACTGATGATCATTGTGTAAAATGCTCTGTGTACAAATACCCTTTTCTAGTACATTTAAAAAACTATTTTTATCTAATATTCCAGGCGCTTTTATGCCATATCCTGTTATGACTATGTCGTCCAATACTATCACCTTCACATTTCGACTTTATTTTATTATATACAACAAAAATAGACATAGTCTATATTGACAAGTCATAAGTTCTATGTGAATGTTTTAAATGGATAATTTGTATCACTTTTAAGCAAAATACCGTAATAATTTAAGAAGGAATTTTCTTTTCAGCTAATAGTTTACAAGGTAGATTAACATAAATTGTGAAGTGCTAGGATTAATTGACGATTCTTTGGTTATATTCAACCCATTTTTCCATCTCTCGTTCAACAGCTCGATTTTGCCATTCAAACCACATGCCACTACATTCACTGCAATGACTTTCTACTCCGCTTTTACGATGCGCATCTTTACATGTAAAGACGGTTTTTTTACGACAGCTGTAGCAGTAAAGTTCTTTATCTTGATAAAAATCCAACGCAATCAACTCCATGTTTTTACATGAAGTTTTAGCCAAGTAGCTTGTATTTTATTCGTCCTACTGCTTTAGAAGTTGCACTTCCCCTTTTTGGCATCACCTTTTGAAAATGAAAAACCTTTCCAACCATTAAATAAGTGGTTAGAAAGGCTTTTATGACTATAGTATTACGTTTCACTAGGTGGAATAATGCCTGCAATTAATAGGAGAAAGAATACTAATCCAATTAAACAAAATAGTGCTGAGGCAAAAAATATCGGACCTTTCTTTGCAATATATTGCTCACTTTTTTGCATGATGCCCGTTTGTGCAGTAACTTGAACTTCATTGTATCGAGCCATTGGCCCACCACTACTTAAAAAGTAGAAAATTCCTCCTGCAATAACAAAACCAACAAAAAACATAATTTCAATAAATCTGATAGAAAAAAATGATGCAATACAATACGTAATAATAGCTTCTACAATCAACGTCACAAATATTATCATACTATTTTTCTTGCGCATAACTACTCCCCCCTTTCGCTTTCTCCTCCTTATACGATTTAATTAGCATTTAGTTCCATTTTTTTAAAAAATACATTGTTAGTCAACATTCAAAGAAAAACACTTCAAACCCTATTGATTAGGATGTGAAGTGCTCTATATAAAGTGCCTATTACCTTATTTACTTGCTTTATATGCACTTAGGAATTCTTTTACCTTCGATGTATCAGCTGTTAATTTTAAACCTGTATCAACAAGTGGTGAAACAGTGGATACTGCTGGCTTTTTATTACCTTGGTAATAACTAATAAATTCATCTTGGTTGATCGAATACAGAATAGCTTTACGCAAGTCTACCGATTCAGATACTTCACGACCTTTTGGGTTAATTAATAAATATGAGACAGCATTACTGTCAGCTGTTTTTAACGTTAAGTTTGCATCGCCTTTGACTACGTCAATTTTCGTTTCTGGTACAGATTGTAATACGTCAATCTCTCCATTACGCAATGCAGAAAGTGCGCTGTCGTTATCTTCAATGAAACGTACACTAATGTTATTTATTTTTGGTTCGTTTTCCGTACCTACTTGATAAGCTGGATTTTTGACAAATGTTGCTTCATAATCATTTTTTTGCACTAAAATATAAGGTCCAGATGCCGCTAAGTGATTTGCATATGTTGCCCCTTCTGTAACAGTTGCTTGGTCACCGTACGCAACATTGACATTTGGATCATAGCTTGCAACGTCAAATGTGTTAATTGCTTTAACTGCCGCTTCTGACACGATGCCCCCTGATTGGTGCGCTAAATAGTTTAGTACTTGCGGGAAAGGATTTGGCGTTGTAATTTTCACGACTTGATATTTACCTGCCGCATTGTCTACACTCGCTTCATCCGTCACAACTTGCGCAATCGCTGCTGGCAGTTTATCAGATAATTCATCTAAGACTGATTTCCCATCAGCTGTTTTCACTGCTTCAAGCGCCGTAATATCTGAAACAATTTCTACAGAATCAATATTTTCATGGATAGAGTATGTGCGGTGATCTGGCACTGAATTTTGATCTTTCGCACGCTCTAATGAGAATACTACATCTTCAGCAGAAACTAAATCGCCCGTATCTACCGCTTTACCATTATCCACTTTCGCAAAATGTATATCGTCACGTAATACAAAATAGTATTCTTGGTTATTTTCAGATATAGCGTGATTATAAGATAGTGAGCCTGTTGATACAACCTCATCCGTATCCGATAAGTTCACTAATCGCACATACATATTCGTATTTAGTGTATTAATAGAACCATCATTTCCTTTAATCGGGTCAAGAGAAGTTAAAGAAGAAATCCCTTGGTGTAATACTAATGTATCTGTCGCATTTTTCGCCGTATCTTTAAATGCAATAGATTCCCATGCTTGTGCACGTGATTTTGGTAAACGTACCGTATCTGGGTTTACTTTTGTCGAATAAATACCTTGGAACTTTTGAGAAATGTATAATGGTGCAATATACGCATTATCAAATACTAATGCTTGCTCCAGCTCTTTATATTTCTCTTTTGCAGCATCGCCCGTTAACGTACTTGCTTCATCAATTAATTTATCGACTGTCGCATCGGCAGTGACACTATAATCGCCACCTGTTTTGAATAAACCTCTTACGGCATAGTCTGGATTACCTGTTACTGTCGTCCAGCTAGAAATCGCCACATCATAGTTTCCAGCATCTTTTTGAGCCGAGTAAGAACCGAAATCAGGTTGAATATTTAACTTTACATCAAAGCCATTTTTCACTAATTGATCGCGTACAATATTCATATCCTGCTCTTGAGAAGCCATACCTAGCACTTCAATGACGGGTTTGGTACTTGCTGAATCGGCCTTATCCCCTTTATTTTCAACATTTGATTTCGTTTCTACACAGCCAGCTAAAGCGACCGCAGCAACGGTTGCCGATGCAGCAACAGTAAATAATTTTTTGTTCATCTGTCTATTCCTCCAATATATTTATTTAGTTTGTTTTAGGATCAAGTGCATCTCGTAGCCCATCACCGAAAAAGTTAAACGATAAGACGAGTAGCATAATACATAGCCCTGGGAAAATCGCTACATACGAATTAGTTTCTAAATACGTACTACCAACTTTTAAAATATTGCCCCACTCTGGTATATGCGGCTCTACGCCAAGTCCAAGGAAGCTTAAACTACTCGTTGAAATAACCGCTCCACCAATTGTTAATGTCGCCTTGACAATCATTGGTGCAAGTGAGTTCGGTACAATATGCTTAAAAATAATAGCCGCATCCGATACTCCGAGCGCTCTTGCCGATTCAACAAATTCATAATTGGCAATTTGCATAACATTCGCGCGCATCGTCCGTGCATATGTCGGGATGGCCCCTACACTCAATGCGATAATTAAATTCACTGTGTTTGCACCAAACGCTGCAATAATAGCAATCGCCAGTAAGATACCTGGGATAGCGTACAAAATATCTAGTAAGCGCATAATGATATTATCTGTATTTTTTCCGTAATAGCCTGAAAATGCACCAAGTGCGCCTCCTATTACGGCTGGAATAATCGTTGAAAAGAAGCCTACAATTAAGGAGATTTGAGCACCAAACACGATTCTTGAAAACAAATCTCTACCGAAATTATCCGTTCCTAGTGGATAATCTAAAGAAGGTGTTTGCAATAATGCACTGTAATTGTTTTGCACGGCAAAGTCATAATCAAATGTCCATGAACTAACGACCGATAGTGAGAACATAAAAATAATGAAAAACATACCAAATACAGCCATCGTATTGCGCAATATTTTATTCCATATTTTTTGCCATTTTTCAACTGCTGACGGATCTGTATTGCGTGCTTTTTTTATTAATGTCCAGCCGAGCAAGACTGAAAATATATTGCCCGTTACAACAGGTACTAGTAAGACAACGCCAAGTGGCATCATCCATTTAGGCGCATTGCTTAACGTAACATTTCGTGCGACGAGTACAGCCATTACCGCATAGAGTACTGCCAGTACTAAAAATGCACCCATCGCTAATAAAAATGTATCTACCACATACGGTTTAAATAAATTTAATGCTGAAATAACAAGAATAAAAATTTGGGTAATGAATGCATAGACAGCAAAAGTATATTCTGCTGTTTTATTTTTTGTTGCTAACATAAAACCGAAGCCTGCTGCAAATACATTGCCCACAAGTACGGTTAGCATTAATGGGTAACCTAGCAATCTTGTTCGTCGTTGAATTTCTCGTTGTTGTGCTAAATCCTTTTTGATTCGCCACGTTGCCAACCATATATATAAAGTCGTACAGGCATAAATAACAAATAGCCCAAGGACATAAGGTCGCCAAATACCATTAGAAAAATTAACACTATTAAGTAAAAACAGCACTGAAAAAATAGCAGAAAAGACAATGGTAAACTGTGCATTGACATATTCTTGTGTTATTTTCATAAGCAGCTTTACATTTGATATGAATTTCACAATATACCCTCTCCTAAGATTTCTTCATTTTTGAACGAATGCGTGGATCAAAAAACGCATAAAGCACATCTATCACCATATTGACAATGGAAATGGTAATGGCAATATAGACAACCCCACCAAGAATGGCCGGAATATCAGGAATAAACTGTTTATCGACAATATAGCTTCCGATACCGCTAATATTAAATACTTTTTCTGTAACCGAAGCACCGCCAAGCATCCCGCCAAATAACAGGCCAATTACTGTTACAATCGGAATCATTGCATTCCGAATCGCATGTTTTGTGATGACTTTGCGCTCACTCAAGCCTTTCGCTTTTGCGGTAATAATATAATCCTCATGAATAACTTCAAGCATGCTCGACCTTGTCATTCGCGCAATGGATGCAGTAATAGAAGTACCTAATACAACAACCGGCATGACAATGGATAACCAATTGTTTGGATTATACGTAGCTGGGAACCATTGCAGTTTTAACGAAAACGTTAAGATAAAAATAAGCCCTTGCCAGAAGCTTGGTATGGATAAACCAATAAGTGCGATGAACATAAAGGCATAATCTGCGAAGGAATTCGGTCTTACGGCAGAAATAATGCCAACAGGAATGGCAATTGCTATCGCCATTAACAATGAAAATAGCGCAATTTCTAATGTAACTGGAAACTTATTCATAATACTTTGCGTAATATTTTCTTTACCTTCAAATGAAGTGCCTAAGTCAAACGTAAATAGTCCAGACAAAGAATGCCAAAGCTGCACTAAATAAGGCTGATCTAATCCATAAATTTTATTAAAATTCGCCACTTGCTCAGGTGTTGCCTCGATACCTAGCAAATTACGTGCTGGATCAAATGGCGATAAATATAAAATTGTAAAAACTAAGGTCGCTACCCCTACAATAACAAACGCACTTTGGAATAAACGTTCAACGATAAAACGACTAAACGCATTGCTACATAAAACAAGAAAACAATACATGAAAATACCCGGAATAAATGTTACGGCAAGAAAAATAGGATTCTCGAGTAGTTTACTAAAATAATTGGTATAGGATTGTTTTGCTATCCCATCGCTTGTAAGTATTTTCTCTACTTCTCTCTTAAGCTTTTGTTCAGTTAATTGATTCACTACCGAGGCAAGTTGCTGGTCATTTAGCGATTGCTTAAAAAATGCTGCCTTCGTTTGTTCCTGTTGCCTATAATCCCCTTCCCATGCTTGCATTTTCCCTTGCGCGATAAGTTGTTCTTTCGTTTGTACAAACTTATGAGCATATGAATGTTTATCCTTTTTTAACAAATATAAAAAATATGTAACAACATGCACTGGAAATCCTAGTAAAAATAACACAAAAGAATAACTACTTTTTGTCGTCATTTCATTAAAAATTTGCTTAAAATAATAACTTTCATTAAACTTTCTAATATTCTGAAAATTATTCATGTATTTCCTCCTTTCTTCGCTTACTATAGTAGTAAGGGATGAAAATAAAATAAGATCATTTACATCATACGCTATATTGTACAATACCTACCTGTATAGTATAGTATGTATGAACGACCACATTTCGTCAATAACAATATTTCAAATTTATTAAAGGATGAGCACGATGACTGAGAAAATTCTTGAAATACAAGATTTACGCGTTTCTTTTATTACGGGAGAAAGCGAGTTTGAAGCTGTAAAAGGAATTAACTTTTATGTCAATAAAGGGGAAACAGTCGGCATTGTAGGGGAATCTGGTAGCGGTAAAAGTGTAACGGCTCGCTCTATTATGCGCCTACTTCCATCCCCCCCATCTTTTTTAAAGTCGGGTACAATTCTTTTTCAAGGGGAAAATTTAGTGACGCAATCTGAAAAGCAAATGGAAGCCATCCGAGGAAAAGATATAAGTATGATTTTCCAAGACCCGATGACTTCTACGAATCCAACAATTCGCGTCGGTGAACAAATTGCTGAGGGTCTAATGAAGCATCAAAAAATGTCCAAAAAGGAAGCCTACGACAAAACGATTGAATTGTTAAAATTAGTTGGCATAAAAAATAGTGAGGAACGTTATCAACAGTACCCACACGAATTTAGTGGCGGTATGCGACAACGTGTTATGATTACGATGGCCCTTGCCTGCAACCCTTCTCTTTTAATAGCAGATGAGCCAACAACGGCACTTGATGTCACAATCCAAGCACAGATTTTGAGCATTATGAAGCAAATGCAAGAACGTTTAGGTACTTCTATTATTTTAATTACACATGATTTGGGCGTCGTTGCTGGAATGTGCGATCGGGTGATTGTTATGAAAGAAGGAGAAATTGTAGAGGAAGGCACGACGGAAGAGATATTTGCCAATCCGCAGCATCCTTATACAAAACGTCTGTTAAATGCTCTGCCGAAGCTTCATGAAAAAAAAGAGCCAAAGCAACCACCAAATATTGAAGCGGGTACAGATGTCAATGTACCATTAGTTGAAGTGCGCAATCTTTCTAAGTACTTCGATTTAAAGAAGGGTGAACTTTTAAAGGCAGTTGATGACTTATCTTTCCGTATTTATCCTGGAGAGACACTCGGCCTCGTTGGGGAATCTGGTTCTGGCAAGTCCACAACAGGACGCACCATTTTACAGCTCCATGAACCAACAGATGGCGAAGTGTTGTATAAAGGTGTGCCGGTTACACGCTTATCTAAAAGTGAATTGAAAAGTATGCGCCGTCATATGCAAATTATTTTCCAAGATCCTTACTCATCACTAAATCCTCGCAAAAAGGTGCTCGATATTATCGGTGAAGCTTTGGATGTACATAAATTAACGAATTCAGCAGAAGGACGTCGCGCCCGTGTAGAAGAATTACTGGAACTAGTAGGCTTAAAAAAAGAGCATGCTTTACGCTATCCACATGAATTTAGCGGAGGGCAACGTCAACGTATCGGTATTGCGCGCGCATTAGCTGTCGAGCCAAATTTTATTGTCTGTGATGAACCGCTGTCCGCTCTCGATGTGTCGATTCAAAAGCAAGTGGTAGATTTACTAAAAGACTTACAACAACGATTAGGTTTAACATATCTATTTATCGCGCATGATTTGTCGATGGTGAAACATATTAGTGATCGCGTTGCCGTCATGTATGGAGGGAAAATTGTGGAATTAGCTGAAAGTGAAGAACTCTATGCGAACCCACAACATCCTTATACTAAAATGCTACTGCATTCCATACCAATTCCGAACCCAGCCATTGAAAAACAGAAGAAACGGCAAGTGATGTCCGAGGAAGAGTTGATGATTAATCGTTTTAATTTAGACAACACACAGCTTGTCGAAGTATCAAAGGACCATTGGGTGGCGATGTAGCCAATAGTACTATCTAGTGGCGATTTTGAAGGTTTTCGTGGCGTTTTCCGAGAATTTCGTGGCAATTCCAGTCGATATAATGGCGATTCTCGTATTTCTATGATTCTAGTAAATGGATTTTTCTTAACCAAATGGATAAACACCCCTCCACTTCTTACCATTGTACATATTATAGATGGAAGAAAGGAGGGATTTTCCATGGGATACTACGGTGGAAACGTTGGTGGCAACTGGAATAATAATTATTGTGGAAATAACTATGAGTATGGTAATAACAACGGATACGGTTCAACATTTGCACTAATCGTTGTGTTATTTATTCTTTTAATTATTGTCGGCGCTACTTTTATCAATAATAGAGAAGATTGCTAATATAAATATACAGATTTATCGCACCTCTCTAATAGCAAAGGGTTACTCCCAGCCTGGTGACCCTTTTTATAATTTTGACTAATCATGCGTGCAGACATCAAGTACTTTAAAGGGAAAATAGACGACTTGTTGTTTTATTCTGTATGTATTACTTACTCCTTCGAACTATATTCGTTTCAATTATGCTACGAAAACATGAAAACAGTCACTCATGCAACTAGTGCAATGAAGTGACTGTTTTTCTTTATATCTTCTATGAACCACTCAACCTCACTTTAAATGCTGACCGTAATATTTTTTCAACGCTTTTAATACAAATGTTTCTCGAGGTAGCCATCTATTGTTCTGTGATTCATTCAGTAGGCTTTCATTTTGTTTAATCGCATCATCTAAGGATACCCACTTTGCTGTGAATTGCTGAGCCAATTCGTAAGCTTCTAATTGTTGGTCAATTTTCTGTTCATCTATAAGCTCACATAAATAATAGTGGGACATCATCTGAAATAATTGGTTGTCGTCATCCACGTCTACAGTTTTTTCACTAATAAAACCTACCTTCGTTTGAACGCGACAATTCACATATCCTGTTTCTTCTTTTACTTCCCGAACCAGCCCTTGACTATGGGTTTCATTGTCCTCGAGACCCCCACCTGGAAATTTATAATCACCCTTCTCCGAATGTACGAGTAAAATTTTCTGGTTATTTATTATAATTGCCCTAACCGCTTCTCTATAAATAGTGTTCGTGCAATGGTTACTAGTTGTTTGCTCAAATATTTGGCTGAAAATCAAATTATCACTCCCTTGATAAATAAAAAAGAGCTGTTGCAACAGCTCTTAACACTCAGACTTTTAGCGCGCCACGGAAGCCTCTCGCAGCATAGTAGGAATCTGCACCATTATGGTACATAAAGACCGTATCATAGCGACGATCACAAAAGATGGCACCACCAAGTTTTCGAATATGTGCAGGTGTTTGCACCCAACTGGATGTTTTTAAATCAAAAGTGCCTAATTCTTGCAACGTTCGGTATTGTTCCTCTGTTAATAGTTCAATGCCCATAGCCGTGGCCATATCGATTACGGTATTTTCGGGCTGGTGCTTCTTCCTTGATTCTAATGCTTCCCGATCATAACAAAAACTTCTGCGACCTTTCGGGCTTTCAGGTGCACAATCATAAAAAACGAATTCACCTGTATTGTCATCATAAGCAACTACATCTGGCTCCCCGCCCGTCACTTCCATTTCATTGAGCGACCATAGTTTGTCCGTCTGCGCTTCGATTTTTGCTTGGACATCTGCCCAGTTAAGCCCTTGATGACGATTCATATTTTTCTCGAATCGGTCTTGCAACGTGTGAAGTAATTGCTCACGTTGTTCGAGTGTTAACTCATTATTATTCGTTGACATCGTTGTGTCCCCCTCATTATTTAAAGTCATGTGGATAATGTGATGATTACTTATCCTTCAGTAAACCTTCTGTACTTAAGATATACTTTGTCTGCTGTTCAATACTTGAAAACGACTCAGTCGCAAAAAACACACCATTAATATGTTCATCTTTTAACCTTGTTTGTAAATTAATATGTTCACTTGTAAAAGGGTAATAAATAATGGAATAAAAGCTCGCATTCGGACAAATTTTTTTAAATTTTCTTGCCTTATTTATAATTTCATCTGCCCTTTTATGAATATCTTGTTTCGCTTCAATTCTCCTTACATCAATTCCTATTTTAAATGGTGCACTTGATGGATGTACAGCATCTAATTGAAAGTTTTCTCCATCACATTCAAATTTTATTTTTTTAAAATCCTCCGTTACAGCATGCTTTTTTAAAATCGTAAGAATAGCTTTCTCCCAACTACCTTTAAATTTTCTAATTTCTTTATCTACATAAAACCATCTATCCAACTCACAAATGGCAGGGATGGCGAGTTCATTTGGCAACATTGGTTTTATATAACCTGCTAAAATAGCGGCTTTATCCTCTGCTAACTTTTCACCATAAGTGTCAATTGAAATATCTAAATCACGCTTAATCGCTCGTCCCGCAACATTGACTGTAGCAAGGATTGATTTTACTACAATAGGGAATGCACTAAATGCTTTTGCTAATTCGCCAGCAGTCATATTGCCAAAATGAATAAACGGTACTTCTTTCTTAAAGATAAAAGGTTCAAATGCTTGTAATAATGCATTTTCAACGATAGTTTGTCTTTGAGGCACCCCATCAACTTGTGCTACTTGATCTCTATGGCTACTATAGTCCGTCAACTTTTCCCCTTCTTTCTAATAAGTACAGCATCTTCAAAGTAAATTTTATTTTTCACATATTTAGACGATTTCGTATTTACATTAGCTAAATGATGTCTCACAACATCCCGTTTAATTATCTCTGCTTCTAAATGAAGTGACTGTGCCATTTCCACATACATTTCCCCTAATTTCGCTTCTACATCTTTGTAATACGAGGATTGTACGACAAGACAAGCATAGCCATTTGGTTTTAACACTCGTTTTATTTCGAGTAAGGAAGCAAATGCATCTCTAAAATACTGTAAAAATATAGGGAGGTAATAACTTTTAGAGGCTTTAGCATGATGTTCTTTCACCTGATTCAAAAAAGTGCAAATAGATTGTCCCCATTTATCGTTCATCACGATGTTTTTATCAGCTATTACAGGAGCACCCATCGTAGCTCTTCGAACTCTATCAAAATCAGTATGTTTTCTATAACCTAAAAACAATAATTCTGGTTTCGTTGAAACAGCGTAATCAATCCGCGTTAAGTACGGTGGAGAAGTAATAATATAGTCTGCTGCACAATCAGGAAGAACCATTTTTCTACTGTCCCCTTCATAAAATGAAGGGATGGCATTTTCAAAATTAAAAATATTAGAGAAATATGTCTCTAAATCTTTTATCATGGCATTTACATAATGACAAAATAAATGATATGTATCGATTTCGTTCACTTTCGAGCTTTCATTTATGAGCCACGTTGGATTTTTACCCTTTTTGAATTTGCCTACGTCTCGTAAGCATCTAAATAAAACAGCAACGAAAAAAGCTCGTAAAGTATCGGTTAATGTTTGATTGGACAGGCTACTTTGCTGTTTACAAACATCCTCAATCGCTTGTTGAATCTTATTTAACGTATTTAAATCTTCCGCACTGATAAATTCTAGCGTATCCTCATTATGTAAAAATTCATCTTGGTTTAGTTTTGTAGTAGAGGCTTTTTCCGTAATATCATAGCCAATTTCCTCGAGATTATAGTCAATTAATTGTCTCGTTTTAGCTTTTGAAAAAATGACCATGACAGGGTTAATATCTATACCTAAAGACTTGATACCTCTCTTTTGGCACACTAATGCCGTCGTTCCACTGCCCATCCATGGATCTAGCACAATCGAGCTTTCATTTGCACCAAAATAATCGAGCATATCTTCAACGAAGTTCTCTGAGTAGCTAGCGTAATAGGGATGCCAATTATGAATACCGATTCGTTCATTCTTCCCTCGCTTAGCTGATCTAATATTTTCTGCTAACATATTGACTGACACCATCCATTCAAACACAATGTATTAGAAATAATTTACCAAACTATAAAAATTAGTAAGAAAATTACATGTAATTCATGTATTATTAGGGGTAGTACAACTGCCAGTGGGCAGACACTCATTTTATAAGACGAGTTTATCGGCAAAAACAGCCCTCGTCAATTTGCAAATAATACGCTATAAAAATATTATTATTTTTCATAAAAGAATTGCAAATGCTATTTTTACTTAAGAAATTATTTCAAAAGGATAGAGAGGTATTAAGTTGAAAATATCAACTGTAAAATTAACGCTTGTTTCACTTTTACTGATAATCGGGATTGCAAGTTTCTTTGCCCTGAAAAACCACGATTATACTGCCACAGATATACTAGAAGACGCTAATTTTAATACCGAATATCCAGCTGTCACAGTGCATCAAGTCGATAGCAACAGTAAAAGCACTTTCCATGAAATTAAGTTAACAAAAAAAACACAACAGGAGTTACTAGAAGCTTTTCACAGTACAACATTTGAAAAAGCATCAGCAACCTCGCTTACATACGATTACCGCATTGAATTCATGTTGGCTAAAGGTTATGTGATATTACTTGATACAGACAATAAAAAACTGACTGTCAGTGGTACAAATGAACACTATGCCATAACAAGTGACAACGCTTTTCTCTCTATTTTAGAACGGGAGACAAAATAAAAAAAGTGTTCGATAGATTGACCGCAATCTATCGAACACTTTTTCTTTTTAACGTTTACTCTACATAGCGTGGCTTTTGTACTACGTTTTATGCATTCTTTGAAAACTAGTCGGCTGAACTGTACCCCGCAACTAGTTATAGTAATGTATTCTACTAATGCAAACCTTCTGTAGACAATGAATAATTTTGCAGATAATCTGAACTTACACTATAAGAAACAACTTTATCCTTATATTTCTTCACTACATCCACGTGGTTATCATAATTAAAAACTAAGAAATGGATATCTTTGTTGCCCTTTTTTTGGTTGATGACGTATGGTGTCACATTCGACTCTGGCTCTAAAAATAATTTTTCATTGCCTGGGAAAATATAATGCTTTTTTAAAAAGGATGCTTGATTAAAATAGTCAGTAAATCGATTTTTTTCGGCTTCTTCTAAATTTTTACCGTTATAGGTTACTGTCACATCTTTTGCATTCAATTTTTTATGCAGCTCAAATTTGCTTACAGTCCATGCCACAGCTATACTAGGAGGACTCATGATTAATTTAACAATCGATCCAATGACTACTGTCAAAATTAAACCCCATGTCATATCATATCAACTCTTTCAATCTTTTTATTATGTGAATAGCAAATAATGTTTCACTAGTTGGATGTATATCATCCACTTCTCCATGATAAAAGGATTTATCGTGATAATAACCATCCACTTTAGCGCTTTTTTAACCATCCACTTCTATCAACTTTTTTCAGTCTTCCTTGAGTATTTGGACTAAAAAACAGCCTATTCAACACCATACCACATAGGGTTTGAATAGCAAATGAAAGTATTGTGACATAATAAAAATAGAGCATTGCTCCAACCTGAGGATTGGAGGGCTGCTCTATTTTCTTGCGTTTCTGCTAGAGTGGGAACGACTCTAGATGATGAAATGAACGCGGTACAAAATATAATAAAAGTTAGCCGCATTCTATATGTTCTTTCAGCAGCTAATGCTTTTCCCTTTGTTCATCATACAACTTTTCTAAAGCATTCAAACCATCCACTCCTTCACATTTTTCGTCATCCATTTATCTATAAACTACTCAAAGCTTGTGCAAACCTTTTAATTCCTTCGTCAATCGATTGTTCATCTTCTCTTGCGAAAGTGAAACGCACAAAACCATGTTGGGAGCCCATTGTAGAACCTGGCACATAAATAACACCTCTTTTAATGGAAGCCTCTAGCAATTGGGTTTCATTAAAATCTTTAAGAACTTTACACCATATATGAATACCACCTTGCGGCACCGTATATTCCACAACACCCTTTAAATGCGCGTTTAGACTTTGTATAATTTGATTTCTTCTTTTTTCTAATTTTTTCACTAAACCATTCATATGGTTATCAAAATTTTCTGATGCTAAAAAGTCATTAGCTATCCACTGCGTGTAGCTAGCATGACCAAAGTCAATTTGTTGCTTTGCATCCGATAATCTTTCAATTACGGATGTAGGACCTATAATCCACCCTATTCTTAAACCTGAAGCTACAATTTTCGATAAAGAGCTAATGTATAATACGTTACCATTGATATCCATTGATTTAAGAGGCGCTATTTTATCGCCAGAAAAAGCAGTTACACTATAAGGATCGTCTTCTACTACTGGAATCCCAAGCTTTGAAGAAATATCTAAAATGGCTTGTCTTTTCTTTTGACTTAAGATGTAGCCCGTTGGATTTTGAAAATATGGATTTAAAAAAATCATTTTAATGCGGTGTTTTTTATATAATAACGCAACATCTTCGGGTTGGATGCCATCTTTCATTACCGGTAAATAATAGATTTGGATACCTGCAGATCGAAATGTCGGTAGATTGAAATTATATGAAGGATCTTCAATGGCAATAGCATCACCTGGCTTTAATAAACATTGGACAATTAAATGTAATGCTTGTTGCGCCCCTGATGTTATTAGGATAGAAGAAGGATTCGTATCAATATCGCGATAGTCTTTCACGTGTTTGGCAATCGTAGATCTAAGATTTTCATTGCCTTGTGGATGGTCGTATCCTAAGCTCCCAATAAATGATCGTGTGGCAGTAATCTCGCTTAAAAACCTTTTAGGGAAAAGGTCTTCTGATAACTCCCCCGAAGCTAAATTAATTAACTTATGTTCAACAGCTTCTTTTCGTATTTTTTGTGTGACAGGTAAACTAGGTAAAAAAGAACCCGCTTCAATATAGCGATTCCAACTTGGAATACGTTTTTTAGTAATTCCCCATATATCTTTACTAATGGTCGTACCGCTACCTCTAGTTCGTTCAATTAGCCCTAACGATTCCAATACATCATACGCATGTACAACAGTACTGCGATTTAAATTGAATGTATTTGCTAAATATCTTTCTGATGGCAATGGTTTATCAGCTGGAAATGTACCATCTGCAATGCCCTTTTCTATATACTCTGCCAGTTGTTTATAAATAGCTTTCTTCGCTTGTCTATCCGGTTTCCAATCCATCTATATGCACCTCATCATTTCTATCAAACTGTCTTTTTGCACGATGATGCAAGCTAAAAGATTATATAGTAATATAGGTTTGTTTGTCACAAACGAGCCACTTCACCACTATTTTAGCCATCCACTTTACAATTCAACCGTTACCCTAATGGCAGTGCTAGCGCAATTTATTTAACAAATGGCGAAGAAAATTCCTTTTTTTATCCGAGCTAACTCTAGACAAAAACGTAAATAGGCCAGTTGCTCTATAATAAACAGCAACTGGCCAGTATGTTAGTCCTTAATTTAACGGTTTTATATCCTGTTGTCGATCCCATTCAAAAAGCATTAAATCATGGCTATTTAAATCCTCCTTTAATAAGGATACAACGGCAATTCGACTATTATCATAATGCTTAAAATAATAATTTTTACTTTGTGCACACATCGCAGAAGTGTAGATTGTATAATCTGGGCTTCCTTCTTTATTCAATACAACACCTTTCGGGATATTTACCGAGGAGAGAATATGGAACAATGTCGTGACGCCATCAACTTCATTTTTCGCCTGGTTCGTATACTTCTTCCAATAGGCCACACGGAGAAATCGAGCAGATGGTGTGAAGTCCCCTGGTATACCTAGCGCCCCTGCCCCTTGGCCAAATGGTGTCAATGTTAAATCGCCCATTGTAATATCGTGTGGAGGATTTGGGGTAACACCAATATAAGCTCTTAAATTTGTTTGGTGCCATTCATAACCAGGGCTATTGGTCATAACCCCAATCGTATGTCGGTGAATGGTTATACCTGATTGATCGGGTTCTATGACAACCGTTTCACCAGAAGTATCCGTAAATGTATAGTGAAGTGGAGGCGCAAAGCCCAGTATATTATTTGCCTCATTTAATAACGTAAAAGTACTTATTTTGTTTATTACATCATCGATTGATACACAACTTCCTAGCACTTGGGATACTACATATATTGGATTAATGCCTCTTGTGCCTTCTTTCGCTTTGTCTGAATAGGTCGCAAAGGAAGCGTAATAAAGCATTGCCCCTATCAATCCTTTTTCATTAACACCATCGTACATAACGGGCGAACTAAGTTCCGTGCTGCCCATGCCGATAAATGCATAAGGATTGCTAATAATGAGCTCATTTCCTTCAAGCAATCGAATGCCATATTTCCGTGGCACAATCACCACTTTACTATCTGACTCTATTGTAAAATCCATTGTTCTAGCAAATAATGTTTGTTCATCTGTTGTCCGTATGGATAAGCTACTACACCCTAACATGCAAACACTCCTTCTTTCTTATTTAGGTTGGGGAACATTATCGCTTACAAAAATTTCATCCAACATAACAAGTTGGTTAATTATTCCTAATATTGTATTATGTTCTTAGGGGTGATTAGTAATGGATGAAATCGACATTATCAACAAGGAAGCAATTAAAACTGATTTGGCGCTCATTAAATCTTGTTTACGATTAATAAATCAAACAGTCACTTTAAGTAAACGCAGAGGGGAAACATTTCACGCATCAGAAAATGAAGAATTACATATGTTAATTTCCAAAATTGATCGGGACTTGAACAAAATCAAATACAATATCCAATATGAAACATCGTCTCCGTTCAACCGTTAAAAGAAATTCCTCTTTAAAAAAGAAGCCATCAAGAGCTTCCTAAGCCAATACTAATGATGATATGACGACAACTCCGAAAAGTTGTCGTCATTGTTACTATTATGCACTGTATGTAAATGAAGCATTCGCAAAATTTGCTCAACAACTAACCTCGCTAATACACTATTATTGACAAATCCCTTTTTCTATAGCGCTCCAATTGGAGATTTTCCTTAAATAAAAAAGGAAGCTTCGATAAGCCTCCTTTTTTACAACATCACTTTTCCTTTTTTTCAATAAGTAACCATAAAAGAGTCACTATCGCTGCAAACATTACCATCAGAAATCCATAAAGCGGTGTCTGTGCTAATGATTGATGGTTAATAATAATGCCGCCAACATAGGACCCTAAAAATATACCTATATTGAAAGCAGCAATATTTAATGCAGAAGCCATAGATATAGCTGATGGCACATATTTTTCAGCCAGCATGACTGCATACAATTGCAAGCCTGGGACATTCATAAACATAAAGAGTCCCATAAGTAGCACCACCAGCAATCCGATAACAGGTGACGCAAGCGTAAAACTAATGCCAAGTAATGCAATGGCAAGCCCAACAAAAATAATAAAGATTGAACGTAATGGATTTTTATTTGCGAATTGTCCGCCGAGTGTATTACCAATCGCTACACAAATACCGTAAACAATTAAAATGATAACAACAGCATGTGGTGAATATCCCATATATTGCTCTAAAATAGGTGAAATATAAGTATAGGCAACAAAGGCTCCACCATAGCCAATGGCAGTAATAAAAAGTATTAATAACATACGGAAATTACCTAATACTTTGCCAATATCACGTAATGAGATTGGATTACCCTTTGATAATTGACTAGGCACAAACAATGCATTACTAATAAAACCGATAACGCCAATGACGACAATAAAGATAAAAGACAGACGCCAGTTCATTACTTGTCCAATAAATGTACCAAGTGGGACACCTGTTACTGTAGCTAATGTTAAACCAGTAAACATAAAGGCAATAGCACTTGCTCGTTTATTCGGTTCAACTACATCTGCTGCAATAACAGATGCAATCGACATAAAGACACCATGTGCTAATGCAGAAATAATGCGCCCTATAATCAGGACAGAAAATGTAGGTGCTAAAGCTGCTGTTAAATTACCAACTATAAAAATGGCCATAACGAGCAATAATACTGTTTTGCGACTAAGGCGTGAAGTTAAAGCTGTTAATAATGGCGCTCCAACCGTAACACCGAGTGCATATATCGAAACGGTTAAGCCTGCTGTACTTAACGTTATCCCAAAGCTCTCTTTAATTAATGGTAGAAGCCCAACACTAATAAATTCAGTGGACCCTATACCAAATGCACTAATTGCTAGTGCTAGCAATATTAATTTAGCATTTGGTTTTGTTGAGTGTGACATATAAAATCTATCTCCTTTGATTTTCCTTTTCATGTGTAGTACTATCCATACATACTTAAATGATCTATATAGTACATTTAGTTACTTTTAAATATGGCGGGGGTTACAATGCAAAAAATATATAATATTGGTGTGGAGGCGACACTGGAAGTAATCGGTGGAAAATGGAAACCGGTCATTCTGTGTCATTTAAACCACCATGGAAAAATTCGAACAAATGAATTTCGGCGATTAATTCCAAAAATTTCTCAAAAAATGCTTACTAGTCAATTAAGAGAATTAGAGCAGGCTGGACTAATCAATCGCAAAGTCTTCAATCAAGTACCACCAAAAGTTGAATATTCCTTAACGCCTTATGGTGAAGGAATGGAACCTATTTTGAACATGCTTTGCACTTGGGGCGAAAACCATGTTGAAGTATTACAGGAAAAAGGCGAAGATGTTATTTTAAAACAACGTGATGAAGATATCGCGATGCAACAAACATCGTAATGAGGGAAGAAAGAGACTGTCACATATTAGACAGTCTCTTTACCTTTTGCGTGCTTATAGAGCAAAGTCGAATTCATCTGGGTTTGGTCCAACACGTTGTTCAAGATTCATCGCATTGATGATTGCCATTTCTTCATCTGTTAATGTAAAATCAAAAACATCAGCATTTTGCATCATGCGTTCTCTACGCACAGATTTAGGAATTGTAATGACCCCATGTTGTACATCCCAACGTAAAATAACTTGAGCAATTGATTTTCCATATTTAGTAGCGATTTGTGCAATCGTGGCATCTTTAAGAAGCCCACCTTGCATGAGTGGTGCCCATGCTTCTAATTGAATTTGGTGCTTATCACAAAATGCGCGCAGCTCCACTTGCTGTAAGCGTGGATGAAATTCTACTTGGTTGATAACAGGTCTTATACGCGCAAATGTTAATAAATTTTCCAAATGTGCAACAGTAAAATTACATACGCCGATTGCTTTAATCTTCCCTTGATTATATAAATCTTCAAGCGCTCTCCAAGATTCTACATACTTTTCTTTACCTGGCCAGTGGATAAGATAAAGATCTAAATAATCTAATCCTAGTTTTTGTAGGCTCTCTTCATATGCAGTCACAGTTTCTTCATAGCTTAATCCGTCATTCCATACTTTTGATGTAATAAATAAGTCTTCACGACGTAAACCAGTAGATGCTAATGCTAGTTTAATACCTTGCCCTACGCCCGCTTCATTGCCATAAATAGCAGCCGTATCAATACTGCGATAACCAACCTCGATAGCGTTTTTCACCATGTCAGCAGTGGCATCATTTTCTACTTGAAAAACCCCTAATCCCATACCAGGCATTTGTAAGCCGTTATTTAATGTGATTGTATCTTGTAAATGTTGAATCATTTTTATTCCTCCAATATGTGTTTCTTAATTGCTTTCCTATTATGCAGTCCAGATAGCGTCAAAAAAAGTACGCACAATTTTGTTTCATAGTAACGTCGAGGTAACATTTGTGAATTGGCAATGATGAGCGGGCTAAATTTTTTTCTTTAATTGTTAAATGAATTAGTAAAATAAATAACTAGCAATAGAGATAACTGAACAATGAACAAAATAAAAAGCCACTCCCATATCGGAAGTGACTTCAGTTATTCGATTAATCAAAAGTGACTACGTTTTGCACGACGGTTACTTTATAGACCTCTTTCGTACTAATAAAGATTGTTTTAAAATTTTCAGTTTCGGTAAATGCATACCACGACTTGTTATTGAAGCCATTAGACATATCTTCCACAAATGTTTCTTGTCCAATATTATTTTTAATTTTATATTCTTCCTCACGACTTTCATTGAAGTAAAACTTCACTGTGTATTCATAATCCATGACCAACACCCCCTGTCTATCCTTAGCATGGGACAAATGGGGAGGAAGTAATCATTAGGAGGATAAGTATAAAAGACACATCGTATTTTTTATTAAGTCCTGCATATTTTATGCCTGCTGCTATTACTTGTCCCGTTACACTTATGGTAATCTTCTAGAATCTATGATTCATAGATGGTACAATTTTCAAGGAATAGAATTTCAGATAGAAAATCATTTGGAGGTAGACATGGAACAAAAGCTTATTGAGCAATTGAACGAGTGGCATGAAGTAGACGAACATCAGCAAATTGTTGATTCGCTTTTAGCAATTCCTGAAGAAGAGCGGGACTATCAATCCATTAGCATGTTAGCTAGAGCCTATAATAATCTAGGGCTTTACGAAGAAGCGCTTAATCATTTTTCTAACATAGCTGAAGCTGGTAAACTGGATTCGCTATGGCATTATCGGGTAGGCTTTGCTCTTTATCATCTACAGCGATATAAGGAAGCAACGCAAGCTTTTAGCGAGTCAAATCAATTATTGCCTGGAGATCCAAGTACAGAGTATTTTTTAAGAGAGAGTACTCGTAAAGCAAACAAGCAACAAAAAGAGGAACTACGGCTTGCTAAAAAGAAAGACTCCATAGCACGTGGCGATTTTGCAGCGCACAAGAGTCCTTTTTCAGACATGTCTCTAGCAGATTTTTGGGATGATAGTGAATACGCAAAATCATCCTATCAATGTGAGCCACCGACAGACGAACTAATCGATTCAATAGAGAAAGAACTTGGCTATAAGCTCCCCGCCTCTTATATTGCCTTAATGAAACAGCACAATGGTGGGGTACCGAAGAACACTTGCTTTCCAACTGAGGAGCCGACTTCCTGGGCTGAGGACCATATTGCCATTACTGGTATTATGGGTATCGGGCGCGAGAAAGGCTATGCCCTGTGCGGAGACCTAGGTAGTCCGTTTATGATTGAGGAATGGGGATATCCAGACATAGGAGTAGTAATCTGTGACTGTCCATCAGCGGGTCATGATGTCGTGATGTTAGACTATCGAGCTTGTGGTAAGGATGGTGAGCCTGAAGTGATTCATGTCGATCAAGAAGATGATTATGAAATCACTTTCCTTGCCGATAATTTTGAAGCATTTATTAGAGGTTTAGTGAGTGAAGAGCGCTATGATACTTCTGAACAAGACAAAGAAGATGCACTCGCTAAAGTAGCGCACGGTAAGTTTTCTCCTATGTTGGAAGAGTTATGCGCTCGCGTAACCGAAGTAGAACAAGTGGAACGAAAAATCCGCAGCATCTGTACACAAATTGTCGAAGAGAAAGGCCATTTCAGTTTTCATGCAGATGCATTATCCTATGTCATGTATGATGTGCAGTTTTGGTTATATACCAAGTCGTATCCGGATACTACTTACGATCAATATGTATCCGCTTATCAGAACATCATCGCATTTGGCGGAGAATTCGGGCAAGGTGGCTATGCTCCAGGCTTTATTACAGATTGGCTGGAACGACGTAAGAAGGAAGGACGTATCGTCCAGAGTCACGGGAAGATTCACTTTACCGATAGCTATAAAGATGCCGTAATAAATATGTTAAAAGAAGCCTAATGGCTGTATAGATGTAAGCTTAAAATGAAAAAAGCCTGCTTTCATAGCGGGCTCTTCTTATGTTTTGTTTTACTTTATTCCTTAAAGGCTAATCGGTCATCAACTTTGCTGATATGCCGTTGCTGTCATTTTGTCTGTTGGACATAAAAACATATAAAAAATACCTTCTGCATATTGGTCGAAATCCGCATAATCAATCTGCCCGATATATTGCATTCTTCGTTCACAACAAGGACAAACTGGATACTCCGGCTCTTGTACCCAAGTTGGATGACCGCCAATCTGCGAATCCAATTGTGACATCGTCCAAACCGCAGCATAATACGGTGATTGCGGCTCATATGAAAGAACTAAACTAGGTGTCGTTTCCGCTTCGCTGATTAGGTTATCTATATCTGGAAGATAATCAGGTTCTTGATTGTGGCGGCTCCAAACAGGCACACCATGATTGTCCAACTCCATGTATATAGTGCTAAAGCCCCCACATACATCACAAGTTATGACCTGTAGGTTCTCTATCTGCAAGTTTAAATATCGTAATGCCGGGTGGGAGGTAGCTACGTCCATCAACTTCATTAACTTCCTATTGCACCATGGACATGTTGAATGGCTTGACTCTAGAAAATGGGCATGATGTTTTTCATTGGCATCTTCACCCTGTTGGTCTACTTGTCTAATCGCATAACATAAAGGGTTTATTAAATTTCGCTTCTTTCCGTCTGGTGTAAGCTCCCATCCTCCATCAAGCGCATACGTTTCAGGCGTTACAAACAACTGCTCCACCCATGTTGGAGGCTGCATTTGCCATTCCCGAAACTGCTCTGTAACAGCAGTATCACCGATCCATCCGAGTACTAAAAGGAGAAAATTACGGTTGTCTTCATCCCATTTCACTTGACCTAAAAGCTGATTCCGAATGTTTTGTGAAGCATCTTTAAAAAGAATCGGATTATTAAACATGCCGCGCTCTATCAGTGCAGGCAAAGCAACGGATATATTAACATCCCGGTAACACACCAGTGATAATAAAATATCTTGTGCTTCACTTTTATTGTTAACAGCGAGTAATTCCAATGCATATTTCAACATACTGTCCGCTTCTTGGTCTGATAAAGATATGTACACCTGCTCCATGCGTAATGGAAACGAAACATATTGGACAAGGGGGTCATACTTTCTAGGCGCATGCATCACCTTGAGAATGTCAACATAATCTGTTAATCCTTCATAGAGATTGACCGTTTTGCGGTGCTGTTCAATATATGCTTGTTGTTTTTTTCGTTCCTGCTCTTGATAGCAGGGCATGCAGATTCCGCCTGTCTTGGCTGCGGTGCTCGGCAAAATTGTTGCATTGCAACCTTCCGTCTTACATGGTATTCGTTCTGTCATATTAGATTCCCCCCTTTATTGTCAGCAGCTAACATTGCCTGCCACTGGGCTTCATGATGTTAATATACTTGTATCTACTAGGTAGCCGTAAATGTAATAGGTATCGTTCTCTAGCCGGTATGGAATGGATAATGACTTTAATATATGAACAAAATCATCTGTGATATCAATCAGTTCTGGTGAAATGAGTCTACCTCGATGTTTCAAATACCTTGGCCTTACTCTAATCCATTCGACACTGTAAAATGGTTCAATGCCCTCTTCCCAATCTCCCCAATACCACACATCCGTTTCAAATTCTTCTGGGTGTCGGATTTCTTCTAACAAATACTTGCATTGGTATGGTGGCGGAAATAATAACGTATTTATAACGGCATCTTGCAGTTCTCGCCACTTTGTATTATTCATAATCGAAACTAAATTTCTCTCTGCAATGGCCTCCATTACTTTCATTTTGTTTTGGTTTGCTATCATATTAAAACCTCAGTTCGATAAGTTATTGTATGAATCGCATAGGACTAGCTTGGAAATCGCTTTGCCAAGTTCCAGTGAACATTCACAACATGCAGTGAAATGAGAGAAGCTGCCAAACTCCACAGTTTCACTGCTGAATCCAGCATATCAAGGTGTCGAGCCCTTTCGCTCATGGTATAGCCCGAACGCATAAGCTCCATTTAACACATTCTCTTGTAACCGATCGACAGAAATATTGGAAAGTTGATGATCCCCTACATGATCTCCATCATTCAATAATTGATTATATGTTGCCGCGTTTACGCTGACGCCTACCGCCTCAAAAAAAGACAATCCGATGTTTAAAGAGTTGATCGCGCTAATATTCTCAGTATGATAAATCGCGATTCCTGTAATCAAGCCAGGCACCTCATATTTTTCATGAGTAACAGTATTATTAGGTGTTATTGTTCGCCCAGAGTTTCTAATACTAACGTTAGAATATTCCTACCCTCATTCTTAAGATCACCGTTCAAATACTCTTTCATATATGGGATGGCTTGTGCTCCAAGCGCAACGAGTTGTTCATAGGCTTCATAATCTGTTCGCCAAAAACTTTTCATACTACCTTCTCCAAATTCTCCTCCTTCGATCACATTGACCCAATGTTTTACTTGTTGATCAAGGGAGAGTTGGTGGATAGCATCGACAGCGGACTGAAATTCCTGATCTTTACTCTTTAGGTCAGGCATTGCTTTATACAATTGGTCTAAGGGTACACAGTTTCTGACAAGTTGGCTTAGTGTCAAATAATCACCACCAACGCCATCCGCCGCTGATACGTAGGCAATAAAGTCCTCTGTTTGCTTTAATTGTTTTAAATCGTGCTGCAAGCGATGAATGACATCAATGGCAATTAAAAATAGCTCCGAATCGATTAACGTCTTTTCAAATATATAATTCTCCTTATTGCTTAAATACTCAGGCGTTTCTTGGCTAATACAGCTGTACATTTCAAGATAGCTTTCAAGACGATTTGGCATCTCTTCAAACATAAAAGGATAATCACCTTCACTAAATTTACATGAACGATAGACCTGCTCTTTTGTTTGATTATAAATCTCGTCACCCGTTCTCCTATAATTTTCTTGATAACTTTCGTAACACTCTGCAACACTTTGCTCTAAAGAAGCGCGATTATTAATGTAGACTAAATAACTACCATTATAGCTATCAGTATAGATAGAGAAAGTATAGACATCCTTGTTTCTTCCTTCTTCTATATAGCTCGTGATAGCCAATTTGCAGAAGTCATAAAGCGCATTTTCAATATCGTTTCTGCTAACGAATATCCCTTCATAAGAAGCAACTGTCGAGATTTCCTGAATAGTTTGATCTGTTGAGCAAAGTAGAAAAACACCCTTACCTTCCAATGCTCTTGTCCCACTGATTAACCTTCCAATTTGAACATCATAACTCATTGTGATATACATCCCCTTTACCGTTTATAGTCGGGCTGTTCCAACGTAATAGGATTCACATTACTAAGCACCCAGCTTACTGCTAGTTCACATAGTCTCGCTGGCTCATCATCACCATGTCCATTGTGAAGTGCCCTGATTAATATTTCTGCCTCCTGAAGTGCAGCATCATTTAATGGTGTACCCATGCTAAAGTAATGATTTAGACGATTAAGCATTTTACGATATTGATTATCCCAGTTAACTCCACCGTTATCTAAAATTTCGTACGACACTTTACCCGTAATACGGATAACCTCACCCTGTACCGTTTTCGCATGTCCTTGGGATGGTATTAATAAACGCCATAGTTCATGATGTTGTGCCTGCCATCCCTTCGTAGATACTGTTATTGGAGAGACGCCATCATGCATCGTTCTTAGCCCTACTGGTGGGACATCAAAGAGTTCATATAGCTGTAATAGTGCTTCATCTGTTTGTGTAAAATAGTCTTTGTTAAAGCCTTCTCTATGGAATTCAAAGTCTGTTCCAATTCGCTTTATAGATTTTTTCATTTCCTCCGTTACGGTTACGCCAGCATGAAGCAAAATATCGGCAACTTTCGCCATATTGACGATATCAATGTTTTTACACATGGCCAAAGCTTTTTCTAAAGGCGTCTGCTTCATGTTATTTTCTACGTTAATATTTGCCCCTTTGGCAACCAACGTCTGAACAGCATGTGGATGACAAAAACCTGCAGCGGCAAATAAAGGTGTCTCGTCTTGATAATCACTAGCTTCTATATCTGCACCTAGGTTAATCAGCAATTCCATCGTATCGTTTGAAGTTATTGCATGTTTATGTAGAGCCGTTCTTCCATAACTGTCACTAGCATTAATATCCGCTCCCTGTTCCACGAGCCAGCGCACCAATTCATGCGGTATATTGAAAAAGCTCAAGGCTGTTTCTTTACTGTAACCGCCACGAGCATTTAATTCGCATTGCATAAATGCCTGTTGTAATGCTGATAGATCACCTGCTTCAATTAGTTCATCGAAATTTTTCGGTAAGGTCTTTTTCTTCTTGCCCATCTTTATTTTCTCTCCTTACGTCTCGTTTTTCATTTTCCTTTATAACTAAATTTTACCACTCATTCATTTCTTGTCTATTTCCTGCAGCCGAAATAGTGCCATACGAAGGTGAAAAACTCTATCATCAAGCCTTTATACCTGGAGCGTGTCCGGGAAAGTTGGAGAATGTCTGAGGGGTGTCTTAAGAGGGGCGCTATTCTTTAGTACATTCTTGAATCTATTTCACTTCAATAACTATCTCTTGCTCGGCATTAAGCTTATGAAAGTGACTAATTAAAGAATTAAATTGATTTTCATCTAATGCATACTCAATGTCTATGGAATCAGTGCCCAGTGAATTTGCAGTCTCTTTTGATAAAATAATAGAAATTAATTTTTGGCTAAGTCTGATCCTTACTATTCCTCCATACGCTGCTCTATTTTCACTATTAAGTGTAATATGAACCTTATTGAGCATCGGTATGTCATCAATAAATAACGACTTTTGAAATAACACATAGTCTTTCGTGTTAAATTCATCATCTGCAAAACCAATGATTATTGTCTCATCCTCAATACTAAAATAAACAAATGACGCTTTTAGTAAAATGGACATTGAATTGCTCCCTCCCCCAACATCTAGTTTAATTCGCAAAGCCGCATAGCAAGATACAATTAGACTTTTTATCGTGTATTTCTGCTTGCCAATAATGCAGATCATTAATTTCTCTATACTCTAGTTCTTTAGCTAGCTTTTTTACATTGGTCCTAAATGGCTTTTTCAAAAATACAACAATGCTATCAGGGGGCCATCCTTCCCACGTCTCCGTAATTTCATTCCCAAGCAATAATTCATTGTGTAATATAGCTTTCAATTTTGCTGAAAGGCCTTCAATATGTTCTTGCGTGATATTGTTATAGATAGCTATCCCTCGTTTCTTTTTATTAATCTTAACGATAATTAAATAAATCCGTCTTCGGGTTCACCAACCTCAAACCCTACTATTTTGGTTGCCTCCACTTTAAATCGCTCTATCCAAGAATGCCAATCTTCCATTTCCATCTGTGCAAAAAAGGATAACCCACTTGGTTCTACTGAGGCCATAATAAAAACATCATCCTCTTCCTGCCCAAACCAATAAGGAATGCCATTTGTATATCCTATCCACCCGGGCATACGCTCGTATACATTCGTCATCCTGTCCCACACTTCAGATGGTAAGTTATACCATATATTTAAATTGCATTGTTGTGCTTTACTGATACTCATTTGTGTCCCCCCTCTCCATTAATTCTTTAAGCCTTGTTAGTATCTTTGTTACATGTCCATTGATAATGACGCCTTCAAATAGTCCTTCCGTAAATCGATCTCCACGTATATAACTGGTCATCAATTTTCGAAGTGAAGCTAAATCTGCTTTCATAACATGCTCTTCTAAATCATTTGCAATTTGCTTAAAAGCTTCATTTTCATGCAACCAACTCTTCCAATCGAATACAATGAGAAAATCTGTATTACATAGTTCATCGTGAAATTGTCGGATTTCTTCACATGCAAGCATATTCCTTTTTTCGTTTTCACTCGGCATTGCGTCTAGCCTTTGGAAAAAATCAAGAAATTTAACTAACTTAATTAACGTTTCATTGTTTATTTCTGGAAGCTGCGACAACCTATTCACCTCAATTCAAATTTTAGGAATTCATAGTTCTAAACAGCAATTTCCTTTATTCATTTTCTAAATCACGAAGAAGTGACGTATCCAATTTCTCTTTCCCTAAATAACCGCTACATATAACTGGGCGGTTAATGATGTCATACAGTTTTTTTAGATCTGAAATATCCTCTTTCGTCCATGTTTCAAATGAGTCAAATTCCGCCTTCGAAATTTGATGGTACTCAGGGGAGTCTGTTACCCCTGTTAAAACCTCATAGGCATAAATACTTTCGCCAAACTTGCCGACAGATTGGTATCTTCCTGTTTTTAAACGGACATATTCGGTATATCTCAAGGTCAACACCACCCTTTCTTTATTTTCTCTTACCGTAATCCTTACTTCTCATGCTTTAGCAACTCGTCTCGCGCTTCCATCAGCGCGAACCCTAGCAGGTTTGTGCCCCGCCATTTCATTGGATTCTCCACATCTAGATTCGACTGACCCATACCTATTCCCCATATACGGTCTCTCGGGCTTGCTTCGACTAGGATGCGGTTCTTCGTTGATTTAAGATAATCAGCCAGTTGCGGATTTTGCGAAAATTTCGCTAAGCTTGCTCTTTTGACAATGCCATAGCATTCCTTATCCCAAATAGCTTTGTCAAAGTTTCGAACCGCACGCCCAAAAGCTTTCATCTCTTTTGGATGCTTCGCTTGAAGGATAGACGCAAGCATTTCGTCATCCCCAAACAACCTTGCCTTCTCAGCCATCATAAACTGCTCGGCGCAAGAATATTGCGTTCCTTCTACTGTAAACGGGCACATCCACCATTGACTGAAGCAGCTTTTATCGACAATCCCGACCTTAGAAGGCGTATGCCCCCAAAAAAACAAAAATTTAAACTTTTGTCCCTTGCTATATGCTATTTTTAATTCATCTATCTTGTAAATCATCCTTCATCCTCCCAATTTCTCCGATACAAGCGAGATGGCCGATGCCCTGCATTTTCGGTGTATTGATCAGTCTCCGCCACAAGATCGGCCACTTTACGTCGGAATGCCGCCTTCAACAGTTCTTTATCCAACACGACCTCATAAACTTGCTGTAGTTCTGTTAAAGTAAATAACTTCGGCATTAAATGCAGTGCAATATCCGTATAATTTACTTTGCCCCGCAACCGTTCAATAGCACAGGCAATCATCTTTGCATGGTCAAATGCTAATCCTTCATTCGAGACAATCTTAAAATCTGTACCAGTCGATGTCGTCTTCGCAGTAATTGTCTTTGCTACGACCGCTGAAAGTTCTTCTTCTTCACTCCTTAATATAAGTTCGTATTCCAGCGTTTTCATGTAGCCGTCCTCAATTAGCACTTTTTCTTCCTTCAGTGGTCGATAAGTGACTTTGAACCAGGCAGCGTCTACCGCATCATCGCCTGCCTTTAGTTCCAACTTATCGCTATTAATCAAAGCCATGTAGCTGCAGCTTATCACCCACGTTCTTGGGTCACGCCCAATATCGCTAAAGGTATACAACTGCTCCAAATAGACGTCTTCTACGCCCGTCTCCTCTTGTAATTCCCTTACTGCTGCCTGCTCCGTCGTCTCATTTGAGCGGACAAAGCCCCCAGGTAGCGCCCATTTGCCTATGAAAGGATGCCCTGCACGACGAATCAGTAGAACGCGTAGCTCTTTTTCCGGTAGTTTGCGATAACTGTCCGCCTCCTCTTCCGTCACAGTAAAAATAACCATATCCGTCGTCACTGAAGGACGCTCATAGTCTCCTACCTTGTACTGTTGCAAAAATTCACGTTCTGTCAGTCCATCTTTATCTAACAAATCCAATTGACTTGCCTCCTTTATATTGATGCATTAAGTTTTTTACTCTCCGAAATAGTTTCCATAGGGCGCAAACTTCGCCAGTACTTCGTCAACTTTGTGTATACGTTCCTCCAGGCTTCCTCGTAGCGTAATATAAGGAATCCGTCGCTCCTTCAAATCAGCGATAATCTGTTTATGGAAAACATGCCGCTTCTGATCTCCGCTGCGGTCCCACGTATCATCATAAGGTATATCGTCATCGCATAGGAAAAACAAATCGTAGCGCTGAGCATTCTCTAAAGCGAGCCTTGTTAACAAATCCGGGGCCTTGCCGTGGTAATCTTGTGCAAACATATACGTCGTAATGGCATTCGTATCGACAAAAAGATAGCGGTTCGCAGCCAGCAATGCCTGTTCTTCACGCTCAATATGACCGACCGCAATGTCATCGAACGCTTCAAAGGCAATTCGGCGGTCCACTTGATGTTCAGTCCAATAATCACGACCATATTCGCTTGCGAACGTCGTGCCATACCGCTGAGCAAGTGCTTCAGTAATTGTCGACTTACCTGTGGACATGGCGCCAACGAAAACAACTTTCGTAATTAAGTCTCTATATACAATATCACTAACAAAATCTCTGTATTTATAAGGATTGGAACGAACCATCGTTGCTGAAATAGGCACTAGCTCGCGCGCTTCATCCACTCGTCTATCTACCGCCCCCAAAGCGACGCTCATATGTTCACCGTAAAACTCACTTGAGTAAAAATGCGTTACTTGCTCCCCGTTCAGCACACCGAGTATATACTGCTCTTCCCGAATCTCATGCTCTCTATCATCCGAATAGCCGTCTGGACCATCCCAAGCTTCGATTACTCGCACTTGCGGATAGAGCTTGCGAATCCAATTTGCTCGGATATGAAGCGGAATTGGGCTGACCGTCGTTTCGTAAATAATGACGATCAATTCATCTACCTCTTGTAACGCCGTTTCAATCATAAACTGATGCCCTTTATGCAGCGGGGCAAACTTCCCCAGTGTAAGTCCTAGCGTTTTCATAGCGCCACCTCCTTAACCACTTTATTCCAAGTATAGTATCCATAAAACGCGTTGACCAGATATGCGCTCCACATCACTATCATCAGCAAGCCATCACCACTACCATCCAGCATCCGAATCACCCACAACAACACTGTGAAAAGATTTAGCACGATATAAACTAGCCACTGTTCCTTAAATCTTCGAACCATTAATATCGTCGCTACAATAGAAAGCACTGTCGTAGTTGCATCGATGTAAGGCGAATTTTGACCTGGAATGAATGACAGCCCAAAGCCTATTAGCAAGCAGCCGATCACACTGCCCATACCAATTAGCAGCAATCCTCTTGGATCCAGTTGTCGCATAACTAGCTTGCCATCTTCTTGGCGGTTATTTTTCCACATGTAAAAGCCAATGACATTCATCGGAACGAAAAATAGTAAATTTAGCATTACCTCTCCAAACAAACCATTGATAAAAGCCAAATACGTGTAACCGACCGTATTGTACATACCGAATACATAACTCATCAAGTTGCCTTTCGCCGCAAGCACTACGCATAACACACCGGTAATAAAAACTGTAAATCCAAATAAGGAATCCTTTGACATCACCGTAAACCCGACAGCGATTGCAGTAAACAGCACTAACCATGTCATTTCAAAAACATTCCAGCTTCCTACTATCTTCTTCATCTTGCATCCCTCCATTTTTGATAAAGCAATTTTTCTTAGTATCATTTTGTTAATAACATTTTGTTACTATCAAAATTAACAGAAAATCTTGCAAAGGTCAAGAAAATATTTCCTGTTTTTTTGTAGGATGATGATTTTTATTATTTGGTAATGGTGCAATATGGGGACATAAATCGTCTCAAAACCGTTTCATCGCTACGTCCATACTTACTTCTTCACATGGTACACTTTGGAAATGATACCAGTTATACTAAAGAGGATGTGTAAAAGGGGAAATTGGAACGCTCGAAGCAATCGAACTATCAAGCTCAGCAATGGAGGTAGATTAGATGGATGATAAAAGCTCAAAAATGGAAACTTATTTGAATACGAAGGATATTGCCAAACGTAATACGTTATTAAAGCAATTAGTATTTGACTTACCAGAGGACGGAAAGGACTTTTTTCTAAAAGCTTATAAAAAGGAACGTTATTTAGATATGCGGCTGACTGCCATTAGAGGTTATGCTGCCTTTGCAAGTGAAGAAGAGGTAACCCTTTTAATGAAAAAAATGTTGGAAATCTTACAAAAGCGTCCGGAAAGTACCCCATATAATTATCAGGAATATGAAATTTTACGATCTGCTTTTTTAATCCCTTACTTGCTAGACAACTATTCTTATAACTGTTTTCATAACTTTAATGAACAGTTAAAAAAGCAATACGATGCCATGCCCGAAGTTTTCAAAGGCATCTTTACATGCGACGCTAAAGGTGAACATATCCAACTCATTCCCCCAGCAGTCGTCCAAAAAAACATTGAACATTTCTTACGAGGTTGAATAACGGTACTCAAAGCTAGCGCTATTTAGCATTTCGTTCGTACTATTCAATACAACTGGATTTTACTCCGTGATCATTTGATTGATAGAAACACTATATTAAGTGCCAAATAATGGACTTGTATGCATGACTTAACTTCATGTTGCAAGTCTTTTTTCATTCGTACTCGCAGCTGACTAGGAAGTATAGTATCGACTGTGGCACATCTCCTTTTTTCCTATTAAATTGTGGTCATTGACTTACCCTCGTCTTATACCAATATATTTTTCTTTTCATATTATCACGGTAATATCGCCATTTAACATTTGAAATTCTTACTATCAATATAGTTTTAGAAATACAGTTCTATAGCGAATTTGTATAAATAGACTTGCTATAGGGCAAACTTTTTAAAGAAAAAACTGGAGGTGCAAATGACGTGTTTGAGAAAAAATTAGCGCTTCATGAAACAATGGAATTTCATGAAGTCATTAACTTTATGACAACAAGTTTACTTAAATCGAAACTGAGTCAAGGTGTGGTCTTTGATGACGATTTAAGAGCATTATTAGATAAAAATGTAAAATTATCGACTCCAGCACTCACTGCTATGGTTAAGCTCTACTCTAAATCAGAATTAGAATATTAGGAGGACAATGCTATGAAAGACTATTTAGATCCTATCAATTCAATTGGCATGCCTGAGCTAACTGATTCGGGGGTTGCTCTGGAGTTTTTACTTACAACAAAGACCGGTATTAGAAATCTTTCCATTGCCTTAACAGAAACAGCTTCCCCTGCTCTTCAAAAAATCCTAAGAACTCAACTCGATGTCATGGTTGATTTATATTTCGAAATTTCTGAGCTGATGGTAAAAAAAGAATGGTTAAAACCTTATGATCTAGAAGGGCAAAAAGAATTGGATATTAAATCTGCAGAAAATGCGATTAGTATTGCACAGTTGGATTTATTCCCTAAAAACATGAATCGAAAAGGATTGTTCCCTACTCCACCGAAAAAATAAACGAAAAAGAGGGATTTTATAATGAAAGCTGTCACTTTTCAAGGTATAAAAAATGTTGAGGTTAAAGAAGTACAAGATCCTAAAATAAAAAAAGCTGATGATATTATTGTTCGTTTAACGACTACTGCCATTTGTGGGTCAGACTTGCATTTAATCCACGGAATGATTCCGAATATCGGAAAGGACTATGTCATTGGCCATGAACCGATGGGCATTGTAGAAGAAGTTGGCAAGGATGTGACAAAGGTTAAAAAGGGCGACCGAATTATCATCCCTTTTAATATTGCATGCGGTGAATGCTGGTTTTGCAATCATGAATTAGAAAGTCAGTGTGATAATGCAAACGATAATGGCGAAATGGGTGCTTATTTTGGTTATTCAGATACAACAGGCGGTTTTCCGGGAGGACAGGCAGAGTATATGCGTGTTCCATATGGCAATTTTATTCCGTTCAAAATTCCAGAGCAATCCGAAGTGCCTGATGAAAGTCTTGTGCTCCTTGCCGATGCTGCCTCTACTGCTTATTGGAGTGTAGAAAATGCCGGAGTAAAGAAAGGTGATACTGTCGTTATTCTTGGCTGCGGACCCGTTGGACTATTAGCACAAAAATTTGCTTGGTTGAAAGGTGCCGAAAGAGTCATCGCAGTTGACTATATTGGGTATCGTCTTAAACATGCAAAGAAAACAAATAACGTTGAAATCGTTAATTTTGAAGACCATGAAAATTGTGGTGAATATTTAAAAGAGATCACCAAAGGCGGTGCAGACGTTGTCATTGATTGTGTCGGGATGAGCGGAAAAATGACGCCTCTCGAATTTCTGGCCAGTGGCGTAAAACTCCAAAGTGGTGCTATGGGCGCCATTGTCACTGCCAGTCAAGCAGTACGTAAAGGCGGCACTATCCAAATTACCGGTGTTTATGGTGGTCGATACAATGCCTTCCCACTCGGAGATATTTTCCAGCGTAATGTGTCAATTCGTACTGGACAGGCCCCCGTTGTTCATCTCATGCCTCATGTCTATAACTTAATCGCTGACGGTAAAGTGAATGCCGGAGATATCATTACACACGTCCTCCCTCTTGAAAAAGCAAAACATGGTTATGAAATATTCGATACAAAACAGGAAGACTGTATTAAAGTGGTTTTGAAACCTTAAATATAGCGGTAAAAATGAAAAGCGCCTCAAACCCTTGATATTAAAGGATTTGAAGCGCTTTTTAGTTGGTTCAAACTTGTTCTATCTGAACCTTTAGACGTCCTTGGACAAAAACATTGATAAATCAATGACTATAATGTTTACCTTTTTTATACCCTACTTTTTTTTAGACAACCTATTTCTGTGTAGTATTTAATATTTATTCTTCTGCCCATTTAACATCATGTAATTTTTAATTAAAATAACAATATAAATTGAAAGATGGTGTTATTTTATGTAAAACTGAAGAAATCAAAATCCCACTAATTAAAACAGGAAAAACTGTAGCTGAAGCACTTGGGACATCATTACAAAACTTGTCTAATAAAATTTGCAGTGTCGATTTTAAAGTGATTGAATTAGAGAAAGTAGCAAAAATATGCTTAGTAAAATTCCAATATAACTCCTTATTAGAATATAAAACAAAATATAACAAAAAAGTAAACAGATAACTAAATGGTTGTCTGTTTTTTCATATATACTTTTAACAACATTTTCCCTAAAATGGATATGAAGGGAGATTTTTATATGGATAATTTATTTATGATTTTATTTTTAATTAGCTTATTGGCTTTACCTGTGTTTGCCGTTAGGTCAGTTATTGCATTTGTAAAGAAGGATGGTATGAAAGGGAAGAAAATGCTGAAATTCAGTGGTATTTCTTTTGCCGCTGTAATCGTTACAACTATAGGCTTTGCAGCTACGGCAGACACTGTAGAAACTACTAAAAAAGAAGAGAAAAAAGTGGAAACTGTAGCTAAAGTTAAAGAAGAGGAGAAAGAGAAACCAGAAGAAAAGGCTACACGTGAAGCTAAAGAAGCTGAAGAAAAAGCCTTAGCAGCACAAAAAGCTAAAGAAGAAGCTGAGGCTAAAGAGAAAGAAAAAGCGAAGGAAACTGAAAAACAGGTAGAATATTTTAAAACAAATACCCAACCATTTATCAATGAACTTACAAGTTCTTATGATAAAGGTTGGAATGATGTGTGGCAACCTACTTTTGAAGCGATAAGTGCAGGAAATACAGATATATATAAAGCTTATGAAAATATGAAAGCCTTAAAAAATTATTACAGAAATTTAAGCACCAATATGAATAATATTCCTGTTGAGGGTTTATCTAAAAAACACCAAAAATCACTTAAAGGCGCTATGAATGACCTTAGCTATGCTGCTGTAAGTAGACAAATGGCTGCGGAAAAATCTATGAAAATGTTTGATGAAGGTAACTATTCTCCTTCTCACATGGATAAAATAAAATCAGATATCGCTTCTGCTGATTCTCGGATGTTGTCTGCTGTAGTTGTAATCACTTCAGTAAAGGCTGAGTTAGGAATAGAATAAGAATCACATTGGATAAAGTCACTCAATAGAGTGGCTTCTTATTTTTATCTAAATAAATTAGTTAGGAAATTTTCCACTTTAGTTTTAAGAGCTCGAAGGATTTACAATATGGTGTGTAATGACAGTGGGTCATTAGGACACTCAATTATTCAAACAACACTGGACAATTATTCACTCATACTAAAAGAATTGGAAAAACGCGATGAAGAAATTGCAATTAACATTTATTCATCCTAATTTTTTGTTCACCTTGTTTACATTTTGTTACCTAATTTATATTTTATATGTTTTTCTATGCGATTTTTGAAATCTTTAAAAGAAAAGAAAAACGCCTAAAACCCAGTATTCTCAAGGTTTTAAGCGTTTTTCTTTTTGGTTTAAAATCAATCTACGTTTTGCTAAAAACGTCCCAGGAGGGATTCGAACCCCCGACCGACGGCTTAGAAGGCCGTTGCTCTATCCTGCTGAGCTACTGAGACATGATGTGTTTTCCTAAATAACTTTTCTCTTAGGAAAGACAATATTTATTATATGTCGTTTATAACATAAAGTCAACATTAATTTTACTATGAAGGCAAGGTTTGCCTTGCATCTATTATATACCCATTTATTATATGAATCTATATCTTTCTTTATGCGCTTTTAATACAGTACAATCACATTTTTTGCTAAAATAATGAAAACGTAAAAGAGGAGGTATGCGTATGTTTGAACAATCTGTTGTAGTGGTGACAGGTGGTGCACAAGGCATTGGTAAAGGCATTGTGCAGGCCTATGCACAGCGTGGTGCTAAGGTGGTCATAGCAGATGTCAATGCAACGCTTGGGAAACAATTAGCGCATGAATTGCAGGCGCAAGGTTATGCGGTGTTATTTATTGAGACGGATGTTGCGAAAGAACAGGATATCGTCGCCTTAATGGTACAAACAGTTCAACATTTTGGTACGATTACAATTTTAGTGAATAATGCGGGTAAGTTTCAACACGTATCTCCATATGATATTACGTTCGCGCAGTGGCAAGATATGTTGCATACTAATTTAACGAGTGTTTTATTTTGTTCGCGAGAAGCAGCAAAAATAATGCGGACAAATGAACAAGGTGGTTCCATTGTTTCTCTAGCCTCTACACGGGCGTTTATGTCTGAGCCCCATACGGAAGCATATGCCGCTTCAAAGGGCGGTATTGTGGCGTTAACACATGCTTTAGCACGTTCTTTGGGGCCAGATCAAATTACGGTTAACTGTATTTCTCCTGGATGGATTGAAACGGGGGATTATGAACAGTTACGGACGATTGATCATGCCCAACATGTATCTGGACGTGTTGGTATGCCGGAGGATGTTGCGCTAGCTTGTTTGTATTTAACAAATCCCGCAAATCGCTTTGTTACAGGTATTAATCTAACTGTCGATGGTGGTATGACGAAGAAAATGATTTATGAAGATGAATGAACGCTCTTTAATTATGCACATTAAAAGATCGCGTCGAGTACTCTACAATAGAATGAATTTTTTGAGGGAGTGAACATGCGGTGTTTCCTTATGCAAATGGCTCTTACGGGAATTCTTTAAGTGCCCTTTATACTGCTCCATCCAACCAGTATACGGCGCCTATTCGGCACTTTTTACAACCGCAACAGGATAATCGAAAGTGTATAAGTAAAGCAGAATCTGATTTTATGGCGATGAATCGTCTGTTGTGGATGGAGCATGTCAATTGGACGAGGATGACGATTATTAGCATTGTCTTCGGTTTGCCTGATTTACCGTTTGTGCAAGCACGTCTGTTACGCAACGCGACGGATTTAGGCAATTGTCTGCGCCCATTTTACGGCGATCAAATAGCCGATCGCTATGCAGCACTAATCAAAGAGCACCTAGTTATTGCAGCACAGTTGGTCACAGCAGCGAATAAAGGTGATGCAGCAACAGCAGCTGCAAAAGAAAAGGAATGGTATCGTAATGCCGATGAAATTGCTGTCTTTTTAAGTACGATTAATCCTTATTTGACGAAAGAAGCCGTACAGCAAATGTTTTATAGCCATCTAGCTTTAACGAAAAAAGAAGCGGTGACGATGATTCAAAAAGATTATCAAACGGATGTGCAAGTATTTGATGAAATCGAAGCAGAGGCACTCGCCATGTCGGATATGATTGCAATGGCCATTGTCATGCAGTTTTGCTACCGCTTTTATTCATAATGGCTCCAATAAAAAACCAGATTCATAGACAATGCTTGTTGTCCATCAATCTGGTTTTACGAATATTTAGTGCCCGAAGCTATGATTGCTCTATATCTGTTTGGTGTGTCTCGACATAGCGGTAATATAAATTACGTAATTCTGATTCTTTAAACTTCCCTAGATGGGTTTTTAATTGAGGATGCACTAAAATCCCCTTTGCGCGTAGCTCCTTGACAAACCAACCTTTAGAATATTGATGCACGTTGCACAGTCCCCTTTTCTGTTATTCATACATAACGTATGCTCAAAGGTTTTGCGCTGTTACCGTTCTCCTTTTCATAAAAGAAAAAGTGTTAGATTGATTGCAGTCAATCTAACACTTTTTGGATTTGCTCAGCATAGTTAGCTTTTAGTCGTTTATGTGCCACAAAATGTTTGGTATGGACAGTCTGTTAGGGCTGGGAGCTTTGTATACTCTTCTTGCTCAGCTGTATAAGCGTATGGTTGGGATAATGCTTGTAATAGCTTATTCATTACTTGATAGTCGCCTTGTGTAACAGCGGCTTCTAACGCCTCTTCTACTCGATGGTTGCGAGGAATAATAGCCGGATTATTATCGCGCATTAACTGTTGAGATGCCGCTTCACTTTCCTCTTGTCTTTGGCGTCTTGCTTGCCACTGTTCATACCATTTTTTAAATTCTGCACACTCAAATAGCGTTGTGCCTTGACATTTATTTAACGTCAGCGCCCGGAACGTATTCGTATAGTCTGCTTCGTACTTTTCCATGAGGGTTAGTAGTTCATCTACCAATTTTCCATCCTGCTGTTCTTCGTTATAAATCCCCAGTTTAGCGCGCATGCCCTTTAGCCAGTTTGTATTATACAATTGTGGATATTGCTGAATCACTTCTTGAGCCAATGTTACTGCCTCTTCTTCGTTATCATGAATAAGTGGTAGCAGTGATTCCGCAAATCGCGCAATATTCCAAGCGCCAATAGGTGGCTGATTGCCGTAAGCATAGCGACCTTGGCGATCGATTGAACTAAACACGGTTGCTGGATTGTACGTATCCATAAAAGCACAAGGGCCATAATCAATAGTTTCGCCACTAATCGTCATATTATCCGTATTCATCACACCGTGGATAAAGCCAACTAACTGCCATTTTGCAATAAGTTTAGCTTGTCTCTCCATCACTGCCTGAAGCAACTTTAAATAACGATTCCCTTGTGTCATGTCAATCATTGAATAATGCCGTTCGATGGCGTAATCAGCTAGTATTTGAAGCTCTTCCTCGCTACCCCATTGTGCCGCAAACTGAAATGTTCCGACACGCAAGTGACTGCTCGCAACACGCGTTAAAATTGCACCGGGCAGTTCCGTTTCACGTTGAATTGTTTCTCCCGTTGTGACGACAGCTAAACTACGTGAAGTCGGAATGCCGAGTGCATGCATCGCTTCGCTTATAATATATTCCCGAAGCATGGGACCGAGTGCCGCACGCCCATCTCCGCCTCGCGAAAAGGGAGTGCGACCTGAACCTTTGAGGCCAATATCATAGCGTTGCCCTGTAGGTGTAATTTGTTCTCCTAGCAGCAATGCTCGACCGTCACCTAACATATTAAAATGCCCAAATTGATGTCCTGCGTAGGCCTGTGCAAGCGGTAATGCGCCATTAGGTATGTCATTGCCTCCAAGCATGGCAATGCCCTCTTGACATTTCAGTGCCTCACTATTTAAGCCAAGGGACTTAGCAACAGCTTCATTAAAAATGACCAATTGTGGTGATTGCACAGGATTTAATTGCACAGGGCTATAAAATATACTTGGAAGCCGCGCATAGCTATTATCAAAATTCCATCCAAAGTTGTTTTCCTTTGTCATTTTATCCCCCTTTTCTTTAGTTTTACTACTATATTGCAATTCATGCTTGGTCGTCACGCCCAATCCATATATCGCACATAAATATAAAAACGCTTAAACTTTCTTATGGTAGAATGTTAAGCGTTTTTATATCTTTTATACCTTAATTCCGTCTAAATGTGTGCTTCGAAATGCATTCATTGTCATCAGTAAAAAAATCCACCTGAAAATAATCATCTTGTATATCGATAAGCGCAAAGCTTTTTTCATTGCGCCCTCTCGGCTTCAATAGACTGCCTGGATTAATAAATAGAACATCATCAATCATTTCGGCGCCGAGTACATGTGAATGGCCGAAGCAGGCTATTTGCGCGTCGACTTCTTTTGCTCGATATGACAATGATAAAATGGATGATTTAACATTAAATAAATGACCATGTGTGGCAAAAACGATCGCATCCCCCACTTGAAGGACGACTTCATCTGGATAAGCTTTATCGATATCACAGTTTCCACGTACTTTTTTCATGCCATCTAGTGCAACATGAGAAAAGGGCAGTTCACTATCGCCACAATGAATCATTGTTTCAATAGATGGATAAAAACTGCGTACTTTATCAATGACATGGCTATCTCCATGAGTATCACTCATCACTAATAGTTGCATGGATATCACCTCTTACTTAATAAGATTTGGCAATTGTTCCTTTAGCTTGCGAATGGCATTTCCACGGTGCGAAATAGCACCCTTTTCTTCAGGTGTTAACTCAGCCATCATACGATTTAAGCTTGGTACGAAAAAGACTGGGTCGTAGCCAAAGCCATTTGAACCGCGTTTCTCACGTGCAATGACACCTTCACAAGTACCAAATACTGTTGTTGTGTCAAAATCAGGACCTGCAATGGCAATGCAGCAGCAAAAGCGAGCTGTACGTTTAGCATCTTCTACGTCTTGTAAATTATGCAGTAGTTTTACCATATTGGCCTCGTCATCGTGATCTCCTGCATAACGCGCTGAATAGACACCAGGTTCACCATTTAACGCATCGACAGCTAGGCCGCTATCATCTGCAATAACAATAGAACCTAACTCTTTTGCTAAAGCTTCTGCCTTTAACACTGCATTTTCTTCAAAAGTTGTGCCTGTTTCTTCTATTTCCATATTTGGCGCAACATCAAACATCGTTACCACTTCATAACCAAGTGGCGCAAATAATGCTTCAAAGTCTTTCGCCTTGCCTTTATTTTTTGTCGCAATTACAACTTGTTTCATCTTAATCATTTCCTCCTACTTTAAGAGCAATTTCACCAAGTGCTTGTTTTTGTAGCTCAATCAACTCTTGGATTCCCTTTTCACCTAATGCAAGCAAGTCATTTAATTCCTCACGTGAGAAGGTTGCTTCTTCCCCTGTGCCTTGCAATTCTACAAAGCGACCTGCACCAGTCATCACGATATTCATATCAACTGCTGCATCGACATCTTCTACATAATTTAAGTCTAGAACAGCCCCTTGTTCGGCAACAATGCCAACACTTGTAGCCGCTAAAAAATCTGTTACAGGGAATTTTTCTAATTGTTTTTCTTCAGCAAGCTTAGCAATTGCTTGTGTCATAGCGACAAATGCACCTGTAATGGATGCGGTACGTGTACCACCGTCCGCTTGAATGACGTCACAGTCGATCCATACAGTACGTTCTCCTAACGCCTCTAAATCGACGATAGCACGCAATGCACGCCCAATAAGTCGTTGGATTTCCATTGTACGTCCGTTTACTTTTCCGCGTGATGATTCACGTGGTGTACGTTGTGCTGTAGCGCGAGGTAGCATAGAATACTCAGCTGTAATCCATCCTTTTCCTTGGCCGCGTAAAAAACCTGGAACTTTATCTTCAACTGTTGCCGTACAAATTACTTTTGTATTGCCAACTTGGATCAATACTGAGCCTTCTGGATGCAATAAATACTCGCTATCCATTTTTACAGGACGCAATGCATTTGCATCTCTACCATCAAATCTTGTCATAATTATTCGTGCCTCCTAAAATCTTTCGCGCCCTTATTTTATCATATTTTATATTCGTGCGACGATTTACTAACCGTACTATATGATATTTATCATATAAATTGCATTACATTTTCCTCTACAATGAAAATTTCATCATGTTATAGTAATATAATAAAGAAAGAGGTGATGGTCATGTCTCAATCAACAATCGAGCATAATAGTTATACCATGAAGGAAGAATTTTGGAATGCCCTAACACATGGAATCGGTGCATTTTTAACTGTTCCTGCTACCCTTTTATTAGTGCATAAAGCTTTAACAACTGGTACAAGTACGGAGCTTATTAGTTACATTATTTTTGGTGTTTCGATGTTTTGTTTATACATAGCATCGACCTTATATCATGCATTGCCAACACATAAGGTACTTTTAAAAAAATTAGATCATAGCTCCATTTTCTTATTAATTGCAGGAACTTATACACCAATTGCATTAATTGCGGTTGGCGGAAAACTCGGCTTGAGCATTTTTATTATCGAATGGGTACTAGCCTTTATTGGCATTATTTTAAAACAATTTTTCGTCTATCGTTTTAAAAAAGTCTCCTTGCTTGTCTATATTGGCATGGGATGGCTCATTATTTTTGCCTATAAGCCATTAGTTGCCTATATCTCATTTAAGGGCTTTATGGTACTGTTACTCGGTGGTATTTTTTACACCGCTGGCACTTATTTTTACAAAAACAAAAGTATTAAGTACAACCACGCTATTTGGCATGTCTTTGTCATGGCTGGTAGTGCGGCGATGTTTGTTACTATCTATTTATTTATGTAAAACAGGATGCAAAAAAATCAGCCTAGCTCGTAAGCTAAGCTGATTTTTATTTTAAAGTAATACGGTTTATGTCAAGCGTACCTTGTTCCAGCCAATTTTCTGCTATCGAACGGAAAATTGGCACAGAACCCGTTGCATAAAATTTATGTGCGGGCTTAGCATTTGCATCTGCTAAAGTGCCATTATACGCAAGCATTTCCTCAACATCCTTTGCTGTTTCTTCCGCAGAAGATAGCACGAAAACATCTTCTCCGACAACAGCTTCAATTTGTTTTTGCAAAATCGGATAATGCGTACATCCTAAAATGACCGTATCAAATTGTTCGTTTTTTAACGGTTTTAAGCCATCAGCAATTAAATTATTGGCAAATTCGCCTTTATATTCGCCACTTTCTACAAGTGGTACGAATGTTGGACAAGCCAATGGAATGATGTGGGTAGACGTATTCAAAGACAATAAGGCTTCTTCATACGCCCCACTCTTAATTGTTCCTTCAGTTGCAAGCACAACGACTTCATGTCGCTTCGTTTTCTTTACAGCTGCACGTGCGCCAGCATTAATAACGCCTAGTACCGGAAAAGGCATATTACGTTGTAAACTTTCGAGTGCTACTGCAGTCGCTGTATTACAAGCAATGACTAGCATCTTAATATTCATTTTCTCGAGCGCTTTTGCCATTTGCCAAGTAAAATTTCGTACTTCCTGACGAGTTCGTGGACCATAGGGACATCTTGCTGTATCACCAATGTAATAAATCGTTTCATTTGGTAATCGTTTGATTATTTCTTTTGCTACGGTTAAACCGCCTACTCCTGAATCAATAACGCCTATCGGGGCATTCATACTTTCCGCCTCAATCCTGTTTCATGTGTACATGTAGTTTTTCTAAATAGCTTGATAATTGCGCGACTTCTTGTTCGTTAAATTCTACAAGCATTTCCTTCAAATATTGCTGTCTTTTTTCTATAACTTCTTGAATAATACGTTCGCCTTTTTCGAGAAGATGAACGACAACAACCCGGCGATCATTTTCATCTCGCACGCGCTTGACTAATTCATTTTTCTCCATTCGGTCCACTAAATCTGTTGTTGTACTAAAAGCTAAGTATAAACGGTTTGATAAATCGCCAATTGTAATATCTCCAAGCTCTTCTAACCACTGTAATGCAACAAATTGTGGCGGCGTAATCGCATATTGCGAAACAATTTCCCTACCTTTTTGTTTCACAATGGCCGCAATATAGCGTAATTCCTTTTCAACCGTTGCAACGGTTTCAGGTGAGTGCTTTGTTACTTCATCCGACATATAACTATTCCACTCCTAAAAATACGTTGAATAGTTCTATTTTGTCGTTTTTTTTATGAAATAGCAAGTGTCCATTAGTCTAATTTGAATTCTTCTAAGCGTAACAGCTCAATTAACGCCTGAGATCGATTTGTTACACCTAGCTTTTGAATTGTATTGGAAATGTGATTGCGCACTGTTTTTTCACTAATACCAAGTTGCTCTGCAATATCCCTCGTTGTTTTTTCAGCTAATAAAAGCGCAAATATTTCACGTTCTCGGTTTGTTAAAAGAGAACGATGATGAGAGCCATTCATTTTCAGTCACACCCTCCTCCCCCGCACGTATTGTAACTTATGTTAAGGAGTGATGAGCGGTGACGGCTATTTTCATGAATACACGTAGTTTCCACAAAAAAATCGAATGTTCTTCTATAAAAGGCCAAGAAACGAATTAAAAAAGAATTAAAAATGTCTCATCCGCAATTTACGTACAGCCGAAGCAGCATGCTTTTTGTAAGTTAAATTCTTGCCAAAGCAGCTAAGCGCACTTTTTCATCCTCTGCTAGTGGGACGCTCTTTCCTGTTCGCGGGTCCATTTGTACAATGGTACCTCGTCCGGTAAAGCAAACCTTATTGTTTTGGTTTTTCGCTAAGTAATGAATATCCATTGAAGAATTTCCTACAGTGGCTACCTTTGTATAGATGCGCAATACATCATCAAAGTAAACTTGCTTGCGATAATCACATTGTAAATCTGCTACAATCGGAATACCCTTAACTTCATCATCCGTTGCAGAAGGCATGAGTAGGCCGAGATGTCTAAAATATTCTATTCTAGCTTGTTCAAAGTATGTAAAGCTAACTGTATTGTTCATATGACCATACATATCCGTTTCTGAAAAACGAACACGGACCTCCGTAAAAAATGAAAAATCGTCCAACCATTTATCAAAATCTTTAATATAACTTGCTTTCATGTAACCATCCCCTTTAAATTTATTCCCCTGTGATACTCTTCCTATTTTACTAGCATAAAAATGAATACAAATTCATTATAAAGGAAGATGCTATATTATGATAGAAAAATCAGATATTTCAGCCTTTATTCTTGATTCTGCTACTATCCTCTGTCTAACAGTCTATAAAAAAACTCCCATACACGATTGTGTATGGGAGTTGCCATGTACTATTAGTCAACGTAGTGGTCAGAACCGAAGAAGTTACGGAACATTTGCACTGTTGTTGCACGGTTTAAAGATGCGATAGATGTTGTTAAAGGAATACCTTTAGGACAAGCAGCTACACAGTTTTGAGAGTTACCGCAGTTAGCAAGACCGCCGTCACCCATAATTGCATTTAAACGTTCGTCTTTAATCATTGCACCTGTTGGGTGAGTGTTAAATAGACGTACTTGTGATAATGGTGCTGGTCCAATGAATGCAGCTTTCTCAGACACGTTTGGACACGCTTCCATACAAACCCCACAAGTCATACATTTAGATAATTCATAAGCCCATTGACGTTTACCTTCAGGCATACGTGGACCTTCACCTAAATCATAAGTACCATCGATTGGTACCCATGCTTTCACTTTTTTCAGTGCATTGAACATACGATCGCGGTCAACTTGTAAGTCACGTACAACCGGGAACGTTTTCATTGGCTCAAGGCGAACTGGTTCAGTCAATTGATCAATCAGTGTTGAACATGATTGACGAGGACGACCATTAATAACCATTGAACAAGCACCACAAACTTCTTCAAGACAGTTCATGTCCCAAGAAACTGGTGTAGTTTTTTCACCAGATGCTGTCACCGGGTTTTTTTGAATCTCCATTAATACAGAAATTACGTTCATACCATGACGGTAAGGAACTTCGAATTTCTGCCAGTAGCCTTGGCCACCTTGTGTATCTTGACGTAAAATTTCAACTTTTACCATTCTTCCAGTATTAGCTGCGATTTCCATAATCCTTAGTCTCCTTTCGCAGAGTAGTCACGTTTACGTGGTGGGATTAATGATACGTCTACTTCTTGATAAGTGATGATTGGCTCGCCAGTAGCTGGATCGAATTTCGCCATTGTTGTTTTTAAGAAGTTTTCATCATCACGTTGTGGGAAGTCTGGTTTATAGTGCGCACCACGAGATTCATTACGAAGTAATGCACCTTTTGTCATTACTTTCGCTAAGTAAAGCATGTTTTTCAACTGACGTGTAAAGTGAGCACCTTGGTTACTCCATTTTTGTGTATCGTTGATGTTGATGTTTTCCCAACGTTTTTGTAATTCGCCAAGTTTTTTATACGTTTCTTCAAGTTGGTCGTTAAAACGTACAACTGTCATTGTAGCTGTCATTAACTCACCAAGCTCTTTATGAAGTAAGTAAGCGTTTTCTGTGCCGTCCATTTTCATGATAGCATCCCATTTCGCTTGCTCTTCTTTAACACGACCATCGTAAATATCTTGTGATACATCTTCAGCATGCTTTTTCAGATGTTTAACGTAATCTACTGCGTTTGGACCAGCAACCATACCGCCATAAATAGCAGATAATAATGAGTTAGCACCAAGACGGTTTGCACCATGTTGAGAGTAATCACATTCACCCGCTGCGAATAGACCAGGAATTTCAGTCATTTGGTTGTAGTCAACCCATAATCCACCCATTGAATAGTGAACTGCAGGGAAAATTTTCATTGGTAATTTACGTGGGTCATCTCCTACGAATTTTTCGTAGATTTCAATGATACCACCAAGTTTTACATCTAATTCGTGTGGATCTTTATGAGAAAGATCTAGATATACCATGTTTTCGCCGTTGATTCCAAGCTTTTGGTTTACACATACGTCGAAAATTTCACGTGTAGCAATATCACGTGGTACTAAGTTACCGTATGCAGGGTATTTTTCTTCTAAGAAGTACCAAGGTTTACCGTCTTTATAAGTCCAAATACGTCCACCTTCACCACGAGCAGATTCTGACATTAGACGGTTTTTATCGTCCCCAGGAATCGCTGTTGGGTGAATTTGAATGAACTCACCATTCGCATAAGAAGCACCTTGTTGGTATACGATAGAAGCAGCAGAACCTGTGTTAATAACAGAGTTTGTTGTTTTACCGAAGATAATACCAGGGCCACCAGTCGCCATAATAACAGCGTCTGCACGGAATGATTGAATTTCTTCTGTACGCATATTTTGTGCTACGATACCACGACAAACGCCGTCATCATCGATAACTACACCAAGGAATTCCCAGTGCTCATATTTGTTAACTAAACCAGCTACTTCATGAGAACGAACTTGCTCGTCCAATGCATATAGTAATTGCTGACCAGTTGTTGCACCTGAGAACGCTGTACGGTGCATTAACGTACCACCGAAACGACGGAAATCAAGTAAACCTTCTGGTGTACGGTTGAACATTACACCCATGCGGTCCATTAAGTGAATAATACCAGGAGCTGCATCACACATACCTTTAACTGGTGGTTGGTTCGCTAAGAAATCCCCACCATATACTGTATCATCAAAGTGAATCCAAGGAGAATCCCCTTCACCTTTTGTATTTACGGCACCATTAATTCCGCCTTGCGCACATACAGAGTGTGAGCGCTTTACAGGAACTAATGAGAATAAATCAACTTCAGTACCAACTTCAGCTGCTTTAATCGTTGCCATCAGACCAGCTAAACCGCCGCCGACAACAATTATTTTGCTTTTCGCCATGATTATTTCTCACTCCTCTTAAAAAATTGCAATGATTGCATGCACTCTTATAGTAGCTTCTATTATATTAAATTAAACGAAAGCTAAAATAGCAGCCACACCAACTACACTTAAAATTACGAAAAGAATGTTTGTTACATAAGTAGCAATCTTTTGAGACTGTGGTGATTGTGTAATACCCCAGCTTACTAAGAATGACCACAAACCATTTGTTAAGTGGAACGTTGCTGATATAATACCAACAATGTAGAATCCAAGCATAAATGGATTCGCAACGATATTTGCCATCATGTCGTAATCAACGTGTGTACCAAGCGCTTTTTGAATACGAGTTTGGAAAATATGCCATGCAATGAAGATTACTAAAAATACACCCGTGAAGCGTTGTAATGAGAACATCCAGTTACGGTATGTGCTAAAACGCCCCGTATTAGGTGTTGCTGTGAATGCAATGTACACACCATAAAATGCGTGGAACATTAATGGAATGTAGATGACAATCCACTCGACTAGGATAAGAAATGGAATTTTTTCCATTACTGCGGTAGCATCATTGTAACTCTCTGCTCCGCCTGTTGCTGTAAAGTTAATGAATAGGTGCATCGTTAAAAACAGACCTACTGGAATGATCCCAAGTAGAGAATGTAAGCGACGCCATAAAAACTCTCGATCTTTCGACAAGACTGTTACCCCCCTTAGTACTTAAAATAGCACACCAAAAGTCGTCACCATTTTGTAAATGATACTCCATTGACTGTGTATTTCATCATGGTACAATATTATGACATGTTTATTGTACTCTCAAGAGCTACGAGCGTCAAGGTAACATAGAGTTTTTGCTAGCCCTTATTATAGAAGCAATCTAGTACATAACGTGTCGTTTTTTCTCGAAAACTCTATCTTTACATTATCGGCGCTATTATAAGAAAATTCTAAGAAAGAAGGATTTCTATGTTAAATAATCCATCTAATACAATCTCATCATTTGGATATGAGTTAATCCGTGATCACATCCTATCTTCTATTCTCGGTAAACATGAAAATGACGTACTTTATTGGGCTGGAAAGGAACTTGCACGGAAGTTTCCTTGTAAAAGTCAAGAGGAACTTATCACATTTTTCGCAGATGCGAGCTGGGGTACTCTTGAATTAACAAAGGAATCTAGAGATGGACGTATTTTCCACTTAACGAATGAACCGACACTATTGCAAATTCATAATCGCAGTTTCAGATTAGAAGCAGGTTTTATTGCTGAACAAATCCAACAAGCAAAAGGTTACCTCACTGAATGTTATGATGAGAAGCGTGAAAAGCAACAGCTCATCACGTTTACAGTTAAATGGGATGTTAAAGAACGCATTATGCATACAATACCAAATGAATAAACTAGGATAACAGAGAGAAAGTGTTAGATTGGCTGCAATCAATCTAACACTTTTTTCTACTTTTTTTATGCTTTTCTGCCGGAATCACTGCTATTTAATTCATACTAAATAACACATAAGATAGAATCGCCAAGGTGGTATTCCCTATTCATAATGTTTATGAATTTTCGAGAATGTCCTCTGCTAAATTAAACTCGTCATGTAAGGCGTTTGCAGCGCGAATCATCTCGTCTTGTGGCACTACAACCGACACTTTAATTTCCGATGTGCTAACCATTTTCACTGCTATATCCTCCCGGCGTAAACGGTCAAACATACGAGCGGCCACTCCTGGATTTGATGCCATACCTGAGCCTATAATGGACACTTTCGCTAAACCAATTTCAAAATCAGCAAAACTAAAACCGAGTGACAATTTGCTATCTTCTAGTACACGTAAAGCATCAGCAAATTCTTCTTTTAAAATAGTAAACGATACGGATGGCTTCACACCTTCAATAATGGCTTGTACTATTATATCTACATTAATGCGATTTTCTGCCAATATCGCAAACATATCTGCTAATGATGCAGTGGAGTATGTATCATAACCAATCGTAAGGCGAATGACATCCGACTCATAAGCAACACCACGTACAATTAAATTTTTCTCCATTACAACTTCCTCCTTCAATAAAGTACCATCTATCTCATCTACGCTCGAACGGATAATAACCGGGATTTTAAATTTCTTGGCGAGCTCCACTGCCCGCGGATGTAAAATATGTGAACCTAAATGAGATAACTCAAGCATTTCATCATATGAAATCTCCATTAATTTTCTTGCTTTTTCAATATATCGAGGATCTGCAGTATAAACGCCATCAACATTTGTATAAATATCTACACGTTCTGCTTCTAATGCCGCCGCTATAGCGACTGCTGTTGTTTCAGCTCCACCCTTACCAAGTGTGGTAATATCGTGTGCGGCATTTATCCCCTGTTCTCCTGCAACGACTACAATTTGCCCTTGCTTCATATGCTCTTGCATGCGACGTACATCGATATCGTCGATACGAGCATGAAAATGTTTGGCATCCGTCTGCACACCAGCTTGCCAGCCCGTTAATGACACTGCATCATGGCCCGCCTCCTGTAAAGCAATGGCAAAAAGTGCGCTTGAAAGTTGGGAACTCGTCGACAGCAGTACATCCATCTCTCGTTTTGAAGCCTCATCTGATATTTCTCTTACCGTTTTCGCTAATTCTTTTGCGGTACGTCCCATCGCAGCAGTTACCACTACTACATGATAACCAAGCTCTTTTTTAGCTATTGCGATGTTAGCGACCTCTTGAATACGCTCGGTTGAGGCAATCGCTGGCCCGCCGAATTTCAGTACAATACTCCTCATCTTCATCATTCTCCTTTTATCGTTTCGTCTCTAGAACAGCAAAAAGGCAGCCCTCACATAACGTGAAAGCTGCCTGCAACATGTACAATAAAATAGCTTGCGCATGTGTGATAGCTCTCCGAAACGTCAAGATTCGACAGTCTTACATCTATTAAATGCAAAACCAGCAAAGTATCGGAAACAACAATACTTCACTTCGGCAAGCTCCCCTTTCACACATTATCACTGGATTTGTCCATCCTCCAATGTGTTACTATTGAATCTTGCACCTCTATCATCACTTATAATAGTGAATATTTAATTTTTACCCTTAGGAAGGTATTCCTTTGGGCATGGTAGAACATGACTACATTGCCATTTCTACAATCTACCTCAACCATAGCATATGTCTAATCCTTTGACAATGACTGTTGCTGAAAATAACTGTATATGCTGTTGGCTAAGTTTGCTGGCATCCCCGCTTCTTGTAGCGCAAGTTCACTTGCCTCACGAATTTTTTTGACAGAGCCAAAATGCTTTAATAATTGTTGCTTGCGCTTTGGCCCAATCCCTTCAATACCATCAAGAACTGATTGAATAGCATTTTTCTCATGCTGTTGACGTAAAAACGTAATGGCAAAACGGTGTACTTCGTCTTGAATGCGCTGTAGTAAATAAAAGCCGTCACTCGTTCGTTTTAATCCAATCACTTCTGGCGGATCACCAAATAACAGCTGTGATGTATTATGCTTATCATCTTTCGCTAAGCCCGCAATTGGAATGACAAGACCTAGTTCATCTTCTAGCACCTCTCGTGCCACTTCCATTTGTCCCTTACCACCATCAATTAGCACTAAATCAGGTAGTGGCAAACCTTCTTTTAATACCCGCGTGTAGCGGCGACGAATAACTTCTTGCATTGCCCCGTAATCGTCATGCTTTGCAGCAGTTCGTGTTTTGTATTTACGATATTCCTTTTTAGCAGGTTTACCATCTATAAAGACAACCATTGCTGATACTGCATCCGTCCCGTGCATATGACTATTATCAAATGCTTCAATACGAAGCGGCACTGAAATTCCCATGGCTTCGCCCAAAGCTTCACATGCACCAATTGTTCGCTCTTCCTGGCGTTCAATCAATTGGAATTTTGCTGCAACGGCGATTTCGGCATTTTTCATAGCTAATTCAACGAGCTCTTTTTTCTGTCCGCGTTTTGGCGTCAGTACTTTTACACCTAATAACTCCGTTAAAATGGCTGCATCAATAGAATGCGGAATGAAAATTTCCTTTGGTTTAATATGCTCTGGTCTTTCATAGAAGCGCCCGACAAATGTTAAAAATTCTTCCTCAACATCCTGATAAATCGGAAAAATCGATACATCTCGTTCAATCAGCTTCCCTTGACGGACGAAAAACACTTGCACGCACATCCAGCCCTTTTCAACTGCATAACCAAAAACATCTCGGTTCGTTGTATCACTGGACACAATTTTTTGCTTTTGCATAACGGTTTCGATATGGGCAATTTGATCGCGAAACTCCTTCGCACGTTCAAATTCAAGCTGTTCTGCCGCCGCCATCATTTTCTCTTCCAGCTCTTTTTTAACAGACTCAACGCCACCATTTAAGAACTTCGTCATATCTTCAATCATATCGTGATAAATTTGTGCATTAATATCTTTCACACAAGGTGCTAAGCATTGTCCCATATGATAATACAAGCAAACCTTTGAAGGTAATTGTACACATTTGCGAAGTGGGTAGAGTCTGTCTAACAGCTTTTTCGTCTCACTTGCTGCATATGCATTTGGATATGGCCCAAAATATTTAGCTTTATCTTTTTTTACTTTACGCGTTGTAATAAGTCTTGGGTGTTTTTCATTCGTAATTTTTAAATATGGATACGTTTTATCATCCGTCAGCATGATATTGTATTTAGGATCGTGTAGCTTAATAAGGTTTAACTCCAGAATAAGCGCTTCTAAATTAGAGGATGTCACAATGTACTCGAAATCCTCAATTTCTCCAACGAGACGCTGCGTTTTTCCTTCATGAGTTCCAGTAAAATAGGAACGCACTCGGTTTTTTAGTACCTTTGCTTTACCGACATAAATAATTGTCCCTTGTCGATCCTTCATCAAATAGCAGCCAGGCTGATCAGGTAAAATCTCAAGCTTCCGTTTTATTAAATCATTCATCGCCTACCTGCCTCCCTTTTGCGCATTGCCCTTTTTACATCATGCATGAAAAAGGAGCGTATAGCGTTATCTTATCTTTTATTATATAACGAAAAAAAGCCAAGCACATCTAAAGATGGCTCAGCTCTTTTTTAAAACAAATTAAGCATGTTTTGCGATAAATGCTTCTAAAGCTTCTTTTGGTTGGAAACCAACAGTTTTGTCTACTAATTCACCATTTTTGAATAAAAGCAGTGAAGGAATAGACATGATTTGGTATTGTGCTGCAGTACCTTGGTTGTTATCCACGTCTACTTTGACGATTTTAGCCGCACTACCAGCAGCATCCATTTCTTCAAGAACTGGACCAATCATTTTACATGGTCCACACCAAGCAGCCCAAAAGTCGACTAATACTAAGCCTTCTTTAATATCATCTTGGAACGTTGCATCTGTTGCATGTACAATTGCCATTTGAAATCCTCCTTAATCTTACTACGCTTGTAGTATAGCATGGATAAATTAGCTTGAGCGAACAATCTGCCTGTACTGTATAATTTAGGTTCTACGTCAATGACCATCCATTGTTTTGCTATGTATGGACCCTTTCGCCCATTCAATACAGTTAAAAAGCTAGGGATAAACCCTAGCTTATGCGTTCACTTTTAACGCTTTAAATTCTTCGATTAGCAATGGTACTACTTCGAATAAATCCCCTACAATACCATAGTCAGCTACCTTGAAGATATTAGCTTCTGGATCTTTATTAATAGCAACGATTACTTTCGAGTTTGACATACCAGCTAAATGTTGAATCGCTCCTGAAATACCTGCTGCGATGTATAGGTCAGGTGTCACTACTTTACCTGTTTGACCGATTTGCAGAGAATAATCACAGTACTCTGCGTCACATGCACCACGAGATGCACCAACTGCGCCACCAAGTAAATCAGCTAATTCTTTTAATGGTTCAAAGCCTTCTTCTGATTTTACACCACGACCACCAGCTACAACTACTTTCGCTTCTGAAAGATCTACGCCTTCTGATGATTTACGTACAACTTCTTTAATGATTGTTCGTAGGTTCGTAATGTCAACAGCAACAGAGGAAACATCGCCTGCTTTACCTGCCGCTTTCTCTAAAGGAGCAATATTGTTTGGACGAATTGATGCTAATACAATACCCTCTTTAATTTTTACCTTTTCAAAAGCTTTACCTGAATAGATTGGGCGGATGAATACAACATCATCTCCGGCACCTTCAATTGCTGTAACATCCGATACAAGACCTGCTTGTAATTTACTCGCAATTTTTGGAGATAAATCTTTACCGTTTGCTGTATGACCAAAGACAATACCTGCTGGATTTTCTTGCTCAATGACAGCAAGTAATGCTTGTCCATAGCCATCTGATGTATATTGTTTTAAATGTGGATGCTCTACAGTAACAACACGATCTGCACCATGCTCAAATAATGGCCCTGTTAACCCTGCAACCGCATCTCCTAAAAGAACACCAACAACTTCGCCACCATCAGCGATTTGTTTTGCTGCAGCAATTGCCTCGAAAGATACATTACGTAAGCTTCCTTCACGAACTTCACCTAATACTAATACTTTTTTTGACATAGTATATTCCCTCCGTTACCCTTTAAGATTCGATTTGCGCTAACACTTAAACTACTTTCGCTTCTGAATGAAGTAGGTTGACTAGCTCTTTTGCTTGTTCAGCAAGCTCGCCTTCCAAAATACGACCTGCAGCTTTTTGAGCTGGTAGGTAAATGTCGACTGTTTCTACTTTTACTTCAACATCATCTTCATCGATATCTAAATCATCTAATTCAAGCTCTGCAAGCGGTTTCTTCTTCGCTTTCATAATGCCTGGTAATGATGGGTAACGTGGCTCATTTAAACCTTGTTGAGCAGTTACTAGTAGTGGTAAAGACGTTTCAATCACTTCTGAATCCCCTTCGATATCGCGCACGATTTTTGCAGATGTGCCATCGATTTCAAGGTTAGTAATTGTTGTAACATAGTTGATGCCTAATAAATCTGCAACACGTGGACCTACTTGACCTGAACCACCGTCAATTGCCACATTTCCTGTTAAAATTAAGTCAGCATCTTTATCTTTTAAATACTCTGCTAAAATGAAAGCAGCAGCATTTTGATCTAATTCATCTAAATCATCTTCTGTATTAATTAGTACCGCTTCGTCGGCACCCATAGCTAACGCTGTACGTAATTGCTTTTCCGCATCTTCGCCACCGATCGTCACAACTGTTACTTTACCACCAGCTGCGTCACGAACTTGGATTGCTTCTTCAATTGCGTATTCATCATAAGGATTAATAATGAATTCAGCGCCGTCCTCTTGGATTTTACCACCTGACACAACGATTTTTTCTTCCGTATCAAACGTACGTTTAATTAATGCAAAAATGTTCATATTTCATACCCCCTGCAACGTTTTTTAAATTCCCAAGTAAACTTGTAAATATTATATATTTTCAGCATCGACAAGCTCCCCTTTGTGTCGTTATCAATACTGATGGTAAACTATTTGCCAGTAAACACAGGCTCGCGTTTTTCAAGAAATGCTTGAATGCCTTCTTTGGCATCTTCTGAAACAAAAACTGTACCGAAGGATTTCGCTTCTGCTTCAACACCCTCATAAAATGAAGCGGGTTTCGCATATTGCAATGCTTGAATTGCTTCTTTTAAGGCAATTGGACTCTTCTTCGCAATTTTTTTCGCTACCTTTAATGTTTCATCAAGTAATGCTTCATCTGTAAATGCACGGTTAGCTAAACCCCACTGCACAGCTTCTGCACCTGAAATCGGTTCGCTTGTAAACATCATTTCTGCTGCTTTTGCCACTCCAACATAACGTGGTAAACGTTGTGTGCCACCAAAGCCAGGTATTAGCCCTAGTTGTAGTTCAGGTAAGCCTAGTTTTGCAGTTTCAGTTACAAAGCGCATATGACAACTCATAGCTAGTTCTAGCCCACCGCCAAGTGCGGCACCATGAATAGCTGCAATGACTGGCTTAGCAAATGATTCAACACGTTCGAATACTTGCTGCCCATTACTTGCAAGCTTTGTAAATTCCGCTCCAGATTGCACTTCTGTAAATTCTTTAATGTCTGCACCTGCTGAGAAGAAACGGCCTTCACCATGAAGTACAAGGACACGTACTGTGTCATCGTTTTCTACGGCATCAAGCACAGCATCTACTTCAGCAATGATTCCGCGAGATAGTGCATTTGCTGGAGGACGGGCAATTGTCACAATCGCTACGCCATCTTCTACTTTCCAACTTAGAAATTCCATTTCTCCACATCCTTTTATGCTTTAATGCCGTTCAGTATTAATGCCTGAACTTTTGGAACTTGTTCCATCAAATCATATCGATAGTCATTCATCACCCACGACGTAATGGTTTCGTCTATCGTGCCAAATACCATTTGACGCGCTAAGCGCACATCCATCGTTTGGTTGAACTCACCTGTAACCATACCGTCAATTAAAATCTGATCGAGCAATTGTAAGTAATCTCTTAAAACACCATTGATTTTTTGCCGTAAATCTTTGTTAGATTGTCGAAGTTCTAATTGCGTGACGGTTGCTAGGGATCGATCTGTAGCTAGAACTTTAAAATGGTTTTCAATCATTCTTGAAAGTTTGTCTTTCGACGTACTTCCATTTTCTATTATATCTTGTAATGACTCTACAAAAACAGCCATTTTTTCATTAAAGACAGAAATTAATATATCTTCTTTATTTTTAAAATATAAATAGATCGTTCCATCGGCTACCCCTGCTTGTTTAGCAATCTTCGATACTTGCGCTTGGTGATACCCATTTTCTGCAATAACGAAGACAGCTGCATCAATAATTTGCTTATATTTTGGCTTATCTCGTTTCAATTTTATATCACCACCTAAAAACATACATACGCTTCATTACTTCCATATTTATCTTGATTGATCCCTCCATACGAGGGGTATTTTCCTGCAAACAAAAAAATATGAAAATATGAATGGTTATTCATTCATATTTTCATATTATATTTTACATGGACGCTTGTCAATACTTTAACACGTAGTTATTTTGCTTCTTTATTCGCTATTTTTGTTTTTTCTTCATCTACTAAGGAACGACGTAAAATTTTTCCGACTGCTGTTTTTGGTAGTTCATCTCGGAATTCATAATAGCGTGGCACTTTAAATGCAGCTAAGTGCTGACGACAGTATTTATTTAATTCGTCTTCAGTAATCGAATATCCTTCTTTTACTACAATATATGCTTTCACCGTTTCTCCTCGATATGGATCTGGGATACCTGCTACTACGCATTCTTGGATTTCTTCACGTTCATACAAAACTTCTTCGACTTCACGAGGATAAATATTAAAGCCACCTGCAATAATTAAATCCTTTTTCCTGTCGACCACATAGAAAAATCCATCCTTATCCATATAGCCAAGGTCACCAGTTAAAAACCAACCATCTGCAAAAGTGGCAGCCGTATCTTCTGGTCGATTCCAATATCCTTTCATAATTTGAGGTCCTTTAACGGCAATTTCACCGATTTCACCGACTGCAAGTTGTTCCGTATCACCAGTTCGTAAAATGACCGCATCCGTGTTTGGCCACGGTAAGCCCACTGAGCCAATGACACGTTTCCCCCAAATAGGCGTTGCGTGCGTTACTGGAGACGTTTCGGTTAAGCCATACCCTTCGACAAGCTTCCCCCCTGTGACCGCTTCAAATTGTTCCTGTAGTTCTACTGGTAATGAAGCAGAGCCACTTAAACATGCCTTAATAGACGATAAATCATATTTAGCAATATCCGGATGATTTAATAAACCAATATATAAGGTCGGCGCTCCAGGGAATAATGTTGGTTTTTGCTTATCGATTGTTTTCAATGCAGTTTCCGCATCAAACTTTGGCAATAATACCATTCTATTTTGGGTGAAGACAGTTAGTAGCATCACCGTTGTCATTCCATAGACATGGAAAAATGGAAGCACGCCCATAATGGTTTCCTCGCCATGGACACATTGATACATCCATGCATCACACATTGTCGTATTGGCAATTAGGTTTTTATGCGTTAACATGACACCCTTTGGATAGCCTGTTGTTCCACCTGTATATTGAAGCAAAGCTAGGTCTTCTTCAAAATCGAATGGCACATCGATCATTTTGACAGGTGCAGATTTCATTATTTCTGTAAATAAGTGATTTTGTCCACTATGCTCAACTTTTACGCTAAAGCCGTATTGTTTCTTTTGAATAAATGGATATACTAAGTTTTTTGGGAATGGTAAGTAATCTTTGATGGCAGTTACAATGACATTTTCTAGAGCGGTTTCTTTCATGATTTTCATGACGCGTGGATACAATATGTCCATTACGAGGATGACTTTTGCACCCGAATCGGCCATTTGGTATTGCAATTCACGTTCCGTATAAAGTGGATTCGTTTGTACGACGACCGCACCGGCATACATTGCACCATAGTAAGCGATTACACTTTGGGGTGTATTTGGTAGCATGATTGCCACACGGTCTCCCTTCTCTACTCCTAAGGCTTGTAAGTAGTTCGCGAACTTAAGTGCAGACTCATATAACTCGGTGTACGTCAAATCCTTACCCATGAAATGAATAGCCACTTTAGTTGGCTTTTTTTCATAGGCACGTGTCAAAAACTCTTGCACAGGAATTTCCTCAAACGTTAAAGACGGTGGTACTTCTTCAGGATAATTTGCTAGCCACGGTTTTGCTGTCATACGTCCTCTCCCCTTTGTCCCAAACTTTGTAAATACTTAATTTAATTATAATGAAAAAGAAATACACTTTCAAACACAAAAATAGAAAATAAATGCATTTTCGATTAATTATTATGCATTTCACAACATTTATATAACTACTATCTAAAGGTTATTTTGTTATCCTACCTAATGAATATACATTCATTGTTTCGTTTTATCTAGAACTGAAACGCTTCAAATTTCTATTTTAAAATAACAGTTTATTTCATTGTAAATTCTTTTATTGCCGGGAATTGTTGTGTTTTTAGCAGTTTATTGACGATATAGTCCCTGTCGATGGGGGTTTCCACTGCTTTATTGGTAATTCACTTTCTGTTTATGGCGATGCCGTCAAATTTTAATTGTTCAAAAAAAAACTGTAGATAAAACTTGAACATTTCAAGTATATCTACAGTTTTTTTTGCATTATAAACTTACACGGTTAACATATAATAGACACCAACTGCCAAAAATGCGATGCAGACTACGATTAGAACTTTCGCTAATTTTTCCATCTCATAACACTCCTATGCAATACTTGCCCCAATAACGAACGATAGACCGACTGAAATCGTAAAGGAAATAAAACCTACTGAGCGATTGTCATTGGCAATTTCTTGATCCACGTTAAAACGCGGTGTCATAAATTCAAATAAGAAATACGCCACAATTAGTAACGTAAAGCCAAATAGTCCCCAACCAATCATCTCACTAAGCGTACTATGGCGAGCAATAGAATAACGGAAAATATTGCAAATACCTAATATTTTGCCGCCCGTAGCAAGCGCCACAGCCACATTACCATTTTTTATTTCTTCCCAATTTTTATATTTCGTAACGACTTCGAACAATGCCATCGAGACGACTAAACATAACACAACAACACTAAAATATCCTGCCGTTTCGATAATTGGATATCGCCAAAAGCTAGAATTTAGCATTTTCTCCGTCCCCTTTACAGCTTATTTCAACTCCACTACAGTGACGCCAAATCCACCTTCGCCTGCTTCTCCAAAACGGAAGGATTTCACCCGTTTGTGTTTTTTCAGGTAACTTTGAATGCCTTGACGTAATGCACCTGTTCCAACTCCGTGGATTATCGACACTCTGCCATAGTTTGCAAGCAGCGCATCATCTATATATTTTTCAGTACGAATGATTGCATCCTCATAGCGCTCCCCACGTAAATCTAACTCTAATTTCACATGGCTATCTCGATTTTTCACACCAGCTATTCGTTGTACAGGCTCTTTCTCTGGTTTAATGTATTCCAGGTCTGTATCAGCAATTTTCATCTTTAAAATGCCCATTTGTACAACCCATTCCACATCCGATACTTTTTCAAGCAAAGTTCCTCGTTGACCATAGCTTAACACCTTTACCTCATCGCCGACAACCAAGTTTTGTGCACGCGCCTTTACTTGCGCTGCTTTTTTCAAGACTTTGTTGTGCTCAAGCGGTGTCGCCTCTTCTAATCGTTTACGCGCCTCAATCAACTCATGCTCTTTTACTACTTGATCAGCGTTTTTGCGCATTTCTCGTAGTTCGGCAATAATGGATTCCGCTTCTCTTTTCGCTTCATCCACAATTTTACGCGCTTTTTCCTTGGCCTTTTTATCCAGTGCTTCTTTGCGCTCTTCATATGCTTGAAGCTTGTCCTGAAGCTCTTTGCGTAGTGCCTCGGACTCTAATAGTAAATCGTGAGAGCGCTCAGCATCGTCTTCGGATTGACGTCTTGTTGCTTCTAAAGAAGCAATCATCGATTCCACCTCATGTCGATCAGTACCTGTAAAGTTTTTAGCACGATCGATAATCGATTCTGGTAAGCCAAGACGACTCGAAATTTCAAAGGCGTTGGAGCGACCTGGCACCCCAATCAGTAAGCGGTAAGTCGGACTTAACGTCTCAATATCAAATTCTACACTTGCATTGGCAACGCCAGGGCGATTATAGCCATATGCTTTTAATTCAGGATAGTGCGTCGTTGCCATAACACGAGCGCCACGACCATGCACTTCATCTAAAATAGAAATCGCTAAGGCAGCACCTTCTTGCGGATCCGTGCCGGCCCCTAATTCATCGAATAGCACAAGTGATTCATGATCAAATTGCTGTAAAATGTCGACAATGTTTACCATATGAGACGAGAATGTTGATAGCGATTGTTCAATTGATTGTTCATCACCAATATCTGCAAAAAGTTGCTCGAATACCGCTAGTTCTGAACCATCTAATGCCGGTACTGGTAACCCAGCCTGTGCCATCAACGTACATAGGCCAACTGTTTTTAAAGTAACCGTTTTACCACCCGTGTTTGGTCCTGTAATGACAATGGCTGTAATGTCTTTACCAAATTCAATGTCATTAGCCACAGCCGTTTCAATTGGTAATAGTGGATGCCGTGCACGTACAAGTCGGATATAGCCATCCTTGTTCATTTTCGGCATCGTGCATTTATTCGCCTGACCATATTTGCCTTTTGCTAGAATAACATCAATTTCACCTAAAATTTTTACTAAGTTAAATAAATCAGGTGCCACTTCCTCAACCATTGCACTTAAAGCAAGCAAGATGCGGGCAATCTCAGTTTGTTCTTTCATTTTCAGTTGATGAATTTCATTATTCGCTTGTACAACCGAATCCGGTTCGATAAATAATGTTTGACCAGATGACGATTGGTCATGCACAATGCCGCCATAATGGTGGCGATATTCTTGTTTAACAGGAATAACATAACGGTCGTTACGAATCGTTACAATGGCATCCGACAGCATTTTTGATGCATTGCTCCCACGCGTTAAGCTTTCAAGCTTCGAACGCACTTTAGCCTCTTCAGCGCGCAACGATTGACGAATGGAACGCAATGTTTGGCTGGCTGAATCTAACACAGCACCGTTATCATCTATACAGTTATTAATTTCATGCTGTAAGCCTGTAAGTACAGGCATCATTTCTTTTTTAGCAATAAAATGAGGAATTTCAACGACTTCCTCGGACTCTAAATCCTCCAGGAAATTACGAAGAATACGGCTAGCTCGAATTGTGCTAGACACTTCCATTAATTCCATCGCTGACAGCATGCCTCCAATTTGGGCACGTCTTGCAGCAGGACGCACATCAAAAATACCACCCATTGGCACATTGCCTTTCACACGTAAAATGGAGAGTCCCTCATCCATTTCTTCTAGCAATTGCACTACTTTTTCATAATCAGTTTGTGGTACAAGCTCATCAATAGCAGATTTGCCAATTGAAGAAGTACAGTATGTAGCCACTTGTTGACGTACTTTGTCATATTCTAGTGTTTTCAATGCGCGTTCTGCGATCACTGAGAACACCTCCTCAACCTATTTATTTCGTCGAATGAACGCCTCAAACTGTTCCCGCGTCCATGTGTTGACAATCATATCTTTTTTTAGCCATGCCTTATTTGCATAACGCACGCCAATATCCATAAAACGTAAATGAGCAATATCATGGGCATCGGTATTAATCGCAACAGGTACACCTGCCGCAACAGCCATTTCTAAATGCTCCACACATAAATCTAATCGGTAAGGATTGGCGTTTAACTCTAAAATTTTACCATATTCCTTCGCCCATTCAATTAACTGTGCTATATCTGGATTATAACCAGCACGGTCCTCAATAATGCGACCTGTCGGATGGGCAATCATATGCACGTATGGATTTTGCATCGCCGTGTGTAAACGCGCCATAATTTTATCCTGAGATTGTGTAAAACTGGAATGAATTGAGGCAATAACAAAATCTAATTGACGTAGCACTTCATCATCAAAATCTAACGAACCATCTGGTAAAATATCCATCTCTGTTCCTGCATATAAATAAAAGTTTGGATGGGCTTCATTAAATGCGTCAATTTCCGTTCGTTGCTTTCCTAACCTTGCAGGTGTTAAACCATTTGCCACTTTTAAATACTGAGAGTGATCTGTAATAACGCCATATTGATACCCGCGTGTAATTAATGCCTCGCCCATTTCCGCAACAGAATACGCACCATCTGACCATGTCGTATGCATATGCAAATCGGCAACTATATCCTCTAGCTTCACTAAATCCTTTACTTCATGTTGGCGATCAAACTCCGTTGAACCTGTTCGTAAGCTAGGTGGGATAAATGGCAAATCAAAATGTGCAAAAAATGCCGTTTCGTCTTCAAACGTCAGTACAGAACCATCTGCTTGCTCTACACCGTATTCACTAATTTTCTCACCACGAGCTTTGGCAAGTTGGCGCATGCGTACATTATGATCCTTTGAACCTGTAAAATGATGCAAGGCTGTCGCATACTCTACATCTTGCACTAGGCGAAAATCAACACTTACAGGATCCTCTAAATCTAAAATCACAGAAATTTTTGTATCCCCTGCAGCCACTACTTCTTGAATCGCAAGTTCACTTAATAATTTTTCACGCACTGCCTCCACCTTTTCCGTGACAACGATAAAATCAATATCTTTACTCGTTTCTGCTGCTCGGCGGAAGCTTCCAGCTACGGAAAAACGTGTTACTTCTTCCATACTACCGAGAAGTGCTTCAATTTGTAAAACAACAGGCTCCAGCTGCCAAATTGGCAATCGTTCCGAACGATTGGCGAAATTCGCTAGCTCTTTTAAAATTTTTTCTTCTGTTTTCGCTGCAAAGCCTGCTAGTTCGCGTACTTTGCCGGCCTCACATGCAGCTTGTAAACTTTCAGCCGAATCAATACCTAGCTCCTGATGAAGCTTAGCAATTTTTTTGCCACCTAAGCCAGGCAACTTCAATAATGGCAGTAACCCTTTTGGTACGATTTCTTGTAATTCTTTTAAGAGACTAGACTCTCCTGTCTCAATTAGGTCTTCAATAACAGCCGCCGTGCCTTTACCTATTCCTTTTAACTTTGTAACATCTTCCATTTCACTTAAGGAACGCTCGTCACCTTCAAGTGCAGCAGCAGCTTTGCGAAAGGCGGAAACTTTAAATGGATTTTCGCCCTGTAACTCCATATATAATGCAATTTTTTCTAATGTACGAATGATTGTTTTTTTGTTCATTTTTGAATTCCCCCTATCGTAAAAACACTTCCCTCTAGTCCGAGAGAAGTGCATCATTTACTATTGCCTATTCATGACGGTTGTGCATGCACAAAACAGCTGTGTCCTAACAGCACCTTTGCCAGTTAGCAGATTTCTACGGACAAACAAGTGAACACTACATTCAATTTTCCATGCGTAGATTTCCAATTGTTAAGAAGCATGGAGGTAAATATACCACCATTTTTGGAACATCTTCGTAATAATCGGCGTATGTTCCAACATGAGGCCTGATAAGAACGACTTCGACATTAAATTTTGCACCAAATCAAGTGGTACTAATGCCAAAACATACAACACAATAAACAAAATTAAATAATTTTCAATCAAGCCAAATAGGGCACCAAGCCATCGATTCACCATATTTAACACTGGTAAATATGCAATAAAATCAAAAATAGATGCCACAATTTGCAATGAAATCTTCACCACAAAGAAAATAACTGCGAAGGCAATGACGCGGTAAAACGTCCGGTCTAAATCCAAGCTGTCAATGACAACGGCAAGGCTCCCCGAATCCGTAACACCTGGATATGGCACCCAAAACACAAATTTCTGTGCTAATGGCTTATAATAAATATACGCAACAACGAGGGCAACGACAAAGCTGACAATATGCATCATTTGTACAATGAAGCCGCGTTTTGCCCCGACTAGCAGTCCAACTACTAGAACTACTAATATGATTAAATCTAGCATTCACTTCAACCCTTTAATTTTTTCAATTCTTCTTCTAGTAATTCTATTTGCTCTTTTAAGAGTAAATATTCGTGCACCGTATTTACAGCTGTAAGGACGGCAAGCTTTGTGCTATCAAGTGAGGGATTATGTAAATTCATTTCGCGCATACGATCATCAACAATAGAAGCGACAAGTCGCATATGTCCAATGGATTCGGAGCCGACCATTTTATATGTATGACCATATATTTCCACAGAAATTTTGTTCTTTTCTTGATTTTCCATAGTCGCACCCTCCAATAAAATCTTTTTGCTCACTATTTTATCAGTAATGAGCAACATCCACACAAAAAAGCTATATATTATCATACCATGAAAGGTATAAAATTGTGAACAATGAGGATAGAAAGGAACGGTTAAATGTCAAATATTGTACTTTTAATTTCAACAAATGCACAAAAAGAGGTGATGTCTTATTACGCAAGTTATTATGTGGAACGCAAAGCTCCAGGTGTTGTCTTTGCTGCAAAACTACCTGATACAGCGATTACGATGTATAAATCAGGGAAATGTATGTTTCAAGGAGGCGGCGCTGAGCGTGAAGCGGCACGTTGGAGTACTTCAGGGGTAGCCACTACGCAAAAGTCTTCTGCTGTTGGGACAAAAGGGGATAAGCTTCCGGATGGTTTTGCGTCAATGTCTGTGCTTGGTTCTGATGAAACAGGAACTGGTGATTATTTCGGTCCGATTACCGTGGCAGCCGTTTACGTTCCCTCTTCCAAAATAGAACTCATAAATGAGCTAGGTGTGAAAGATTCTAAAATGCTCACAGATGATTATATGCGCAAAATAGCACCTGATTTACGTGCCGCTTGTGTTCATAGTGTGCTTGTCTTACGCAACGAAAAATATAATGTATTACAGGCAAAAGGCTACTCTCAAGGAAAAATGAAAGCGATGATGCACAATAAAGCACTTGGACATACACTGGCTAAAATGGCTCCCGAAAAACCTGCACATATTTTAATTGATCAGTTTGCCGAACGTGGCGTCTATTACAATTACTTAAAAAATGAGCGTGAAGTGGTCAGAGAGGACGTACTTTTTTCAACGAAAGCGGAACAATTGCACGTGGCAGTCGCCACCGCTTCCATTTTGGCACGTGCGGCTTTCTTAAAGGAAATGGATCGACTGAGTGAGCTCGCTGGCGTAGAATTACAAAAAGGCGCATCTAGCAAGGTTGATGCCTTAGCTGCACGCATTTGGCGTGGACAAGGCGAGGAATTTTTACGCTCCATCACAAAATGGCATTTTGCCAATACGGAAAAAGCTCGGAAGTTAAAATAAATTTAAAAGGTCTTCTGCCGTTGATTTCCGCTTCAGGCTGGACGCTTTCCGCGGGCACACACGTAAGCCGCAACCCTCGCTAACGCGCGGGGATGTTGCGTCTTACGTGTGTGCTTTCCCGCAGGAGTCGCCAGCCCTCCGCTCCAATCAACTAAATGAGTAATAAAAAAGACAAAAGGCACCAAGAGTAAACTTCTTGATGCCTTTTGTCACACTTTAAGCTGTCTATACTTTCGAGACAGCTTGTTAAAATTAGTACAAACTAACGCACTTCTGTTCCTTCAATTGTCGCAATTGCTTTTAACACTTTATTATGTGCAGCAACTACTTCATCATCTGTTAACGTGCGCTCTGGATCGAAGTATGTTAATGAGAAGGCAACAGATTTTTTACCTGCTTCCATTTTTTCACCTTCATAAACATCGAACACTTTGATATCTTTTAACAGTTTCACACCTGCTGAACGAATAGCAGAAATAACTTCACCCGCTGCTGTTGCACGATCCATAACTAGTGCAATATCACGAGACATTGCTGGGAAACGAGGAACTGGTTTATAGCCAAGTGGTGCTTCACTTGCGTTTGCTTGTAATAGAGCAACTAAATTCATTTCCATCACATACGTATCTTTGACACCCCATGTTTTTTGCTCCGCAGGATGTAAACCACCGATTATACCTACTTGTTCGCCATCTAATAAAATGCTAGCTGTACGCCCAGGATGTAGGCCTGCTACTTCTGATTTCACAAATGCAATACGCTCTGTTAAACCAAGCTTACCAATTACACCCTCGATAATACCTTTTAGGACGAAGAAGTCTACTTCCTTTTTCTCGCCTTGCCAAGCATGATCTAACCATTTACCTGTTAACACAGCCGCAACATGCTCTTCTTCATACGGTAGTCCCTCTTCTGTTTGACCTAGGAAGACAGAACCAACCTCGTATAATGCCACACTATCTGCTTTACGCGCCACGTTATATGCTGCCGCTTCAATCAAATGTGGAATTAAGCTTTGACGAAGTGTTGAACGATCTTCACTCATTGGCATTAATAAGCGTGTTACTGGTTCCGCCTTTAGTGCAAAGCGTTGGGATAATGCATCAGATGTTAATGAATAAGTGACCGCTTGATATAGCCCTGCCCCTTCCATATAGCTACGCACAACACGACGATTCGCTTGATAAGAAGTCAATTGCCCAACTTGGTTGGCACCTTCTGGTAAAGTCATAGGGATTTCATCGTAACCATATAAACGTGCAATTTCTTCTACGATATCTTCTTCAATTTTAATATCTTGACGACGAGTCGGTGCATCGATAATTAATAAGCCATTTGCTGCTTCTACACCAAATTTTAATCGCTCTAAAATAGACAGCATATCTTCTAAAGAAATTTTCATGCCAAGACGTTCGTTAATAAAGTCTGGAGAGACTACAACACGTGCAGGCGTTTTATCTAACTCATCTACGATACAAGTACCTTCTAACACTTCACCGCCTGCTAATTCAGCTAGCAATGCAGCAGCGCGTTCAGCGGCAGGCACAACTCGGTTTGGATCAACGCCTTTTTCAAAGCGAGCTGATGCATCGGAGCGAAGACCTAGGTTACGTGAAGTTTGGCGCACTGTTAAGCCATCGAAATACGCAGATTCAATAACAACGGTAGTGGTAGATGCTGTTACTTCGGAATTTGCTCCGCCCATTACCCCTGCAATTGCCACTGGCTCTTTGCCATTTGTAATGACTAAATCAGTTGCCTTTAATGTACGCTCTTGATCATCTAAAGTGGTGATTTTTTCACCTTCCGTTGCTTTACGAACAACGATTTCACCTGTTGCTAAGCTATCGTAGTCAAATGCATGAAGTGGTTGACCATATTCCATTAAAACATAGTTTGTCACATCGACAACATTATTGTGAGGACGTACCCCAGCAGCCATTAAGCGATGTTGTAACCACATTGGTGACTCTGCAATTTTGACGTTTTTCACAACTTTCGCTACGTACATAGGGTTCGCTTGTAAATCTTCTACGCGCAGCTTTAGTAAGTCTTCCGCTTTTTCAGAAGAAGTAGAATAAGTGATTTCAGGATACTTAATTTCTTCGGAAAGAATGGCACCCACTTCATACGCTACACCTAACATTGATAGGGCATCAGAGCGGTTTGGTGTTAAGCCAAGCTCCAGCACTGTATCACGAAGCCCTAAAAGCGCTAGTGCATCAGCGCCTACTTGTGCATCTTCAGGTAAAACATAAATGCCTTCTGCATATGCTTTCGGTACTAACTTGCCTTCAATACCAAGCTCTTGTAATGAACAAATCATGCCGTTTGATTCGTGTCCACGAAGTTTTGCTTTTTTAATTTTAATGCCACCTGGTAAATGTGCACCTGGACGTGCAACGATGACTTTTTGACCTGCATCAACGTTTGGTGCGCCGCAAATAATTTGCTGTGGCTGTTCTTCCCCAACATCGACTTGGCAAATATTTAATTTATCGGCTTCAGGATGCTTCTCTTTTGATACAACATAGCCGACAACGATTTTATCCATACCGCTCGCACGGTCAATTACAGCGTCTACTTCTATACCAGAACGTGTAATTTTTTCTGCTAATTCTTCAGGCGCTAAACCTTGTGTACTTACATAATCTTTTAACCATTCTAATGATACTAACATTTATAGTCCCCCTTACGCCTCTGTTCGCTCGAATTGTGATAAGAAACGTGTGTCACTTGTATAGAAATGACGAATATCGTCGACACCATATTTCAACATAGCGATACGCTCTGCACCAATACCAAATGCGAAACCAGAAACTTTCTTCGGATCATAACCAGCCATTTCAAGCACATTTGGATGTACCATACCCGCGCCTAAAATTTCAATCCAGCCTGTGCCTTTACATACGTTACAGCCTGAGCCACCGCATTTGAAGCAAGAAATGTCCATCTCAACAGAAGGCTCTGTGAATGGGAAGAAACTTGGACGCAAACGAATTTCACGATCAGCACCGAACATTTTTTTCGCTAATGTATCCAGTGTTCCTTTAAGGTCACTCATACGAATATTTTCACCAATGACTAAACCTTCAATTTGCATGAATTGGTGTGAGTGTGTTGCGTCATCATTATCGCGACGGAATACTTTCCCTGGACAAATTATACGAATTGATTCGCCCTTTTTCGCTTCCATCGTACGCGCTTGTACTGGAGATGTGTGTGTACGTAATAATATTTCCTCGGAAATATAAAATGAATCTTGCATATCACGAGCAGGATGTCCTTTTGGTAAGTTTAACGCTTCAAAGTTATAGTAATCCTTTTCTACTTCTGGACCTTCCGCTATTTCGTAACCCATGCCGATAAATAAATCTTCAATTTCTTCAATGACGCGTGTTAATGGATGACGGTTACCTACTTTAATGGCACGACCAGGTAATGTAACATCAATCGACTCACTTGCTAATTTTTCGGCAATAGCCGCTTCTTCTAATACATTTACTTTTGCTTCTAGTACCGCTGTAACATTTTCACGAACTGTATTTACCAAAGCACCCATTTTCGGACGCTCCTCAGCCGATAATTTCCCCATTCCTTTTAGTAAATCTGTAATGGGTCCCTTTTTCCCTAAATAAGCGACACGCACATCATTTAATTCTTTTAAATTTGCTGCTGCTTCAATTTTTGTTAACGCTTCTTGCTCTAACTGTTTTAATTGCTCTTCCATGTGTAAAACCTCCTTGTTCATATCAGTGCCTCTATGCATAAATGGCACAAAAAAACTCGCCCCCAAAAAAGGGACGAGGACATATTCGCGGTACCACCCTAGTTATTGTACGCTCATTTCGCACAATCACTTCATTGACATAACGACTCGATTGAAGCCGGCTTACCTTTACAGCCTTTTTACTTGCTGGTCCCGGTAGCTGCTCGCAGGATGAATTCAACATTGCATTGGTTCGGCGCTGGCTCTCAATCTCCGGCCTACGCTCCCTGTCGTCCATTCACAATCTTTACTACTTCCCGGTCAAAGCATTTCACTATAGTTCATTACATTTTAAATGTGATTATACATTAAGATACCACTGCAAAGCAAGGGGCATCTGTTCAATCCTCACTGCAGGATTTTTGCTATCAGCGTTTGCGGAAGGCTTATCGGCGATTTATTTCAGTTTATCAGCGATTCCTGACGTTCTATCGGCGATTTCTAGCATATTATCGGCGATTTCAACTGGTGTTACGCACGTAAAACAAATTTTATTTTACAAACCCGTATAACACAATTCCTGTAGCAACAGCGACATTTAATGATTCTGCTTGTCCGAAAATCGGAATAATGATATTTTGATCTGTCATTGCTAATAACTGTGGATTAATGCCACTGCCTTCATTGCCCATCATAATCGCAAAAGCACCAGTATGCTGAATTTCATGATAAACAACAGCATCCTCATCTAGTGCTGTCCCAAATACAGGTACACCATTGTCCTGAAGCATATCAATCCATTCCCCTAATTCCCCACGAATGACTGGAATATGAAAATGTGATCCTTGTGCAGAACGTAATGTTTTCGGGTTATACAAATCTGCACAGCCCTTCCCAAGAATCACTGCATCCAGACCAGCAGCATCCGCTGTTCGAATCATTGTGCCGATATTCCCTGGGTCTTGCACAGCATCGATTAGCAACACTTTGCGCCAAGAAGCCATGATATCTTCTTCAACCGTCAACTGCTTACATACAGCAAAAACGCCTTGTGACGTTTCTGTCTCAGCGAATTCCTTTGCTACAGCAGCCGTCACTTCCACCATAGCGACATCATCGATTGGCCAAAGTAATGGTAAATCAACGCCCTCACGCACAATCAGTTGTAATACTTGCTCATTATTTTTTAACGCTTCTTCTACTAAATGGAAGCCTTCAACTAAAAACTCACCAGAACGTTCCCGCTCTTTTCGCGTCGTCGCTAGCTTCTTCCAATATTTCACTAACGCATTTTGCGTAGATTCTATTCTCTTCATTGTAACTCGTACCGCCTTTTTCCTATTTACTGCTCATTATTATACAGCAGAAAACAGCAAATTACATAGTTCAATAAATTGTAGCTAATTGTCAGAATTGTTTGCGTGCCTGTCACTATGACTGACCCTGTTTCTGCCGTTTTCTTTTGATATATACAATGCTTCATCCGCTTTTTTCAAAATCGTTACATCGTTATCCTTGTCCGTTACCGTTGCAATACCGATACTGATTGTAATACTTCCAGTTGGCCACTGCGCATGTTCAACAGCTTGACGTAATTGCTCGGCAATTATTAGCGAGTCATGAACCCCTGTCTCCGGTAAGATGACAACGAATTCCTCCCCACCATATCGTGCCACAATATCTGCTTGACGTGTTTGGTCACTTAACAGCTGTGCCAATTGGGCAAGTACCTCATCACCTACTTGATGCCCAAATGTATCGTTTACCTTTTTAAAATGATCGATATCCAAAATTAAAAGTGAGAACGGTTTGGCTGTTTTGTTGAATAACACAAGTTGTTCATCTAGCTTCTCTTGGAAAAATCTCCTGTTTTTCAACCCTGTTAACTTATCCGTAGCAGCTAGTTCTACAAGTGTTGCGTTTATATGCAGTAGCTCCTGTTGTTTTTGCTCAATTTCCAGATGGATTTGCTCTAATTTCACTAATGCCTGATCCTTCTCTAAATATGCAGCCTCTAGTTGCTTTTTAGCCGAACGTAATTCTAATTCATAATCAACGCGCTTTTTCATCGGCACTAAAACGCAATCGATACATTCTACCTCTCCCGCCACATATTTTTTACCGTTTAACAGAAAAGGGATGGCCGCACTATTACGATGCTTTAAACTAATAAATAGTTCTTCCACATGATCATTGAGATTGATAGTTGGGTAAAAATAAGAATGAAAAATCATCTTATTAGGCATAGACATTAGAAATTCAATATGCTGGTGTAGTAAATCCACCCGTTCATAACCCATCCACTCCAGAAAGGTCTGATTCACCTCAGTGATGACTCCATCTTGCGTAATCGCGATAAAGCCACAAGGGGCATAGTTCAATCGTGTATCCATGTCTTATAAATTATCCTTTCATGTTTTCATTAAAGAAATTGTGTAATTAACTGAATCGTTTCCTCTGGATGGCTAATATGTGGGTAATGTCCTTTTGCCTTCATTAATTGGAAAGTACTCGCTTTTAAATGTTGATGTAAATATTCACCAACTCCAATTGGCACGATACTATCATCCGAACATTGCATAATTAAAATTGGGACACTAGCCTTTGATAGGTCATTGCGATGATCCGACAAAAATGTTACTTCAGCAAATTCTCTAGCAATGACCGGATTTGCTGATTTAAAAGTTTGTTCAAGCTCATTTGTTAGCTTTGGCGATTCAGGATTATTCATAGCAATAGGCGCTAAAAAGCTAGCCCATCCAGCAAAGTTCATTTCCATCATTTCTAGTATCTCAGTAATATCATTTAGTTCAAATCCTCCAACATAGCCGTCCACATCATTTAAATAACGCGGTGAAGGACCAATCATAATTAATTTTTTAAAATAAGCTGGGTGTTCAATGGATGCCAGCATACCGATCATTGAACTAATAGAATGACCAATAAAAATGACAGATTGTAACCCAAGTGCTTCAATGATATCTAAAACATCCTGCTTGTAGCCATGCAGCGACTGATATTTTTGAGATTCATAGGCGTCAAGCTTAGAATTACCTGCACCGACATAATCGAATAAGATAAGTTGATAGTGCTCCTCGAATGCTGGTGTTATATAACGCCACATATTTTGATCGCAACCAAAGCCATGCGCAAATAATATTGGTTGCTTCCCTTTTCCTATTATTCTCACATTATTACGTACAATAACATCCATCATCGCATTGACTCCTTTAGAAATATATGTAATATCTCCATTTTGAAGGTGCATGCCATAATTATCAAGGAAATAATAAAAGTTAAACAAATAAAAAAGTAGAATGCATATTGAGTTGCATTCTACCATTCACATTGTCCAAGCTTAAAACCACTTTCTATTCGTTGGAATACTTTGCTGGAAGCGAAACACATTATGGGGATCGTATTTTGTTTTAACTTCCCTTAACCGGCTGAAATTACGACCATAATATGCAGCTGGCCAATTTTCAATCGATTGATCGGGAAAATTCACATAATCCCCCATTGTAAAAGGAGATAATATCCTTCTTAAGTCCTCAACCCACTGAACATTTTCCTTTTCATCTTCAGCGTTGTCCCATGACGTAATATATTCTTGGGCAATTAATGCATCTCTATAATAAAAGGCAGTTCGATTTGATGGAATTTGAGCTATAGCACCTCTTAACGATTGTTGCCAAATGCTTGCATTGCGATTAGGGGCATTTTCTAAAAATTGTTTCATTCGCATAATAGCTACATGCGGAAATGGTTTTTCAATAAAAGAACCAGATCTTTTACGAAGTGCTGGCTGATTGCCGCTCGGCACATCAAAAAATCGCACCGCTTTTATAAACGGTACCTCTTTTAGCCAGACTTCTGTTGGTGAGCCACTTTTCCTTAAAGGCCTTAGCAACTTTTTCAGCTCAGCAGCAGGACCAACAAAAATTCCTTGGACGACTACTTCGCCCACTTCCTTAGATTTTAGCTCTATTTGTGAGGTTAAGCGTTCATCCGTAAAAGGTGCCCATTTTTGCCAAGCATCAAAGGCAATCTCAAAATCATCCCACTCCCAGACAATTGCGAAAAGCGTCACATCTGCTATCGGTTGAAGTTTGAACGTAAGGGCCGTGACTATGCCGAAATTGCCCCCACCGCCACCACAGCTAGCCCACAATAAATCACTATTCATCTGACGGTTTGCTCTAATTAGCTCTGCTCCTTGATGACCACTCGCTGCTACCATTTCAATTTCAATTAAATGATCACAAGTAAGCCCAAATGGACGACTAAGCATACCAATGCCCCCACCTAATGTTAAACCAACAAGCCCTACACTGCTTTCAGTTCCTGCTGGTATTGTCATGCCATGTTCCCATAAAGCACGGTACACCTTGCCGAGATTAGCACCAGCTTCTATTCGAGCCGTTCCCTCCTCGTTATTAATTGCTACTTCATTCATTTCACTGACATCAATAATGAGACCATGATTAACGAGCGAATAATTTTCATAGCTATGTCGACCGCTTCGTAGTCGGAATTCTTCATTATTTTCCCTTACCCACTTTAAAGCATTGACTACATCTTTAGTCTTTTGACAAAAGACAATTTTACTCGGAAATTTCGGTAGACTTAAATTATTATTTGTTCTCGCTTCGTCGTAATCCGGATCACCTGGACTAACAATTCTTCCTGTGAGTTTTGCCTTCTTCAACGTACAGCTCCTTTCTCAACTGATACAATGCGCATGTACTATACTATGTATAACGAGCGAGAAAAAAATATGAATTTTGAAATGATTAAAGAATTCATCATGAGGAAGATCTTTTGTTACATATGATGCATTAACTAAATGAATTAGGGGGAAACCGAATGTTAATACATGTAGTAAGCGCTGGTGAAACACTTTGGCATATTGCAAACCGCTATGCAGTGCCTATGCAAGCTATTATTCAATTAAATGCATTATCGAATCCAAATCAACTAGTCATCGGACAATCACTCGTTATTCCTTCTGCCTATACAACCCATATCGTCAAAAAAGGTAACACCTTATCGTCCATTGCTCAGCAGTATAACGTACCAATGCAAGCTATTATTCAAGCCAATCATCTAACGAATCCAGATTTATTAACTCCCGGCACACAATTACTCATTCCTCCAACAACTCACACTGTACAAGCAGGCGAAACGTTAACACAAATCGCTAGTTTCTATGGCACAACCGTTCAAGCTATTATCAAAGAAAACAACATTACACATCCAAATATGATTTATGTCGGGACTGAATTAGTTATTCCAAGAAATAAACCAAGTATTGAAGTCAATGCATATACGTATCAGCCGTCTGAAGAAGCAATCCAGTCAATCAATGCAATTGGTGATCTTCTTACGTACTTTAGCCCTTTCGGCTATATGATTAAAGAGGACGGATCATTACAATCAATTAATGACCAAGCAATGATAGAGACAGCACAGTCGCAAAACATCATACCTATGCTTACCCTTACGAATTTTTCTTCAACAGAGACTGGCTCCAACCTAGCCCATGTTATTTTGTCTAATAGCCAATTAACAGAAAAAGTGATAGATAATGTCTTAAAGGTAATGGACGAGAAAGGCTATCAAGTATTAAACATAGACTTTGAAAATGTCCTACCAGCAGATAGAGAACATTACAACCAATTTCTCCAATCAGCCGTTGATCGCTTACATCCGAAAGGTTACTTAGTATCAACTGCACTTCCCCCAAAAACAAAACCAGGGGCAACCTATGAAGCCTTTGATTATGAGGCACATGGGAGAATTGCAGATTTTGTTATTTTGATGACCTATGAATGGGGCTATCGGCTTGGCCCACCACAGGCCATCTCTCCAATTAATGAAATGACAAAGGTTGTCCAATACGCACTATCTGTCATGCCTGCTAATAAAATATTTTTAGGCTTTCAAATTTATGCACGTGATTGGCTACTGCCACATGTCAAAGGGCAAGAAGCGGAAACATTTAGCCCTCAAGAAGCCTTAGCAAGAGCGCAACAATACGGGGCAACTATTCAATACGATCGAACAGCGCAATCCCCTTATTTTCGCTATGTTGACAAACAAGGAAGAAATCATGAAGTTTGGTTCGAAGATGCAAGAAGTGCCCAAGCTAAGTTCGACCTAATAAAGCAATTTCAGCTCCGTGGTGTAAGTTACTGGGCGTTAGGTTTTCCTTTCCCACAAAACTGGGTGCTGTTAGCAAATGATTTTTCAATTACAAAATAATCACTGCATTTATAATTTCCTATCAGGTAAGGTTTTATGAATACTCCATTGTATATAAAATTTTTCAACATGATATTCTTCCTTTTCCCATGATAAAAAAAGCAATTGCAAGCCATATTAAGAAATATCACATCGAAAGGAGCATGCAATCATGGGAAGAGATAATAAGCAAGGGCAAAGCAACAACAAAGGCTCACTACCTCAAACACCAAAAAATCAAAAAATTGCACCAAATAAAGTAAAAGAAGAGTTTTCCCAAGAGTTTACGGAGTTAATTAATTCTGTAACGAAAAACAAGCAAAAAAAATAAGGGGGACTTTACTTGGAGTATCTACGCGCACAAGAAATAGTTGCCTCTCCAAAGGAATATGAAGTGAGCTATAATGGCGTTTCCGTATGGATCGATAAGCTGCATGAAGATGGTCAAACAGCGACGGTTCATTTACGGCGCTCACTTGAGGAGCATTCTGAAGTCTCTATTTCGGAGCTAAAAGAAGAATACCTCGTGCATTAAATAGCTTCAATAAAAAATCCGCATTGTACTTGATTGTAGGTTGAGCAATATTTGCTACACCTATTAAAGTCCAAGCGGATTTTTCACATGTTTAAATACGATACTTCTCATCGTATTTAAACTGCTCTAATATTTCATCTGCATGCACATGTAAATCTTTAAACGTCGCGGTAAACTGCTCAGCAGAAATCGGTTTACTAAATAAATACCCTTGTATATAATCGCAATCACCTGCAATAAGAAAAGCGAGTTGCGCCACTTCTTCGATTCCCTCAGCCACAACTTTTAGACGCAAATGCTTAGCCATAGATAGAATCATGGACACGAGTGCTTCATCATTTTGGTCATGCTGAATATTATGAACAAAAGCGCGGTCAATTTTTAAACAGTCAATAGGAAAGTCTTTTAAATAGGATAATGATGAGTAGCCTGTCCCAAAATCATCGACAGCTATTTGTATGCCAAGAGCCTTTAATTCATGTAGTAACTGCGTCATTTGGTCAATATTCATTGTCATACTTTCGGTAATTTCTAATTGCAGATAGCTAGGGTCGAGATTGCTTTGCTGTAAAATCTCTTTCACCATTTGTACTAAATCTTGCTGGAATAACTGTCCGAGCGATAAATTAACTGCCACTTTCATTTTTGGTAGCCCTTGCGCCTCCCATTCCTTCGCTTGCAAGCATGCCTTTTCTAAAATCCACTTTCCGAGCGGAATAATTAGTCCAGACTCCTCTGCAATGTCAATAAATGTGGCGGGTGGGACAAAGCCACGAACTGGATGATTCCAGCGCACAAGCGCCTCAACTGACTCTATTTTTCCAGTTTTCAAATTGATTTGCGGTTGGTAATCCAAATAAAATTGTTGTTGCTCGAGTGCTATATGTAATTCTTGCTCTAATAATATTCGCTCTGTTACACCGGTTGACATATGCTGTTTATAAAAAAGATAACGTTGCGGTATTTGACTCGCTTCCCGCATCGCCAACTGTGCATGCATTAAAAATTGCTCAGCTGAACAGTTTTCTTCATTGTACGCAATACCAATATTGACATTGCCTTTGAGTGAAAAAAGCTGTACTTGCAATGGCCTATCCATTGTACTCTTTAAATTCATACAAAACTGGATAATTTCTTCCTGTGTACGAACATGATTAATATAAATAACAAATTGGCTTTCCCGTAATTTAGTCACAAAATAATGCGGCGGCAGCATTGCTTGAATCCTTTCTGCTATAAGCTTCATCATCTTATTGGAATTACTTATACCTAAGGAATCACTGATGGCGGCAAGACGGTCTATTTCAATCGAGATAATTGCCTGATTCTTCCCATCCTTACGCAATCCTTCCTTCAATGTTTTTAATAACAGTCGCTCGTTTGGGAGTTGTGTAATATCATCGTGATAAGCTTGAAATGTCAGTTCTTGTTGCGATTGTTCTAAATCTTGTTTAATTTTTAATAATTGTTGATAGGGCTTCTCCACAGATGTATAGTAGATAGCCTTTAAGAAAATATAATACGCAAAAAATTGGTGAAAAAGAGCCGTAAATACCCAGATGGCGTTGAGGTCCTTGCTAATGACCAATAATACATCACTCAAAATTAAATAAACGGAGCCGCTTATGAGCCATATAACCTGTTTTGGCGCTTTCTTATAATGCTTGCTCAAAAAATAGATTGATACCCCTTGTAAAGCCGCAGTCCCTAATTGCACAATGCTTAATATTGTTTGGTGATTATCTTCCAACAATAGCTGTGCTTTATGTAATAGAAAGAGCATAATGGCAACACAAACTAATGCGATGCTATAAGCAACCCTCCGATGGGCTAATGTTAACTTTTTTCTTGGCTTCATGATAATCAACAACACACCTACTACTAAAGCAACGCGCATAAGTATTTGTATCCCGCTACTCGTTAATGCTGTGTCAATATTTTGCGAGACTGTCATCACGATATGAGCAATCTCTAACAAAGCAATAAGAAAAAAAACACTGCCTATGTATAATGTTTGATTTAATAATAACTGCGAAAATATTAACCAAGAATGAATGGCTATTGTCATCGTAAAAACGACAATTAAAATTTTCATAATTAAACTTAAATACAAGAAACTTTCTTCTATATATAAAGTTATAAGCTGATTATTAAACACTAAAAGCGGAATAAAAAGTAACAATGGTATTGTCATATACCATAGTTCCTTTTTATCTATTAAATAATTGCGCGCGTTTTCCAATACCAACCCTCCATACTAGTCTATACTCAAATAATCTGATAGGTAAATATATCTAATTATTATTATTTACTACTTTAAAATTGTATATTTCTTTGACTTCTTACAAATCATAGCACTTTCATTGGACTTTGTATGCAATAAGTAAAGTATGCTAATATTCAATTTATTTTGATATTAGCATACTCTTACTATCTTTTAGTAGTAATTTTGTTTAAGGACTAAGCATTCTGCGCAGTTTACTTATGAGTCTAGTGCGTCTTTTTTTAACTGCAGCTATAGATAGTTGCAGTTCTTCAGCTATTTCTTCATACCTATATCCTTCAACGTACAAAAGTTGCAGCAGCCTTCTTTCTTCTTCTTTTAATAGATGCATTATTTTTTCATATAAAGGACATGTTTCTAGTTGATTCAACTGTTCTTCACGGTGTCGAATACTATTCAATGTATCATCTGCCATCACTGTCACATTGTCCTGAAATTGTCTTTCCTTCGTTAGTTCCTTCAAAATTTCTCCCTTCACCGTTGTATAAATATAGGCAGTAAATTGCCCTTTGGATGGATCTGCCTTACGGTAAGCTTGCCATACAGCGATGGCTGCAATATGGCGATAATACGCAAAGTCTTTGTAAATATGGCATTTAGACATTATTGAAGTAATCATCGGCTGTACTTGTTCTAATATTTCCTCAAATGGCTGTTCTGGCGAAAGAATTTGTTTATGTTTTTCTACTGACACTGTTACTTTCCTAACGACTTGTGCACAGTCCATTATTCCTAGGTATTATTAACTTAGCGCGCTTTGGTAATGATTGCGAATACCGCTTTGCCACAAATTCCTTCACAAATTGCATGAATAGCTGGCGATAAAAAAAAGAAAAGTCGTGGGAAATTATAAAAATCCTATGTTTTACTTATATTCTTATACATATTTCTAGTATCACTGGACAAATTATCACTAAGGAGGCGAAATAGATGAATTTTCAAATAAGAGATGCCATTACGGCAAATGTCCATGGTCAATCAGCAGCAGAATTTAAGGATATTGTCCAAGACGCTATTTCACGTGGAGAAGAGCATTTACTTCCAGGGCTCGGTGTATTTTTCGAAAAATGGTGGCAACAATCGACGGCAGCGGAACAAGATGCATTCGTGCAAAAGCTAGAAAAAGTTTTCGCACACTGAGTTTTTTAGGTACAGAACATTCCAATTCCTTAAAACGCATGATAAATTAGATTTATCAGAAAGTTTGGGAGGGATTGGAATGGCTGTTGCTGTAGAACTAATAGTAAATAAACTTAGAGAGGTTTTATCAGATGAACAAGTGTCGACAAACGACACTGTACGAGAACTACATGGCAAAGATGAATCTCATCATGCGATGAACTTACCAGATATCGTCGTATTCCCACGTTCTACTGGAGATGTCAGTGCAATTATGAAAATTGCACATGCAAATCATATACCTGTCGTACCATTTGGTGTTGGCTCTAGTTTAGAAGGAAATGCTATTCCGATTGCGCAAGGTATTTCTATTGATTTTTGTGAAATGAATGCCATTTTAGAAATTCGACCTGAAGATTTATTAGTAAAAGTACAACCAGGTGTAACACGTGCACAATTAAATAAAGAATTAAAAAAATATGGACTACAATTTACGGTCGATCCAGGAGCAGATGCAACACTTGGTGGCATGGCAGCAACGAACGCCAGTGGTACGACAGCTGTCCGTTATGGTGTGATGCGCGATCAAGTACGAGATTTAGAAGTGGTACTTGCGGACGGTACTGTAATTCATACTGGCAGTTTAGCAGCTAAATCTTCATCAGGTTATCATTTGAATGGTTTATTTGTAGGTTCAGAAGGTACATTAGGCTGTTTTACTGAGCTGACATTGCAAGTTTACGGCATTCCAGAATATGTTACTGCAGGCCGCGCTGTCTTTGATACAGTTGGCGATGCCGTCAGTGCAGTTGCGGCATTATTGCAGGCTGGTATTGTTATAGGTCGTGTAGAACTTGTCGATGAAGCATCGATTACCCAAGTAAATAGTTATAATGAAACGACTTATGAGGAAAAGCCGACATTGTTTTTAGAATTCCACGGTAATGACGCAGGTATGCACGCTGACATTGTATTTGCTACAGAAATTTTTGAAGATTTCGGCTGTATAACGCTCGAGTTTGAACAAGATAATGCCGCACGCAATAAGCTATGGCAAGCACGACATTCTTTAGCCTACGCATATATTCATGCGTACCCTGGTAAAAAATTAATGTCGACAGACGTCTGTGTACCGATTTCGAAACTGGCAGAAACGATTCTTTATGCACGTGATCAGCTTAATACTATCGGTCTAGTTGGTGGTATTGTAGGCCATGTCGGTGACGGCAATTTCCACGCCTTGTTAATGTTGGACCCTGCGGATGCACAGGAACAGGCACTAGCTGATCGCTTCAACGAGCAAATTGTGCAGTATGCATTGCTGCGCGGAGGAACATGTACGGGTGAACATGGCGTAGGTATTGGTAAAATGAAATATCAATCGCTGGAACACGGAACCTCTTTACTCGTTATGAAAAGTATTAAAGCTGCACTGGATCCGCTTAATATTATGAATCCAGGAAAGATTTTCACTTTGTAAATTATAAAAACACAGCCTTCCCCTTTTTACGGAAAGGCTGTGTTTTTTTATTTTGTAATGTGAGGCAATAAAAAAAAAGTAACCCAGCGTCTCCCAGGTTACTTTCACTATGTAGCGATGAGGTCATCCATCTTGACAACGTACATCGCGCGCAGCTAACATCCCTCTGTCTGTTTGCTACTATATTGCTATCCACAATTGACACCCTCTGTTGCCAATATGAACTTTATCTATAAGAATCTCGTAAAGAGCTTCATATATTCTATCTTTTGTTAAGCCATTATTGAAGCTAGCACGGCTTTTTGCGCATGAAGTCGATTTTCTGCTTGCTCAAAAATATAGGAGTTCGGACCATCGATAACAGATGTAGCCACTTCCTCTTCACGATGTGCTGGTAAGCAATGTAAGAACATATAATCAGGCTTAGCATGTGCAACAAGTTCGTCATTAATTTGATAACCAGCAAAATCTTGTAGACGTTGCGCCGCTTCCTCTTCTTGACCCATAGATGTCCAAACATCTGCATATACTACATCAGCCTCTTGTACTGCTGCTATAGGATCATGAGTAATAGTGATTGTACTACCATTTGATGCGGCAATTGCTTGTGCTTTAGCAATGACCTCTGCATCACATTCGTAGCCAACAGGTGTTGCGACTGCTACATTCATGCCTACATGTGCAGAAGCGACTACTAACGAGTGCGCTACATTGTTGCCATCTCCAACGTAAGCTATTTTCAAACCTTGTAATTCACCTTTATGTTCAAAGATTGTTTCTAAATCAGCTAATGCTTGGCAAGGATGATAAATATCCGTTAAGCCATTAATAACCGGAATTGTAGCATGCTCGGCTAGCTCTTTGACCATGGCATGCGAATTTGCACGAATCATAATACCATCTAAATAACCTGATAACACGTGTGCTGTATCATAAATGGATTCACCACGTCCAATTTGTAAATCACGCGCATGCATAAACATACCTTTACCGCCTAATTGTTCCATGCCTACTTCGAATGAAATACGAGTACGCGTTGAATGTTTTTCGAAAATCATGCCGAGTGTTTTACCTTCAAGCAATTTCGGACATTTGCCTTCTTTTGTAATTATTTTCAGTTGAGACGATAGCGCAACTAACTGCTGTACTTCTTCACTTGTATAGTCTAATAAGGTTAATAAGTCCTTTCCTTTTAAGCTAGACACTAACTTCAACTGTACTTCTTCTAGTAATTTCATAGCATTCGCTCCTTGCTTTCGTAACTGTTGAGTTTAGTATACACATGCATAAATATAAAATCAACTGAATTTTTATGTTTATTTTCAAAAGTTAGAATTCATATGTGGTTTGTGACAAAAATACGTACAATTGAATATTTATGCATTTTATTATAATTACAAGCATAATGCCACTATACAAAAAATGAGCCTACCCGAAGGCAAGCTCACCAAATACCGTAGTTAATCTTGGGTAAATTCATCCAGACGGTATTCTATAATATCTCCCGGCTGACATTCTAATGCCTTACAAATCGCCTCTAAAGTCGATAAACGAATCGCCTTTGCTTTTCCGTTTTTTAAGATTGAAAGATTAGCCATTGTTATGCCAACCTTTTCTGAAAGTTCCGTTACGCTCATTTTTCGTTTAGCTAACATCACATCGATGTTTATAATAATTGCCATATCCTCATCCTCACACGACTAAGTCATTTTCTGATTTAATATCTACCGCTTCTTGTAAAAGGCGTTGCAGAACCGCTGCAAATACAGCAATCACCATTGATGCAAATGGTACAAGCAATCCAACGAATATTACACCAGGTGCATCGTCCATCTCTGCAAAAAGGTAGAAGAGTGGTAAAGCAAGCACATGTAAACTACTAATTAAAATGGCACAGTATTTAATGTTCTTTAAAGATTTTACAGACAACGCCGAGAATGCTTTATTTTGATCAATGTAACGTAACAGTTGAAAAGCTTGATACAAAGCAAAGTAAAATGGAATGGAAGATGCGTAAAAAATAATGAACACGATATATTTTAAAGACGGAAACGATGGAACTAGCTCTACTGAAACCTTTCCTAATTCAGGCACAAGAAAAATACATAATGCTAAAACTGGGATGGCCATAAAAATGACCGCAATTTTTAAAAACAATGTTGTTGCTATTTTCATCAAAACACCTCATTGGTTTATTTTCAATTTGATTGTAAACGATAATTTATCGTTTTACAATAAATAAACATTGTTTTTCACTAAAACATTATTGTTTTTTACCTATAATTTCATCATTTTCCCTTTTTCACTCAAAATTTGCACTGTAAAAACAAAAAAGCCTTCTAACATGTCGTTAGAAGACTTTTGATTATAACGATTAATCAAATGTAATTTTGTTTACTGCATCACGGTCTAATTTTTTAATAACTTCAACCATTAGCTTCACAGCGTTATCATAGTCATCGCGGTGTAAAATACCTGCGTGTGAGTGGATATAGCGTGTGGCAATACCGATTGATAAGGCAGGTACACCATTTGCTGTTACGTGGATTGAGCCCGCGTCTGTACCGCCACCAGCCATTGCTTCAAATTGATATGGAATGTTATTTTCATCTGCCACATCTAAAACAAATTCACGTAAACCACGGTGTGATACCATCGATGCATCATAGACAACGATTTGTGGACCTGCACCCATTTTACTTGTTGATTCTTTCGGTGTTACTCCTGGCGTATCTCCTGCAACACCTACATCCACAGCAAAGCCGATATCCGGTTGAATTTTATGTGTCGCTGTTTTCGCACCACGAAGACCAACTTCCTCTTGTACGTTCCCTACAGAATATAGGATGTTTGGATGTTTTTCATCTTTCAATGCTTTCATGACATCAATTGCAATTGCACAACCAATACGGTTATCCCATGCTTTTGCTAATAAATATTTATCATTTTTCATTACATTGAATTCGAAATAAGGTGTTACCATATCACCTGGACGAACGCCCCAATCAAGTACTTCTTCTTTTGAAGCTGCACCTACATCGATAAACATATCTTTAATGTCTACAACCTTGTTACGTACATCCGCTGGTAAAATATGAGGTGGTTTTGAACCGATTACCCCAATAATTTCTTCACCTTTGCGTGTTGTAATTGTTACGCGTTGCGCTAGCATTACTTGGCTCCACCAGCCACCAACTGTTTGGAATTTAATAAATCCTTTATCATCGATTTGCGTCACCATAAAGCCGACTTCATCTAAGTGACCTGCCACGACGATTTTAGGGCCATTTTCATCGCCCACTTTTTTAGCAATTACGCTACCTAAATTGTCTGTTTCTACAGTATCAGCGTATGGTGCGATGTATTTTTTCATGACCTCACGTGGTGCACGTTCATTACCTGCAATACCATTCGCATCTGTTAAATCTTTAAACATTTGCAAAGTTGAATCTAGTTGTGTCATCCTTTTGCCTCCTACATCTTGTATCTTCTCTATTATACTTCGTTTACCGAAATATTCCTAGTGAATCGTCTGAATATTGGTGTTTTTTTTACTCTTTTGTCTAGTAAATTAATAGCCGCTGCGTTGGCGATTATAATTTTCTTCATTCTTTGCAATATATGCGGACACAACATCCTCAAATGAGAACCCTAGATTATAAGCAATTAACCCATAGCATTGCCATATTGCAGAATAACTATGCTCAGCTGGATTACTAATAAACGTTAAAATATAGTTTTGGGTCGTTAAAAATATTTCCGTTAAGTCACGTTTTTCCTCTATTACTGGCCATTTCTCTATCGATGTATACCCTTTTAAAATGCCTAACGATAATATAAAGTGAATGGAGTCAACATACTCTTCTAAAATCACTTCACGTGCTGATGGCCCCTTCGTACTCCAAAATTTAAAGCAACGCGTTTCATTGGCAAGCTCTGCTAGCTCCACCATCAATGCCAAGCCTTTCTCTTTAAAAACATCGCGTTCGATTTTTTGCGTTTTTTCAATAAACTGATCTAGTTCTTTTTGCATTGTAAATAATTGTTGTAAGTTCATTTTTTTCTCCTACATTTTTTAAAATTTTTTTGTTTAAAGTGAAACTAAATGTCTCCCCCAATCGTATAGGAAGGAATAACCTTTCTTCAAGGGGGAATTTTATCATGTTACCGTTACTTATTCGACTTGCTGTGATTGCGCTTATAATCTATGTATTCTATAAAGCGATTCGATATATAACCGATCCTAAACGAAAACTCGATGAGGCATACGAAAAAGGCCACTATTACTTTTACGATGACGTAAAAAATGTTCGAAAGAATTTCTTTATTTCTTTTAAGGGTGCACTTTTTGAGGGCGAAAAATACTTAGGTACAACCGAAGATGCATTTGAGGTCGTTACGATTTTCGTTGGCGCTCGCGATGCCGCTACGCTACAAGGATTTACAAGGAGTGACTTCGAGTATCTACAGCAAGAAATTTTATTTAACTATCCTAACGCTAAAATTAACTGGAAGCAACCGATTGAACAACTTATGCGCAACACATCCTCTACATGAGGATGTGTTTTTCTATTTAAGTGCCAGGCACCCACACAATTTACGATTTTTACGAGAACGCTCGCTTCCTGAGATTTATCGGCGTTTTTTGTGATTATATCGGCGATTTCAATGGATTTATCGGCGAAATTTGAAGGGTTATCGGCGATTTTTCTGGTTCTATCGGCGATTGCCCTTTTGCTATCATTTAAAAGAGCTGCCCCATAATTGCACAAGTATAAAAATTTGAATAGCAGCAAGCAATGGGAAACCAAATGCAAAACTATTATGACGTGTTTTATGACGGAATAAATACATACCTAATACGCCTCCAACAGCACCACCCGCTATCGCTAAAGTAAATAATGTCCGCTCGGCAATGCGCCATTCGTGCTTTTTGGCACGTGATTTATCCATGCCCATCATGACGAGCAGTACGACGGACACAATGGCCATGTAGGCAAGTAATGCTTGGACCATTAAAACAACCTCCTATGTAAAAAGACTGATGACACTATCCCATCAGTCTTAACTATACACTATTTTATTAGCCCCTGTCGCTTCGCTTTCGGGGCAGAAATAAAAAAGAGCGACTATGTCGCTCTTTTTTATTTTGCTACTGCTTTTTTAGCAGCTTCTGCTAATTGTGTGAATGCTGCAGCATCTGTTACAGCTAAGTCAGCTAACATTTTACGGTTAACTTCGATACCAGCAACTTTTAAACCGTGCATTAAACGGCTGTATGAAAGACCGTTCATACGAGCAGCTGCGTTGATACGAGTGATCCATAATTTACGGAAATCACGTTTTTTCTGACGACGGTCACGGTATGCATATTGACCTGATTTCATTACTGCTTGGTTAGCAACTTTATATAATGTATGTTTTGAACCATAGTAACCTTTAGCTAATTTCAATACTTTTTTACGACGTTTGCGCGTCACTGTTCCGCCTTTTACGCGTGGCATATGAATTACCTCCTGCTTTTCATTAAAAAATGAATATTAGTTTATTTTGTGTAGTCAATCATTTCATGTAAACAAGTAATGATTTGATGCGTTTGAAGTCACCAGATGATACAACTTTACCTTTACGTAGGTGACGTTTTTGTTTCGTAGATTTGTTTGCGAATAAGTGGCTTCCGTAAGCACGGTCATATTTTAATTTACCTGAACCCGTTTTTTTGAAACGTTTCGCAGCTCCACGGTGAGTTTTCATTTTTGGCATGTCGAATTCCTCCTAAACTGTTTCGTCTAATACTATTTCTCGTTCTTTGGTTGAAGAACTAAGAACATGCTTCGGCCTTCCATCTTCGGTTTTTGTTCAACCGTAGATACTTCAGCACAAGCTTCAGCAAAACGATCTAACACACGTTGACCAATATCTTTGTGTGTAATCGCACGACCTTTGAAACGTAAGCTACATTTAACTTTATCGCCTTTTTCAAGGAATTTAATCGCATTACGTAGCTTCGTTTGGAAATCATGTTCATCGATTGTTGGGCTCAAGCGAACCTCTTTCATTACGATGACTTTTTGATTTTTACGAATTTCGCGGTCTTTCTTTTGCTGTTCAAACTTAAATTTACCATAGTCCATGATACGAGCGACTGGCGGCTTGGCTTGAGGGGCCACAAGGACAAGATCCAAGTTCACACGAGTGGCGATTTCTAACGCTTCGTTACGTGTCTTTACACCAAGCTGGTCACCATTGTGATCGATTAATCGAAGTTCACGTGCGCGAATGCCTTCGTTTACATACATGTCTTTGCTAATAGTAATCCACCTCCAAGTAGTTGTCGCGAATACATGGTTTGGGCAAAGCCTTGCCCGGTTGAACGGTACATCCTCTTGTCATGTCCATAAAAAAAGGACGGACATTTTGAAGATGTCCGCCCGCTATATGTGCATGCGTAAGTACGCAAAACAATTCAACGTGTCATACCTGTTCACAGCCTAAGCGTTGTATCAGGTGAGAAGCGGGCAGCCTCTACTTCAACCACAAACTTTGTATTCATTAACCTTCACTATATTAGCATGTACAATTTAGATTGTCAAATATATTTTTTGCAATCTCCTAATTAGTATGTGCAATACATTTACATTTTATACGTCATTATAGTACAAATAATTAAAGATAATCAAGTACTATTATGCAATTGTTCAATTAGAAACGTGCAACTTCTGCTTTAATATTTGCTAGGAAGTCTTCAAAAGAAATAGTTTCGGAATCTTTTGAGCCGTAGCGACGTACGTTTACTCCGTTCGCCTCAACCTCTTTATCCCCAATAACAAGCATATACGGAATCTTTTTCATTTGTGCTTCACGGATTTTATAACCCAGTTTTTCTTCACGGTCATCCATTTCAACACGTAAACCTGCAGCAGTCAGCTGTTCTTCGATTTGTTTTGCATAGTCGAAGTGCGCTTCGTTCGATACCGGAATAACTTCTACTTGTACTGGTGCTAACCAAGTCGGGAATGCACCTTTGTATTCTTCAATTAAGAACGCAACAAAACGTTCCATTGTTGATACAACACCACGGTGAATAACGACTGGACGATGTGGTTTACCATCTTCACCTACATATGTTAAGTCAAAGCGTTCTGGTAATAAGAAGTCTAACTGTACAGTTGATAAAGTTTCTTCTTTACCAATTGCTGTTTTTACTTGTACGTCAAGTTTAGGACCGTAGAACGCAGCCTCACCCTCAGCTTCGAAGTAGTCTAAACCAAGTTCATCCATTGCTTCTTTTAACATACTTTGTGCTTTTTCCCACATAGCATCATCATCGAAGTACTTTTCAGTATCTGCTGGGTCACGGTAAGATAGACGGAATGAGTAATCTTTTAAATCAAAGTCTTTATATACTTCTAAAATTAATTGTACAACTTTTTGGAACTCTACTTTAATTTGGTCTGGTCGAACGAAGATGTGTGCATCGTTTAACGTCATCCCACGTACACGTTGTAATCCTGAAACTGCACCTGACATTTCATAACGGTGCATTGTACCAAGCTCAGCAATACGTAATGGTAAGCTACGGTATGAGTGCATGCTATTTTTGTAAACCATCATATGGTGTGGACAGTTCATTGGACGCATAATTAAAGTTTCATTGTCCATCTCCATTGGTGGGAAAATAGAATCTTGGTAATGATCCCAGTGACCAGAAGTTTGGTAAAGCTCTTTTGAACCAAGAACTGGTGTGTATACATGTTTATAACCAAGAGATAATTCTTTATCCACAATATAACGTTCAATGACACGACGGATTGTAGCACCATTTGGTAACCATAGTGGTAAACCTTGACCTACTTTTTGAGAAGTAGTGAATAATTCTAATTCTTTACCAATTTTACGATGGTCACGTTCTTTTGCCTCTTCTAACATTTGAAGGTGGTGCTTTAAATCTTCTTTTTTGAAGAAAGCCGTACCGTAAATACGTTGAAGCATTTTGTTATCAGAGTTTCCTCTCCAATAAGCACCTGCTAATGATAATAATTTAAACTCGCGTAGTTTACCTGTTGATGGTACGTGAATACCTCGGCATAGGTCGAAGAATTCACCTTGGTAGTAAATTGACACTTGCTCATCCGCTGGAATCGCTTCAAGTAATTCTAATTTGTATTCATCGCCGACTTCTTCATAAATAGCTTGTGCTTCTGCACGGCTTACGTTTTTACGCTCTACCTCTAAGTTTTCAGCAATAATTTTTTTCATTTCTTTTTCGATTGTTGGAAGGTCTTCAGCAGTAATAGGTGTTGGTGCATCAATATCATAGTAGAACCCACCCTCAATAACAGGACCAATGCCAAGCTTCACTTCTGGGAATAAACGTTTAATCGCTTGTGCTGTCAAATGGGCAGTTGAGTGACGAAGAATTTCTAATGCTTCCGCATCATCTTGCGTAATAATCGCAATTGTTGCATCTTCTTCAATTGGTGTTTTTAAATCTACCAATTCTCCATTGACTTTCCCTGCATATGCTTTTTTACGAAGCCCTGGGCTAATAGATAATGCTACATCATCAGTAGATGTTCCTTTTGCAAATTCCTTTACAGCGCCATCTGGGAACGTTAATTTAATCATGTCTGACATTTTTTTGCACTCCTTATGTGGTTGTTTGTGTGATGCATGATGGGCATGCCGTTGAGCTAAATAGCCGCGAAAAACAAAAAAGCCCCGTCCCTAACAAAAGGGACGAAGCGTATGCTCGTGGTTCCACCCTTCTTCCTCCCGACAAAATCGTCAGACGAAGCTCAAGGCTAGCTAACGGGCTAGGGACCGGCGAAAGATTTTCCCTTTCGCTGCTCAGTAGGTAGTAAAAATTGTGCCCAAACTAGGAAGTTTACAGCCGATGACTTCCCTCTCTATAAGCCGTTACACAAATTTCATGTCCTCATCATTGCATTAAGATATATAGTATATGTGACAGTATACGCTCGATTGTCGTAAAATGCAACTATCAATATTATAAACGTCGATTTTTGCCACGCATTTCAATTGGCTCTGTTAAAGCCTTTACACGTTCCATAATTCGTCCAGCTTTTACAACTTCAATATCCCCTTTTTGAGACTGTGCTAAATGGTGTTCTAATTCATCATAATTAAAATTAGAAGTAATGAATGTTGGTAATTGCTCTGCCATACGATAATGGAAGATTGTCCCTAAAATTTCATCTCGCGTCCATGCTGACATCGTTTCTGCTCCTAAATCATCGAGCATCAATACAGGTGCTTTTTTCACATAATCTATTTTTTCATTTAATGTGTTATCACCGATGGCATTTTTCATTTCGCGCAAAAATTCTGGTACGAAAACTACTACTGAACGTATTTTCTTAGAAGCTAATTCATTCGCAAGCGCACCAAGTACAAAGGATTTCCCTACACCGAACTTGCCATACAAATAAAAACCTTTTGATGGAAGCTGACCTGTTTCCTCCGTTTTCTTAACAAATTGTGCTGCACGTTGCGCGATAAGCACACGTGATTCATCATCAATCATCAAGTCTTGGATAGTTGCTTGCAGCACGTCTTTCGGCATATGCATACTGGCAATCATATTCGCAACATCACGACGATCGTCTTCACGTACTTTTTGTTCACAGCGCACGTAATCAATTTCAACTGTATTACGCACTACGCGTAATGTTGGAATAAAACCTTTTAAATAATTGGTACAATGAGCTGTATGATCGCAGCCACAACAAACTGTTGATTGACTAATAAATTCATGGAGCTTTGGTAAATTGCGCTCCACTGCATCATAGCTTAACTCCTCTGCATTTTCTGCTAAAAACGCTTGTACTCTAGGGTGTTCTAAAATTTCTCTACGCATCGCTTCATATCGCTCTTGAAATGATGGTACTTTTATCGTTCTGTTTAATGGCTTGTTAATTGGTTCGATTGCCATTCACCTACCTTACTTATCGCTTTTCCCTAGCATGGCTAATATTTTTTGACGCTCTTTTTCAAAATCCATCGTGCTAGAAGCAGACGCACTTTCCTCTGGTTGCTCATTGCGTTTGTAAAACCACTCAGGCACCTTTTCCTTATGCTGATTGTTGTTCCGCCCTTTTACAAACTGCGTATTTTTAGTTGGCGTCTGCGGTTTATTTTTCCATGTTGTATATTTATCATGTTCTTGGCGTGCAAGTTCCATTGCTTCCTTCGCCGTTTTAATATTTTTACGTACCCAATGGTCAGCAATTGTTTCTACATATTTCTTCGGAAGCTTCATATCCGTTGACAGCATGACGTACTCAAGCAAAGCATTGACCACGCCTACCGGCATTCCATGCTGAACAATTAAACTCTCAGCTAATTGGACAGATGTTTGCAATGGTTCCTTCCCATTATTAATATCTCGAAGCACTTGTACAGGAGGCGTTGACTCTAAATAATGTTGCAACTCCTGATCTTTCGTTTTTTGAACAGCGTCTTCCTCGGCAGGCGTCGTATATACTTTCGCTAGCTTTGGTGGCTCTTTTGATACTGTAAGTTTATAAAAATCAGCTGCCGCTTTGCGCAAGCGTTCTAATGAAATGCCTAAATCATCATCAAGCGCTAAAATAACGACCTTTTGCATATCTAACGCTGTTAAATGATATAAAAATGCTAACTTTGCAATAGTTTCACGTACTTCAAGCGTCAGTAAGCTTGCTGGTACTAACTGGTCAGATAAGCCTGCCTGTAGCAGGTCAAAGTCGAACTGCTCAAAATAAAACGGATAGACCTTTTGCGCATTTTCTTTGCTTTCAATTCCTCCTTGCAAATCGGTAGGAATTTTCGTACTAACCGGTTTAAAGACATCCATAAAGGCACGTGATACTTCCTTAAATTCTGTACCCTTTACAGGCTGAATAAAACGTTGACGCAACTTGCGGTATGCCTGTTCTCCGATTTTACTAAACAAAAACATGGACAATAGTGGATCTTTCATAAAGCTATCTGCATCAAGAGGGCGCATGAGCTCGTATACAAAGCTTCGCTGATCTGCCTCTTCTTTTTTCCAAGTTCGCAATAAACCGATTGCTTCAAGCGCTATACGCGCTTCAAACACTTTACCTATCGGCAGTCCAAGCACATTCATTAAATAATAATGGTTCATTTGTTGACTTGGCGTTTGTTCTGCCTCAGCCCATAACGTTAAATAGAGACTGATTGGTTCAGCACCGGTTAAAGGTTGATAAAATAACGTTACTAACTGACGTTCCATTGTGGAAAGCGCATGAGGTAGACGAATGTCAAAAGTATCAGCCGGCTGCAATTCTTTATACAAATGAATCAACGTCCGTCACCCTCTCTGTTTCCTATGATTTTTTTTCTGTTTGACGTTGAATAATTTCTTTGATTTCCTCAATAAAAACATTGATATCTTTAAACTGGCGATAAACAGAAGCAAAACGAACATAGGCCACTTCATCGATTTTTGCCAAACGGTCCATCACCATTTCCCCAACATCTTCTGAGCGCACTTCAGCATTTCCAATACGGCGAAGGTCTTTTTCAATGGACATTACAAGCCCCTCTAATACATCTAGGGCGACAGGGCGTTTCTCACAAGCACGAATAAGACCGCGCAAAACCTTCTCGCGGCTAAACTCCTCACGCGAGCCTTCCTTTTTCACAACGACTAACGGTGTCTCTTCAATTTTTTCAAACGTTGTAAAACGAAAGCCACATGACTCACATTCACGACGTCTACGAATTTCTTTATTATCATCTACTGGCCTCGAATCCACTACACGTGTTCCGTTAAATTGGCAAGAAGGACATCTCATATTTTTACTCTCCTGATTCCACAACAATTTGATATTTATATTATAACAAATTTCCTACAAGTAAGAAAAGCTCATTCACCTTAGTGCCTGGCACTCAAACAATTCTGAATATTTTGATTACATAGTTTTGTCTATTTTAAATAGAAAAGCACATTGAAACCATTACCGTTTCAATGTGCTTAAAAGTAGTAAAACTTTATTATGCTTTAACTGTTTCTAAAGCATTGGCAACTTTTTTCACTAAGTCTACTACACGTGCAGAATAGCCCCACTCGTTATCGTACCAAGCAAGAACTTTTACTTTACGATTGCCCATTACCATAGTTGATAGACCATCAACTGTTGATGAGAAAGTTGTTGTGTTGTAGTCAACAGATACTAGTGGCTCGATTGAGAAGTTTAAGATGCCTTTCATCGGTCCTTCAGTCGCTGCCTTAACAAAAGCAGCATTCACAGAATCAACTGTCACATCTGTATTTAAATCTACAACAAGATCTACTAATGAGACGTTTGGTGTAGGAACACGAAGTGCCATACCGTGAATTTTACCTTCCAATTCTGGTAACACTAGTTTCAGTGCTTTCGCAGCACCTGTAGAAGTTGGAATAATTGATTGTGCACAACCGCGCGCACGACGTAAATCTTTATGTGGATTATCTAAGTTTTTTTGGTCATTTGTATAAGCGTGAACTGTAGTCATTAAACCGCTTTCGATGCCGAATGTATCATTCAACACTTTTGCAACTGGTGCTAAGCAGTTTGTCGTACATGAAGCATTTGAAATGACATCATGTTTTTCAACATCTAGTTTTTCATCATTTACACCTAAAACAATTGTAACGTCTTCGTTTTTACCTGGTGCTGTTAAGATAACCTTTTTTGCGCCAGCTTCTAGATGCATTGCTGCTTTCTCACGATCATTGAATTTACCAGTTGCTTCAATTACAATATCCACGCCCATTGTAGCCCATGGTAATTTTAATGGATCACGTTCACTAATAATTTGGACACGTTTACCATTGACAATTAAAGCATCGCCTGCAGGTTCAATCGTACCTTCGAATGTTCCGTGATTTGTGTCATACTTAATCAAATGTGCTAACGTTTCTGCTGGATAGCTTGCGTTAATCGCAACGATATTTAATTCATCCTGCATGATCGCTTGGCGGAAAACCATACGTCCGATACGTCCGAAACCATTAATAGCAACTGATACTGTCATTATAAAATCCTCCTGTGAGTGCATACTCATAATCATTATATACTTACTTTACGGTAATTAGTATAACACAATTTTAAAAAAGATGAACATTATATATTGATAATAAAAAAGTTCTTATTTTCTGAAAAATAGCACCTTTTTAGAAATGAAAAAATACAGTGCTTTACGCTTATTATTACGCATAAAAACAATAAAATGCGCAACGATGAACGCTGCGTATTGAATGAATATTTGCACTACCATCGATCTTTGCGAGTAACAATATTCCATTTTATGTATAAAATTAATAAAGCAAAGGCATCAAGAATACGTCTCATGATGCCTTTGCCATTACACTGCATATACGATTAACCCACACATTTCAACTAAAGTACGCCCCAATGCGTAAGAATCTTCAATAATTGCTCTTCTGTTTGCTGTAAATTTTCATTGTTGTAGATGACAGCATGGGCACTTTTTTCTTTCACGGACATCGGTAATTGTGAATGCATACGAGCAAGCGCATCTTCTTTTGATAATTGATTGCGCTCCATTAATCGGCGAAGTTGCACCTCTTCACTAACGGAAACCACTAGAATACGCTCAACAAAATGTTGTAATTTACTTTCAAAAAGTAATGGGATATCCATCACGACATGTTTTTGCCCAGCCTCTAAATAAGCATCACGTTGACGCAGCATTTCCTGACGAATTGCAGGGTGCATAATATCATTTAAAATTTTGCGTTTCGCAGGCTCATGGAAAATAATATCCCCTAGTTTCGAACGATTCAATGTGCCATCTTGCTGCAAAATATCATTTCCAAAATTTTCAACAATGAGAGCCAACGTCTCTGTTCCTGGTTCAACAACATCACGCGCGACAATATCTGCATCGACAATCGGTAACCCTAGTGCTGTCATCATTTTTGCGACTGTACTTTTACCACTCGCAATACTTCCTGTTAGTCCGATAATCATAGTTTATTCCCCTTTTAATGTTGACAATTCGGACAAAACACGGATGTTCGTCCACCAATTGTCATTTGACTCGTCCCTGTACCACATGCAGGGCATATTTTCTTTCCGTACATTTTTAAGCGATTTTGCATGCTCCCTGCCTCACCGTTAATATTGCGATAATCTGAAATTGTCGAGCCTCCTGCATCAATACTTTGGCGCAAGACCTCTACAATCGCAGCAAACAATTCACGTTTACGCTTTTCACTTATCCTGTTCATTTTGCGGGCCGGGTGAATTTTTTGTGCAAACAACGCTTCTGTGGCATAAATATTGCCACAGCCTGAGATTACTTGCCCATCCATAATGACTTCTTTCACAGCTTTTTTCTCGTATTTCGGTAGCAATGATTTCGCTATAAAATAATCACATGCCACTTCATCAAACGGTTCAGGTGCCATTTTTGTTAATGGGGCATGATCTTCAATTTTCGTTAAAAATCGTAATTCTCCAAAGCGACGAATATCTGAATAAATTAAATAGCCGCCATCTGCCATTTGAAATGTCGCATGAATATGCTTTTTAAATTTCTCTTCGTTTATTTCTTCAGGTGTATTGACGATAAACCATGCACCAGTCATACCTAAATGACTAACTAACACATAGGACCTATCCTCTTTTTGCAAATGAAAAAATATATATTTTGCGCGGCGCTCAATCTTCGTAATCGTCATTTGAGACAATGCCATCTCAAATGCATCTGGCTCAGCTTGCTTGACGATACATTGCTTTCCTTCATCATAAGAAAAGCGGATAATCTCTGAAAGCTGAACTTGCTTAATTGTGCGCCCTTCAATTTCTGGCTTTAATGCCTGTACGACACCTTCAACCTCTGGTAATTCAGGCATGATACCCCTCCTTACTTCGCTTCGTACCAAGTTGCCCCATAGTTGAAGTCCACTTTCAATGGAACTATCAATTCAATGGCATTTTCCATAACCTCTGGTACAATTTTTTCCAACAAGGCAATTTCTTCTCTAGGTGCTTCAAAAATCAATTCATCGTGCACCTGTAGAAGAAGTTTCGCTTGCATATTTTCCTTTTTCAAGCGAGCATCCATATCAATCATTGCTTTTTTAATGATATCTGCAGCACTTCCTTGAATTGGTGTATTCATAGCAGTTCTTTCCGCAAAGCTTCGTAGATTGAAATTCGAGCTCGTGATATCTGGTAAATAACGACGGCGATTTAATAGCGTTGTGACAAAGCCATTAAATTTAGCATCTTGGACAATGTCATCCATATATTTTTTTACGCCTGGGAAGCTGGCAAAGTATTTGTCAATAAAGATAGCAGCTTCCTTGCGCGTAATATCTAAGTTTTGTGATAAACCGTAGTCACTAATACCATAAACAATACCGAAGTTAACGGCTTTAGCAGCACGACGCATATTGCTATCAACTTCTTCTGCTGTAACATGGAAAACATCCATCGCTGTACGAGTATGAACATCCATGCCTTCTTGGAAAGCTTCCACTAAATTTTTATCTTCAGACATATGTGCAAGAACACGCAATTCGATTTGCGAGTAATCGGCAGAAAAAAGAATCCAATCTTTTTGTGATGGCACAAACGCCTGACGTATTTTACGACCTTCCTCTAAGCGAATCGGAATATTTTGTAGGTTAGGGTCTGTTGAACTTAGACGACCAGTTGACGTTAGTGCCTGCTGGAAGCGTGTATGCACTTTGCCGTCCTTTTCGTGTATTTCTTTAAGCAAGCCTTCAATGTAAGTTGATTGTAGCTTTCCAAGTTGTCGGTACAATAAAATATGCTCAATAATGGCATGTTCGGGCTTTAATTTTTCCAACACATCTGCGGCTGTAGAATAACCTGTTTTCGTTTTTTTAATGACTGATAATCCAAGCTTATCAAAAAGAATTACACCTAATTGTTTCGGTGAATTGATATTAAATGCTTCTCCCGCTTCCGCATAAATTGCCTGTTCAATAATGACTAATTTATTACTTAGCTCTTGTCCCATCGCTTCAAGTGTTGCACGGTTCACTGTAATCCCTTCACTTTCCATCTCGCTTAAAATCGAAGCCAATGGTAGTTCTAGGTTTTTATACAAGTCAAACTGTTCATTTTCTTTGAGCAATTGCTCTAATTTAGGTTGTAATGTCCACACAGCAAACGCTTTACGGCTTACATGTTCAGCTAAGACATCGCTAGCTGGTATTGCACGTTTTGCGCCTTTTCCATAGACTGCCTCATTTGCTTGCACATCACGGTACCCTAGGTCTTTTGCTAAAGTTGCTACATCATCCCCACTAAGTGCAGGATTATTAATATACGACGCTAACAGTAAATCAAATTCCACACCTACTAAACGAATACCTACCCGTTGCAATGCTGCCTGCGCTGCTTTGGAATCTGAAATATATTTGATTTTCGTTGCATCTTCCAACCAACGACGCAGTACATCGGATTTAGAAGCCGCCTCAAATGGCACATAAAACGTACTCGTTCCATCCGTTAATGCCATACCTAACTGCTGACAAGTATGATAGTGCTCGTCCTCTAACTCTAGATGCAAAGCCATCACATCTTTTAAGTGTTCAGGCTTCACTTCTTGGACAAAATCAAAGGCAAATGGTGCACGTTGTTCTTCTTCAACAGCAAATTCACTTTTTTCTAACAATGATTTGAAACCTAGCTCCTGCCATACACTAATAAGCTGTTCTTCGTTTGGGCCATTGTAAGCAAGATCATTAAACGTAATGTCGATTGGGGCTTCTGTAAAAATTGTAGCTAGCTTTTTACTCATAAGCGCTTGTTCCTCATTGGCAACAAGCTTTTCTTTCATTTTCGAAGCTTTTAACGTATCTATTGCTTCATATAATGCCTCAACTGAACCGTGTTCTTTTAACAATTTAACAGCTGTTTTTTCGCCAACCCCAGGTACTCCAGGAATATTATCCGAGGCATCCCCCATGAGACCCTTCATATCGATAATTTGAAGTGGCGTTAGGCCATACTTTTCTTCAATAAAGGCAGGTGTATTTTTTTCGATTTCTGTAATACCTTTTTTCGTAATGTACACAGTTACTTTATCTGTTGCGAGCTGTGTAAGATCGCGGTCACCTGACACAATAATGACGTCCATATCTTGTCCTGCTGCTTCTTTGGCCAATGTTCCGATAATATCGTCGGCTTCGTACATTTCTAGTTCATAGCGCTTAATCCCATAGGCATCGATCAGTTTACGAATATAAGGAAACTGCTCTGAGAGTTCTGGTGGCGTTTTTTGACGGCCACCTTTATATTCTGTAAAGGTATCGTGACGGAACGTTGTTTTACCTGCATCGAAAGCTACGAGCATCTTCGTCGGTTGTTCTTCCTCTAAAATTCGTTGTAACATCGTGGTAAAACCGTATACTGCATTCGTATGAATGCCACTATCATTCGTTAGCAATGGCAATGCAAAAAATGCACGATAAGCTAAACTATTACCGTCGAGTAATAGTAATTTTTCCTTAGTCATTTTAATGTCCTCCTGAAGTCGTCGTTCTTTTCATTGTAAAACGAAAACGTATGTTTGAAAATGCCTCTTTCCTCTACTTTATCGGGAAAGCTAACTTTTTACCAATCATAGGGACGGATATTAGTTGAAAAATTCACTTGAAGTTTATTTTCACGTACTTTTTAAGCCAAAACCATAAAAAAAGTCAATTGCTCCTAGCAATCGACCTACTTACTATTATTAACTGACGTCTTCGCTCTTTCTTTACGGAAGAAAATCTCCTCATAAATAACTGTCAGAATGAAAGCATTCATAAAAGCAACAACGAAAACTAAAGGCATGCCACCTAGTTTTAAATGTGTTAGTCCTTCACTAAATACCATTACGATGCCAATTTGCGCGAGGAAGAAAATAAAGCCAATGCCCACTTGCCAAATAGGGCGTTGTTCTTTGCGTTTGTCATACCAGAACATTTTTTTAAAAGCTTTTCGTACATCCTCTGCAATAACCAATCCTAATAAAAACAATACTACAAAAAATACCGGAATATAATAAACACTTTTGGTCACCCAAGCAAAATCAGTTATACGAAAGAAAAGTGTAAAAAACGATGCGATGCTACAAGCAATCCCTAAGTTTTGGAGCCACGTGCTAATGGTTAATTTCACAGCTATTACCCCCATTTATCATCTTTAAACATCATCATTTTATCAGAAAATAGCAGTCTATGACACAACCAATTACTTGTTAGAATTAATTTCATAGTTTGGACACTTATTTGGCTGCGAGGACAAATGTGAAAAAGTGTTAGATTGACGATAATCAATCTAACACTTTATAGTCATTGATATCCCTACGGACGGCTTTATGTGCGGCCTAAGCTGAACTCACAGCTTCTTCTATCAACAACAAATGTCTTCTATTTAATTAAGCTATGCTCTATTAACCCCTGCAAGGATTACACTATTACTCTATATAGCCTGATAACACTTTTGCATACGGTGACGTTGAAGGCAAGATAATAACCGTATCTTCCCCAACTGTTTTCTTATAAGATTCTAATGTCCGGTAGAGTGAATAAAACTCTGGGTCTTTTGAAAAGGAGCTATTGTAAATTTTCGCTGCCTCCGCTTCCCCCTCTGCTTGTATTAATGCAGCTGCTTTGTTGGCCGTTGCTAGCATCTCTTGCACTTCTCTATCTGTTTGGGCTTCAATACGGCGTTTATCCGCATCCCCTTCTGATAAATATAGTTGTGCGGTAGATTGACGTTCCGAAACCATGCGTGTAAAGACAGATTGCTCATTTTCTACTGGCAAATCTGTGCGACGAATGCGCACATCGACTACTTCAATGCCATATTTATCGTTTAGCAATAGTTCATTCACCTGAGCTGTGACACGGTCATTTAAACTACCTCGAGAAGTTTTTTCATCACCGAAGTTTTCATCATTTATGATTTGCTCGTATTTTAGTTGCCCAAGCTCTGTACGTATAACAGAATAAATAAACTCCGCCATCCTTGATTCTGCCTTCGTTAGCGTTCCCGCATTGGAGATTAACGCTTTTGGATCTGTTATACGCCATACTGCATAGTTATCGATAATAATACGCTTTTTATCTTTTGTATTAATTTCTTCTTCAGAAATATTATAGGTTAATTGATTTTTCGGCAATGTCGTCACACTCTGAATAAAGGGCACTTTTATTTTCAAGCCTGGATTTCGTTCAAATTTGACCACTTCCCCAAACTGTCGAACAACTGCATACTCAGACTCTTTCACAATATACACATTGGCAAAGAGAATGACGGCAACAGCGAAGACAACTGTTAATGTGACAATGAAAGAAATATACTTTTTAGGATTTAAAGGACCCTTTTTGGACATTTTAATCACATTGTCTCCATCACTTGGAGCAGTACTTTTTGATTTTCCCGATAAAAATTTTAGAAATTTATCTAAATCTTTATTTTTTTGGTCCATTAATTACCGCTCCCTTCTTTTTTCTCTGTTGTTGTCTGTTGCTCTGTCGGTGCTTGTTGAGTCGTTGGTTGTAGCGCTTGTAATGGTAAATACTTCATTGTACTTCCATCATCATTCATAATATAAATTTGTGCTTTCGGTAACACATTTTCAAGCGTTTCTAAAATTAAACGCTCGCGTGTAATTTGTTGATTGCCTTTGTATTGTTCATACATTTTATTAAAGACTGCTACATCCCCGTGAGCTTGCTCAATACGTGCTGTTTTCGCGCCATTCGCTTTTGAAATAATCGCATCTTTTTCACCAGTCGCTTCACTTATGCGTTGGTTTTTATATTTTTGCGCTTCATTTGTTTTTGTATTTTTCATCTCGCGTGCATCTGTTACAGCTGTAAATGCTGCACGTACTTCTGCATTCGGTAATTCCACATCCTGCAATTTGACACCTAATACACCAATGCCAATATCATATTTATCAATAAGTGAAACAAGCAAGTCTCTTGTTTTTGCTTCTATATCTGCTTTTCCATCTGTTAACGCAGCATCAATTGTCGAGCTTCCTATTATAGAGCGAATCGCGCTTGAAGTAGCGCTATGTAATATTTCTTCTGGATTCTGTGCATTAAATAAGTACTTACGAGGGTCGGTAATTTTCCATTGAACAACAAGATCTGTTAAAACGATATAGGAGTCTCCTGTTATCATTTTTGTTTCAGCATCATACGTGACCAATTCACCTTCTTTATCTTGCTTGTAGCCAAACTGTAAACTAAATGTTTCTCTCGATAAAACCTCAACGGTTTGTATTGGCCAAGGCATTTTCAAATGTAAGCCCGGATTTGTTACGGTTTCATCGGCACGACCAAATGTTATCACTACGGCTTGCTCTGATTCATCGACTGTGTACCACGAAGTAAATACCGCGATAAGTGCCACGATTCCAAATATACCAATTCCGACCATCATTAGTGTCCTTTTCACACTCATGTCTGTTCCTCCCTTTTACTTAGTACTATTGTATACGGTATAGCCTTTAAAAAGATTCAAAATAATTTCATAAAGTAAACTCAATCGTAAGTCAAATACATAAGGAGAGCTCCTAAATTGTAAAAATCCACTTCGCTTTCCGCGGGCACGATGTAAGCTAGAATCGTCGCTTGACGCGCCGCCTGTTGTAGTTTACATTACGTGCGTTCCCACACGACTCTACGTGGATTTTTACTTGGTAGTTGTTTGAGTGACTGGCACTCAAACAATTCGCACAACTCACACAATAAAAAAATCCTGTTACCATTAAGGTAACAGGATATTCATCACAACATGTTCTAATACCGGAAACAATGTAGTGGATAAAACAATACTAATGAGAGCAGCTACAATCATCGCAAGACTAGCAAAGGTTCCTTCTAGTTCTCCCAACTCAAATGCTTTTGAAGTACCAGTGCCATGTGCACCCATACCAAGCATTAAGCCTCTAGCAGACGGCTTGCGGAAATGACATATCCGCATAACGATTGGTGCCAGCAAGCTAGCCAAAATACCAGTTGTCATAACGAACACCGCAGTTAGCGTAGGTGAACCACCTATCATATTGGAAATATCCATGGCTATAGGTGTTGTGACAGAACGCGGTACTAGACTATGAACTAGCTCGTTATTTAATCCAATAACTAGTGCGATAATGTATGACGAGGCAATTGCAACAGCTGAGCCAACGGCAATACTAAAAATAATTTCAAAAGCGTGCTTTTTTAAAAGCTGAACATTTTTATAAATCGGCACTGCAAAGGCAACGGTTGCAGGTCCTAATAAATTAGACAAAATATTTGCCCCTGCATTATACGATGCATAAGAAGTACCGGTTACTAGCAATATGATAATAATCACGAATGGCGTAATTAATATCGGTGTTAGCCATTCCTTCTGAAACTTTTGATAAAGTGCTTTGCAAGCATAAAAAATAGCTATGGTTCCTAATAAACTGATGACAGCAATAACGATACTCATGCAGCGTCACCTTTCTTTCTCCCTAACCACTGGGCAGTATAGCCCGTCGTTAGCATGACAACAAATGCACTTATTAAAATAACAACGACGACTTTCATACCTTGTAAACCGATTAACGCATCATAATCAATGACACCAATCGCCGAAGGAATGAAAAACAATAACAATTCACTAAGTAATAATCCTGCGCCTAACTCGATCCATTCTAGCTTAATAAGATGAAACTGTAACATTAAAAATAACAAAACCAGTCCAATTATACTACCGGGAATCGGCAAGTGAAGTAAACGCGCAATACTATTTCCTATAAATAAAATTATATAAAGATAGCCGATTTGCACGCAACTTTTGACGATTTTCATGGTCAACCTTCTTTCAATTCATTATGCTACTATACTTTACACCTAATTCATTCAAGTGTAAAACAGAAAAGAATCTATCTCCAAAAAAAATTTGGAAATAGATTCTTTTGTTGTGAATACTAAAGTAGCAACCATCGAAATCTTCAAATACATAATTAAAATCTTTGGACGGTTATTTTCATCTTTTTAATACAAAATAGGGGGTTTCTATAAAATAGTATACCCCTCTACTTTGAATGTTACGTATAATTATTGTAAAGAATTTGTTAATTTTTTCGGAATCATCACTATCATTTTCGTGCCAACGCCTACTTTGCTTTCTACTTGAATTCGTCCATGATGCGCCTCGACAAGGTGCTTCACTATGGCCAATCCTAAACCGGTTCCACCAGAATTTCTGCTGCGGGCACGATCCACACGATAAAAACGTTCAAAGACACGTGCAATTTCATGTTTTTCAATGCCGATCCCCTCGTCTTCTATTTCAATTATTCCATAAGTGTCATCTTCCTTTAAGCGGATCGTTACGGTTGTATTTTCAGGTGAATACGTTATAGCATTTGTGATTAGATTCGTAACAATTTGAATGACGCGATTAGCGTCCCCCATTACTTCTACATCACGCGCAATATCCACATGAAAGCTCATATTTTTTTCATCAAGTCGCGGACCTGTTAATTCCGCACCCCGTATCAATACATCTTGCAGACCCATTGGCATAATATTAACGGTGAAACCATGTTGTTCAATTTTAGATAGCTCTAATAAATCTTGAATAAGCATTTGCAGACGATTACTCTCTTTATGCATTATCTCCAAAAATGATAGAAGCATTTTTTCATCCTTATACGCACCATCTAATAATGTTTCAGAAAAGCCTTTAATCGACGTGATGGGTGTTCGAAGTTCATGTGATACATTGGCTACAAAATCTTTACGGATTTGCTCCAAGCGGACAAGCTCCGTTATATCATGCATAACGATAACGACCCCTAGCCATCGTCCGTGGTCGCCAATTACGGGTGCTCCATAAACTTCCTTATTGTATAGCTCTTGTTGTACTTCCATTTTAATTTGTTGTCGATAGGGCATTTCTGTTAAAAAGACATGGTCTATAAATTGCTCAAGCGTTTTCGGTAAACCAATCGTTCGAAAGACTTTCCCTTGCACATGCTCTATTTGCATGCCAAAACGTTCTAAAAATACACGGTTGACGATAGATATATTGCCTTCGCGTCCAATCATCATCAGGGAGCTTCCCATATTTTCAATTAACGTTTTTAGCCTTTCTTCTTCTACCTCTCTAATCGTCGTAATATCCTGTAAATTGCGCGCTAAAATATTTATAGAATGGCTAAGTGGCATCATGCGTTCATGCTCATTTTCATGTGCACGCGCACGGTAATTTCCTTTTGCCAATTCAAGCGCTGTTTCAGTCACATTATCAATTGGAGCGGTGAAATTGCGAATCATATAGCGACTGACAATCGCTATTAAAATAAGTGTAATTGTAAATAAAATCGCTAATACGCCGTACAACCGAGCACGAACATAGGACAGCAGTGAGTCCTTCATGTCGATTGTTTGCGCACTAAATAAAGCGTCTCTATCTTCATCAGATAAAGAGATTTGCCGTTCATTAAGTACTTTTTCCATTGCTTCTTGACTAAATGCGCTCGACTGCTCGTTATATTGCTCAACATAAACAGGAAAAAGCTGACCTATCACAATCATTAGGACAGCAAGAATTGTTCCGAGCGATAGCATGAATGTCAAAAATAAGCGATTGCTCATTGATTTCATGAAGTTTTCGGCTCCTCAAATTTATAGCCAAGACCTCGAATGGTTTTAATAAACATCGGCTTACGACTATTTTCTTCTATTTTATCGCGGAGATGACTAATGTGCACATCCACAATACGAGTATCGCCTGCAAAATCATATTTCCAAACAGCACTTAATAGCTGATCACGCGTTAATACACGGTTTTTGTTTTCTAATAAATATATAAGTAGTTCAAATTCCTTCGGTGTAAATTCAAGTGCTTCTTCTTGTAAAAACACTTCAAAACGCTCTGGATAGACACGCAGTTGGCCAAATTCATACATTTTTTCTTGAGGCTCATCTTTATCCTCTAAAACAACATTTTGTGTAAATCGTCTTAGAACAGCTTTAACACGTGCTAATACTTCCCGCGGGCTAAATGGCTTGGTCATATAATCATCAGCACCTAGCTCCAAACCAAGCACTTTATCGAATTCATCATCTTTTGCTGTTAGCATAATGATAGGTGTATTCATTCGTTGCTGACGAATTTGCTTACAAACTTCCATGCCATCAAGCTTCGGAAGCATTAAATCTAGAAGAATTAAATCTGGCTGAATTTCCATAGCCTTATTCAACCCTTCTAAACCATCCGCCGCCGTTTCAACGGAATAACCAGCCTGCTCTAAATTATATTTTAATAAGGTCGCAATTGAAAATTCATCTTCTACAACTAAAATAGTCTTTGTCATGTTTATTGCCTCCGATAGTGATTTGAAACCCCCATTTCAAATCTCAAGACGCTCGCTATAATGCCAGTGGTGGTGTCACCAGCAAAGTTCCTTCAATTACTAACTGCTTTTGTTCATTATAGGAGAGCACAGTTACGGTAATCGTATTCTGTACTTTATTCACTTCTGTTACCTCTAAAAGCGTATCAAATAATTCATAATGATAGAGAGGTTCTAAATACGTTAAATGCTGTTCAATAATACGTGCACCTGGTCCAGGAATATACTTTGATACCGCTGACGTAATTATGCCATTTAACATAATTGTTGGTACAATCGGCTTTTTAAAAGGCGTCATCGCTGCATAATCGTGTTGAATATAAAGCGGATTATTATCATTTGTCAATCCTAAATAAAGCAATAAATCCTTATCTTCTATTTTTTCAGTAATATGAATCTTCTCGCCAACTGTAATTTCATCAATAGTGAGACCAAGTTTACTGTTCTTTTGAAGCAAAGATATGCCAACCCCTTTTCTATCATACTACCTTCATAGTATCAATTTTATTCTAAAAGTACAATGAAAAGCAGAATAACCATTTTATGTTTATGCATAGTATGAAGTACAAATGAGGCTGTTTCTTACAGTAACTTTATGTATAAAAAAATCGAGTAAGAATGAATCCTACTCGATTACATAAACTTTTATTAACTCAACACTTTCATAACTGCTTTGACAGCTTCAGCAGAATGATCCAATGCTGCCTTTTCTTCATCAGTTAATTCTAGTTCAAAGATTTTTTCAATACCATCCGCACCAAGTAATGTTGGTACGCCTAAATAAATATCGTTATAACCATATTCGCCTTCTAAGTAAGCAATTGAAGGCAATATACGCTTTTGGTCTTTAATGATGGCTTCAGCCATTTCAACCAGCGCAGCTGCTGGAGCATAATAGGCAGAACCATTCCCAAGCAAATTAACGATTTCCGCACCACCGTTACGTGTACGGTCAACAATTGCCGCTAAACGATCTGGGGCGATTAATGTTTCCAGTGGTATGCCACCCGCAAAAGAATACCGAGTAAGTGGAACCATTGTATCCCCATGGCCACCTAGTACAAAACCAGTAATGTCTTTTACAGAAATGTTTAGCTCTTCTGCAACAAAAGCACAGAATCGAGCAGTATCCAATACTCCTGATTGACCGATTACTCGGTTTTTCGGGAAACCAGTTTCTTTAAATACTGTGTAAGTCATCGCATCAACAGGGTTAGTCAATACGATAATGGTTGCGTTTGGTGAATGAGCGGCAATTTCTTGTGAAACAGTTTTCATAACGCCTTGGTTGATTTGAACTAAGTCGTCACGGCTCATGCCAGGTTTTCGCGCGACACCAGCAGTAATGATGACAACATCAGAATCTGCAGTATCTGCATAGTTAGAAGTACCTTTAACAAAAGAATCAAAACCTTGTATTGGAGCAGCTTCCCACATATCTAAAGCTTTACCCTTAGTTGGCTTTTCAGCTTGAGGGATATCTACTAATACAACATCACCAAGTTCTTTTTGTGCTGCTAAAAAAGCTGCAGTAGCGCCGGTGAATCCGCCACCGATTACTGAGATTTTTTTACGTTTCAAAGACATTTGAATACGCTCCTTTTGTATTAGATTATATGCTAAAAAAGGGAGGAGAATAAATTCTCTCTCCCTCGATTAAACCAGGTACTTATATTACTGTAGCAAACCAATTTTACATTAAACAGCTATCTGTTGAAAGGTTAAGGATCGTTACAGTTATTATTTTTACGTTATGCCGTAAAAATTATAAGTTTTTAATTAGTTCGTTAGCGAATTCTGAACATTTCACTTCTGTAGCGCCGTCCATTAAACGAGCGAAGTCATAAGTTACAACTTTTGAAGAGATTGTATTCTCTACAGATTTAGTGATCATGTCAGCTGCTTCTTGCCATCCTAAGTGTTCAAGCATTAATACACCTGAAAGTAATACTGAAGATGGGTTTACTTTATCTAAACCAGCATATTTAGGTGCTGTACCGTGAGTAGCTTCGAAGATCGCATGTCCAGTTACGTAGTTAATGTTTGCACCTGGAGCGATACCGATACCACCAACTTGTGCAGCTAATGCATCAGAAATATAGTCACCATTTAAGTTCATTGTAGCTACTACATCGAACTCAGTTGGACGAGTTAAAATTTGTTGTAAGAAGATATCAGCGATAGAATCTTTTACTAAGATTTTACCAGCTGCTAAAGCTTCAGCTTGAGCTTTGTTTGCTGCTTCTTCACCTTGGTCAGCTTTAATTGCATCGTATTGGTTCCAAGTGAAAGTTTGATCAGCAAATTCAGTTTCAGCTAATTCATAACCCCATTTTTTGAATCCACCTTCAGTGAATTTCATGATGTTCCCTTTGTGAACTAGCGTCACAGATGGGCGGTTATGTTTAATAGCATACTCGATAGCAGAACGTACTAAACGCTCAGTACCTTCTTTAGATACAGGTTTTACACCGATACCTGAAGTTTCTGGGAAACGGATTTGATTTACACCAAATTCAGTTTGTAGGAAGTTGATGATTTTTTTAGCTTGTTCAGAGCCTGATTCGAATTCGATACCAGCGTAGATGTCTTCTGTGTTTTCGCGGAAGATAACCATATCAACGTCTTCTGGACGTTTAACTGGAGAAGGTACTCCATCAAAGTGACGTACTGGACGTAAGCAAACATATAAATCAAGTTGTTGACGTAAAGCTACGTTTAGAGAGCGGATACCACCACCGATTGGCGTAGTAAGAGGACCTTTGATTGCAATTAGGTATTCGTTAATTTTATCTAAAGTTTCTTGTGGTAACCATTCACCAGTTTGGTTAAATGCTTTTTCACCAGCTAGAACTTCTAACCATTCAATTTTCTTTTCACCGTTGTAAGCTTTTTCTACTGCTGCGTCAATTACGCGTGATGCTGCTGCCCAAATATCTGGACCGATTCCATCACCTTCGATGAATGGGATTACTGGGTTATTTGGTACATTAAGTACGCCGTTTTCAACTACAATTTTGTTTGACATTTTTGTTGCCTCCTAAATTCATAATCATAGGACTGTGTTATAGGTAACACAGTCCCAAATATTCTAGCATATTTTCCAAATCAGCGCTCACTGATTGGAACATATTTCTGCATGCCTGGTCCAACATATTCTGCACGTGGACGGATTAGGCGGTTGTTAGCATATTGCTCAAGAATATGTGCTACCCAACCAGAAGTACGTGAAACTGCGAAAATTGGTGTGAATAAGTCATGATCGATACCTAAAGAATCGTATACTGACGCAGAGAAGAAGTCTACGTTAGCTGGTAATTTCTTTTGTTCAACAATCATGTCATGGATTTTAACTGACATATCATAAAGCTCTGGTTTACCAGTTAGTTCAGTTAATTTTTGTGACATTACACGTAAGTGTGGTGCACGTGGGTCGCCTTTGCGGTATACGCGGTGACCGAAGCCCATGATTTTTTCTTTGTTATCTAATTTATTTTGAATATAAGATTCAACATTATCAAGAGAACCAATTTCAGTTAACATTTTCATTACTTGCTCATTTGCTCCACCATGAAGTGGTCCTTTTAAAGCACCGATAGCTGCAGTTACACCAGAGTATACATCTGATAAAGTAGCTACACATACACGTGCAGTAAATGTAGAAGCATTTAATTCATGGTCAGCGTGTAATACTAACGCTTTGTCGAACGCTTCCACTTCGATTGGTGCTGGCTCTTCGCCTTTTAACATATATAGGAAGTTCGCTGCATAGCTAAGCTCTGCTTTTGGTTGAATTGGCTCTAAACCTTTACGCACACGCGCAAATGCCGTAACAACAGTTGCAATTTTAGCTTGTAGACGAATTGCTTTACGATAGTTAGCTTCTGGATCCATAACATCCGCTTCTTCATCGAATACACCAAGTAAAGATACTGCCGTACGAAGTGCAGCCATTGGATGTACAGTTGAAAGTGGGTACGTTTTGAATTGGTCTACAATTGCTTGTGGAATAGACATGTTGTCTGCTAATTGTTGTTTTAACTCAGCAAGCTCGTCTGCTTTAGGTAAACGAGTATGCCAAAGTAGGTAAATTACCTCTTCAAATGATGCGTTGTCTGCTAAATCATCAATGTTGTAACCAACATATGTAAGTGTGTCATCGATAATTGAACTGATTTTAGATTCCGCTGCTACGATACCTTCTAAACCTTTTGTTGCTGACATAAATTATCGCTCCCTCATACTAATAATTTTGTTGTAAACGCTTTTTCAACCTTAGCATTTACGTTTTTGCTCACATGAACCATTAAGTAAATCGCTTACATTGTTATTATAATCATTTTTGACAGCTTTGTGAATGAAAATCCTTCAAATAAAGAAAAAGTAGGACGAGCGACTAGAAAAACGTACTAAAGAGGTTTTTTTGTATATTTTGACAATATTTTTTCTTTTGAATTGGGGTGAATTTGTTAAAATGAGGAATATTAAATATTTTTCATACGAAAGAACTATTAATGTTTTGTTATTTATCTTTTACTTAGTGATTCTATGGTTCGTATTACCTGTATCACTTGCTATATTTTTGTCTTTTACAACGTACCCTATCATAAATTTCTTGCATAAATACTGTAAGATCAATTATTGGATTGCTGCGATGATTGTTGAAATACTGATACTTTCTTGTATTGCGCTCCTCATCGTCATCTCGATAAACAGTATTATACTCATCTTTCCAGAAATACGTGATACACTGCAAAACTTCCCATTGTTCACTGAATACGAGTCTATATTCATTCAGTTTTTACAAGAAAAATCGTTATCTATTTTCGATTCTATCGTAGTGTATACTGCGAATTTATTTCAAATATTTATGAAACACGTTATTGAAGTTTTTATTTTTCTTGTGGCCTATTATTTTGCGTTAATCGAAACACGTAAATCTCGTTATTGGTTTTTTCAATACGTTCCAAAAAAATATAGAATCCAATGGCAATCGCATTTTTCTAAAGTTATGCAACTCTTTCATTACTTTGTATTTGTGGAATTTCAATTATTTACAATAACATTGCTTATATTGTGTGGGGGCTTTTTACTATTACAATTTGAACAAGCCATTATTAAAGCTTTTATAGTTGCGTTCGCAGATGTTCTACCGTTCTTTGGCATCGGGGTCTTTCTCGTCCCAATGAGTATTTACTTTTATTTTAATGGCGATACCTTTTTATGTGTAGCCATTTTACTGTTGTATTTGTTTGTGCAACTAACAAGGCAGCTAGCTGAATCGATGCTTTGGTCGAATACCCTGCAATTACGTACGTTTCATACGTTTTTCATCAGCGCTGCCTCCATCTTATTATTCGGTTTTTATGGTATTTTACTCAGCCCGATATTTTTATTTTTAGCTGTAAAAATAAAAGATAAAGCTATTTTTGAACGATAATAAATTGTCCTTTTTTCATTTTTTTACGCATCCAGTAAAATACAAGTGGTTGGAACAATTTTCGTGTTATCGGCAACAGCAATAGCAAACCAATGATGTCTGTGATAAAACCGGGTAATGCTAAAAGGACACCACCACTAAAATTTAACATCGCATCCACTAGGGCAGGTCCAGGGGCTTCCCCTCGCGCTACCATATGTTTTACGTTTTTCACTGAATTGATACCTTTATTTTTCGCTATATAAATGCCAATGATTGTCGTCGCGACAACAAGTAATAATGTATTGAAAACACCAATATTTTGACCAATAACTATTAATAACGCCAATTCGGCTAATGCATATACAACAAAACTAAGAAAAACTTTTTTCATATTTTTCTCCTTTCTATTGAAAAAGCTATACCTTTTATACGTTATTATAGCCCAATAAGTTTCAACTAAAAATAAATAGGCCTTAAAAATATGTATCCTTATTATTTAAAAAGCTCTAGTACGGTTACCCCATACTAGAGCCTTTTCACTAACTATTAAAGAACACTTGCATGTCCTTTGTATATAACACCTGTTTCAGCATCCATTGTTATTTCCTGACCGTGGCGAATTAAAGTTGTTGCTTCTTTTACGCCGACGATTACAGGGATACCAAGACTTAGCCCTACTACAGCAGCATGACTTGTCAAACCGCCCTCTTCTGTAATAAGTCCGATACATTTTTCAATCGCTGGCATCATCTCACGATCTGAACCTACCGTTACTAAAATACAGCCTTCCGTATCATACGCTAATGCTTCAGCAGCATTTTTTGCTACAACCGTATGGCCTATTACAGATGCTTTACCTATACCTTGTCCACGAGCGAGTAAATCACCGATGATGTGGACTTTCATTAAGTTCGTAGTACCCGCTTCACCAACAGGAACACCTGCCGTAATTACTACTGCATCCCCATGCGTTACAAAGCCATGTTTTAAGCTTTCATCGACTGCAAGTTCTAAAATTTCGTCAGTCGTTGTAACACGTTGACATACTACAGGATATACACCCCATACAAGTGTTAGTGCACTAGCAGTGTTTGCTGCACCAGTTACAGCGACAATTGGCACACCAGGACGATATTTAGCAATCATGCGTGCTGTGTTACCACTCTCAGTTGGTGCTAGTACGGCTTTTACGCCTAAGTTAATCGAAGTATATGCAACTGCTTGAGAAATTGCCTCTGTCATATTCGCTTCTTTTTCACGACTGCGTGTTGAAACGATTGCTTTATAGTCTAACGAATTTTCTGTACGCTGTGCAATTTTGTTCATTGTTTGTACAGATTCAACTGGATAAATCCCTGCTGCTGTTTCACCAGATAGCATGATTGCATCCGTTCCATCAATAATGGCATTTGCAACGTCACTTGCTTCCGCTCGTGTTGGACGAGGATTACGTTGCATTGAGTCTAACATTTGAGTTGCTGTAATAACTGGTTTACCAACTTGGTTACATTTTAAAATTAATTTCTTTTGAACTAAAGGCACTTCTTCAGCAGGAATTTCTACACCTAGGTCACCACGAGCAACCATTAATCCGTCTGATACTAAGATGATTTCGTCGATATTATCGACACCTTCTTGGTTCTCGATTTTCGGGATAATTTGAATGTGGCTTCCGCCATTTTGCTCAAGTAATTCACGAATTTCTAAGACATCTTTAGCTCGTCGAACAAATGAAGCGGCAATGAAATCTACACCTTGTTTAATACCAAATAGTATATCTTGCGCATCTTTTTCAGTAATTCCAGGTAGTTGTACTGAAACACCAGGGACATTAACACCCTTTTTATTTTTTAAGACTCCGGCATTTTCCACGATTGTATGGATAAGTCCTTTTTCCGTATCTGTCGCTAATACTCGTAATTGAATTAAGCCATCATCCAATAAAATAATTGAATTTTGCTCTACATCTTCAATCAGTCGATCATACGTAACAGAGAAACTTGCCTCTGTTCCTTCTACCTCCGACATTGAAATATCTATTACTTGACCAGCTGTTAAATGCAGCTCGCCATTTTTCATATTATGTGTGCGAATTTCAGGTCCTTTTGTGTCGAGCAAAATACCAACCGGTTTCCCACACTTTTCTGCAACTTCACGAATTAAATTAATGCGCACTTCATGTTCTTCATGTGAACCATGTGAAAAATTCAAGCGAGCTACATTCATACCTGCTTCAATTAGTTTTTCTAAAATTTCTGGTGACTCACTTGCTGGACCAATTGTACATACGATTTTTGTTTTTCTCATTTTCTGCCCACTCCGTTTTACGCCAAATTATATTGATAGTTCTTTCATTAAAGTATATAAGCTTACATCTGACTCATGGTGCCTTTCGAAAGCTTCCGGCATATCATAGTCAATAACTGTATGGTTGCGTATACCAACAGCTCGACCAGATTTACCTTGCATTAACAATTCTACTGCATGTGCACCAAATTGACTTGCGAGGACACGATCACGTGCTGTTGGAGAACCACCGCGTTGAATATGACCAAGTACAGAAACACGCGTTTCTTTACCTGTTTTGTCTTTTAGTAGTTTTGCCAACTCGCTACCTGACATTACACCCTCTGCTACAATAATGATACTATGCTTTTTCCCTCGTGCTTCACCACGCTCTAAACGTGATACGATATCATCTAAATCAAAATCTTCTTCGGGAATTAAAACTGTTTCAGCCCCTGCTGCAAGCCCTGCCCATAATGCAATATCGCCTGCATCGCGCCCCATTACTTCAACAATAAAAGAATTTTCATGGGAAGTCGCTGTATCACGAATTTTATCGATTGATTCTACGACTGTATTCAGGGCAGTATCAAAGCCAATTGTGTATTCTGTGCCAGGAACATCGTTATCAATTGTGCCAGGCACCCCAACAACTGGGAAACCTTTTTTCACAAGATCCATTGCTCCTCGGTAAGAACCATCACCCCCGATAACAACTAGCCCTTCGATACCTGCTTCTTGCATTTTTGCAATACCTTGCAGTTGGACAGCATCTTCTTTAAATTCAGGGCACCGTGCTGAAAATAAATTGGTACCTCCTCTTTGAATGATGCCACCTACAGAGCCCAAATCAAGTAGCTCAAAAGATCCTTTAATTAAACCTTCATAGCCATGCTTAATTCCGACAACATCTATTCCATGATAAGCTGCCTTACGAACGACCGCTCGAATCGCTGCGTTCATGCCCGGGGCATCTCCACCACTTGTTAATACGGCAATTTTTTTCATTGTCGAACAACCTCCTGCAGTGTTATCTAATATTATTCACATTAACACGAAAAAACAAACTATGTAAGGGTTCTGGGGCTAGAAAAACATAACTTTTACATAAAAAATGAAAAGAATGCGCTTTCACACACTCTTTCCATTCCGAAGTATCCAAAATTTAACATTTTTTATAAATTCTTCGCTTTATTTTCACGAATTAGACCTTCAGAGCTTTGCCATGCGATTTTGTCTATTCTTCTATATATTTTCCGATTTTTTTAAATTTTTCATATCGGTCTTCGATTAATTGTTCACCATTTAAAGAATTTAATACATTAAGTGTGTCACTAATACATTCCTTAATATTAATTGCCTGCTTTGCCACATTACGATGGGCACCGCCAATAATTTCAGGGATAATCCCGTCAATGACACCAAGCTCTTTTAAATCAGGTGCAGTAATGCGCATCGCTTCTGCCGCCTGCTTCGCAAGACTACCATCACGCCATAATATTGAAGCTGCACCTTCTGGAGAAATAACTGAATAAGTTGAGTTCTCTAACATAAATACACGGTTTGCAACGCCTAACGCTAAAGCGCCACCACTACCGCCTTCTCCAATAACAATACTAATAACAGGTACTGATAGGCCCGCCATTTCTACTAAATTACGAGCAATTGCCTCACTTTGACCACGCTCTTCCGCAGCTTTCCCAGGGTAAGCACCTTTCGTATCAATAAAACAAATAATCGGACGTTTAAATTTCTCTGCTTGTTTCATTAAGCGTAATGCCTTACGATAACCTTCTGGATGTGGCATCCCAAAGTTACGACGAATATTTTCTTTTGTGGATTTACCACGTTGGTGGCCAATAATTGTGACAGGTTGACCTTCAAATAGGGCTATCCCACCAAGAATCGCCGCATCATCTCCAAATGTACGATCTCCATGTAATTCAATAAAGTTTTCACACATAGCTTCAATATACTGCAACGTTGTTGGACGTTCTGGATGTCGTGCTACTTGCACGCGATCCCACGGTTTCATGTTGGAGTAGATTGATTGCTCCAGTTGTGTTAAACGAGTTTCTAACTTTTCAATCTCGCCTGTCATATCTACATCTGCTTCAGCAGCTATCGTTTTTAATTCATCAATTTTCTCACGTAATTGTACTACTGGTTCTTCGAAAGCTAAATTTTTAGACATGTTGCACGCCACCCTTCGTATGCATTTTTACAAGCACAGCTACTTGTTTTCGTAAATCTTTACGATGGAAAATGGCATCTAGTTGACCATGCTCTAATAAAAATTCTGCTGTTTGGAAATCACTCGGTAGTTTTTCTCTTACCGTTTCTTCAATTACACGTCTACCTGCAAAGCCGATTAATGCTTGAGGTTCCGCAATATTAATATCTCCAACTGAGGCAAAGCTTGCAGAAACACCACCAGTAGTTGGATGCGTTAAGATTGAAATAAATAATAAGCCTTCATTGCTATGACGTTTTAATGCAACACTTGTCTTCGCCATTTGCATTAACGATAATACGCCCTCTTGCATACGCGCCCCACCACTTGCAGTGAAAATAATAAATGGCACACGTAATTCTGTTGCTTTTTCTATCGCACGTGTTATCTTTTCTCCAACAACAGAACCCATTGAACCCATACGGAAATGAGAATCCATTATGGCAACAACAATATCTTCACCTTCAAGTGTCCCTAAACCCGTCAAAACAGCTTCATTTAAGCCTGTTTTTTGTTGATCGGCATTAATTTTCTCTACATAGGCAGGGAAATTAAGTGGGTTACTTGATTGTAAGTGATCGTCCATTGAAACGAATGAACCTTCATCTAAGAAGTCTGCTACACGCTCCTGTGCAGTCATTTTAAAATGATGGCCACATTTCGTGCATACTTTATGGTGCTTTTCTAATTCTTTTGTTAACTGAATGTGACGGCATTCTGGACATTTTGTCATGAGTCCTTCTGGAAATGCCTTTTCTTGTCCATCCTGTTTCTTTTTTCGATTTGTGTTAAATATGTCGCGTATTGCCATGATTGACTCCCCCTTTGTTGTTTAAAAAGTTTGACTAGTGGCCATCCACTGCTCGTAAGATCGCAATGCTTCTCTTTCGTAGCCAAGCTGCATGGATTTTAACATCGTTTGAAGGATTAGTTTTTCATCTTCCGTTGAGTTTCGATTTAAACGGTCACCGTCATAAGCCGTCAGTTGAAACCAAATTTTCAGCGAAAGGCGATTGCCGGATGTAATGATTATTTCTCGCAGGACATCACGACAATTTACTGTTCCTTCAATTTCCAGCCTCACAAAAAAACTATCCCACACTGGTAGTGTACGAAGAATCTCTGTACAACTTATTACGCGAATTGCTTCCTTTTCATGAATTTGTCGCGTTAATTCGACATCCTTTTTTGATTTTTCATCTTCTAATATAAACATCGACAGTACTTCTACAAGCTGATGCTTGTGTGTTGAGGCAAGAAATGTCCCGCCACCGTGTCGCGTTTCAATGAGTCCAAGTAACTCTAAACTGCGCAGTGCCTCCCTCACAGAGGAACGCCCAACACCTAACCTTTCTGATAAAACACGTTCAGAAGGAAGCTTCTCTCCAGCTTGAATTTTTTCCATTCGAATAAGTTGACGCAATTGCTGAACGATTTCTAAAAATACTTTTTTTTGTTCGGTTTGTTTATCCATATGATTAACTCCCGTTATCAAAAGTGGTCTGACCACTTTTTTCGCATTGACTACATCTTACAAAATAACTGTTAAAAAGTAAAGAAAAAACTGCATATAAATCTATGCAGTTTCCAAATTCTTGTTTAATATCATATTTTTTTAGTCGATTGTGCATGTTTTGCTTTCACTTGTGGTTTGCCAAAACGTTTTTCAAGTGTACCCTCAATATATAGCAATTCATCTTCTATCAAAAGATCCTGTACGAGTTGGAAAACCTGAGGGAATAAGGTAACTGACACTGTACCATATTCATCTTGAAGTTGGACAAAGGCCATTTGCTCACCTTTTTTTGTCCTAATTTTTTTCACTTCTTCAACCAAACCTAACATTTTTACATAGGTTCCTTCGCGTGTATGCTTCAGTTCTGCACATGTTATCGTGGCTGCCCCCCACATTGTTCTTTCAACGGCAACAGGATGTGCTGATATATAGAAGCCTAGCGCTTCTTTCTCATGTTGCAATTTTTCCTTTTGAGGCATATTTTCAGCATCCATATACTTTGGTTTTCCAAAACTATAGGCAGTAGCTGTTTCAATATCTACATCTTCTGTCGGGCGTACAAGTTCTGCCTGTTTGTGAGCCGCCTCTAAAGTAGCAATAAGGACAGCACGGTCCTTCTCTAAATAATCCAGCACCCCCGCATAAATAAGAGGCTCCATTATTTTCGGTTTAAAATGTTGTGCACTTAATGCCACAGCCAAATCAAATAAATTATGAAATGCGTTAGGGTTAGTTTTACGTAAAGCGACAACTTTATCTAAAAACGTCTGTGGTACGCCTTTAATACCGGCTAAACTATAGCGAATGCCGTCTTTTTCAACCGAAAAGAATTTAGTACTTTGTAATAACGATGGCGGATAAAAAGCAATTCCTTTTTCTCTTGCCTCTGCAATAAGCTGCTGAATTTTTTCTACATTGCCTGTGGCGTTCGTTAATAATGCAGCATAGAAGCTTTGCGGGTAATGCGCTTTTAAATATGCCATATGATACGAAATAACACTATAGGCAACAGCATGACTTTTCGGAAAGCCATAGTCTGCAAAACGCACAATAAGCGCATACACGTCCTCTGCGACCATGCGATCAAAACCTTGTTGCAATGCCCCATTGACAAAAGCAATTCGTTGTTCTTCTAATATATCCCGATTTTTTTTACTAACCGCTCGACGCAATAAATCTGCCTGCCCTATCGTAAAGCCAGCCATTGTAGCGGCTATTTGCATTATTTGCTCCTGGTATACGATAACACCAAATGTTTCGCGTAAAATTGGCTCCAGCAACGGATGGGGCATCGTTACATGTTCCTTGCCAGCCTTTCTTCTTGCATAAACGGGAATAAAGTCCATTGGTCCTGGACGATAAAGTGCGTTAATTGCCACTATATCCGAAAAATGCGTTGGATAAATATCACGTAATGCTTGTTTCATACCATCTGATTCTAATTGAAAAATCCCTACTGTATCACCTTGTTGTAATAACTGAAACGTGCGCTCATCATGCATAGGAATACGATCAAATTCTATCCATGGTCCGCCAGTTTTATAGATAGACCAGCGTACTTGCTCTAAAATTGATAAATTGCGCAAGCCTAAAAAATCCATTTTGACGAGCCCAGATGCTTCTACATCCCCCATCGGCCACTGTGTACAATAAATCCCATCATGTCCATCTTCAATTGGCACTGTATCCACTAAAGGCGTCGGTGCTAAAACAACACCAGCAGCATGGGTAGAAGAATTTCTCGGCAAACCTTCTAATTTTAAAGCTACATCAAACCAACGCTGATGAGTTTCATCTTCAGCTAACCAACTTTGAAAGTTGGGGGATTCCGCCACAGCTCTTTGTAATGTCATGCCCGGTTTATTCGGAATCAGTTTCGAGATTTTTTCCATCAATTCCCCGTCAAAACCAAATACGCGCGCCACATCTCTCGCTACTGCTTTTGCTGACAATGTACCAAATGTAATAATTTGTGCTACATTCGCCTTGCCATATTTTTGTGCGACGTATTGTATCACTTGTTGTCTTTTACTGTCGACAAAGTCAATATCAATATCCGGTAATGTAACACGTTCAGGATTTAAAAACCGTTCAAACAGTAATCCATAAGCAAGTGGATCTACCTGCGTAATAGAAAGACTATATGCAACAAGCGAACTTGCTGAGGAACCACGACCAGGGCCAGTTAAAATACGCTGTTCTTTAGCGAAGCGCATAAAATCTGCCACAATTAAAAAATAATCTGCATAGCCCATTGAACTAATAATTTCTAGTTCATAGTGTAATCGTTCTCGATAAGCTGCCGGTATCTCAGAAAGATGTAAGCGCGCAGCTAAACCTGAAGTTGCTTCTTTTACAAGCAAACTTTCGGCTGTTTCCCCCTCTAGTACCGGAAACTTCGGCATTTGAACATGCATTTCGGGGATTTTGGCTACACAGCTAGCGAGCATACTTGCGCTTGCTTCTAACCATTCAGGGCGATCGTTAAACCACCCTTTCCACTGTTCCGCCGTCGGCACATAAAAATGCGCTAAATGAGCGGTCAACATCGTATCCTGAAGCTTTTCCCCTGTATCAATGGCTCTAGCAACCTCAAAAGCAAAATGATCTTCCGGTCGTAAAAAAGTACAATGCTGTGTTGCTACAATTGCAATATGCTCAGTCTCACAGTATTGTGAAATCATGGCTTCATGTTCTGCAATCATACCTCCAGGTCTTGCGATTCCTACATAGAGTCGTTTTCCAAACAGTTGTTGAAGCGCACTAGTCATCGCTATCCATTGTGAAGTATCCGCTAAATTTGTTGTCGAAAGTAACGCTATACAGCCTGCTGCATACCCTTCAAGCCATCGCCAAGGTAATACTTCATCTTCTCTTATAGAAACAGCACTACTAATCTTTAATAAATGCTGATATCCTTCCTGTGTTTGCGCATACAGCACAAGCGGTATTGTTGTTGTATCCCATTGCACCTTTATTGAAAGCCCTATAACAGCATGAATGTTTGCTTGCTGCATTGCTGTACAAAAAGGCAAAAGCCCGTACAATTTTGAATTAACAATTGCACAGGCCTGCGTATTTTGTTCTTGTAAAAAAGGGATCAATTGTTCAAGCCGAATCGTGCTTTTTAATAAATCCGCGCTCGTATGCATTTGTGTATATACATGTGTCAAAAGAATCCCTGCCTTTCAAATTTATTGATATGCTTTACAAATTTCTTGCAGACGTGATATTACACGTTCCGCTTCTTGCCAAGAATAGGCTGTGGCACCTGAAGCTAACGGATGTCCACCACCATTGAATTCTTTCGCTAATGTATTAATAACAGGACCTTTAGAGCGAAGACGCACTCGAATTTGGTCTTCCTCCTCTATAAAGATGACCCATGCACAAATTCCTTTTACGCTCCCTAGACAGCCTACTAAAAGCGATGCTTCAGAAGGCACTGCATTATATTCCGCAAGCAATTCTTTTGTTAGCTTCACATAGGCCGCTCCATGTTCGTCCATTTTAAAGTTCTGATAAATATAACCTTGAAGAGTTAACAGCTTTGGCTCCATTTCATACATTCCATCGAAAATTTCATTTCGATCAAAATTATATGTAATGAGTTCAGCTGCCACTTTAAATGTTTTGACAGTCGTGCTTGGGAATTGGAAGCGGCCAGTATCACCTACTATTCCAGCAAATAATAATCTAGCAGAGGCATCTGAAAGTTGCCAGTCCGCGATTTCTCTTCCTGTTTCAAAAAGCTCATAAATCATTTCACTACAAGAACTAGCTGTTGTTTCAACCCATAATAAGTCTCCATATTGGTCGTCATTAGGATGATGATCAATTTTGATAAGCATTTTGCCTTTTGTATAGCGCTGATCGTCAATGCGCTCAGTATTAGCTGTATCCGTGACAATCACCAATGCATTTTCATACACATCATCCGTTATTTGATCAGGCTGTGCTAAAAACGACAACGATGTATCGTGCTCACCAACAGCATAAACCTTTTTATTTGGATAATTGGCTAATATCAATTCTTTCAACCCTAATTGTGATCCATAAGCATCCGGATCCGGACGCACGTGTCGATGAATAACGATTGTCTCATATGAAGCAATTGTGTCGATGATTTGTCTTTTCAAATTGATTTCCTCCATCATGATAGTAATAACCGTTAGCATTTTTCCTCAAATATCGTTACAATAATGACTAGTTATGCTAGGAGGTTTACTATGCTCAATTTAATTTTTGTCTTTGCAATTATCATATCATTTGTCTTTTATTTTTATTTTAAAACAAAACAGTTCCGTTCTCCATTACCTATTGCTAAAAATTGGTACAAAAGTAAGGCGAATATAGGATTCGGTTCTTTTATTCTTGCATTTTCTTTAAACCAAGCTTACTTATTCCCCGGAACGTTTACATTTATTATTGTAGCAATTCTTGTCGCATTAGGCATCTTTGTTATTATTGAAAATGTAAAAAAAGCTCGTCACTATGGTCAATTTGTTGATGAAGAATACCGTATTAACCGCTAATAGCGCATGGCATTACATATTATAGCTAAGTGAAAGGGATGACCTAGAATTCGCTCTAGGCCATCCCTTTTTGTATGCTTAACGCTCTAATAGTTGGAACATCATCATGGCCTTTCCGACCAATGTTTGCTCATTAAATACTTCAAAGTCCATTTTCACAAATTTACGACTCATATCTAATATGCGAGGTTTGACCGTAAGCGTACTCTCCATCTGAACAGGCTTGATGAAATAAATGGTCATATTTTCAGCCACTGCATCGCCTCGTTTACGACGCTTCAATGCGAATGATCCAACTTCAGCTAATAATGTAGTAAAAGCTCCATATGAAATAGCTCCATATTGGTTGGTCATTTGCGGTGTGACTTTAAATTCCACCATTAACTCTTCGTCGCCGAGTACTTTCATCTCATTTTTTACTAAATCATCAATCGTCTCGCCATGCTGTGGTTGTCTTTGTGCAAGCTGCAATGCCTTTAACACATCTTGTCGACTAATAACCCCTTGCAAAACATTATCATCATTGACAACAGGCAATAAATCAATACCTTCCCAAATCATACGATGCCCCGCTGATGCAACACTCATTTTCATGGAACCAGCAATTGGATTTTTCGTCATGACCTTTTCAATCAACTCATCTTCTTCCCTACCAATTACGTCTTTTACTGTAATCATGCCGACAAGTTTATTGTTTGCCGTAACAACTGGGAATGCACCATGTGTTGTGCGCTCATTCAACTTCTGGAAATGATGAATTGTTTCATCATTGTGAAGTACTGCGGTCTCGGTCATCGGTACAAAAATATCCTCAATAAATAAAATATCTTTTTTAATTAGCTGGTCATAAATTGCGCGGTTAATCATCGTAGCTACGGTAAACGTATCATAACTAGTAGAAATAATCGGTAAATCTAATGAATCAGCAAGCTGTTTGTTATCTTCCGTCGTGTCAAATCCGCCTGTAATCAACACGGCAGCTCCAGCACGTAGCGCATTTTCATGTGCTTTAAATCGGTTCCCAACAATTAATAAGCTTCCCGCATCTGTATAACGCATCATATCTTCTAATTGCATCGCACCGATTACAAATTTTGTTAACGTTTTATGGAGGCCCGTTTTTCCACCTAGTACTTGGCCATCGATAATATTAACAATTTCAGCAAATGTTAAGCGTTCGATATTTTCTTTCTTTTTCTTCTCAATACGAATTGTTCCGACACGCTCAATCGAACTTACGAGACGACGATTTTCCGCTTCTTTTATGGCACGGTATGCCGTCCCCTCACTTACTTGCATTTCTTTTGCAATTTGTCGTACTGAAATTTTATCGCCCACGGGTAGTGATTCGATGTATTGTAAAATCTTCTCATGTTTTGTTGACAAAATATCACCTATTTCTCAAGCAATGAATTCTGTTATTAGTGTATCATATTTTTCACAAAAATATTGAGTATAAAGGTGTAAAATGTTTCACGTTCCCTATTATTTCAACTACGCGCGGGTGTCAATCATTATAGTACAGCACCTTAAATGCTTAGGAACAGTTTACTTTTTCACCAGCATTTAATATTTGAACTGCAGCATCTTGCACTAAATTTGCAAAAATTTGCGGATCCTGCTCGATTGGTGGGAACGTATTGTAATGGATGGGTACGACTATTTTTGGCTGTAAAAATGACACTGCACATGCGGCATCTTCCGGACCCATTGTAAAATTATCACCAATTGGTAAAAATGCGACATCAATAGGATGACGTTCACCGATTAATTTCATATCACTAAATAGTGCTGTATCTCCAGCATGATAAATTGTTAATCCTTCGATAAATAGTAAAACACCCGCTGGCATGCCCATATAAATAATCTCTTTATTTTCCGTTACATAAGATGAGCCATGGAATGCCTGTGTAAATTTCACCTTACCGAAATCAAACTGTTTCGCACCGCCAATATGCATTGGATGCGCTTTCACACCCTGCCATGAAATCCAGTTTGCCAATTCGTTCGGTGCAATAACGAGGGCATCTTTTTTCTTAGCAAGTTCTACTGTATCCCCTACATGGTCATTATGCCCATGTGTAAGAATAATAATATCCGGTGCTTCCTCAGCTACATGTAAATCGGTTTGGCTATTTCCATTAATAAAAGGGTCAATTAAAATTGTCTTGCCGTTTGTTTGAATTTTAACGACAGAATGTCCATGATAACTAATATCCATAAAGCGTTCCTCCTGACAACTATAATATTTGCTCCATCTTTTTAATTCGCTATCCATGCGCTTTTTCCCTTTTTTTGATATGCTTGTACAGTATATAAAGTGTATAATTTGCAACTTTATTCGACATACAGATACCGAGAAAAAGCCACGTCTTTAAAAAGATTTTAGCTGTTGCTTTACTAGTTAAATAATAAAGTTATTGAGTGGCGTGCGGCTAATATTCGCAATACTAGGTGTAACATGAGGAGGAAATGGATGATGTCAAAAGTACAAGAAATCCAAAACTATTTACAAAAAAATCAAATCGATGCTGCTTTCGTAACGACTCCCGATAATGTCTTTTACGTTTCAGGCTTTAAAAGTAATCCACATGAGCGATTACTTGGTGTGATGATTTTTAAAGAAGCAGAGCCTTTTTTAATTTGTCCACAAATGGAAATTCCAGATGCTAAAGCTGCAGGCTGGTCTTATGAAGTCATCGGTCACCAAGATACAGATAATTCTATGGATGTCCTTGCGCAAGCTATCATTGCTCGTAATGTAAATCCACAAACGTTTGCGATTGAAAAAGCCCAGCTTATTGTTGAGCGTTTAGAAGCTTTACAGCAATCATTTCCACAGGCCAATTTTGTGCGCCTAGATGAAAAAATTAATGCTATGCGTGTGATTAAAGATGAAAATGAGTTAAATAAGCTTCGCAAAGCCGCACAACTTGCAGATTATGCAATTGAAGTAGGTTATAAAGAAATTGCTGAAGGTAAAACGGAAATGGAAATTTTAACAGCAATTGAAAGTGCTATTCAAGAAAAAGGCTGCAAAATGTCCTTTGAAACAATGGTGCTAAGCGGACCGAAATCAGCTTCACCACACGGTAAACCAGGCGCACGTAAAATCCAAAAAGGCGATATGGTGTTATTTGATTTAGGTGTAATTTACGATGGCTACTGCTCAGATATCACTCGTACAGTTGCATTTGGCGAGCCTTCCGAAGCACAAAAAGCAATCTATAATGCCGTATTAGCGGCTAATACAAATGCCATTGCTGCAGTGAAGCCAGGCGTACGTGCAATGGATTTAGATAAAATTGCTCGCGATACAATTACGGATGCAGGTTACGGAGAATATTTCACACATCGTCTAGGCCATGGTCTTGGTATTTCAGTACATGAATTCCCATCTGTTACAGGTGCAAATGAAATGGTAATGGAAGAAGGCATGGTATTCACGATTGAGCCGGGCGTTTACAAATCTGATGTTACTGGTGTGCGTATTGAGGACGATGTCGTTGTTACAAAAGATGGAGTGGAAGTATTAACAAAATTCCCTAAAGACTTAATCGTACTGTGATTAACAAGGTATTTATAGTTAGTAATTCTAGGTAAGATGGAAGCTCCTCTTTTCATGGTACTTCTTAAAATAATAGACAAAGGCATCAAGCTGTTGTGACCTTGATGCCTTTTGTTATTTTTTATCCTTTTATAAAGTACCAAAATGGACTGCCAACGTGTTCAGTTGATTGCAGCGAAGGGTGGCGACTCCTGCGGGAACAGCACATAATGTAAGACGCAACAAGTCCGCGCGCTAGCGAGGGTTGCGGCTTACGATGTGCCCGCGGAAAGCGCCGCACGTAGCGGAAATCAACGACATAGAAAAAAGAGTTAGATTGAAAATCAATCTAACTCTTTTATATAACCGTACACAATGTATCTGCACGTAACGGTTATTTTTATTGTATTAATTCATCAACATTCACATATGGCAAGCCTTGATCTTCTGCAACCGCTTTATAAGTAATTTGCCCATCTAATGTATTAACACCTTTTTTCAATGCAGGATTGTCCATGCATGCTTGCTTGTAGCCTTTATTAGCAATTTGCAGCGCATATGGAATTGTATTATTTGTTAAAGCAATCGTAGACGTACGTGGTACAGCACCTGGCATATTAGCAACAGCATAATGAACAACTCCATGCTTCACATACGTTGGGTCATCGTGTGTTGTAACACGATCCGATGTCGCAAAAATACCACCTTGGTCAATTGCAATATCCACGACAACAGAGCCAGGTTGCATTGATTGAATCATTTCCTCTGATACTAGCTTCGGTGCTTTTGCTCCAGGAATTAACACAGCGCCTACTACTAAATCTGAGCTTTTTACTGATTCTGCAATATTATATGGGTTCGACATTAGCGTTTGCACATCGCGACCAAATAAATCTTCAATTTGACGCAGACGTTCTGGGCTTAAATCAATAACTGTTACATCTGCCCCCATACCAACGGCGATTTTCGCAGCATTTGTTCCAGCGATACCCCCACCGATAATTGTTACTTTACCGCGTTGTACACCTGAAACGCCACCTAGTAAAATACCTTTTCCGCCATGATTTTTTTCTAAATATTGCGCGCCAATTTGAGTCGCCATTTTACCAGCCACTTCACTCATTGGTGTTAATAATGGCAAAGAGCCATTTGCAAGTTGTACTGTTTCATAGGCAATACCTACTACTTTTTTATCGATTAGTGCCTGTGTAAGTTCACGTTCTGGTGCTAAATGTAAGTAGGTGAATAAGATTTGTCCTTCATAAAAGTAATCGTATTCCGTTGCTACGGGTTCTTTTACTTTCAGTATCATTTCTTGAGCCCATGCTTCTTTAGCCGATGCAACAATATGTGCACCTGCTGCTGCGTAATCTTCATCTGTAAAGCTTGAACCTAAACCAGCTCCTGCTTCAATATACACTTCATGACCAGCATGCGTTAATGAAACAACTCCTGCTGGTGTCATTGCTACGCGATTTTCGTTGTTTTTAATTTCTTTTGGAATACCAATCTTCATATTTCCAATCCCCTTTCAATACCCTATGAAATAAGCAATATTTCATCAATATACAATTTTTCGTATATGATGCACCCCTTGCATTTCCATCTTACCAAACATGTGAAAAAAATGCTTCAATTAAAGCAAATACTATTTAAATTTACAATATTTTTAAAATATTAAACATTTAGACTACTTTTAGAATAGCAAACAAGTCCCCATAAAATGCCTTTACTTTTTCACAAATTTTCTCGGGAAAGTATTTCCTTTAGAGAATCATTTGATATAATTAAATTATACAAATAGGGAGGTAATACAAATGGCTAATCATTATAAAAGCATTGTAGTTGCAGTAGACGGTTCTAAAGAAGCGGAGTACGCTTTCCGAAAATCAATCGACGTTGCTAAACGAAACGAAGGTGCCGTATTAAACCTAGTAAATGTTATTGATACGCGTTCATTCGCTGCGATTGAAGCATATGACCGTTCAATTGCAGAACGTGCCCAAGCTTTCTCTGAAGAATTATTAAATGGTTACAAAAAACAAGCTGAAGAAGAAGGCTTAACTAACGTAAACCTTGTAATTGAGTATGGATCTCCTAAAAATATTATTACAAAAGAACTTTCTAAAATCGTTGATGCAGACTTAATTATCTGTGGTGCTACTGGTTTAAATGCAGTAGAACGCTTCCTAATTGGGTCAGTATCTGAAGCAATCGTTCGCTCTGCAAATTGCGACGTCCTTGTTATCCGTACACCAGAAGCTTAATAAGCAATACATAAAAAGGTATCCAATATGGATACCTTTTTTATTATTTCCCTTCTTGCCACATCTTCACTTTTTCAAAGAACATCGCAAGAGCTTGTTTATTTTGCATATTTGGTACTTTTGCCAGCAAAACTTCTTTCGGTGCTTTAAAAGCTTCCCCTTGTTTTTGCAAAATAACGATACTTTTTTCAAGTGCTTTATTGGCAAACATCGTATCTGGCAATTGAATAATTGCTTGAATCCAAGCATGTTTTTGGATGTACTTATGCAGTTGCTTAGACTGCTCAGATTCAAAAAGATGTGTTGGCGCTAAGAAAAATAAATAGCCACCATCTTTTGTATAATTGACGGACTGCTCAATAAATAAATGATGCGAGTAGCTCATTCCCTCCGATGCACAAAGTTCATAATCTAATGCCACTTCTTCATTTGGATAATAACCGACAGGTAAATCACAAACAATGGCGTCTACAGGATCGACTAATAAGTCTTGCAATGCATCTTGACGGTATAAGGAAATTGGTTGTTCCGTTAAATCTGCAGTAGCCGCAGCTAAACGAATCAGTAACTCATCCACTTCCACACCCGATGCTTCCACTTTGCCCTCAAGTAGATTCATAATAGTTATTAGTAAGTTACCTGTACCCACTGCTGGATCTAATATTGTCAGCTTTTCCTTTGCTAATCGCTCAGCAAAAATTTGTTCTACGAAATAGCCAACTAATAGACCAAGCGTATCAGGTGTCATTTGATGATTTGGCTGAGAACCTTTACGCATGCCTTTTAAAATTGCAATTTGAATGGATTTACGCACATCTTCTTTCGTTGCACCTTGTTGTGAGAAATCAACATCTCCATCGAGCCAAGCCTCTAATCCATCCAGCACGCCTTCTAACAACGTCGTATTCTGTTCTTTCTCTATTTTTTCCGCATGCTCATTGAGCATCCCAAATAATTTTTCAATCTTTTCCATACATAACTTCCTTTCACGCAGAAAAGAGCCGTAACAAAAACTGTCACAGCCCTTTTGTCTAGTATTATCTTAGCCTAAAACAAGCAAATTATGCTAGTGCTTTCACTGCTGCAATTGCTGCTTCATAGTCTGGATGATCTGTAGCCTCAGGTACATACTCGACATAAGTCACTTTTCCAGTCGCATCTACTACAAAAACTGCACGTGCTAAAAGACGTAACTCTTTAATATATACGCCATATGCTTCGCCAAATGAAAGGTCACGATGATCTGAAACTGTTTGAACAGCATCAATTCCTGCAGCCCCGCACCAACGTTTTTGTGCAAATGGAAGGTCAACAGATACTGTATAAATTACTACATTATCTCCTAAATTTCCAGCTTCCTCATTAAAACGACGAGTTTGTGCATCACAAACACCTGTATCTAATGATGGTACAACACTGAACAAACGAATTTTACCTTCTGAATCCTTTAACGTAACAGGTGATAAGTCATTTGCTAATACTGTGAAATCCGGTGCTTGATCTCCAACTTTTACTTCGTTACCGATTAATGTTACTGGGCCTTTTTTAAATGTAATTTGTGCCATGTAAACGCCTCCTAATCATCATATGTACATAATCTTACTAAATGTAGGGAATTAATTGCAACTAGGACAACTTATCATTACACATTAATTGAGATTGCTTATTGGCTAGAGCCTCTATTTATATTGTTCAAGCCCATTTTCACGGGAAATAACATGGTTGGTACAAATAGAAAAAGTGTTAGCTGATCGCAAATCACTCTAACACTTTTCTATACCGTTGTTGTACGCTACGGCAGCGCTTTTTAAGCCGCAACACTCTTCTTAACCCGCAATACAAGCTTTCTAACAATGACCAGTTGCGCTTCCATTAGCTATTGTTCAAAACCTATAGATTTAATTTGCATAGCTAACATTAATTTCTAAACTACTTTGGCTCTTTTAATAATTCAAAGTAATGTTTTTCCTAGTCAGGATTCTTCAGGTTTTTCCTCTACCTTTTCAGGCTCTTGTACGGTTTCCTGAATAGATGTTGTTGGTGCAGGTTGTGCTATTACTTGCGCATTCTCTTTTGCTACAAATACTTTTTCATGAACAACGATTGTATCAGCAAAAAAGTCATGGAGGCCTTGGTTATCAGGTAATATAGCAACAAAAATATAAAGTGGCATAACAATGTTGCTAATTAGACGACCAATCCATTCACGGAACAACACATCTGACCATTTGAGTTTGTCATTCTTCAATGAAACTACGCGTAATCCAAACGCCATTTTCCCCAACGTTTGCCCCCAAAACTTCGTCATCAACACAAAGTAACTATAATAGAAAATAGCTGAAATAATGGACATAGGTGCATACCATACTGATTCTGACATAGACCAGTCCATTAAGTAAAATATTGGATTAATTGCGATTCCAATAACTGCTGAAATAATTATTCCATCTAAGACAAATGCCCAAAAACGCACCCAAAATCCTGCTGTTTTTAATTGATAATTTGTCGTTACAATGGGTGTCTTATCTAGTAATTCCTGGCTAATAGAAGGTGTCCCTTGCAAAACGAATTCATTGTTTGTCATGGTTTACCCTCCTTAGTATTCACCATATAAGTACATCATTTTTGGTGCCTTGTATTCTGTCATAATTTTCATAAGCATTTTTTCTTCAGCTGATGGCCCAAACAGAGAACTTACTTTCATACCAATAATTGAAGGTAAGCCACCTTGGTCATAACTGTATTCAAATAACATCGCATCTTCTAAACCATAATCTTGACGTAAAGCTTCAATCGCCGCTTGCTCATCGCCAATTTCATCGATTAAGCCTGCTTCAAGAGCCTTTGTACCACCAAGAATACGACCATCCGCCACTTTTTTCACATCTGCCTCAGACATATTACGTCCTTTTTCAACAATATCAACGAACTCTTCATATGATTCATTAATCATATCTTGCATCATCTCACGTTCTTCTGCTGTAATTTCACGTGTAGGACTTAGCATATCTTTATGTTGCCCAGATTTAAACGTTTCAAATTTCACGCCAACTTTTTCAGCAAGTTCTTGATAATTGATGGATTGCATAATAACACCAATCGATCCTGTTATCGTATCTCGATGTGCATAAATCTTATCTGCAGGCGCTGAAATATAGTAACCACCAGAAGCTGCCATCGAATCCATTGACACATAAATCGGAATTTGACGCTCTTCTTTTATTTGTAATAATTTTTTATAAATCTCTGCGGATTCCTTGACGCCACCACCTGGTGAATTAACACTAAGAACAATACCTTGTACAGAATCATCATATAAAATATTATCCAATTGATTTAAGAAAAATTGGTGATCATAAGCAACAGTTTGCCATAATGAGCTTGATCCAACATCTTGAATCGTGCCATCCACTTTTAAATAGGCAATTCGCTTATCATAATTTTCACCATCAATCACCGTTTCATATACATTTAAATTATCGCCAGCCAATAGGCTATCAAAATTACTAAAGAAATCTGCTTTAATTATTGCAAAAATCGTGTTAATCCCTAATGAAAACACTAATAACACAGCCGCAATAGCTAAAGCTATCCACCTTTTTACATTCATATTTTCGCCTCCTCAACACGTTATACGTCTAAATGTCTAAATCGTTTCACTTTTAAGCAATTTTATGCAAAAATTTTCTCTTAATTATTATTTTGAAATAAATAAAATGAGGGATAACAAAAAATCAAAAGTTCACAATAAAACATGAACTTTGATTTTTCGACATTATTTCCTAGGAAATATTTATTTTTGTGTATAGTGGGCTTGTTCTTGTTGTCGTAATTCGACGCGGCGGATTTTTCCCGATGCAGTCTTTGGCAACACTTCGACAAACTCAATCGCCCGTGGATATTTGTAAGGTGCTGTCATCGATTTTACGTGGTTTTGTAACTTTTTAATAAGCGTACTATCCCCAACTTCTCCTTGGTGAAGAACAATAAACGCTTTTACAATATTTCCTCTTACTTCATCAGGACTTGCCACGACAGCAACTTCCTTCACTGTAGGATGCTTCATTAAGGCATCTTCTACTTCAAATGGCCCGATTGTATAGCCCGATGAAATAATAACATCATCTCCTCGACCTTCAAACCAGAAATAACCTTGTGCATCTTTAGATGCTCGGTCTCCAGTTATATACCAGTCACCTCGGAATTGTAAACTTGTGCGTTCACGATCTTGGAAGTACTCTTTAAAGAGCGCAGGTGTTTCTCGATGCACAGCAATATCTCCCACAACACCTTCAGACACTGGATTTCCTAGATCATCAATTATTTCTACTGTATTGCCTGGCGTCGGTTTTCCCATAGAGCCAGCGCGTGCTTCCATGCCGACCATTGTGCCAACTAGTAATGTATTTTCTGTTTGTCCGTAGCCATCTCGAACTTGAATATTAAAGGCCTCTGCAAACACTTTTACTACTTCACTATTCAATGGCTCACCTGCCGATACAGCTTGGCGAACCTCGTTCAAATTATAATCCTGTAGGTTGTTAAGTGCTGCCATAAAGCGATACTCGGTTGGCGTACAGCATAATACATTTATTTTAAATTTTTCAAGCAACGATAAATAAGTCGATGCATCAAATTTCCCTTTATAGACAAAGGCTGTAGCTCCACTACCTAACGTTGCTAGGAACGGGCTCCAAATCCACTTTTGCCATCCCGGCGCTGCTGTAGCCCAAACGATATCATTTTCTTGAACACCTAACCAATTTGGTGCTGTTGTGCGTAAATGAGCATAACCCCAGCTATGTGTATGAACAGCCGCTTTCGGATTGCCTGTTGTACCGCTCGTATAGGCTAAAAAAGCATTGTCCGTACTTTTTGTCGGTGTCGGATTCGTATAAGTTGTAGGTTGCTCCTTCATTTTTTCAAGTAATGGTTGCCATGGTGCATGCGCTTGGCCTACTACAAATTGCAAAATACCGTTTAAGTTTTGTACTTGATCAAATTGTTCAATATATGGCTCGTAGGCAATAATACCTTTCGCATTTGCATGTGTAATGCGATATTCAATATCTTTTGTACGTAACATTTCTGAGCTAGGGATAATTGTTAACCCTGCCTTCAATGCCGCTATGTAAACAATATAAGCCTCTACAGATCTCGGAACCATAACTAAAAGGACATCGCCCTTGGTTAATCCTTGTGAAGTAAATACATGGGCTGCCTGATTCGCCTTTTCTAGTAATGTCGCATATGTAATGTATTGAATTTCTTGCTGCTCATTATATACAATTAATGCATTTTTAGATGGCTGCTGTGCATACTTTTCAATTTCCTCCACAATGTTATACCATTCTGGTGCGATTAAATCCTGTCTTTTCATAATAACTTCCTCCTTATTGCTAGGTTTATTATAAAACTCATTTTTTAATTATTTCAATGGAAGGGACTTATTTTAAGAAAGTCATGACAATTATCATGGTTTATTCTATGGCATCAGTCACTAATTTCCAAATTATGATAAAAAGCTATTGAATACTCTGATAAGATATGTTACATTTTGGGCAACTAAAAATTCTTGATTGCAGGGGGACTCATAACGAGTTGAGAAGGTAAAACCTGACCCTTTGAACCTGTTAGTTAATACTGACGTAGGGAGCAATATCCATCTTCTTTATTGATGACAAGCTCTTTTACGTGTACATTTTGCACGAAAAAGAGCTTTTTTGCATGCTTACGTCCATCCAAAAGGAGGACTATGATGATTTTTCAAACTATTCGTAATAAACAACCACTCATTCACTGCATAACAAACTATGTTGTGGCAAATTTTCAAGCAAACGGCTTATTAGCAATTGGTGCTTCTCCTGTAATGGCTGATGAAACACTAGAAGTCGAAGAAATGGTAGCTATTTCCTCAGCCTTACTCATTAATATCGGCACGCTCACTAGCCGGACAAAAGAATCGATGTTGCTTGCTGGAAAAAAGGCCAATGCTCTTGGTATTCCAGTACTGTTAGACCCAGTTGGTGTGGGAGCCACAGCTTTTCGCAAACAAACAGTACAACAATTATTAAAAGAACTTCGCTTCGCTGTTATTCGCTGTAATATTGGAGAACTTGCTACTATCGCCAACGTCCAGTGGCAACAGAAAGGTGTTGATAGTGGAGTCGGTTCCATCTCCGTAGAAGAAAAAGCAAAAGAAATAGCCAAAAAATATCAATGCATCGTTATTGTAACTGGTGAAGAAGATTTTATAACAGATGGCCATCAAGCCCAATGGATTATTGGTGGGCATTTGCGCATGACAGAAGTTACTGGCACTGGTTGTTTGTTAAGCGCAATTTGTTGTGCTGCTTATAGTGTTGGTACAGCGCCATTTTCCCAGCTGTGCGATACATTAACCGCCTATAAACAAGTGGCGAAACATGCTGCTTCTACTACACCATTTAACGGTGATTTTACTGTTTCCATCTTAAATGAATTACATCGTTTATCGAAGGATGGTGATCACTAATGCACATTGTTACGACAATTGCTGGCTCTGATAGTGGTGGCGGAGCAGGTATCCAGGCTGATTTAAAAACATTTCAAGAATTAGGCGTTTTCGGAACTTCTGTTCTTACCGCTTTGACTGCACAGAATACATTAGGTGTAATGGATGTATTACCAATCGACCAAGGCTTTGTCAATAAACAACTTCAAGTTTTACTCGATGATTTTTCAATTTCTGCCATTAAGACAGGAATGCTTTTTTCTTCTGACATTATTCGTACCGTTGCACAGACTTTCTGCCATTCAGCGATTCCCCTTATTGTTGATCCAGTAATGATTGCTAAAGGTGGCGAAAGCTTATTACAGCAACAAGCGATAGCGGCATTAAAGGAAGAACTTTTACCACTTGCCACAATCGTCACACCTAATGTTCCTGAAGCAGAGACTCTTATAGGGCGTAAAATCGAAACTTTATTAGAAATTCAGCAAGCAGCACAAGCATTATTACAGCTTGGTGTGCAATGTGTCATTATAAAAGGTGGACATTTAGCTAACGAAGATTTTGCAGTGGACTATGTATTTTTTAACAATGGTACAACATTTTCAATGCAGACTCCTCGTATTGCTACAAAGAACACTCACGGTACAGGATGTACATTTTCAGCTGCATTAACAGCTTTTATTGGACAAAAACTGCCTCTAAAACAGGCGATTATTGAGGCGAAAAAGTTTATACAGCTAGCAATTCTTCATAATTTATCAATTGGCAATGGCAATGGACCGACGAATCATTTTGCTTACAAAAAATTTCAAGCTAGTTGCGAGGTGATTATCCATGAAACGTAGGGATTTGCAGCTTTATTTTATTATGGGTACAACGAATGTAAAAAATGGACAACCTTTAGCAGTACTTGAGGCAGCTTTGCAAGCAGGCATTACGATGTTTCAATTTCGTGAAAAAGGACTCGGTGCATTGACAGATGAGCACTATGAAAACTTTGCGCGTCAATGTCAAAGTTTATGCAAGCAATACGCAGTCCCCTTTATCGTGAATGACGATATTGAACTTGCTTTAAAGTTAGATGCTGATGGTATTCATATTGGGCAAGAAGATCTTCCCGTATCGCTCGTCCGTCAAAAAATAGGTCAAAAAATTCTTGGCGTATCTGTCCACTGTGCTGATGAATTACAAGTCGCTTTACAATATGGAGCAGATTATGTAGGTATAGGGCCGATATATGCGACAACTTCAAAAAATGATGCTCAACCGCCTAGTGGAACTGAATTTTTATCATATGCTCGAAAATTGTCTCCACAGCTGCCTATCGTCGCAATCGGTGGCATCGACTTACACAATGCCTATGCTGTATTGCAAGCAGGTGCAGACGGTGTGGCTGTTATTTCCGCTATTTGTGAAAGTAATGATATAAATAAAACCGTTACCGTTTTCAAAGCACTGCATTTAGCATAAAAACAGTCATTTTAAACAAACTAAAACCAGTGCCTTTTACGGTCACTGGTTTTAAGTTCAATAACTGCTTATTCTGCAATTATTGGTTGTTGTTTGGCATACCTTTTAATTGAGATTCTGCCATTTGTACAAGACGTTTAGTGATTTCACCACCAACGGAACCGTTGGCACGAGCTGAAGCGTCAGCTCCTAATTGAACACCAAATTCTTGTGCAATTTCGTATTTCATTTGATCTAGTGCTTGTTGTACACCAGGTACTGCAAGCTGATTTGAACTGCGGTTGTTGTTCGCCATGTCTGTCTCACCTCCTTGTGAATATAGAATGTGCGATATTCGATTTTTAATACGAAAAAATAAAAGGTAAAATGTAACTCTAAAGGAAAAAGCCTAGGAAATATAAAAAAGAACCGTCCCAAATTCAATTTTGAGACGGTTTCCTTCTTATTATAATAGCGTAATTAATTTTTAAATAACGCTGACGATATTTTTTTATAAAAACTTTAATTTTTTTATAAAAGATCTGCAAATTTATCTTTTGGCTGCTCTTTTTTCGGGAAAATGTACACTTCACGATTTTTTACTGCACGGTCAATTAGTTCATCGAAGTCAGAAAAGCTCTCGTAATGCTCCACTTTTTCAAGCTTCGGCTTCGTTTTCGGACTTGCAGGCGTGAAAATTGTACAGCAGTCCTCAAATGGTTGAATCGACGTTTCATATGTGCCGATTTTCTCCGCAATATCAATAATTTCTAATTTATCATTTGAAATAAGCGGACGTAAAATTGGTGTATTCGTTACCGCATTAATTGCAGTTAAACTTTCAAGCGTCTGACTTGCAACTTGTCCAAGACTCTCACCTGTTACAATAGCAAGCGCCCCAATTTCTTCACGAACTTTATCAGCAACTTTTAACATCATACGACGTGTTGTTGTCATCGAGACATTTGACGGTACTTTTTCTTTAATAAGAACTTGGATTTCAGTAAACGGTATAACATGTAATCGAATATTTGCGCCAAATTTTGTTAGTTCATTTGCTAACACTTTTACTTTCTCTAATGAATTTTGACTTGTATACGGTGGGCTAAAGAAATGGATGGCTTCTAGACGTACACCACGCTTCATCATTAAATAACCTGCTACAGGACTATCAATCCCTCCTGACAACATTAATAATGATTTTCCGTTGGAGCCCACTGGCATCCCACCCGCACCAGGAATAACTTGTGCCATCATATATGTTGCATCGTGGCGCACTTCCACTCGTAACTCAACATCAGGATGTTTCACTTTTACAGATAAATTTTGATATTGCGGTAAAACATAACCACCAATTTCGCGTTGAATGCTGTGTGACTCTAATGGGAATGTTTTATCTGTACGTTTCACTTCAACTTTAAAAGTCAGTTGTTCCTCTTTAAACGTATCCATAATCGTAATAGCCAGCTGTTTCATAGCGTCCATATCTTTTTCACATGCAGCTACAGGACTAAATGATTGAATGCCGAAGATTTTCGGTAAGCCTGCTAATAAGACATCCATTTGATCCTTATCTTCAATAGCAATAAACATGCGATCACGTTCCGTACGAATGTGTAAATGGCCTAAATCTGCAAATGCATGGCGAATATTTTCACGTAAACGACGGATAAAATCCATTTTATTACGTCCCTTTGTTGACAGTTCGCCGTAACGAATTAGAATTTCTTTCCAAATCATAATAGTAATTCTCCTTTAAGTTCCATCAATACTTTTTTGAGCACTTGTATAAACTGTGTTATATCTTCAGATGTTACGTATGCACCAAAACTAACGCGGATAACACCTTTTTTAAAATGTTCATCTATATTTAATGCTTCAACAACATGGCTTGTCTTTGTTTGTTTGGAAGAGCAGGCACTTGATGTCGAAACAATGACACCTTGTTTTTGCATGGCATTAATAATCACTTCACCTTTTACATCACGAACACTGAATGATAAAATATGAGCCGCACAAGCGGAGCTAGATAAAATATGGACAACATCTCCAAATTGCGCTAGTTCCGCGCGAATTTCTTGTTGCCATGCGCGATATTTTTGCGCACGTTCATGCATCGTTTCAACAGCGATACGGGCCGCTTTTGCCAATGCAACCGCTTGAGGTACTGCGACAGTGCCACTACGTAAGCCAAATTCCTGCCCACCACCTAATGCATAAGGTTGCCATTGCATTTGCTTGCGAAAAGCTAAAACACCTGAACCTTTAAAGCCATGTATTTTATGTCCAGAAATTGTAATGCAATCAGGGCCATCCTCGCCTTTAAAAATTAATGGCAGTTTTCCGAAGCTTTGGACAGCATCTACATGGAATGCTGCTCTACTTTCAGCATGAATAATTGTAGCTGCTTCGAAAATAGGTTGAATGGCACCCATTTCGTTATTCACATGCATCATACTAACTAAAACAGTATCTTTACGAATTTTCGCTTTAAGCTCATCTAATGAAATAACGCCTTGTTCGTTGACACGTAAATATTCCACTTCAAAGCCTTCATTTTCGAGATGCTTAACTGCTTCTAAGACAGACGGATGTTCAATTTCTGTCGTTAAGATATGTTTCCCTTTATGTGTGTTACCACGTGCTAAACCAAAAATTGCTGTGTTATTCGATTCGGTACCACCTGAAGTAAATAGCACATTTTTTGCTTCCGTCTTCAAAATATCTGCTACTTGCTCACGTGCACGCATTAATAATTCATTTGATTCTACACCCATGGCATGGATTGATGCAGGGTTTGCGTAATACTGTTCATTTACTGCCATAAAAGTTTGCATTACTTCTTTATAAGGCTTTGTTGTAGCACTATTATCAAGATAAATTGTCTTTACATTCATTTTTTCACACACTTTCAAAACGTTGATTTAACGGTATTTATCATAACGCAATCTGTGTCGATTGACTACTAATTATTCTAATTTAGTCATTTGTCTCATGGAGAGGATGACTAAATTAACATTAAGAGCTAGTTTTTGTAAAAAAAATAGCTACCTAAAAAGTTTTGTACACACTTTTTAGGCAGCTGTCTCTTTTTCTCTTTATGGATTATTTTAAGACCGAGTTAACATGTCCTCTGCAACAATGGCCTCGATGCGCTTTAATGCACCTGGCTCCATTTCCTCCACTGCTGTTCCAGCTTCTTCTAAAGCCTTTGCATAGCGGAATTGATGGAATGCTTCTTCCGCTTCTTTTAAGCGAGCATTTAATTTTGCATTTGTTGCACGGTGACGATTGCCATATTGAATAATGCGTTCAATTAGCATCACATTCTCAATCAATTCATGGGCCTTTGCATGTACTTCCTCAACACAAAGCGTGGCTGCATTTAAATTGTTATGAACAGTTCCCATGTTGAGTGGTACTTCTTGCAGACTTTGCATCACAACATAAATATGCTCGGCCGCCTCATCTAAGCGGGCGTCCATCTCTTCAGGAATTCCTGGGATATTCGCTTTATTTAATAGACGATCTGTTTCCTGAAGGATTTTTTTCAAGTTGTCTACTTGCGTACGCGCTTTATTTTCATCAATACGCAGCTTTTTCATTGTATTTGATAAATGCCCTTGCTCTTCGTGAATGCGCTCCAGTTCTTCACTAATTTCAATTAATTCCTCTTGGAGACTAGAATAGGCTGATTTTTCCTCAGCAACACGCATTGCCAATAGATCATATCGGCGTTGTAATGCTTCTAATTGCTTTAAAGCTGCCTTAGGAATTTCGGCATCTTTTTCATTTAAATGATAACTTTGCTGGACAAAAGATGCTTCATCACTTACTGAACGTGTTGAATTGATCACGTTGTTAATAGATCCTAATAATCGCTCACAATTTTGATCCACATAATTTTTCGCAATTACTTCTTTTTCAAGCAAATCATAAAAATGATCAATTTCTTCGTTTATTTCGGCAACACGCGGTTTGACAACTGTTAGTTTCAGCTCCGCTAATTCGTTTTTCAACGTAGCAAATTCAACCTCTAGCTTGTCCAACGCTTCTGTTAACTCTAAATGATGTAAGTAGTAAGATTGTTCTTCCATTTCCCGTTTACCGTTGCGCAATTCTTGAATTGCACCTGGTAATTTCACTTGTAGTTCGGTTAAAATCGTTGGCACATCATTAATATATTCAAAAGTCTGCTGTGATTCATGATTTAAGCTAATAACAATTTCACGCGCTTGCAAATAATTGCCTTCACTTGTGAGTACATCAAATTCTTCAAATTTTTGCACAAACAATTCTAATTTTTCTTCAAGTGCTGGTAATGCTACACCAAATGAATGCTGGTGTGCTAGCAATGTTTTACGTGCTGATCGATAATATTCTTTGAGCTGTTCAATTTCAATACGGTTTTTTTCCTCGCTGCCAATTAATTCATTAAGTTCTTCTAAGATTTTATTCTTATCTTTTTCACACTTAAGAATATAGTCTTCAATTTCACGCTCAATTAACGTTGCTTTTTTAAAACGAAGACGATTGATTTGATCCTCAGCATCAAATAGGAGTGAATCAATTTTTGTCATATGTACGTCGATGACTTCATCCCAACTATTACGCCACCGTTCAAACATCTCCTCTGTTTCACCATTCATGTTTAATGATTTAACTTTGGAAATTTCTTCATTTATGGGATTGTTTTGTATTTGTAATTTTTCATTTTCAAGTTGTGCAATAATTGTTGTATGTTTTTTTCGCATCATTAATCCTACTATTGCTAAAATTAATAGTAGGATAATTGGAATGATGATATACTCCATCGTAAGCCTCCTATTCTACAATAAACGAATTGGCTAGTTGTATTTATTATATACTATGTTTTCGCCTTTTGTACTAAAATTTAAGTGATTTTCATAAAAGTGTATTCACGACCTACATATTGATAGCTGTACATGTGTCAATGAACATAGAGCGGAAATATGTAATTATTATTTTAATCGTAAAAGGAGTGTAAAATGTATGAAAAGAGACGGCCATATCCATAGCCCCTATTGCCCACATGGGACATCTGATTCATTTACACAATATATTGAAAAAGCTATTGCTGAAAAATTTACGGATATTACATTTACAGAACATGCACCGCTGCCTTCCCATTTTATAGACCCTACACCTCAACAAGATAGCGGTATGCATCCAGATTTTTTAATGCGTTATTTTGAAGACTTACAGCAACTGCAAAAGCAATATGCACAAGATATTCGCATTCGTATCGGTTTAGAGATAGACTATATTCAAGGTTTTGTACAGGAAACGCGTCACTTCCTTGATACGTATGGCTCGTTTTTAGATGACGCCATCTTATCGGTGCATTTTTTGCAATGGCAAGATACATATGAGTGCATTGATTATTCTGCTAATAATTTTATCGCTTTTGCTAAAAAAGTAGGCTCTATTGAACAAGTCTACCATTTATACTATGATACTGTCCTACAATCGATAGAAGCAGATTTAGGACACTACAAACCGAAGCGCATCGGTCATCCTACTCTAGTTCATAAGTTTCAACTAGCCCATCAAACAAAAATTGATGACAGCGTCCGTATTCGGGAAGTATTAACTACTATGCAGCAAAAAGGATATGAGTTAGATTTAAATAGTGCTGGTTTAAGTAAAACACATTGTCAAGAACCTTATCCACCATTTGCCTTCATCGATTATAGTAAAACAATTGGATTACCTATTGTTTTCGGTTCAGATGCACATGCTGCTGTCGATTTACATCAGCATTACAAATCTATATTTCCAAATAACTAAATTTTTAAACGAGGTGCTGTTATGTTTACACAAATTAATTATGAAGGTTCCATTGTCGATCAATACAAGTCAGTAGCAAAGCAATTAGACGCCTTGCTGACAGGAGAATCAGATCGTATTGCTAATTTAAGTAACGCTTCTGCTTTGCTTAATCAATTTTTACCCAATATTAACTGGGTTGGCTTTTACTTATTACAACAAGATGAGCTCGTTTTAGGCCCATTCCAAGGCCTACCTGCATGTGTAAGAATTCCAGTAGGCCGCGGTGTTTGTGGAACAGCAGTGTCACAAAAAGAAACACTAGTCGTAAAAGATGTACACGCATTCCCAGGACATATTGCTTGTGATGCTGCTTCTCAATCTGAAATTGTCATTCCTCTTGTTCAACAAAATCAAGTGATTGGCGTACTAGATATTGATAGCCCAATGAAGGATCGCTTTTCGGCGGAAGATCAAGTAGGCTTAGAACATTTCGTTCAAACATTAATGCTCCATATTTAGAAAAAATACCCACATATAATCACTAAAAAATGCCCTGAAATGGATTGTAAATATATCATTTCGGGGCAATTCTATAGTAAAGCAGGTTTATGCATTTGTTTGTAAATTTCGATCATGGATGCAATATCTATTTTTCCCACTGTTCTTTGCTTCGTATAAAGCAGTATCCGCATGGAGAAAAACAGATTGAAAGGCTGGTCGATAGTTTTGATCCCATGTGATAAGCCCTGCAGAAATCGTTACTTGCGGGTCAGTGGCATTTGGAATGACTTCAACGATTGTCGAAGCTAATTTAATCGCTTCTTGCTCATCTACATTTGGTACATATACCGCCATTTCCTCTCCACCCCAGCGAGCACAAATTCCTCTGGCACCTATTGTTTCCTCTAGTTTCCCAGCAATTTGCACAAGAATTTTATCACCTATTTGATGTCCATAGGTATCATTAATGCGTTTAAAATTATCAATATCTATAAGTAGAAACATTCCTGATTGATCTTTTTTTAATGACGTTTCTACATATTGGTCTAAATAACTTCGTGCATAGAGTTTTGTTAAATGATCGCGATCGACCATTTCTTGCAGCTGATTTCGTAAAATAGAGTTCGCAATCGCTAACGACGAATGATGGATTAAAGATTGCATTAGCTTAAAGCTGTCAAACGAAAAGAAATATGGCTCTTTGTGTAATACGATACTAAAGCCATTAATTTTTTCCTCCATTAAGATAGGAATCGCCATAATTGAACGATATTCTATTTGATTTGGGGTTAATCGGCTAAAATCTGCTATAAAAAGTGGATCATTTGTAAGTTCAAAATGTTGTTCAACATGTCTAATATAAGTCTTACCTTCGTCTGATTTAAATAAGGATGTACTAGCATCAGCCACTACATAGGTAGTATTATCTTTAAAAGCGAAACAAACTTCCATTGGTTGGAAAGACTTCATTAATTGTTTTTGTAGGAAAAGTAACATTTCATTAATATCAATTCGCATATTTAATCGATGCGATGTTTCATTGATAAGTTGTAAGTCACTTACGAGGCGATGCGATTGATGATATAATTTAGCATTTTCTAGTGCATTACCAGATGCTTGTGCTAGCATGCGGACAAAGTCTTTTTCTGTCGACGAAAAAAGGTATGTCGTTGGTGCACTAACTTGTAAAATGCCATAAATGGCTTGTCTTCCTTTAATAGGAGCATTTAATATGCGATAATTCAAGTCTCCCGCTAATTCAGTTGTTAACTCTCCTGATACAAAGGCTTCAATAGTAGCAGGTCTTTCTGATAAGTAATCAAAAAGCTTTATATCGATAGTCGTATGGCGGTCTTGGTCATTCGATAATATAAGTTCCACATTAAATTCCGGAAAATTATCTCGAATATTTTTTAAAACGTTTTCTAAAATTAAATCTATATCCATTGTTGAATGAAATAAATCTGTCATATTGTAAAGTTTTCTATATTGGTCTTCATTTAATTTTACTTCTAAATTTTCACTTAATATTTGTAAAACTTTTGTAAGCGTTTCTACACATTCTTCACCGTAATCCGAAGTCATGAAGTCCGTCCAAGTATCAGTGGCTTCTACAAGCAGAACACCAATTGGGTCCTTGCCCTCCGCCTGGAAAAGCACCATATCTGTCATCATATTATAGGCTGTTTTTTCTTTTAGTATATAAGGAAGCTTCACCAGTTTTTGTTGGTAAAAGCTAGCTTCTATCATTAGCCATGACACAGCATTTAGTTTTGTTTCGATTGTCAAATTAGCTAATTCTTCAACAGGTATTAAACTATTACCTTCAAAACTAAGAAAAGCCGCATTTTCAATTTTCAAGTGCTTCTTTAGACACTGTTTTAATGAATAAAAATACTCGTTAAAACTGTTTAGTCCTCCATTCGAACTCACCCAAATGCTCAAAACATCAGATTTTATATATTTCAGCGTTTGTAAATGGTCTGTCATGAAATCACCTTTTCTATATAACGTACAAATCAATTACTATTAACTTATAATGTATTATACATAATTTGTGTCATTTTGACTATGTAATTCTACCTTACTTTTACATTTTACATTTACTACCGCATCCATGACCATTTCGTAATAGTGTAAAATGCCTCTGAAGGAAATTCATACTATAGAGGCTTTTTGAAAATAATAGTGTTAACAATTGACGTCTACGCTTGAAGCAGTTACAATGGAGTTTGTGTAAAATAAACGCAGCAGTGGTATAAGCTTATGACTGTATTTTATTCCTCTATTTTACTGAGTACACTCCGTTAAATAGATGGTGTATTGTGTAACCTAATGGCTGCATAGGCGAAAATACATGAAAATAAAATGCGTATAAGATTGGGTACTACTGGTTTTTGTTTTACAACAAAAAAACCAAATTTAAAGGAGGAGACAACAATATGTCTCGTTATACAGGTCCATCTTGGAAATTATCTCGTCGTCTTGGTATCTCACTAAGCGGTACTGGTAAAGAAATCGAAAAACGCCCTTACGCACCAGGTCAACACGGCCCGAACCAACGTAAAAAATTATCAGAATACGGTTTACAACTTCAAGAGAAGCAAAAACTTCGTCATACGTATGGTATGACTGAACGTCAATTCCGTACTCTATTCGACCGCGCTGGTAAAATGAAAGGTGTTCACGGTGAAAACTTCATGATCCTTCTTGAAACTCGCCTTGACAACTTAGTTTACCGTTTAGGTTTAGCTCGCACTCGTCGTGGTTCTCGTCAATTAGTAAACCACGGTCATATCTTAGTAGACGGCAAACGCGTTGATATTCCATCATTCAGCGTTAAACCAGGTCAAACGATTTCTCTTCGTGAAAAATCTCAAAACCTTGCTGTAGTTACAGAAGCTATCGAAGTAAACAACTTCGTACCTGACTACTTAACTTTTGATGCAGACAAAAAAGAAGGTACATTCACTCGCCTTCCAGAGCGTTCTGAACTATCTGCTGAAATCAACGAAGCATTCATCGTAGAGTACTACTCTCGTTAATTTTTTAACGTTAGAATGTTTGCGTTTCTTAAACCCCGCAACCTTGTTCATTCAAGTGTTTGCGGGGTTTTTGTTTATATTATACCCTTCGTTTATTTAGGATTATTTTGTTTTGTTTTGGGGGAGCGATTGGGGGAGCGATTGGGGGAGCGATTTTTTCACTATAACTATTAACTACAAACAACTAACGGACAGGTGTACATTAATTAAAAATCACTCCCAAGGTATTTAGTCCTATTTCCATTACATACTGACAAGACCTACCATTATTGATACAATTTTAGTGTATTACCATTATACATATGGAAGGAGGAAATAAATTGTACGCATTAGAACAAATAAAAGAATATCTAAAACCCGAAGGATCTCTTGTTATCAATAATTTCAAGAAAGATATTAATTTAATTGCTGAGCAAATAAATGACCAGGAAATAATTGAACAAGCAGGTATTGTTTCTGGGGGATTATTTAAACAACGTTTAGCTGTTTTAACTTCTAGTCGAATCCTTACTACAGATAAACATAAGAAAATTGTTACTTATGACTTAAACAAAATTCTTAAAGTTTCCTTTAATAAGAAAATGACTATAACTGAAATGATTTTTGCTTACAACGAAGAAGAACAGATTATTAGTTTTAATAACGTTGAGACCAGTTTATCTTTTCTATCAGAGATAAAAAATGTTCTCGGCATTGTCCCTGAAGAAAAGGAAGAAGTAACTGATAAACGACAAATCGTTCGAGTAATGAAGCCAATTAAGATGAACATTGAAATTCTAAACGGCAAAGAGCAGTTAAAGGAACAAGGAAACAGTTTCAAACTTACTCAAACAAAGCCTGGTATTGTAGGGATTTCAGTCAATTATAATGAAGCTGAGACATTTCAGTTAATTAAATGGGACCGTGTCGAAAATATTCAGAAGAGTGCTCTTGATATAGCTGGTTGGAGTATGATTGGCAGTACTTTCGGTAATGCAGGGGCTATTGCTGGGGCTATGGGAGCTAATGTAGGTAAAGATAAATCAGTAGCGACTCTGTTTTTAAAGCGAGATAACGGTGAAAAAGTTCCTTTAGTAATAAAATGTGATAAGAAAGATCTTGAAAAACTTTCATTATTAATTGTTGCCGAAGAGGAAGAAAAAGTTCAAGCAGCCGTTACTCCTCCTAGTACATCAACAATACCTACTGATGAATTAATTAAATTAAAAGAACTATTAGATGCTGGCATTCTTACACAAGATGAGTTTGATGCCAAGAAAAAACAATTGTTGGGAATTTAAGTCACTCAATCGAGTGACTTTTTAATGTTTTTCATGATTTTTCTAGTTTATCAGTACGTTACTTCCCTTAACACATATATGAATTATCCCATTTCCTTTCACAAACACTCGTACATTTTCATTTGTTTCTTTTAATATGTGTTTAATTGCATAAACAATTTCCCAATCTTGAATATGTTCATAACCTTTAGCGTGAGATAAACTAGCGTGGTTTGTTGTATCATTTTTACTATGAATAATTATAGTATCTTTACACTCGTATATTTTTATAATTACATCATTAGGCATGTTTCGAGTCATTACTTGTAATGCATCTGTTTTTTTCTTTGTTACATCTTTAAATGTTTTAGTTAGATATTTTACAGTCATATTCTCTCTCTCCCTAAGTATCTAAATATTAATGCTTCCACATTTGTTTTTAGAGCTTGTTTAGCATATCTCAGTACTACATCTTCTCCAGGCGTTTTAATAACAACGTCACTAAAGTATTGGTCTATATTAATCCACTTCACTACTTCGATTTTTTGTTTAGCTAACATTCGCTTTTGGTTGAAAAAATCGCTTCTTATATCTTTCAATAGGTCGTCCACTATTCTGATATATACCTCTGACATTTTTAGATTTCCTAGTTTATCATAATCATTCTGCAAAGATTTTACGGCCATATCCAAAAGAATAAATTGATGTACATTTCTGCGCTCATCAGGCTTAATCATCAAAGTCTACCAATGACGCTTTTTGTATCATATCAAAGGTAATATGCTTGATTGACAAGTCTGTATCTAAAAGTAACTCCTTTTTATAAATATCTGTCCCAGTAATCATTCCAATTTCATCAAATATTTTTTGATTTTTCCAAAGTGTGAGCTTAATTAGCTTTTGCATTTTGAAAGCTTGCTGAATTGTTTGTTCTATCTCATCAAGCTCCCATTCAGTCAACTCGCGTTTTTTATCGTAAAACTGTTTTCTTTTCCACTCCTTTAACTGAACCAAGTGTTCAGGTAGCATCAATGATGTCCATTTCATATTTCCGCGGTCATTTATCATTACAATCACTCTCCACAATTATTCAACGTCAGATACTTTTAAAATGTCTAAAAAATGTATCTTATGGATGCCCATATATCTGTCTTTTATGTGGATTAATTTAGTGTTTGCATCCATTTTTACGACCGTACCTTCCAATAGCTCATCATGTTTATAAATTATGTATGTATAAATTTTATTTTCTTGCATTGATTCTGATAATACATAGGCTATTTCTTCAAGGTCAAATTCATCTCGTGCTAAATGCTTTGGTTCTTTTACTAGCCTAGATTGAGCTCTTTGTTCTTCTAATTTCTTCATCTTTGAATTTTTTGTTGGTTTTGTAACTGCTGCCGACACTGTAAACTCTCCTCACATAAGAACATTTGTTTGTTTTTAATTCATTATAGAACATTAGTTTTTATTTTAGCAATAAAAAACCAAGAAAGTTATTTACCCTTCTTGGTTTTTACTAAAGTTAGTTTTATTTACTAAATAATTTTAAGATTAATTGCTCTAAAATATCTGTTAACAATATTTCGCTTTTTACCTTTTCTTGAGAATAATTAATTCTCAAAGCTTTGTAAATCACTTTCATTATTTCTTTATCATTAAAGAAATTAAGACCGTATTTAGAAGAAGCTTCTTCTATTTTTTTTATCATGTATTCTTTGTATTCGTCATCTATAAACTCGTCAGTTATATTTATTTCTGTCCCTATTTCGTTTCGATCTTTAGCATACCATAATTTTTCTTTTATTGAATACATATGTTGTGCATATAATAATATGAATGCTTTTTTTATACAATAATCATATGTTTCTTCATTGATTTTGCTTGAATATACAATATTTTCTGAGACACCTTCAATTTTTTCGCCAGCTTCTAATATTGTAGTAAATAAAAATTTATTTTTCTTCAAACGTATTAAACCCATATTGATTTCCTTACCAGTATTATTTGTAATTAAATACTTGACCAAAAAACCAGTAATTTGGTAATTAGAGATTTCAATACTTTTAACTAAATTTTGTATCAATATAGTTAATAATGATTTCTTATTGAATTTTTTCACTACATTAAAATCATATACCACATTTGTTATGTTTTTTAGTTGATTATTACTAACTAATTTCATTAATAAATTTCTATAAGCTGTCAATGTTTGTTCTTCTGGAACTTCTTTCAATCCATCTAAAAAGATTTTTATTTGTTTCTCTTCTTTAGTATCCAGTATATCCAACAAGTCATTTAAACTTATTCTAAATATTTTAGTTAAAGTTTCATCAGTCTCTATATACATATTAAAATAGAGTTCAACTGCTTTTGTTGCTTTGTTATATTGTTGATTTTTAAATAAAGAACTAATAAGTGCCAAATTACTTCTTATTGCAGATTGATATAATTTAATAAATTCTTTTTCTTCATTTTTCAAAAGTTCAGTTGAGACATGAATAACAATTCCTTCTGAAGTCTCCTTGAAAGGATTTTTGAACTTATTAAACACTTCTTTAAATTCATTAATATTCTCTTCAAACTCTTTATTCATATTATTGTCTGCTACAAATTTAAGATTTTGAAATACACTTTCTATACTAAAGTGAAATATCCTATATCTGTCTTTTATAAGAAGTTTAAAGAGTTTAAACCTATTCATATTAATTAAAGAGTCACATAAAATATTCGAATGTTTAACAGAATCTACAAGCATACTGTCTAAACTCATTGTTCTAAATAAATATTTAACAAGTACAATTATATAATATATTAAGAAAATTAATGACAAAAATAATGTTATTACTCTTAGTAATAATAATTTTGTTATATCCAAAGTATGCTTAATATCATTATCCAAAAACCAATTATAAGCACCGTTAACTAAGCTTCCGAAGATAATATTAAAAATCATTAACTTTATTACCCTTAATAAAAGTTTATTTTTAAATTTATCAGTAGATGCAGATGGAGAAACACTTTTTTGCTCACGATAAGTAAATACATAAATAGCAGATAATAAGGAGATGATTATTGTTAGGGAACTTATAATAGTGAAGATCATATTTTTTACAATATGATCATCTATATGGTTAAACCCAAAAAAACTCTTTAAAACAATTGAATTTCCTATTAGCCAATTAGGTACTTTTATTTGAGAAACAAAATAATACAAAACAAATGTAATCATAATAATTGGTATAAAAGTAAAAACAACAGACAAGAAATCATTTTTTTTAGATTTATCGACTTTATATTTTACCCAATCTATTAACGTTCTAATAAAATAATATATGTATTTAGCCTTATTGGCCCACCAATCCCATTTTTGTATACGAGCCACCTCTTTTTATATAAATTAAATAAAAAGAGCGACATAATCGCTCTTTTATGCTTCTGTATATTCGTACTGATCTCTGAAGTATTCACTAATCAGTTTGATGCTGATAACATCATCTTTATCAGTGAATAACCAAGGATCTTCTTGATGAGTTAGTTCCTCCAAAGTCTTTCCGTCTAATTCTCCAAATTCATGCCATGCGTCTTCAATAGCTTCGATTTCCTTGCTATTTAACTTACCTTCAACATCAAATGGCTCGCTAGGAATCGTGTGATACCTATATTTTCTATACATATCATAAATCTCATAGTTGACTGGTCCATGATCCCAAGCCAATAAATCTTCTTCAAACAACGGCTTTTTATTATCCATTAAAAAGAACCCTTGTGCGTAATATAAAAGCTTTTGCAATTTCAACGGAGTAATAGCATACGGAGAACTTTCTTTGCTCAGGCTAATAAAGTATTTTGCTACATCTTTTACATTTGCCATACCTATCCCCTCCTAATGACTTAAGTATAATTCAAAAATAAACAATTGTGAAACATTTATTTTTTTCGAACAATTCAATCAAATCAGCATATGTAGTTTTGCGCGATATTATTTTCACTTATTTGTTTCCTAATGGCTCAGAAAATATACATAAAATTTAATTGCTTCGTATTCAATGTCAGCAAAACCTTGCATACTTAGAAAAGCCCTAGATTAGGGTAACGTGAAGCCTGGCTTGCTTTCAACTCATTCAAATAAAAATTATAGTGACATAACTTGGGTATTTTGTTATAGTTTAATAGAACAATTTAATCATTATATGATAAGGAGAATTTTACTATGAAACAAATCAGTTTTTCAATCAGTCTGTTATTTTTCTGGGTAAAAGGTTCTGTGGAAGTTGATAATAGATTTGTTAAAACAAATTTATCAAACACAATCTTAGGATTTATTCCAGCAGGGAAAGATGAGCAAAGTATTCCTTTAAAAAACATTTCGGGATCTATGTTATCTTCGAAATACAATATTAAAGCCATACTTATTGGTCTATTCCTTATTTTCACTTCATTAGGTTATATAGGAGCAAGCTTTATTGCAGGTTTAATTTTGTTAATTATCGGAATTGGAATAGCTGGTAGTGGTTTAAAAACCATATTAACAATTGAAAAATCAGGCTCGCCATACTACATAAATGTACCATTTTTTGAAAAAGCAAAGATGGTAGAGTTAAACAAACATATTAATACAGCTTTAGCTGCTGACACAGATAAAACAGATTTAAATTTATTCTTTGAAAAAAAAAGCAATTAATTAAAAAAAGACCAAGACAGCTCATTAGCTATCTTGGTCTTATCCTTTATTATAAAGTCCGTTTTACAACCGAAATTAGCAATCCTAAGGCTTCACCATCAGTCATAGAACCTACTTTCTCGCTATGGTCTACCTTTAATATACCACGCTGATACGTTTCTTTTAACAATCCTTTTAAATCCTCTTTAGCTGTTGATGTTAATGTGTTTACCACTGGTGTTTCCTCCTTCTGAATCTGTTCATTTTGTATTTTTGTCAAACCTAAATGTTCTGCTAGAACTTCTGCAATAGCCTTACAAATAGCATTAAAGTTTTTACGATACAGCTCAACATCTGCTTTACTATCGACAAAACAGATTTCTAGTAAAATAGCCGGTTTAGTAGTACTATTCAAGAAATAAAGTTCTTTACGCTGTTTTGCTCCTCGGTCTTTTAAACCAGAAGCTTTTGCTATAGCAGAACTTAATTTAGCAGCTAAATCTTTAGCATCATAATAAAGAACCTCAACGCCTCGCGGTGCATCGGTGATACTCGCTGCGTTAAAGTGAATGCTCCAGTCCAGGTCACGAATTTGTTTGTTATGATAATTTACGATTGTTTGTAGATTTTGATTTTGTGTTGTCGATGTGTTGTCGTGAAATACAGAACCGATGCCGTTGTATTGAGTTGATAAAATACGATGTACTTCATTAGTTACTTTTCGAGCTTCGTCCACTTCATCAATAAAATGTTTAGCGCCTCTGATTTTTAAACCGTGGCCACTCGAACCTACATACTTCTTAGTCATTTGCTTTCACCCTCTTTTTCATGATTATTAAAGATTTCTAAAGCACGTTTGACTGGTCCAGGCATGTCCAAACCCAACTTGGCACTATTTTCACCTAGACTTACAATTTCATTCAGGATAAATAGGATTGCCACTGCATCAGGAATAATTTGTCCCACTGTGAATCCTTGGTCTAACAACACTAAATAAATTAAATTTGCCACTACAATCCAAACCCACATCATGCCTTTTTTAATGATGCCTTGATAGCCTCGTTTGCTGTTAATAGCTCCCCAATTGGCTGCCATACCCGTTAAAAAATCAAGTATGTTGAATACCAAAAGCACTGTAAGTAATAACCCCCAACCACCAATCAAAAATGATAAAGCTCCTCCGAATACTGACACAAAAAATCTTTCCATTTATACACCGTCCTTTGCCCTTTTTATATAAAACAAGCGCCATGAGAAGCATCGAGAATCAGTAGCCTATACCGTTGCCCATCTCGATTGCTCTCATAGCATTAAAAAAACATAAAAAATAACGCTAAGCCTATGCTTGCGTCTCTTCTTGTGGTACCGGTATGACACTGGCAATAAGATGCTTATTGATAACAGCACCGCCTAAATTCACAAAAGTAATTTTTTGTTCATTTAAATTGGCTGTAAATTCTACTGGTTCAATTTCTGCATTCTTTAAATCAATGACCTGTCCGTTGTTTAGCTGTACTTGATAATTCATATTTTCATTCTCCTTCTTAATTTAACGTAATTGTGCCAATATCTATGCCGTATTTTTTGAATACTATTGTTTTTGAGTTGTTGGAACTCTGTGTTATTTCTAATCCTGGGGTATTCGTTGAAACTGTATTACCTCCGCCACCCATTCCAACAACATTCGCATTACTAAAATCAACTGTGCCATTAAATGAGTGACGCGATCCGCTGTATACGATGTCATTCCAAGCACTTAATTGAATGGTTCCATTTGCACCGCCAACAGAAGTCATGTCACTAAAGTAAAGTCTATTACCCATGCGAATATCCTGTGAAATATTAATGTTACCTGAAGAAATTGTTCCCAGATTTCCACTAATATCTGAAAGTACACTTACTGCACCTTGTAACTCAATGTTCTGCGCTCGAATTTTTACAGATGTAGCTGTTTGATTTATCAGTGAAGATATTGTGTTTCCATTAAAATCAGTTACCGATACTTTCTGTGTAATTTGGTGCGCTTGTTGGGTAATGGAAGATTCAGCATTCGCTACACGCGTATCCATTCCATGTAATTGCGTTGCTTGCGCTGATACTGTTGATTGAATCTGGTCTGCTTTAATGTTTATAGAAGCCATCTCATTCGTGATACGGTTATTCACTGTTAAGCTGATGCTGTCTGCTTTTAAATTAATAGCAGCCATTTCCTGCGTTATTCGATTATTGACGGATAGGCTGATACTATCAGCTTTCACATCGATCGTAGCAATTGATTTATTTAGCTCTTCCACCTCAATGGTTATCCGGTTATCCGTTTGAGTTATAGCCGACCTAAATTCCTTTTTATTTTCTTCAATTACTTCTTCCAACTCTTCTTTTGTTTCTTCAATAAGCTCTTCAGTATCAACTTCATTATCTGACATTGTGCGCGGTAATGAATTACCTAGCGTGACTTCAACTGTCTTTAATTCATCGGAAAGCTCATCTACAATACAAATACGTTTAAGTATTCGCGTCTGTAGCTCTAACCCCTCAATTGGCTCGTAAATCAGCCATACCTTCTCACCTAATTGCTTGTTTAGTAATTCAAGTGTATCAAGCTCAAACGACACTTCTGGATAGTCAATAAGCGAATCTTTAGCCTTTTTCACTAGGTTTTCTGAATTGGTAAAACGCTCATCACTAATTGGATCAGCAACACGTATACCCCATAACGTGTGATTAGGTGATGTATACGTAACGGTTAAACCTTCTTTACCAGTGGCCGTAATTTTTGTTCTAAGATTAGTTGTATCAATCTTTCGGCTAAGTGCTTTAATGTTATGACCGTATCGATACTGTGCGCCGTTGTCCGGCCCAAGTGAATTACTGAAATGCACTCGGTTGTTAGGCAATATCTCAAATTCACAATTGAAGGCATCACAAATTTGATTGACACACTGAATGATGTTCTTTGAACCAAATTTATTAATTGTTTCAGTTTCTGTGAAATCACAAGTTGCTGTCCATCCTGTGTCAGCTAACAAATAGGCTACAAATTCTTTACTGGTGTGAGTACCACCAAAGGTTTCATCCTTAAACTGATATGCTAAATCAAAGAAAGTTGAGATGGCAAGTATTGTTTTGCGTCCAGGCTTATCATCAATTAACTGTTTAACTCGAAACTCATAATCAGCAGCAGTGACAACCGATTCTTCTTGAAGCAGATTAAATCCAGCCTCGTTATTTGTTTTATTGACTGTAAACTCAAGCGTTAGATTGCCTAGTGTATCTTGTTCAAATACCGGTGCAGATGTTGTGAAAAACGGCTCTGTTTGAGTACCTGCGAAGTTTGTAACGATTAGCATTCCTTATCACCTACTAACGTGTATTTCATAAGCTCACATCCTTTCAGGCAAAAGAAAAAGCATCCTCATAAGAGGACACTTTTGTAAATTTTGATATTAAAAATTTTCAATGCTTACTGAACAATACTACATAGATTATTCGCATGTAGAAAAAAGTATTTTTACGTTGATAAGGGACTATAACAACCTTTAACTTTATGATCAACTTCATCATAAGCATCTTTCACGTAAGACATAAAACCATTAATCGTAAAAGGATTCTCCACCTTCTTTGCATGTTCTAGCCCATGTAAATCTTCAATGTCTAGCACTCCACACCAACTATACCATCTATCCAAATCCTTATCTATTATACCTAAATAACTATGCTCTTTACGTATTTCTTGTATAATATTAAAAACATCATCTTTACTTAAATTTTTTGCTGGATTAGTTAAAATATGTTCATAACTCCCTATACCACTTTGTATACAAGTAAAGTCAACACAAATATTATCACTTTTTGACCAGCCATGAAATGTTGCACCGTTCCGAAAAGTACGGTGTACAAAAGAGTTATCAAAATGGACCGATAGATAAGAAGAAATTACATTTGCGGACGTATGGCAATTAAATGGAAATAGCCGTTTACCTTTGTACATAAAATAATAATATTCTTTTTCAATTAATTCACAAAATTCTTCAACAGTCATCACTATTTTCACCACTCTCATTAGTGTTATATCATATGATAGTTGACGATTGCATTTTTGTCATTATATTCATATTATTAAAGTTGTAATACTTTAAAGTTTAATTTTACCTAAATACCTTTTGTTGAAGTTAATATATAATCTTCCACAGCAATACGATATGCTTCGTTCGTAATGTCATCTAAAACATATACTGTATTTGTTTTTGGGTTAAGACCACCGTTTATGATGCGTTCTGCTGCTATCCTTACAACGATTGGATTTACCATTATAAAATCCCTCCTACTTGACTGTCTGTTTTTAACAATAAGATATCCTCTTCTAATTTTTTTATCTTCGCTTGCTCTTCTGTTAGTTCTGGTTCAGGGTACATTTTGAAAATAGGTTTTTTAGTTTCTGGGTTAATACTATCTATATATTGCTTTGTGACATCATATGAATTGAACTCCAAATCAACGTATGCTATCTCCCCCACTACTGGTTCATGCTTCACTGGGAAATTGGCTTCTTGTACCTCACCGGATTGAAACAATAAACGTCCAGATTCATCATAAAACACTCTGTTACCCCTTGAATAAATTTGAGTCATTAAAATCCTCCTAATCTACTTTTCGTATGCTACGAAGAAATAGTTTTGATTCGCACGTAGCACAGGTATGGAATAGTTACCGTTACCCAAATCAAGAATATTAAATTGAAATGTTTGATAACTGCCTGTTTGTCCGTTATATGTCGCTAACTTAACAGTGTTAGGATAGTACTGTTGATATGTGTTGTAAGTAGATTCGTACTGTGTTGAACCGTTACTTCCAAATACAACTATAGTCTCTGCTTGAAATCCTAAATTTAGGTCAACGAAGTATTGTGTCGATCCAGCACTTGTTGCAGGAACTAAAAAGGATCTCATACTAGCATTAGAGGCAACATTACTTTTCATTACACGTTTTCCTGTTTGAATGGCACTGATATTACTTGCCATTGTTGCGAACTCCGCTGTCGGGCTAGTAGACACGCCCTTACCGGTAATGGCGTTCGCAACTAAAGCCTTACCACTACTTACAGAGGACTTTAAATCTTCTATTTTGTCATTCAATAGTTTTGCAGCTTTAGATGAGGCGACTGAAGTTGTGGAAGTGCTGTCTAGTGCGCTACTTACTACAGGCTCAGAAACCACCCAACTCTCAAAATAGCCGTCAACACTAGATGCTGTTGCAGTCCATGTAAATGGAACATCTACATTAGCTCGTTTACCATTTCTTTTAACGACTATAGCCTGATTTGTACCTGCCCCTATTATAGTTCTTGCATACTGCCATGCTGTTTTTCCATCTGCAGAAAGTTTAACTTCGACAAGTAGTTCATAGTTTGCCCATGGCTTGTTAGTGCTTTCTTTTGTAACAAGATACAGACCCGTTAAGATTAAATCATTCAAATCTCCGGTAAACCGTTTTGCTGAAACTATAGCCTTAGCTACGCCAGTTACAGGGTCTACAAGGATAGTTTCTCCATCAGGCTTAATATGCCCTGGTTTTTCAGTTGTTGCTATTCCACTTGTATGTTCAGCAAATGCAGTTTTAAATTCTCCGACTTGTTGATTGATTTCTGTTAAATCCGCTGGAGGTCCAGGTGGCCCCACTGGTCCTTGAGGTCCTTGAATACCTTTTAAGGATTCAATCCATTCTTCCATTGTTCCTATAAAACCATTTTCAACAGCTAGATCGTATGCTGATTTACCTTGAGGCCCTCTAATTGGCCCTACGTTTTTCCAACCACTCGTGTTTTCTTGCCATACATACAAGTCACCAGCAATCATGTACGCATCACCTGGTGAGCCGGTTGGTGGTAAGTTATCTTCACTCATCAATTCACCAATGATATTTACGCCGGTTCCATCCTTACCGTCTTTCCCTGGTAACCCTTGAAGTCCTTGCGGCCCTCGAGCACCTTGTTCAGCAAACAACGACCAATAGGCATTAGATTGAGTAGGAAGTGTAGGTGGCGTCTTTCCTAGGTTATCTTGCATTGCAATAAAAGTTGAACCATTAAAAACAGCCATATTATTTTTGTAATACTGTGTATCTACATTCCAAACGCCTTTTGAACCTAAGTTAGTAATGAGCGATTGCATTGATGTAAGAGCTGTTTGTGCTTGTGCTGTTGCATCTAAAGCACCTTGTTTGGCTGCATTTGCTTCAGTGGTTGCTGTACTTGCATCACCAATCGCCTTATTAACATCTACTAATGTTTGTGCAACCGTAGTAAGTGCTTCTTGTAATGCTACGTCATTGGCCTCAATTGCCTCTAGCACAGCAATATTAGCGCTGTCTACAGCTTCATTTAAACGTTGAATTAACTCGTCAACTTCTGCCCCACCTGCTAGTACTTTGATTTGCTGTTGAAGGTATGAGTAACCGGTCATGATTCGTTGCCAGTTCTCATTAAGCTTCAAGCGTTCAGCATTGCTAAGTGGGTTTTCGGTATTATGCAATTCTAAAGTCAATTCCCGCACATCCTTTCTATTTGTATAGGAATCTAAAGTCAAATTCGATTGACTGTATAGTTCCGCCTGACACCGAAAAAACATTGTTTCCAGGTGCAACCGTCAATAACTTTTTATTGGTATTCAAAATGGCATTCGCACCGTTTTTATAAGTGTGAATGCCATTCAAAACTAATGTATCTGTAGCTGTTAAAGTGCCATTAAACCTAAACACTTCGCCAGTTGACACATTCTTTATTTCAAAGTAGCTTGTTGCTGTTGCCTTAACAGTTATTTTTAGTTCACTTTCTCGTGGATCAATTTTTACATTACCAAGGTTTTTCACAGTGAAATCATTGGTTGTAAACTTATACTGTAAATCCTCGTCCCACGTTAACCCTTGATTCCATTCCCACTTATTAGCGTCCCACAGCTTTAGCTCTTTTAATGTTGCCGCGCTTTCACCGTATGGAAGCAAATAAGTTTCAATTTCAACAGTGAACAGCCCTGTAAGCCCTTTTTGTTCAATCTGTGTCATATCGCTATTAATAACGAAATACCGTTTGCCATGTAAAAAAGCAACCTCACTAGGCTTAAAATCGAGCTCTTTGCCCCAGTCCTTACCTGGCAGCTCAAACTCGTACATAGTGGATTGCTTTGTTGGTATAGCTTTATATAGATAGTACGGCTCTAAATCCGTAAACAAATCAAACGCCCTATCTTGGAGTGTTTCAAAGTCTGAATGGTCTTTTGCAACAAACATCAGATGGAGCTGTATTCTGCGCGTGCCGTGTTTGATTAACTCATTCACAGCGCCGGCGCGTCTTTCAACATCGGCTACATCTCGTTTAATTTCAATTGGCGAAACAACAATGTCCTTTGTAATGAATCGTTCATCAGACAAGATAATTTCAAGCCCACTACTTTTAACTAATTTCGTGTCCATTCAGTCTCACCCTCTCATAGAGCGTTTTAAATCTACTGTTCTAGCAGTTCGCTCGTCTACATAATTCGTTAAAATTTTTCCATCTACAATAAGAGACGGATCTTTATCCGCAATGATTCGTAAGAGCTGTAAAATACTATCGAACATCGATGAATCAAGAACAGATTCGCTTGTAATACTTGTGTTTTGAGCACTGCTGATAGCACTCTTCACTGAAAGTCCGTCTGTAATGACGCTCAAGTCAGCTCTTGCTGCTTCGGCTAATTGTGATGCTGCCAGTTTAATTTCTGCTTTGGTAGCAGCCAATGTCGAACTAATATCAGGCACAGCATTAGCAGCCATAACAGATGCTGCCTTCGTTACCACTTTTGCGCTACTCTTAATCCCTTTTGCAAGTCCTGGTGGAATCCACTTGCCGACTGCCATCATGATCCGTGAAGGCGATTTAATTCCTAAAGCTTTTCGTGTTGTTTTTTCAATCTCGGTTGCCATCGCTTTAACTTCGGCCATCATATCTGGTATTTGTGCTTTCATACCGTTACGCAAGCCTTGAATAACGTTTTCACCAATTTGCTTCATAGATGCAGTCATCGCATTAAATTCACCAGTAGTACCTGTTTTGATTGATTTAATTTGCTTTAACCATTCATCTTTGTAGGTTTCAAGCTGTTTCTTCGTATCATTTTTAAGCCCTTCAACCTGTTTGTTCGTATCTTCTCTCAAACCAACTAACTCAGCCTCTGCTTGGCTTCTAGCAAGAGCTGTTTTCGTTTTCCACAAGTCATTATAGTAAGACAACTCTGTTGCCGTCATACTATTTAAAGCTTCAATCTGCGCGTATGCGTTAGGCCCCATTGCTTGTAACTCTGCAAGTAAACCTTTATCGATACCTTTACCAGCGAGTGCTTGGATGTCTCTTGCCCAAGTACTCATCACAGCCACTTGATCTTGTAGACTTTTAGTGAGTTGTTGGCTTGTAATTTGAGCTTTCTCACCAATCTCATCAAACAGATTCATTGCCGAATAAATATCTTTAGCGCGACTACTCACTGCATCTTCATAAGCTTTTTCAAGCTCTTTAATACCGTCTATTTCTTTTTGCTTTGCCTCGCTAAATTTAGTGATGTACTCATCATTAAGAGTCGTTAGTTTTTCATGAATGGCCTGTTTCGTTTCAGCAATTTTATCTTCGTAGTAAATACGTTCTTCACTACCAGCTTTGTATTGCTTCAAGTATTTTTGGTAAGCCGCAAGCTCTTGTGTTAGAGACAATTGATTATATTTCTTCTGACGATCAATATAATCTTTCTCTTGGTCAAACTTCTCTTTAGTCAGTTCAGACATTGCTTTATTGTAGTTAATTTGCGCTTCAATACGCTCGTCTGTACCTTCCTTAAAAGCTGTCGCTGCATACTGCCAATACTCGGCCAGTTGCTTAGTTGTCCATTTCTCTAACCCTACTTGCTTATCAGCAAAATTCTTTAGTGCATCGTAGGTTTCTTTTTGAGACTTCGATTTCACTTTTGAAATAGCTTCTGCCTCTGCTTTAGCAAGCTTTTCTCTGCTCACTTTCGCGTCCTCTTGAATCTTAGTGATCTGACGCTCTTGTGCTGCAGTAAGCTTCTTCCCTTTATCAGCGGCTTTCGCTTTAATTTCTTTAATTTGCGCATCTGCCTTTTTAGTTGCTTCAGCACGTTTTGCTTCATAGTCCTTCTGAATAGCTAGTACATCTTTATTTGACTCTTTCAATGAGTTGCTGACTATCTTCTGCGTTTGTTGCACCATGTCTTTTGTGATGGATAACGACTTACTGAAGTCAGGAATTGCCTTAGCCGTCATTTTGTTAATTGCTGTTTTTACTACGCTAGTTGTACTCTCAATTCCTTTAGCAACACCAATTGGAATCCATTTAGCAATAGCAATCATGACACGCGATGGCGAGTGAATACCTAATTTATTTCGTAGCCACGCTGGTAACAACTCTGCTAACTCCATAACTTTAGCTTTCACTTTACCAAACCAGTTGTTAATCCCCGTAACTAAACCAGCTACAATATATTCACCGATTTTCACTAGACTAATGCTTTCTAAGAATGACTTTGCAGCGTTCCAACCATTTACGACAGCAGTCTTTACATTCGACATTGCTGTTGAAACAATGGTTTTAAATCCATTCCAAATAGTTTCAATGACTGTTTTTATACCATTCAGTATTGAAGAGATAGTCGACTTAATGCCGTTCCAAAGACTCTTAATAATGTTTGCAATGGCATTTAATACACTTGAGAAAAAGCCCTTAATTCCATTCCAAACGGATCGGATAGTGTTTGATAAACCTGTAAAGAAATTATCTAGGAATGAAGCAATACTACGCCAAATACTCATAAAGATAGACTTGATACCTGTAAGAATGGTGTCAAAGAATGATTTTAACCCTTTCCATACAGCTTCAATGGATGACTTCATGCCTTTGAAAATTACATCTACAGTGCTCTTTATCGTATTTAATGTATTTGTGAAGATACCTTTAATAGCTGTCCAGATGCCTTGTAAGAGCGTTTTTGCAGTTGAGCCAAAGGCTTTTAATGGGCCAAGTAATTTCCCTACAAAATAAAGGTTGATTGCCCCCCAAACGGCCTGTAATGCCCCACCAAGAATTTGCTTAATACCATCCCAGACACCTTGCCAATTGCCTTTAAACAGCGAACTGAACGTTTTAACAATTCCTAAAATGACATTAATAGCACCTTGGATAACATTTTTAATCGCTTCCCATGTTGATACAATTAAAGCTTTTACAACAGGCCATATAAACTGCATAATTGCCCCGATTGCAGACATCACAGTTGTAACAACATTCCCTATTACAGTCCAAACAGCAGATGCAGTAGCCATAATACTTACTTGGTTTTCAGCCCAGAATGAAGTGATTTGAGTCCAGACTGACATAATCAAATCTTTAACCGCTGTTACTGCCACGGAAATTCCTGTTTTAATGGCTTCCCAAACAGTTTGAACTTGGCTACGGAAGGTTTCGTTTGTTTGATACAACTTAACTAAAACTGCAACAAATCCAATTACTGCTGCAACAGCTAAGCCGACTGGTGTGAATATCGGAGCGAATGTTCTTCCTAAAGTAGCGCCTATTACATTGAGCTTTGTACCAACTTTTGCAATCGTTCCACCGAAGTCTTTAAATAAACCGCCAATAAACTTAATGGGCTTACCTAAAGCTCCCGTTAGTACTTTCGCTAACCCCTTCGTTAAAGTTCTCAATGCAATAATGTTAGGAAGTAAAGCAAGCATGATCCCACCAAAAGAAATAAGTCCTGCTATGATGACCCCAATAGATCGATTGTTTTCCATCAAATTATTTGTAAACTCTAAGAATTTGTTAGCCAGTATGATAATGGCCGCACCAAGTGGAGCCATACCAATACCTAAGTTCACTAGGAAAGTTGTTAAGTTACCGATTAGCTTTATTACACTAGGCGCTGATTGATGTACATAATCAATAAATTGTTGGAATCCTTGATTTTGACTTAATGTAGCTGACCACTCTTTGAATCGAGCCATCATTGACACTAGCCCATCCATCATGCCTGATGATGATCCTGCAAAAGCACTAAAGAAATATACAACACCAGCTATCGCGTCTCGGAAAATGGCACGAATCTTTGGCATGTTTGTGTTAACATAGTCCATGAACGCTTGGAATTTCGCACTTCCACTTAACCCATTCGACCACTCAGCGAAACGAGCTGTCATTTCCTCGAAGCCCCTGGCCGTACTAATACTTAATGGTGCGAAGGCTGTAAACATTGATAATAAGCCTTTAAATACATTCCCAAATGAGCGACTAAATGACTCTAGCATTGGAGCTCCACTAGTATTCAGGTATTCTAAAAACTTTTGAATAGGTGGAGTACTTATAGCTTTATTTAACTGCTCCATTAAGTTAGCAACTGCTTGAGCACTAGTTAAAAATAACGGCTTTAATTTATTCAGAATCGTATCTGACGCTTGCATTGCGCTTGTAAAAGCTTGTAAGACTGGTTTTTCAGTCTCTTTCACAAGAGAACGATATGTTTTCTTTACGCTTTCAAATGAGTTCCAAGCTTTCTTTTGTAAAGCTGTGAATGGTGGACCTGTCTCATTAAATAATTCTTTGATAGTTGGTATTGCTACAGCACCAAAAGCAACGGCTGCGGCACCTGCTGCTGCAAATGCACCGGCTAATGCAAATGTAGAGCCAGCGACAGTACCAATCATTGGACCTAAATTCGCAATAGCCACAGCAATATTAGCTAATATAGGTGATATTGCCGGAAATACAGCCATCAACGTACCCATTAAAGTGTGTTGTGCCAACTCACCAAATGCTCTGATATTAGTAGCTATCCGTTGTATTTTTCTTTGGAAATCTTCTATTCGAGCCTCAACTTTGATGACGACCCGTTCACGAACTAAAGAAGCAATGCGGGCGCGAATTTCAGCCATTCTACGACGAAACTGACTAATGTCTGCATCAACATCTACATGCACGTCGTTAGCAGTAGTACGTATAGTATTTTGCACCTGTCGCATACGTGCCATAAACTCTGTAATACGAGCACCAATCCGTGCAGTAAAGTTAGCGTTCATATGCATCATCCTTTCATGTTAATTTTTTCTGCCCAAGCCTTCATATCAGCCTGCGCTTTCTTATAAAGTGTAGTGTCCATTTTCTTTGATTCCTTCCAGCCTTTATCACCTTCAAGGATTCGTTTTCTAGCTTTATCAGCATCGAGGAGATCCGTTAACTTCAATCGCTTCTCGTTATCTGCTTTTCGGATATACATTGCTTGAATCGCTAGATTTTCATAGTCACTCACCATTTTCATTTGAGCACCTTTTAAAAAGGCTTTGTATTCATTTGGTGTCCACGACATAATTAAATCCACATCATGAACACCTAAGTATTCAGCAGCGTTTGATAAGACATCGAGCCATTCTAGTCCGTCAACTCGGTTTCCTCGTCCAATAGCTCTGCTTTCGCATCCAGCATGATCTGCACGCCCTTCGCGTTCTCTACTTGCTCTGCCTCTGTTTTGCCCATCGTTTTGAATAACTCTAAGTTCTTCCAAAACGTCTTCGCATCTTTTTTGAAAAAACCCGATTCGTTAATCACACGAAACGCTTCTTTAAATAGCGGTATAGTGTCTCCATCCTCTTCAATTCGTGCCTCTAAAGCCGCCTCAATATCAGCGATAGCAGGACGTTTTTTGTTGTGTGCAAGTGCGCAATCCCAAAATGCTTTTAATGCATCTAAATCAAACTGCAACAATCCAGTATAGATAGCACTAAATCCACCTAATTCATTTCCTTCTGTATCCGTTTGATTGTAGTTTTTATCAGCTAAGTTTTTAAATGCGAAGCCAAATTTCGCTTCTTCCTGTTTGTTTTTAATTGTTAATGTAGCCATGTAAATAGCCCTCCCGTTAATTTAGTCAAAAAGAAAAGAGCGCATGTAGCGCCCTATTAATTAAGCTGTTACTGTTACCGCAACTGTTGCTGTTTTAGCTCCACTTACTGTGGTTACTGTTATTGTTGATGACCCTGCTACTAAACCAGTTACAAGTCCAGTAGGTGATACCTTAGCAACTGTAGTGTCACCAGATGTAAATGTTACGTTTTGGTTTGATGCATTTTCCGGAGCTACAACCACGCTTAATTGTTTGGTAGCATTAACAGCGATTGAAGTTGTAGCTGGTGTCACTGTCACACTTGCTACAGCAATAGAATCGTCTTGCCCTTTACCAAATTCACCTGTTTTTTCACCTGGTGTTTCAAATCCATATTTCGCAAACTCAATAACTGAATCAGGTAACTTTGGCAACTGTCCTTTTTTGGATTCACCTATTACCTGCAATGTGCCGGATATTTCTTGGAAGTTGTCTCCTGGATTCGATTTTTCAACAGATTCAACTAACGTGTAAGCGAAAATAGCATCATGAACATCTTCATTTGCTTCGTTTTTCACAGTATTTAAATCAACTTCCCATACTTTTAACTGCACTTTATTACGGATAGCATTTAAGAGCGCTTTTTGACCAGGATCTGTTTTGTCACCAAACATCGTCACTTCAAATGATTCACTTGATTGACCGTAAGCTAAAATACGTCCGAATTTCGTTTGTTCATCTACTAATTCATTTTCCATTGAGTGGCTATTTTCTGTTAGATTCCCAAGTAGGTAGCCATCTTCACCTAATGCATTTGTAGCAAGTTGTACAAGCAAAACTGTATCTTTACCGTTTTCCATGTGTGTGTTCCCTCCTAAATAAAAACAGCCCAATAAGGACTGTTAAATGTTTTGAACTTTATATTGAATTGTTAAAATGCCGTGCTTTACACCAGGGCTGTTGTCGTCAATAACACGAGATTCACGCCTTGTGATACTTAACACCTTTGCTCCTGGTATCATGTAGTTCCGCGCCATAAGCGCTTGCTGTGAAGCTGACAGCATTTCGTATACCTTGCGTTTACCACTATACTCATTGTTATCCTTCCACCAAGCATGAATTGTAAAAGTGATTGTTTCGATATTACTTGTCTTGGTATCAAACGGGCTTGTATAGGGTTCTGAAATAGTGACATAAGGATAAGGAGTGTTTTCATCTACTGCATCGTAAACACCTAAATCTTCATCACTTTTCTTTGTGATAGTTGTTAATGTTTCACAAGCAGTTAACTTCTGAAAAATGACTTTTTGCAAATCAAACAAAGGCAAGGCATAATAATTACTCATAAGCCCAATCGCCTCATTTCTGTTTTAAAATACTCTTGACCAGCATCAACAGCAGGCCCCCAGAATGGTTGAGCTCTCATACCATCAGTGGTTACATAACGCCCTAGCTTTGTACTGAAATACGTCCAAGGAGTTCTTCGACCATTTCCCTCAATACTATAGATACCTGTGCCGTGCTCCACATATACAGCATAATTGGCTCCCACCGTAACAACAGCATTATATTTTCCTAGCATCTTCATTTCGATTGAGTCACGTAAGCTACCGTCATCCACAGGCGCTAAAGCCTTAGCTTGCGTTTGTATAAGCCTTGCTGTTTCGTGAACAATGTCTGATACCTTATCTAGTATTCCTTCTTCATAGCGTTGTGCAGCTCTTAATAGTTGACGACCACTGAATGTAATTCTGGCCATTATGCAGTCACCAACTTTAAAGCCACACGCATAATTTCGTGTTGACCACCTTGATCTTCTGGACGACCAGCAAATTCATATATTTCACCCTCATACCGTAAACGCATACTAGAAGTTAAATCAGTTCTGTAAGGGTAGTACATGTAACGTTGTAATGGATTACCTAGCTGTTGAGCATAATACTGCTCTTTGCTTGTTGGTGTATCTACAAATGACTCTATGGTATCAATAGGATGCCAATCTGTTTTATGGCCGCCCGCACCATCAGGAATGCGTTTTTTCTCCACTACTTCGACTGTGTGAGGATATTCATCGTACGGGCTGAAACACATGGAATTTCGCCTTTCTACATGCATCATAAGGTTTTAACAAATCTGTTAAAGAGCTAGGTAAAGTTCCAAAGTCGAATGAGTACGAAACTGTACCCATTGACCTGCCTTTCAATGCTCCATTTCCTGAGTAAAAGTTTGTAGCTTTTGCTAGAAAAATCTTTAATGCACTTGGTAATGTGGACGGTGTGAACTTTTGGCACAACTGATTGTTAAGCATGTCAAACACTAGTGGCAGCATGACTTTATAAAATTCGTCGTTTGTAGATAATTTATCGCCACAAATAACTTTGTAATATTTTATTTCTTCATCTGTAGGTGTCCAATCCATTGTAATCACCTACTCTACATCTTCTGATTGTGCCGTTAGTTTTGTTTGGCGCTTTGGTTTAGCATCTTCTTTTACTTCCTCAAGTACCTCTTCGAAGCTTGCAATAAGTTCTTTTAATTGTAGTTCCTCAAATAGTTCCTCGGAAACATTTACTGCAATTTCTCCAGCTTTGAGATGCTCACCTTTTACCTTCGCGTTTTCAGCTAATGTCACGTTATAAAACATGAAATTTCCCCTCCTTAAAATAAAAAGAGATAGCTCTTTGCTATCCCTTAAATAGTTGCTACTTTTGCAATAAATACTTTATCAGCTTGCTCAAATGATGGTAAAGCGATTTGAGATACGATAGTTTGTACGTTTACTGGGTGCGCGATTTTGTTCGTTGTTACAGCAACGCCAGTGTTGACGATTGATACATCTGCATCTGTTACACCAGTCATTAGATCGCTTTCCTCCGGTGTTGTTCCGTACATTGTCTTACCAAGCGCACCAGGAGGCAGTAATGTTACAACACCATCTGGGAAGTAAGACTTTGTAATGCCATGCTCATCTACAAACATATCATCGTAAATAGCAAACTGCATATTTGTTTTACGAGATAAGTAATTTAATACATCATCATCAGTTAAGATAATGTTTTGCGCCCCTAACGGGTTCATATCCTTCTTAATAGATTCATGATTAGCAATTAATGCAAACGTTGCACTTGTTAGGATGGCACGTGTAGGTTCTGTACCTGTACGTTTTCGTATAGCTTTCTTCCAAGTTAAAATATCTTGGATTGGTGTAGACGTTGCTTGATCCCAACTATCTGTTCCTGTTAACGTCTCGAATTGATCTCCTACTAGTTTGTAATCGTAGGTATGATAAGCACCTTCCGCAGCAATTTGGATTTTACCTTCTGATAACAATTGCATACGCATACGTTCAATCGTTGCATCAGCACCATCAACAAGTGTTTTCATGTCATCAAATACGAATTTAATGACTGCATCAGCCATTTTTGTTTGCCCACCTTGTAATAGTGTGTTGATTTGCTGACGTTCTTTTTCCTTAACCACCATACGTTCACGGAAGAATGGCATTTCAGTTTGGATAGCTGAAACTCCAATTCGATCACGGACAGGTGCTTGTGCATCAAATGCAGACGCTTTTAATGCAACCGGTAATCCGCCACGACCTTTTAGGTATGATAAATCAAGTCCTAACTGTTTATCAGCGGGGAATAAAGCTGCACCTAACGCAGGCTTTTTGTTTAAATTCGTTGTTACGATAAAATCAGAAATGTTACCAGCTGTAACTAAGTCATAAATTGATGGCATCTTCTTTCACTCTCCTATTTTTATTTCATAAATGTAATTTGTTTTAATGCAGTCATTGCCTCTGGTGTTGGTTGTGCTGGAAGCTTTGTTAAATCAACAAAACCGTGGATTACTACAGCACCCACGGCTGAACCATAGGTAACATCTACATCATATCGACATACACCTTCTGCTGTAGCATCATTAGCAGCCTTCGCTTTCACTGAACGATCTGCTAACATTCCTCCGCCAACAATCGTTCCTGCTGGAACAATCTTTTTACCATCAGCATTCGCTAAAATACCTGTATCATCAAATGTAGCTGTCATCGAGACATGATGATCAGGGTATTTCAAAATCTCCTTACCACTTGCGTAATCTGTAACTACAAATTTCCCCATTATCACTCACTCCTTTTATTTGAAATAATGTCCTTGTGCTTCTTCTGCTTGCTGCGTTACCTCACTACCTTGAGCTAATTTTGAACCGTAAGAAGGTTCACTACCTCCCGTATGACTGCCTACATTAGGATTGCGAGCAGAACCTTTCATACGCTCTTCAACACTTGTTTGGACAAATGCATCGAAGTCTGTTTTAAACTCATCTAAAAACATATTAGTAGCTGTTTCATCGGTTGCTAAAAACTTGTCTGCGTACTTAGTAGCAAAATTTGCATCATAACCCTTTTCAGTCATGTACTTGATAGCACTTTCACGCAATGCAGATCGTTGTTCTTTCTGTTCGTTTTGCTGTAGCTTTTCTTCAAGTTCACGAATACGTTTTTGTTCAGGCGTTTCTTGTGGATTTCTCTTTGAAACTTCCTCATCAATCATTGCTTGTAGGTGGTTAGACTTCCATGTTTCTAAAGCTGTATTGTGGTGTTTATCCTTCTCAGAATCCAACTCACTTTTAACCGCTACGTTCGCTGTTGCTGCCGTTAATACGTCACCTTTCTCCAACGATTTTAAAATATGTTGAACGAAAGCCGACTTGTCACCAGCCTCAACGAGTGTTTTTAATTCATCAAAATTAACTTGCATGTTTTCCTCCTGTCCTTCGCACGCTCATGCCCACGAAACACTTAGTCATTTGTTCTTTATAGCGTCTGCAAATGCTAAAAAGACATAATAAAAAGCCGTATCTCTACGACTATCATTCGCCACTAAATTTATTCTTCCAATCTTCATAACTCATAAATGGAACTGTTACGCTTGGCGGCTTTACCTGTTTGTATGCTTTGTTGAATGCTTGCTTGTAAGTCAATCCTAAATCAGACATGTAAGCATCAATACGTGCTGCTAACTGCTTTTGATACGTATCATCCATATAATCTCTACCACGTCGATATTCTGGTAACTTGTCATTTACCATGTAAATCGTATGGCAACGGCACTGAATATCCATTGAAGCAATGCCCCATAACCTAGGAGCTTTTGATTTCCAGGCACCATAATGATAATAACCATCCTCATCGGCCTTCTGACCATCTAGCTTTCTATGAGACTTCCTAACCCTTGTATCAAGCGATGACATCCATACCTTAGTTAATCGTGCTGTTTTGCTAGCCTGTTCTTCAATAGCTAGATCAGCTTGAGAACGTACACGACCACCTTCAGTACGGGCAACTAGAATAGCTTTCTTTCTACTCCATCCCATAGCATTTTCAATCCTTATTGCCATGTCTGTGTAGCTTTCACCGATTTGCAGACTTTGAGCAAGCTCGATGTTCAAACGTCTGATAATATCATTTCTGTGCGCTTCGAATATCTTCGGTAATGTCAAAAATTCAACTGGATTAGCAAGTGCTGCTTGAATTATTTCAACAGATGGTATCGTAAAACCCATTTCCGTAGCCGTAGACTGCTCTAAGAGATATGCCATCATAAAGTATCTTTCGATGTATAATACTTCCTCTGATGCTCGTAGTAGCTCGATAATCTCTTTATAATCAGCATTAAGTTGTTGTGCTATAAACTTCATTTCCCGATTGAATCGATTGTATTTGTTAACATCAGTCCAGGTTGCTTGACCATTTCTACCAAACTTACGATTCATCTCTAACATTTGAGTAAGAATTGACTTTAAACGCTTGTTAAAGACTACCTCAATGTCCTTCTCAGCCATTAATTCCAAATCATCTAAGATACGATTGATCTCCTGTTGATTCATGTATCATCATCTTCTTTAGATTCATCTTCATTCAAGGTACCTAAATCACTACCGTAAATTTTAAGGTCTTCTTCCATCGCTATGCGTTCTGCTGCTACATCATCAACAAATGGTAATAGAGATAAACGCGTATCTTCACTTACAAAACCTTTTAAAGCTTGTGATGTTTGAGCTGCTTCAAGTAGGTTCTTCGGAAGGTTTCTCTTAAACTCAAACCATATTTTTAAATAATCCTCTGGCTGACAATAACCAAGCCTAGCCCATCCACTACACAACACTTTGAATTGATATTGTAGAGTTGAGCGATTCTTTTGTTCGGCTGTACCCGATTTATGTTCTAATGCCATAGTTTTCATCAAGATTGCAATACCTGAAAGGTTAGAAGCAAATTCTTCACTAGTGAAATCCACACTCTTACCAATACGCATGATATTCTTTTCAAGCCGTTCTAACAGATGTTCAATCATGTTGTCATTAACGTTTTTGGTTAAGAATGAAACCTTAGCATCAGGACCCCAAATTTCTAATGCTCCTGATTTCTGCATCTGCTGTATTTCCTCTGGTTGTAACCCGATGTTGTGAAGAATCAGTAATGCCAAACGCATCGATTCCACTTCACTACTAGCATCTGACAACGCACGGTCATACGCATCAATTAGGTTCATTATACGCATAGCAGCACCTTGCATTTCATCATTGTTCTCCATGCCAAACAAAGGATTATACATAAAGCCATGCTCCTGATAACCCGTTAACTCGAATGTGCCGTTAAGGTTATCGAAGTACCAGATAGTATTTGCATCATAAAATTCAACTTTAGTTACATTTTGCTTGTTAGCATGTTGGTCCAAGATGAATGTGTCAAAGTAACGGATGCTGTATTTTGGTTCAGAAATCGTTTCTTCAAATAAAAAAATAACCTCGTCTGTATTAACATTCATAATACGTAAGACGGGTTTATTGTTTTCTAAGGCCACATAAGCTAATCGAGCTCCATAGCCAGCTATATCAGTTTGTTTTCCTAATGATGCATCCTTATCAGCCACAGCATTTCTAACCCTAAAGTTGTCTATTTCTGTTGCTAAGGGCTGCAATCTCGGTTCATTACGCACACCTTCAACCGTGTAGTTAACAGGAATGCCATACATATATCCAATTTTGGTATCAACTATGTCTGCATCAAAGGCTGTGTTTACCTTGTTATTTACCAGTGCATCTAACCTACGCACCTTGTCATTCTCTAGCTCAAGAGGAACAGGACTTCTCGTTAATATTGGCACTCCATCAGTACTCACTTCATAACGTTTTTGAAGCAACTGCACATCCTGTTTAATCGACTTATGATCAGCAATCAATTTAGGAATTAGAGTCTCGTTAAAACCAAACTGATTAATGTATTCGATGTAAGGTTGGAAAACTCGCATACGTTCAGCTATGGTTTCTTTTCGATTAAGTTGATCTACATTCATATATTCTCACCTACCTTTATAACCTGCATTCATACCCTTAACGTTCGTTACTTCGTAATCGTCTAATCCATACCACATAGCGCTAAATGTATGTGGGTCAATATTAAACTCTCCAGGTATTGCTTTGCCATTTCTGTCCTTCTTCTGTGTTAGATTTTTCAACTCTCTAATTGTATTAGGGCAGTCCTTGGATACAATAATCTTTTTAAATCGTTTCATTTTCTTAGTGTTCTCAACCCTTGTTAACTTGTAACATGGTAAAATGCGAAAACCGCGTTGTTGTAAATAAACGATTGTTTTAGCTTCCGCGTTATCGCCTTTTATCAAAACTCTTTGCAATCCTGCAGTTATCATATCCTCTGCAATCTCCGGATCGGTTTTACCTTTCGTATAATACTCCCAGAAGATATATAGCCATTTCTCTTCAATATCCACGGCCATGCGCACGATAGCGTTATATGAATCAGAAAAACCGAAGTCCATGCCGTTTTTGTATACCTTGTCAGAAGTTAGTTGGGCTTGTACATCAGCACTGTCCCATACCTCCAACTGTGGTAAAATCTTTTCGCCATTAGCTCCAAACTTTCCCTCTCTGGCTACTCTGTGTAAATCAGGGTCATAGTTCTTCATGTCGTCCAACTCATCAATATATGACTGTGGAAGAAACATGTTATCGTCAGCTTTTGAATGATGGTAATACGTTGTATCTGTTTTTATTTCTCTCAACTTATACAGTTCTTCATCATTCAGCGTTACTTTTTCATTTTCTTCATCCACAAAGAAATGAGTGTATATCCAGTTTGTTTCATCAACAGGATTTGAAGAAAGAATCATGTGCAACGATAAATTACGATGACGTAAACGACCAACAAGCTCTTTAAACCCTTCATACTTAACTTCTGAGGCTTCTTCCACCCAAATGATACTAATATCATGAATAGACTTTAACTTCGCTGGCTTATCCATCCCTTTAAAAATGATTCTTGAACCATTACTGAAAACTATTTCGTACGGACTCTCTTTAGCTCTTGCTTTGCCCTTTGCAATACGTTTTCGACTTGTATCATCTAATCTATCCAACGACTCTAAAATATCCTTAAACAAAGCGAATGTACTATCTTTGTGAGTGTCGTATACTTCACGAATTACTAAGATTTTTCGCTTTTCTTGTAAACACTTCAAAACAAGCTTTAAGGCTACATGATAGGATTTCGATGAACCGTAGCCACCAATTAGGAATTGAAACTTTTTGTTCCAATCCATAATAAAGTTGCCGAAATGAGGGTTTATCTCCTTATTCACTTGCATTAGAATCCCTCTCAGTCTTATGTGTAATAACGATTTCTAAGGTATCATCATCACCCGTTGGCTCTGTTAGTTTCTCTACTTCAGCCTTTGTTTTATTAATGTTCAACTGCATCTGTTCAAGTTTAAGCCTACGTTCATCGTCCTGGTCTGCCATTTCAACAAACTGACGAATAGAAGAACGCAACTCCCCGATTGCTCTTGATTGAGCAGTGAGTAGTTGCGCTTGTCGTTCCCATGCAAATTGGAAATTGTATTCTTCTTCGGTTATAGATTTCTCTACCCCTCCGCCATCTTCTTTAGGGCGCGGGTAGTATTCATATTTTGCTTTCTTGAGCTCCTTTATCATTTCGTCTTTAGACTCAACATGCATGATGCGTTGAGCACGAATTATAGCTGCGTATTGAATCTGTATTTGATCCCAAATTAAATCGGCTGGAGAACGTTCATTCATTGCCTCCATGATTTCTAGAGTTTCTTCAGGTAGAAACTTAGCAAAGAAACCGTGAGTTGTTGCATTCTGATTTTGCTTTGGTGCACCATGGCCTTTTGCGTTACTGTTACCAGCAGGAGCCCCTCGACTTCGTTTAGTAACGTTACCATTGGATTTAGTAACGTTACCTTTCAAATGGTCATCCCATTTATCTAGGTTCTTCCATTTTCGGATTTGAGTATCGGATAATTCTAATTGCTCCGCAATATCCTTTAATAACATTTGCCCTTTGCTTTCAAGCCACATTTGAAACGCTTCATCACGTTTCGGATTTCTTGGTCTAGCCATATCTCATAACCACCACCTCCAATGTCATTTGTTTGTTTTGTAATCACCCCATTATGCTAGTTGCTTTGCAAAATAAAAAGCACCCCATAAGGATGCCTAATAATAATGGTCAATCGAAGCTATCTTGTATTTATATTTCATAGCTAAAGTACTCACTCTTTTTTTATCTAATGGTGCAGTTGTACTAAACTCTACTTTAAGTCTTTTATTACCAATCAAATCTACTTTCATAAGCCCTGTATCAACTAAATCTAGTAGTTCATCTGTAAATGTATTTTTGTCTGCATTTTCACTTAAAGTTTCAAAAGTTAGTATATATTTATGAGTGTCGTCGTTTATAGAATTTTCTTTTGTTTTCTGGTCATAATAGTTCTTTAACTTTAAATCCATTTCATAAAATTTTTCATTAATTTTTCTAGTTACATCATCAATTAACTGCTCATCTGCTATGTTTTCTTCTACATCTTTACTTTGCAATATTTCTACAACATCTTTAATCAATTGATCTTTTTCAGGTCTAGTAACTTTATGTGGATCCAACTTATCAATTTTAGTATCCATTCCATCAACTTTCGCTCTTATAGAAGATAATAAATTCGTAGTGTGTCTAGTTACTGCTTGATTATCACTATCTTGTTTCCATGCGAAAAATATCGCAACCAATGCTAGTGCTATTGATACTGCACTTGAAATAATACCAAAATTCACTTCTATGTTTTCGTTTTTAGCAAATATTGTTGCTATTAAAAGCACTATTATACCAATCAATACTCCTAATAACCAAAACCAATCTCGATTTGTCCAATTTTTAAACATATAAAAAACCTCCAAAATCAATCATACTTTGAAAGGCATTAAATTGGAACAATTTTCTACAAATTCCACTTTCAAAACCACACCAAACTCTACCCTCTCGACACAAAGCGTTTTGGCTGTTTGATGCAGTTTTCAAAGCATAATAAAAACCCCTCGAATCCGCTCAAGGGGTCTTGCATTCGTCTATTATTCTATTGTGGTAAAACTGTCGATTTAGCTCACTTGTAGCAACCGTGGCAGAGCTTCTTCTCCACGTTAATTATTGTATCGAATTGTTTTAGTGCATTTCCGTGCACTTTTAGTAAGTTTGACTGAGTAAAATGGAAAGTGGACGAAGTTCACATGATAACCACTCCTTATTCCGTTTTTAGCCCTTTATATTAATTAAGATACCTAATCTCTTAAAAAATATGGGCCGGCCATGTATGTCGCGCTCCGAACTAGTCTGACAAGCGCAGGTCGGTCGTCGGTCTGTCTTTCCCTAATAATTAGTATTTTATAAATACCAAGGGAAGAAACATTTACCTGTCCGACCTCCCCTTTAGTTTACCAAGATGTCTTTTTAATTACCTAATGTTTAACGAATGTAACGTTTGTAACATCTATCACATATATAACATGTAAAATCCTCATATTGTTCAGCATTTTTATATGTTATTCTCTTTTAAAGTTTTGATATTTCAGAATTAAACAAACAACTTAATACCTATTGAATTTCCCTTTTACTAAAATTACCATTTGGTAAACCCTTTACTATTTTACCGTTTTTTAATTATTTTATTGATAAATTAACTGCTTAGTGTATATAATTCATTTGTAACATTATCCCAATATAGAGAGAAGAGGTATTTTTTATGTACAAAAAAACACTTAGCATTGCAATGTCTACAGCTTTACTTTCAACTAGTTTTTTAGCTTTCTCAACACAACAAGCAAGCGCAGCAGAAATTGACTCAAACTCGTTAGAAAATGTTCAAACAAATGAAATCGTGGATTTTACAACAATTAATGACTTTAACTATACAATTGATCCATTAACAGTTGACCAGGGAGCAGGTGGAGGTGTCGGGACTCCTGATAATGGGAAATACACAGGTTTTTATGCTACGCCTGCACAAGCTGAGAAAAATGGAAAAACGTTTCACATCACAAAATCCATTCCTCGTTCTGAAGTAGTAAAAGTCAAAGATTTCGCAACAGGGAAAGAAACTAATGCATCTGTTGTACTTTCAGGAACAGCAGGCTTAATGGCTAGTGCAATCCCAATTCCGGTTGTAGGTATGGTAACTGGAGCAGCAATTACAGCTATAACTTATGGTTTAACAACTCTCCTTCCAACACAAGGAAAAGCGATTGATAAACTTCTTGACAACAGTACAGCTAAATATTTCACTATAGATGCAACTTATGAATATAAAAGACATGGAAGCAATGACGGAATGTATGTAATGACTGTTGTAACTGTGAAATAATAAATAAAAAAGGACGACACAATGTTCAAAAGACTATTGTGTCGTCATTTTATCTTATAAGATTATATATATTACTCAACTGACTTTTCATATTTAAGTTTAATTCTAATTAGATGAATAATAGTATGAGATACAACAACAAAAATAAATAAATATTTCAACGTTCTATCAAAATCAAATATTATATTTAATATAATTAAAATAAGAACTGCGCAAAATACTTGAATCCAAAGTTTTTTTTGTTCTGCCTTCATGAAATCCCCATCTCTCTCTCTTAATATAATAATCTCCTATGTATAAAGCCTTTTAACAAGAAAACTACAAAATCACGAATATTCCCTTATTAAACGAGTTATACCTTAACCTTACAACTTAGGAAAAAAAGAGGCAAGCTTTTTTTATATAATATTTAATACTGCTTGTATTTTCACATTTATGTTGTTTGCTAGTCAATAATGAAAAAATATCTACTGCTTATATACCAGGTAATAATTAAAATAATCCAATACACGACCAATATCACTAATACTAAAACAATTCTTTTTAAAATAACCCTAATAACCATAACAAAAATAAAGTAAGTAACGTTAATGGAAAATCAATATTTTAAAAAACTTTTTGGCACCACAATGTTGAAATATATTAGTAATTCCCTCAACTTCTCTACCGAACAATTTCTTTAGAAAGGGGCGCAAGGCCCCTACATCAAGCAATCATCTGTTTAACAATGTTATCTTTAATACGTTTAATACTAGTTGCTGATAATGCCATGTGTTGACCTATCCAACGTTGTGATTTGCCGTCTAACATCCAATTAAGAACTTGCATTTCCCTGTCACCAGCAACTCTTTCAATTAACTTTTGAACCTCTAATAATTTCTTCTCGTAATCTGCAACACGTTTAATATTTTTTGACCGTCTAATTGCTTCTTGCATAATTGGATCACCTACACCGCCTGCTGCCTTTGGTAGTGTAGCCTCGATTCCATACTGTGCCGTTTTTGCCCCTATAACCATTTCTGCACGCATTTCTTTGATGGCGTTAACCATCCAGTGGTAGTCTGTAATCATTGAATCTAAAGCGTCTGGTGTAATAATTAATGTTCTCTCTTTTAACATAGTTTTGCCCCCTATGATATAATGCTTATATGACTAGCCATTAAAGGGCATAAACCAATTCGAGCTGTAGCGTGTGCAAACGCTGCGGCTTTTTCTTTTTATGAATAATTTTTAAATTTACGCAAATGCTATCCTTAATTTATTTAAGGAGATACATTTTCAATATGTCTATTGTTGGTTGGTGCAGACTTCTAAATACCATTAAATTATTAAAAAATACGAAGAATTAAATTACCTCGAAGGTTTTTGTAATCCACACGGATTAGATTATCGCTTTTATAAACGATTCTTGGAAACTAATTTAGCAATTATTTCAGACCAGTCAGATTTACTCAAAGCAATATAAGATGATAAAAAACCTTGCCAAACGGTTGAATGATATTTTCGGCTTTATAGAACCTACATGATCTTGGTTGACATCTGCAAAATTAATAACTTGCAGATGTCATTTTTTTTAATTCCCTCAAAATGTTCAGTTAATCTTTATACAGCCTTTTTTATTATCTTTAGTATACAAATGATTTATATCATGAAAAAAAATATCCATTAAAAATCATATTTTCTTCTATTAAATTCATAAACTGAAACTAATTAATTAAATTTTTCACTTTACATTGTAGGGAGGATTTAATAATGACTGATAATAAAATAAAAATAAATTCTGATTCACAAGATCTTCAAATTGCTAAACTTGCATATATTGGGTCCGCCATCTCTGCACTAGGAGGAGGCATACAATTGATTGCTGCTGGACTTGCCATAGATGTACTAGAGAACTCAAATAAGCAAAGTTCTCAAAGTTCTCAAAAACAAAATGAGCAATCCAAACAAGCAGAAAACATGCAAAAGCAGATCGATAGTATAATTAAAGAGTTAAAACAAATCAAAAGGATGATGAAATAAAAATGTTCCCCCTAAGCCTCAATCCAATAGCAACATTTCGTGTTCTGGTTGTGAGAATAAAATGTATCTTCCCTTTACTTTTCGCCCCATTCAATCGTCACCTCTGCCCTTGAGTTATTCGAATACCGTACAATCACACCTTTTTATAACGTCTCATCCAACTTTCAACAAATTACCAATTGTTGTATAATTCAAGTGAGGTGAAATTATGAAAACATATGACGATAAAAACTGCATTTCTTGCAATGTTTTATTCTTACCTACTTCAGCTGTACAAAAATATTGTGTTAATTGTTCTAAAAAACGTGACATAGCTCGCAAAAGAGAATGGTATATAAAAAAACAATCCTAATGCATATAAAGTTAAAACAACTCCAGAAAAATGTTCTGTTTGTGATAGTCCGTTTTCAGCAACTTTCGAATCTATTCCTTACTGCAACAAACATTACTTGAGAATGTATGCCAACGGCTCTTTGGAGCTGAAAGGCAAAAAGAAAAATCCTTACTTAATTGATGGGGATGTCGTCAGGATGACAACCCATAAAGGTGAAGATTTTATATTTGACTTAGAAGATCTAGAAAGAGTATCTAAATCTTCATGGTGTATCAGTAAAACTGGTTACTTGGTAGCACGTATCAATAAAAAGAATACTAAGCTACATCGTTACATTCTAGATTTGGATAACCCTAAAGAAGTTGTTGATCATATCAATGGGAACCCTATGGATAACCGGAAAGAAAATTTACGAATATGCAGCAATGTCCAAAATACCCGAAATAACAAAATTTCTAAAAACAACTCAACTGGTTATCCAGGTATTAGAGTTATGCCTAGTGGTCGGTTTCGTGCGAGAATAATGGTAGATAGAAAAGAAATTAGTCTCGGAACTTACGACACTTTCGAAGAAGCTAAACAAGCTCGAATAAAAGGTGAATTAAAATATTTTGGTGAATTCGCACCTTCGTTGAACGTCATTGAATAGTGACGTTCTTTTTCATATCATTACGTGATTTTCTAGCCTTTTTTAAATCATCATGAGTTATCCAACCACCATCAATTTTTGAATACGTTAGAAGCTTTAATTCATGCGGATAACGATATTCAAATAACTTCTTCCTCAATTCAAATTGCTGTGTAACCATCCCCTTGATGTCAATTACTTCTGTATGACCATCTGCATAATGAACAGTAAAATCCGCATTATAACCTATCTCACGATACTTCTTTCCGTTCTTTTCGAACTTTGGCAATAACACAAACCTTGGCTGTAATTCAAAAGCTTTCACAATGCCTTGTGCTTGTAGGTGTTTCAAGTGATCGTAATACCTTGCTTCTATCGCTGAATCGAATGTAATTCCGTCATGTACGACTTTTTTGTTTCCGTATTTTGCTTTGCCCATACTTTCCTCCTACACAATTCCAAAAAGTGTTTCTTGTATATATCCACGCTCAATTATTTGAGGATTGAGCCACAGACTTTCGCATTTTTCTTTCGCAGCTTCGGTTGTGGCCATCTTTGAAATTCTTTTCCAACCTCGTAAGATGTCATTGTACATATCGCTGTCGTATCCACTTATCATGGCAAATCCTCGATGTTGATTTAGAGCCAGTAATAATGTTTCGTGTTGTTCGTTTGTCATTTCATGAGCATAGTGTCGTTTTGTACGTGTGCTCAATAAATACGGTGGATCACTGTATATCAAACAATCCTCTTTGTTGTAACGGCCTATCAATGTTGCAGCATCTAAATTTTCAATTTGTACATTTTGTAATCGTTCCGTTGCTTCTAAAACGACAGCTGGTAGCTTGCGCCAATCAGGTAATGCACTAAATGTTGTTGAGTCTACATTGTGACGCCACCCTGTACGGTCACTTGTTTTACCTCCTCGGGCCATCCAACAACGAACAAGGAACACTCTAGCTCTCTCTAAGTCACTTAATTGACCTTGTAAAGCCTCAAAAGATAAAATGTATTCTTGTCTTGAATATGGAGTGAGTTGAATATGTTTAGCCAGCTGTTCCGGTTGTTCTCGAATGACTTTGAATAGATTCACGATATTGCCGTCAATGTCGTTCACTGTCTCGATTTTTGAGGGTTGCTTGTTGAATAACACGGCACCACTACCAAAATGAGTTTCGAGATAAATGTTGTGCTCTGGCATCTGGCTTACTATCCATTCTGCTAAGTTCCACTTGCTACCCACGTAATTTAGAATTCTTTTCATGCTCATTCACCTTCCTCGTAATCAAACTCTCTGCATACTTCCTACAAGCTTTATATTTCAGTCTTATATCAGGTCCGCATCCGGTACCAGTCCTTTGCAGCGAACATTTATACCAATGTGTTTTAAGGTCACGTTCATGTTGTTTTTTCAGCAAGTAATAACATGTTTTGCATGTAGCATCCTCTGGTCCATAACCATATTTACGACACATACCATTGGGTTCAATTTGTTTATTCTGTGGTGGTTCCTCCGGTAATCCTAGGTCAAATTCGATTTGCTCCATTAGCTCACCTCATTTTCGATATTCCTCAAAATGGTAAATCGTCCTCACTAACCTCAATCGGCCCCTTACTATTAGCAAATGGATCTTCATCGACTCTCGTATAACTTGGCTGGTTATTATTACCGCTATAATTGCCCTGTGGTGGGTTTAGATTCGTTCCACCTGTATTTGTACTAGATTCGTAGTTCGACGTACTCTTTGAGCTTCCTGCGCTGTTTCTTGGCTCTAAGAACTGAATGCTGTCTGTAACAACGTCAGTCGTATATACACGCTTGCCATCCTGCCCCTCATAGCTGCCTGTTTGGATACGTCCTTCAACTCCAATTAAATTACCTTTCTTCATGAAGTTTGCTAGATTCTCGGCTTGTTTACGCCAAGCTACACAACTAATGAAGTCAGCTTCCGGTTCACCATTCTGCCCTTTGAATGTACGGTTAACTGCCACTGTAAAGCGACATGATGCTATGCCTGACTGAGTGTACGAAAGTTGTGGATCTTTAGTTAATCTTCCGACTAACACTGTACGATTTATCATTAAGCTAATTTTCCTTTCTTCTTCAAATGCGTATAATGTCCAACACATTTCAAACTACAACATTTAGCTTTACTAACATGTGAAGGTTTCCTGTAAAATTCTTTTGAACAAACAATACATTTTAGATATTCACCTTTCCTGCGTTCTTTAGCATGGAGTCTAGAATGCTCTGCAATATCAACAACTTGTAAATTTTCTATCCTGTTATCAGTTTTAATTTTGTTTACATGGTGAACTTGTTCATTAGGTTTGAGATGTCTTTTAAGCCATAATTCAACAACTAAAATGTGTTCAAATACATAACCGTTCTTTCTGGATCTATGATGCTCCGGTAGAAAAATTTCAACATAACCGTTGCTAGAAATTCGTTTTCCACCTTTCCAAGATGAGCTTTTTTCTCTTTTGTATTTTTTTCGAGACTCAGCTATTTTCCTTTTGGTTTCTTCGCTGTGTTTCTTACCAAACATCGGATTATTTTCACCCTTGTTGTTTACTGGCATTATTGTCACCTCCAACTAATACGACTCTGTTTATCATGCTGTTTCCTCCTGAATAAATTTCAATAAATCTTGTTTCATCACTTCAAAAGCATTTGTATATCCAACAACTTGAAAGGCTGGTTCACCATCTAACATGTTGTTCATGTCACTTTTGTAATACTGACACTTTTTAATGCCTTTACCTTCTCGTAGTTCAAGGCCGTTTACGTATTTACCAGAAACACCTGAGTAGATAAAATATTTGATTGATGGATGGCCTGCATATCGATTGTGTATGATGTCGCCTTTACGAAACTTAGTCTCACTCATGCAATCATTTCCTTTCTCTGTTCTGGATAGTAAACCTTCGGCTCGAATTTGTGATAAAAGCCATTAGGATTATCATGCATTGCCAGCCCTTCTTGTAATTCGATTTCATCAAAGCAAATTGTTTTCGACTTAGCCTCATCCCCATCACGCCATATGATTACTGCGTAAGGTGTTGCTCCAAAGCCTAAAAATACTGGATTCATTTCGTTACACTCTCCTTCACCTGAACTGATTCCCAATCAAACGACATTAGAATATTGAGTAATCTCTCTACCTTTGGTGCTCGCCAAGCTGTCATTGCGTAGGTGTGAGCTTCATCTGTATAAATCGCTACATCTTTTGTGTAATGATAATGATTCATTTTGATATGTTGCTGAGCCTCAGCCTTTGTGATGAACATTCTATCTGGCACTATAAAGCTTTCTTTCTTCTCATAGACAATGTAGGCTTCATCATCATAAAAGCATTTTATCCATGCTAAGAAATCCTCATCATTAGATGCATCTGTAGAATGTAAGTCCTCTAATGCCTCGTCAGAAACTTCAATTTCACCATCGATGAAATCGTCATACAGCGCTGTTGGCTCCCACGCTTCACCGCATCTTGGTAGATAAATTGACGTTCTGTCCTCAAACCCCTCTGCTGTAGGAGTCCACTTGTAATCCATCAAGCCCCAAAAATTAGGTGCTGCATTTCCATCGTTTGGTTGTGTATTTAACTCTTCTTGCAATTCCTTCAAAAATTGAATATCTACGTTCATTTATAATCCCCCTTTTCAAAATCAACTTGGCTCCAATCAAAAGGTGAAGAACTTCCTAAAAGTAAATTGTTGCAACAATCCTCACATACATCATCGCCTAGTGGGAATGACTCTTTTTCTTGATCGCAACGTTCACACTTCTTCATACCTTCCCCCTCCAATCAAGGGGCTGTGCGCCCCTCGTTATAATCCCATCACCTTACGTAAGCGGTAGTTATTACTCATATCCTTATCAACGGTTACTGTGTAATCCGCAGCCATTTCAAACACACGGCTCATAGTTGCCTCATCAATCAGCAATAATTCTTCTAAGGTTAATTCTGTTGAAACAAGCATCGGTAACTTATTTAAATATCGATAATTGAACACTTCATAAATCACTTCAGCTTGGAATTTTATTATTTTGGGCTTACCTTCCTTGTCAAATTCAAGTCGTCCGCCAATAGGTTTAAACAAATCATCGATAAATAACACGTCCACATCTTTCATTCGTTGAATAATCTTGTGTTTATTTTCGAAGTCATTTTCTGAAATAGAATTCATCCCATCTTTGAACGGAAAATATAAGACCGGTATCTGGTGCTCATACATTAAGCAATTAGCTATTGCTGTTAAAAGATGCGTTTTACCACAGCCTGGTTGACCAATAAAAACAACGCTGTTTACTCTTTCATTCCGTACAGTGTGAAAATTTCTGTAATAGAGTTTAGCTAGTTCTTTCATTCGCTTGATTGCTTCTGGCCGATCTTCTACGTGAAAATTCTTAAAGCCCATCTTCTGAAACTCTTCTGTGATAGTGCTAGATTTAATTAAATTGTTAACACGACGGATTTTTATACACTCGCAATCTTGCCAATCATCCATATCGTAGGCTAAAGTTTTTTCTATTTGTTGTCCTTGAAACATGGAAACTGTTGTTTCTCCAGCCTTTCTCCGAACTATAAAGCCGCCTTGATCTTTGCATTTCGAACAAAGATAATCCTTATCCTCAACTGCTGTAGGTTCTGAGTTTTGCGAGAATGTCTGCATCTTTGCCTGTAGCTTGTCCATGAACTCCTGTAGGTCGTTGCTTATCGCTTGCAAGTTGCTGTGCCTCCTTTTTAGCTAATAGCTCGATAGTTGTCGTACCTTCGTGTTTCCAGTTACGTAATGTGCCATTAGCGTATTTTTCTTTGTTTGTAACTCGGCCATTTATAAGCGCTCGTTCAAATGCTTCGATAATTAGATCAACATCATGGTAAGTTGCTAGATAGTAGTCAATGTCATCTCGTAACTTATCACTAGGGAACTTTTGCAGACGACTGACAAAAAACTCATATAGCCTTTGAGCTTGCTGCATGTCTGTAGTCAGTACTTGGTTATTATCAGTATTTGGTTTATTCAATACTTGGTTATTATCAATACTTAGTAGTGTTCGATTTTCTACTTCTTGAAAACCTACTTCTTGGTTTTCTATTTCTTGCTTTTCTACTTCTTGAAAATCGGTAAGTAGAGAATGAATAGGTACTTCATGAACGATTGTTTCCCATTCTTTAATTCTTTGCCCTTCGCGAATAGGTTTTCGTTCAATGTAACCACACGTCTTTAACTCATTGAACCCGGCTCTAAATGACGCTTTGCCATCTGTTGAATGTGTCATTAATTCGTCCATGTAAAACACCCAATCATCTGGCATTGAAAGCATATATGCCATTATGCCTTTAGCTTTCCAAGATAGCCGGTTGTCGTTTAATGCTGTTCGATTCATCACTACATAGTTGCTGTTCTTAGCCACTCGGATGATGCCCATTTGCCCTCACCTCTCCTAAAAAACTCTGCGCGGTAAAACCCCTATAGTCATTTCTTCATTTTCTAAAATAAAAATTCTTAATGCCCCTTGGTTATAAACAGTGATATTTTCATCTGAAGAAAATTTTATAAATGCTTCAAAAGCATCTAATAAGTACGATGGTGTGAAAGAGAGTGTATTATCAGTATCTTTGTGCTGATTAATATCAAATTCAAAACCATCTAATTTTAAGTGAATGCCAGGTACTGAAAGTTCAATCGATTCGTTTGTAAACGTAAATTTCATAGTTGAAAACTTGTTTGCCTTTATAAATTTAATTGCAGGTAAAAGTTGCATTGCATTTTCTTTAGATAACTGGAACGAAGATTGAGGAGGCTCTCCAACTTTTAATAACCCACCCAGTTCTGGATAGTTGTAACCTTTCATCAAATCCAATGTTTTATGATTCAACAATAATTCTTCTTTGTAAGAATGAATGTTTTTCAAGATAATTGCTCGATGACTATCCGTTGCATGGATCTCACCGTTTTTTCGTATAGCTACATAAGTTAATGCCGGTCTTGCTTGTGATGTAGATACAAACTTTTTTGCTACATCTATTGCTGGCGTCAATCTTTCACGCCCCACTAATTCCAGTTCATTATTTTTTAATGCTATTGCCATGTTTTTCGCCCTCCATATTTTCAATATTCTAAAATTAAGGAATAAAAATCATCTTGCCTGTTGTCCTATAAAAGCCCTTGCTCCCTCTCACAAACTGCGAAACTACCACTAACCTTCATCACCCTGTAATTTGGGTATCTACGCATGTAATCGAGCACAAGGTGCTTTATTTCATCGTTATCCTTCGCCTGTTGGAATATCTAAGCAGGCAATAACACTTTTGACGGTACGTTATTCATTAACTACTTCTACTTCAATTTCAGGTGCATCAACAAAAAACTCTGTATCTGGAGTGATGTCCTTAATTTCACGCTTTGGTGCTGTGCCCTCGTCATAAGCTACTTGTTGTTGCATTTCCACACTAATAGGTAGGTACTTCCACATGTGTCGTACAACGGTCTTTTTCGCCATTTCTTCGTAGTCTGTAGCCCAAGGTGAATAGTTTGAGTTGGCAGCCTTTGAACGACCTTTACGCTTCTCGATTTCGGCTTTTGACATGAACTCAAATTGATATCCCTTATCCTTAAAGTGAGCTACAGCATAGGCACCTACAAAATTCCCTTTCTCTTCATCCATACAAGGTTTATGCTTTAACTTTGGATCAAGGCCTAGCTCATACTCGAACTCGTCTTTTTCGTATACAGCATGGGCATAAATTGATTGAATATGACCACTTCGTCTTGCAAGATCGATCATCCCTTTATAGCCGATAATAAATTGAACCTCTGTGATGCCCTTTTTGTTATTTTTGAAAGGTAGTAAATAGCAGTGACCCATTAAACCAGGTTCCAAACCTAGTTGTGCAGCTTGCATTACCGCACCTAGTAAACTAGAAACATCTGCATCTTTAAGCGCTGGCGTTGTTCGAATCGTAGTCATTGCCAAGCGCATCAAACGGTCAACATCCATGTGTTTTGGTAACGCTTGTGCCATTGCTGGTGCCATTTGTTTTAGGTAATCATCAATTGTTTTTGGTTTTTGTTGTGTAGCTGGTGCTTGTTGCATTTGAGCTTTTAAATCTGTTGTAGTTGCCATCTTAAATACCTCCTGTAGGTTGAATTACTGTTGTTTTGTTTTCTGTAATTACCGCTGGGCAATCGTTAATACCTCGACTATAGAAATGCAAGGCTTCTTTTTCGTTTTTGCCATATACAACCGTTGTTGTCTCCGTAGTTATTATTTCTCTAACGACGAATTTTTTTAAATTAGACATGTTAATTAGCCTCCTTAATTGATAAGCGTCTTGATTGAGATTCTTTAACGTACTTGTCATAAATAGCTGGCTGTTCTTCTTTTAAACGCTTGCTATCTAATCGATTAGTGACAACTGTTTTGTGTGTCACCTTAAAGCAATTAGAGTGACCTTCTGCAGCCTCACCTAGCGTCATTTTGAGTTGATTTTCATACTCTTTACGTTGCTTTTCGAGTTGCTTTTCCTCGGCCTTTAATGATTCAATCGCTTCAATTAATGTGTTTGATTGCTCGTCCAACATAATTGCAGAGCCATCATCCTGTGGGTACATCTTGGCTAACAATTCAGAAGCTGATTCACTACCATCAATCGCGGGCGGTACGTTTGCAAGCACATTGTTTTGCCAGAAGTTTTTTTCTCGTTCAATCATCAGCTCAATAAATTCATCATCACGAGCAACTTCTTTCCAAACGAACGTATTACCACCTATCAAAACAGCGATATACGCCTTTTCAAATCCTGTGACAGCTAGATAATGTTGCAACTGACAAATGTACGCTGCTGGCACTTCGTCACCTTCCCACGCATCCTTGTTGTAGGTTGATGTTGTTTTACATTCGAGAATTGCTTTCTCGCCAACGATTCGACGATCTAAGTTAGCGGTCATGAATGGGTAATCAGGATGTCGTAACATTCGATTCACACGTTGTACTTTTTTACCTGTGCGCCTTGCAAACTCTTGCGCAACGATGTCCTCTAGCACATTGCCCCAATACACAAATTCATTATCGATTTCTTCAACCATTTCAGATGTTTTTTCAATGTATAACTGAAACGCTGACTTCCAGCGATTAAAACCAAGAATTGCTGACGCATCAGAACCACCGATACCACTTTTTCGTAGTTGGAGCCATTCAATGCGATTCATTTCTAAAGTAGATACTGCTTCCATTCTCTTAACCTCCTGTGTTAAAATACCGTTAATTAATGTTTTCTTAAGCCACTATTACGAGTAGTGGTTTATTTTTTTGTGCAAAATGACGCTTTGAAGTGATCTTCTAAGTACGTGTGAATGTTATCCATGTGGACGATATCACCGTTCCGAAACTCCATGTAATCGTCATTACTTACAATTAAACTGCCGTAAAAATCACGAAATTCTTTTTCTACAAACCGAAATGTCGGTACTCTATCAACTCTTTGAATCGTTCCTAACACCATAGGATTTTCAATCAGAAGATTCATGTTCTCACCTTCTTTCTGATGGCATTTCCCATCAAGCAGCTTGTAAATTCCAAAGAGGAAACGGCTAACCAACCATTTACAAGCTGCTTGACGAGAGCGAGTTTCGACTCGCAAACGTCTGATTTTGTGTTATAATGTGGGTAGACTATAACCGCACTGCTGTTTAATCGTTCCAGCGATTAAGCAGCTTTTTTATTGCCAACAAGCAATAATTACTGGTACACCAATGACTAACATAGTAATTGCAGCACCAACACAAAACTTCCTGTGTGACTCCGGCACTTCATCCTCTGGCAAGTAAAAATAGTTATCTAGCCATTTCCACAACCTTCTTCACCACTTTCGCGTTTTTCCCTTGAAGTTTTAAGTCTGCAGCTGTCGACCATAATTTACTGCGTCTATGATGTTTTTCTAGTTGATCCAATGAATTATGTAGGTCAAGTTCTCGTTGTTTCGCTAAGTTGATTTGACCCTTTCGAGCAAGCATTCTGATTTCATCTGCTAAATCTTCAATGCATCTAATTTCTCGTTCTATTTGTTCATCCAAATTCATTTAATAAACCCTGCCTTTTGAAGATACTTATAATGATCCATCCATACTCCCGAGTAGCTAATACCAAGATGCTCCGTAGTAACTGCAATGAAGTTCGCCAGGGCAGTAGCAGCTTCTACTGCTTCCTCTATCATGTCCATAATGTTTTTTCTTTCGAAGTGTTCTATAGCATCGCTTGGTTTAGCAAGACTCGTACTAGTTATTGATTCCAAAGCTTCTTGGAGTTCTTCTATTGTTTTTTCACGTACACTACACCTATGAAGGTCTACATTTGGACCGTTCAAATAAATAGGGCCAGTGCCTGTATACTCATGTTGTACCGTTAATGCGAACTTAGGATTATCATATTTGCCAACTATGCTTCGGCTAATATCTGTGGGCACTTTCGTTCGACCGTTTTCATACTTTGAAATTGCTTCTCTTCCTACTCCAACTTCAAAGCCAAATTGCATTTGTGTTTCACTGCCCCTTAGTTCTTTCATAACTTCACCAACTAAATTTCCAGTCACAGTCATATTTCCATTCCTTACCGGTTGATTTAAGTCACATTTCACTTTAAAGTTAACTTCTATGAGACCGCCATTTATATAAAATGTCTGTATAATAAAGGTTAAGAGGTAGATTTGCCCCTACCTCTTACTAGATTGGTAGTTTGACAGAGGCCATTTGCCCTGGCCTCTCCTGTTCTTAAATCGAATGTTTGTACACCTGTCCGTGTATTATTTTTATTGCCATTCGAATTCAATGATTTCGTCCATAATAGGGATTACTTTTTCTGCAATCCAGAAGCGTTTGCCTTTTCCTCTGCGACGCTCGTATAGTTTAATTCGAGGATCTGTAAAAAACGCATCTTCTAGTGCATCACGTTCCATGCTGTACATAGCAGCAAGTTGTTTGACAGTTACTAATTTCTTTCTTATTACAATGTGTTTTTCAAATATTTCGTCGTATTTTGCATCTAATGCCTCGTTGTCTACTTTGACTTCAACCTGTGCAATTGCGTTCATACGATACCTCCGTCCATTTAAATATTTTCTGAACGTTTAAGAGCATTGCTAGCTTCATGTAAAATAAAAATCATTTCGTCAATTTGTTCACGATCAAGACTTAATGTAATTCCAGTTGTTTCTGTAAAACCTTTTTCAGCGTTACCCTCCACTGGATTAATAGAGATAACGGACATAGCATTGTCAACATCTGTATCAGTTTCTATTGAGAATGCATCTGTTAGTAAAGTGTTCTTTCGGATTAGTTCTAACATTAAGCTCCCAGCCCTTCAGTTGATTTATTTTCGATTAGCGTTAATTTCATTTGTTCCATAGTTGGTAAAATTCCCTTTGTTTTTAGTGTTTCATATAAGAACAAACGACCTTTTTGTGTCCATTTAGTGTGAAGATTAACACCTATAGAACCATCAGGTTTTCGAAACTCTTTTGTTTCAGATTTCGTGTATCCTAATCCTTTATACTTGCTGTATAGCAACCATTGTTTATTTAAGTTGTATTGAATACCGTGTTTGTGTAACAGTTTGTTAAATGCTATTGCACTCATTCCGTAATCTTCTGCTATTTGTGTTGTTAATAGTAAATCTGTACAACGTAAGACTTCATCAATGTAAGTAAGTTTTGGTTTTGCATCGGCAATTTGTTGTTTGTACATTCTATTTTCTAGTTCCAATTGTTCACGTTCTTCTTCTTTTTCTATTAAAGCCATTAAAGCTTCTTTATAATTTGAAGGCAATTTAGGATTTGTTGCTTTTAGTTGTTCTTCCATTTCTTCAAAACGTGTGACATATGCTGCTGTGAAAAGTACACCTTTTTCACCAGTCATTTTATTCGCTACCATGTCACAACCTTTTCTTGTTAATAAGAAACAAGGTAATCCTTTGTTTTGTAACGATTTGTATGTGTGGTTAATGAAGAACTCTTGAGAACGGAATTTTCCGTTGTCCAAAGTTTGTTTATAACTACTAATACTTTCTAATAAATCCGCATGACGTTTGCCTACCATTTTTGCAACCTGGCGACTATCAGTAACTAATTGACCGTTGAATGAAACTACATTTAATTGATTCATAATAAACCTCCTTTTAGTGTTAATACTTATTATAGAAATTGAGCTTTTACCATATTTGGTATTTTTTAACTATATGTTCTTTAAGATTCTTTAAGTTTTTCATGGGATTTTTAGAATCACCTTCCGATTAGTTAGGGTTCAAAACGTAAAATTGGTAAAAAACGTATTTTGGATGTCAAGTACTTTTTTTATAAATCAGGAAATAATTCAAAATATGGTGTTTGCAAAACTACTTCCAACTGAAGTGCAACTTCTAAACTTGGATTTAACCTACCCGATTCAAGAGAACTGATCATCGAACCTGAACAACCTACAAGTGCACCTAATTGCGCTTGTGTATAACCTTTAGTTTTTCTTTCAGCAATCAGGCGTACACGTTTAGAACCTTTAAGGTTTTGAAATTCCCATGATGGAGAAGATTCATTACGTTTCTTTTTGCGCTTTGGTTTGGTCATGCTCCAGTTCATATTTACCATTCCTTTCATTTGTTCATGATATAAGACACATTTCGTGTCCTATGTTTGTAAAAAAAATTTCATCAACAGTTTTACCGTAGTAATCTGCAATCTTTTTTGCCAAATTTAATGAAGGTGTTCTATCCCCTCTTTCAATTGCGCCTAGCATTTGACGGGTGATATCTAGATCCAAGGCAACCTCTGTTCTAGTTTTATCACCGCGAAGTCTTATTAAAGTTTTTCTATCCTTAATTACAGTTTCCATATCTTCAAACCTCCTTTTAGGAAACACTTTGTTTCTTTATATACACATATTAAAGGAAACATATCGTTTCTGTCAACCTTTTCTAGAAACTTTTTGTTTCTTAATTATACCTTTTATAGAAACAATGAGTTTCTACTTATATAATGTTAATAAAGAGGTGATATAAATGTTTGGGAAGATTTTAGCTGGCTTACGAAAAGAAAGGAAATTAAGTCAATATGATCTTGCGGAAAAAATGAATTTATCAAGAGGTCAAATTGCTAATTATGAACAAGGTAAAAGACAACCAGACTTCGATACACTTGAAAAATTTGCAGATTTTTTCGGGGTTTCTACAGATTTATTATTAGGTAGGTTTAAAGATATTACAGAACAAAATTTATCAGGTTTTAAATCAAATTCCGTTGATATTGAAAAATTAGATAAAGATGAGAGAGATGTAGCAAAGCGCATGGCTGAACTACGTGAAGATTTATCATCTGCAACTGGTCTACTTTTCGATGGTGAACCAATGAGTGATGAAGCAAAAGAATCCTTATTAGAAGCAATGGAATTTGGTGTACGACTAGCGAAGAAAAACAACAAAAAGTACATTCCTAATAAATATAGAGATAAAGAAGATTAAAACGATTCGAGGGGATGCGGATGGAGTGGGTTAGACAAAAAGTAGGGGCTTTATATAAAAAGTACGGTACCCGGAATCCATTTTCGTTAGCCAAATATTTAAGGATAGAAATTTTTTATTGGGATCTACCACCTGATATAAAAGGTTTTTATCAATATGAAAAACGTAATCGGTTTATTTTTATTAACAGTAGCTTAAGCAGTGAAGAACAACTTATTGTTTGTGCTCATGAATTAGGTCATGCAATTTTACATACTAAACTAAACACACCTTTCATGAGAACAAATACGTTTTTCTCTGTTGATAAAGTAGAAATTGAAGCAAATACCTTTGCCGCTCATCTTTTAATACCGGATGAAAATTTATTTGATTACGATGAACAAAAAACCATTTACAATATAGCTTCATTACATAACGTACCGCTAGAGCTGGTGAAACTGAAATGTAAGGGGCTATTTTAATACATAATTGTCGGAAAACATAAAAAGTATTACTTTAGGATTTAATTTCAATTAACATAAAAAGTTAAATCACAACACATTGAGGAGGGTTAGAAATGACAACAAACATCATTACTCAAGAAGTACAGCTAGAAAACAGAAGGGGTCAAACATCATACTTTGATGGTGGATTACTTCAATTTATCGGATGGTGCATTTTAGGTACACTTGTAACTGTTTGTACATTAGGTATTTGTTATCCATGGTCAATAACAATGATTTATGGTTGGAAAATCAATCACACTGTTGTTGAAGGACGCCGTTTAAAATTTAGTGGTTCAGCGATTGGTTTATTCGGTCACTGGATTAAATGGTGGTTACTAACTGTGATAACAATAGGTATTTACGGCTTTTGGGTATTTATCAAGTTAGAAGATTGGAAAGCTCGTAACACATCATTTGCAAAGTAAACTTTCTTACATATAGCTTCTTAAATGAAAGAAGCTATTTTATTACACTAAAAAAGAACGTATATTCCCATTTCGAAAGGAGTGATGCCTAGACTATCACCTGTTAATGTACACCTGTCCGTGATATAAGAACGGGGAATGTCAAATGAGTAAAAAACCAAAGATGAATAGAACGAAAAAAGATAATGATTTATATTGGTACATCGATACTGATGGAATTAAAAAATATGCCTACCGCCATCGTTATTACGATGTGTTAGGTAAACGTAAAGAAAAAACAGGCCAAGGTTTTACAACTGAAACTGCTGCATTTCGTAAATTATTAGAAGTAAAGTCTACGTTACTTAGTGGGAACTCGATTCAAGTTGAACACGAGAATATGACTATCGGGGCATGGATGGATATATGGTACGAATCTAATGAACGCGAGTGGGTTATCACTACTCAAAAGCAAAGGAAGAACATCATTAGATACCAGGTGAAACCGTTAATCGGTAAGATGAAACTATCTTCGCTTGATAAAGAAACGTATAAACGAAAATTTATTACACCCTTATTAAAGCAATACAAACCATCTACTGTGCGGCTATTCCATCGTGTATTCAAAGTCGCTGTTAATGCTGCCGTAGATGCTGAAATTATCCCTCGAAACCGATTTACAAAAGTCGTTATTAATGACGAAGAACTTGAAAAGCCAAACGTTTTAAATATCCAGCAACTAAATAAAATGCTAGAAATCGCGGAATTAGATGAGCCAATTACATCTTACGCCATTATTAGAACAATTGCTTTTACTGGAATTCGTCGTGGTGAAGCTTTAGCTTTAAAGTGGAAAAATGTCGATTTAACTAACGGTACTATTACTATAGAAGGAACTCGTGACAGAAATGGTCATAGAACACCTAAAACCAAGAATAGTTACCGTACTATCGCCATTGATGATCCATTAATTAAACTTTTGAAAAAGTACCGATTATGGTGTTTAGAAATTCTGTTAGAGGATGGAGAACAATTAAAGAAAGACGATTATGTTTTTATTTCTTCGCAGACGAGGGAGCCTTATGCTGATAACAGTTTATTTTATGCTTTTAAACGTTTGTCAGAAAAAATGGATACAACGGTTAAACCTCATACACTAAGACATACACATGCATCGATTTTGTTATACAGTGGTGAAGATGTTGCGACTGTTGCTGAACGACTTGGAAATACTCCAAAAGTCATTTGGGAAACATATGCTCACGTCATTGAAGATGATAAAAAGAAGGTTACAGATGTGTTTGCTGAAGCATTAAAAAATGGGTGAAATCCCCCCTATTTTGGGTGATTTGGGGGAAGAATTGGGGGAACGCTTTTCAAAAGTACCCTTCGTTCTTAGAGGCACAAGGGTTTAAGAAACTATTGAGCACTTCTCTCGTTAATTTTTTAACGTTAGAATGTTTGCGTTTCTTAAACCCCGCAACCTTGATTATTCAAGTGTTTGCGGGGTTTTTGTGTATAATAGCAACTTAACATTAAACATCGATCGTTCCAAGTCAACTTCTGCTAGGTAAATAAACCTAATTAACTGACCATTTTCTATACAAAAAAAGAAAGTCACTCATGATTCAGATGAGTGACTTTAGATGTCAGGCAATCAAACAATCTTGAATGCAGAGTATCTATGCCAACTGCAAAACAGGTTGGCTTACAAGGTTATGGTACGACTGTAAATCTTGTTGAAATAATTTATTATAGGTCGCTAAGCTATGTTGCTTTATATAGTCAAAGTCCTTTTTATCTATTAAATGACAGGTATTATTAAGTTCCCATGCGTTGTTCCATGCCGTTTCCTCGAATTCGATATTCATTTCATGCTCTTCTATAATCATAGATAAAAGGTGCTCGTTACGGTAAATTTCTTTTTTAGTATGTTGTCTTTTCATCTGGAAAATCTCTATTGTTCTTGGAAGGGATGCTTGTAGTGCTTCGCGGTCAACAGCATGACCTAGTTCATGTAAAGTAATAGTTTTTACATAAACATCCAGCGGAAGTGGTATCATTAGCTCATTTCCCGCTTCTTTTAGTCGTTTGGCATCAAATCCTATATAATCACCAATAAAGTTATAACTCATATTAATACCAGAATGATCTTCTTTTATTGCCATCGTTATCCCTACTGTTTGCATAACGGAATGTATTACACTATATAGTTCTTGTTCAATGTTCAATGTTGTCATTATCTCTTTCCTCTTTTCCTCTGAAAACAAGCTAATGATAATTTATTAGAAGCGGATTAAATATATACTAAAATTAGGAGAAATACAACATATTTATCCTGCATTTTTAGAGGAAAGAGTTATTCATCATCAAAAAAGACGTTTGTAGTTTTAAACTACAAACGTCTTTTAGCTTGTTTAGGCTTTTACCTACTATTCAATTAGTTGTTATTATTGTTATTTTTATTACGTTGATTGTGGTTGCCATTGGAGTTATTGCTACGCTGGTTGTTGCGTGCTTCTCCACCTTTACGGCCTATTTCTTCATAAAAATTGTCATCGTGGTTGTCAGCTGTCGCTTCTCCACCCTTACGCCCAATTTCTTGATAAAATTCCTGACCATGATTTTTAGACGTAGCTTCTCCGCCTTTACGTCCAATTTCTTCATAAAAATCATGATCATGATTTTTGGAGGTAGCTTCTCCGCCTTTACGTCCCGCTTCTTCTACAGTCATGTTGTCATTGTTGTTTCTGTTGCGATTGTTTTGCTTGTTAGCCATTATTAATTCCTCCTAATTAATTTTTTTAAGCTATTGACTAGCTCACTATTTATATTCCCAGTCTCTACATGGCTAAACATAGTTTTTAAAAAAATCTATTATTTCCTTTCTTTTTATTAAAAGATTGCTCATTTTCTAATAGCATTACCTATCGCGCAATCGTGATAGAGAGGACGTTTTGACGGAGCGTCAATATTCTAAAGCAGTTTTAATATTTATCAGTTACAGACTATCGTTCGGTTATACGGCGTTCAATGGTTGTCATCATTCATCCTCTATCCTATAAGTTCTTTCTTCTATTAGAAAAAACCTGTTATTGGTAATCTATAAGTTAATTTGAACATGTTCATTCATTACATGTTAATTCATTGTAAATTTTACTGTACATTAAAATAGCAATTCCTCATTTTTTTCACACCATTTACACTATCATTATATTAACAACTAAATATCAGTTATTTACTATTCAACTTATCATGAAAATAGAACACATTTCCAAAAAATATATTTTGTTTTCATACAATAACATTTATTTAAACGTATTCAAATCAACAATCTTACTCCTTATTAACTTTTACTAACCTATAACTCTAGTTACTTTTTTGTGAAATAATAACAGTAAAAATATTTACAATTTTAATAAAAATACTGCTTGAACTTTCAAAAAAAATAGAATAATATGGATTTCGAAAGGTGGTACGCCATCATTCAAGCAATAACAATTTTCTTAAAGGGGTTGGAAATATGTCAGACGTTCTAAAGCAATTTGTAATGCCAAAAACAAACTTATTTGGACCTGGAGCAATTCAAGAAGTTGGTAAACGCTTAAATGATTTAGAAGTGAAGAAGACATTAATCGTAACAGATGAGGGCTTACACAAATTAGGTCTCTCTGAGCAAATTGCTAACATCATCACAGCAGCTGGAATTGATGTTGCAATTTTCCCTAAAGCAGAACCAAATCCAACAGATCAAAACATTGAAGATGGAATCGCTGTTTATCATGCAGAAAACTGTGATTCAATTGTATCCCTTGGAGGCGGAAGTGCACATGATGCAGCAAAAGGTATCGGACTTATTGCTTCGAATGGTGGACGCATTCATGATTATGAAGGCGTTGACAAATCAGAAAACCCGCTGGTGCCATTAATCGCGATTAACACAACTGCTGGTACAGCAAGCGAAATGACACGCTTTACAATCATCACGGATACTGCACGTAAAGTAAAAATGGCGATTGTTGACAAAAACGTGACACCGCTTATTTCGATTAATGATCCAGAATTAATGATTGGCTTACCGCCAGCTCTAACAGCTGCAACGGGTGTAGATGCATTAACGCATGCTATCGAAGCGTTTGTATCGACAAATGCAACACCTATTACGGATGCATGTGCCGAAAAAGTACTTCAGCTAGTTCCTGAATATTTGCCACGTGCATATGCAAATGGTGCAGATTTAGAAGCGCGTGAACAAATGGTCTACGCACAATTTTTAGCAGGTATGGCGTTCAACAACGCTTCCCTTGGCTATGTACACGCTATCGCCCACCAATTAGGCGGCTTCTACAACTTACCGCATGGTGTATGTAATGCAATTTTATTACCGCATGTATGCCGCTTTAACTTAACAGCACGAACTGAGCGTTTTGCTCAAATCGCTGAGCTATTAGGTGAGAATGTTGAAGGCATCAGTAAACGTGATGCTGCTGAAAAAGCAATTTGTGCCATTGAAAAACTGTCTAAAGATTTGAATATTCCAAGTGGCTTCCGTGAATTAGGTGCGAAGGATGAGGATATCGAAATTTTAGCTAAAAATGCAATGTTAGACGTTTGTGCTGCAACAAACCCTCGTAAAGCTACATTAGAGGACATTAAGCAAATTATTGCAGCTGCCATGGGACCTGTTGTCAAATCAGCACAAACACTTGAAGCTGTTGCTCTTTCTTAATATATGGATGAAAAGACGTGTCTCTCTGAGACATGTCTTTTTTTGAGCATACAACAATCGCTTATTGTATGTATGCCTAGTGAAAGCTATACTTTTCTTAAAAAGATATTGGGGGAAAGATATGCGTTTAATTTCAATTTGCCCAAGCAACACAGAGCTTGTTGCCTATTTAGGGTTGACTCATCAGCTTGTCGGGGTTGATGATTTTTCAGATTGGCCGTCAGCTGTGCTGGATTTGCCTAAGTTAGGACCCGATTTATCAATTAATATGGATGCATTAGAGGCATTGCAGCCCGACCTTGTACTCGCATCGCTAAGTGTACCGGGAATGGAAAAAAATATAGAGGCGCTACAAGAAAGAAACATTCCCCACATCGTCTTTAATGCCAACTCATTAAACGAAATTGCACAAGATCTTCTAACACTAGGTATTGCATGTGGCGTAGAAGAGCAGGCAAAAAAAATTGCTGAAGAATATTTACACTTTATCGCACAGCTTGAAACGATTGCCCAAAGCATTCAAAATAAACCAACATTGTATTGGGAGTGGTGGCCTAATCCTATTTTTACTCCAGGTAAAGTCAATTGGCTCACAGAAATTAGCAGTCTAGCAGGGGGACAAAATCTGTTCCACGATATCGAGTTAGCCAATGTCCAAACAGATTGGCAAGAGATTATTCGCCGTAATCCAGATTATATTTTAATGGCATGGGTAGGCGTTGCCTATGAGCGCATTAAACCTGCTCACTTATTGAAGCGCCCAGCTGCCAACGAGTTACTGGCAGTTCAAATGCAACACATCCATGTCATGGAAGAATGGTTGTATTGCCGCCCATCACCTCGATTAGTAGAAGGCGCGCTGAAGCTTGCGCAACTGCTACACCCAGAAAGTTATCAACGAGTAGCACTACCAAGCTTTTTACAATGCTAAAAATCAAAACATCCCCTCGAATATTATGAATTCGAGGGGATGTTGAATTGTGTGGGAATTGTGTGAGTGCCTGGCACCCAAACTACACGAATTTTACCATATGGTATTTTTTCTTACCGCGACGTACAATGCTAAATGCATCTTCTAGGCGATCTTTTGCATCAACCGCATATTCTAAATCCATGATTTTTTCGCCATTTACGCTAATTGCACCATTTGTTACATCTTCACGTGCTTGACGTTTTGAAGATGAAATGCCTGCTTCGACAAGTAAATCTACGATGTTTTTCGCTTCTTTCGCCATTTCAATAGAAGGAACATCTTTAAACGCATCCTTCATTTCCTCTGCAGAAAGTGCTTTTAAATCACCAGAGAATAATGCTGCTGTAATACGAATCGCTTGGTCTAATGCTTCTTGACCATGAATTAAGCGTGTCATTTCCTCTGCTAACGCTTTTTGCGCCTTACGTAAATGTGGCTCTTCTTCAACCGATACAGCTAATGCTTCAATTTCTTCGCGTGTTAAGAATGTAAAGATTTTTAAGTATTTAATGACATCTGCATCCGCTGCGTTAATCCAGAATTGGTAGAACTCGTACGGAGAAGTTTTCTTACTATCTAACCACACTGCCCCGCCAGCTGTTTTCCCGAATTTTGTACCATCTGCTTTTGTTACTAGAGGAATTGTAATACCAAATGCTTTCGTTTCTTCCTCATGTGTTTTACGAATGACCTCTAAACCAGTTGTAATATTGCCCCATTGATCTGAACCACCTACTTGAATGCGACAGTTGTAATGATTGTATAAATGATTGTAATCAATACCTTGAATTAATGTGTATGCAAATTCAGTAAATGAAATACCTGTATCAAGACGGGATGCAATCGTATCTTTCGCTAACATGTAATTAACATTAATTAATTTCCCGTAATCTCGTAAAAATTCAATTGTGCCAATTTCGCCAATCCAATCACGGTTGTTGACTAATTGCGCGCCATTTCCATCTTCTGCAAACTCAAAAATGCGCTCTAATTGGCCTCGAATGGCTTGCACGTTTTTATCAATTTGCTCTACTGTTTGTAGTTGACGTTCTTCAGAGCGACCAGATGGGTCTCCAATCATCCCTGTCGCACCACCAACAAGTAAAATTGGACGGTGACCTGCTTTTTGGAAGCGACGAAGCGTTAATAAAGGCACGATATGACCGATGTGCATAGAGTCAGCTGTTGGATCTACACCACAGTACAAAGAAACAGACTGCTCTGCTAACAGTTTGGCCATGCCTTCAGCGTCTGTTTGTTGGTACAGCAAACCACGCCATTCTAAATCTTGTAATAATTCGTTTGTCATTGTTTCTTCCTCCTAAAATGTTTTTAGAGCGTGTAGACACAAAAAAGTCCCTACACGCAAAATATTGCATGCAGGGACGTTATTAACTAACGCGGTACCACCCGGCTTGAAGATGTCATCCATCTTCCTCTCATTCAATCGCCTTTATCGCAGGCGCGCACGTCTAAGCTCCAAGTACGTAATTCGTCTCTACATTATGACCAGCTTTCACCAACCGCCGGCTCTCTAAACAGGGAATATAGACACTACTGCAAACTCTTCATCACTAGAAAACTATAAGCATTATTCTAAACGATTCTTTTTCAATGTCAATAACTATGTTCGAGACAATTCATTATATGCTATAATAAACAAGATTTTAGGAGGTCGATACCTTGAAGGATTGGATTGAGAAAATCAATGCAAAGATCGATGCATTACTCGAACAAAAATGGATGAAGACATTACGTATTTCAGGCAGCGTTGTCTGGAACTTATTTTTACTATTTTTAGTCTTTGCATTGCTAGGCACAGTATTTGTTGGTTCTGTTGGCGCCGGCTATTTTGCCTCACTTGTTAAGGAAGAGCCTTTGCGCTCAAAAGAAGAATTACGCGACCTTATATTCAATTATGAGGAAACAAGTGAACTTTATTTTGCCAACGATATTTATATTGGGAAATTACGGACAGATTTAGAACGTCGTGAAACGTCTCTGAGCGCTGTAGCACCCGATTTAATTAATGCAGTACTCGCAACGGAAGATGAATATTTCCGTGAGCATAATGGCATTGTTCCAAAAGCCGTTATTCGAGGGCTACTGCAAGATGTCACAAACTCTGCCACGCAGACAGGTGGCTCTACATTAACACAACAACTTATTAAAAACCAAGTGTTAACAAATGAAGTATCCTATGAGCGAAAAGCAAAAGAACTACTACTTGCTATGCGCTTAGAGCACTTTATGACAAAGGAAGAAATATTAGAGGCTTATTTAAATATTATTCCTTATGGTCGAAATGCTACCGGGCGTAATATCGCCGGAATTGAAACAGCAGCTGAAGGTATTTTTAATGTGAAGGCAAAGGATTTAACACTTCCGCAAGCCGCTTACATAGCTGGTATTCCTCAAGCACCTTATACTTACACACCATTTACCAACACAGGTGTGCTAAAAAGTGAAGAAGCTTTAAAACTAGGCATCGATCGTATGAAAACGGTACTCTATCGTATGAGAGAAGCAGGCTACATTACTGAGAAGCAATACAAAGAAGCCCTCGCTTACGATATTACAAAAGATTTCCGTTCGCCAGAAGCACGTCCAGAAGATCGTTATCCTTGGTTAACGTTTGAACTGGAAGAACGCGCGAAGCAAATTATTGCTGAAAAGTTAGCGCAAGAAGATGGCATCGATCCAGAACGCTTAAAAACAGAAAGTAAACTAGAAGAGAAATATTCAATTTTAGCTGACCGCGATGTTCGTTCAAAAGGCTATCGTATTTATTCCACAATCAACAAAGATATGTACGATGCCATGGAAAAAGCGGCTGATAACTTTAAATATTACGGACAAACGTATACAGGCAAAGGCAAAGATCCTGTAACAGGTGAAGAAATCGATGTGCAAATGCCTGTACAGGTGGGCAGTATTTTAATCGAAAATAACACAGGACGAATTTTAAGTTTCCTAGGTGGTCGTGATTTCAAAACGAGTCAAGTAAACCACGCAACTCGCTCTACCCGTTCAAATGGTTCAACAATGAAACCTTTACTTGTATATGCACCAGCAATTGAATACGGTGTGATTGGTGCAGGGAGTCCATTAGTAGACGTCAAATTCTCTATTGGCACTTGGAGTCCGAAAAACTACTCGGCAACCGATGAACGCGGTCTTGTTCCTGCGCGTGAAGCGTTAGCTGACTCTCTAAATATTTCAACCCTACGCCTATATTACGACATCTTAAATAGACGTCCTGCTGAGTTTTTAGCAAAAATGGGCTTCTCGGATTTACAACCTGAAGATTATACAAACCTTTCAACAGGTATTGGTGCTTTAGAAGTAGGTACAACTGTTGAAGAAAATACAAATGCTTATGCAACTTTTGCGAATGGTGGTCAGTTTGTTGATGCCTATATGATTGAAAAAATAGAAGACCAAGATGGTAATCTTATTTATCAACATGAAGCAGAACCTGTACAAGTATTTAGTCCTGAAACGTCTTATATCGTGACAGACATGTTGCGAGATGTATTATCAAAAGGTACAGGGACAGTTGCAAAAAATACATTAAAATTCAATTCTGATTTTGCAGCTAAAACAGGTACTTCACAAAACACGAATGACGTTTGGTTAGTTGGTTATAATCCAAATGTTTCCCTAGGTGTCTGGATGGGCTACGATAAACAACGCTCACTGGATGCATTTAATAATACGTACTTGCAACCGAGTGCCCGCATTAACAAACTATGGGGTACATTAATGAACTCAGTCTATGACGTAGATCCACAACAAATTGATGCCCCAACAAACTTTAAGGCACCAAAAAATGTAGTGACTGCTTCATTCTGTGGTATTTCTGGTCTAGCACCTTCAGCAGCATGTGCGAGTGCAGGACTGGTTCGCTCAGATTTATTCAATGCGAAAGTCTTTTTACCGTCACAACCCGATGATAGCTTAGCGGCTTCGAGCGTTGTAACAATTCAAGGCAAAACATATAACGCACATCCGAATACGCCTGCAGAGTTTGTAAAAGCTAGTGGGGCGGGTATTAACCAAGCCTTTATAAAACGGATGCTAGGTAGACTAGGTGGTAACCCAGCAAGTCTACTGCCTAAAAACTCATCATTATCAAATTCATCTGTATCAGCTGTCGACTTCCCTGCAGATTCTAGTGCACCCGCAGCTGTCACTGCATCTATTCATGGCAACACCCTTTCTTGGAGTGGCTCTTCCAATGATGTAGTAGGATATCGAATTTATAATGTCACAAATGGCGGCAACACCCTTGTTTCTTCGGTATTAGAAGCGACTCAAAGTATGACTGTAGCTAGTGGACAAGCTTATGCAGTTGTCGCTGTAGATATTACAGGTTTAACTTCAGCACAATCCAATGTTGTTTCAACAGGTGGTAGCGAGACAAAACCTGACGAAGACAAAGAAGATGATGGCGATCACCCAACATCGCCAAATGTGCCAATTCCACCGGCCAACGGCAATAACGGCAATGGCTCAAATGGTGGCAACGGTTCCGGTAATAACGGCGGTGGCTCGAATGGCGGCAATGGTTCCGGTACTGGTGGCAACGGCGGTAACGGTGGCAGCGGATCCGGCAATGGAGGCAGCGGCGGTAACGGCGGTAACGGTTCCGGTAATAACGGCAACGGTTCGAATGGCGGTAACGGTTCCGGCAATAACGGCAATGGCTCAAATAACGGGAATGGTTCTGGTAATAATGGAGGGACAACACCTCCAACCGAAACCCCAACCGAATAATCAAATAGGCTTACTACAACGAAATTTCAATTGTAGTAAGCCTATTTTTTTGTCATTATTAAGAGGACAACTAAACAAAGGGGAGATAAAATGAAAATTTTAGTTTTAGGTGGCACTCGCTTCTTCGGAAAAAAATTAGTAGAGCTATGCCTTCAAAATAACCACGATGTGACGATATTAACGCGCGGTCAAAGCGGCAATCCATTTGGCGAACAAGTACAACAGATTACTGCAGATCGCAATGATGCGCAAGCATTAACTCAAGCTCTAGCTAATACAACATGGGATGTCGTTTACGATAATATTTGTTATTGTCCAAACAGTGCTCATGAAATGTCCCAAATATTAAAAAACAAAACGAAAAAGCTTGTGTTCACTTCAACGCTAGCTACATATGAAGCAGATGGTCATATGAAAACAGAAGCTGATTTTAATCCGCATGAATACGAGATTCGTATGGGCGATATTAATGATTTCACATACGGAGAAGGTAAACGTCAAGCAGAAGCTGTCTTTTATCAAGAAGCAACATTTCCTGTTGTCGCTGTGCGTTTCCCTATTGTAGTTGGTGAACATGATTATACACGCCGATTGCATTTTCACGTAGAACACATATTAAATGAACAACCTATTACATTGCCAAATGTTGACGCAAAAATGAGTTTCATTACCGATGAGGAAGCAGCAGCATTTTTATATTTTGCAGGCGTTGCGCCAATTGAAGGTCCCTATAACGCTACAGCAACAGGTACTATTTCATTAAAATCATTACTAGAATTAATTGAAAATGAAACGAACAAACGCGCAAAAGTGTCACTCATTGGTGGTGACGAACATTCTAGGTCACCTTATGGAATTCCAAATCATTGGTATATGTCCAACGCTAAGGCACAAGAGGCAGGCTTTACATTTAGTCAATTAAACGATTGGCTCCCTACCCTTGTCCATACATTGGTGAAACAACTGCAATAAAATATCTTGGGGATAAAAGGAAAAAGTGTTAGATTAACAGTAGTCAACCTAACACTTTTTCTAGTAATCTCAATTATTGCAATATCGTTTTTAGTATTTCTACCGCCTCGTCAATCTCTGTTTTAGACACTGTAAGCGGTGGTAACAATCGAATGACATTTGGTCCTGCCCCTACAAGAAGCAAGCCCTTTTCTTCGGCAGCCATAATATAAGATGCTACCTCTGTATCGCCACAACCAATTCCAAGTAATAATCCTTGCCCTTGCACCGTATAGTTTGTCGGTAAATTAGCTTGTAACTGTTTTACAAAAAACGAAGATATCTCTTGCACATTTGCTAAAAAACTTGGCTCAAAAACGTGATCAAGAATCGTTTCAGCTACACGCATCGCTAAAGGATTTCCACCAAAAGTAGTACCATGAGTGCCCGGACCAAACGTATCATACAAGTCCGCCGTGCCTAGCATTGCTCCTACAGGGAAACCTCCCCCTAAACCTTTAGCTAATGTCACGATATTTGGCTTCAAAACAGTTTGTTCAAATGCATAACGAGTTCCCGTTCTGCCAATTCCCGTTTGCACTTCATCAACAATTAATAAAATGCCTTTGTCATCACATATGTTTGCAATTGCTTCTGCAAATTGTGGTGATACACTATTCACACCACCTTCACCTTGAATCATTTCGAGCATGATCGCTGCAACTGAATCGTCTATCGTTGCTTCTAACGCTTCTACGTCATTAAATGGCAACACTGTAAACTTTTCAACAAGCGGACCAAAGCCATTATGTATTTTGCTTTGACCAGTTGCTGACATTGCTCCAAACGTTCGACCATGAAATGATTTTTCGAAGGTAATAATATGATGTTTGCCTGTATGCTTACGAGCCATTTTAATGGCCGCTTCATTTGCTTCCGCACCACTATTACAGAAAAATGCATACTTTAAATGTGTATTTGCCACTAATTTTTGAGCAACAATCTCCTGCCCAGGAATATCAAATAAATTTGACATGTGCCAAAGCTTTTCACTTTGTTCTTGAATAGCTTTTACGATGGCGGGATGTGCATGCCCAAGACTCACAACGGCAATACCACTTGTAAAATCTAAATACTTCTTACCTTGCGTATCTTCTACAATCGTTCCTCGCCCTTTTACAATTTGTGCACGGCGTTTGCCGTAATTGCCAAATAAAGCGCTCATCCTATCAACCCCTCTTTATCATTATTAAGGATGCCACCTTACAGCATGGCGTCTTCTAATTTTCGTATAATTGTTGTTCCTTCTAATGAATCACCTACGATTTGGACAGAAGGAATACCTGCGTTTAAGCATTCAATTGCTCCTTGTACTTTCGGAATCATACCACCGTAAATATGACCTTCCTCAATCCATTGTGCTATTAACGCAGCTGTTGCTTCCGTTTGATATTCATCTTGAATACGAATACCTGCAACATCCGTCACTAGCAGTAAGCTTTCTGCGCTAATAGCAAGTGCTACTTCACTTGCCACTATATCGCCGTTAATATTTAGCCCTTGCCCTTTTAGATTAACCCCGACACACGCAATAACGGGGACAACTCCAGCCGCGATAATTGATTCTAATAGTGTTGTATTCACCGATTGTACAGAACCTACAAAGCCGTAAATATCTTTGTCTAAAAAATCCGCTACCAGCAATTGTCCATCAAAGCCATTTAGTCCAATTGCAGTAATACCAGCCGTTGTTAACTCATGTACAAGCGCAGGATTCACATGTCCAAGTAATGTAGATTGGACAACCTCCATTGCTGCCTCAGTCGTTACGCGAATGCCATTTAGTGCATAGGATTCAATTTGTCGGGCAGCCAGTTGTCGATTAATAGCAGGGCCTCCGCCATGTGTAATAATCAGTTCGACACCACTATCCTGTAGTTTTTTGAAATTCTTAAAAAATGCCTCGTTTAAGCCTTCCAACGTACTACCGCCAAGCTTTATTACCATGCGTTTACGAGCGGTATGATGCATTGATTTGAACGTAGTCATACGTTAAGTCACATCCCCAAGCATGCCCCTTGCCTTCGCCAATACCAAGTGACACAAAGATTTTCACTTCATGCATCTTTAAAATTTGAATTAATTCATCTTCAGAAAAAGCAATCGGTTCACCGTTTTCTACCATTGTTGCGCCACCAATTTGAATGGTAATTTTGTCAGGGTCAACAATTGCCCCACTGTAGCCAACTGCTGCAATAATGCGTCCCCAGTTTGCATCACATCCAAATACAGCGGTTTTTACTAGTGGCGAACCAACAACTGTTTTTGCAATTTTACGCGCCTCCTCATCTGAAATCGCACCCGCTACTTCAACTTCAATTAATTTCGTTGCACCTTCACCATCTTTGGCAATCATTTTCGCTAAATCTTCTGCTACTGTTTTTAATGTATAGTAAAAGTTATGCCAATCAGGATGTGCAGATGTTAAAGAATTATTGCCAGCTAGACCATTTGCCATCACGACTACCGTATCATTTGTCGATGTATCACCATCTACCGTAATTGCATTAAATGTCTGGTTGGTAATTTCCGATAATGCCGCTTGTAAGACATCTGATTCAATATTGGCATCTGTTGTAATAAAACCTAGCATCGTCGCCATATTCGGTTCAATCATTCCTGAGCCCTTTGCTACACCGGCAATGATAATCTCTTTGCCATCTACCAATGTGCTATAGCTCGTATTTTTCATTACTGTATCCGTTGTTAAGATTGCCTGCGCAAAATCGATAGCACTCTCCAAGTTATCCTTAGGCTCTAATTGTGAGATCCCACTTGCAACTGGCTCCATATTCATAATTTCTCCTATGACACCAGTGGAGCAGACACCGACAAGATTTGCAGCCACTCCTAATTTGTCGGCTGCTAAAGCTTGCATGGATTGTGCATCTATGACGCCTTGCTTCCCTGTGCATGCATTGGCATTGCCAGAGTTTACAATCATCGCCTGTATTTTTTTTGTTGTGTAGACAACCTCTTTTGTTATTTTTAACGGTGCCGCTTGCACCGCATTTGTTGTAAATACACCAGCAACACTTGCAGGTACATCACTAACTAAAATCGCTAAATCTTTTTTCTTATGCTTTAAGCCGCAATGAATACCTGCCGCTTTAAAGCCCTTTGGTGATACAATATTTTTACTCGATAATTTTTTCATTACGTTCGTTGATACCGTTAATGTCATAATCATATTCCTCCTTTAATTGTTTAGGTGCCTTGTTTAGGTGCCTGGCACTCACACAATTCGCAATATTCAAAATTGTTTAGGTGCCTGGCACTTATATAAACAACGGTACAATGTCTAGGCCCGTTGTTTGCGGTAAATCAAATTGCACATTCATATTTTGAATAGCTTGCCCTGCTGCCCCTTTGACTAAATTATCAATAACTGCCACAATCGTGGCACGATTTGTACGGCTATCGACTTTGACGAACATATCGCAATAATTAGAGCCTTTTACACGGTTGGTAGCAAGGCTATTAACATCCGTCACTACCCGTACAAATGGATGATGTTCATATGTTGCCTGTAGGCAAGCAACAAGTTGTTGCTCTGTAATTCCCGGCATTAATGGCGCATAAGCAGTCGATAATATACCACGTGTCATTGGCACTAAATGGGTATTAAATGTAATGGCTGTGTCGACACCTGCAAACATAGAGATTGCTTGCTCAATTTCAGGAATATGTTGATGTCTGTTAGTTTTATAAATAGAGAAGTTTTCATTCACTTCACTAAAGTGTGTCGTTTGCGACGGTTTATTGCCAGCTCCAGAAATGCCACTTTTCGCATCTATGATGAGATAATTTGAATCAATCAGTTGCGCTTTTACTAGTGGTAATAACGAAAGCAGGACCGCTGTTGGATAGCATCCCGGGTTCGCAATAAGAGAGGCATTTTTCACATTCTGAGCATTCCATTCAGTTAAGCCATAAACACTTTGCTGAATAATTTCTAACGGTGCAGCTTTTTTTCCATACCACTGCTCATAGCTAGTTGGATCCTTTAATCGGAAATCCCCTGATAAATCTATTAACCTCGGACCTTTACCAATTAAAGGTGGTAACAGTTCACTTGTTACACCTGAAGGCGTACTAGTAAACACTACATCCAATTTCGCTAATGCATCGTAATCGATTTTTTGTAACGGCCAATCTGCCATCGTAACTAAATGACCATACTTGGAGGAAAATAAGACACCTTCCTCAGTCGATGTAAATAAATCAATATGCTCTACCGCCGGATGATTATGTAAAAAGCGGATAAGCTCCAATCCTCCATATCCTGTTGCGCCAACAATTCCTACTTTCATTACACTCACCTCTAAAATAAGTTAAAAACAGTATACGTCTGCATAATTATTAAGTCAACTGAATTTTTATTTATTACTATTATTTTCTCAATTTTCTGTTACAAGTGTTATAATTTCAAATTTATTCCCGCTAAATAAGAAAAAGAAGGTAGGAACTCTCTCCTTAAACGAAAGAATCCCTACCTCCTATTTATACATGAATTGAATAAAAATAAATTATGTGTTAAAGTCTCTTAATCTTCCATTGTAGAAAGATCACCAGTAGGTAAATTTAACTCCCACGCCTTTAACACACGTCGCATTATTTTGCCGCTTCGTGTTTTTGGCAATTTTTCTTTAAACTCAATTTCCCTCGGTGCTGCGTGAGCCGATAACCCTCTTTTGACAAACTCGCGAATATTTTCACTTAAAGCATCAGACGGCTCCACGCCTTCCCGTAAAGAGACAAATGCTTTAATAATTTCACCACGCACAGGATCAGGTTTACCTATAACCCCTGCTTCAATAATGTCTGGATGTTCTAGTAGCTTACTCTCTACTTCGAAAGGTCCCACACGTTCACCAGCTGTCATAATCACATCATCCACTCGACCCTGGAACCAGAAATAACCTTCATCATCCATGTAAGCCGAATCACCAGATACGTACCATTCACCTTTTAAAAAGTACGATTCGTAACGCGCAGGATTACCCCAAATTTGACGCATCATCGCTGGCCAACCTCTACGTATAGCTAAGTTGCCCATTGTAAATGGTGGCACTTCATTACCGGCATCATCTACAATTGTCGCATGTATGCCAGGTAAAGGTTTGCCCATTGAGCCTGGCTTAATATCCATGCTCGGATAATTACAAATCATATGCGCACCTGTTTCTGTCATCCACCAAGTATCATGAATGCGATGCCCCAACTCTTCACTACCCCAACGGATAACTTCTGGGTTAAGCGGTTCCCCAACAGATAATACATGGCGCAATGATGATAGATCATAATTTTCCAACATGCCACTACCAGCACCCATTAACATACGGAATGCTGTTGGCGCACTATACCAAACTGTGACACTGTAGTCTTCAATAGCTTGGTACCATGCTTGCGGAGAGAATCGCCCACCAACAATGAGCATTGTGACACCGTTTAACCATGGTCCAAAAATGCCATAAGAAGTACCCGTTACCCAACCTGGATCAGCTGTACACCAATAAATATCATTGTCACCTAAATCAAGTACCCACTGCGTTGACTGATATTGTTGAAGCATTGCATTATGAACATGTAATACTCCTTTTGGTGCACCTGTCGAGCCGGAAGTGTAATGTAAAATCATCCCGTCTTCACGATCTACCCACTCTATATCAAACTTAGCAGATGCCTCTTTCATCCGCTGATTAAAGTCTAAAATTTGAGGTGATTCTTCGATATCCGATCCTACTAAAAATACATGTTGCAAGTTAGGAAGTTTAGCTAATGGTACTCGTTCTAATAATTCAGGCGTTGTAACTAGCACTTTCGCATCGCTATCTAAAAGTCGATCATACACAGCACCTTCCATGAATGCTTCGAATAACGGCCCTACAATCACACCCATTTTTAAAGCACCTAATAATGAGAAGTACAGCTCAGGTGAGCGAGGCATAAAAATAAATAAACGATCGCCTTTTTCCAAGTTCGTCGCTGTTTTAAACACATTTGCTGCTTTGTTCGTCAGCCTTTTCATTTCATTAAAAGAAAATGCTTCCTTACGCTTACCATCATTATAATAGAGTGCAACTTTATTTTTCCGAGCAGTTTCGGTATGACGATCAATTGCCTCATACGCCATATTGACTAATCCTGTTTCATGCCAGCTAAATGCTTTTTCAGTTTCTGCCCAATCATGATTTGCAGCTGCCTCCTCATAATTTGGCAAATGATAATGCCCTGTTTTTGCTTTTAATTTCTCCATCGTTTTCATCCCCATGAAATAACCCCTTCCTTTTTGCTTTAGTTCATAAGTAAGCAAATTTCCAACGTACTTACGCTTTCTCTCTGCAATTACGCCCCAACGTAATCGTAGCTGCCTGCCACTTCGTCCGCACTTTGCTTGCGCTACATTAATTCCCCTGAAAGCTCACTATAAAGGACAAAAAAGTGAGCCCCATCCCCTAAACGGAAAATTAAGTTAATAAATGGCAATTGAAACAATTTCGCCATATATTAAAATTCGCTACTTTCTCCAAAGACAAATACGTTATGGAGCATTTGTTATAGAACAGTTTATGCTATCACCTTAACTACAATGCTTAATATAACAACATTTATCTGTTAAATAACAGTTGCAATATAAATCTATTTTACACGAAAATATCCAGAATGTCTCAATATTTTTATTTTTCCAAAAGTATAGTTATAATTCGTAAATTTAAGCGTATTTCCGCTTTAAATCAGCTATAATGGAATTATTAAACTCAGGTGGTGTAATTATGGAACATAAAAAGACTTTTTTTTCTGTTACAAAGGAGACAAAGCATGGTACTGTTTATGTGGAAGGGCCTGTTTCTCCAGAAAAATTAGCTACATATACATTCCACGAGGGATTAGTTGCCTTTAGACCTCCTAAACAACAACAGCAGGCTATTATAGAAATCGCAGGACTCCCTGAAGGCCGCATTATTATCATTCGAAATGACAACATTATCGTAGGCTACGTTACCTATCTATATCCTGATCCGCTTGAACGATGGGCAGAGGACAGAATTGATAATATGATAGAGTTAGGTGCCATTGAGGTCATTCCTGATTATCGTGGGACTGGTGCGGGCAAAGCCTTGTTAGCGGTGTCCTTTATGGGGGATGAGATGGAAGACTACCTCGTTATCACAACCGAATATTATTGGCATTGGGATTTAAAAGGTACAGGATTAAATGTCTGGGATTACCGCAAAATGATGGAGCGAATGATGAGTTCTGTTGGCTTCGAATATTTTGCTACAGATGATCCTGAAATTACATCACACCCTGCTAACTGCCTAATGGCTCGCGAGGGCAAACGAGTGCCTCCTGAAACAATGGAAAGATTCGACCGACTTCGTTTTAGAAATCGCTTCATGTATTAAACCAACACAAAGGGGATACGTATATGATTGTTGAAGAAATAATGAATGATGAGCCTTACACATTGGCTCCGACAAACACTGTTCTAGAAGCGTTGAAATTGATGCGCGAGAAAAAAGTGCGACATTTACCCGTTATCGATAACGAACGTCATGTGCTAGGTGTCATTACGGAGCGCGATATTAAAGAGGCATTACCTTCCTCATTGAAAGATGAACCGGATTCTCCCGTGTTTCGGGCAAAGGTAGAAGATATTATGGTTAAAAACCCACTTGTCGGACACCCACTTGACTTTGTAGAAGAAGTAGCACTAACTTTTTATGAGGCAAAGGTAGGTTGTTTACCCATTGTCTCTGGTGGAAAACTCGTCGGGATTGTGACTACAACCGATTTACTTTACACATATATAGAATTAACGGGTGCCACTGAACCTGGCTCCAAAATTGAAATTCGTGTTAGTGATACACCCGGTGTATTATTCGAAATTACAAAGATTTTTAATTTGCATCATGCAAATGTCCAAAGCGTCTTAGTATATCCTGATTCTGAAAATACCCAAAATAAAATTTTAAGCGTCCGAGTAAAAACACTAAACCCACTTGCTATCATTGAAAATCTTCGCCAAGAAGGCTTTGATGTGTTATGGCCGAATCTACCAGGTGTTTCATTATAATGAAAAATGCTGTCTTTGTTTATTCACCTGAGCAACTGGGTTATAAATTTTCAGATACACATCCTTTTAATCATAAACGCTTGACGCTAACAATGGATTTGCTAAAAAATATAGGGGCACTCGATGAGGTGGATATCGTCCCTGCTCGCATTGCCACTGAAGAAGAGCTTTTGCTTGCACATGATCCGAAATACATCGAAATTGTTAAAAATGCTGGTCATGGTAAACTGAGCGAGGCACAATGTGCAAGCTATGGTATTGGCACTGAAGATACACCAATCTTTCAAAATATGCATGAAGCAAGTGCCCAGCTTGTCGGCGGCACATTAACAGCTGTCGATTATGTAATGGAAGGAAAAGCTCAGCATGCGCTAAATCTTGGCGGTGGGCTACATCATGGTTTCCGTGGGCGAGCATCTGGTTTTTGTATTTATAATGATAGTACTGTTGCCATTCGTTATTTGCAGGAAAAATACAAAGCTCGTGTACTCTACGTGGATACGGATGCCCATCATGGGGATGGTGTACAATGGAGTTTCTATGAAGATCCGGATGTTTGTACTTTATCAATACATGAAACAGGACGTTATTTATTTCCTGGCACAGGTAATATAACTGAACGTGGCAATGGTCAAGGTTATGGTACTTCCTTTAACTTTCCAATTGATGCTTTTACCGAAGATGACAGTTTTTTAGAAATATATGAAAAGGCGATGCGTGAAGTTTTCGAATATTTTAAACCTGATGTTGTGTTAACACAAAATGGAGCCGATGCACATTATTTTGATCCATTAACACATTTGTACGGCACTATAAATATATATAAGGAAATTCCAAAACTTGCGCACAAGCTAGCACACGAATATTGTGACGGAAAATGGATTGCTGTTGGTGGTGGTGGTTACGACATATGGCGTGTTGTGCCAAGGGCATGGTCGATGCTATGGCTAGAAATGACTGATCAACCAATACCAACAGGTGCTTTACCACAAGCATGGTTAGACCGTTGGCAGCCAGAGGCACCCGTACCTTTTATCCCAACATGGGAAGATCCAAATCCTCTCTATGAACCTATCCCGCGAAAAGCGGAAATTGAAGAAAAAAACGCCCAAATGCTAGAAAAAGCGTTACATATTATCCGCACTGAAAAACGCAGTTAGGTGCCAGTCACTTAATCAATTACACTAGTTGTTGGTAGCGGAGGCGGCGACTCCTGCTAAGAACAGCACACATAGTAAGACGCGGGAATTCCTAGCGCGTAAGCGAGGGTTGCGGCTTACTGTGTGCTGAGCGGAAAGCATCCGCCGTAGCGGACAACAACGTTTGCAAGCACATATTTTCCCATAAAAAAACACGCAAATCCTACCATGAGATTTACGTGTTTTTTGTTATTTGCTTTTCACAGATTGTCGATGTTCGATACGGTGCGGTAAGATTACCGCTTCGTCTTCTACAGGCTCTTTATTCATAAGCTTTGTCAGTAATCGCATCGCAACAGCGCCAATGTCATATAGCGGCAGTGCAACACTTGTCAGCTGTGGACGCACCATACGAGCCAACTTCGAATTTTCAAAACTAATGACTTCTATATCCTCTGGCACATTTTTACCAGCATCTTGCGCACCATGAATCAAGCCAATAGCAAGTTCATCGCTACCTGCAAAATAAGCAGTAGGAGGGTTGTCAAGAGCAGATAATGTTTCCCAAGCCTCTAAGCCCATATCATAGCTAGATTCTTCAGCGGCAATTAGTGATTCATCTATACTTATGCCTGCATCTTGCAGTGCTTTTTTATAAGCTTCAAGCTTGAATTTACCATTAATTGTATAAGTAAGCGGGCCGGTTACAAAGCCGATTCGCGTATGACCGTTTTGAACGAGTAACGAAATCGCTTCATAAGCTGCCTGGAAATAATCGATATTAACAGTGGCAATTGTTTGTGATTCATCTACAGAACCTGCAAGTACAATTGGTACAGGAGAATGATCCATCGATTGTTGCATTTTTTCTGTTACTTCATCACTCATCATGACAATACCGTCTACCTGTTTACCTAGCATTGTATCTAACAGCTGCAGCTCTTTATCTTCGTGTTGATCTGAGTTGGCAAGAATAATATTGTAGCGATACATTGTCGCAATATCCTCTACACCACGTGCCAGCTCCGCATAAACATTATTTGCAATATCTGGGATAATCACGCCAACTGTTGTCGTTTTCTTACTTGCTAACCCTCGCGCTACTGCGTTCGGACGATATTCTAATCGTTCTATTACTTCTAATACTTTTTTTCGTGTCGCCGGTTTTACATTTTGATTACCATTGACTACACGAGAAACTGTTGCCATCGAAACATTCGCTTCTCGTGCAACATCATAAATTGTAACAGTCATCGTACGTGCCTCCCTTTTTCCTTTTATAGCCTTATCATACGATAATTTTCGCTCCATTTTCAAGAAGAAGTACGAACACGTAATGAAATTCCAAGGACAAATAGTACTATTATAGACATTTTTTTGTCACGATATAGTAAACACCGCCTGCTTATTGCGCAAGCGGTGTAAAAATCAAATCATTATGCGTGTATTTCATAATTCTTCATGAATTTTTGTAGCGTTTCGTAGAAAGCATCGAATGTTGGAATATCCATTTGTTGTTGTGAATCTGAAAGTGCTACAGATGGATCTGGATGCACTTCTGCCATTACCCCATCTGCACCAATCGCAATTGCTGCCTTCGCACATGGTAATAATAAATCGCGTCGACCAGTTGAGTGTGTTACATCGACGAATACCGGTAAATGTGTTTCTTGTTTTAAAATTGGTACTGCTGAAATGTCTAATGTGTTACGTGTTGCTTTTTCGTACGTACGAATGCCACGCTCACAAAGAATAATATTTTCATTGCCTTTAGACATAATGTATTCTGCCGCATGAATGAACTCGTCAATCGTTGCTGCTAAACCACGTTTTAATAGTACTGGTTTGTTTGTTGCACCAGCTGCTTTTAATAACTCAAAGTTTTGCATATTACGTGCACCGATTTGGATGACATCAATATAATCAAGCGCTTCTTCTAAATGGCCCGGTGTAACAATTTCCGTAATGACACCTAAACCGTATTCTTCAGATACACGCTTTAAAATTTTAAGCCCTTCTAAACCAAGACCTTGGAAGTCATATGGAGAAGTACGAGGTTTGTAAGCACCACCACGGATTAACTTTTCACCTTTAGCTTTAATAGATGCTGCAACAGCTGCTACTTGCTCGTAAGACTCAACCGCACAAGGACCAAATACGAAAGATGGTTTTCCTTGCCCAATTAGCTCACCATTAATATTAATGACAGTATCTTCTGATTTTTTCTTACGTGATACAAGTAATTCTTTCTTTTTATCAGCTTCAAGTTGTTTTAATGCTGTTTTAAAGATTTGTTTAAAAATATAATCAACCGTCATTTGGTTTAATGGACCGTGATTGTGTTCTTTAATTAAATCTAGCATATGTCGTTCGCGTAATGGATCATAGCGATTAACACCTTGTTTTTCTTTAATTTTACCGATTTCATCTACTACAGCTGCACGTTCGTTAATTAGACGAAGAATCTCTAAGTTTAATCCGTCAATTTGACTACGTAAGCTTTCTAAATCCTTTTGGCTCATGCTTCTTGCTCCTCTCCCCATGACAGACACTTTCAGAACTCTGAAATGTATGTTACATTTTTAGATAATAGCATCATTATAATCAATGTTGTGCAGAATGTCACGCATTTTTAATTTAGCGCTTCAACTCGCTAAATTATTTTCAGGTATATCAAGAAAGGAAGCGATTACATTGAGTTCAAAATTATTTGCACTTGATATCGGTACACGTTCTGTTGTTGGCATTATATTAGAAGAAGATAATGACCATTTTCATGTACAAGATATATTAGTAAAAGAACACAAAGAACGCGCCATGGTAGATGGTCAAATACATAATGTCATGTATGTGGCAGAGTTAATTACTGAAATTAAACAACAACTCGAAGAAAAGCATGGTCCTTTATCAAAAGTAAGTGTCGCTGCTGCAGGTCGGTCATTAAAAACAGAACAGGCAAGCGTGACCCTTAATATTCGTAACCGCCCTATTTTCACTGAAGAAGATATTAGTCGTTTAGAGTTACAAGCTGTTCAGCAAGCACAGCAACAGCTTTTACAACATAAAGAGGATACTAAAACTAGTCATTATTATTGCGTTGGTTATTCTGTTCTCTATTATCGCCTAGATGGAGAAGAGATCGGTAGTCTTCTTGATCAGCAAGGCGATGAAGCACAAATCGAAGTCATTGCGACTTTCCTGCCACGTGTTGTCGTCGAATCACTAATAGCTGCCTTAAAACGAGCAAATTTAGAAATGGATGCCCTAACATTAGAACCTATTGCGGCCATTAATGTATTAATTCCTCCTACAATGCGCCGTCTTAACGTTGCGCTTGTGGACATTGGCGCTGGTACATCCGATATTGCCATTACCGATAAAAGTACAGTTGTGGCATACGGCATGGTTCCGACAGCAGGTGATGAAATAACAGAGGCACTTAGTGACCATTATTTGCTGGACTTTCCAGTTGCCGAAGAAGCGAAGCGTCAACTGCACAGTGCTGAGGAAATTTTAATACAAGATATTTTAGGCTTTGATCAATACTATCCTAAAGCAGACGTGCTTACCGCTATTGAGCCAGCTGTGAAACAACTAGCAAAAGCTATCGGTGAAGAAATATTGCGCTTGAATAACCGCACTGCCCCTAAAGCCGTTATGCTTGTTGGTGGTGGTAGTTTAACACCGAATTTAACTACCGAATTAGGCTTAGTATTGAACTTACCAGCAAACCGTATTGCGGTACGCGGTGTGGATGCCATTCAAAATTTAACGAAGGAGGAGCATATTAAAGCATCCCCTGAGTTAGTAACGCCAATCGGCATAGCCATTGCCGCAAAAAAAATGCCGATACAATATATGAGCTTAACGGTTAATGAACAAATTGTACGTTTATTTGAATTAAAGGAAATGACAGTTGGCGATGCCTTTTTAGCAGCCAATATTCGGGCCAAACAATTATATGGCAAACCAGGCCATGGTTTATCTATTAGTGTGAACGGACAAGATATTTTTATACCTGGTGGCCACGGTCAACCTGCCCAAATTTTAGTAAACGGTCAACAGGCCTCTACAAAAACTATAATTAAAACGGGCGATGCCATTTTGCTAATCGAAGGTCAAGATGGTCATCCAGCCTGTGCTACAGTTAGAGACATTGTGGACCAAGCAGTGATTAAAACGGTAACTATTCAAGAAATGCAATATGTAATTGAACCTAAAATTACTGTTAACGGTTCACCTGTATCAATGGATACGGATTTAAATGATCGAGATAGTATCGCATTTGAAATAGCTGAAACAGTAGAAGATATTTTTAAAGCGACGAATAATACACATATGCTGAAGCAATTTGAATCATATGTCATTTATGTCGATGGCAAACCTTTATATTTACCGGCGTTTTCAGCAAATTTATTAATTAACGGAAAACCAGGTAAACTGTCATATGCTGTTCAACATAATGATGTTATTACTTTTTCGCAACCGTCGTTACCAACAGTTCAGCGAATAGCCGATCAAATGAATGTTTTACTGGAGGACAAAATTATCATTCACTTCCAACAGGAACTATTAGAGTTGAAAAAAACGACACATGAAATACTTGTTAACCAAGTTGTTGCGTCGCCACTTTCTACTGTTCCAAATGGAGCAACAGTTGCCATTCACGAAAAAGACCGTAGCCCTTGGGTTTATCAAGATGTTTTCCGCTTTTCTAATTGGCAGTTACCTACATCATTTAAAGGTAATTTTACAATACTCCGCAACGGACAGCTCGCAACTTTTGACACGGAAATCTTCGGTGGCGATCAATTAGAAATTGTACTTGAAGAAGCTCCATTATCATTGTAACAAAGGTAAGAGTTACATTAGTTGTTTGTAGCGGGGGCGGTGACTCCTGCGGGAACAGCACATAATGTAAGACGCAACAAGCCGCGCGCTAGCGAGGGTTGCGGCTTACGGTGTGCCCGCGGAAAGCACCGCCGCAGCGGACATCAACGGCATAGCAAAAAAGTGTTAGATTGATGGCAGTCAATCTAACACTTTTTCTTTACGTTATAGTTTCTTTTATTTTAAGCACGTACTTCTTGCGCTTTATCTTTTTCTTCAATCTTTTGCTCAGCTTTTTCTAGAGCTTCTTCTTTTTTTGAATCAACATCATTGATAAAGTCCTCTAGTGGCTCTTCCCCTTCGAAAGAAACAGTCCCATCATCAAAAACAGTTGGTGCTTTTGCAGATTTAAGTGTTTTCACTTTTTCTACTAATTGCGAAGATTGTTCTTGAATTTGTTTTGATAGTTGCACAGTTTTATCTTTCGCAGTTGTTGAAAAATCTGCACTCTTATCTTTTAAATTTACTGCTTGCACTGCCACATCACTACGTAAATCTTTCCCTGATTTCGGAGCTAGTAGTAGACCTGCAGCTGCACCCACTATACCCCCAACTAACGCGCCAATGACGAAATCTTTCATATTTACACGCTCCTCTTCATAAATCGATTCTTGCGGATTATAAAGCTGTGGCAATGTACTTTCTAGTTGTTGTTCTTTCACTTCGTTAAAGTTTGGCTTTTGTGTAGTCATGGACAATTCCTCCCATTTTATAATCTAATGCGCCTAGACGAATGTATTTCCACTTAGGATGATCTACAATTTCGTCTAAGGCTTTATTTATATTCAGCTGGCTTGAAGAAAGCACCTGCTAAATAATAATTATTTTTTGCGACCCCATTTTCTTTTCGGCTTGTCCGTTTGAACTTGCTCAAAACTATATGCACCTTCAGGCATAATTTCTTGTACTTGCTCAATCACTTTACGTTTCTTCCATTTATCTGCAATGCCCATTGCGACATTACTCCATTGAACAACTTGTGCAATTTTTTCTTCATTTTCCTCAACGCTTTTTGCTATCGATGAAGTTATTTGTTGAACAGATGCATTTAAACCATTTACAGATTCGCCCATTCCTTTCACTGCATGGACAACTGTATTAAGTTGTTCGGATTTTTGTTGAATATCCTCGGCTAGGCTATTCGTTTTAATTAACAAAGAAGTCGTTTCTCGTGTAATCCCTTCCATTTGTTTCTCAATACCAGATAATGTACCAGATAAGCTGTTAAGAATTGATTTGAGCGAAAATAATGTCATGCTGACACTCACACACAAAATTAAAAAACCGATCGCTGCTAATATTGCTGCAATATACAAAATGACTTCCATAAATAGACCTCCTGCTAGTAATAATTCTCTCTTTACTATTACTTACCTTATCTTCGACAAATAAAACTTAAATCCTTCTCAAATTTGAGAAAAAACAGCTTATTCCTTGCGGATTAAGCTGTTTCGTTGTTTTTTAATACATCTTCAAAGGCATCTTGGAACTTGTGAACATCGCCAGCGCCCATAAATAAAAATACGGCGTCTTTATGCTTTGTTAACACATCAATACCTTCAGTTGTAATGACAGCGCTCCCGTCAATAAGAGAAGCTAAATCTTGAATTGAAAGAGCACCTTGTGTTTCCCTTGCAGAACCAAAAATATCACATAAGTATGCTGTATCTGCCAAACTTAGGCTGTCTGCAAAGTCCTGTAAAAATGCTTGCGTACGTGTGAATGTATGTGGCTGGAATATAGCGACTAATTCACGTTCAGGATATTTTTGTCGTGCCGATTGAATTGTTGCACGAATTTCCGTCGGATGGTGTGCATAATCATCGATCAAAACATGATCCCCAATATTCGATTCTGTGAAACGTCTTTTTACACCTTTATAAGTGTTTAAACGTTCTTGAATAATTTCAGATGAAATACCTTCATATTGGCAAAGTGTAATAACAGCTAATGTATTCAACACTGCATGGTCGCCAAATAATGGGATAAAGAAAGTACTATAAAATTCATTGCGCACAAACACATCAAATGTGGTACCTTCTGTTGTTTTTTCAACATTACGTGCCTCAAAATCATTTTCCGCTCCAAATCCATAATAAACAACAGGTACTTTCGCTTGGATACGTTGTAGATGCTCATCATCGCCACATGCAATAATTGCTTTCTTCACCTGTAATGCAAGTGATTGAAAGGCTGCATAAACATCTTCAATATTTGCAAAGTAATCTGGATGATCGAAGTCAATATTTGTCATGACTGCATAATCAGGATTATAAGCTAAAAAGTGTCGACGATACTCACATGCTTCCATGACAAAGAAGTTCGCATTTTCGTGTCCGGCACCTGTACCATCACCGATTAAATATGAAGTTGGTTTATAACCACCTACAACATGCGCCATTAAGCCGGTTGTAGAAGTTTTACCATGTGCACCTGTAATGGCAATTGATGTGTAATTGCCAATATACTCACCAAGAAATTTGTGATAACGGATAATTTCTACACCTATTTCTCGTGCTCTGACTAATTCAGGATGGTCATCAGGAAAAGCGTTCCCTGCAATTACGGTCATACCTTCTTGAATGTTATCCGCATTAAATGTGAAAATTGGAATATTTCGTTCGCGTAACGGTTGTTCCGTAAAGAAATATTTATCAATATCTGAGCCCTGTACTTGTTCACCAGCATCAAATAAGATTTGAGCAAGTGAACTCATGCCAGAACCTTTAATGCCTGTGAAATGAAAAACTGTCATTAATTAAACCCCCCGGGAAATACAATATCCCATCTATCATCTATTAGGTGTATCGTATTTTGTACTAGGTATTAATACCTTTACATGTACAGAAAAATACGTACTATGTTAAAACATCTTGTCTATTATAGCACTATTTATGCACAACGATAAATGTGCAACTTTTCTAAATAAACTAATTTTGACGAAAGTCAGTTAATCTTTACGAAAATACCGCAATTCTTATTCAAACATAGCAATTAAATCTTGTTCGGTAATATAACTTTCACGCGGTTTACTGCCTCTTGCCTCCGACACAAAACCATGCGATTCCAGCATATCAATTAAGCGTGCAGCACGATTATAACCGATATGATACTTGCGTTGAATAAGAGAAGTAGATGCCCCACCTGCTTCATAAACAAAGCGACAGACATCCTCAAACAAATCATCTTGCTCTGCAGTAACCTCTGATTTCTTTAAAAGTTCCTCTTGATCAAAAATATAATCTGGCTCACCTTGCTCACGAACATGATCAATAATCGCTTCTATTTCATCGTCTGTTACAAACGTACCTTGTAAACGTACAGGTGCAGACATGCCATTACCTAAATATAGCATATCGCCACGTCCAAGTAACCGCTCTGCCCCTTGCCCATCTAATATTGTACGCGAATCGATTTGGGAAGATACCGCAAAGGCAATTCGTGTAGGAATATTGGATTTAATAAGGCCTGTAATAACATCCACAGAAGGTCTTTGTGTTGCAACAATTAAATGAATACCACAAGCTCGTGCCTTTTGCGCAATACGACAAATCGCTTCCTCAACATCCGCTGGTGACATCATCATTAAGTCAGCCAACTCATCAATAACAATTAAAATGTATGGCAATTTAAGGCTATGCTCATTATTTTTATCTGCTAATGCATTATAACGTGTAATATCACGTGCACCTGCATGCGCAAATAATTGATAACGGCGCTCCATTTCCTCTACAGCCCATTTTAACGCTGCTGTTGCAGCCTTAACATCTGTAATAACCGGGCTAACTAAATGAGGAATATGATTAAACGGTGCCAGCTCTACCATTTTCGGATCAATCAGCATAAGTTTTAATTCGTGTGGTGCAGCTTTATATAATAAACTCACCAAAATGGAATTAATACAAACAGATTTTCCTGAACCCGTTGCACCGGCAATTAAACCGTGTGGCATTTTACGTAAATCAATTGTGACAGGTTTCCCTGTTAAATCTAACCCTAACGCAGCCTCTAATGGTGAGTCCGATTCAAGGAATGAAGCGCTATTTGTTACTTCCGACAAACGAACAGCTCGTGACACACGGTTAGGAATTTCTATTCCAATTGAGCTTTTCCCTGGAATAGGCGCCTGTATACGAATATCCTTTGCAGCCAAAGCTAATTTTAAATCGTCTGCCAAGTTACGAATTTTACTTACCTTCGTACCATGACTGACTGTAATTTCAAATTGAGTTACAGCTGGACCTTGCATAATCGATTCAATTTGGGCTGAAACTTGGAAATAAGATAATGCTTCTACTAGTGTGTCCCCTTGTTGCTCCATCCACTCCGTATCTTGCGTTTTCTCTTCAGGTGGCTCTAAAAATTCATCCGTTGGTTTTTGATAAACGTGGACAGGTTTAACAGGTTTTATTTCGCTTTCTAAATGTTCGTCTCCATCGGCAATTGGCAAGACATTTGTAGAATGTCCCTCTACCCCAATCGATTTTTCGTCATCGAATTGTATAGCAATGGTTTCTTCTGAATGTTGTACCAGTGGCACATTGTTGTACATAGTTGCTGCACTTTCTTCAACTACCTCATCATTTATAGCAAGATTTTCTTGTGATAACGTATTGTCTACAACCATTATTGACGATGCTTCTTCAACTGCCTCAACTTTTATAGCTGGACTTTCTTCTTGTGGTAGTGAATTTTCTACAATCGTTGTTGACGATACTTTTTCGGTTGTCTCAATTTTTATGGCTGGACTTTCTTCTTGTGATAACGTATTGTCTACAACCGTTGTTGACGATGCTTCTTCAATTGTCTCAACTTTTATAGCTGGACTTTCTTCTTGTGATAACGTATTTTCTACAGCCGTTGTTGACGATGCTTCTTCAACTGCCTCAACTTTTATAGCTGGACTTTCTTCTTGTGGTAGCGCATTTTCTACAGCCGTTGTTGACGATGCTTCTTCAACTGCCTCAACTTTTATAGCTGGACTTTCTTCTTGTGATAATTCGTTTTCTAAAACGACCGTCGCTGCTATTTCGTCTGATGCTGCATTTTCGAATGTCGGCAAAGTTGTCATTGTTGCAACTGGGGACATTGTAATAACTGAAATACCCTCTGTTTCTACCTCTGTTGACGTTGATATTTCACTTGTTTTTTCCACTTCTACCACTTCTGCCGATGCATCAGCCTCAAAGTCATTACTAGAAAACGCCGTGTCTCGTTGTGGTTCTTCAGCAGTCGCTAGGTTTAATGATTTTAATTGTTGTGCAATTCGCCACTTTTCCTTATCTGTTTTTAACATTAAGACATTAAATGGAATGCGGCTCTTTTCTTGCTTCACAGACGATTCTTCTACTATAGCTTGTTGTTCTTCGTCATTCGTTGGCTGAACAACTGTCACTTCCCCAATATGAATCGTGGAATTTTCAATTTGTAATTGTTCCACAACCACTTCTTTTACATGTATTTCTGATTGATCGGCTGATAATTGTTCGACAGCAAGTTCTTGCTGAACTGCTTCTTTAATCTGCTCTTCAAAATTTACGGCAAAAGATGTTGTTTGTGGGATAGGAAGCTCCATTTTGTCTTCCCCTGACATTGAACTTTGCTCATCCACTTCAACTTCTTCAAAGGTAATCGGTTGCTTCGGTGACACTTCTACTGACACTTTCTCTGTTAACTGGTTGTGCTCCGTACTGTCAACATCATCAAATGAAATTAGTTGTTTCGCCTCCGCTGTTGTTGGGCTTTCCTCCGTAATAGCAACTTCAGCAATAACACTTGACTGCTTCCATACAGCTTCACTAGTCGGTTGTATTTCGAGCTGTTCACGTACATCATTTGGGGCTTTGATAGGCTCTTTTTCTTCTAGTATATTTTCAATCGTGTCATTTGTTGTCGCTTCTTTTGTAAACGCAGTCATAGAAGGCGTTTCAGCTTCGTGCTCTTCTTTGCGTTTATTTAATAACTGCTCAATTGGACTAGGTTTGGCAAATCCGTAAACTGGCGATGGCACATCAGTTGGTACAAAGCGTTTGCGATTTTGTTGTAAAAGATCTTCTGTTTTACTTTCCTGTTTCACAACTGGCTCTTTTTGAACAGATTTAGGTTGAGGTTTAGGTTGAGCTTCAACTTGTGCATCGCGAAAAACCATACTTGCTTTTGTCGGGTATTCTTGTTTTGGCTGACTTCGTGTTGTCGTTGTTCTGCCAGTTCTTTTCGATCGATTTTCTAATAATTCACGAATACCAGATACCTCTATATCGTAAACACGAGAATCTGCCATTCGATGATCTAAATGTTTTGGTAAAGATAAATCTTCTATTTGGCTATAAGTGTCGTCCATTTGATTAAACATGTCCTTTGACTGTGAAGCTGAAAGCATCTCTTCTCCATCATCAATTAAAGGAAAGCGAAAAGTCTTTTGTTTGGATGCTTGCGGCGTTTCATTTAATGGCTCTGGCTGATTTGGTAGCTCCTCATACTCTTCATAGTATTCATCATAGTCCATGTCTTCTCTATTTAAAAATTTATCAATCTTCTTTTTAAACCAATTCATGTTGTTTCACTCATTTCTCTTACACTTCATTTATAGCATTGCCTAAGTTTTTCTTACAAAAATAACCTTTTGAAACTATGTACAATGTCCACATCAAAAAGCATACCATAAAAATGATATAGAAACTCGTATTTATAGGCTCAAACAAGACAAAAAATCGTTATACCACCAGCTATTGGTAGTGTAACGATTTTTGGAAAATTATTTAATTAACGAGTTGGTGTTTCAAATGCGCTACCAACTACAGCATCCTCAGGTAAAACTAAAATCCCTTTTTCTGAAGGTGCATTTGGAATAGCTAATTCACGTGCTGAACATAACATACCAAATGAATCAACACCACGTAAATTTCCTTCTTTAATCAGCATACCTGAAGGCATGACAGCTCCGATTTTAGCAACGACTACTTTTTGTCCAGCCTCAACATTCGGTGCACCACATACAATTTGGAGTGTTTGCTCTCCAACATTGACAGAACAAATATTTAATTTATCAGCATTTGGATGCTTTTCCTTTGTTTCTACGTAGCCGACAACAAATTTTGGTGAGAAATCGACATCAAGACTAATTGCTGCGCCATTTTTTTCAATAGCTGCTTCAAGTTGAGCGACAAATTCTGGGGTAACATCCACATTTCCTTGCGCCTCTACTTGCATATAATTGCTAGCATTAAATAAGTTAAACGCTTTAATTTCTCCTGTTTGAGCTTCTTTTAAAATGGCGATATCTCCAGCTCGTTCTACCTCTGTTTTAACAATTGCCTCTGTAGCTAATTGCACTAATAGGACATCTCCTACATGCTCTTTGTTGTAAAATACATTCATTGTTTTTCTTGCTCCTTTTTCACTCTGTTTTTTGCTAGTATAAAGATCGGTTCCAGTTCTCCATCTTCATAAATAAATGATAATGACGTGATTGGCACTGTTCCTACAGTAAAGAAATGCATCGTCATCTGTGCTAATACATCATACCCTGTTTCATTGCGAATATCACCAATAATTAATACATCTTGATGAGGAACGGAAACCGTCATGTCCCCTTCAATTTTTGTGCGCATTTCTTTCAAGAAGCTTTCGTTTAATATGCGACTCGCATCATAGCCGTCATTGGCATTGACAAAATAAAAGTCATTGCCGGCTACTTCATCTTTCTTATAAACAGTCGGTAACTGTTTAACTGAAAACCGTGCCATTTCTCGAATTTGCTCCACCGTTAATTTTAAAGTTTCTAACATCGATTCATCAATAAAGCGATATGTTTGTCCCAAATCAAGCGCATAAAAAATACGTGTTTCAGCCGTATGCTCTGTTGTAATAAATGCATGTCCTTCTTTGGAAGCTTTCGGATAGGAAGTTGCACGAATAACGGGATAAATTTGCCCTGATTCTTTAAAACCTTGTTCTTGCTCTTTTTCCATAGCCGTAAAAGTTTGCTCAATCGTATAAACCACTTCAGCAATGGCAGCCTCTTGTTTTTCATTATATTTTGCTAAAATACCTGGTAAAGAGAGTTCCATCCCTTTACCTATTTTTTTATGATTTAAGCGTAATTTGTCTTGCTTTTTATCATAGTGAAAATCAAATTTTTGCTCACTTAACTGCTTTTTTAATAGGGACACAAGTTGTTCTGACTTTATTTGTTTCATTTCGCTCACGTCCTTTCTTCATAATGAAACGGCTCACATTTTTTGTGAACCGCTATTGTTCTAAACGATGCAATTATTTAATCTTAACTGAATGAACGATTTTCGTCATCTCATGAAGATTATTTTCAATATCTTTTGCTTGTGAAATGGTCGTCATTTTGACTCCACCACAGCTGACTATTAACTCATATTCTTCATTGCTCTCTGTTTTAGATACAGCGGAAAAACCAAAAATGCCATCCTTTTCATAGGTTGTTTCTTTGATAACTTTTTTTGTACTATCTTCTTTTAGCAAATTATAATACAGTTTGCTATCTGCTTTTTCATTATCATTGATAAAAAGAATATACGAATCCGTTCCTTTTGATATTAAAATATTGTAGGCATCTGAACTATCATCAATGTTGAACTTTGCCGGTAAATACAGTTGAATATGTCCAATTTCGTCAGTATGCGCTTCTGGCTCTGCTGCAAAGACCGTTTCCGTTAATTGAAGACCGCTCGCAATTTGTTCATCAACTGATTGATTACAGCCTGAAAGCCCCAATAGTAAAAGCATTAAACCTAGTGCTCGTAGCGGTGCATAAGACATTGCTATCTTCCTTTCATTGCTAACTTTTTTCTATTTTAAAAAAATTCTAGATAAGTTGCAACATCACTGCTCCATTCTCACTAGTTCAAAGACACTATTTTCGAGCTAATGTGAACAAATATTGTCCAACAAGCAAAGAGACAATATGCTCAAACATGGTCTGACGACTCACCAATCCTTGCGTAAAAATACCTACCGCTCCAGCTCCTTGGCGAATATCTAAACGCTGTGTGTATTGTTCCATAACAGGTCCAAGCTCCTTACCTGCTCTTATTTCCTGGGCAATTTCCTGTGGTAAGCGTATTTGTGCACCTGCGGCGGTAAATGTTGTGCCATCAGCTAATGTTAGAGCACCCCAGTTGCAAACATACATCTCCCCAGCAATTTCAGTGACGCCTCCTTCTAGTCCAAAAGATAGAGCTGCGCCTGTAGCTGTTGCAGTATTGTTAGCCCGATTTATCGCACCTAGTCTTGTTTCTTCTGTCGTTATTGGTTGCTCAGAAACTTCTGACGCCGCTTTAACATATGTAAAAGTTATGTTTTCAAAATACTGATTTACAATGGCTTGAACAGCCTGTGTTTTTGCTTTATTCGTTGTACCTATGGCGATTTCCATTCTAATCCTTCTTTCTTTACATAGAAAAAGATGCCCTCAAAGGCATCTTTTCCATTTACTTATACATTAGCGCGAATTGTCTCTAATGTCGAACGATCTGCTTTTTTCACTAATTCAACGATTAATGCTTTGGCCGCAGCATAGTCATCAATATGAATGATTGATGCTGACGTATGAATATAACGTGAGCAAACTCCAATGACAGCACTCGGTACGCCGTCATTCGATGTATGTACACGACCTGCATCCGTACCACCTTGGGATACAAAATACTGATATGGAATATGATTTGATTCGGCAGTATCTAAAATAAACTCACGCATACCGCGATGTGTTACCATCGTACGGTCAAGAATTCGTAATAAAGTCCCTTTACCAAGTTGACCAAATTGATTTTTATCGCCAGACATATCATTCGCAGGAGATGCATCTAGAGCGAAAAATAAATCAGGTTGTATCATATTCGCTGACACTTGAGCGCCACGTAATCCAACTTCTTCCATAACATTGGCACCTGAATATAAATGAGAAGCTAATTTTTCGTTTTGCACTTCTTTCATTAATTCAATCGCGAGACCACAGCCATAGCGGTTATCCCATGCTTTTGCCATAATTTTTTTCGGATTAGCCATTGGAGTAAACGAACATACCGGAATAATGGACTGACCTGGACGTACGCCAAGCGCAATCGCATCTTCTTTATTGTCAGCACCAACATCAATGAGCATATTTTTAATTTCCATCGGTTTTGCACGTTCTGCATCTGTTAGTAAATGCGGTGGAATAGATGAAATGACACCTGGAATCGCACCATTTTTCGTGTATACTTCTACACGTTGTGCTAGCATCACTTGGTTCCACCAGCCACCTAATGTTTGAAAACGAATTAATCCATTATCCGTAATGGATGTTACCATAAATGCTACTTCGTCCATATGACCTGCTACAAGTATTTTAGGGGCATCTGTCACTTCACTATGTTTGACACCAAAAATACCACCTAAATGATCTTGAATAATCTCATCTGAGTACTTTTGTAGCTCACTACGCATAAATGCACGCACAGCATGTTCATTTCCTGGAGCACCCGGTAATTCCGTTAATGTTTTAAATAATTGTAATGTTTCCTCATTCATGTTGACTCTCTCCCCACGAAGTAGAATTTTCTTCCTTGCTTATTGTATCATAATTATTTCAGAAATCGAAATATTGATATATTTCATAAAAGTCCTTTGCAATGAACGTGCATTCACTCTTTGTGCTATGCTAAAATAGAGTTATAGGAAAAGGAGGAAAATACCCATGAAATTACGTGATTTTTTAATTGGTGTTGCAACAGGCCTGGCCGCGGCAGTCATTATTAAAGAAGCCAGTGAAAAAGTTTCTCCGTATGTACCCGCAGGACAAGTACTTGAAAACATAAAAAAGGAATTTAAAAAAGATGCGCCAATAGACGGTTCTTGGATTTATATGAAAACAGATAAATTCACGAATGGATTTATGACAATTCCCGTTTATCGAGGTGGTATTTCACGCATGCACGAAGGTGAAATGCAAACATTCGAGTTCGCAGCCGACGCACGCTCTGGCGTAGTCGTAGAATTAACTCAAGTCTAACATAATAAACTCGCATAGCATGTGGACATTTTGATTAAGATGATCGCCACATGCTATTTTTTTTATTGTTTAATTATATGCGCAACTGCTGGCAGGGATTAATCTTTGCTTCGCGGGATTCTCACCTTGCTTCGCGGAATTCTTCCTTTGCTCCGCGGAATTCTTCCCTTGCTTCGCGGAATTCCTCCCTTGCTTCGCGGAATTACACCCTTGCTTCGCGGAATTACACCCTTGCTTCGCGGAATTACACCCTTGCTTCGCGGAATTCTTCCCTTGCTTCGCGGAATTACACCCTTGCTTCGCGGAATTCTTCCCTTGTTTCGCGGAATTACACGCTTGTTTTGCTTATAAACAAAATAAAAGAAGGTATATTTGGTATACCTCCTTTTAAGTATTCTTATTCTTCTAGCCCTTTATTATTGAAATACTTTTTGTATTTTCGATAGTAGTTTAAATTATTTAATGTAAGTTTTACCCAACGCTTGGCATTCATATCCTTATTGAAGTATAAAGAGTTGGTATACTTTCCTTCACGAATCAATTTTTTCGCTTCAAGCTTTAACTTTTCGTTTGAGGCATATTTAAATAGTACGCCCTTCGGAATAATCATCCATAAATGCTTGTCCTCTACATATGTTAATGGCTGTTCGATATTTAACATATGATCATCGGCTACATATTTCATTAAATTATGTCCGCTTGCCGTTACATAGTAACTTGAACGGCCGTTACGCAAATTAATTTCAAATAGCTTATATTGCTTATCACGAATATCATATTTCATATCGAAATTAGCAAAGCCTGTATAGCCGATATCCTCTAAAAAGTGGCGTACTTGATCCATTAGCTCTTTATCGTACGTTGTAACGATGGCGGCATAGCTACCGATACCTTCTGGCGAGTGCTCTTCTAAAATCGGGTTGCCCAAGCACATTAACTTTACTTTACCGTCTTTACCTACATAAGCATTTAAAACACGCATATAAGAATCATCACCTGGGATAAATTCTTGAATAATCATTGTGTCTTGATAAGTAGAGCTATAGATTGCTTTTAAGATAGCCGTTTTTTCAGCTTCATCATGTGCAACGAACACCTTTTTCTTACCTGGGAATTTACAAGCCCAATATTCTACTGAATTGGACGCTTTAATAATAATTGGGTAGTCGAATGGTGGTGTGAAGTTTTGATAGTTAGCTGCAGTTACTGTCGTTGTTCCTGGATACTTAAAGTTGTACTTCTCACACATTTTATAGAAATTTTCTTTCAATAAAATTTCATCCATCAACGACTCATCAATATAAGGTACTGTAAAATGTTCCTGAAGTGCAGGTTTATTTTTAATGATGAGCTTTGCATAATCATCGCCACAAGCTAGCAGCAGTAATTTCTTATCAGCATATTGTTTTGCTACTTGTGCTAATGCTGGGGCAAATACGTCCTGTTCATTTAAACGATCAATTTCTTGGAACTCCAATATATGACTATCTTGCGTTGCTGTTAAATGTGAACGTCCTAATACAAGTGGCTTAATGCCATATGCTTCATAAAATGCTCGGGCCATGCCGTATGCATTCATATCTGATCCTAATAATACTGGTAAAAATGGTTGCTCCGTTGCCATCGTTATTTCAACTCTCTTTTGTGTTTTAGTATAGCTTTTAGTGTATCACATTTTCCAAAATGTTCACGAAAAAAAAGCCCCCATACGGAGACTTTTCCATTATTCATAATGTACTTTGTAATCATTGGATGTAATCCATTTCAATTTCATCGAGAAGATTCGCAGTAAGATGACATTTAATATAATTGGTAATGCGATAAATAATGTAGTAGCTACAGTGATTGTATAAGGTGTCCATCCGACTAAACTTAAATATTTCAACGGTCCCACAAAACCACCTAAACCGAAACCTGCACTGTATGGGGTACCTACGATTTCAAACAGGCCTGCTAATGCCCCTAATATTCCCGCAGTAATAATCATCGGAAATGCTATTTTGGGTTTCATGAAAAAATTACGCATTTGAATTTTTGCTGAAGCAACATGGGCAATGGCTGTCCCAATATTATTCGCTTTATAACTGGCAATACACATTCCGACCCCAGATGCACAAACACCGAGATTGGCTGCACCGGCACCGATGCCTGATAACATAATAACTGTCGCCACACCGATTGTAGAAATTGGTGAAATAATTAAAATTGAAAAAATGATAGCAATTAGTGACCCCATAACTACTGGCTGTAGCGTCGTTAAATGTTCGATAATTAAACCAACATAGCCTGAGCCCGTACGCACATATGGCAAAATAGCGTTTCCGATTAAACCAGGAACGAACATTGACAGTGCAGGCATTAACAGCAGTGTAAAGTCTTTCAGCTTATTACCTAGAAATTGCACAAATAGCACAGCTAAAGCAGTTGTAATTCCTATATTAATGACAATACCGATACCGGCAATGGTGATTCCTGTGTCGGGATCAATTGTATAGACACCGCTTCCGATAAATGCAGCTAGTCCAACGCTACATGTTTGCACAGGTGTTAATTTAAAGCAAATGCCTGTCATGACTCCAATAATAACAGGTAATAGACTCATTGCTAAAACTGATGTATTTAAAATAATTTCTAACTGAGGTACGTAGGGAATAATTAGTTTTAATATCTCTCCTACTAATGCATTTGGAATTAAACAAACGACAATCCCCATACTCATACCAGTTAGAACATTATTGATAAAATTTTTCATTGTATTTCATTTCCCTTCTGACAATATAGCGCTCATTGATGTTATCTCAGTATATTAATATTAGAGTAATCAGTCAATGCTAAATATTCAGAATTTAGTATGCTAATTATGGTAAACAGCATATTATATTCATAGTCAGAAAGTAGCCGTTTTCAAATAGCTGAATAATGCAAAAATAATATATCGAAATGAAAACAAAAAATAGAATGTATCTTTTATTAGTAATACTACTGCAGTTGATTTCCGCTACGGGCGGACGCTTTCCGCGGGCACACTGTAAGCCGCAACCCTCGCTTGCGCGCGGTCTGTTGCGTCTTACTATGCGTGCGTTCCCGCAGGAGTCGTCTACAGGCAGGTACTTCGTAAACAACAGCCCTCTCTAACGCACAGATGCACGCGTCTTACTCATATAATTTTAATAAAAAAAGACTATAGACAACCGCCAAATTTTTGGGGGCTTGCCTATAGTCTTATATAAAGTTCACAGCTATAACGTAGGATTAAAATGTAATTACAGCTTGTCTGCTGCGTTCTAACTTGTCTACAATTTCCTTACCTGACTCATCCCATTTAATCATACGATAATACGCATCATGGTAAAAAATAAAACTGTAGCCGTTCGCTAAAGCTTCTTTCATCAGTCGTTCCTTAGCAAATACACTTGTCATTGGATAATCATCATAGGCAAGTACCCATAACGGATTTTGATGCGCATGTGTCGGCATAATATCCGCCATATGCAACAACACCTCGCCATTTTGCGATAGTTTAATAACTGCATGTCCATCACTATGGCCACCTGTATGAATCATTTCAATACCAGGAACAACTTCAAACGTACCTTCATACGTTTCTACTAAATGCTGCACAGGCTCCCAGTTTTCTTTCCAATACGTATTTTTTGAACGGATATTCGGCTCACGCATTTCATCCCATTCAATTTTCGTTACATAAATTTTAGCATTCGGGAATGTAGGGACTAATACTTCACCTTCCCATTGTGTAAGGCCGCCTGCATGATCGAAGTGTAAATGCGTCATTAACACCGCGTCGATATCTGCCGTTGTTAAACCTAGTTCTTGTAAACTATCAGCAAGCGTTGATTCTTCTGTTACACCGTAGTTTCGTAATTGCTTTTCATTTAATTTGTTAAAACCGACACCTGTATCAATTATATAGTTTTTTCCATTATATTGAATTAAAATTGGCTCTGTCGGTAACTCAATTTGATTTTTGTCATTTACCGGATATTTACGCGACCAAAGTGGTTTTGGTACTACGCCAAACATTGCACCGCCATCAAGGCAAGTGACACCCCCGTTTAGCCATGATAAAGACATATTGTGAAACTGTAACTGATCCATCCCATACTCCCCCTACTATTTTGTAATAAATTGCGATTCTAAACGATAAATCGGCTGCCCTTTCGCAGAAAATTTCTGCTCGTATTCTGTCATAACATTATCTTCTGGCATATTTGCATGTAGGTCGAGTGATACATACTTCAGTAACATACCGTATTCAGACATGCTTATTAACGAATACTCAAACAGACCACGGTTATCCGTTTTAAAATGGATTTCCCCATTATCCACTAGAATCGACTCATATAATTTCAAAAAACCCTCGTGCGTTAAACGACGCTTTGCATGGCGTAATTTTGGCCAAGGATCTGAGAAATTCAAATACACGCGATCCACATCATTTTTTTCAAAGAATTTATTTAAATCTGCGCCATTTACTTTTAACAAACGTAAATTCGCTGGAGATTTAGCTTCTAAAATATTTTCTAATGCGCAAACGATAACGCTATCATACAGCTCAATACCGATATAATTGATATCTGGATTTTGCAGTGCCATTCCAGTAACAAATTGACCTTTCCCAGTCCCTACCTCAATGTGTAATGGGCGATCATTACCAAAAACAGCTTGCCAATTTCCTTTAAAGTCTTCAGGATTTGGAATAATCACCTCTGGATGATTTGTAATCATTTCCTCTGCCCAAGGCTTATTTCTTAATCTCAATTTTCTTCCTCATTTCTTAATGGTGTAATGATTGATTTTTTAATAGTATAACGTAAAAACGCCACTTTCGCATAAAATTATTGCGAAATGACGTTTTTCGAGTTTTCCAATGTTATACAATTCCACGCTTGTTGTTGTACTGTACACTGCACAATCTTATCCTGACCAATGGTGCCAATATAGTTTCCATCTGTATGACAATCGACGTTTTGATGATGCACGATAATATCAAAATGATTGCTGTGCAAAAAGGTTATTGCCTGAAACTTTGTATGCTTTGCAAAAAAGACAGTCGCAAATATTAATAATAGCTTTATTCTTGAAATGTTGTGGACAATGGTACATTCAATTTTGCCGTCATTCGCTTTCGACTGTGGAGAAATTTTCATACCACCGCCAAAAAACGGTTGATTGCTTGTAGCAACAAACCAAACATTTTGAAAATGAAGTGTTTGATTGTTTGCACGCACTGTTACATCGAAACAAGTAAAGCTGAATAACCCTTTAACAACCGCAGCAGCGTATGATAGTTTTCCTAGCCCTATTTTATTGAGATAGTATTTTAAGCGTGATTTATTAATGAATTTTGTCACATAGGCATCAAAGCCGAGACCTGCATTATTGACAAACTTTTCTTGTTGCATAGTGCCAAGATGAAGTTCACCAATATCCATTGAAACACTATCAAAGTCAGTTGTTACATACACTTCGATTTGTTTGGCATTTTTAAATGTTGGAAAGTATCGTGCAAAATCATTACCAGACCCTGCACTTACTACTCCAACTACTACTGAATGATTATGTACAATGCCACTTACAACTTCATGAACAGTGCCATCTCCACCAACAATAATGATTAACTTGCTGCTGTCATCTTTTCTAGCCCATTGATTGGCAATTTCTTGTCCATGACCTTCATATTGCGTAAACGCAACTTCGTAATTAATGGTTAATTGCTGTTGCAATCTATTCCAAACAAGCTTGCCTTTACCGTTGCCTGCACTTTCATTCACAATAAATAATACATGCATCCGTTAGTCCTCTACTTTGGTAGATGTTTGCGACCAAATATCACGATTAAAAGAGGTTGTTTGAACATTATTTAAAATGGTTTGTGCTGCACGAATTTGCATATGTTTCATCGGTGATGCGACATTTTTTAACGTCTGCATCCATTCGCTATAATTACGACGATCCACCAAGCGCACATTAAATGGTGAACCAGGGTAATCAAAATAGCCATTGCGTGTTAAGATTACTTTGCGTATCGGCATATCCACTTGATCTTGCTTAAACAATTGTGTTAGTACGGATTCCATCCGGCTTAAATTAATCATAGGATTCAGTATTTTAGAATCTTTAGTTCCTACTTTTTTTAACCAGAAGCGGTCACTGCCACCGACATATACCGCTTGATTCTCCGCTTCAAGTACAGTAATACAAATACACTCTGTTGGGGACATCAACACAACATCCAACTCGATTGGTGCTTTTCTCACCTGTAAAATAGGATAATAAAAAACTAAATAATTATCCGGCAAGTTTTGTAGTAAAGTACGTAACAAAGAATCACGCATAAAACGTGGATCTACATAAGATTTTTCTCGAAGTGTAGAGCTTGCCCATTTCATTTGAAAATGAAAAAACTGGTCGATGAACATCCGCTTTAACTCATGGATAGATTGTGGTGCGTAAACAATATTTGGTTCAAATGATAATGTAGTTTCTTCTTCTGGAATTTCATCTTCATCATTCGCAAATTCATTTGTACCATCTATTTGTTCAATATCGTCTTGCACTTCTTCTTTTTGACGCCCCGCAAAGATTTTTTTAAATAATGAAAATCGCTCTTTTTCTTCCAACACTTCATTGTCTTTGTCATTTTCAGTATGTTGCCACTCTGTTAAATCTTCTCCCGATTCCCATTGCCGTTTAATGCGATCCCATTGACTTTTCTTTAAACGTACAAATTGAGTTGGGTATCTCGCTAAATCAATTTGATAGCGTGAAATATAATCTTGTATTTTTACTAATTGTGCCATGTGTAGGTCACTCCATTCTTACTGCCCCATATCAACTTTGCCCCTTGTTAGAGGCTCTCCTTTTTATTTTACATGACGTTTCAGCAGAATACATGCATATTTTGCTCTATAAAAAAGAGCTAGCCTAGTAGCTCGGCTTTTAACCGAGTTTTAGGTAGCTCTTTATAATCACTAATGGTTATTTAGCGTTAATTGATAGTGGTAATTTTGCCTCAAATGCTTTTTGTAATTTACGAGTCCATTCTCCAGGAACTCCCGCACCAATTTGACGGCCATCTACATCGATAACGGGTGTTACTTCAGATGAAACAGAAGACACAATGATTTCATCCATTGCTAGTAAATCACCTTTTGTCATCGGCTCTTCGATTACAGGTAAATTAATTTCAGCTGCACATTTTAAAATAACTTGGCGTGTAATACCATTTAAGATGTAGTTATTTGCTGGGTGCGTATATAATTTACCGCTTTTAATACCATAAACATTTGCAGAAGAACATTCTGTTACCGTATCACCACGGTGTAAAATGGCTTCATAGCAGCCTTTTTCAGATGCTTCTTGCTTCGCAAGTACTGCCCCTAGTAAGTTTAAAGACTTAATGTCACAACGTAACCAACGAACATCTTCCACCAATGTTGCTTTAACACCTTTTTCAAAATTCTCAAGTGAACGTTCGCCAGCTTTCACATTACCTGTTAAAACAGCTGGTACGCTAGCATCCGGGAAGATGTGGTTACGAGACGTCGTACCACGTGTAATTTGAAAATAAACATGACCTGTATCTAAATTATTCTTTTCGATTAAGTCATGTAGTAATTTGTGTAAAACATCTTTTGTATAAGGAATTACAAGGCGAATTTTTTCAGCACTTGCATAGAAACGATCGATGTGTTCTTGAGCTGTGAACATATTGCCGTTATATACTTTAATTACTTCGTAAATACCATCACCAAATTGATAGCCACGGTCTTCTGGTGAAATTGTAATAGATCCTTCTTCAACGATTTGATCATTCCATAATGTGTATGCCATGTTAAACATCCTTTTCATTTTTGAGTTGTTATTTCGCATTTACGGGTACGATGATTCCCATTACACAATGAAGTAAGACAAGACTAGGAAATCAAAGGACATCGTCGTGAAAATTGCATGCCTTCACATTACTTCCCCGCAAGTTCAGCAATAGCTTCAGCGTAAATAGCAGCCGCTTTCACTAATTTTTCAACGATAACGTATTCATCCGCGCGGTGCATAACGTCTGGATCACCAGGGAATAACATGCCGAATGCCACTCCTTTTTTCAATACGCGCGCATACGTACCACCACCTGTTGACAATAGTGGCGTTTCGTTATCTCCTGTTTGACGGCGATAGATACCAGCTAACGTTTGAATAAGCGGATCGTCCTCACTTACATAATGAGGCTTGGAGTTCTCTTGAACATCAAGTGAAAAACCTTTGTCAGCAGCTATACGTTGAGCCTCTGTTATTTTTTCATCAAATGGATACGTTACAGAGTAGCGGAAACTAACAACTATGCTACCTCCTTGCTCCACATCATATGTTACAATACCTGGATTCAATGTCGTTTTGCCCGACATGTCATCTTCAAAATGCAAAGCTAGTGCTTGGCCAAAATGATCCTGATAGAATACATCAACGATAAAATCAACAAATTGCTTACTTGCCTCTGTCGTCAACTCTTGTTGTAAAAATGCTGCAAGGTAAACAGCTGCATTGACACCTTTCTCAGGTTCCATTGCATGAGCTGCTTTTCCTTTGATAGTTATTATATAGTGAGACCCCTCCATTAATAAAGAGCCTTCTAGCTGATTTTTACTTAAAAATGTTTGAAAATTCTGTTCAAATTGTGCAGATACCAATTGAATTGTTGCTTTTGCAAAATCTGGTACCATATTTGAACGCTTACCAGCATTAAATAGTAGTAGCTGCTCTTTCGTTGCATCCCCAGTCTGATGTTGGGAGAATACAAGCGCAGCGATGCCCTTTTCGGCATTAATAAGTGGGAAATCGGCATCAGGTGCAAAACCGATTGATGGCATTTCCTCGTTTTCAAAATAGTGGTCGACACAGCGGAAGCCTGTTTCTTCATCTGTACCGATAATCATACGAACACGTTTGTTTAATTGAATACCTGCATCTTTTACAAGTTTCATACCCATCCATGCAGCAATAGTTGGGCCTTTATCGTCAATTGCACCGCGCGCAAATAATTTGCCGTCTGCAACCGTGCCACTAAAAGGTGGATAAGTCCAATTTGTTTCATCACCGACTGGTACAACATCTACATGACATAAAATACCGAGTAATTCTTCCCCTTGACCCATTTCAATATGTCCAGCATAATTATCAACATTTTTTGTCAGTAGCCCTTCAGCTTGCCCTTTAGCTAACATATATTCTAGTGCTTTTAACGGACCTTCACCAAACGGCACTTCTGTAGATATTGTTTGTTCATCATATACACTATTAATTTGCACAAGCTCTTGCAATTCTTTTATTAATTCATCCTGTCTTTCTGTTGCAGCTTTTAACCAATCCATGTTATGTACCTCCTGTAATTTATAATAAGATTATTCTACTCTTTACAACGAAAAATACAATGATATTTCTAACTATCATTTGCCTATCTTCCCTTTACACTACCACATATAGCATGATTTTCACTAATCTCCACTAAATACAGCGCAATTTTTATGTATATATTGTAAATTTCTATTGCATTGACTAGAAAATCGCCTCGTTTTTTTATATAATAGAGTTATCAGAATTGTTGTTCTGAACATAAAAATTAGAAAAGGGGATGTCTAAGGCAGCTACTTAATAGCCTAAGTGCACTCCGCACATATTGTCGTCCGCTAGTCTTTGCCAAGAGAATTAAGATGAAGGAGTGGTTCATTTATGAAACCAACTACTGATCGAATGCTTAATCGTATTAAAGACGTGTACATGTTTATTTTAGACAAAGGAACCGTGTCTACACAGGATTTAGTCGAAGAGTTTAGCATCACTCCTCGCACCGTTCAAAGAGATTTGAACGTGTTAGCCTTTAACGATTTGGTGATGAGTCCAAGTCGAGGCAAATGGACAACGACGAGTAAAAAAGTAAAATTGACGTCTTAGTTTTTACGCACATTGCGTAAAGCATTTTGTATGGAAAAAGAATGGCCTTTCGTCGGGGTCATTCTTTTTTTCTATTTACAAAGCAACTCACAATCCGTTACACTCGAAACATTCTACATGTTGAGAGGAGGATTTTTATATGAAACTATCCAAAATGTTTCATCCACTTGTATGGATTATTTTAGGTGGAACGATATTTACACGTATTGCGAGCTTTATGGCAATGCCTTTTTTAGCTATTTATTTACATAACGAAATTGCAGCCTCCCCTTTACAGATAGGGTTGACCATTGGAATTGCCCCACTCATTTCCACAGTAGGTGGATTTTTCGGCGGGTATTTAACAGATCGTTTCGGTCGAAAAAGTGTTATTTTACTTACGATACTTATTTGGAGTATTGTATTTTTCGGCTTTGCAACCGCACATTCGATTTGGTTCTTTATCATACTTAATGCACTAAACGGTTTATGTCGCTCGTTCTTTGAACCTTCCACACAAGCATTAATGATTGATTTTACTCCGGCTGACAAACGAAAAAGATTGTTTTCATTACGCTATACAGCTATTAATATAGCTGCTGTAATTGGACCTCTTATTGGCGTGTATATCGCTTCGCTGTCTAGTCCTAGCATTCCATTCATGTTGACAGGTGCTATGTACATTATTTATGCCGTCTTTTTATTATTCGTTTTAAATCGCTATGAAATGCAACAACAAAAAGCTATTACGCAAACAAAAATACTACAAACCTTTACCATTTTGTTAACAAATCGTGTATTACTAAGTTTTATTTTTGGTGCAATTTTAATCAATATTGGCTACTCTCAATTCGATTCCACACTTCCACAACTAATTGAGCTTAAAATTGAAGATGGCGCCAAGCTCTACTCCCTATTAATTTCATTGAATGCCGCGGTCGTTCTTTTATTACAATTACCGATTAGTATTTTTTCAGAGCGTTTTTCATCATCAACCATTCTGCTTATCGGCATTTTGTTCTTTGCAGTTGGTTTAACGTTATTTGGCTTTTCAACGAACTACCCGCTATTCATTTGTGCAATGGTTATTTTTACGATTGGTGAAATATTTGCGTTCCCTACAATGAATGTGTTGATTGATGAAATTGCGCCAGAGACACAAAAGGCCACCTATTTAGGTGCTGCCCAATTTAAAAATTTGGGCGGCTTTATTGGACCTATTGTAGGGGGCTGGCTTTTAACGCACTATATTGACTACATGTTTGTAGTAATTGCTGTTCTTGTATTATGTAGTTCCCTATTTTACCGCTCTAACACACAAAGGGCTGTTTAGTAATTTGCCTCAGCAAAAAGGTACGGGGCATATAGGTTTGCTAATCCTATATGCCTCGTACCTTCACATATTATCTTTATTCTGTTACTGCTACCTCATCATGACTAGAGTATCTGTCTTTCCCTGCTTTCTTAGACTGATATAAAGCTTTATCTGCTCTTTCAAATAAACTTAGCTCAGTTTCCTTTGGGCTTTCACAAATAACGCCGCCCATGCTGACAGAAATAATTGACCATTTCGTATTATCCATATTTTTAATGTTGCGGATTTTCGCCAAAATCGCATGCGCTAATTGCTCCATACACGCTTCATTCGTATCATATAAAACTATAGCAAACTCATCCCCACCAAATCTCACAACAAAGCCTCTTTTTTCTACCACTTCATTTAAAATGTTGGCCGTTTTAATAAGTATTCTATCACCTTCGGCATGACCGAATTGATCATTAACTTGTTTAAAGTTATCCAAATCAATTAATAATAATCCAGGCGTATTGTTTTTTCTTTTATTTAATATTTTATCCATTTTGCTAATATACGTTGCACGGTTAAAGACATTGGTTAGCGGATCGTAAGTTGCTAGTTGAATTGTTTTTGAAAACAATCTATTAATAACAATGAGCATAATAAATGCTGTTACTAATGCAATCATTAGGACAAACCAAAACTGTTTCGTATTATTGGCAAGTGCATTTAACTCTGTATCATTACCATACTTTACATAGACGACCCTTTTTGATGACGCTCCGCGAACTGCTTCGGCTTCATATGGTAAAAAACGATTTGTTTCAATATAGCCATTAGCTAACTTTCGTTGAAATTCAGTTGGCTTCATTGTTCGTAGTGCTTCTTTAAAATGCTGCTGAAATTGTTCAGACTGATTTGCTACAGTAATTCGCGTAGATTCTGTGTCGGAGAAAAATACGCCGCCAGCATTAATCGTTTGAACATCGAGCAAGTCATCATATTTTTCAATAAGATAAGACGATGTTTTCCCAAAATTAAAGGTTTGAAAAACAGGTACTTCGCTTAATTTTAGACCGAGCTCTAATAAATATTTCTTATCTGGTGTTGCTAAATAACTAAATTTACGATATTGACCTGTCGTTGTGGAAATATCAATACCATCTGTATAAAATTGTCCGCTATCTCTTCGTTCATCTAACAATGCGGAAAAATTTTTACAACATAAGGAAAAGTCATAACCTTTATCTTGGTCGAACGTTGTATAAATGACTTTATTTGATTGATCTAATATGTATATATCCATACCATCTTGCTTTTTCATTTGCTGTAAATTCCACGTATCAATATTTGGATTTTTTTCGTAATAGGCTACTAATGCCCGTAGCTGTTGTTCCATCTTATCCGAAATATTTGTATCAAAATAAAAGTGTGCATTATCTACAGCTTGCATATCCGTTAAAATATGATTTTCAATTAATGTTCGGTTACTAGCTTCTTGATTTTCAATATTGGCGATAAGAATTTGCCTATTCACATACGATATGACTGCAACTAGTATTAATGCAAAAGCAATTAAAGATAATAATAATTTAATCCGTAGTTTTTTCATTAACATGCCCTCTACTCATCTTCACTATCATTTTTTTGATTATAAAAATTTTTCGGTACGTCAACTTCCTCCACGTTATTTTATTGATATATCATATTATACAGTTATTGGGACAAACATGTAAAAAAAATCCTCGCTACTAATAATTTAGCACCGAGGATTTCTTTATTCTCTATTTTGTAAGCCTGCCAACTCGTCAGACGTTAACTCACGATATTCACCTAGCGCTAAGCTTTCATCAAGTTGTAAGCTGCCCATCGACAAGCGCTTTAAGTAAATAACACGTTTACCAACCGCCTCAAACATTCGTTTCACCTGATGAAATTTACCTTCTTGTATCGTCAATTCGATTTCGGATAGTGGGCCTGATTTCAAAATCACAAGCTCACCTGGTTTCGTTACATAGCCGTCATCCAGCTCTACACCACGAGCAAATTTCTCGCCGTCCTCCGGTGTCACAATTCCCTCTATTTTAGCATAATACACCTTTGGTACATGCTTTTTAGGGGATAATAAATTATGTGCCAAAACACCATCATTCGTTAACAGCAATAAGCCTTCGGTATCTTTATCCAGACGTCCAACTGGAAATGGTTGAAAATGTTGGTGCAAAGGGTCTAATAAGTCGATTACTGTTTCATCACGTAAATCCTCTGTAGCAGATATGACACCAGGTGGTTTATTCATCATATAATAAACAAATTCTGTGTAGACAACACGTTCGCCATAAACCACAACATTTTGTTGATCTGGATCAACATGCATGGCTGCATCTTTCACATAGGTGCCATCAACAGAAACGGCCTTTTGTTTTAGGAGTTGCTTAACTTCCTTTCGTGAGCCATAGCCCATATTGGCTAGTAATTTATCTAAACGCATAGTTCCTCCTATTTAATTCCTAATTTACTTGTAATACGTGTTAATCGCTCACCAAGTAATTTTTGTGCTAAACCAAGGCGTAATGATAAATAGCCATAAATAGCAACGCCAACTGCCGCACAAATCATAGAGTAAATGAGTGCAGAGAATTTACTATCCACTGGCCCCATAACAAGTTCTAATAGCTTATGAACAATTAATACACCAATTGCCATTGCAGCAGTTAAAAGGGTGATAAGCATGATGCGACGTAGTACCATAATTGATTTATAATTTAATGTTTTTCTCAAAACAACCATATTAATCAAAATGGAAACACTATAGCCGATCGCTGTAGCCAAAATCGCGCCATCTGCCTCTAGCCATCGAATTAACGAAATGTTCAACGCTAACTTAACTAAAATGCCTGATAATAAACTAAAGACAATCCACTTTTGAAAATCAATGCCTTGGAGTAATGCTGCTGTCACTTGGAATAAAGCAAATAAGATAGCCACTGGTGCATAATGCGCTAAAATGGCAGCACCCATTTCACTTTCCGAGTAAAGCAGAAAATAAATTTCATTTGCTAGTAATGAAATACCAACAACAGCTGGTAAGGTAATGAAAATTAATACTTGATATGTTTTATCCATTGCATTACGTAGCGATAAATATTCACCTTGTGTAAAATATTTTGTTATTGTCGGAACAAGCGCACTAGAAAAACCTGTAGCTAGCATAACTGGAATAATAACAACTTTATGTGTTGTAAAATTGATCATCGATAAATATTCATCTGTCACTTTTGCTAAGCCAATGGAACTCATCGCACCGTTAAACGTCACCATATCCACTAATTGGAACAATGGATTGGCCACCCCAACAAACACCATAGGTATCGAATACGTAATGACTTCTTTATAAATATCGGACATCGGTAGTTGTGTTGATGTGATACTTTGACTACGCAATAAATTAAATTCAGGCTGGTATTTTTTCCAATAGTAATAGAGCACCATTAAGCCACCAATCGCTCCAATAAACGCTGCAAATACGGCAAAAGAAACCGCTGTTTCAGGTTTGCCATTAAAGACCACAACGACTAAGAAAGAGCCACCTAATAACACGACAATTCGGACAATTTGCTCCACTAACTGCGAAACTGCTGTTGGTTGCATTTTGTCATAGCCTTGGAAAAAACCACGCCATAAACTCATAAATGGCACAACAATCAGTGCAAAACTGACCCAGCGAATAACAGAAGCAATTTGCTCAACTGTAAATTTTTGCTCATCACTTTTAATCACAAGCTCACCAATCGGTGTTGCCAAAATAAAGAGTGCAGCAAAGGACAAAATACCAGTTATCATCATAATCAGTATGCCTGACTTCATCAGCTTACGTCCTGATTGATAATCGCCCATTGCATTGTATTTGGAAACAAATTTAGAAACAGCAATCGGTGCACCCGAAATTGCTATTGCGAGCATAATTGAGTAAGGAATATAGGCATATTGATAAAGCGCGATATTTTCTTGCCCAACAATCGCATAAAAGGGGAAAACATAAATTAATCCAAGTACCTTGGATAAAAACATTCCTAATGTTAATATCGCAGTACCTTTCATTAAATTGGACATCGTATCCATCCATTCATTAGTAAAATCAAAATTAAAAAGTGAGACATCATCACTTTTGACTCATTAAAACAAGTAAACCAACTGTTATCTTAACATATTTAAAAGAAAACAGATGCATAATTACACTGAAAAGTTTTGCTACTTGCAATTAATCGTAAAGTACTCCCAAAAAAATAGCGGTTCAAAAAATCAAATCGATTCTTTGAACTGCTACTTCTATTTTACATATCAACAAAGAATTGTTTATACCATACTAGGAACACATAAGCTGTCCAAATATAGCGGCCACGATTTGCTTTGCCTTCATAATGTTCATCTAAATAACCCACTAATTGTTTCGTATCGAAAAATTCATTGGCAAAGTCCGTTGTAAACATGTCTTTCACCATATTGTAGTATTTTTCTTCACGTAACCAGTGGCGAATCGGTACTGGGAAACCAAGCTTTGGACGCTTTGCCCATTCTTCTGGTAATTCCTGATGTGCCGCTTGACGAAGCACGTATTTCGTATCAATATCATTTACACGATATCTAGACGGAATATCTTTTGCTAGCTCCATCACTTCTTTATCAAGAAATGGTACGCGTAATTCAATTGAATGCGCCATACTCATTTTATCGGCTTTTAATAAAATATCACCTGGCATCCATAAATTTAAATCTAAATACTGCATTTTAGTGATATCATCATCACCTGGTACTTCATCATAAATACGTTTTGTAATTGTTTGTACAGAAGGACCATTTTTGTAGTCAGGTTTTAGCACATTTAGTGCATCATCCTCGTCCCATACAACCGCTTCCCCAATAAAGCGCTCTTCTACCGTTTGACCGCCCTTTACAAGGAAATGTGTATATTGGTTTTTCGGTAATGCCTCTGCTATACCACGCAATGCTTTACGAAGACCGAATGGCACTTTTTCGTATTTTTGCATTCTTCCTGAGTTCTGGTACCAAGAATAGCCTCCGAAAATTTCATCGGCACCTTCACCAGACAGCACGACAGTGACATCCTTCGCAGCTAGCTCTGATAAGAAGTAAAGCGGCACTGACGATGGATTTGATTGTGGTTCATCCATATGCCATTGAATTTTCGGTAATGCTTCAAAGCACTCATCTGCCGAAATGTATTTTCGTTCATTTTGAATATTTAATGTATCTGATAAATCTTTTGCTAGGTTTGTCTCATTAAACATATCTTCATAATCAGAGAAACCAACAGAGAATGATTTATCTGGACGTAATAATGACGTTATATAACTAGAATCAATACCGCCAGATAGGAAAGATCCAACCTTAACATCACTAATTTGGTGCGCATCGACAGATTCTTTTACTGTTGAACGAATATCTTCAACATATTTTTCAATCGGTGCTTCTTTCGCATGGAATTTTTTATCCCAATATTGCACAATTTGTTTTTGTCCATTTTGGATAACCATATAGTGCGCTGGTGGTAACTTGAAGACACCTTTAAAGAATGTTTCGTCCATTGAAGAATACTGGAATGTTAAATAAGGACGTAATGCGTCTTTATTTAATTCTTTAATAAACGCCGGATGTGGCAAGAAAGATTTTATTTCTGAGCCAAAAATAAATGTTCCATCCGTCGTGTTTTCCGTATAATACAGTGGTTTAATACCGAAGCCATCACGTGCGATAAATTGTAAATCATTCTTTTTATCCCAAATGCAGAACGCGAACATACCGCGAAGCTGCTTGACGAATTCTACACCGTACTGGATATAACCGAAAATTAATACTTCACTATCTGATTTCGTTTTAAACGTATGACCTTTCGCTTGTAGGTCTTCACGTAATTCTTGGAAATTATATATCTCCCCATTGAAAACAAGCACGATGTTGCCATCCGGGCTATAAAGAGGTTGATTTGCCACGTCTGATAAGTCAATAATACTTAAACGACGGAAACCTAACGTTACTTTATCGTCACTATGAATACCACCACTATCCGGTCCACGGTGAATAATCGTATTCATCATATTTTCAATTGTTTGGTGATGATCAATCACATTTGTTCCATTAATATAGCCAATAAATCCGCACATCTATTTTTCACCTCATAATTTAGTGCATAACCTCTACCATCATAGCACGAAAAGCCATTCATTTCATGCTGTCATTATAGATAAAAAATTATAATGCACTTTATTATAATTTTCAATGTAAAGTAGCCGCCCTCTATAAAGACTTCATGTATAATAGGAAAGGTTCCTAAAAAAGAAAAGAAAGTGAGTTCACATATATGTATGATGTTATCGTTATCGGTGGTGGCCCTTCTGGATTAATGGCTGCTATCGCCGCTGGAGAACGAAAAAAGAAAGTCTTACTCCTCGAAAAAGGGACAAAGCTTGGGAAAAAGCTAGCCATCTCTGGTGGTGGTCGTTGTAATGTTACAAACCGTCTACCTGTTGAGGAAATCGTTAAACATATTCCTGGCAATGGCCGTTTTTTATATAGCCCTTTTACTGTTTATAACAATGAAGATATTATTAGCTTTTTTGAAGGCTTAGGCGTGGCTTTAAAAGAAGAAGATCATGGTCGTATGTTCCCTGTATCCAACCGTGCACAAGACGTCGTCGATGCACTGATTCGTCAATTACAACGACTACATGTTGAAGTACGCTTAAATACGCCTGTTAGCAAGTTACTAATGGATGAGGAAAAAATGCTTGGTGTGCGCTTAGCAGACGGTACAGAAGTACGTAGTGAAGCCGTAGTCGTTGCCGTCGGTGGGAAGGCAGTACCACAAACTGGCTCAACAGGCGACGGCTATCCTTGGGCTGAACGAGCAGGTCATAACGTGACCACATTATTCCCAACAGAAGTACCTGTGTTATCGAAGGAAGACTTTATTCAAACGAGAGAGCTCCAAGGATTAGCTTTACGAGATGTCGCAGTATCCGTTCTCAATAAAAAAGGCAAACCACTTGTCACACACCAAATGGACATGCTCTTTACGCATTTCGGATTAAGCGGCCCTGCTATTTTACGTTGTAGCCAGTTTGTCGTCAAAGAGCTTATGAAAACAGGATACGAACCGGTCACAATGCGAATTCAAACACTTGTAGATTACAATGAAGAAACTTGTCTGCAATATTTAAATAAGCTTATTAAAGAAGAGCCGAAAAAAGCTGTGAAAAATGTCTGGAAAGGTGTTGCACCGGAACGATGGTTATTGTTCTTATGCGACCGCGCCAATATTGATGTTCAAGTGACAGGTATTGAATTATCTCAGGACAAAATTCGTGCTTTAGCACATTTACTTGTCAATTTCACAATGACAGTTAGTGGTACGCAATCTCTCGATAAAGCTTTTGTAACAGGGGGCGGCGTCTCTGTAAAAGAAATTGAACCAAAAACAATGGCATCGAAGAAAAAAGCTGGTTTATTTTTCTGTGGTGAAATTTTAGATATTCATGGCTACACAGGCGGCTACAATATTACATCAGCGCTCGTGACAGGACGAATTGCAGGCATGAACGCCGCCTTGTAAAATCTCGATCCCATCTGGCTATGACTAAGTGATGACTCCTGCACAGAACAGCTCACAATGTAAGACGCAGGCATTCTACGCTCGCGAGGGTTGCGGCTTCCGATGTGCCCGCGGAAAGCACCGTCGCTGCGGACATCAACGACATAGAAAAGAGTTAGATTGAATGTAGTCAATCTAACTCTTTTTCATTTTTGTCACTGCTTCTTTTAACTTTCACTAGACAAATAAACTTCTTCATATGGTTGGATAATGACAAACCCTTCGCCCGAAAAGGCCATTTGAATGGATTCACCACTGCCTCGCCCAATAAACGTCCGGAAACTAATATCCGTTTTAAATTCTGGTGTTAAATTGCCTGACCACGCAACAGTAGCATGTGGATCTGTATAAACCGTCTCTCCGGGCTTTACTATTAATGTTAACGGCTCAAAATGAGTTGTAATCGCTACTTTTCCTCTCCCTTGTAACGTTACATTAAATAAACCACCTGACATAATACCAGCCATTTTCCGCATTAATTGTATATCCCAATTAATAGTAGGTTCAAATGCTAATAAGTCATTGCCATTTACACAAAGACTCTCATCTTTCAAATCAAAAATGGTCACTTTTTTCCCTTGATCTGCTAAATAAAGCTGGCCCTTGCCTTTTGCTTTCATCAGTTGTGTTCCTTCACCTGTAAATGCTTTTTTAAACATCTTCGACAGACCATGCTCTAAAACACGTTCGCGTTCAAACTTAATATCGCCTATGTATGAAATCATAGCCCCCATTTTCGACCAGACTTCACCATCTAAATTTACCTCTAGTACTCGTTCCGTTTCTAACTCAAAAAACTCATTCACATAGTCATCTTGTTGTGTAGTCTGAACAAACTCATTTAATGAATATTTCCCCATATCATTCGCCCCCTTCATACCCTTATATACGTCACTAGGCGTAAAAAGATTCACCGCCCAAGCCATCATATATGATATTTCACCAATTTTTTATGGTTAATCATAGTTCTTTATCCGTACAATATCGTTGCAAAATTTCTCTTTTAAAACCAAAATCACTTTATTTACCATAATGTTATTGACAGCAAACTATAGCTGTTATATGTTAGACGAAGATTAATCAAGTGTTGTATAACAATTACTACAAATAAAAACCGCATCAGTGTCATATGCGAAATGACACTAATACGGCTATACTTTCAAGTGCGAATTGAAAATAAAATTATCGTGTAGCGGAGACGTCTCCTACTTTTTGTGAAGCTGCTTTTAATGCTGTTTGTTTACGTACATCTGCACGTAATGTGATTGCAATAATGAATGAAATGGCAATTAAACCTGCAAATATATAAAAGACAGGAATGTAACTGTCATATGCATTACGAATAGTACTCACTAGAAGTGGACCAAATACACCACCTAATGACCAAGTTGTCAGTAAATAACCATGGATCACACCAAGTTGCTTCGTACCAAATAAATCACTTGCGAATGCAGGTAAGTTTGAGAAGCCACCACCATAACAACTAACTACTAAGAAAATAAGTGCTTGGAAAATAATAACGTTTGTCGTATGTGGTAATACGATAAATGTAATAAGTTGTGCTGTAAAGAAAATAACAAAGACGTTTGGACGACCAATATAATCAGACACAGCAGCCCAAATTAATCGGCCACCACCATTGAATAACCCCATTACACCTACCATTGCTGCGGCACCCGCAACTGATAAGCCGACAATTTCTTGTGCCATCGGAGAGGCTACAGAAATCATCATAATACCCGCTGTTACATTTACTAAATGCATTGACCATAACATCCAGAAATGCTTCGTTTTCACAGCTTCACGAGCTGACATAACAGCTAAATCTGTTTTCACTACTTCCTTGCCTTTTTCTGAAGCCGCTTTCATATTCGCAGGCATATAACCTGGTTTTGGCGGCGCTATATAAGAAGCCCCTAAAATCATTAACGTGAAGTAACATGCCCCTAAAATAAAGTAAGTTGTAGAAATGCCGACTGCTTCCATTAAGTTCGCTGCTACTGGTGCAGTAATCAGTGCACCCGAACCAAACCCTAATACAGCCATACCTGTTGCTAAACCACGACGATCTGGGAACCATTTAACTAATGTTGATACAGGTGCAATATAACCAATACCCATACCTAGTCCACTTAGTAAGCCGTAAGTTAGCCAGTACAATGTTACAGAATCCATAGAAATCGCAACACCTGCACCTGCTTGTCCTGCTCCAAACAGTACAGCAGCGACCATAGCAGATTTACGAGGACCCATTTTTTCTACTAAACTACCAAATAGTGCTGCCGAAAAACCAGCAAGCCCCATCATAATTGTAAAGGCAATCGTAACCTTCGTTTCACTCCATCCCATTTCTGTGACAATCGGTAGCTTGTATACACTGTATGCATATGCTCCACCAATCGAAAGGTGAATGGCGATCGCAGATAATGCAATTAACCATCTATTTTTATTCATAAATTCTCATTTCTCCCCTCTTTTGCTACCTGTGAAAATTCTATGAACGTCCATGTAAAACAATTTACCACTTATAATTATTCAAATGCAAGATGTTTTTCTAAAAAATATTATTTCTCCAAAAAGTTTTTTATCCCTTTAGATATCCCGATATCAATACAAACCCTACAGTACGTAAGCAAAAATACGTTTATCGGACAATATCACGAACATATTTTAGCGATAATTATTTTTCTACTGTACTTAATTAGTTATAAAACGTTATTTAAATATAATTATTTTTGTGCATATGTTCACATGCAATCCACTGCTTTTTGCAACCAGTCATGCAAATACAAATTAAAATGCAGCATACTAAAAGAAAATCCGAATAATTGACAGACAGAAATATTAGGGACAAAAGAGAATTTTAAAACGCTAACAAAGAAATTTTTTCCCGCACAAAACATTCACAACGTTTATAAGATAAGTAAACAAACCCACTAATTGATTAAATTGTAAATTATTTTACAACTCTAACTTGTATATTGTCTTTGTCAGATGGTATTGCTAATAATATTTTATTATTCAAATATAAATTTTCTGATATCCAGAAAAATCCCAATTATTCTTATGTCAACAACACTTCTATTACTTTATATAGCAATTGTTATAGAACACAATTGAAACCAATACAATAATCTGTAATTGTATTACAACAAGCACTCTTTTATGTTACTTTATTATAGAATGATAGTCCTATTACATTGCTAGAAAAATGGGTTTTGCTATCTCCGTTTACAAGGAGCCTTCATATCGAAAAATACACAACTGAGGTGATGAAGCTATAAAAGGTTGCTTTTTAGGCATTCCTTTTCATTGTTATGAAAAACATATCATTACGACTAAAAATGTTTATCTTTTCGTTTATTATTGTGATTTTTTCTATTTCGACGAGTGGGGCCATTATGATCCATAATCTAGCCGGTGCTTTAGAAAAGGAATTCGGGGCCCGTGCTATTGCAATAGCACGAACCGTATCTCAGCTTACTGAAGTGCAAAATAATGTAGGGACTAAAGCGGGATTTGACATTATTCAGCCAATAGCTGAACGTATTCGCTTAACAACAGATGTTGATTACATTGTCATTATCGATATGGATCGTATTCGTTATTCACATCCATCTGAAAGTAAGCTCGGCACTGTGTTTGAAGGTGGCGATGAAATAGAAGCTTTCTCTCAACATGAATACATATCTAAAGCACGTGGCGTATTAGGCTATTCCGTTCGAGCCTTCGTTCCTATTATGAATGAGGAAGGTACCAAACAGGTTGGCGTTATTACCGTTGGGCTACTCGCACCAAAATGGTATAACCTTTTAGACGAATATCAATTCGATATATTAGTATCACTATTTTGGGGCCTAGTAATCGGGTTAGGAGGTTCTGTCTGGGTTGCTAACCATTTAAAGCGTCAAACCTTTAACCTAGAGCCTTACGAAATAGCCAGATTAGTAGAAGAACGTTCAGGTATTATCCAAGCGATGGATATTGGTATTTTAGCTACCGATGAATGTGGCAATGTCACGTTTATGAACCGTTTAGCAAGGCAATATACACATTTCTTTGGACAAAAAGCTTCCCGCAAAACATTGTTTAAGGACACATGGCTCGCAGAAGACACTATTCAACAACACGAAATCTACCGACCATTGTTAATGTTCGAGCAAATGTATTTAGTGCGGACAATTCCGATTCGCATTATGGAGCAAAACGCAGGCTATCTTATTATGTTAACCGACCGCAAAGAAGCCAATATGCTTGCCGAAGAATTAACAGGTATAAAAATGCTCGTCGATTCTTTGCGAGCACAACAACATGAATACATGAACCGCCTCCATAGTATCGCTGGCCTTATTCAATTAGAACGCAATGATGATGCTTTAAGCCTTATTATTGATGAAATTACCGATGAAGAGGAACTAATCCAAAGCTTGCATGATAAATTTCAAGATTATTCAATTCAAGGTTTATTACTTGGTAAATTCTCACGCGCTAAGGAACTTGGCGTGGAGCTGACAATTGATGAAAATTCAAATCTCGTGGACTTTATGAGTGGCTTATCGAGTGGCGATATTATTACGATTATTGGCAACTTATTGGATAATGCGATGGAAGCATGCTTTGAATGTGTCAATAAGGATGTGCACTTAACGATTATTGGGGATAAACATTATTTATTTATCGAAGTGCAGGACAGTGGTAAAGGCATTGAAGGCGTACCACATCGCATTTTTGATTATGGATTTAGCACGAAACAAAAAGAAGGACATGGCATAGGGCTTGCCCTTGTCAAACAAATTGTGGAATCCAACAATGGCACAATTCAAGTAGATTCAACTGTTCATATTGGCACAACAATTACAATTAAAATAGGGGTGACGGCAGAACAATGAGCAAACATACAGTTTTTATCGTAGAAGATGATCCAATGGTCCTTGAGGTAAACAAAGGATTCTTAAATAAAATGAGCGGTTTTCAACTTATAGGTGAAGCAGTGAATGGACGTGAGGCTTATGAAAAAATTATCATTCAACAACCCAACCTTATTTTACTTGACATGTTTTTACCAGATATGACCGGCATGGAATTGTTTTTAAAAATTCGAGCACAGCGTATTCCTTCCGATATTATTATGATTACGGCAGCTCGGGACGCACCTACAGTCCAGGAATCACTAAGACTCGGGGCCATCGATTATCTAATAAAACCTTTTCGTTTTGATCGTTTTGAAAAAGCTTTACTGCAATATAAAAATGCTACAAAAAATTTACTAAGTACATCGACAATTAATCAAGAACATATCGATCAGTGGTTAGGCATACAACATGAAATGCATGAACTACCAAAAGGTTTGAACAACATTACAATGGAGCAAATTTTAAGTTACTTAACGACACACCAAGCACCTATTACCTCTGAGCAGCTAGCACAAAATGTTGGCATGGCGAGAGTAACTGTAAGAAAGTACTTAGACTTTTTAGCTACAAAGGGCACTGTCCATATTGAATTAAAATACGGAACAGTTGGACGACCTACCAAATACTATTCGATGAAATGAAATATTTGTGTTGTCCCGACAATTAAAAAGAATCTGCTCTTTTCATGGGTAAAGTCAAATTCCCGCAAAGATTAGCAGATTCTTTCTTTATTGTAAAAGCAACATTTCTTAGTCCCATTCAATAAAACATAACAAATCATTAAATACCATAAATACCAAAACGTTCATTAATACCATAATATTGAGTATTTTGATATTTCAAATAAAATAAAGAACGTTCACATCTTCCATAGAATAGAGGTGAATTTGTATGTGGTGCAATCGCATTTACAGACAATTTGTTAGCGTTATCATTTTGCTGACAGTGCTATTAGTTGCTTGTCAGCAACAAGAATACCCCACAGACAACGAGCAGTTAAGTCATGAAGAACAAATTGTTATTCGATTTTCGCATGTAGTTGGTGAAAACACACCGAAAGGCATGGCAGCAGTGAAGTTTGCCGAACTCGTTAAACAACGTAGTAATGGTCATGTAGAAATTCAAGTCTTTCCAAACGGCGTTCTTTATAAGGATGGCGAAGAAATGAATGCGCTATTACGCGGCGATATTCAGATGATCGCTCCCGCCATATCAAAAATAACAACGCTTGTCCCTGAATGGTCAGTTATGGACTTGCCATATGCATTTAAAAATGCCGATGAAGTGCATACATACGTTGAGAGTGAAGTTGGTCAATCTTTAATGAAGAAACTAAACGATCATAATCTGTTTTCAATAGGCGTTTGGGATAGTGGATTTAAGCAGTTCAGTAACAGCATCCGCCCTATCGAAGAAGTTTCTGACTTAAAAAACTTACGCATGCGCATCATGCCGAGTGATATTTTAGCAGAGCAATTTTCCAGCGTTGGAGCATATCCAAAACGCATTGATTTCAACACCGTTTTCCATCAACTACAAAAAGGCAATGTCGATGGCCAGGAAAATACACTAACGAATATTACAAGTAAAAATCTGCACTCTCTGCAAGATTATTTGACGATTAGTAATCACGGGTATTTAGGTTATTTACTACTTATGAACAACGAATTTTGGCAGTCGTTACCGCAAGATGTGCAAACATTACTAATCGATACATTAGCAGAAGTACAGCGATGGGAATGGCAACTTGCCGAAAAACTTACGGTAGAACGTTTGCAAGAAATGGAAGCTTGCAGTTGTATTAATATTCATTACTTTACAGATGAGGATGTCGAGAAATGGGAGTCTGCATTTGAACCGGTTTATGATTATTACGCCAAAAACTATAGCAAGAAATATATACTTGCGCTACCAAAAAACCAAGCACGGCAATAATTTGGGTTTAAAGGGGATCCTTTTAACTATAATCAAAACTTTAAGGGGGATTTGCAATGAAAAAATGGCTTCTTATGTCACTCATGGCTGTACTTGTACTCGCATTGGCAGCTTGTGGCGGCGATAAAAAAACACCTGCTTCTGCTCCAGCAGCCGAGGGAGATGGTGGTTATACAAAGGACAAACCACTGATCATTAAGTTTTCTCACGTTACATCAATTGACAGCGTGAAAGGGAAAGCAGCTGATGCTTTTGCAAAATTAGTGGACGAGAAAACAGACGGTAAAGTGAAAGTGGAGGTATACCCTTCTTCCCAATTATATGGCGATAATGATGAGCTTGATGCATTAGTATCTGGAAACGTACATATGATTGCTCCATCTGTAACAAAAATGGTGAAAATCGACCCTCGTTGGCAGTATGTGGACATGCCATATCTTTTTGAGAATGAAGAGCATGTTCGTAAATTCTTTAACTCTGACGTAGCTAAAACAATTTTGGAATCCGATCAATTAGCGGCAAATGATATTAAAGGTTTAGTATTCTGGGAAAATGGCTTCAAGCATTTCTCTAATAACAAACATCCACTTGTAAACGTTGAAGATTTTAAAGGTTTAAAATTCCGTGCACAAGCAGGTAAAGTACTAGAAGCGCAATTTAAAGCTTTAAATGCTGGCTCTGCTACCATTTCATTTGGTGAAACATACGCTGCACTTCAACAAGGAACAGTTGATGGACAAGAAAACACATTTAACAACTTTGATACTCAAAAATACCAAGAAGTGCAAAAGTACTTCTCTGTATCAGAACATGGTCGTCTTGACTATGCCATCTTTGTAAACAAACCATTCTGGGAAAAGATCCCTACAGATTTATTAAAGGCGGTCGAAGACTCTTTAGCTGAAGCAACAACATTAGCTTGGGAATTAGCTGCTGAAGAAAATGAAAAATCATTTGAGAACATTAAAAACTCTGGTATTGAAGTAATTGAATTAACAACTGCTCAAAAAGATGCCATCAAAGCTGAGCTAGAGCCTGTTTACGAAGAATTCGGTAAAGCAATTACTGAAGAATTAATTAACGGTATTCGTGATTTAAAATAAGTTCTTCAACAATGAGTGTCGATAAGTAATCGACACTCACTCTTTTTCTTAAAGTAAATCGCTTACAAAATTACAATATCGATTTTTCAACGAATCGACGTTTTACTTTATGATTAGGCAAAAATTTAATCATATTTTTAAGGAGGCATCCGCATGAATGTTTTACATAAAGTTTGGGGCTATTTAGAGGAAATCCTTGCTGGTTTCTTTTTCGTAGCTGGCATAGCACTAATCTTTTACGGAGTTATGATGCGTTATATTTTTAACGAGCCACAAGCTTGGGTAGAAGAATTAGCACGCTACGCCATAATTTGGGGGACGTTTCTTGGTTTTGGTTTAGCACTTCGCCACAATCAACATATCCAAGTCGATATTTTATACGATAAATTAAAACCTTCCAATAAACGAATTTTAGATTTAGTCGCAACATCTTTAAGCATTGTCTTTTGTGTTATTTATACGTACTATGGCTTTATTTTAGTTGAAAATCGTTTTACATCAGGCATGGTATCTCTTGATATTGGTATCCCAATGTGGGTTGTCTATTTGGTCCTACCGATTTCGGGTGTTTTATTTTTATTACGATTTGTAGAACGATTAGTCAACATTTTACGAGGAAAGGACGAAGAATATGCTAATCCTCTTACTTAGTTTCTTTGTTTTATTATTTTTACGTGTACCCGTCGCAGTGAGCTTAGCACTGTCTACGATATTAGTATTCTTTCAAATTGATTTTAATATGAACATGATTCCGCAGCGCATATTTACAGCACTCGATTCTTTCCCAATGATGGCTATACCAGGCTTCGTTCTAGCTGGCGTACTCATGGCACGTGGAGGCATTTCAAAATATTTAATAGAAGCATTACGCGCATGGATTGGTCATCTCCCTGGCGGCCTTGCTGTCGTAACGATTGTTGCCTGTGCTATTTTCGCAGCCATTTCAGGTTCTTCCCCTGCTACTGCTGCTGCCATCGGTTCGATTATGATTCCTGCTATGATTTCAGCGGGTTATAAAAAGCGCTATTCAATGGGGCTTGTAGCTGCCGGAGGTACATTAGGCATTTTAATTCCGCCAAGTGTCCCGTTAATTATTTATGGTATTACATCCGAGCAGTCCATCGGCGAATTGTTCATGGCTGGAGTTATTCCTGGTCTTGCGTTAACTGGCATTTTAATCGTTGCTGCCATCTTTTATGCCAAGCGCAATGGTTTTAAAGGAGATGAGCCTGCCACTTGGGGGGAGCGTGGGCGTAAATCATTAAAAGCCATTTGGGGTGGCTTCTTGCCGATCTTAATTTTAGGAACGATCTATTCAGGGGTTGTCACACCTACTGAGTCAGCAGTAATTGCCGTATTTTATGGATTAATCGTTTCATTATTTGTTTATCGTGAAATGAAGTTAAAAGATTTCCGTGAAGTATTAGTGGAGTCCATTAATATTACAGCGATGATTTTCTTAATTATCGGTGCCGCATCGTTATTTGGATTGTATTTAACGAACGCGCAAGTTCCTCAGCAAGTTGGTGCTTGGATTGCAGAAAGTGATATGAACAAATGGATTTTCATGATTATCGTTAACATTTTATTCTTTATTATGGGGATGTTCTTAGAAGCCGTTTCCATTATTTTAATTACATTACCAATCTTGTTACCAATTCTTGCTCACTTTGATATTAACCTTATTCACTTTGCCATCATTATGACAATTAATATGGAGCTTGGGATGATTACACCTCCGGTAGGGCTGAATCTTTTCGTAGTAAGTGGTATTGCAAAAGAAAAGCTCGGCGAAGTGGTCAAAGGCGTAATTCCATTTATTATTTTAATGATTGTATTCTTAGCTATCGTCGTTCTACTTCCACAATTATCACTATGGTTACCAGAACAAATGAAATAAATAAAGTGCCAGGCACCCGAACAATTCTGAATATTCATATTTGTTTCGGTGCCTGGCACTTCTTATAATATATACTAAGAATAATGCCTATTAGGATGAGCAAGGAACCATAAATTTGAATGCTCGTTGGTAGTTGATTTAAAATAATGGCACTTAGGACCATGGCAATCGCAGGTTCAAAATTTAGCAACAGCGATGCATTGGTCGAGCCTACTTCTTTCATTTTTTTATTCCAAAGTAAATTACTAATACCATGAACGATAATAGCGGACACAATTAAAAGCAACCAATATGGCACTGTCACCTGCAAATTTTGCTGAGACAGTATAGAAGTGCCAAATGGTAGTAACGCAATTAAACCAATGACATTTGTATAAAACGTGATTGCTGCAGCTGACATTCGATGACTAAGGTCATTGACAATAATGAGGAATAAAGCAAAGCTAATCATTGTAATTAAGCTTAGTACTTCACCTTTGCCAATTGATATGCCAATCAATGCACCCTTCGTAATAATCATCGAAACACCAACGAACGAAAGTATCGCACCAATCCAAAAAATAAAATTTCGATATTCTTGATAAATAACTTTATTCAGTAAGGATGTCACAATGGGAGCACACGCTAATATAAGCGCTGCTGTTATCGGCGTAGTATGCTGTAAACTTGCATAAAAACTATAGTGATTAATGGCAACACCTAGAATACCAGCAATCATTAACAATAAAATATCGCGACGTGTTACCGTTGTCTGAACGATTGCTCGCCAGCTTATAGCACCTAAAAAAACAACAATAACGACAAGTCTGTAAATAGCAATGGCGATTGGCTCCCATTGTTGTCCAAAGATTGCGCCAATAATAAAGTTACTAGCCCAAAAAAAGACACAAAAAAATAAAATCATATATGTTGTGAATTGTTTCATTTATTACTCCTCGCATATAAAAAATAATGCCTCATGCCTTGGCAATAGTGGCATACACATTCTTGATCAGCCAAAAAACTTCACGACAATAACTGTCGCCCCAAATAAAAAAACCGCTTCACTTTCCTTTGCCAAGTATCGCTATCACCAGGACAGCGATACTTCCGCACAGGAATGTAAGTGGATTTTCGTCTATATAAAATTATTTCAGGGGGATAATTTTATGAATAGAACGTCACAAACCTTTTAATGAATAAATGTCCCTTTAGACATAAGCGTACGCTCTAAAGGTCTTCTTGCAATGACTTCAGCGCTTGATACTGCGTCAAAGAAGACAAAACTTGCTTCATCGTTTATATTTGGCCACACCTTCTGACCGTTTGTATCTAATGGCGTAATCCCATTTGTAATATATTTCAATGTTTGACGAATCGAACGTTCATCTAATTTTCGAGAAATATCTGCAAACGTCGTTACTTTTTCTAAAATATCACCAGAGCCATATGGACTCCACGAATCAAAAAATCCATCACAACCAAAATGCACATCGACACCATGCTCTGACAGCAAATCAATTGGTGGCATCACGCGATTTATGTTATACGGCACAGTTGACATAATTTTCACTTGTTGCTGTGCAAGACGATTTGCAATTGTATGTTGCTCCATAACGGATACATCACCTAATGCAAAGGCATGACTTATCGCTGTTCTACCTTGATAGTTGGCATCTTCAACAATATCAAGCCATTTATCGATTGTATAGTAACCAACGTGTCCGCCATCATGTAAGTGAATATCCACGTCAACATTAAACTCTTGGGCGATATTCATCGTTTCATATAGAGAGCGTTCTATCGTATTATCGATTCCAGCAGGATCAAGCCCACCAATCATTGTTGCACCGTTGCGTAATGCTTGACGTAGCAACTGCGGTACATCATCTCGTAGCAAGCCATGCTGTGGAAACGCGATAACCTCAGCTGTTACAACATCTTTATAGTCATCCAGTGCGGCTAAAACACCTTCCAAATTTTTTAAACCGATATACGGATCAATATTGACATGCGTACGAATATGATTTGTGCCGTTACTCATAATTTTTTCAATCATTGCAACAGCTCGCTGTTTGCCCGTTGGCGCTAAAATCGGCAGCTCTCGCGCTTCATGCGCTAATCGATCTTTTAAATTTTTTGATGGTATAACAGCTTTCCAAGGCAATGATAAGTAGGTTTTATCTAAATGATTATGCATTTCCTTAAAAGCAGGTAATAGAAGTTTACCTTTCATATCGGTAACGTTTTGTGATGCCTCGATTGTTTGTGTTGCCGGAATAATTTGTGAAATAACACCTTCAGTAATCTCTAGGTGAAAAAGTTCCACCTTTGTTCCAACTGTATCATTATCTTTAATATACTCTCCTGTTTCAAGTAGAACATTTGTCAGCCATTGCTTCATCTGAATTCTCCTTTCAGCTCTCCGACTTCCTGCTGGTGAATAATGTTACCTTGTGAAATAACCGTTGAAATTGGACATCTTCTAGCTACGACATGTGCTGTACTAACGCCATCTACCAATAGCATATTTGCTACATCCCCAACCTTCGGCCATATACGTTCACCCTTATCATTCAGTGGTGTTATCCCGCCAGAAGCATATTTCCAGGCACGACTTAAAGCATATTCATCCATGAAACGGAATCTTTCCGCCATTACATTTAATTTTGTAATGGTATTACCCGTACCATATGGCGACCAATGATCCGTTAAACTATCATGTCCTACCGACACTTTTACCCCTTGATCATATAAATATGGAATTGGAATTGTCGAGCGATTCATGCCAATCGGTACTGTTGTTGTCACATCCATTTGCACCGCAGCCATTGCTTGTACTAGATTTTCTAATTGTGGCTGTGCTAAATCTGCCAGTGCCATTGCGTGACTAATTGTCACTTGCCCCTCTTTTTTAGCCTGCTTTGTTAAATCAATCAACTTATAAAATTCAAATTCGCCTAATGTATTGGCTGTATGAATATGAATATCGATACCAGTATTATAGTCTTGCGCAATTTGCATTGTTGTTTGTAATGATTTTTCAATATCTCGGTCCACAATCGATGGATCCACGCCGCCAACTAATGTAGCCCCCATTGTCATGGCCTCACGTATCAATCCTTCTACATTCGAACGAAGCAAACCATGCTGTGGAAAGGCTACAATATCATACGTAATTTGGTCCTTATATTTGTCTAACACTTGCTTTGTAATTTCAATATGTTTGGTGCCAATTTGTGGGTCCACATTACAATGTGACCGAATATGTGTATGCCCTTGAGCAATAAGCCATTTCACCATTTCCTCAGCACGATAAGCCGCCGTAGGTAATTGCTTCGGTAACAATGTATGCTCTTCCTCAATACGTGTTAATATGCCTTTTGTAATCGGTCTTGGTGCTTGCCATTCCCCACCAAAATACGTTTTATCGATATGAATATGCATTTCTCGGAAGGAAGGCACTAATAATTGTTGTTGCGCATCCAAAACTTCCATATTTTCAGTAACTACGATATTTTTGCCGACCTCTTTTACATGCCCATCGTCAATTAGGACATCATAAATAGCTGTACGAGTTGCGACAATGTGCTCATTTTCATGTTCAAAAGCTTCTTCTAATCTGACATTTTTCAGCAATAGTGTGCTCATCGTTTACTCTCCTCATTTGTATGTTAATGATTAGTAATAAAACAAGTTCATTCCATGCCTTTATTGGACAATTTCAACGCTACTAAGCATTGTGTAATTCGATGCATCCAACCAAAAGCCCTTTACCGTATTACTATAAACAGCAATGTGTTCATAATTGCGAACAGGAATATAGACCGCCTCATCTAGCTCTAATTGCATCGCTTTTTTGTAGATGTCATTACGACTAGCTTGGTCTGATTCCGAACGACCTGCTTCTATTAGTTTATCAATTTCTGGGTTACTATAATAGAAATGATTTCCTGGTGCACCCATTGAAGCTGTATGGAACAAATTGTATTGGTTATAGTCAGCATCCCCAGTAGCATTACCCCAGCCACTAATAAACATTTGATGATGCTCTTTCGTAATTTCTGAAATAAATGCACCATATTCCATTACTTGAATTTCAACGTCTAAGCCAATACCCTTTAATTGAGATTGCACAACTTCAGCCATATTGATGCGCTCTTTACGATCACTTGTAAGTAATTTCATTTTCGTGCCTTCTTTAATGCCTGCTTCTTTTAACAATTGTTTTGCTTTGACAACGTCATAATCATAAGCTTTTGTTTCGCTTGAATAACCGATTACTTTCGGGCTCATCGCTGAATTAGCTAGTGTTCCTACATTATTATAAATACCGCTAATAATAGCTTCACGATCGACTGCATAACTAATTGCCTGACGTACTTTAACATTTGATAATAATGAATCTTTGACATTAAAGCCGATAAACTCAACTGCTAGCCCTTCTGTACGGAATAAGTTCATTGTTGACGAGTTTTCAATTCGATCGATATCCGTAACTGGTACTTGGTCGGCAATATGTGCTTCACCACTTTCAATCATCGCTAAACGCGTTGAATCTTCAGGTACGATTTTAAATGTTACTTTATCTATTTTCGGTACAGTACCCCAATAGTCTTTATTCGTATTTAATGTAATCGCTTGACCTGATTTCCATGATTCAAAAATAAATGGACCTGTTCCCACTGGATTTGTCGCTAACTGGTCTGCCGCATCCGCAATGGCTTTCGGACTAATAATGCTACCTTCTTGGCTTGCTAAAATTGAAAGCAACGGTGCATATGGATTTTTTAATTTTAATGTTACGACATACGTATCATCCACTACGACTTCACTAATCATGGATAGCTTATCGCGTTGTGGTGAGCCTGTCGCTGGATCTAAAATACGATTAAATGTCGTTTTCACAGCTTCTGCGTTAAATTCCTCGCCATCATGGAATTTAATGCCTTCGTTTAACGTAAATGTCCACGTTAACTCGTCCTTTTGCTCCCAAGACTTTGCTAATAACGGCACAATGTTGCGATCTCTATCAAACGCCACTAATGTTTCATAGACTTTACCATGAATAATATTTGCTGAAGGAATATCCGTAATAAAGTGCGGATCTAGACTTGTAGCATCTGAAGCCCTTAGGACAATCAGTTCTCCCCCTACACTTTTTGCACCTTCCTTTGAACCTTCTTCGCTTTTGTTACTTGCAGTAGAACAAGCCTGCAATAGCGCGACTGTCAGAAGTGCTAATAATAACCATTTCATTTTCTTCATATAAACTACTCCTCCTTAATTAATTATTGCTTACATTTCGAATTATAAAGAAATAAAATACCCTTGTTTTTTAAAATCTTTACTTGTTTTTTAAATTTTCTGACTAATCTGCATTAGAATATTTACTTTCTGTGCGCTTTTCAATAAATTGATAACACATCTATTAAAAAAGGAGAAATCATTATGGAAAAAGTAACGACAACGATGGATCAGTCGATTTTATTGGATGCGCGCAAAGCATCTCGAAAAAAAAATATGATTAATTTTGTCAGTAAAATTAAAAAAAATAAAGCGGCAGTTGCAGGTGGCATCATCATTCTTCTTTATCTCATTATGTTTCTTATCGGCCCATTCTTCGCCCCGTATGATCCGTACGATGTGCAATTAGATCAAAAATTACAAGCACCTAGTTTGGAGCATTTAATGGGGACAGATGATAAAGGACGGGATATTTTTAGTCGAATTTTATACGGTGCACGCCTTTCTATTGGTGTCGGTTTTTCAGCCGTACTTTTCGGTGGCACGATTGGTACATTGCTCGGGCTTATAGCTGGCTATTACGGCAGATGGATAGACTCCATCATCAGCCGTATTTTAGATATCATGCTAGCCTTCCCTGGAATTTTACTAGCTTTAGCTATTGTTAGTGCATTAGGTCCTAGTCTTATCAATGTCACAATAGCAGTTGGCTTTTTCTCTATTCCAATGTTCGCTCGTATCGTACGAGGTTCCACAATGGAAGTGAAGAAATTGGAATACATTGATGCTGTTCGAACACTTGGTGCAAATGATGTAACGATTTTGGCAAAACATGTTTTCCCTAATATTTTATCACCGATTATTGTGCAGGCCTCTATGCGTTTAGCGACAGCTATTTTATCTGCGGCGGGCCTATCATTTTTAGGTTTAGGTGCGCAGCCTCCATCACCTGAATGGGGTGCCATGCTATCCAATGGTAGAGATTTTATTTTCACTGCACCTTATATGGCGCTGTTCCCCGGCTTAATGATTTCGATACTTGTGCTCGGTTTTAACTTGTTCGGAGATGGTTTACGAGATGCACTTGACCCTAGAATGAAAAATTAAAGGAGTGTAGCGATATGACACTATTTATAGTAAAACGAATTGCCCAGATTATCCCGGTTACATTAGGTGTAACACTCGTTGTGTTTTTAATTATGCAAATGATTCCTGGTGATCCAGCCTTAATTTTAGCAGGAGAAGGGGCTTCTAATGAAACCGTTGAAGAATTACGTGAAAATTTAGGATTAAACAAGCCTCTTTATGTTCAATACGGTGAATATATTAACAATCTTGTCCATGGGGATATGGGGCACTCATTAAAAAATAAACAGCCTGTCCTTGAGGAAATTTCAACACGTCTACCCATTACTATTGAGCTTGCATTTTATAGTATTTTAATCACCATTGTGCTCGGTCTTATAGCCGGTATTATTTCCGCAATACGTCCCTACTCTATGTTAGATGTCGGTTTAATGATTGTAGCGTTATTAGGGATTTCGTTACCAAGCTTTTGGCTAGGAATTTTATTAATGTATGTATTTTCAGTACAGCTACAATGGTTACCTGTAGCTGGATGGGAAAGTGCAAAACATATAATTTTACCTGCCATTACACTGGGTGCTGGTGGTGCTGCCATTGTAGCTCGTATGACCCGCTCCAGCATGCTTGATGTGGTCAATCAAGATTATATTCGTACAGCAAAAGCAAAGGGTTTAAAGGGTTACGTTATTATTTTAAAACATGCTTTACGCAATGCATTAATTCCTGTTATTACAGTGGTCGGTCTACAGTTTGGAACATTACTTGGTGGAACCGTTTTAGTAGAATCGGTTTTCGCTGTCAACGGACTTGGTCGGATGATCGTCGATGCGATTCGTACACGAGATATACCAGTTGTACAAGGGGGCGTCCTTGTCGCTTCTTTAATATTTGTCATAATTAATCTATTTGTCGATATTTTATACAGAATATTTAATAAACGAATGGATTTAAATTAGGGGGGAAATGCAATGAAACAAGATACTGTATTGGAAGTAAAAAACTTACAAACATACTTTTATTCCAGTGAGGGGGTTGCCAAAGCGGTTGATGGTGTATCATTTACACTTCATAAAGGTGAAACTTTAGGCATTGTAGGTGAATCAGGCTGTGGAAAATCTATGACTTCCCTGTCCCTTCTGAGACTAGTCCCATCACCCCCAGGTAAAATTATTAATGGTGAAATACTACTAAACAATACCGATTTACTGAAATTGTCTGAGGAAGAACTTCGCAAAATAAGAGGTAATAAAATCTCAATGATTTTCCAGGAGCCAATGACGAGCCTCAATCCGGTATTAACTGTTGGTGAACAAATTGCTGAAACAATACGCTTACACCAAGGCTTGTCTCGCAAAGAAGCATGGCAACAAGCAGTGGAAATGATTCGCTTAGTCGGTATACCCGCTCCTGAAAAAAGAGCGAAGCAAGAACCTTATCAACTAAGTGGTGGTATGCGCCAACGAATTATGATTGCTATGGCTTTAGCGTGTACACCCGATGTATTAATTGCCGATGAGCCGACTACTGCGCTAGATGTAACGATTCAAGCACAAATACTCGATATTATTCGAAACTTGCAACAACAATTAGGCATGAGCATTATTTTTATTACACATGATCTCGGTGTGGTAGCAGAAATTTGCGATAAAATTGCGGTGATGTATGCCGGCCAAGTAGTAGAAGAAGGGGCAACCGACAGTCTGTTTGCAAAGCCACTTCATCCTTATACTACTGGCTTAATTCAATCGTTGCCAAAGCTCTATGAAGATCAACAAGAGCTTTCGACCATTCACGGCACAGTACCGAGCCCCTATCATTATCCGATTGGCTGTCGTTATGCAGAACGCTGCCCATTTGCTACAGCGCTCTGTCGTCAAAAACAACCAGAACTTATTACGGTTGAGCCGGATAAAAAGGTAAGATGCTGGATGTATAGTGAAGAGTGGCAAGACGAATCAGCGAAGGAGGAAATGATGGTATGACATTGAAAGACAACACGCAACCACTATTACAAGTAAACGATTTAAAACAACATTTTTTCTTAAAGAAAGAAAAACTCTTTAGTGCGCAGCAAGTTGTAAAAGCTGTAGATGGCGTTTCTTTTGATATTATGCCAGGAGAAACATTGAGCATCGTTGGTGAATCAGGCTGCGGGAAATCGACAACAGGTCGTGCGATTTTACGATTGGATGAACCAACATCAGGTGAGGTATTATTGTTCGGCAAAAATTTAGTCACGATGAACAAAAAAGAACTGCGCGTGGCAAGAAAGGATATTCAAATTATTTTCCAAGATCCTTATGCATCTCTTAATCCACGAAGAACGATTCGTAAAATGCTGACGGAAGCCATGTCCATACAAAAAATTGTTCCACCTGCGCAACAGGAGGCTCGCATGCTCGAATTAATGGCACTCGTTGGTTTACGCCCAGAATATCTCGAGCGTTATCCACATGAATTTTCAGGTGGGCAGAGACAGCGTATCGGTATTGCACGAGCTCTTGCTGTTAATCCAAAAATTATTATTTGTGATGAATCGGTTTCTGCATTAGACGTATCTATTCAAGCGCAAATATTAAATTTACTAAAAAAATTGCAACGCGATTTAGATTTAACATTTTTATTTATTTCACACGATTTAAGTGTTGTTCGTCATATTTCTGATCGGATTATGGTCATGTATCTTGGAAAAGTGGTTGAAATCGCTGATAAGCATTCCCTGTTCTCTCAACCACTTCATCCTTATACGAAAGCATTATTTTCGTCTATCCCAATTATCGATAAGCAACATCGTAAGGAACGCATTATTTTGAAAGGTGATATTCCATCACCGCTAAATCCCCCTACCGGTTGTAGCTTTCACACACGTTGTCCATTTGCAACCGATACATGTAGAACTGAAATACCAGCCCTAAGGGACATAAGTGCTACGCATAAGGTAGCTTGCCATTTTGCAGAAAATTTAGTTTAATGTTATTTACACTTATAAAAAACAGGAGAGGTCCATTTCGTTATGTTACAACTAGAAACATTCAACATTTATATTCTCCTATGTGTAATTGCTCCAATTATTGGAGCTTTTCTGCTTACATTTATTTTTATATTTGAAAAACAGATTGATAGTCTTGAAGAAGAAAAAAGACATTTGGAGCTTGAGCAAGATTTACAACGTGCAAATATTTTACAGCTCAATCAACAAATTCAGCCGCATTTCTTTTTTAATGCTTTAAATTCTTTGTTAAGCCTAGCACGCATTAATCGTAAAGAAGATTTAGTTGCGGGCATTGAAGCTTTAGCCACGTTTTTTAAATTTAAATATAATGATCATGATGTGTTAATCGCATTAAAAAATGAAGTCCAATTTGTTGATAGCTATTTAAATATTCAACAGCTACGCTTTGGACATCGTTTAACAATACGCAAATTTATCGATAATGAAGCACTTGCTGTCAAAATTCCGCCGTTCATTTTTCAAACAATTATTGAAAATGCCTTTAAACATGGCTTTGAAAAACACGTTGGGCCTGCCGAGCTGTCCATCTATATAAAAAAAATGGACAAGTTTTTATTGATTGAAATCACCAATACACAGCCCAATAATACGGCACTTCAACCTACGGAAGAAGAATTACAGCAAGGCTATGGGCTTGAAAATGTTCAAAAACGTTTAGAACTTATTTATGGACTTGAAAATATGTTGTTTTCGACCATAAGTGAGGAGCAACTCTATACTGTTACTATTCATGTACCTGCATAAGCTATCGAAGTAGAAAGGATGAACAACATGAATATTTTAATCGCCGATGACGAGCCGTTAGAGTTAGAACAAATGATTTATTTATTAAAGCCACATTTTCCAAATTGGAAGTTCCATACTGCTCTTGATGCTTCTCAAGCGCTACAATTAGCTAAAAAACATCGTATGACCATTGCCTTTCTAGACATACAAATGCCTGGAAAGGATGGTATTACGTTGAGCAAGGAATTAAAGGAGCTTTATGAAGTAGATATTATTATGGTGACAGCATTTCAGACCTTTGCATACGCACAGCAAGCATTGCGTATTGGGGTGAAGGATTATTTAACGAAGCCTGTTATTGCCAGTGAATTAAATGATATCGTCGAAAAATATAAAGCATGGAGCTCTAACCATGATGCCATTCAAAGTGCCCTGTCATTTATTCATGAAAATTATCATGAAAAACTAACACTCAATATTATTGCAGAAAAAATCCATTTAAATCCAAGCTATTTAAGCCGTAAATTTTTAGAGGAACAAGCGATTGGCATTAACGAGTATATTAATAATTATCGCTTAGAGATGGCGATTAAAAAGATGAATGATAATATGGAGGCGAGTATGTCCTCTATTGCAGAAAGCTGTGGTTTTAATAGTCAGCATTATTTCAGTGTCGCTTTTAAGAAAAAATACAATCAGTCGCCACGTCAATATAAAGTATCACAAAAGTATAGAGGGTAGTAAAAAATGTATGTTAAAAAACGTTCACTTCTCGTCCCGCTAGCAAGTTTAAGTACTACAGCCGGCGTTATTGCCATATTAGCAAGATGGATAAGCGGTAATTTTTTACTTTCCTCTCCATCTGCTCTTATTTCATTCGGTTTTATGGCCGGTATTTGTTATACAGTTGCAACAGCCATTGCGTTTATCGTACTTGGTTCTTTTTTAAATAAAAGCGGCTATACACAAAGCCCGCACCAACAAAGTTTTTTATTAATGAAAATGCAAGACAAACTAAGTGGCATGAATTTATATGTAGTAAGACTGTTTTATTTACTATCAGGCATTGAAATTTGGCTTATTCAATTCATTAGTATTAGTGTGTTATCAACGATTATGTTTAATATCCCTGTGCCGTTTACATTGGCTTTATTTTTAATTGGGATGTTAGCATTCGATCGTTTATTGTCTATAAAAGGGATATTATGGTTAGATACTTTATTTATCATATTGTTATTTTCTTTACTCATTTTTATCCCGATTTTTTATTTTGTACAAAATGGCGCAAGCACTGTTTACGAAGGCATTCGCTTATACCATCCGTATTTGTTTTACTTTAAAAACAGTGAAATTATGTTATTTTATGTTGTTATTCAGTTAGCTATTTTAGGGCAAGTGTTGTTTGATAAATCGACTTGGTATTTAATTGCCTTTATTAAACCTAAAAAAGTACGCCGTAGCTTATTTTCCTCAGGTGTCGTTTTAGCATTATTAACATTATCCTTTACAGCCATCTTAATGATTGCTTTGTATAGCGGTTCTTATGGTCAATTTCAAATTTTGATATTAACTTTTTTATATGAAGTACAGCCTGGTTTTCTAACTTTTGCCTTTCTCGTGATTACGTTGTTGGCTATTATCACTACACTACTTGTAGAAATGCGCGCAACAAAGCGATTTTTTTCTACAAGGAGACCGTATTATTACTATTTAATAGGCTTGTTACTTTTACTTTTTAGTGTATTTATATCCATTAAAATGACGATTTTAACTGTGATATATAGCTTTGCCTTTATCCATATTACAATCTTGCCTTTTATCTTATTGCTGTTATTTTCAAATCGCACGATTCATAAACAAAATTGGTTCGCCATTTTGTTGTCGATGGCTATTGGTATTGCTGTGGGCCTCCACTTTAGTTTTTTATATGGCTTAGCCGTTAGCTTTCTCGTGTCATGCATCTTGCAATTCTTGCTACAGCAGACTAGTCGTGTTCCAACGGCAGACGATTAGCACAATGATTTACATAATAAACAAAAAAGATGCTTCGCAAGCGTGCGAAACATCTTTTTTCAGTTATTGAACCAAATAACAAAAGCGATAAATACAATAAGTAAGTAAACAGCATTTGTTATCGCCACATAATGTCGTTTTTCATGGCGTCCGAAGTAATATTCGGTTGCTATAAGTGTCAACATCGAAACTAAAATAAGCACAAAGTCAGCGGCAATAAAGATAATCCACTGTTTCAAATTAAATATTGCAAGCACAATAAAGCTAAAGAACTTCAAAATAATTGCCGTTTTCTGATGCTTGTCAGTTACATACTTCGGCTCTTTTGGAATATTAAATTTCCAGCGAACGGCTCTTTCAACCACCCAAGCTCCAAAAAGAATTAAAACTAATATGACCATCATTGCAATAAATCCTCTAGGGCTAAATTCTACCACCTTAAAAATAAAGTCTGTAAATGCCGTTACAGCTTGTTCATCATTAACTTTATAAAAGGTATTTGTTTTTACATCGAGAAAAGCAAGTTGTTGCATATTCCTATACAATGTTATCTTTACCGATTGCCCATTGCCGAATTCTACCCACATATTATTTATTACGTGATAATCATCATTTTTATGTGCTACAACACCATGTTGAAGGACGTTTTCAATGAGCTTCGCCTCTTCCCCTTTTCCGTACTCTTGTTGGCCGATAACCCAACCCGTTCTCCCTGCTTTAAATGAATATTCATTCCGATTTGATGCAATAGATAATTGTTGTATTTGCTCATTTTGTGCTAGTTCAACGATGGAAGCATGCTGTGGATACACTGTTTGCTGTAATGGCCCAACGACGAATAAAAACAGTAACGTCACGATTGCACCAACAATCATGGCGGGATATTGCCAATGGCGATTTTGTTTGTGCTGTTGTTGTTCGGCACTGTGCACAATACGTTCTTGTAATGCCTTTGTAAATCGTGGTGCTTCTCCTAGTTCCTTATCCAGCTTGTTTTTAAAAGATGTCATCTCCTAGCACCTCCCAATCACATTGTTCGAGTTTGTTTTGTAGCAGTTGTCTTGCTCTACGCAATCTTGTCTTTACTGTATTGTCAGTACTGCCTAGCACCTCTGCTATTTCACGTACTTTTAATTCTTGATAATAATAAAGAATTAACACTTCTCTATAAGAAATGGGTAGCTCAAATAAAGCTGCTTGCAACGTCACTCGCTCCTGTGCTTGAATAAGATCTCTTTCTGGCGTTCTTTTACTTGCACCAAAATGCAGCTTGCCAAATAGTTGATGGCGTTTATTTTTCCAGCTTCTTAAATAATCATGGCTTTTATGTACTGTAATTTTCACTAAATAGGTTTTAAGCGAAGCTCTTTGTTCAAAGCGATCCTGTTGTAAGTAATAAGCGAGAAATACATCTTGGACGATTTCTTCAGCAATCGACCAGTCTCGCACATATAAATAAGCCACACGCAGGCAATACTCGCCGTGCTCTGCCATGATGGCTGTTAAATGCTCACTCAAACGAGCCCCCCCTTTATCATTCACCCTATAGTCGTAATCAAATAGCAATTGGTTTCACTAAAATGAAAAAAGTGTCCAAATGACGGACACTTTTTGTTTACCTATTTTTTGCTAAACCCAATACTGCATTATTCTTTAGATTTTAAAATGATTAATAGCATTAAACATTTCTTTAGAGCTGTTTTCTAATTCTTCAACAACAGACTCTAAATTATGAACAATCGCCATTTGTTGATCAGATGCTTGCGCAACACTTTCCGCACGATCAGCATTCATAATAATAACATTATTCATTTGTTCAGCTGATGCCAATACTTCTTCTGAGCTTGCTGACATTTGTTCAATTATAGCGGAGTTTTCTTGTATTTCTTGGTTAACACTTTGGACTGCTTGTAAGATCATCACTAATGCTTGACCAATTTTGCCTACTTCTTCGCTACCATCTTTCACGCTTGTAGCACTTGTTTGCATTTCTTCCAATGCTTTCGTTGTCGTAATGCTAAAGCTTTGTAATTGATTTTGGATATTTTCAGCCGACACACGTGACATTTCAGCTAATTTTCGTACTTCATCTGCCACCACGGCAAAGCCTTTTCCTGCCTCGCCTGCTCGCGCCGCTTCGATTGCTGCGTTTAATGCGAGTAAATTCGTTTGGTCGGCAATACTTGTAATAACAGCGACCATTTCTTCAATTGAGCGGAATTGTTTACCCATCTCCGTAACATGATCGGATGTAGCAAGGACTGAATTTTCAACTTGTTGGATTTTCATCACGACATTTTCAGAGTCTGCTACTCCTGTTTGGACACGCTCAGTAATATCATTCGATGATTCTGCTACATTTGTTGTAGCATCTGCCATACGCTGAATGCCTGACACCATTTCTTCCATTGCACGCACAACTTCTTCATTGTTTGCACGTTGCTGTTCGCTTCCACTAGCAATTGTCACGATACTATTTGCTACTTCGCCATTAGAACTGCTTACTGTTGCTGTTGAAGTTTGTATATTATCAATCGCTTGTTGTAAATTGGAAGCTGTTCCGTGAATCAAGTGGAATGTTTCCTTTAATTTGTACATGGATTGTGTAAATGCTTTGGCAAAAGCAGATATTTCATTATTCCCTGCTACTTTAATCGATTCTAGACCTTTTTCAGCACTGCGAATATCGCCATCTGCGAATTGTTCCGCAACCTCTTTCAATACTACTAGCGGTTGTAATAGACGATTTGTATAAAAACGAATAATAGCAATTAAAATAATACCGCCAAGCAATAAAATAACGACGATAAATGGAATCGTTTGTTTTAATACATCGCTTTGCACAGCTTGTACCTCATTTGCCATCATATCTACACCGACAAAGGCAACTATCTCCCCAGCACTATCTTTTAATGGAGTAATCGCAGACATTAACGAACCATATGTTTCACTTTTTTGAATATCTGAATAATAACCGTTATTATCAATTGCCTTTTGACCATCGTTATATGTAAGGACTTCAGATGGATCCCCCATAGCGCCAGCCATTTCTTCATCTAACGGTAAACCGTCGACTAAAAATTTCAAATTTTCCCCCTCTGTTGGTGGATATAACACATAAGCATATAACAGACCATTATGTATACGTAATGTATTTAATTCTTCTCGCAACTCTTTATATAACGTTGAATCCTCTGATTCGATTAATTTTTTATACGCTTCTACATCTAATAATGAGGCAATTGTTTGTGCTTTTGATACGCCATCACGACCGATTGCCCCTTCAACGGAATTATTAGTATTCATATATAAAATACCGATCACTAACCCTACAATGAGGATTACGACAACACTTGCGAACAATAATACTTTATCGCTCAATCTTTGTGACTTTTTCATAAATATGCTCCTTTTCTCATCGTTTTTATTACTATATACATAGAGAATTTTAACCTTTATCAACGCCAAAAGATACATATTTTGCTATAAAAATATAAAATAATATCTTTTTTACCCATCTTTTGTCAATAAATGTCGTTTTATTTTACCTATTCATCGGCATTTGTCGACAAAAAAAACCGTGAAGTACGCTAACTTAAAGCGTATTCCACGGTTCTTCCTATTCATTATTTAACAACGATATTAACAAGTTTACCTGGGATGACAATAATTTTCACCAAGTCTTTACCTGTCATATATTCTTGTACCTTTTCGTCAGCTAATGCTACTTTTTCAATTTCTTCTTTTGAAGCATCTTTTGCAACGATAATTTTCGCACGCACTTTACCTGCTACTTGCACAGCAACTTCTACTTCATCGTCTACTAGCTTAGACTCATCGTATGTTGGCCATTGTTCGTAAGAAAGTGTTGCTTCATGACCTAATAGCTGCCATAGTTCTTCTGCAATATGTGGTGCGATTGGTGCTAGCATTTTCACAAATCCTTCAGCGTAAGCTGTTGGAAGGACTTCTGCTTTGTAGCAATCATTAATGAACACCATCATTTGTGAAATTGCTGTATTGAAACGAATACCTTCGTAGTCTTCTGTTACTTTTTTCACTGTTTGGTGATATGACTTTTCTAGGAACTTATCGTCAGAAGCTTGAACCTTCGTTGATAATGTACCATCTTCTTCGTTAACAAGTAAACGCCAAATGCGGTCTAAGAAGCGACGTGCACCATCTAAACCATTCGTAGACCATGCAACAGAAGCTTCCAATGGACCCATGAACATTTCATAAAGTCTAAGTGTATCTGCACCGTGAGATTCAATAATTTCATCTGGATTCACGACATTGCCCTTTGATTTAGACATTTTTTCGTTTCCTTCACCAAGAATCATCCCTTGGTTAAATAATTTTTGGAACGGCTCTTTCGTGTGCACAACACCTAAATCGTATAGTACTTTATGCCAGAAGCGTGCGTATAGTAAGTGCAATACTGCATGCTCTGCGCCACCAATGTAAATATCAACTGGTAACCAACGTTTTAGTAACTCCGGATCCGCAATTGCTTCTGTATTGTTTGGATCGATATAACGTAGGAAGTACCAACTAGAACCTGCCCATTGTGGCATTGTATTTGTTTCACGACGACCCTTCATACCTGTTTCAGGATCTACAACATTTACCCAATCCGTAATATTCGCTAATGGCGATTCCCCTGTTCCTGAAGGACGGATATTATCCGTTTTCGGAAGCATTAATGGTAATTCTGCTTCTGGAACTGGCGTCGTTGTGCCATCTTCCCAATGAATCATTGGGATTGGTTCGCCCCAATAACGTTGACGAGAGAATAACCAGTCACGAAGACGGTAAGATATTTTTTTCTCTCCAACACCTTTTTGCTCTAACCATTCAATGGCTTTCGCGATACCATCTGCTTTATTTAAGCCATTAAGGAAGTCCGAATTAATGTGGTGACCGTCCCCTGTAAATGCTTCTTTGTCGATATCGCCACCTTCAAGTACTGCAACGATGTCTAAACCAAACTCTTTGGCAAATTCATAATCACGTTCGTCATGAGCAGGAACCGCCATAATCGCGCCAGTACCATATGTTGCTAACACATAATCGGCAATCCAAATCGGTACTTTTTTGCCGTTAATAGGATTCACTGCATACGCGCCAGTAAATACACCTGTTTTTTCTTTCGCTAAATCTGTACGTTCTAAATCAGATTTCATTTTTACTTTTTCTAGATACGCCTCTACAGCAGCTTGTTGTTCAGCTGTTGTAATTTCAGCTACTAGTTTGTGCTCTGGCGCAAGTACTGTATACGTAGCTCCAAATAATGTATCAGGGCGTGTCGTAAAGACCGTAAAGTTTTGATCTGATCCGTCAATGCCAAATGTTACTTCTGCACCTTCAGAACGTCCAATCCAGTTACGTTGCATATCTTTAATCGATTCTGGCCAATCTACTTCTTCTAAATCATCGATTAAGCGATCCGCATAAGCAGTAATTTTCAGCATCCATTGTTTCATTGGACGACGTTCTACCGGATGTCCCCCACGCTCAGATTTGCCATCAATGACTTCTTCATTTGCTAATACTGTACCTAATGCCGGGCACCAGTTTACAGCGACTTCATCTACATAGGCCAAGCCTTTTTTATATAATTGGATAAAAATCCATTGTGTCCATTTGTAGTAGTCAGGATCTGTTGTGTTAATTTCACGATCCCAATCATAGCTAAATCCTAGTTCTTGAATTTGGCGCTTGAATGTTGCAATATTTTTCGCCGTAAATTCTGCAGGGTCATTCCCTGTATCTAATGCATATTGCTCAGCAGGTAAACCGAATGCATCCCATCCCATTGGATGAAGAACATTATAGCCCTGCATACGTTTAAAACGTGAAAGAATATCTGTTGCTGTATATCCTTCTGGATGCCCTACATGAAGACCCGCTCCTGATGGATATGGGAACATATCAAGTGCATAAAATTTCGGTTTATCCGTTTCATTTTCTGTTTTGAATGTTTTGTTGACATCCCAATATTGTTGCCACTTTTTTTCAACTTGTTGATGATTAAAGCTCATACTATTTCCTCCTTATATATGTTCAATACCACTTATCGTAAGAATTAACAAAATATTTAAAAAATAAAAAAACTCGCCCCTTCCTTTGTCAGAAAGGGACGAGAGTATTCTTATCTCCCGCGGTACCACCCAAATTAGTGATTCACTCGGCTCAAGCTTCCTTAACGCGGAAAGGACGGCACACATAACACTTATGTACGCAGACTCAGCAGGCGAGTTCAATTTGCATCCCTACTAGCTTACACCAACCGCTAGCTCTCTAAAAAGAACCACAAATTTACTATTCCTCATCAATGTCTTTACATGTATTGCATTTATTCTAATAGAAAGTCCCAAAAAGCACAAGCCTCTTTTTATTACGGTGCCTGGCACACACACAATTCTCACACAATTTACAAAAAATTTATTTCCCTTGGTTTTGTCATAGTGTTTTTAAAATTCCAGCCTTTACGCGTGAAAAAAATTAATAAATGATTAACTTTAAAAATTTTCATCTATTTGACGTCATTTCCAATCATTTTTATGCTTAAGAAAACGTCAAAAGGAGGAACTATTTTCGTGCCAAGAAAAAAACGACTTTGGTCTCCAGATCATTATCATCATGTAGTCATGCGCGGCAATAATCGTCAAATTATTTTTTTGAATGTTGCTGATTACGATGCTTTTTTTCGTGTTCTGCAATATGCCTATCAAAAATACACATTTAACATCGTTGCCTATTGCATTATGTCTAACCACTATCATCTGCTAGTGCGTTCAGCTGAAGTACCACTCGGAAAATTGATGGCGGTCATTAATTGGCGCTATAGTAATTACTTTAAAAAGAAATATGAATATTGCGGGCATTTGTACGAGAGCCGCTATTTTGCGGACCTTGTTCCCTCACAACTAGATATGCTAAGTGTAAGTCGCTATATCCACCGCAATCCTATTTCAACTGCACCACCTATCGTTGACAACATGGAGGATTACCCATATAGCTCCTATCGTCACTATAAGCATAATACACCATCCATCTTCCCCTTCCTTGATACCAGTATTCTCAATAGTTACATATCTCAAACATCGCAATCTTCACTTTCTTATTGCGGTTATTGCGAAGTACAACAAAATGAATAATGTGCCTAGCACCAAACAAAAAAGCTCCACACTTTATCGTGTGGAGCTTTCACTAAATTGACCTAAATTTTCAGAATTGTTTGCGTGCCTGTCACTCGTTAAATTTACGCATTCACGGAAGGCAAAGTGTTGGCAACCGATGCATTTATTCAAATCTAACTCTGTTAGTGCCCTGTTAATCGCTTCTCCCGTATGTTCATAAAAATTATTATCTCCTATTTGATCGTAAATACCATTCCGCATGAGTGCTGCTTTTAAATCTGCTTGCACACCCGTTACTAAAACTACGCCACCACGTAGCGTGAAGTTTTCCACGATTTGACTAAAATAAGCTGCACCAGTAGCATCCACAAAAGGCACTTTCCCCATACGTAAAATTAAGATCTTTGGATGGTCATGCATTGCAGGTAGTAATGTTTGTTCAAAAGTTTGAGCCGCGCCAAAAAATAGTGGACCTTCAATTGTATACATACTAATTTGTGGACAGTCATGCTGTGGATTAACAACTTGTCGCTGTACCTTACCACTCATCTTTGTATGATCTGGTAACACTTTATGAACAACTAGTTTCTCACTCATTCGTTTAACAAACAAAACAATGGCTAAACCGAGCCCTACTTCTACTGCAATTGTTAGACTGGCAAAAATCGTTAGCAAAAATGTAATGATTAAAACAAGTGAATCGCCTGATTTCACTTTCATAATATGAGCAAAATGCTTGCGCTCACTCATATTCCAAGCAACAACCATTAACATTGGTGCCATACTAGCTAATGGAATATGTGAAGCAAAAGGCGCTAATAACAATAATGTTACTAACACAAAAACACCATGAATAATTCCAGACATTGGGGACGCTGCCCCCGTTTTAATGTTTGTGGCAGTACGCGCAATTGCCCCTGTAGCCGGAATTCCTCCAAACAACGGTGTAACGATATTCGCTATCCCTTGTCCTACAAGTTCACGATTGCTATTATGCTTACTATTTGTCATTCCGTCAGCAACGACCGCTGATAAAAGTGACTCAATGCCACCTAACATCGCAATGACAAATGCAGGCCCTATTAACAATTGCAATCGTTCTAACGTCAATTCAGGTATCTTAAATTCTGGTAGTGTATTTGGAATTTGACCGTATGCTGAAGCAATTGTTGCCACTTGCCCTGAAAAGAAGAAAGTAGCAACAAGCGTTGATACAACAATACCGACTAATGCGCCAGGCACTTTCGGAAAAATTTTAGGGGTTACTACTATCATAGTAAAACAAATGATAGCGATAAAAACACTGTAAAAATTAGTTGCACTAATATGTACAAAGAGCTCTTTCATATTAGCGATAAAGTATTCATGGCGCGTAATATTCGTCAGACCTAAAAAATTGGCAATTTGGCCAGTAAAAATAATAACTGCAATTCCCGCAGTAAAACCTATCGTAACAGGGCGGGGAATAAATTTTATGAGCGAGCCTAGTCTAAAAATGCCCATTAAGCATAACAAGACACCTGCCATTAAACCCGCAATCAATAAATTTTCATAGCCATACGCTAACACGATACTTAATAAAATTGGCACGAATGCACCAGTAGGTCCACCAATTTGATACTTTGAACCTCCAAATAGTGAAATCAATATCCCTGCAATACACGCTGTATAAATGCCGTATTCTGGTTTTACTCCTGAAGCAATAGCAAAAGACATTGCCAGCGGAATCGCTACTATACCAACGATAATTCCAGACAATAAATCCTTTTTAAAATGATCAACTGAATACCCTTCAAACCGACCTGTAAACAGTGATGTCATACAGTAATCTTCCCTTCGAAATAATAAGTTCTTCGAATCCAGTTCGTTTTTTTAATATGGGAAAATGAACATAAAATCTCACATAATCTCTTCATCATTTTCGCTAACAGTCATTTCTTCTAATCTTGAAATAGTTTGAATTAGATGATTGTTAAAAATGTCTTTAGCAATACTCAACAACTCTACAATCATTGGGTCACTCAAAGAATAGTAAACCTTTTTCCCTTCCTTCAAGCCGTAAACAATGTTTTTCGCCCGTAATACACTAAGTTGCTGTGACACAGCCGAGCCCTCTTTTTCTAAACAACTTTGAATCTCATTCACACTTTTCTTACCATCTACTAACAATTCAAGAATTCTAATTCGTAACGGGTGTGCTAATGCTTTAAAAAAATCGGCTTTAAACTGTTGTAAGCCTTCCTCCACCTTCATCCCCCCAATTTCATCTATACATATTCAAATATTTGAATATGTATGATTGTATCCCTTTAGCAAAGCAATTTCAATCTGCAAAATAAAAAAGCGAATGATTATCTCATCCGCTTTGCTGTAAATTGTCTTTAATTTTCAGAATTGTTTGCGTGCCTGTCACTCAACAGCAATGGTCGGTCATAGATAAGGCATGGGAAAATGCCTATTAATACAATGACCACTAATATAGAAACAAGTGCAATCATTCCGAACTGATCTACCATAATACCGCCGAACAATGGTCCAATCATCCGACCTGCCGTTGCCGCACTATTAATAATGCCTTGGTAAAACCCTTCGCGCCCTTTAGGTGCGAGCTGATTGGCGATTGTCGGTAACGCTGGTGTATAAAACATTTCACCAAATGTTAAAACGACCATTGCAGCTGCGAACATTTTAAAATCTCCTGCAAAAGCGACGATACCAAAAGACGCTGCAATAAGCGTTATACCAAATACTAATTGTCGCTTTAATTGATTTTCCCAACGGCGCACAAGCGGTGCAATTAGCGGCTGCCCAGCCACAATAAGTAGTCCATTAATCGTCCAAAGTAAACTATATTGTTTTAATCCTAAACCTAAATCCTGCGTATAGGAAGAGATGGTCGCACTCCATTGTGAGTAAGCTAGCCAACATAACACAGAAGATGAACTTAAAATTAACAGTGCATAAAATGGTGCTTTATTTGTAATACGTTTACTCTCACTAACTACATTTTTCAGAGCAACATCTTGTGAATCGATTCTTCTAAAGGTAATCAAAGCAATAAAGAAAAATAGAATATACATCGCTAAATTAACAATAAAAACATAATCAAAACGATAATCCGCAACAATTCCCGCTAATGCCGGGCCAACGGCAACACCTAAGTTTTGTGCTAAATAAATAGCATTAAATGCCTTACGCCCGCCCTCAGGCCAAGCTGCTCCTGCTAACGCAAACATTCCTGGGAAAACAATGCCTCCGCTAAAACCAAGGACAGTTAAAAACCACACATAATGCGGCCAACCATGCCAAATCGTTAAACCGACTAACGAAGCAACGGTCAACAGAATACCAATCATTATCGATTTATAGCCGCCAATTCTATCAAATAAATAACCACCTAATAGATTACCTAAAACACCTGCAGCTGAATTAAGCATTAAGACAAAGCCTGCCATGGCAAGCGACTTTCCTAAATAATCATGCATATAAATGGCATTTAAAGGCCATAAAAAAGAGTTGCCCGTCGTGTTCACAAGCATACCGATAATTAAAAACCAAACACTTTTTGGCATATCCTTGACCTCCATTATTTCGTTTCTCTAAATAGCTAGTTTATGCTGAAAAGTAAAAAAGTACAAGGAAAATAAATTTACCCTTTCTTCATAAAAAAATCCTTATTTTTAACCGCATTGCACTCGTTTCAATAGCCATCAACTGCCCTTCCACAATCCTATAAAATCTCATCGTACATTTATATAAATCCATTAAAATAACAACCAATGCTACATATTAAAATTCTTATCCATGACGGAACCATAAGCACATGATAAAATATAACGTTAGAGGAGTGAAATACATGACAGAAACAAACTTTCCTTTTCCCTCAGAGGGGAAAAGATATTATACATGGAATCGCTATTTACGTGATCAATTCGGTCATAAAGTATTTAAAGTAGCGTTGGATGCAGGCTTTGATTGCCCAAACCGTGATGGCACTGTCGCATTTGGCGGTTGTACATTTTGTAGTGCTGCAGGCTCAGGAGATTTTGCTGGTAATAAAGTAGACCCTATCGAGGTGCAGTTTGCTGAAATTCGCGATAAAATGCATGAAAAATGGAAGGATGGCAAGTATATGGCTTACTTCCAAGCATATACAAATACCCATGCTCCACTTCCTGTCTTAAAGGAAAAATTTGAGGCAGCATTAGCGCAAGAAGGCGTAGTAGGACTTTCTATTGCAACACGTCCTGATTGCCTTCCAGATGATGTTGTTGAATATTTAGCTGAATTAAACGAACGCACTTATTTATGGATTGAACTTGGACTACAAACCGTACATGAAAAAACAGCAAATCTTATTAATCGTGCACATGACTATGCAACATACGTAGAAGGTGTTGAAAAATTACGTAAACATGGAATTCGTGTGTGCTCCCATATCATTAATGGTCTGCCATTAGAAGATTACGATATGATGATGGAAACTGCTCGAGCAGTTGCAAAACTCGATGTCCAAGGCATTAAAATTCATTTACTTCACCTGCTAAAAGGGACGCCAATGGTCAAACAATATGAAAAAGGTATGCTTGAATTTTTAGATCAGGATGTGTATACAAAACTAGTAGCTGATCAGTTAGAAATTTTGCCACCACAAATGGTCATTCATCGTATCACAGGTGACGGACCAATAGATTTAATGATTGGCCCAATGTGGAGTGTCAATAAATGGGAAGTATTAAACGGTATTGATGCGGAGCTAGAACGACGTGGTAGCTGGCAAGGTAAGTTTTATCATGCCGAGGTACCAAAATGAAGCTTCAACGCGTCTTGCAATACGCCCAACAGTTATTAGTGGAGACAATTAAAGAAGGCGATACAGTTGTAGATGCTACCGCAGGAAATGGGCATGACACATTATTTTTAGCCCAGCTCGTTGGGGATCATGGACAAGTTTATGCGTTTGATGTGCAAAAAAATGCCGTCGACGCAACATTGCATCGTTTACTTGATAACGCGTTAGAACATCGCGCCCTTGTGTTACATACTGGGCACGAAAATGTAGCCAAACATGTCCAAAAGCCAGTTGCCGCTGCTATTTTTAATCTTGGCTATTTACCAGGTAGTGACCATGATATTGTTACAAAACCGAATACAACGATTCTAGCTATTCAAGATTTACTACAACTCCTCCAAATTGGAGGTTTAATTGTGCTAGTCATTTACCATGGTCATCCAGGTGGTAAGGCAGAACGTGACGCTGTTATCGAGTATGTAAGTCAGTTACCACAAAAATATGTACATGTATTAAAATACGAATTTTTAAATCAACAAAACGATCCACCATTTGTTATTGCCTTAGAAAAGATGAAAGACTTGCCTACCAACTAACATATGTAAAAGCCCGAAATAAGCAACATAAAATTTCGGGCTTTTTCTTTTCCCCTGAATATAGCGAAACAGCAAGCATTATGATGCAATACCGTTCAACATCGAAAATATTGTTCCTCTATAATTTCAAGCTAGCGTGATAGCACTCTAGTTAAACAGCGTAATAAAAAGTGCTTTCTATAAGAGCACTCCCGAAACATTGATTTCCGCTACGAGTGGACGCTTTTCGCAGGCACAAAGTAAGCAGCAAACCTTGATAACGCGTGATTTGTGGCTTACTTTGTGAACGGTCCTGCAGAGTTCGCCCGCCCTCTTTCCCTACCTAGGAAATAAGGGCAAATCACTGATGTCTTTACTAAAAAACAAAAGTCCTCTCAATGAGAGGACTTTTGTTTTGCCTTATGATTTATTGCGCTTATCATTGTAATCAATCCAGAAATCTGCACCTTTTATTCCTAGTTTACGAGGATCAAAAACAGGGTCTTTGCCTTCTTTTTTCTGTTTCTCGTAATCTCTTAATGCGACGATTGCAGGTTTCATAATAATTAAGATGGCAATGACATTAATCCATACCATTAAGCCTAAACCAACGTCCCCCATTGCCCATGCAAGATCCGATGTACGAATCGTCCCAAAGAATGTTGCGATTAAAAAGGCAAACTTCGCTATCCAAATAAAAATCTTTTCGGTTTGGCCCGAGAATAAATAGGCCACATTGGTCTCTGCTATATAGTAATACGCCATAATTGTTGTAAATGCAAAGAAGAATAAAGCGATTGCTACGAAGCCTGAACCAATGCCAGGTAATGAAGATTCCACCGCATATTGTGTATACGCAGCACCTTCTTTAATACTTTTAGCAAACGTAATTTGTTCATCACCTGTCAGCCCGTTTTGATTAAATTCTCCAGTGTAAATAAACGGATCTGTACCTTCAGCAGCCTTTTCATTCTGCACATTATACATACCTGTAAATAAAATCATAAATGCAGTAGCTGAACAAACTAATAATGTATCAATGTAGACAGATGCTGCTTGCACAATACCTTGTTTAGCAGGGTGTGAAACTTCAGCTGCTGCTGCTGGATGCGCTCCAGTTCCTTGACCAGCTTCATTTGAATAAATACCACGCTTAACTCCCCAAGCGATCGCCGAACCAATAATACCTCCAAACATTTCTTGCGCACCAAAAGCACTAGAAAAAATTAATGAAAATACAGCAGGTACTTGTGAAATGTTCATGAAAATAATAACGATTGCCATCAAAATATAAGCTAAAGCCATGAACGGTACAACTACTTGTGCAACATTTGCAATCGATTTAACACCACCGAAAATAATAGCTGCTAATAAAACAATAATAATGATTCCTGTAATCCAAGATTCCATTCCGAAAGCGTTTTCAACAGCAACCGAAATTGCATTCGATTGAACGCCAGGCATTAATATTAACATAGCGATTAGCGCTGCCACCGCAAAAATTACAGCAAACCATTTTTGGCCCATTCCTTTTTCAATGTAAAAGGCAGGACCCCCACGATATTCGGTATCTTTCTCTTCTTTATAAATTTGCGCTAATGTCGACTCAACATATGCCGTCGCCGCACCGATGAAGGCAATGGCCCACATCCAGAAGATTGCTCCAGGCCCCCCCATAGCGATTGCAGTTGCCGTACCAGCAATATTACCTGTACCAACACGACCTGATAATGCAATCGACATTGCCTGGAAAGAAGAAATTCCTTTTTCTGATTTTTCCCCTTTAAACATTAAGACGAACATATCCTTGATAAGTCTTACTTGCAGGAAACGTGTAATAATCGAAAAGAACAAACCAATTAATAAAATACCATAAATAAACCACGGTCCCCATAAAATACTGTTCAGAAAACTTACAATACTTTCCATTTTACCCCTCCCAAAATATGAATATTGTTACTTTAAGACATTATAGTATTACATTTTTCTGAAAATTACAACATTATTTTTAAGTTACTATACATCTTATTCAACAATATTTTTCGGGAGGGAAACATTCTATCGAATTATATATCCAATTCTACGCATCGCATTATTAACAAAATCTCTAATATAGAGAAAAATCTCTTCTCGCTCTACTTCATGGAAAAGATTATGGTAGCACTTCGCCCATTCTTTAAACTGAAATTCAGCAAATTCTTGCTGATGAAGCCAATTACGTGTTTGTCTCGTTTCAGTAATGCTATCCCTTTCACCAGTCATAATTAGCATCGGCGTATTCGGAAACTCAGCTTTCGGCATGATGGCCAAATTACGCATCATTTGTTGCAGTTCACGATACCACTTAACTGAAATTACCGACATAAAAGGAAACTCATCCTGCATTTCCTCTCGTCCCTCAATACTACGTGTTAATTTCTCAAACGTAATATCGTGTGTCATTTTAACGCTTGCTGTCAAAGCACTTAAGCTCGTTAATGCATTTGATAGTTTACCTGGTTGTAAATTCAAATGTAGCCACGGCGATGTTAAAACAATTCCTGCACACTCGTATTTTCTCTTATGCATCGTATGAAGTATTAACGTTGCTCCTAGTCCATGTCCTATTAAAAACACTGGCAAATCATATGAAAAAGCATTTTCAATTAAATGCCTTGTATATTTGTTGTATTCCTTAAAGTCCTCATCATGGACACGAGATAGTTTTGCATTTGCCCCATGATTCGGTAAATCCCCCATGACTACGTGGAAGCCTTCCATTCTGAGTTTTTCAATAAGCCATGCGTACCAACGGTGATTTTCATATGCACCGTGAACAATAGCAATCACAGCTTTCGCTTGTCCATCAGCTTCCCATTTCCACATTCACATAGTCCTCCTAAATAAATAGTTACACAATAATTATAACGAAATATGCTCGTTATTATAAAATTATATTTGCATAAAATTGCGTATTTGATACGATAATACTACATCAAAGTAAGAAAAGAGGCGATTAGCATGATTTATCCGTATAAAGACAAAACACCTTCTATCGATCCATCTGTTTTTATTGCTGACTTTGCAACCATTACTGGTGACGTAACAATTGGAGCCGAGACAACAATTTGGTTTAACACCGTGATTCGAGGCGATGTGTCTCCAACAATAATCGGTAAACGCGTAAGTATCCAAGACCTTTGTTGCCTACATCAAAGTCCAAAATTTCCATTAATAATCGAAGATGAAGTAACCGTTGGGCATCAAGTGACATTACATAGCTGTACAATTCGAAAAAATGCGTTAATCGGTATGGGATCAATCGTGTTAGATGGGGCAGAGATAGGAGAAGGTGCATTTATTGGTGCGGGTAGTCTTGTACCTCCAGGTAAAATTATTCCCCCTAATTGCTTAGCATTAGGACGTCCAGCTAAAGTTGTACGAGAATTAAATGCTGAAGATAAAGCAGATATGGAACGTATCGTCCGAGAATACGTAGAAAAAGGACAATATTACAAATCTCTTCAAAAATAATGGATACTAAAGTAGTGAGAACTGCCGATTTCGGTGTAAGTTGCTTGCATAACAAACACTGTTATATTGGAGATAAAATAAATTCGCGAATCCCTTCCAAGATAAAGCGCTAGCATGCTTAGCGTAAAAGGATAGACGCGAATTTTTTTTGCTATTCATTGCCTTAACACTGCGTCTTGATATTCCAAGCTCATTCATAAAAGTGCCTTTTAAAATCTGTGATAACCGCTCTGCTAAAAGCAAATAAAAAAGGGGCACTATAACAGCCCCTTTCAATAAAACATTTGCGCACGCTTTTCACAAAATGCTCTTTACAAAACAGCTTATAGACTAGCTTTTGCTCTTAATGCATCAGCCTTGTCCGTATTTTCCCAAGGTACATTTAAGTCAGTACGACCAAAGTGACCATAAGCCGCCGTTTGTTTGTAAATTGGGCGACGTAAATCAAGCATTTTAATAATGCCTGCTGGACGTAGATCAAATAGTTCGCGCACCCATTTTACGATGTCGCTTTCACTTACTTTACCAGTACCAAATGTATCAACAGCAATGGATACTGGTTGTGCTACACCAATTGCATAAGCAAGCTGTACTTCAGCACGTTCTGCTAAACCAGCAGCAACGATATTTTTCGCCACATAACGTGCTGCATAAGCAGCTGAACGGTCTACTTTTGTAGCGTCCTTACCTGAGAAGGCACCACCACCATGGCGCGCATAACCACCGTATGTATCCACGATGATTTTACGACCAGTTAGTCCAGCATCCCCTTTTGGACCACCAATAACAAAACGGCCAGTTGGGTTAATGAAATATTTCGTTTCAGCATCTAATAATTCATTAGGTACTACTGGTGCAATGACGAATGCTTTTAAATCTGCTTGAATTTGCTCTAGAGTTGCTTCTTCATCATGTTGCGTCGAAATAACAATTGTATCCACACGAACTGGAATGTTATTTTCATCATACTCGATTGTCACTTGTGTTTTACCATCTGGACGTAAATATGCTAATTCACCTGATTTACGTACTTCTGTTAAACGACGTGCTAATTTATGCGCTAAACTAATTGGTAAAGGCATTAATTCAGGTGTTTCATTACATGCGTAACCAAACATTAACCCTTGGTCACCTGCGCCAATTGCTTCGATATCTGCATCTGTCATTGAGCCTTCACGTGCTTCTAAAGCTTGGTCCACACCTTGAGCAATATCCGGTGATTGTTCACCAATTGCTACTAGTACTGCTAAGTTTTCAGCATCAAAGCCGTATTTGCCGCGTGTATAGCCGATTTCTGCTACAGTATCACGCACAATACCTTTAATATCTACATAAGTAGAAGTAGTAATTTCCCCTGCTACTAATACTAATCCAGTTGTGACAGTTGTTTCACACGCTACACGTGCATTTGGATCTTCCTTTAAAATAGCATCTAAAATTGCATCCGAAATTTGGTCACAAATTTTGTCTGGATGTCCTTCTGTTACGCTTTCTGATGTAAACAATCGACGGTTTGTCATTTAGTTTTCCTCCTATTACTCTTACAAATAACATTTGCGAAATGAATACGGTACTCATTACCCATGTCAAGTTCGCTCCTAAAGGATTGAACTTCCAAGCCGTTGTTGCTTTTAACATGAGGATTTCGAAAGATCCGTCATTATAATAAGGAAAGAATTGTATATACTTACCTTTACATTCATTATGAAAATAAAAAAAATCCTTTTCTCACGTACTGTACATGAGGAAAGGAATAATGACTTCATAACCTTTCACTCTTATCGTTCAAGGGTTATCCCCTTGCATCAGGTTGGCACCAGCGCATGTCGTGAATAGTTCATGCAGGTTGCCGGGTTTCACAGGGCCTGACCCTCCACCAGCTCGGGATAAGAGTATCCGTTCAATTTCCCATCTTACGTAAAAGGTCGAACGTTGTCAATTATTTTATGACATTTTGCAGAAAAGTATTCAAAACTCGAAAATAATTTTTGAATTAGTATAGATTATTAAGGCAATTGTGTTATACTATTTTTGAAATTAAGAAAAACTCCTTCATAACGAGGGAATATTATAAAAAAGGATGGTATTTAATCGATGAATTCAGTAGAAATTGCAAACGAACTGAAGGAATTATTAAACGGCGGGAACATTAACGTTCAACTTTCAGTACCACAATTAGCGGAAAAAGCTACATCTCGTGGTGAGGCTATGTTAACAGTAGATGGCGCAGTTCGTGCAGAAACTGGCAAATACACTGGTCGTTCACCTAAAGATAAATATACGGTAGAAGAAGAAAGCACAAAAGATCAAATTGACTGGGGAAAAGTAAACCAACCAATTTCTTCCGAAGTGTTTGATAACTTATATGTAAAAGTAGTTAAATACTTAAAAGAACGTGACGAATTATTCGTATTCAAAGGCTTTGCAGGTGCTGACAAAGATTCACAATTAAGCATCCAAGTAATCAATGAATATGCATGGCACAATCTTTTCGCCCATCAATTATTTATCCGTCCAACTAAAGAAGAATTAGCTTCTCATGTGGCTGACTTCACAGTTATCTCAGCTCCTAACTTTAAAGCTGATCCAGCTGTTGATGGTACAGCTTCTGAAACATTCATCATTGTATCACTTGAAAAGAAAATTATCTTAATCGGTGGCACTGAATACGCTGGTGAAATGAAAAAATCTATTTTCGGTATTATGAACTACCTATTACCTCAACAAGGCATCCTATCTATGCACTGTTCAGCAAACGTAGGTGAAGCTGGCGATGTGGCATTATTCTTCGGTTTATCAGGTACTGGTAAAACAACATTATCAGCTGATCCTGACCGTAAATTAATCGGTGATGATGAGCACGGCTGGTCAGACAATGGCGTATTCAACATTGAAGGCGGTTGCTATGCAAAAACAATCAACCTTTCTGCTGAAAAAGAACCAGAAATCTACAACGCAATCCGCTTCGGTTCTGTTCTAGAAAACGTAGCTGTAGATCCTGAAACACGAGTTTGTGACTACGATGATGGTTCATTAACAGAAAACACACGTGTTGCTTACCCAATTCAATTTATTGAAAATATCGTTGATCCATCTGTTGCAGGTCATCCAAAAACAATCATCTTCTTAACAGCGGATGCATTTGGCGTTTTACCTCCAATCAGTAAATTAACAAAAGAACAAGCAATGTATCACTTCCTAAGTGGTTTCACTTCGAAACTTGCAGGTACTGAACGTGGTGTAACAGAGCCAGAACCAGTATTCTCTACATGCTTCGGTTCTCCATTCCTTCCACTTCCAGCAACGGTTTATGCTGAAATGTTAGGGCAAAAAATCGACGAGCACGGCGCACAAGTATTCTTAGTAAACACTGGTTGGACTGGTGGCGAATACGGTACAGGTAGCCGTATGAAACTTTCATACACTCGTACAATGGTACGTGCTGCAATCGATGGCAAACTAAATAATGTGGAAACGACTCAAGATGCTGTATTCGGCTTACACATTCCGACAGCAGTTGAAGGTGTACCATCAGAAGTGCTAAACCCGCGCGATGCATGGGCAGACAAAGCCGCTTACGATGTGAAAGCTGCTGAACTTGCTGCTTTATTCAATGACAACTTCAAGAAATTCTCAAATGTTTCTGAAGCAATCACTAAACTTGGTGGTCCATTAAAATAATGTTGTGCCGAAGGGAACGATTTATTCGTTCCCTTTTTCTTTACCCCTCTTCTATAAAAATAACACTATTATAGATGGTTTAGGAGGATACATATGAACAAAAAATACAAAATATTAATAGGTGTCGTCATGTCATTAATCATCTTGTTTATTGGGGCTGGTTTTATTGCTGGCAATTATTTTTATAACCTAGCGTTAAATCCAAAATCTGATAAATCAGCTGTTCTCGATGCACCACATAATTTAATTGCTACAAACCCGAAAGAAGTGAAAGAGAATGAGGCACGTGAAAAATGGTTTAACAGTCATTATGAAGAAACAACTATACAATCAGTCGATCAACTTAAGCTACATGCCTATTCCCTTCTAAATGAAAATAAAACAAATAAATGGGCCCTTATTTTCCATGGTTATTCCAGTGATGGTTTACAAATGACTAAGTATGCAAAACACTTTTATGATATGGGCTATAATGTACTCATTCCCGATGCAAGAGGTCATGGAAAAAGTGAGGGAGACTATATTGGAATGGGCTGGCATGATCGACTCGATGTCGTGTCATGGATAGACAACACTGTTCAATCACAAAATGATGCAGAAATTGTTCTTTATGGGGTTTCAATGGGAGGTGCTACTGTCATGATGGCATCAGGCGAAAAACTCCCTTCCAATGTCAAAGCAATTATTGAAGATTGTGGTTATGCTTCTGTTTGGGGAGAATTTTCATATCAACTAAAAGCCATCTTCCATTTACCAGCCTTTCCAATTATGTATTTTGCATCAGCTGTAACAAAAATGAAAGCTGACTATACACTTGGCGAAGCTGATACAGTTAAACAGGTGGCTAAATCACAAACACCAATGCTATTTATACACGGCAGTGACGACACATTTGTCCCTTCTTCTATGCTTGATGAAGTATTTGAAGCGGCCAATGTGCCAAAAGAAAAACTTCTTGTTGAAGGTGCTGGACACGGGCGCGCTGAAAGTGTTGCAGGCACAACCTACTGGGAAACAATTCAATCTTTCTTAAGCAACTACGTAAAATAAAAAGTGCCAATAAAAGGTGCCTGGCACTCACACAATTCCCAATACTAAATTAGTAAAAATCCACTGTAATTTCTGTGGCAATGTCCAAGATACCAGATGCAATAAACCAAGTATAACAAGGTTTCATCTTATCTTGCAGCCACAGAACGAACCCTGGATTTTTATTATTTAGAGCCTCATAAAGTGCCAGGCACTCATACAATTCAGCGGGTTACTGTTTTTTCATCCATTCGCACAATGCTCGCACCGTTTCACGATTTTGCGCAGGTGGGTACTGGTGTGCAAATCGGTAATCATACCAAGTTTCATATTTTTTGTTGGCATCCTCTAAGTAAAATGCTAATTGTCTTGCATGCTCAATATCAACATTTTCATCCCGATAGCCGTGAATAATAAGTACCGGTGCTGTAATCTGGTCAATTTCAAATAAAGGTGTGCGTGCATCATAAGCTTCCGGTACACGATTAGGCGTTCCCCCAATGACACGTTTCATCATGCGACGCATATCGGCACGTTCCCAATAGGTAGCTGTTGCATCAGAGACACCAGCCCAAGAAACAACCGATGTGATATCCTTACGCAAAATGGCTGTCCACAGTGCCATAATACCGCCGCGAGAAAAGCCAAACACATGAATATGATCATTGCAAAACTGCTTTAATACATCAACTCCATGTACTGCATCATATCGATCCTGTCCTGCAAATTCATCTCGTCCTTCCCCACCGCGATTCCCTCGATAGTAAGGGGCAAAAACGATAAAGCCTTGAGCGGCAAACTGTGCAATCCGCGCTGGCCTCACCATACCGATGCTTTGCATCCCACCACGTAAATATAAAATACCATCATATGTACCTTCTGCTTTAGGCTCCGCTAATAAGCCTTTGACCCGTAATCCAAGTGATACATAAGTTATTTCCGTTAAGCGAATAGCTGGATTTGGTGAAGGGTATGGACGTTTTTCAACAATTTCACCATTGATTGTCAACGTGCTTCAGCTCCTCTAGCATTTTTAGCATGCCTTCATCCTTCATATGAAAGCTTAAATTTGGATGGTTGGCAAATTCTTCATCAGTGAGCCAGACCATACCCGCTGTCTCTAAATCAAACGCTACCTTGTCCTGACTAACAAATTGCGCAGTGAACACTGTTTTACAAAACAGTACTTCTCCGTGAACAGCGTATTCTGCAAACCAACGAAGATTTTTCACATGCACGCCAGTCTCTTCATATACTTCTCGCACAGCGGCTTGTTCTAATGTTTCACCAGGTTCTACCTTCCCACCTGGTACTTCCACTCCACGACGCTTATGAATTGTACATAACCATTTATGCTCATGCTTTAAAAAGACAAGGACGTGTTTCGGATCAACTTGAAACTCACCTTTTGTAAAGCTTAAATCCACTTGGTAACCATTTAAATCTGTAAATGAAAACATTCTAATCCACTCCTCGTATTATATTGTAACGAATGTATTCATTATGTTCTTCGTCTTATTATTTCGTAAATTGCGAGGTCATATAAAGTTCCTCCCACTACTTCAATAAGTAACCTAAGCAATTATATATGCTTCTGCGAAAGTGACATATACAAAATATGTAATCGATTTTGGAATTGCCCTGCTACTATGATATTGCACATTATCCTCAACAATCAACTTATAAGTTGACTAACCACCTGAAAATTAGCTATCGTAGGTTTGGCATAAGTGCTCTATCCTTTGTAATAAAAAAATGTCTAGCTAATTCGCTAGACACGTTTATTAAAATAAGGGAGCTGCTCTACAAATTCCTTTGTATCGTCATCCCCATATTCATGGATAAGAGCGTAAATTTTCTTTAAACGTAAATCTAATTCATCATTTTCTCTGTCCAAATGATATTGCAAATAGGGCAATTGTGCGCGCCAACCATTAGCAATTTCTAACATTTGCATTTGTTGAAATATTTTTTCAAAAACATCCAATGCTTGTCGATCTACATTAAGCTCAAAATTCCATTGTCCCTCATATGGATTTGTATAATACGTTTTCTGGGCAAGTGAAAAATAGACACGCTGACGATCCATATAAACCACCCCTTTTTCCTTAGTATGGTGGCAAAGAGCTTGTTTTATTCGCTGGAATGTCAAACTTCCTTCACAACTAAACTAGAGCTTCTAATTTATAATAGGTATAATGAATAAGAACGGAGTGATACAATGAGTTTAATCTCGCTCTTAACACTAGCCATTATTATTGTTATGTTGATAACAATCGCTACAATTGTCAGTGTGAACCGTGCTTATGCCTTTAAACATACGGTAGATGACAAGCCGAAAAATAGTTTCCATCACCATGATGAATAGTCCAAATTTGGACAAGTTGTCGTAACATCTCTTATACTTTTAAATAGAATTTGGAGTGAATACAATGGGTGTGCCATTACCAATAATAATTATGATTGCGATGATGATGCTCATGTTTGGCATCTCTGTCATTGTTATTCTCAAGAAAAAAGGCGATTTTTTTACACAAACAATTGATGCTAAGCCTGAGCAAACCAATACACATCACAAGGATGGTCAAGCATGAAATATCCCTTTATATGGCTCATTCAGTTTTACAGAAAATTCATCTCACCTATGACGCCACCAACGTGCCGCTTCCACCCAACTTGTTCTTCCTATGGACTCGAAGCTTTTCAAAAACACGGTGCTATTAAAGGTCTGATATTAACCGTTATCCGCATATTAAAATGCCAACCACTTCATCCTGGTGGCTTTGATCCTGTGCCTGAAAAATGGCCTTCGAAAAAGAATTAATTTTCGGAGGTCATTTTTTCTTGTACTTTTTTCTGATGTGCGTTATTATAGTAACTGTTAAAAAAACAAATCGTAATCATTACTATTTGAAAGAGGTATCTATTATTATGAAAAAAGTGTTTCTATTTTTCTTAGTTACTGTGCTAGCCCTATTTACAGCTGCCTGTGGTGATAAATCATCAACATCGAAACAAAGTGCGGATAATCAAGACAAGTTATCCGTCTATACGACTGTCTATCCATTAAGTTACTTTACAGAGCGTATCGGTGGCGACTACGTAGAAGTGTCTTCAATTTATCCACCTGGCTCCAATGAGCATACTTTCGAGCCTACACAAAAGGATATGATGAAATTAGCCGATGCGGATGTATTTTTTTATATTGGCTTAGGTTTAGAGGGCTTTGTTGAAAATGCTAAAAAGACATTAGCCAATGAGGATGTCACAATGGTCGCTACGGCAGCTGAACTTTCCGATGAACAATTAGCAATCAGCACTGGTCATTCGCACGACGAGGAAGACGAAGCTGACCATGAACATGGCGCTACGGAGGAAGATCATCACCATGACGAAGATGGAGATCACGAGCACGGTAGTGTTGATCCACATGTATGGCTGTCACCTGTTATTAGTCAAGATTTAGCATTATCGATTAAAAATACGTTAGTTAAAAAAATGCCAGCACAAGAAGCAACATTCACAGCCAATTATGAAGCATTAGTAAAAGAGCTACAAGATTTAGACAACGACTATAAAGCGATGGCTTCTGCAACTAACAGCAAAACTTTCTTTGTGTCACACGCTGCATTTGGTTATATCGCAGGTCAATATGGCTTCACACAAGTGCCAATTGCCGGTTTAAACTCACAAAATGAACCTTCCCAAAAAGAACTAACAGCAATCGTTGATAAGGCAAATGACTTAAATATTCATTATATTTTATTCGAGCAAAATGTTTCTTCTAAATTAGCCGAGGTCATTCAAAAAGAAGTGGGTGCGCAATCACTTGTATTGCACAATTTAAGTGTATTAACTAGCGACGATGTAAAAAATAATGAAACGTACTTTACTTTAATGAAGAAAAATATGAAGACTTTAGAAACTGCTCTAAATGAACAAAAGTAGTACACTGTCCTGAAGAAGGAGGTGCCCCGTAATGCATAGGGGACACCTCCTTTATTATGACGTATTTTTCTTGTGGCATTCTCTTTTCAGTCTTAACAAAGCTTTTTAGCTTTTTGTAGCCCACTATCGCATTAGTCTTCACAATGAGTGGACGAAGGGTCATGTTGCTTTCTAACATGACTTTTTCATTTTCTATATTAAAAACTATTTGAACAGGCTTGCTGCTACCTTGATCGTTATTCGATAATAGAGGCGTCTTCTCTACTATTTGCTCTAAAAGAAACGTTCGGTTTTCAAGCAAAGCTAGCCCCCTATTAATGTTAAAAGCATTCATTAATGGTTTTGTCAGAACTTCAACCCTACTTTTTTGCTGCCAATCTGCGTATTTTTCACTTGTAGCCGCTGGAAAACTTGCATAATCCCATGTGTGATCTTGCGCTAATTGTTTATCAGATACAAGGAAATAGTTATAACGTACCTCACCCATATGATCTGGCAAAGGATCATCCCATGTAACGTCAACATGATACCACGCATTATCAAGCTTTACTAACACCCACGCATGTAATTGTTCTCCTACTTTACCTGGTACATATTGTACTTCAAAGCCAAGCATTTCTAACATCCGATAAAGCACTAAAGCATAGGCTTGACAGACACCCTTGTTTTCGGTAAGCAACGTATAAGGGGAATATTGACTTCCTACACTATCTTTTGAATACTCAGAAGTTAAGACGATATAATCATGTGCAGCCTGTATTTTCTCCAGTTCGCTTAGTCCATGCATCGATGCAACAATAGTTGTCAATGATTGTTCTACAAATGCCTCCTCTTCCTGTGTAATATGATAGGTAAAACGAAATTGAATGACAATATTATTGGCATAGCCATCGTACTTCCATTGAAAACTGGAAATATTGGCGTAAATATATGGATCTGTAATAGCATGTTTTATAAGCGCTGTTAGTTGGTCTTTTAATTCAGATGTTTTACCAGTGTATCGAATATCAAATTCAGTTGATAATTGCATCACTTCATTCTGAATTTGCTGTTGTAATGTTTCTATTGAATTAGCTGTTGCGATATTGGGTTGTTCAGTATTTGCGAATACTTGCACATGACTCATTTGCAAAACAAATAATATAATGACAACATTATATATATATTTTCTCATATGAGTCATTCTCCTTTACTAAATAGTTTATGCCTCCCTATTAATTATTATGACAAGTGCCTGGCACCCAAACAATTTTGAATATTCAGAATTAAGTGGTCAAAAATCCACGTACGCCTGCAGCGACGCACAAAACGTAAGCTGCAACTAGCTCAGCATAGCGAAGGTTGCAGCTTACGTTGTGCCCACGAATAGCATAGTGGATTTTTATGAATTAAGTATATCTAAATAGAGATTTATTATTCTTTAAGTAATGCGGCTAATTTTCTTCTTAGCAACTTATTGGCTCCATTACGTGGAAGTTCATCAACGACAATAAATTGTTTCGGTACTTTATATTTAGCAAGATTGTTCTCGCAATACTGCTGTAATACTCCCAATGCCAGCTGTTCTTTTAACACGACAAAAGCGATTGGCACCTGACCCCATTTATCATCCTCGACGCCACAGACACCCGCTTCCTGAACAGCAGGATGCGCCAATAAAACATTTTCAACTTCTGCAGGATAAATATTTTCACCACCCGAAATAATTAAATCTGCGCGCCGATCGACGACGAACAAATAGCCTTCCTCATCTAGATAACCAATGTCTCCCGTATGAAGCCACCCTTCTTCGGTAGCACTTCTCTCTGCAAAGCGACCGATATAACCCGGAGTAACATGTGGCCCACGAATACAAATTTCGCCCTCTCCATGTTCATTTGGCATATCAATTTTGATTTGATTAAAAAATAATGGCTTGCCCGCTGAACCAATTTTTTTCATCGCGTCTTCACTAGCCAACGTTGCCGTTTGCGATGATGTTTCTGTCATGCCATATGTTTGGGCTACGGCTAAATGTAGCGCACTTGCTCTTTTTAAATAATCTACAGGTACAGGCCCACCACCTGCTAGCATTAATTTAAAGTGAGGTGAAGCTCGTACTTTGTTGCGCTCAAGTGTATTGAGTATGCGCTCCAACGTAACTGCTACCACTGACATATGTGTGACATCGCCATTACCAATATTTTGCGCGATAGCCTCTACATTAAACTGCTCATAGAGATGTACTTTATTGCCATATAACAACGAGCGTACTAAAATGGAAAAACCGCTTATGTGGAATAATGGTACTGCACACAACCAAACATCATCAGCCTGTAAGCCAATATTAAGAACTGACGCTGTTGCACTTGCCTGGTGGTTGCCAACCGTTTGACGAACGCCCTTAGGGAAGCCTGTCGTGCCAGACGTATACATAATCGATGTTGTTTGATTGAGTGACCATTCTTTAGCAATTTCAACTTGCTGCTCCTTACCCTCTTCAACTGCTGAAAATACATGGTAAAAGATATCTTGTGGTAATTTTTTTACATCCTCATCTGCTACTAGTACAAGTTGTGCTTGTGAATCTTCGAGTTGATAGGCAATTTCAGCTTGAGACAATCGACGATTCAGCATGACCATTTCACATTGTAAATGCATACAAGCATACATCATGACGACCAGTGCTGGTTTACTCGGTCCCATGATTGCAATGCGATTCCCTGGCTTTAAACCAAGTGCAGTTAATTGTCGAGCTCGTTGTAATGAAAGCTCGTTTAATTGTTGAAATGTCCATGTTTGTCCTTCATATGTGAGCGCGTTGCGCAATGGCGTTACATACGCACGCTGTAAAATCCAGTTTGGGTACATTCTTTGCTTCCTCCGATCATTTACACTGATAATGGTACCGCTTTTTCCATCAGCGGTCTATTCGTCTGTCTTTCCCTTAAAACAACAAAAGCTCGTATCTACTAAGAGATACGAGCCCACCATCATTTCCGAATCAAGGGAATCTTGGGAATTGACCAAAGTCTGGTTGACGTTTTTCTTTAAATGCGTCGCGACCTTCTTTTGCTTCATCAGTAGTGTAGTAAAGAAGTGTAGCATCGCCTGCCATTTGTTGAAGTCCAGCTAAGCCATCTGTATCAGCATTCATTGCTGCTTTTAAGAAGCGTAGAGCTGTTGGTGACATTTGTAGCATTTCTTCACACCATTGCACTGTTTCGTCTTCCAATTGTTCGTAAGGAACAACTGTATTGACTAAGCCCATATCAAGCGCTTGTTGTGCATCGTATTGACGGCAAAGGTACCAAATTTCACGCGCCTTTTTGTGACCGATAATACGTGCAAGATAGCCTGAACCGTAACCAGCATCAAATGAACCAACTTTTGGACCAGTTTGTCCGAAACGCGCATTGTCTGCTGCGATTGTAAGGTCACATACAACGTGTAATACGTGTCCTCCACCGATTGCATAACCTGCAACCATCGCTACTACTGGTTTTGGAATAACACGGATTAAACGTTGTAAATCAAGTACGTTTAAGCGTGGGATTTCATCGTCTCCTACGTAGCCACCATGGCCGCGTACCTTTTGGTCCCCACCTGAACAGAAAGCGTGTTCGCCTTCACCTGTTAAAATAATAACACCAACATTTTTATCATCGCGGGCACGAGAAAATGCATCGATCATTTCCATTACTGTTTTAGGTCGAAATGCATTGCGCACTTCTGGACGGTTAATTGTCACTTTGGCAATACCGTTATAAAACTCATACTTAATGTCTTCGTAAGTATGTAATGTAGTCCATTGACGTGTCATGGAAATTACCTCCTATTTTATAAAATTCGCCTTATACTGACACAAGGCGCTAACGTAAAAAACATTACGTTAAATACTCATTTACTATTGTAGCAAATTCAGCTGGATTTTCCACATGAATTGCATGCCCAACGTCATTTACTGTTATATGTTTTCCATTTTTTAATAACGCTTTCATTTCCAATGCAATATTACAAAATTTCACATCAAGCGAACCAGTAATTAATAGCACAGGTAATGCTAAACACGTTAAATTATCCCAGTTCGACGATTGTCTGCCCGTTCCAATTCCTCGTAAACTGTTTGCCAAGCCCTTTTCACTTTGAGACAAACGCTCTGTTCTCACTGCTTGTTTTACAGTTTGAGCTAAACGTTTTTGCGATGCAAACAAAGGGATATTTTCCCACGCATTAACGAATGACTGCAAACCATTTAGCATAATTTTATTCGCCAACACCTCATCACGCTCACATCGCTCATAACGTTCTTTTGCAGTACGTAAACCAGGAGAAGCACTTTCCAACACCAACTTGTCTACACGGTGAGGATATGCGAGCGCATAGGATAAAGCTATACGCCCCCCCATTGAATAGCCTAGCAATGTAAAATTCTCTAAGTGTAATTGATCAAAAATCTCTTCTAAATCAAGCAGTTGTTCAGCCATGGCAAAGCGGCTTACTTGCTCAGGTACTGCTGTTTGACCATGTCCGATTAAATCGATCGCCACGATACGTATATGCGAAAGTTCTTCCGCTAAATTCCGCCATGTAGCAGTACTTCCTGTAAAACCATGCAGAGCAACGATTGTCTGCTCTGCTGCTTCATTCCAGATATCTACATGTGTCTCTAGACCACGAATCATTAGCTTTGCCATGCTTTTAACCCTGCATTAATACGATTCCAAAGCGCTCGATGGGCATATACATTTTCTTCTCGATCGGTAAAAATTTCTATTAAGCGTAATGGACTTTTCTTTACCGTGTTAAATTTCGGCACTAACTGTGCAATATCTTCAACACAAATGTAGTCCATATCGTACATACGCGCAATGTCACGGAATTCAAGAGCAGTTGGTGTACCAAATAGATTTTCGTAATGTTCTTCTACCGTTGATTGTGGTAAGTAAGAGAAAATACCGCCACCATCATTATTCATCACTATGATGGTCATATTACATGCTTGATAGCGTGACGCAATTAGGCCGTTGACATCATGTAAAAAGGCTAAATCCCCAATAAGTAAAAATGTTTCACGACTATTTCCTTGACTGAAGCCCATTGCAGTGGATACAACACCGTCAATGCCATTAGCTCCACGATTCGCAAAAATGCGAATATCCTTTGCCGTTGCCATTAAAAATGTATCGATATCACGAATTGGCATACTACTGCTAACAAAAACATCACTGCCATTTGGTACTAATTCCAGCAAACGACTTACCATTGCCCCTTCATCAATTGCTCCTTCGGCATAGTGCTCAATGTACTCCAGTGCAATATCATTAGCATCTTGCCATTCTGCTAAATACGCCGCTTCTAGCGCAGTTTCAGTAATGTCTAAGTGTACGAGCCAGTCGCCAATGCTTGCATGCAGAAAATGAGTGGATACCCCTGTAGAATCACGGAACATCGGGTCTTCATCAACAACAATATAAGCTTGTGGCTGTGATTTTGTAATAAATTGCATAACAAACTTCGATACAGGCTGCGCTCCTAAGCGAAGTACTGTTTCAGGTTCAACAAGCGCTTTAAAGTCCTCGTTTTTCATAATGGCATCATATGTCGTCACAACATATGGTAGACAATCATCTGGCACCGAAGTTCGCATATTCGATAAACTCTCAACGATGACAGGCCATTTTAATTTTCGCACAAACTCCCACATCAAAGTTAAATCTGTTCCGAGTGGCAGTTCCCCAACAATAATAAATCCTTTTGTCGTTGCTCTTAAAATAGATGCTAATTCTAACTGTGCATCGATCGGCGGTGTTAACTGTCCAATACTACTTTGCTTAAACGTAACAGGCGGAAGCTCCTTCAGAAAATCAATAAGCAATGGTTCACGGAATGGTACATTAAGATGTACTGGTCCGAAAGGTGCACTTGTTGCAATGGCAACTGCACGTGCAATATGACGCTCGATAAATGGTAATGTCGGTGCAGCACCGTCTGCTAGCGGGAAATCAACACTCCATTTTACATGAGCCCCATATAAATTTGTCTGATTAATGGCTTGTGGTGCCCCAACCTCACGTAATTCATGTGGACGGTCGGCTGTGATAACAATTAGTGGTACTCGTGCATAGCTCGCTTCCACAATTGCTGGATAATAATTAGCCGCAGCAGTTCCTGATGTACATAACAGTACGACAGGCTTAGCAGTAGATTTAGCAATCCCAAGTGCAAAAAATGCAGCTGCGCGTTCATCTACTTGTCGGTACATCGTCAATTGCTTTGATGAAGCAAAGGCATAGGCTAATGGTGTCGAACGTGATCCTGGACTTACAACAACATGTTGGACACCTGCCTGTACAAGTGATGCAACCATTTTATACACGTAATCAGTCAATATTTTTCGTTCACTCATGTACTTGTCCTCCTAACGCTCGAAGCATTGGACGGAATTTCACTAATGTTTCCTCATATTCAGATTGTGGCTCTGAATCAGCTACAATACCGCCACCAGCATATAAATAAGCTTTATCTTTAATGAGAGCTGCTGAACGAATCGCAACTGCGAATTCCCCGTTGCCCTCTGCATCTAACCAACCTATTGGCGCAGCATATAGTCCACGATTCATCGGCTCATATTTACGAATAGCACTCATAGCCTCTATTCTAGGCACACCACCTAAAGCAGGCGTTGGATGTAAATGTTTCGTTAACTGCAAAATCGTTGCTTCGTCATTTAACTGCCCTTCAACAGGTGTATATAAATGTTGGATATCTCTAATTTTTAATAAGCGTGGTCCATCAGGTATTGTCATCTCAACACAGTTTTTACGGAACGTATCTGCAATCATGTCGACTACATATTGATGTTCGCCACCGTTTTTCGGATCATTTAACAAGCTTTGTCCATAAGCCTCATCTTCTTCAGGCGTTTTACCTCGTTGAATCGATCCTGCTACACATGATGAGTATGCACGACCACTTTCCACTTTTACAAGACGCTCTGGCGATGCGCCGAAAAATAACAAATCATGCCACTCTAACCCAAATAAATAGCTTTCTGGCTGTTCATCAATAATTTGAGCTAATACTTGCGGCGACGTTACTTGTTCCTTAAATTGCAGGGCGAGTGAGCGAGCAATAACCACTTTAGCTGCCTGCTTTGCCTTTATAAGCGCTGTCACCTGATCGATGGACGCTAAATATGGGTCCTTATAAGGCTCGAAATAATTAGTTATCTCAGGTTTCGCATACATCTTTACTTGTTCAACTTGCGCAGCATCGATTAATTGATTTCGCTCGTTACGTAGCGCTTCAAATTGTTCTTCTGCTTGCGTAGCTTGTGCGATAAGGTGAATACTTACAAAGGCTTTGTCATCGCGTAATACAAGCTGATACGTTGCCAAGGCAAAATAAGCCTCTGGGAAGTCTGTCCACTCTCCATTGACACTATTTTGCGGGTCGAATGTAAAACCGCCGAACAAAATTGGTTGTAGTTCAGCCTGCCCTTTTACGCAATTTTTCGTTATACTTTTCCATTCAGCTTCTACAGCATCAAAGCGGTCATTTTTTGCGTTATTTTGAATTGTATGGGCATGTCCTAGCCCCACTAATGTCATTGTTTTTTCTCTATTTTGCCAATAAAATCGTTCACCTTTATAACGCTCCTCACCCGCCGCATAAAATGCAAGCGCTGATAAGCGACTTACTTCGATTGTTTCCATATAAAAATGAAGGTTTTGGCCCAAAGAGTCCACTTCTACTTCTGTGGCTTGGTACCACTTCTGTTGCATGAAAATTACCTCCGTTATTGCAATGTACATAATCCATTATGTTTTCGCGCTACAGTACGTGTTGCTGTTACTTGCACGTATTTAATATCATACGTCTGTCGTGGCGATTTCACACACAAAAACACCTGAGACATCCGTCTTTCGCATTACTTGTTGCGCTAAAATAGCCGTCCTATATGTTTGACGGCTTCTTTGTTTCAAGTGCTACGATAAGCTTATTTTATCTTCCCATCTCTTAAATGCATGTACTATTGTATCATTTTTTTAAACATAACTGTATGTAATAAGCTGTGAACCTATCCATTTTCTCTTTCTTCGTATAAAATAAGAAGAGTCTACAATAGTTGAAGGAGAGAAAGACCTTATGACCAAAGTCATTGAAGCTGATAGGGGTTTTAAAGTTTGGTGGCATTTAACGCGCCCACATACTTTAACCGCTTCATTCGTTCCAGTATTTTTAGGAACAGCAATTGCGCTTGCAATTGAAAAAGAAACAATTCATTTCGGACTATTTTTTGCTATGCTAATTGCGAGTATGCTCATTCAAGCAGCAACAAATATGTTCAACGAATATTATGATTACAAGTTAGGATTAGATAACGAACATTCTGTCGGCATTGGCGGCACAATTGTCCGTCATGGAGTCCAACCGAAAACAATTATGATCATTGCCTTAAGCTTTTATGCAATAGCCATGCTACTTGGCATTTATATTTGTGCCTCAACATCTTGGTGGCTTGCTGCAGTTGGACTAGTATGTATGCTGATTGGTTTTCTATATACTGGAGGACCGTATCCTATCGCCTACTCGCCATTTGGAGAGCTTGTTTCAGGTGCAGTTATGGGGATGGGTATTGTCTTAATCGCCTTTTATATTCAAACACTAACGATAACTTTAGATGCAGTATTACTGTCTGTTCCGAGTATGATTTTAGTTGGTGCTATCATGCTTTCGAACAATATTCGAGATATCGTTGGCGATACAGAAGGTGGACGTAAAACACTTGCTATCTTAGTGGGCCGTGACCGTGCTATTTCTGTATTATCAGGCTTCTTCATTGTTTCGTACCTTTGGGTTATTGCATTAGTTGCCATTGATGGTATTACTTTTTGGTCGCTAATTATTTTCCTATGCATCCCGAAACCACTGCGAGCTATCCAAATTTTCCGCGATAAAAAAGAAGCCAAGGAAGTAATGCCAGCGATGAAATTCACAGCGCAAACAAATACATTCTTCGGATTCCTACTCGGAATCGGTTTATTAGTAAATTATTTCTTTTATTAATGTGGACAAGTTGTGATTACTGTCGTTGATTTCTGCTGCGTGCGGACGCTTTCCATCAACTGAACATGTCAATAGAATTAAAAAAGACCAAAGGCATCCAGAAATAAACTTCTTGATGCTTTTGGTCTTTACTATAAAGCAACTTTACTTGGTTGCCGCTCTTTTGATATACTGCCTAAAATTATTGTGTGCTATGCCACGCACTTCGTTATCTGCAAAATGCTCACGTAAATGCTCTAATACATTTTGCACCTCACCTGCATGCGCAAGACCATTGACCGTCATATCTATCCCATCAAAATCAGAACCGAGCCCAAGATGCTCAATCCCAACGATGCTCGCTAAATGCTTTACATGTACAATTAAATCATCCATCGTTGCATTTTCTCCAATAAAACGTGGGAAGTAAACTATATGAATATGACCTCCATGCTCGACAAGAGCTTTAGCCTGTGAATCGGTTAAATTACGTGGATGGTCACAAATCGCACGTGCATTGCTATGGCTGGCGATAAGATGCTTTGCTAGCGGCAGCACATCCCAGAACCCTTGCTCATTTAAATGCGATACATCGATAATGATATCCCGCTCATTTAGCATCTTGACAACTTCCTTACCAAATGGCTTTAAACCAAGACTAGCATCCTGTTCAGCTCCGTAACCTACAGCATTCTCTTCATTCCATGTTAGACCGACTAGCATAACACCTGCATCCAATACAGCTGAAAGCTTCGTTAGATCATCGCCTATTGCACTACAACCTTCTAAGCTTAATATCGCGCCTATTTCATGCGGTGCCAACGTATCTAGTTGTAACCAGTCTGTAATATGCACCATACCTTCCGTTTGTAATACTTGTGTATGAAAGGCTTCAATTTGCCGCATTACCTCTAAAAATTGCATATTTTGTGGTAGCGCAGGGTCAATAAAAATCGCAAAGACTTGTGCCTTTACTTGCCCTAGTTGTAATCTTTCTTTATTCGCATGTAACCTTACATCATCCGCAAATTTTGGCGCTTCAAGTGTCGTTAGCTTATACAATACATCACAGTGTAAATCAATTACTTCCATGTTATCACCTCATACAGTTATTATACTGTTCAAGGGAATAAATGGGAAGGAATGCGTGTATCTTTACATTCTATCTGCTGGTGTATCTGACGAGCCGAATTCCTCTAGCTCTTCAAAATCATCAGATTTAGGTAATGAAGATAGTACTTCTTCTTCTACTGGTCGTAGTAAATCATCTCGTTGCTCCGCATGCTCTACACATGTTAATGCATGTGGCATCGCTTCTAAGCGACCTAGCGGAATTTCTTCGCCACATTCCGAGCACTTGCCGTATGTTCCATCTTCTATTGCTTGAAGGGCCTGTTGTATTTCCTCTGCATGATCACTGCGATGCTCATCAATAGCCATCTCTGTAAGTTGGTCTGTTAAATCACTTGCATTATCTGCTGGATGATTATCGTAATTGGAGAGCTCTGTTGCCTGTGGTCGCTCTGATTCCTCAAGTTGCTGTTCGATTTCATGTAATTCCTGCTGTAATTGTTTTTTAAACTTCTCAATCATCTGTTGTTCCAAAAAAATCGCCTCCTCATACTTTTATTTTTTCCTTAATTGTGATTTCCAAAACATCCGTATGAGAAGGTTTCTTTTAGATTTGTGTATATTCTTGAATGACATCATGGAGAAATTGACTAGCTCCTGCTGCTACATGGTTATCGTAATAAGCAGTGAAACGATCATCCGCTATATACATTTGCGCTAAACCAGCATGTGCTTCCTTTGAATATTGCGGCCATGAAAAGCTCAGCCATCGCTTATGAAGCTCTGCAACTTCCATCGAAATATCATTCTTTACATCGCCAATAGCCATTGCTTCTTTTAAACGTTCAAATAATTGCTGTTCTAGTTGTTGCATCGCCTTATACTGCTCCTCTGTTAAATTTCTAAACTTTGCATTCGCTGCATCCACGGTTTCTTGACCGTAGTTGGCACGAATTTCTTGACCATATTGTTTTTCATTTTCTTCAATTAACTGTTGTTTAAAGCCTTCAAATTTCTCTTCGTTCGTCATTGGACGTTCCCCCTCAATCGATTGGATTGTTTGTTCCACTGTTTTTAATAATTGATCTAGCTGTTTTTTTCGTTGCAGTAAAGCATCGCGGTGTGTTTTTAATGCAGCAGTATGTTGAAAATCCGGTGCGTGAATAATATTGTGAATCATTTCTAGCTTCATATCCAGCGCTCGATAAAACAATATTTGCTGCAGCATATCGACTTCATGCTGCCCATAAAAGCGATAGCCTGCCTCATTCGTTCTTGCCGGCTTTAGCAAATGAATTTCATCGTAATAGCGCAATGTTCTCGTACTAACCCCTGACAATTTAGCAAGTTGCTGAATCGTATATTCCATTACTTTCACCTCCATATCCATACTGTAAACCTTGACGTAGCGTTAAGGTCAAGGGCTATTTAAATAAAAAAAAAAAGCTGTGGCCACTTTACTACCTGCCACAGCGCTTACCATCAATCCCCCGCACATAGATAATATTGATACTTATTCATATCCATTTTATGTTTTAACTTTTTTTGAAAAAACGGTTGGTTACTCGCTGTAATTGGAAAGACCCCGACAACTGGATGAATATTTGACAGGTGCAATATTTCCCTATATTCCTCTAGTGAAATGTCTATTAGTATTTCCTCGCCTACTACGGTATCTTCATGAAATGGCGTCCACATGATCATTCTTTCGATGCTCTCTTCACGAATATAAAATGGAGAAATCATTTCTTCTACAAATAAATGATGTTCCCGCGCAAATTGTAATGGTTCCTCTTGGTAATGATTGGTTCCAATAAACATATAATAGTCATCTCCAAAATGGACAAAAAAATCTGCAGCGATGAAATGACAAAATAGAAAACCCCGTAACACCATTTTGGCAATGAGCGGAATTTGATCAATCGTTACCTCTTGATCTTCTTTTAAGTGAAGATTGTCAAATTTTTCATCATACAATTGGTTATACAAAGCAGAATCTAACCCTACATCAATATAAGTCGTGTTAATCATTGTTAATGATTTTATATCATTGACATGTAAAAACTTCATGATTGTAGCAATATAAGCAGTTTCGACCTCTATATAATTTTCTACTGTAAAGATTTCACCATCGATTGTCTTCCCAATATGAGATGGACTTGTCCATTCCACGTCCTTCGTGTAATGCCCCTCATTATTTCGGAAGTCAGGATTATATTTCGTTATTCTCCATTGGTATTTTATGTGATTACTCACTTAAATCACCTCTTGTCCAATAATCATCGTGTCATGTCCATTTTTTTATAATATAAAAAAGCATCTCAATCAACCGAGAGATGCTCACTTGTACTATTTTGCATACTTACCATGCCACACAATATTTCGGTAGTTTTCTACGTCCGTGTCTCCCTCTGTATTCACAAATAGTATGTTTGATTGTTTATTTAACTGCAAAGCTGCCTTTAAATCTTGGTAATCCTTATTTGTCATTAATTCATAAAAACATCCGAACGGGGCTGCGCCTGATTCACCTGCAATGATGCGTTGATCCGAAGCAAGGGGGTTCGCTAGTACACGCATGCCAGTTGCAGCTACAATTTCATTACAACTAATACTAACTGTCGTATAGGTTTTTAAAATATCCCACGCCATAGGATTTGGTTCTCCACATGCTAACCCTGCCATAATCGTTTGCATGTCGCCACCGACAGTAACAAATTGCTCCGTTCCCTGTTTAAAACTTTCATAAAAACAATTCGCTGCGTCTGGTTCTACTAAAACAAATGTTAATTGTTTTCCATAAAAATGTTGCAGAAAAGCAACGACTGCACCTGCGAAGGAACCAACTCCAGCCTGCAAAAACACATGGCTTGGTGCTTCTTCCAACTGATCGACCGCTTCTTTCGCTAAAGTTGTATAGCCTTGCATAATCCATAAAGGAATTTCTTCATAACCATCCCACATCGTATCCTGTATGATAACCCAGCCATTTTCTTCTGCCAACTGCGACGTATAACGGACCGTATCATCATAATTCATTGTTGTGATTTCCGCATAAGCTCCTTCATTCTTTATATTTTGCAAGCGTTCTTCTGCACTGCCAGCTGGCATATATACTCGCGCTTTACAACCTAGTTCCCTAGCAGCCCATGCAACACCTCGCCCATGATTGCCATCTGTCGTTGAAATAAAGGTTAAATCGCCTAGTTGTTCTTTTATTTCAGGCGACTTTAATTGTTCAAATGACAGTTCATCAATATGTTTACCTAGCAATTTCGCAACATACTGTCCTATTGCATAAATGCCCCCTAAAACCTTAAATGCATTTAATCCAAAGCGAAATGACTCATCTTTAACGAAAATTTTATTGACCTCTAAATGGGATGCTAAATAATCTAATCTTCGTAAAGGCGTTTTTTCAAACCCTTCATATGTATGTTGAAATCGTTCTACACGATGCACCTGTTCCAGTGTAAAATGTTGTAGTGTAGATGCCACACTGTCTATATTGTCCTGTAAAAAATATTGTCGATTATATTCCCATTTCAAGTTGCTACTCATACATATCCCCCTCTATTTATTGTCTACTACTATATTACCTGAAAATTCAATTAAATAAAAATAATAGTATGCAACAATAAATAAGCATACAGTGCATACGTTGTAGATGCTAGACAGTTCGCTACCAAACTTTCAATCCAGTAAAAAAAAGCAGTAAATGTGATATTCACATTTACTGCTTTTTAGTATGACCCCTACGGGATTCGAACCCGTGTTACCGCCGTGAAAGGGCGGTGTCTTAACCGCTTGACCAAGGGGCCAATGGCGGAGAAGGAGGGATTTGAACCCTCGCGCCGGTTACCCGACCTACACCCTTAGCAGGGGCGCCTCTTCAGCCTCTTGAGTACTTCCCCACAAAAAAATGGCTCCGAAGGCAGGACTCGAACCTGCGACAACCTGATTAACAGTCAGGTGCTACTACCAACTGAGCTACTTCGGAATAATGGTGGGCCTAAATGGACTCGAACCATCGACCTCACGCTTATCAGGCGTGCGCTCTAACCAGCTGAGCTATAGGCCCATTTGGAGCGGGTGATGGGAATCGAACCCACGACATCAGCTTGGAAGGCTGAGGTTTTACCATTAAACTACACCCGCGTGTATGGTGGGTCAGGACGGAATCGAACCGCCGACACTTAGAGCTTCAATCTAATGCTCTACCAACTGAGCTACTGACCCATATACTTTTACTGAACCTATTTTAAAATGGCGGTCCCGACCGGGATCGAACCGGCGATCTCCTGCGTGACAGGCAGGCATGTTAACCGCTACACCACGGGACCATTTGGTTGCGGGGG